>NZ_JABMKX010000002.1 GCF_013204885.1 Paenibacillus tritici
TTCGGGTAAAATAGGCATTGGTAGGGTTCCTCCTTAGTGGTTTCGCAATCCTGAGGATACCCTACTTTTTTGTTGCCTGACTAGGCTCCAAATACTGGTACACAACTTATTTTACGCCATCATCAATTAGCACGCGGCTGGTGAATTCAGGTGCACTATTGCTCCTCATTGGCTCATTTAGCCTGCTTCCGGTGAATTCAGGTGCACTAATACACCTTATTGGCTCATTTAGCTCGCGTCCTGTGAATTCAGGTGCACTAATGCTCCTCATTGGCTCATTTAGCACGCGCCTCGTGAATTCAGGTGCACTAATGCTCCTTATTGGCTCACCTGGCCCGCATCCGGTGAATTCAGGTGCACTATTGCACCTCATTGGCTCATTTAGCACGCGGCTGGTGAATTCAGGTGTATTAATGCTCCTTATTACTCTACTTCAGCCACACTTGGGTAGGTTCAGAGGAATTGACTCTTTGTTCCTCACTATGTGTAATTTCTTTTGTGCTGTACCATTCCCACACAATGGAGATGATGAGTTATGTCAGACCAATCTATAGTTACCTTCCGCTTCCAGGCGGACAAGCTGCTGCCGAATAATCCTGAGCTTCCGGCAGTGCTGTATAAGGGTGCTCTTCAGGATCAGCCAGACACGGCGGAACAGGTCTTCAATAACAATGGCTGGAAGAACAGCTGGGTGAACGGTGTCTTCAGCTACCACCACTATCACAGCAACGCGCATGAGGTGCTCGGTGTAATGTTCGGCAGCGCCCGCTTGCAGCTTGGCGGCGATACCGGAAGCACCGTCCAGGTTGCGGCCGGGGATGTGCTGGTGCTGCCTGCCGGCACGGCGCACAAGCGGCTCTCAGCTACGGAGAACTTCCGTGTCGCCGGCGCTTATCCCGGCGGAGCAGACTACAATACCCGCCGGGCCACTCCAGCAGACTTCGCAGCAGCCTTACCCGAGATCCGCGAGGTCCCGCTGCCGGTCAGTGATCCCGTCTACGGTAAGGAAGGGCCGCTGCTCCGGCTGTGGACATAGCATCAGGCAGCCGGAGGGGAAACACACGCCCGTTCCTTGCTGACCGCCTGTGCATTCCTGGATCTGAACGTTCCCGGCCGCCCGCCTGTGCATTCCCGGAGTCCGACCGTTCCTGCCACCCGCCTGTGCATTCCAGGATCTGAACGTTCCCGGCCGCCCACCTGTGCACTCCTGGAGGCGCCCGTTTTTTGCCGCCGCCTGTACATTAGTGGAGTCCACCCGTTCCTTGCCGCCGCCTATGTATTCCTGGAATCCGCCCGTTCCTTGCCGACGCCTGTGCATTCCTGGCGTCCACCCACTCCCGCCGCTCACCTGTGTATTCCTGGCGTCCACCCACTCCCGCCGCTCCACCTGTGCATTCCAGGGATCTCATTTTGCATTTGGCCCCGTCCGGGGCTTGCCCTCATCAGGAATGCGATATACTATTCTGTAATACTATTTAACTTCACTACGCCGTAATGGAGGAGGGCATTCATGTATAGAGTAGCGGTATGCGATGATGAGGAGCAGCACAGAGAGCTGGTTAAGAGGACGCTGATAGCCTTATCCATCAAGACTAATATAGAATTCGAGATAGAGTTATATCACTCAGGGGAGCAGCTGACCGCTCACTATGAACAGGATGGAGCGCCCTTCCATATTCTGATTCTGGATGTGGAGATGGGCGGGATGAACGGGATTATGGCGGCGCGGAGAATCAGGGAGCTGAAGCATTTTGACGAACAGATTATCTTCCTGACCAGCTACCCGGAGTATATGGTGGAGAGCTTCGATGTCATCACGTTCCAGTACCTCATTAAGCCGGTGGCTCCTGACCTCCTGGAAGAGAAGATCACCAAGCTGCTGCATTACTTCCAGGCTCAAGAAAAGAAATTCATGGTCATCAAGTCCGGTTATGAGGAGGTTGTCTTGAGATATGATGATATCATTGCGATTGAGGCGGCCAAGAGCCTGACGGTCAAAAGCAAGCTCCATGTGATCACCGCCACACAGGTCTATGACAGCAAAGGCCTGATCGCCGATTATGCCGCAGCGTTAAAAGACAGCAATTTCCTGCACATCCACCGTTCGATTATTATCAACCTGCTGCATGTGAAGAAATTCTCCGGCGGCTCGGTGCTCATGTCGGGCGGGATGGAGTTCCCAATCGGCCGCTCCAAGATCAAAGAGGTCAAAGATTTCTATACCAAATTCATGATCATGAAGGGTCATTCGTATGATTCCATATAACCTGCCTATTATCCTCTGTGTGCTGCTGGTGATGGGCTTCCAGACTAATTTTTACTTCGGCTCCGTATTCGGCAAGTCCGCCCAGAAGCCCAACCGGACCGTGTATTTCATCCTTTATGGATTGCTGTGTTTTGTCTATCTGGTCTTTGAAATGTCCTCCGTATTCTCATCGGCTGTCGCCCTGCTGATGATATTCGCTATGGCCGGGTCCTATCAGGTGGAGATTAAGACCAAGGTGATTTTCTCCATCCTGTATGCGGTGCTAATGACGCTGGTCAGCTTCATCTCGCTGTTTATTTTCTCGGCGATTGATTCGGTGGACTATACCAACCTGGAGTCGGGTAACGGGTTCGACCGGCCGGGCTTCATGAAGGGAATCATCCTTAGCTGTATTATTATGTTCGCGGTGATTCAGGTCATCCGGCTCATCTCCAAACGCAGAAGCTTCGCTCTGCCTTACCCTTACTATATCTTTTTCCTGATCGTGCCTTTCATCAGTATCTATCAGATCAATGTGCTCACTACAGTCAGCAGCAACAAAGATATCTATTATTTCATGGCGATTCTCGGCTTTCTGTTCCTGAATGTGATGGTCGTCTATATCTTTGATACGATTATTGATAAATTTCAATTCATGCATGAGAATGCCCAATTGCAGCACCAGATGAATTATCAGGATGCGAACTACGAGAAGACGGTGCACAGCTTCAAGTCCATTAAGCGGATTATCCACGACACCCACCAGCAGTTCCTGTACATTGAAGAGTGTATCCGGCGCAATGATTCAGCGGCAGCCCTGGAGCATATCAAAGTGACGCTCAATAAAGTTGAGGATGCCTATCAGCGGGTGAACACAGGCCATCTCGTCATTGATGCGCTGGTCACGAATACCCTGAATATCGCACAGGCCAACGGCATCCGAGTCGATACCCGGCTTCGTCTCCATTCACAGGCGGTTCATATTGACCGTTATGACTTATGTGTGGTGCTTGGCAATATGCTGGACAACGCTATTGAAGCTTCGAAAAAGGTCAAGGTAGCCGAGGACCGGTATATCCTGATCCAGATTCATTCGAGTGAATCCGCGCTGTTCATCCGCATCCTCAACCGGATCGCCCAAGAGACCGCCTCGCTGCACAGCCAGAAGCCGGATCCGGAATATCACGGCATCGGCCTTACCAACATTTCCAGAATATGCGATAAATACGGCGGGAATATGACGATAGAATCGGGGCATAAGGAATTTAATAATATGGTGGTCCTCCCCTTCTCGCCCGAGTCTTCCATATAAGACGCACTAAAAATTTGAACTTCAAGCTTCATCGGCACTGCGGTGAAATTTGGACTTCCGGCCGCTGTTGTCAACAGATTTCCTGAATTATTCCGCTATATGCGGTTGAAATCCGTTGACAAAGGCGGTCGCTACCGCTCCTACAGTTCCAAATTTCCCCTCCGCTTCTTTCGCTTTTTCGTTATCTTCTTTAATACTACTTATTCGTAAGCTTCTACTTCATAAGCTTCTACGTTTAGGGATCGTTATCAGCGTTTCAGGGGCATTCGGGCCTATCCCCTCCCTCCAGCCGGTATGATACATTCAGGAAGTATACCGATGAGGAACAAGAGGAGGCAATCCGAATGAACAAATTAACTTCAGTAGTACTCGCCGCAATGCTGGTGATCCCCGCAGCCCAGGCTTCGGCGGCGCAGGAGAAGCAGAACCCCGTGCAGGCCAAGGCCCGCGAGCTGGCGTCGAAGATCGTAGCAGATTATGGGGTAAGCGGCATGCAGTATGCCATTATGGATAAGGGCAACATCACATTGTCAGGAGGCGCCGGGTTCTACGATACGGTGACTAAGGCACCGATCACCAAAGACACGATGTTTGGCATTGGCTCGGTCAGCAAAATGTATGTGTCTGCGGCAACGATGATTTTGGCGGAGGATAAGGTCATTGATATTGACAAACCGCTCATAACGTATCTGCCGCAGTTCAAAATGGCCGATGAGCGCTACAAGGAGATTACGCCGCGCATGTTAATGAATCATTCCTCGGGCCTCTACGGCAGCCACTATGGGAACAGCATCTTGCTGGATGACAACGATACACAGAATCATGATGAGATGTTATCCCGGATGGCGTCCGAACGGCTGAAGTCTGATCCGGGCGAATATTCTGTCTATTGCAACGATGGCTTTCAGCTGCTGGAGCTGATGATTGAGCAGGTGAGCGGGATCAGCTATTCCGAATTCCTGGACCAGCACTTCAGCAGCCCGATGAAGGTAAGCTCAACGAAGACCCCGCTTGACAGCTTCGACAGACAGCAACTGGCCAAGACTTATTTCCCGAGCCTTAAGCCGGCCTTGCCTGCCGAGAACGCCAACATCCTTGGAGCCGGTGGTCTCTATTCCACTGCCGAAGATCTAACGAAGTTCGCAGAAGTGCTGAACGGCAACTACCCGGACATCCTGTCGGAAGCCTCGGCCGAAGCAATGCGGCAGCCAGAATATAAGAACGGAATCTGGGTGCCCGAAGAGCGTAACAGCTTCAACTATGGGCTGGGCTGGGATGCGGTGGATCTGGCGCCCTTTGGCGATTATGGCATCAAGGCCTTAACCAAGGGTGGGGATACGATTATGTATCACGCGGCACTCACCACACTGCCCGAAGATGACATTTCAATCGCAGTACTCTCCTCGGGCGGAAGCTCGGTCTATAACACTGTATTTGCCTCACAGGTGCTGCTAGAGTACTTGAAGGACACCGGGAAGATTCAGAAGATTCAGCCGGACCAGACCTTCACCCCTCCGGTAAAAGCAGCTATGCCTGCTGAGATGCAGTCCTATTCGGGATTGTACGGTACCGTGGGAGCGACACTCCCCATTACGGTTAAGGGTGGAGAGCTTACACTGCCGGTTCTCGGCGGACTGATCCCCGCTCAGAAATATGTATACACAGGCAAAGGGCAATTCAAGAACAGCGATGGCAGTGCAGCCGTAAGCTTCGACAAGCAGAAGAACGGCATCACCTATCTGAAGCTGGACGCCCATCTGAATATTCCCGGAATAGGCCAGATGCCGATGGTTACCTATGAATACCAGAAGCTGGAGGCCAATCCCCTGAACGCCTCTACGAAGCAGGCCTGGGAGAAGAGAAACGGGAAGCATTACTACGCCGTGGATGAGAAAATCAGTTCATTATTCTATCTGTCCCCCTCCATCCTGACGAAGACTATCGCGGTAGAGCAAGGGTACGCCACCGGAACGAAGATTGTGGACGGGAACACCGCCGTTAATGCCGCTGAAATCCCGGTGATGAACGGCAGAGATGCCTTTGATCTGAACTTCTCCACCAAGAACGGCCAGGAATATCTGACCATTGACGGAAATGACTATATCAGTGAAGATGCAGTGAAGCCTCTCTACGGAGGCCGTGCTTCCATCAGTACAGTACCTGCGAGCGGTCAGGCGGTATGGATGAAGCTGGATAAAAAGTCCGCCGGGCGGACAATGACCGTTACAGCACCATCAACTGGCGGCTATGCTGTCTATGATGCCGATGGAGTGATCGTAAGCCACTCCATGGTGGGTAAAGACCCTTCCGTTGTATTACCGAAGGGCGGAATGGCCGTATTCGGCGGGAAGGCCGGAGATGTGTTCAAGATTGAGTTGAAGTAAGAAATTATTTTGAATAGCTTTTTACGGGATAGCATCACTTCTGCCAGTTAGTGAATCTTGACGATCTCACTCTTCCGGGCAGAAGTGGTGCTTTTTATCATTCCAGATCGAGGTAATAAATTACATATATTGTTAGTATAATGTGATGACGGACTTGGTGGACTTTGAGCTCAAACCAATGGAAAGGGGTTAACAAGCAATGTGTCCGAATGACGAGGTTGTGAATGCTTCCAAAGAATCAGATACAAGTAACGCTATGCTGTTCATCACCCTGATGAAGGGTACGGATCTTAATGAGGTACGTAAGTCAGGTTTCTACCGTAGTGCGGGAGCTGCTGCTATTCATTCCCCTGACGATAACATGACCGACTGGACGCTATTCGTCCTCCCGTCCACATCTGCAGCTTCGCTTCACCTGATCACCCAGACCTTCTATTCAGGCGACCAGGTATGGCACAGAGACTGCCAATCCAACGGGGAGGTGTGGTCTGCATGGAAGAACCTGTTCCATCATTCGCCACGTATCTCCTTACTTTCGCCTTCGCCGGGTAACGACTTAAATACGCTTCGTAAGCCTGGTTTCTACCATAGTACAGGATTGGAACCCGAACATGCACCACTCCCTGGTGTAGATTGGTTGGTACACATCAGTCCTCCCTTGTCTTTCAATCCCTCCCTAGTGATTCAAACCTATTATTCAGGTACACACAGCTGGATACGCAGCAGTCAAGATGGCGGTGACGTCTGGTCGGAATGGACCCCTACCGACCGGGACGCATCGGATATGAAAATCTATAGATCGGGAGGTGGTAATTTAAAAAATTACACGAAAAATGCTTATTATACATGGAATAACAACGTTGCTCTCGGTGCTCCGGATGGCTATAGATCAGACGAATGGACACTGCTGGTCTTCAACAATGTATATAACGGTAATCACTTCATTCTACAGACCTTTTACTCGTATGATGGGGTCTGGTGGCGTAAAAGCTCCAATAATGCAGCGGACTGGTCTCCATGGTTCAAGAGTGAGACTGCTTCTTCAAGTATGGATTGGAGGAATGGGACTCCAGATTCATATCCAGAGCAGAATCAATTGGGTTTTTTGAGAAATCACAATAACAATGAGGTTATACTCTCAATGGTTACACAGCTCTATTCCACCACCCTTTTTGAGGCTATACAGTACCGTTATACGACTCAAAATCTGCAATGGCGCGGTAAGACATTAGAAGGTGGTACTTTTAAAGAATGGAGAACCCTATCCCAGAGGCCCGCAATGGGCTCCGCCTATCTGCTCGGAACAGCAATTATTCCAGTCAACGGACTCATTCCTTTTGCACATACTGGGGCTATGCGGGATTGTCAACTGGATGCTGTAACAGGAGAGCTCATTATTAATCAGGGAGGAAGCTATTCCCTTAGCTCTAATCTAATTCTCCCAAGAAATCAGGAAGCATTATTTGTCATTTCTATTGACGGAAGAGCTGCCGGGAATCATACCGGGCTGCATTGTCAGGCCTCTTCATCGCAAGGATTCATCTATGCTACCTTAACACATACCTTCGAGTGTACGGAGGGGCAGCGGATCGGCATTAAGAATATCACGGGCACTCCGGTCACCTTATGGCCGTCTGTAAACAACAGGAAGAGCAGACATGGACTAACCCTTACTCCATTAGAATCTTGATCTCTACAATTATAGAAAGGGGATGTAACAATGAACACGAAAGAGGATATGACGAATGATTCCTTAATCAAACATTCAGAGAGCACGGACTTCAATACCATTTTGGCAACCGGTTTTTATCATAGTTTAGATCATACAGCGCTTAATTCCCCGGATCTTAATGCCAGGGATTGGATGCTGTTCGTCCTCTCCACCCCGGCGGATTCCATAGCTCATATTACACAAACCTTCTATTCCGGTGACCAGGCATGGGTACGCAGGAGTCAAGATGATGGATTCCATTGGTCCGAGTGGAAGAACATACACCACCCATCAACCCCCTCCAGCCTCATCTCCCCTATCACTAATCATAACTTGAATTTGATTAAGGAAACCGGGTTCTATTATAACCAAGGCGAAGAGGTAGCGAATGGTCCCCATTATCAATCAGATTGGATGCTGCATGTCCATTCCCCTGAACCTGATGATTCTGCCTACCTGGAACAGACCTTCTTCACTCTCCATGAGATCTGGTGGCGGAGTAGCCAAGACAGTGGAACGACTTGGTCTGAATGGAATAACACCAAGGATCTTCCACTTACTATGAATGTGTATCAAGCTACAAGCTATAACCCGGACGATTATACAACTCCTGGTTTTTATTTGGGTAATGATCAGCAGTTTATGTTTCAAGATAATAAAGCATGGAGTATGATTGTGCTGCCTACTGGAAGATCAGATCGCCTGTTGCAATTGGTATATAGTACTGAAGGAGTTTATTTATATAGAGTACCTTTTACTGATACCTCAGAAGAAGTGTCCGTTGACAAGCTTACTTTGTTTGAAGCTTCGCAACTGCCCTTCATGATGGATATTCCAGAATTAGATGCAAACTCTGCCAAGAGTCCCGGCCTTTATTTCAGCAACAAAACAGTAAGGAATACTCCCTTTCAGACCTATAGTGAAAATTTCTATATACTCGTTCTAGATCCAGGTGACTCAAGCCTTGTACAGCACTTTTATCAAAGCAATTCGAACTCTACCACTCAATACTGGCGAAGTAGTGATGATAACGGTGGCAGTTGGAGTCTTTGGGTAAAAATCGAAGACAAAACATTACTCGCGTTCGGCTCTGCATATGTATTGGGGGAGTCTGTCCTCCAGGCAGAGCAGTTTATTCCATTTGTCCATGTCGGACCGAACCGGGCTTGTTCTTTGGATTCCACTACAGGGGAATTCATTATTAACCATACAGGCATGTACTCTATTATCTCCCATCTTCAGTTCAGCGCTCATCAGGAGGTATCCTTGGCTATTTCGATTGACGGTGAAACACCTGAGCACCATAATTCCTTTCATTACCAGCCTGATTCGCTGATGCAAGCAGATTACTTCTCGGCAACCTTGACAGACCTTATTGAATGCACAGAGGGGCAACGGATAGGGATCAAGAACATCGCCGGCCATCCGGTTACCTTATGGCCCGGTCCTAACGGCAGAAAGATGAAACATACTATAACGTTGACGCAAATCTGACTTTGAAGGAGATTAAGGTATGAATACAAATGCACTCTTCTCCAATGGCTTACCTATGAGTATTAAGCAAGCCCCCACCAATGACTTAAATCAGCTTAGGGATACAGGGATTTATTTAAGTAGCGGTTATGGAGCACAGCATGGCCCCAATAGCGATGGAGCCTGGACACTCCAGGTGCTTCGTACTACCGCTGGAAGTACAACCTTTTTTCTGCAATCTTTTTATACGGACCATGGCATTTGGCAACGCGTCGGAGAACTGATAGAGAATATATTTGTGATTTGGTATGACTGGCACAGCCAATTAAAGATGCGCGCAACTCAATATATAGTCAGTGATGACAATGACCCGGGCATTGAGATTAAAAACCTGACTAAGACCGGCTTTTATAACTCTGATAAGTATGAAATGGGTGAATCCCCGCCTATTGGAAATATCTATACTGGAGGGGTATTGAGCTTAGATTTTAACAATGGGTATTGGTTACAATACTTTTATGAAGATTATGCGTTATATTGGCGGTACGGTAGTCGCGATAATGGAGGTGGAGTATCGTGGGGTAATTGGAAATTGATGGATGAATATTATAACAATGGACTTTTTCTTTCCGCAGAATTACCAGCGGGAACTGTTGTTGATACCGATGAGTGGATTCCCTTTGTTCCAGGCCGTGCGGATCAGAAGATTCTGCTTGATCCTGAGACAGGTGAACTGATTGTTCCGCAATCAGGCGCCTACACTCTTACTGCCAATCTAGTATTCCCCACTAACCAGAAATTGGTCTTCGCCATCTCAGTCGATGGAGAAACACCCGAGCACTATGCTTCGTTCCATCATCAGCCTGGTTGTTCTCCTGCACTCGGCAGTCCCTACACTGGAACGTTGAGTGATATTATCGAATGTACAGAAGGCCAGAGAATTGGAATCAAGAATATAACAGGCTGTCCTGTTACCCTGGGAGAGAAGCAGGAGTTGACCTTGAACTTGCATTAACGTATTCGGGTATGTTTTAATGTAATCTAACTGAATAATACTCTTATCCAGAGTTCGGTGGAGGGCCTGGCCCGATGAAACCGCTGCAGCCGGTATACGCAAGTATGTACGGTGCGGCAACTAGAGGTATCCAAGATACCTTGCAAAGATGAGAGGGAGCTGACAGTTTATATGAACTGCCCCCTTTAATTAGGGGGCTTTTTTTATGCAGAGAGAGGAGAGAAACCTATGACACAATGGATTACAGAATTCATCCTTTTTTTCAAAGATTTGTCGTATGCCGGTATCGTCCTCGCCCTGTCGTTTGAATTCGTCCCTGCCGAGCTCGTGCTTCCGCTTGCCGGTTATTGGGTGTACCTGGGGGACATGAAGCTTATTCTTACGATCCTTGCCGGTACGCTCGGAGGTACCTTTGGTCCGCTCACGTTATATGCCCTGGGCCGGTATGGCGGCAGGCCTGCGATTGATAAGTACGGGAAGTACTTTTTCATCCGTCCGCATCATTTGGAGGCTTCCGACCGTTTTTTTGAGAAATACGGCAACGGTGTGGCTTTTTACGGGCGCTTCATCCCTGGAGTGAGAACCCTGATCTCTATCCCTTGCGGAATTGCCAAAATGAATGTGTTCGCCTTCAGTCTCTACACCTTCCTGGCCATGCTTCCGATTACCTCAATCTATGTCTATCTGGGCTTCAAATTAGGGGCGCAATGGGAGCATGTGGACCAGATTCTCAAGCCTTATATTATTCCGGCGGGTACGCTGTTCCTTGTAGGCTTCGGGCTGTATGTCCTATCCAAACGGATGAGAAGAAGACAAGCTTAATCCAATTGCAGTTGCAGTTCAGATTCAGGAGGAAATTATGGAAACTTGGTTTACTTGGCTAAAATATTTGCTGCTGGGGATCGTACAGGGAGTGACGGAACCTATTCCCGTCTCTTCCAGCGGGCATCTGATCATCGTACAACGTCTGCTCGGGATGGAGCAGAATGGGCTATCCTTTGAAATATTAACGAATACGGCCTCTTTAATCGCTATCTGTTTTATTTTTCGTAAGGATATCCTAGATTTGATTACAGGTGCCTTCCGTTACCTGCGCACGCGCAATTCGAAGTACCGGGCGGAGTTCATGTTCTGCCTCTACATCATCATCGGGACGATTCCCGCAGCCGTTGCTGCCGTCTTCTTCAAAGATACGATCGAACGTATCTTCACTTCCGTACATACCGTTGGCATCAGTCTACTCGTTACCGGAGTGGCCCTCTGGCTGATCCGCAATCTTCGCGGGCAGAAAAGAGACGGCAATCTTACCGTACGGGACGCCATCATTGTCGGACTGGCTCAGGCGGTCGCCCTGATTCCCGGCATCAGCCGTTCCGGTTCTACCGTAATTGCCTCCATTGCGGTTGGGATGAAGCAGGAGACCGCCTTGAAGTTCTCCTTCATGCTGTACATTCCCATCAGTATTGGCGGGCTGATCATGGGGGCGTCCGATATCGCACATGATCCTAACCGCTCCGCGCTGGCGGTTCCCTACCTGATCGCCTTCCTCACCACGCTTGTCGCAACCTACTATGCCATGAGATGGTTCATCGGCATTATGGCCAAGGGCAATCTGATTTACTTTTCCTATTATTGCTTCCTGGTAGGAACATTGCTGCTGATCTTGCTGTAAGTAGCCTAAGGGATCGTGTGGGGCGGGAAGCTTGGGGGAACTGGGGAACTTGGGGCAGCTGGGGTCGGGATCTAGGGGATCTGGGGAACCTGGAAACTTGGGGAACCTGGAAACCGGGGGAACCCCATTGAGAGTAACTTCTCCTGCGCCAAGCAAGTGGACAAACGTATCTTAATTCCTCGATTTATTGCGGGATGAACGACAGCAAGTGGATAAACAGCATCTAAATTTGCTGGTTTGGGCTATAGTTGGTGAATTGGGCGGATTTAAGTGCTGTTTTTCCATCTGCTGTTCCAGCAGCCCCCATTCGATCATCAGTAAGTGTAGAAAATCCAACTGCTATTCCCGCTTCCATAATACGTAACTATGCGTTCTCTTAAACAAAACACCCCTTAGAAAATGAATCTTTTCTAAGGGGTGTTGTCATATCTTGTTCACAATTATCCGGTGAAGCTAGTGAAAGCTGTTCAGCCTATTGTCCCATCAATATCTTGGCATACGGCGAATCAATCGGCATCATGATCACCGGCTCATTCTTCAGCGTGGTCACGTAACTCTCCAGCGTACGATAGAAGCTATAGAACTCAGGAGATTTTCCATAGGCCTGGTTATAGATCTTGGCAGCTTGCCCTTCGCCTTCGGCAATGATCTTCTTGGAGTCAGCTTCAGCCTGGGCCATCAGCTCTCTGGAGGTACGGTCGGCCTTGGACGTTATTTTCTTGGATTCCTCGTCCCCCTCAGACAGATAACGCGCGGCAATGGATTGACGGTCCGAGATCATGCGGTTATACACACTTTGCTTATTCTCTTCCGGCAGGTCGGTACGCTTGATCCGTACGTCGATCACTTCGATCCCGTAATTATCACGGGTTAAGGCGGCCACTACGTCTTTGGTGATCTCATCGTTAATATTGCCCCGTCCGGTGTCCTCACTAATAATATTCTCATAATTGACCTCCGACAGCTTGCGGCGTACCGAGTTATATACCGCTTCATCAATACGCTGCACCCCGCCGCTTACCGATTGTACAGTTCTCAGGAACTGTGAGGCGTTGGTAATTCTCCAGACGGTATAATTATCAACGACAATCGGCTTCTGGTCCTTGGTCAGAATGCTGGTTGGCGAGCTCTCGTACGTCATCTGGTATTTGGGAAGCTCCGAGACATTCTCGATAAAAGGGAGCTTGAACTTTAGCCCCGGCTCCTCAACGGTACGCATCGCTTCACCGAAACGCAGGACTACCTTATACTCCCCTTCCTTCACGATATACATAGATCCGGCAAGCAGAATAATCAGAACTACAGCAGATATCATTGCGATAATAGGGTTCTTCTTCACTGGGCATCTCCTCCTTGCGGCGCCGCTGAAGCAGGCGGATTCACTGTGGCCGGGGCAGACTTGCTGTCCGTCGTACTGCGCATCAGCTCATTCAGCGGCAGATAGTTCACAGTATCGCTATTCGAGTTGGTGATGAAAATCTTGGCGCTAGGCAGAATCGTCTCCAGCGTCTCCAGTATCAGCCGGCTCTCGGTTACGCTCTTATTGTTGGTGTATTCGGCATAAATGGCATTGAACTGGGCGACATCACCCTGCGCGTTCAGGATACGCGACTTCTTCTCGCCTTCAGCCCGCTCCAGCAGCGCCTGTGCTTCACCGCGCGCCTTGGGAATGATATCGTTCTCATACTTCTTGGCGTTGTTGATCTTTGTGTTCTTCTCTTCACGGGCATTGGTTACCTCGCGGAATGCTTCCTCTACCTGGCCGCTCGGCGGCTCAATATCCTGGAATTTGATATCAATGATCTGAATGCCGGTGTTGTATTTCTTCTGCAGATCCACCAGCAGCACCCGCACCTTATCCTGAATCACTGTCTTCCCGTCCGTAATCGCATAATCCAGCTTCTCCGAACCAATCACTGCGCGGATCGACGAGCTGGCCGAGTTACGCAGGAATTTGTCCGGGTCATCAATGTTATACAGATAATCATGGATATTGCTAATCTTCCACTGGACTACCGCATCAGCAGAGACAATATTCTCATCGCCCGTGATCATCATGGCTTCATCATCCACGGCTACTGCTCCTTCACCCTCCTGGCGGTACCCGATATGTATCCGCTGGGTCAGCTCCGCAGGCACTGTAATCACTTCCTGGATCGGATAAGGCCATTTGAAATGAAGTCCCGCCGAGGACTCGTTCGTATACTTGCCGAAGGTCAGAATAGCTGCACGTTCCTGCTCCTGCACGGTATAAAAGGAAGTGGAGCCTACATAAATCAATACTGCCGCTGCGGCTACCCCCACCCAAATCTTTTTGTACATCCCCGGCTTCAGCTTCGGCAGCCTGAGTCCCGGCATCTGATCATCGCCGTTCTGGTTCATGAAATTCAAGATGCATCGCTCCTTTTGGCGTGTTTTAGTCTTAATAAAGGTATATATACGTGAATAAAACAAATAAGTCGCAACTTTTACGACTTTGTTCAAGCTTACTGAATTTTACTGCGTTTCTCTCTGGCTATTGCCTTGCCGCTATTTCACGGGACGAAGCTTCAAGTTCAATACTTAAGTGGGTTTTACCCAAATGTCAATTCAAACGATGGGCCACGGCACGGGTGGAGGCTGAACCTCCATATACAGCAGTTGGAAAAGTGTATCTTAATTCGCCGCTTTCTGAGGAATGTGCCTGAACAAGTGGATAAACAGCATCTACTGGAGTCGGTTTTGGCTACTTTGGGTGAAAGGGCAACATTTAAGTGCTGTTTATCCATCTGCTGTTCTGACAGCGGCCGTTCGTCCATCAGCAAGTGTAGAGAATCCAACTACTTCCGATTCCATTCACCACAAAACCCCGGGAAAGCGTAAGCTCGCGCGCTCTCCGGGGTTTTTGTTGTGAACTTCAGTTCTAAGACAGCTGCGGCTCTCTCTTCCTGCGTGCAGGTACCTGGCCCCCGTCCTCCAGCACCTTTCCCCAGTTGGCGGGATTGGTCATGTCGGGGATACGCTGCTCCAGAATGGCCTGATATTGCAGCGCTTTTTGTTCCAGATGGGCAACGCGCTGCTTGGCTTCTTCGAGCTGAATGAGCGCCGCTTCCTTATACTCCATCATCAGCGCACAACGCTGGGCAACGGTCGAATCGCCTTCCAGGCAGAGATCGACATAGGTTTTGATGCTTTCAATCGGCATCCCTGTCTGCTTAAGACACTTGATGCCATACAGCCAGTTGATCGAGTCGGCGTCGAACAGCCGGATATTATTTTTATTGCGCTGAACGGTCGGCACCAGGCCCTTATCTGTATAATAACGCACCGCATGTTCGGTGAGCCCTGTCATTTCGGCAGCTTCCTTAACAGTATGCATAATAACCCTCCTCGATAAAAAAAATACTACCCCCGCTTGACTTCGTGTTACACGAAGACGGTAGGCTTATTGTATAGCAAATCGGCCGCAACTGGAATCCCCGCTGCGATGCCTGCTGCCGGGGATGCGCTGCCGATTGCCATTATTAAGAGATGAACCATAGGAGGAGTGATCATGCAGACTGTAACCTTGAACAATGGAGTGACCATGCCGATTCTCGGCTTCGGGGTCTACCAGATTTCGGATAGCGGGGAATGCGAGAACGCAGTGTACGAAGCCATAACCGCCGGGTACCGCTTAATTGATACGGCTGCCGGTTATCTGAATGAAGAGGCTGTCGGACGCGCGATCAAGCGCAGCGGCGTCCCGCGCGAAGAGCTGTTCATCACGACCAAGCTGTGGATTCAGGATGCCGGGTATGAGAGTGCCAAGCTGGCTTTTGCCAAATCGTTGAAGAAGCTGCAACTGGACTACCTGGATCTGTACTTGATTCATCAGCCGTTCGGTGATTATTACGGGGCATGGCGTGCGATGGAAGAGTTGTACCGCGAAGGCTCCATCAGAGCCATCGGTGTCAGCAACTTCCTCCCCGACCGTCTGATGGACCTTATCGTGCACAATGACATTGTGCCCGCCGTCAATCAGGTCGAGACGCATCCGTTCCACCAGCAGATTGATAATGCCGCTTTTATGAAGGAACAGGGTGTGCAGATTCAGTCGTGGGGACCGTTCGCCGAAGGACGCAACAACCTGTTCAGCAATGAAATGCTGTCCGCAATTGCGGTCAAACACAACAAATCTGTCGCTCAGGTTGTGCTGCGCTGGCTGGTTCAGCGCGATATTGTTGTGATTCCGAAGTCGGTGCGTAAAGAGCGGATCGTGGAGAACTTCGATATTTTTGATTTTGAGCTGAGTCCGGCGGACCTCGATCAGATTACGGCGCTGGATACCGGCGAGAGCCTCTTCTTCTCCCACCAGGACCCGGAAATCGCCAAGCGGCTCGGCAACTGGAAGGTTGATCTGTAAGCTCGACGCTTGACAAGGCTAATCCATCAGCAGCACAGGCCCATGCACAGGTTGCATGGGCCTGTCTCTTTTTCAAATATACAGGTTATCCTCTTCAGCTCCTTGCCCTTCTCCTAACCTGCGCCCGAAGCTCACCTTACGGATTACGTACAAATTTGACTGCATCGGCGGCTACATACCCGCTTGTTCCGTTGTTACGAATAGTCACGCTACCCAAGGAACCGGCTGTGAAGGGATATGTGCCGATGAAATTCCATACCCCGCCGTTTGCGGTCTGGTCTATACTATGCGTAGCCGTCCCTGCGGAATGAACGATGTCTAAGGGAATCGCAGTGGAGCGGTTGATATGCTGCGGCCACATCATATAGACGCTGTAGGTAGCCGTGACGGGTAAGTCTGGGGTGAAGGTCACACTTTTACTGCCTTTGCCGCTGTTGTCATCATGCAGATAGTTGGCGCCGTACCGGTCAGTCTGCACCGCAGCAGTCTTCCAGCCTCCAGTCTTCAGCACTCCTGTAGTGTCATTATTGTCTACAATAACCTCTTCACCAGGAAGGGTCGGCGGTGTGCCGCTGCCCAGATCAAAAGAAGCCTTGAACGTCTTGCCCTTGACCGCGCTGACATTCGCCGTTAACTGGATGGTCGGGCTGAGCTGTGTCACCGTAATTCCGGCATCTGCCGTATATCCGCTTGCTGAACGGTCCAGTTCCACCTCAATTACGCCGGTACCCGCTTGGGTCGGATCACTGACGGACAGCTCCAATGTATCCCCGGCTTCCCGGGTCATCACCGCCGCTTTTTTGTTGACGGTGATCAGATCGGCGGAGTTTGCCCCATCCTCCCAGAAATTCGCTGCGGTGATGCCGAGCTTCGTTTCTTTTACCGCCTGAACACTGGATGAATTCGCAAGCACTTCAATGTCTGGAGCAGCAGCATAAGCAGCTACTTGGGAGGCTGTCTTGCCCGGCAGCAGGACATATTGATATTCGCCGCTCACCGGATTAACACCATGATCCAGCCATAAGGTCATATAATTGCGGGTGACCGGCGTGGAAGGTGTGACCGGACGGGGGTTAATCTGCTTCCAGTTGCCAGTTCTGGCTTCTCTCTTAGCAGCAAGCGATACCGTCTGCGGAAAATAATATCCCGTATCCGCACCGGCGGTGCTTCCCGACAAATGAGCCCACTCCACCTGATCCAGGGTCGATGCCCCGCCCAAAATGGCAGGCTGCACTTCACCGTTCACAGTTAGCGTATTGCTGCCCGCCGTGTTCAGCTTCCGGTTCTCAAACGTAGTCTCCACAGCAATATTATCCGTGCTGCTGATGCCCGCACCGAGCGCAACCACTTCGTCATCGAACATAAACCAAGATTTCTTGGCTCCAAGCGTACGGCCCGCGTACTGCAAATCCATACCCGAGCTTCCATATAGATTCTGGATATCGGTGCCGCCGGTCCACGGCTTGGTGCTGGTGTGGCTGCTTGAAGCGGTCTGCGACAGCACCGTTGTTCCCGGCAGACGGTAACTATCGACAGTTGGCCAGTAATCCTCACTGTATTGTTCAAGGTCACTGTTATATAAGCTGGTCATACCCGCCGAGGTATACCAGGCTTTGGCGTTCTCGCTGTTGATCGCTTCGTAGCTGCTGATGCGGCTGGAATACATTGCAAGCCCGAAGCTATAGCCCGGCCGGTGCTGAACGGCCCGATCCATCGCCGAGAACTGCTTATAACCTATAAGCTCTGCCGCCGGTTCAATCAACGGGTCCGCGGTTATCCTCTTGGCCTGAGCGATAGCGGGTACGGGGGCATCAGCATAGAAGGATTTGAATGTATCCGATAGAATCCAGCCTTTAAGCATCTTCTCAAAATCGGCTGATGGAGCAGGCGGCGCAATTGCAGACAGCAGCAGAATCCCTTGCATCACCCGATGCCCTGCTTCATGGTCCTGACTGTAATGCCTGGAGATTTCCCGGCCCCGGACCATGTCCATTATCGCCCCCTTGTACATCACCGGCTGATAGGAGTTATACACCCATTCCCACACATTGGACTGCTTGGGATCAGCGACCTGCCAGGAAGAGCCGTGAAGCATCACCATCAGATCACTTACAGCCAGCAGCAGATCAATTCCATAACCTCCGGTATAGGGGATATTATTATGCTGAATGAATGAACCATCCCGGTAGAAGCCGTCTCCGCTAAGCGTATAATTGAAAATAGAGGACAGGCCATCGCGCGCCGCGGCGATTTTGGCCCCGTCTTTGACGAGAATTCCCCGCTCGCCTACAACTATCGCTTTCCAGGCACGGTTGGCTCCAGTCAAGGTAACTGCGGGCGAGAAGCGTTCCACCGCAGTCATATAATTAGTGACTTGAGCCGGGCTTAAGACGTCATACATCAGCACCACCGTATCATTAAGCTGCATGGGAATGCCGATTTGCCAATCCCACCAGTTACTCGTTCCGCTGGCCGTCGGCGTTACCGCCTCATGATATCGGGTGGTGTACATATAATCGAGTGCAGCTACGATATCGCTCCCGAGCTGACTATCCCCATGCAGCGCCGTGCCGGCCGTGGCATACGCGAGCGCCATCGTCTTCAGCCGTTCATAGGTTACCCGGATCTGAATCGAGTTCCCGATGCCCGGGTTATCGCTCCACAGATAGGTACGGCTGGGCGAGGTATTCATCGTCTGCCAGTAACCGTTCGCTTCATTCGCCAGCTTGGTGAGGGCTGCGGCAATATCAGCGTCCGCTGTATTCAGGGAGGGACCTCCTGTAAGCATCACCTTCCGGTTCTCCCGCATCCCGTCGAATTCATCCGCCGCACGGGCACGTCCCGTTACTCCCCCCAACCCGCTGATCGACAGCAGCAACACTAACGCCACCAAGCCGCTTTTTATGAGTAACCTTCTCGTTAACGTTCCTCTCATTCCCCACCTTCTCATCCATATTCCCCCTTTTCATTGGATTAAACATTTTCACGGCTTCCCTTCACACAAACATGCTTTGCCTGCTCATAGTTCGGCTTTACTCACACAAACATGCTTCAGCATTCCTCACACAAACTTGCTTTCTGCACCCTTGCTTCAGTATTCCCCACTCATAAAGATACTCGTTGTAAAGCGCTTACATTTAATAGTATAGATAGGGTCTGGTAGTAAAAGAAACTGCCTGCATTCGAGAAAAGGTATGAGATTTCGAGTGTTACGGTGAAGATGTGCCTTATTTACGCCTGCTGCCCACTTTCTGCGGATTGAGGTGCACATTTACTCCTCATTCACGCCCACCGCCCACTTTCTGCGGATTGGAGTGCACTTTTACACCTCACTCCCGCCTGCCGCCCACTTTTGACAGATTGAGGTGCACTTTTGCTCCTCACTCACGCCTGCCGTCCACTTTTGACGGAACGAGGTGCACTTTTGCTCCTCATTCACGCCTGCTGCCCACTTTCGGTCTACTCAAAGGGATTTGTACCTCTCCTTTCCTCCTCTAGCCCACTTCCAGCCCATTCAAAGGGATTAATCCCTCTTCTTTCCTCCTCTAGCCCACTTCCAGCCCATTCAAAGGGATTTATACCTTTCATTTCCTCCTCTAGCCCACTTCCAGCTTAATCAAAGGGATATATCCCTCTCATTTCCTCATCGAACCTACTTCCAGCTTAATCAGAGGGATTTATACCTCTCATTTCCTCATCGAACCTACTTCCAGCAAATTCAGAGGGATTAATCCCTCTGAATCTTCCAGAAAAAAGCCGCAAACCCTTGCAGTGCTCGGCGTGCGGCGTTCAGCTTGCGACTTACCACCCACAGCTCACCAGCTCAGTACACTTCATAACTAAGCTGATCCGCCAGCTCATCCTCATGGTCAAACACTGCATAGATGCAGAGCTGACCAGCCGGTGTATCCCCGGCATCGTAGCCGATACGGAAGGAGTGGTCTTCGGCAAACGTCAAGTCGGCCAGCGCCAGTTCATTCACATCTTCATCAGGATGAGCGTCCGCAATTAGCTGCAATACCCGGTCAAGCCGCCCCTCCAGCTCTCCCCATACCTTCTGAATCCGGGAAGTCAATCCGCTCATGGCTGCCTTGGTGGGAACTTCCGCTGTAACGGTAAGCCCGCTCCCTTTGATGTGTAGCTCCGCCTTATAACAGGTGAAGGTATTATCATATTGAAAAATCCCTACTCCCTCTACCCTATGATCCGGCTGAGTGATGAGGTTATTGGCAACATCCAATTGTACAAGCTGCGAATGCAGGCTCGTATCGAGTACGGTAAGCTTGTTCTGAGAACAATAGATTTCGGTCAACTGGCTATTGTGACTGAGGTCCAGACTCGTAATATGATTATTGAAGCATCGCAGACTCGTAAGAGACGGATTGCCACTGGTGTCGAGACCCGTTAAGTGATTATGATTACAGCGGACTTCCGTCAGCTCTCTACAGCTTGCTATATCCAGGTCAATTAGATAATTGCTGCCGCAATCGAGCCGCTCCAGTGCCGTATTGTCTTGAAGCCGCAATCCATGCAGCGAGTTATAACTGCAATTCAGTACCTTGAGCCGGGGATTGCTGCTTAACTCCAGTTTGGACAACATATTCTCATGACACTCCAGCTTCTCTAGCGCAAGATTCTGGCTGAGGTCCAGCTTACGGATATGGTTCCTGCTACAGTCCAGTTCCTTCAACAGCCGATTCGGCTGAGTATTCAGCTCAATCAGCCGGTTACTCCGGCAGTTCACAGTAACCAGTTCCTCATTCTGGCTAAGGTTAAGCACGGTTAACTCATTATACGAACAATCCAGCTCCTGAAGCGCCGTAAAGTGTTCGGTCCCCTGTAGACTTGAGAACTTGCAGCCCTCAAGCTTCAGCGTAGCCACAGTGTCAAGATCGCTCCTGAAGATGGATTCACGGCCACCGCAGAAGTGGTCCCTTACGAACTGCCGGAAACGTTCATCTACGATATCATCGGTAATTGAAATCTGCATGGTACTCCCCCTCTAAAATCATTGGGATTATTCTACCATACTCCGCAGAGTCATTCACTTGAAGTGCATTTTCATAGATTCGCCTCAGGTCCCAAGCTCCACATGGAACGAGGCGCCCCCGGCACCGTCAGGGTCGAACACCAGTCTAACCTTTCCGGGGGTTCCGGTGTCTCCAGCTTCACTCAGGTCAACCGTGATCCGCTCAGACCTGCGGATCACCCTGGTAACAGGCCGATCGAGTTCAAGCTCCACTTCGATGGGACGGCGCTGCAGTTGAGTCGGATCGGCTATAGCCAGACTCCAGCCTGCCGGATTCTTTTGCAGAACAATAGAGGCCTCACTGCTGCAAGCAATCCACCCGCTTCTATACCAGCCCGGCTGCCAGAAATGCACAGCTAACAGCCCCGCTTCCGTCTCTTCCACCGCGTGCACCCGGTCATTCAATTCCACAATCCGTATACTTGAAGCCCCGGCGAACCCGGCCGTTGCTTCTTCACTCCAGCCGGGCAGCAGCACATAGGCATAGGTATCCCCCTGCGGCGCTGCTCCATGATCGAACCAGAGCGTCTGATAGGATCGCTCGATTTCCGCAGAGGGACCGGCATCGTTGATGGCCTTCCAGCTCCCTTGCCGGGCCTCGCGCAAGGCATGGACGCAGCAGCGTTCAGGCAAATAAATCCCCACATCCGCACCTTCGGTACTCCCTGTCATGTGAATCCACTTAGGATGAATCGTATCTGCGATTCCCGGCGTCCGGCAAATCTCTGTTCCGTCTGCGGTAATCTTATGGTCACCGAACGGAGTCACTCTCCGGTTGTCTATAATCGTCTCCACTCTGACGGAATTCCGGCTCTGAATACCCGAACCTAAGGCCACGATGCGGTTACCGCATAACAACCAGCTTTTGAGCGCAGTCAGTCCATCCGCTTCGTTAACGACATCCTGAAGCTCCATCGCAATGACGCCATATTGGTTATGAAGCACAGCCCCGCCAACATAAGCCTTAGTGCTTAAGCGGCCTTGCCCGGCTCCATCCTCCTGCAATGTTTTCGTTACCGTGGTTCCAGGCAGGCGGTAAGGATCAACGGTCGGCCAGTAGGCATCCGCATATTGTCCCAAGTCACTATTGTACAGATGGCTCATGCCATACGCTGTATACCAGCCCTTCAGGTGCTCCCGGTTGATAGATTCATAGGTGAAGATCCGGCTGGAGAACATACTGATCGAGTAGGCAAAACCCGGACCTTGCAGCACCGCCCGGTCCATATGGGCAAACAGCTTGCAGAAGCTCTCTTCCCGGGCAGGCGGCACAAGTTCATCGTCCAGCAGCGCGCCAGCCCCAGCAGCCGCATCCGGCGGCGCTTCGGCGATATACGATTTGTAGGTGTCGGCAACAATCCACGCCTTCACTCTGGAGAGCAGCCGTGCCTGATCCGCCACATCCAGCATACGCGAGAAGCGTAAGCAGGAGGTGATCACGGAATGTCCGCTCTCATGATTCTGCGAGTCCTCCCGCGAGATCTCCCTGCCGCTGACCATATCCAGCATGGACCCCCTGAACATAAGGGGGACAAAAGAATCCTCAATCCACCGGGCTGTCAATTCCCGGGCTTCACCCGGCAATTCCCAGGGGGTACCGTGCAGCCACGCCATCAGGCGGACCACATCATGTAGCAGCGAGACCCCATATCCGCCAGTATAGGCATATCTGTCATGCTGAATGAAGGAGCCGTCCTCGTAGAAGCCATCCCCTTCACTGACATTCCTGAACAGCGGAAGCAGCGCATTCCGGGCGGCGGACAGCTTCTGCCCGTCGCCCCGGATAACGGCAGCCAGGGCAGCAGCCGTAGATTTCCAGACCAGATTCGCTCCCGTTGCAGGCGGAGCCTTCGCTGCGAACCACTGGGCATGAAAGACCGGATCACCCACATATTTGTCTACGGGGAGGAGCAGACGCTCTATAAGCTCTGTATCCAGCAGTTCCTCCATGAGCAGCAAGGTCTCCAGCAGCGCAATCGGCACGCCAATCTCCCAATACCACCAGTTGCCATAAGGCTGACAGGTTTCGTTGTACCTCTGCGTATACAGCCATTCCAATCCATAGCTAACCCGCTGCCTTAATGAATAGTCCATATAATAGGGACATTTGGGAGACTTCAGCGCGATGGCCATCTCCTTCAAACGGAGGATGATCTGAAATACATCCGCAGCATTCTCCTGAACCGGGATGTCCGCCCACAGCAGCTCCTGATGATGAAGCATCTTGTCCCTGGCATCGCGGACCCGCTTCAGCGTTTCCGGACGAAGCGTATCTCCCACGAGATATTGCAGCCATTTGTTTTTTAAGTTCTGCATGGACTTTCTCTCCTTGAGCCTACTGCCCTACCTTGACAGTTGTTGTTTGCCTTGTTCCCATTCCGCGAGCGGAGAAGGTGGAATTAGGCTTCCCCACTCCCCGGGTTCAGCCCCCAGCTCCAGAAGAAGCGTGCCTCCTCCGGCAATTTCTTTATGGCGGACCCAAGCCCGGTTCAGCTCCTTACCGTTGAGGGTAGCAGACAGGATGTACCGGTTCCCGGACCCGCTGCATTCACCCTGAGCCTCAATCGTCAGGGAAGTCGGATTTTCCTTTGCTCCGAGCAGCAGCATCACCTTGTCGAACAACGGAGGAACGAGGAAATAGAGGTCTTGGCCCATCAACGGATACAAGCCCATGGCTGAACAGATGTAGAAGGCACTCTGGCAGCCCATATCCTCGTTATCCCCCAACCCGTCACGTTCAGCGCGGAAGTAAGTCTCCAGACATTCCCGGACCCTGTCCGCCGCCTTATCCGGTCTTCCTGCATAAATGTATAGATAAGGAATGTGCAGCATAGTTTCTTTGGAGTTATAGAATCCCCCGTCAAAAAAACGGTCCAAATGGCTGATGAATTCTTCCGCTCCCCCATGCCGTTCAACAAGTCCATGAAAATCATGATGTGTGCTGAACGACCATTGCAGACTGGTGCCTTCGTAGAAATACGGATCATTCCATGAATCCGGCAGGCAGGATTCCGGGTCAAATGACGTAACCCATTCGCCGCCGGGCCGCCGGGGCGCAAAACACTTCAGATCCTCGCGCCATAGATTCCACAGCTTCTCCGAGCTCTCATAATAGTCTGCTGCCGCCTCCGCCTGCCCAAGCTCCTGTGCTAGACGGCCGATACACCAGTCCTGATACGCATATTCCATATGGCGGGACACACAGTTCTTCTTCACATCCGTGGACAGATACCCCAGAGTATGATAATCCTTAAGATGACGGCCGTAGAGCCAGGTATCCGGTGACGGAACCTCATTATTCTTGCGCATCTGCTTCAGGGCCTTGCCATAGTCGATGCCCTCCAGCTTCTTCAGCGCCGCTTCACAGAACAGAATATCTGCGGAGCTTCCCCCTTGAATCATCGCGCTATGCCCCATAATCCAGGCGTCCGGCAGCCAGCCGGTATGGTCCGCGATGTCCAGCAGACAATTCAGGATATCCACTTCAAGCTGCGGGTCGAGCAGTGTAATCAACGAATTGGCATTCCGTACACTGTCCCAGAGCGCGTACAGGTCGGTATAATGCCGTACTCCTGATTCCCAGGCGAAGTTCTCGTCGTCTACTCCGAGGTCACTCGGCATACAGAACAGACGGGTCATCAGGGTATAGAACAGCCGGGTATGCTCCCTGCTCCCCCCTTCCACCGTGACTCTGCTGAGCTTATCCTCCCAGATGTTACTGGCCGCCTGACGGATGTCATCGAATCCGGCGGAGGCTTCCCGGTCCACACTGGCTCTGGCCTTGCCTGCACTTACATAAGAAATGCCCGTCTTCGCCACCAGGACTCCGCAGTCACCGAAGCTAAGGGAGGCCTTGCAGTTTGCGCCATCCACAGACGGCCCTTGGCGTACTCCGCCCGCATCCATCAGCATATAGCTCTGCATCGGCTGATCGAAGCGGATATAGAAGTAGACGGAATAAGGGAATTCATGCCCCCAGCCGCCGCGCAGGTCGCTGCGGCCCGCCAGCTCATATTCGGACAGCACTTCAATATAGCCCCCGGTCGATATTCCGGTGGTCTTCCCTGGTTCATCCCCGCCAACCTGAATGACCGCACCGCCATCAATCAGCAGGCCCGCCAATTCATCCGCCGGATAGGTATAACGGTGGACTCCGGTCCGCATCGTGCTGGTCAGTTCAGCCTGGATGGCGGCAGGCAGCAGCTTCACGCTGTAATAGCCTGATTCGGCATGTTCTTCCCCCTTGTCATAGGGGTCCAACTGAAACCGCGGCATTCCGGTATAGGGGGTGAAGCCGACATTGCCATAACGCCCGCCGCCCCCGGTTCCGCTGACATGCGTATGACTGAACCGGATAATCGGCCGCGAGCTGTCGTAGCCGTGGGATAGGTGCGGCGGCAAGGTATCCGGTCCCAGCCTTACGATGCTGTTGGGCAGATAAGGCCCGCACAGGCAGTTATTCTCCCCGTCCACCCCGATGAACGGATCTACATCCTCCACTCTTCTTCTCTCCAACTTTGCTCCTCCTTTCCCGTGAATCCATTTCCTCTACCAAAAGATTTCGCTCTCTCCCTTAAGCTTCAGCAAGGCCTCCAGGAAGAAATAGTCGCCGTAAATGATCGGCACCTCGACTTCGGCACCAGCCGGGAAGCTGCCGGTTCCCTTCGTAATGAGCGCTTCTTCCGCCGGGTCTTCCGGCGCGTAATGGCGGAACAGCGATTCCGTGATGGCTGCTCCGAGCTTCCGGTACCGTTCAGCTTCTTCACCCTCCAGCAGATAGGCCATCTCCAGCATTCCGCTGGCCGCGCAGGCAGCAGCGGTTGAATCTTTGGCCCATAGCTGATCGGCAGGCGCCCGGAAATCCCAGGGCGGCACCAGATCCTCCGGCAGCTCAGCCGCGAAGTAATCCGCTGCCGCTCTCGCGGCATTCATGAACCGGATGTCACCCGTATACCGGTACCCGATCGCGAATCCGTAGATCGCCCAGGCCGATCCGCGTGACCAGGCGGAATCCGGACTATACCCTTGTCCGCCCAGCGCTTCGATCCGCTCTCCCGTCTCAGGATCGAACCGGACGATATGATGCACCGAGCCGTCCTCGCGGATGAATTCCCGCAGCGCCATTTCCGAATGGGCGACGGCGATATGACGGTATCTCAGGTCCTGCAGTTCCCCGCTGGCCCAGTACAGCAGTCCAAGATTCATCATGCAGTCGATGATCGCCAGACCTTCACTGCCTTCATGCAGCCAGGCACGGATGAAATTCCCCTTGAGATTGAACCGGCTGGCCAGATGGCTGGCAGCGATCAGCCCTCTTCTCCGGGACAGCCTGTTACCGGTGAGCTTGTAATCGGCAACCGCTGACAGACTCCAGAGGAAGCCGTTATCGTGATGGAGCTGTTCGTATTCCTGAAGAGGTCCGTCCAATTGCTCCTCGCAGCTCTCGGCAATGCGCCGGTATTCCTCATCCCCTGTGGCCCGGTAAGCCAGCCAGAGAATGCCCGGCCAGAATCCGTTGGTCCAGCAATCCGGGTCACGCGCATCATATTGTCCGCCGTAAGTGGCATTCGGGAAGGTTGCTCCGATCCGGCTCCGTGTACGGCTTAATTTGTTCCGGGCATAGTCCCAGGCTTCGTTGATCCAAGTCTCCATAGTCTCTAGTTCTTCCTTTCTTATCTACAAATTAGAGGGCAGGACGCCCAGAAACAACGGACCTCCTGCCATCCCTTCCACTGTCAGTTATTGCGCTGCTTTCCAGGCATCAATCTGGGTCTGAAGTTCAGTCTTGACCTTCTCAATGCCGGCCTTCTTCAACTTCTCATTGCGTTCCGCAAGCATCTTGGCAGGGTCAGGAATAGCACCGGTGCTTGCCGCCCGGTATTCACCGATGACCGAGGTAAGCTGGGTGATCTCGTTCTTCACCGGTGATTCATCGAAGACGAAGCCTAACAGCGGCGAACGTTTGGCCTCATCATTGAATTTCTTCCAGCTTGTATACAGATCGTCAGGCTGGCCCGGCTTCAGATAATTGATCAGCTGATTGCCGACCACCCAGAACAGGGCAGAGCTGCCATACCCGGAATCGGCAATCGGCTCGATCCGGTTCTCGCTGATCTTCTTGTAATGGGTACCTTCAATCCCGTTAACGAACAGGTTCACGGCGTACGGATCGGTATGGAGCGCATTCAAGACCATCATCGCCCGCTCCGGGTCCTTGGAGGTCCGGGAGATGGAGAACATGGACCCGGCGGCAAGGTCCGTGGTCACGATAGGCTCCTCGATCACCTTGGAGACGAAATCATATTTATTGTCTGAAGCAATCTTCAGTTCAATGTCAGCCCCCGGCTTCCAGACGGCCTGCTGCATCCAGATTTTACCCTGCTTCCGTAAGTCACCGATCTCTGTCGTTGTGGTAGCAGCGTCACTGTTGATGTAGCCCTTCTCGTAATAGCTGCGGTTCAGCTCATACTCCGCTTGGGCAATGGATGAAATCTCCGGATCAATCACTGACTTAATCTGGATGTTATCTGTATTTGTGTAGTCATAGAGGAATAAAGGAATCTTGTTCGGCGTCGGTCCGATGGCGCGGAAGTTCGAGCGGGTCTCATACATCATCCCTTCTCCCGATTCCTTAATGAAGTCCAGGATCAGTCCCGGTTCCTTCTCCTTCAGCAGCTTGAACCAGGGTTCAAAGTCTGACATCGTCTTAATATCCTCAATCGGAATATTATATTTGTCGATGATATCCTTGCGGTACGTATAGGCCTTGCCTTGGGTAATCTCTTTGTTGGTTGGAATGCCGTACAGCTTGCCTTTGTAGCGCGGAGCCTCCAGATAGATCGGATTCAGGTTCTCCGTAATCCCCTGCCCGTATTTGGCCAGCAGGTCATCCAGATCCAGGAAGGCGCCCTTGGCCACGTTACCGAAGAAATTAAGCCAGGACGCGGTGAATACTAGGTCCATCGGCTCTCCGGCATTGAGCATCAGCTCGGTCTTCTGCTTGTATTCACTGGATGCAATCGGCTGCAGATCCACGGTGGCATTGAATTTCTCTTTGAAATATTCACTGAGCTTGGCTTCGACCAGTGCGTCATCCCGCTGCGGCGCCCCGAAGTAGATAATGGATACCTCGTAGGGCTTGAGTGCTTCCGCACCGCCAGCAGGCTCTGGACTGCCAGTACTGCTCGTGCTGTTCGTACCAGCTGCCCCGCTTGAAGCCGACGGTTCGGCAGAACCCCCGTTATTACCGCCTGAGCATGCTTGCAAGGATAATGCCAGAATTAGAGCCATCGCCGTGAATAGCGTTCTGCGCCCTTTTAACTTTGTCATATGAACCCTCCCTGTATGATGTTGCTTATATAGAACGGCAGCCAGATGTGCTGAGTGCCGGTTCCACCACGCTTTAACCTTTTACTGCCCCGACCGTCAGGCCTTTGACAAAATACTTCTGAAAGAACGGATACGCAATCAGAATCGGTCCCATCCCGATCACCGCCATCGCCATCTGCAGGGATTCGTTCGGAAGGTTCTTCATCATATTGGGATTCTGCGCGGCCAGCTCCACATTATTGCGCAGGTACTGCACATCGTTGAGGACACGCATCATCAGATACTGCAGCGGATACTTATCCTCGCTGGTGATATACAACAGCGCATTGAACCAGTCGTTCCAATAACCGATGGTACTGAACAAGGCCATGGTCGCCAGGACCGGCAACGAGAGCGGCAGAACGATCCGCAGGAAGATTCTCAGCTCCCCCGCACCGTCAATTCTGGCCGATTCGATCACCGCAGGATGAATGGTCGTCTGGAAGAAGGTCCGCATAATAATAACGTTGAACGGCACAATCAGCATGGGCAGAATCAGCGCCATATACGAATCCTTGATATGCAGCGCTTGTGTGTAGATCAGGTATCTGCTGACCATCCCGCCATTGAACAGCATCGTGAAGAACAGGAAGAAGGTGAACACATTACGGAACGGATAATCCGCACGAGAGATGGGATAAGCATATAGCGCCATGAGCAGCACGCTAAGCGCTGTACCTACAATAGTGATAGTGAAACTCACCCGATATCCCGACACAATGGTCATCCAATCCTTAAAGATGGATTCATAGGCAATGAAGGACCACTTATTCGGAAGGAAGCTGTACCCCTGAGTCAGAATGGACTGCCCGTCGGTGAAGGAGACGATAATGACAAGCAGAACAGGCATGAAGCAAAGGAGTGAGAGGATCACAAAGGCCAGATTTAAAAGTACATTTGACAATGCGGAGTTTCCGCCGATCGGGCTGCTGGTGTCATTCGCCATGAGGATTCTCCTTTGATTAGAATAGTGCCTGTTCCCGGTCAATCCGTCTTACCATACTGTTCGTGGCAATAACCATAATGAAGCCTACCACCGATTGGACCAGCGCCGTTGCCGAGGACATTCCGATATCATTCAATTGCATCAGGGCACGGTAGACATACGTATCAACGGTATCTGTTACCGGATACAGCGCTCCTGAATTCATGGGCACCTGGAAGAACAGTCCGAAGTCAGAGCTGAAGATGCTGCCCATGGACAGAATCGTCATAATAATGATGACCGGCCGGATAAAAGGGAGCGTGATATGCGTAATCTGCTTCCACTTGGAAGCCCCGTCAATCAGCGCCGCCTCGTAATATTCCGGATCAATGCCGGCAATCGCCGCGATATAGATCACTGCGCCGAAGCCTGCATGCTTCCAGGCGTTGACGAACACCAGGATGTAAGGCCAATATTCCTTCTCCGAGTACCAGAAGACCGGGTCTTGCCCGAAGGCCTTAAGCACTGTGGCATTGATGAAGCCGTGATCCGGCTGCAGGAAAGCGTATACGAGATAACTCACCACTACCATGGACAGGAAGTGCGGCAGGATGATGAAGCTCTGGTACACCTTCGCCAGCAGCCGCCGCCGGATCTCATTGATGGCTACCGCAATGGATACCGACAGCACCAGGTTCATAATCATGAAGGTCAAGCTGTACAAAAGCGTGTTTCTTACAATTCTCCACATATCCCCCGAGGAGAACAGGAACTGGAAATTATCGAAGCCTACCCAGGGGCTGCCCCAAATCCCGTCCAGATAATTCACATTCTTGAAGGCAATAAAGATGCCGAACATCGGCAGATAGCTGTGCGCCAGCAGGACAAGCACCGCTGGCAGCAGCATTAGTGTCAGCGCCTTGTACTTCCACATGGCATGGATGAATCTTGAGAATCCGGTGGTTCTGCTCATGTCCATTACTCCTTTCATGGACTAATTATAGAACCATCCTGCCACCGCTTCGATGATGGATTCCCGTAAAAACGTGATCTTTTATCACTCAGTTACCGGCAGGTTCGGTCTTCGTCCGGCGCAGCGGCAAGGTGATGATGGCCCGTGTCCATCCCTCCACGCTTCGCTCATAGGTTAACCCGTAGGCCTCCCCGTAATGGAGCTGAATTCGCTGGTGCACGTTGCGGATGCCGTAACCTCTTGCACTATGCTCTTCCCGCAGGATGGCGGCAAGCTCCTCCAGATCTACCGGCAGATGCCCGTTATCCTCTACGATGAAGCGGATCGTTCCTTCTGCCTGAACCGCAGATACCCGGATCTCTCCTTCGCCGTCCATCCCGCGTACGCCGTGAAGAATGGCATTCTCGATCAGCGGCTGGATGATAACCTTCGGTGTCTCATAGTCCCTCAAGGAATCATCAATCTGCCACCAGACTTCAAAGGTACCCGGATAACGTTTGGTTTGCAGCCGGGTATACGCCTGGGCATGTTCGAGTTCTTCCCCGGCAGTAATCATCGTCCGGCCCCGGCTAAGCCCGATGCGCAGTAGCATGGACAAGTCCCTGACCATCTCGCCCACCTCGCTATTTCCGCTATCCAGGGCATACCAGTAGATTGAGTCCAGGGTATTGTACAGATAATGGGGGGTAATCTGGGATTGGAGCATCAGCAGCTCATATTCCTTCTGCTTCAGCTTCATCCCGTAGTTCTCTTCAATCGAATGATCCAGCCTGCGGGTCATTTTCACGAATGATCCCTGGAGAATGCCGAATTCATCATGCCGGAGCGGCTCCTCGGATAGCGGCAGCTTGATGCCGGGCTCATAAATTTTCATCACAGAGACGAGCTTCACGACCGGTTTGACGACAAGTCTGACCAGATAGAGAACAAACATCAGGACAAAAGCCAGAAACACAAAGGAGATCAGCACCAGCAGCTTTTGAAACCAGACTTGCTTGCCGGTAATGGATGCCAGCGGGATTTTGTACAATAACCGGGTGTGGAATCTGGAGCTGTCCGAATACGCATAGAGCCACTCCTCCCCGCCTTCCTGGGCGAAGGTATAACCGTAAGCGGCGTCCGGGTCGATGTTCTTGCCGATCTCAGCCGCAGAAATGCTGCCTGACCCGGTGGACATCAGCAGTTCCCCGTTATCATTGAATAAGAAGGCTCCGGCCGCAGCAGGCAGCTCCACCGAGACCATATCCCGGGTCAGCATCACCTCAACCTTATGGACGACCAGCAGCCCGATCACCTCGTTATAATTCCGCGGGTTCAGAATACTGCGCATGAAGGAGACCGTCCGCTCGCCCGAAGCTAAAGGAATGACGCGCAGCGCCCCTGCCCCGCTGACATCCATCTGCTTGACCATCACATCCGGCAATCCGCTGTTCACCTGGTCCAGATATTTGAACCCTTTGGTCTTGTGGGACAGATCGAACGGCGTATCCCTGCGCTCAATGTTCTTCATATATATCGCATATTCCGTACCGCCGGTAGACCAGCTCTCCAGAATGTTGTCAGCCTGCTGGATCTCATTCAGGGTATCAATTCCGGTCCAGAAGCTGTACCCCGCCGGGTTGCTGAAAAAATGATTATCCAGCAGCGTAATCGTCCGGTCATTGATCGCCGATATCGTTTTGTCCAGCGTGACATGATTCTGTTTCACCAGCTGCAGAGTGGTACTGCCGACCTCTTCCTTAATCGTGTGAAGCGCCACATACGCTGAAATCCAGCCCACCACCAGGAAAGGGAGCACGATGCAGAGCAGGAAGGCGAGGATGACCTTATGTTTGAGCTTGAGTTTAAGTTTAAGTTTCGGCTTCAGCCCGGTCCCCTCCTCTGGCCTGTTTGCGGAATTCTGCCGGAGTGAGGCCCAGCACCCGCTTGAACATCCGGCTGAAGTGCTCCGGCGATTCATACCCTACCGCATAGGCAACTTCATACCGCTTCTTGTCCGTAGCCATCATAAGACGCTTGGCCTCCTCCATCCGCAGGGTGGTCACGTAGTCCCAGAGGTTGGTCTTCATCTCGCGCTTGAAAATATAACCCAGATGAGCCGCGCTGAAGTGGACCTCCTCGGAAATATCCTGGATCTTCAGCGCCGGATTCCGGTAATGGTTCTGGATGTAGCTTGTAATCCGTGAGATTACACTCGGGTCTCCGTCCGGGTCCTGCAGTGGTTGCTGTTGCGCCGAATCCGGCTCCTGCTTCCCTCTGCTCAGCTGCTCCTGCATGGCGATATCGCCATAATAGAACACCTTTTGCCCGGGATGAACAGTGCTCCGCCCGGCAGCCGTATCCGCTTCTTCCAGCAGTCCGGGAAGTGTGGAGATACCCCCGCCAAGTGTGCTGAGTCCGATAATGGCCTCCGCATTCAAATGCTGCTTCAGGTTCATGGCGATCATCTGCCCGATCATCTGGATCTGCGAGTGCACTCTAACCTGGGGATCACCCATATCCTCAGCGGATAACTGGATGATGCTGATGATCGAATGGCCGAAGCCGTTGAAGGTGATGCCATCCCATTCGGATAACGTCTCGTTCATAATGTTGAGGGCGGCATATTTCAGCAGCTTGCGGTCATGCAGCGTAACCTGCTGACGGCTGAATCCGGCCTGGCTGTAATCTATACGGATGGTGATCACTCCGAAATAGGGTCCTTGCAGCAGGCCGCCTAATTCGCCGGTGATCTCTTGAATATCCTGCGGCGTCAGATTCGGCTCGGTGACCAGCTCCATCAGCCACTCGTCGCGCCGGGAATGCTCCCGGATGTGATGGTGCTCCGCCTGCGGGCTTGTCACCGGAAGCTCCTTCTGGGTTAACGCTTTGCGGACCACCCGCAGCAGCTCCGTCCGCTCCACCGGCTTCACCAGATAATCCTTGGCTCCCAGCCGGAGCGATTTTTTGGCGAAATCAAATTTCTCATGGGCCGAAATGACAATTACCGGAACATTCCACTGCTCCATATAGATATTCTCCATTAATTCAATCCCACTCATCCGGCCCATCTGGATATCGGTCAGCACCAGATCATAATGGTCCATCCGTAAGTAGTCAATCGCCTCAAAGCCATTGATGGCCGTCTCCACCTCCGTGATGTTCAACTCCGAAGTGAGCAGGAAATTCCGGATCCCTGCACTCACTCTCGGCTCATCATCCACAACGAGAATTTTATACATGATGTCCCCCTCTTTCGATTGCCAATTCATCGCCAGGCAGCTTCAGGTCCTTCTGTGTACCACAGTACACTTGCAATAAATAAGCGTAGATGATCTATTTCCGCTTTTCTGTGATCTATTTCCGCATGTTGTGCCGCCAGCCTCCATTCGTCCCCCGATCCGTAGGTACCGCACCTTTACACCCCTAGTATAGATCACATATTTCCTGTAATTCATCATGGATTAGTGATAGTAACTCTTTTATGCTACTTTTGCAAGCGTTTTCATATAAAAGAAAGGAGAGCCGGGTTAACGATATTCCATTATGAGGAGGTTCTACGATGTTCATCCGAAGTCCATTCCCCCAGAGATTTAACAAGTTCGTATCTGTAAGCCTCAGTCTGTTGTTAATTCTATGCAGTGTTGCTCTGTCTCCCCGGCCTGCCGCCGCTGCTGTGGCCCCCTTGCCGGGTCCCGCTCACCCTCTCTTATATGATAATTTCGCCGGCGGAGGCGTGTTCAAGCAGAACTGGACCAACTGGTTCAATCAGAGCGGCGGCAGCGGAACCTTCAGCAAGACCACCCAAGGCACCCGCACCATTGGAAAATTCACGCAAACCCCAAGCTCCTCTTCCTCCTGGGCCAAGTTTCAGCCGATGAACGAGACCTTCGACCTCTCCGGCTACCGTTATATGAATCTGTCCCTGAACAATGCAGGGTATGCCCAGTCCCTCATTCGTGTTGTGATCAGCGACGGGATTACCAATTACAATCTGACCGGAGGGTATGTTCCGGCCACGGCGGCCTGGACCGATCTGCAGTTCGATCTGGATGCCTTGTCGCCCAAGATTCAGAAGAAGAAGGTGAAGCTGGAAATCTGGCTGAGACAAGCCGGCGGAACTTACGGGGAGATGCTGGTCGATGATATTGTGTTCACTACCGCATCCAGCGGGTCTGCTCCCCAGCTAAGCCCGGCAGGGATGACAGCCAATACGGACGGCAGCTACAACCAGAATACTAATTTCACCTTCGAAGCCACATATACCGACCCGGATAATGAGGCGCCCTTTGCCGTCCAGGTCATCCTTGATGACACAGCCTATGCTATGCGCGAGACGGACCCCGCCGATGTCACCTACACCGACGGCAAAACCTATAGGTACATGACGAAGCTTCCGGCCGGGTCCCATTCCTACTATTTCCGCACTACAGATACGACCTCGGATGAAGTCTCCACCGGGGTGCACAATCTGAGCGTAGTCCAGGCTGCTTCGGTGATAGACATTGTTGTGAGCCAGGCCGGTTACAGCGCAGACGATGTCAAGAACGCCAAATTCATCTCCGACACCACCGTTACAGACGCCACTTATGAAATACTCGACGGGACGAATGTGGTCTATTCAGGCACTATGACCTACGAGGGACTGCATTGGAACAAGCATGTCTACTCCATCGGCTTCACACCCGTCACTGATCCGGGGAACCAATATCGAGTGCGGAGTAATCAGGTGTATTCCTACTCTTTTGAGATCGCTCCGAATCTGTGGGATCAATATAAGGATGAAATGACGGCCTTCTATCGGCTTCAACGTGCCTCCGTAGCAACCAGTGATGCTTATCCGGCAGGCTACAGCAGCGTCGCTCCTTCCGCCAAGCTCTACCATGACGCCGGTCATCTGGATGATGCCCAGTCAGCGGACGGCACTACCCATTATGATCTGACGGGAAGCTGGTATGATGCCGGAGACTACGGCAAATACGGCGGCAACCAATGGGTCGGTGCGGAGATCGCTTTGGCCTATACACGGTATGCTAACCATGACAGCGTGAAGTACGATAACGACAGCAATGGTATCCCGGATCTGGTCGATGAGGCAGTATTCGGCAGCGAGTACCTCATTAAGTTCGCCGATCAGCTCGGCGGGGCGATGTATAATCTGCGGAACAACGCTTCATTCGTCCATCCTGAGAAATCTACCGACAACATCTCTGGCACCGCCGATGACCGCAAACTGACAGACCTTAGTGTCGGCGGCTCCGCCAAGTCCGCAGGGACGCTGGCCGCCACCGCGCGGGCCATCCGCACCGCCATAAGCGAAGGCGATATCGCTTCCGCTCAGATTGCAGCGCTGACGGATTTCGCCAATCAATGCGAGAGCGCCGCGGTCACCTTTTATGAATATGTGGTTGCCAACCCTGACGGTCCGATCGGATCTTATTCCACCAGAGGAGGCATCCCCAATTCCAAGCTGCTGGCAGATGTGGAGCTGTATCTGCTGACCGGTGATACCCGGTATAAGAATGCCGCCACAACTACGATTAACACCTTAACCCTGGGCGACATCTCCTCCACGAACTACTGGGATATGAGCCCGTTGTCCATGGCTGAATTCTATCCGGTTGCCGATGCTGCAACGCAGTCTCATATTCACAGCCTGCTCAAGGGGCAAGCCGATTACTTCATCTCCATGACCGATGATACCCCGTATGGGGTCCTGAACCAGTTCAAGAACTTCGGGGTCAACGAACCTCATGCTTCTTATCTGGGGGACATGCTGCGGTATTATGAATTATTCGGTGATCCGGCAGCACTTCAGGCAGTGGTGAAGGGAATGTACTGGGTGTTCGGGGAGAATCCGTGGAACATCAGCTGGGTATCGGGTATTGGCACCCATCATGTGATGTTCCCGCATACCCGCTACAATGAGGAATCCAATACTGCGGGTGACACCGGGATTATCCTTCCGGGGGCGATGGTCAGCGGACCCAATATGAAGGACCCCAAGAATAAAAGCAGTGTAAGTCCGTGGTATGAGGACCGTTCCCTCTATCTGGATGATACGAATCAGTGGCGGTACAATGAATTCAGTATTAGCATTCAAGCCGGACTGCTCTATACGGTCATGGGATTAAGCGCCACTCCGGGGACAGGTGCAGATCATGATGAGGTACCGCCTGCCTTGCCGGTCCTCTCTCCGGTGATTGGAGACTGGGTGCGGGGCAATGTAACGGTATTCGCGCGTGCGGGGGAGGGTCTGAGCAATGTTGAATATGCGGCAACCGGCTTGCCTTATCAGCCCATGACGGTCTCCGGTAACGTATATTCCACAGTGAGCGGCACCGTCTACGCTGCGGTCATTGATGAGAGTCAGTCCTTGCCTTATACCAACCGGAGAGTGGATGTCCGCGCCAAGGCTCCTTCCGGCGGGTACACCTACAGTTCCACCCATTACACCGTAGCTCCACCGTTGCCGGACCCTTCTACTCCGCTGTTATATGATGATTTCGGCGGGGCCGGGTTCTGGGGCGGTTCTGCGGCCAACACCACCTGGGTCAACTGGTATAATCAGAATGGCGGCACGGGAACGTTCACCAAGCTTACCGCCGATGGACGCTCTGCGGGCCAATTCGCCCAGACGCCGGCCAGTGTGAATTCAGCAGCCAAATTCCAGCCGTGGAACGATGTGGTCGATCTGAGCGGCTATCAATATCTGAATCTTACGCTGAAAAATCCCGCCTCCCCTGACTTACGGACACGGATTGAGATCAATGACGGCAAGAGAACGTACAATCTGACCGGAGGCTGGATCGAGGTTCCTTCCTCTTGGAGTGATCTGCAATTCGACCTCAATGCCCTCTCCCCGGCCATCGACAAGAAGACCGTGAAGATGTCGATATGGCTGAAGCAAAATTCAGTCACTCCGGGGCAAATGCTGATTGACGAGATCAAGGCGACCAACAAAGTCAGCGGGAGTGCGCCGACCTTAACCTCAGGAGGGGTGGATCTCGCAGCAGGCACTCCGCAGACCGAATTCACCTTCAATGTAACCTATACCGATGCAGACAATCAGCCTCCCTTTGTAATGGAGCTTGTTCTGGACGGCGTGATCCGGAAGATGCAGCCTGTGAATCCGGCAGACACGAATTACGCCGACGGCCGAATCTATCAATACAAGACCAAGCTGCCTCCCGGCCAGCATTCCTATTCCTTCCACACCACCGATACCTTCACCGATGCGGTAAGTACCGGGGTGCTGGGCGGACCTGAGGTCAGTGAATAGGTACAGTTGCGGTAAATACCGGAGTTCCGAACGGGCCTGTAGTCAGTGAAGAACCGCAGCCGCAGGGATGCTTCGGGCAGAGCGAGTGTGAAGTTGAAGGCGTGCGCAGGTGAGGGAATAGCGTAATTGAATGCGAAGCGTAAGTGAAATTGAATCCGAAGCACAATTGAACGCGAAGCGTACATGAAATTGAATGCGAAGCTTAATTGAACGCAAAGCGTACGTGAAATTGAATACGAAGCGTAAGGAGGTTATACTACAGTCAATATACGGATAAGCCGATACTATTGCAGGCTGCACCCAGAATTGTTGCCTGGTGGCCGGGTCCGATGGTGATATACGGAGGGATTGATCTCATGAGCGACAAGAATATCATTTGGATGGCTAGTGAGGACCCGCTGGTGATTTCTGTTGTTGAAGCGATTCATACGGGCGACGTCTCTTCGCTAAAGCGGTTGCTTGCCGGGAATCCCGGGCTGGTTACAGCAAGGATTACCGAAACCGGCGAGGAGAGTGCGGGCAGCGAAGGGACAAGCGGCGCTGGTACTAGCAACGCTTATAACAGCGAGGGAACATCCAGCGGAGGGTCCCGCACCCTGCTGCATATTGCCACCGATTGGCCGGGGCATTTCCCCAACAACGCAGCGGTTGTAACCGCGCTGATTGAGGCCGGGGCCGAGTTGAATGCCCGGTTCAACGGGCATCACAACGAGACGCCGCTGCACTGGGCGGCGAGCTGCGATGATGTCGAGGTGCTCGACCTCCTGCTCGATGCCGGGGCCGACATCGAGGCCTCCGGCGCAGTCATCGCCGGTGGCACACCGCTGGACGACGCGGTGGCGTTCGCCCAGTGGAAGGCGGCGCATCGGCTGATTGAGCGCGGGGCTAAGCCCGCGCTCTGGCATGCTGCTGCCCTTGGTCTCATTGGTCTGATGGAGGCCCATTTCGCCGGTGACTTGCTCTCCCGGAGTTATCCTTGGGGAGCAAGCGCAGCTTCATCCCCGGACGAGCTGACCGTCGCTTTCTGGTGCGCCTGCCATGGCGGACAACGAAGTGCGGCCGAATACCTGCTCAGCCGCGGGGCGGAGCTGAACTGGATCTCCGGGTGGGACGGCCTTACTCCCCTGGACGCCGCGAGGCGCAGCAACGCCACTGAACTGGTAGAGTGGCTGCACTGCCTGGGGGCCGAATCGGCACAGCGCTAGGTAACCTGAAATGAACTGATGGCCCCGGACTTGTCTGAGAAGACAGGGCCGGGGCCATTTTGGTGCACTTTTTGCTCCTCCTTGCTCTTCCTTTACGCTCACCGCCCACTTTCAGCCGATTCAGGTGCACTAGTGCTCCTCATTTCCGCTCGCCACCCACTTTCAGCCGATTCAGGTGCACTTTTGCTCTTCCTTTCCGCTCACTGCCCACTTTCAGCCTATTCAGGTGCACTAGTGCTCCTCCTTCACGCTTGCCGCCCACTTTCAGCCGATTCAGGTGCACTAGTGCTCCTCATTTCCTCTTGCCGCCCACCTTAGACTAATTCAAGTGCACTAGTGCTCCTCATTTCTGCTTACCGCCCACTTTCGGCCGATTCAGGTGCACTAGTGCTCCTCATTTCCGCTCACTGCCCACCTTAGACTAATTCAAGTGCACTTCTGCACCAACTTTCGGCGGAATGAGAGGGATTTATCCCTCTCATTTTCACGTACCGCCCACTTCCGGCGGAATCAGAGGGATTTATCCCTCTCATCCTTCCGTACCGCCTACTTCCGGCGGGATCAGAGGGACTTATCCCTTTCATTTTCCCTTACCACCTACTTCCGGCGGGATCAGAGGGATTTATCCCTCTCATTTTCACGTACCGCCTACTTCCGGCGGGATCAGAGGGATTTATCCCTCTCATTTTCACGTACCGCCCACTTCCGGCGGAATCAGAGGGATTTATCCCTCTCCTTCTCACGTACCACCAACTTCCGGCGGAATCAGAGGGATTTATCCCTCTCATTTTCACGTACCGCCTACTTCCGGCGGGATCAGAGGGATTTATCCCTCTCATTCACCCATACCGCCTACTTTCGGCGAGATCAGAGGGATTTATCCCTCTCATTTTCCCGTACCGCCCACTTCCAGCGGGATGAGAGGCATTTATCCCTCTCATTTTCCCGTACCCGCCCACTTCCGGCGGGATCAGAGGCATTTATCCCTCTCATTACCCCGAACTGTCCGTACCGTCGACTTCCGCAGGATCAGAGGGATTCGTGGATATTACAATCTCTTTAACAACGAAACAGGACCGGCCCATTGGCCGGTCCCATTAATATGCAAGCTTCCCGCAGGTAAGCTTCATCCCAAGACTCCAGCCTACTAATGCTGGAGCCTGCTGCTATCCACAGCGATTATTTGCCCGCTTCCGCAGGCTTCTCCGTCAACCCGGCGACGATCTGGTTGAGCGGGTTGGTGAAGAGCGCATACAGAATGGCAGCATTCTCCTTCTTGCTCAGTGCTTCTCTGGACTTGTAATCCACAGCGCCTTTGGCATCCGGCTTGAAGTCGGGTCCGTACAGGCCCAAGGCCACGGACATCTTCACGGCCGGAACCGCCCATTTATCGGTGTTCCCGGCCAGCTTGACCTTCTGGAACAGCTTATCCGGGTACTGCGCAGTAAGCAGTCTCCATACCATTACCGCCGCCTCCTGGCGGGTAATGACACGGTCGGGCTGGAACTTACCGTCTGCGGTGCCGAGCACCATTCCAAGCTCAACAGCCATCTGCACATAACCGGCAGCAGGATGCCCCTGCAGATCTGCGAACGCCAGCTTAGCGGTCTTGCTCTCTTTGACCCCGCTGCTCTCCAGCATCAGCCGCACATACTCCGCGCGGGTGATTCCCGCATCCGGCTCGAAGCTTAGCGTCGCATCATTCGGCAGATAACCGAGCGATTGCAGCATCATAACCGGAGTGGCATATGGATGGCTTGCAGGAACGTCGGCATAACCGACACCGTCCGGTCCTTTTTGCTCATAGCTGTAAGGATTGAGGTATGGCTCCTTCAGATAAGTGCTTTGTCCGTCTGCGTTCAATTCAAAGCCGGTAAATTTCTTGGTAAGCTCATCGACGAACAGATTATCGTCCACCTGACGCAGCTTGCGGCTGCCCAGCAGGGCGTCACTTATAGTTAGCGCACCATCTTGTACCGCAACGGTGGACACCAGACTTTTGAGACGAAGATCCATATAATAGCCGGCGAATCCATCCAGAGCTGCTGCGCTCAGCGGCTTGAAGCTGTCCAGCTTCGCCGGTGCGGCGTATTGCGGGAAGAAGGTCTGGATAAACGCCGGGTAGAACAGCTCGCGCAGGGCACTTTGCTGATTATAGCCGATGAACACCCCGGTGTTCTGCTCTGGAATCAGGAACATATACGAGCTGAAGCCGATCAGGTCCCCGGCCTTGGTAATAATCTTGGAGCTGCTGCCAGCGCCCGGAAGCTGAATCGGTGCTTCAAATCCGTAGGTCGTGTTCGGCAGCAAAGGGTGAATGGACGACCGGTATTCCTTCATAGCGTCTACTGAACTTGCAGCAAGAATGCGGTTGTTGCCCAGCGTCCCCCCGTTCAGAAAAGCGGTCATGAACTTGCCGACATCACCAGCGGTAGACAACATGCCTCCATGCGGCATGACGGTTGGAGTGACTGTATACAGATCAAGCGCCTTGCCGGTCGCATCATAGGCTGTAGCAAGTTTATCCTTCAGCTTGCCTTCCAGCAGGTAGCCGCTTGAATTCATATTCAGCGGGGCGAACACGTTCTTCGCCATATAATCCTCAAAGGCCATCCCGCTGGCCTTCTCCACCACCAGACCAAGCAGCAGCGAAGCGAAGTTGTCATACATGTACGAAGTACCCGGCTCACGCACAACCGGCGGCATATGCTTCACCACATAATCCTCAATCGACACCTTGGCGGTGAAATTATCATTGATATCCTCCGGCTGAGGGTCCTGAATGCGGAAGCCGGTAGTGTGGGTCAGCAGGTTCTCCACCGTTACCGGAACACCGAAGGGATTATCGAAGGACATCGGCCCGGTATAGGTCTGGAAATCCGCTTTCAAATCCAGTTTGCCCTGCTCAACTAATTGCATAGCAGCGGCGGCGGTGAAGGTTTTGGATACCGAGGCCAGGCGGAAGACGGTTTGGTCAGGGTCCACCTTGCTTTTGGCAGCCTTATCCGCGAATCCGAAGCCTTCTTCGATTACTGTCTTGCCATCCTTGACCACCACGACAACCGCACCGGCGAGCTGTGCTTTCACTTCATCCGAACTGAAGAATTGTTTGAGGAAGGCCGCAGCATTCTCTGTAGTCAGCGGCTTGACCGCTGCAGCGGTGGCTGCGGGAGGGGCAGAAGCAGCAGGAACAGCGGCCGCCTGTACGGCCGGGGCCGTAAGCGTCAGAACCAGGGCAGCCGTCAGTACAGTCTTCGTCCACAAGGCGGAACGGCGGCGCAACATTGACAATTTCATTCACTTCACTCCATTTCCATAGATTAATAGGCATAGTAGGTAATACGCCTTAACCTGGAAAATGGTTCATTTAATTGCGCAGCACCTCGTCCATCTTCTTCAGCTTTCTGTAAATCACCGACCGGTCCACACTTAATTTCTTGGCCGCTTCTGTACCGTTCCCGGAACAATCCTTCAGCACTTTTTTGATATAATGCCCCTCTGCAACTGCCGTGAAATCCTTCAGTGAGGATAACTGCTGGATATTCTTCTCAATGAAATGGTCGAGGGAGAACCAGTCGCCAATCGGGTCCTCTTCCGGCTGGCTGGGGCCCACCTGCTCTGTAACAACCAGTCTCTCGATATAATTCCTTAACTCTCTCACATTCCCGTGCCAAGGCTGATTCAGCATCTGATCGAACTCTTCGGCACTTAAGACATATTTCTTACCGTACATCTGATTGAAGCTGGCGATGAAGCTGGAGATTAACCCTACAAGGTCCAGCTTCCGGTTGCGCAGCGGCGGAATATGAATCGGGATCACATTAATCCGGTAGTAGAGGTCTTCGCGGAACAGCCCTTTCTTCACCAGACTCCACAGATCCCGGTTGGTAGCGGAGATGATCCGGCAATTGACCGGAATATTCGTGATGCCGCCGACGCGTCTCACTTCATTATTCTCCAGCACCCGCAATAATTTGGCCTGCATCTCAAGAGGCAAATCTGCGATTTCATCGAGGAAGAGAACCCCGCCATTCGCGATCTCAATCATGCCTGTCTTGACTTCGGTCTGCCCCTCCAGGACCCCCTTCTCATAGCCAAACAATTCATATTCGAACAAAGCCGGGGCAATCGCTGCACAGTTAATCGCAATGAAGGGCCCCTTCCACTTCTCGCTTTTGAGATGAATATATTTGGCGATCACCTCTTTGCCTGTGCCGGATTCACCATAGATTAACACCTTGCTGTCATAGGAGGCGATCTGGTTGCAGACCTTGATAATCTGCTTCATGGCCAGGCTCTCCGCGACAATTCCTTTCTTCTTCTCCGCTGCGGGATCGCCCAATTGCTTACGCGTCTGCCGGGCTACCGGCCCGCTCGCTTCAGCATAGGTATGATCCTGGCTGAATTCATTGGAGGTGGTAACTACCAGCTGCACTTCGCCATCCTTATCCAGAATGGGAATCGCGGACGAGAAGACATGGAATCCTCTAGAGGTATTGACGGTCCTTGAGACCTTCTGCTTCGTCTCAATCGCCTCCATCGTAATCGAATGGCCGTAATAGCCTGCTTTTACCAGATCCTGGACATTAGCCTTCAACAGCTCTTCCAGATGAATGCCTATGGTCAACGCGGTAAATTCATTGGAGATTAAGATATTGCCGCTCGGATCGGTGACAAATAACGTGGAAGGATATTCTTCAATGAATTCGTCTATGGAAGGTTTACCTGCATTTTTGTTTTTTTTGGTCAATTTCACCCGTCCTATCCCTTGATATTAAAACAAAAAGCCAAACAGCATCATTATTAAATGATACCACTTGGCTAATGCAGATCAAAACCTTAATTAGGCATGAACCACGGCTTCAAAGGTTACTTTGCCCAGCTTGTCCATGACTTCCTGCGCCTCTGCGAACATGGTGGTGATCATCTCTTCAACGGTCGTGATCTTGTTGACCATCCCGCAGATCTGACCAGCCATGACGGAGCCGGTATCGGTATCTCCTTCAAATACAGCTCTGCGCAGCGAGCCCAGGCTTAGGGTCTCTAACTCTTCCCGGGAGGCTTTCTCATTCTCCAGTCTGAGGAATTCGGTAATCATACTGTTCTTAATGCTTCGTACTGGGCCTCCCAGGCTGCGGCCGGTAACGGTTGTGCTTGTATCATCCGCAGAAATGACAGCCAGCTTGAAGTTCTCGTGAGTAGGACATTCCACAGTAGCCAGGAATCTGGTTCCCACCTGCACCCCTTGAGCGCCCAGAGCGAAGGCTGCGGCAACCCCACGGCCATCCGCAATCCCGCCGGCACCAATCACCGGAATAGACACGGCACTGGCTACTTGCGGCAGCAGAGCCATCGTCGTAGTTTCGCCCACATGTCCGCCAGCTTCGGTTCCCTCGGCCACAATCGCATCCACACCCAGAGCTTCCATTTTCTTGGCGATTTTGACGGAAGGGACTACCGGAATGACGATAATTCCATTTTCTTTCAGAACTTGCATATATGGAGCAGGTGTACCTGCGCCTGTAGTTACAATTTTCACGCCTTCTTCGATGATAACCTGGATCAGTTCAGGAATGTTGTTCATCATGAGCATCAGGTTGACGGCAAAAGGCTTAGTGGTGCTTGCTTTGACCTTGCGAATCTCGTCACGGAGACGGTCGGCGGTAAATCCGCCTGAACCGATGATGCCCAGCCCGCCTGCATTGGATACCGCGCCTACCAGCGGGGAAACCGCGATTTGAGCCATACCGCCCTGGAAAATTGGATATTTAATACCTAATAGTTGTGTAATCGACATTCTATATTACCTCCATGTATTAAAAAATTTGGTCTTGAAGCCTATTTGTCGCTGCGGTAAAATTTGAACTTCCGGCCGCTGTTGTCAACAGATTTCTTTAATTTAATCCGCTTTTCGTATAAATCTTAAATGCTCTTTAGACAACTATCTTAAGCAGCCTTAGCCACTTCCGGCTCGGGCTTCTGCTTCTCCATAGCCTTGTAGACAAAGGTTAAGGCGAAGCCCACCAGGGAAATGACCAGTGCGATGTAAAAAGCATTCGTGAACACGCCGTCATTGGCTGCTGCCACGCTACCAGCAATTCTTGGTCCGAAGAAGGCGGCTCCCGAATAACCGATAAAAGTTACCCCATAGTTCACGCCGTAATATTTCATTCCGAATTTCTCCCCTACTATAGAAGGGAAAATTCCCATCGTTCCGCCGAAGCATAAGCCGATTCCTGCGATGGCTACTGCAAATCCGGCGACTGAGTTCGTCAAGGCTATAGTCAACATCATACTAGCAATAACTAGATAAATCACAAGCAGACAGTTCACCCGGCCGATTTTGTCAGACACAGCCCCCCAGAATACACGGCCGATACAGTTACTAAGAGAGTATAAGCTGACATAGAGCGCTGCGGCTGCGGCTGACAGCCCGAACATATTCTGTCCGATGACCGAAGCATTGGCGGTGACCATCATTCCTGACAGGGCACCGATCAGGAACAGGCAGGCGATGACGTAAAATAAAGGCTTCTTGATCATTTCATTCCATGGTATATTCACTCCGCCCTTGCCTGTGCCAGCCGCCGGAGGCGTCCAGCCTGGAGGAGCATAACCGACCGGGGACGGCTTAACCAGCAGGCCAAGACTTAGAATGATGACCAGGAAGGCAGCACCAAGCATGATGAGTGCGGACTGGACACCGTTCCCGGTGATTAAGGCGTTGGCTATAGGTGCGATAACGATGGTTCCGCCGCCGTATCCGGCTGTAACAATCCCTGCGGCCATCCCTCTTTTGTCCGGAAAGAGCTTGACGCTGTTCCCGATGGTGGAGGAGTATACAATGCCTTGGCCTATGCCGGTAATGATACCGTAGGTGATATACAGCATCCAGGGTGCGGTGGCGAGCCCGGAGAGAATGAAGCCGATCCCGAACATGGCCCCTCCGATAAATACGGCCTTCCTCGCTCCGCCTTTATCGACCAGCTTCCCGCCCAGAATCATTGGAATCGGGGAGATCGCCGCATTAATGGTGAAGGCAATCATAATATCCGGCATCGACACACTGAACACCTTGGTTAACGGCAGAGCGAAGATACTAAAAGCGTAAATGGCTCCCACACAGATATTAATAATCGTTGAGGCAATCAGTATCCTCCAGCGGTTCAACTGTACATTCATGATATCATCCCTTTTTTGTATGGTTTATTCAATCAAGTATTACGGACTACACTTCCACTAGAACCCGGTGCTTATCAGCGATGATGGACTTCAGTTGCCCCCAGTTCTCCCGGAACATGGCCTGGTCCATGACCTTAAGATCGGGTGAGATCACCGGTTCAAATTCCATCTGATCCAGAATCTCCGTCTGCAGGTCAATGCCTGGAGCGATTTCGGTTAACGTCATTTTGCCCTTCAGAAGCTCAAAGACTGCGCGCTCTGTCACATAGACAACCGGCTGCTCCACCTTGGCGGCATACGAACCGCTGAACGTAATCTGCTGCACCTTTTTGATGAACTTTTTGGCTTTGCCCTCTTGAATGATGTGCAGCTTCCCGTCTTCGACTCTGATCTGCAGCCCGCCGGCGGTAAAGGTACCTGCGAACACCAGTTTTTTGGCCGCTTGCGAGATATTGATGAACCCGCCGCAGCCCGCTACACGAGTGCCGAATTTGCTGACATTTACATTCCCGGACTCATCGGTTTGAGCCAAGCCCAGAACGGACAGGTCAATGCCACCGCCGTCATAGAAATCGAACTGTGCGTCATGATCGACTATCGCCTCAGAGTTGTACGCATGGCCGAAGTCCTTCAGTCCTGCGGGAACCCCGCCGATGGAACCTGCTTCAGTGGTCAAAATCAGCTGTTCGCTAACTCCCTCCTCTGCGGCAATGTTCGCCACATTCACCGGAATACCCACGCCCAGATTCAAAATGGTATTGGGCTGAAGCTCTACAGCGGTGCGGCGGGAGATGATCTTACGCTCATCCAGCGGCAGGATTTCAATCGAGCCTACAGGGACCTTGACATGACCGGAGAAGGCCGGATTGTACTGCGTGTTCTCGGTCTGGTAATGATTCTCCGGTGTAGAAACCACGATGTAATCTACGAGAATTCCTGGAACCTTAACATCCTTTGGATTAAGGGTGCCATTCTTGGCGACCGTCTCCACCTGGGCGATGACAATCCCTCCCGAGTTGCGGACCGCCTGGGCGATCGGCAGCACCTCCATGTGCAGGCCTTCTTTTTCAAGCGTCAGATTGCCGTTCTCATCCGCCACGGTTCCACGGATCAAGCCGACTTGTATGGGGAAGGACTTATAGAACAGCCACTCTTCGCCTTCCAGTTCAATCACCTTCACAATGTCTTCCTTCGTTGACGGAGACATCTTGCCGCCTTCCACCCGGGGATCCACGAAGGTCTCCATGCCTACCTTGGTGATCACACCCGGACGCTTGGCTGCAATCTCCCGGTAGAGCTGGGTAATTACACCCTGGGGCAGGTTGTACGCTTCGCATTTGTCTTCTTCAATGAGCTTGGCCATCCCCGGGGAAGCAATGGCAATCCCGCCGATCCAGCGTTTGATCAAGCCTTCATGGCCCAAGTGGCTCATTCCCTTGTCGCGGCGGTTGCCGACGGCACTGGCGTGCATGACGGTCAGATTCTTCGGTTGTCCGGTCTGCACGAAGCGGTCTTCAATGGCAATCCCCATCTCTTCCGCCCAGCAGGATAATCCAAATCCGCTGGCTGCTACTGTATCCCCATCCTTGATAAGTTCCGCTGCTGCTGAGGCTGATATTACCTTTGTCATTTCATCTGCTCCTCTTTATGTGAATATTTTCACTACGTTATCCAAAAAAAATATAATCGCTGTTCCGCATGTCTTCATTGTCTTGTGAAATATTTCGCAATGTCATCGTATTACAGAAAAAAGAACGGGTCAATAGCTCCAAAACGCCTTGAATTCAAGGTTTTTTTCTGTTGCTTTTTTGCGACTGGCTGGTCTGAATATCCTGATTTCAGGCGCAATTATTCACTAAAGCTTCGGAGGTATGCTGGAATACTGGCTCTGTCCGGGAGTCGCAAAATAACCACACTATTTCCACCAGCTTAGCTTGGCCGCATCAAAAACAATCCGGGAATGACCTTGCCTCTGCGGTGAATCCTGCAAACGTAAGCAGAATGCAACTTAGGGAATTGTATGAATAGTAAAAAAAATAAAATATTTTTGTTTCGGGGCGAGAATTGCAGATTTGCAACAGCGGATTAGAGAAAAGAAGTCCGGTATCACTGTACAACTTTATTCTCTCATGTTATATTCTGGATAATTTTATTCAGAGAGGGGAAGCGTGATCTTGGAGCATCCTGTTACACTGGCTATAGCCCGGGGAGAAACCTCGCTTGGCATTGAACTCGGGTCCACTCGAATCAAGGCTGTACTGATTGATCATCATTGTGCGACCCTCGCTTCCAGCAGCTATGAATGGGAGAATCAATTGATAGACGGGTATTGGACCTACTCTATCCCTGACATGATTCACGGGCTGCAAGCAACCTATCGACAATTGAAGCAAGAGGTGGAGCGCAATTATAACGTAACCTTGCAAACCATCGGCTCCATTGGCTGTTCTGCTATGATGCAGGGTTATATTGCACTGGATCAGGCCGGAGAGCTGCTGGTTCCGTTCCGTACCTGGCGCAATGCTACTACAGGCAGGGCTGCTTCCGGGTTAACGGAGCAATTCAGCTTCAAAATTCCGCAGCGCTGGAGCATCGCCCACCTGTATCAGGCGATTCTGGACGAGGAGGAGCATGTCACCGGCATAGATTATATGACAACTCTGTCGGGTTATGTTCACTTCCTGCTGACTGGCAGCAGGGCTATTGGCATCGGAGATGCCTCGGGAATGTTCCCGATAGATGAAGCTGCGCAGCAATATAATGAAGATATGGTGAAGCAGTTCACCGGCTTGGCAGCCGTGAAGCGCTACCCCTGGAAGCTCACAGATATCCTGCCTACAGTGTATACAGCAGGTGAACAGGCCGGTTCTCTGAGTGAAGCCGGAGCCTTGTTATTAGATCCATCCGGCAGCCTGCAGCCGGGTATTCCGCTCTGTCCCCCTGAAGGCGATGCCGGAACAGGCATGGTGGCTACGAATAGTGTCAGCAAACGTACCGGTAATCTTTCCGTAGGGACGTCGGTTTTTGCCATGTTCGTGCTGGAGAAGGATTTAACCAAGGTGTACCCTGAGATTGATATCGTGACTACACCTGACGGCAGCCCTGTCGCCATGGTGCTTGCGAACAACTGCTCCAGCGATATCAACGCCTGGCTCGGCTTGTTCCGTGAATTCCATGAAGCCATGGGGCTGAAGCCTGATATGAACCAGTTATTCAGCGTCCTGTTCAACCAAGCGCTGGAAGCGGACGCGGATGGCGGCGGCTTGCTGAGCTACGGCTATTATTCGGGTGAGAACATTACCGGGTTCGCCCAAGGCCGTCCGCTGTTCGTCCGTTCCCCGCAAAGCCGCTTCACGCTGCCTAACTTCATGCGAGTGCATCTGTTCAGCGCGTTCGCTGCGTTAAGGCTCGGGATGGATATGCTGACCCAGCAGGAGCAGGTAACGATTGAACGGATCTCGGCGCATGGCGGATTGTTCAAAACCCCGCGGGTCGGTCAACAGCTCTGTGCCGCCGCTCTGAACACTCCAGTCTCGGTCCTGTCTACGGCCGGTGAGGGCGGCGCCTGGGGGATGGCGATTCTGGCCTCTTATATGCTGCATAAGGAGCCGCAAGAGAGCTTGGCGGATTACCTGACTGCCAAGGTGTTCCAGGATGCCAGAGGACAGGAGGTAGCTCCTGTCAGCGCAGATGTGGAGGGTTTTGCCTTGTATATGGAGCGTTACACCGAGGGGCTGGCGATTGAGCGGGCTGCGGTGGAGCATTTGGTGGAGAATGGGAAGAAGAATTGAGACATAGAAGAAGAGGACACCTATGGATATGAAAAAGAACCTGTGCAAAAAGCAGCAATTCTCCCGTTAACGGTGAATGACTGCTTTGCGTTTTGGGTCAGCGGGTCGTCCGGCTCTGTGTAACGGACTGAGGATCCGTTATTGCGGACAAAAGTCACTTTAAACACAAGTAACCTAGTCGCACCACAGCCCTTATAGGTGGATATTCCACCGATAAACATTGGTTAGTGATCCAATAAGTGCATCTCAGTCCGTTAGAAGCAGGGCCGCTCACAAATACACAAACGGTTCCTTCGCATCCACGAATGTGACCGGAAGCCCGTCCACCAGCGGCGTCAGCCACTCCGCCATATACTTCATGCCCCACTCCTCAGACCGCTCATGGCCGATTACGATCATCGCTTTGTTCATGCCCAGCATGGCGGCATCATTCACGTAAGCGCATAGGGTCCACTCTGTAATATCGCCGCAGATCATCACATCCAGGTTCTTCTCCTGCATCAGCTCCATCGGCATTTGCTCCCGGCCCAGCCCAAGGCTTCCGCCTCCCACCAGGATGCCGATACGGGCACAGGCTGCTTGCGGGTTGCCGACAATCTGAATCACCTTCATGCCCAGCCGCTGCTTCAGGAAGCCTGCCAGGTCACCGACGGTGGTCTCCTCGATCTGATACCCCCAGGCATCCTTATCGTCCAGCTTCTTGTCCTCCCACTCTAGCTCCTTGAGCAGACCGTCATAGATCCGGTCGGTATCTGCCAGGTGCATGTGGTCATGGAACCGCCAGATCGTGATTCCGTGTTCATCAATCAGCTTCTTCTTGGCCAGATATACCGGGTCCTGCTGAAGCCAGTCCAGCGCATCCATCCCGGTAAAATAGGTGGGCTCATGGGTGATAATCAGGTTCGCTCCAAGCGCAATGGCTTCCTTGATCACATCCACAGTCGCCATGAACGTTGTGACAATCCCTGTGACCTCTATGTCTTCCTTGCCGCTGGCAAGCACATCACAGGTCTGTTCCAGCTTGCGTCCTCCGCAGCAATCGAGCAGAATCCGGTCAATAACCTCCTGCACATTCATCGCGCATTCTCCTTTTCATCTATTTATTGTCAGCCTGTCAGCCTTTGACCGCACCAATAATCACGCCGCGGGTCAGGTATTTCTGCATGAACGGCAGAACGAACAGCACGGGCACAATGCCTAGAACCGCCATCGCCATCCGCACGGCCGTGCTTGGCAGCGATACGGACTCCGCCCCCAGTACGTTGCCGGCCTGGCCGGAATTGAGGAATTGGATGTTGCTCATCAGCTGCATCAGCAGATTCTGAATGCCGTATAATTGCGGCTTAGATACAAAATATAGCGCATTGATCCAGTCATTCCAATAGGCCAGGCCCATGAACATCCCCACGGTAGCCATCACCGGCATGGACAGGGGAAGCATAATGCGGAAGAAGGTCCGCAGCTCCGAGGCCCCGTCGATCTGGGCGGCTTCGATAATCTCCAGCGGCACATTATTCTTGAAATAGTTGCGGACCAGCAGGACGTTGAAGCCGTTCGCCAGCAGATTGGGCAGAATCAGCGCCCACAGCGTATTTTTGATATGGAAATATTGGGTCCACATGATATACGAAGGCACGATCCCCCCGCTGAACAGCATGGTGAAGAAGACGACGAACGCCAGCAGATTATGATATTTGAAATCGGACCGCGACATCGGATAAGCGAGCATACTTGTTATCAGCAGTCCAATAGCGGTTCCCAGGATCGTAACCAGAAACGAGACGCCATAGGCTCTGATGAAGATGTACGCCGAGGACTTAATATACCGGTAGGCGTCAAGGCTTAGATGCTCCGGGAAAAAGCTGTACCCGTTGCGGATCAGAGTCGTCTCATTCGTGAACGAGGCAATGACAATCAGAAGGAAAGGTAAAAAAGCAAAAACTGTCAGCAGGAACATCACGACCGCAGAAAACACAGTAAACGTCCGTTCTCCTCTTGTTTGGATCATCTGTATTTCCTCCTAGAACAATGCGTTTTCTGGATTAACCTTCTTGACGATGGCATTAACCGTAAGCACCAGGGCAAAACCGACCAGCGACTGATACAGACCGGCTGCCGCCGACATTCCAATATCATTGAGCTGCATCAAGGCGCGGTAGACATACGTATCAATCGTCTGGGTCGTGCTGTACAACGCACCGGAGTTCATAGGCACCTGATAGAACAGGCCGAAGTCGGAGTTGAAAATCCGTCCCATGGACATCAGCACCAGCACGATGATCGTCGGCTTCAGCAGCGGCAAGGTAATCATGCGGATCTGCTTCAGCTTCCCGGCCCCGTCAATTTTGGCAGACTCGTAGATGCTCTTGTCGATGCCTGCAATAGAGGCGAAATAGATAATGGAACCGTAGCCTGCCGTCTTCCAGATCTGAATGAGTACCAGCAGGTAAGGCCAATATTTCGCCTCCGAATACCAGTTAATCTCCGGAATCCCCAGCGGCCGCAGAATGGAATGATTCACGAAGCCGCTGTCGGCGTTCAGAAAGGCGAAGACGAGCAGCGAAAGCACGACCATCGAGATCAGATTCGGAAGAATCAGTCCGGTCATGAACAGCTTGGAGTAAAGCTTGGTCAGCAGCTCCGACATCAGAATGGCGATGATAATTGAAACTATGGTACCAAGCGCGATAAAGGCCAGATTGTACAAGAGCGTATTCCGGGTCATAATCCAGGCATCGCTGGTCTGGAACAGAAAGGTGAAGTTCTTGAAGCCGATCCAGTCACTGCCGAAGATGCCCTTCGCATAGTTAACATCCTTGAACGCGATGAACACCCCGAACATGGGGAAGTAGCTGTTGATGAGAAAGTACAGCAGGCCCGGACCCGCCAGAATCAATAAAGGAAGTGTTTTTTTGAGCGGTTTAGATTTAGGTTTGGCTGTCATGCCGGATTCACCTCCATTGCCGAAGGCAGAGCTTCCATAGCGGCTCTACCTTCAGCAGGCTTATTTAAGATTACTATTTTTGCGCGGCAAGCCATTGATCCAGTTGTTGCTGCTTGCTGTCTATAATGTCCTGCGCACCCGCATCCTTCAGCGCACTGTTGAACTTCGCAATAATGGTATCAGGGTCTACCGATCCGCTGACCAGTGCCGGCAGGAATTGACTCACTACGTTGGTCACTGCACTCATCTGTGTCTTCACCTGGCCCTGGTCAAAGATAAATCCGAAGTATGGGGATCTGGCGGTATCCTTGTTCTCCTGGAGCTTCAGTTCCACATCTGACCAGTTGATTCCCTCCATCTGATACTGGAGTGACTCGGAGCCTACGATCCCGGAGCTGAGCATAGAGGTATAAGGAACCGTATTGGCGTCCATGCCCTCAGGGAATTTCACATGATGCTCATCCACCTTGAGGTAATCCTCCCCTTCGATTCCGAAAAGAATGGTGTTAATCAGCTCTTTGTCGGTGTACAGCAGGTTCAGGAACTTGACGGCAGCCTCTGTCTCCTTGGAGGTGCTGGAGACCATCCAGGTTACGGAGTTCACGGCACTGGTATCGAAGTAGAACGGCGCGATCCGCTTGGTCTGAATGTTTTTCCCCACTTGCGCACTCAGCTGCTTGCCAACCTCCATACCGCTGTACCCTCCCAGGAAAGAGAAGCCGCGCCCGGAGGAGACCATCTCCATTGCTGTAATCGTCGTGGTCGCGGTATCCTTCTGCAAGTAGCCCGCATTGAACCACTCCCGCATCATCTGAATCCCGTTCTTGAACACATCGGATTCGTAGAAGTTCACGACCTTGCCGCTGTCCCCGATGACCACACCGACTCCGGTGGTATCGGTCAGGTAATCTACCTTGCTGGCACCCTTCATCCAGTTCACAAGTCCCGTATCTGTCGGGTTCACATTAATCGGGCCAAACGGAACTACATCCGGTGACTTCTTCTTCACAGCTGCGAAGACCGCAGGCAGATCCTCCACGGATTGGATCGAGTCAGCCGAGACTCCCGCGTCTGTCAGCATATCGGCGTTGAAGATAATATTGGTAGGCAGCGCCATGCCTTTATTCACAGGAATCCCGTAGATATGTCCATCCATCGTGGTGGTCTTGAGAATATCCGGACCGAAATCCTTGTCCAGAATGGCGGTCAGCTCCTTACCATGCTCGGGAAGCAGCTCTTCGAGCGGAGCTACCTGGCTCTTGGATACATAGTTGGAGAACTGTCCGAGCGTAGTGAAGACGTCCATTTTCTCCCCGCTCTGGAGCGCCAGGTTGACCTTCTGGGCATAATCCGCGGGACCGAAGAGCCGGAAATCTACTTTGACACCGATCTTCTCGGTTGTAATGGCATTGATCGCATTCGTCACCTTGCTCAGATCATCGGGAATCCTGTTGAAGGACGGCAAGGCAAACACAATCTCAGCTACCTTGGCCTTAGCTTCTGTATTCCCGGAACCCTCGGATGCTGTATTGGAATTACCGCCGCAGGCGGAGAGCAGAGAACCGCAGATTACCATAGACAACAGCAGTGAACCTAACCCCTTTTTATTCTTCATGATCATGCCTCCTGTTCTATATTTACATTCTCATTGTACTGGTCCTGGAGGGGGGCGGGCTTTCAATAATACGGGCTGTTTTTATAAAAAAACGTACTACAGTGTGATTCTCTGGCGGGCGGCGAGACCGCCCTGCTTCGGCCAAGCAAACAAGTGGAAAAAGGTAGCTTAGTTTCTCCATTTCTACGGATGATGCCCAAGCAAGTGGAAAAACAGCAACTATGATTAGCATTTTTTCAACTTTGCAGGAAATGCCGTGAATGAAGTGTTGTTTATCCAACTCTTCCTCCGCCAGCGGCCATCCGTTCTGCAACAACTGTATAAAATCCAACTAAAAACCTGTACAGCAAGAAGCTCCGCTTCTCTTGGAAAAAGCGGAGCTTCCTGCTATAGAGCGGCCTTGTGCTTGGCACGATAGGCGGCCGGTGTTTCGCCGGTCCATTTTTTGAATACTGTCGAGAAATAAGAAATCGTATCAAACCCGGTATCCATCGCGATCTCCCCTATACTGGCCGTACTCTCCAGGAGCATCTGCTTCGCCGCCCGGATGCGGCAGTCGTTCAAATACTCCTTGACCGTCTGCCCGGTCCCGTTCTTGAAGACCTTCGCCAGATAATCCGCTGTCAGATAGACGCTTGCGGCAACATCCTCACGGCTGAGGTCTTGAGTATAGTGGTCCTGGATGAAACGTTTGGCCCGCTCGACTACGCCTTCCGACTGCAGCACTTCCCGGATGGAATCCACCGTCTTCTCCGTAAGCGCCTGCGCCCACTTCATGAAGTCGAACACACTGCTCTCTGCATCCTGGGCCAATTGCTGGCTAAGTTCATCCGCAAACAGCCGGTGTGCCTGAATATGGTGGCGGGAGAGCAGCGAATAGACTACCTGAAGCAGATCTTCCCGGATGGCATGGAGGGTGGCCGAATCCAGCTTGTTCCGGCTGGTCAGCAGCTCCAGCTCCTTCTTCAGCCGGTTCACAATCTGCGCCTTCTCCTTCTGGACGAACAGCAGGGTGAACAGCTCGGTATCCAGGGTGTAGCGCTCGGTAAGATCCACATGGAAGGGCTCGTTCGGCAAGTGCACCCTTCCCCTGAAAATAAGATTCGACTCATCCGCCTGCTCCAGCTCCGCCTTAAGCTGCGAGAGGCCGGAGATGGCTGCTCCCTCACTGAAATAGCAGGTGGCGGTACACTTCAGGTAATGTCTGCTGAGCCGAATAATCTCTCCGGCACTCGCCTCCAGCCATTTCCTATCCACCCGGCTCTCGGCAAGGACCGCATTGTAGAACACCTTATCGACCTGGTAGGCGATGATCCGCCCTCCGCTCACCTGGCTGCTGAGAATTTCGGAGACGAGGTTCGAGAGCGCGTAATGGAAAATACTCTCGTCCCACTCCCGTTCAATCTGGGAGCGGGGGACGCTAATCAGCAGCAGCCTATAATCCGCCTGTACGGAGACAGGCAGCTCGCGCTTCTGCACTTCACTCTGAATAAGCTGGATTCGGGGAGATATCGCCGCTGTCAGGACCTCACTCCAGAAGCTCCGTTCCAGCAGATCCTGATTCTTGAGCCAGGCCTGACCCATTTTGCTGTATTCGCCCATCATGATTTTGTTCTTCAGCGTATCCATGGACTTGCGCAGGGCCGCCTCCAGCTCCTGCTTGTCCAGCGGCTTGACCAGATAAGAGTCTGCGTCATACGAGATGGCCTTGGAGGCGAAGCTGAAGCTCTCATGACAGGTCAGGAAGATGAACCCGCCTTCATATTGGCGGTCTCTCGCCCACTGGATCATATCAATCCCTGAGCCGCGCGGCATCTCGATATCGCAGATGATCAGATCCGGCTCGGCCTGCCCGAATAACTGCTTCGCATCCTGTATATTATGGGCGGCCTGCACTTCCGTAATCCCGAATTCCTCCCAATTGACAATCCTGCGCAGGGCTTCTACGGTTGGAATATCATCATCAATTAACATACAACGCATAGTTATCCCCCTTCTAATATGGGCTGGTCCAACCGGTTGACAGGTATCCATAGCTCTACTCTTGCGCCTGTAGACTCTACATTGGACAGCTTCAGCAGATTATCGCGTTTGTAGAGCAGCTTGAGGGTTTTGCGGATATTGGCGATTCCGACCCGGCCTCCATCCTCCGTCACCTGTATGGTCTCCGGCGAATTCAGCCATTCGGCAGTGAAGCCCGCTCCGTTATCCTCAATCACAATACTGACACCCGGGCTTCCGTCCCTAGTCTCTATCCGCACCCGGATGAAGATGGACAGCATCTCCTGAACGAACATCGCGTGCTTGAATGTATTCTCCACAAAGGTCTGAATCATGAATTGCGGAATCGGTACCTGCCGGGCTTCCTCCTGGATCTCGATCATGAAGAAAATTTGGTCCGGGTAACGAATCTCCTGCATCCGGATATAATTCTCAGTGTGGCGGATCTCTTCCTCCATCGTAACTTCCATCAGCCCGCCTCTGAACATATAGCGGAGGTGTTCCGACAGACAGTGGATCAGGCGCCGGATTTCTTCATTCTTATTCTGGTAGGTTAAGCTGGTGATCGTCGAGATCGCATTCAGGAAGAAATGGGGCCTGATCTGCATCTGCAGATATTTGATCTCTGCGCGGCTGATCTCGATCTGTTCTTCATAGGACTGAATCTTCAGATCCTTAATTTCACTGACCATGGATTCCAGCGCATGGAACAGCTTCATGAATTCCAGGGAGTACGGTGTATTCTGGGGAATCTGGTATTCCAGCTGGCCCTGCTCGACGGCCTTGGCCGCCTTCACCAGCTCCAGAATCGGCCTCAGCACATCCCGGGTCAAGAATCTCAGCACCAGCGGTACAACGATTGCCGAGAGCACCGCCAGCAAGGCGATCCCCCACTGAATAAGCTGGAGGCCCGAGAACAAGCCGCCCTTGGGGACCATATTGGTCATCCGGCCAAACTCGCCGATCGGTTCGGACACAATCAGGAAGCTACGCTGATGTTGCTTAGTTAAGCTCTCCAGGGTTGTGTCCGCCTCATTCAGGGAAATATTATTGGCCGCCAGTATAGTCCCCTCAGCATCACTCAGTACATACCGGTTCTGATCATTGGCCCCTCTGTCTACCATAGATAACAGGTTGTCCGCCTTCACCAGGGTTCCGAAGCTAACGCCTGAATAGGTAATGTACTTGAACATATAATATTCACCCTGGATCTGGAACACCTTCCATTCCCCGCTTTGCGCTGCCGGAGCCGTATCGAACTTGTGTATATTCAGAAAATCAACCAGAGCCAGCTTATCCCCTGACTCCATCCGGCTGTTGAACTGCTCCAGCACCAGTTCTCCCGAGAGTCTGATGAACATGCCATCACTGGCATAACCGCCGGCCATTTTCGCCTGCAGGTTGGTTTTGAGCTGCTGGACCTTGAAATACCGGCTGCTCTCATCCATACCCGCTGTATTCACTGCGGCATCTATATTATGGTCGAACACCTCGATCAGATCCTTGGAGAAATTGTTGAAGTTGTTATGAATATTCGCCTGATAGAGGGCAAGTGTATTCCGCGAGCTGGTCAGCGCATTACTTCGCACCACCTCCAGGGAGTATATATTGCTCAGAACCAGGATGGACAGCAGGATCACAAGAATCACGGTCATCTGCATCGAAAATTTGAATACGATACTGTTCGTTCGGATCATCCCCGCCTCCTCCTTCCCCCCGGAATTCAGCAAGCCCCTGAAGCCGATTCGTTCTCAATCGGGCCCAGGGGCGTGCAAGTATGTGATTTGTAGTTAATTATCCGCCCACTCCAGCGCAGCTTCAATGTGCTTATCCCAGTACTCCCAGTTGTGGTCTCCCGGGCCTTCCACATAGTGGTGTCCTACTTGCTCCGCTTCCAGGAACTGATGGAACCGGCGGTTCACATCCAACAGCATATCCTCTGTTCCGCAGGCCATATACAGCTTCGGCAGCGCAAGTCCCTTCGTCTTCACATCCAGCACAAGCTGCTCCGGGTCTTTATCACTGCCAAGCAGCCGGCTTAAATCACCGAACACACTTGCGTAGTAGGAATAGCTGGCGATGCCATCATTATAGTCCGGGGGAATGCCCGCAATCCGGTAAGGGATCAGCGCTGAGGACAATGCAATAATCCTGCCGAATTGCTCCGCATACTTCAGGCCGTTGCGGATCGCTCCGTAGCCGCCCATGGATAAACCGCCGAGCCAGGTATCCTCGCGCGCCGCAGACAGCGGGAACAGCCTGCGCGTGAACTCTACCAGTTCCCTGCCGACGTATTCACCGTAGAATGCGTCTCTGTTCTCATCATCCACATAGAATCCATTCTCACCGGCAGGCATAAATACCGCAATCTGATATCTGTCCGACAGCTCCCTGATCCGTGAGAAGCTCATCCAATCATTCTGGCTCCCGGAGAAGCCGTGCAGCAGATAGAGCGATCTTAAGGGCTGGCCCGACCATACCGGCAGCCCCAGGCCCTCAGGCAGATCCAGCGGCAATAACGCATTGAACGTCACTTCCCGCTTCAGACATTGCGATTGCAGGCTTATTTGCAGTGTAGCCATAATCATTCCCCCTTAACAGGATTCGAATTAGACGCGGTAAACCGCTTCCTGTCCTTGCTCATCCACATATTCAATCACGGTCTGGTAATTCTGCAGGTCAATGAACAGCCGGCAATAGTCTCCGCCTTGCTCCCACATCAGCCGGATCTCATGGTCTGGCGCCTCCAGCACCCGGAACGTTCCTCCGAAGGCACTGTAGGTATTGCGGAAACGAATCAGCTTCATCAGCCGCTGCACCACCTCCCGCTGAGTATCTGCTTCAATCTCCTCCAGCGTATAGTTATGGCGGTTGATCTCCCGTCCTTCACCCGTCAAGGCTACCTGCTCCAGATCATTGCTGCCGGCCAGCAGGCCCACATAATAGACCTGCGGGATTCCCGGTGCGAAGAATTGAATCGCCCGGGCCGCCAGATAAGCATCGTCATCTTCATTCAGTGCGCTGTAATACGTGCAGCGGATCTGATGGACATCGAAGCCGTCCGGGGCCTTATGCTCCTCCGACAGAATCAGGCTCAGGTTCGCCCCCCGCTCCACGCAGAGATCCACCAGCTTCTGTGCTTCCTTCGTATCAATCAGATCATCCATATCCGGCTTCACCGGAACGCCGTCGTGACAATCCAGCATCGTGAACTGCTTATGCGGGCGGGTCTGCAGATAGGAGTACAGCTCCTTATTGGATCTGCCGGTCAGTGCCTCAAGCACCCGGTAGGGCAGGATGAAGTCGTAGATCCAGCAGCCGTATTCAGATAGCTTGTTCTGGATACTGTGATGGGCATGTACCTCAGGCAGCAGCTCTATATCCAACGAATCCGCCATTGCTTTGATCCAGTCCAGAAATTCGTAAATCTCCGGCTCCACAAAAAAACAGCTGGTGCCCAGCTTCTTGATCACATATCCCACCGCATCCAGCCGGACGATCTTGACATTCTGCGCTTTGAAATTCTCGAAGAACCGCTGCAGCAGCTCCCGGGTAAGCGGTGAATGGATATCGAGATCAATTTGCTCGGAGGGATCGGTTTTGCCAAAGGTTGTCCAGACCTTCTCTTCCCCGCTTCCCGGGGTGGAGTAGGTGGAATAAGGCAGAGGCCGCCGCAGGAACATCTTCGCAATATCTTCCTGGACAGGCTGGCCGTCCGCCCATATTTTGTCCAGGGTGATGAATAAATCGGCATACTCCGAAGCCCGTCCCTTCTCCAGGAAGTCCTGGAAATAAGGCGATTGCCTGGAGATATGATTCACCATCAGGTCCACCAGCACATCGAATTCTTCCCCTATGCTGCGGATATCCTCCCACGTGCCGAACTCCGGCTCTATCTCCAGATATGTCAGCGGAGCGAACCCGCGGTCCCCGGAGGAAGGAAAGGGCGGCAGAATATGAATTCCGCCTGCAAACAGATCAGCGAACGGCCCGCGCAGCACCTGATGAAGCTGCTTCAGGTCGCCGCCCAGCGAATCGGGATAGGTAATCAATTGGACTTGATTCTTCAGTGTCATCTTCTTCCTCCTACAGGTTATATTCTTGTTGTATGACTTCCAGGGCAGGCAGATTCACTACAGCCCCTGTATATTTCAATTTGTACGCGCTGACAGCAAACCCCAGCTCCAGCGATTCTCTGAGCGTATACCCTTTAACGACTGCTGCATACAATCCCGACCAGAAGGCATCTCCCGCTCCTGTCGTATCTTCGATCCGGGTAGCTCTGGTAGCGAACGCCAGCGTCTCCCTTCCGTTGGACACCAGGGCGCCGTCCTTGCCCAGCGTCATAATCACCAGCTTGGCTCCAAGCGCCAGGAATCTCCCGACTTGCTCTGCCGGAGTGCCGGGTCCGAACAGGCGCTCGGCATCATCCTCCGAAGGCTTGATGATATCCACCTTCGGGATCATGCTTTTGACATAGGCCACCCCGTCTTCATCCTGCGGCCAGATCAGGGGATGATAATTGGGATCGAAGCCGATGAGCAGCTTATGCTTCCTGGCGACCTCAATCACCCGTTCAACCGTATCACGCGACGGAACTCTTGAGATCGGCCAGCAGGAGAAATGGAGGATTTTGGAGTTAATGACGGCCTGTTCAAGCTCATCATTATATTCCAGCCCGTAATCCGCCCCGCGGTAAAAGATCGGAGTCGGCGTGCTCTGACTCTTCGTAATCACCACCATACTGGTAGACGACTCTACCTGCTGGATTCCGCTGGTATCCATCTCCGCACTTTGCAAGCCCCTGATCAGAAACCCGCCCAGACCATCCTTCCCCACCGCCGAAGCGACATGAGACCGGATGCCGAGCCTATGGACATTAATGGCAATATTGGATGGCGATCCGCCGGAATATCTGGTATATCCGTTACATGCGGTGTCCTCGCCATACTCATTGGCAATCATATCAACGAGCAGCTCCCCCACCGTTAACACATCGTTCGTTTGATTTTCAAATGGTATTGCCTCACCGAAATTAAACACCCGTATTCCCCCTTGGCCCTACAATATCCCTTCTTCATATCCATTCTATGGTTTCTGTGGATGGTTTACTTTCAAAAAACCGTTCTCTTTTTTCAATTTAAGCGGAAACGGCTTTGCCTTCCTTCTATAGAACGCTACCGTTTCAGCGGAAAATGATCATGGAGGGTCCGGCCCCTCCCTCACGAATTCAAAGCCCTTGCCAGGGCATGGATATATTCTTCCCTGGCTCTGCGGCTGATCCCGGCTGCCGGAACAACATGCTCGAAGCCGTGATAGCCCCCGGGATAGAGATGGAACTCCACTTCTACACCGGCCTGTGCCAGCCGGGTGACATACTCAATCGTCTCATCGCGGAACGGGTCCAGCTGTCCGACGCAAGTATAGGCGGGCGGCAGCCCCGCCAGATGCTCTGCACGGCCGGGCGCAGCATAAGGGGAGGTAGCTTCGCCTCCGGCCGGTCCGCCCAGATACATCTCCCAGGCGATCAGGTTGTTGGCCCGGTTCCACACTGCCGGATGCGTAATCTCATGACTGGAGGGTGTAAGATTGCGGTCGTCCAGCATCGGGTACAGCGGAAGCTGGAAGCAGAGGGAAGGACCTCCCTTATCCCTGGCCATCAGTGCCAGGGCAGCAGCCAGTCCCCCGCCGGCACTCGCTCCGCCGACTGCTATCCGGGAAGCATCAATATGAAGATCATTTGCGGCACCCGCCAGCCACACTAACGCCGCATAGCTGTCTTCTATGGCTGCCGGGAACGGATGCTCGGGGGCGAGACGGTAGTCGGGCGATACAACGACACAGTTGACCGTCTCTACGAAGCTCTCACATAACGCATCATCCCCGCCGGGATGACCCAGAATGTAGCCTCCGCCATGGGTCCAGAGCAGAGCGGGCAGCGCATGTTGTGCCTTTCTCTGTGCCGGTTCGTAGATTCTGACCTGCATCTGATGGCCACCGGCAACGGTCAGAACCCGTTCTGTAATGCGGACGCGCTCAGAATTCACGGCAGGCACTGGAATGTTATTTCTGGCGGCAGCCAGATCCTCCGGCAGATGAAACGGCGGCAATTCGGCAATCCCCTGTTGTAATTCCGGGGCTACCCGGTGAATGAACTCCATCTATGTTTCCTCCATTATTGTTCGTATGTGAATGAATCTTAGGTTCTTCAAGCTCAAGTAGTTCTCTTCTCCGCTAGCCGGACCGGAAGAATCGTCTCCAGCGGGACCTGCTCCCCGGCAATCTGCTGAAGCAGATACTGCACCGCCAATTCGCCCATCTTCTTGATCGGCTGGACGATGGTCGTCAGATCCTCAGCATCACCGGCCGCAATTCCATCATAGCCTATCACCTTCACTTGCTCAGGTACCGTTCTGCCGAGCCTGCGGCATTGCTTGAGCACCTGCAGCGCCAGCATATCACTGCTCGCAAATACACCGTCGAGCTCAGGACATTCCTGAAATAAGCCGCTTACCAGCTTCTCATACTCCTTATACTTGAACCCGTTCAGATCGGTTTGTTTCACGATGAACTGGACATCTCGTCCGCTGACCTGCTCCAGGAAGGCCTCATGCCTCTGTTTAGCCAGAAGACTTAGCCGCAAATTCCCACTGAGATAGGCTATATTCCGGCATTTTTTCCGCAGCAGTAAGCGGGTAGCCAGTACACCTCCCTGATAATTATCAGAGGCAATGAACGGAATCGACTTCGAGATCTGCCGGTCCAAGGAGACCAGCGGCAGGTTGATCGACTTATAATCGTTCACGCTCATCGTATGGCTGCCCATGATGATTCCATCGACCCGGCTGGCTCTCAGCAGATCAATATATTCTTTCTCCTTCTTCTTGTGGTGCAGGGAATTGCACAGCATGAGCTTGTACCCGTGCTCGTAGGCATAAGCCTCAATATGCTTGGTGACCTCTCCGAAGAACGGATGGGAAATATCCGGGAGGATGAGACCTATAATATTGGATTTTTTGCGCAGCAGGGAGCGTGCCACCTCACTCGGATGGTAGTTCAGCTCCTCCATGGCATCGTTCACTTTTTGCTTCAGGCTGTCACTCAGATATCCGCGGTTGTTGAGCACACGGGATACGGTTGTGACGGAGACGCCCACCTTCTCTGCAATATCTTTGATCGTTACAGCCATCCGTACCCTCCTCCCCGGGGAATCAGCTCTCCTCCTTCGTTCAGGGAACGGGAGAGACCTTATATCAACCGGTTAATATATAAGTGTAAAACGGGTTCGCCGTCCTTATGAGGACGGTATCCGTTTCGGCCGAAGCTGTGTTCTATGTCGTCCCCCGTTCCACCACTGTCACGGGAAACGTGTTCACCATCGCAACGGTTTCACCTTCTATCTGCTGAACCGCCAGCTTAATAATAGCTTCGCTCATCTCCTGAACCGGCTGCCGGATCGTGCTTAGACGCGGTGAGATCAGCAAGGCGATCTGTACATCATCGTAACCTACGATTCGGACCTGCGAGGGAATATGCTTGCCCAGCAGGTTGCAGGCATGAATCACATCGGCGGCAATCACATCACTGCTGGCAAAAACACCGTCGATCTCAGGATGCTCCTGCAAATAGGCGGTAATGCCGGTATTGCTTCCGGTGTAATTGCCCCCTTCAGCATCAAGCTGCAAATGCAGCGGCTGCAGTCCTGATCGCTCCATCTCCGCTTCATACCCTTCCCTTCTCTGGACCGCCAGCATCAGATGATGCTGGGGACCGTCAATCCCCCGGTAAATATAGACCGGATGAAGGCAGCCCTTGCCGATTAATAACCGGGCAGCAAGTCTGCCGCCCTCCAGATTATTGGAGGTGACCACAGGAATCTCCTCCGAGATGATACGGTCGAAGGAGACCACCGGCAGATCCAGGTTCAGATAATGCTGGACATCCAGCACCGCACTGCCCATGATGATGGCATCAACCTGATTTTTTTTGAGCATCTCGATATATTCCACTTCCTTGGCTACGTTACGGTTAGAATTGCACAGCAATAGCTTGTAGCCCTTAAGATCCGCGTAATATTCCAGATAGGAGGTTAGCTCGGCAAAAAAAGGATGCGAGATCGTCGGAATGATCAGCCCGATCATATTGGATTTTTTGCGGAACAGGGCCCGGGCCATTTCATTCGGCTGATAATTCATTTCCTTCATCACCCGGTAGACCTTCTCCTTCGTCTTCTCACTGATATATCCTCTATTATTAAGCACTCTGGAGACGGTATTGACAGACAGGCCTGCTTGCTTGGCTACGTCTCTTAGATTCGGCATAGAAACCACCTTGTTTTTTAGTTTCAATTATAGATGAATTCTGCCTGCATTACAGCTACATCGTTCTATCAGATTCACTAAAGATTTGAACTTGAAGCCTGGCCGTCACTGCGGTGAACATTTGGACTTCCGGCCGCTGTTGTCCCCAGATTTCTTGATTTATTCCGCTCTTCGCGGTGGAAATCCGGTGACAAAGGCGGTCGCTACCGCTCCTACAGTTCCAAATTTCCCCTCCGTTTCTTTTTGCTTTTGGTTAATTTCTTTAGTGCTTCTTGTATATCTCTTATTTCAGCGCACCTTCCGTAATCCCCTTGATGATCTGCTTCTGCAGGAACAGGTAGATGACCAGCACGGGGATAATCGTCATGATCAGCCCGGCCATCAGCGGGGCATAGTCCACCGAATAGGAGGAGAAGAACGTGTAAGTCGAGAGCGGAAGCGTCTTCTGGTCCGGCGACAGCAGCACGAGACTGGGCAGAAGATAGTCATTCCAAATCCAGAGCACATCGAGCACCAGCAGCGTTACGAATACCGGCTTCAGCAAGGGGAGCACAATGCTGAAAAAGGTCCGCAGTGTGCTGCTGCCTTCGATAAAGGCCGATTCCTCCAGCTCATAAGGTATTCCTTTGATAAAACCATGGAAGGTGAAGACGCCAAATGGAACCCCGAAGCCCAAATACATAAACAGCAGCGTCAGCTTGGTATTGAGCAGCCCCATATTCCCGTACAGCATAACCATTGGAATCATGAGTACCTGAAAAGGAAGCGCCATAGAGGCCAGCATGAGGAAGAACAGGATGGCGTTCACCTTCCATTTGTAACGTACGAATAAATACCCGGTCATGGCCGAGAAGATAATAATGACAAATACCGAAATCCCTGTAATGATCAATGAATTCATGAAGCCCTGCATGAAGTCCATATTCTCAAAGGCGCTGGCATAGTTCTTGAAATTTATCGTTGTCGGCAGGGACAAAGGACTCTCGAAGAATTGCTGGGTGGTCTTGAAGGAGTTCATAATAATCAGCAGGAACGGCGTTAAAAAGGCGAGCAGCAACAGGTATAAAGATCCTGTCTTGAGCCCGGATAGGATACGCTGGTTACCCTTCATTAAGATTCCACCTCCAGTTTCTTGAGCAGGTAGGACTGAGTCAAGGCTATGATAGCTACGACGGCAAACAAGACCACGGCTTCTGCCTGGCCGACGCCGTATTGATTGGACAGAAAGGCTTTTTGCACGATATGGTAGGTGGCAAGCTCGGTCGAATTGAACGGCCCGCCTTTGGTCAAGGCAAGGTTGATATCATACGTAAGGAACGAACGGGACAGTGAAATGAAGATACAGATAACGATCGCAGGAACCGTAAGCGGCAGAATGATTCTGCGGATTACCGCATACCGGCCTGCGCCGTCGATACTGGCGGCCTCCAGAACATCACCCGGCACGCCGGTGAAGCCGGCAATGTAAATGATCATCAGATATCCAACGAGCTGCCAGGCTGTCGCAATGATCAGGGCCCAGAAGGCGGTCCCTGTGTCTGTAAGCCAGGAGGTCTGGAACAGATCCCACCCGTACTTATTGCCCAGGTAAGGCAACACCTGTGAGAACAAGGTCTGCCATAGATATCCGAGGACGATCCCGCCGACCAGATTGGGCGTGAAGAAGCCGGTGCGCAGCCACTGCTCCCCCTTCCCTCCCCGGGTCAGTGCCAGCGCAATGAAGAAGGCGAACACATTGGCAATCACCACGGTAAACAATACATACTTAAGCGTGAACCACAATTGGCTGAGGAAGACTTTATCGCGGAACACTTCCAGATAGTTCCCGAAGCCGATTAGGCTGCTGTCGCCAGTACGGACATCCCAATTCGTAAAGGTCAAATATAAGCCGACGATGAACGGTATGATCACAACGGCGGTAAAGGCAAAGATCGAAGGACCTCCGAAGACTAAGAAGGTTCCCGTGTTCTTCAGTGATAACTTTTTGTTCATAGTGCTGCCCCCTTTCCTTCATAAAAGATGGGCTGGGGCGCCGCCCCAGTCCCATCCAGTCTTTTATCCTAAACCAGCAGCCTCTTTATTTCCCCGCATACGATTTCCAGTAATCCTGAACCTCCTGCGCCAGTCCCTGGCGGTCAATATTACCTACCAGATACTTCTGCATCGCAGCGCCGGTCTTGGCCCAGTAATCCTGCGGCAAGTAGTTAATCACACCGATATTGATGATGTTCCCTTGCTCTACGTATTTGCTGACGGCATTAGACATGATGTTGGTGCTCTGTGCCTTAAGATCCTTGTATGGCATGGACAGCCCCATATCGGTAATAATGGCCTTTTGCCCGTCCTCGCTGGTTACCATCCATTCGATGAACGCTTTGGCCGCTTCCTGCTGCTCCGGTGTGGACTTCGAGTCATCAATGGCGAATAGCTTAGGTTCGCTGTAAGCTACTTGAGCGTTGCCGAAGTCATCCGGGTTATTGCTGATTGGCAGCGGAAGGATACCGAAGTCTTCGTCGCGTCCTTCGAGCGGTCCAATGACCGCCCAGCTCCAGTCACCCATGAAGTAGAAGGCCGCATCCCCTTTGGCAAAATCAGCACTGTCCCGGTTATAATCGGATACCAGCGGATCACTCTTACGGGCGTTGTACGTCTTCAGCAAGTCGAAGGTATCCATCAGACCGGTAAATTGCGGATTCTCGGTCAGATTGACCTGCCCGTTCTTCAGCTCTTCCACGAATTTACGGTTGTCCTCCACCTTCTGCGATTGTAAGGAATAGGCCAATCCCAGATAGTGGGCACCCAGCGACCAGTCTGCCCCGTGGACCATCACCGGTGCCTTGCCTGCCGCTTCGATCTTCTTGAAGACCGCTTCCAAATCGTCACGGGTCTTCACTGATGCCGGATCAAAGGCACCACCGATGCCCTCCTCTACCGCACGTTTGTTGTACAGCAGGCCGTAGCCCTGGGCCGTCCATGGAATACCCAGGAATTGTCCGTCCAGTAACGCTCCTTCAATGGCTCCCGGATTCGTCAGCGCTTCATACTTCGCCTTATCCGGCTCCAAATTCAGAAAATCGTCCTTATATTGAAGTATCGTTCCTGCATCAAGATTCACAATCGTTGCCGGATTACCGGAAGCCAGCAGGGATTGGAACTTCTCAAGCTGCGCTCCTCCGATCGGCGTAGGAATCAGTTCAATGGTTACCTGCGGATTCAGCTCGTGATACTTCTTAAACAGCTCCTCGAACACTGTGTTAACTTCAGCAGAGGTATTGAAGAACGTGAGCTTAACGTCTTTGGCGGCTGGCTGTGTCTGTGTCTGTGCTCCGCCCTCTTCCCCTTTGACGGCGCTGGTTGCTGAATTCCCCTTGGAACAACCGGCGAGTAGCCCTAGTACCACTGTTAGACTCATAGCGCAGCTTACAATCTTTCTTAATTTCAAATGAATTCCCCCTTACCAAGAATGGTTTGAATGCGCATACATTTCGGATGCATTTTTATGATAACCGGTTAACATATTTATGTCAATCGGTTATCATATTTAAATTTAATCTATTGAAAAGGATTACAAAATGGTGTGGGCTGTGGTTTTTAAAAGAAAAAATCACCCCGCAGGGTGATTGATGTCAGGATTGGAACCGGGTTAGAGGCAGAGCGCGTACCTCCCCTGTAACAAATTAGGTTTAACAAGTAAGGGCTAACAAGTAAGGTTTAACAAGTAAGTCGAAAAACGTATCTTAATTCTCCCTTTTCTGATGAATAGACGTAAACAAGTGGAAAAACAGCATCTACCACTGTACGTTTTGGCTACTTGGGGGGAAATGGGAGAATTTAAGTGCTGTTTATCCATCTGTTGTTTTGACAACGTTCCATCGCTCATCAGTAAGTGACGTTTATCCAACTGCTATTTTCGATTACTTTAGAATCCATTTATTCACATTGTTCTCAAGCTCGTTCTGCCCGACTTTGGTCGCCAAATTTTGACCCATCCCGCTAGAAGTAGAACCGGCACCCGGTGAATTCAGGGGCATCAATACAATCACAGCTTCCCCCGGTAATCCTGGGGAAGCTGTGAGGTATGCTAATCTATAGAGCCGTGATCAGAAGGGACTCACGTTCTAGCAATCACTTATTACCTAAACTAATAGGAAGAGAGTAAACCGAAAAGTAATGACTTAAAGCACGGTTTCTTCTAAATATGTAAAAATTATAAATAAAAAGTGATATTTCGGTAGTATGAATGGGTAATTTATGTTGGAGAAGGTGACTAAAGATGAATAGAAAACATCTAATGGCGGTCTTCATAGGTTTGTTCATGCTTCTTGTGAGTGCTTGTCAAAAAGACAATCCTTACGATTCGCTGTTTCACCATGTGGAGGAGCACCGTACTGTGTTTGCCATGACAAAGGATGAAGGGATTGCCGCTCTGGACTTGGTCGATTACGAGGATAAGAATAACACGATTACTCTGAATGAAGAACTCACGGCAGAAGATCAAAAGTACGGACAACGAATACGACTCGACAATAATCAATTGATTGAAGGTTATGAATTGGTGACACGATTGCCGAGATCGGAGATTGGATACCAGCAAGCCGGGAGAATTTTGGAGGCCTTCCTGGGACACTATAGCCCTTCTGAGGAAGAAAAAGAGAAGGTGCTTGATTCTATCCATGCTTTCCATGACAAGACTTTTTCTGTCAAGTCGGAGGTTAAGCTTGTGACTGAATCGTGGGAGAGTAATGATCAGGGTGTGAGCATGAGTATTCATTATAGATTGACCAACAGTCTGGCGAACGCCGAGGAGATATCTTTGGTATTACAATTTCTCCGCACAGCTTCTCCCTAAATGATTATGCGTCGTCCCCAGATCAAAGGTTTCGGCTCATTCGAGCTGAAGCCTTTTTTGTTATACAGGATATTATAATATCTGTTTAGTGTGGGTAAGGGGGTGGTGACCATACGGGTTGTCAGGACCGGAACCGAGTTAGAGGCAGAGCGCGTACCTCTCCTGTAACAAATTAGGTTTAACAAGTAAGGGCTAACAAGTAAGATTTAACAAGTAAGTCGAAAAACGTATCTTAATTCTCCCTTTTCTGATGAATAGACGGAAACAAGTGGACAAACAGCATCTACTATTGTGCGTTTTGGCTACTTGGGGTGAATTGGGAGAATTTAAGTGCTGTTTATCCACCTGTTGTTTTGACAACGTTCCATCGCTCATCAGTAAGTGACGTTTATCCAACTGCTATTTGCCATTACTTTATAATCCATTTATTCAGATTGTTCTCTAGCTCGTTCTGCCCGACTTTGGTCGCCAAATTTGCCTATCCCTCTGCAAGTAGAACCGGCACCCGGTGAATTCAGGGGCATCAATACAATCACAGCTTCCCCCGGTAATCCTGGGGCGTCATGCCGAATTGTTCTTTGAACACTTTAATGAAATACTGGCTGTTGGCATAGCCGAGCTGCTCGGAGATCTCATAGATTCTCATATCGGAATTGCGCAGACAGGCTACGGCCTGCTCCATCTTCATGTTCAGAATGTACTCGCTGATGCTGATTCCGCTGACCTGCTTGAACAGTCTGGAGACATAAGCCGGATGAAGCGAGACGGCGTCCGCTACGAACTGCTGGCTGGCTTCTGCCAGATTGGCGGCAATGCAGCTCTGCATCTCTTTGATGATGCCCAATCGGTTATTCTGGGTATCCCGTTCCAGCTTGACCTGCAGGGTATCCACCAGCGTTTCGCCCCAGCTGATCAGCTGGGAGACGGAACGGAAGAGTGTTTTATCCAGCAGCTCCCGTCCAACCAGGTCCGACAGCAGGGAATGATTCTTATGGGCAATATAGTGAAAAGAGCCCAGGATCATACTGCGGATCTCCTCAATATACTCTTCATTATAGGCCGGCAGATTGTTGCTGAAGTCCTTCATCTGCTGCAGTCTTTCTTTGTAGCCCTGCCACTGGCCGGTCTCCAGCAGATGCATCAGCGTCGGAGAAGCATACAGGTCCTTAAGCGGCTGGACCGGCGAGCTCTTCTGTTTATCCGTCAAAGAGATGAAATATCCCTTGTCATTCCCCACCTGCTGTCTAAGCGCCGACTGGGAATCCTCGTACATGGAGCGAATATCCAGCGGGAATTCCCCCGGATACGACAGAATAACCGAGATCCCGCCATTCAGATATTCGTTCACACTGCTATGCAGCTGATGGGTGTTATGGGTGAGCTGCTTCAGTATGTTGTCCGCGTCCATAACCTCCTCATCATTGCTCTTCACAAGAAACACCAGGTTCTCGTACGTATCGCGGCAATGCCACACCTCAAAGCCTGCACCCAGCAGCTCACAGGCGATATTGGTAACCGCATATTCAAAGAGCAGCTGGCTATCCAGCCCGAAGTTCGTGAAATGCTCCTCCAGGCGGATCAGAATCAGGAAGACCCTGTCTTTTCGCTGAAAATTCAATTGATATCCGTCCAGCTTCTCCTTCAGCCGGGCCTCTGAATAAGCTTTGCCCTGAATCAGCTCCACCAGCAGCTTGTCCCGCAGTGCCGGAAGATGCTCCCGGAAGGCCAGCATCGCCTGCTCATAGGACGCTGTTGTATCAATCTCCTTCTGAATAGTCTTAATCGTGCTCTCCAGTGCAGCACGCAGCTTATGATGATCGAGCGGCTTGACCAGGTACTCCACCACCCCGTATTGAAGGGCTTCGCGGGCATATTCGAACTCGGCATAGCCGGTAAGCAGAATACACTTCACTCTCCGGTGGGTCTTCCGCATCTGCTTCACCAGCTCAAGCCCGCTCATTCCGGGCATCGCAATGTCGGTAATAATAATATCAATCGGGTATTGCAGAGCGATCTGCATGGCCTGGGCGCCTGAGTAGGCTTTGTATACTTTATCAATCCCGAAGTCCTGCCATGGAAAAGCAAGCTCCAGGTCATCTACGACATATTGTTCATCATCTACCAGCAGAATTTGCAGAATGTGCTTCTCCCTCCTTATCAATGCGTATCCGGTAACTGGTGCCTTCGGACAGAGCAGAGTCCACGGACAACCCTGATTCCTTACCAAAATATAAGCGCAGCCGCTGATTCACATTCCTCAGTCCGGTGCCCAGCATTGTATTGTTCATCAGATTGTCGTCGATATGGCGGCGGACCGCGCTGAGCCGCTCCTCGCTCATGCCGATTCCGTTATCCTTCACGGTAATCAGAAGATACGAATCCACTTCTTCCGCTGTGATCGAGATAATTCCGGGCCTTAAGTTCGGTTCAATTCCATGCTTAATACAATTCTCAACGAGCGGCTGCAGAATCATCCGGGGCAGACGGTATTTCCCCGCTTCTGCCGTAACGTCGATCTCGAAGGCAATCTCTTTTTTGCGCAAATGAACTATATGAAGATAATGCTCTACAAATTCCAGCTCATCCTGAAGGGAAGACTCCAGCTGTTCGATCTTGTGAATATACCGGCAGTACGAGGCCAGATGAAGCGTCATCGCGGTCACCGCCTGATAGTCTTCAATGCTGGCTTTGCTCTGGATGAAATTCAGGCAATTATAGAGAAAATGCGGATTGATCTGCGCCTGATATTGCTTCAGCTTCGCTTCCTTGACTTCAATCTCCCCTACCAGGACCTGCTCAATCAGAATCTGGGTATTCTCCGCCATCCGGTTGAACGAATTGCCGAGCACCCTGAACTCGTTGACCTGCAGATCAACGGCACGGCTGGAGAAGTCGCCCCGGTCGAATCGGTCAATGGCCTTGCGCAGCGTGATCACAGGCTTCTGCACCTGCCTGCGGAGCAGGAGCGTGTAGAACATAATACCCACCAGCACAATCAGCACCGCATAGAGGAACAGCCGGTTATTGCGGTTGATCGGCTCAATATACTGGCGTTTGGGATAGGCGTCAATGAAGTATAAATCCAGCATGTCCGCCTTCCTGTAATTAATCAAATACTCTGCATGGTTCTCATCCGCCGATATCGTGCCGCTGTCCCCGCTGATCCGGGGGATCATAGCCTGCAGTAACTCTTCGGGAAATGCCGCCCCGGTCTGAATGAATGCCTGCTGAGAAGCATCATATAGGATCGGCATTCCCGACACGTATTGCTCCATCATTTTCACCAGATTATCCAGAGAGATCCGTACTTCAATTAACAGCGAGCTGATATGACTGCGCATGATGTTAGAGTAATACCCCTTACCCTCCTGATCCATATGCAGAGTCCAGCGGTTGTAGGCTTGCGTCGGAGGAGCAAAGGAGCTGAAGGAGAACGACGAGTCCGAGGATACCGTCTCTTGCTCATCTTCATAATACAGGATCACCGTGTTCTTCCAGGTGGTGGAAGCCGTGTTCAGCGCCAGCTTATCAATGATCGTCAGCTTCATCTCATATTTGGAATACTGATCCCCGAACTTCAGAATATACGGATAACCCCGCACGGACTGATCCTGTGACAAAGTAATGGTGTTGGCCAGTACCTGTTCAAACTGCGTAGATAACTGGGAGGTCATGAATTCAACCTCATACATTTTATTCTTCCTCAGCTCACTCTGAATGTCCTTAACGTTCAACCTGTATATGATCCAAAAAGCCCCAACGATGATCAAGAGCATCAGCATCAGAACAAACGATAACCACTGAAAGATAGACAGACGATATTTCACCTTGGCTCCTCCGCATGAAAGGACGGCCTTAGGGGCCGCCCTTGTCTACTATTTATTTATTTCTGAATAGACTCATACCATTCATTGACCTCTGTGGTCACTTTATCGCCGCCCGTTGTAGTCCATTTCTCTACAAAGGTATCGAATTCATCCACCGGCGCTTTGTCATAAATAATCTTGTTCAGAATTTCCTTCTCCAGCTTCTCCAGCATATCGCCACGGGACAGCTGGGTTTCAGTTGGCGTACCCGTGAACATCTCCGGCATTACGCTGTCCTTCTGGTCAATGATGATTTTGGCCGCTTTGAGCTGTTCAGGGATCCGTTCAGACAGATTCTTCTCATATTGGTTGGACGGCTCTGCACCTTCTGCCAGCTTAGCCAGCGTATTCATCATCAGGTTCGGAATAATCGCTCCGTCGTAGGTCAAGGTATAGCGGATCGCATCCACCCAGCCGCCCTGAATCTTATCGCTGTCCTGCTCTTTTAGAACTTTTCCGTCTTGAGCGATATCATAGTCATAGCCTTTGGCGAAGCCATTGACGAAGGTCGTGCTGTCCGGATTGGCCCAGTTGTCGAACAGATAATTCTGATAGACGAAGAAGGCATCCTTATGCTCCATATCCTTGTTGATCAGAACGGCCCCGGAGGCAATCTTCGTGCCGTGTCTGCCGATCTTGCCATCCGGTCCTGCCGGAAGCGGATAAGCCTTGAACTCGGCGTCCGGAACGTTCTTTTGCAGATCCGGGAGCGGCCAGCCGGTCATCCAGTAAGGGCCGACAATAATGCCGGACTTGCCTGCTGTGAAGGCTTCCGTTGCTTTGGCTTCATCATACAGGCCGGATTCGGAGGAGATATAGCCTTCCTTCATCCACTTCTGCATCGTCGCCAGCCCCTGCTTCATCTCCGGCTGGACCGAACCGTAAGCGAGCTTGTTATCAGCCGTCTTGTTCCACTGGTTAGGCATAGCACCGAACATTCCGAAGACCCATCCGGCTTCAGACATCCAGGTATTCAGGTTGTTCTTGAACCCTACAGACAGCCCGGTAGTATCCTTCTTGCCGTTGCCGTCCGGATCTTGATTCGTGAAGGCGTCCAGCACAGTCTCCAGCTCCGCGAGGGTAGACGGCGCCTTGAGATTCAGCTTCTTCAGCCAATCCTCTCTGATATACATGACAGGATCATTATTATAGGCATTCTCCAGAATCGGAATCCCCATACGTTTGCCGTCTCTAATGTAAGGATTCCATACCGTCGGCTCCTCTGCCATCGCTTGTTTGTAGATATCGGAGGCATATTTGTCGAATAATTCCCCGGCATCCGTGAACTGGCCGCTGTCAATCAGATCGGAGATCAGCGAAGGGCTGCCCCGGAACGAGATGATGTCCGGCATTTTCTCTCCAGAGGTAAGCATCAGGCGAAGCTTGGTTTCATAGGCATTGTTCTGGTCACTAACGGTCCAGAGATACTTGATATCAATGCCCAGCGTATCCTTAGCCCATTTGGTGTGCACGTTATTTTCAATATTTTCGCCATTTTTGAATTTCAGGCTGCTCCCAATGGGAAATACAGTCGTGAGGGTCACAGGAGTTGTATATTTGCCGTTCTCAAAAGGAGCCGAATACATCGCATCCTCACTTGCCGCAGGCTTGTCTTCTCCTTCTGCCTTCTCCTTATTGGTGTTGCCTCCGCATCCGGCCAGCAGACCCGCCAGCATAGCTGTGGATAACACCGCCGTGGCAGAGAATTTCATTTTCTTTATCATTAATCTTGCACCCCTTTAGATCAAATTTTAGCAAAAGTTATGGATGAGTACATCTTTTTTAGCGTTTGCATCACCCCCTTTATAGGAAGGGCAGCTATTCCTTAACCGCCCCGAGGACAATTCCTTTCACAAAAAAGCGCTGGAGGAACGGGTAGACGATGAGAATCGGCGCCATTCCGATGAAGATTTGGGCTGCTTTGACTGTTCTTTGCGAGATATTCTCAAGATCCTCCGGACGTACGGTCACCTTACTGAAGTCCTGCTGGACAATAACCGTCTGCAGGAAGGTAGCCAGCGGATAGTTCCGGTGATTGGTCATATAGAGCAAGCCGTCGAACCAGGAATTCCAGTGCCCCACAATCGTGAACAGCGACAGTGTGGCAATCGCCGGCATGGAGACCGGGAGATACACACTGAACAATGTTCTGAAATGACCGGCCCCGTCGATAAAGGCAGCTTCCTCCATCTCCTTGGGAACCGCTCTGAAGAAGTTAAGCAGCAGGATGATGTTCCATACCGAGACGGCACCGGGCAGAATCAGCACCCACAGGGTATTCATCAAATGCAGCTTCTGCATCAGAATGTACATCGGAACCAGACCGCCGCTGAACAGCATGGTGAACACGAGCAGCCAGATATACAGATTCCGGCGTCTGAACCGGGCGTTCTCTTTGGATAGCGCATAGGCAGCCAGGATAACTACTCCCATGCTGAACACGGTTCCCAGCACCGTCCGCTGCAGCGTCACCCAGATGGACCGGGTGAAATTCTCATTGGCTATGGTCTTGGTATAGGCGTCCACGGTGAAATCTATCGGCCACAGACCTACCAGATTGGCATTGGCCGCCGCCTTCCCGCTGAAGGATACGGCAAGGACATGAATGAGCGGAATCACGCACAAGACCGAAATAGCAATCATCAGGATATAGTTGAACACGGTGAAGATACGGTATGGTTTTGTCTTATGATACATGCCACGTTGGCCTCCATTCTAGAAAATACGGTAGTTAGCAAATTTATACGAAATGCGGTAAGCCGACACGATCAGGACAAAGCTGACAACCGATTTGAACAGTCCGACCGCAGTGGAGAAGCTGAACTTACCGTCGACAATTCCCAGTCTGTAGACAAACGTATCAATGATATCCCCTTTATCAAACACAAGCGCATTATAAAGGTTGAAGATCTGGTCAAACCCGCCGTTGAGAACGTTCCCAAGTGCGAGTGTTCCAACCACAATCGTGATCGGCAGCATGGCCGGCATCGTAATCGAACGTGTCTGCTGCCAGCGCCCTGCTCCGTCCACTTCAGCGGCTTCATAGAGAGCCGGATTAATTCCGGCCAACGAGGCCAGGAAGACGATGGTGTTGAAGCCGAACTCTTTCCATACATCACTCACGACCACGACAAATCTGAACCAATTCCCGTCACCCAGGAAAAATATCGGTTTGATTCCGAACATACTCACCAGCGCCTGATTGATAAGGCCTCCGTCTCTCGCCAGCAGGTCGGACAGGATACCGCCCAGGATGACCCATGACAGAAAGTGAGGCATATAGACGATGGTCTGCACCATTTTCTTAAAAGCCATTTTTCTAACTTCATTCAGCAGCAGCGCGAACAGGAACGGAACGATCAGGCCGGCAATCATCTTCAGACCGGCAATAATCAGCGTGTTCCATATCACCTGAACGTTCTCGGGAATGCTGAACAGATACTCGAAATGATCCAGCCCCACCCATTTGGAGGCATTGAACCCTAATCCCGGCTTGTAATTCTTGAAGGCAATCGCAAGACCTGTCATAGGAATATAGGCAAAGATCAGGGTTAAGATCAACGCCGGCATGACCATCAGATCAAGACTGAGGTTCGTTCTCCATTTTGATTTCTTCCGGGGTTTCCCCGTACTCACATCCAATTTCTCGCCTTTCACGCTGGCAGGCGTAACCAAGTTTTTCATGCTTCTGCTCCCCTTTGCTGGTCAACGTGTATCTCTTTACTGTGGTTTATAGATTTATCATAACTAGCAGAGACTTGCAGATATATAATAAATCCAGAGCATAGATAACAAATTGATAACATTGCTAGTGCAGGTACATGAGTGAGAGCGAGGTTACTGCACGATCAGCTACAGCCCTGACACAGCGAATCGGGGACGGATATGTGTCTGGAAGTAGCATGAATGCTGGGATTCGGACGGACGATTCGGGCTGGCTCGGGCTGGGTCGGGCTGGCTCGGGCTGGGTCGGGCTGGCTCGGGCTGGCTCAAGCTAACTTGAGCTGCTTAAGGCGGCGGCTTCGGGCGGCTCGGGCTGCCGAGATGCTTCGGGCGGCGGCTTCGGGCAGCTCGGGCTGCCGGGCGGCTTTGGCCTGCTTCGAGCTGACTCCGGCTGACTCTAGCTGCTCGGGCTGATTTGGCTGCTTCGGCCTGCTTCGAGACTTGAACGCTATAGTTGCACTACCCCTGTGGCAGCATTAGTTGGAAAAATGTATCTTAATTTGTCTGATTTGGAGTATTAGAGGAATTTAGTTGGATTTATGTATCTTGTTTTCGTGGAAATCTTCTTTTTTGTGCCAATCCAGGTATAGTAAGTGTTGTTTTTCCAACTACTGTCTGGCCATCGCCGTTCTGCTCGTGAATAAGTGTAGAAAATCCAACTATTTCCTGGCGCCAACGTGACACCAACACCGCAATCTCAATGCAGACACCAACTCAAACTCCAACTCCAATGCCTCCATCTCCATCCCTATGTCAAACCAACGCCTCGGCAGTCGCCACAAGCTCACGCTGCTCCCGCCATCAGTACTGGTCTGCTCGGGTGACACACTCTTCCAACCGGTATCTGCCTGCTCCAGGTGCACACTCCCCCCATCAGTATCTGCCTGCTCCATGTGTCATACTCCCCCTATCGGTACCCGCCTGCTCCAGGTGCACACTCCCCCTATCGGTACCCGCCTGTTCCAGGTGCACACTCCCCCCATCGGTGCCCGCCTGCTCGGGTGACATACTCTACTTCAGGAGTCTCTCTCAGCTCCAGGTGTTCACTCTACTTCAGGAGTCTCTCTCAGCTCCAGGTGTCTCTCTCTACTTCAGATGTCTCTCTCTACTTCAGGCGTCACTCTCGGCTCCAGGTGTACACTCTACTTCAGGCGTCACTCTCATCTCCAGGCGTCACTCTCTCCATCACAAAGAGCAGCGGCCCCCATATCGGGAGACCGCTGCTCTGCTCTATGAATGTTACATGCTCGCTTACACTAATCTATGGATTGAGGCTGATTATCCGGTACACCACCACAGCAGCCTGCTCCTTGGTCATCCGGCCCTTCGGCAAGAAGTAGCCGTTCTGCGCGCCTTGAATCACTCCGGCAGACCGCAGCTTCTCTACAGCAGCCGAAGCCTCCCCGGTCAGCAGGTTCATATCCTTGAAGCCTTGAACAGCAGGGGAATCGCTCTTCAGCCCGATCTGCTGCAACTGGACAACCCGATAGATCATCAGCGCCATTTCCTGACGGCTGAGCGTATCACTCGGACTGTAGAGCCCGTCTGCTCTCCCTTTGACAATACCCAAGGCTCCGGCAATACCAATGGCTTCGGCATAAGGGGAATCCTTGCTGACATCCTTGAAGTCTGGAGCGCCAGCAGCAGTCTGAAGGTCAAAAGCATTGACCAGCAGCTGGGCAAATTCCGCCCGGTTCATCAGTGCACCTGCCTCATAGGAAGCCTCTGCGCCCAGAGGAAGTATTCCTCTTGCAGCCAGTGCTTCAATGCTCTCGGCGGCCCACTTGCTGCCCTTCTGATCCGGTAGCTTCACTGTAGCAACCGCATATCGGCCCAGCACCTTCGCCTGGAAGGAGACATAGCCTGTAGCCGGATCATATTTACGCTCCTTCACAATCACTAGCTTGCTGTTCTCCAAAACCTGATACACGACAACCTGGTGCGCCTGTTCTCCTGCCTTAAGCTCATAAGGGAGCCTTACAGTAAGAGCAGCAGCGTCAATCTCAGTCGTCTTGGCTCCATGGACAGCGAGTGCGAAATCCAGCACATCCGCTCCATTCAAGCGGTCCTTAACTGCCGCTGGCCATCCATCCTGCTTCGCACTCTTCACCCCAAGCTGAAGGAAATCTCCGGCTTGTGTATCCTGCAATTTCAACAGCTGCGTGTTCAGGCGCAGGACTGCCCCGAGACCACTCTCCATTTGAATCTCCTTAATCTTCGGCTGTGCAGCCAGACTCTGCAGCGGAAGCTTAAGCCGCAGCTCCCCGGCTCCTGAAGCAGGCTTGACCGCAATCTTCAGGATGCCACTTCCAAGCGACTGAAGTACGGCCTGCTGCACGGCCTCTGGCGACAGCTTTACATGAAGAATGCCATCTTTGTCCGCTACGGGCTGAACAACAATCCGTTCCTCGATAAAGGTCTCTACCGCAGCAGGTGCCTGGGACGATGAAGCAGAGCCTGATGCTGGAGACGGAGAAGTCCCATCTGTAGGGGGTTGCGGTACCGTCTCAGGCGCAACAAAGGTCAATATCCCGAAATTCGAGGTATCCCGCCAAGTATCCTCTCCCGTATCATTCCATTTGCTTGTACTGCGCTTCCCGCCACCTTGATCATCATTGACCTGGATATCAAGCCCGATAGAGCTGCCCGGTGTTGCCTTGACCGTTCCGAAATCAATTTTGGCTTCTACGCGATACCCGGTGTCCGTGTGAACCACCGCGCTGGTTAATCTGCTCACCGAGGCCCCTCCTCCAAAGGAAGCCACATTATTGATATTAATCCGGTATTGGCCGTCGTCCCCCTCATAGTACGGAGTTCTGTTGAAATTCTCATCTATGAAGATTTCAACGGAATCCTGATCCCATGGATTCACGGCATCCGCCTTCAGCAAGGCATCCTTCACATTAATGATCAGATAGAGGCTATCCCCTGACCACATAGATCTTGCTTCTGCGGTGGCGCTGTTAGGAGCGGCAGACATTTTCACCTGAAAAGGCTTCGCCTTCTCCCATTCCGGCTCCATCTGGCCGTCGATCTTCACCTGCCCCTTCAGCGATTCCGCCGAATTAGGCATTGCAGCCAAGCGGAGAACCCCGTAACGGCTCGTATCCGTGTCCTGCGATCTGCTTCTGTCATTCCAATAAGCGGGTACAGCATTCGGAACACCGGCATCGCTCACCCGGATATCCAGTCCCATCTCCAAGCCTGCGGAGCCGCTAATAGATACGAGTGGAATCTTCGCTTCAAGCGTATAACCACCCTCACGTTCTGTGCTAGTGAAGCCGACTCCCTCTGTCCCGGAGCCCGAACGCTGGAGTGTAATCTTCCGGTCATCCGGCTCATAAGCAGAGGTCTTGCCATTGTTCTCATCCAGGAAAATCTCAACCTTGTCTTCCCCGTTCACACTTGGGTCGGTAACGTCTACCTTCACATACAGGTTCTGCGGGTCCCACAGGGTATGAATCTTGGCTGTTACGGTACTGCCTTGTTCAAGCGGAACCGCCGCTGTCTTGTTCCACAGTGTTTTCCCGGCTTCGCCTGCCTGAGGCGTACCCTCTAGAGCCACGGCTACATTCTGGATCGCTGGCAGCTTGGAAGGATCAACCGCACCCCAGTAAGCCAGCTTCGCTTTTAACTGCTCGTCGAATAACATGGCATGGTTATTGTAGCTTTTCTCATCCTGCACTCCCCAGATGGAGACCGAGGAAATATTGTCCTTATACTTCTTGTAAAGTTCAAACAGATCCTTATACCGTTTCCCTTGCTGTGCAGCGATACTGGCCGGTAGCGGCAGGTCAGGGCTTATGCCCGTATCCACATCCAGCTCGGTGATCTGAATATCCAGTCCCAGCTGCGAATACATTTGAATGGTTTTGTCTATCTCCTGAGTGGTCGGAGAGTACAAGCCGTGATGAGACTGGAGACCCACGCCGTCAATCAGATTCTTCGCCTTGAGCTGCTGGAGCAGCTTATAGATATGCTCACGCTTTTCCGGTACCTCGGTGTAATAGTCATTATAATAGAGCTTCGCTTCAGGATCGGCCGCCCGGGCAAATTCAAACGCCTTCTCGATATAGTCCGGACCAATCAGGTTATACCAGGGTGTCAGTCTCATTCCGTCCGGACCGCCGCCATTGTCAGCAATCGCTTCGTTCACTACATCCCAGGCATAGATCTTGCCTTTGTACCGCTTCATCACGGTCTCGATATAATCTTGCAGGCGTTCCAGCAGCAGCTCTCTGCTTGCCGGCTTCCCGCCATCAGTGAACATCCATTCTGCGGCATCCGTGTGCCATAACAGCGCGTGTCCCCGGAGCCCCATTCCGTTCGCCTGGGCAAAATTCACGTATTGATCAGCCCCGTCGAACACATAAGTACCCTCGGCAGGCGCAATGAATTTGGGCTTCATTTCATAGGTTGCTGTAATACTGTTGAAGTGCTTCTTCAAAAGCTCCCCGTAGACCCCTTCCATTTGCCAGGAATACGCAGCGGCTCCGATGGCGAAGTCGTCAGCGTAGACCTCTTTTAACCCGGGAATATCCTGTTCAATACTCATCTCCGGGGCAGGCTCAATCACCACATCATCGACATAGAAGGATAACGTATCTACGGTATCCTCAGTAATGTAGGGAGTCTCCACGAAAAGATTCATTTCCGACGGCTGGTCGCTGTACTGGAATTTGCCCTTAAGCAGATGCCATTGGTCCCATTGATCCGCCTTAATACTAACCTTATCAATCGCATTCCAGCTCTCGGAGCCGGCTTTCTTGTACACCGTCATCTGTAGGCTCTTGTCGGCCTCCGGCTTCTCCTTCAGACGCACATACAGCGAGAACTGGTAGCTCGTGCCCGGCCGCATATGGTCCTTCACACTGAGGCTCGGCCCGTAGAAGCTGCGCTCTCTCCCCTCGACCAGCATACTGTGAGCTCCGGTATTAGCAGTATCCTGACTCACCGACAGCGATTCGGGTCCAATCCGGTTCTTCCAGCCCTGGAGCGTCCCGTCTTCAAAATCCGTGCGCAGCCCTTCCTCCCCCTCCGGAACGTCAACCGCTGCGGCAGAAATCTTGATATCGTCCACGTAGAATGCGGTTCCTGCTGCGGCTTCTGCATACATCTCCGTGAAGCCTACTGTACTGCCTGTAACAAAAGTGCCTTCCAGATACGTCCATTCCCCGGACCACTTCGCTCCGCTAAATTCCGCTACCGGCTTCCAGTCCTCGATTTCACCGATTTTGGTATGCACCGTAAACTTGACCGGAGCGGGGGACTTCACCCAGGCTCCTACGGTGTAGGCTGTATGCGGAGCCATGTGATCCGTCAGAACCTGATTGGGCCCTTCCCAATCCTTGGTCCGTCCATCTGCATACAGGCTGTAAGAACCTCCATGATAGACCTCCTTCGTTACGGTAAGCTGTTCGTCGCCTTTCCGGGTCCAGCCCTGCGCGGTGCCGTCCTCATAATCAGAAGCAAGAATAACGGCCGGGCCCCCCTCAGCCGCAGCATAGACCGTAGTCCGCATGGGCAGTACTGAAGCAGCGAAGACCATCAGCGCAAGACCCCCTATCATGATTCGTTTACGACCAAACATTCGTATCCTCCTTCGGTTCATCCCTATCGAGCGGATTCCTGATTGAATTATAGCCGTTTGGAAAACGTTTACAAATAACAAAATCGTAGGATAGATAACAAAATGATGAGCGGAGAGAGGAAAACGAACTCACGAGGGGAAAAGCGGGCGACGGGGAGACCTGTCCTGCGTTATAAGTGTGTTTTGTACAACGAAAACCGGCCCGGCCCACGCACTCCAGCCCATTGCGATTGTGTTCGGTTTTTCGATTACATTCGGCCTATGCGGCGCTCCCAGTCCAATTGTGTTCGGTTTTCCGATTACATTCGGCCTACGTGGCACGTCCAGTCCCATTGTGTTCGGTTTTCCGATTACATTCGGCCTACGTGGCGTACCCAGTCTAATTGTATTCGGTTTTCCGATTACATTCGGCCTACGCGGCGCTCCCAGTCCAATTGTGTTCGGTTTTTCGATTACATTCGGCCTACGCGGCGCTCCCAGTCCAATTGTGTTCGGTTTTTCGATTACATTCGGCCTACGCGGCGCTCCCAGTCCAATTGTGTTCGGTTTTTCGCATACATCCTGGGCTCCTCATTTACCGTTTGGCCTGTCTGGTGGACTCCGGGCAATGTCCGATACAACACAAAAGCAGCACACTCCATCCACCTGTAGTGTGCTGCAATCTGCATAGACTATTATTTACTCTGCCTTATTACTCAGCACTGTTTAGTCGGCATACCGCATAACTATGCGTTCTCCCGGCTGTGTCTGAAGCATAATCAGCCCTTCCGGAGAAGGCTCCAGGCGCTGCTGATGTTCCCCGCGCGTAACCTCAACAGAGCGTTCTGCCAGAATAGAGCACTCTCCGCCAAGATGAGCGGTAACCTCCGCTTGCCCGAGAACACCAGCGCTCCAGGTCAGGCACACTTCAAAGCCGCCGCGGGCCCGCAGTCCCTTCACCCTTCCCTCCTTCCAGCTTGCCGGCAAGGCGGGAAGGAACTCCAGATATCCCTGGTGCGATTGCAGCAGCATCTCGGCAATCCCTGCCGTAGCGGCGAAGTTCCCGTCAATCTGGAACGGCGGATGGGCATCGAACAGGTTCGGATAGACGCCGCCGCGTTCATTGTTAATGGCCTCCGGCTGGACCAGCGTGAGCAGATTGGAGAGGAGCTGCTTGGCCCGGTCCCCTTGCTTGAATCTGGCCCACAGTCCGATTTTCCAGCCCAGACTCCAGCCTGTCCCTCCGTCCCCGCGAATCTCAAGTGAGGTTCTGGCGGCTTCATACAGCCCGGGAACCAGCTTCTCAGTAATCGACTTTCCGGGATAGACGCCGACCAGATGGGAGACATGGCGGTGATGCACATCCTCGCCCTCCAGATCAACCGACCACTCCTGAAGCTGGCCTTGCGCACCGATCTGCAGCGGCAGCAGCCGCGCCTTGGCAGCTTGCAGCGTCTGGATGAATTCTCCATCAAGCTGGAGCAATTCCGCAGCATGGATACAGTTCGTGAACAGCTCCGCAATCAGCGTCAAATCCATCGTCGCCGCTTCACTGACCGCGTACCGCTTGTCTCCGTCTACGATTTTGTGTTCAGGGGAAGTGGACGGCGAAGTAATTAGATACCCTTCCTTGTTCTCAATCAGCCAGTCCAGGCAGAACAGGGCCGACTCCTTCATGACAGGGTATGCGGTCTCCCGCAGATAGGACAGATCCCCGCCGAAGGCGTAATGCTCCCACAAATGCTGGGTAAGCCATACTCCGCCCATCGCCCAGGATGCCCATACCGGATCGCCATCGCCGAAGCCGCCCACCGGAGCCGTCTGCGCCCAGAGGTCAGCATTATGATGGGCTACCCAGCCGCGTGCGCCATAGTTCGTGCGGGCCGTCTCACTGCCGTTGGCCGCCAGTCTCCGGGTATAGCCGATCAATGGCTCGTGCAGCTCTGCCATATTGCAGATTTCCGCCGGCCAATAATTCATTTGCGCATTGATATTCAGCGTGTAATTGCTGCTCCAGGGCGCCCGGGTATCCTGATTCCAGATGCCCTGCAGATTCGCCGGCTGTGTTCCCGGACGGGAACTGGCGATCAACAGGTAGCGGCCATAATGGAACAGAAGCTCGACCAGACCCGGATCTTCGCTTCCGTAGGCGGCAATTCTCTGGTCCATCGGCATACCTTCAGGGGCCAGACTCTCCCCAAGCTCCAGCTCCACCCGGTCAAAAATCCCGCGATGGTCCTGCACATGGCGCTCCCGTACCCCGGCATACGGCTCTCCGCTGATCCGCTGCACCGTTTGTGCAGTCAGATCCCGCACATTGCAATCCGCCTGCACCGTTCCCGATTCCGCATCGAAGGAGGTCGCCGCACTGAAGTAGAGCACAGCTTCCGTCGCTCCCGTTACACGGATACCCTCTGCTGTAGCTTCAAGGGTGCCCCCGGTCTGCACAGCGGCCAGGCGGCCATGGAACTCCAGACTTCGGGGAGACTCCCCGCCGTAGCGGACCGGTTCATCCACATCGTAGTAATTCGGTGCCACATATTCCGGGGCATGTCCCGTGATCGTGTAATGCTCCCCCTCTGCTTCCGAACGGAAGCGGAGCGGACTGTCCAGCTTCGCCCGGAAGCTGATCGCATGGTCCTTGCTTGCCGAGAGACGGACAACGATCACCTGATCGGGATGGGAGGCGAAGACCTCACGATTGTACCGGATACCGCCGATCTCATAGGAGACAGTGCCGATCCCCGTGGACAGATCCAGATTCCGGCTATAGTCTCCTTGAATGACCTGTCCATGCTCCATCGTAAGGAGGAGATCCCCGAACGGCAGATATGACTGTACATACGGACCCATCATTTGCTTGCACAGCTCATCCGCTTCCTCATTTCTGCCTTCTGCTATCAGTGCCCTTACTTGCGGGAGAATCTCCCTGGCCCCGGGATTATTCCAGTCGGTCTTATACCCTGACCACAGGGTATCCTCATTCAAAGCCAGCCGTTCCTTCTCGATACCGCCAAAAATCATCGCTCCCAGCCTCCCGTTCCCGACTGGAAGCGCCTCCACCCAATAAGTGGCAGGCGTATTAAATGAAATATTCATTGCGCTGACTACCTCCTTACACCTATTTTGTCAATGAATTCACATACTCTCAGATCCTGCCTCTGCCCGCAGCCGATCTGCTTCTTGCCGCCGCCGCAGCTCCAATCGCTCCCGCCTGGTTGCCAAGTACCGCCTGCCGGAGCGTTAAGGATTGCTGAGGGGTGTAACGGCTGACTCTTGCCGCAATCTCCTGCACATAGCCGGGGTTCTTCTCCACGACTCCGCCGCCCAGAATGACGAGCTCCAGATCCAGGGTGAGGGCTATATTCTTCACCGCCGCCGCCATCTGCTCATACGCCTGATCCAGCAGCTTCATTGCCGTTGCGTCCTTGCGCTGCGCCGCAGCAAATACATGCTCCGCCCGGATCACGCCGCCTTGCGCCAGCTCCCGGATTAGCGAGTTATTGCTGTTCATGTGCAGCTCGGCAGCAGCCTTAGCCCCAATTCCCGTGCCGGATACCTCCATTTCAAAAGGGCCAAACTCACTGTATTCCGGGGCGGCAGCAGCGTTAACAGCCCCAGGCTCAACGATCAGATAGCCAATCTCGCCAGCCGCGAAGCTTGCGCCCCGGTATAGCTGCCCGTTAAGGAACAAGGCACTTCCCACTCCCGTCCCTACAGTAATCATAATGAAATGCTCCGACCCGGCAGCCGATCCGGCAGCATACTCTCCCATTGCAGCCATGTTCACATCATTGTCAAGCGCCACCAGTCCCGGATAAAACGCCGCTATAACCGGACGGATGTCGGTCGTTGCAGGCCAATTCAAGGCCGGTGCGCTGGTCAGCGTGCCTGTACGCTCATTCATGACTCCCGGGAACCCGATGCCCACTCCCTGTAAGGAGGAGAGCGTACTTCCGTTGCGCTTGCAGAGCTGCTCCAATTCACCGAATAACCAGCGGAAGAACACTTCCGGCTCCCGGCTAAGCTGTGTCTCCAGCTTATACTGTTCAAGAATAGTTCCATCCTCATCCGTTAGGCACAAAAGGGTTTTGGTTCCGCCCACATCAATTCCAGCCGTATACCTGTTCATTAGGATTCCCCCAGCAATTCTGCAGATTATAAGCTTATGTTGTTTCTATGATTACGCATATGCCGGAACGCCGACTGGACCGCGACTTGAACGGCTCCAAGTACAACATCCTTGTCCCGGTGGCCGGAAGCAGACAGCCGCGGCCTGCGCTGAAGCCCGTCCAGCTTGGCTTCCAGCCTGTGCAGCAGTACATCCCCGTGACTGCCAAGCCCTCCACCAAGAACAACAGTATCGGGGGCCATCACCGTGCAAATACTGCCAAGCGCCTCTGCAAGCAGACCGCAATAGGCCTCGATGATCATCAGGGCCAGAGGCTCGCCTCTGCGCACTTCATCCAATATGAACTCCGCCGTGACCCCGGGAGCGCTCAGCACATGCTCCGCGTCTCCGTGATGCTCCCTTACCATCCGTGCGGCCAGCTTCAGGAATCCGTCTACGGACAGCACATCCTCCAGTCTGCCTGCGCTCAGCATCAGGTTGGCTAATTCTCCTGCCCCGCCGCCCAGGCCGCGGTATATCTCCCCATGGATAATGAGGCCGCCTCCGGTCCCCTCCCCGATGGAGAAATACAGAAGAGAGCCGCTTGCTGCCAACCCGGATGAGGCATATTCCGCAAGGGCGGCAAGATTGACATCATTCTCCGTCATGACAGGCACAGGGAAGAGCTGCGCCAGATTAGCCATCCTCAGGGCTGCTTCACGCCCCTGCAGCGGTGCAACAAGCTCAGACACCACTCCGTCTGCCGGGTCCACAACACCAGGAATCCCGAAAACCGCTGCCGAGATTTTCTCCCAGGAGAGTCCCGAGTCCACAAGAAGCCCTTCAATATTCTGTACCAGACATTCCTGAAATGCCGACTCTGTCAAAGAGTCCTCCGGCATCGGGAGCTGCTTGTAATGGCAGATCTGTCCGCTCATATCTGCGAGCGCCATCCGCAGTCTGCTTCCCCCCAGCTCCGCTCCTATGATATAGAAGCATTTCGGGTTGAATTCAACCAGGGTGGCTTTGCGGCCCTGGACGTTCCCGGCGCTGCCGGTCTCTCTGACCAGTCCACGTTCGAGCAGGTGGGCAATAGCCGAAGATACAGTAGGCTTGCTTAAGCCGGTGTACCGGCTAAGCTCCGCTCTGGATTGCGGTCCGCCGGCAATCATCCGGTCCAGAATCAGAAATTCATTCAGATTGCGCATGACCCTGGGAGTCCCTGCGGTTTGAATTTTCATGATTCATACTCCGTTCTATATATAGTTAATTAAGTTTACTAACTTAATATACATAATACATAGTTTCAGACCATTTATCCAGTCCCCGGGCTTACCGTTTCTTGTTCATCAGTGCCCTGTTGCCTTCCAGCCCTGTTGTTCTGCCCGGATTCGTTCGGCCATCACGAAGGGCAGGAGTACACGCCGTCTCTTGTACTAAGCAAATGGAAATAGGTAGCTTAATTTGTCCATTTCCGAAGATAATGGGCAAGCAAGTGGATAAACAGCATCTACTGTTGTTGATTTTTGCGACTTTGCAGGAATGGTGCGCATTTAAGTGCTGTTTGTCCAACTGCTGCCCCGACACGATCCCGTCGTTCATCAGCAAGTGCTAAAAATCCAACTGCTATTGTTTTCACCTCTCTCCATATCCTACATGCTTAACTACAACCCAACTATTGCTCCGCTCCGCCCTTAACCTCCCGGTTTGCTATCACCATATCCGGTAGAAAAACCAAAAATTCCCGATCCGTATTGAGGATCGGGAAGGGTCACGCGCTAGTCCAGCAGCTTCTCCATATGCAGCACTTTGGCAAAGCCCGCTTGTTCCGTGAACAGCCGGGTATTCTGCACCTTGAAGGTTCTGAAGCCGAGCCGCTCATAGAGCTTCTTCGCTTGCGGATTGGTGTCAACGACCTCCAGCAGCATCTTGCTGCGGTTCGCCTGACGGGTTAAGGCAAAGGCCGCTTCCAGCAGCCGGGTTCCGATTCCCAGCCCTCTTGCCTCACTGGAGACGACGAGCGGATCAATATGAATAGAGTCCTTCGGAACGCCGCTGTGAAACATACGGAATATACCATAGGCTGCATAACGCCACGCACCGCCTGCTATGCCGAACGTATGTCTGAGAGCCTCGTAGCCCAGCGTTGCGAAGAAGCCGTGTCCTTTTTCCAGACCGATGAATCCCATCACCCTTCCCCCGCGTACCGCATACAGACCGTCGTCATAACGCAGGCTCCGGCATAGCACCTCCACGGCTTGCTGCTCATTGCGGGTAAATAACCACAGAGCATTGAACTTCAAGGTGAATCCCTGATAAAACAGTCTGGCAACCTCGAGTTTCTGCGCTTCGTCCAGGCGGTTAACAATCTCTACCTCTATCGTTGACATACAGCTTCCTCCTTAATGTTGCTTCAGCTGCCGCTTCGTCCCGGGGCGCCGAAGCCTTGAATGACGGTGGATACCAACAATTGCGGAGCATCATTCTTCGCAAGATTGCCATTCTGGATCTCCTGCCAGGCGACGAACAGCAGATTATACATGACGGTGATCATCCAGTGGGCGGGCATCGCGGCATTCAGCAGACCGCGTGTCTGCCAGCCTTCCACCGCTTCCCGCAGCGGTTGCTTGACGCGGGCTTCCTCGGCAAGAATATCAGGATTCTCTTCAACCGATGCCGCGAAGCTGAGAAAAGACATCTTGCTGCCCAAAGGAATCAGCACCTCGAACACCTCTGTCAGGAAGCGGAGCATATCGCTGTCATCATTCAGGATTCCTGTGAGCGCTTCATCCACCAGCCCGATAGCATTCAGCGCCAGCGCATCCAGCAGCAGCTCCCTTGTGGAGAAATAGCGGTGCAGCGTGGCAATCCCGATGTGTGCATGATCCGCGATCTCCTGCAGCGTAGCCGTCGGCTTCAACACCATCAGCTCCGTGGCTGCGTCCAGAATAGCTTTCCGTTTATTGTCCTTAACACTGGGTTTCATGAACATAGGCCTGCCTTTGCTGTAATTTAAGTGATATCTTTGTTAATATAATGATATATTTATCTATCATTTATTATCATTTTATACCCGCGGATAGCTGGTGTCAAATTGTTGATGTACACAAGTAGAAACGGCATTGCCGTCCTTTTATAAGGACGGTATTCGTTTCAGCGAGAAATATAAAGATAAGTTATTGTGTACAACATATAAATTCTTATATTTTTAAAAACCCCCTCAAAAAAGCGTCATAACGCTTCTTCAAGGGGGTTAGGTCAGGGGCTATTATGCCCCGCAATACATTTTCAGCACATGGAAGGACTTAGGGCCGATCTCATAGACCATGGAGCCTGCGGTCTCCAGCGGATAGGAATGCGGAGCGATGTTGCGGGGAGTCCCGATCGAGTTCACATCCTCCTCCTGCCCCTGCATGACATACGCCTCACCGAGTCCGGTCAGGGACATCTCAGTCTCCAGCTCCACTCTCACACTTCGCTCCAAGGTGTTCACCAGCTTCACGTAGATTACCTGCGCCTCTTCGTCGTAAGAGACAGTGAACGGGATCTCTTCCTGCTCATTCACAGTCTGCAATAGCTTCGTTCCCATTAGCGTACTGTACATCTGCTGCACATAATAGCTTGGCGTGCCGTAGCTATTCTCCCCGTCGAACCAGATCATGTCAGGCGACCACTGGGCGTAGCCGAGTCTGGCGAACAACGGTGCATAAGAAGCAAGCACCACAATATCGGCGTTGCGCTCAAGACCCGTCAGGAATGCGGCCTCTGCCAGCGCTGCTCCCCAGCTGTTGAAGTGCGGCGCATTCATCCCGTTGCCATAGTGACCCGCATATTCCCCCGCGAACACCTTAATGTCTCTCGGGTACTGATCATAGAAATGTACGTTCTCGCACAGCCATTCCGGCTTCACATAATAATGCTCATCGACAGCATAGACGAAATTAGGGTTAGCCTTGGCCCGCTTACGGTAATACTCCCACGCCCGGGTGTAGTGTTCCGAGCTGACATCCGGCCCTGCGGAGCCGATGAGCTGTACGGACGGGTACTGCGCATGAATCGCCTGCTCGAACAGGTCGTACCGGGTGAAGAAATCCGCATGCTCCGTCTCCCACTGTTCATTGCCTAGCCCAATCAGCTCCAGACCGAACGGCGCAGGATGGCCCATCTGCAAGCGGAGAGCGCCCCACTGCGATTCCACTGGCCCGTTGGCGAATTCCAGCAGATCCAGGGCATCCTGAATATACTTCTGAAAATCCTCATCATGCACGCCCACATGCTCAGTAGACTGGAACTGGCAGGCCAGCCCGACGTTCAGCACCGGAATCGGCCGCGCAACCAGGTATTCGCAGAGCAGAAAATACTCATAGAACCCAATCCCCAGGCTCTGATTATAATGACTATACTCGCTGGTGTAGTGATTCTCTTCATTGTTTCCATGCATCGCCCAGCGGCTGCTATTATTCCTGCGCTGCTCGGCGGCACCCACACTCTGCTTCCATTGGTAGCGGTTCTCCAGGTTATAACCCTCAACAATACATCCTCCCGGGAACCTAAGGAAGCCGGGCTTCATCTCTTGCAGCAGTTCAACCAGATCCCGGCGGAATAAGCCCAGCACTGCATTGGAGGGAATCATGGATACGAAGTCGAAGCAGACCGTACCTGGAGCATCCAGCCGGATGACGAAATCCCCATACGATACAGGTTCACTACAGTTAAGCTGCGCCGTATAGCGTGTCCACTCTTCCCCTACCGCTGTCGCGATGATTGCCTGTGCCATAACCGTGCTATTTTTCTCAACCGAAACTTCAATGCCTCCTGCATACCCCTCTGCTCTGGCATAGAAGGATACCTGATACTGAAGCCCCGGCTTCAGAGAGACTCCATCATAGGCTTTATTGGTAAAAGCGTTCTGACGGTCTGCGGCCGTAAACTCCAGATAATGGGGGTTCACCTCATTCTGGGGATGCTCCGTTTGAATCTGCAGCATTGCCCCACTCGACTCTGCGGGATAAGCCGTCCAGCCATAGAGGCCGTCATAGCTCTCGCTGAAGCGCCCCTTGTCCCCCTTGGCTTCCATGAACTCGAAGGAACGGTTCTCAATCATCTCCGCATGCAGCCCGCCGTCCAGACCGTAGTTGATATCTTCGAAGAAGAGGCCAATCATCCCCTTGGAAATTGATACTCCTGGTTTATCTGTGATTTGTAATTTCATTTATAGGACCTCGCTTAGAAAAGAGTAATTAAACTTTCTATTTGCCACTTACAAATAAGAAATAATCTCCGTCGTAATGCTGCTGTCGTAGCGGTCAGAGATGCCGAAGGACATGGATTTATAGGTCCACGCTGCCCGTCCGATCTTGTATTGTTCAAACACTCCATGCACATCCTTATACCAGTTCACCACGCTAGGAGAGGGGGCATGTTCAATGACTCCGTATTCCCCGCAATACAGATACACGTTACGCTCTGCTGCAACATCCAAGGCTGTCTGGATCAGGCTGGTGATGTACTCAGGCCCCATCTGGCTGAAGCCATCTCCCTGAAATCCCGATCCAAAAGCGCCGATGGTGGCCGAAGTGCTGCGGTACACCGCCAGCTCACCCGGGTAGTCCATACTGCTCTTAGGCATCTGCTCCACCCATTCTGCACGCTGGTGAGTGAACAGGAACGGCTCATAGAAGTGGAAGGTATACACGATATTGTCGTCGTAGGGCTGATCCAGCAGCTTGAGGGTATGCACGCTGTTCCACTGAATGCCGCCGATAATGATTTTGGTCTCCGGCGCATGCTGGCGAATCTCGGTAATCGTCCGGCGGGCCAGTGCATTCCAGCGGCTGCTGTCCTGCTCCACAATTTCATTCAGCAATTCAAAAGCCACAGTATCCTTATAAGCTGCGTAACGGACAGAGATTGCCTTCCACAAATTCAGGAACCGCTCCTGGAGCGCCGGATCATCAAACAGGGAATTCGCAGACACGCTGTCGAAGGAGAACCCGGGCGTCTTATGCAGATCAATAATGAGATTCAGCCCGTTGGCCGCGCACCAGCGAATACAGTTGTCGATATGCTTGAACCCTGCATAAGCCTCAGCGTTCGAGGGGTCTTCAATGACTTCATAATCCACCGGCAGCCGTACATGGTCCAGGCCCCAGGAGGCAATCGTTTGGATATCCTTTTCCGTAATGAAGGTGTCGTAATGTGCCTGCTGATAAGGACACTGGGACAGCCAGCCTCCGAGATTCACCCCTCTTGAATAACCGGTCCATTCTCTCATACCTATCATCCTCTCCGGCCTCAGCCTTCAACATATGCTTCAGTGACTGCTTGTATTAAGCATAGATACATCCGGGCAGCAGAACAATTACACATCGTGCGTAAGTACTAACTTATTGTGCAATCCTTATTTACAAGTAGTGCTCTTAACTTCTACAATAGACCTAACTGCTGCACTGGAGGTTCATATGAATATACAGAACATCGGCTACAATCATAGCCATGACGCGGATTTCATCATCAACCGGCCCCAGGGGTCCGGAGACTATATGCTGCTGCTGCTGAAGACCCCGGCAATCTTCACCTTCGCTGGGTTGCAGCAGGTTACAGAACCTGATTCTTTCATTCTGTACAGTGAGTATACCCCGCAGTTCTACCGGGCTTATGGGCCGCAGTTCACCAATGACTGGTTCCATTTCCGGCTGGACAAGCCGGGCGACGCTGCACTGCTGGACCGGCTGGCGATCCCCAGGGATGAAGTGATCCCGGTTGGCGATCTGAACGAGCTGTCGATCATCATTAACCATTTGTGCTATGAATCGTATTCCGAGAACCCGCATAAGGACGAGACGATGGAATTATATCTGCAATTATTCTTCATTAAGCTGAGCAACCGGATTCACTCCGCCCAGAAGGAGGTCGGCAACACCCACTACAACAAGATGTCTCTCATCCGCACCAAAATCTATAATCAGCCCTTCCTGAACTGGACGATCGGGGGTCTGTCCCACGAGCTGACCATGAGTCGCTCCTGCTTCCAGCACCTGTACAAAGATTACTTCGGCGTAAGCCCGATGGCGGACGTCATTGCCAGCCGGATCGAACATGCGAAATACCTGCTTACCACTACCGATATCTCTGTCAAAAAAATTGCAGAGATGAGCGGCTACGCAAGCGAGATCCACTTCATGCGGCAGTTCAAGCAGCAGACGGGGCAGACGCCGTCACAGTACAGGGAGCACAAAATAAAGCCAGACCGCTTGTAAGCAGTTTGGCTTTATTTTTAGTGATATTCCAAGAACTCAAGACGATTCCCGAAAGGGTCATTTATATAGAAGCGCCTGACGCCTTCATCCGCCCTTGCTTCATCATCCGTGACTTGAATGTTATTCTGCAACAGATGCTCACGTAACTTATTCAAGTGCTGCACATGAAATGCCGGATGCGCTTTGGTAGCGGGAACAAAATCCCGTTGTACCCCGATATGTACCTGATGCGTCCCGCATTGGAACCAAACCCCGCCACGCTTTTGCAGCAATTCTGGTTTGGGAATCTCCGGCCAGCCTAACAAGCTATTGAAGAATCTCCGGGCCTCAGCTTCACAGCCTTCCGGGGCTGCCAGTTGTACATGGTCTAAACCACAATAATTGTAGGCCATCCATCTTCCTCCTCAGTAGTTTCATCTAATGAAACTTTATTTCATAATATAATTCTATATTATAGTAATTCCTGATAAAAATCCATAAAATAACCCCACAAAGTGGGGCTTAAGCTTCGATGATGACTCAGGTACTTTGCGGGGACCCCAAAACGTATAAATTCTCTTGAAAAAAAACAGTCCCCTCTAAGGCGGACCGCTTCATTACTTAAAGCTTATAGATAGCAGAAGTATAGCGTACAGATAATATAAATCTTATACAAAGTAACTTCATAGTCTGCAAAAACCTTGCCGATCATCTGTTCCACCACACTCCACTCCCCATTTGCCAATCCGCAGCCAATGTTATACGGAAGCGCCACAGACAGACCCTTGGCCTGTGCCTCTGTCTTCAGGATGGTTAACGCTTGCTCCAGCGCAGCATAATCCGTATACCGGGTTTTGCTTTTTCCATAGTTAAGCTGGCCGAACAGATTCGCCGTGTACTTCGCGCCCGTCTGCACCAGCTGGCAGTGTCCGAGCAACTCGTCAGGCGTGTGCTGCTCACAGTATTTTTTATACTCAGGATATAAATTCGGATAACGGTCCCGCAGGATCTTCGCAATCCCCGACCCCATCACCCCCTGACAATTCACCTGGTGTCCCAAGATGTCTTCCTCCGCTTCTAACAGATCGCCGTTCATTAACCGGATTGTCATGCCTCTGCCCTCCTATAGTCACTTCGTAGTTACTTCCTGACAGTGATTTCAATTATTATTGTGATTCGGCTGGCAGGCTTGAATAAGCTTGGGTATAATATCCTTTTCCCTACATTTAAGCATTTCAATATTTTTCTGTATCCTATCAATGTTATCAAGATCATATCGCAAATTATTTTTCAGTTGCAAATTTCTTGTCTGCATTGCCAGCCTTTCGATAGAAGAATATTCATTATAAAGAAATTCAAAATCTTTGATATTCAAGTAATTGTGAGACTTAAGATACTTCAATCGCAGTAGCATGATTTTCTTGTGTTCCCATATCACATGCAAAGGCCGAATATCTCTTTGGAATTCCGAGATATTTAAAATCAAATAATCGTATACAGATATTCCATGGGCGATTCTGGAATCATAGTTTTCCATAAGTGAACAACTTTCTAACGAGTTTTTAGCATTTATATAGTCTTCAAGCTGCTGTAACATCAGATCCAAGTTAAATTTATAAGTAAAATAGGGATGAAGTTTAAATATTGATAATAGTCCTATTCCATACCAGCCTTCTCTGCCATCCTCAATCATGGCATCCTCCAACTCTTGAAATGACAACAAACTATGTCTAATAACACTGTGCTCACTATAACCGACTATATTAAACGTTCTACTCTGAAGATCATATCCGTAGATCATATTTCCATGGTGATACTCATACTTTCCAAAACCCTTACCTTGGGGCACAAAATACTCATTTAAATATACATCAATATAATTATCATCATCCAAAGCATTAATTATAAATTCAGTTATATTTATGTTATTTTTTTTCAATAGAGAATATTTAATATTTTGAACTCTCAGATATGGACAAAAGGAATAAAAGTCATCATTTAAGTATATACCGGCATTATAGTTCATGGGGATGGCGTGGATATTGAAGTCTTGGAAGCAGTATAATTGAATAAAATTTGTAGCAATCCAATTTAAATATGCATTATTCTCAGGTGAACATAATGATATTCCCATAAAAGCATGGGATTTCAATTCAAATTCAATTGTTCTGATATATTCCCATTTACCTGATAAATTGCGGCAGTACAGATGAATGCGATCACCCATGCGCTCTATTTTCATAGATGTCGGAAATAGAGAAGCACATATATACTCATATTGGGACTCTGTTCCGGCTGATTCTCTCGTTTGAATGATGATACCATTAACCGAAGGAGTGGCAAGAATGGATATGTATCTTGAATCTGAGCAAAGGCTTTCTCTGAACATTAAGCCTGCTTTTGCCCAAACGCCAGTATTCTTAAAGTGCTCTATCTCGATTTCAATATAACCATCTCCCTTCATCTCAGTATGGATATATTTAAAGGAATCATTACACCCAGTTAGGTCTCCTTCATGGCAAGAAATTTTATTAAGATCAGATAAAATAACTTTAACCCTATTTTCCACCTTTTTGCTATAGCTGTATTCCGTAATTTCTGTTTCAAACCATTCCGCATTGAATTTCGATTCACTTGTTTTGATATTAGAAATCCATAGATTGAAAGGTTCGTCCATTCTATCATCAAATAAAACAGAGGATATATTAACATAATGCGGGTAGGCAGTGAGAAAACTGTTTTTGCTTACAGGCAATTTTTTTCTCATTTTATTCTCCTTTCAATGCTTCACCAATAATTGAAAAAGAAAGCTATTTGAGTTTGAATTAACTTGTTCTTTTTTCGAGAACAGTGTTAATTATTGCCTGTGGATTTTGATTTTTATAGCCGATCTTCTTGCACATTAATGCATACTTTTGGGCGCATTTGAAATCTCCCGATTTATAATAGGCTATAGCCATTTTCTCAAAAAGAAAAGCCAGAATATTACCATGATTTTTACGTGATTCATAGCTGCTTATTTGACCAACCCACAATGGAGAATCATTGTTTTTCAAGTAAGCCAGTACTTTTTCACAACACTCAATTGACTCATTGTATAAATGTAATTTCAAATAATAATCCGCCATAACATAACTCTTTTCAGATTTAGTTTCTTCATCGTCTATCTTATCAAGATATAATTGATAACCCATCTTAAAATAGCACGATGAGCATGAAAACACCTTGACTTTATACAAATTGGCTTGATTTGATTCCGGTGAAATATGTAACCAGCTATCTATTAATTGCTCTGCTTGTACAAAATGATCACTCTTCAGCATTGGATGTACAGGAAAAAAATACGGCTCATATTGGGGATATCCTGTTAATAAATCACTATAGTATTTTCTCACCTTATCAGTGCGACCCGAAAACAGATTTGAATAAAGCAGACCTGTAATAGCGCTCAAATAGCAATTAGGATAATGAATGACTTTCTCAAATAGTTTAGATGCCTCTATATAGTTATGCATGTTTAAAAGTTCAATCGCTTTTTCAAGATATACATATTCCTGAATATAATCTGTTTGATTCACCAACATAGCGTATAGTTGATCACTAATAAAAGAAAATAATAATGGCGTATACCCTCCATAAATACTCTTGGCAATTGTAATCAGATCACACTTGCTAACTAAGGACTGTATGGCCTGATACACCGATTCACTTTTTGTCCAAAAAGAATTCGGGTAATCATTTGAATATGTTCTATGAACATAGGGATTAACAAAGTAATCGATGTCAATATCAACCAGAACAGGAATGTCGGAAGATAAAGATTCTTCTACAAAACTTATGTTAGGCATTGTTGTTATAATTACTTCATTTACTCTATGGCTATTCATAACAAATTTAAGCATTCTTTTAGACTGATCGACTAATGTAAAATTAACTTCCATCTCCTCTATTAGTTGGGCAAGGATATTTGCACACAAAAAAGAAGGGGTAGGAATGATCCATACAATAGTATTAATAAGCCCCTTGTCCCATGCATAATTCAAAAAATTCCCAATTGTGATATATTCACACTTTTCGGTTATAAAATCTTTATGGGCATCAATATGAAATAATACGGCGTTATGAATGCCATTATCCATCCATATTTGATAAGCTTCATCATGATTATCAATCTGATACACCTTTGACATCATATTCTATCGCCTCTTCCTATGCATACCATTTCCTCTGCGACTCATACATCCTTTGGTATTCCCCCTCTGTTCCTATAAGCTCATCATGGGTACCCTCCTGTACAATCCGGCCTTCTTTCATCACGATAATTCTATCTGCCAGCTTCACTGAACCCAGTCGGTGGGAGACAATAACGGCGGTTTTATCCTGACATATCGTAGAGAAATCATTGTATAGACGGGTCTCCTCCAGTGGATCAATGGCAGCTGTAGGCTCATCCAGAATAATCAAATCACTATCCCGGAACAATCCGCGGGCGATCGCTATACGTTGCCACTGACCACCGGATAGATCTGTGCCGCCGAACTCACGCCCAAGCATCGTATGTATACCCTCTGTATAGACTTCGCTCGATATAAGAACACCGGCCTCCTCACATACAGATGAAATTGCTGCATCCTCTGCTTTTTTTTGCATTTGGCTAATGCGCACATTTTCCTTTAAGGTTGTGTTATATTCACGATATTTCTGAAAAATAGCTGACGTTCTGTCATAACTGACCTGCGACGCTTGAACCTTCCCGTACCTTACTTCCCCTTCGGTAGGAGGGTACAATCCCATAATCATGCGGCACAGCGTGGTCTTGCCGCTTCCATTCTCGCCTACAAGGGCTACGGTCTGCTTGTACGGAATGATCAGATCAACACGGTCCACAGCATTGCTGGTCGCTACCGGATATTTGAAGCTAACTCCTCTCAGCTCAATATCAGATTCTGCAGGCATCGGCATACTACCTGTATCCTGAATCGGCTCATCTATGAAATCCAGATAATTCTCCGTAGAGCCTATGTTCTCAGTGGCCCATGCGATTCTCTCGGATATTAACTTGTTCATGAAGCGGTATAGACTGCCTATAGAGGCAAGCACAGCTGCAAAAGCACCGATGGAGATTTCCTGCTTCATGACGGAGACAAATAGCATGTACACGATCAAGCCATAACCAGTAACCGTAACTATATTCAGTGTTAGTTGAACCAGATGCTTACGGAGCTGAGTCCGAAATACCATACGGTTCAAACGATGTATGGAAGAGGTATACAGGTCATTGAAAAAGGCAGTGGCCCCAAGCAAGCGGGTCTCTTTGAAATACTCCTTGTCCGTTAAGCATCGCTCATAATACTCATATTCACGGCGTATAGGAGCAGAGGCAGCTTCCAAATGCTTAAAGGATGATACTAGAACCAACTGAGAGAGAATAACTGGCACAAATACAATCACTACACTTAGAGCCAGGATTGGCTTCAGACTGAACAGATACCATCCCATGAATATAAAGTAGGTTGTATAATAAAAGACTATGTCTAATAAGGTCACCCCGATCCAGATCAATTTACCGCTTCCGTTCACAGATTTATGAATAGTATCCAGACGCGAGGTGTCCTCAAATTCAGAAGCATTTAAGGAATCTATCCGTTTGAACATGAGTTTATTCAAATGTTGGCCAACGCTTAATCCAAAAATCTCTTCATAACAGTTCCCTAGTCCATCCATGAAGTGATAAAAGAGATATACTACGGCTAAACCGCCTAAGGAGAACAGGATCATCCCCAAATTGCGGTTATGATTAGCATACTCCGTAGCCGCATCGAAGAACCATTGCATAACTAATACTTGAAGCACCCAGGATATCGCTTGAAAAAAAGCAATCCCTATATAGGTACACACCATGCCCGGATTCACTTTAAGTAAAAGTCTCAAGCATCTCGCGCTGTTATTTAAGAAACCCACGCCCTTCACTTTACCCATAGTGCACCTTACTCTCTGCTTCATACCATGACCTCTGGCTTGCAAACATCTTCTGATACATCCCGCTCGGATATCCCATCAATTGTTCATGAGAGCCCTGCTCTGCAATACGCCCCTCACTAACGACCAGGATTTCATCCGATATTCTGGCGGCGCCCAGTCTGTGGGTAATGAAAATGGTGAACCTGTCTGTGTTAATCCTACTGAACAATTCATACAACTTGCTCTCTTCTATAGGGTCCAGGGCAGCAGTAGGCTCATCCAAGATATGAATTGCGGAGTCTGAATACAATAGTCTGGCGATCGCAAGCCGTTGCCACTGCCCTCCGGACAGATCAACGCTGTTCTCCTTCATTTTGCCGACATAAGTATCAAGACCGAACTCCAAGCCTTGAATCATTCCGTTCAAATTCATCTCGCTTATACTTTTTCGGATGTCCTCTTCATCATGCTTCAGGATATTCCCCAGCCGAATATTATCTTTTACCGTCAAAGCGTATTTAGAGAAGTTTTGAAATACCACGGCAATGAACCCTTTAAGCTCGGCAAAGCTATACTCTCGCAGATTCTTATCATTAATGAAGATTTCACCTTCATAATCATCGTACATCCCAGTCAGCAATTTAATGATTGTAGTCTTACCGGCCCCATTTTCTCCGACAAAGGCATAGGTTTTCCCGTGAACCATTCTGAATGAGCAGTTCTTTAAAATGCTTCTATCTGTACCCGGATATTGGAAACCTACGTTTTTGAATTCCAGGGAATGAAAAATAAAGCCATCTACTTTAACGGGCACTGCTTCCGCATCTTCTTTTTCGCTGAGTTTGGCAAATTCCGAGAAATCCTTCAAGTACTCCTTAATCCGGGCATGCTGCTGCATAGTGTCGGACAACTGCCATGACATCCTCTGCACGAGACTGAAAATAGCGGTAACCAGCGAAATAAACAGGCCAATGGATAACTCGCCTTGGTTCAGTGGAGGCAACAGCAATCCCACGATAACAATACCGATCAACAAGGCTATCATCGAGCCGCTTTTTAAATTCACAAAGGTTCTGATCTGAATCTGTTTCTCTATGGTGTAAGACTCCTTATACAGCTTGTCGTATTTATCCGTGATCGCACTACTGTACCCGAACAATGTGCGTTCCTCAGCATAATCCCTGTTGGTCAAAATATCTGCCAGATCATTATATTTCCTCCTGATTCTATGAGCATCCAGACCCATGGCGTAATTCTCCCTGCCGGTCTTTATAGCTATATAGAACAAAGGTACGGCGACCAGCACGATAACGATTCCTGTAATAAACGTAGACGACATCACAATAACAAGCAAAGAGGCTGTACCTATCAGCAGATTCATTCCACTTAAAATATTATTGAACCCGTTCATGAAATAACCAACCGGATCTCCGCACACTCTATGGATCAACTCCCAGGTGTCGTTGTTCTCAATATGCTTATACTCTAACCTGGCCCGCTTCAACACGATTTCTTTCTTCAGGGTTACATTCAGCTTGTTTCGCCCTGTTAGATCCACAATCTGCATAAGGCTTGGAAACAGGTGGGTAACAATCACATAGCCCATAATCAGCGCAATCGGCTTAACAATTAATGAATAGTCTGCCCTGCCATTAAATATTTCTGTAGCCGTATTAATGAAATAAGCAATAACCAGGGTCTGGTACGCAGGCATAAGAGCGTCGAGCAGCATATACAGAATAGCTGCAAGAGTCTGAACAGGTATAATCCGAAAGGGTGTTACGATTAAATCGAATATGGTGTAATCTCTTGAATTAAGCATAATGTCTCCTTATACTTCTGCTTGAACCAAGAACCACCCTAATTCAAACAATAATTTTTGGACCTCACTTCAGCAATCGATTTCGCAAATGTATCACATGCAAGAACATTCTCACTGTCCAGAAGGGCCATTCCGGGGCATCTTTCACATTGATCTTCATATTGACATCCCGGGCAATGATTTAAATCCGTTTTTTTAATACTTTTTATATATTGAAGAGATTCTGATTTATTCCATATATTACTTACTGAATTCTCCATAACACTCCCAACTTTATAAGGAAAAGAATTGCATGGAAAGACATCACCGTTACTGTCAATAGAAAAAGAATAGAATAATGCTCCACAGGGTACATCGGATTCGTGAATGAGCTTGTTTTTTCTATTATTGAGGTCATCAATTTTTTTCAATACAGGACCTAGGTTATCTCTATTTACCCTTAGACATTTGGGCGATTCATCGCCATTTATTTTGGAATATATCATAGGCGAGGCGAAAAATTTAAAATCATTTTGCTCACAGTAGTCTCTAACTGCATCAATACACAAAGCATTTGTTTGCATTATTGGCATTTTAACCTGTACTCTTATGTTATGCTTTTTTAACAACTGCAGGTTTTTTTTCAAAATATCTAAAGAACCCTGTGCCTTGGTTATTGAATCATGGATTTCTGGTTGAACGGAAAACATTGTTGTAGAAAATTCGGATATGTATAGCCTTGATAGGCGCTCGACCTTTATTTCATCAAGTAAGGTTCCGTTGCTAAGAAGGAACACCCTCATGTATATGCTCCTAGCGTACTCAATCAATTCAAAAAGGTCTTCGCGAAGTAAAATTTCTCCTCCAGTAAATGAAAGATTAACAACTCCCAATTGCCTCAATTCAATCAAAAGACTCTTTATTTTATCGGTAGTCATCCCTCGATTTTTGTAATCCGGCAAATAGCAGTGCTCGCATCTCAGATTACATTTCGTCGAGAGTTCAATAATTACACTTACTGGGGTATTATTTAAAAATGCCAGATCATAGAAATAATCTGTAATCATTTCTTGTTTCATAGTAATCTCAACTCCAAATCAATAAATTATTTTTCACAAGTCTTTTTGTTATTTGAAGAATATCGTTTCTCATAACGCTATATTCAATATTTTTATTTTCAGCCAAAGTTTTAATAATATCGTCAAAATCGTTATTATGTAGAATCAACATCCAAAACTCCCTGGACACCCCCTTGAGCAAGTACATCTTGTTCGTAATCTCATCAAAAACAAAGATACTATCTTTAAGCGAATTCCACGATATATGTTGGGGATAAAGAATATTGTTATACATATAATCTATTCACCTCCATAAAATTTCCACTTTTGATATTGACCTACCTAATTAAGAAACATAATTAACGAGAATAATCTCGTTAATTATGTTCTTATTTCTAAGTATGATGATTATCTGCCGCTACAAGTTCCAGTGTTCTCACAATAGTATAATGATAAGTTCGATTTCTTTTTTGAAATCTTTTTAACTAACTTCTGCATGGATATCCCCTCCTTTCTTAAGGTTATTTATAATAGAAAGAGAAAGCCTAACGCTTTTTCCTTCTTATTACCTGATTTGGTCCTAAGTTTTCATGTGAAAGCTGTTCAAAGCTTCTTATTTTTGTGATTTTAATCACAACCTAGATTATTATAAATAATCTGGTTAACAATGTAGCTAATGTTATCTATATTCGACATGGTTTCGATGACTAAATATTCACCAGGAATCTCTATTTCGAACTCTTGTTCAATACAAACAATTGACGAGATAAAGCCAATCGAGTCTAAATTAATCAAACTGCCGTCCTCACTTATTTCAATTCCATTCTCTTCTAAGTTTTTAAGTATTCTTTCTTCTACATTCATTTTAATGATGCCCTTCTTTCTTTAGGAATTAATCTTCTGCAAAATAGGAAATGACTAAATCACAAAGTTCTATGATATCCTTTTCGTTTCCTATGCAATACACTGGAATATTAAATAGTTCGCGTAGCTTATTCTTTAGATCTGATATCTCATTGCTAGATAACTTTTCGGTTTTATATTTGATTCCCGATAAAGTTTCTATAGCAAGAACAGGAAAAACAACTAAAGCACGCACCTTCCCATCATCAATAGAATTCATGAAATTTATGGTTCTAGTTATATAATCAATATCATCGTGTGGATTGACACATAGAACACAAAAGTCCGGCATTACCCCTAATGCGAATGCATACTGAAATAATGCAAAATGCTCAATCTGTGTATTATTGTAGTGCAATGTGGCGGATTGACACCCGGTGATCAAAATATCTTTGCCTTTTAACTGTGTCCCCCAGACCATATTATTAAGAATGGCTATACTTTCCCATGGTTGGATAGGCAGATATGAATGATAACCAAAATGAAATACATAATCTGAATTAAACAAATATCCTGAAGGTTCTGTGGAGATGTGCCCAACATTATATTTCAGTTCAGAAAGCCTTCTGATAAGTTCCAACTGAAGAGTAAATTTACCTTGTTTTGAGCTTGTACCAAACACTCCTACAACCGGAATTATTGCTTTTCTTAATTTCAGGAAATTTCCTCGTGGAACCATCGCCGGGATAATATCGGGATAAAATAAATTTTCGTAATGAGACTCTATCTTCTCAAAAGTGTAGACATTCTTTTTATGTGCTTTTGCAAGATTAATAACTTCATTGTCATACTGACGCTTTGTTATTGCTGAAAGCTCCGACGTACACGACAAAATCACAGTATCAAAATCATTGTTCCAATCGATAGAGTCAAACGACTGTATGCTTTCATCAAATAGAGTCTTGCCGACATTTCCGGCCACCCTCTCGTCATAAACGCCGGCAATTTCAAAACTTAACAAATCCTTATATCTTAATAATGAGTGGCTTTCCTTATTTATTGGAAATATAATTGCCCTTTTGATGTCAAAATGAGGAGGTTCTATTGATATGTTTTTTTCCACGTTCAGATCCACATTTGATATTGATTTTAATAATTCCATTTTTTGAAGTGGAAGGACAGCTTCCTGCAATTTCTGAGACAAAATCCCTGTTATTCTAGCAGCAGCAAAACTAGAGCCCTTTACTATAGTTTTTTTATCATTCCACATCGTACGGTAGTAAATATTAGGTACAAAAATATCTATGATACTATTGCTAGCATAATAAATGTCATTTTTATTATCATATTCATCTTTTGTATCCACCCCCACTACTTCATCAAAGGCAGCCGGATAGGATACTGCACCATCATTATCAAATGCAGATACAATAATTACACCTTTCTGATACAGCTTCTTACAAGCTTCATTAAGCTCTCGATGCATGGATAGATAAGTAATTCCAGCACTTATATTAATCACATCAACACCAATATTGTCATATATGTACTCTAATACATACAATAGTCCCTTCTCATCAATATCCAAGACATCGTTGCAAATCCTAAAACATACAAATTCCGTTTGACTATTTATTTTATGTATAATATGAGCAACAGCTGTACCATGGCCGATATAATCTGTAGCCTCACCCAGTAGTATGGTGAAGTTTCCATCATCTTGGCTTAGAATATACGATTCTGACACATTATTAATGAATTCAGATTTTCCTGAAATGCCTGAATCTATAATAGCGATTCTTACATTTTTCATAATGACCAATCCTCACTTAACATAATCACTAACAACCTCCTAATTAACAGTATCATTTTCCACCCCCAGGAATAACCTGTCAAATTATAGTATTTAGCCTGCCTATTTATAGTTTTATAAAAAAAACACAATACAAGCCAGCATCCGCCAGCCTCTATTGTGCCTCCCGAGTTCCAGACCTGTTTACGATACTAACTTCAAGCCAACAATGCTAATGATAATACCACCAACCATGGCTAATTTCTTCATATTCTTAGGCTCCTTGAACACAAACATCCCGAGTAGAACACTGCCTGAAGCACCGATCCCGGTCCAGATCCCATAGCCAATGCTAATTGGAATTTCCCTTAAAGACAAAGATAGGAAAATGAAACTTAAGCCCAAGAACAAGGCGAATATTAGGGTAGGCTTTAATTTGGTGAAGCCCTCGGAATGCTTCAAAAAGATGACGCCCCCTACTTCGAACAACCCCGCTAAGATCAGAAAAATCCAACTCATCTTCTACGCACCTTCTTCTTGAGGTTGATCAGAGGTGAATTTCAAACCGATGATACAACCAATTAGAGTTATGACTAACACGATTTTGATGACACTCACTTTATCCCCCAGGAAGAGCATTCCAGCAAGCGCAGTTCCAAAGGAACCCAGTCCTGTGAAAACGGCGTACGCTGTCGATACCGGAAGAATCCTTACTGACTTTGCAAATAGATAGAAGCTGCCAACCATAGCAATGACCGTCGGTATTACGATCTCTATTCGCGTGAACCCGTCTGAGAATGCCAAGCCCAGAGCCCAGCCCACCTCTAAAATCCCTCCAAGAATAAGAAACAACCAAGCCATAGAACATTCTCCTCCCTGCGATAGTTAGAACCTTATTGATATAATTTCATATCATTTAATACAATAATAAATCACTCGTGAGTTATTTTCAACTTTTGTGATTTGTATGAACAGGTTAACCAGAGCCGAAGTACAGCAGGACAAGTTTACAAGCAAAAAAGAGCAGCGTCTCTCCCGTTATCGGAGTATTGCTGCCCTGTTTTTTACCGCCTTAACTACGGTTGACTAGTTGCCTTAGTGGCGTACCACTTTCCAGATTTTAATATTAGCGTTAATTTGACAGGTTCTCTAAATCCAAAATCAGCATTTTCGTATTTCTGAGTTACAAACGCTTTGGATACTACGAAGAAATGCAGCGGCAATACAAAACCGATATGATGAGAGCTTGGATTATATTTAAAGCTATCCGCTTTCATGCCACGTTCGACTGGATTAATACTTTCAAATGCTGAACTATTCATGTACTTCCTATTAGCATCCTGACTCATGGCTTCTTTCAGAATAATTTTAGTATCATGTGCAATCCATGCACTAAATGAGAGATATGCAATAACAAATAGAAGTACAAATGAAAGGACTAACTTTCTTTTATTGCTCATTAGTAATACCTCCTTCTGTTGAGATAGGGAATAGATTTAGTATAGTCTATCCAAAAGGGAGAATGAACTATGATCATCCGCAGAAAAGGAAGTTTCATTATTGCAGGTTTGGCTGTACTTCTTATCATTGCAGCTGGTGTATCTTTTGTGAAAAATTCTAATTCTGAATCAGCAACTTCAGAATATTGTAGCAGCGGATGGTCTGACCATCGAGATCGTCGAGCCCCTAGCCCTTATCCAAACCATTAACGGTATGAAGGTACCTGAGATGGTTTTTTTGTTTTGGCCCCCCCATCAATGAAAAACGTTTTTCTTTGTAGAGTATACTACGTGGATTTAGCCATTTAGATCACTTATGGTTGAATACAAAGTACTTTACAAATGAAGGAGATGAGGAAGTGAAAAGTAATATAGAGAAGCTATATCATGGCAGATTGCATCCAGATGAGAATGTTATATCCAATGACCCGCAATACCCTATTTTAAGAAAAAGAGTATCTGAAATTATAGAGATGTGGAAAGATCGACTTTCAGCGGAGGAATTCGAAGAGTTAGAAGCATTGTTAGACTTATACGGTCAAACCCATGGCATGGAGTTAGCCTCTATTTTCAATTATGGGTTCCGCCTGGGCGCAGGCATCATGGTAGAGGTCTTAACCGGGGAAGAAGAGCTTGCCGTTACATTGAGATAGCTACCAAGAATACATGAGGTGCATCGGTAGCCAGGCATGTAACACGGATACGGCTATCACGTATGACATTCACTTCAATTTTCTGTTGAGTAACCGATACTCATCACATGATTGAACACCCCAGAATTAAGTTAACATTTGTTTTTATCACAACCAAACTAACGTTTCCTAATAAATCATTAGTGAATTCCTTTGTTACCATAATTATGTACATTAAATGAACATGATCTAATAATCCCAAATATAAGAATTTTTGTTTGGACGAATTCCATTTTTTTGTCTTATGATAGTCGGGCAACAGAACACATAATTTTCAATGAAAGGAGAAATAAAGCTATTCACTCAGCAGTTACATAAAATTTTAGAAACAATCTTGGAAAAATATTATTATGAGGGGTTTAATATGAAAAAGATCATTATGTTCTTATCAATATTTATGTGTTTCGCAGTATCTACTGCTTTTGCTTCACCAACAATTACCGGTTTACAATTTGATGGAACAGTATATAGTGGCACCATTAAAGTTAACGCTTACGACACTTATGAATTCATTGCATCAGAGCCTATTGACGCAAATTCTATCAAGTTACAAGGTGCAGGAGGATCATACACTGGTAGCGATGGTTCTCCTAATATAGTTTCAGTAAGTATCATTACTAATTCTGGAACTTATAATATAGGTACCTTGGGCTATAATAATTCTTTATCAGTGGGTTCGTATCAAAATATCAATAAGATAGTTTTGACTGGAACTAATAGAGCAAGTTCCGTTAATGTTTTTGTAACAATAACGCCGACAGAAATACCAACACCAACGCTGACACCAAGCCCGACCCCAACTACAACTCCATCTCCGACACCGACAGTAACACCTGAACCTACACCAAGTCCTACTCCAACCCCTGCGTTAGAACCTACTCTTGACGTAACCATTACGCCAGAAAAGATAGGTTTAGGCAAAGAGTTCACAGCAGACATTTCCCTCAAAAATGTGAAGGATATTTACGCCGAGGATTTTGAAGTGAAGTACGACAAAGAGCACTTACAGTACCTCGGATTTGAAGAGGTAACCGGTTATAAGGTATACAACAAGCCAGTCGATCAAAACGGCGCCATTCGCTTTGTTGTAGCCAGTCAAGGTGAAGATTTCGGCATCAATGAAGACACAGTAGTAGTAAAGCTCAAGTTTAAGGCAAAGGCCAAAGGTACAGCCGTTGTCGATTCAACCAAGGCGAGAATTGCGGATACCAAAGAGGAATATGATCTTGTGACAGATAACTGTTTAGAGGACAGCATCCTCATAGAAGCGACAGACGTAAATAAATCTGGAACCTTCACTCTGGTTGACCTTGCGATTGATGCCAGATACTTTAAGTATTTCGCACCCGATGTTGACCCTGTAAAATACAACGCCCAACAAGCCGGTGATGAATATGTTAATGATGATGACCTTCTATTTATAGTCGATCAGATTTTAAACAATCCAGAGTACTTGCCTAATAGTTAAATAATGAGTTAAAAATAACCTCGTCAGATTTTATTGACGGGGTTGTTTCTATGTCTAATTAGATATAATTAATACTTATCGCTCACTTTATTGCATATATAGACATATTTGTTTAGACAATCCTTTCTATGTTTTGTAATATTTCTTTCTATATTACATAAGAGGAGTGTTATTCTTGAAAAAACTGAAATCATTATTAGTAATCTTATTAATTTTCACTATTTTACCTGTAAAGGGGGCCTTTGCAAACATTGGTCCAGGAGTAGTGTATATTGATTTTGGACCAAATGGTCAAAATGTAAATACCTTCAAACTAGAAGGATCAGGTACTGGTCATAATATGAAGTTCTATAACTTAGAGGGGATCGCATTCTTCAGCACACCAACTACAGGTCTCAGTCTAACAGGTAATTACGGAAATTATTCTGCTGGCAATGAAGTTATCCGTATGATAGAAATCACTTTGGATAATGGAGCTGAGCTAACCGGATTAAACTGGACAGCCAACAATGGGTCCACCGGAAAAGTAACAATGATTTCCTCCACTAATCCATTGATAACACCAACACCTACAAAGACACCTGAACCAACACCTTCTGTAACTCCTGAAGCGCCTTCTGGCAGTCGGGCAATCCTAACATTGACTTTAATTACAGGTGATGATAAAGAATTTGATCTGTCAATGTCCGAGGTAACTACATTCCTTGCATGGTACGATTCAGCCTCTGGATCAGCTCGACACGGCATAGATAAACACGGCAACATCAAAGGCCCATTCAGCAAACGCACCGAATACGTAATACATGATAAGATCCTTACCTTTGAAGTAAGTGAGTACACAGCTCAATAAACAATAGACAACCCGTCTGGCTTGTTATGCCCGACGGGTTATTTTATACTTATTAATTTTTTTGAACGGAGTATTCGTCAACACTGAAAGTAAGTATCTTATCAAAGATCACATATTCTTTACTGGTGTTAAACAGTCCCTTATTATTGTTATTTTTGTTGATCGCATACTTAGCTGGTCCTGTTCTCTCTCACCATGGTAACGGGGTCCGTATACGGTGGCTCCAAAAGGTTAACCAAGCTCCAAGTAACGTAAAACTAAACTTTTCAGCCTAGTGCACTGACCTGCTCTCTGACTCGCCACAAAGAGGATTGATACCCAGACATGTATTGTCTTTACATGAAATCGAAAAGTAAGATCGACGCTATTGAACAGTTGCCGCTACAACACAAAAGAGAGCACCATTTACGGCACTCTCCCAGCTTATAACTATACCTCAGTGCAGCCGAGGGCTCTATCCGGGCGTCAAATATGGAATCCAATTCACGTCTGTGCACTTTGCCCGCCGAAATCCCCCCTCAGACTCTTCAGAATACGCATTCCGTAGCAATCAGCGGACGCTTAAGCAATTCCCATCCGGTCTGGGCGGATATAAAAGAGGCAAGCTCGCAGCCCATCCGGTAATGCGTCTGATAGCCAGGATGGTAGCGGCCGCCCCAGCCTTCCACCTCTGGATGAATCAGCCCTAAATCCACCAAGAATACCTTTCCGTTTCCAGTTTGATTACAATGGGCAACGACCTTCTTTGCACTGGCCAGATAGTTGTTGTTCATGGTTCCGACACAGCAAAAGACATAGGGATCATTATATTGATCCAGGATAACCTGAATGAATTTTATATAAGCGGCGATATACGCCTCATCCTCAATGGGCGTTGAATAATCGTTTTGACCCAAATTAATGACAATTCCATCAGGAATATATCGGGAGAAGTCCCATGGCGCCGTCTCTTTGCCGAGGGTCCCGAAAAAATGCTCCGGCAATCCATGCTTATTCCCTACCGCATCCTGCCAAACGCCAATGCCGCAAATGGCCATCGTATGATATTCCGCGTTCAACATTCTGGCGCTGATCCCGACATAGGACATGTAGCCGTCGTCAAGATGCGGGGCTTCAGCGAGCTCATGCGGATGGCCGATCCCTGCTCCATCTGTGATGGAATCCCCAAAGTATTCAAGCCGGATAGGTTTGGCCGCAGGCGGGGCAAGGAAGCTTCCGCCGTCCGGAAGAGAAAAATGATGAAAAGCGATATTTCCGGTCAAAATCCCTGTTCGCTTGTGGATTTCCAAAGTATGCTCACCATCCGGGAGTCCCTGTTCGATTAAGTATGCATGAACCCCCTTCTTCAGATTAATCCAATTCCGGGCGATCCCGTCCAATACGATTTCAACGTAATCCTGGCCGCCGGAATCCTCTGCTGTCATAGAGATGGCCGTACCCCGGAAGGCAAGCTGAACAGCACTGTTCACCCATCCGCATTTCGGATTCCCGTTCACTGTTAGCTCAAATCTCCCCATCAGCCTGGTGTACTTAGTAAAGTCAAATTCCAAAGTAACTCCTCCCCTAAAGGCCCCCTTCCAGAAAACCTGCAGCACTTCCGGAAGGGTCCTTATTCAGTTAGTGCATATCACCCGGCACTCTATTGACCAGTCTTTCATTGAACCGGAGTAAGCCCTAGCTTTGGATTTGCCAGATCGAGCTTATACATAATTTGATTATAGTTATACCGCGGTGTTGCGACATGATTCGTGAAAGTATTCGTATAAGTCCCCTCGAAGTAGATTACCCGGCCGCCGGACTTATTGAAGTTCTTATGCTGGGCAACGTTATAAAAAGTATAATTATCGTGCGTTACGATCTTTTTGGCAGTAGTCCATGGACCTTGAGGCGCCGGAGCTTCCGCGTACCAAATCTCTCCAAGCACCGAGGTCCCCTGCAGCTGCTGACCGATCATCACGTAACGCTGCCGGTAAGCATTCCATTCGACGGAGCTTGAGGAGATTTGAACCTCTTCACCGGTATCGGCATCTTTCAATTGATAATATTTCAGGTCGGACGCCTGGATCACGCCTAAGCCGATCAGCTCCTTCTCTTGATCCTGCTTAAGCGGCGGCGTATTCTTTTTCCATCCCCATACAAGTTGGCCGTTTGCATTGCGCTCCAACGACGTTTGAGCTCCGTTGTACGCCGTTCCCGGTGTTAGAGCTGTAAACGATTCATATTGAGTATAGTCGATGATGGCATCATAGCTTGCGGACACGCGTAAATTCGGCATCCGGTGCTCGGTAAAGAGCCAATAGCCCTTGCCGTTCTCCTTATAATAGGTCGCCTGGCCGCCCGGATGGCGCCAATCGTCTATGGAAGGAAACTGGACGACCTGCTCGAACTCCTTGATATTGTCATTAAAAGCAAGGATGCCGAAGGCGTTGAGTCCGGGATTGTGGGTACTATATCCGGCGAGCAGGCGTTCATGTCCTGCACTGTCCTTGGCAGTCATCAATCCGAACACCCAAGCGATGCCGGCGCCGTCTGGCAGCTGCGGCACCAGGCTTTTGACGAAACCGTCCGGTTTAGTGAGATAATCCAGATTCACACCGGCGTCCGGGTCCAATCCGCCAGCCTGCGGCAGCTGAGAAGTTGCTCCTGTTACCCGGAAGTTCCCCAGCGGATACGCCGGTCTGTCGGTGTCGCCCCAGAACCAGTACAGCTTATTGTTGTACGTGATCGTCTGCACAGAATCCTGTCCCATGACCAGACCGTTTATCAGCGGCTCCTGAATCGGCGCCCCCAGACCAAGGAGCATACTGTCGCGGTAAATACCTTGCCCCGTAATCCGGTACAGCCGTTCAGCGATGTTGACCCGGTTCATCTCGATGGTAATCATGCCCCCAGGCATAATCTGTACCGCCTGCCCACGATTGCCAAACATATCGGCAGGGATATCATAACCGTGGCTCGACAGATGGAAAAAGACCGACTGATCCATCAATCCGGGCTCGCTGAACGCAATCACACCAGCACTATCCGTATAATACAGAATGTTGTTCGTCGTCTTCAGCTCCACAAGAGGAATGCCCCGGCCCGTCTCGGCATCCACGACCTTGATCTTGAATGGCGCCTGGACCCCTGTCTTTGCGCTGCTCGGATTTTGCCGGCTACCGTTTTCCTCCGCCTGGGCTGCAAACGCGCCGCCCGGCGCCGTCATAATCATCAGCACAAGGCAAGTCCATATTCCCGCACTTTTCCACGGCTTCATTTTCATTTTATTGGCCTCCCGATCTTAGTTTTTTCATATCACGCCTTGCGGAGCGCCATCCGAAGGGTCTTCACCTCGAACGGACGAAGTTTCAGCATGACCTCTCCGCCTTCGTGCGGCACTTCTGCAATCTTCTCCTCCAGCATATTGGTCTCACTAACCGCTGCAATGGACAGCCCGATGTGAAGCTTGCAGTCTACAGAAGCCCCTTTACTCTCGTACAGACGCACCACCCAATCACCCGATCCGTCTTCGGCAAGCTTGACGGTCTCCGCAATCACATTCGCTTGATCAATGCTGAGTAAGGAATCTGTCCCGCCCCCTCCTCCAGGTGCAAGGCTGACAGGATAGTTCAGCTCATAAGCTTCACGTACGACAGGACTATCAAGAAACGCGCCGTTCCAGAATGTAAATCCGTAGGTAAAATGATGCACCCCTTGATCGGATGTTTCATCCGGCCAGGTCGGAGCCCGAAGCAGTGTTAGGCTCATCGTGTTATCATCGACGGAAATGCCGTATTTGCAGTCGTTCAGCAGTGCGAAGCCGCGGTTTGCCTCTGCAAGGGCGGACCACTTATGCTGAACCACTTCGTAACGATCCGCATCATGCGGACGCGAAGCATGATTCGGCCTCTTGACGTGACCGAACTGAATCTCCTGCAGGGACTCGTTCGTATGAATGCGAACCGGGAAATCGACTTTCAGCAGCTTATTCTTCTCGCGCCACTGAATCGTTGTATGGAACTCCACCCGGCGGCTGCCCGCCAGCAACCGGATATCCTGAATCATAGTCGAATGATTCAATTCCCGCTCCACCCGAATATTCGCGAAGAGCGGTCCATTCGCAGTAATGGAGACCTTGGCAGTAGCGTTTAGATCAATGGGTGCCAAGCGGTAGCGCCGGTCAATCTCCCAGGCATCGAAATCCGAATTTTGATCCCGGTACATCCGCATGACATTGCAGCAGTCTGCTGCCCACTCCGTACCGGTCTCCTTATCGACAACCCGTGTAATCTCACCCTTTTCGTTAATTCCAAGCTCAATCCATTCATTCTCCATATGCGATTCACTTGCCAAGACTGTCGACAGGACAGGAACGGCCGGCACTTGCGGTTCAGTCTTGTAGCTCGACCAGCCCATGGAAGGAGCCTCCAGCCGGGCATAGCTAACACCTTCGTGCAATTGCATGGGTAGAGTTGTTCCATGGCTATCCGCAATTCCGTGAACGCCATTAGGTAATGCTACCAGTTCCTGTCTTCTCCAGGACAGCGAATTAAATACGGTAACACTCGAGGAGTCGCCGTCCGTGATTGCTTCTCTTGCTTCTGACGCCATGTTATACACATTCTTATTCAATTCGATCAGTTCAAGCTGCGCCTCTTCATGGACGCGGTGGATAGAGGAGCCCGGCAGAATATCGTGGAACTGATGCAGCAGCAATACCTTCCACAGACGGTCCAGCTCTCCGTAAGGATAGGTCCGGTTATTTAAATGCTCCGCTGCAGCCCCCCATACCTCCGCCTCACGGAAGCCAATTTCCGCCTTCCTGTTCAGCTTTTTGATGACCGCTTGTGTTGTATAAGTTCCCCGGTGAGCGGGGTAATAGAGCTCTCCCACATACTTGGCATCCGGGATGCCCTTTTCGATCTGATCCCGGAAAAATTCGATTGGCGAGCCGTGCCTCGTCTTGGGAACGCCCTCCAGATTGCCGAGCCTGCGCATAAACTCAAGATCGTCCCGGTTCGAGCCTCCGCCTCCGTCGCCATGCCCGAACTGCGTGAGCCGCGTAGAAATCCCTTCCAGCTGGACGCGGTCTTTCCACTGATTGATTAAGAACGACGGACTGATCCGGATCGGGTAGTAGTCTCCATAGTTCAGCAGATGCGCCAAGATTTGCGAACCGTCGATCCCTTCCCACAGAAACGTATTATAGGGGAAGGGATCTGCTACATTATCATAAGTCCCGAACAATTTAACGGAACCGAAATACTTAATCCCGCACCCCTTCATGATTTGCGGCAGGTTCCCGGAATAGCCGAATACGTCAGGCAGCCACAGCATTTCATTGTCTACACCGAACTCTTCCTTGAAGAAGCGTTTGCCGTGCATTGCCTGACGGATCAGGCTTTCGCCGCTAGTAAGGTTCGTATCAGGCTCTATCCACATGGAGCCTTCGGGAATAATTCTGCCTTCCTTCACCGCTTGCTTGATCCGCGTATACAGCTCCGGATACAGTCTCTTGACCAACTGGAACAAATACGGCTGGCTCTGCATGTACGTATATTCCGGATATTCATCCATGAGCGCAAGCTGATTGGACATTGTCCGTGCAATCTTACGCTTCGTCTCGGCAATCGGCCACAGCCAGGCCACATCCAGATGGGACTGTCCCATAAGGTACAGGGTAGGCACTGTTGAACCGTTTACACAGGATAAAAGCGGTTTCATGATCTCCCTGCACTCTTTTACGTTCTCTCCCAGCAAGTCCTGACGCAGGGTCAGGTCCACCGCCGCAAATACCTGAGTCAGACAACGGTCTATCTCCGCAACGCGGAGAGATTTGACATCGAGATGATTGCGAAGATCATACAGGCATTCCAAGTCAATAAAAAACTGGTACACCTCTTCTTCAAAAATACAGAGCTGTGACTCTCCGAACACCGGCTGTGAACCGGAATGGCCGGCGTACGCCTCCGCAACAATCTCGAAGGATTCGCCGCTTGCCGCCGAACGGGTTAAGGTTACGTAATGATGGTTAAGATCCTTTGCACCACTCACGATGCCGTCAACATACACAGTCGCTTCCGATCCAAAATCAAGCATAGCCACCAGCCGCTTGCCTTCGGCTTCCTTAGGAACGATGATTGTGGAGCGGAACCAGCCATACCCCCAGTTCTCCCCCCACTGCTGTCCCCTGGCCATGCTCTGGAACGGTTGTTCATCCATTTCATGAATGAAGAGCTGTTCCATTGTCGTAAAACCTGAAAATTCTATGGGAGAAATTTTTGTAATCATAAATTGATTTCTTTTATTCAGAAGCTTCTCAACATGGAATAAAATCTCTTTTTTTTCGTTCAAAGCTCTTCTCACATCCTATGGTTTCGTTATCTTAATTTGCTGTCACTCTTTGCGCAGCATCGTTATAAATTTTCAGCGCTTCATCAATGGCGCCCATTGTTTGGACTTTATCTATGAATTCCTGCCAATCATCGAAGCTGCTCTTGCCGGCCACGAATTTGGCCTGTTCTTCCGTAACAAACGTTTTAACCGGGTTCATAATCTCCGAGATCCGCTGGTTCTCATCGCCTGTGAGCTGAATTGAAGGTTCGCTCAGCCAGGAAGGAACGTATTCGTTCTCAGGCATGGGTAAGCTCGTCAGGAATGGCGACTTCTCAATCGGCACCTCTTCATATTTGCCGTTAAATACGGTATAGTCTGTCGCGGCGAAATCTACAAACGCTCTTGCGTCGCTGACCATTTGCAGGCCAGGATTATGATTCCGGCTTGCCCGCATGCCGTATTTATCGCCTTCCAGCCACGGGTCTTTGGCATTTTTCAACGAGTCCACAAAGGTCGGAAGACCATCCTCCCCGATCGTATAGGTCGTGCCCTCAATCCCCCAGGTGATCAGTCTGATCATTTCGTCCGAATATTGATAATCAATGAATTTGATCAACTCTTCGGGGTTTTTCACTTTTGAACTTAGGCCATAAGTTGCCCAGCCCAGATCAGGAGTATTGCCATTCACCACTTCCTGCCAGGCTTTCCCGTACTTCGGATTGTCAGGATACAGGGAAACTGCAAAAATCTTGCCATCGTTGGCCGTTCTGGTGTACTCCGCCGGAGTGGTGAACCACTGTGTCAGCCACATGAGGTTGTCGCCGTTCAGCGCCTTTCTTTTCAGCGTATCATCGGTATCAATCGTATACTCCGGATCTAACAGCTTATCCGCATACAGCTTATTTGCAAATTGGAGCGCATCTTTAAACCCTTCTTCCAGCACCCCATATACATATTTCTCACCGTTCCAGAAAATTTCGTCCTTGATATGGTTCGCAGAGAACAGCGATCTCAGGCTATTCCATTTGGTTGCGACGGGATATTTGTCGGGGTAGAGTTTTTTAAGACTTTTGGCAGCCTCATAAAATTCATCAAGCGTCTGCGGAATTTCGATATGATTCGCTTGGAACACGTCATAGCGGTAAGAGGATGTATTCTGAATGAGCATGCCGCGATCCTCAGGGAACCTCGGAGTGGATGTTTCCATAAAGGTATACATCTCGCCGTCAGCATTCGTCACCCGCTTCATTCCATTTTTCACCTTGCTAATGTAGTTCATATAATTCGGCATCAAATCTGTATATTGGGCTAATTCAAGAAGCTGGCCCTGCCCAGCCATTTCACTCGTATCATAAAATAACGGCGTCACGAAGAAGTCTGTCAGATCGTCGCTCGCAATCATGAGTTTGACCTTCTCGTCATATTCAGAAGACGGAATATAGTTATAATCAATTTCCACCTTTTTACCCATGTATGCTTCCATACGTTTGTGCCATTCCTTGCCTACGAGACTATTCGGATTATCCACCCCATACGTAGGCAGAGTCACCGAGAAGCGCATCACATCCTGATTCTCTTCATCGGTAGCAGAATTCTTGGATTCATTCGAACATCCTGAAACAATCATTAGTGCGGCCAACCCGAGGACAAGTATTCTCGCCAGCTTGCTCATTTCATTCCCCCCTAATGTGTACGATAAACCTCAGCCTTTGACGGAGCCTACGAATAATCCCTTGGTGAAATGCTTCTGAAAGAAGGGATAGATGCACATAATCGGAAACATAGTAATAATAATGACGCTCATTCGTACCGCCTTCGGATCAAGTGTTTCTCCCGGAGCATTAACAGCAACTGCACCGCCTCCTACCCGGCCTTGAATCGCAGTCGTATCCAAAGTGAACAGATAGTTTCTTAACACCATCTGCAAAGGGTACTTATCCTGATCCCGCAAGTAAATCAAAGCTTCGAACCAGCTGTTCCAGCTTCCGACCAGACCGAACAGGGCAAAGGTTGCAAAAAGCGCTTTGGACAACGGCAGTATGATTCTGAATAGGACCACTAGATCATTCGCCCCGTCGATATAAGCAGAGTCCTTCAGCTCAGAAGGAATATTAAGAAAGAAGGTACGAAATAAAAATACGTTATAAGCGCTGATGGCACCCGGGAGAATCATGACCCATACCGTGTCTAACAGGTTCAGACTGCGCATAAGCAGATAGGTCGGAATTAGACCGCCGCCGAAAAACATCGTTATCATAAGGAAGAAGGTCAAAAACTTCTTACCTGCAAAGCCAGGGATCGTGAGCGGGTACGCCATCATTGCCGTAAAAAGCAGCATGATCCCCGTTGAGCCTGCCGCATAAATAATCGAGTTCAGATACCCTTTAAAAATGTATGGATCATGAAATACCGTCGTGTACGCTTCCAGATTAAATCCCTTAGGCCAAATCGTTACGCTCCCGGAAGAGATGTAACTTGCACCGCTTAGCGATGTCGCGACGATATTCAGAATCGGATACAGCACAACAACCATGATCAACAGCATGATCACAACATTTAAGGCATCGAAAGCTCTGGAGCCTAAGCTATCCCTTTTCAACTTCTCACCACCTAGAACAAACTTGTCTCTGATACTTTACGGCTAATCCAATTGGTCAAGTAAAGAACAATAAAGGAAATAAGCGACATAAACATTCCGATGGCTGTGGTGTACTCGTATTGCGCACCCAGTATACCTTGACGATACACATAGGACCCAATGACATCCGCTACTTCGTAAGTCTCAGGGGAATAGAGTAGAATGATCTTCTGAAAGTCACTCCCCAGAACTCCTCCTACCGCAAAAATCAGCAAAATAATTGTAGTCGGCTTAAGTGAAGGCCAGGTAATGTGCACAACCTTCTTCCACCGGCCTGCGCCGTCTACTTCAGCCACATCATAAAGCGTTGGATCTATTCCGCTTAATGCGGCAAGATAGATGATCGTGCCGAACCCGACGCCTTGCCATATACCGGAGGAGATGAAGATCGACCGGAAAAAATCCGACTCCAGGAGAAACATCACCGGCTCTCCGCCGAAAAAGGCGACAATATGGTTAAACAAGCCGTCTCTTGCCGTAAATTCCTTCAGCATTCCCGCAACAATGACGACTGAAATGAAGTGCGGGAAATAAGATACCGTCTGCACTATTTTCTTAAATCTTTTGTTCCTTAGTTCATTGAACAGCAGGGCCAATATAATCGGCGCCGGAAACGACCAGAATAAAGTATACAAACCGAGAAGCAATGTGTTCTTCAACACTCTAAACGCCATGGGATCATTAAAAAAAGAAAGGAAGTACTTGAATCCCACCCACTCGCTTCCCCATATCCCCTTAGAAGCATTAAAATCCTTGAAAGCGATTAGAATTCCGTACATCGGAAAATAGTGAAAAATTAACAGCGTCAGGAAGCCGGGAAGCACCATAAGGTAGAGATAGCGGTGCCTGATCATTCTGGCTATGAACCTGTTATTACTTGTCTTCACTGAAACGCCTCCTGACTGTCAACCTGTTGTAGTCTGATACACCTGGTACCGGTCGCTCACAGCCACCTGAACTCCACGATCCAACTGTTTGCAAGCGCATTCATTTTCACCTCCAGATCGGAACCCAAGTTCGTCGAAACCGGGTTGTTCGTGCTTTCCGTTTACTCAGATTAGATCATCATGATGCCGAAGGTTATTATGCTAAATAGAAAATAGCACATACTATTTGATGCGTCAATATATAAAAAGCAAACATAATTAATATTAATTTGGTATACCTATCTATGGATTTTACCGAATTGCCGGTACCGGTGAGGCGTCAGATTATGTCTCCGTTTAAACAAGTCGTAGAAGTAGCTGACGTTCTCAAGTCCAATCTCCAAACTGATATCCACGATTTCCATATCCGTGTTCAGCAGCAAATTCTCAGCGTAGGACATCCTTAATTCATTGATATATTGGGTTGGAGACATCCCAAGATACTCTCTGAACATTCTGCATACGTAGGCATGCGATTTACCGGACAGCTGGACAAGCGCGGCCGTTCCCCGTGTAAATTGTTCTTTCTTGTTCACCTCTTTGCATAGGGCCTTTAACCATTCCGGCTGTCCCGCTGGTTCGAACGGTTCTGCTTCGGCCGTGATGTAACGGGAGAACAGGTCGGTCAAGATGGCTCTTACCTCTGCTTTGATAGCCGGCTTCTTCTCCTGCGGGATCAGATTGAGCAGCTCCAGCCGATACCGCACATATTCTTTTTCCGTCTTGGACAGCAAAGTCGATGGCGGCATGGCCGGCTCAAGAAGCCTTCCGCTGGGGAATCCCTCTCCCAAAAAAGCAATCATGTCATCCAGGACCTCCCGGTTGAACGATAAATTGATGAACTGGCAATCACTATCCGCCGTCTGCTCATAACAATGCATATCCCGGTCCCGTATGAACACGAGAGTATTCTCCTGCAACACCTGACGGCTGTTGTTAATGACATGCACAACGCTTCCCTTCAGAATGAGAAATAATTCAAAAAAGTCATGGCTATGCATGCCGATCGTCTCGCGCACCGAGGCGATCAGCCGGTAATGGGCCTGAATTTCAGAATCAATGCCGTCCGCTGCAAGAAGCTTCAACATTGGCGATACTCCTCCTTGTTCGTTATGTACTTTGATAAAGACAAGCCTTGCAATGTCAAACCACCATAATGCATCCCAAAATGGAGCAAGAATTGGGACATAGCTATCCATTAGGATAGAATTGTTATTGAAGCCTGAAAGGAGATTGCCGCAAATGAACTTATTGCAGCTGCGTCAGCAGTTTGAAGCAAACAAACGGATCTATGAAAGCGCCAAGCTTGTCTTCCATGGAGCGGAAGAGTTCGATGTCTACAATCCTTCGATCCCGTTTGAATGGAACGGCAAGCGCTACATTTACGGACGCCTGGAAAGACGCGATGAGTGGGCAAGGTCTTGGGTCCGCCTGTTCGAGCAGAGCGGTCCGGATGACTGGACAGCCGTGCCGGACACCATGATATATCAGCTTGAAGACCCTTATATCAGCATCATCCACAAACAGCTCGTACTGGGCGGTACGCATGTCCGTTACAAGCAGGGGCAGCTTGATTCTTTCTATGGTTACTTCTACAAAGGCCGTGATATTCATGATCTCTTCTACTTCACGACGGGGCCGGATAATATGAAAGACATTCGGCTCGTAGAGCTTCAGGATGGCAGGATCGGCGTCTTCTCACGGCCACGCGGCGAAGGAATACGCAAGGAATTCGGAAGTGAATCTTTAGTTGGATTCACGATCATCAACAGCCTCGATGACCTGTCTTCCGAGGTTATCGGGAACGCCCCTAATATCCAAGGCCTGTTCCACGAGGATGAGTGGGGGGGCTGCAATCAGGCCTACTTGCTTGAGAGCGGGAAGATCGGCGTCATCGGCCATATCTGTTATGCCGAAAAAGGTATATCGACCTATATGAACATGGCCTTCGTATTGGACCCGCAGACGAATCAATTCTCAGAGCTGAGAATCATCGGCACGCGTCCATGTTACCCTGAGGGTCCCGCCAAGAAACCGCATCTGACGGACTGCGCATTCACCGCCGGCATCGAAATGCGTCCCGATGGCAAGGTCAATCTGTACAGCGGCATCGGCGATTGCGAGGTTGCCCGTATTGTCATCGACTACCCGTTCGAGAAGGAAGGCGCCATGGTTACCCTCTAAATGAAATACTTAAGCTTCGGGCTGCTGGATTTGCCAGCGGCTCTTTGGGTTGTCCGTTGACCGGCGTAGCTGACAGCAGTCAAGATGTTATGTTAGGTTAATGGTAAAGTATACTTTATTTGACCTCATAGTAATACATACCTGCTCAAAATTCAATTTTTTTATCTTATTCGATAAAACTCATCCAAAACACGCTGTAAGTAAGTATACTTTTTAAAACGATGTACGCTATAATTGAGGAAATGTCGATATGAGGTGAACTTACTTGAGCAAGAAGGACTTAACTCTGCCAAAGTACCAGATGGTTAAAGACTATGTCTTATCCCAGATTGAGAATCAGGAATTCACAGAAGAAAACCGGATTCCTAGCGAGTCGGAATTCTCCAAGCTGCTGGAAGTCAGCACTATCACCGTGCGCAAAGCACTGTCAGAGCTGGTGAACGAAGGCGTGATCTATCGCGTCAGAGGTAAGGGGAGCTTCGTCGCCAGTCAAGCGGCCGTCCCGGAAAAGACCTCGAATCTGGTGGCTTTCGTCATTTCCGGCGTCGAACTGTACGATAGCTCGTATATGCAGATCATGCGGGGCATCCAGTCCTTTCTGGGCAAACATGGCTGCAAGCTGATCATTGAATTCGTGGAGAATGATTTCGAGCAGGAACGTGCACTTGTTCTGGAGCTGATTCAAACCGAACTAAGAGGACTTCTCATCTATTCCTCTGATCCCGAAGCGGCAAAGGGCTATCTCGGGGAAATTCGAAAAACAGCGATTCCGTTTGTTATGCTGGATCGTTCGCCTTCCGGCTATCCAGTCAACGTCGTCACTTGCAATAACCACGACGGTGCTTATGAAGCAGTCGAATACTTGATCCAGCAAGGTCATCGACGAATCGGATTTGCAGCTTACGACTATCATCTGAGTCCGGAGATTGACAGATATAATGGTTACCGCAATGCTATGTTGAATGCGTCCCTTCCAATCTCCGAGTCTCTTTTGTTCCTGGATAAGGACATGGATCACTCTATGCTTGCACACCTGATTCAGAGCGGGGAGCTGACCGCACTGTTCTGCGCGAACGATAAGCGGGCCCTTGAGGTAATAGACCAGCTGACTGCACTCGATATCCGTATCCCCGAACAAATATCCCTGATCGGCTTTGACGATTTCGAGAGCTCCAAGTTCGCCAAGGTCGCCTTGAGCACAGTGAAGCAATATTTCGACGTTCTCGGCTATGAGAGTGCCAAACTGCTGTTCGAAATTACCGAAGGCTCGTCTTATGGTCATAAGAAAGTCATGTTGCCCACCAGCCTGGTCATACGTGAGACAACTAAGCCGTTCCAAGGCTAACGCTTGATTCACCACCCGTTAGCACGATACGCTGAAGCTCACAATAGGGAGCTGTCCCAAAAGTAGATATTCTACTGACAAGTCAGACTCTCGAAATTCTCACAAGCTCTCTACTACTTCGACATAAAACAGAGCTGCCCCAAGCAGCCATTTCATGGCTTTTGGGGCAGCTCTCAATCGAATTAGGCATCCTTAAATCGAGCCGATTTCCCGTATGCTTATGCTTAACCAAGACCAGACTTCTCAATAGCCCACATCATAGCATTACTGTTGATCAGCCAACCATTTAGTGCCTTCCTCCTGGGCCTTCTTCATTCCATCGGCCGCACTTAGTTCACCTAACAGGACACGTTCCACATTCTCTGACAGAATGTAGCGCGGCTGGCCGGAGCAGTATGGATAACGTGGTGTCCACAGCTGGCCCATTTGCTTCAGAATAATGTCCATTTGGGAGAATTTACTTCATCCATTATACAGACTGTTGCTTTTCGAAGTGTAAGGCCAGTGTAATTTTTGGATACAGATGACGATTACAGGGTTGAACCCTTTGAGAACAGGATTATGGATCATCGTTTTAAACCTCCATCGTCATTGATTCCGTATCCGCTACAGATCGTAAGCGTTATCATGATGAAACATACCTTAGCGCAAGCGCATATGGCTAGGATACCTTAGCACAGCACGGTCATAAACCGGGAAACTTAAGGGAGTGAGCGGGCAATCTTAAGGTTACAAAAATCCGCCCCCCGTACGGGAGGCGGACAATTTCGCCCAAGCGTTCAATTTACAGCTTATTAATAATTCTGAACATTATAACGGCAGCCTCTGCCCTAGTCGTATTGGCGTGAGGGTTAAGCTTGCTTCCACTGCCGCTGACAATTCCCTCCTTTACCATCGCAGCAACATCCGCGACCGCATAAGCCGCAAGCTTTGCTCTGTCGCTAAACTTACGGATATCGTCTGCACTGCCTTCCGGCATTGCCGCCCCGCTAAGCGAAAGGGCCCTGCTGCCGAGAACCATCAGCTCCTGGCGGGAAATCGGTGTATCCGGCTTAAAGAGGTTATTTCCTGCTCCGCCTGTGATCCCCAGCTCCCGGACTATTCCCAACGCTTCATAGTAGTATTTCGCAGGACTAACATCACTGAAGTTATCGCTGAAGCTAGATGTAAGCCCCAGGCCCCTTACCAGAATAACCACGAAATCGGCCCGGGTGATATTAGCTTCAGACGCAAAGGACGTATCCGAAATCCCGTTGATCACCCCTTTGGAAGCCAGAGCTTCTATGGATTGCTGCGCCCACGGAAATTTATCGGCGTCATTGAAGGTCTTGAATACATAAGAAACGGAAAACTTACTGAAGTGCGTGGTACTAAAGGTTACCCTACCTGCCGCCGCATCATATCTGGTGTTGGGTATCTTGGCTGCCTTTCCCGCCGGATCAATATACCAGACTACGATATGTTCACTGTTGTTAAGTTCGTCCTGCTTAGGTATATATAGAACAGATACTTTAACCGGTGCATTTTTGTTGTTCCATTCAACGGCTATACCGTCAACCTTTGCAGTCAATTCGATGACCGGTTTACCGCTGGTGCTTTCTCTCAGCGATGGGTCAGTTATTGCCGCCGCATCCGCTAATCCGATAACCATAGAAACAGTAGAGTTGCTTGCTGTAATCCGATCTTTGAACATATTTCCGGGTAGTTCAACGGTCCCAATCGGAGTAACCAGCCGGATCACCTGCTTCAGATCTCCTGCAAACAGGCTGGCCGGCAGCACCGGCTCATACGCCCTGGCTCCTTCTGTCTGAGTTATAATGACTTCCACAGTTCTGATTCCTCTGGCGTCCGGTACCGCTTTGGACAAGGCTATGCTGACAGCTGCTGCAGGGACAACTGCCTTCGCTACAGCCGATGCCGGATCAAGCACGGCAGTCAGCGTGATGGCAGAACCTGCTGCTGCAGGTGAAGGCTTCGGCGTCGCTGCTGCTCCGGTGTGTCCGCCTGGCAACGGCGGTGGTGTCGCTGCAAGTGTGGCGGTCGGCGCCGGTGTTGATGTTGGAGTCGGTGTTGGAGTCGGTGTTGGAGTCGGCGCCGTCCCGCCGCCGACCTTTACCACCAGCTTCACGGTTTGCAGGCTTCCGTTCACATTACCGGTAACCGTGAATTGACCGGCTGTACCGGTATCCGGCACTCCCGACCATTTCACTCCTACCTCCCGGTTAGCCCCGCTGTCGAATACGGCAATCACGGAGCCGGGCAGCACAAGCTTGCCGCCTGTGGCAACTGTAAGAGCCTGCAAAGGTCTGAAGCCCGTTATCGTCTCGGTATTCTCAACCGTGAAAGCCTGCAGCTCTGCCTGCCCGCTCCCGGCCGAGCTCACAAAGCCGTAATACTCTCCCTTTGGAAGCACCGTCTGAAAGATGTGCTGTCCGTTTATAAGCTCAGCCTGATCCATATAGGCAATGGAGCGGGTCTGCTTTTGCATAATCAATACAGTTACTGTGTCCTGCTCATTGGCTGTACTGATAACCTTGATTGCTGCTGTATTATGATCTACCTCCAAGCTCGCCGTTAAAGCTGCAGCTGCCGATACGCCGGCATTGCCGAACGGAAGCACAAGCATTGAGAACACGATCCATGCTATGCATGCTCTGAAGACCTTCTTAGTCATAAGCCTCCTCCTAACTGCACGAGCTTCTCGTTGGAAATAAGCTGTCCTTCTTGCACATTATTGACGACATAAGCCTTTATCTGCAGCCCTGTCATCTGCAGGGGAGTGCTGAACATGGCTTTTACAGTCTTGGTCGTGTTCACCCCAAAGGCAGACTTCACATAAGACGCGGAGAGAGTATTTCCCTCTGCGTCACACAGCTGGATAACAATTACCCCCTCCGGGGCAACAATGGAATTCTTCTCAACGGTAACAGCGGCTGCTGCAGTCAGCCCCGGAGCCAGCTCCGTTACCTGATTTCCCAGGGCATCTGTAAGCTTGACATCCTGTACCGTAAAGGAGCTGCTGAGCTGCACATTCGAGAATTTAGCCGTGTTGTAGTATTTATCCCCTATTGCAGGCTGGGTCCCGTCGACGGCAAATCCGATATAAGCCTCTTTATCCATGTCAAAGGTATCCCTGAACAGCTCTTTCCAGTGTTTACCGTCATAGGAGGTAAACGCTGCAATGGTATCCTCTACACGCTCCAGCTTCAGCCAGATCGGCAAGGTGTTATCGGTCAAGCTTGGCAAATAATCCTGCGGATAATCGGCATTATTCAGTGTGCGGATAGTCTCCCCTTTGTTCATCCGCGATGAGAAATAGGTGGCATAGAACGTGTCATCCTTATCACCGTTTCCAAGCTCATCCCGGTCCGCCTTCACGATGGAGGTACTGATCACCGCTGCAGCTGCGTCCGGCTCCAGGCTATCCCGGATCATCAGGCCCGAAATGGCGTTGTTGTCCAGCAGGGCGATGGAATCCAGTCTGGCGGTTAAGGAAGCATTGCCGCTGACCGGCTGGTATACATAATGGAAGCTGTCGTTTTTGCTGGTGACTTTTCCGGACCCTTTCACAGTCAGCGTACCGGAGCCGTCCAGGCTTCCGCTGCCCTTCACCGGGGTATTGCCGATATCCGCGGAAGTCCAGCCCGTACTCACTTCGGGACCATTGACATGAACCGGCAGGGAGGTGGACTGGGTTGCATTTCCCTTCGTATCATAAGCCCGCGCGGAGATAAAATAAGTGCCGTCCTCCACATTGTCCAGAGTGAAGCTGTACGGGGCCTTCTTTACTTCCCCCAGCAGCACATCATTGCTGTAAAATTGCACCTTGGAAATTCCATCCTTGTCTGCAGCCTCTGCATCAATCCGGATGGCTCCGCCCTCGGCAAACAAAGCGTTATATACAGGTGATTTCAGCTTAACCACAGGATTGTCAGCAGGATGGGTCATATCTGCCAGACTGTTCAGATAATTCTCCAGATTGCTGTACCCGTTCGGACTGATGGTTTTGCCGTCCGCTTTGTCCAGCTTATCCAGTCCATGGGCCTCTTCCCAGGCATCCGGCATGCAGTCATGATCGCTGTCCAGCGGAGCTTCAGCGGACTGTAATTCCGGATAACCGCCCACCTCATATTCCCGGTTGATCGTCCGGCCGGTCCCGTCTATTACATCCTGTACGGCCCGGGCATCTGCGGCATCTCTTCTTGGCAGCACCGCACCAGCCATGTCCAGCACATCCTGGTACGCCTGCCCGGCATCCGTGATCTTTACGGTTGTATAGCTGTCATTCTGAAACGGGGCTTTGGAGAGAACCGTGGCAGGGATTACATTCTGAATCCCCTTGCTGTTGTCCGCGCTGATCTCCGGGCTGCCGTACATGTAATTTCCGTCCACAAAAAACTCGCCGTCACCGGGATTGATAATTCTGCCTTTTACGGACTGGAGGGTAGACGGCCCCGGCTTATAGTAGTTATTAATGACATTGGACTGCAGCGTGGTTAAGCCGCCATAGGTGTTGTTAAAGCCCCAGTTGTAAATTACATTGTTAGACATCGTGATATTTCCGGGCGTATTGCCGTTCCCGATTCTCGGCATTCTGCTGGTATGGCTGGTAAGCAGATTGTGGTGGAAGGTTGTCGCATTGCCGCCCCAGATCCCTCCGTATCCGTGTTTTCCTTTTACATGCCCGGATAAAGTAAGACTTTCACTGATGATGCTCCACTGCACGGTCAGATTGTTATTCTCATAAAAGGATAATCCTTCGTCCGTCGACCAGCCGGCTGAGACATGATCAATCATCACATGATTTGAGCCCCGGCCGCCAAGGGCATCCGGCTCACTGGAGATGTTGGCCGAACCGGGTCTGAATCTTAAATACCGGATAATAATATTGGTTGCACTGCTGATGTCGGTGTTAAAGCCGGCGATGCAAATCCCGTCTCCCGGAGCGGTCTGTCCGGCAACCGTAATGTTTTTTCTGTTGGTGAAGCCGAGCGGGCTTGCCAGTTGAATCGTCCCCGATACCCGGAATACGACCATTCTGTCATCTCCGCTGATTGCCTCTCTCAAGGACCCCGGCCCGGAGTCATTCAGATTGGTTACTTCATAGACGTCGTAGCCCCGGCCGCCGCTGGCATACATCCCTCCGCCCTCGGCCCCCGGAAACGCCGGCATTGCCGCCGGCGCCTGGGCAGCATGAGCAGGCACGGCATCAGCCAGGAATGAAACGCCCAGCAGCGCACATAACGCAGTTGAGATCATCCTTTTTTTCATGGTTTATCCTCCCGCAGATTAATTGGATTGTAACTCGGCCGTTTCAGAAACAGGCTGCATGTCAGTCATGTTGTCCCAGACAAAGGCTTTGAGCGTATAGCCGTCCACCTCATCAGGAAGCCTCAACCGGGCGTAAAGGGTATCCGTCTCTCCGCTATACAGGGACTCTGCCGTACTGATGAATTTGATCAAGTTGTTATGTTCGTCATACAGGCCGATAAACAGCAGAACATCTTTGGTATCAGCAATATAGTTTTCCGCTTCCGCCTGTATCCAAATTTCCCGGCCTGCTTCGAGCACAGTAACGGCTTGTCCCTCTGCATCATAGAAGCCAATGCTGCCCGCTCGATAAGTGTAAGTAACGGCATACTTAATAAAGCTTTCGTTGCCGTACGTATCGGTGGCCTTGATTTCAATTTCATTCAGTCCCGGCACCAGAATCAGCTTTGCACTGAACGTGTCACCTTTGTGTAAAAGTAAATGCTCCTCCGTCCCGTTCAGCTTTTCAGGAATTCCGTTATTTCTGATTGTCAGGATGCTCTCCTTATCCACAGTCCCGCTTAGCGGCAGCAGGGCACTGAACACCCCGGCGGCCGGCTCAGCCGAAGTCATCGTCAGAACCGGAGGCAAATCCGCTGAAGCAGTAGGCGAGACACTTACCACCTGTGACGGCACGCTTTCCCCGCTGGCATTCTTTGCAGTGACAGCAAAATAGTACGTTCTGTCATTTTCCAGCCCTGTAACAAAAGCTTCATACACAGAGCCTCCGACGGTAAGCGCTTCTGTAAATGGCCCTTCCGGGTTTGTGCTTTGATGTACCGTGTAGGAAGTGGCTGTATTTAACGCATCCCAGGTAATCCGGGCACCCGCATTATAAGGCTTGGCCTGGACATTCTTCGGCGCGACCGGCTTGCCGGCGTTGGCGTCAAACCGCACCGTTCCATCAGCCATCACCATTCTGACATCTTCGAATACAGCTGTAAGCGACGAGGAGGCATTGGCGGCATTCACCATCAGCCCCACGTACAGCTCCTTGGGATTCCCGTTCTCATCCAGGCCCAGCTGCTTGGCGGTAGCTGTGCTGATCGCTAGCGTTTCCGAGGCAACCGGATTTTCCGGGATCGGCAGGGTGCTGACGATGGACAGGATTTTGTCGCCGGTTTTGGTGATCTGCAGGTAGGCGGTTCCCTTCACCGGCATCACAGAATTAGAGCCGTTGGAGGAGCCGCTGTACCGGAACATTTTTCGTCCGCCTGTGGCGGTGGCTGCCTGTGTGTAATGGTAGCTGTCCGGGTCCAGGCTCTCTCTGAGTGTCAAGCTCATCGCCCCCAGCTGGCCTTCACTATAAACCGCTTTGGCGCTGATCGTATAATCTCCTTTGACCCTGACTGCCTTCATATAAAACTGATCCAGTCCGGTGGCGTTCTTATTGATTCCCGTTCCTGAACCGGTCAGCGTGAACAGGTTGGTATCCTCATCAAAGCTTGATGAGCCCGGTGTGCCGGGACTGCCGATGTCATAGGCCGTGAAATCCTCCGGTTTAATAACATTACCGGGTGCAGTTCCGGTTCCCGGAGTTATCGCAGCTTCATTGGAATCCGGGCCTTCCCCATGCTCATTGGAAGCGGATACAACAAAGTGATAGGCTGTTCTGTTGGTTAACTCCGAATACGTATAAGAGGTAACCGTTGCCGGGCTAATGGTATGGAGCATGTCGTACCCGGTACTGTCCGCCGACCTGCCTTTGACAGTATAGTAGGTAGCGCCTGTTACTGTTGACCACGTAATTGTTGCATTCCCATCTCCGGGTTCAGCAGTTATGATTGGTGCAGCAGGCAGTCCCTGCTTATTGATAGTAATCTGTACAGCATTACTTTCCGCCGTATTTCCGGCAGTGTTGACGGCATTTACTTTAAAGGTATAGCTCGTCAGGGGAGCCAGATTATCCGCCGTATAAGTGGTTTCAGTTGTTGTGGCGACCTTCTGACCATCCTGATATACCTCATAAAAGATCGAGCCGATGCTGCTGACAGCGCTCTGCCAGCTGATAACACCCCGGGATTCGCTGACGGAGTCTGCCTGCAGGACAGGCGGTGTCAAGGTACCCGGCTCATAATAATGAGGTACCCAATCCGTGCCGAAATACCGGGTCACATCAACTACAGCTGCCGCTGCGCTAAGCACATTCCCTTTTCTTGAAGAGGTGTCTGCCGGCATGCCGTTATAGGTGGTGTTGTATTCATAGAAGTCTGCCTTTTCCGGAACAGAGCCTCCCATGCCTGCCCAGCCTTCCGGATAGATGATGGAGCTGCTCTCCAGCCTGGTATCCAGAAAAATCACCTTGGCATTCTGTCCCCATGGTCTCCCGAAGTCCCCGGATGCCTTATAGTTATTAATAGAGCTGCCTGTGACTGTGCTATCCCTGAACAGATAGCCATGGAAGGACGAGTCCGCTGCTGAAGGAGGTTTGGCTGCTGTAATATGGCCGCCGGAATCCTGATCGCTGTAGCCTGCAAAGTTAAGCGTACTGTTATCGAATACAACATTGCCCGAGCCGAAGATATAGTCGGTGTTGCCTTCTATGAAGCTGTCCTTGTAATATTGGCGGGTGTTGCCCGTGAACAGCGTATCCTGGTTGGACAGAAATTTGCATTTATAAAATTCTGCCTGATCGGCTTCGACCGCGATGGCAGCCGCCCGTTCCGTTGCCCCTCTCGATCTGGCGTCCAGTGAAGCTGTTCTTGGGGTAAGATTGGTAGGCGTGTTGATCGTTGTAACCTCTACCCCGTCCTCCAGCTCCTCTTCAGTAATATATTTGTTGAAGGAATTTTCAAAGACGATGTTCTCGGCCCGGAAGCCTGTGGCGGCGCCCGTCACAAATACGGTTGCCCCCCACTTGAAGCTGCCCGGATTGCCCTTCAGGTATTTATCAAAAGCCCGGTCCTCATTGTACAGCCCATCCGGCCCTGCGCTGTAATAATCGTACCCAACCCCGTAGTACCACGTGATTTTAACCTCCTTATCCGGGTCGGCATTGACGAGGCTGATGTAAGGAGTGGCGATTTTCAGCTGGGCCCGGTAAGTGCCGGGGACAATATGGATCGTAATCCGCTCAGCCTCGCTGGAAGGATTCATTCTCGCGGCTGCAGCCAGTGCCTCCTTGACCGAGCCGAAATTGTGCTCCTTGGAACTGTCGCCCACATACAAATCCTGAATTAGCGGAAGAGCGGCCGGAGCCTTGGAGGTTAAGAATTTGAGAGCCTTTACCGTGTCGCTCCCCTTGATAACAGTGTGTCCGGCGGTTGTGTAGGCGGGGTCAGAGCAAACTGCGATCACTGCATAAGCGCCATCCCTCAGCTTGACTGAGTAGCCGCCGCCCGTAACTTTTCCGGTATAGCTGTACCCGTCATTTAGATTCGTAAATTCCAGGCTGCTGACAGTAACCCCGGACGGCAATCCTGTAAAAGCACCGGTTGCGTCATAAACCGCCGCCTTTGCAACCGTGAGGGTCCGCGCAGTATCCGTGCTGATGCTAACGTCCGCTTCGCCTGTAAGCAGGTAATCGTTCACACCGGAAAGGGTCAGGGTATAGCGCTCTCCGGCACGGAGATCTGCCGAGTACGTCAGCGCTGCTGTATCCAGTACAGCTTCTACGGCCGGAGCAAGACTTCCCTGTGGCGGAACCAGGGTAACCTTCAGGTTATTCAGGCTGTAGCCGTACTCGAATCCGCTAAGGGTACCGCTGAGTTTTGCCAACGGGGTTTTTACTACATTTAATTGGACATTCTTAATGCCGCTGCCAAGATCAGCAAGAGTAACGGCTACGGTCTTCGAGGTGTCTGAAATGGCATATTCAGAGCTGACGCCCCGAAGAACGGCGGTATACGTGTAGCCTGCTGTAAGAGCGGCCGTGTAAGTGCCTTCAACATCCAGCTTTGCCGGCAGGAGCTCTCCGGTGGACTGATTCTGAAATACGATGGAATGACCGGATAGTGTATACTCATTCAGGTTGAGCGTACCGGATACTGTAACACCCGGGGTTATGGTAATGCGGACGACATTGGGTTTATAGCTTCCTGACTCAGAATAAAACAGCCGCAATGTTCCGGAGTCCAGTGCATGATATTCAAGGATCTGCCCAGCTGAAGTAAACGTGTCGGTGCTTCTGGTCACGACCTCACCGGTGGAGCTGCTGGTCAGGGCAAAATTAACGGTTGCCGGCCCGGATCCGTTGGTAACAAAGCCGTACACCGTAATGTTGTCCCCGGCTTCCACATTCTCCATCTGGATGTATTTGGCTGAAGCATCTCCGTTGCCGGCGGAATAGACAGAGCCCTTGCTCGCATAGCCGTCGCTGAAGGTTTTGGTGGTAGGCTTGCCATAGGATAATGCGCCGTTCACTTCACCGTCGTAATAATATAGTCTGTGGTAACCGCCCCCGGCAGGGGTCATTACCGTTAAGTCGCCGAACACGGTATTCTGCCTGAACCAGCCGGCCCCGATAAAGGAGCCTAATCCATTGAGTGTATCCACTGTAATATGATTGATGTAGGAATCTCCCGCTGCCTGTACGCCTCCGAAGTCCCATACCTCAACCTGGCCGCCTTGCGCATTGCCCTCCGCCTCAGCGGGGCCAGGCTGCAGGCCAAACACAGCCGTTACCAGCATCACCAGCACCATGAACTGGCTCATGGCTCTTTCCGTCCGCTTGTACATGTGTGTCCTCCTTGTTTCAAAAATGATAAATCTGCACTTATATAAGCGCTTTCAAGATTTACTCTAAAAAAACCGTCTTACTTCCTTTCCAGGTTCATAAGACGGTTTCACTCCAGCCGACAATTATTTTTTGTTTCTCAGATAAGCTTCTTTATACTCTTCCATCAGGCCGCTGCCGCCGGCCTGCTTCCACTTCTCGATTTCGGCGTTCCAGCCGGCTTCATCCAGTTTGCCCATGATATATTTGGTCTCCGCGTCTGTAATCATCTGCTCCAGCTCGCTGCCCCGCTCCGTGAAGGTATTAGAGATCAGCGTCAGGGCCGGATTGGTCACTACATACTTTTCGTTCTCAGTGACCACCTTATTGTTCTTCTCGAACAGCTCTGTCTGCTTCATCAGCTTATCCATGTTATACGATTCTCCGCGCTGGAGCAGCGTATCCCGGTAAGGCTTCACTTCCTTGGCATCGGCATCCTTATCCAGCGGAAGGGTATAATCGCCTTCGACGGTATAGTGAGTGCCTTCAATCCCTTTGTTGATCAGGTTGACCATTTCCTTATCCAGCAGCTGGTCGAAGAACGTCATGATCCGTTTCAATTCCGCTTCACTCTGGACAGAGGACTTTGGTATGGCCAGAATTCCGGCGTTGCCGCTTTCAGCCGGAACGCGGATTCCTGCCGACCCCTCCAGTCCAACTACATCCATAACGGCTGTAGGAACGACCTTCTCCAGGTTCGACTGCATGGACTGGGCGTTGCCGCCGGAGATCCGCAGGGCTACCCGGCCTGCTTCATAGGCCTTATCGACCGTCTGAGAATCGGTTACGGCAAAGTCCTGGTTGATCAACTTCTCGGCATACAGCTTTCTGAACAGGTTTAGGGTATCGGTGAACTCCGGCGTCATGAACTCAGGTGTGAAATTGCCCTGATCGTCCACTCCCCACTTGTTCGGACCGCCCTGCATAACGGACAGTCTGGTCAGGGTTGAGAACACATTCTGATTGTAGTTCTTATCCAACATGAAGCCGTAGGTGTCATTCTTGCCGTTCTTGTCCGGATCGCCTTCTGCCACAGCCTTCAGTACGTTGTACCAGTCATCCAGCGTTTTTGGCACCTGGAGGCCTGACTCATCGAACCAGTCTTTGCGGTATTGAAGGGCTGCGCGGCCTACGTTACGGAATACGGGCAGCCCATACAGCTTGCCGTCCACTTTAATATTGTCATAGTAGGTCTCAGGCTGTGCGGCAAGATTCTTGTAATCCTGAAGATAAGGTCCGAGTTCCCAGAACACATCCGCCTGCATTGCACTGATAATATTAGGAACATAGCTGACCTTCAGAATTTTGGGAAGCTCGCCCGAGGCAATCATAACGTTAATCTTTTCATCATAGCCCGAATTCGGAATCCACTGGAAGCTGAGCTTCGTGTTTGTATATTTTTCGATTGCCTGCTCCATCGGATTCCCTTTGGCCGGTGCTTCAGCGGCCTGGTGTACGGCAATGGACAGCTCCAACGGTGCTGTGTCCTCCACAGCAGGTGAATTTGTGTTACCCTTAGCCGCATCGGTATTACCGCCTGCCGCATTCTGCTCATTATTGCTGCCGCATGCAGACAATACAGTTGTAGCCAGTAACGCGCCCCCCATTAGTAACGCCATTCTTTTCTTCATTAACCTAACCCCTCCGGTTGTAGAAATTTCTATGGTAAGCCCGTAACACCCGTGTGATCGGAGATACGGGCATTCATAGCTTGTTGATTTACCTTCCAGACATCCTCAGCCCTTAACCGATCCAAGCATTACACCTTTGGCAAAATGCTTCTGGAGGAACGGATAGACCAGCAGAATAGGAACTGTCGCAAACACGATGACGGCCATCCGTATGGTCAGCGGCTGAATCTCCACGTTGTCAATCGAGGTATCGCCGATGCTGCCCTGCGCTAAAATAACGATCTGACGGAGCAGCACCTGTATCGGGTACAGCCGGCTATCGTTGATATACAGAATGGCGCTGAAGAACTGGTTCCAGTGCCCGACCGCATAAAATAGGCCAAAGGTAGCCATTGCGGGCATCGAGAGCGGAAGCACAATCCGGAACAGCACGCCTACATCGGTGCAGCCGTCGATCCGTGCCGAATCCTCCAGGCCGTCAGGAATCTGCTGAAAGAAATTTTTAAGCACAATCAGGTTAAAGGCGCTGATCGCATTCGGGATCATCAGCGACCACAGGCTGTTTGTCAGACCCATCGCCTTGACTACGAAGTATGTAGGAATCATGCCTCCGCCGAACAGCATCGTGAACAGTACAGCAAGCAGAATAAACTGGCGGCCTCTGAGTGTTGCTTTTGCCAGCGGATAGGCCATAAGCGAGGTGAACAGCAGGTTGATGAAGGTTCCCACTACCGTAATGTAGATGGACACCAGCATGCTGCGGAACAGCGTATCCGTTGAGAAAATATACCGGTATGAGGCCAGCGACCATTCCTTCGGCCACAGAATTAACCCGCCCTTGGCGACTTCCGCCGGACTGGTAAAGGAAACCGCCAGCACATATACAAAGGGCAGTACGCAGATCAGACCGATAAGAATTAACAGCGTGTAATTGGTAATGTCAAAAATCCGGTTACCGATGGTTTTATCTTGAAGCATAGTAGAATACTCCTCCTCCGTTCCTTGTTCATGCAGCGGGGTTCAGTAGACCCCTTCTTCCCCGAATTTTTTGGCCAGCCAGTTGGACCCCAGCACCAGTACTAATCCGACTGCTGATTTGAACAGACCAACCGCCGAACTGTAGCTGTACTGGCCCTGAGTCATCCCTTTGGTATACACGTAGGTGTCGAACACTTCACCCACCTCACGGTTGGTCGGCGTAATCATGAGGAAGATATGCTCAAAGCCCGAATCCAGGAAATTACCCAGCCGCAGAATAAACAGAATGATGATTGTACTGCGTATCGCAGGCAGTGTAATGTGCCACAGCTGACGCCAGCGGCTGGCCCCGTCGATCCGTGCTGCTTCATACTGCTGCAGATCGACACCAGCCAGGGCAGCCAGAAAAATAACCGTTCCCCAGCCGATTTCCTTCCAGATTGATTGGGTGATAATCATCGTCCGGAACCATTCCGCTTCCAGCAGAAAGGCGATTTTGCGGCCGGTAATCTGATATAACAACTCATTTAAAATGCCGTTCTCCGTTGTTAGCAGAATATAAAAGATCCCGACAACCACAACCCAGGATACAAAATGCGGAATGTAGATCAGGGTCTGCACGAAATTTTTGAATTTGGCCCTTCTTACCTCATTAAGCATAAGGGAAAGGATAATCGGCATCGGGAAAAAGAACACCAGGTTGTAGACAGCCAGAATGACCGTATTGCGGAATAACATGCCGAACTGCGGCTCCGAGAAAAAACGTTCAAAATGCTTGAAGCCTACCCAGGGGCTGCCCAGAAAACCTGTGTACGGCTTATAATCCATAAAAGCCATCGATACCCCGTACATCGGGACGTACTTAAAGATAATGAAATAGATGATACCTGGCAGTAGCATCAGATACAGCCACTTATCCCGGATAATATCCCGTAGCAGGGTATCTGCCTTGCCTCTGGGGGCTTTAGTGCCGGGCAGTCCTGCAGAAATTGAGACATTCTGCTTCACCTTTTGTAACCTCCTTATTATCCTGTTTGGTTTCAGGTCCAATCTTATTTCAGTTTGCCGTGACCGGCTATAAGGCTGGGGCAACCTGTTCATTGCTGCAGTTGTCCGGGCGCTGTCCATAAGGGTTACCGGGGATACCAAATCCTGCAGTAACCTTGATATATCCTTTACCGTTAACTCCAGGCAACCATGGTTAAAGCATGAGATAAACAAAAAAGCGGGTGAGATCCGTGATCTCTACCCGCTAATTACTCCGCCGCCCTGCTTCTGTTGGCTAGTTCATATTCACGGCACATCTGACTGCCGCCTGCTTCCTGCCATCTGGACAGCTCCGCCCGCCAGCCCTCTTCATCGATCATGCCCATAATGAATTTGGTCTCTGCATCTTGGATAATAATCTCCAGTTCCTTGCCTTTTTCTCTATAAGTATCCGATTCCAGTGTCAGCGCCGGATTCTCTACGACATATTCCTTGTTCATTTTGCCGATCTCCTGATTCTTCTGGTAAAGCTCAGGCTGACGGACCGGCTTGATGGATTGCTGGTATTCTGCCAGATTGGGCAGCAGATCCCTGTATGGCTTAACCTCTCTCAGATCCAGCGTGCGGTCCAAAATTTCGGCATAATCTCCACTGTCAGACCAATGCCGGTCTTCAATTCCCCTTGTAATCACCATCTGCATCGGAGGATCGAACAACTTGTCGAGAAACTCCAGTATCTGTTTGACCTCCTCCAATGTTTTTACGGAATCCTTGGGGACCGCAAAGAAACCGGCATTGCCCGGCTCACCCGGTAGGCGGTTTCCGTCAGGCCCTGCAAGAAAAACTACATCAACCTCAGCCTCCGGAACCGTCTTAATTAATTTATCCATCCAGCTTTGGGCATTACCTCCGGAGATCTGGATGCCGGCACGTCCTGAATCATAGATTTTGGAGGCTTCGTTATTATCGACAACGATGAAATCGGAATTAATCAGCTTTTCCGTGTATAGCCTTCTGAACAGCTTCATGGTTTCAAAAAATGGCTCCGTCAGGAACTCCGGTATAAACTGGTTGTCCTCCACCAGCCACTTGTTCGGTCCGCCCTGGGATACGGAAATCCGGGTCAGCATCGAGCTGACATCCTGGTTGTATCTTTTATCCAGTACCATACCGTAAGTATCCTGCTTCCCGTTCCCGTCAGGGTCCTCCAAGGTCATGGCGTGCACGACAGTGTACCAGTCCTCCAGCGTAACCGGAACCTTCAAGCCCAGCCTGTCGAACCAGTCCTTGCGGTACTGGATGGTCGCCCGGCCGAGATCACGGACAATGGGGATGCCATAGATCCGCCCTTCCACCGAGATATTGCTGTAATACTGGCTGTCCAGAACCGATAAATGAGCATAATCCTTCAGCATCGGGCCTAACTCCCAGAATTGGCCGGCTTTTATAGTACTGATGTAGTCCGGTGTATAGGCAAGTTTAACCAGCTTGGGGAGCTCACCTGCAGCAATCATCAGCCTCTGCTTATCATCATAAGCAGACATCGGAATCCATTCAATCTGAAGATCGGTATTCGTATAAGCTTCAATAGCCTTCTCTACTGCATTATTGTTGGGCGGCAGCTCGCCGATCAAGGTGGCACCTATGGACAGATAGAAGCGGTCCGGGCCGGAGGATTTGGCTTTGCTTCCATCCACAGGTCCGCAGCCGGCAAGAACAGCAGTCAACATCAGGATACCTATACCACGACAGACGTTCATTTTCATTCCTGGGCTCCATTCATCATATTCTCCCGGTATTGGCCCGGTGTAATCTGATAGGTCTTCTTGTAGCTGCGGATAAAGGAGCTGATATTTTTATATTTTATTTTCTCGCTGATCTCCGATATTCTCATATCTGTCGTCTCCAGCATCTCCTTGGCCATCTTCATCCGGTAGTCTGTCAGAAAATCGCTGAATGAGACTCCGATTTCCCGCTTGAAAATACGGCTTAAGTACACCGGATGATAGCTCAGCAGCTTCGAGTACATTTCCAGCGTAATGTCCTGATCATACTGTTCATGAATCAAGTTCACCAGCCTGTCGGCAATTTTTACGTATTGGATTTTGGAGCTGTCTGACAGCAGTCTGATTATAGGCCTGAAGAGTCTGGATTCAAACCAGTGAATAATCTCCTCCCGGGTCTGCAGCTGAAAGATCTTTCTCAAGCCGCTTTCACCCTCCAGCACCTGCTTGACCGGAATTCCCTGCTCCTGGGCGATCCGCAGAATTCCGGAGGCCAGCTGCAGCAGCATGGTCTGATGCTCATACAGCGGACGGTCCTTATAGACCAGTGTGTCCAGATATTCACCCAGCAGCTCAGAAGCGCTGTCTGGCTGCATTTCTTTGATGGCGTAGATCACCCTGTCTTCCAGTATCTTCAGATGGGAATATTCATAATGACTGTCCGCTGCATGGTTCCCAGTATCGCCGTAATGAATGATAATTTCCGGCCCCAGACTGATCCGCGCCTTCAGAGCATTCAGGCTTTCTGCGTAGGCGTGAGCGGTATCTGTGAGCTGAACATACGGATTGCTGATCCCGATGCTCACCTTAATCTGCAGCACCTTTTCAGCGTTTATCTTGATACACTCTGCAGCTTCATACAGAATATTTCTAACCATCTCTCTATCCTCCTTATCCGTGGCAATCAGAGTAACCTGAGAACCGTTCAGCGTGATCGGCGGGAAGCGGAGCGAAGCAGGCAGCACCTCCTGGGCAATATTGCTGATCGCATAGAGCAGCAGCTCGCGATCCTCCTCCCGGCAGCGGGTTTCCTGCAGATTATCAATCTGCAGGGCAAGCACCCCGAGGCTCCTCCAACCTTCAGGAAAGCCGTATTTATATGAGCGGAATAAATAATCATTTTTGCTGATCTGGCCGGTAAACAGCTTTAATACAAAATATTCCTTCAGGTGACTGGTCTGGCCCATCATCTGCATCTCCAGCTGATCCCGTGATCCTGCAAGGGACTGGAAACTTGACTTGATGTATTCAAGGTCATCCCGCCCGCGGACACTCTGCGGGTCTGAATCCGATTCCCCGTAGGTCCGCGCCACCTTCAGCAGATTACGGATGGGCAGATACATCCTGCGGCTTCCGTACAAAGCCATTGCTACTACGATCAGCAGGATAGCAAGACATACAAGGATCGTGAAGCCGGCGATTTCCCGGGTATCCTTTTTGATCTCTCCGATATCCACTACCGATATATAGGTCCAGCTGTTATAGCCTGAAGAACGGTACATAACAGCCGCTTCTTTTCCGTCCAGCCGGGTATTCAATATTCCTGATGGCCGTTCCGTATCGGAGGTCAGCCGGTTAAGCACCTCTCTGTTAATATCATCATATCGGGTCTTATCCGGTTCAGCAGCCAGAATATCCGCACCCGTCCGGTCCAGAATATAATTCCGGCTGGATGCGTTGGAGGATAACTCCATGACATCCTGGATTTCAGATAAAACAATGCTCACGACCAGCAGTCCCTGCGGTTCATTGGTCCGAGGCAGAATGGGGATTTTGTGCACCAATGTAATCGTTTCCACAGATTCGTACAAATCATCTTTACCGGAAGTCGAGAACCCCGTATACCAGAAGATACTTTTAGGATTTTTGGCATTTTCCAGAAATTCCTGATAGTTCTCCAGTTGATCCAACGGCTTCATTACATTCAGGTTGAGCGCCCAGTTCTGCTCCAGGCTGACCAGATATGCCTGCGTAATAATGGCGTCACTTGATTGCAGATTATACAGCTCCTTGGTTAGCTGGCGGACCGCTTCAAAGTTATATGAAGATAACGGGCTCCTCATGGATTCCCTGACAAGCGAGGAGTTGGCAAACTGGGTGGCCGATTTCTCTGTGGTTTTGAGAATCTGCTCGACACGCATCTGCGTTTGATCCAGCCACTGCATATTCATTTCCTTGACCTTCTTCTCCATATCCCTTGAAGCTGTAGAATAGGAAGCAAAGCCGATAATGATAGTAGGCAGAATGCCAAGCACCAGACTATATGCAAGCAGCTTCAGCAAGTATTTGCTCAACTCTGTTCCTCCTGTCCATCCATTCTATAGAGTAGATCATAATCCCCAGGCAACCTTTATCATCCCAGCTAAAGGCATTTCACACAATATACTCTAGACAACCTCTTTGCCATTTTACTGATTTTCCCTGTATGTCACAGCAGTTCTCACCTCATCAAGATGAGGACTGACCGAGTCTATATCTGGGGATTATTCACCTTCGTCCGTGATATTCCAGACATTAAGCTCGTAAATCGTCCATAGCCGTCTTCCGGATCAGCCAGAACCAGCTTGATAAACCGGGCCTTTTGCTGCGGAAACAGAATATCTATTTGTGCTGAATTCACCTGACCGCACCCCTCAGCAATGGCATCCCCGTAACGGACATCATCATCCGAAACAAACAGCCGGAAGCCGCCGGGGTTGTCCCGGATATCATTATCGATTGTGATTCTATTAAAGCACTGCTCCTCTGCCATATCAACAACAAGCTGAATCCCGTTAGCCTGATAGGAGGACTTGCTTCGTAGGAGACATATCATAAATAAAAAGCCGCCAATCGGCGGCTCTTTATGCATTCTTATTCTAATATGATTCAACTACTAACCAACATTTGTACCTGAATCCAATGCTCTTACTCCCAGCGCTAAGGACCCACACAATCCAGCATTATCGCCGAGCTTAGGGGCGACAATATAATGTTCGATATCCGATACAATAGGCTTAGCACTCACGTATCCATTGAGAATGCTGCCCACCTGCGCCCGGATCATCGGGAATAGCTGAGCTTGCTTCATCACGCCCCCGCCGAGAATGACTTTCTTAGGGGATAACGTCAGGATCACATTCGATATGGCCTGCGCGATGTAGAACGCCTCCATCTCCCATGCCGGGTGGTCTTCCGGCAGTGTATCACCCTTTGCCTTCCATCTTGCTTCCAGCGCCGGGCCGGCGGCCATGCCTTCCAGACAATCGCCATGATAGGGACAATTGCCACCAAAGTCATCGTTCGGATGCCGCCTTGTGAGGATATGTCCACCCTCTGGATGAACAAGTCCATGTACCAGGTTCCCCTCGGTATAGACGCCGACTCCTACGCCAGTCCCGATCGTATAGTAGACGCAGCTATCCAATCCTTGTGCTGCACCCCATGTGGCTTCGCCCAACGCGGCAGCATTGACGTCCGTATCCCAGCCGACCGGAACATCGAAGACCGATTTCAGCGTACCCACGAAATTATATCCGGACCAGCCGGGTTTTGGCGTTGTCGTCACATAACCGTAAGTCGGACTGGATTGTTCGAGGTCGATCGGACCAAATGATCCGATTCCTATGCTATCGACTCTCTTATCGCGGAAGTAGGCGATGACATTCTCCATCGTCTCTTCGGGTCGACGCGTCGGAAAATGAACCCGATCTTCAATCTCCCCTAATTCATTCCCGACACCACAGACAAACTTGGTTCCGCCTGCTTCAATTGCCCCGATACGCATGTGCTTCCTCCTTGACCTCATCTCTCCATATGCTTCCCAGCTCGTTGATCTGGAGCGACACCAGCTTTACGTTTCCGCCTACCGCGTAGAGCTCAAGTCCGTTGCTTGCGGCAGCGGGGAAAATCATGTCCGAGATGACCGCGGTACCCTCACCACCGAACACTTCAATCGAAGACCAATCCAAGAAGATGGACATGCGTATACGGTTATTCACAGGCGTCAGCGGTGCCTGGTGCTTAGCTGCGAAGTCTGGATGGAAATTCGTAGTGCCTGAATTCGTGCGGTCGACAAACAACTCCATGTTAAGGGTATCGTACCCGACCACCGTTTCTTCATCTGCAGACTTTCTAACCTTCATTCCGAACTCCGTTGCAGTTCCAATTTCGAATTCCGCGATCAATTCCGCTCTATCAGTGGTGATGTCCGCCAGCGGATTCGTATCCGGCACCAAGGTTACATCCTCCAGAGCCATAAGCGGTGAACCTATCTTGCTCAATTCTTCTACCGGTTCTTGCACCAGACGAAGGCCTTCCCGATAGGTTCTCAACTTCAACTCCCGTGGAATGGATGCATTTCCCCGCCACTTGTCAGTCGGAAGCATCCCGGCATACCGCCAGTTGTTCATCCAGCCGATCCAGAGCTTACGTCCGTCTCCTTCCGGTATATCGCTCCAGGTGACGGCCGCATAGAAATCGGACCCGAAATCAATCCATTTCACATCATGAACCGAAAGAATAGGCTCGTCGGGTGTAAATGTCTTACCATCGAAGCTGCCGACGAAGTACATCATACCGGAGCCGCCTGCCGGTGGTTCAGGTTCGTTCGGGTTCACTCCATTACAATCGCCTACACTTAGAATGAGCACCCACTTCTTCTGATTGGGATCACCATCGACATGAATCGAGAATAGATCCGGACATTCATAAACGCCGCGATGTGTTCCGATGACGTCAGCGCCAAATGCACTAGCAAATGCCCATTCCTTCAAATTCGGAGAGGTGTAGAACTCCACACGGTCTTGAACAGCCAGAGTCATAATCCAATTAGATGTATCCTCATGCCAGAATACCTTCGGATCGCGGAAATCAAGCGTCGTCTCCGGGAATAAGACCGGGTTCCCTTCATATTTCGTCCAAGTCCGTCCCTTATCTCTGCTGTAGGCGATGCTTTGAACCTGCGGCTTACCTGGCTGCACCTTGTTGTCGTTATTCGTATAGATCGCCACAAGCCCTGAGCCATCCTCATCAAAAAAACCACTAGTGTTATGTGTATCGACTACCGCGCTTCCAGAGAAAATCGCACCGTCCTCACCTGGCGGCAAGGATGCTTCAAGCTCCTCCCAATGGACCAGATCGGTGCTTACCGCGTGCCCCCAATGCATTCTACCGAAATCGGGTTGGCTCGCGAACGGAGTGTGCTGATAAAATAGATGGTACTCATTCTCGTAATATACCATTCCGTTCGGATCGTTCATCCAGTTCTTTTGTGGCGAATAATGATACTGCGGACGGAACTTCTCTGTATAATTCATGTTTCTCCCACTCCTCCAGAATAATAATAGCCGGAGCATGGCCCAGTGCAGCATGAACTCACGCTCCGACGGTATGCATTATAATGTAACTGGCTATTTCCCCGCTCTGTCGTAACCTGTTTGTTTGATTTTCAGCCAATCCTGCATGCCAAGACGATCAAGCTCTTTGATGAATGCGTCCCACTCTTTGTCCACGTTCGCGCCTTGCATCCATTCCGTACGTTTCTTCAGAATATAAGGCCACAGGTCGGCTTCGGTTTGGGTCAGGCGCTCTGATTCCTCTTTGGAGAAAAATACTCTCGGATACATATGCTCAGCTTTCATATCCGGCACATAGATTTTCTTCAGAATATCAATGCGATAGGCCGCATCGTCCGGCATCGTTGTTACCTTACCGTAATAGGAATCGAGAATAGCTAACGGTCCGCCAGCGCTTGTTTTGACGCGCAGCTCGTTCGGTGAAGCACCGTTCAGCGGCAAGTGCTTCAGCATTTTAGTAGCTTCGTCCATTTCAAAAATATTCTGCTGCGTTTCGTCGCCATAAGTTCCCCAATTGTTCTGTACAGACTGGGACGGATCATACATTGCGTCTATCCATTTAATCGTCGCTTCGATGTTCTTGTTATCGGCTGTGAGCACCATTCTGCCGCGGTCAAATCCCATACCGTTCGCACGGGCTACATTCTTCCAGCCGTTCGGCCCTTCCAGTGCCGGCATCGGTTCAAACGGACTGTCCATGCCGCTCACATTCGCCTTGTCCCAAGTGAAGTACAAACCGTAGCGGTCATCTTTAGCTTTGGCTATAAATTTGTTCCAGTCTTGGGTAATGAATTCCGGATCGATCAGACCCGCTGCGTACAGCTCCTGAAAGTACTTCATACCTTCCTTATAGCCCGGCGCCAATACGGCATTGTTCACCTTGCCGTCATTGTCGACCAGCGTCAGATCCCCGTTAAAGCCAGCTCCGAAGGAACCGAGAAGGAAGCTTAGATCCTCGTTGGCCCCGTCATCATTAATAAAGGAAACCGGAATCTCGTCGGCTTTGCCATTGCCATTCGGATCCTTTGTTTTGAACGCGATCAACACTTGTTTCAGTTCTTCCGTCGTCTTTGGCATTTGCAGGCCAAGCTTATCCAGCCATGCCTTGTTAATCCACGGAATATTGTTGACAGAGTGAATACTCTCCTTGCCTTCACCAAGCTCCTCAATCCAAGGGAATGCGAGGATGTGCCCGTCCGGTGAAGTCATCATACCTTTGTATTGGGGTGCCTGCTCCAGCACCTTACTGAGGTTCGGCATTTTCTCAGGCGTAATGTATTCCTCGACAGGAATGATGGTGCCGTCATTGGCCAATTTCAACAAATCGAAATCACTCAGGCCGGCGTTGAAAAGCGCATCCGGAAGCTCACCTGTAGCCAAAGCCAGATTCCGCTTCTCGACATAAACATCCTCCGCATAGACTTTCCAGTCAATATGAATGCCGGTCTTTTCTTCCAGGCGTTTGAAGATCAGCTTCTCATTCGGGTCTTGAGGAGCAAGCGGTGAGTTCGGCGTCATGAAGGTTAGAGTTTGATCACCGGAATCCCCCTTTTCTTTGTCGCTTCCTTTATCGCTGCTGCATCCCGTAATTGCCATAACAGCCGTCAGAGAAATAATGGATACTGTTTTCTTAAGATGTTTCATACTAATTCTCCCCTTTTAAATGTCTTCATTTAAATAACTGTAGGCTCTCTACTTGAGGGAACCGACCATGACACCTTTTTCGAAGTATTTCTGGAAGAAAGGATACATTACAAGAAGCGGAAGACTGGAGACTACGATGGCTGCATACTTCATCAATTCAGACAATCGCGCTAACTCAGCCTGTTCCTTAATAGAAGAGACAATATTCGGATCAACCTTGTTCAGAATCAGAATACGCCGAAGTACGAGCTGCAGCGGATATTTGTCTTGATTCTCCAAGTAGATCAGAGATTGAAAGAAATCGTTCCAGTGACCCACGAAAGCATATAACGCAAGGACAAATACGATAGGCTTGGAAAGCGGTATGATAATACTAAAGAAAATTGTGAAATCCGAGGCACCGTCAATCTTAGCCGCTTCGTTCATTTCCTTTGGCAAGCCCCGGAAGAACGTCCGGGCCAGAATAATGTTCCAGACGCTCACTGCACCCGGGATCACGAGCGCCCAGATGGTATCAAGCATGCCCAGACTCTTCACCACGAGATAAGTCGGGATCAGACCACCGCCAAAGAACATGGTGATAATGAAAAGCGTCATAATTACTTTTCTTCCTACGAAGTCGTCGAGCGCCAATGGATATCCTGCAAAGACGCAGACAGAAACCGTTATCACTGTGAAAACGGAGGAATACAGCAACGCGTTCAGGAATCCACCAATGATTTTGTCATCCGATAAAATCATTCTGTATCCCTCAAGGCTATAATCTGAGAAGTCGAAGGATAACCCCTTATTCAGAAGTGCCGTCGGTTCCATGAACGAAGCCACGACCATATAAATCAGCGGACCAATAATCGCTACAACGAGGAGAACTAGCAGGGTGAAGATAACACCGAGCACGACCTTGTCCATCTTAGTTGGTTTAATACTGTCCATGATGATCTCCTTTCCTATACAATTCCATCGCCATCGTTAACCCGTTTCACGATAAAATTCACCGTAAACAGCATAATGAGGTTAATGACGGTATTAAACAATTCCACGGCAGCGGAGAACGAATAGTTCGCCTGCTGGAAGCCGATCCGGTAGACATAAGTACTGATTACATCCGATTTCTCCATGTTCATCTCGTTCCACATCAGAATGGCTTTGTCACCGCCGCCGGCCATAATGCCGCCTGCCGCGAGAATGATCATAATCGCAATAACCGGCCTGATCGTTGGTAAATCTATATGGCGTATACGCTGAAGCAGGCTTGCACCGTCAAGTGTCGCCGCATTGTGCAGCTCCGGATCCACATTGGCCAATGCAGCCACATAGATAATGGACGCCCATCCAGCCCCCTGCCAGATTCCGGAGAGGATATACATCGGACGAAAATATTCCGGTTCTGACATGAACGAGAGCGGCATCCCGCCAAAGGCCACCACTAATTTATTGACCGGGCCTGTTGGAGAGAATAAGACAAAGAGCATACCCACAACAACAACAACAGAAATGAAGTTCGGCGCATATAAGAACAATTGAATGTTCTTTTTCATCGCGGCCTTGCGTACCTGATTCAACATTAATGCCAGAATAATCGGCACCGGGAATCCCAGTAAAAGACCGTAAATGTTCAACTGAAGTGTATTGAATAACAATTGCTCAAAATTGGGTGCATTAAAGAATCGTTCGAAGTGATGAAACCCAACCCAGTCACTCCCCAAAATACCCTTGCGAAAGCTGTAGTCTTTAAAAGCGATCAAAACACCATACATAGGAAGATATTTAAAAATAATAGTCAATACGACTGCGGGAAGCACAAAAAGGTAAAGCCAATAGTTGTTCTTGATATACCTGAGTTTCTCCATAAGTCCTATGCGATTCCGGGCTTCCGGTCTTTTATTTTGTGTAATTCCAGAAGTTTGTTGCAACTTCTCCTCCCCCTCAATACTCATTTGCAAAACATAAATGTGATTTTGGATACTTCTCGCGCGAAAGTAAGTGCTTCCATAAGTCACTGTCAACGGCTTAGCAAATTCAATTTACAACATCACGGTTACTTCGTCAAGACTTTTTATGAATACAAAAGTAAACATATGCACATAACAAAAACACCATTTCATTTTAATAACGTAAAATTCATTGTTTTTTCTACATAAAACAACAAAATAATAGTTTTATATTACGAAAAATCCATAAACGGGTGAATGCACACCGTCCAATTTACTTGTGCATTTGTTTACTTTTGAACAAAATGTAAACCTTATTAATCTTTCTTTTTACTTTTTATCCATTTGTTCATTTGTAACAATTAAGTTGACAATTACATTAATTTATACTACGATTATTGTGGTTGAGAACGCATTACTTCTGCTAAAGGAGCCATTATCTTTGAACAAAGAAAAAGTAACCATTCAAGATATAGCCGATTCGCTTGGACTTTCTAGGAATACTGTATCCAAAGCATTAAATAATAATCCCTCTATACCGGATGAGACACGCAGCAAAGTGGTTAGGAAAGCTATTGATATGAATTACAAGCAGTTCGCCTTGTTCGAACAAGAAGGCACTCCTGCCAAAAAAACCGGCAATATCGCCCTGCTTACTGCAAATATGCCGAACAATTCACATTTTGGCACGTCACTGCTAAGCGGCCTCGAACAAAAAATCAGCTCCGAAGGCTTCAATTTGTCGATACATATCGTTCGGGAGAATGAACTCGATTCGTCGGCTCTTCCTGTCAATTTCGACAAAAGTAAAGTAGATGGCATTGTCTGTATCGAATTGTTCGACAAGAGCTACTCGGAGTTTATTACGTCATTCGGGATCCCGACATTATTCATTGATGCTTCAGCAGAACTGACGTTTTCAGAGATGAAGGCAGATCTGCTGCTGATGGAGAACATCCACAGTACTTTCAGTCTAACGAAGAAGCTCATTGATGAAGGAATTACGGAGATCGGGTTCATCGGCGATTCACGCCATTGCATGAGCTTCAACGAGCGTTGGGACGGGTTCACCAAAGCCATGTATACCGCCCGGATTGATCTTGATGAATCCTTCTGCATTCTTGAAGACGACCGGTATATCGCTGACTATAAGTGGCTTAAGCAGCGACTAGCGAGCATGACTAATCTTCCACCCGCGTTCGTATGCGCCAATGACTACATCGCGATTAATGCTATTCGTATCTTAAAGGACCTGAATATCCAAATTCCTGGTGAGGTTAAGGTCTGCGGATTCGATAATTCCCCGGAGTCGCGAATCGTCGAACCCCACTTGACCACCGTTCATATCCACCGGTCCGAAATGGGCTTCCTTGCTGCCGAGATGCTTCTGTCCAAAATCGAAAATCCCAACAGACCTCCACTGGTTACGCATGTGAAGACGATGCCGGTTTTCCGGCAATCGACGGGTGATGTGGAGTAGGCAGTAGAACAATTCCGTGGGATATGCGTTGGTAGACGAGGAGTATTGAACTTGTCAGAACATGTTCTTTGCTAATTACGGCAAGGAACCTGTCATTCCACGATCTTTGGTTTGTAAAACAAATAAGGGTTCCAGTTCTAATGAGCTGGAACCCTTATTGTTGTTGTGCTGGGGACGGGGAAGAATTCGTACGGTACTTAGGTACCGCAGATTTTAAGTCTTGAAGTGGTCTTCGTAGAACCTTTTCTATACTACCGAAAGATCGAGCATAAAGCCTTTTCCCATACGGGTTTAAGGCACTTTTTTGTGTTCCATACTCTCTGCGTTCAGAGGTTTGGATATGCACCATGTTAGCAAACAGATTTGAGCATGGTCTTCTTGCGCTCTACTCATTTTATTACTTTGAAAATTTGGCCATTTAAATGCACCTAAGATGAAACCTTTAGGCATTCACAGGCTTCTATCCTCAAATAAAGACTTATAGTAGACTTACTTTATATATCTATTTGGATTATTTCTTTAATTGCATAACATAAGAATATAACTGCTTATAATCATCAAAATTCAATTCTAAATTTTTATTCTTCACTTCTTTTTTATAACTAAACACTGGATAATCACCTTGACAATAAGATTTATTTAAATGCAATTCATCTAGCATTGTTTTGAAATTATCTTTCTCTTGTATAGTTACATAATTTTTATGGACCAAATAAATATATAGATTAGTATCGGAGTTAATTGTCTTAAAAAGCATCGTAATACCTTTAATGTCTTGGTTTAGAAACGCATCAGTATCATTGTTTATTTTTAAAGGACTTGGCTTTTTTAGATACCTTCGAATTGCTTTAGCACTTTTAATGTAAGATAATTCTTCAATTAATTTTCTTTTTAAATAAAACTCTTCATTATTTTTGGTATTGAGTAAGTGCATGTCATCATTTTTTTTATTATTTATAAAGTTATTTGTAAGATTATTTTTGATGATTTTAGAATTATTAGTTTCTAATTGTTTATGTAAATGATTTAATTCCTTATCAATTTGATTAAACAGTTTCGAATTATTTCCATCCAACAACTCATAAGTTACCCTTCTGCTCAGACCAGAAAAACCAAAGAATGCCCCCAAAAAAGAATATGAAATATATTCATCATCAACATTCCTATCTTTCATATAGGTTTCCATTTCATCAATGTTATTGCATTTCATCAAAAAAATCATAAAACTTTTTAAACTTAACGAATGAATCTGTTCAATGTTCATTTCGGTAATTCGATCGGCAACTTTTTTTTGTATTGCGTCAATATCAGATCTATATTCGTTAACATCCCCTAACTTAAGTAATAATTCATTTTTAACTTTGGAAACTAATTGTTCTAATTCAGTGTGGCCGACTTCTCCAACTTTTGATTTAGGATATTGAAGAATAGTGTTTAATATAATTTCAAAAGCTTTGTTTTCTAACTCATTTGCTCCAAAAACAGGTTTTAGAGAGAGCAATTTATTATCCCTTATATGTTCTATTGGGAAAAGATCTAACTGAATATTTTTCACGGAATTTTTTTTTGATTGCTTCTGTACGTAATTTAATAATTCAGTTGTGTCAAGCATAAGTTGATTACTTAATAGTATAGTTTGATTTAGCTTCTCTCGATAATTCTCGAATAAAGAGATGTACATTTGATTTTTTTTATACTCACTTAACCACCCTTTTGAAATCCAAGCATAGAGAAAACCTTTTATGTTATTAAAAATTTTATCATTCTTTAAATTCTCATCAATATTTTCATTAAAAGATAAGATTTCCTGTAAAGCGGGTTTATTAAATAATTTTACTTGCTGGCCTTCAATAACACTCATATTATATTTATATTTTTCGACAAGTTTGGTTTCGTCAACTAATCGAGACTTTATTAAAATCTTGTTTAATACACTTTCTGATAGAAACAAAAATGATACGTTGTTAGTGTTAAAATAAATAGTTTTGTTAACAGTATAAATATCATCATCTATCCTACAGAATCCATCCTTTTCCGGTTCACATTCCAACTCAATAATAAGTGGATATTCTTCATACTCTGAATCTTGGTTTTTAAGTAGTTCAAAAGAAGGAATTGAGGTAAACCACGTAAGGTAATTATCATCGATATTCCATTCTGTTACAAAGTGTCTCTTTGTTCCAAAAATTCTATCTGAATAAAACTTCTTAGGTGAAATGCTTTCAGTCGCAAAAAAATCATTGAAGTTTAATGAGCTTGTTGGAAAATATAAATGCATGATTTATTACCTCCTCACATTTTATGGTAAGTATATAAGTTTTTGTTGCTTGGGATTCGTTTTATATAAGGCGAAAGACTACTAGCAGTGTAAGTAACCGTGAGATCTACACTAGCTCTAGTCAATGCAACATACAAAGCTTCTTGCATCCTATATTTTTGGCCACCATTAACATCACACATAGGAAGTATAACGTGATCAAATTGAAGTCCTTTAGAGCTATGATAAGTCATTATCTTGGGTTTAGGTTTTGGTGTAAAAAAATCTAAATTCTGATACGTTCTATCTCTTCCATTTACTTTTTTATCATATTTATATTCCACAGTTAACCCAATAGATGAAAAATAATTCACCAATTGTTGTACCCTCTCATTTGTATTTACAAGGATGCCAACATCAAGCCACCCTTCATTTCTAATCATATTAGCTATGTAGCTCATTTCATTTAGCTCTGTGCTAAATTCTAAAATCACGGGTTTAGTTCCATCTTGTTTAACGCAACGGCTTACAATATCTGTTGGTATTGAAGAAACGTATTGTGCAAATTGTGCGATTTGTATAGGTAACCTGTGATTATATTTCAGTGTCTTAAAATTACTACTTGGAATGGCAGCGAAATTTTTAACATCTTCTAAAAGTGTCCCTTTTTTATATAACTTCTGTGCGTTATCCCCAAAAAACAATATATACTTGTTAGCCATGGATATTAATTTTTCCAGTTGCTTTAATGTTAAATCCTGAACCTCATCTACGATAATGTAATCTGCTTGACCGTAGCCTTTATTATCTAATTGATCAACAGTACAAACACAATCAGGAGACAATTCTAAACTTGAAATTCCATCCTTTATAAACGCTTCTAAAGTCTTTGTAAACATAACTAGTAAATAAGTTCCTTCATTATTGTCTTGAATCTCCTTTGCCTTGTGCAAAGCTAGTATTGTTTTTCCACTTCCAGCACAACCGTCAATTACATAGTTGTCAGGTCGAAGCGTCCTAACTTTGTATTGATCCTCATCCAATTCTTCTTCCCTTACCATCCAACGCCTTTTAATGAGATTTTCATCCATCATTTTTATCTCCATAGTTTAATTTAATTACAACTACTCTAAAGAATATGATATCATATAATTAACCAAATTGGTTAATAATTTATACAAGGAGAATACTTGTGGAGGTTCGTTATCTTAGTGAAAAAGAAGAAGAGAACTATCAAAACATTAAATATTTAAGAAAAAAACATGGGGAAATTATGGCAAAATCAATTCAAAACAGAATTTCACAAATTGAATCATTAGACTCGGTAGGAGTATTATTAGACACAAAAATTGGAAAGGCGCATATGTTGGATCATGAATATAAATATCATATTGGACTTAATTTAACGGGAAATTATAGGTTGATAATTAAGCCTGTGTACGAAGAACACACTGATTTTTCAGAACTCAACTTACATACTATTTTTATTGTTACTATCATGGAGGTGAAGGATTATCATGGGAAATAAATTTCAACCAAGTATTGCAATACCTCCTGGTGTTACTATACAAGAAATTATTGATGATAGAGGAATGACTCAAAAAGAACTCGCAGAAAGACTTCAAGTTACACCAAAACACATTAATAAATTGATTAAAGGCACAGCTTCTTTAACCTACGATATGGCATTGAGGCTTGAAAGTGTTTTAGGTATTCCATCTTCATTCTGGAATAATCTCGAAACAAAGTATCAGGATACTTTGGCAAGAATGCAAGCATTACCGCAGTTAACTGAAGAAACACAACTATTAAAAAAAATCCCTTATGATGAGATGTCTAATAAAGGTTGGATTCCTATGGCTAGCTCATCAATAGAAAAAATCAAAAATTTAAGATCGTATTTTCGTGTGGTTTCACTTGACTGTTTACCTACTGTTGAAGCAACAGCATTTAGAAAGTCTGAAGCTTTTAATGCTAATGAATATGCATTAGCAGCATGGATTAATCAATGTGAATTTGAAGCTCAAGAAAATTCAGATATAAATTCTTATAATGCAGAGAAATTAGCTGATCTATTACCTAAAATTAGACGACTTACGACTCGACCTCTAAAGTCTTCCTGGAAAGACTTAGTTATATTATGTGCTGAAGCCGGAGTTTCCTGCGTCATGGTTGAAGCGTTATTAAAAACACATGTTAATGGAGCAACTAAATGGCTTTCCAATGACAGGGTTATGGTCGCTCTCACTACAAGAGGGAAATATGAGGATATCTTTTGGTTTACATTCTTTCATGAAATTGGTCATGTATTTCAAAACAAAAAAAATATTGTCTTTATCGACATTGAAAATGATGAAGTAGATCAATTAGAAAAAGATGCAGACAAGTTTGCAATGGATTTTTTAATACCGCAAGATAAATACTCTTCATTCCTAAAACAAGCAGATTTTCTAGATATTAAAAAAATCCGTGAATTCTCCATTGAACTTGGAGTAAATATCGGAATTGTTATTGGTCGATTAATGAAAGAGAAATATATTGATTTTGGAGATGCCAAGTATCAAAGATTAAGACAAAAGATCTGATTATTGCATTTTGGTCAATCTCTAAAAAGAAAAATTACGGAGGAGATATTTGCAGTGGGGGAGCGTGAGCGAAATACTTAAATTTAATCATTTATAGAAGGATAACTGCCAACATCTACCGAAATTGCGACAGGAACTTCACTTGTACAATCTATATAACTAATATCTTGGTTTCTAATTTGAAAAATTGAGATAAAAAATCTATTTTTTTGAACCAAAAATAATCTGAAAAGGAACGTATAGCTGAAGGGTAATTTGGAACTGGATGAGCGATGAAGCCTGCTTTTGTCTTTGGATTTCTAAAGAGAACAGAAGTTTAATATAGGAAATCCAAAGACATTAGTGGCTGAAGTTAAATGAATCAGTCTAATCCCACGGTATTTGAGACGAAATAGTTTTTGATAAGTAGACCCTTAGCTTTTATTCAGCTTGTAAAAATCTATCCTCTTAAAACAAAGTGTTACCATCCCTCCTATTACCTCGAGTAAGCCTTTAAAAATCTTCTTTAATTTCCAATCTTTATCCATCAAAATGATCAGCAATTTTTACTTGGGATCTTATGCCTATTAGCTTTTTTATATCATCTACCTCATCAAAAATTCTGTCATTTCAAATTGAGGAAAAAGCCAATAGCATGACTCAGATATTAAAAAACACCTACCAACATCCATATAAATCCAACCCTATAAAACCAGCCTATCTGTATTTGTCAACTGGGCCGCTACCCCATTTTGATTGATAGATACCTAGAGTTAACAATAAACGAGAAGAGCAGCACCTCTCCTCGTTTATTTTGCAGTCCCTGAAAGGAGTTGAAATTCAGGACCAATGTAACCGTATCTTACCGAAGATCGACGCTAATTAGCCGCTGCTATAGCCTCAACCGACCACTAATCCGTATCCGGCTTGAAAGGATGTATCGTGAACTGTTAATAATCCTATTTATAAACAGCTCCTTCTGGAAAGCAGTGAGTGCTTCTGGCAACTTAGGATTGCTCTGCCAAAGGAGCAGCAACAAGCTTCACTTAATTCGATTCTTCATTTACATTATCCTTTTTCTGTTCTGTATGTATAGAAAAGGCGCATTCGGTTGAATGCGCCTTTCACTACTATTAATATGGATGCCGAGGACGGGGGTCGAACCCGTACGGTACTCACGTACCGCAGGATTTTAAGTCCTGTGCGTCTGCCTGTTCCGCCACCCCGGCATGTTATTGCGCGTTCTTACGCGACAAGAAATATAATAGCACGTATTAGGTGGATACGCAATAAATTTTTCCTGTTTTCCCTGTGCTCAAAAAAATAGCCCGGTCAGCCAAAGCTGATACGGGCTTGTTGTCCACGGCCAAATCCTAGTGGCGGTCGCGCTCACCGGTTCTGCTGCGCATTCCAGCAAGACCGAGAAGGCCGAGCAGGCCGAGCCAGCCCCAGTTGGAGCGGTTGTCGTTATTGTCTGTGGCGGTCGTACTCTGCGCCCGATATCTGCCGGTAGTCGTGTTGTTCGACAGCGGAGAGACGGAGCTGTTGTCTCCGGTACGGATTTTGTCCTTCATGATGTTTTCGGTCTTGTGCATGGAATCTCTGGTCTCATTCATCAGGGTGTTGCCCCGGTTGTCCATCGTCCGGTCATCCATATTCCCCATGTTGCCCATATTACCCATTCTGCCATCTGTCGTTGTGCTGTTCATTCCCGGTGGTGTAGTTGTGCTCATACCGCCTGCTGCTGCGGAGATGTCACCGGCTCCGAGCAGACTCATGGACAGGACTGTACCGCAGGCAAGGCTTGTGATCAGCTTGTTCAAAATGTTGTGCCCCCTTCAAGGATGTGGTTTATCGCTGATAATTTCCCCATCCGGGACAGCATCTATACAGAGAAGTTATTCCTTCACAATGTTCACAGTCTTGGTGCGCGCATCATAGGTTACCTGGGCACCCAGCGCTTCAGCGATGGCACGGACCGGAGCATAGGTTGTGGCATTGTCCATCAGCCCGTTCGTAAGCTTCCGCCCGTTCAGCGTGATGTTAATGGGGATATCCTTATTCACCTCTGGTTCACCTCCGTTAATGCGGCTTAACGCGGCTGTGACCTGCTGCGCCGCCGGCCGTTTACCGGCTTTAAGCTGTGAGGTAGTCAGGCCGAAGCTCATCTGCAGATGGGCATAATCTTTGAAGGAGGTCCAGTCCCCGCCCCATTCGAAGCCAAGCTTCTTGCCCTCCTGTGCAACCTCCTGCCAGTCTGCCACCTTATCACCGTCTCCGTCCCGGTTAATATCCCAGGATACACTTTTACCATCCGGCAGCAGCAGTGCGAAGTCAATCGCCAGTCCATAATTATGGTAGCTGCTCCCGCCCCGGGCATTAGTCACAATATCGCCCTTCTTCGTTCTTCCCTGAGCATAAAGCTCATTCTGCTGCGCTATCGTGCGCATTCCCTGCGTAATGAGGATCGGCACTCCCCGGTTATAACAACGTCTAATCAGCTCTGTGGTCCCTGCCAGCACAGCCGGATGCAGATTGCCGAGCTTCCCGGCCGATTTACTCTTCACTTGTTCCAAAGTCAGCATATACTCACCCCCTTATATAGTTAATGCCCCCTTTTCCCGTGTTGCTTGTACGAATAACCTATACAGCCCGTAAAATTCGGATGTACTATCCGTATAATCAGAAATAAGACCCCCGGTATTCCAGGGATCTTGTTCAGCCGGATGGATTCCGCCATAACAGGCCAGAATAAGTAAGCGGACCTGTAAGTCTTAATACATGAAAGGTGGTTGAACATGGATATTCACAGCGACAGCTACAAAATAGCCGCGCTTAGCGACCAGGAGGATGTCGTGGAGGTGATCCGTCAGGCTGAATCGGAGATTGCCCGGATGACCGGGAACCCGGAAGTGACGCTGATTGCCTATGAGAAGACGGACCGGGCCGGGAACGGGAGTAACTAAGGACTCCTTTTACAGGCAGAGCCTTCCTTCGTCAGACAATATAAGCCTCGACAATGTCATCTATAAGCAGCCACTTCCATTCCTCCGCCCACTGCAGCTTAATCTCACGCGAGTGGGTGTGAATGGAGGTTACGAATCCGCTCAGCAGCTTCTGCTCCAAAGGGTCAAACAGCACTACCGTCACCCGCACATGACTCCGCAGCGATAAGGCCAGCGTATGCTCAATCTCCTCCACCTTCTGCTCATCCAGAACCGGTCTCAGGCTGCGCCAGGCCTCCCGTTCGTCTCTCCTGATCCCGCTCTTATGCTCCGTAAGCAGGATTCTACTGCTCTCCCGCAGACTGCCCGCTTCAAGCTTCTTGCCCATTACCTATTCCCCCACTCTATGTGTGTATAACCCGGACTCATTATCTTGCCGCCTATGTACCGAACGTATGTTTGTATTATATCCGTGATCCCTCTTGTTAGGCAAGCAGAAATTAATGTCAGTAAAAGGACGCAGAAGGAGGGCCAAACATTCTCTGGAGTCACTGTAATCCCATAAGAGAAGTAATACAAGTACACTCTATATAGCACCACACCTGCATTGAAACATCCATACCGTGGTTCTAGTAATTTGTCTAATCTGATGCCATCATTAAGGTGAAGAGTAAGAAAAGGAGTGGAGACGAAATTTATGATTAGAGCTGCAAATGTGGAGGATCGTGAGGATATTTCCAGACTATTGACGCAATTAGGTTACCCGGATACGGAGACTTTTATGAAAGAGAACATAGAGAGATTTCTTGCTGACCCCAACGAGGAATTAATGGTCTATGAAGCGGAAGGAGGTGTAATCGCCTGTCTGTCCCTGCATTATATCCCGCAATTGGGCATGAGAGGAGATATCGCCTCCATTAGTTATTTGGTTGTGGACTCCTCCGTTAGAAGTAAGGGCATTGGTCAGGCATTAGAGGAATACGCCTCAGCTTGTGCCCACCAAAGAGGATGTGCTAGTATCCAGGTTCATTGTCATTCCAGAAGAATACAGGCTCATAAATTTTATGAGAGACAAGGCTTCAAGGAGGCCCCTAAGTACTTCTCAAAAAGGTTAGACATATGATTCAACCGGCAGCAAAAAGACGCCCACAGTTACACTGTAAAGCGTCTTATCAGAAACACCTTGCGCGATCACAACTCTCTTATCCGCTTACTTCCCTGAAGTAGTCTCTGTGCCGCCAGTACTTGGAGCTTTTCCGATATCTGCCCCTGCTTCTGACACGGTTCCTGTTACGGCCTTCTCCGGCTCAATCAGTCCCGCTGCGAGTCTGGCTTCGTTCAGCTTGGAAATGCCGTACAGCATCGCTACGTCTGCCTGCTGATTCATCGCGTTGAACTCCTCGGCGGTTACATCGGGAGATACTGCGCTTTGGGAAGCCTTTTCCTTGAGCTGATAGGCGCTTTGGAACGCGATAACCGAATCTCTAAGCAACGTCTGCACGGTATCCGGCAGGCTCTTCGAGATTTTGACATCGTTCACCTGATCTGCAATCTCGGAGGCCGTATCCTGGAAACGGTTAACCGCCTTCTGCAATTCTTTGTCCGTCGCTTGTCCGGTGGAATAAGAGGTTAGCGTGGTGTTGAAATTCTCCAGCGAGGATTTGCCCATTTCGTCATATTTTGACATTTCATTGTAAAAGCTCTGCACTGTCTCCTGCACCACTTCCTCTGAAGCAGGTTCAGCACTGTTATTGCCGCAGGCACTAAGTAGAACAACCACCATAATTAGTCCTGCAAATAAAGCTTGTCTCATAGTTAATATCCCTCCACTTAACAGAATAATATCGAATTTTGTTAAGTGCAAATGAAATTAATGTAAAAACCGCGGTTATGAAACATATTTCAGCGGTTAAGCGTATTCATATGGGGAAATAGAAACAAGAACCCCGTAATGACCGGGAATTCTTGTTATACTATAATGAAATTATACGTTAGATGAGAGGGAGTTATCTTATGCCTTATTGCACAGCCTGTGGTGCGGAGTACAAGCAAGATGCCAAATTCTGCGGAGAATGCGGAGCAAGCACAGAGAATCACAATACACCGGCAGCAGCACAGCGTCCGGCGGCTGGCCGCCGCTCCGGCTCCGGTACGGAACAAGAATTATGGCAGGGCAAGCCTGCCGGCATATCCGACCGTCTCAAGGGGCTGGTCGGACTGAATTCAACCAAGTATACGATTACGTCCCAGCGGATTATGGTGAAGAGCGGACTGATCGGCAAGGATGTCGAAGAAATCGAGCTCCTGCGGGTGAACGACTTCTCCGTCAGCCAGTCGGTCATGCAGCGTATGCTGGGCATCGGGACGCTTATAATTTTGTCAGACGATGCCTCTTCTCCACAGCTCCCCTTCTATAGAATCCGTAAGGTTCAGGATGTGAAGGATATCCTGCGCCAGGCCGTCCGCGACGAGAAGATCGCCAACAACATCAGCTACCGCGAGCAGATCTGATTAGGGAAGGTAGAGGGCTCCTGCCGGAATTACGCTTTTGGCCTGGCTGGGGCTCTCCCACATAAGTACTGCACGCGCATCCCCCTGGTTCTCGTAGTACTCCACCTTCAGCTCATGCAGCTTCCCCGCAATCAGCTTCACTGTGCCCTTCCGTTCCTGCCCGCTCTGCTTGATCCAGCTGTCGATAATCAGCTTCCCGTCAATCCATACCCGGATTCCGTCATCTGAATAAGAATAGATATTGTAAGTCTCAGTGTAGGCCGCACTCAGTCTGCCGCTCCAGCGCACGGAGAACAGATCTGCATGAACCGCCGGACCCGGCGCGGACTGCCTCCAGGCGAAGTTAATGTTGGCATCCGTCCGGGTGAGGGCAGGCGTGCCGCTAAGCGTAATATTATTATAGTATTGCCCGTACAACCCCTGCTTCGGAAGCTCGCCGCCTGTTGAAGCAAATTCCGCCGCCTTAGCCGCATACTCATCCCTGGTGAACACAGCACCATTCTTCATAAAAGCCTGAATCGTAGCATCGTTGTTCCGCTCATACAGCAGCTTGCCCCAGGTCATCTGGTAACTCCATTTATTCTGCGTTCCTGTCAGCACCGAAGGCGGCGGAAGCTCTCCGTTCTCACCTACGGCGATCAGCTTGCCGCGCCCCAGATCCCACAGGCTGTCATGATGGCTTGCCTTGAAATCCCCCTCGTAGATATCTGATGCCAGCACATCCACTCTTCCGCTGCCCGGATAATACTTCGCCAGTTCATCGCTCCACTCGTTCTTGGCATTCGGGCTCCATACCCAGAGCAGATTATGCAGCTTATGATAGACGGTGTAGCGCTCAAACATAATCTCCCAGAGGGTAACGAAGGAAGACTTCTGCCCCCACCAGAACCAGCCGCCGTTCATCTCATGATAGGGCCTCCAGAGTACAGGCACGCCGGCGTCATTCAGTTTTTTCAGGAAAACAGCCACCTTATCCAGCTCGGCAATCATCGCCGTATATTCGGGCGTTCCCGGTGTGATATATTTGCTGAAATTAGCTTCACTGAGGCTCATGGAGACATTCGTCCAGGCCGGGGCCGTACCCGGCAGATGGGCATGATAGGTCATGGCCACAATGCCCCCGGCTTTGTGCCAGCGGATGGCACTGTCCGTAACCCCCTGCCGCTGCCTGCTGATTAACTGTTCCGTCTGATTGCCGATCGGCCCCATCTCATAGCCGTGAAGTCCGGCATAGCTGCCAGCCGTATTCTTCAGCTTGTTATTGAGATCATCCGGGCTCTCCAGATAGTCATGCTGTCCGCTGATCATCCCCTGCCCCTGCAGCCAGTACAAGGTTTCCAGCAGCTGCTTGGCCGGAGGGCCCAGCTCATCATCCGCAGGTGCCATCAGCACTTTGCGAAAAGCCGCCTGCCACTGCACATCACCAATGAGCCGTGAGGCCGAATCCAGCAGATCCCTGAGTATGCGCTGTTCCACAGTTTCCACCATCCTTTTCCTAAATATAAGAATTTATATGCTTCACGCCATACATTATCCTTCTATTTCTCGCTGAAACGGTACGTCCTGTACAAGGACAACAAAGCCGTTTCTGCTTGGTGTTTGTACATATTATGACGAATTATGGAATCTCAGCACGGCGAATCCCTAAGAAATTGGACTGTCGCAATCCTGTACTCTTACGCTATACTATTGTGAGCATAGGCTATATACCCACAACATGTGCAAAGGAGCAGATATGAAAGCCAAAAAAACGTTCACCAGTCTCTTGATTCTCATCTTGCTCAGTCTGGCCGCTTACTGGTTCGGGGAGAACGGGCAGCTGCTGCCGCAGACCCCTTCTACAGATCCTTCGGAGGTAGTGAAGCTGGAATTCCCGTCAGAACGCTACCCGGAGACCGCCAGACATATTCAGGAGGCCATCCGGAAGGGGGAGTCTGCCATCTGCACCATCGACCGGAATGAAGCGGAGGAGAACCGTAAGGCATCCCTGAAGGGTGTCCCCACCAAAAAAGGCTATGACCGGGATGAATGGCCCATGGCCATGTGCGCAGAAGGCGGTGCCGGCGCACATATTGAATACATAACCCCCGGCGATAACCGCGGGGCAGGAAGCTGGGTCGGCAATCAGCTGGAGGACTTCGCCGACGGTACCCGGGTGGAGTTCATGTTCAAGTAAACAGGAGGCTGCCGGATTGGACTTGCACAGAGCTGAACCCCTGGCCCTGCTTAGTTATTCAATTTCACCGCGATAAAGCGTAAAATGAAATGGGATAATCTGACTTAGATGGAGAGCCTGAAGTGTTCTATATCTGTTATCGGGGGAAACGGCTGTACGGCCCTATGTCCGAGGCTGAAGCTTTGCAGGAATGGTTCGCGCTTGCAGGAACAATCAGGGAATTATATATCATTGAAACCGACGAAGCCACAGGCCGAATCAAACGTCAGATCGGACCGGCGGTCCGTAGTTATAAAAAGAAAAAGAAATAGCCCTGTCCGGCAACAGCCGGACAGGGCCACACTTGCTACAGGCTGGTTTTAGAATAAGCAGGCTTTAGTGATAATAACCAGCAGAATGAACAGTACCAGAATTGCACCCGTCGAAGTCCAAGGGCTTGCTACCGGAAGGATTGGTGGTCCCTGATTCACTCCACCTACGTTATTTCCACAACCGCAACCATACTCTGCTCCCATAATTAATTCCTCCTCTTGAATATTGAATACAGCACAGAATATGTGGAAATCCGCCCCGTTGCATGGGCCAATCGGCAAAGAAATGTCATTCACCTAACGGACAGGCGGCCAGCAGTCGATAATAAGTAGAGGAAGCATCGTCGCTTCCAGACTACCCAGAAGGAGGTGACTACATGGATATTGCAGCTTTATCCGTTGTCATGAGCCAGTCTTCCTTACAGCAGGCCGCAGGGCTGCAGGTAATGAGCCTCGCTAAGGAGCAGGCGCAGACGGATGCCCAGAACATGGTCCAGATGCTGAGTCAGGCCACACACCCCACCTTGGGAAAAACACTTGATATTCGGGCGTAATTCCTTTATGCTTACATACATAGGAACACTCGTTCCATATTTCAGCCGCTTGAGTTGTACGTGCGCTGAATTGCTAAGCCCTTGCGGGCTTTTCTTTTGGCCAATAACACGAACATACGATCTTATATTGGGGTGATTGAATATGCAAGGCTATTATCAGATGACCGCTTTGGAGAAATGGACAGAGGATCTATACCAGCGTATTGGCGTCCGTAAGCCATCCGACATATCCATTGACTACATAGCCGAACGGCTGAATATTTGGGTGCACTACCTGGACGTCAGAAGCAAGGGGATTGAAGCGACGGCCGGAATGTACAGTATGTTCATCGACAACAGGCTGCCTCCCGAGCTGCAGCGGCTGGAATTCCTCCAGGTGCTCTGCCACCTGCTCCGGCATGCCGGTAAGTCTACCCTGATGCCCGGACAATTCACACAGGCGCAGAAGGACGAATCCGACCGGTTTATTCTGTATGCCTCCATGCCCTATTCGATGATCGCTGCGAATGTCCTGCCCGAACTCCGTGAGGATGCTGTGGCCGAACTCGCTGTAGCCTTCCAGGTTCCCGTCCCTCTGGCGCTGCAGCGGATTGATCAGATCCAGAGACGGATTTTTCAGGGGCAATTAATGGCTGTAATGGAGCGGAACGAAGACAGAAATATAATCCACAGACATATTCGCTAAGCGCTGCGGGGATAATACGGTACAGAGATAAGGGCATGGTGAGACTCTACTGTAAAGGGGATCAAGATCAACGTGGACGCCATACAAGTCATTCAATTACTGCTGACTCATCCTGATTACAGCGTGGATGCGGTTCATCCCGAAATCCCGGATTTCGTGGGTATCGAGACGATTGAAGTGGACCACGAGACCCAGACCTTCTCCATTCTGCTGCAGGAGCCCAAGGAATACGGCTGAACCTCCGAAGCAGCTTACACGTAAGAGACCCCGCCAACTTCCGGCAGGGCCACCTTGTATATGAAGATCATTCAAGCCAACTAGCCTGTGCTTACAAACTGGACAACCCCGATAACCACCAGGAACAGCAGGATACCGAGTACGATCGCAAGGACGGTCCTGCCTAAGTTGTTGGCGGGTTGCCGGGGCGCATTCTCCATATTGGTTAGACGGGCCTCCAATACAGCAATCCGCTTCTCCAGTTCCCGGTTCTTGTTCTCTGCTTCGGTCATTGCCACTCTCCTCAATGATTTATTTTAAGAATAGTTACAGGATGACAATTACATAGAATAGGCCTGCTAATACAAACCGGTATAGAGCAAACCATTCCAGGCGCAGCCGCTTAATTAGCTTGATGAATGTTACTACCGCTATCATTGCCACGATGAAGGAAGTAATAAATCCGATTAGCATCAGCACAAGCGCATCCGAACTCAGCAAATCACGGCTGTCGTACAGATCCAGGAGGCTTGCCCCGAACATGACCGGCACGGAGATCAGGAAGGTGAAGTCTGCCGCGGCCTTCTGGCTGGTTCCCAGCAGCAAGCCCCCTGATATCGTCGAGCCCGATCTTGAGAAGCCGGGCCACAGCGCCAGACACTGGAACAGTCCGATCCCGAAGGCTTGTTTATAATTCAGACCGTCCACGGTCTCTGCCGTTTCGGTTCTCTTGCTGCGTGCGGCGAAGATCATCAGCAAGCCACCGGCAATAAGCCCTATTAAGACGGGCTTCGGACCGAACAGCTGGCTTTTAATCGTGTCCTTGAATAGCAGATAGATGATTAACGCCGGCACCATAGCGAGGATCATATGAATGGCGTTCAATCCCTTACTCTTTGCGAAATCCATCTTAAGCATATTCACACCAATGTTCAGGTACTTCTTCCAATACAGCAGCAGTACTGCCATCACTGCCCCCAATTGTATCACAATCTTAAAGGTTACTGCCGTGTCTCCGTCAAAGTCCAGCAAATCCCCTGCCAATACAAGATGTCCGGTGGACGATACCGGTAGAAATTCCGTCAGTCCCTCTATAATGCCCAATATGATTGCCTTTATTGCGTCCGTCACCGTTAAATAGTCCCCTTTCGGAAATAGATCAATATATTTCCAGTATAAGAGGCGGGGAGGAAATTCCCCATCGTTATATCTTACAATATCGGATTTGGTGTGACATAAATGTCATGTGCGATTGTGATAGTAATGCGCGTTACAATATAATCTGAAAGGCGGAGAACGCTTGGGCACACAAGTTACAGTACGGGAAATGCTTAGAGCCTTGCAGGATGCCGGATTCATACCTTCACTTAATTATGGCAATCGCGGAAGCCACCAGCACTATATATACCGTACTGACCCGGCTCGATACGCTGATGTAAGCGTCCATGCAATGGGGCAGGTAATACCAAAAGGCACACTCAAAAGCATTGAACGAACTTCCGGAGTTATATTTTAATAATTGGGGTTTCCCTTAACCTATAAGAGGAGAATGAAAAAATGGCGAAATGGGTGCAACGTTATATTTATCCAGTAGTTGCTGAACAGGGCGAGGATGGCGGTTATGGACTGTATTTTCCGGATTTTCCCGGAAGTGCGATTCTTGCACTCGACATTCAGACCGCTGTCCGTAACGCAAAAGATATGTTAGTCGATTTCCTATTAGAGTTAGAAGATAACGGAAACATCCCTCCAAATCCTTCTGCCCCTGAACAGATTCAGCTAGAAGACCCGGCCGACAAAGTTATTTTCATTGACGTATTTATGCCGCCCTACCGTGACGAAGCAGCCAACAAGTCTGTAACCAAAAACTGCACACTGCCAAAGTGGCTGCGGGAAGCGGCAGACGAAGCCGGCCTTAACTTCTCACAAATTCTCCAGAACGGTCTTAAGGAAGCCTTGGGATTAGATAAACGCCAGGAACGTTAAGAGACATGCCAAACAAGCCCTTCCGCTGATTAACGGGATGGCTTGTTTTCGGGTGATTGAAGACTTAATCTTTAGCCGATAAGCAGCTTATCCTCCGGATACCGATATTTTTGCTTCACATTTTTTTGTGCCAGTGCCAAAGCTAGAGTCAAGGGCCCTAGTCTCCCGATGTACATTGTAATTATGATGATACATTTCCCCAGGGGCGAAAGCTCCTGCGTTAGATTCATAGACATTCCTACAGTTCCAAATGCTGAGGTTACTTCAAAGAGAAGCGCCAGGAAGTCTTTAGGATGAGCATATTCTGTAATGGATAGAAGAAAGGTGGCTGTAAGAACTACGCCCAGGGATATGGTCAATACTGCGAGTGCCCGGAATATGATATCCTGGGAGATCCGTTTTTTAAGCAGCTGCACATCTGTTTTCCCCTTAATCGTTGAGACGATACTTAACATAAGTACAGCAAAAGTAGTCGTTTTTATACCTCCTCCCGTCGATCCGGAAGAAGCCCCTACAAACATCAGGAAAATCATAAAAAATTGTGAGGCCGGGAGCATTGCTCCAATATCAATAGAATTAAAGCCGGCTGTACGGGTAACAACACCCTGAAAATAGGCCGCCCAAAACCTTTCGCTCCATGAGAGGGAACTAAAGGTTTCCGTATTAAAGAGTTCTATCGCAAATATGACCAAAAACCCTGCCATACAAAGGAGCCCGGAAGTAATTAAAACTATTTTAGTATGAAGCGAAAGATCTCTCCATCTTCTTTTCCGGTACAGATCCAGAATCACCGTGAATCCAATCCCGCCGACGATAAACAAAAGGGAGATCACAATATTAACCAACGGATCACCGACATAGCGGCTCAGACTGTCTGGCCACAATCCAAATCCGGCGTTATTAAAGGCAGACACTGAATGGAATATCCCATAATAAATTGACCTTGCTGTTCCTAGTTCATTGGCCCATCGAAGAGCCAACAATATAGCTCCAGCTGTCTCCACAATAAACGTAATGAGAAAGATACTGAGCGATAACCGCACGACTCCTTGTGTGGTTACAGAATTAGATGATTGCTGGATAAGCAGGCGTTCTTTTAGTCCAATCTTTTTGCCCATGATCACGGCGATCAAAACACTGAATGTCATAAATCCCAAACCGCCAATTTGAATCAGAAGTAAGATGATCATCTGTCCAAAATAAGAAAAGTCGGTACCGGTATCAAGTACAACAAGTCCCGTTACGCATACGGCTGAAGTCGAAGTGAACAGAGCTGCCAGCCAGCCTATACTAAGTCCGCTGGACGAAGATATCGGCAAGGCCAGCAGCACTGTACCCAGCAAAATAGGGACGGCAAAACCGAGCAAAATGATTCTGGATGAGGTCAGTTTGAGATTTGTGATGAAGGATGAAATTCTGTTAAAGAACATAGTTTGGCTCCATTCAGCTTATTAAAAAGAGCCCGCTATAAGCAAGCTCCTTCAATACCGATTTAGATCCCTATTATAGAATTTATCCATTTCATTGTACAGGAGCATCGTCTCCAATTACGCTCAGCTCAGCAATTCAGCGATTAACTGTTATTTTACAGACATTTCCTTGCTTTCTTCCTCCAGCACCTTCAAGTCATCCTGAACGCTTCCCTTCCATAAGGGCACTCCGGAACGGTAGGCAGCCCGGCCATTCAGGTGACCTGCTACCGGTGAAGTGATGAATACAAATACAATCGCCAGCAGAAGCTTGACGTTAACCGTTCCGTCTTTGAACCAAAAGTACAGGAAGCCTCCTGTCAGCAAACACAATACCCCGAAGGTTGCACTTTTGGTAGCCGCATGTGAACGCAGATAGACATCGGGCAGCCGTACTAAGCCGAAGGCACTTAAGCCGCAGAAGACTGCACCCATTACCACAATCATCGAGCTAATCAGTTCACCTGTCATTGGGGTTCCCTCCATCTTCTATAACGGCTCCCCGTTCAATATATCTGGCCAGTGCCGTAGTACCAATAAACGTCAGAATCCCGATAACCAGGATGACTTCTATAAAGTCCTGGGTATCCAGCAGCATACTGAAGACGGTTATCATAGCGAGTACATGAATGCCTATCGTATCGAGGGCGGCAACCCTGTCGGAGCGGGTTGGCCCTTTCAGGAGACGGAACAGGCAGGCCAGCATCGCCAGAGCCAGAATGATCATAGCCACGGTTAGCATAACTGGGATCATTAACGGGTCACCTCCCTAATCGCTCGTTCGAAAGTGCCTCTAATCTGCGTGACCAGCAGCTCTGCATCTTTGATATCAATAGCATGAATGTACAGCGTCTTGCCATCCTTGGACACATCCAGGGTCAGGGTTCCCGGTGTCAGACAAATCAGGCACGAGAGCAGTGTGACTTCCCAGGGCGTGGTCAAAGCAGTCTCATAAGCAAAGATACCGGGACGTATAGCCAGTCGTGGACGGATAATATGACCTATGACCACGAAATTCGAAACCGTAAGTTCACGGGCAAAGATCAGCAGAAGCTTAAGTACAGCCCATATACGTATGAGATAGAATGGCCGGGACTGGGACCTGGATTTCCTAAATAACAGTAAAAGCCCGATGCCCAGCAGATAACCTACAACGAAGCTTGAACCGGAGTTATTATTATTTATCGCCATCCACAGAAAGGCAATCAACAGATTAAACAGGAATTGTAAGGCCATCTCCTCTACTCCTTCATTATGGCTTCTATATATAGCGCAGGTGAAGCCAGAACGTCACCAGCCTGCGATACATAAGTATACACAACCTCCGCCCCGATCCCCATTGCAATCACAAGCAGCAGCAGGCCGGCAGCCACAGCCGAAGCAGCCTTCAAGCTCACCTTAGGCTGCTCTTCCTTGGGTTCATTTCCCCAGAATGCCAGCCGGAACACCTTCATCAGGGAGAACAGCACCATAAAGCTTGACCCCAGACCAATGAGAGACAACGTAAGCATCCCCTCTGACAACGCTCCGCGGAGGATCATAATTTTGCCGGCAAAACCGCTAAGCGGCGGAATCCCCACCAGGGCCAGTGCCAGAATGAAAAACATCCAGCCGAGAAGCGGATACTTTCTGATCATCCCGCCCATATTGCCTAGCCGGTCGGTTCCGGCTGCGGATATAATCATCCCGCCCAGAATAAACATAAGTCCCTTGGCCAGCATATCGTGCAGCAGATAGAAGACTGCCCCATTCATTGAATCTGCAGTCCCCGCAGCGAGTCCAAAGGCTACAAATCCAACGCTGATAATGATGTTATAATTCAGAATCCGCGGGATATCCTTATAAGCCACGGCCCCCAGGCTGCCCAGGATCATGGTAGCAGCAGCCATCCAGGCGATCCAGTCATGGGTGAAGCCGGGATCGTTCACGAACAGCAACGTGAAGGTGCGGATGATTGCATAGAGTCCTACTTTGGTCAGCAGGGCACCGAATAACGCTCTGACAGCCGCCGGAGGCGCACTGTAGGACCCTGGAAGCCAGAAGAACAGGAATAGTCCGGCCTTCAGGGAAAATACAATCAGGAACAAAACAGCAATCACATTAAGCACACCGCCTTGTCCCGCTTCAGCGATACGCTGGGACAGGTGCGCCATGTTAAGTGTTCCTACCGCTGCATAGAGATAAGCTACCGCTGCTACGAACAGTGTCGAGGATACGATATTGATAAGCAGGTATTTCGACGTTTCTCTTAGCTGAAGCTTGGTCCCTCCGAGTGAGATGAGCGCATAAGAAGAAATCAGCATGACCTCAAAAAAGACAAACAGGTTGAAAATATCTCCGGTAAGAAACGAGCCATATACCCCGACCAGCAAAAACTGAAAGAACGTATAGTAATAGAACCGCTCCCGCTGCTCTCCAATACTGCTGAAGGAGTAGCACAGAATCGCAAAACTGACGATCGAAGCCATCATTACCAGCAATACAGCAAACATATCCCCCACAAAAACAATGCCATATGGAGGAAGCCAGCCCCCCATCTGCAGGGTCTGAATGCCCTCTGAGTGGACACGTGTAACCAGCAGCACCGCAATCAGAATATTCAATAGGCCGCTGAGCGCACTAATCACGCGCTGAAGCCGGATCTTCTCTTTGAGAAAAATCAGGATGACCGCCGTAGCCAGCGGAATGAGAATCGGGAGCACCAATAGATTGCTCATTCGTTGTCCTCCTTAATGCTGTCCATTTCATCAGTACCCCGCGTCTGATAAGACCGGTATGCGAGTACGAAAAAGAAGGCTGTGACTCCAAAGCTAATGACGATGGAGGTTAGAATGAGCGCCTGCGGCAGCGGATCAACATAGGTATCCGCTTTGCCTAGTACAGGCGCTGCACCCTTTTTGAGCCCGGCCATCGTGAGCAGCAGCAGATGGACTCCATGCGTCAGCAAGGAGGTGCCCAGCACAATGCGCAGCAGGCTTTTGGACAAAATCAGGTAAACACCGATCATGAAGAGAATTCCGACCGCTACCGCCATTACGAGTTCCATTTCTTCTCCCCTCCGATCGATAAAATGATGGTCATCGTCACGCCGACTACAGCCAGGAATACGCCAAGGTCAAACAGGACGGCAGTCGCCAGCTCCGTATCCCCAAGTACTGGCAGATGGAAGTGGCCGAACGTATGACTTAGAAAAGGAGCGTCAAACAGGAATGAACCTGACGCTGTCAGAATAGCCAGCATGAGCCCGGAAGCGGTCAGCAGCCGGTAATTCACAGGGAGCACCTTGCGTACCTGATCCCTGCCAAAGGCGATGGCAATGAGCATAAGCGCAGCAGAAGCCATCAAAGCCCCGATAAAGCCTCCCCCGGGATGATTATGTCCGGCAAAGAACAGATACAGGGAGAATATCAGAATGATAAGGACAACGCCCTTCGAGATCGTCTGTAGAATCACATCATTGCTGCGCAGCGGCAATATTTCTTCCTTTGCAGGCTCCAGCGGCGGTAATTCTGTCTCCATTCTCAGATGAATCAGACCATAAATGGCCAGTGAGGCGATGCCAAGCACCATGATTTCAAACAAGGTATCAAATCCGCGGAAATCTACCAGGATGACGTTGACGACATTCTTGCCGCCAGCCAGGTTATAGCTTTCCTTCAGGAAAAACTCGGAGATCGGTTCAAACGGACTGGTCCCCATCGCCGCCAGAGCAATCAACGTCATCGTGATCCCGGCTCCCACCGCTATAATTAAATTGGGCAGCTTAAAGCGTAGCGGCTCCTTCTGCTTCTTCAGCTTCGGCAAGTACCGGAAACAAAGAAGGAACAGAATGACCGATACGGTCTCTATAATCATCTGTGTGAGTGCAAGATCCGGTGCCCGAAAAAGCACGAAGAGCAACGTCACCATGTACCCCACACCACCGGTGAACAGAATCGCGCTCACACGTGACTTGGCAAATGGAACTGCAAAGGCAGCCAGCAGCATGGCTGCTACAACAGCTAGTTCATAAAAAGACAATGAGGCATACTGATCCATACCAAAGCTAATGCCCGGCTGCCGGAGCAGAACTGTGAGCAAGGAAATGATGAAAAAGCTGAAAATATAGATCAGGTAATGGCGGCCCGAGCCAGTCATATAGGCATCGGTTAAGCGTCTTGAACCCTGCTCGAGCAGTCTTAACGAGAAGTCATACATCCGGCTCAGTGCATTGGTGCCGCCGGCTTCACGGTCTAGTACACGTAACCGGGTATAGATTCTAAACAACAGCGTACCTGCTGCTATAACGCCGAGGGTCATGAAGATTTCCGGTGTCCAGCCATGCCAGAAATGAATAGAAACCTCAAAGGCTTCTTCTGGTGCGAGTAATCCCGTATGGATGGAAGACATGGCCGGTTCAATCAGCGTAGCAGAGACCAGGTCAGGGAAGAAAGCAAACACTACAGCCAGTGAAATTAGAATCACCGGTGACAGTAAGAGACCCAGTGGAGCTTCATGAGGCACTTTATCCAATTTGTCTTCCTTCAGCTTGCCGCGGAAGGTCTTGAAGACAAAGATCATGCTGTATACAAAGGTAAATACACTGGCAATCCAGGCAATCACCGGAAAGAGCTGGGTCCAGTATCCTGAGCTCAGGATGTCAAACTCCCGGATATTGAGGACAGAAGTGAAGAACATTTCTTTACTGAGGAATCCGCTGAATGGCGGCAATCCGGCCATGGAGAAGGTCCCGATCAATGCGATAGAGAAGGTGACCGGCATGAGAGACATAAGCCCACCAAGCTTGCGCAGATCACGGGTACCCGTCTCATGGTCAATGATGCCCACGACCATAAACAGACTGCCTTTAAATACAGCATGGTTAATAAGGTGAAAAAGCGCTGCTGTAGTAGCCATCGTATAGAAAACCGCATCCCCCGTACCGGTAAAGAAGGCTGCCGCCGACCCCAGTCCAAGCAAAGACATGATCAAGCCAAGTTGACTGATCGTGGAGTACGCGAGTAAGGCCTTGAGATCGGTTTGCCGGATCGCTTTGAACGACCCATAGATCAGAGTTACCAGTCCTGTGACTGAGACCAGCCAGAACCACTCGGATTGTCCGGCATACAGCGGGGTGAGCCGCGCTACCAGATAGATCCCCGCCTTAACCATGGTAGCCGAGTGAAGATACGCACTGACCGGAGTCGGCGCTTCCATGGCATCAGGCAGCCAGATATGGAACGGAAACTGGGCAGATTTCGTAAAGGCTCCCAGGAGAATAAGCAGCATGGACGGGATAAACATTACACTTTCTGTCAAAGTCCCTGCTTGTGCAACAATCTCACGTATACTATAAGTGCCGGTCATTACATATAGCAGATTGAATCCGGCAAGCATTGCCAGACCGCCGAACACCGTGATCAGCATGGACTTCATTGCTCCATAGGAGGATCTTTCCCGCCGGTGCCAGAAGGCAATGAGCAGGAACGAGGATATGCTCGTCAGTTCCCAGAATCCGTACAGCACCATCAGATTATCTGACAGCACCACTCCTAACATGGCTCCCATGAACATGAGCAGGTAGATATAGAACTGGCGGATTCCCTCCATGAGCTTATCGAGATAATAAATCGAATAGAGCACCACCAGGGCACCCATCCCGGTAATGAGCAGGACAAAGAGCAAGCTGAGTCCATCCAGTACCAGCGAGATATTCACCCCAAAGGACGGCATCCAGGTGATACTGTTCTCAATAGGCTCTCCCGCCCGGATGAATGGAATTCTCGTCAGGAAATAAATGAAGAGAGCCGCAGGAAGGGGCAGAACGATCCAGCCCAGGTGAAACCGGGTGTTCTTCTGCTTCATCAGCAGCATTAGCGCAGCCAGCAAAAACGGAAGCAGGATAATCATATGCAGCAAGGCTTAATCCCCCTTTCTAGTATTTGGTATAATCCGCTTAACGGGGCTTCACCCATTCGTTCTGTACAATTCTCAAATATTGCGCTTCACCGTTTCTGACAATTTTGAACAAGCCGGTATTGAAATCTGTATCGAGCTCACGAAAGAAAACCCCCTTCATGGCTTCATTCCCATCCGGTTCATCCATAAGGATATGGCGGTCGCCCTCTTGGACCAGATAAGCAGAGAATCCTTGCTCATGGGACTGCTCCAGCAGCTCCGGATACCGCTGTACGGCAACGATATGAAGATCAATCGGACCCATCCGCTCCAGCAGATCATTGATAAAGCTTCCCCGTGTAATCTCCTGCCACAGCGTTTGGCTTGACTGTCCGAGTACAATTTGTGTGATTTTGTGATCCTTTGCAGTCTCCACAATCACATCAGCCGTTTTTTTGCCATTACATTTGCGGATCACAAATTGTCCGCCAGCCTCCTTGGTCTGATTCTCCCAGCCGGACAGGTACTGCTGCTTCTCCCTGTTATATTCATTGTCTCCGGATGCATCTACAGTGAGTACCATCAGCGGGGCATTGAGCAATCTTGCCAATTGTCCTCCGCGCTGTATTAACCGCTGCCCGTGCGGCCCGTAATGTACACACACCATGATGCTCTCATTGTTCATTTCCATTTCAAACCCTCCACAGCAGTAAATTTGTTCCAGTAAAAAAACACAAAAAGAGCCCGCTGTTGGCAGGCTCCTCCGGTTCACTCCGTATACAATTATTGCAATTATATAGTCACCGAAGGAGAAAGTAAAGGCCATTTGCGGTGAATAATCCGGGAAGCATCAGGGGAGCCTGTGTGAAAAGGAGGAATTCCTCATGTTAATACGTAAAATAATATGCTGCATTTCCCTGTTCGCCGCTATGTTACTACTTGGCTGGAAAATGGATAAGTTAATAACTCCTAATACGGCAGTTCCGCAAACCAGCAGCTTTTCCGTTGAAGAATTTAGTTTCCGTACCGAAAGCCTCAATGATCCGGTCCCCATTAGCGTACCCCATCTCCCCCGGGAATATGTTAGAATCAGACTAAACCCTTGAATTGAATGGGAGTAGAGAGATATGCTCAGAAGTACCCGGACATTAGAGCTAGAAAATGGGACATTCCTTGAATATACAATTGCCGGAACAGGGACGCCCATTTTACTTTTTCATGGCGGGCACTCTAATTGTAATGAAGAGTTTGGATACAAAAATCTGTTGGAGCAGGGCTATTCGATCATTACTCCTTCGCGGGCCGGTTACGGCTCAACAAGCAAAAAACTTGGACTTTCGTTAAATACGGCTTGTGAGGCTTATCTGCAATTGATCAATCACCTTAATGTATGTACGGTTCATGTCATTGCTATATCAGCTGGCGGACCCACCGGTATAACCTTCGCTTCCCTCTATCCAGAGCGCGTCAGCAGTCTTGTCCTTCAATCTGCCGTATCCAAGGAATGGCATACTCCTAAAGACGCTATTTATAGAATGGCCAAATTATTATTTCTTCCGGCCACAGAAAAATATACATGGAAGCTTGTTTCCTTCTTCAGCCGTACCTTTCCAAATTTCATTCTAAAACAGATGGTACCTTCATTCAGTACCCTTCCCGTACCTGAGGTCTTGCAACAGTTCAGCCAAGAGGATATTGAACAATTTGTCGCCATGAATCAGCGCCAGCGCTCCGGCCATGGGTTTATGCTTGATCTTGAACAGAGTGCGGCCTTCACACCCTCCAAACTACAGAAAATTATGTGTCCGACCCTGATTATCCACAGTAAAAATGATAAGGCTGTTTTACCGGAGCATGCATTGTCAGCTTATCACCATATCCCCGAATCCAGACTATGCCTTCTTGACTCATGGGGACATTTGATATGGCTGGGCAGTGGAGCCCGGAGCGTTGACACGGAATTGAACAAGTTTTTGTGTAGCAAATTTATCAGGCCATCCATTTAATACTCTGCAATACTTTCTCATACTGCCTCCAAAGTGTTAAAAGTCCTTCGCCTAAAAAATTCGTCCCTTTGATTATCCCCTGCAACTATGAAAACAGCAAAAAACCCTTACAAAGTAAGGGTTTTAGTGAAGTGGGCCCTACAGGACTCGAACCTGTGACCAATCGGTTATGAGCCGACCGCTCTAACCAACTGAGCTAAGGGCCCGGACTAGGATATCCGTATTATACAAGTGCTGTCAGGTGTAATAAGATTGGTTGCGGGGGCAGGATTTGAACCTGCGGCCTTCGGGTTATGAGCCCGACGAGCTACCGGGCTGCTCCACCCCGCGTCAGTAAACATATTCAAACAGCGACAATAGATAATATACAATATAGACATGGATAAAGTCAAGGATGATTTTGGTTATTTAATTCATGGCAGAAAGCGCACACCATAACGGCCCTTGCGGGAACGGTAAATTTCTACAAACCGCGGATCATGATAACCATAGATCCAGCCGTCCTGCTCCAGTCTTTTGGCGAGGCAGCCTGCTTGAAATCTTGTCCTGAACAGCTTAGCGAAGTAGATCCAATTCATGATACCCTCTTCTCCTTTTTCGCATTAATATATGCCTTTGTGTTATTTATCATGCCCAGTTTTGCAATAAAAACTGGACAACTACTCTGCTGAGGGGTTGGCAAATTCTTGCACCGTGCGCCATATTCCGCAGGTTGGCAGGTGATAACCTTGGAGCGAAGCCTGCTCATCGGGAACAGTTGGATTTTGTACACTTAAGTATCCTGATATTGTCGTTTCAGTGGAGCTAAGTGGATTTTTGTCATCTAATTCTGCTACTATTCTGGGAATCACCATTTCGGGCGTAAACAAATGCTGTTTTTCCAACTAGCTTCCTCCATGCTGAGATTTCGCATAATTAGATGACGTTTTTCCACTTGCTTATATAGGACATCCTTAAGAATAATTTGCACTTGAAGGTGAGTCGTTACTGCGATGAATAAAGTACTTCCGGCGTCTTAAAGAACCTCCGTAAGGAACGGAAGATAAAGCTTGAAGGGCTGGGAACCGGAGAATAGCTGGTGAAGTCGGGTGATTGAGGGGCAGCAGCGCCCCTCTCAACCTATGGCAACCAAAGAAGCCCAGCCGCCTGTAAAGGCACTGGGCTTCTTGCTGTATTCCCGTTCAGGCTGCGGCTTCAAGACCAGCCTGTATTATACGCCGAACGCGGCGGGATCTTTGCGCCAGGATTGCAGCAGCGCTACATCGCTCTCAGCGATCTTACCTTGATCCAGCGCAACGCCGATGAGGGTGCTGTAGTTGGACAGGCTCTGCAGCGGGATATCCGCAGCCGCGAAGGCTTCAACCGCGCGGTCCAGCTCGTAGCTGAAGATAGCCAGAACGGCCAGCGGGACGCCGCCTGCTTCCTGCACAGCCTGCGCGGCCTTGATCGAGCTGCCGCCTGTGGAGATCAGATCCTCGATGACAATGACCTTCTGGCCGGGAGCGATCAGTCCCTCGATCTGATTCTGCTTACCGTGGCCTTTGGCCTTGTCACGGATATAAGCCATCGGCAGACCGAGCTTATCGGCCACCCAGGCCGCGTGCGGGATGCCGGCGGTTGCAGTCCCCGCAATCACCTCAGCGTCCGGATAGCTGGCTCTGATCAGCTCTGCGAAGGCATCGGCAATATAGTTACGGACAACCGGGAAAGACAAGGTCAGGCGGTTATCGCAATAGATCGGCGATTTAATGCCGGACGTCCAGGTGAAAGGTTCCTGCGGCCGCAAGGCTACCGCTCCGATCTCCAGCAGGTAACGTGCAACTTGTTCACTTTTATTCTCTAATGGGCTCATACTTCGCTCATCTCCTCAATAATGGTTAGTGCTGCGGCGCGCGGATCTGCCGCCGCCGTAATCGGCCGGCCCACTACCAGATAGTGGCTGCCTTGCCGGATAGCCTGTCCGGGGGTCATGACCCGGGACTGGTCGTCCAGCGAAGCACCGGCAGGCCGGATGCCAGGGGTCACTGTACGGAAATCCGGGCCGCAGGCAGCGGCAATTACCGCTGATTCCTGCGGCGATGCTACCACACCATGCAAGCCGGCTTCTGCTGCAAGCTTGGCGTAACGTACAACCGTATCCGTCACTGAACCGGCAATACCGATTTCGCTGTTCATCACTTCCTGGCTGGTGCTGGTAAGCTGGGTTACCGCGATAATAAGCGGGATATGCAGCGACGGATGCAGGCTGACTGCCTTCGCCGCCCCTTCCAGTGCAGCAGCCATCATGGCGGCTCCCCCGGCAGCATGAACATTGAACATATCGACCCCGAGCAGGGTCAGGCTCTCCGCTCCGCCCCGCACCGTGTTCGGAATATCATGCATTTTGACATCAAGGAATACGGAGTACCCCCGTTCCTTCAGCTCGCGGATGAAGTCAGGCCCGGCAGCGTAGAACAACTGCATGCCCACCTTCATATAGCAGGGGATTCCCTCCAGCTGGTCGAGTAACAGCCTTGCCTGCCCCGCATCCGGGTAGTCCAGGGCTACCATCAGCCGTCCGGCCATTTCATTACGCTTTTCTACTTGTCCGACGTTCTCATGTTCATGTTGCTGCTGTGCTGCGTTCCGCTCCATTTGCCAACCTTCTTTCCACCTGTGATTATGCAACGTTCAAGGTCCCGGGCATAGGTGAACGGTCTGCGCTAACGCAAACCGTCCTTGTAGCAGCCTATTATGGCTGCCCCGCACTATATATTATTGTCCGACAAAAGCAGGCATCGACTCGGACGAGAAGTTAATCGTCTGCAGCATTATCAGCAGCGCCGTTACCGTATCGAGCGAGGTCATACATACAACGCCGTTCTCTACTGCTTCACGGCGGATACGGAACCCGTCACGTTCAGGAGTCTTGCCTTTGGTCAGTGTATTGAAGACGAAGTTCGCTTGACCGCCGCGGATCAGATCCAGAATGGTCGGCTCGCCTTCATCCAGCTTGTTGACGTTCATCACGTTCAGCCCGGCCTGCTCCAGCGCCGCTGCTGTACCTCCGGTAGCGATGATTTTGTAGCCCATGGCATGGAAGCCCTTCATCAGCTCAACCGCTTCTGCCTTGTCTTTGTCAGCTACAGTAACGATGATTGCGCCGGTCGCCGGAATCTTCATTCCTGCGCCGATCAGGCCTTTGTAGAGCGCTTTGGCGTACAGCTTGTCGCGGCCCATCACCTCGCCGGTGGATTTCATCTCCGGTCCAAGAGTCGGTTCTACTCTGCGCAGCTTGGCAAAAGAGAACACCGGAACTTTTACCGACACATAATCGCTCTCCGGCCACAAGCCTTCCGTATACCCATCTTCCTTCAGCTTGCCGCCGAGGATGATCTTGGTTGCCAGATTCGCCATCGGGATGCCGGTCACCTTGCTCAGGAACGGAACCGTACGCGAGGAGCGCGGGTTAACCTCAATGACATACACTTCATTCTGATAAATAACGAACTGGATGTTGACCAGTCCAATGGTCTTCAGTTCCTTGGCGATCTTGATGGTGATCTCGGAGATCTTCTGCTTCAGGCCTTCATCCAGATATTGCGGCGGATAGACTGCAATGGAGTCGCCGGAGTGAACCCCTGCGCGTTCCACATGCTCCATAATCCCCGGGATGACTACCGTCTCGCCATCGCAGATCGCATCGACCTCAACCTCTTTGCCCAGCATATAACGGTCAATCAGCACCGGATGCTCGGGATTCACTTTTACCGCTTCAACCATATAGCTCAGCAGCTCTGTATCGTTGTAGACAATCTCCATCGCACGGCCGCCCAGGACATAAGAGGGACGAACCAGCACCGGATAACCGAGCGCCTGCGCCGTTTCGACGGCTTCGTCAATATTGATCACCGTCTTGCCTTTGGGCTGTGCGATATCCAGACGGGCCAGCAGCGCTTCGAACTTCTTGCGGTTCTCCGCTTCATCAATGCTCTCCAGGCTAGTGCCCAGAATATTCACACCTGCTGCCGCAAGCGGCGCAGCCAGGTTAATGGCAGTCTGTCCGCCGAACTGTACGATAACCCCGATTGGGTTCTCCTGGGCAATCACGTTCATGACATCCTCGAAGAACAGCGGTTCAAAGTACAGGCGGTCCGAGGTATTGAAATCCGTTGACACCGTCTCTGGATTGTTATTGATAATGACGGCTTCATAGCCGGCCTTCTGGATAGCCCATACCGCATGGACAGTGGAGTAGTCGAACTCAATCCCCTGGCCGATGCGGATCGGACCGGAGCCCAGCACGATCACCTTCTGCTTATCGGAATGAATGACCTCATTCTCCGTCTCATAGGTCGAATAGTAATATGGCGTCGAAGCTTCAAATTCTGCGGCGCAGGTATCCACCATTTTGAATACCGGAACGAGTCCTTGCTGCAGACGCATCACACGCACCTCGGATTCCTTGGTGAATGCCCCGCCCGGACGGCCTTCGGCACGGATCTCGGCAATCGCCCGGTCGGTGAAGCCTTTGCGTTTGGCCTGATAGAGAATCTCTGCAGACAGAGTCTCTTCCCCGCGGATCTCTTCCTCGAAGCTCACGAGTCCTTCGATCTTGGAGAGGAACCACCAGTCCACATTCGTAATATCCTGAATCTCCTGCAGCTCATAGCCGCGGCGGAAGGCTTCGGCGATCAGGAACAGGCGCTCATCATCCGGCTTGGCAAGTCTATAGCGCAGCACACTCTCTTCAAGCAGCTCCGCTCCCGGCAAGCGGAAACGGTGGACACCGATCTCCAGCGAGCGGATCGCCTTATGAATTGACTCTTCGAAGGTCCGGCCGATCGCCATTACTTCACCGGTCGCCTTCATCTGGGTACCGAGCTTGCGGTTCGCAGAGATGAACTTGTCGAACGGCCAGCGCGGGATTTTGCTGACGATATAATCCAGTGTAGGCTCGAAGCAGGCGTAAGTCTGGCCGGTCACCGGATTGACGATCTCATCCAGCGTGTAGCCCAGAGCAATCTTGGCGGCCATCTTGGCAATCGGATACCCGGTCGCCTTCGACGCCAGCGCCGAGGAGCGGCTTACGCGCGGATTCACTTCAATCACATAGTACTGATAGCTCTGCGGGTCTAATGCGAACTGTACGTTACAGCCGCCTTCAATATTCAGCGCGCGGATGATCTTCAGGGAAGCACTGCGCAGCATCTGATATTCACGGTCAGACAACGTCTGGCTTGGAGCTACTACGATACTGTCGCCAGTATGTACGCCCACCGGATCGAAGTTCTCCATATTGCAGACTACGATACAGTTGTCGTTCGCATCACGCATGACTTCATATTCGACTTCCTTCATGCCGGCGATGCTCTTCTCCACCAGACATTGGCCGATCGGGCTGTAACGGATACCGGCCTTGACGGTCTCGCGCAGCTCTTCTTCGTTGTCGCAGATCCCGCCCCCGGTTCCGCCCAGCGTGTAGGCAGGACGTACGATCAGCGGATAGCCGATCCCGGAAGCGAAGCCCATGGCTTCTTCCACGCTTGTAATAATCGCACTCTCCGGCACCGGCTGATCCAGCTCGCGCATCAGCTCGCGGAACAAGTCACGGTCCTCTGCCTTCTCGATGGATTCGAGCTGGGTACCCAGCAGCTTCACGTTCTCGGACTTCAAGACTCCGGCACGGGCCAGTTCTACGGCCATGTTCAGCCCGGTCTGTCCGCCGAGTGTCGGCAGCAGTCCGTCCGGGCGTTCCTGGCGGATAATGGCGGTCACGAATTCAAGCGTAATCGGTTCAATGTATACTTTATCCGCCATATTGGTATCGGTCATAATCGTCGCAGGGTTGCTGTTGATCAGGACAACCTCCACGCCTTCTTCTTTGAGCGCCTGGCAGGCCTGTGTGCCTGCATAGTCGAACTCAGCGGCTTGACCGATGACGATCGGTCCGGAGCCGATAACCAGTATTTTTTTGAGTTTATCGTTCTTAGGCATGTTATAGAGCTCCTTTCACGGCTTCAAGCTGTGGTGCAGATGGTTTCGGTGCCGTGATTCTGGCATTGGCCGCAAGCTGCGCCTGGCGTGAGCCTGCCGGCTGATTCGCCTTGTGTTCTGCGATCAGCTCCAGGAAACGGTCGAACAAGTAACTGCTGTCATGCGGTCCCGGCGCCGCTTCGGGATGATACTGCACCGAAAATGCGGGGTAGCGGGTATGCTTCAGTCCTTCAACAGTCTTATCGTTGTTATTGATGTGTGTCACTTCAAGATCCGTGTTCACTACGGATTCCTCATTCACGGTGTAACCATGGTTCTGGGAAGTGATGAAGCAGCGTCCGCTCTCCAGCTCCTTGACCGGATGGTTCCCGCCGCGATGGCCGAATTTGAGCTTCTCTGTATCTGCGCCGCAAGCCAGGGCGAACAGCTGATGACCCAGGCAGATCCCGAAGATCGGGTATTCACCGAGCAGCTCGGAGATAGTCTGTACAGCGTAAGGAACATCCTTCGGGTCCCCAGGACCGTTCGAGAGCTGAATCCCGTCCGGGTTCAGGCGGCGGATCTCATCTGCAGTCACATCGTGAGGCACCACAACCACATCACAGCCGCGGCTGTTCAGCTCGCGCAGAATGCCTGTCTTCGCGCCGTAATCCACTAGTACAATACGTTCCTTGTGGCCCGGGCTGCTGTAAGTCGTAGTTGTGGAGGTACGGGCTACCTGGTTGCGCAGCTGTTCAATGGTGGTATCGCCCATCATTTCCATCAGCTCTTCCACACGCTTATTAGAAGTGGTGAGGATGGCCTTCATCGTGCCGTAATGGCGGATAATGCGGGTGAGCATACGGGTATCAATCTCGCTGATGCCGGGAATGTCATATTCCTTCAGCAGATCGTCTACACTGTATTCAGCACGCCAGTTGCTGGGTACCGATTCGTGGCGCCGCACTACAAAGCCGTGTACAAAAGGACGCACGGATTCAAAGTCATCACGGGTAATGCCGTAATTTCCGATCAGCGGATAGGTCATCGTAACAATCTGACCGCAGTAAGAAGGGTCCGACAATACCTCCTGATACCCCGTAATTCCTGTGTTAAATACAACCTCGCCCGTCTTTTCGCCTTCCGCGCCAAATGCGGTGCCTGTAAACAGTGTTCCGTCCTGAAGCAGCAATCTCGCCTGCATGCCCTTCCACTCCTTCTAGTTTCTGTAGTCTGACTCTTATGTCACAGCCATGCAGCCCGGCTGCATATATTCATTCTTGCTCCGCTTAAACTTCACTCCATACGGCTCTGCCGTCTACCCAAGTCTTCACCGGCCAGCCCTTAAGCTTCCATCCGGTAAAAGGTGTATTGCGACCCTTGCTCGCAAATGTTGCAGGATCTACTGCCTTCTCTTCATTCAGGTCAATCAGTGTCAGATCGGCAGGCGCCCCTACTGTAAGGCTGCCTGTGCTTAGTCTGAACACCCGGGCCGGATCAGCGGTCATCCGCTGGACCAGCAGGGACAGATCCCATTTGCCTGTGGCTACAAAAGCGGTATACAGCAGCGGGAAGGCCGTCTCAAAGCCGACGATGCCAAACGGTGCAAGCTGCATGCCTTTGGCCTTCTCTTCCTCGCTGTGCGGCGCATGGTCGGTCACGATGATATCCAGCGTGCCGTCCAGCAATCCTTCAATGCAAGCCTCAACGTCGCGGCGCGAGCGCAGCGGCGGGTTCATTTTCCAGTTAGCGTCCATTCCCGGAATGTCTTCCTCCGAGAGCAGCAGATGATGCGGGCATACCTCAGCGGTCACCTTGATGCCGATCTGCTTCGCCTGGCGGATCAGCCGTACCGATTGCTCGGTGCTGACATGGCACACATGGTAGTGGACCCCAGTCGCTTCAGACAGCAGAATGTCACGGCCTACATGAATGGCTTCCGACTCATTCGGAATTCCCTTCAGACCATGCTTGTCAGCAAAAGTGCCCTCCGCTACCGGCGCTCCTTCCACCAGCGAGTTATCCTCACAGTGGGCAATCACCGGCATATCCAGTCCCTTCGCCAGCTTCATCGCATCCTTCATCATCTGTGCACTTTGCACGCCTACACCGTCATCGGTGAAGCCAATCGCCCCCGCCGCCTTCAGTGCTGCGAAGTCCGTCAGCTCGCGTCCCAGCTCGTTCTTGGTAATGGCCGCATAGGGCAGCACCTTCACAAGTCCCGCTTCACGCGCCTTATCCTTGACCAGCTGTACGATCTCTGCACTGTCTGTTACCGGGCGTGTATTCGGCATGCAGGCAATCGTTGTGAATCCGCCTTTGGCTGCCGAACGTGCGCCGGTCTCAATCGTTTCTTTATGCTCGAACCCCGGTTCACGCAGGTGCACATGCATATCAATCAGCCCCGGAATCAGCAGCTTGCCTTCCGCCTCAATGATCTCCCCGGCTTCCTCCACCGCTTCAGCGGCATCCTGAATCTTCGAGATAAGTCCATCCTGCACAACAATATGCTTGCGCTCCAGTACGCCTTCTTGGTTCAGTACACTGGCATTTTTGATGATCACGGTTAGGATTCTCCTTTTGTGCCCACCGGCCGCAGCCGTAAGCTCTGTAGTTATTATATAATAAAGATTCATATTTGTGTATATTTATTAATGCACTTATGTGAGGTTTTTTCTGTCGTGCTTGAACGTGCTACTGTAGCGCCCGCTCCATGACCGCCATCCGTACCGGCACCCCGTTCGCCATCTGCGGGAAAATCCGGGACTGGCTGCTCTCCACCACCGCGTCGTCGATCTCCACATTGCGGTTGACCGGCGCCGGATGCATAATGATTGTCGCAGCGTCCAGCTTGGCCGCCCGTTCTTCGGTAAGCCCGAATTGCTCCCGGTACTGCTCAGCCGATAAAATAATCCCGGAAGCATGCCGCTCCAGCTGCACTCTCAGCATCATGACCACATCTGCCTTCAGCGCTTCTTCCATAGAAACGTATGGAGCGTAGGCGGCAAGCTCAGGAGCCTGCATATTGGCCGGGGCGCAGAACTGCACGCTTGCCCCCATCTTCGTTAGCGCCCACAGATTGGACCGGGCTACCCGGCTATGCATAATGTCCCCGATAATCGACACCTTCAGGCCCTTCAGCTCGCCAAAATGCTTACGCATCGTATACAGATCCAGCAGTGCCTGTGTCGGATGCTCGTTGTTGCCGTCCCCCGCATTGATCAGCGGGATGTTCACCTTCCCGGCAAGCTGCTGCAGTACCCCGGCAGGCTTCAGACGTACCACCCCTGCGTCGATCCCCATGGATTCCAAAGTGCGCACGGTATCATAGATCGACTCGCCTTTCTCCACACTGGAGGCCGCAGCCGTGAAGTTCAGTACTTGAACGCCCAGGCGTTTCTCGGCCATCTCGAAGGAGAACCGGGTACGCGTGCTGTTCTCAAAAAACATGTTGGCAACAAAATGCGCTCTCAGTACCGGCGTAAGCTTCTCGCTCTGATTGTCCCAGTAAGCCGTTCTGCCCAGCAGCTGGCTGATTTCCGAAGCGTCCAGTTCCTTAATCCCCAGCAGACTGCGTTCCTTCACTTTGGTTGCCGTCATCATTGTTATCGTTCCTCCCGGTTTGAAATAATGTACACTTCGTCCTTGCCGTCGAATTCGCTCAGGGACACTTCAATCTGCTCATGCCTGGAGGTGGGTACGTTCTTGCCGATATAATCGGGACGGATGGGTAATTCCCGGTGCCCGCGGTCAGCCAGTACTGCAAGCTGGATCATGCGCGGACGCCCGCAATCCATCAGCGCATCCATCGCTGCCCGGATCGTTCTTCCGGTGTACAGCACATCGTCGAACAGAATCACTTTCTTGTCGCGGGTGCCGGTGCTGCCCGGAGGCAGGGTCAGGTAACTGTTCACCACTGCCTTGTCCGTCTGCTCCCGGTTGTCCCCGCCGCCTTCGCGGTCATCCCGGTAATGCGTAATGTCCAGCTCACCGTAAGGAATATCCACACCCTCGATCTCCTTGATGCGCTCCGCGATCCGCCGGGCCAGATATATCCCCCGGGTACGGATGCCAACCAGCAGACAATTCTCGATACCCTTGTTTTTCTCCAAAATCTCATGTGCAATGCGTGACAGTGCCCGGCGAATCGCCGTTTCGTCCATAATGACATTTTTTTCAGTAACCATCCTCGTGCCATCCTCCTGCTTGATCGCCTGCTCAAGTTCCCGGTAAACAAAAAACTCCTTGCCCGAAGCAGGCAAGGAGTGAAATCCGCAGATTCAAAAAGATGGCGTGTCCGCGCGCATAAAGAGGCACTCCGTACTCATACGGATTCCTTCTCGACGACCGCGAACCTCGATTCACGTTACCTTGCCAGCCTCACGGGACTGAATTAAAGGCGCATATTCAACTATAGGGAATTATGACAGATGAACGGGGTGGTGTCAAATTTTCTGGGCGGATCAATGGGAGGAGTTTAGGTAAAGGGGGCGGCAAGGGGCGGTAGTGTTTAGGTGAAGTGCGCGGCTGCGGTGATTTTGGACTTCCGGCCGCTGTTATGTTTGGATTTCCTGATTATTACCGCAGCCGCGGTAGAAATCCAAACATAAAGGCGGACGCTACCGCTCCTACAGTTCCAAAATCCCCTCCGCCGCTTCCACCTAAACGGTGTAAGGGACCCTCCTCCACCCCAAGGGGGGTGGGGCAGGAAGAACCGCACTATAGCGCTGTGCTGATCGTGCGGAGGGGCAACACTGCGAAGTGCGAAGAGCAAAGTGCGACAACGCGGACTGCGAAAGCATACGACATCTTAGCTGATTTGGGAGACAGGACAACTTAGGGGAAAACGAAGGCCTTGAGGCTGAGAGACTTTACAACTTACTAGCGGCGGTGCTTTTCCCCACCTATTTTCGTTCCTGCCCGGGGTTTGTTATGATACTGCTGGAGGCGAATTTAAATGAATGAATTGGAATTTATTACTATAGATACATGGGATGAAGCACTGTGGGCAGGGATGGAACCGATCTATCATGAAGCCTTCCCGAGCGGCGCGAAGACTACAAGCATCCTCCGCAGTATGCTGGACAGGAAGATCGCATATTTACATGCAGGATTAGACAAGGGCCAGGTTGTTGCCATGGCAGTTACCGGTTTGGCGGGACAAGCTGCGGATAAGGTGCTGATTATTGATTACCTGGCAGTCGATCACCAATTGCGCGGAACAGGGACGGGAACCTGGATGCTGGAGCAGATTAGAGCTTGGGCGGTACAGGAGCATAACATCCGGGGCATCATCATCGAGGCTGAATCTGGAGCTACGGAATCGCATAAGGAACGCATTCACTTCTGGGAGCGCAACGGGTTCGTCCTAACCTCCTATGTCCATCAATATAGGATGGTGCCGGAGCCGTATCAGGCGATGCTGCTGCCGCTGGATCAGAGCGCGAATGTGCCGGAAGACGGCGAAGCGCTCTTCCGCTACATCAATGCTTTTCATAAGGTGGCATACCGGAAAGGCTGATACATGGGGCGGGGATAAGGAGAAGCGGGTATACGGATGGCGGGTTTTCAGCAGGGAGGATACGACTTCCTTGCAATAAGCAACGAGAGGGTAGACTTCCCTGCAACAAGAACAGGAGGATACGACTTCCTTGCAACAAGCAAGTGGATTAATGTATCCTAATTCTCCGATTTCCGGAAGATCCCCGTTAGCAAGTGGATAAACAGCATCTAATACGGGTTACTTAAGCTACTTTGGGTGAAAGGAGAGAATTTAAGTGTTGTTTATCCAACTCTTGGTTTAGCATCGTCTATTGGTTCAGCAGCAAGTGGAGAAAATCCAACTGTTTCCCGTTGCGCCAAATTTCAGTGCAGAGCAGTTTGTTAATCAACAAAAGCCGCCGCAGATTCCTCTACGGCGGCCCATAAACCTATTAAAATTCAAATTCAACGTCGCTCAGGCGTCTTTGAATTTCGGAGATTACACGTTTCTCATCCTCTTCGCCCTTGGCGACGAAGGTAACGGAGAAACGCACGAACGCGCCGGCATCATCCCAAGGCACGGTGGAGATCAGCTTCTCGCGGATCAGGAACTGCGAGAAATCTTCGCCGGATTCGAAGCGGCGTCCGCCCTTCACGCCTTTTGGAGCGGCTACATACAAGAAGAAGGAACCCTTCGGCTTCTCTGCCTGGAAGCCCAGGCTGTTCAGCGCATCCACCAGCATGTCGTGGCGGCGGGAGTACTTGGCGGCAATCGCTTCGGTAATCTCCGGGTGGGAGAGGCCATAAGCGGCAGCTTTTTGAATCGCGATGAACTGGCCGGAATCATTATTGTCCTTCACATCACTGAACGCCTTCACGATCAGCGGGTTGCCGGCCACGAAGCCGATTCTCCAGCCGGTCATGTTGTAGGACTTGGACAGGGAATGCAGCTCTACACCGACATCCTTCGCACCAGGCACGGACAGGAAGCTCAGCGGCTTCACACCGTCATAAGTCAGTGCAGCATAAGGGGCGTCATGGATCACGACCACATCATATTTCTTCGCCCAGGCCACTACCTCGCTGAAGAATTCAGGAGTTGCGCTTGCACCGGTAGGGTTGTTCGGATAGTTGAGATAGAGCAGCTTCGCCTTGCGGGCTACGTCTTCCGGAATAGCATTCAGGTCAGGCAGGAAGTTGTTCTCCTTCTTCAATTCAACGGAGTACACTTGTCCGCCCAGATATTTGGTATGGGTGCCAAGCACCGGATAACCCGGGATGGTCATAATGGTGATATCGCCCGGATTAATGAACACGGAGGGCAGCATCGCCAGCGCCGGCTTCGAGCCAATGGAATGCACAATTTCAGTTACAGGGTCAATGCCGTCTACCTGAAAAACTTCCTTAAGGTACACTGCGGCTGCGGCTTTGAATTCAGGAATCCCGTTATCGGAGTATCCCCGGTTCTCTTCCTTGGCTGCTTCCAGCGCAAGTCTGGCCACAATGCCTTCATCGGCCATTTCGTCCGGCTCGCCGACGCCCATGTCGATCAGTTCAATGTCAGGAAAATCCTGCTTCGCCGATGCTTTGGCGCGTTTGATTTTCTCGAATTTGTAGATCGAGGTGTCTTTGCCATACCCTTCGCCGCCGATACGTTCTGCAAAGTTAGTCTGAATGAAAGTATCCTGATAGTGTTCAATACTCATAATCTTCTTCTCATCTCCCGGGCTATGTTGTGAAGCTATAGAAGCTGAACTTAAGAAAGCAGCAGGTTAGCTTCTTAAGTTCACTCTGTTATGCTCTAAATATGACGCAAATTCAGCCCGTGTACCATGGATTTATAATCTATTGATTTGTACTTATCTGCTGCGCAGCGTAAAGAGCAAATCTTCCATATCCGCAGGGATTGGCGCACTGAACTCCTTGTATTCGCCCGTAGAAGGGTGTACAAATCCAAGGACCGCAGCATGGAGCGCTTGTCCGTTCATGGCCGTTCCCTTGCTGCGCCCGTAGATCGGATCTCCGACCAGCGGATGACCGATGAACTTCATATGGACCCGGATCTGATGCGTCCGTCCCGTCTCAAGCTGCAGCTCCAGCAGTGTGCAGTCACCGAACCGCTCCAGCACCGTGAAGTGTGTCACTGATCGTTTGCTATTCTTCTCGGTTACCATATACAGCTTACGGTCATGCGGATCACGGCCGATGGGTGCATCCACCGTTCCCTTGTCATGGGACAGATTCCCGTGCACCACTGCGATATAGCGGCGGGTCACACTGTGTTCCTTAAGCTGGGCGGACAGCGAAGCATGACTGGCGTCATTCTTGGCAGCCATAATCAGACCGGAGGTGTCCTTGTCGATCCGGTGCACGATGCCTGGACGAATCTCGCCGTTAATGCCGGACAGATCCTTGCAGTGATACATCAGCGCATTGACCAGAGTGCCGGAGGGATGTCCCACTGCAGGATGCACGACCATGCCGCGCGCCTTGTTCACCACAATAACGTCGCTGTCCTCATAGGCCACTTCCAGCGGAATATCCTGTGCAATCAGGTCCGTAACCTCGGGTTCAGGTACAGTAACCGCTACCTTGTCACCTTCATATAGCTTATAGTTCGCTTTGACCGGAGCGCCGTTCACCTTAACATACCCGCCGCTGATCCATAGCTGGACCTGAGAGCGTGAGATCTCGTCCTCCCAGGTCTCCGTAATGTATTTATCAATCCGTTCCCGCGCGTTGCCGGCGGCAACGATCCATTCGGTGACGTCTCTTTCTTCTTCGAGGGCGCCAGAATCCGCCAGCTCATTGACGTCTTTGTTCAAATCATTCATTCCCTTCTTTGACTTCCTGTGATTCCTTCACCTCGGTGACTTCCTGTTCGCCCTTCACTTCCAGCAGCGTATCCAGAATAATCAGGCCTACCCCGACCACGATGCAGGAATCGGCCACGTTGAAGATCGGGAACGTATAGCTTCCGAAATTGAACATCAGGAAGTCTACGACTTCACCGTTCAGAATCCGGTCCAGGAAGTTGCCGATCGCCCCGCCAAGCACCAGCGCAAGTGCGGTTGGCAGCAATTTGCGGGTCTTGCGGGCCTTGTTCAGGTACCAGACGATACCGGCCACAACGATTACTGTAATGACAATGAAGAACCATTGCTGTCCTTCCAGAATTCCAAAAGCGGCTCCACGATTGCGGTGGGATGTAATAAGGAAGAAATCCTTAATCACCGGAATCTGCTCTGCGAGCTCCAGCCGGGTGGCAATCAGATATTTGGTACCCTGGTCAATCAAAAATACAATTAGCGCAATCAGAAAGTACACCACAGAAGTTGTCACTCCGTTCTTATTTTTCCCGCAAGACTGCGGTACGAATACTGTATAAAGACTTGTATATTGTAGCACAGCGCTCAAGATACCGTCCATTGCATGAAGATGTGGATCTGTAAAGTCAGGGCACTATTTTCCATCGCTAAAAAAGGGCCCCGGAGGCCAAGCTATCCGTAAGAAGAACCGAAAGGAGCCCACAGTAATGAGCCATCTGACACCACAGCAGCTCTCCGGGCTGCGCACCCAGCTCCTGCAGCAGCAAGAGGAGATCAAGCACAGGCTGAGCAATAGCGAGCAATATGGATTGCAGGAGGCAATGCGGGACAACACGGGAGAGCTGTCCGAGATCGACAACCATCCCGGCGATGCCGCCACTGAGCTGTATAACCGTTCCATGGATATTTCCCTGCTGGAGCGGGACGAGCATGAGCTGGACGATATCGAATCCGCTCTGCGTGCGATGGATGAAGGCACCTACGGGATCTGCAGTGCCAGCGGTGAGCCAATTCCCTATGAGCGCCTGGCCGCCCTCCCCTCCACCCGCTTCACCAAGGAGCACGCCCCCCGCCAGAGCGCTCCGTTCACCCGGCCGGCCGAGGAGGAGCTGCTTACTCCGCCCTTTGGACGTACCAGCCTGGATGAGCGGGACGATCAGAACGGCTTCGACGGCGAGGATGCCTGGCAGATTGTCGAGAGCTGGGGCAATTCGGATTCCCCTGCCATGGCTGAAGGGAACAACATCAGCTCCTACAATGATATGGAGATCGAGGCGGACGAAACCGAAGGCTTCGTGGAGCCCTGGGAGAACTTCGTGGCTACCGATATTACCGGCAACCATCTGACGATTGTCAAAGGCAACAGCTACCGCCACTACATGGACGATGAAGAAGGCGACTATCTGCTGGACCCGACGAGAAAAGAACGGAAATAGCATTTTACTACAAGCTTAATGCCCCACGATGTGGGGTTATTCGGCGTTCACCGGAGTTCACCGGGATCAGAACGTCTTCAGCTCCAGCTGGTGCTGGACGATCCGCACAATGTCAGCGATATAATCACCGATTATCGGCAGATTCAGCGCCCCTAGTACCTGAAGCACATAGATAATCGTCGCTGCAAAAAAAGTAAACCCGAGCGCAATCCCCAGCCCCCTGGCCGCCCCGGAGAGAATATTCAGCCAGATCAGCCGGAACGGGGAATGCAGCAGCTCCGTATATTCCGAGATACGTGCCTTCTCCATCTGCTGGGCCAGACTCGTAGTCATCCGGTACAGGGCGTTTATCTTCTCCTCCTGCGGAAGATCTGCCGGATCAGCGGCTGTTGAGCCCGCAGCAGCAGACTTTTGCGAGGACAACGGTGCTTGTATCGGCTCCCCGGAATGCATGTATTTCGGCGTCTCCTCCGGTACCTGTTCCCTGCTGCTATTTCCGCCTGAGGTATGAATTGTAATTCTGCCCGGCCCTTCCGGCCTCTGCGGCTGCTTCCCCTGGTGATCCCCGTCTTTCCGTCCGCCCATGACTCCTACCTCCTGGTTCTCTATAAGCCGCAAAGCAAACGAGCCCCGGTTAAAGAGAGATTCTCTCTTCAAGCACAGGGCTCGTCATTTTGCATTCTAACCCATAGAAACTCTGTCTTTGCGGTTAGTATATGCCATAGAGGGACAAGTAATGCAGAGATACGTACCTGTTAAGCGCCGATATGAATACCGATGCTCTTACCGCCGGCATCTACAGTTTCATAGGTATAGTCTCCGTCAAAATCAACGGTAGTCACGAGTACATTCTCACGCAGCACCTGCTCAAATGCGGTAACGGCCGCCTTCAGCTCGTCATCGACATGCAGCGTCAGGGCAATCCGCTTGTCAATCGGCAGATCCAGACGTTTACGGTAATCCTGCACGGCACGCACCACTTCGCGCACCCAGCCTTCTTGAACAAGCTGCGGTGTAATTTCAGTGTTCAGCGCCACCGTCAGCCCGTAGCCGGAAGCTGAGGCAAAACCCGGTTTGGCCCGCTTCTCCACCAGCAGCTCCTCAGAAGTGATCTGCAGCTCTTCCCCGTCCGGGGACACAATGGCAATTACGCCGTCTTGAACCGCTTTGCGGGTAGCGTCGCTGTCCATAGCCTTCAGGAAGCCTTGCAGGAAGCCGACATTCTTGCCGTATTTCTTGCCTGCCACCTTCAGGTTCAGCTTCAGGGTGAAGTCTACGAAGCCGCTGTCGCTGTGCTCGATTACGATATGCTTGACGTTGATCTCGTCTTTGATCAGCTCTTCATAATCCGCCACATTGAAGTTATCAGGGGTGGAAGCAATCAGCTCGGACAACGGCTGGCGGGTCTTGATGCCGCTCTCGTTGCGCACGTTACGGGCCAGCTCTACGATGCCTCTGGCACTCTCCATATCCTGTTCCAGCGCGAGGTCGATCAGCTTCTCATCCGCTGCCGGATAATCTGCAAGATGCACACTTTCACCGCCGCCCAGGTTCGTGAAGATATCCTCGGACAGCATCGGTGTGAATGGAGCCATCAGCTTGGCTGTGGTCAACAGGACATGCGTAAGTGTGCGGTAAGCGTCCAGCTTCTCTTCACCCAGCCCGCTGCCCCAGAACCGGTCGCGGGAACGGCGGATGTACCAGTTGCTCAGCTCATCCACGAAGTTCTCAATGGCTTTGGAGGTGTTGACGAAATCGTTCACCGCCAGCCCCTTGTCTACCAGCAGGATCAGGCTGTTCAGGCGGGACAGAATCCAGCGGTCGAGCTTATGCTCAGACAGCTTGAACGGGTGATCCGCAGGATCGTAGCCGTCGATACCGGCATACAGTGTCAGGAACGCATGGGTGTTCACCAGCGTATCGACCACTTTGGACTTCGTCTCTCCCACCAGACCGCGTGAGAACCGCTTGTTGTTCCACGGCGCACTGTCGGACAGAATCGCCCAGCGGAAGGCATCCGTGCCATATTCGTTGATGATCTCCCAAGGATCAATGACATTGCCTTTGGATTTGGACATCTTCTGGCCGTTCTCATCAAAAATGTGACCGTGGGCGATAACCGCCTTGTAAGGTGCTTTGCCCGTGAACAGCGTCGATACCGCCAGCAGGCTGTAGAACCAGCCGCGGGTCTGGTCGATCCCTTCGCAGATCATATCCGCCGGATACTGGTCTGCGAACTGTTCTTCATTCTCAAACGGATAATGGCTCTGCGCGAACGGCATCGAACCGCTGTCGAACCAGACGTCGATAACTTCCGGGGTGCGGACCATTACGCCGCCTTCACTGAACGGACTCCGCAGCTTGATGTTGTCCACATACGGCTTATGCAGCTCGATATCCTCCGCCACTTCACCGATGGCCATGGATCTCAGCTCGGCGATACTGTGCGGTGCGAATTCCTTGCCGGTGTCCTGACAGACCCACACATTCAGCGGTGTGCCCCAGTAGCGGTTGCGGCTGATGTTCCAGTCTACCAGCTCCTCCAGGAACTTGCCGAAGCGGCCTTCCCGCACGTGTTCCGGGTACCAGTTCACACTGTTGTTGTTCGCGATCAGCTGATCTTTGATGGCTGTCGTCTGGATGAACCAGCTGTCTGTTGCATAATAGAGCAGCGGGGTATCGCAGCGCCAGCAGAACGGATAGCTGTGCTCGTATTTCTCTTTATGGTAGAGCAGTCCCTGCTCAGACAGCAGCTTCACGATATCGAGGTCGCAATCCTTCACGAACCGTCCGGCAAAATCGCTCACCACACTGGTGTATTTACCGGAGACATCCACCACGTTCACGAAGCTGATGCCATTCTCGCGGCAGCTCTTATAGTCATCTTCCCCGTGCGCCGGAGCCATATGTACGATCCCGGTACCGCTGGAATCCGTAACAAAGGCTGCCCCGACGATGACATTGTGCTTCTCTGCCTTGATGTAACCGAACGGCGGCGTGTAGGTCTGGCCGATAAAATCAGCGCCCGTGTGGGTAGACAGGATCGTGTAGTCGCCCTTCAGCACTTCGTCCACCAGGTTCTTGGCCAGCACATATACGCCGTCTTCCTGTTGCGCACGCACATATTCCATATTCGGGTTCATCGCCAATGCCATGTGAGCCGGAAGCGTCCAAGGGGTCGTCGTCCAGGCCAGCACATAATCACCGCTGCCGTCCAGCTTGAACTTGGCTGTCGCACTGAGATCCTTGACCGTCTTGTAGCCCTGCGCCACCTCATGGGAGCTAAGGGTCGTCTGACAGCTAGGGCAATACGGACTAACGCGGTGTCCGCGGTACATCAGGCCTTTGTCATGTACTGTAGCGAGGATATTCCACACACTCTCGATGTACGTATTATCCAGCGTAACGTAAGGGTTATCCAGATCCGTCCAATAGCCGATAGCCTCCGTGAACTCGCGCCACTGCTTCTCATAGCCAAATACACTGGCTTTGCATTCCTTGATAAATTTCTCCACGCCGTATTCTTCGATATCCTGCTTGCCGGAGATGCCCAGCTTCTTCTGCACGCCGAGCTCCACCGGCAGACCGTGGGTATCCCAGCCTGCTTTGCGGATGACGCGGAAACCCTTCATCGTCTGATAGCGGCCGACGAAGTCCTTGATGACCCGGCCCAGCACATGCCCGATATGCGGCACGCCGTTCGCGGTCGGAGGTCCTTCATAGAACACGTAGTTCGGGCGCCCCTCCCGGTTCTCCATGGATCTGCGGAAGGTTTTCTCGTCGCTCCATTTTTTCAATATCCGGACATCTCTGGCCCGGGCTTTTTCTTTGACGTCTACTTTATGCATGATGGTCAATCCCTTCGTTTAGTCTTAAACTTTATTCGGATGTCATCCGAGCCTTCTTTTATTCAAACCGTAACCTTGCAAGGCTTTTCGATCCCTCCCAAACCCTCCCTTCGCCAAGGGAGGGCCCCAAGGGCTCTGCCCTCTGGACACCCGAAAGAAGTGCATCGTGCGAGGAGCAGGGTCAGTGGACGGGAAGGATTACTTCGGCGGAGTCCTCGGCCCTTCTTAGGCTGCCCTATCGGGTACGCCTGCGGGGCCTTACCCGCGCTAGGGGCATCAGGCTCCGCCCGGGTCCTTGCCGTTGATCCTTGGTCCTTCCCGGCCGCGAACCCGGAGGGCAGCTCTGGCCGGGCTGTGCCCGGGGTCCATGCCGTTGATCCTTGGTCCTTCCCGGCCTGCGAACCCGGAGGACAGCACTGGCCGGGCTGTGCCCGGGGTCCACTCCGTTGATCTTTGGCCCTTCCCGGCCGCGAACCCGGAGGGCAACTTTGGCCGGGCTTCGCCCGGGGCGCAGTTGAGGCCCCGCAGGCGTACCCGTCAGGGCAGCCTAAGAAGGGCCGCTCCCCGCTCGAACAAATCCTTCCCCGTCCGCGGACACCTCTCCATGCACAACGCACTTGTTGCAGGTGTCCAGAGGGCGGACAGCCCTTGGGGTCCCCCTTGGAAGGGGGATTTAGGGGGATAAAAAAAAGCCATCCCGCCCCCCAAAGGGGCGAGACAGCGCTCGCGATACCACCCTAATTTGCACTTCACGCACTTCCTTAGGGGAGTGGATTCAGTACAATCTCAGTCCGCAGGCCATAGACAGCCACACGGGTCCGGGATAACGTCCGGCAGACGGCGGAGCCTACACACGTATACACGTATACGCTTCAGCTTAGCTTCTAGGGGAGGATCTTCCGGCAAGGCTTGAACAATCGGCTCGCAGCAATCACCGACTCTCTGGAGAACGTTACCTTATCGTACTTGTCCCGTCATCGAATTTCGTTTCAATGGATACAGATATGTTCTAGTTATAGACGTTTTTGCAGTAATTGTCAAGATGGATTACAGCAGCAGCTCCCAGCTCAGGGGGGTGCCCATGGGCAGATTGGTTTTCATCTGTTTTCCGAGCAGCAGATCGTAGTACCCGGGAGCTAAGCCATAGCCTGGACGAACCACCTTCATATTATCCCTAGTGAGCACTTCCCCGGCCTTGATATCCTTGGCGATATAGAGGGACCGCCGGAATTGAAGGGACTTCTCTTCTTCCTTCGAGGGACCGATGGATACTCCGCCGAGGGCCTTCCAGGCTGTATCTGTCTCCTGAACCAGAGAAGCAAACTCCGCAGGCTCCAGGGAAAATGCAGAATCCACTCCGCCCTCCTCACGGTTCAGGGTAAAATGCTTTTCAATGACTGTACTGCCCAGCGCGACACTTGCCACAGCAGCCCCTACGCCCAGGGTATGGTCGGATAACCCCACCTGGCAATGAAAGACGTCCCGCAGATACGGAATGGTATTGAGATTGGAATGTTCGGGCGAAGCCGGATAACTGCTGGTGCATTTCAGCAAAATGTACTCCTTGCAGCCTGCCCCGGTGATGGTCTGGACGGCCTGTTCAATCTCGCCCAGCGAAGCCATCCCGGTCGAAATGATCATCGGCTTTCCTTTGGAGGCTACCTTTCGCAATAAGGGGATATCATTGTTTTCAAAGGAGGCGATTTTGTAGCAGTCTACCCCCAGCGACTCCAGAAATTCGAGCGAGGTCTCATCGAACGGTGTGCTGAACGGAATCATCCCGAGGGCCCTGCAAGCATCAAAAATCTGCTCATGCCATTCCCAGGGCGTATAGGCCTCCTGATAAAGCTCAAACAGCGACTTCCCTTTCCAGAGCGCATTCGATTCAGCGACCATGAAATCCTTGCTCTGCAGATTAAGCGTCATCGTTTCCGGGGTATAGGTTTGAATTTTGAACGCATGTGCCCCGGCCCTGGCTGCGGCCTTGACCAGTTCGAGTGCGCGGTCCAGTGACTTATTGTGGTTACCGGACATCTCCGCGATGACAAAAGGGGGATGACCGCTTCCGATGCGCCGGTTACCGATGGTTATTTCCTTCATTGGCATTTGCAACCTCCTCTTTGAGCCGTACTCTTTGTTTCTTCCATTGCTCCCGGAACAGACCCATTAATACAACGTCCACCGGCTGATGATTCCTTAGCCTTTGCCTGACTAACCTGCCTTCCTCCACAAATCCTAATTTGCGGTGATACGATAAGCTCTTCTGATTGAAGTCCAGGATTTCAGCGCACACTTTTCTCATCTGCCGCTCCTGGAAGATCAGCTCCAGCGCCAGAATTCCCATGATCGTTCCAGACCTGCGGGGGCAGTCCTGATTCCCAATATAGAAGCCCCATTCACAGGTTTGGTGCTCAAGATTGATCTGTGAGAACTGCACGAAGCCGATCGGTTTGGCTTGATAATAACAGATTCTGACCAGCCTGCTTGCATCCTTCGCTATGGAATTCAGCCATTTATGATGCTCCTCAAGCGGAATGAGCCCGTCATGATTCATAAAAGGCCGGACATGAGCGGCATTGCGCCACTCCCAAATCAGTGTGCTATGTTCCCGGCTCAGCTCCTTAAGCGTATAGTCGTGAATGTCTGCCATAGTCGCCTCCCATGATCCTGTCGATAACCTCGTTTCCTTTATCCTCGCCCATAATCTGAAGGGCCTGCTCAGACATACCTTTGACCAGGGACGGATCGGCAAGCAGGCCCTTAAGCTCCTGCTCAATCCTCAGCGGCGTTACGTCAGCACTGCTCCCTAAGCAGCGGGTGGCACCTTGCTCATGAACCAGGGTGGTAATTTCCCGTTGATTATCCGCCGTTATAATGGATAGTGAAGGTAAGCCCAGGTAACACCGCTCCCAGGTTGTGCTTCCGCCTGCTCCGATGGAGAGGTCCGCCCTCTGCATCAGTTCAGCCATATAATCAATCTGACAGTGAAAGCTGGCCTTCGGCATCGTGCGGCATAATGCTGCAATGTCATCCTTGTTGCGGTTCATTCCGCCCGCTACCACATCAAGGTGTAAATTGGCAAAGGCGGAACTCTGTAAGGCGTGTAAGGTTTTTATAGTCTCACGGGTCGGATCTGTGCCGCCAAAAAACATAAGAATTCTGTTTATACTTCCGTCACGTTCAGCCAACTGCGGCTTGACGGCACGAAATTCAGGCCGGAGCAGGGTATAACTGGTGCCCAGCAATTGCATACAATGATTCGGAACCAGCCCCTGATAGCGATGCCCGTCAGCGGATAGATTAGGGTCCAGCAGCATATCACATTGATGCGGCCGGTCCGCCAAATCATCAATCACAACTATCTTTCCCACGTGCTCTCCGGCTAAAGTCTCCCATTGTTGATCAATCCCGTATTGGTCGATAATCAGCCCATCCACCGGACCCGCCTCCCGAAGCAGCTCTGCTGTTTGCAGCGCATCCGTTCTCCAGTCCACTTGGAGCCAGGTTTGTGCATAAGCCCGATCGTCCGGCCCAGGCAGCATGAACACCTGATGGCCCTGTTCCATCACATAGGGTGCCAGATTTCCGGGCAGATCACGGCAGATGAACGAGACCTTCGCCCCTCTTCGTGCAAGCTCATTGGCCAGTGTAAGGCAGCGCATGACATGGCCTGTACCCATGGAATGGGAGGAATCTACCCGGAAGCACAGGTTCACTTGGGGATATGCATCTGTTACCATGCGGTCCACCCGCCATCTACCGAAATATTCTCACCGGTAACATAATTTGCAGCGGCGGAGGCGAGATACACCATAACCCCTTTCAAATCTTCAGGATTGCCGATCCGGCCTAACGGATTCTTCCCTTCCAGCTGCTTGATGAACTCGGGATTCGCCTGAACCGAGGGTTGGGGAAAAGGGCCCGGTGATACGGTATTGGCTCTAACTCCGTGTCGTCCGAAGTGGCAGGCGATGTAACGGGTGAATTGATTAATCGCCGCCTTTCCTGCCCCGTAATTGGCGGGATTATCCATCCCGCTGTCTCCGTAGACCTCGGGGTTAGGAGAGACCCGGCCATACATAGAGGATACGTTAATGATGGAACCTTTCTTTTGTTCAACCATGTAGGGCAAGACAGCCTTCACGCATCTGAAGGTTCCATTAATCGTCCCGTCCATCCCTGTCAGCCACGCCTCTTCACTCATGGCGGGCAGCTTGCCCGGTGAGCTGAAGGCAGCATTATTCACTAGAATATCTATACTCCCGGCGGCTTCAGAAATGTCGCGGAAACAGGTTTGGATGGATTGTTCTTGTCTAATATCCATAGATTTGCCAAAGCATGGAGCCGCAGTCTTGCGGGTAATCTGTTCCGCCAGCTCCTGACATTTCCGCTCATTCGAGCTTACAATGTATACCGTGGCGCCGGCCTCAGCAAGGCCCTCCGAGATCGCCGTGCCCAGATAACCTGCTCCGCCGGTCACGACCGCGGTTTGACCTTGTAGATTAAAGAGTTCATGAATGGTCCGCATCCTGTTCATTCCACCTCCTGGGGTCCATAATCTGCACGGGAATATCCGTAAAATAATCACCGAGCTCTTGCCGTATCTTCCGGGTTAACGGGGGCAGGGCCATCATGCTGACATTCTCCTGAACCTGCTCTACCGTCTCACATCCGATAACGATCCCCGATACTCCAGGGAGATCCCTTACATACAGGAAGCACAGCTCTTTTACAGGTATCCCGATCTCCTTGCTGTACGCTATGAATGACTTCAATGGCCGCTCGGCTTGCTTCAGCTTGGCAGGAAGCTTCTCCGGTGCCATAAGCAATAATCCTTGCAGATAGACACTGCGGACCAACACTTCTGTTCCTTGGCCCGCGAGCCGCTCCAGCATGCCATTTCTGATCCATCTTTGGTCAAATACATTAAGCGGAAGCTGAATACTGGTCACTCCATCCAGGCTCAAAAAAGTCTCGGCCTCCTGCGGATCATAGACCGAAACCCCAATGCTCCGGATCATCTGCTGCTGCTTCAGCTCCTTCAGCAGGTGTAGGATTTCGCCGTTCCGATAGGTCATATCCAGCGGATCATGCAAGAGAAGGGTATCCAGCGCGGACCGCTTCAGCTTGTTCAGGGAAGACAGGACGGAAGAAGTTACGAACTTCCTCCGTGCTTCTTCTGTCTGAAGCCCTAACCGCTGTACCGAAGGCAGCTTGGTCACAATCTCAGGCCTGCTCTGCGGCTCTACCTGCTGCAGACAATCTCCAATCAGGCTCTCACTGTTCCCATATCCCGGTGCGGTGTCCAAATAACCAATCCCCGCGGAGACGGCAGCCTGGAGCAATTGGCAGCTCTGTTGCACGGACGGATGGCCTGCTGCATTCGCAATCCCATAATTCCCGTTTAACTGGGCAGTACCCAGCACAAGTCTCGCTCTATTTGTCATATTCCGATGCCTCGCTAATTAGTCATTTATAAGATGCACTAAAGATTTGAACTTGAAGCTTCATCGTCACTGCGGTGAACATTTGGACTTCCGGCCGCTGTTGTCCCCAGATTTCTTGATCTATTCCGCTCTTCGCGGTTGAAATCCGGTGACAAAGGCGGTCGCTACCGCTCCTACAGTTCCAAATTTCCCCTCCGCTTCTTTTTGCTTTTTCATAAATTTCTTTAGTGCTTCTTACTATAGTCTCTTCTTCAAGGTAGTCGCTTCGTTCAGCTCACGGACCAGTGCGGTATCATCCCGCCATTTCACTTTGATTCCCCTGTTCAGCTCAGCCACCTCAGGGTGCTTCAACAGGAAGGCCTGTAACTCCTCGAAGGTAAGCGGTCTTGGACCAATATCCATAGCCTTGTATAGGGTCTCGAACAACTCCAGATCTTGAATCTCGTCCATGGTTAATCTCCATTCGGGATGCACCCACTCCGCGGGAAGCTCCACCGCATTCAGGTTGAAGAGGTCCGGGTTGTTAAAAAAGTAAAAGGACAAATACTCTGCATGTGAAAGTGAAGCTGAATATTGCAAAAGCCTTCTTAACGCTTCTACTGTATAGACATCCCCTACTGTGCCCATCGTCGATTCCTTCGCATAAGTGAAGTCGGCACCGGTTTTGATGTGCTGGTCGATCATATAACCCATCATCTCCGGGGAAACGGCCGGATTGTCGCCGGTCACACGAACAACGATATCCGCCCGGGTGGCTTCCGCCGCTTTCAGCAATCGCTCGGCTACATTATCCGGGTCTCCCGTGACGATCTTCACCCGGTTGTCCAATGTGAACTGCGTAAGGGGCTGGTCGTCCGGAAGATCAGAGGTTGCCAGAACTACCTCATAACCGCCCGGAACCGCCAGACAGTTCATGAGACATCTCTCGATGGACGCAATGCCATGAATAGGACGGAGAGCCTTGCGCCGGAGTCTCGTTGATTTCAATCTGCAGATTACGGCAATGCATACCTTGGGTTCCTTCACCTGCTCCGAGTTGATCGGGGCATTGGCAATCTCGGCAATCACTTTCACTTTGGCCACCGGAGTCACTCCCTTCTTGAAGAATTGGAATAATGACTGATCACCTTCTTCACCGCAGCAACCACATCCATCACATCCTCAGAGTCCATGCCCGCATACAACGGGAGCGTAATGAATTCCTCGTAGCAGCTCTCAGCGATCGGGCATATTCCCTTACGGAAACCCAGACTTTCGTAGTACGGGTGCAGATAGGCAGGAATATAGTGGACGTTTACACCGATATTTTCTTTTTGCAGAGCCTGAAAGACCATCTTCCGTGTGCCTGTCAGCTTGGAAAGCTGAAGTCTGACAATGAACAGATGCCAGCTCGACTCCACATTTGCAAGCTGATGCGGGAGAATGAGCTCCTGGACCGGGCCCAGCTCTTGCAGATACAATTTCGCCAGCTGCTTGCGTTTCTCTATGAAACTCCCGATTTTGCGTAACTGGGATGTGCCGAGTGAGGTCTGAATGTCTGTGATTCTGTAGTTGTATCCAAGGAGCTGCATTTCGTAATACCACGGTCCATGATTATCCCTCAGCCTGCGCTCATCCCGTGTAATGCCATGGGTGCGGAACTGCAGCAGCTTCTCATAAAACAGCGGGTTATTGGTGGTGATCATTCCGCCTTCTCCCGTTGTTATATGCTTTACGGGATGGAAGCTGAACATGGTCATATCCCCGATGGAGCCAATGCTTCTACCCTTATAGGTAGCACCAAGCGCATGTGCGGCATCTTCAATCACGATCAGGTTATGGTCATAGGCAATTTGCAGGATCTCATCAAGCTCTGCAGGCTGGCCTGTGAAATGGACCGGTATAATCGCCTTCGTTCTGTCTGTAATGCTCTCCCTGATCCGCCCCGGATCGAGGTTATAGGTCAGCGGGTCGATATCCACGAACACTGGCACGCCCCCCTGATACAGCACACAGTTCGCTGTCGCGGCAAAGGTCATGGGTGTAGTGATTACCTCATCGCCATCGCTAATCCCGGCCGCATAGCAGGCACCATGTAATGCCGCAGTTCCGCTTGAGAAGGCCACTGCATACTTCGCTCCTGTAAATGCTGCGAGGTCTGCTTCAAATTGTTCAATGGCAGGGCCGCTCGTCAAAAAATCACTTTGCAGCACCTTCAGCACCGACTGTATATCTTCCTCATCAATAACCTGCTTTCCATAAGGCAAATAGTGGGCACGTACAGGCTTTCCGCCGTGGATCGCCAGTTTGCTTTTACTTTTACTCATGATTGGGAAGGCTCCTCTCGGTGAAACGTCTCAAGAATCCATTGCTCCGTCTGCCGGATACCCTCTTCTATGGTTACCTTTGGCGTCCAGGACAGATGTTGTTCCGCCTTCTGATAATTGCATAACAGCTTCTGGATCTCGCTCTGCGGGTGAATATGGGGGATATGCTGAACCGGAGCCTGCCCGTCTGCAATGAGCTCGGCCAATTGATTAACTGTAATATCCTCTCCTGTGCCTGCGTTCACAATCTCTCCGTTCAGCTTGTCGCTGTAGCCCGCTTCAACCACGAAATCCGCGCAATCCTCCACATACAGCAGATCCCGTGATTGTGTGCCGTCCCCGTAGATCTTCAGGGGCTCGCCCTTCAATTTGTTGTGAATGAAGATCGCCACCACTCCGCCTTCGCCGCCTGTTTTCTGAAAGGGACCATACGTGTTGAATGGTCTCACGACCACAACCGGCAGATCATACGCGTAGAAATAGGATAACACCATATTTTCAGCAGCAATTTTGGCACCGGCATACGGGGAGGCTGGCTTGATGGGAGATTGCTCGTCAATCCCCTGCTCATCCGCTGCTCTGGCATAGACCATGCAGGTACTCATGAAGACCACTTTCACCTGCTGCTTGCGGCATTCCTCCAGTAAATAAAAGGTAGCCAGCGTGTCATTGTTAAACGTTGTCTCAGGATCATCTATGCTGTCCTGGACATTAATGCTTGCAGCCAGGTGATAACACAGGTCAAAGGTTGTCTCCCGGAAAAGCTTCTTCAGGGCCTCTCTGTCCTTCAGGTCCATTACCTGGACCCTTTGCAAATGCTCATGGCCGGCATATTCCTGCAAATTATCCAGGGATGAATTCGCCAAATTGTCGATCACCCAGACACTTTGTCCATCCTTTAACAAACGCCCTACGACCCATCTGCCAATGAACCCTGTACCTCCGGTTACGAGTATATTCATGTTAGCCTCCACTAGATTAGATTTTGTTCAAGCGCCAGCTTCCTTACCTGCTCCTTCGTCAGCGGGATCTCTCCTTCAGAGCTATAGGTTCCCGGCTCCGGTCTGCTAGCTTCCTGGTATGACTGCTTGGAAGCAAACGGGGAAGGAACAATATATACATCCGGTAATTCATAAGCGGTTAAGGATTCCTCATGCGTCATCAGCTCTTCGTATCTCTTTTCACCAGGCTTCAGGCCAATCTCCAGGATCTCCACCGAAGCGGGGGAAATGCCGTATTTCTTCGGTGCCTCCTGGGCTACAACCTCAGCCAGATCCTTCAGCTTAATGACAGGCATCTTCAGAATAAACGTCTCTCCGCCTTTGGCCATCTGCAGGGAACTGACGGTTAACTTCGTCGCCTGCTCCAGGGTCATCATGAATCTGGTCATGGATAGATCCGTTACGGTGATGGCTTGGCCTGCTCTGACCTGCTTCACAAATAAGGGGATGACCGAACCTCTGGAGCCCATTACATTCCCGAACCGCACCGTACAGAATACGGTCTTGCCTGGTTCCCCCGAAGTGACGGCGGAGGCAATAAGCTTCTCTGCGGATAGCTTGGTAGCTCCATAATTATTCGTGGGTGAAATGGCTTTATCCGTACTTGTGAACACAACCTTGTGTACCTTCTGTTGCTTCGCCGCCCGGATCACGTTATATGTGCCAACCACATTGGTAAGTACCGCCTCGAACGGGTTATATTCACAGAAGGAAACATGCTTCATGGCTGCGGTATGGAACACGTAATCTATATCCTCCATCGCCGCCAGCACACGGTCATAATTACGAACATCGCCAATCAGGTAGCGCAGCCTTGGATTTCCATTCAGTTCATTCTGCAGCTCAAATTGTTTATATTCATCTCTGCTGAGAATCCGGATGACTGCTGGCTCCTGCTCGGCAATCAGCTTCACAATGCTTTTCCCGATGGTGCCGGTTCCGCCAATGACCAGAATTTTTTTGTTCCTAAAGAACATCTCCTCCTCCCCCCTGTTCATAGCTTGGGTCTTCCCTGGATCAGGCGGTCCATTAATTCGGCAAGTCCCCGGCCGGAATGCTCAACCTGATAGGAGTGCTGCAGGAACTTATCCTTCACAGCCTTGTAGTTTGATTGCTCTTTATTGCTGGAGAAATAATCGGCCACCATTCGGGTCAGATCAGCCGGCTCCTTTTGAATATAGGGATCAAGAGCGTCATAGTAATCATATTCACGGTTGGCCTGAATGAATTTATAGACAAACACAGGTTTGTTAAATAACAGGCCTTCCAGGGCAACCGTCGAGAGAGTCGCAACTACAGCGTCTGATTTCATAACCAGATCACGGGTGTCTGCCTTTCTGTCGGTAACCACATGGACATTCTCATATTTCTCTTCAAACTCGGTATACAGCGATATTAGCTTCTTGGATAGCTCCCAGGGATGGGGCTTGATGATTAACTGGAATGGCTCTTGTGTAGCAAGCTGGGTGAGCAGGGTCCGGATCTTATATTCATCCAGGGTGGGGCCGGTGGCAATTAATAAGGTGACTTTATGAGGGTCAAGCTGATAGGTCTCCCGGAACGAATCTTTGGAGGTCTGCTGTGCCGTAAAGATATCATCATAACGGGGGTGGCCGGTAATCACAATTCGCTCCGCTTCAAGCCCCCTTCTCGTATACCAGTCGTGTTCGTATTGCCCGTAGATTCCAACATGGCTGGAGAAAACAGGGATAAACGCCTCTTCCCCCATCAGAATGCCATGCTGCAGACATACGCTGGGAATTCCTCTGATCCCCGCCACGACGGCAAGAGCCCGGCTGGCCACATCTTCTGTCGTACCTACCATTACAGCGGCTACCGGGATTTCATTGTACAGATTAAAAACCATTTCGATCGTATCTGTAATGGAAGGAATCCGGTGGATGAAGGTCTGGGTGAAGAATTCATTGCTGAACGCCGGATGTCCCTTGTATTCGGCAAACAGGTCAGCGGCTCTCTCCATTAACTCATCGGATGCTTGTCTGGTATCTTTTTTATAGTTCAGGCTGCATAGATTAGGGATTCCAAATAGCTCAGAGACTCTGGAACGGGACAAAATCACCGCATGATCTTCGTTAAAATGTTCGCTGAACGTTTGCTCCGACATTCTTATATAATCCAGATTAATCAGTATCTTTCCTTCTAGATTGGACTTAATAGGCTGATAGAGCGGCGCGACCATCATTTCAAAAAAAGGTTGAATCTGATTCTGCTCATGAATACTGGAGTGGTTCAGTTTCAGCCCGAAGTCTGGGCTCCCCATCTCGCTTCTAAGCTCATCATTAATCTGCTGATAGAAATTCGTCATAAGTCCAATCGAGATGTTTCTATATTTCAAATCCTTGGTTATATTGAGAAATTCACTATAGAGAGACCAGTAATTAGACAGATAGATAGACAATCCGTTTCCTCCTTCTTCATGCACCGGTTTTGGCAGCTCCTTTATTTCTTCTGCTGCATTAATTTCAGTTCTTCTCTAAGCTCCTTGCAGGTTCTTTGCGGGGGCAGCATTTGTATAAACTGACTTTTCTCCTGATGTGCCAATTGATAGTGAATGGATAATTCGGTGATATAGTTATCATCCAGAACATCCTCGACCGGGTAGAACTCCCAGAACTGATTCAGCCGCCAGAAAAAACGGCCATCGCCAATTCTATAAAACTCGGGATTCTCATCCCAGTAGGAGCCGAACTTGTCTTTGATTACCGGAAGGATGGAGCTTCTGTGCAGAATGGAGCAATGATCAATGACGCAAGGCGCTACCGAGACTATCTTTTTTGCCGGCCTGAGCTGGGTTTTGGTAACCTCATTGTGCTCATTCAAGTAATTGACCATCGAGGCAGAATACGCAATCATGACCTCGGGATGATTCTCCATGTAGTCCACCATTTGCTGTAGTCTAGTATTCCGGTAACAGTTATCATCCGTTGCATAGGAAATATACTCCCCCTTTGCCTGATGCAAGGCTTCATTGATTAGAGCGGAATATCTGACCTTCTCCACTCTTTGTTCAAGAGAGCTGATATTGCTCTGGGAGAATTTGATACGCTTATCCGTGAGATAAGGCTCAATCACTTTAAGGGTGTCTTCATTCGAGTTATCATCCATCAGGTAGAACTCAAAATCTGTAAGTGTCTGGTTCAGAATGGATTCAATGGACTTTGCGATATATGCGGCCTTATTGTAGCTGGTCATGATTATAGTTACTTTTGGCAATATAATACCTCCCTCACTGTTTACTTGCTATCATATGTCTTCTTTATCGAAACGTTATAGGTTAGAAGACTAACTTTTCAGAAGAATAGCGTAATTTCCACGGAATATACGGGTCGGCAGCATAAAAACGCCTAACAGTTATCCTGTTAAACGTTTCATGAAGTCCGGTAAGTCCTGGTTTTAGGGCTGGAGCTGCCTCAGCAGATGATCAATCCGGTGCCCAAAGGTATGTGCGGTCACCACGCGTTGCCTGGCTGCCACCGCTATTTGCCTGCGCTCGTCGTCATGCACCATGTAGTAATGGATCTTCTCAAGTAACTCCTCCTTATTCTGGTAGGAAATCATTTCTGACCCTTCCTCGAAATGCTGGTTCAGCTCTGCTTTGTAATCCGTAAGCTGGAAGGCCTCACAGCCGGCAGCGTCAAAGGTACGGTTGTTGATGCTCTTCGCGATAATCCCTGCACGGTTTCTATTGTATTTCTCATCCGAGAGTCGGTGGATATTCAGAACGATCTTAGCGCCATTATAATAATTCACGGCTGTTTCGGGCTTCACCCAGGCGTTTACCAGTGCTACAGTCTGGCCGGGCTGCTTCATCCATTCATTGTAATACCTGCCCCAGCCTCTCCCCACGATCTGAAGCCGGTAATCTGTTCTCTGTAGTAAGAATTCGATAAGCTCTATCCGGTTACTGTAGGGTACTCCTACTAAACAAATATCACTTCTATACTCTTCGGAGACCTCTGAGGGATGAAACAGGCCGGGATCTGTGCCCAGCGGCAGATGATAGACATGGGGATGACCAAGCTGTCTGTATTGTTCCAATGCGGCTTGGTCAATGGTGAAGATGTAATCAAAATAAGGGGCGAGCGAAACCGTCCAATCCATATAATACGGGTCCTCGGTCAGCCATATAGCTGACTTCCCTTTGGTTTGTTGTATAAATTCCAGCATAGGTGTGGTGATTTTGAGGCCAGCCAGGACCAGAATCAGATCTGGCTGCAGGGATTGCTGCTTAAGCTTTAATGCATCCAAGCCACTCCTTAGGCTGAACGATTCACAGGGGTGGCCTGCCTTCTGAAAGGCTTCTACTATACTCTGCTCAAAAAAGTAATAGACAGCCCGGAAACCTGAGGTAATAAATAGAATATTCAACTATATTCCTCCCTTACAAACTCCCAATTTTCCAAAGAATAGGATGTCCCCCCAAGCATAACATCCGTGAAAACCATATGATGCAATTATGAATAAATGGGAGGTGAAAATATGGCGCAAACTTTAGTTGAATATGCAAGAAGTTTCCATAGCAATCTAAGTACTGGAGTTCTTATGATTCCAGTCCCTTCCACAGCCACTTTGATCTTAGAATTTGGTATGGCCGTTCCTGCTGCTCCAAGCAATTATGTAGAACTCACTACTACCGTTGGCTGGGAGGTAACGAACGTATTTGCTACTCCGCCCGATCAGCCCAAGCTCTTGCTTGAAGTCCTTGTGGATGGAATTCTCGTCGGCAGTGCCCAGCAGTCCTCCATCTCGAACGATGAAGATGAACCGCTGCGGATGACCACCATGTTCCAGACGATTCTTAACGATCTTCCCGAAGGATATTATCCTGTTCAGGTATTTGCTACCAACCTGGAGGATCTTCAAGGAGATATCATCTTAAGAGGCCCTATCCTCATCACCGGAAAGGTAATCGCCCCTGTATAAAGGCTACACAAAAAAACTCCTTGGTAGAAGTCTTATTTGCTCTAAAGCAAACAAGATTAACTTCTACTAAGGAGTTTTTGTATGGATCTGAGTGGTTACCTGCTCAGAGCGCGTTCTCGCTGACCTCACGGCTCTCCAGCGCGTTCCAGTCATCCTGAGACAGCAGCTCCAGCTGAGCCTCCAGCAGCGTCCGGAAGCGGGTACGGTAGATGGAGGCCTGCTTACGCAGCTCCTCTGTCTCAATAGCCACCTTGCGGGATTTGGACAACGCTTCGTTGATAATCCGGTCGGCATTCTTCTCCGCTTCCTTGAGGATCAGCTGGGATTCCTTCTTGGAGTTGTTCTTCACATCATCGGCAGCCTCCTGGGCCACCAGAATGGTCTTGGACAGGCTCTCTTCAATATTCACGAAATGATCCAGGCGTTCCTGAAGCGATAATAGCTGGTTATGCAGTTCCTTGTTCTCGCGGATCACGCTCTCATAGTCCTTAATGACCTGATCCAGAAATTCATTGACCTCATCTTCGTCATAACCGCGGATTCTCCGGGAGAATTCCTTGTTATGTATATCGAGCGGTGTTAATGGCATACTGTGCACCTCCTAGAAATTTCGGACATCGGTTGTCCCTGAGCGGGTAGCCCCTTCTGCACACAGGGGCGTTATCAGCGCCCAGCCTGCTGAATGTTTGTATCCCTTGAGACTATCAATTTCGACAGGCACTGCTGTAATCCTGCTAAGCCTTCAGACAAATTTGCCTGCCAAAATCCGGTAACGGCCTTTCTTCGTCAAACTGCCGATCTCCAGCAGCTTAAACCTTCCGAATCCCTGGATAGAAACCATATCCCCTTCTTTCAAGGCACAGGACGGATCTTCCTCCACCTTCCAATTCACCCGCACACGACCAGCCTTGATCGGAGCCAGAATCTTGCTCCGGCTTAGGCGGGTGACATCGGCGGCAATTCCATCGAGCCTCAGGGAGGCCACAGTGAATTCCATAGTCTCCAGCTTAACCTGACTGCTTCGTAAGCCGGATAACGGCAGGATCTCCGTACTGACATTCATCCGGTGCACACTGGTCAGATGAATGGACAGATAATCGGCGATATCCGCAGCCACCACCACATGACAGCCGTCCTCCAGTACATGAATATCGCCGATCTTGCCTCTTTTGATCCCCAGCCCCAGGATGGACCCCATGTAATCCCCATGCTCCAGCGAGAGAAATTTCTGCTCCCCCGAAGTAATGGATAATACGCTTAGCTCCATATCCTCATCCGCAAGGTCACGGTAATCCGGTGCCACCATAGCCCGCTTCCGCTCGGCATCCGAAGAACCGCCCTCCCAGCGTACGGTAACATCGGGATGGCGGTTCACCAGGCTCTGCAGGATATAACCCTGACGGGGGTCAAGAAATTCGGTCAGCTTGGTCTCATGGTACTCTCCGGCATTCGTTACCCATTCCCACGCCTTGTCCACAAATTGCCGCTCGTCCGGGTGGAAATGCCCGTATATTTCATTCTTCATGGGACTCAGCCGAAGATCAGGGCCACAATGGAATGAAGCCCGCCTACTGCAAACCGCAGCACGACAATCGCAATAATGGGAGAGATATCAATGGTTCCGAACAGGGGCGGAATGATCTTCCGGAACGGAGTCAGAAACGGCTCAACAAGCTTGCCGAGCAGTTCACCGATGAAATTCTCGCGCAGATTCGGCAGCCAGGACATGAGAATGTATACGATAATCATGTAATAGTAAATTGTGAATAGGATGTTGATAATGGAAGATATTTCGTTCAAAACCTGCTCACCTCATTCTGTTGTAGTCTTGATCATCACCGAGAATCTCTGTAATGGAGCCTTGGATCTCCACCGTGTCCGGTGTGCACATAAATATATTGCCCCCAATTTTGGATATTCCTCCACCCAGGGCATAAACGGTTCCGCTCAGAAAATCTATAATCCGCATAGCCTGATCGTTGCGCACCCGCTGCAGGTTAATCACAACCGTGCGGTGCGAACGCAGATGGTCGGCAATTTCCTGGGCCTCGTCATACGAACGCGGCTCATAGAGCACTACCTTAACATTTTTTTGCGAATGGATACTGACGACGTTAGCCCTCTGATTTTTGCGCGTTTCTACAGGGGCGGGTTCGTATTCATCCTCATCACGGGAAATTTGCTCCCGCTCCACAATCTCCTCTTCCTCCTGCAAGCCCAAGAAACTCATAAAACGGTTCATCACGCCCATCAATCTCCCTCCTCATGACCTACTAATACCGTACCCAGGCGCACCCGGGTGGCTCCTTCCTGTATCGCCACTTCAAAATCATTCGACATTCCCATCGACAGCTCCCCGATAGGCTCAGGTGTCAGCCCCAGCAGATTGAGTTCATCGCGCAGCTCGCGGAGGCCCCGGAATACAGGACGGGTCAGCTCCGGGTCCTCTTCGTGAGGGGCCATGGTCATCAGTCCAATGACCTTGACACGGTGGAGCGGAGCAATCTCCTTAAGGAAGCCCTGCACCGCCTCCGGTGCCAGGCCGAACTTGGTGTCTTCCCCGGAAATGTTCACCTGCAGGAACACCTTCACATCCAGTCCGGCGGCATCCGCCTTCTTATGCAGCTCCCGGGCCAGCGATAACCGGTCCAGGGAGTGTATATATTGAAATTTACCGATAACATCCTTCACCTTATTGGTCTGCAAATGCCCGATAAAGTGCCAGATCCCCTTATGGCCCAGTAACTTCCATTTAGGCTCCGCATCCTGCCAGCGGCTCTCGGCTATCTCCTCAAGCCCTGCTTCCAGACATGCGGAAACCGTATTCAGCGATACATATTTCGTGACAGCAATCACCTTGACTTCACTGACATCCCGGCCGCTGACCGCACAGGCCCGTGCGACACGTTCCTCTACCTCGGCTATTCTCTCTTGTAGTGAGGCCAATATTCAACTCTCCTTTATTCCGATCCAGCTCGTCATTCTTCCCGTAACCCCATTCTCCTTGCGATAAGAAAAGAACAGATCACTGTTACAGCTTGTACACCAAGTTGTACATTCGATATGAGTCGGCAATATTCCTGCTTTTATCATAATGCGTTGATTCAATTCTTTCAAGTTCAGCATCGTTTTGCTGCTGTCCTTGTCAGAAGGTCTATATAACTCATGCGCCCCTTCCGCCGCATTCTGCGGGTTCAGCCCGGCCTCCAGCCGGCGGACACGGTCCATTACATAATCATCGACCTCATAGCAGCATTCACCAATGGATGGACCGATAGCAGCCCTTATATCCTCTGGACGGCTCCCGTACGTCTGTCCCATTCTCTCCACCATCGCTGCCGCTATTTCGGCCACCGTCCCCTTCCAGCCTGCATGTGCCAGCCCTACAGCCCCCTGCAGCGGATCATAGAAGAATAGCGGTACACAGTCAGCATAAAAGGAAGTCAGCAGCACTCCCGGCACATCCGTCAGCAGCCCGTCTGTGGCCTGAAAGGCGGAAGCCCGGTCCAGACTGCCTTTGCCGCGGTCCTGTTCTGTAATGACAGCGATCTCTTTCCCATGGGTCTGTTCCCCGCAGGTCCAGTCTGCAAGCCGGAAGCCCAGACTCCCGGCCAGCAGCCTCCGGTTGGAGAGTACATCCGCCGGATCATCGCCGACATGAAAAGCACAATTGAAGCTGTCATACGGTTTTGTGCCGCTGCCGCCTGCTCTGCCTGTGAATCCTGCAGTAATCTTCTGATACTGCCCGCGCCACGGCTCCAGATGCAGCAGCATTGGCGCTGCGCCAGTCTGCATAAACGGTTCCATATCTTCACCTCCGCTTAAGTGTACCACAAAACATTCCCCACAAAGTGGCGCAACTCTCCGATGCCTATTCAAGTACTTTGCGGGGGCCCCGAATAAACTTTACCCACATCCGCAGAAAAAAGACGCACCTTATCAATAAGTGCGCCGCTCACTGCGTTCCGGCCGTTCCAGATACATCATTTCACGGTCTTCCTGTCCCTGCGGGATGCGGGGCTCCTCCAGCTTCACCAGCACGACATCTGCACCAATCTTAACGATATTCCGCCACGGGATGATCAGATCGGCGCCGCCGCCGAACAGTCCCATAAATCTTGTATACCCCGGAACAATAATGGCGTCAATAACACCTCTGCGCACATCCAGCTCCAGATCACTAATCTGTCCAAGCCGCTTACCGTCGACAATATTGATAACATCCTTGGTTTGAAAATCGGAGATTTTCATTTTTTTACCCGCACCTGCGGACTCCTCGTTCATCCTGCCACCCCTGTACATTCAGACCTATAATTTCAGTATATGTCCCTAAGGCTTGGCAACATGTCTCATTCCATGACGGCTTAACGCGGCAGACATACAAAAGGATACCCCGGACAGCCATTACCGCTGCCTTCCGGGATATCCTCGGCTCATTTATAAGCTGGGGTTAGGATTTTACATGCTTTTGCATTTGCTGGATCGCCGACTTCTCAAGCCTTGAGACCTGGGCCTGTGAGATTCCAATCTCGTCTGCGACCTCCATTTGGGTTTTGCCTTCAAAAAACCGCATGGATAAAATGCGTTTCTCGCGCTGCCCCAGCCGCTGCATGGCCTCCCGGAGGGCAATCTCTTCAATCCAGGAGACATCCTTGTTCTTGTCGTCACTGATCTGATCCATCACATAGATGGGGTCCCCGCCGTCATGATAGATCGGCTCAAACAGGGATACGGGGTCCTGGATAGCATCGAGGGCAAAGACAACATCCTCTTTCGGGACACCAAGCGCTTCGGAAATTTCAAAGATCGTCGGTTCCCGTGAATTCTGATTCGTCAGGCTGTCACGGACCTGCAGCGCCTTATAGGCGATGTCCCGCAGGGAGCGTGATACCCGGATCGGGTTGTTGTCACGCAGGTAGCGGCGGATCTCTCCGATGATCATCGGCACCGCATAGGTGGAGAACTTAACATTTTGCGATAAATCGAAATTATCGATGGCTTTCATGAGTCCGATGCAGCCTACCTGAAACAGATCATCCACGAACTCTCCACGATTATTGAACCTTTGAATTACGCTTAGCACAAGTCTAAGGTTGCCATTTACCAATTTCTCTCTGGCGGATCGCTCGCCCTGCTGCTGCAGCGAAGTGAACAATGCCCGCATTTCCACGTTCGTCAGAACAGGCAGCTTGGCGGTGTCCACACCGCAAATCTCGACTTTATTTCGGGTCATGATGATTAACCTCCCAAGGAGAAACATTACTGTACATTATCTCCCCGGTCCGGCATTTTATTCCTCAGCTTTTCATCACTTACACCATCTTGTTGAACTCCTTGCGCAGCCGCTTGATAATTCTTTTCTCCAGGCGTGAAATATAGGATTGGGAGATGCCCAGCAGATCGGCAACATCCTTTTGTGTTTTTTCTTCCCCGCCCCGGAGTCCGAAGCGCAGCTCCATAATCAGCCTTTCCCGCTCGCTGAGCTTCTCCAGCGCCTTCTGCAGCAGCTTGCGGTCCACCTGCTCCTCGATATTCCGGTAAATGGTATCGTTCTCTGTGCCCAGCACATCCGAGAGCAGCAGCTCGTTGCCATCCCAGTCAATATTGAGCGGTTCGTCAAAGGAAACCTCGCTTCTTGTCTTGCTGTTGCGCCGCAGGTACATCAGAATTTCATTCTCAATGCAGCGGGAGGCGTAGGTGGCGAGTTTGATTTTTTTCTCCGGATCAAAGGTGTTGACTGCCTTGATGAGTCCGATCGCCCCAATGGACACCAGATCCTCAATGTTAATGCCGGTGTTCTCAAATTTCCGGGCGATATAGACCACCAGCCGCAGGTTGCGCTCGATCAGCATGGCCCGGACAGCGGCATCGCCACTGGAGAGCCGCTGGAGCAGGAACTCCTCTTCTTCCCGCGTGAGTGGCGGCGGCAGCGCTTCACTTCCGCCGATATAATAAATCTCCTGACTTTTTAGTCCGAGCAGAAACAGCATGCGGTAATACTGCAATTGCAGCACAAGCTTGAATTTGACCATTATTGTTCCTCCTATAGGTTACTTAGGCCCATCGCCTTGTCAGCCGGCGCTTCTGGAGCGCTCTCTTTGTGGGTCAGGTCAGGGTGAATGACCGCCCGGTATGCGCCGTCTCCCGACAGTGTCCCGCCATCCAGCCCGATGAGTACCCTTTTGCTGCAAAAGGTATCCCCGCCCAGCTGTATCGTCACGTTATCCGGCTTCAGTGCGAGCATGAAGGATGCCCCGCGGTTAACGCCTCTGTACGGCACCAGCCGTATTCTATCCTGCCAGGCAAACGACTGCCCGTCCGTTTCCAGTACAAGTGTATCTGCTCCCGTCTGGGTCAGCCTCCCCTTCCAGGCAGCCGGCAGATGGGTCTCCCACAGCGAGGCTTCCATGACCATTACCGGAATCCTCGTCAGCGGATCACTGAGGCGGTTCCCGGTGTCCAGCAGCCCAGGGCAAGTGACCGACACTCCGTCAATCTCCACGGTCACTTCGCCGATATAGGTATCCAGCTGCTCTCTGTACCTGCGGGAGGACTGAATCAGCTTGAAGAGGAGCAGGACCAGCGGAAGCAGGGCAAGCACGAACCAGAACCCGATCTTCAGCCGGTAAGCTTGGCCTCCTGAGGAGGTAAAGATCATCCCGTTCCAGATGTCGCCTGAGCTTTGCAGCAAATAATGAAACCCTATGATCCCTCCCGCCGCCGCAAAATTAATGATATAAAACGCCCCTAATGCACGCAGATAGCTTTGCAGACTTCTGAATCCAAAGGCTATCCATAACATCAAAACCGATAATCCGAATTTGATAAGAAAGGTGTACAGAAAGGACAGCTCCGGTACGAACATCATTACAACATACAGCGCACCCACCAGCGCTGAGAGAATCAGCCGCCACCAGGATACCTTTTGCTTGACCAGCCAGCTTGTCAGCCATAACAGGACTCCGTCGATCAGCAGATTGGCGGCAAAAATCAAGTCAATATACACAACCAGTGCTCTCACCTGCCTGCAAACGGATATCTATCCGGAGGCCAGGGTGCAGGCTCTCTTTTTAGACGATAAGATTAGTATAGAAACTCCGGCATTCAAAGTCTGTCTAAACATGGGGGGCGTTCTTACGGTTTTTTTGTCGAGTCATGGGTCTAAGAGGGTACAGCGGAGAAACAAGCAGAAACGGCACCATCCGTGTAAGGACAGTACCGTTTCTGTGGGAAATATAAGGATAGGTGATCTTCCGCAGCAGTTAGTTATTGATAGATTTCAATTCTTCTTCGGTCAGTCCGGTTGCCTGCTGTACAGATACAGAGTCCATTCCCATAGCCAGAAGATTCTTCGCTATTTCCAGCTTGGCCTCAAGCTCACCCGCAGCTCTTCCTGCCGATATGCCTGCTTCCATGCCTTTTGCTTTACCTTCCTCCATACCTGCAGCTCTGCCTTCCTCCAGGCCTTTAGCGAACCCTTCTCTTTGCGCACCGTCTCTCTGCGAGGCCTCGTCCAGCAGAAACTTCTGGCGGTCTTCGTATTTACGGCGTGCTTCCGAATCCTGGCTCAGAAACTCCAGGGTCTCCATCGCTTTCTTCAAATCAGGCTCGTTCATCTGCAGCACCTCCCAATCAGAGTAATGGGTTCCATTCAGAAATAACAGCCAGTTCACAAGGCCCCTCTCACCGGGAATCGCAGGCTGATTCAGCTTGGGCAGCTCCAGGAAGTGAATTTCAATATCGTCTGACAGCGGCGCTCCGCTTACATCCTCCCGCAAGTGAAATACACTATGGGGATGTTCATTAGGCAGCACCTTATAGTTCAGAATATTGATGGTCACACATTTCTTGAGGTCCATATATTTACCGCTCACCTGAAGCTGACCCGCATACCTTTTGCTCCAGTAATACAAGGTCCGTTTCTCAATATCATATTTATTGAACAGCTGCATCTCAATATTAATCAGCTTGCCGTCTACAGATTTCGCCCAGATATCAAATATCGCCTGCTTATCCAGCGGATCATCCTTATCCGTATAGGGGTTGAGCAGCACCACTTCTTCCAGCGGGAGATCACCCGCATCCATGAATATCCGGTTCAAAAAAGCCAGCAGCACATCCTTGTTATTCTCACTTGCAAATATCCGCTTAAATACGAAATCCACCCTGGGGTCCAGCAGTTCCATTCCATCGTCTCCCATTATTAGTATTATAACAGCCTGAAAAACAAAAAAACACCGTACCCCGCAGTTCTTAAGCTGCGTGATACGGTGCTTCCGTAACGATCTATACTATGAATTGCTATTAATCATTGTTGCCGCGTGTCCGGTTGCGCAGGAAGGTTGGAATATCCAGCTGATCAGAGGTTGTCTGATTGCCGAACGGACGAAGATTCGCGTTCTTGTCCTTGTCCTTCTCCACTGCCGGCTCACTGCCGGCGGCCGGACGGCGTACAGGCGCTGCAGGAAATGGCTTGTGTTCAAAGCCGGTCGCAATAACGGTGACCTTGATCTCGTCCTTCATGCTCTCTTCGATAATGGCACCGAAGATCATATTCACTTCGGGGTCCGAAGCAGAGGTCACGATCTCAGCAGCTTCATTCACCTCGTACAGGGAGAGGTTAGCGCCCCCTGTAATGTTCATAATTACGCCGCGCGCCCCTTCAATGGAGGTTTCGAGCAGCGGGCTCATAATGGCTTTGCGGGCCGCCTCAGACGCACGGTTCTCGCCGGTGGCGATACCGATACCCATCAGCGCTGAACCGCGCTCCGTCATAATGGTCTTCACATCGGCAAAGTCAAGGTTGATCAGGCCGGGAACCTGAATAAGGTCGGAGATCCCTTGCACCGCCTGGCGGAGTACATTATCCGCTTCACGGAATGCCTCCAGCATCGGAGTTTTCTTATCCACAATTTCAAGCAGGCGGTCATTGGGAATCACGATCAGCGTATCGACCTTTTCCTTCAGCGCCTCGATGCCAAGCTCTGCCTGATTGGCACGTTTTCTTCCTTCGAAGGTGAACGGGCGGGTCACGACGCCTACCGTCAATGCTCCGCATTCTCTGGCGATTTCGGCAATCACAGGCGCTGCGCCTGTTCCGGTGCCGCCGCCCATGCCTGCGGTTACGAAGACCATATCCGCACCCTTAAGCGTATTGGAAATCAGATCGCGGGATTCCTCTGCCGCCTTCTTGCCGACCTCAGGATTCGCTCCTGCGCCAAGTCCGCGCGTTAATTTATCCCCGATTTGCAATTTATGCTCCGATTTGGCCATATGCAGCGCTTGGGCATCTGTATTAACTGTGATGAACTCAACACCCTGAACGCCATTTTCAATCATCCGGTTCACGGCGTTGCTTCCGCCGCCGCCTACGCCGATGACTTTTATTTGAGCCAAGCTCTCCATTTCAAAATCAAATTCCAACATATTGTTTCCATCTCCCCCTCGAGTAGTGCTTGGATGGCCAGTCCAAGTGTATCTGGACTTACACTTATATGAACTCGCTAAACATATTCTTTAGACGTTCCACCAGACCAGGTTTCTTGGAAGAATCCTGAACAGGCGCCGCGCTTTGTTTGCTGCGGTTCACTGTCTTCTTGTTGGCGCTCCCGCCGCTGCTTCGTCCGCGGAAGTTGCGCACAACGTTATGAAGGATACCTACACCGCCGGTGAAGCCGGGGTCGCGTACTCCAATATAATCCGGTACGGCAATACGTACAGAGGCTGCCAGTTCAGTCTGGGCTACCTTCAGTACCCCAGGCATCGAAACGGTGCCACCCGTAAGTATATAACCTCCCGGAAGCTCAGTATAACCAAGCCGTTTCACTTCCTGGCGGATCAGATGGAAGATTTCCTGGACTCTCGGCTCAATAATCGCTGCCAGATCCTCCTGGTTGAATTCCTTCTCGACATTGCTGCCGATACGCAGAACCTTGAACACAACATCCGAAGCGGCATCGTCTATCCAGGCACAGCCGTATTTCAGCTTCACCTTCTCAGCCTGATCGGTAAGAGTGCGCAGTCCGTACGCAATGTCATTGGTTATAAATTCTCCTCCGATCGGAATCGTGGAGGTTGCACTAAGAGAACCTTCTTCATATACGGCTATCGTTGCTTGGCCGGCCCCAATATCAACCAGTACAGCCCCCATTGATTTCTCATCTTTGGAAAGCGCTAATCCGCCGGCCCCGAGAGACATGAGGACAAGATCTTTAACCTTAAGACCTGATTTCTCCACGCAGCGTAGCAGATTATGTATAGGTGTCTTGGCCCCGGTAATGATCGTCGCCTCCACTTCAAGACGAACCCCGATCATTCCGCGCGGATCCTGAATTCCTTCAAGTCCATCGACGATATATTGCTTGGCGACAACATCAATAACCTCGCGTTCCGGCGGCAGTGCAATAACCTCTGCAGCCTTGATTACGCGGTCGATATCATCTTCGCCGATCTCACGGTCCTCATTCTGAACAGCAACTACGCCGTGGCTGGATTGCAGGCCGATATGATTGCCGGATATCCCGACATACACCTCGGATATTTGAATACCGACCATTTGCTCCGCATGTTCTACGGCACTCTTGATCGATTGCACAGTCTGATCGATGTCTACAATCGCACCCTTGCGTATTCCTTCCGAATCAGCAGATCCAACGCCAATAATATTAAAGGTTCCATTGGTAACTTCCCCGATGATTGCCCGAACTTTGGATGTACCGATGTCCAAACTAACAATGATGTCATTGTTGCTCAAGCCCTATGGCACCTCCTGTTATAATCATAATAAGTTGTGAAGATAAATAGATATTAAGCACTCTTTGATCCCGGTCGCGGGAAACATCTCTGTACATATTCAACATCCCTAATCCTTTCCCTCTTTTTTCAACAAATTTTTTGAGTGGAATAATATGACAAGGTTTTCACATGCAAGCAGACGCCCCTCAGCTTCCAGAAATCAACGTCTGACACTCAAAGAAGGGTTACAAGAGAATAACAGCTATATCCATGATTGCATCTCAAAAAATCCGCAGAAAAAAGAGGGATATTGCTTATTGCCCGTAACACAGATTGTAGCATTTTTTCCGCTCTATTAGTAGGGACTATTTACTCCCCAGCGTCTGCATCCTCTCCGGTGTCCGCCGTTTCATTGTGAAACGGCACATAGGAATCTGCCTCCAGCATCTTAATGAGTCCCGGCTCTTCCGTCTCGATCACCTGGTTCAGATAGCCTACTTTATCCTTCAGCAGTGAAATTGCCGTGATCACCTCAAACCGTGAACGTGTGTACAGCTTGATCCGGTCCGGAAAAGACAGCGTCGGGGAAGGGACAATCTCGGAGATATCGCTGGTCAGCTCATTCGGGATTCCGGCGAGCGCCTGGCACAGCTTGGCCTTAAAGGGATCGTCAGCCTTCCAGTTGGTCAATATGGGCTTCTCTACCGCAATCCCGGTATCGGTCACGGAGACTGCGGCCCCGCTCGACAGAATGGCTTCAAGCACACCAGCCTGGTCCAGTTCATAGGCAACCGCAGGGTACTCTTTGATACTGATAGTAACTACACCAGGGAATTTCTTGCTTACTTCCGCTTCCTGCACCGTATTCAGTGCTTCCAGCGCTTTCCCCACAGAATCCCCGGAGACTGCGAAGAACTGTCCGCCGATCTTCAGTCCGCTTGCAGCAAGGAGCTTCTCACGGGATGTATATTTATCCCCCTGTGTATGGATTGCCGTAATCTTGCTGATCGACGAGCGAAAGAAGATTACAGCCAGCAGTGCGGTAAACAGCAGCACCAGGATAATAATGATTTTACGGTTTTTTCTCTTGCTAGGCTTGTCCTCTTTCAGAAGAGGTATTCGGGTTTTTGGCATTCTCATATCTCCGTAATAAGGCCCTGTCTCCTTCCTTCGCGGCTGGGCCGAAGGAGACAGGGAGCTTTAATTGGCCAAATCCATCGGACCCGGCACAGGCACTTTGCGGCTGATGCGTGCTCCCAGCTTTTGAAACAATATCTCAATGCCGTCATATCCCCGGTCAATATGATGCGCCTGCTCAACAATGGTCGTTCCCTGAGCGGCAAGCCCGGCAATCACTAAGGCTGCTCCTGCGCGCAGGTCAGTGGCTTCAACCGTTGCTCCATACAATCTCTGCACCCCGCGAATGAACGCCCGGTTCAGATCTATGGAAATATCGGCTCCCATGCGGGCCATCTCCTCCACGTGCTTGAAGCGCCCTTCAAATACAGTTTCCTTGATCACACTGAATCCGTCTGCCAGGGACAATAGAACCATTACCTGAGATTGCAGATCCGTAGGAAATGACGGATAAGGGGAAGTTACAATTCTATCTACCGCACGGGGTCGTCCCATACAGCTGATATTAATTATATCATTGCAGACTGTAATTTGAACACCGGCACGCCTCAGGATATGGATCAGGGAGGTCAAATGTCCTGCATTGGTATGGGTCAGCGTCACATTGCCCCGAGTGGCCGCTGCTGCGATCATCACGGTTCCGGCAACAATTCGGTCAGGGATTACCTCATAGCTGCACGCATAGAGCTTCCGGACACCCTGGATGGTGATCGTATCCGTTCCCGCGCCGATGATCTGCGCACCCATCGCATTGAGGAAGTTCTGCAGATCCTGGATTTCCGGCTCTCTGGCTGCTCCAGAGATGGTGGTGGTTCCCTCAGCCGTGGCAGCAGCCATCATGATATTCTCCGTAGCCCCTACGCTGGGGTAATCCAGATGAATATCGCAGCCCTTCAGCCTGGCAGCCCGGCAGCATATTCTGCCGCCCGTCTCTTCAATCTCTGCCCCAAGTTGCTTCAGCCCCTGGAGGTGGAGGTCAATCTTGCGTTCCCCGATGGCGCAGCCTCCCGGCTGATAGATGGTCACCTCACCGAATCTGGACAGAAGCGGTCCCATCAGAAAAATGGAGGATCTCATCTGCCGCATCAAATCCTCCGGAACATGAGAGGTCAGGAGAAATGACGTATCAATTGTTACCGTTTCCTCTTCATGCACCGTCCTGCAGCCCAGCCGCTGCAGAATATCCAGCATCGTTTCGATGTCAAGCAGCTTAGGCACATTATGCAGTGAGTGAACTCCTTCGGCCAGCAGGCTAGCTGCCAGAATCGGCAGAGCTGCATTTTTTGCTCCATGGATACGAATGGTGCCTGACAGGGGATTTCCACCCTCAATCACCAATTTGTCCAATGTATCACCTCCGAGATTACCGCTCACCCACCATAAGCACTTCCTGCACTTCTGTCTTTCAGGATGGGCCTCCGAAGAACTCTGCTCCCTATCCCTGACTCCAAGAGGTGCTCTGGGTGATTGTCACGATTATAAGATCATCCTATGTCAGGAGCCCCGTGTGTGTGACAATGAAAGCCCGGATTCTAACGCTTCCGTCCTGCAGCCAGCCTGCGTAGCTCGGCGACCACCAGTGAGGCGGAATCTCTTTTGCCCAGGCGCCTTGAGGCTTCAGACATACTGCTGCGTACGGTATCCGCCTGGACGATCTTCTGCACCGCTGTGAACATCGCCTCGCCGCTCAGATCCTTCTCAAGCAGCACGACTGCTGCACCTTCACGTTCCAGCGCTCTGGCGTTCGCTTCCTGATGGTTGTTCGTAACATTGGGAGACGGAATGAGTACAGAGGGTATGCCAAGCGCGGTAATCTCTGCAAGAAAAGAAGCGCCTGCCCGGTTCACAATAAGCGAGGTGCAAGCCAGTACCTCAGGCATATTGTGGACATACGGGAGGACATGCAGCCAGTTCGGCAAACTGCCAAGCGTCTCGCGCACCGCCTTGCGTGTATCCTCGAAATAAGCTTCTCCGGTAACATATACATAATGAACACCATTACCCTTACCCACAAACGGAGCCATCTCAATCATGGCACGGTTAATCGCCTTGGCTCCCCCGCTTCCTCCGACTACCAGCACAACCGTGCTTCCTTCAGGTATGCCCAGCGAAGCGAAACCGCGCTGCGGGTTAGCCGTCATGACCGTGGTGGCCCGTGGATTGCCCGTATAGATTACATTTTTGGCGCCGGGAAAAGCCGGCTCTGTGCCTTCAAAGCTGACGGCGACCGTATCGGCATACCGGCTGAGAAAACGGTTGGTCAGTCCCGGGATCGCGTTCTGTTCATGAATGAGCGTCGGGATACCGAGCCGGGATGCAGCATACACCACAGGTCCGCAGACATACCCTCCGGTACCGACAACAACATCAGGCTTGAACTCGCGCAGCATGGCTTTGGAGGCCTTGACCCCCTTCAGGAACCGCATCACCGTCTTCACATTGTCCATCGACAGCTTGCGGCGGAAGCCTGTAATATCAATCGCCTGGAAAGGCAGATTCTCCTGGGGAACCAGCTTGCTCTCCAGACCTCGTTTGCCTCCGATATACAGGAAGACGGAATCCGCATCTTCGGATTCCAGTTGTCTGGCAACGGCTACGGCAGGATAGATATGTCCTCCCGTGCCGCCGCCGCTAAGTACAATACGCATGTCTTTCACCTCGCATAACGGGATAAATTAAGCAGAATACCTAGAGCTGTGAGCATCAGGGTCAGCGATGAGCCCCCGTAGCTGATCAGTGGAAGCGTAATGCCGGTTACCGGAATGAGGCCGATAACCACGCCGATGTTGATGACCACCTGAACCGCCACCATACATACGATGCCTACGGCAAGATAGCTGCCGAAGCGGTCCGGCAGACTCATGGCCACCTTCATTCCGCGCCAGATCAGCAGCAGGAACAGCAGCAGGACGGCCAGCCCCCCGATAAACCCCAGCTCCTCGGCCAATATAGAGAAAATAAAATCAGTCTGCGGCTCCGGTACATAGCTGTACTTTTGCCGGCTCATCCCGAACCCCAGTCCGCCCAGCCCGCCGGGACCCACCGCATACAGCGACTGGATAATCTGATAGCCGGCCCCGAGCGGGTCGGACCAGGGGTCCAGGAAGGCGGTGATCCGCTGCAGACGGTAAGGCGCAGCCGCGATGAGCCCGGCGAAGCCGGCCAGCCCCAGCGCACCAAGGGCAAGCAGATGCTTCATCCGCGCTCCGGCTGTAAAGACCATCATCAGGGCCGCTCCGAACATGACCGTGCCTGTGCCGAGATCCGGCTGCAGCATAATCAGCGCAAAGGCAGAACCAATCAGCGCCAGCGGCGGAAGCAGCCCGCGCGTGAAGCTGGAGATGTCATACTCATCCGTTCCTAGCCATTTGGCCAGGAAGAGAATCATCCCCATCTTCATGAATTCAGAGGGCTGAATACCGAAGGAGCTGATGCCAATCCAGCTGCGCGCGCCCCCGCGAACGACCCCGATGCCGGGAACCAGCACCAGCAGCAGCAGAATGAAGCAGACGATCAGCGCAGGCCGGGCAAACCTCTTCAGCACCGGATAAGCCGTATTCGCAGTAATGAACATCGCGATCAGGCCGAGGCCTGCGAACAACATCTGTCTTTTGACAAAATAAAACGAATCGCCATAATTGCGGAAGCCCAGAACGGACCCGGCACTGTATACCATTACCATACCGATAGCCAGTAAAGCCAGTATCGGAAGCAGCAGCCAGATATCGGGCGCATGACGGGATTTGTTCATCAGGAGCACACCTCTTGCATCCGTAGTAGGGGCTTATCCACCCCCCTACTTAAAGGTTATGCACCGCCTCTTTAAAAATACGCCCGCGCTCCTCATAGGAAGCAAACATATCCCAGCTGGCACATGCGGGGGAGAGCAGAACGATGTCTCCGGCTTCCGCAAGCGCGGAAGCCTCCCGCACAGCCTCCTGCAGCACGGCGGCGGCGCTCTCCCCATTATCGACGGAGATCACTGTCTTTACTCCTGCCAGCTGCGCAACAGAGGCCAGCTTGTCCCGGGTCTGTCCAAGCGCGACCAGCGCCTTGACATTCCCGCCGAGGACAGGCAGCAGCTCCATGTAATCGGAGCCGCGGTCCAGGCCGCCTGCAATAAGAATAACCGGCTTCCGGAAAGAGGCCAGCGCCATAGAGGTAGCTTTGGAATTGGTCGCCTTGGAATTGTTATAATAGGCCGCCCCTGCCTTGTCTGTTACATATTCCAGTCTGTGTTCCACCCCGCGGAAGGAAGCCAGCACCGCGCCGAGTCCCGCCGGGTCTGCCCCTGCGGCAATGGCAATGCCGCAGGCAGCCAGCGCATTCTCCACGTTGAAGCGGCCGGGAAGCCCGATAGAGTCGACAGAGGCTATTTCGGTCTCCTTCTCCGTGTTATCCCGGTAGATGATGACACGCTTCTGCTCATCTTCAGTATCCGGCACGAAGGAAGGGCGGACAAATATGCCCTGCACCAGCTCCTCGGTCATGGAGAAGGGCAGGATTCCCGCCTTGAGATAAGGAACCAGCTCGCGGCAGACCGGATCATCCCAGTTCAGCACAGCGGTGTCACCCGGGCCCTGATTGGCGAACAGCTTGGATTTGGAAGCGACATAATCCTCCATCCCCCCGTGATAGTCCAGGTGGGTCTCGGCAACATTCAGCAGGGCAGCGACCTTGGGCCGGAAGGCTTCCGTACCCTTCAGCTGGAAGCTGCTGAGCTCGACCACCATCCAGTTGTCTGCGTCAGCCTCCTGTGCGGCCTGACAGAGCGGCGTGCCTATATTTCCGGCTATGATGGGTCTTAAGGCTGCCGCCTCCAGCATACGGCCTACCCAGGTCGTTGTAGTGGTCTTGCCGTTGGAGCCGGTAATGCCGATGATAGGGGCGGCACAGAGATGATAAGCCACCTCCACCTCGGTTACAATCTCGATGCCAAGCTCAAGCGCCTGCTGCACAGGAGCTACCGAATAGGGAATTCCCGGGTTTTTGACGACCAGGGCCACCCCCTCATGGATCAGACTCTCCGGATGTCCGCCACATATAACAGAAATTCCCAAAGTTTCCAGTTCGGAAGCTTCGGGACTTTGATCTCTTTCCTTTTTATCGTTGACCGTCACAACAGCGCCGTGTTCATGCAGCACCTTGGCCACCTGGACGCCGCTTTTGGCGAGCCCCAGGACGACCACTTCTTGATCACGGTACAGATCCGGATGTTTCATTCGTTACAACCCCTTGATGAGATATAGTCCAGCAACGGCCAGCACGAGGCTTACCGCCCAGAAGGAGACGACCACACGCCACTCCGACCAGCCGCCGAGTTCAAAGTGATGATGAATCGGGCTCATTCTGAATACCCGTTTGCCCCGGGTCTTAAACGAAGCGACCTGAATAATCACGGACAGCATTTCAACTACGAATACCCCCCCGATGACCACAAAGAGCAGCTCGGTCTTGGTAACAATGGCAATCGCGCCAATCGCGCCCCCAATCCCGAAGGAGCCGAAATCCCCCATGAACACCTTGGCGGGATGGGCATTGAAGACGAGGAAGCCAAGGACCGCGCCAATCATCGCAGCGGCGCAGACACCGGCCGCAATAGAGGTGGCCTGCATGGCAACCACAGCAAAGGCGGCGAGCGCAATCGCGCTTACGCCTGACAGCAGCCCATCCACTCCGTCCGTGAAGTTAACGGCATTCGTAACCGCCATCATCATCAGAACAATGAACGGATAGTAGAACCAGGGGCCCCAGTCCAAGCTGAAGGATGTTCCCGGAACGCTGATATTGGTGTTATGACCCGCCGAAATCAGCAGGACGCAGAGGATAACTCCTACCAGCAGCTGACCCAGCAGCTTTTGGCGTGCGGTAAGCCCGAGGGAGCGTTTGAAGACAATTTTGATATAATCATCCAGAAATCCGATGAGTCCATAACCCAGCGTAGCAACCAGCAGTACATAGAAATCAGAATTGATGACCGAGAATTTCAGAAAAGACAGCGTGAACGCGACCATGATGATCACTCCGCCCATCGTAGGGGTTCCCGCCTTTTTCAAATGAGTCTGTGGCCCGTCGTCACGAACCTGCTGCCCCAGCTTGAGCCGGCGCAGCAGCGGTATGATCAGCGGAGCGGCAATGACCGCAAGGATAAAGGACACAGCAATAGTCAGCAGAAGCAATTGATAATCCATGGGTACACCCCTCCTTTTAGTTAAAATTAGCTTCAGAATGATCCTTCAAGCGGTGAAGCACTTCCTCCAGGCGCATCCCTCTGGATGCTTTGAACAATACTACATCCTTCTCGCTGCACTTCGCATTCAAGGCAGTGATCAAGGCTTCTTTATCTGTAAAAGCAAAGAGATGTCCGGCCTCGAATCGCTCCGAAGCCGCCGCAGCAATATGCGCCGCCAGCGGACCAAAGGTAAACACATCATCCGTCAGCTTAGGATCAAGGTAACTGCCGATCTGCCGGTGGAACATAATTTCCTCCGGCCCAAGTTCCAGCATGTCCCCCAGCACCGCGATTCTGCTGCCGCTGCATTTCATGGACTGCAGCACATCTATGGCGGCCCTCATTGAAGTGGGACTGGCATTGTAGGCATCATTCAGCAGAACGAGCCCGCTCTCCGTCTCGATGACTTCAATCCGCATGCCGGTTAGCTTGAGGCCGCTTAATCCGGCTGCTATATTCTCCTCAGTTACATCATAATGACGCGCTACCGCAAGCGCAGCGAGTGCATTAATGACATTATGTTGTCCCGGCAGGGGAAGGGTAAAGGCGCGCTGCCCATGAAGCTGCGAGGTGAAGATCATGCCTGCGCTGTGCGTCATCAGACCGGTAGGATAATCATCGTTGTCCGCCGCCTGCCCGAAGCGGAAGGTCAGCAGGCCTTCCGGCGTACGGAAATCAGGCTCTGCCAACACTTCGGCAAGCAGCGGCTCATCCCCGTTATAGATCAGCAGCCCGCCCGGCTTAAGTCCGTCCACAATCTCCAGCTTGGCCCGGGCAATCTCCTTGCGGGAGCCTAACTGCAGCAGATGGGATTCACCCACATTGGTTATCACAGCCACATCAGGCGGGGCAATCCTGGACAGGAGGGAAATCTCTCCGCGTGAGCTCATGCCCATCTCCAGCACAGCAATCTCAACATCACTGTCCATAGAGAGAATCGTAAGCGGCAGCCCGATGTGATTATTGAAATTCCCTTGTGTTTTGTGTACCTTGTACTGCACTTCAAGGAGAGCGGTAATCATATCCTTGGTTGTCGTCTTGCCGTTGCTCCCCGTTACGGCAACCACCCGGGGAGCGATATCGCCCAAATAGGCGGAGGACAGCTTCTGCAGTGCTGCCAAAGTGTCCTCTACCAGAATAACCCCGCCGCCTGCCGGAGCCGGTCCCTTATCCCGCTGCCAGAGGGCAGCGGCTGCCCCCGCTGCCAGAGAAGCGGCTGCATAATGATGGCCGTCGAAGTGGTCTCCAACCAGCGGGACAAACAGGCAGGCGGGCGAAATTTTGCGCGAATCGGTGACGACGCCCTTAATTTCTATATCCTTATCTTCTGCCGAGGACAGCTCTCCTCCGCACATTTCCGCGATATCATACAGCGTTCTTATAATCAATAGCTTCGGCCCCTTATCACTTCTTTGGCAACGATGCGGTCATCGAAATCGTGAACGACTCCGCCTATCAGCTGATAGGTCTCATGACCTTTCCCCGCAATCAATACTACATCGCCGGGGCTTGCCATTTCAATAGCTTTTGTGATGGCTTCACGCCGGTCCGGAATCATCTCGTACTGTTCCTGCGGCACCCCGTCCTCGCGCAGACCTGCCTCAATATCACTCAGAATCTGCAGAGGGTCCTCTGTCCGGGGATTATCGGAGGTAACCATAACATGGCCGCTGTACTTGGCTGCGATCTTGCCCATGAGCGGGCGCTTGGTTGTATCCCGGTCCCCGCCGCAGCCGAAGACAGTGATCACCTTGCCTGCTGCGAATTCACATACAGCCCGCAGAACATTCTCCAGACCGTCAGGTGTATGCGCGTAATCCACAATCACCGCGAAATCCTGCCCGGCATCCACGGATTCGACACGGCCGTCCACGCCGGCTACCGACTCCAGGCTGGTCTTGATCTCTTCCAGCGGCACACCCTCCAGCAGGGCAGCCGTAATCGCTGCAAGCGCATTATAGACATTGAACTTACCGACCATCCGGAGCGAAATGTCACTCTCTCCCTTAAACGTCTCCACATGGAAAAAGGTTCCTTTGGCGGTAATCGAGATTTGGGATGCCCGTACATTGGCAGAATGGTCTATACCATATGTAATGACTTCCGCTGCGGTCTGGGCGGCAAAATAGCTGCTGGCCTCATCATCTGCGTTCAGCACAGCATATTTGCGTTCTTCGTTCCACGGGGAGATCACGTTGCCGAGCCGTGAGAAGAACAGCCCCTTCACTGCACGGTATTCCTCCATCGTATGATGATAATCCAGGTGGTCCTGGGTCAGGTTGGTGAATATCGCGGTACGGTAGTCCGTCCCTTTCACCCGCCCCTGCTGAAGCGCATGGGAGGATACCTCCATTACACAGCACTGCACACCCTTAAGCGCCATCTGATTCAAGCTGCGCTGAAGCTCAAGCGATTCCTGTGTAGTCCCGGACATCGGATAACTCTGCCCGTCATAGCGCATCTGGATCGTACCGATCAGCCCGGTCTTCACTCCATGATCCTGCATAATCCGTTCTATCAGATACGTGGTGGTTGTCTTGCCGTTGGTACCGGTGATCCCGATCATCCTCATCCGGCTGCTGGGTGAGCCGAAGAAGGCATTGGACAGTACAGACATCGCATACCGGCAGTCATCCACTACGATCTGGGGCAGATCAATCTCCAGCTTCCGCTCGCAGACCAGCGCGACGGCGCCCTTGGCAGCAGCCTGTGCCGCATAATCATGTCCGTCCACGGTATGCCCGGGCAGACAGATGAACAGATCGCCCGGACCCACCTTGCGGGAATCTGCCTGCAAATCCGAAATCTCTATGTCGCCTTCCCCATATAGACGGGAAGCCGCCAGACAAGAAGAAAGTTCATTAATTTTCATACCCATCCCTCACTCTGTATAAAATCCTTAATCTTCACTTGAGGTTCCCATATAAATCCGGATCGTTGACCCCTGCTCCACTCGTGCTCCCGCCTTCGGCGCCTGATTGATCACCGTATTGCCTGAGCCGGAACGGACCAGCATGAAATTCATATTCAGATCCTCATAAATATCCTGAACGGTCGCTCCCGTAAGATCCGGGACTGTCACTATTGGAGTCTCCCCGTATTTATAGGTCCTTGGCAGCTGATCCTTGCGCTGTGGAACCTTCAGATACAGAAGAGAGTCCTCAAGAATATTCTGGACAATTGGAGCAGCTACCACACCCCCGAACTGGATTCCCTTCGGGTTGTCAACTGCGGTGTAGACCACGAGCTGCGGATCATCCGCCGGGGCAAATCCGATGAAGGATACGATATGCTCCGTAGGCGAATACCGGCCGTTGATTACCTTCTGTGCCGTCCCTGTCTTGCCGCCCACACGGTAGCCGTCAATAAATGCCGGCCGGCCTGTGCCTTTGGCAACCACGCTCTCAAGGGCAGCCCGCACTTTCTTCGAGGTCTCCTCCGAGATCACCTGCCGCACTTCCTCCGGCTCGGTCTCGGAGACAACATTGCCGGTATCCGGATTAATCCAGGCTTTGGCGACATGCGGAGTGTACAGCCTGCCGCCGTTGATGGCTGCCGATACCGCAGCGATCTGCTGGATGGGCGTGACGGATACCCCTTGACCAAAGGCGGTGGTCGCCAGCTCAACCGGGCCTACCTGGGCCGGCTTGAAGAGAATCCCGTTCGCTTCACCGTTAAGGTCAATTCCCGTCTTGCTGCCGAAGCCGAAATCACGGATGTACTTGAACAGTGTATCCTTGCCGAGACGCTGGCCCAAGGCCACAAATCCGGGGTTGCAGGAGTTCTCTACTACTTCAAGGAAGGTTTGGCTTCCGTGTCCGCCTTTTTTCCAGCAGCGCAGCTTCGCTCCGCCGACCTCAATATGGCCCGGATCGAAAAAATGCTCATTCTGCAGATCCACCTTGCCCTCCTGCAATGCCGCAGCCAGGGTAATGATCTTGAACGTGGAGCCCGGTTCATAAGTCATCCAGATCGGAAGATTACGGTTATAAACTTCGGCATCATATTCCTGGTAGGCACCCGGCTCATAGCCCGGCCGGCTCGCCATCGCCAGAATCTCGCCATTCCGGGGGTCCATGGCAATCGACCAGGCGCCCTGTGCCTGATATTTCACCATGGCCTGATCCAGCTCGCGTTCCATAATAGACTGGATCTGCTTGTCGATGGTCAGCTCCAGACTAAGTCCGTCCTGCGGCTCGGTGTACTTCTCTGAGGACCCGGGCATCAGCCGGCCTCCGGCATCGGACAGATACGAGATATTGCCCGCGCTGCCCTGCAGCAGCTTATCGTAGATGCTCTCTATCCCGGTAATCCCCTGATTGTCAATTCCAGTGAAGCCCAGAATATGGGCAGCCAGATCACCATAGGGATAATACCGTTTGTTATCCTCAGCGACAACGATGCCCGGCAGCTGCAAATTACGGATGCTCGCGGCAAGCTCCATCGTAATTTTGCGGCCTCCGGGCTGCAGTTTCACTGAGGCTTTCTTCTGGGAGAGCAGCGTAACCAGCTTCTCCTCGGTCATCCCGAGCAGCGGAGCCAGCTGCTTCGCCGTCTGTGGCTTATCCTTCACCTGTACAGGAATGGCATATATCGTCGGTGAGCTGATATTGTAAGCCAGCGCCACACCTTTCCTATCCAGAATCTCGCCGCGTTTGGCAGTGAAGGGGATATTCCGCCGCCATAAATCCTCTGCCTTATCGCTCAGCTTCTCTCCTTGGGTTAACTGAACATAGGCAAGACGCACAGCCAGCGCACCGAACAACACGGCCAGTCCCAGCAGCGTCCACAGTATTCTCCGCCGACTTTCGACTTTTGACACCTTCATTGCGTTCTCCCCGCTTTCGCTCGTATAGACATGATCTCTTATCTTCATGACTATTCGGGACAAACAGGGGTTAGAACAAGCCTGTGTTCGCGGTTACTCCGGCGTGTCTTCCGTTTCGGTGTCATCCGCTACCGCTACGGGAATATTTTCTCCATATTCATTCAGAGGGCTAAGCTTCAGTGCCACCTGCGTTTTGCCGTTATTCTTGGTCTGCGTCTGCTCCGTCACATAACCTTCTCCATCGACGGATATTCCCACCTTCAGCAGATTGAGAATCTCCAGAGCATCGCGCAGGGATTGCCCGCGCAGATCGGGAAGCGTCAGGTTCCCGCCCTGCTCGCTTAACAGATAGATCCGCTGTCCGGCTGTCAGGGGCGTGCCCTTCTCAGGGTACTGGCTGACTACATTCGCGCCTTGGCCTACCGCTTCAAAATCAAATCCCTGATTGATTAACTGCTGTCTCGCTGCCTTCACCGTTTTGCCGGTTAAGTCCGGTGCCTTGCGCTGTACAACAACCTCAGTCTTCACTGGCTTCTTGCCCGCATCGTCGGTGACTTCTCCAGCTTTGGGTACGCCCATATAAGGAAGCGCCTGGGATACGATCTCTTTGAAGATCGGACCTGCAGCGACACCTCCGCCGGCAGCATCGGCAGGCTCATCAATAATGACGAAGACCGCAATCTTCGGATCATTGACCGGTGCATATCCAAGGAAGGATGAACGTACCTTGTCCCGGTCATATCCTCCCTTACCATCCGGCTTGATAGCCGTACCGGTCTTGCCTGCCACCCGGTAACCCTCAATGAAGGCGTGTCTCCCGGTTCCGTGCTGCTGATCTGCCACTACCTGCTCCAGATAGCTGCCAGTCTCACGTGCACTTTCCTCCGAGAGTACCTGGCGCACAACCTCCGGCTGAGTGACCGTAGTCTTGCCGGTATTCGGATCGCTAACCTCCTTCACCACATGCGGCACCAGCAGCTTGCCGCCGTTCGCAATCGCCGCAATTGCCGTGAGCTGCTGAATCGGTGTAACCAGCAGCTTACCGTGGCCATAAGATAGCGTGGCATTTTCCGACACATTGTTCGGAGCGGGATTAACCAGCCCGATGATTTCTCCCGGAAGATCAATACCTGTCTTCTCTTTGAAACCAAAATCAGTGATATATTGCAGCAGCTTTTCCTTACCAAGCATTTCATAGCCAAGCTTTACAAAAGCTACGTTGCTTGAACGTTTAACTCCTTCAAGGTAAGTAATTTCGCCCCACCCTACCCGGTTAATATCAGGAATAGGCTTGCGCAGACCCTTGAGTTTGATTTGGCCGGACATGAAATAAGCATTCGGATTGAACAGCTTCTCCTGAACAGCACCCGCCAGCGTCACAATCTTGAACGTCGAACCCGGCTCAAATCTGGACATGATAGCATGGTTATAGAAGCCAGCTGCCTCCTGATTCGTATTATAATATTCATTCGGATTAAACGTCGGCATGTTCGCCAGGCCCAGAATCTCCATCGTCTTCGGATCCGCAGCGATCACACTGATCGACTTCGGTCTGTACTCCGCATATGCCTTTTTCATGGCCTCTTCAATATAGAGCTGAATCGTGCTGTCAATGGTCAGCTTGTAGTTGGTACCGTTAACCACCGGCTGAAACGTATCCTTGGAATCGGGCAGCTTGATGCCTTGGCCGTCACTCTGGTAATTCAGCTTGCCGTCCGTACCGGAGAGCTGTTTGTCCAGATACTTTTCCAGCCCCATGACCGCTGTGCCGTCTCTGTCGGTGTACCCCAGAATATGTGCAGCGAGCGTATCCTTCGGATAATAACGCTTCTGCTCCCGAACGAGTCCTACCCCCGTTTCCAGCGTATCATGCTCTTTCTTGAGCTTCTCTACAAAAGCAGTCACTTTGTCGGCCATATCCTGGCTGATCTTCCAGCCCTCATTGCGAATTTCCCGGTTCTTATAGTAGTTACCGTCTTTATCCTTGGCTTCAATCAGCTTCTTCAGCTCATCCACCGGTTTGTTCAGCAGCTCATGCAGGCCCTGGATCACCTCTTCACCGATCTTCTTCTCGGCAATGACCTTAGGGTTGACAACTACAGTGTAAGCAGGCACATCGCTGGCCAGAACACTGCCGTTCCGGTCTTGGATGACCCCGCGGACGGCCTTGATCGTAGAGGTATGCGCCCATTGCTCGGCGGCTTTCACCTGCCACTTTTCACCCTGCACAATCTGAATCCAGAATACTCTGGCGACTAAAACAAGAAAAAAGAGGGTAATACACCCTCCTATAAACAGCGTGCGAAGTTTTATTCTTTTGACCATAAGGGAACCTCACAACCTCTATTATTGCGATTGCCGTTCATCGCTGATTAGTTACCGGCTTTGTCAGTAGCCTGGCTGCTAAGTGGAACATAGATTGTAGAATCCATAGGAGGAACCACATATCCCATTTCCTTCGCTCGTTTGACAATCGTTTGTTCCAAAGTCTGCTTCTCCATCTGAAACGTGGCAATTTGCTTTTTGTTCTTGGCAATTTCGCTGTCCAGCTTCTGGGCCTGCAAGTTCAAATCGTAAATATGGACGTAACGCCAGATCAGGGCGGCAGCTACCAGAATGAAGGCTCCCAGTGTCAGCATGTACATAAGCTTCTCCTGCAGCGGAAGCACTCTCCGCGTGGTAACAACTTTCTTCTTCTCACGGTAGAGCGGGTTGGTCTCTTGTTTTCTCTTGGGTTGAACTGCTAAATTTCCGCGGGTATAAGCCATCTCTGATTCTCCTTTATCGTCATCTACAATTTCTCTGCGATACGCAGTTTGGCTGAACGGGCACGTGAGTTAAGCTCCAGCTCTTCTTCTCCCGGCACAATCGGCTTACGGTTGATTAGCTTCAGGGTACCTTTGGCACCGCACACGCAGTACGGAAGGTCAGGCGGACAAGTGCAGCGGCTCAGATAACTGCTGAAAATCTGTTTGCAGATCCGGTCCTCCAGCGAATGAAAGGTAATGACAGATACCCTTCCTTCAGGCGCCAGACAACGTACAGCAGCATGCAGCCCTTCCTCAAAAGCACCCAGCTCATCATTGACGGCAATCCGCAGTCCCTGAAAACTCCGTTTGGCCGGATGTCCTCCGGTCCTTCTGGCCGCCGCCGGAATGCCTTCCTTAATCAGCTCGGCCAGTTCTTCCGTGTTCTCCACCGGATGTTCTTCTCTGCGCTCCACAATCTTACGGGCAATCCGCCGTGAGAATTTCTCTTCGCCATACTGGAATAACACTTTGGCAATCTCCTGCTCGCTCCAGGTATTGACGATATCGGCTGCAGTCAGCTCTGCCGACTGGTCCATCCGCATATCCAGCGGAGCGTCATGATTGTAGCTGAATCCACGTTCCCCTTCATCAAACTGCGGAGAAGATACCCCCAGATCATAGAGAATCCCGTCTACCTGGGGAACTCCGTCCTTCTGCGGAACAAACGGCAGCTCCTTCAGTACCTGCTCCAGATCACGGAAGTTGGTCTTGACCATAACCACCTTGTCGCCGTATCCGGACAATTTCTCTTTAGCATTATTCAGCGCCCAGTCATCCTGATCCAGACAGATCAGCCGGCCCTCGCCGCTAAGCTTGGAGGCGATAAGCGAACTGTGCCCGGCTCCCCCGAGCGTACAGTCTACATATATGCCATCCTTCTTGATGTGCAGCCCTTCTGTCGCTTCTTCCTTAAGTACCGTGATGTGGTGAAACAAGCTGCATCCCTCCAAGGCAGTAATTCGATTTGTGTGTGTATTATAGATCAAAATTGAAATCCACCAATTTCTCGGCAATTTCGTTGAACGATTCTTCTGACTGTTCGAAGTACTGCTCCCATAGCTCCTTGTTCCAGATCTCCACCCGGTTCGAAACGCCCAGAATAACACAGTCCTTGTCCAGCTTGGCATATTGCCGCAGATTCCCCGGCAGATTCACCCTGCCTTGCTTGTCCCATACACATTCGGTCGCTCCTGAGAAAAAAAAGCGGCTGAAGGCGCGGGCATCCGATTTCATCAGTGAAAGGCTTTTGAGCTTTTGCTCCATGATTCCCCATTCTTCCATGGGATAAACAAACAGGCAGGAGTCCAGGCCGCGGGTCGCTACAAAGGAGGTTCCGAGCATTTCACGGAACTTGGCAGGGATAATGATCCGGCCTTTATCGTCAATGCTATGCTGGTATTCCCCCATAAACATGCTTTGTCCCCACCTCTGGTTCCCGATTCCCCACTTTGCCCCACTTTTCACCACCTAAGCATAATAGATTCGCCATTAAAAATCAAAAACCTTTTTCCGGAGCAAGGTAATTTTTGCTTATTTGTCAAGAGCCTATTCTTAAGACTCTCATCACACGCAAAAGCCCGGGCCAATGTGATTGGCTCCGGGCTCGTGCAGATCCATATCGTTAATCGTTCAGATTCCAGCTGTCCAGATATTCGGTCTGTGCCTGGGTGAGGCTGTCAATGGCAATCCCCAGACTTTCCAGCTTGTAACGTGCTACCTGCTCATCCAGATCATAGGGAACATTCTCCACTTTGACGCCAATGCTCTTATAATTGTCATTCACATATTTAAGCGATAGGGCCTGCAGTGCGAAGGTGGTATCCATAATCTCTGCCGGATGGCCATCGGCTGCGCCAAGGTTCACCAGGCGTCCTTCAGCCAGCAAATACAGCTTGCGTCCATCCTTCAGCTGATACTCTTCGATATTCTTGCGTACCGTCCGCTGGGACACTGAGCGCTCCGCCAGCTCCGGCTTGTTCACTTCCACATCGAAATGCCCGGCATTGCAGAGGATCGCACCGTCCTTCATCACATCATAATGCTCACCACGGATGACATACCGGTTACCAGTGACGGTAACGAAGAAATCTCCGCGCTTCGCAGCTTCCAGCATCGGCATCACGTGGAACCCGTCCATGTGGGCTTCCACGGCCTTGATCGCGTCCACTTCCGTAACAATTACGTTCGCCCCCAGCCCCTTGGCCCGCATCGCTACACCTTTGCCGCACCAGCCGTAGCCCACTACAACCACTGTCTTGCCGGCCACAATCAGGTTCGTTGTGCGAACAATGCCGTCCCATGCCGATTGTCCTGTACCATAACGGTTATCGAACAAATATTTACAATAGGCGTCATTAACAGCCACCATCGGGAATTTCAGCATTCCTTGCTTCTGCAGCGCCTTAAGGCGGATGATACCAGTGGTGGTCTCCTCAGCGCCCCCGCGGATATTCTCCATCAGATCGGGACGTTCGGAATGCAGCAGGGTGGCGAAATCACCGCCGTCGTCGATAATCAGATCCGGCTTACTCTCCAGCGCCTTGATGTTCAATGCCTTGAACTCCTCCGGGGAGGGATTATACTTGGCGAACACCGTAATGCCGTCCTCAACAAGCGCGGCGCACACATCGTCCTGAGTAGACAACGGATTGGAACCTGTGATCGTTACCTCGGCGCCGCCCGCCTGTACTACCTTAGCCAGATAAGCGGTCTTGGCTTCCAGGTGAAGCGTGATCGAGACCTTCAGCCCCTTGAACGGCTGCTCCGCTTCGAACTGCTCACGGATACGGTTCAGCACCGGCATATGCTGGCGAACCCAGTCGATTTTGAGATGGCCTTCAGGTGCAAGCGACAGATCGGCGACAATGCTGTTGTGCTTGGATAATGAACTCATGGTAGAACCCCCTAGAATATTGTTCTTACATATAAATAATACGGTGTGTTCCACTGTAGTCAGCGGGCACAGCCATCAATTCATCCAGCCAGCCCAGGCCGTAACGGTTCAAATAATACATCATATTATAGACCCGCTCCTGCAGCTTACCCAGTGGCATAAGCGATAGCTCGATCCGCTCCCACTGGCGCAGCCCAGCCTCATTCTGCTTCTCCAACGCATCCAGTGCTTTACCCTGGAGGAAAGAGATCTGGTCGATAATCTTATCCTTGTTATTGTTGCCCAGCTTCAGCAGCCCTGCCTGAATACCGCCAAGCTGTTCAATCAGCGGCTCGTACATCCCGGAGAACGCTGTTTTGATCTCTTCGAACTTGTCTTCGAGCTTCAGCTCATCCTGAGCGCTCAGCCACTCTTTGCGCTTATCGTCCAGATGCATCCGTACATCCGTGAAGGACAAGCCGTATTTATCCATATGCTTATGAAGCGTTCCCTCTATCACTGTAAATGACATACGCGGAATAATCAGCGGCATCTGTCCGTCCAATACCTTAAAGGCTTGATGCGGAATCGCCCAGTAGGCCATTTCCCCTTGTCCAAGCACCGTAGCCAGGACAGGCAGCACATAATCCTGCATAAGCGGGCGGGTAAGCACATTGTTGCTGAACCGTTCGGGATGGCTCTCCAGCAGCTCCAGAAGTTCAGTACGGGTGAAGGATACCGTAGCTTTCCGGTCTGTGAACCGCCCCTCCACCTTATGGAGCAGAAGCCGTGCACCTTCATGAATATAGAAAAGATTAGCATTGCCCGGCGTTACATCAGCCTGCAGCTCATATCCGCTCGCCTTAATCTGTTCCGCCGCAGCAAGATAGGCCGTCTCCAGCTCATCATTCCGTTCGATCATGGAGGCGAACATCGGGGCTTCAAGCCTGCGCAGGGCAGGATCTGCAGAATCCAGCAGAATAAGTCCGAATTGCCCGAACAAAGCACCCATCAGCTTGGCAAAAGCCTCCGTCATATTCTCAGCACCCTGTGATGAAGCTGTCACCAGCTCCATAAGCTGCGGCTTGAACTCACTGTCCTGCAGCAAGCCGTCCAGCTGCGCTATCACCTGAATCCAGCTGTCTGCGTCTACCTTAATCTCGCTGACGGAAGACCGGGGTCCTTCGCCCTTTTCCAGCTTAATCCGGGTAATTTCGCCAGTGCGGTTCAGCACATACGTATGATTGACCTCATCCCAGTCATGATCCTCCCCGGCAATCCAGAACAGCGGAACGACCGGGCGCCCCAGCTGGGCAGCAGCTTCCCGGGCAGCCTGTATAGTAGTAATAGCTTTATAGACCACGAAGAGGGGGCCGGTGAACAAGCCGCTCTGCTGTCCGCCTGTCACCACCAGAGTCTCGGGCTGCTCCAGCAGCTCAAGCGAACGAAGGACGGCCTCATGGGCATTGTGCTTCCCGTTATATCTGCGTAAGTATGTAACTACGTCTGCACGGTCTGCACGTAAGCTTCCTGTACGATCCAGCCATTGTGCGCGTTCAGCCCGGCTCTCCTGGCTGCGGAAGTCCCCGCCATACAAATGTCCTACTGTTTCATATTGATGTATATAGTCACTGGCGAGCGCAGATCCGCCCGGCAGTGGTTCCGGTACAACATTCATATGCAATTGCCTCCTGTTCTAAACCTGCTATATGTAATCATAAATCGGTAAACCCTTTATGATTGTATCCAAAGTAAGGTGCGGCGTCAAAGAAAGAAGCGCCGGGATCGGGAAAACTATTCTTATCAATTGAAATAATAGGCGAGAGCTGAACGCTCCCGCCTACATAATACTACCCTTTTCATTTCAGGCAAACTGTTTGGCAACGAAATGTCCCTTGGACACCTCAATCATCTCAAAGTCGCTGTCATTTGTTTTTTCACCGGCAGCATAAATCGGGCTGCCCAGCTCATCATGCAGATGAATGCGTTTTTTGTTCGCTTCGACTTCCGGGTCTGGAACCGGAATAGCAGATAACAGCGATTTGGTGTAAGGATGCAGCGGGTTAGCATAGAGTTCTTCACTTTCCGCCAGCTCCACCATTTTGCCCAGGTACATAACAGCCACACGGTCACTGATATGCTTAACCATAGACAGGTCATGCGCGATGAAGAGGTAAGTCAGTCCGAGACGGTCCTGCAGCTCCTTGAGCAGGTTAACGACCTGCGCCTGAATCGATACGTCCAGTGCGGAGATCGGCTCATCGCAGACGATGAACTTAGGATTCACGGCAAGAGAACGCGCAATTCCGATACGCTGGCGTTGTCCGCCGGAGAACTCATGCGGATACCGGGTGGCATGGTCATGGTTAAGTCCAACCATATCCAGCAGCTCCTCAATCCGTTTCTTGCGTTCCTGCCGGCTTCCGGCCAGACCATGGATATCCAGCGCTTCCCCGATGATGTCAGATACCGTAAACCGCGGGTTAAGCGAGGCATACGGGTCCTGGAAGATCATTTGCATATCACGGCGCATGGCCTTCATCTTGCCGCCGGACAACTTGTAGATATCTGTACCATTGTATTTCACACTTCCTGCAGTCGGCTCATACAAGCGGAGAACGGTACGGCCTGCAGTAGTCTTCCCGCAGCCCGACTCCCCTACCATACCCAGGGTTTCGCCTTCGCGAATCGAGAAATTAATATTATCAACAGCCTTAAGAACTCTTCCCTTACCAACATTGAAATACTTCTTAAGACCTTCTACTTCAATCAGATTCTTGCTCAAATTCTTACTCAAACGAACTGCACCTCCTTGGCCATCGAATGCAGATTCCAGCAGCGCGCCATATGCGTATCACTGAATCTGTGGAGCCGGGGTCCATCCCTTCACAGCTATGCACTTCTTCACTGCAACGTGCTGTGAAATGACAACCGGCCGGCGGCTTAATTAGATCAGGGGAAGCTTCTGATGATTGGAATCAGCAGCTTACCCTTCTTGTGGTCAAGACGCGGCACTAACCGCACAAGACCTTTGGTGTAACGATGAACCAGTCACACATTCCGCCGGAGAATTCGTGGGGATATTGGTTAAAGCGAGCCGTCGCATCCTGTAATGCCTACTAGCTTCAGCATTTCAATACCTCGATCATTTCGCTTCGGCCGCTGACATATTCTGATGTTTGATCAAAACTTCGGTTATCTGTTTGCCCACCTTGATCGCTCAGTTCAAAGAAGTCATCGGGTCTTGAAGGATCATGCCAATATCTTGCCGCGAATGGATTCCATATGGTCTATTTCTTCAGCTTAGGGTCGAGCGCATCACGCAGACCGTCACCGAAAATGTTAAAGGAAAGCATCGTTAAGCTGATCAGGATGGCCGGGAACAGGAAACGCCACGGATAATACATCCAGCCAGTCAGTGAGTCACTGATCATTGATCCGAGTGAAGCAATAGGAGCCTGTACACCCAGTCCGAGGAAGCTCAGGAACGCCTCGGCAAAAATCGCATTCGGCACAGATAGTGTAATCGTTACGATAATCGGTCCTACAGCATTCGGCAAAAGATGCTTGAACAGCAGTCTTTTGGAACTTGCACCCATCGAACGTGAAGCCAAGACGAACTCACGGTTCTTCAGCTGCATAATCTCCCCGCGCACAATCCAGGACATGGTAATCCAGCCTGTTATGGTTAGTGCCAGGATGATGGTTCCAAGGCTTGGCTCAAGGACAACCAAGAGCAGGATAACAACCAGCAGGTAAGGGATGGAGTACAGAATTTCAGAAATCTTATTCATGATGTTGTCTACACGGCCACCGAAGAAGCCCATAATACCGCCATAGATTACTCCGATAAAGAGGTCAATTGCAGCGGCAGCAAGACCGACAATCAGTGAGATACGCGCGCCGTACCAGGTACGGACAAAGATATCACGGCCCAGATCATCTGTACCAAACCAGTGGTCGGATGAAGGAGGCTTGTTGGTGCTGAGCAGATCGTTAGAATAGTAATTGAACTTTGAGAAGAACGGAGCAAAAATTGCCGCCAGTATGATCAGTCCAAGGATACCAAGTGCGGTCATTGCCATTTTGTTCTGGCGCAGACGCTCCCAGGAATCCCGCCAAGCGGACAGACTTTCGCGCTGAATGACTTCGGCCTGCCGTTCATCAATTCCGATATGACGGAAATCGTCCGGTTTCAGGTTCGCATCCGGCGATACCAAGTTTTTGTCAGAAGCCAATGGTTAGCCCTCCTTTCCACCAGTTAGTTTGATACGCGGATCTACAAATACATAAGCAATGTCAGTGATAAACCGGGCCACCATAAGCAGTACACCATAGAAAATGGTAATCCCCATAATCACGGTATAATCGCGGACACCAATTGCTTCGACAAATTGTTTGCCGATACCGCCGATACCGAAGATCTGCTCGATAACTACAGAACCTGTTACGATGTTAGCTGTCATAGGTCCCATATAGGTTACAACCGGCAGAATCCCGTTGCGCAGCACGTGGCGGCTCAGGATAGCTGCCCAGCTTAGGCCCTTGGCCTTAGCCGTCTTGATGTAATCCGCATGCAGGACTTCCAGCATACTAGATCGCGTTAGCCTCGCTATGAAGGCTATCGGCTGCGCTGATAGTGCGGCGACAGGCAAGAAATAATACATCGGCCCCTTAAACCCGGAGACCGGGAACATATGGAGCTTGTAGGCAAACACATATTGCAGCAGCGAGGCGACTACAAAGCTCGGAACCGCAATCCCCAGCACCGCCAGCACCATTGCTGCACTGTCTATAAACTTGCGGTGATAGAGTGCCGCCATCATGCCGAGAAAGACACCGACAATAACCGACACAATAATTGCGATAACCCCCAGCTTCAGAGACGCCGAGAATGTCTGGCCGATCAAGTGAGTTACATCCTGATTCAGACGCTTCATGGATACACCAAGATCACCTTGGACAATTTCACCCAAATACTTGAAATACTGATGATAGAGCGGCTTGTCCAATCCATACTGCTCGTATAAACGCGCTCTTATTTCTGGTGGAATCTTCTTCTCAGCCGTAAACGGGTCCCCCGGAATAGCTTTCATCAGAAAAAAGGTCGCTGAAATCAGTACGAACAGCGAGACAACCATATAGAAAAACTTATTGGCAACATAACGGGCCATCCCCATCAACACCTCCTTTGACTTTTTTTAAGACACATAATTAGATTTTATGAAAAAATTGGCCATTTGTCTAATTTCTTATTTTGTAAGTTCGTGAAATGTTTAACAAAAAGCCTGAAATGCAAAAAAAAGGGATATATATGGAATTCCACATATATATCCCGAAGTGTACTGCTCCCTTCAGACTACCACTATTCAGTTAAGCAATCTCAAGGTTCTGCCAAACTTAGTGCTCGAGCAGATAGCCGCGAGTGAAGTCAATGGCACCACTGAAGTCAAGAGTTACACCTTTGAGGTACTCTTTACTCAGGGAGTTGTTTGTGTAGTAGTAGAACGGAATCAGAATCATATCATCCTGGATGATCATTTTTTCTGCTTGAGCAAACAATTCTTGACGTTTTGCCAGGTCGGAGCTTGTTTTAGCTTCGTTAATCAGCTTGTCATACTCAGGGTTAGCGTAACCTGTATCATTGTTACCGCCGCCTGTTACCCACATATCCAGGAAGGTCATTGGATCATTGTAATCCGCAGTCCAGCCGGCACGTGCGATCTGGTAGTTCAGGTTCTGACGGTTGTCGATAAATACAGCCCATTCCTGGTTCACAGTGTTAACAGTGATACCCAGAGCCTGTTTCCACATATCAGCTACAGCCAAAGCAATTTTCTTGTGGCCTTCACTTGTGTTGTAAGACAGTTCAACCGGTGGCAGTGCAGTCAGGCCTTCTTCAGCCAGACCTTCAGCCAGCAACTTCTTAGCTCCTTCAATATCTTCTTTGAAGTAGTCGTCTTTGACTGCATTACGGAATTCACCGTCAGCGCCGGCGATACCCGGAGGTACATAACCAAATGCAGGGATTTGTCCACCCAATGTTACATTGTCGATCAGTGCCTGACGGTTAATAGACATTGCCAGGGCTTTACGGATTTTAACGTTGTCGAACGGTTTTTCTGTGATGTTGAATTCATAGTAGTAGGTACTTGCGATACCTTTTCTCTGGAACTCGTTAGGAAGCTCTTTCTGTACGATTGGAATCTGTTCCTGCGGGATTTCACCGTGTGGTGCGCCAGCACGGTCAAGTTCGCCGTTCTTGTAGCTCAGCAGTTCAGTTGCGCCGCTGTTAACCAAGGAGAAGTCAATTTTGGCCAGCTTAATGCTAGCAGCATCCCAATACTTATCGTTCTTGCTTACTTGCAGGGATTGGCCGGTAGTCCACTCAGTCAAGGTGAACGCACCGTTAGTGATCATAGTATCTTTGCTTGTTGCCCATTTCGCATTACCCTCAACGGATTTGTGTACAGGGTAATAAGTATAGAAGGACAGAAGTCCAAGGAAGTAAGGAGTAGGTGCTTTCAGCGTAACTTCAAGAGTTTTCGCGTCAACAGCTTTTACGCCCACTTGATTGAAATCTGTAATTTTCTTTCCATAATATTCTTCAGCATTCTTCAGGTAGTACAATTGGTAAGCATATGGTGCGGTAGGATCTGTGTTTGGATCCAGCACGATTTTCCAAGCGCGAACAAAGTCAGCAGCCTCTACAGGGTCGCCGTTGCTCCATTGTGCATCACGCAGGTGGAAAGTATATACCAGTCCGTCAGCGGAAACATCCCACTTCTCGGCAATACCTGGCTCAGCTTGGCCAGTCTCATCATTCATGCGGGTCAAGCCTTCATACATAGTTTTCAGGACGGTGTTGGCTTGGCTGTCCTGAGCTTGTGCAGGGTTAAAAGTAGGTGGTTCTGCAGTCAGGTTAACTCTCAGTGTCTGGTCAGCAGCCAGTTTCTCGTCACCTGTTGTTCCTGTGTTCGTGCTGCCCTCTGGTGCAGTCGTCGCCGCTGCATTGGTGCCGCTGTTTGCATTGTTCTTGTTTCCGCCGCAGCCAGCAAGCACTGTGCCGATAACCAAAACTAATGCGAACATGAGCAATAGACTTTTACTCTTCTTCATCTAGCAGTTCCCCCTAAATAGAATGTGGTATATGGTTTATGATTATACAACCAGTGGTCAAAAAAATCTAGAGCAATATTTTCTGAAAACGACTTTTTTTTAATTCTTTAAAATTTTGTGACGTTGACGCTTCACCGGAGCAGTGGAACGTTACATCGCTTGTGATATGTATTGAATGAGGCCTACAATCATAAATAATACGTAACCTACGCCGAGAAAAAAGAAAGAAAGCCGCCATACTGCACGGAGTAGCCTTTTTCCGTCTACCCCTCCTTTGAGCCGGTTTTGCGCGCCGCCAATCAGTCCGGCGGATATTAATACAATAAGTAGTATAAGAAAGAATCCAAAGGTTGAATTAAAAACAATATTGAACAGTCCAGAAACTGACAGCAGCAGAAACAATGTAGTGATGTCCATTGCCATCATCATCGTTTTTCTTTTATCATGCCTTAACCCAATCCCTGCGAAATACACAATCAAAAAAGGAACAATCGGAATAACGCTTAACACGCCGAACGAATTCCGGAGAAATTCCAAACAGCCTCACCTCTCCCTCACAGTCATGCCTTCTACCAGCCCGCAGATCCAGCGGTGCAGCGGAGCCTCAACGCCCCTTTGCAGTCCAATATTCACAATGCTTCCATTAATCCAGCGAATCTCCGTCTCCCGGTCAGCAAGCACATCGGCCAGCATGGATGAAATATTGCCCGCCGTCGCGCGGCATACTTCAAGAATAGCCTCCCAGGTCTGCTGCTTAAGGGTAATCCCGCAGGCATCGAATATACGGGCGGCCTCTGCATACAGTTCCTTCATGAGCTGTACACGTTCAGGGGAAGCCAGCAATTCGCCGTTCGGGACCCGCCATATTGCGGTTAGAGGATTAATTACAGCATTGATCATGAGCTTCCGGTAAATGATGGTATCCACTTCTTTCGACAGAGAAGCGTTGAATCCTGCTGCGCTCAGAGCTTTTATGAAACTAATTACTGCAGCAGGTTCAGAATCCGGCAGAGCTGTTTCATTAATATGGATAGATGAGCTGCTCTTTCCTATACATATTTCCCCTTTACCTGCATGAATAACCTCTGTTAATGTTTTCCTCTTGGCCGCCTCTGTTGTTACAGCCGCCCAGATGGATGACTCCGGCAGCAGCTCCTGAAGCAGCTCCAGGTGTCCGCAGCCGTTCTGGAATCCTATCATTATAAGTTTCCGGTCCTTAAGGGGCTGAAGAAGCTCCGGAAAAGCTTCATGAAGCACCTTTTGTTTGACGGTGATCAATGTAACATCCCCGGGATCGGTCAGCTGCCGCTGCGCATACTTCCCCACCGGTTCAGCAGAGAAGCTCCCGCCTGCCAGCAGCATTGCTGCTCTGTCGTCTTCATAGCTAAGCGTTAGCCCGTGCTCCGTCAAAGCCCGGCTCTGCTGCTCACTCCGGCACCATATCCGCACTTCAGCTCCGCCAGCGATAAGCTTGCCTGTCAGCAGCAGCCCCAGAGAGCCCGCGCCGATCACATCTATTCTCATGCCAATGCCGCCTTCCAGCCAAGCTCCAATAATTTTCCTAATTATATCCTGCCCGTCTCTTCAAAAGCAAAACAAAAAACCCTGCAACACTGGTGCTATACGGCACTGGAGCTGCAAGGTTCGCTGTATTCCTATTCTATTCAATCCGTTCCAGGTTTCCATTCGCGTCCATTTTAAACCGGGTCTTCTCTTCATCCTCTTCATTAAGAAAAGCAAGTCTGCGGGCACGGTCCATAATCTGGATCAGCGCCTTGTAATCATCATTGACCACTCGGTAATCGCTTTGGGCCAGATTGACTTCCTTGGACAAGCGTTCATTCTCAATTCTAAGCTCTGTGAGTTCATCTTCCTTCTCACGCAGATCCCGCTCCAGCATCTTAAGCTGTCTGCCAGCCTCCTGGAACGTTCCTTTCCATTGTCTCAGAAACCGGATCACAGCATCAATAGACAAGCTGTTCTCGCTTAAGCCTTCGCTGCGTCCATAGTCTTCCTCAATGTCTCCCAGAATTAATCCGGCGACTTGCGCCCCCCGGGAGGACGGCTGTTTTTTCAGATAACTCCGTTTCTGCCGCTGGCTCTTGGCAATTCCGATAGCATCCTCGTAACTTTTGCGCACGCAGCTGTTCCAGCGGAAACCGCAGGCAGCCGACGTTCTGCCGATTTTCTCACCCACCTCTTCAAAAGCAGCAAGCTGTGTGCTGCCTTCACGGATATGACGCAGCGTTATTTCTGCCAATATCAGATCATCTTCCGCACTCCAAGCATCCTGTCTAACGGCTGTCATAAAGCCAAACCCTCCTAACAACATCATGAAATAACCATCTTCAGAACCGGCAGCTCCGCCGGGTAGTGAATAGGGATAAAAGCTGCTTACTCCATTTCTATGCCTCTATTAGAGTTCATAGAATCTATTTGATACTAAATTGTATTGCCAATTTGTCTGCACCTCATACTACCTTTGCTATAAATTCTCTTTTCAGCCGTAAAAGGCTTGTGTCAATTATAAAAATCATATTTTTTATAAATTTCTGTAATTTTTTCGATGAATTCGTTTACAGTGTTTTAGACAGCCGTTATAATGAATGGTAAGCAGCAGTAGCCGGATTCATACTGGAAGGGGGACCCTCTCTTGGACCGCATGTTTCGCGTATTGGGATTTTTCACACTCGCCATCGGACTTATGGCTTTTGCCGGTAATCTCACGGAAATGGCCCTGTTATTCTTTTTGCAAACCGCTTTTTTTGTGATTTTGGGGTACATGAAGTTTACGGAAAAGACCTACATCCTGCTCTTTTGGGGCTATATGATCCTGACGTTTACAGGCTTCAGCTACTGGACGATATTTGAAATGGGATTGCCGCTGTAACGCATATATATAGGAACGAAACGGATATGGCTTCTTGCCTTAAGGAAGCATCTCCGTTTTTTTGTTTGCAGAATTATAGTTCCGGGAGTTCAAAAACAGGGTATGATATTTTAACAGGCCGAAACATATGTTTAGTATAGCCCTGTTAAACTCTGCTCAAGGTGGTGATGTGGTGTTATTCCGTAATTGCTTACGCCGGTTATTCGCAGCCGTATTCATTCTCACCTGCATCCTTGTGCCGCCGGCTTCCACGGTATATCTGTCTGCCGGTACCGGCTCCAGCTCTGGAGTCAGTGCTTCGCCGCCCTCTATGCCGGATAATGAAGAAACCCGCAAACTGCTGGAGCAGACGCTCTCCTCTGCAGAGATTGAACGCGAAATTGCCCGGATTACTGTGGAGCAGCAGACACTCGAACACGAAGTCGCGATGCTGGAGAAGCAGGCAGCCGACAAGCAGACGAGTATCGCGGATAAGCAGGAACAGGCCGGTGCGGTTGTGCGGGCGTATTATATGGGGGAACGGGACGGACTTCTTACAGCCTTCCTGTCTGCCAAAAGTATCAGCAGATTGCTCGCTCTAGTCGATTATTATGAGATTATTATGGGGCAGGACCGGAGAACGCTCACGGAGTATGAGGATCAGTATAAAGATCTGAAGAGCACGCTCACAGCCGCCCAGCGCAGCAGCAAGGAGCTTACAGAGCTCAAAACTGCACTTGAAGAGCAGCAGACACGTGTGCTCGCCTTGAATAAGGAAATCGAAGGCGGTATTCAGGCCAGTACAGATCCCGCGAGTATGGAGCGTCTGCTGGAGGAGTTCAGCAAATATTGGGAGAGTATCGGACTTCATGAGGTACGGACCTACTTCAAAGCATTAGCGTCAGCCATGAAGCATCTGCCGGAGTTCGTCCAGAACCGGGATGGCGTGCTGGTCCGCAAGGGGATGACTTATAATCTGGCGCTTTCGCAAGAGGATCTGAATACGTTCCTGGTCTCGCAGAACAAGTTATTCCAGGATTTCCGCTTCGAGTTCAAGGACCATTCGATTACGGCTACGGGACAAAGCGGGGGCTTGTCGCTGTCGCTGACCGGACGGTATACCATCCAAAAGGAGCCGGTCAACGGCTTGATGTTCCATGTTGATCATGTAGTCTTCAATGGGCTGGAGCTGCCGGATACGACCCGCCAGGCTCTGGAGGAAGAATTCGATCTCGGCTTCTATCCGTCCAAAATCGTCTCCTTCCTGCAGGCCACCGAGGTATCCAGCTCGGATGGCATCCTCCATGTGAAGCTGTCCCTCTCATTCTGAAGGGGGCTTCACCTGAGCTTCATAGCCGGCTGCATCCAGCTTGCCGGTCAGCAAACTGAGCGCCGCTTCCGCCTTCCGGTTCCACTCAGCTTCTGAGCCTGAGCCGGGAGTGTTGTCCTCTGCAAAGAACCATCCGGCATCCATGGGCAGCCGCTCAAGCTTAAGCTGGTCCGAGCGGTACAGCTCGTCCAGTGCAGGCAGACGGTCCGTGTTCTTCAGCCATTCCAGCTGGGCAGTGCTTGAGGTTACATAGGCCAGCCACTTGACTGCTGCTTCAGGACTGCCGGATTGGGCCGGAAGGGCGAAAAAGCGGCTGTTGATGACCTCATAGCGATGTGCGCCCTCCTGTTCCTGCGGCACCTGTACCGCCAGCGCCGTGTTCCCGTGCTTCTTCCATTCCGAGAGCGGCACTGCCGCCACCGCAAGCTGTCCATCCTGCAGCATCTCCCAGATCTTCTGGTTGTACCGGCTGGTCAGATAAAAATAACTGCGTGCCCCTTCTGTCCACTGTGCCTGAGCCAGACCCGCAGACAGCAGCCCGCTGCCCATGCTCTGCAGCACCGCAGCATACCCGTACGGATTCCGCGTATCCATAGCCAGCAGATATCGGTTCTTCTCCGCTTCACCCTTCAGCCGTGCAAGCAGCTCATTCCATTGTTCCAGATTTGTCGGTGCTTGCGCCAGACCCAGCTTGGCGAGCCGTTCCGGGGAATATACCAGCACATAAGGATCGATATCCAGCGGCACCCCCCAGTTGTATCCGTTCCACTGCATCTGCGGAATAAGCATCGTAAGCGGCGTGCTTCCCGGAACACTCTGATAGATATCTACAGGAAGCAGATATCCCCTGGTCGCCAGATCATAAATGCTGTGACCGTCAAGCATCACGATATCCGGACTGGCCCCAACGGTCAATTCCTCCCGCACCTGCGCCGCCCCGTCTTCCGAATCTACATTTTTAAGCATTACGTTAACTCCGCTGGACAAGGTATAATTCTTGCTGATCCGCTCCAGGACACTGAATTCCTCGCGGCTAAGCGATACGCGGATGTTAAGGCTCTGAATCTCCCCTGCTTCACCTGAAGGAGGACGCTCTGATTGGTCAGGCGGCTGTCTGGGCGGATAGTTACCGTTGTCCGTATCCAGCTCCATACTGGGCGACAAGCTTGTCAGCGCCAGCAGCAGAACAGCAAACAGCAGCCAATAATTTTTGCGTTTCAGCACATGCTCTCTCTCCTTCGGCTGTTTCTTATTCCTCATTTTAGCAGAGATGCTCAGCCTTGTCTGCGTTTGTGAAACCGTTCTCTTTATATAGAAGGAAACGGCGGGATCGAAGTATCTGAAGAGCATGGCCGCAATTTGGGCGGTAGTCGCACCTGCGGTGAAATTTGGGCTTCCGGCCGCTGTTGACTCCAGATTTCTTCGATTAGACCGCTGTGTGCGGTTGAAATCCGGAGTCAAAGGCGGACGCTGCCCCTCCTACAGCTCCAAATTCCCCCTCCGGTGCTATCGCCATGTTGCTCCAGCTAATCCCAGCCAAATCCCCTCCCGCCGCTTCCGGGGGCGAGCAGGTAAAAGCCGGGAGTGGTCATCTCCCGGCTGGTAAAACAAGTATCTCTGACTGAGTAAAGAATATCAGCCAGTAAACCAAGCTAGTAGAACCGAATCCGATAAATCCAGACATATGGTTACTACCACGCTGCTTGGAGCCTTGAGTGACTACAGCAAATCCGCAGCCAGCTGAGCCAGATGCGAACGCTCACCCTTTTCAAGAGTGATATGGCCGCTGACGCCCTGCTGCTTGAACTTCTCCACGATATAGCTGAGTCCGTTACTCGCCGCATCCAGATAAGGATGGTCAATCTGCTCGGGATCACCCATCAGGATCACCTTGCTGCCTTCACCGGCACGGGAGACGATGGTCTTCACTTCATGGCGGGACAGATTCTGCGCTTCATCAATGATAATGAACTGTGACGGAATCGAGCGTCCGCGGATATAGGTCAGAGCCTCTACCTGGATGCTTCCCAGGCCCATCAATATTTTATCAATATCCCCTGCTTTCTTTGTATCGAACAAGAATTCCAGGTTATCATAAATCGGCTGCATCCATGGACGGAGCTTCTCATCCTTCTCTCCCGGCAAGTACCCGATATCCTTACCCATCGGAACAACCGGGCGGGCAATCAGCAGCTTCTTGTATTTATGCTCATCCTCCACCTTGAACAATCCGGCGGCAAGCGCCAGTAGCGTCTTGCCTGTTCCCGCCTTGCCGGTGATGGTAACCAGCGGAATGTCATCATTCAGAAGCAGCTCAAGTGCCATCCGCTGCTGGGCATTCCGGGCGCTGATCCCCCATACTGCATCGTTGCCGAGATAGAGCGGCTCCAGCCGGGAAGCGTCGCTGTTTACCTTCAGCAGAGCAGATTTGCCGCTGCCAATCTCATCCTTCAATATCACAAATTCATGCGGATATAGCGGATAGGACAACGACAATTGCTTCGTGGACAGGTAGCGCTGGCTGTAGTACTCATCAATCAGCGATGGATGAGCCATCAGCGACTGGCAGCCGTTATAGAGTTCATTCAGATCTCCGGTGCGGTCGGATAAATAATCCTCCGGAGTTATGCCAAGCACATCCGCTTTGATCCGGACGAGTACGTCTTTACTTACAAGTACCACAGGACTGGGATCAGCCTTCTCATTCTCCTCATGGAGATAGTTAAGTGCTACAGCCAATATCCGGTTGTCATTCGAGACTTCGCCGAACATCTCCTGTACCTTTACGAAGCTGCGGTGGTTAAGCTCTACCTTCAGCGTACCTCCATGGTCCAGTACCACTCCGCTGTGCAGGTGGCCCAGCTCCCGGAGTCCGTCTAACAAACGTGACACAGTGCGGGCGTTGCGGCCGATTTCATCGGCATTACGTTTTTTGGAGTCGATTTCTTCCAGGACTACAGCAGGAATGACCACCTCATTCGCCTTAAAAGCAAAAATCGAATTGGGGTCGTGCAACAGCACGTTGGTGTCCAGTACGAATATCTTTTTCATGTTATCCCCTCCACAGCGCCTGGTTTGATTGATCCATACATAACTCTATTCAGCAAGGGCAAGATAAGAGTAACCACTGATTCTCAGGCTGAAAGGAGTACGCACATATGAGAAAATCAATGTGTCTGTTGCTGGTACTGCTGCTGCTGACAAGCTGCGGTATCGCTAATAAAGAGACATCACCCTCTCCTCAGGATAAACAATCGGCTAAGGCTTTAGACCGTCAGGGGAACCGCGGAGTACGGACTTTATCCGAAGATGGTACAACTGCCATTGAACCCACACCGGGATCGGGACAACCCGCACGCGGTAAGGGCGACAGCGATGTTGCACTTAAGGACCATTTTGAACAATTAGCTAAAAGAGTTCCCGGTGTCAAAGGCGTCCACTGTGTCGTTATGAACAATCTTGCCGTTGTCGGCATTGATGTGGACGGGGCGCTTACCCGTTCACGGGTCGGAAGCGTGAAGTACTCTGTAGCTGAAGCGATCCGCAAGGACCCCAGAGGCGTAAGAGTCCTGGTCACTGCCGACATGGACCTCAGCAGCAGGCTGGCCGAGATGGGCAAGCATATTGCCAAGGGCAATCCGGTCTCCGGCTTCGCTTCTGAAATGGCCGATATTATCGGCCGGATCATCCCGCAGCTTCCGGAGGATATAGAGCCGCAAGGGAATACCCGATAGCAGAGCGTATGACAAATCCTTGTTATTTTTGGACGTAAAAAGCCTAGTGACAGCACACTAGGCTTTTTGCATGGCGGTAAACACTTGACCGTCCAGCTTCTCCGCCGCACGTGCATCGTATACCTTCGCATATTTTGGAGCAGATTCCAGATGGGCGCCGTAGAACAGCGCATTGCGGACTGCTTCAATCTCAACATCAAAACAGCACATCTTGAACGGGACATCCGCTAGTGGGTCCTGCCTAACCGCAGCACGGCCGTTGATGGCATGTACAGTCCCCTCACCAAACACTGTAATCGTTACCAGCGGGTTCACCTTCATGTTGTTCACAAGCCGGGAGCGGTGGTCCACAGCCAGCCGGACAATAGACGGGCTCACTGCATAGATCCAGGAGATCGCAGTCGACGTAGGTCCTCCGGATTCTGCATCCACAGTATTAAGAAGAACAAAGGTTTCTGATTGCAGCATAGCTAGCAAAGTTTCATTGAGCTGAGCAACGGCTTCGGACATAGTTACAGGCCCCCTATGCGGCATGAGTACATTCAATTTATTATATTATAGCACAGGACAAAACTTGCATTCAATTTACAGAGAATGTACCCTGGCTCATCGGCTGCCTGCCGCCACGGAAGCAGAGACACCGGATATCCGGTCCTGCAGGCTTTTCTTGGCCGCTTCAAGCTCTTTGTCGTTAATATATACATAAGGACTGCGCCAGGTTCCGGTAACCGGCACATATTCGACATTCTCCTTGGAAATATCCCAGTAGGTGGCGATCAGACTCTTAATCTGCGCATTTTCAATATCGCTCTCCAGGTTATCGTCCACTGCGTCCAGCACCCGGCCGATTTTGAGTACACCGCCCAGCGACTGCATCTGGGAGATCAGTGAATTCAGCACCTCGTTCTGGCGTTTATTGCGTTCAAAATCATCGGAAGGCTTCGTAGCCGGTTTGCAGTTGGACTTACGGTAACGTACATAATCAAGGGCTTTGTCTCCGTTTAGCTGGGCTTGGCCCTTCTTGAGATTAATATCTGTGCCGTCCACGCTGTCCGTATAACACATATTTGCGCTGATATTAACGTCTACGCCCCCGAATTCATCCACAATATCCCGGAAGCCCTGGAAATCCAGCACCGTTGTATAATCAACCTCAATGTCCAGATATTTGCTCATCATCTTCTTCATCTCGTCCTCGGCAAGAATGCCTGAGGTCTTCTCTTTACCCTTGAAGCGGGAGTAAAAAGCGTTGATCTTACTCTTCTTGTATCCGCTCAGCTCGACGTATGTATCACGGGGCAATGAAACCACAGTGGCCGATTTGGTCTCCGGGTTCAAGGCCGCGACCATAATCACATCCGTCAGGTTGGACGGGTGCTTCGGACGGTTATCGGTGCCTAGCAAAAGCAGGGTCAGCGGCTTCTCTGACGCGGATTGTCCCGCCTGAACCGGCTGATCCACTCCGAATCCTCCCCGGTCAACCTTCCAGTACAAGTATCCTGCGTAACCTAAGGCTGCCAATACGGCAATCAGGAGAATGACCAGCAGGAGTCTCATCAGGCGGAAGAAGAAGCTGCGCTTTTTAGGCTTTTTCTTTTTGCTTGCGGTTGATTTTTTGGTTGTAGCTGGTGCCGTTGATCTGGGCTGTTGTCTGTTATTGGTGCTTCCTTGCGGGCTGTTCTTTCTGGGTGGCAGACCGCCCTTGCTTGTATTCATAATTGATTTAGTTCCTTTTCATTCAGGTAGAATAAGATCACTTTATAATAACTTAGACGAATATGGGCAGCAAAAGTTGCGCCCTAGTTACGCTTCGCTGCAGCGGAAGCCTTCCGCTTCTGCCGGGCCTCTACCAGATAGCGGACACGCACAAGCAGCATCAGTCCGACAGCCACCAGCAGGCACTGGATAATCGGCAGCTTGTCATGCTGGAAAATGAGCAGCATCCCCGAACCCGCAGCCATCATGATGTAGAGTACGATCTCTTTGCCGATAGGCAGCTTCTGGTTAACGCGAAATACACGGTTATACACGTACGTCAGTAGAATAAAGATGACAATGTAAGCGACAATTGGATGCTCTGCGAACCAGCTCTGCATAACCCGTCACTCCTCCCGGATATAAGTATCGCTTACATTATATCATCCACAGCCGTTTTATACTGCAAAACCACAATAAAAGCCGCCGGATTCTTCATCCGGCGGCTTGAATGGATCGCAGTTTAAGCTTGGCTGGCTTGCGCCGCTTTACGCTGCTTCTCTACACGTTCGCGCTCGCCCTTGTTCAGGATCTTTTTGCGCAGACGAACAGATTTAGGAGTGATTTCGCAATATTCATCATCATTCAGGTACTCAAGAGCACCTTCCAGTGAGAACATACGTGGAGTTTTCATCTTCACAGTCTCATCCTTCGTAGCAGAACGTACGTTGGTCAGCTGTTTTTCTTTGCAGATATTTACAATGATGTCATTATCGCGGGTGTGTTCACCCACAATCATGCCTTCATAAATTTCAGTTCCCGGTTCCAGGAAGAGAATACCGCGGTCTTCTACTCCCATCATGCCATAGAGAGTCGTATTGCCGGTTTCACTGGATACGAGTACGCCCTGGTGACGTCCGCCAACCTGTCCGCCAATCAGTGGGGCATAGCTGTCAAACGCATGGTTCATAACGCCATAACCACGGGTCAGGGTCAGGAAGTAGGTATTGTAACCAATCAGACCACGTGCAGGAATCAGGAACTCCAGGCGAACCTGGCCAGTACCATGATTGATCATGTTGACCATTTCTGCTTTGCGTGTGCCCAGACTTTCCATAACAGCGCCCATGCTTTCTTCCGGAACATCAATCATCAGACGCTCAAGCGGCTCCATTTTGGCTCCGTCGATTTCCTTAACAATAACTTCAGGCTTGGATACCTGCATTTCGTAACCTTCACGGCGCATGTTCTCGATCAGGATACCCAGGTGAAGCTCACCACGGCCGGATACAACAAATGCGTCAGGGGAATCTGTCTCATCTACACGCAAGCTGACATCGGTCTCCAGCTCTTTGAACAGACGCTCACGCAGCTTACGGGAGGTAACCCACTTGCCTTCTTTACCTGCGAACGGGCTGTTGTTCACGAGGAATGTCATTTGCATCGTAGGCTCGTCGATCTTCAGCACCGGAAGAGCTTCAGGATGCTGCGGATCAGCAATGGTCTCACCGATGTTGATATCCTTGATACCGGCAATGGCAACGATGTCGCCTGCGCCAGCCTCTTCCGTCTCCACACGCTTCAGACCCTGGAAGCCGAACAACTTCTCAATCCGGGCAGTCTTGCTCTTGCCGTCACGCATAATTACAGTCACGGACTGGCCTTGCTTGATTACACCACGGTTCACGCGGCCAATGGCAATACGGCCCAGGTATTCATTGTAGTCCATCAGGGTTACCAGGAACTGCAATGGTTCTTCAATCTTTTCGGTTGGAGCCGGAATATGCTCAACAATTGTTTCGTACAGGGCAAGCATCGTGTCATCCTGCTTCTCAGGGACCATACTTGATGTGCCGTTAAGTGCAGAAGCATACACAACCGGGAATTCAAGCTGATCGTCATTGGCTTCAAGCTCAATGAACAGATCCAGGACTTCATCAATAACTTCCTTCGGACGCGCAGCCGGACGGTCAATCTTGTTCACGACTACGATAGGGGTCAGGTTCTGTTCTAGCGCTTTGCGCAGCACGAATTTCGTCTGCGGCATGCAGCCTTCATAAGCGTCAACCACGAGCAGTACGCCGTCAACCATCTTCATGATCCGTTCAACTTCACCGCCGAAGTCGGCATGTCCAGGGGTATCTACGATGTTGATCAGGAACTCTTTATAGGTAATTGCTGTATTTTTGGCTAGGATGGTGATTCCGCGTTCCCGCTCCAGATCGTTACTGTCCATGGCCCGTTCCTGCAAGTGCTCGTGCGCGCTGAAAATCCCGGACTGCTGAAGAAGCTGATCGACGAGTGTTGTTTTACCATGGTCAACGTGGGCAATGATCGCAATATTACGGATATCTTTTCTTGAATGCATGATTTGTATCCAAATCCTCTCATTTATCAAATTAAAAATGTTTAAATTTATAGCATGTCACGGCAGTCTCACAAAAGAAGCGCCAGGCAGAAAGCCGACGCTCCAACATTCCTTAATTTTATAGTGAAAGTACTATGAAAAGCAAGTCTTTTTCTGAAAAAAAACGTTACCAGGCTCGCTTAATTTTTCTAATTCTGCCATAAGGCTGATTCAACGGGGCATATTCAGCGGATCAAGGTCTGCTTGTCCACCGCTTACCAGCCACCGTTCCACTTCTTGCGGCTTCCCGGTCTGCCTCTGCCCAGCATCAGCCAGAGACCTGCAGCAACCAGTACAGCGCCGAGCAGATACAACGCCCCGGTACCCAGCAGAGTGAAAATAATCAGCACCAGGCTAAGCAGCCCGAGAATCACGGAGGTGGTTGTCAATCCTCTGGTTCCGGCTGAAGCATACAGCGAATATTCGTATAGTCCGACCGCGATACCCAGCAGAAGTGCAGGCCATAAATGCCTCATAAGATCCCAGCCCCAGGTATTGCATAAGCCAAAGAGCAAGCCGTACACCGTTAGTATGCCCGCAGGAATGAGTACTGATGCAGAAGCGCGGCGGGTGAAAAAGAGCACATGCAGGATCAGGCCCGGAACCAGAATGATGAGCGGCCACAAGGTTCGTCCCAGAAAACCGAACACCCCCAGCTTGCCCAGCAGAATCACAAGGCCGGCGGCTGCGATATACACACCCAGTTTCATGTCATTTTTGGAAGACATTTTTCACCTATCCCTTCAAAATTCGTGTCTTTTCACTGGCGACAGCATTCCCTTTTATTTTATCTGATAAAGACATAAAACACCATCATTCTTCAGGCACTGGACGATTATAATAAAGAAAAAAGCTGCACCAAAGCCTTCCAGCTTTTGGTACAGCCTCAGTATTGCCGGTATTGCCGGTTCTCAACCTGCGGACAGGGTTCTGCGCTTAACCATGCCCGTTATCACAACGATGATACCCAGCAGCATCGGCAATAGCGCGTGAAGGGTTGGCAGCAGGAACGAAATCACCGGGCCGAATTTGGCATCCTGCAGCAGCATGTTACCGGCGGTATACGCCAGGATATAAGCACCGATGAAGACCAGCACCGGAAAGCGGTGCAGCCAGCCTACGATAATGCCGCTTCCCCAGACTACAATCGGTATGCTGATCGCAATCCCGATCACGATAAGTGCCAGATCCCCTTTGGCCAGTCCTGCTATCGCCAGTACATTGTCCAGACTCATGATGAAATCAGCCAGCAAAATGGTGCGCACCGACTTCCAGACGCTCGCGCTTCCCTCAATCCTGAGTTCACCTTCGTCCTCAAGCAGCAGCTTGAAGGAAATCCAGAGCAGCAGCATTGCCCCTCCGGCCTGAATATAGGGGATCTTGAGCAGCAGCACTGCGGCAAAGGTCAGAATACAGCGCAGTGCGACAGCTCCGGCGGCGCCCCACCAGACGGCCAGCTTCCGGTGCTTCTCCGGAAGATTCTTGCTGGCCATCGCGATGACCATGGCATTGTCCCCGCTGAGCACCAGATTAATCATCAATATCTCACCAAGCAGCAATAAAGAATCCATCCAACTCTACCTCCCCGGGCTCCATGTATCTACATGTATGCCCTGGGGCGACAAGCTATGCTTCTTGTCCCGTTTTTTATAGAAACTGAGCATGAGCAGCCGGATTCCAGCGTATATCAGAGTATAGAGGAGTGATCCGGAATGAATACATCCGCTGTGGATTTCATATTATCTCTGCTCAATATTGTTTTCCTGGATCTGATCCTGGCCGGCGACAATGCGATTGTAATCGGTCTGGCCGCGCGGAACCTTCAGGGAAGCCAGCAGAAACAAGCGATTCTGCTGGGAACAGGCGGCGCTGTCGTCCTGCGGATAATCGCCACCATTCTGGTCGTGTGGCTGCTTCAGATTCCCTGGCTGCTGCTATGCGGCGGACTGCTGCTTATCCTCATCGCCTTCAAGCTGCTGTCCGGAGACAATACGGAAACGGATATTCACGCGGGCGGCACTCTGTGGGCGGCTGTGCGGACCATCGTTATAGCGGATGCCGCCATGGGCCTGGACAATGTAATTGCTATCGCCGGTGCAGCCAAACATAATATTACGCTTGTTGTGCTTGGGCTGCTGATCAGTGTGCCGATTGTCGTCTGGGGCAGTACCCTGTTCATCAGACTGATCAACAGATACCCCTGGATTATCTATATCGGCTCAGCCGTATTGGGCTTCACAGCCTCCAGCATGATCGCCAGTGAGCAGAAGATTGCCGCTTACTTCACCATACACCCGTTGCTGCACTATCTGTTCATTGCCGCAGTGATTGCGGGCATCCTCGCCGCCGGTCACTGGAAACGCCGCCATACGCACAGCAGTATTCCGCGCAGCGGAAGCTCTGTTTAATCCCCCCGAATAATCCCTGTCTATTTAGAACCACTCTTCCTCCAGCCCTGCCTGAGCCGGCACTAAGTCATTAGGCTTCTCGTTGCCATATGGCGTAATGGACACTGTCTCCGTTCCTGCAACCGCAGCATCCAGCAGAGCCTGATACCCGGGCAGTGTGGCTTCGATTTTGTCCACAATCCGCATGTTCGGATTCGTTGTCGGTGATTTGGGCACGAACAGCGTACAGCAATCCTCGTAAGGAAGAATGGACAAGTCGTACGTCCCGATGTTCTGGGACAGCTCCACAATCTCACTCTTATCCATCATCACCAGCGGACGCAGCAATGGCAGGCTGGTGGCACGGCCAATTACATTCATACTCGGCAAAGTCTGGCTGGCCACCTGGCCCAGACTGTCACCGGTAACCAGAGCCAGCGCTCCTTCGCGCTCAGCGAGCCCTGTAGCAATCCGCAGCATCGCCCGGCGCATCAGGGTAATAATCAGATTATCCTGCCCGATCCCGGTAAAGGAGGTCTGTACCCCGGTGAACGGTACCAGATGCAGCTTGATCACCCCGGCATAACGTGACAGAACCCGAGTTAAATCTACAACCTTTTGCCGGGCCAGCTCGCTTGTATAAGGATAACTGTAAAAGTGTACACACTCTACCTCCAGCCCTCTGCGCATGGATGACCAGCCCGCAACCGGACTGTCGATGCCGCCGGAGAGCAGCAGCATGGCTTTGCCGTTCGTGCCTAACGGAAATCCGCCGACACCGGCAATATTCTCGCAGAAGATGAGGGTGTATCCTTCACGGATCTCAATCCTCAGCTCCAGCTGCGGAGACTTCACATCTACAAGCAATCCGGGATAGCCTTGCAGCAGCGGAGTAGCTACAAGCTTATTCATCTCGATCGAGCCATAAGGGAAGTCCTTCCACACCCGGCGGGCGCTAACCTTGAAGCTGGTTCCGGCCGCCGGAGCCACAATATGGAGGAAGGTCCGGCTGGCATCCAGAATATCTTCGAATTCCGAGCGTGCCACCTTCACCGGGCTAATCGAGGCGATCCCGAATACTTTTTTGAGCGCATCCGTTAATTCTCCCGCCGGTTCACCGTTCAGCTCTACATAAATCCGGCCGAATTCCCTGCTCAGCGTCACCTTCGGATACGGCTTGACCATTTCCTTCACATGGCGCAATACCGTTTTCTCGAACCGGCTGCGGTTTTTCCCTTTCAGTGTAAACTCTCCAAAGCGTAGCAGGAGCATGTCTGCGAACTCCATGCTGTTCCCGTATCCGGCATTCTTCACTCCGGTTCCTGTGTCTATTGTTGTCATTAGTTATTTCATGCCTCCTTCGGCAATCTTCAAAGATTGAACGGCTGCAAGCAAGGCCTGCTCCAGCTGTATTATATCCTGTTCAGTGTGGCCATCCCCCAGACTGATCCTTATGCCCCCAAGCGCAGCAGCGGTATCCCTGCCCATTGACAGCAGAATCCGGCTGGGTTCCGCCAGCCGCGAGGAGCAGGCGGAACGTGTGGCAACCGCCATCCCAAGCTCCTCCAGCCTGCGGGCCATGACCTCTCCCTTCATACCGGGATAGGAGAAGTGGACAATATGCGGCGCCCCGTCCCCGCTGCTGTTCAATACAAGCTCCGGGATTCTTGATATATAATTCTCCAGCCGTGTCTTCAGCGGGCGAATCCGTGTGGTAAATTCCTGCCGCCGTTCCCCGCTCATCCGCACCGCTTTGGCTGAGGCTACAATATTCGGCACATTCTCTGTTCCGGCACGATGGCCCCGTTCCTGGGAACCGCCGGTCAGTATAGGAAACAGCGTTACCCCTTCTCTGACATATAGAATCCCTGTTCCGCGCGGACCGCGCAATTTATGTGCTGATAAGCTGTACAGATCGGCCTGCCAGTCCCTCAGCTCCACCTCAAGCTTGCCGTAGCCCTGCACTCCATCGACATGGAACAGGGTCCGGCGGTTCACAGCCTTCACCTGGCGCCCGATCTCGCGCAGCGGCTGTACTGTACCGATCTCATTGTTCACATGCATTACACTGACCAGCACAGTGTCTGCACGGACCGCCGCTGCTATTCGCGAAGGTTCGACAACACCTTGGCTGTCGGGTGCAATGAAGCTAATCTCCCAGCCCAGCTTCTGCAGTTGGAGACAGCTCTCATAGACTGAGGGATGCTCCAGCTCCGTAGTCACGATATGTCGTCCCCTGCTCTGGTATTGCAGCGCAGCCCCCTTGACAGCCAGGTTGTTGCTCTCGGTAGCTCCTGAGGTGAACACAATCTCCTGCGGCAATACGCCAAGCGCAGCTGCACACACCTCCCGTGCACGTTTCACCAGCCTGTCTGCCTCTTCTCCCGCCCGGTGCAGGGAGGAAGGATTGGCAAAGTGCTTCCGCATCACCTGCTCCATGGTCTGCACAACCTCTTCATACGGGGGAGCAGCAGCGGCATAATCCCAATACAGCATATATCGGTGTTCTCCTTTGTTTATCATTTCAGTGAGAAATATAAGTATAGCAAAATCCGACCTTTTTTTATATTTGCAAAAAGGATCAAACGGCCTGCTGCCGCTGTAAGCGGCGGATTGCAGATCCGTTTGATCCTTTATATTATACCGCGTATTGCGCGCGGGCGCGTTCTATTTTGGCAATGTAGGCCTGAGTTTCCTTCGGGAGTGCGGAGAGATTCGCCATAAGCTCAGCATCGTTGCTGACGCCAAGCTTGTTCACCCGGCCCGGCCCGGCATTATAGGCGGCCAGAGCCATCTTTTCCTGTCCGTCATACCGCTTAAGCTGGTAAGAGAGGTATCTTACCCCGCCGTCAATGCTCTGCGCCGGGTCAAAAGGATCGGAGACGCCCAATCCGTTCGCTGTTCCATCCATAAGCTGCATTAGCCCCTTGGCTCCCGCAGAAGATACGACGTTAGGATTGAACGAGGATTCTGTGTCAATTACCGCCTTGATCAGATCCACAGGGACGCCGTATTTCGCACTGGCTGTCTGGATCAGCTCTTCATAATCCGTCGGCACTGTCGCTGTTATTTCCCCGGAAATGTTGTCCTTGGCTTCTGCTGCTCCGCCAAGCTGCTGCCACAGCAGAGTATCCATGGAAGAAGCATCGGGCAGAGAAGTTAACGAGCTTCTACTGCTGCTGCCAGTAGTTGGCGGCTGCACGGCTGCCTGCTGAAGCAATGCGGCAAACTCGGCTGTTGATGAACCCGTGACTTCAGGCGATGAGACCTTACCGGCTTCGCGCTTGACGGTTGAGCTTCTCAGATCCACCCATTTCAGCTGGCCGCTTGGAGCAGCGGCATTGATTGACATGTCTCCATTCCCTCTTTCAGTTTGAATCTATTTAAACATAGCCCATAAAATTTAAATTTGAAATACGGATTAATTTTACTATTTATTCATGGCGATTACTATATGTACAAGCTAAAAAACAGACCTCAGACCTGCATAGTTAGGTCTGATAGCCTGTTTTGAAATCAGATGTGCAGGTTCCGTCTGCTCTAACGGGCAAAAGGAATTAAGACGAAATAACTTAACGTAGACACTATTCCCAGCCCCATTGACCAGGCACCGGCTGACTTTTGCCCTCTGGCATAAGCATAATACCCCAGCACAGCCGCAACCGGCCCCAATATAATGGACCAGATGAATAAAGAGACCACACCGAATCCTAAGCCGATATAGCCGATTCTCCGGTCCTCTCCTTCGTTCACACCGCCGGTTGACCGCTGATCCTCTTCCCGTACGGTTGTTCTCTGAAGCTGCGCGGGAGGGCTGAGCTCGGCAGCGTATTCCTCATTGTGTCTTCTGTCCCTGCGGGGATAATCCACCCTGCTGCGGGGCCTGAGAATAATTTTCCTGCGCTCTGAACGGTCCACTTTGGGTTCATCATTCGGATTATCCATAAGGTCCCCCTCTAAGCGTTCGGCTTAAACGTCAGACAACAGGTGGCGGATGAAGTCTCAGCATGGTCCTGATGATTATTGTCCGTCATCTCTTCAGCATATTCTTCCATGTAACGGCTGCCTGAATGCTGATCAATCTCAATGACAATTTCTTCGGCACGGCACAGGTTCTGTTCTCCCCAATAATGACAGTTGCTCACACTGCACTTCACAAGCGGTTTGGCGTTTGTCATAATGATCACCTCGGCTTCTATTATGCCCGCCGTGATTTTCGGCTATGCGGCAGATCGTTGCCAGTTGATGTATGCCGCGCACATATAATAAGACCAGGTGACGTCATGATCACATGACACACCTGGTCTTAGGCAGAACCTTCATATACTGGATAACGACGGATCAATTATACCTGATTCTGCATCCGCTTCTCAGTCAAATAATCATTCTCATAATAGGTGAGATCATCGCGCAATTCTTCGTATACCTTGGTGATCTCCATGATGATATCGCGTGCCGGACGGACAGGCTTCTTACGGAAACGGATCGCATCCTGGCCGGTATAAGCATATCGTCCATCTTCCGAATAGCTCTCATTCTTGGGATAGAAGAAATTATTAACTCCGAGATGATATACATTATATAGCGCTTTTTGCGCGAAGACTTCATCAAAGGTAGCGCGGCGCAGTGCAAGCCCAAGCTTCTCATAAGACATTTCCGAGAACACCAGCAGATGGCGGAGATCGGACAAGAACCCCCGATAGAAATGTAGCGTTTCTTCATCCTTTTCGGTAACAAGCTGCGGCAGGGCATGCTCGTTCAGGAACAGTTCCATTTTTTCGATTACGGATTTAAGTTTTTCTCTTGTCGATTCACACAATTTCTGCACATTGGCTGCTGACATGGCGATTGCTCCCCCTTATTGTTCCTTGCATTTGTAGTTGTTGTACTCTCTTGATAGTATCACAAAATCTCTTATGCCTCCACCCGGACGCAAATTCAAAACCCTGGAAGGCGCTTACTTTCTGATATTAACATAAAACCAAGGACGGCGGTATCCTTTTCTATGATGCATAAAACATGCCCTCCCTTCTAACCCTAACAGGTATTCTATAACGATGAAGGAGCGGAAATCATGTCCCGTAAAAATTTAACCGTCGCCGGTCTGGTCACTGCTGCGCTGACTGTGCTGCTGCTCACCTTTGCCCTGCGGCCGGAGGACCGCGGTACACTCAGACAAGCCTCAGTTCCTAATCCCCCGCAGGAGAAAACCATTAAAAAAGCCGCTCTTGTCCAGGATGTAACGGCCACTGACCAGCTGAACCGCGCGGATGTAAACAGACATCTAAGCACGCTGCTGGCGGATATCCATGGCGCTTCGCCTGAGGATATTTCAGCATATGCCACTAGCCTGCAGCAGGGACACGGACATATTACCCTGCTGATGCTGGTTGATTTCCGCACACATAAGACGACTACCTATAAATCCTCCCTGCCTGAAGGAACCGACCAGGAGAATAAGCTGCTGCTCCAATACCTGAATACAGCAAAATCAGCCATCAAAGGCCACCAGGCCTATGAGTCCCCTTCCTTTATAATCGGCGATAAAAAGTATTACTTCGTTGCCCAGCGTAACCGGGAAGGCCAGCTTGCGGTCATCGCCCTGATTAATCAGAAGATTCTGGACCGGGTTGCTCTGCATCAGCTCAAGAATCTGCGGCTTATCCCGTATCCGAAGGAAGGCAAGTACCGTATTGAGTCCGTACATGCGGATACCCTGAAGGATATCACGGTCAAGACAGGACATGACAATGAGAATGCCAGCCATTATTACGAGAATGAGATCGTAGTCCGGTTCCCTAACGGGCATCCCACTGCGGCACAGCTTCAGACGATCGCTGCCGATATCCGCTGTAAGGCCCCGCGCAAGCTGGGCTACGCTTATGTCTTCCGTTCAGACCAAATGAGCTATTCCCAGCTCAAAACTTACTTCGCTAATAAGTGGCATCCGCTGTACGCAGAGCCTCACTATATGTACTTAACCAATGATGCGGCCAGCGAAAATACAGGGGCTAACGTGATTACGCCCAATGACCTGCTCTTCTCGACTTACCAGTGGAATCTGCCGGCGATTGAAACTGCGCAGGGCTGGAATCTGTCCAAGGGCAGCAAGGAAGTCGTCGTAGCCGTTGTGGACACCGGTGTTCAAGCGAACCACCCCGACCTGAAGGGGCAACTGCTTACAGGATATAATGCGATCACTAACAGCTCCACACCGGATGATGATGTAGGCCATGGAACGCATGTTGCGGGCATTATCGGAGCATTGACCAATAATCAGGAGGGTGTGGCCGGAATCAGCTGGTACAACAAGATTCTTCCGGTAAAAGCACTCGACAACTCCGGGGCGGGCACGACCTATTCGGTTGCCGAAGGGATCATCTGGGCGGCTGACCAGGGTGCCAAGGTGATTAATCTCAGCCTTGGCAACTATGCCGACTCACAGTTTCTGCATGATGCCATTAAATATGCCTACGACCGCGATATCGTCATTGTCTCCGCTTCAGGTAATGACAATACGGAGCGTCCCGGTTATCCGGCGGCATATGAAGAGGTTATTGCGGTAGCTGCAACCAACGCCTCCGGAGACAGAGCCTCCTTCTCCAATTACGGGGAATACATTGATGTAGCTGCCCCGGGGGAGAGTATTGCCAGCACCTATCCTGATAACCAGTATGCGGCATTATCCGGTACCTCGATGGCCAGTCCTCATGTGGCCGCCCTGGCCGGGCTGGTGCGCTCGCTCAATCCTGCACTGACCAATAAGGAGGTCACGGAGTTACTGACTACTAACGCTGTGGATCTGGGGAATGCCGGACATGATAAATATTACGGCTGGGGCCAGGTCGATATCTACCGCACCCTCCAGGCGGCAGGCGGAGGCGAGGTTCCGCTGCAATTGTTCCCGCAGCATGTCGGCAAACAGTTGAACTCTATACAATAGCAATAAGCTAGCTGCCGAAGCGCAAATGCCGTTCCAGCAGCAGCAGGAACTGCCGGAGTCCACGCTCCATGCCTTCTTGCGTAAGCTGCGAATAACATAGCCGGATATGCCGTGAGGGCATATCACCGGCATAGCAGACATCGCCCGGCAGGAACGAAATTCCTTCCTGCTCAGCCAGGGCATGCAGCTTGTCAATCGCAGGAGAATCCGGCAGCTGCAGCCACAGATTCAAGCCGCCCTCCGGCAATCGCCAGGTTACCCCGGCCGGGGCATACTGCTTAAGCAGCTTCGCCGCCGCTTCCTGACGCATACGCAGCGCTATCCTCAGCTTCGCTGCATAGTCCTCATATTTGCGTTCTATGAAGGGTAATACGGCCCGCTGGGTCAACAGCGGACTGCCGAGGTCACTCGCAGACTTGGCAGCGATCAGCCTGGAGAGAATATTGCCCTCAGCGGCAACACAGGCGATTCTGCAGCCGGGGGCCAGGACCTTGCTGAAGCTCTTCATATACACTACATGCCCGGCGGTATCCATCGACTTGATGGAAGCCGGAGGCGGCTGATGGAAATACAGGTCACTGAACGGATCATCCTCCACAATGAGACAGTGGTAGCTGCGGGCAAGCTCCAGCAGCCGCTGTCTTCTTGTCATGCTCATCGTGACTCCGCTAGGATTCTGAAAGGTCGGATTGGTATAGATAAGCTTAGGCGGCTTCCGGTCACACATTGCTGTCAGCTTGTCTACCCTCATACCTTCCCCGTCCATCGGAACGAAGATCATCTCTGCTCCCCGCCCGGCAAAAACATCAATCGCCCCTGTGTAGCTGGGCGCTTCCAGATACACGGTATCCCCCGGACCAACGAACGTCCGGGCCACAAGATCAATCCCCTGCTGGGAGCCGCTGGTGATCATCAAATCACCGGAGCTAAGCCGGATTCCGCGGCTCTGCAGATGCCTGCGCATCACCTCGCGCAGCTCCGGATCACCCTGGAAGTTACCGTAGGTGGCCATCAGCTCCGGCTGTTCCCTTACGAGAGCCGCCATCGTCGCTCCAATCGTCCCGAGCGGGAGAAGGCTGCTGTGAATGGCCGCCAGGTGAAAGGGATAGTCCACCTCTGTAACATCGAAATTACGCCATAGCTGGGCCCGGGGCAGATAGTCATCGTAACCGTCCTGCCATCCGGCTGCTGCGCCTTGCTTGCCTGGCTCCCGATCGGTTACATAGCAGCCTTTGCCCTGGCTGCACAGGATGTGCCCTCGTGTCTCCAGGTCTGCATAAGCCTTGCTTACCGTTACCTGGCTTACCTTCAAGGAGGAAGACAGGCCTCTGACGGACGGCAGCCGGGAACCCGGCTGCAGCAGTCCTGAGGTTATCCGCTGGGAGATCGTCTCACTGATCTGCTGCGGCAGCGATTTGTCGCCGCTACGGAGTAATTCAATATGCATGGCTGCTTCCTCCTGACTGTTATATTTACCGCTTTACTGTTATACCGCTATAACGTTATGATACTACAAAATTCAGAATAGCAGGGAGCATGAATATGAAGATCAACTATGCGGAAATGACAAACCATCTGGGGTCCTCCGCTGTCCGCGATATTCTCAAAATTACACAGGGCAAAGACATCATCTCGCTCGCAGGCGGACTGCCTGCTGAAGAGCTGTTTCCGGCAGAGGCGATCCGGGAGGCTTACAGCCGTGTACTGACGAGCAGTCCTACTGCGCTGCAATATGGACTGACTGAAGGCTATCTTCCCTTGCGGGAACAGATCGCGGCCAGACTGGGGCAGCAGGGTATGCCTGTGTCCGCCCATGAAATGATCCTCACTACCGGCTCCCAGCAAGCAATAGATCTGCTCTGCAGGATAATGCTTGATCCGGGGGACACCGTGCTTGTGGAGGCACCGACTTATCTTGCTGCCTTGCAGGTCCTGGGTTCTTACCGCGCCGACATTCAGGTTGTGATGAGCGATCATGCAGGAATGCTTCCAGAGCATCTGGAAGAGCAGCTCCGCACACACCGCCCTAAGCTCTTGTACGCTGTGCCTACCTTCAACAATCCGACAGGTGCAACCTGGAGCAGAGAACGCCGTGAACAAGTGGTGGCACTGTGCCGGAGATATGGTGTGCTGATTCTGGAGGATAACCCGTACGGGGAGATTGCCTTTGATGAATCACCGCAAGCTTATCCGCCTACCCTGGCTGCTATTGACAGAGGACTGGGCGGCGATCCTTGTGTGGTCTATACAGGCACCTTCTCCAAAATTGCAGCACCCGGGCTGCGCACAGGCTGGATCGCGGGTCCTGCGGAGCTGGTCCAGATACTCGCCAAGGCCAAGCAGGCAGCCGATCTGCACTCCAGTACGATAGATCAGCGGGCCTTGCATGAGCTACTGCTCGTGTTCGACCTTGAAGCACATATCCGCCGGATCTCCCGGGAGTATAAGTCACGGATGAGGCTGCTCTCGGCAGAGCTCTCTTCGCAGCGTTGGCAGGAAGCGAGCTTCCTGGAGCCTCGCGGCGGCATGTTCCTATGGCTGAGCCTGCCTGCCCATATCCATACTGCCGATCTGCTGCCGCTTGCCGTAGAGGAGGGGGTGGCCTTTGTTCCCGGTGAAGTGTTCTACTCCGAGCAGCCGCTGAGGAATGCCATGCGCCTGAATTTCACTCATACACGGCCGGAGTTGCTTCCGCTTGCCGTGAAGCGGCTGGAGACTGCACTGTCCCGTTATGAGCAGCGCCTGCTCCCTCTATAATTCAAGCGTGTACGCTACTCTGGACAGGCCCGGAACGCAGAACAGCGATTCTCCAAGTAACCGGAGAATCGCTGTTTTATTAACGTATTAGCTATTGAGAGATAGTCATAGTTGTCAGTTAGGAAAGTTTGCCGTAAGCCGGGTTCTGTGCTCGTTGTGGTTCAAACGGGAACTACCCTCCCACCATAAGCGACAATCATCTATCTAGGCCATACATTACTGCACAGCTCCAGCGACCAACCTAGACGCGCCTCAGGCGAAGGCTGCGGCTCCCGGTTAAGGAAGCTGCTGCGTCTCATTAGGTCTTGCTCCAGATGGGGTTTACCAGGAACGAAGTCACCAGCGTTCCTCGGGGTCTCTTACACCTCGGTTCCATCCTTGCCTGTGCCGCCCGAAAGCGGCCATCGGCGGTCCATTTCTGTGGCACTATCCTTCAGCTCGCGCCGACTGGACGTTATCCAGCACCCTGCCTTGTGGAGCCCGGACTTTCCTCCCGCATACGTTCACACGCATACCGGCGATTGTCTGTCAAACTTTCCGAAACAACATTGTATATTATACAGATATGCATAAGCCCGCACAAGTGTAAATAATTACAGTCTCCCTGAAATACAGTTACATGAAATGAAAAGGCTCGGTATTCAGCGCAGAAGCATGTACCCCTGTGCCATACTTATGCTCAGTCAGCTTGCCGGACAGAAATTCGGCCACCTTCTCCTTCATAATCTTCTCCGCATTATGACCCGGATCGATCAATGCGATACCAGCCAGGTGCGCATCCTGCGCAGTGTGGTAATCAATATCTCCCGTCACCAGCACATCGGCCCCTTTGAAGATGGCGCTGTTGTAGTACTTGGCACCGGACCCGCCCATCACTGCTGCCTTGCGGATCGGACGGTTCAGATCTCCAACGACCCGTACGCTCTCCACATCCAGCCCGCGTTTGACCGTTTCGACGAATTCTCCAAGCGTGGCTGGCTCTGTCAGCTTCCCCACCCGTCCAAGTCCAAGGCTGCGGCCTTTGAGGTCCATAGAATACAGATCATAGGCCACCTCTTCGTACGGATGGGCCTTCAGCATGGCCTGTACGACTTTGTTCCGGATGGTATGCGGCACAATCGTCTCGATACGGACTTCTTCAGCGCGCTCCAGCTTGCCCGGCGTACCGATATACGGGTCTGTGCCTTCCTGCGGGATGAAGGTTCCATAGCCTTCGATATTGAAGCTGCAATGGCTGTAATTGCCAATCCAGCCCGCTCCGGCGTTCAGGACGGCATCCAGCACCTTCTGATGATGATCCTTCGGCACAAATACCACGAGCTTGGACAATTGCTCCGTATGAATATCCTTGATCGGTGCGCCGTTCTCAATGCCCAGCGCTTCCGCCATCCAGTCGTTCATTCCGCCTTCTGCCACATCCAGATTGGTATGGCTGATGTACACGGCAATGTCGTTTTTGATCAGCTTCTCATACAGCCGGCCCATGGGAGTATCGGTAAGAATGCCTTTGATCGGCCGGAAAATAACAGCATGATGAGCAATAATCAGATTGCAGCCCTTGGCCACCGCCTCGTCCACGATATGCTCATTGACATCCAGAGCAACCAGTACGCCGGTAATCTCCTTCTGCAGGCTGCCTACCTGAAGCCCGACATTATCCCATTCCTCCGCCAGATGCTTCGGGGCAAGCTGCTCCATGTATCCAATTACAGTCTGTCCTTTGGCAAACATTCCAGCACCTCCGTAATCCGCTTAATCTGCAGTCTGATCTTGCTGCGCTTCTCTTCTGCCGCCTCCAGCTCTGAACGCGACAGCGAGCTTAGAATCCCTTCCAGCTTGGCGATTTCCCCCTGCCACTTAGCCGCGAACACTTCATTCGGTGCTTGCAGCAGCCAGGGTCCCATCTGCAGCAGCAGCGCTTGGTCACAGACTACCTTGCCTCCAGCGAGAGCATATTCGCTGTAGAGCTGTTCATTCGTCCGCTTAGCTTCAGCATCTTCAGGAACAGCTGTCAGGATCTCATACCGTTTGCCGTCTTCTTCCAAAATATGCTCCGAGACCAGCACCCAGCCGTTATCCAGCAGCCAGCGGCGGAGAATATCCTCGCCTACATTCGGCTGCAGCGCAAGGGTCTTCACTCCGGCCAGCTTACCCAGCTTCCGACCGCGTTCAAGTATAGCTGCGATCAATGATCCGCCCATACCGGCAATGGTGATGCAGTCCGCTTCTCCAGGCTCCAGCACCTCAAGCCCGTCTCCGCGCCGTACGGTGATTTGTCCGCCGAGCCCTGCTTCTGCTACGCCCCGGAGTGCAGCATCATAGGGACCAGGATTCACTTCGCCTGCAATGGCAGCAGGAGCTATTCCGCTCTGTACAGCCGCAACCGGCAAGAGCGCGTGATCCGATCCAATATCGGCCAGTCTGCTGCCCTGCGGCACCTGCTCCAGCAGCAGCTGAAGCCGGTCTGATAATTTTACGTTGTTCATGAGGCCACCCACGTTATCCATTTTTTTCTGAAGAGGAACAGCAGCGCAAGCCCCACTGCTATCTTCAGTATTAATACAAGTGTAGTCCATTCGGGGAATCCCGATCTGAGCCACAACGCATCCACCTCCGGCATCAGCCAGAGGGAGACTCCAACGCCCAGATACACTCCTGAGACCCCGCTGACCTTGTGATACAGCAGCCAGCTCATCCAGATCATGAGTACACACAGCGGCAGCCAGAGCAGCTCCAGCTCAAGCATAGATGCATCCGGCCGTACCTGGCCGAAGAACCCTGCATACAGCAGTGCCCAAAAGGCATATCCGCAGAAGTGAAGTAGTCCGATGCGCAGTAAGAATCCCAGCACGCACCATAAAAGACCGCAGCCTGCAATTAACAAAGGCCTCCAGAAAGCCGGATCAAGATCATGCAGCTCAATCAGCCAGAGTCCGAATCCCAGCGTTAATACGCTGCCAATTCCCGCCAGCATCAGACTGATCATCTTGTTGCGGTTCAAATAAATAGCCGAATATCCATAACAAATAATTAAGACACTGAGCGCCGTTCCAAGTTGCAAAGGCCAGGGAAAAACGCTAAAATAAAGACTAATCAAGAAAATCAAGGAAATAATTCCAAAACCAAACAGCCAAATTTTGATGCTTCCCTGCTGGAGATTCCGCAAGGATACCGGATTGCTGTCTTTCATCTCTGCTTGATCCTCATCATAGAGGTTGGTCAGGAAGTCACAGTATTGCTCGGGCAGCAGCTTGCTTCTTCTCCAGTATTGGATTTCTCTTAATATAGTGTCACGTTTCTCCAGATTCAACCGGCATCCCTCTTTCCAGAACTTGCCTTCACCGTATAGCAAGAACCCCCGCCAAGCGGGACCCCCCACAAACACATAGGACCCCCTGCCACCGTGCAGCAGAAGGTCCGGTTGTATAGCCTATTCGAGGAAATCCTTCAGCCGCTTGCTGCGGCTCGGGTGACGCAGCTTACGCAGCGCCTTAGCTTCGATCTGACGAATCCGCTCACGGGTAACGCCGAACACCTTGCCCACTTCCTCCAGCGTTCTCGTCCGGCCGTCATCCAGTCCGAAGCGTAGCCGAAGCACATTCTCTTCACGCTCCGTGAGCGTGTCCAGTACATCCTCCAGCTGTTCCTTCAGCAGCTCATAAGCCGCTGCATCTGCAGGCGCCAACGCCTCCTGATCCTCGATGAAATCTCCCAGATGCGAATCATCTTCCTCACCGATAGGTGTCTCAAGGGATACCGGCTCCTGGGCGATCTTCATAATCTCTCTAACCTTCTCAACGGTAAGCTCCATCTCTGCCGCAATTTCTTCCGGCGACGGCTCGCGTCCCAGCTCCTGCAGCAATTGACGGGAGACCCGGATCAATTTGTTAATGGTTTCGACCATATGCACCGGAATACGGATCGTACGCGCCTGGTCGGCAATCGCACGTGTAATCGCCTGGCGAATCCACCAGGTTGCATAGGTACTGAATTTGAACCCTTTGTTATGGTCAAACTTCTCAACCGCTTTGATTAGACCCATATTGCCTTCCTGAATCAAATCCAGGAACAGCATCCCGCGGCCCACATAACGCTTGGCGATACTGACCACGAGCCGCAGATTCGCTTCTGCCAGTCTCCGCTTCGCTTCCTCATCGCCGTTCTTGATTCTCATCGCCAGTTCCACTTCATCGTCAGCCGATAACAGCGGCACACGGCCGATTTCCTTCAGATACATCCGGACGGGGTCGTTGATCTTGATACCCGGAGGCAGCGACAAATCATCGTCAAAGCTGAAGTCATCTCCCTCTTTGTCCTCATTGTCCTCGCTTGGGCGGAGGCTGTTCACCTCTTCATCATTCTCATTCACAACCTCGATCCCCAGATCGCTGAGCTGTTCGTAGAATTCCTCCATCTGCTCAGGGTCCTGATCAAATGGTGACAATTTCTCCATAATATCTTTGTAATTGAGTGATGATCTTTTCTTGCCGTGATCAATAAGCTGATCCTTAACCTGATCCAGAGTAAATTCCGCTTCCAGTTCAGTGTGCTGATCGTTCGCCATAATTCGACTCCCTCCTCCCTAGGTACATCCTGTCAACTTCTCATTGTCTCTCTAGGGCTAAAATTTCACTTGCTATTTGTGCTGCACGCAAAAAGTCACCGGATTTCTCCGCCTGGATCATCTCTTCACGCTTGGGCTCAATTTTGCGCAGCAGAGGATACTTCTGCACTTCACGAATACAATCGTCCAGCACCTGCGTGTTCCAGTCCGGAGGGGTGTCCATCATGGAGATTGCCGTTGCGGTTTTCTCCAGACGGTCATCCTGAAGCGATGATAGAAACCGGCTGATGCCGGGTGGTTTGCCTTGCGCATAGTAAGCATATAGATAAGCGGCTATTGCCGCATGATCATCAATATTGAACTCTTCCCCGAGCCGTTCACCCACATAGGCCGCCGCTTCCGGGTCCTGAATCATGAATGACAAAAGGCGCCGTTCCGCAACATGGTAAGCAGGCAGTAATGTAGGTGTCTGCACTTGCCCTTTTTTATGCCTACCATTATTCCACCTTTTATCGTTATTATCCCCTTCGGGGTTGTTTTTTTGCATGGAGGCCCGAAGTAAATTGCAATCCTGCTTCAAGCTGTCATAGGACAGCTCAAGTTCGGAGGAGATTTCCCGCAGGTACACCTCCCGCTCCGTTGAAGAATGAAGCCCGGCGATAATCTCCAGAGCCTCCTTGACATAGGCAATTTTGCCGTCTTCCTCTAGGAGTATATGGTTTTTTTTCAGATATATAAGCTTAAATTTGATGGAGGACACCGCAGAGTCAATCACCTGTTCCCTGAACCTGTCCCCGCCATGCCGGGAGATGAATTCATCCGGGTCCAGACCGCTTGGCAGCAGTGCAACCTTAACTCTCAGCCCGCTGTCTTCCAGGAGGGGAATAGCCTTAAGGGCTGCGGCTTGTCCAGCCTTATCTCCATCATAGGCAAGCACAATCTCATCCCCGAGGCTCTTCATCAATGCCACATGACCCTCGGTGAGCGATGTTCCCATCGTGGCTACCCCGTTATGCACACCTGCCTCCCAAGCCGAAATGACATCACCGTATCCCTCGAACAGGACGATTTGCCGCGTTTTGCGGATGGATGCTTTGGACTGGTGCAGATTGTACAGAATCCGGCTTTTGTTAAATAACCGGCTCTCTGGGGAGTTCAGATACTTCGGCTGCCCTTCCCCGAGAATTCGTCCGGCGAAGGCGATCGTCTTGCCCATCCGGTTCGCAATCGGAAAAATAACCCGGCCGCGAAAGCGGTCCAGATATCCTTTGTTCTCTCCCCGGACGGACAGCAGCCCGCCCTTCTCCATCTCGGCGAGATCGAAGCTGCGTTTCTCCAGAAACTGCAGCAGCGTGTCCCAGCGGTCAGGCGCATAGCCAATCTGGAACTGGTCGATCATTTTGTCGCTGAAGCCCCGGGTTCTTAAGTAATCCATGGCGGCAGTGCCGTATTCCGTGTTCTTCAGCAAAAAATGATAAAACTTCGCCGATAATTCATAGGCCTGAATCAGCCTGTCCCGCTCCGGATCAGGCGGAGCCATGGCCCCGCCTCTACCCTCAGGAACGGGGATATCACTCTCTTCCGCCATTATTCTGACTGCTTCGGGGAAAGATAATCCTTCGATTTCCATCCTGAATTTGATGGCATTTCCGCCCATACCGCAGCCAAAGCAATGAAAGACCCCCCGGTCAGGGGTGACGGTGAAGGAAGGCGATTTCTCCGAATGGAACGGGCAGAGGCCCCATAAATATTTGCCTTGCTTGGACAATTGGACAACCTTACTGACTGTATCGACAATATCATGCCGTGCCAGCACGTTCTCGATAACCTCTTCGGGAATCGTACCATGTCCGCTAGCCACTTCAACCACCTTCATCTCTTAACAAATAAATATAATTCGCTACAGCTAGACATTCTCCTGCAAAATTCTCAAAAGTTTTGTCAGTTTATGTTGAAAAAAAGTTTTTTCCTCTGCGGTAATCGCTTTTGGCCCCTTGGAATAGTGGCCCCGTCTGCGTTCTACCGCGCGGGCATGTCTGCCCTCCAGCATAAAATCCATTTTGGAATCCTCATATTCCTGTCCACGGTTCGAGAGCACCTTGCAGCGTTTGCCCAGCGCCAGCGCCGCGAGTCCATAATCCTGCGTAATTACGACATCTCCTGCAGCAATATGGTTGGCGATATACAAATCGGCACTGTCAGCCCCGCGGTCCACCTGGACCACCGTAACGCCTTCTTCGGCTCTCAGCACATGATCGTAGGAGGAAACCATCAGCACCGGAAGGCCAAAGCTGCGGGCCACGGCAATAATCTCCGTCTTGACCGGACAAGCATCCCCATCAACGACAATCTTTCTGGACTGGGACATTACCACAAGCCTCACCAAATTCCCGTGTAATATATATTACGCTCCGTGCCCGGCAAAATCCTTCTTTCGTAAAGCATAAATACGGAACGAATGTCAACTTACGCATTGGCACCGTTCCGTATATTTATACCCTAAACCCTCGATCTATACCATAAAATCACAAACATTACTTAAAACAGCCCGTGATTACCACACCAGCTTGCTGAAATCGGCAAACAATCTGGAATCCGCATGAATGCCTGACAAGAGCGCCAGACGGTTAACGCGAACCGCCTCGTCTTCAGCCATAACCATAACCGAATCGAAGAATCCGGTAACGGCATCCTTCAGGCCCGACAGAATCTGCAGCGCTTCAGCAGCATGTCTGACTTCCAGTGCTGCGCGGTAAGGCTCATGAATACTCTGCCAAGTATCGTACAGCTTCTGCTCCGCCTCTTCCTTAAGCAGTGAAGGTTCGATCACTGCACCTTCCGGGGCTTTGGCGGCCAGATTGCTGACACGGGTCAGTGAATCCACAGTGATTTTGAAATCTGCCACATCTGTCACCGCATTCATCAAGGCCAGGCTTCTGCTTACTACATCAACGATATCATCGAACCCTGCGGCTAGTGCTGCATCCACAACGTCATAGCGGACATTGTTGTCAGACAGCAGCCGTTTGACGCGCAGGCCGAAGAACTCGTACAGGTTAATACGCAGTTCAGGGGTGAAATGTTTCTCTGACCGTAAACTTTCATGAACTTCCAGCGCCGCGGCAAAAATCTCCTCCAGGCTGATATTAAGCTGATGCTCCAGCACGATCTGTACAATGCCTGCCGCCTGACGGCGCAGCGCATAGGGGTCCTGGGAACCGGTCGGGATGATTCCAATGGAGAAGCAGCCAACAATCGTATCGACTTTGTCGGCAAGACTGACTACAAGGCCTGCCTGTGTAGAAGGAACAGCATCTCCGGCGAATCGCGGCTGATAGTGCTCGAAGACCGCTTTCGACACCTGCTCAGGCTCACCGGCCTTGCGGGCATAATCCTCACCCATCGTGCCTTGAAGCTCAGGGAATTCACCCACCATTTGGGTAACCAGATCGAATTTGCAAATATCCGCAGTCCGGCTGACTTCAGCAGCAGCTCCTGCCGGCAGCCCAAGCTTCACAGCAAGACGGTCTGCAATCGCGCGGATACGGCGCACTTTGTCACCGACACTGCCCAGCTCTTCATGATAGACGATATTCTCCAGCTTGGCCAGCGCATCGTTAATCTGCAGCTTCTGATCTTCTTCATAAAAGAACTTGGCGTCCGACAACCGGGCGCGCAGCACCTTCTCGTTGCCTTTGGCGATAACATCCAGCGAGACGGCATTGCCGTTACGCACGGTTACGAAGAATGGCAGCAGCTTGCCGTCTGCTCCAAAAACAGGGAAGTAACGCTGATGCTCACGCATGGAGGTAATCAGCACATCCTGCGGAATATTGAGGAAGGCAGGGTCGAAGGTACCGAACAAGACGGTCGGTGTCTCTACCAGGAACAGCACTTCTTCCAGCAGATCCTCCTTGATGGCAATCTTCCAGCTTTTCTCTTCCGCAAGCTTATGAATTCCGCTTAGAATCAGCTCTTCGCGTTCCTTCACATCTACCAGCACATGCTGGCTGCGCAGAGCTTCCACGTATAGGGCAGGTTCAGCAATCACCGCTTCTTCTCCGAGGAACCGGTGGCCGCGGCTCACATTGCCGGCTTTGACTCCGGTAATCGTAAGGTCAATAATCTCCTGACCGAAAAGAGCAACCATCCAGCGGATCGGACGGACAAATTTGAAATCATAAGCACCCCAGCGCATATTTTTCGGGAAAGTCATGGCACTTACAATGCCTGACAGGCCTTCCGAGAGCAATGAGGCTGTTTCGATACCGGTGCTGCTCTTGGTCACATAGATATATTCGACGCCAGCTAGCTCCTTGAACGTGAACTGCTCCGGTGTGGCGCCCTGGCTGCGGGCAAAGCCCAGTGCAGCCTTACTCCATTCGCCGCTGGCATCCAGGGCGATTTTGCGTGACGGACCTTTGACTTCTTCACTTACGTCCTCCTGGCGCTCCGCAGCATCCTTCACCAGTACGGCCAGACGGCGCGGTGTCGCATAGGCTGTAACGCCACTATGGCTGATCCGCGAGGCTTCCAGCCACTTCACGGTCCGGTCCTTCAATTGTTCCATAGCCGCGCGGATAAAGCGTGCAGGGATTTCCTCCAGACCGATCTCGAACAGAATATCCTTAGACAAGGTCAGCACCCTCTTTCTTCAGCAGCGGGAAGCCCAGCTTCTCGCGTTCCTCCAGATATGTTGCCGCTACGGTGCGGGCAAGATTACGTACTCTTGTAATGAAACCTGTACGTTCGGTTACACTGATTGCTCCGCGCGCATCCAGCAGGTTGAAGGTGTGCGAGCATTTCAGCACATAATCGTAGGCCGGGAAGACAAGGTGATTCTCCATCGCTCTACGGGCTTCCTCTTCGTAGGTGTTGAACAGGCTGAACAGCATTTTGACATCTGAGACTTCAAAGGTATACGTGGAATGCTCGACTTCCGGCTGATGGAACACATCCCCGTAAGTCATGCCGTCCACCCATTCCAGGTCGAAGACATTTTCTTTATCCTGAATGTAGGAGGCGAGACGCTCCATACCGTAGGTAATCTCCACCGCTACCGGACTTGCTTCAATTCCGCCTACCTGCTGGAAGTAAGTGAATTGGGTGATTTCCATCCCGTCCAGCCAGACTTCCCAGCCGAGACCCGCACAGCCCAGGGACGGATTCTCCCAGTTGTCCTCGACAAACCGCACATCATGCAGCAGGGGATCTACGCCCAGTGCCTTCAAGCTGTCCAGGTACAGCTCCTGAATATTATCGGGTGATGGCTTGATGATGACCTGGAACTGGTGATGCTGGTACAGACGGTTCGGGTTCTCTCCATACCGGCCGTCGGACGGACGGCGTGAAGGCTCAACATAAGCAACCTTCCACGGCTCCGGACCCAGGGAACGCAAAAAAGTCATAGGATTCATCGTGCCCGCCCCTTTTTCCGTATCATACGGCTGGACGAGAATACAATTCTGGGCTGCCCAGAACTGCTGCAGGGTGAGAATCATCTGCTGAAAGTTCATAACTACCGGCTCCTTCGCTTTACAAGTGTGTACTGCCTCTTGCTTGTGACTGTCTCTTGCTGCTGCGCGATGGAGGCGGCACTAGCTTCTATATTCTGCGGCGGACGATGGGAGAGTTCTCTCCAGTCCCTGCCACATGCAAAAAAGCTCCCGCCCCCATGCCTGATGAACAGACATAGGGACGAGAGCTATAAGTTCTTCTCCCGCGGTTCCACCCTACTTGATTACGCTTCGCGCGAAATCCACTTTTCATGCTGCCGCTTCCGTACTCCCGGGCGCCCTGTTCATGAACGTTGTCCCGCCAGGCTTCCACTCTCCCCGGCTCGCTGAAGCGACAATTCAGTTCACTACTTTCCCGATCAATGCACTCTCTCCATAATCTGGAGCAGACACGGCAAATTATTCATTCAATGAAACTGAACTTATAGTAACGGATAATTCGTGTTTCGTCAAATATTGTATTTGTCGAGCTGGTCCAGGAAGCTCTGTGACTTCAGTCTGAGCCCCAGCTGCATATCCATAAATCCGCGCATCACGGTCTTGAGCTCGGTGCGGGTCTCCGGCTTCACATCCACATTGCCGAGCCGGGTCAGATCAAGTGCGGCGAATACCCGCAGCAGCTTCAGGGCCCGCGGGGAAATCTCCATCGCCGCAGGATCATTATGACGGCAGCTTCGGCATAAAACGCCGCCAAGGCGGGGGCTGATTCTCAGCTCTTCCTCCGGCTTGTCCTTGTCACAGACGATACAGGTATCAAGCTGCGGGCCGTAGCCTGCAGCCTGCAATACCTTCATTTCGAATACATTGATGATGATGCCAGGCTCTTTGTCTTCTTCAAGTGCATTCAGGCAGGCGCTTAATTGACGGAACCAGAAGCTGCCCGTCTCTTCATCATGCAGCACCCGGTCGAGCAGCTCGCAGGCATAAGATGCGTATGCCGCTTTGACAAGATCCTCGCGCAGCGGGTGATGGGACTTCGTGATCTCTCCGGCATTCAGTGTTCCCAGTCCGCCGTTGTTGCGGAAGAACACAAATTCTCCTGTTGTGAACAGCTGGATCAGGGCAGCATGGCGGCTTTTGACCTTCTTGGCGCCCCGTACCAGAACCCCTACTTTACCGGCGTTCTCGGTGCAAAGCGTAATAATGGCGTTCCCTTCGCCGTAGTCCATGCTGCGGATGACGATCCCTTCCACCCTGTATAGCATGCCTCTTCCCCCAACCACTCGGCAAGCAACCAGTTCTTATTGTGCTTCTTCATTGATATCCATCTCTTCCTCCGCCGGCAGCGGACCGCTGCCCTCCGGCGAATCCCCAGCTTCCCTGTACAGCAAATACGCATCGAGATCTCCAGTCATTGCAAAATACTTCCACGAAAAATTCCGCATTCGTATTCATCCTTTCTTCGGAAACACGATGTTCCTTCAGAAGTAGGATGTGCGAAGCTGGGGGATCTATCCTTGCAATTCCTGCCAAGGCTGCTGGAGGAGGGTAATCAATCTTTGTGGAAGCCCAAATCCCGCAGTACGCGGTCCTGGTTGCGCCAGTCTTTTTTCACCTTCACCCATAATTCCAGGAAAATCTTCGAGCCCAGCAGGTTCTCAATATCTGTCCGCGCACGGCGTCCGACTTCTTTCAGCAGAGCCCCCTGCTTGCCGATAATGATCCCCTTCTGGGAATCCCGCTCCACAAAAATAACTGCCGAAATATGCACAACCCCGTTAGGCTCAACACTCATGTCCTCAATCGCCACCGCAATGGAATGCGGGACCTCTTCGCGGGTCAGATGCAGAATCTTCTCGCGGATCAGCTCCGCACAGACGAACTGCTCGGGGTGATCGGTAATCTGGTCGTCAGGATAATACTGCGGGCCTTCCGGCAGATATTTCTGCACCTGCTCCAGCAGCGTGTTGACATTATTACCCATCTTGGCAGAGATCGGTACGATTTCGGCGAACTCATGCAGCTTGTTGTATTCCGTAATCATCGGCAGCAGCGCTTCCGGCTCAATCTTATCAATTTTGTTCATGACCAGAATAACCGGTGTCTTAATCGCGCCCAGCTGTTCCGCGATAAAGCGGTCGCCGCCGCCCATACCCTCTGAGGCATCCACGAGGAACAATACCGCTTCCACTTCATGCAGAGTGCTCATCGCCGTCTGATTCATGTAATCGCCCAGCTTGGATTGTCTTTTATGAATACCCGGTGTATCCAGGAATACGATCTGTGAGTTATTTGCCGTATATACCCCGTGAATTTTGTTGCGGGTGGTCTGCGGCTTGTCCGACATAATGGCGATCTTCTGGCCGATCACCTGATTCATTAACGTTGATTTGCCTACGTTCGGTCTGCCGATAATGGCGACAAACCCTGATTTGAATTTCATATAATCTTCCTTCCTATTTGTCTAACAACTTGGTCAAAAGCGTCAAAAGAGTTCGATCAAAAGAGTTCGATCCCCCTAAATCCCCCTTCGCCAAGGGGGACCCCAAGGGCCCCGGCCCTCTGGACACCCGGAACTGGCGTGGGCGCAGCGCTTGGCACGGTAAGAGACTTGGGAAGCAGGATCGCTTTTCGTTCCCTGCAGGAACACACTTGACTGCGGCGCGGTTAATTGGCGGTGGCCAACGTTTGGCGTGAACAAGACGCTCTGGAGCATGAGCGCTTACGTTCCCTGCGGGAACACGCTTCACTTCGGCGCGTGAAGAAGCTGGTTACTTGGATACCTAAACATCGAACTGCCTAGGTAACTATACACCTGATAACATTTTTTAGTTGTATTTTGTACACTTATTCTGCTCAAAATCAGAGGTTTTTGCAGTTTAGCTGTAATTTGTACATCTATTTTCCTCAGCAAAGCCACTTTTGGCAATCCACCGCGAATTTAGTTGTACATTTTACACTTAAACCCTATTATAGCTAGCCTGACGGAAATATAGTTGTACCAAATACACTTAAAGCCCGGGCTCATACGGTATGTACTTATGATCCTGCTACCGTACGGCAACCGTCTTTACAACCTTGCCGTTTACTCCGGAGCCTGCCCCTGCTCTAGGTCCGCAGGGCCGAAAGCGCCCGGGAGCAGATCACGCACGGTAGTCTCCACAATGTCACCCTTCAGGTTACCGAGGATGACCAGCATGTCAGGCCCGCACAACTCAACCATTACCTGGCGGCAGACGCCGCAAGGCGACACGGGTCCATCCGTATCGGCCACCACAGCGATGGCTTTGAAGGTACCCGGCTTATGACCGTCCGCAATCGCGCGGAACATGGCGGTCCGCTCACCGCAGTTGGTTGGACCGTAAGCGGCATTCTCAATATTGCAGCCGTGGTGGACCTTGCCGTCCTGATCCAGCAGCGCAGCACCGACCCCGAACCGGGAATACGGTATATATGCATTGGCTCTTGCCTTGATCGCTTCCTGAAGAAGTAGAGCAGAATCCATAGTTGTCCTCCTGAAAGTTTTATTGAGCATTCACTTCATTGAATCTTCTTCGAAATAAAACTCGCCTCGTAAGCATCCGCTTAAGTTTTGTGAGCATCCGCTTAAGCACCGTAAACATTCACCGCATCGGTTATTCTTCGTACAAAACCCGCTTTGTAAACATAACAAACTTAACCCGGTTTTGTCGTTCTAAGTAAAGATGACGGAACGCACAAAGCGGGTCCGCCTCTTACATAAGCTGAAGTTGTAAACTGATTATGACATAAGACTCGTGATCCAGTCCATCACGGGATGATAAAAAACATAGATTCCGGCTATAACGGCAAACACCGCCGTAAGCAGGACGGCTCCTGCGGCGGTATCTTTGGCCTTCTTGGCCAAGGGGTGTATCTCCGGCGAGAGCAGGTCAATCGTTGCTTCAATCGCCGTGTTCAGCAGCTCGGCTGCAAGCACCAGTGTGATCGCCAGCAGCAGCAGCATCCAGCTTGACAGAGGGAGCCTGAATACAGCAGCGGCGGCCAGCACAAGAACAGCGAGGCCGCTGTGCACCTTCATATTCAGCTCCGACCGGAACGCCGCCGCAATGCCATGAGCCGCAAACCGGAAGGAATGCCAGAATTTTTTGTGGCCAACCGCCGTATTCTTGACCATTAGCGTGTCAACCCGACCTGAGCCAGCACCTTCTCCTGCTTGGACATCATCTCGGCCTCGGCTTCCGGCTCCTGATGGTCATAGCCCAGCAAATGCAGGAACCCGTGGACGAACAGGAAGCCCAGTTCCCGCTCCAGCGAATGGCCGTATTCCAGCGCCTGCTCTTGCGCACGGGTGACAGAGATGATGATATCCCCCAGCACGTAAGGAACCTCTTCCAGATCTTCATCTTCCTCTGCCTCAGCGTATATAATCTCCGGTTCGTCTTCCCCGGTCTCATTCATCGCGAAGGACAGCACATCCGTCGGACGGTCAATTCCCCGGTATTCCAGATTCAGCTCATGAATACGTTCATTATTGACAAAGGTAAGATCCACTTCGCCCGTGTCAATCCCTTCGGCTTCACCCGCCTTCTGCAGAATTTTCTCCAGCAGCTCAATCAGATCGCCGTTAATTTCATATTCATCCTGTTCATTGTTCCAAACGACGCTCAGGCTCATTTTTGCTGGCCCCTTCCTCTTTTTTGGGCTTGCGCACATCCTCGGGGTATTCAATCCGGGAATGGAAAATGCCCATTACTGTCTCTTTAAGTGTCCGTGCAATAATATCCAGCTCCTTGATGGTCAGATCACATTCATCGAACTGATGGTCATCGAGCCGGCTTTTGATGATTTTCTCAATCATGGTCTCAACCTGCACAACGGTCGGTTTGCGGAGCGAACGGACCGCGGCCTCCACACTGTCGGCGATCCCGACGACTGCCGATTCCTTCGACTGCGCCTTCGGGCCCGGATAACGGAAATCTTCCTCCGTGAAGTCCGGCTCCACCCCTTTTTCTTCCGCAAGCTTCAGCGCTTTATGATAAAAATAATGCAGGAAGGTCGTGCCATGATGCTGCTCCGCAATATCCCGGATCGGCTTCGGCAGCTTATATTCTTTCTGCATCTCGACCCCGTCACGGGCATGGGCCACAATGATGGATTTGCTCAGCTTCGGCTCAATTGAGTCATGAGGATTCTCCATATTGTTCTGGTTCTCGATGAAATAGAACGGCCGCTTCGTCTTGCCGATATCATGATAATACGACCCCACCCGGCAGAGCAGGCCGTCCGCACCAATCGCTTCCGCCGCAGCCTCAGACAGATTGCCCACCATCACACTGTGGTGATAGGTTCCCGGCGTCTCTGTAAGCAGCTTGCGCAGCAGCGGATGGTTCGGGTTCGATAATTCGACGAGCTTCAGAGCCGACAGAATGCCGAACGTAGCCTCGAAGAAAGGCATCAGCCCGATGACCAGTACAGCAGTGAGCAGACCGCCGGCAAAGGAGAAGCCCAGGGCATACAAAGTATTGGTCTCGTTCCACACGCCTCCGCTTAACATGGTCAGTATGGCTACCGTCAGACAGCCGAACAGGGACACCATGATCCCGCCCTTCAGCAGCGTAGAGCGCTGTCCGGCACGATGAGTGGAGAAGATCGCGACATAACTCACGATAAGGGCAAAGAACCCGAAGGTGAAATCAAATACGGTGCTCTGCTGGACATTCAGGATAATACTGGCCAATACACTGAACAGAATGGAACAGAAATAGGCTAAGGTCATGTCCAGCAGCATCGTGATCAGCATCGCCCCGACAGCAACCGGAGCCAGGAAGCCGATATACGTCCTGACGTCCGTCTGCAGGAAGGCGGTCAGCTTCATCATAATAATCGTAATGATAAATACCAGTACCAGCATAAGCAGCTGGGAGTTATTATACTTGAACCCGGAGGCTCCTCCGCTATAACGGATAAAGGTCAGGAGGCCAAAGGACAGAAGCGCAGAGAGCAGCAGCAGGCCCAGTTGCGGCCAATAGTTGACTTCTTTGCTGAGCAGCCCGTTCTCATCCAGCAGCTTATACAGCTCGGGAGTAATCTCCTGATTCTTGGCGACCAGCACATCCCCCTGCTCGATGAACACATCCGGCGTATTCTGGCGGGCCTGCACCTTCGCTTCCTTCGTGGCTTCCTCGTCATAGAATTTGTTGCTGGTTATAACCAGCCGCACCAGCTCCTGCACCACCTCACGGGCGGTCCGCTGGCTCAGTGAACTGACGCTGACCTGCTCGGCCACCTTGGCGCGTGCGGTCTGGGCGTCGGTAATCTGGTCATTCATCAGCTTGATGACTATATCCCGGGCGACCGGCTTCATCTCGATGATGTCCTGGGAGGTCAGCCGTGGGATCTTAATATACGTTTCTTCCGGAATAACATAGGTCTGGTCGTTGATGACAGACTGCATTTCATCCAGCAGATGCTCGGAATACGTTCCGGCTTTGCTGCTGGCAGCCACAAAATTAAGTATAAAATCACTGGCGCGCCGCGGAATCTCCTCCCGGTAGATTTCCGTCTTCTCGCTCTGTGATATCGTATCATCCTGATTCAGCCGGTCGATCCGGTCTAGCAGCAGGGTTACGAGATTCTCAGTTCTCATAGGTATGATTGCATACCGGTTGGTCACGTTCTCGGCCGCTGTCTCCTGGGCTTTCAGCTTGGCATTGGTGTCCAGGATTTGCTTGGGGGCTGTAATCTCCTTGGCACTGCGGGTCCCCTCTTTGATATCATACTTTTTGGGCAGCAGATCAGAGGATAGACTGAAGTAGAATACAAGCCCCAGTAACAGGAAAAGAGCATAGCGCGAAACCGCGCTATACTTCCACCCGCTGGTGCTATATACAAATCCGCTTAATTTCGATGGTTGCTTTGAGGCCATGAAGACAATCCCCTTTTTTATTGGAGGTTTTCGGCAGAGCGGTCATAGGCAACGATAATTTTCTGCACCAGGGAATGCCGGACTACGTCTTGTTCTGCGAAGTAGACGAAGCCAAGCTCCTCAATACCGGAAAGAATCGTTTTGGCTTCAATCAGCCCTGACTTCTTGCCGCGCGGCAAATCGATCTGGGTAACATCGCCGGTGATGACCATCTTGGAGCCGAAGCCCAGACGGGTGAGGAACATTTTCATCTGCTCTGGAGTCGTATTCTGGGCTTCATCGAGGATTATAAAAGCATCCTCCAGCGTACGCCCGCGCATATAAGCAAGCGGTGCAATCTCAATCAGCCCGCGCTCCAGCGCCTTGGCCACCTGATCAGGCCCCATAACGTCATATAAGGCGTCGTAGAGCGGACGAAGATAAGGATCAACCTTCTCCTGCAAATCTCCCGGAAGGAAGCCCAGGTTCTCCCCAGCCTCCACGGCCGGACGCGTAAGCACGATACGCTTAACCGAGCCTTCCTTCAGTGCGGTTACGGCGAGCACCACGGCAAGATAGGTCTTACCGGTTCCCGCCGGCCCGATGCCAAAGACGATATCACGCTTTTTGATCGTTGTCACATAATGTTTCTGGCCAATGGTCTTGACACGGATCGGTTTGCCCCGGAAAGTCGTCGTAATCTCACCCTTGAACAGGTCAAGCAGCTGGTCGGCACGGAAATCCTTCGCCAGCTCCACGGCATACTGCACATCACGTTCACTTAGCACGTAACCCCCGCGTACGAGGGACAGCAGCACGTTGAACAATTGACCCAGCATGTCCACTTCCCGCTCCGCACCGCGTATGGTAATTTCTGCTTCACGTGAGTTGATGACCGCCGGGATCTCTTTTTCGATGATTTTCAGGAATCCGTCCTGCGGGCCGAACAGGGATTGCGCTTCTCCCGCATTTTGTAAAGATATTTGAATGCTTGCAGTCTGTTCTGACAAGTAGCCTCATTCTCCTCAATTGTTTACTATCGGAAGTTCTTCCGCAATTCTCTCTTCCACCTCAAACAGCACTTTCATATAAACTTTACCATTCTCTTTCTTCTCATGCAAAATTTTTTGACTTTTGATGACGCTATCAGCGCCATAACGCGCGAAAATATCACTCTTCGCCCGCGTCAGCCCTTCCGTACGGGCCTCCTCCGGAGTAAGCGCTTCAGTGGTATATTTAACCTCCAGCTCTTTCTCGGTCATCAGGCCCAGCGGCAGCTCAAAGGAACGCCAAGACAGCATGTCGGGCTCCGTAAGCGTGCGCGATTTGTCAAAGCCGGAATCCCCGTAGCCCCAGAGCTGAACCGCCCATTTGCCGAGTACGAGATATGTGCGGTCTTTGCGTTCTCCAGTATAAGCGCTGCCCGTTCTCTGGAGCGGCACCTCCAGCTTGTATTCATGCCATACCAGGCCTTTAACGTTGCCTTTGGCAACCACAAATTCTGTATTTTCCTCGTCACCCAGCGCTCCTGAGATCAGGATATCCCCTTTTTTGACACGTGAATTGCGGCTCACGACAGGTCTGCCCTGCTCTGCATAGATCTCGGTGACTACCGCATCGGTCCGGCTGATTAGATGACGCTGGCTGAGCAGCGGCTTCTGCTCCGGGCGGTCGGCTTCGACGACCTGGATGGTAATGCTCGTCCCCGTCCGGTGGAACCCGGCCCAGGTCAGCCCCGGAACAAGGCTGGTCAGCTCCCTGGATAGCTCGTCCGACTCTTTCATACGCCAGATCCACTGAAGCGGGTAGACCCCCTCCCTGCGGGCGGCTTCCAGGATGTCCTCGGTGGGAATGCGGGTATTCCCCTCAACCTTGACGCTCCACACCATAGAGGACAGCAGCAGCAGCCCTACACCGAACACAAGCACACCTGCGGCAAAAAACTTCCGTTTCCACAAGCGCGCGATTCTAAACGGAAGCCCGTGACGGGCCGTAACATGCATCCGGCAGCCTGTCTGCTTCAGAAGCGGGCGGAGACTGAAAAAGTCATCCAGCAGCAGATTCAAAGAAGCGCCGTCCCCGGCAGGCCTCACATCCCAGATGATGATGCCCGCTCCGGTTACAGCATTGATAAACCGTTCCACCTGCGGTCCCGTCACATGCAGTGTAACGAACCCCCGCAGCGATGACAGAGGCGGCTCTTTCATGGATTCTCCCCACTTTCCTTATATCTGATTTCACTGATAATCCCGATTACAGCAAGCTCCTGGCCCAGAATATTACGGATCACCAGCTCTTCGCCGGTAATCTCCAGAACGCCTTTGACAAGCGCCAGCCTGAGCTGCTCCGATGAGAAATGCAGCACGCCGCGGTGGTTCTCAATATACAGTTCCTTGTTGCCGATCAGGGTGATCCGGGGCATCTCCTGCAGCACATCCTGCGGAAGATCCAGTACCCCGTTTGTCCATCCCCGCAGCCTGCGGCCGATACGGGTCATAAGTAGACGCTCCCCCTTCCTGCCTTCTGTACACCTTATGCGGTAACGCACTTTTTTATGAGAGCAAAAAAAAGCCTGAATCCTCTCCGGTCAGGGAGCAGATTCAAGCTTATGTGTATAGATCAATGGAATTGTGGCCGGAAGCGGCCGCCGCTAACGGCAGTGCTCCGCTTTAGCGGCGCGTGGAATGCGGCAGGCGGGCACGGGGCGGGCCCAGCACCTCAGCCCACATGAGGCCGCTGCGCAGCGCTTCACGGTCACCGACGAGCAGATGGCGGGCAAGTGCATCTTGGGATGCGTCCCGGCTGTCTCCTGCAGCATCAGAGCCCGCAGACGGCACGGCTGCCGCCATCCCGTCAAACGCAGCCTGCATTCGCTCCAGCTCCTCCTGCATGCGCGCTATACGGACCTCTACGCCGTCCAGGTCCCCGGTCTGCTCCAGAGACACGCCTTCGCCTGTCTCGTAATCAGGAGCAGGCTGTGCCGCCTGCCCGGGCCACTCAGGCGTTGCGCCGGACTCCTGCGCCTCCTGCTCCGGCTCAGGCCGGCCCGAAGCCGCCCGGCCTCCGGCAGGCGCCGGGAATCCGCTGCCCGGCTGTTCAGGGCGTCCGCTGTCCGCTGTCCGGGCAGGAGTACGGGGGCGGCGCAGCGGATTGCCTTCGCCCCCGCCGCCAAAGGTCGGCATGCCTCCGCGCGGGGCTGATTTTCCTTTATTTTTATTCCAGTTCGTAATGATCGCGATCACTGCAATCACCACCAAATAGATCAAGCTGCTCATGGGGAATCACATCCCTTTATTTGTGGGGCGGACGGCTGCTGTCGTCCCCGTCGTTTAGTTTGCCGAGCGAACCGCGCATTTGCGTGTCGGCCTCAATGTTTTTGAGATTCATGTAATCCATCACTCCAAGCTTGCCGGAGCGCAGCGCTTCGGCCATCGCCAGCGGAACCTGGGATTCGGATTCAACCACCAGTGCCTTCATTTCGACCACCCGGGCCTTCATTTCCTGCTCATGGGCAACGGCCATGGCTCTGCGTTCCTCCGCCTTGGCCTGGGCAATGCGCTTATCCGCCTCCGCCTGCTCAGTCTGCAGGTAAGCGCCGATATTCTTGCCGACATCCACATCCGCAATATCAATCGACAGAATCTCAAAGGCTGTACCTGAATCCAGCCCCTTGGACAGAACCGTCCGGGAGATGGAATCGGGATTCTCCAGTACGTCCTTATGCGAATTACTTGAGCCTACTGTGGTTACAATCCCCTCGCCGACACGGGCAATAATGGTTTCTTCCCCCGCACCGCCGACAAGGCGGTCAATATTCGCCCGGACCGTCACCCGCGCCTTGACCTTAACTTCAATCCCGTTCTTGGCAACGGCCGCAACAATCGGCGTCTCGATTACCCGCGGGTTAACGCTCATCTGAACGGCCAGCAGCACATCGCGTCCGGCCAGATCAATGGCCGCGGCACGCGTGAATTCCAGCGGAATATCCGCTCTCTGAGCTGCAATCAGCGCATTAACTACCCGGTCTACGTTCCCTCCGGCAAGGTAATGGCTCTCAAGCTGATTGATATTCAGACCGAGCCCGGCCTTGGTGGCCTTAATCAGCGGATTGACAATCCGGCTCGGCGTGACCCGGCGCAGACGCATTGCCACCAGTGTAATAATGCTGATTTTGACACCGGATGCCCAGGCAGACACCCAGAGCATAACCGGGAAGAAGCTGAAGAATACGCTTAGTACAATGATCACGACAACCGCGATCAGCAGAAAAGTAATCATAGATGCTTCCATCATACGTTTGATAACCTCCGTAATTTTTTTGAGCAGCCTTAGTTCACAGCTTCCTTCACAACCACACGGCCTCCCTCGACCTTCACCACTGAAACCGCAGTGTGCGCATCAATGAATCCGCCCTCTGTAACCACATCTATCCGCTCACCGCCAATGGCGGCGGTTCCGGCTGGACGCAGCGGCGTTACACTGATTCCTGAGGCTCCGATCAGACGTAGCTTCTCCTGGACAGGCACATAACCCTGATCTTTGGTAAGGCTGTCCTGAAGGATGAACCGGTTCCAGATTCCCCGCTCCTTGAAGGCTACGGCGACAATCACTATCACAACTGCCGCTGCTGAAAAAGCAATTCCCAGACTGAACATCGCATGGGTGAAGCTGTATGCCGCTCGGACAACACCCGCCACAAGACTGACTGAGCCCAGCAGCCCCAGGATTCCGAAGCTCGGGACAAACAGCTCCAGCACGAGCATCACCAGCCCCAGAATGAACAGCAGCAGCGTCTCCGCCCCGGCGAAGCCCGCCACATAGTTGCCGAAGAAATAGAGGGCGAATGCCAGTGTACCGACAATTCCGGGCACCCCAAAGCCGGGCACCAGCAGCTCAATGAACACCCCGGCAATTCCGACGAAGAGCAGAATGACCATAATCACCGGGTTGGTCAGAAAATGCGACATTTTCTCCGCACCGGTGTGCTCAACGCGAAAAATGTCGTCTGTGGAGTAACCCAGCCAACTAATCGCCTCATTGGCTGTGCCTGCAATCCGGTCAGCGTAACCGGCCTGAAGCGCTTCCTCGCTGCTTAGAGCAATGATCTCCCCTTGCCTCTTGCTCACGCCGAGTTCGGGCTTGTTCACGGCCAGCTGGAGATCCACCATCCCCGCCGCCACTTCCGGATCACGCCCGTTCAGCGCTGCGGCCCCGGTCATCTTGGATTTCCAATACGATATCATTTTGGCATCCTCTACGCTCTTCCCGTTCATGTCCACCAGCGACGCGGCACCGATCATACTCCCCGGCTTCATGATAATAGCCCCGGCGTTCAGCGCGATATAACTGCCTGCGGAAGCAGCATTGCCCTTGATGTAGGCCACGGTCGGAATCTTGCTGTCCCTGACCATCGTGCCGATGCTTTCGGCGGAATCCACCCGTCCTCCGGGTGTATCAATCTCCAGAACAATCAGAACCGCGCCGTAATTGGCCGCCTCCTGGAATCCCCGTTCGAGGAAACTCTGCAGGCCGCGTTCGATTTCCTGATCTACCGGAATAACGAAGACCGGTCCGTTCACCGTTTCACCTGCAGCCGCCCCCGGTGCACGAACCGCTTCATTATCTGCCCGGGCAGTCCCCGCTACCGGCAGCAGAAGAATCAGCCATGCGGCGATGCAGGACAAGATGATGGTGCGTAACCTGTTCAAGCTGGCGCCCCCCTTTGTAAGCACATGTAACCTTTCGCATTCTTATCATATATTATAACGCAGCAGATAATCCTAGTACGACCGGTTCGATCCGGGCGTTTCATCGGCTTTGCACATTCATATTGCACTAGGAAAACTGGGATTAATTATGTATATAATGAAAAACACCCCTAATTAAAGGGGTGCTAGCGTTATATTATTGCAGAAATTGCTGAACCGCCTGGTTCACGAGTTTACCATCGGCGCGACCTTTGACCTTAGGCATCAGTGCGCTCATCACCTTACCCATTTCACTTTTCGAAGAAGCACCGGTTTCCTGGATGGTCTGCTGTACAATTACTTTAATTTCTTCTTCGGAAAGCTGCTCGGGAAGATATTTAATGATAATCTCGATTTCTGCCTTAGTACTCGCGGCAAGCTCTTCGCGACCCGCTGCTTCAAATTCTTGGAGGGCATCTTTGCGCTGTTTGATTTCACGACTAAGGATATCAAGCACTTCGTTGTCGTCTAATGTTCTCTTCAAATCTATTTCAAGATACTTTATTGTAGAACGAACCATTCGAATGGTGGAGAGTGTGAACTTGTCCTTACTCTTCATCGCTTGCTTCATATCTTCGTTCAATCGTTCGCTAAGATTCATGCGTGGGTAATCCTCCTAAAACTTTCTCTTACGAGCAGCCTCAGACTTCTTCTTGCGCTTTACGCTTGGCTTCTCATAATGCTTGCGTTTCTTCACCTCAGCCAAGACACCATCCTTAGCAATGGAACGTTTAAAGCGACGAAGTGCAGCATCAATTGTCTCGTTTTTGCGAACTTTCGTTTCAGACACCAGTTTTCCCTCCCTCCGACCAGACCGTCCAAGAGCATAACAACACGGTTCATCACCTTTCATTATAGGTCAAACCTAAATAAGGTGTCAACCTTCGTTTTATTCTTTTTTCAGTCCGGGGTTGTGTGCTTAAAATTCCTTCTTAGGCGTGGGAAGCGGAGTTCCCAACCAGCGCTCCGAGCTTGGTACCCCCAAGCAGATGATAATGCAAATGAGGCACCGCCTGCCCGCTGTCCGGGCCGCAATTGTTGATCAGCCGGTATCCGGTATCCGCGATTCCCAGCTCACCTGCAATCTGCTGGGCCACGGCATGAATCTCGCCGATCAGCGGCAGATCCTCAGGCGTAACGTCATTCATGGAAGCGATGAATTTCTTCGGGATAATCAGCACATGCACTGGGGCTGCAGGCTCAATGTCGTAGAATGCGAGAATCCGCTCGTTTTCAAACACTTTTTTGCACGGGATCGAACCTTCAATAATTTTGCTGAATACAGTTTCCATACCACGCTTCCTCCCATTGATTGTGTAATGCAGAAGCTTGCATCCGGCACTTTCCGCGGCACAGTCCTGGTGTCCGGCGGGGCGCATTTGCCTGAATGTCTTCCTGACTTCCGGCCTGATTTGCTTCGCGACAAATAGTTAGTATATGGCTCTAATCATACAGGATGTTGAGCGATTGTGAAAGTCAGGGACGGCATTCCCTGCAAACAAATAACAGGTGCCGGGCTGCCAGCAGAATCATCCGCTCAAATTCAGGCAGATTCGTATACAAAACACTCTAACTGGTGAATGAAGTAAGAAATGATGCGGCTCATGCAGTCTGTAATGCGGCCTATGTACCTGTAAGGCGACCAATGAAGCCTGTAAGGCGAACTCAGGATTCTCCATTCGCCTACTTCTGGCGGGATCCGGCATAATGAGGAGCACTAATGCTCTTCATTGGCTCATTTGGGCTACGTCTGGTGTATTCAGGTGTATTAATGCTCCTCATTGGCTCCTTTGGGTAGCGTTTGGTGAATTCAGGTGCATTAATGCTCTTCATTGGCTCATTTGGGTAGCGTATGGTGAATTCAAGTGCATTAATGCTCCTCATTGGCTCATTTGGGTAGCGTATGGTGAATTCAGGTGCATTAATGTTACTCATTGCTCTTCTTCACCCACACTCGGCACAAGCACAGGGATTAGCTCACTTTGACCTCACTATGTGTAGCCGAATTCCGACTGCTTCTAATCATTTCTCCCTTTGACTTCTAATCCTTATGCATAATAAATGGTCCGACTTCCTTGTAAAGCACGACATTCGTTTCTGCGAGAAATAGAAGGAGAAGTTAGCATGTGAAGCATAATGACTCTTTTTAATAAAAACAGGAAGGACAGGCTGTATTATAACAGGTCTGCGGCTACCCTTTACTTCGGTAAATTCAAATATAAGTGATGCAACATTGCTATCCTCTTAAATGGGAAGGGTACCCTTTCAATGAAAACAAAGAACGAAGAAGGATAAGTTACTGTCTGTAACCCCGTATGAGCATCTTGTAAATAAAAAAAGACAAAAAAAAGAAACACCCTTCACAGCTTAGATAAGCTGCTTCGGCGGCGGACGTATGATAAGGAACAATTCCCTGTCATACGTCCGCCGAGGTGTTTCAAATAATGTCGGCTTAGCTGTATTATAACAGGGGGTTGGAGGTGTATCTGTGATTCTTATCACTTCCAACCCCGGGTATTACATTTTTTCGAGCAGGATCGTTGAACCCCCGCCGCCCTGCCCTGCGGGAACTACAATCAGCTTGCGCGGCAGTCGGGCCCGAAGCTCGGGGACATGGCTGATGATGCCTACGGACAACTGATCATTATGCAGCCGCTCCAGTGAAGTAATCACTGTATCGAGCAGGTCCGGGTCCAGTGTGCCAAAGCCCTCATCCAGGAAAAAGAATTGCAGCGGATATTGCCCACGCAGCTGGATCTGGGCCGACAGGGCAAGCGCCAGCGACAGGGAGGTCAGGAAGGTCTCTCCCCCGGACAACGTGGACACCGGCCGTCTGACGCCGCCGTTCCCGTCATCCCGGATGACGAATCCCCCGCCCGAATCCACTTCCAGCGCGTAACGCTGCTTGCTCAGGAAACGGAGCCGCTGTGAGGCGGCCTGACAGACCTGCATCAGCTGTTCCTCCGCAATATACTCCACAAAAGCATTGCCGCGCAGCACAGTCTGCAGCTTGGATAAACGCTCCTGAAGCGCCGCATATCCCGCTCTCTTGTCCTCAAGCTCCACCCAGCGGATATGGCGCTGCTGCAGATCCTCCAGATCCCGCTCCGCCCGTGCCCGGGCCTGAAGCGAGATTTCGTCGTCCTCCCTGCAATTGCGCAGCGCTTCCTGGCTCTCCTGCCATTCTTCACGGCTGAGCACAGCTCCAGCCAGCTTGTCCTCAATGCTACGCAGCTGCAGCGCACACTCAGCTTCCTCCTCCCGGTGCGCCTTCACCCGCTCAGCGGCCTGCGTCCGTTCTCCAATCTCCAGCGACGAGGCCTCGACCTCTGCGGCTGAGGCGAACGGTGAAGACTGCAGACTCTCCTCCCACTGGGCAGCGGCTGCAGTATAATGCTCCTGCGCCGACTCTGCCGCCTGACGGGCTACCGCAGCTTCACGGGTCTGCTGCTGGGCCTTCTCCGCTGCCAGGCGGTGTCCCTGCCGGCTGCGTTCGAGCGCAGTCTGCAGTTCAAGCAGCCTGCGCTCACACTCGGCCAGCAGCGCCCCCGCAGGGCGGCCGCCGGTCCCTTCCCTCAGCCGCTGCTCTTTGTCGCGCGCAAGCGCCTCCTTGCCTTCCAGCTGCGCATCCCACTGCGCCAGCTCCTTGTCCAGCCCGGCCAGTTGTTCGTTCAGCGTCTGCACCGCGAGACTCTTATCTTCCAGGAACTTGACGCTGATCTCCAGCCGGCTGCGGATTTCCTCGGCGCGTTCATCCTTGCCGAGCATCTCACGGTAGGTTGCCTCAGCCGCTTCCGGGGCAAGCTCCGGAAAGCGGCTGTTCCATTCTTCCCTAAGCTTATCGGCGGAACCGGCCAGCTGTGCTGCCTTGGCAGCCAGATCTTGCAGCCAGGTCTGCTCCGCTTCAACACCTGCCGCTTCCTTGTGATACAGCTGCTCCAGCTCCTGCATGGAACGCTGCCAGTCTGCGGCCGCACGGCGCAGCTCTGCGGAGCGGCCTTTGAGGGCCGACAACTGGTCGTTCAAGGCGGACAGCTCGTTATTCATCGCGGCTAGAGCAAGTTCATCCGGCAGCGGTGCGGTTGTTGGCGCCGCCGGAGCGTTGAGGGAACCGGAATCCGCGTAGGACTCAGTACTGGCAGGGAACCCGGAACCTGGGTGGGTCTCTTCACTGGCGAGGGAACTGGAATCTGCGTGGGTCTCTTCACTGGCAGGGAACCCGGAACCTGGGTGAGGTTCTGCACGGGTGAGGGAACCGGAACCTGAGTGAGACTCGGTGCTGTCGAGGGTACCAGGAGCGGCATGGGAGGCAAGGATTGTGGTCTTGTCCGTAGCTGTTTCTGTTCCAGCGGCAGTCTGGTTCATTGCTTCTTCCGGTGCTGCTCCCCCTAGTTGAGCGAGCCATGAACTGTCCTGCGCCAGCAGGCTATGCAGCAGATGGCGCGTCTCCAGCGCCTGCCGGGCCTGAGTGCGGACATGGCGGAGCCGGGTGTCCAGCTCATCCAGCGCCCCCTGCTCCTGCTTCAGCGCAGGGGAGGGGTGATGTTCGCTGCCGCATACCGGGCAGGGAACCCCTGCCTGGAGTTCACCGGCGAGCGCCTGCGAGAGCCGGTGAACCTCCTGCTCCTTCAGGGCAGCCTCCAGCGCGCTGATGTGCAGCTCCAAGCGGCCGGCAGCGGCTCCCGCTGTCCCTTCGGCCGCCCGCAGCTCTTCCTGGTGCAGGGCAGCGGCGGCCAGCAGCTCTCCGCGCCCGGCATCCAGCGCCTGCCGCCGCGCAGCAGCAGCGGCCAGCCGCGCCTGCGCCGCCGCGAGCACCGCCGCGCGGTCCTGGCGCTCACGTTCTGCCGATTCCCGCTGGGCCTCGGCAGAACGCAGTCCCTGCAGTCTCTGCATGGCTTCCTGCAGAGACTGCCGCTCCTGGGAGCGGACCGCCAGCGGCTGCAGGCTCTGCTGCAGCTCGTGCTGTTTCTTTTGGCCGCGGGCCAAAAGTTCACGCTCCCGGGCCAGGCTCTCCCTCCCGGCGGCCAGGCCCCGGGCGGCTTCCTCGCGGCGTGCCTGCAGCGCCGCGCGCTCGCGGTGCAATTCGCCGAGCTCAGCTTCCAGCTCGAGCGCGCGCCGGTACCGGCCCTCCTCCTGACGGAGGGCCGGCTCACCTGCGGACAGCGCGGCTTGTGCCGCCGCTTCCGCTTCCCCCGCTGCCGCCGCTTCCTGCACGGCAGCTGCGGCCAGTGCCTCAAGGCCCACGGCGCGCTGCGCCCGGGCCTTCCAGGCCTCTTCCGCGCTGCGCCAGGCCTTCAGCGCGGGCAATCTCCGCTCGGCATCGTCCGCCTTGCCGAGCCTTTGCTCCAGGAGGAGGATCTGCTCCTCCTGGGCCAGAAGCGCCTGCCGCTGCAGCCTGCGGCGCTCATGCTCGTCCTGCAGCTCGCGGATACGGGCGTAGCGCTCAGCGCGCTCTACCGCCTCTGCAAGCCGCTTGCGGCAGTCCGCCGCATGGCGGACCGCCTCCTGCACGCGGACGGCTGCGGCATCCACATCCTCCTTGCCTGCGCTGCCCAGCCCCTGCTGCTCGGCTTCAACAGCGCGGAGCGCCGCCTCATTCTCTTTGACGCGGCGGCTAAGCTTCAGTGCCAGACCGTCTCCATACTGCTCCAGATGGAACAGGCGCTGGAGCATCTGCCTGCGGTCTACACCGCGCAAGGACAGGAACTCGGCGAACTTGCCCTGCGGCAGGACAACCGCCCGGGTGAAGTCATCCATCTTCAGTCCGATATGCTCTTCCACACAGCGGGTGACATCCGCCAGCTTATCGGCCATGACGGTATCCCCGTCCTCCTTAACCTCAATGAACCGGCTGATCGTATTGCTGACGGACTGTTCGCCGGTCCGTTTGAACTTACGCTCCACCCGGTAGCGCCTTGTCCCCGAAGACGAGGTCAATTCGAAGGTGAACGCCACACTGAGCTGATCCTCGGAATGGTTCATGATGCCCTGGGTTCCGTTCACCGCGCGTTCTACCTTGCCGTACATCGCCAGCGTAATGGCATCCAGCAGGCTGGATTTGCCGCTGCCGGTCGGGCCAAAAATCCCGAACAATCCCGTCTCGGTCAGACTGGCAAAATCAATCTCCTGCTGCTCCCTGTAGCTCTGCAGCCCGGACACCTTCAGTAGTATCGGTTTCACTTCAGTAACTCCTCCCCTTCAGCAGGCTCCTGCCGTTCTTCCTCCGCCAGCTCCAGGAACAGCTCAATCAGGCTGTCCTCAGGTTCCGCCCCGCCGGTCTGGCGCTGATAGAATCTGCGGAACAGCTCCTGCACCGGCATCCGTGAGCGTGCCGTCTCTTCCAGCTCCTGCTCCATCTGCGGATATATCGGACGGATATGTACGATGCCTTCCCGTGACTTGCGCAGACGCTGGATATCGTTCATGGACATGGCTTCTGTCAGCCGAAGCTCCAGATCAATGAATGCGCCCGCATCCCTGCCTTCATCCAGCCAGCCGTACACCTCCTGCAATCCGCCCGCAGACTTCCAGTTCACCAGCGGACGCCCGCTGCGCAGATAGATCTCCTCGAACACAGGCTCCCCGCCGGGGGCAACGTCAATCAATGCCACGGACTTTGCCTGTCCTGCTTCCGAGAAGCTGTACGCCAGCGGCGAGCCGCTGTAGCGGATCATTCCGTCGCCCTTGACCCGCTGGGCACGGTGAAGATGGCCAAGCGCCGTGTACTGTGCGCCGCAGGAGAGGGCCGAAGGATCAACGGTATAGGCACCGCCTACCTGAATCGGCCGCTCGGAGTCACACTCCACACCGCCCAGCACATAAATATGGCTCATCGCCAGATTGACCGTCTGCGGTGTGAACTCCCGGCCGAGCATCTGCATCAGCCTGCCGACGCGTGCACTGTAAGCCAGCCGCAGCTCAGCCTCTCCGCTGTCCCCGGCGAGCAGCTCGCCAAGCCGGGCTTCGGAGGGGTAGGGAAGCGCAGCGATTTTGGCAATCTCACCGGTTCTTGCAGCATGCACTGTCACCGGCTCGGAAGTCGGCATCCCCACCAGCGTGATTCCCTGTCTGCGGACAAGCGGGGATACGGAAGCCACACGCTCCGGCTGGTCGTGATTGCCGGAGATGACAACCAGCGGCCGGCCGTTCGCTGTCAGTCTGGCCGCCGCATCATAGAACAGCTGCTCAGCCGCAGCGGGAGGATTGACCGAATCATAGACATCTCCCGCCATCAGAATCAGATCCGCCCCGGAGGAATCTGCAATCTCCACCAGTTCATCCATGAACTGCTCCTGCTCCTTCTGCCGGCTTCTGCCCTCCAGCGTCCGCCCCAGATGCCAGTCTCCCGTATGCAATATGCGCATTTACGCCCTCTTTTCCCCGCCTGTCTGCGGCAATCATAGATTTGTATCCGAACCTCATAGCCTTACCGCGCGGCCCCCGTCGAAAAAGAACAGCCACACCTCGCTGACCGGCTCGCCCAGAATATCAAGCAGAGCCTTGCTGTACAGCTCCAGCTGGAAACGGTATTTCTCCGACAATAGCTTCAGCCCGTCTTCCTGCGGCGGTATAGCATCTGTTTTGTAATCCAGCAGAATCAGCCGCCCTTCTTCACGGAACAGGCAGTCAATTACCCCTTGGATCAGTACAGTTTCCTTGTAAGCACCTCTACCGTCTTCCCCTGCAAGCCCCGCGGCCGCTTCATTCAGATAGTCCAGCCCCTGGTAGGCTTCGTCCGCAGGTACGCTGTAGCTGAACGGCTGCTCTCTTGTCTTCCATGCGGATTGCATAAGCCTGCGGCCCAGTTCACTGCTGTAAAAGCCCTCAATCTCCTCCAGCGCCACTGCGTCCGCCTGCTCCCTGCTTAGAATAGCAAGCCTTACCAGACGCTCCAGCGTCGCTTCAAGGACCTGCCGGTTCAGCGGCTCATCCAGGGGAATATGCTGCATTACGGTGTGGTATGCCGTTCCGCGCTCGGCGGGGGTCAATCCCCGTGCCTCCATGAATCGGGGCCGCTGCAGATGCAGACTGTCCCTGTATCCATGTCCGCCAGCTCCGCTGCGCATTTCCCGTCCTTCTCCGGCAGCCCTCTCTTCCAAAAGATCATGGGAAGGCTGCTCCTGCATGGATAACAAGGCCTTCAGCTCGGTAACCGAGGTTTTGGCCGGAATGCCCGAAGCCGCTGCATAGGGATAAGCCCACTCCAGCCTGTCCGCAATCTGCTCCGCAGCTGGTGTTGCCAGCGAGGGGACGGCCTTGCCCCTGCGGAGGGCATCAAGCACCAGACTGCGCTGCCTGTTCTTGTCATGATCCTCGTCTGGTGACGCGAGGGTCCCGGAGCCCAGCTCCTGCACATTAACCGTTGTAATGCTCCAATTGGACTCATCCTGATGCAGTACGGTGGATACCGCTCCCTCGCTTCCGGCCAGCTTGCGCAGAATAGCCGCAGCAGGATGGCGGATTAGCGCCGGTCCGACCCAGTCCAGATAGCTGCGCCCCCGGGCCAGCAGATGGTCAGCCAGCAGCAGCTCTTCGCGGCCCTGCATGGCCGTCCAGCCGGATACCGTACGCGGCAAATCCCTCAGGGTGCCGACAAGAATCATTTTGTCGCGCGGACGGGTCAGCCCGACATAGAGCACACGCATCTCCTCCGCCAGCAGCTCCAGCCGTGAACGGCGGTTAATGGCGAGATAAGGCAGCGTCGGGTAGCTGACCCGCGTCTCCCGCTCCACAAAGCGGGGGCCGAAGCCCAGCTCCTTGTGCATCAGGAATGGAGAATGCAGATCCTGGCGGTTGAACATTTTGGCCATGCCTGCCAGGAAGACGACCGGGAACTCCAGACCCTTGGACTTATGAATCGTCATGATCCGCACGCCTCCGGCTTCCTCCCCGCTTCCGCCGGCAACACCCAGATCACCGCCATTCTCCCTCAGCCGCGAGATGAAGACAAGGAAACGGAACAACCCTCTGGCCGAGGTCTCATTCTCAAATTGAACCGCGCGGTCATAGAGTGCCCGGAGATTGTTCTGGCGCTGGAAGCCTCCAGGGAGTCCTCCGAGCCATTCCAGATACCCGCTCTCCCGGTAAATACGCCAGATTAACACACTCAGACTTCCCTGCCGGGCAGCATCTCTCCAGCCGTTAAGCAGATCGAGGAAGGCCTTCAGCTTGTTCCGGAGCTGCCCGTCAATTTCTCTCACCGCCTCAGAGACACCCGAATCCGCAGCAACCGTCTCCGGCGCCGCTTCCCGATTCCAGGCAACAAGATCGTCGCCGGGCAGCCTCTCCGCAGAAGCCGAGACTTCCCCCGCTGCTCCGTCATCATCTTCCAGTATTGCAGAAGCTGCCCAATTTGTAAGTGACGGTGTACCGGGCTGCACATTCCCGGTTTCCGCTTCCGGCTGCCAGTCCGCTGCTGCCACCAGTGCATCATAGAATGAGCCCTTGCTGCACAGCCGTACCTTCGCCAGCTCCTCCTCGCGCAGGTTCACCACCGGTGAACGCAGCACTCCGGCCAGGGGGATATCCTGGCGGGGATTATCGACGATCTGCAGCAGCGATAGCGCAATCTCCACCTCTGTAGCTTCAAAATAGCCCTTATTCTGGTCCCCGAATGCAGGGATACCTTCACCCCGCAGCTCCTCAATGATCTGCGGCGTCCACACACGGGCGGAGCGCAGAAGAATAACAATATCGCCGTATACGACCGGACGCATCATCCGCAGCGCTTTGTCGTAGATCAGGAGCGGCTCACCGCCGGTCATGCCTGTCATCTGCAGAATGCGCCGGGCAATAGCCCGGGCCTCCAGCTGCGCCGTCTCGCTCTCTACAGCTTCATTCTCCTGCTGGCCCAGCTCATCCTCCTCACCGGCTTCCTCCGTCGAACCGGGTGCAGATGCAGAAGCCCCTCGGTCAATCAGCAGCAGCTCTGGTGCAAAGTAAGTATCCGGCCCTTTCTCCTCCGCGCCGGGAAAGCTCGCCCCATAGACCAGCTCTGCGCGCTCGTCATAGCTTATTTCGGCTACATTACTGTCCATAATCTGCCGGAAAATCATATTCACGGCATTCACAACCTCCATACGGCTGCGGAAATTGCGGGCCAGATCTATAACCGATCCGCCGGCCAAGGCATCCCGGCCTGATGCGGACTCATCCTCCGCCGGTTCAACAGCGGGCTGTCCGCTGCTGAACCGGCGGTATTTGTCCAGGAACAGGCCCGGCTCAGCCAGGCGGAAGCGGTAGATACTCTGCTTCATATCCCCGACCATGAAGCGGTTGCCGGGGGACTCGCGGGAGATCAGACGGACAATCTCCTCCTGTACGCTATTCGTGTCCTGATATTCATCCAGCAGCACCTCATCGAACTGGCTGCGGTATTCCATCGCTGCATCTGAAGGCAGCGAGTGTCCCGGAACCGAATCCGGGTGACGCAGAATTTGCAGGCAATAATGCTCCAGATCACTGAAATCGACCAGGCCTCTGCCCGCCTTCTCCAGCCGGTAACGCTCGCCGAATTCAATAACGGTCTCCGCCAGCTCATGCATCAGCGGAGCCGCCTCATGCAGCTCCCCAAGGAATACCTCCGCCGGGCGGCCGAACAATGATTTCTGCAGCTCCAGCAAGCTTTTTTTGACATTGTCACGGATGGCCTTCACCCGCTCCTGAAGCCCTGGGTCCGTAGCATCCTTCTTGCACGGCCTCAGCTTGCTGAAAGAGATCTCCATGAATATGTCATACAGAGCGGACCATGGCTGATCTTCCACCGCCTCCAGCAATCCCTGCGCCATCTCCCTATCAGCTGCCAGATTGTCCGCATAAGGCGCCGGTCCCCCAGGCTGAAGGGCCATGTCCCTGCCCTGGTCCAGCTGGCTGATCGCCCCGCTTAGCGTCAGCTTCGCTTCGGCGAGGATGCTCTGCACCCAAGGCGAGTGGCTCAGCGACTGCGTATCCGGCAGCGAAAAGTCGGCAGCGGTATCCCGCAGCCATTGCCCCGGCCAGGGATGGCTGCGTGCGAAATCATGCAGCCGCTGAATCAGCGCATGCACAGCATCGTCACTGCGCTCACCGCTGAACCAGTCCGCCAGCCGTACGAATACCGTATCTTCGCCATCCGTGTTAACCTCACCGTATTTCTCCTCCATCAGTTCCTCCAGCAGCTCCTGGCGCATCATTTCCGCTTCATGCTCATTCAGAATGCGGAATCCTGGATCAATCGGAATCAGCTGGTAATACCGGCGGATGACCTCCAGACAGAAGGAATGCAGCGTTGTAATGGAGGCTCTGCCCAGCAGGGCAAGCTGGCGGCGCAAGTACTCATGCTCCGCATCCGCGCTCTCTTCCAGCTTACGCTCCAGCGCCTCACGGATACGCTGGCGCATCTCGGAGGCTGCTGCTTTGGTGAAGGTGGCCACCAGGAGCCGGTCCACACTGAAGCCCGCTTCCAGGTTGCTGATTTTGCGGATAATCCGCTCCACCAGCACCGCCGTCTTGCCGGAACCAGCTGCCGCCGCCACGAGGATATCGCTGCCGTGCTCGGCAATGGCGCTCCACTGGTCATCACTCCACAGACTGCCTTCAGGCTTCGCTTCTATTTCAGGTCTTAGGTTCACCGTTTCTCTCCTCCTTTGCGGGACAGCAGCTCCCAGATCGCGTCTTTGCCCGGCTTGCTCAGATGGTTGTATCCATTGCCCTCTACTGTCTCATCGAACTGGCACACCGGACGGAAAGAACAGAATGTGCAGGCTGTCTCCTGCTGGATACGGTAAGGCTTAATCGCCACATCGCCTTCTGTAATGCTTGTCCCGATATCCGATATAGTGCTGCGCACCGAAGTCAGCAGTTGTCCCCACTGCTCCGGCGTAGCTACAGACGCGCTGCTGTAGAAGCTGCCGTCGCTTTTGAGCGCAACAGGAACTATGGATGAATACCCTTTATCCAGTGTCGTATCCATCAGGGAGACCACCTCGCGGTCCGCCGTCAGCAGCCCCTTCATCTTGAAGCGCTTCATCAGCTCCTGCTCCGCCTGCTCCCGGTTCATTCCGTTGGCTGAAGCCAGCAGCGGATCATGAACATGGAAATATAACGCACCAGCCGGAAGGGCAGCTGTACCCAGCCATTGCTCCGAGTAGGTGAGCAGGACATCCAGGTAGGTCAGCATTTGCAGAGATAATCCATAGTAGACCTCATGCAGCTTAAGATCCTTCTGGCTGGATTTGTAATCAATAACCCGCAGCAGAACCCCCTGCTCGCCTTCCGCCTTGTCTACACGGTCAATTCGGCCGACCACCTCCATCACACAGCCGTTCGGCAGTGTAATTCTCAGCGGAGGCAGGTCCTTGCCCGGGCCGAAATCCAGCTCCAGTCCAACCGGCTCGAAGCTGCCCCGGCGCGAATGCTCACCGAGAATGACCGAGGCGCGGCCGACGATGTTCTTCAGCTTGCGCGAAATATAGCTGTAGCGCTTGCTGCTCATCAGAATCTCCCCCTGAAGCAGCGGAGAGAGACGGTCCACTGTCGCCCCCGCCTCCTTGCGGCATTCCTCAGCCGTCAGGCTGCCCCAGCTGCGCCCCTGCTCCTGAAGCTGCTTGGCCATCTCGCTTAAGGCCGCATGGAAAAGCTGACCGATATCCGGTGCCTGCAGCTTGTAGAGCTGGCGCTCCTTCAGCCTAAGTCCATAGGAGGCAAAGTGGGAGAACGAGCAAGCGACGAATTTCTCCATACGCGACACGCTTCCGCGCAGGGTAGAGCCGCCATACAACCTCAGACTGGTCTCCTTCTTCAGCCGGATGCCTTCATTGCGGTAGAACAGTGAACCCAGCAGCCGGTCAAGCTGCGGCTTCATCGGCTGCAGGAACGGCTGCCCGTTCACGCTTGAATCCGGCGAAGTACCTGTATGCGGGTCTACCTGTTTATCCGGCTCTGAATTCAGCATCACGCCTGAGTGCAGATCAACCGTTATATCTGAGAGCCTGTCTCCCGTTGAATCTGCCGGCCTTCCCGCCGCAAACCAGTTATACACATCCCACCATAATCCGGGAATCTCTGATCCCTGGCGCCACTGCCGGAGCTGAAGCATCAGCATGCGCAGAGATTGCTCGGGATGGCCGATATAGCTCATATGCACAGCCTCTCCGTCATCAGCTGGGGACGGCGATTGCGGAACTCCTGACATAAACTGTGGAACTAGCTGCTGGGAGAACAACTGCTGCAGCTGACGGATCACCTCCGAGGGCAAGAGTGCCTTGCCCTCATCATCTGCGGCGGCATAACTCACCCATAATTTCCGGCTGGCCGCCGTAAGCGCATTGTAGATCAGAAACCGTTCATCCAGCAGCTTGCGGGATGAGCCTGGACCAAGCTCCAGCCCGGACTTCTCCAGCAACAGGCGTTCCCCCTCGGACAAGATGCCGTCTTCCTTGAACTGTGCGGGAACGACACCTTCATTGAATCCCAGCAGGAACGCATACTTCACTCCGGACACCCGCGTCCGGTCCATCGTACCTATCAGCACCTGATCCAAGGCAGGCGGAACAAGCCCCAGCTTAAGCTCAGCCAGTCCGGTCTCCAGCACCCCGGCGAACAAACCGAATTCCATCCGTTCCTTACCCATCATCTCGGCAATCTGGTCGAGCAGATCCAGAACAGCGCCCCACAGCTGGTTATGCTCACGGGCCGCTTCAGGAAGGCCTTGCTTCAGCGCTTCCGCTCCCATCCGTTCCAGCTTGCGGGCGGCTTCCGTATCTTCCAGCAGAAGATAGACTGCCCTGCACAGCTCCAGACCGCTGCGGCTGGCTTTGATTCTCTGCTCAAAAGCCTGCAGCGGTCCTGTTACCGCTCTGCGGCAGGCCTCCATCCTGGCCAGCATCGCTTCATCCACGGCTTCACTGCCCTCCAGGGAGAGACGGGGAATGCCCTTCCAGGAGCGTCCGTCCGTCCAGCGGTAGCCGTGAATGCCGCAGGCCAGCACATAGTTCTCCAGCTCATCCATATGCGCCCGGGTAATACTCCCGTCCAGCGGAAGCAGCAGCTCTGTCTTCACACAGCGGAACACATCTTCATAACGCCAGCGGCGGCGGACCACATCCAGGGCAGAACGGATGAATTCCACCAGCGGATGATGCAGCTCATTCAGCTTCTGATCCAGGAAGAACGGAACCCCGAATTCCTGGAACAGCGGGGCAAGCAGCGGCTCATAATCCGCCATATTCCGCATGAATACAGCCATCTCGCCATATTTCGCCCCCGAATCTCTGGCCAGGTCCAGCATCTCACGCAGTACGCCCTCCACCTCGGTCCGGCGTGAAGCTGCTGCCCGGATACTGATAGCTTCATTCACCTGTTCGGCTGAACCTCCCCATGCCATCCGGCGCTGCAGCCCGCGCTCCAGATGGGCAAGTGCCGGACGGTCAATGAATCTGGGGAGCACCGGCGGAGCCAGCAGCTCATCCCATACTGTAAGGCCCAGTTCCTCCGCCATCCCGCGCAGCTTAATATAAGTAACTGCGGGCGGATGGAACAGCTCCAGCTCATGCGGAGCCTGTTCTGACGGATACGTCCGGTCAAGCGTCAGGGCAATGGTCATTTTGTCGGCGTATTGCATCAGCTCACGCAGAACGATGAATTCCTGGTTGGTGAAGCCGTGGAAGCCGTCCACCCAAATCTCTGAGCCGCGGAGGTAAGCCGAATCAATGATATGCTCAGCCAGTTCGGCCAGCCTGTCCTCTTCATCAATATAGAGCTGTGACATCTCCTGCTCCAGCTCGCTGTAGACGGTGTGCAGATCTTCCAGTTTGCCGGCCAGAATCGGACTTCCTCCCAGGGCATCCCGCATTCTGCCAAGCTGTTCTTCGAGGTCACCGGCTCCAAGGCAGCAGCGCTTGAGCTCCGTGTGCAGACTGCTGAGCCGTTCCACAAATCCGGGCCTGTCCGAAGAAGCGCCGAACAGCTTCAGTTCTTCCTTGCGCCGGCTGATAATCTTATAGATCAGCATCTTCTTGCCTTCTTCGCTGATCGGCAGACTTGCGCTGCCGCCGGTCTCCTGCTTCACCCGATAGGCCAGCCGCGAGAAGCTTAGCGTCTGTGCACGGATACTTCCCTGCACTTGGCCCGCTGCCAGCAGTCCGCGCTCCGCACCGAACGAGCCCTGCTCCGGCACCAGAAGAATAATCGGCGCTCCAAGCGGCTCTGACTTCAGCCGGGAGGATACCCTCTCCCATATTGTAGTAGTCTTGCCGCTGCCCGAGCGGCCGATGATAAAGTTAACCGTCATTTCAGCAGACCCCTTCCGTTGAACACTAGCACTCTATGCCAATCACAATCTATGTAACTCTCGTTCCAATAGTATAGCACACCTCCTCCGCGCGCTCCAGAACGTACGTTTGCCATAGTTTACAAATGCCTGCCACTGCAGATTTCCAGATGGATCCCGCTGTTCGCGGTGGAAATCCGGCGACAAGGCGCTCGTCATTTTCTCATTCAGCCTGCAACAGACGGATATTAATATTTCCTATAAAACAAGAAAAAAAGAGCCTCTATTAAAGAGACTCTCCTGCCTAACCGGCTATTTCGCCAGTCTACGACCTTTATTTGCTGCGCACTTCAAAGATGGCGAACTTCAGATAATGTCCTTCTTCTACGCCGAGAATCTGCGGATGGTCCTTGCCTGCGGCCCGCCATTCGATCAGTCTCAGCACCTTGCCCGCATCCTTGGCCGCCTCCATAATCGTATCCAGGAACAACTGCGGCTGCATATGGTACGAGCAGCTGGCGGTAACCAGATATCCACCTTCATTGACCAGCTTCATGCCTTGCAGATTGATGTCTTTGTAGCCGCGGACCGCACCTGCAACCGCACTTTTGGTCTTGGCAAAAGCGGGCGGGTCCAGAATCACGACATCCCACGTACGTCCGCCGCCGGCGGTCATCGGCTTCGCGGTGTCTGCCTTGGCTGCCGGTTTGGAGCCGGGCTTGGCCTCCGCCGCCGGGCCTGTAGCCCGCTCGCTGCGTTCCTCTTGTCCCTTGACCTGATTGCGCAGGAAGGCGAACGCATCATCCACCACGAACTCAACCCGGTCGCTGAATCCGTTGATCTCTACATTGGCCTTCGCACTCTCGATGGCATGTGCGGAGACATCCAGGCAGGTTACTTTCTTGGCGCCGTACTTGCAGGCATGCAGCGTGAAGCTTCCGGTATGCGCGAAGCATTCCAGTACGGTAGCACCGTCCCAGTACGGGAAGGAGACCGGCTTGCCGCTTTTGTTAACCGGCAGCGTCTGGAGTGTACCGTCCTCGGCCTCTATACTCTGCAGTGTAATTCCGCTGCGTCCGCCCCAGCCCTTCATCAGCGGAGCGATAGACGCCCTGTTCTCCCGCTGATCGAAGAAGTACCCTGTCTTCTGCCCCTCTTCAATATCCACAATCACCTTCAGCCCATTCTCACTAACGGTGATGTGACGCGGGCATTCGCCGTAGAGCACACCCGTGGTCTGTTCCAGTCCCTCCAGCTCCCGTACACTGACATCGCTCCGCTCGTAGATGCCCCGCGGCGCCACCACCTGTACCAGCGCTTCAACAATCTCGGACCGGTGCTGATCCATCGCCAGCGTCAACAGCTGCACCACGAGCACCTCACCGAAGCGGTCGATCACCAGCCCCGGCAGAAAATCCGCTTCCCCATACACCAGACGATAGGCGTCTGCCCCCGGCAGGAAACGTTCCCTGTGCCGCAGACAATCCGCGAACCGTTCTGCAAAAAACGCCGTGTCCATCGCTGCAAGCTTACGCTGCGACAGGATTCTTACCCGGATCTGCGAGGCCGGATTGTAATAACCGGTAGCCAGATAACGCCCCTGGTGATTCAGTACATCCACCAGTCCTCCTGCCTGCGGCTCTCCGTCCACCGAGGCCACTTCGCTGGCGTAGACCCATGGATGGCCCTGCTCCAGTCTTTTTTTACGGTTACGTTCCAGAATTACCGATGCCAATGACTTCAACTCCCTGTTCTTGTCTTGTTGCCGGATTAATATACATGTCCCACGCCTGGCGTTCATATATTGGGTACAACCCCTGTTCAAAAAGGAGCCTGTCCTTATGATCCGTGAACTGCTATTCCCTGTCCTTTACGGTCTTGCCATATTCCTCGCCGGCATGAAGGTGATGGAAGCTTCACTGTCACGGCTGGCCGGTCCGCTGCTGAAGCGCAGCCTGCACAAGGCTACCTCTACACCGGCCAAAGGCCTGATTGCCAGCGCCTTGCTGTCTGCGCTGCTACAGAGCAGCACCGCCGTGACGGTGCTGACCATCAGCATGGTCAATGCCGGGCTGCTGACCTATGCCCGCACGCTCGGCATTATTCTCGGCAGCAATATCGGCACCTGCCTGACGACAGAGCTGATCAGCCTGCAGATCAGCACACTGGCTATGCCGCTGCTGATCGCCGCGCTCTGCCTGTGGGCCGCCGCCGTGATGGCCGGCGAGCTGCCGCCGCAGTCGTGGCGGCTGCTTGAGACCTGCCGCCGAATCTCGGGACCGCTGCAGTTCATCTGCCTGGCGGTATTCGGATTCGCACTGATCCTGTGGGGCATCGCGGTCATGCAGTCCATCGGCCCCGCTCTTGAAGGCAGCGGCCTGTTCCGCTGGTTCCTTGGTCATGCCGCCACCAGCGCGCTCTGGGGCCTGGCCGCCGGGGCCGTGCTGACCGCGATGGTGCACAGCAGCGCGGCGGTCATCGGCATGGCGATGGGCCTCGCTACCAGCGGCGTGATGCCTCCAGCACTTGGCATTGCCATTGTCCTCGGCGCGAACATCGGCACCTGCGCCACTGCCGTCATTGCCGCCATCGGCAGTACGCCTTCCGGCGTATTCGTCGCCTGGTCGCATGTGACGCTCAATGTCGGCGGCGCCCTGCTGTTCCTGCCTTTTATAGGGCCGCTGCAGTCCCTATCCGCCTGGATCGGCGGCGGGCCTGCCGCTCAGCTGGCCCACGCCCAGACTCTGTTCAATGTCGTCTGCTCACTTGGGGTGCTGCCGCTATGTTATCTGCCTGTATGGTCCAGGCTGGAGCAGCGGCTGCAGCCCTGAGCCTTCCGAGAATCGTGATCGCCGCCCTAATTATACTGCAAACAGCCCCGCAGTTCTAATCAAGGATTTCTCTGTCAACCAGCGGGAATTCATGCACGAAAAAAAAGACCTTGGGTAACATTCACCCCGGGTCTATATCTACATCAGCTTCTTAATCTTATCGAGTGGCAATTCGACGGCCTCTGATACCGCTTCCGGAGAAAATCCATGGAGCAGCAATTTACGGATAAGCTCCGCTTGGCCTTCTTCTTTGCCTTCCTCTATTCCTTCGGCTTTGCCCTCTTCGTATCCCCAACGTTTCCAGGCTGGCATCAATTCCATTATGGCTTCCCCCTCCTCCGGGTAATGATCTATTAATTCTCTTAGAATCTCCTCATCCTGTGTCCGGTCCGGCTTGAAATACAAATCCGCCACCGACATAATTAGCGCCAATCGCCCCTGATCCAATCGCGTCCGGAGCTTCATGAACATACGCAGGAATTCCCGGCGTACTTCCCTTGCTTCTCTTGTAGTATAACCCATCTTGGCTAATAACGCAGCAGCCACCGCATTGTCCGAATTCATAAATTGCCCTACTTAACTCAACAAAAAAGACCCGCACACCGTCCGCTGGACGAATGCACAGGTCTGGTTGCTGCCTTAACCGCCAGCAGCAGCATTACACTATTTCACACTGACCGATACCGATACTGTCTTGGTACCCAGCTTTCCTTTAACAGATGTAGTTCCCTTGCTTACCGCTGTAATCATACCGGATGCGTTCACCTTGGCTACAGAGGATTTGGAGCTGGTCCAGACCATGCTTCCCGTGACTACCGCAGTCTGGCCGGTATCATACAGCGCAGTTACAACCACGCTTTTGCCTGCACCCGGCGCAAGGCTCAGCCGCTTCTCACTGACCGTCAGCTTCATCAGCTTGGGAACAACATTGATCTTGACCGTTGCCTGAATTCCCTGATAGGAGCCGCTCAGTGTAGTTGTACCTTCTGCCAAGGCTTTGACGGAAGTGCCTTTGATCGAGGCTACAGCAGGGTTAGAGGATTCCCAGTTCATCGCCCCTGAGAAGTTGGCAGATTTGCCGTTGGAGAAATACCCGGTGACCTTAATACTCTTGGAGGCCTTGATATTCATCTCCAGCGTTGCCGGTTCCACAACCAGCTTCACAACCTTCTGTTCAATCGTTACCGGAACACTGATCGTCTTGTTGGAGTAGGTGCCCTTCAGGGTCGCCGTCCCTTTGACCAGTCCCTTGATCGTCTTGGCAGCAGTGGTCTGCTTAAGAACCGCATTGCTGCCGCTCAGCTCCCATTTGATGCTTCCCGATACATCCAGCTCGTCGCCATTCTCCAGCACAGCCTGGACAGCGGGCAGCGGCAATTCTTCACCGATTACTACTCCCAGAGCAGCATCGGGTCCAATCAGGACAAGCACTTTATTCTGAACCGTTACAGTAAACTGAACGCTTTTGGAGCGGATGGCTGCAGCGGAGGCGGAATTCACTTCGCCAGCCTTGAGCTTCCCGGTCAGGATAGCTGTGCCTGCCTTGCCGCCAACCAGCTTCCCGTCCTTGATGGAGACAATCTCTTCATTCGCAGAGGTCCAATCCATCTCATCGCTGATATCCAGCTTGCTTCCATCATACTTGGTTCCGTTCACCTTCGGCAGGCTTACAGCATCCGCCGTGTATATTTCCTGTTCCGTCTTCTCCAGACTGAGCTCCGTCAGGGTTGGAAGGACGGTGATTTTGAAGGTTTTGCTGATGCCCAGATAACTCGCCTTAATGATCGAGGTCCCTACCGCTTTACCTGTAACCGTGGCAAAAGCGTTGGCCGCATCCGCCGTATTGGCAGTCACCGTAGCGTTCATCAGGTTGTCAGAGGTCCAGACTGCGGATGCTGTTTCGTTCGAGGTCGAATTGACCGCATTGCGCATCATTGCCGTTACATTCAGACTCTCCCCCAGGAAAAGTGACTGGTCGCCGGAAGGCTTCAGCACAAGCGCTTCATATGGTGCGCGCACATAGACATCCACCGACTGGGTGACACCCAGATAGCTTGCGGTAATGACAGTCTTGCCCACGCCGAGAATGGTAATCTCGCCGTCTTTTACTGTAGCTACACTTTCGCTGGAGCTGCTCCACTCTGCCTCTTTGTCGATCGTGAGCTCTGGACTCACCGCTGTGGCTTTGGTCACCGCAGTCACATGCACCGGATTATCCCCGACCAGCATTTCGAGTTCTTTGACAACAGTGCCGCTCTTGTCTTTGAGCATAATGGCGGCATAAGGAAGCTCCACCACCGCTTTGATCGTCTCGGTTAATCCTTTGTACTTGGCGGTAATCGTAGCCTTACCTTCACCTACCAGCGTAATCTTACCTGCTGCAATGGTCAGCACGCCAGTATTCGAGCTGCTCCATTCAACGTCCTTCGTTACATCCTTCTGCGCCGTGGCTGAAGTTCCGCCGATGGCGGTTGCCGTAACGGACAGCAATTCCTCTTTGTCGCCTAATTTATAGCTGCCCTCTGTACTGCGGGTCAATTTCAGTTCCTTGAAGGAATGGGAGACCGACACCTCTACCGAAGCTATTGCATTATTGTAGGTTGCTGTAATCATTGCCGTTCCGGCATCCACCGGCTTCAGCTGGCCGTTCAGTACCGTTACGACTTCCTGCTTCGAGGAGGTCCATGTGGCGGCTGCCGTTACATCCCGTTTGGAAGCGGAGCCCTCTACATTGGCATATACCTTAAGCTGCTTCGGCGACTGGCCAACGGTAAGTTCTACCTTGGCGGAGCTGTCGAATTCAATAGAGATAGTGTCTCCAGCAGCGGCAAAGACGGTTACCGGAAAAGCTGCAGCAACGAGCAATATCATAATGAGGAGCGTTTTTGTCATTTTCCTGTACACGGTCATCTGTTCTCTCCTTAGACGGTCTTATTATCGGTGGATTTTTACCACACTCTTCCACTATATCGACAAATAAGGCCCAAGTCTTTACCCTATTTTCAGTTTTTTTCAAATCCCGGGCAAATTCAGGTCTTTGTAACTATATAGCTCCTACAGCTCCAAAATTCCCTTCCGCCCTTACGAGCTAACGAAAAAAGGATGTCTAGTCGCCATCAGGGCTAAATAGACATCCTTTCATTGGTAAGTCTCTGTCCTAACGGACACTTCCGCCCAGCCCGGCTGCTGCCGGCTGGCTCACACTGACAAGCTCACCGCGGCATTCATTCACGCCGGCTTCCGTTACCTTCACCTGGCACAGCTCACCCTGCAGCGAATCATCGCCCGGGAACAGAATCTGGAGATAATTGTCGCTGAAGCCATGCTGTATGCTGCGTCCTGCCGAGCCTTTGGCAGCACGCTCCGGGATAACGGACAACGTCTTGCCGACGAAGCTCCGGGCATAGGCCAGTTGCATCTCTTCGGAGAGATCAATCAATTCCTGCACACGCGCATTCTTGATCTCTTCATCGACCTGATTCAGCATCCGTGCCGCCGGGGTCCCGGTCCGTTTGGAATACGGGAACACATGCATCTCGGAATAGTTGACCGCCTTCATGAAGTCATAGCCAGCCCGGAACATCTCGTCCGTCTCGCCCGGGAAGCCGACGATCACATCGGTTGTAATCCCCACATCCGGCATGGCCTGGCGGATTAGCTGCATTTTGGCAAAATACTCTTCCGTAGTATACTTCCGGCGCATCGCCTTCAGTACCTCGTTATGGCCCGCCTGGAGCGGAATATGCAGATGACGGCACATCTTCGTGCTGCGGTTCAGCACCTCCATCAGCTTCTCGTCAATCTGGCTCGCCTCGATGGAGCTGATCCGTACCCGCTCCAGCCCATCCACCTTATCCAGCTCCCAGAGCAGATCCGCGAGACGGTAGTTATCCAGATCATCGCCGTACCCCCCGGTATGAATGCCCGTCAACACGAACTCCTTGTAACCGGCTTCCACCAGCTGGTGCGCCTGGGCCACAATGGATTTCGGATCACGGCTGCGCGACAGGCCGCGCGACCAGGGAATGATACAGAATGTGCAGAAGTTGTTGCAGCCATCCTGAATCTTCATGAACGCCCGCGTCCGGTCGGCGAACCCGGGCACATCCATCTCCTCGAATTCCCGTGTCTTCATAATGTTGCGGACTGCATTCACCGGCTGGCGTGATTCCTGAATATTCTTCACATGGGTCATGATCTGTTCACGGTCCTGGTTGCCGATGACCAGATCCACTCCGGGGATGTCCAGAATCTCTCCGGGTGAGGTCTGCGCATAGCAGCCGGTTACCGCTACAATAGCGTCCGGATTGCGGCGCACGGCCCGGCGGATCATCTGCCGGCTTTTTTTGTCGCCCGTATTGGTCACCGTACAGGTGTTAATCAGATAGACATCGGCGGTACCCTCGAAATCCACCTGCTCGTATCCATCATTCTTAAATAGCTGCCAGATGGCTTCAGTATCATAGAAATTGACTTTGCATCCCAACGTATAAAAAGCTACGGATGGCATTGTTTAAGCTCCCCCCATTTCTCCGGATTCATATAAAATGCAGGCGGCGGCAACCATACCTGCGGTTTCACAGCGCAGAATACGCGGACCCAGGCCGACAGAGACGGCTCCGGCTTCTTCAGCCTGGCGGCACTCCTCCAGGCTGAAGCCGCCCTCCGGCCCAACCACAATCATCACCTTGGCGGCAGCATCCTGCGGAAGCGATGCCAGCCACGGCGCGGCTGCGCTGCGGAGCTGCAGCCCCTCTTCCTTCTCATAACAGAAGTACACGGCATCATACCCGCTGAAGCTGCTCAGCAGCAGCCTCCAGTTGAGCGGCGAACGCACTTCCGGAACGATGTTCCGGTGGGCCTGCTCAGCGGCCTCCTTGCAGATTTTGCGCCAGCGTTCTACCCGCTTGCTCTCCTTGCGCTCATCGTATTGCACAATGGTCCGCTCCGAGAGAAAAGGCGTGAAGGCCACCGCACCAATCTCGGTGCATTTCTGGATAACCGTCTCCAGCTTGTCCCCTTTGGGCAGGCTCTGGGCAACGGTAATCTGGATACGCGCCTCATGCGTCATGGCCAAGGGCTCCAGTATACTCACGGTAACCAGGCCAATCTCTATTTCAGCGATCTCGGCCAGCGCCTCGCGGGACACACCGTCGCTGACGATCAGCTTGTCCCCGGCCTTGCCGCGCATCACCTTGGCAATATGACGGGCGTCTTCGCCGTCAATGCTAACCCTGTCTTGTCCGAACTGTGCCGGAGTTACGAAATAACGCTGCATCTCTCATCCTCATCCTGTCCGTTATTCAGCGTAAAAGCGGCGTAGTCCCCGTCATCACAGGTTCCGGCCGCCGCTTCACACACATCATTCATGCTCGTAAAATAATCACATTATATTCTACAACGTTTGTCCTGGACTGAACAGCCCCTGTCCGTACTGCTGTACTCAGACCCCGAACATCTTTAGGAACAGCCGGAGGAAATCATTGCCGGTCTGGGTCGCCCAATAACTAAGCGGTTCTATCGTGTACGCACGCAGACCCGGAATGAAGATAATCAGCAGGAAAATAAAGACCGTCCACTGCTCATACTGCTGCAGTCTTCCCCGGATCGGACGCGGTGCGATATCCTCCACGATCCGGTAACCGTCCAGCGGCGGCAGCGGAATCAGGTTGAACACGAAGAGGAAGAAGTTGAAGTGGATGAACATCCCGAAGAACCAGATCAGCGCGCGGAGCACCTGCTCGTTCTTGATCGAATCCATCGTGCCGGTTCCCAGCAGGATCGCATAGATCAGCGCCCCCAGAATACCGAGCAGCAAATTGCTGATGGGTCCGGCAGCAGATACAATCACGCCCATCAGACGGGGACGGCGGAAATTATCCCGGTTCACCGGAACCGGACGCGCCCAGCCGAAGCCGGCAATCAGCAGCAGAATAATTCCGAAGAGATCAAAATGCACCGCCGGGTTCAGGGTCATACGGCCCAGCAGGCGAGCTGTCGGGTCGCCGAATTTATTGGCAAAATAGGCGTGTGCGAATTCATGTACCGTAAAAGCAATCACAATCGTAATCAGAAAAAACGGAAGCTGCTGCAAGGGATATACTAAAAATTGATCCAGGGAACCCATCTCTACCTCTTTCCGGCTGTAAACGCCACCCAGTCTTCTTCGCGGGTTACTTCTATAATCTCGAAACCGGAAGACTTCAGCGCCTGCGCCACAAGCTCTTCCTTATCCTTATAAATACCGGAGGTGATATAGATGCCATCCGGCTGGAGCGCACGGTACACATCATCCGTGAACAATACAATAATCTCGGCCAGAATATTGGCCACTACGACCCGTACCGGCAGGGTAACGCCCAGTCCGCCTTCAGCCGGAGCAGCAGGCATGGCGTCCGGCTCAATGGAATGGCCGGGTCTGGCTGACGGCCACATGCCGCCCGCTGCGGTATCCGACGCTCCCTCACCGCCAAGCAGCGAGAGCAGGTCGCTCTCCTTCACTGTGACAGCCGCCTCCAGCCGGTTCAGCTCCACGTTCTCGCGGGCGCTGACCACCGCCACCGGGTCCAGATCCAGCGCCAGTACCGATGAAGCCCCCAGCAGCACTGCCCCCACGGCCAGAATACCGGAGCCTGTGCCGACATCAATCACTTCATCACCGCTGACAATGTGCTTCTCCAGAGCGCGGAGGCAGAGTGCCGTCGTCGGATGAGTCCCGGTTCCGAAGGCCATGCCGGGATCAATTTCAATAATTTTCTCAGCCGCAGAGGCCGGGGTGTACTCTTCCCATGTTGGCTTAATAGTCAGCCGTTCCGAGACGCGCAGCGGCTTGAAGTACTGCTTCCAGGCATGGGCCCATTCCTCTTCATCCACCGTCTTCCAGGAGATCTGCGCCAGGCCCGGATCAATGCCGAACGTTCTAAGCTCCTCCACCCTTGGAGTCAGCTCAGCCACAATCTCATCCATAGCTTCGGATTCAGCATAATAGCCTTTAATGACCGCCTCCCCTTCAGGGATATCATTTAGCGGTTCATCGTATAATTCACCATAACGTGTATCCCGTATTTTATTCAGTGTCCCGGATTCTTCAATGGAAACTCCGCCCGCTCCGGCCTCGACCAGCAGATTGGATATCATCTCCTGGGCTTCCTCCGTGGTATGTACCGTCAGTTCGTGCCATAGCATGTTAATAAATCCTCCTAAAAGTTTTGCGAGCATTACTGCTTATCTACGATAGTATAGCATTTCTTACCCGTGCAGTGCCAAACTGCGGGTTAGCCCTCGGCTTGAGCCTTGTTGCTGCGGCAAAAACAATCCATCATGTGGTCATCCACCATACCCGAAGCTTGCATAAAGGCATAACAAATCGTTGACCCGACAAATTTCATCCCTTTGCGCTTCAGCGCCTTACTCATCTGATCGGACTGGGGAGTGGTCGCGGGGACCTCGGCTCTAGTATTCCAGTGATTCACCACCTGCGCCCCGCCGACGAAGCTCCACAGATATCCGGCAAAGCTGCCCTCCTCCCGGCAGATCTGCAAATATATCTCCGCATTGGTGATTATAGACTTAATCTTCAGGCGGTTGCGGATAATCCCCTCATTGTTCATCAGCTCAGCAATTTTGTCCTCCCCGTACAGTACAATTTTCTGCGGATCAAATCCGTCAAAGGCTTCCCGGAAGCTCTCCCGCTTCTTCAGTACGGTATACCAGCTCAGTCCGGCCTGCATGCCCTCCAGCATCAGCAGCTCGAACAGCTTCAGGTCGTCAACCAGCGGCTTGCCCCATTCCTCATCATGATAAGCTATATATACCGGGTCCGCATTCACCCAGTCACAGCGCGTCAGTTCCATACGTCCTCTCCCTTTTCCCTGTGTTCCTACAGCTTTTCATAGCCGTATCTTCTAACTGTATACGAAAAAAAGAGAAGAACACAAGGTTCTTCCCGTTAAAATAATGTCACTATTGTCCCTGCAGCTGCACCCGCGTCTCCTGGTCAGGCTCGTTGGTGGTGTAGAAGAACATGTATATAGAAGCTTCTGTTCCCTTGAAGTTCTCATATACATCAATGCTCCGGTTATTTCCGTCTCCGCGGAATTTCGTTGAAACGATCTTACTTACGATCCGGTCCTTACCGGTACCGATATGAGTCTGGTTCACGCCGCCAAACTTCGGATCATCGCTCCTCGTCTCCACATAGAGATCCGCACCCTGCATATAGTAGGTCCACTGTACCGGATAACCGCCGGTCTCCCGGATCACCGTCTGCTTCTCGCTGGAGATGTTAGTTAATTGAAGCGGCTTCTTGTCACCCCTATGCCGGGTAACCTTATAATTACCTACAAGCGTCATTGGCGTGTCGTTGGTAATCTCCAGGTCCGACGGCCGCTCGAAGCGCACTGCAATCAGCTCTTTGTCCTCAGACATGGAATACCATAATCCGCCTTCCAGCGTCCGACCGCCCACCTCGAGAGAATAATTGACATACGGCAATTCAGAGAACGGCTTAGCTGTGCTGCGAACCGACACACGGACCTGCGTAGGTGTCACAACCATCTGCTCAATACGATTATCTGTATTTCCTGCTTCCAGGGGCAGATCCAGCGCAGTTTTGATTGTCGCGCCCGCCATCTTCTTCTTGCTCAGTTCAAAATCAAACGCCCAAGGACCGTCGATGTTCCGTTCAAGCTTCGTGTAATCCAGCTTATAGACGGTTTGATCCTTCGGCACATCGGCAGGTTTGTAATACTGAACCGAGGTGTATTCTCCGTTATCTCCCGGCTTGCCCATTGCTCCTGCCCGCGAGTTCTTTACAAGCTGCCCTCCCCGGTAAGCAGTGATTTGCGGAAAGGCCCAGTTCTTGGCTTCCGGATCATCGAAGATGGCGGCAGTGGAGAGCATCAGATGGTCAGTACCTTCCTTAAAGGGCTGAACGCTGAAGGATTCCAGTCCATCCCGGTTCACAGGAAAGCTCTGCCGCTCCGGCGAGTCCGTATCCAGCTTCAAGTCTACCTCCTGCTGCGAGTACAATTGAATCCGCTCAGCCGTCAGACTTACCTTGGCTGTCTCTTGATCCGGCGTCCAGTCCGTCTCGAAATAACCGTTGTACCGCTTGTTCTTCTCGTCCCACTGCTGATTGTTGAATTCCTGGTTTCTGCGTCCCGAGCCATCCTTGAGGGCCATTCCATTGATGCTCCACAACTTGCCGTCGCCCCCGTCCGGACCCACATCCAGGCTGTACAGAATCACCGTCCGGTTCTCGTCGGTGAGCGCTGTATGTAGCGTCAGGGTTATTCCATCCCTGGTAATCGTCTGTCCAAGCGGCTGGCCCATATTTTGCGCCAATGCGGTCTGTACACCCCCCTTATCCTTAAGCAGGCTGCCCCAGTCATATTGGACAGCGGCATATACAGGGACTGCCATCAAAAGTGCACTGAGAGAAGCAGCGACGGTGATCTTGCGCCAGTTGCGGTGGCGGCTTGGAGCCGCAGCTTCTGCACGGCTTCTGCCTTGAGAGGAAGTATATCCGGCCTGATCCATCCGTTCCCACATCTGATCAAAGTCAGGATAAGTTACCTCCTCCTCATTTAGTCGACGCTTTAGCTGTGTTTCTGTTCTGTCCATAGGGTTCTTCCTCCTTAGATAAGGTCTGTACTCCTGCATCTTCAAGAATCTTCTTCATCAAGCGCAGCCCTTTGTGCTGCCTGGACTTAACCGTCCCCAGCGGAATATCCAGCATATTGCGGATTTCTTCCAGGCTGAAATCATGCATATAACGCAGGGTCAGCACCGCCCTGAACTTCGCCGGGAGACGGGACATATAGGTTGCCCACTCCAGCTTCGTTTCCTTTTGCTCAACCAGCCTGTCCACCGGAGGTTCCGCATTCTCTCTCAATATATGGAGGCTTGCCGTCAGCTTCTGCTGCAGACTGCTTCTGCGTTTCAAATGATTCAGGCAGGTGTTGACGGTAACCTTCATAATCCAGGCCTTCAAATATTCAATGCTCTGCCATTCGCTGCGGAAGAGGGTGATGAACACCTCCTGGCACAGATCCTCGGCATCGACAGCATCGTGCACCATATAGTAGCAGGTCCGGTATACCTCCTTGCTGTAGGTCTGGAACAATTCCTTGTTGCCCACTTGAGTATGTCCTCCTTTCTTGTTTGAACTACCTCTTATAACAATCCCCGGCTGCAAAAGGTTCATTTTCTCTACTCACCCTTGAAATTAAAAAAAGCATGTCCTCCCGCAATGAACGGGATACATGCTGTATAAGGAAATATAAGTCTCAGATAATGTTCATGACCTCGCGCGCCTGATTATCCAGCTCCTGGGCAGAGGTGGCAATCAACGTGAATTCATTCAGCGCCACTTGAATCTGCTGCTGGCTTAGCTCCACATTATCCTGCACCAGATTTAATCCGGTCGATATTCTGCCTACCTCTTCGGTAATGGCCTGAACACTGTCCCGTACCTCGGTGATCTGATCCTGAACCATGGCGGAGAGCTTCCTTACTTCCTTGGCTACCACATCGAATCCCCGGCCGAACTCTCCGGCATGGGCTGCCTCAATGGCCGCGTTCAGCGCAAGCAGATGAGTCTGGGAGGCAATATCACGGATCGTCTGCACCACACCGCGGATCGCAGCCGCCTGCTTCTGGAGACTCAGCAGCGTTTCGGTATTCTCGCTCGACACCTCTGCAATCTTATCAATGCTCAGCAGCAGCTCCTGACTCCGCTCAATCCCTTTGTCGGCACGCTGATTCAGACTGTCCGCCATTCCCTGCATCAGCTCCACTACATGGCTCATGTTATTCTGTCTGTCCGTAATGTTGGTGGCTACCTTCGATACGCCAATGACATGGGTACCCGTCTCATCGAACACCGGCATATAGGTGGCCTCCAGCCAGACCGAATTCCCCTCTGCGTCCATCCGTTCAATCTTGTCCTGAAAGCTCCGGCCCGCAAACAGATTCTGCCAGAACAACTCATATTCAGGGCTGTTTACGAACGAAGGGAAGCAGAGCTGCTTGTGCTGCATACCGTACATATCCTCTACCTTGTATTTTACCGATTGGGCAAAGATCTCATTCACATAGGCGACACGGCGGTCAAGATCGAACCGGATCATGGCGAGATTCTTTTCCAAGGCTTTGACAACCAATTCGTCTGTAACTACCGGGTCTGCTGGATTTTCCATGTTGACTACTCCCTATATAACTCAATTTTTATCAAGATTCCGGACGGGTACCCTCATGATTCCTATATTCATATTAACGGATGCCCGAAGCATTTGGATGATATTAATCTCACAAAAAAGTGTGCCGAACTACTTCCTGGGGCCGTAATCCCCCATTTTAATTCCCCACACACTATCCTTCTGATAAGCGGCTGCTTCCTGAAGGCCCGGGAGCCTGGAATCCTGCGGATGATGCCGCTCCAGATACTGGACGAAGGCCCGGCGCAGACCGATCTCCTGCTCCAGCTTGTTGAACTCATTGGGATGCTTCTCCATCTCGGCAAGCGAGGGTTCCCAGCGTTCCAGATCAGCCGCCTCCGACTGTTCGGCACGGACTTTCACCGTAAGCTCCCGAAGCTCGCGGTAGGCTTTTTTGACTCTGGAAGAATAGACTTGCTTCTGGTTCAGGAAGGTTAACAGCGCCACAAGCAGCGCCAGTCCAACCCACATTATAACAGTACTCACTTAAGCAACCTCCCGGTTCAACATATCGTTCCATTATACACCGCCACGCACAAAAATACCCCACTCGCGCGGGGTATCCGTTGCACAATTCGTTTGCTCATTTCTTCTTGACTTAGCCTGTAATCTCAGTCCTTCTTTATAATCTCTTCCAGCTGCCGTTTATCGGCCTCCCGTGAGCGATCCATCGCCTCTATATCATCGTGATCCGCTTCGGCCGCCGAGAATTCAACATCCTCCGCCTTTGCCTCATAGAGCATTTTCATTTTTTCCGTTTTGGAGAATATTTTCGAGTTTTCTCTATCCATTCCTGCCATCAGCTCCCTCGTAAGTAGTCAGACCTTCAAATCATTCCGCCGGCTTCCTCAATAAGCGACAAAGCCTGATCGTGGATGGCTGGATCCACAATGACCGTCAGCAGGATATCTCTGCCAGTCGGCCCGCCGTCCCCGCCGTGGCTCATCCCGCTGCCGCTCGTATGTGCCGCCGCTAAGATGCCCGCATGGTCACTGACCGCGGTCATGGAATCCATGCTCGCCAAATTGCCGGTAACCGGATTCACTCCCGACTGCTCCCCGGCTCCACCGAATCTGCTGAACCGGTCAATGGAGATCTCCTCAGCACGCAATGCCTGCAGTTTGCGGGAGACGCCTTCCGCTTCTTCCGGGGTTTTGAAGTACGCCAGTATACTTTTTTCAGACATGGGAATTCCCCGCCTTCTACAATGGAATACATTCACCAAAGGTTACAGTCTATTTTGGATTTCAGGACAGGAATTTATACGTTTGTTCAAGAAGCGGCTCCTTCAATTGGAGACAGATACGACCGGGACCTGCAAATCAGGTCCTAGTTCTCATATACCAATCATGTGAGTATTTATGACAAAATACGATTTTTATATTTTTTTATTTTGTATATTCCTGTCTTTTATAGTCCTTTTTTATATTTAATAGCCGAAATATGTCACATTACATTTCATTGAAAAGAATTCGTTTTCAAAACTTTATAAATTTAGTGTGGATTTTACAAATAACCAGTGGTAAAATCTTCTTAATATTTTTCCTAGTAATCTTGACGGAATAAAACCGGATTAATAGAAAAGGAGAATCCGCCTACTGTCTGAAGCAGGAGAGATGTGAGCCAGAACCAACATCATATTGTGGAGGGGATTACATTTGGAGTGGACAAAACTACCTCGTAAGCTATCATTACTAACATTATCATTAGGCGTAACTGCAAGTCTAGTTCCGGGCGCGGCATTCGCCGCCAGCAGCCTGCAGACGCCGGTATCCAGCACTCATCTTCCAGCCTTGATTCAGAAGAATCAGCCTTTCATTTCTCCACAGATTAACACCAAATCCTCTAATCAGGTCCGGGTTATCGTTCAACTCAGCGGTCAGCCTGCCGCAGTCGGCAAATATGCCGCCAAGCAAGGAATCACTTCTCTCGCCAACACGGCCACTGAAGCTGCGGCGAAGAGTCAACAGGAGAAGGTGCTTGACCAGGCCGAAGCCAAAGGCATTGACCTGACCGTCAATTACAAGTATGACACCATCCTGAACGGCTTTGAAGTCACTGTTCCGGCGGACAAGATCCCGGAGCTGGCCAAGCTCTCAGGTGTTACCTCCATCTATCCGAACAGCACCTGGTACGCTCTCCCTGATCAGACGGTTAGCGAAGTAACGTACAGAAACGACAATGCCCCCCTGAAGCAGATTCATGCTGATTGGGCAGCAGACCAAGGTCTCGACGGTGAAGGACTGAAAGTCGGTGTGATCGACACCGGTGTTGACTATACGCACCCGGATATTGCCCCGGCTTATAAGGGCGGTTATGACTCCTTCTATCAGGACAATGATCCTTATGAAGAAGTTCCGTTGACTCCGGAAGAAGATATCGAATATGGTGTAGGCTATGCGGGAACTTACCACGGTACGCATGTAGCCGGCACTATCATCGGTCAGTATGCAGCCACAGGGGATGTTGCGCAAAAGGGCGTAGCTCCGGGAGCGGAACTGTACGTCTATAAAGTATTGGGCCGCAATCTTGAGAAGCCGAATACTTCCTCCGGATCTTCCGCTCAAGTCATTGACGGAATCGAACGTGCGGTGAAGGATGGCATGGATGTCATCAACTTGTCGCTCGGCTCCGATTCCGAGAAGGACGTGAATTCCCCGGACTCCATTGCGATTAATAATGCGGTACTCTCTGGAGTGACTGCTGTAATTGCTAATGGGAACAACGGGGAAGCGGGTTATTTCTCCATGGGCTCCCCGGCGGCCTCCCAATTGGGCATTTCAGTAGGTTCAGTGACCAGCCCTATTGACGCTTACTCCGGCGAATTCAAGGCAGAAATTGCAAACTCGGTAACTTCTGTTACTTACGATACCTATTTCCCATTCCATATGATGGCGTATGAGCTAGCAAACGATGATTTCGCAACTCTCATTGGCACAAAGCCTGTCCGAGTTGTATATGCTGACCTTGGGGCAGAAGAAGATTACCCTGCAGAAGACATTAGCGGTTCCATCGTTTTGGTATCACGTGGTGAACTGGGTTTTGCAGACAAAATTGCGATTGCAAAAGCCCATAATGCTAACGCTATCGTAATTTTCAACGGCAACGCCCAGAAGGTAGACGGTAAGAGTGAAGCTATTCTAGACGAAGACTACAAAGACCGTAGTGACTTCATCGGTGTGAATTTAGGCAATGGATATCAGAACATTCCTACGTTTGACATCGAAGGCTCCAAAGGACGCAAGTTAGCCAGAGCAATTCTGGCAAATGGTGATAATCCAACATATTTCACCTTTGGTTCAGAATATAACCATGAAATGACAACTGGTGATACAATGAGTAATTTCTCTTCATTAGGACCGAACTTTGACGGCAATCTGAGCATCAAACCGGACATCGTTGCTCCTGGTGATGGAGTATTGTCTACATGGCCGGCTTATGGCAAAGGTCATCCAGAAACAGATTATTCCAAAGCATACAATCGCATTAGCGGCACCAGCATGGCTACACCTCATGTGGCAGGTTTGTCCTTGCTGATCAAGCAGGCACACCCGGAATACACTCCACTTGATATTCGCGCCGCGCTTGCCAATACAGCAGAACGGTTAATGTATCAAGACAGTCCGGAAGACCTTTATCTTCAAGGTCCTGGGCGCGCCAATGTAGAGAATGCTATCATTACTCCGGCACTGCTGCAATCGATTGAGCCAATCTCCATTCTGGACAAGAACTTTGTCCCGCAGAATGTGATTAACTACAACCCTTCTACAAGCTTTGGCACACTGCTGCCTGGTTCTGAAGCTAGCCAAGTGCTGCAATTGAAAAATATGAGCGACACTGCCCTCACCTATTCTGCTTCCGTGGAATGGAACTATGGTGATCCAGAGCATGTCTCTGCAACCCTGGATCAATCATCGGTAACAGCCTCCGGTAAGAGTGCCTCCACCTTCAACCTGAAGGTTAACGTCGCTGCGGATACTGTGCCACAATCGCTGCAAGGCAATATCGTACTGAAGGCAGATGGTCAACCAAATCTTCCTACTCTGCACTTGCCGTTTGCTATCAGTGTAGATAAGACAACAGAACAGCCAAGTTGGGGTACTGGCATTCAAGAAGCTACACTGAGCCAACCAATCGTCTACACTAATTCAGGTGCGGTTCTGAACTACAAACTGAAAGCTAAGAATATTAACTACTATGAAGTGAATCTGGTTGGCCTTGATGATATCAAGAAAGGCTCCTTCCAGGTATCCACTACCGGTTCACCGGATAAATTCTTTGAGCCGGGCAGCTACACCACAGTTATAGGTGCCACTTATCATCCGTATGATCACAATGGTGACCCTATTCTGGACACCAACGGTAACCCCGCAGTAGCAAGTATTACAGACGGGACTTACAAGCTTGAGATTCTTGGAATTACTGCTGAAGACAACACAAAGACTCCAATTAAGATTGACTTGAATAATGATGAATACTACAGCACTTACACTTCATTCCGCTTTGTAACAGTCTCCGACAGTGGCAGCGGTGGCGGCGGTGGTGGAGGTGGCGGTACAGTGGTAACGCCGACTCCTGTTGTGGTTCCAGGCACGGTTAAGTCCCTAGTTGAAGAAGGGGTCCAGCAAGTAACGGTAACGCCTATAACTTCCTCGAAGGATGGCGTGACAACAGTAACGGTAAGTGACAGCGATCTGAAGGCTGCTCTGGCCAAAGCCACTGCCACCAAGACAGCCGTTGTGATATCAGTAAGCACTCTTACTGACAAAGCTGCTGAATTGAGCTTGACGGCAGATCAGTTGAAATTGCTGGCCGGCCTTCAAGCTGGCAGCTCGATCATTGTAAATATTGGCGGATCTGCTGTATCCTTGCCGGTATCCCTGCTGGCAGCTTCTCCTGCAGGCCAGAGCTTGAAGCTTGTAATCAAGCAAGAGCCTGATGCAGCAGGCAAGCTGATTGCAGCTACTCCGGGTGCCAAGGTCATCGGAACCCCGGTATCCTTTGAAGCTTCATGGACTACAGCGACAGGCAGCACTTACTTGAACGTTCCAACCAACGTATTCATTAAGCGCTCCTTCACTGTACCTGGTAAGATCGAACCGAAGACCGCAGGCGTACTCTTTGAAAAAGACGGACTGGTAACCCCGGTTGCTTCTGTCTTCTCACCTCAGGCAGATGGAACAACGATTGTTACGGTAAGCCGTCCGGGCTTCTCCGTGTATGGAGCAGTCAGCAAACCGGCAGCAGCTTTCACGGATATCGCTTCTTCTAAAGCGTCTGACGCTATTCAGACTCTGGCCGACAAGCTGATTATCCAAGGCACCTCGGCAACGACCTTCTCGCCGCTGAGCAATCTGACCCGTGCCGAGTTCACAGCACTGTTAACCCGTGCACTGGGTCTGCGTACCGATGCCAGCGTAACCTTCTCTGATGTGAAATCATCGGACTGGTATGCCAAGGATGTTGCGGCCGCTTCCAAAGCAGGTCTGATCCTGGGCATTGGCAACGGCAAGTTTGCTCCAACGCAAAAAGTAACCCGTCAGGAGCTCGCTGTCATTCTGGACAGAGCGCTGAAACTGACAGGAACTGAACTGAAGGCTGTCGCTAATCCTTCGTTCACTACGTACACTGACAGTGCCAACGTAGCACCTTATGCCAAGGACAGTCTGCAATCCCTAAGCAAAGCCGGCATCTTCGCCAGCGAATCAGGCATTGCATTCAATCCCAAAGCTCCGGCAACCCGTGAGACAGCAGCCGCTGCACTCTACGCATTGCTGAGCAAGAGCGGATTGATCGAGTAGTAGAAGAAACATAAAAGGCTGTCCCATAGTCATGGATATGACTACTTGGGACAGCCTTTTGTTTGTTCATACAAGATTAATCTTAACACTGGAGGGTCCTGTGCCCCCATTCTGTTCACCATTAGGCGCAGATTGCATTTCATACAATAGATTTTGCTTTTATTCGTCCTAAAACTTTATCTAATGTATTTCATACATTTGAATTCCGGATAGATGCTCCAAAACACCTTTTTCACAAAATTCAATTGTACAAAGTACCATAGATTGTATTTTTCGGCCGATTTTCAAGTCATCTACTGTACAAAGTACAATCAACAGGCTGGGACTCCCCTCCTTTCCTATTCGATTCCCTATATCTCCGCCACATCTACAAGAAGCGCCCCGCCTCCATCACTGGAGGCGGGGCGCGGCTGTATCCTTGGTGTAACCATTATTCAATGCTATGAAAAGATCAGTCCCCGCGGAACGCCCGCTTCACGCGGTCGAAGAACGACTGCTCCTGTTCATGCGTGTTCTCTCCATTGTAGGAGGCGAACTGGCGGAGCAGGTCCTTCTGCTCATCGCTGAGCTTGCTTGGCGTGACCACAATGACGCGGACATGCTGATCGCCGACGCCATTGCCGCGAAGATGAGGAACGCCCTTACCTTTGAGGCGGAAGAAGGTTCCGGTCTGGGTGCCCGCCGGAATCTTGAGCTTCACTTTTTCCGTCAGAGTAGGGATTTCAATCTCGTCACCGAGCGCCGCCTGAGCGAACGTTAAGGGAACCTCGCACATAATATCATCGTTCTCGCGTTCGAAGAAGTCATGATTCTTCACGCGGATCACAATGTACAGATCTCCGGCCGGGCCGCCGCGTGTGCCGCCTTCACCTTCACCGGTCATGCGCAGCTGTGCGCCGTCATCGACACCGGCAGGGATACGCACATGAATCTTGCGTTGCTTCTTAACCTTACCCTGACCTGCGCAGGTGGTGCATTTCTCTTTGATGATCTTGCCTGTGCCGCTGCAGTGTGAGCAGGGACGGCGGTTACGCATCTGTCCAAGCGGTGTATTCTGCACGAATTCCTGTTGTCCGCTGCCGTGGCATACCGAACAGGTCTCCGGCTTCGTGCCCGGCTTGGCACCGGAGCCGAAGCAGGTATCGCAGGTCTCCGTGCGCGGAATGGTAATATCGGTCTCTTTGCCGAACACCGCTTCCTTGAACTCAATGGTCATCGTATACTGCAAATCGCCGCCGCGCTGCGGTGCATTCGGATCACGCCGTCCGCCGCCGCCGAAGAACATATCGAAGATATCGCCAAGACCGCCGAAATCTCCGCCACCGCCGCCAAAGCCGCCGCCCATCCCCTGATTAGGGTCAATATGTCCATATTGGTCATAACTTGCCCGCTGCTGTCCATCGCTGAGGACGTCATAAGCTTCCTTCACTTCTTTGAACTTAGCCTCAGCATCGCTGGCCTTATTCACATCCGGGTGATACTGGCGCGCCAGCTTGCGGTACGCCTTCTTCACTTCATCCTCTGAAGCATCTCTGCCGAGGCCCAGAATCTCATAATAATCACGTTTATCTGCCACTGCTTTCACCTCCGCACATCGTCAATTATCCCTATTTACAAGGTAAAAGGAAAGTCAAAACACGGGATGCCCCGGTCTTGACCTTCCCTTCTGTCCAAAATAGAACTTATCGTTCAAGGTTACCCTTGATTCTTCTCATCGTCAACCACTTCGTAATCCGCATCTACCACGTTGTCTTTCTTGGCGTTGCCTTCAGAAGCTCCCTGGCCGCCTTCAGCGCCTTGTTCTGCCTGTGCAGCCTGCTCATACAGCTTCACGGACAATTGCTGTACGATCTCGTTCAACGCCTCTGTAGCTGCATTGATCTCTTCCAGGTTGTCAGTTTCAAGTGCAGCCTTCAGCTTATCCTTAGCTTCATTGGCCTTGTCAATCTCAGAAGCATCAACCTTATCTCCAAGGTCTTTGATGACTTTGTCCGTGGAGTAGACGAGCTGGTCAGCGCCGTTCTTCGCTTCGACCAGTTCTTTACGCTTGCGGTCTTCCTCAGCGTGCAGCTCAGCATCCTTCATCATCTGTTCCACTTCGGCATCGCTCAGGCCGCTGGAGGAAGTGATGGTGATCTTCTGGCTCTTGTTGGTGCCTTTGTCTGTAGCGGATACGTTAACGATACCGTTGGCGTCGATATCGAAGGTAACTTCGATCTGCGGTACGCCGCGCGGTGCCGGTGGAATCTCGTTCAGCATGAAGCGTCCCAGCGTCTTGTTGCCGTTCGCCATCTGGCGCTCACCCTGCAATACGTGGATTTCAACGCTTGGCTGGTTGTCAGCGAAGGTCGAGAATACCTGCGATTTGCTTGTAGGGATGGTAGTGTTGCGCTCAATCATCTTCGTGAATACGCCGCCTGCAGTTTCGATCCCCAGGGACAGCGGAGTTACGTCGAGGAGCACTACGTCTTTTACATCACCGGTCAGTACGCCAGCTTGAACAGCAGCACCAAGGGCTACAACTTCATCCGGGTTAACGCCTTTGTGCGGATCTTTGCCTGTAAGCTTCTTGATTGCATCCTGTACCGCAGGAATACGTGTGGAGCCGCCGACCAGTACGATTCTGTTCAGATCAGCAGGCGTCATGCCGGCATCGCTCAGCGCTTGACGGGTAGGTCCCAGTGTACGCTCTACCAGGCTTGCTGTCAGCTCGTCGAATTTGGCACGGGTCAGGTTGATCTCCAAGTGCTGAGGAACTCCGTCTACCACCGTAATGAACGGAAGCGACACTGTAGTAGTCAGTACGCCGGACAGCTCTTTTTTAGCCTTTTCTGCAGCATCCTTCAGACGTTGTACCGCTGCTTTGTCCTTGCTCAGGTCAATGCCTTGCTCTTTCTTGAATTCAGACACCAGATAATCCATAACCAATTGGTCAAAATCATCACCGCCCAGACGGTTGTCACCGCTGGTAGCCTTAACTTCAAAGAAGCCGTCGCCCAGTTCAAGAATCGATACGTCGAACGTACCGCCGCCAAGGTCATAGACCAGGATCGTCTGGTCTTCGGATTTCTCCAGACCGTAAGCAAGTGCGGCTGCCGTTGGCTCGTTGACAATACGCAGTACTTCAAGGCCGGCAATTTTGCCCGCATCCTTGGTAGCTTGACGCTGACTGTCATTAAAGTATGCAGGAACCGTAATAACGGCCTGGGTTACGGTCTGGCCCAGATAGGCTTCAGCGTCGGATTTCAGCTTCTGGAGAATCATTGCCGAAATTTCCTGTGCAGAGTAGTCTTTGCCGTCAATGCTTTCTTTGTGGCCCGTACCCATGTGGCGCTTGATGGAAGCGATGGTACGGTCAGGGTTCGTAATCGCCTGGCGTTTCGCTGTTTCACCGACGATGCGCTCGCCGTCTTTCTTGAAGCCTACAACAGATGGGGTTGTACGCGCACCTTCCGGATTCGGGATAACGACGGCTTCGCCGCCTTCCATAACGGCAACGCAAGAGTTCGTGGTTCCAAGGTCAATACCGATAACTTTACTCACTGTAATTTGCCTCCTCAGAAATAATGTGAAGCCCGGGGCTTCAGCCATTTATATTATAGTAGAATTGTGCTTCGCCATATCTTGCAGTCTTGCCTTATATAGAACAGAACTACATGCTGACTTTGACCATGGCCGGACGAAGAACTTTATCTTTCAGGAGATAGCCCTTCTGGACTTCTTCCGTCACGATACCTTCCCCGTACTCCTCGCTCTCCACCTGCATGATCGCCTGATGATATTCAGGGTTAAAAGGCTGTCCTACCACTTCCATGGCTTCCAGTCCTTCAGACTTCAGGACTCCCTCCAGCTGGCGGAAAATCATATTCACGCCTTTGATAAACGCCTCGGAATCGGCACCTGCCGCCGGAGTAGCCAATGCGCGTTCAAAATTATCCATGACCGGAAGTAATTCGGTTACGAGCTTCGAGGTCGCATATTGCGCCAGCTCTTCCTTTTCTTTCTGGGTCCGGCGGCGGAAGTTATCGAAATCAGCCTGCACACGCAAGGTACGCGCCTGATGTTCATCTGCAAGCTCCTGCAGCCTTCTGTATTCCTCATTGTCTGAAGCCGCCTCGCCGGCCTCTTCAGCCGTAAATGAGCCGCTGTCTGCTCCAGCTTCAGCCTCATCGGCCGCCTGGTTCTCATTCACCTTAGGATCATTCTTCTCATTCATTTCTTGAACCTCTTCCTCTTTCAAGTTGTCTTCACCTCCTTAGTATCATTCACGATGAACAATTACACTCTGTTCACTTATACCAGTGTGCCAGCATCGCTGTCAAATCCCGGGATAGAATCCCCAGAATACCCATGACACGCGCGTACTCCATTCGGGTCGGGCCCAGGATACCGATGCTTCCCAGCGGCTTGCCGTCGAGTGAATACGTTGCGGTGATCAGACTGCAGTTGGCGAAGGCCTCATGCTTATTCTCTGTACCAATGCGCACTTGCATTCCTGTTCCGCCGCTGGCCGGGGTAAGCATTTTGAGCAGGGTAGGTGTCTCTTCCAGCAGATCCAGAATAGTCTTCACCTTATCGACGTCCTTGAACTCCGGCTGGGTGAGCATATTCGTAGCTCCACTTAGGTAGATACGCTGTTCATGGTCGCTCTCAAGTGCCGTATCCAGCACCTGCATTAATTCTTCATAGTGGGAGATGTGACGCTGCATTTCTTCACCCAGCTCGGAATAGAGCTGACTCTTCAGCTTATAGAGCGGTACATTGACCAGCTTGCTGTTCAGCAGATTCACGACCTTCTCCATCTCGGATACTGATATCCCGGGAGGAAGGCTTACGGTCTTGTTCTCTACCTGCCCGGTGCTTGTAACGATAATCGCCACAGCGGTCTTGTCATCGAGCGGAAGCAGCTGGAAATGGCGCAATGAAGTATGAAAAACCTCCGGTCCAAGCAGGATGGAAGTATAATTCGTCATATTGGAAAGAATCATTGCCGCATGTTGGATGACCTGCTCCGTAGCATTCAGCTTCTCTGCGAAAAAAGCGCGGATCGTGCCCAGTTCGGCCGTTTCGGCGGAATTCCACGGTACCAGATGATCCACATAATAGCGGTAGCCCTTATGGGACGGGATTCTCCCTGCCGAAGTATGAGGTTGTTCCAGGTAACCCAGATCCTCCAGATCGGCCATTTCGTTGCGGATCGTGGCAGGACTGTAGCCCACATCCCCGCGTTTCGAGATACTGCGCGAGCCTACCGGCTCAGCAGAAGAAATATAATCATCGACAATTGCATTCAGTATCATTCTCTGGCGTTCAGTTAACATGTTATTCCCTCCTATCCGGCTGTGGCTCCGATTCGTTAGCACTCTAACGAGATGAGTGCTAACCACTAATACAAAAATACCAAACTGACCTCAGCATTGTCAAGTCATTCAGCGCCCTAACCTGCGCCTATTTCAGTCAAAACATTATTTCGCATAAATAACCGCAACCATTTCCTGGATGATGGCGTCCAATAATCAGGGAGTGATGAGATGCGTGTAATGAAAACAGGGGGCTCTGCTATATCCGCAGTCCTTTTAACTATGCTAATCCTTACGGGCTGCACCCATAAGATATTACAGAGCAAGTGCATCGGTGTCGATGCGGATTATGTATCCATCCTGCAATGGGACGGCGTCCTATATGCTGATCAGACCGGTCCCGATCCCAGCCCGCTTGCGAAAGGCAAGGCCATCGGTACAATCACTTATAGTAAATCCGAGCATGAGTGTCCCCGGCAGGGGCTCCAGGATGGCGATGCTACCAATCTTGCGGTGGGAACGGAGCTGTATGAAGTGAAGGGTTATAAGACATCGGCGAGACTCTGGGCGGGGGACAGGCTATATGAAGCAAGCAACAATCCTGCTGCCAGAACGCTTAACGATCTGCTGGATGTTGCCGGCAAAATACAAACCGTCCGCTTCATCAGCGGCAATGACGGGTCTGACCTGATGGACTTCACCCCGGAGGCCAACGCCGTGTTCATCCGAGAGTTCCCCAAGCTGGAATACCTCCCGTTCGAGGAGCTGTCCAAGCAGACCAAGAGCTGGGTAGGCGACAAGTACTGGATGGAGATCGAAATGAAGGACGGGTCTGCCGTAAGAATTACCTATAATACAATGTTCCCATCCTTCCTGCCTTCCGCATATGCCACACCGGAGCTTGCCGAACTTGTAGAGCAGCAGCGCAAGCTTATCTATGCACAATAACCTATTCATCAAAAAACCACTGTTCCCCTTAAAGCATCCGCTCCCGGGAAGGACAGTGGTTTCTTATTATATAATTTACCGGGGGCGGGTGCCCGCCGGATTAGTCCAATCTCTTCAGCACCGCGATCTCATCGCAGGCATGCTGCTTCTTGCAGTTCACACAATCGGTCCAGACCTTCTCGGGGAAAATCTCCTTCTCTACCACATCAAAGCCGTTTCTGAGGAAGAAATCCACTGCATAGGTCAGCGCCATAATCTTCGGAATTTTCTGGCGTCTGGCTTCTTCCGTCAGCTTCTCCAGAATGATCGAGCCTACGCCTCTGCCCTTGCCTGCATCGTTCAGACCAATCGACCGTACCTCAACAAGGTCGCTTCCCAGCCGGAACAAGGAACCGCAGCCGACAAATTTGCCGCCGATTTCAGCAATCACGAACTGGTCGATCTGGCGGGTCAGTGCTTGCCTTGAACGGGGCAGCATAATCCCTTGCTTAGCATACTCCTCTATCATCAGATACAGCGGCTCAACATCCTCCACCGTAGCATTTCTGCATATCACCTGCTGCTCTCCCGCAGCAGATTCCTGGCGGAACCCATCTGTTTTGACAAGCACTTTGACTCACCCCTCGTTGTTAATATGAATAAATATACAACAGAGTGAATTACAATTCAAGGGGTATTTCAAAATTAAACCTCTGTCAAAGCACCGACAAATTCGCCAAAAACATCGTTCCCGAACAGGATGCCCTGCTTGCTCAGACGATAGGTGTCCCCGGTCTGCTCCAGCAGCCCCGCCTTAAGCATTTTATGCAGCGGGCCGGCAAAAACTTCCTCCAGCGGCTTCCCGAATTGTGAGCGGAAGTCCGCATCCGATACCCCTTCGCGCATCCGCAGGCCAACCATCATGAAATCCTCCATCGCCTCCTGCTCGGAGATCTCAAAGCTGTCCAGACGCGGCAGCCCGCTGCGCGAAGCTTCAATATACGGATTCACGCCCTTGATATTCATGTGCCGCTGCCGGCCCACATACCCGTGCGCTCCTGCGCCAAGGCCATAATAATCCTCATTGCGCCAGTACGTGATGTTGTGGCGGCTCTCCAGCCCCGGCTTGGCAAAATTACTGATCTCATATTGCGTATACCCCGCAGCCTCCATGGTAGACATAAGCAGCAGATACATCGCCAGCTCATCCTCTTCATTCGGCAGCGGAAGCTTGTTTTTGTTGAACAGAGTATGGAACAGCGTATTCTCCTCCACCTTCAGGCTGTAGATGGAATAATGGGGAAGATCCAGCTCCAGCGCCTTGGTGATGCTCTCTCTCAGCATATCCACTGTCTGGTTCGGCAGGCCGAACATCAGATCCAGAGACAGGTTATCCAGCCCGACCGCACGGGCATTCTCCAGACTGCGGTATACGTCATTCACATCATGAATCCGGCCGATTCCGCTCAGCAGCTCATTCTGGAACGCCTGCACCCCGAAGCTGACCCGGTTGACCCCGCCTTCCTTCATGACTCTGAGCTTATCAATATCGGTAGTGCCGGGGTTAGCTTCCATAGAGAACTCAATATTCTCGTCCCACTGCGGGAAATGCCTGCGGACCGACTGGAGGAAATACGCCATCTCATCTGGCTTCAGTACAGTAGGCGTACCCCCGCCGACAAATATAGTCTTGATCACCCCCGGAGGCGTGTGCTTCACGGTCATTTCCATCTCACGGTCGAGCGCATAGAGATAATCCATCACCGGCTGGTCCTTCAGCACATAAGAATTGAAATCACAGTAGAAGCACTTATTCGTGCAGAACGGGATATGAATATATACAGCCTCAGGGGGACGGCCATTGTTCGTTGTGTTCATAGCAGTCTCCTTTATTCCATTATTAATGTATAAGCTTGCCGCAGCCACTGCTGCTGAAAAGCAAGAAGAAACGGCTGCACCGCCCTGCTTAGGACGGCAACCGTTTCTGTGAGAAATAGAGCGATATATTCCGACTATAATCTTAGCCATAAGCTAAGGGAGCTTATACCCGGCTATTCAATCTGAAGCACGGCCATGAACGCTTCCTGCGGCACCTCAACGCTGCCGACCTGCTTCATGCGCTTCTTGCCTTCCTTCTGCTTCTCCAGCAGCTTCCGCTTACGCGAGATATCGCCGCCGTAGCATTTGGCGAGCACGTTCTTGCGCATGGCCTTAACGGTCTCACGTGCTACAACCTTCGTGCCGACGGATGCCTGGATCGGCACCTCGAACATCTGGCGCGGGATAATGCCGCGCAGCTTCTCACAGATGACCCGTCCGCGGTTATACGCCCGGTCGCGGTGAACGATGAAGGACAATGCATCCACCTGCTCATTATTCAGCAGGATGTCCATCTTCACCAGGTTAGACTGGCGGTAGCCGGAGATTTCGTAATCGTAGGAAGCATAACCCTTAGTGCCGGATTTCAACTGATCGAAGAAGTCGTAGACGATTTCGGACAGCGGAATCTCATACGTAATCGTTACGCGGTTCGTATCAAGATATTCCATGTTAACGAATTCGCCGCGTTTGTTCTGGCAGAGCTCCATAACGGTACCCACGAAGTCGTTAGGTACAATGATCCCCGCCTTCACATACGGTTCTTCAATGAAATCAATCGTCCCGATCTCCGGATAATGCGACGGATTGTCAATCTGAATCGTCTCTCCGTTGGTCAGCTTAATCCGGTAGATAACGCTCGGTGCCGTTGTAATCAGCGGCAGATTGAACTCACGCTCAATCCGTTCCTGAATGATCTCCATATGCAGCAGCCCAAGGAAGCCGCAACGGAAGCCGAAGCCCAGGGCACTGGAGCTTTCCGGCTCGAAGCTCAGGGAAGCATCATTCAACTGCAGCTTCTCCAGCGCTTCACGAAGATCGTTATAATCGGAAGTCTCAATCGGATAGAGACCGCAGTAGACCATCGGGTTAATTCTGCGGTAGCCCGGCAGCGGCTCAGCGGTCGGACGCTTGGCATCCGTCACCGTATCCCCGACACGGGTGTCGCCTACATGCTTGATCCCGGCCACAATGAAACCGACATCGCCGATGTTCAGTTCATTGACAATGGTCATACGCGGCATGAAGGCCCCGACCTCTATAACCTCAAAGGTTTTGTCGGTAGCCATCATTCTGATCTTGGAACCGGCCCGGATACTGCCGTCAATTACGCGGACGTAGACAATAACGCCCTTGTACGGATCATAATGGGAGTCGAAAATCAGCGCCTTCAGCGGCTCTTCCGAGTTGCCTGTCGGCGCGGGAACCTGCTTCACGACCTGCTCAAGAATCTCCTTGATGCCGATGCCTGCTTTGGCCGAAGCCAGAACCGCATCACTTGCATCCAGCCCGATGACATCTTCAATCTCCTGCTTCACCCGGTCGGGATCGGCATTCGGGAGATCAATCTTGTTGAGTACCGGAAGAATCTCCAGATTGTTATCCAGAGCCAGATACACGTTAGCCAAAGTCTGGGCCTCAATCCCCTGCGCTGCATCCACAACCAGCAATGCGCCTTCGCAGGCCGCAAGACTGCGGGATACCTCATAGGTGAAATCGACATGCCCCGGTGTGTCAATCAGATTCAGATAATAATCCTGTCCGTCATCGGCACGATAAGTCAGGCGAACGGCCTGCAGCTTGATGGTGATGCCGCGCTCGCGCTCCAGATCCATTTGATCAAGTACCTGCTCCTGCATTTCACGCGAAGTGAGCGCACCCGTATACTCCAGAATGCGGTCAGCCAGTGTCGATTTGCCATGGTCTATATGTGCAATAATCGAGAAATTGCGGATTTGTTGTTGTCGTTTCTGAACGTCAGTCATTCCTTACCCCCACAGACAGCCTAATGTTAATCCACTTATTATAACAGTACGGGCTTCACCCATCAATCCCGCCGGCTCCTGGAAAAGAAAGAAACTGCCGGGACGGCCGGAAATTCCGCCGCCCCGGCTCACTCTTCCGATGAATCGAAGAGTGAGACCACCCAGCGGATGCCCTTCTGCGAGGCCTGCTGCAGCAGACCGGCTGTCTTATCCGCCAGCACATCCACCGTGGGCTTTTGCTCCTCCGGAAGCAGAATTTGCTCAGGACTAAGTGTAGAATAGTCCTTCACTTCCTGCTGGGGAAGGCTTCCCGAACCGGCAGTCTTCCCCTGATCCGGCAACGGCTGCTGTACCGGCAGTGCGGTATAAGCACCCGTTGCCGGATCAATGGCCACAGGCACGTATACATATGCCTGTCCATTTGGTGCCGTACCAGCAGCCGGAACAGACGCAGCTCCAGCCGTTCCGTTCTGACCCGCCGGAAGCTGCCGGACTGCTGCCGTATTCCCGGCCGGCTTGCTCCAGTCCGGCAGCATGCCGGAGATTCCCGAACCGCCGCTTCCGCCGAACTGCAGGCCAATCAGCAGCCCCACTCCCGCCCATATCCCGACCACTACCAGCTTTTTACCGAACCGCGTCATATGCCCCGCTCCTTTTCAATATAATGTTATCCGCTCAGGAAGCCCCGCCTGCAGGCGTCTTCGCATCAGTACCTTCCAATTGAACCTGGCCCTGTTCAGGCGCTGCCGCCTTCTCCGCATCCCGGCTGTCCCAATACACATCAGCAATCGCATCCGCCAGAATATCCGCTGTCCGCTTCAGCTCATCGGCACTGTTGTCGATTCCGCCGACCTCAATCAGGACACTGTTCGGGGATAACGTCTGATTATATTCCCCATTATTCCCGTTTCCGGAGGATTTTCCCCATATGCCGCGGGAGATCCCAGGATAATTTTTCTCCAGCAGCTGATGGATCTTGTTGGCGAAGGCCTCGTTTTGTTTCCAGTTTTTATTCGCATGACCCAAAATGAAGTACACCTGGGCGTAATTTTTGCCGTTGATTTGTGCGGTTGTTTTGCCGTGCCGCTGTGAATCCCGGTGGATATCAATCAGCTCGCTCATGCTATCATGGGTTGCCATTGCCGATTTCACAGTCATCCGTGAATATTTATAGGAGAAGTTCCAGTTGTAGCCCGGTACCTCCGTGGCATAATCCTCCTGTGCATGAACCGTCCCGATCCCGCGTTCTTCCAGTCTCTTGGCAATATAGGACCCCACCAGCATTACATTCTTGGAAGGGACGGCAGAGCTGGGATTATCACTCTGTGCGCCAAGCAGCGGGTTATACGCCTCCCGGGGATGAGAATGATAGACAAGAATACGCTTAATAGAGGTATCTCCGGTCTGGTTCTCCGGATCACCGCTCCCGGAATAACCCTGGTCCACATCCTCTCCGGGTGAATCAGGGGCAGGCGAGGCCTCCGGCGGCGTAACCTCTCCGCCCGGATGGCCTTCGCCGTTGCCCGTATCCGTTCCGGTCTCTGCCCCCCCAGGATCGGCACTTGTACCCGGCTCTTCCCCGGCCGCCAGTTCATCTCCCCCGGGATGATAATCGGCAGGCGCCCCCGTGCTCCCTCCTGAGCCTTCCCGCAGCAGGAAGGGATCATCTGCAGCAAGTCCGGGCATTTCACGCGAGACCAGACTCTTCGGGTCACCCGGATCGACGCTGGTCAGCAGCCGGAATACGAAGGAGGTTACCTTGTCCCCCGAGAAGGCCGAAGGCTCCTTGCCCTGCGGCAGATGGGGAACCTCCATACCCAGCAGTTCCATGAAGAACCCGCTGGAGAGCGAGGCGGCCAGCCCCTTCATAGACGGAATAGGTGAAGAGTTCAGCTTCTGCCCGGCTAACCCGCCGGCTCCAAGCAGCATGAAAAACACAAGTGAACCTCCGGCCAGCAGCAGCATCGTCCTTCCCAGCGACAGAATATCCATCAGCCGTCCGCGCAGCCGCCCAATATTCCATAGCTGAAACCATTTTCTGTTCATGATTGTTATGTCCTCCTCTAAGCCCTCTGTAATCTCTCATACTCCAAATCTATGAGCGGAAGAGTTATGCTAGAACTACAGAATGAGAGACAGTTTGGGCGAGAAGTAGAAATAGACCCGCAACCACTACTGCCTTGCGGCAGTCGGTGCGGGCCTGTTCTGAAGCCAATTAGTGAGTGTAGGCTCCGACATTGCCCGGATCTACAGCTTCATGCAGTGCAGCGTTGAGGCCGCTTGCCACAATATTGGCGATATCTTCAATAAATTCATCAATCTCCTTGGGGGTAACAATCAGGTCATGCCCCAGAGGTTCGAGCACTTCCTTCACCAGGGCCAGCCGCTCATGCTCGGAGATATCATCAAGCAGTCCCATAATCTCTTTGGTGTGGGCGCCTCCGTCAGCCATTTGTCCGAAATGTCTGCTCATCATCTCCAGTACGTTATTGACGATCGTGGAAGCATAGCAGACCGTGGGGACGCCAATCGCGATGCAGGGAACGCCCAGCACTTCCTTGGTCAGCCCCCTGCGCTTGTTCCCGATGCCTGAGCCGGGGTGAATGCCGATATCGGCAATTTGGATCGTTGTATTAATTCTTTCCAGCGAACGGGAAGCCAGCGCATCAATGGCAATAATGACATCCGGGCGGGTCCGGTCCACAATCCCCTGAACGACCTCACTCGATTCAACCCCTGTCAGCCCAAGCACTCCGGGAGCTATCGCACTCACATTCCGGTAACCGGGCGAGATCTGATCGGGCATCAGCTCATAGAACTGCCGGGTAATCAGCGCATTCTCCACGACCAGCGGCCCCAGCGAGTCTGGCGTCACATTCCAGTTGCCGAGGCCCACGATCAGCACCTTGGAATCGCGGCCGATGCCGATTTTGACCAGGAACTGCTCGAATTCACGGGCAAACACAATGGAGACCTTCTGCTGCAGACCGGTGTCCCCTCCGCGCAGCGCAGGCACCTCAAGGGTCACGTAATTGCCGATAGCCCGTCCGATAGCCTGAGAACCGGCAGGGTCTGCTACAGAAAGTCTGGTAACCTTGATGCCATCGGCTTCTTCCACTTCTTCATTAACGCCAGGTATCGGCGCATTGGAGTGCCGCTCTGCCATTTCCTTCGCTTCCACCGCCAAATCCGTACGTACCGAATACAGCTGAAGATCCAGTTCCATTATTAGTCCAGCCTCCTTTTGCATATTGCTGATAGTGTGCGAGAGAAAGCCTCTGTTTATACAAACCGCTGCGAGGGAATTCCAATGCTTTTTCTGTTGCTTTTTGCTACTCTTCATGCTAAACTATTTTAAGTTGTGAATCATTTGTTGATTTCGAATGTCTTTCAGGAGGTGAATGCAATGCCAAATATCAAATCCGCGGTTAAACGCGTCAAGACGATCGAGAAACGCCGTGCTCTGAACGCTTCCCAGAAGTCCGCGCTTCGTACAGCTGTGAAAACTGCTGATGTAGCACTGACAGGTACGGAAGTTGAAACTGCTCACGCTGCTTTCCAAGCGGCTTCCAAAAAGCTGGACAAGGCTGTAACTAAAGGCCTGGTTCATAAAAATGCGGCTGCCCGCAAAAAATCACGCTTGGCTAAGAAATTGAACGCTCTTAAGGCTCAAGCCTAAGCCAAGGGCGACAATCATAACGAGCAATTGAAGAACCTGACCGCTATGCTGCATACGGTTAGGTTTTTTTATGTTTGTTAACAGCATTATTTGAATTTAGGTGCAACTTTAAAAAGCCTGTACACCCATATGTATCACGGGATGGACAGGCTCTTTTGCAATCGTATACGCTCACAGCTCAGGCTCCAAGGCGCAGCATAAACAGCTCCAGCCCCAGCACCTTATCGACTGCCCCTGTCTTCATCTGATAATCCAGATCGGCCAGAATACTGAGAATCTGCCGCAGACGCTGGCTTCCGAACTTATGAGCCTGCTCCCCGGCAAGCTTAACCGCGTACGGATGCAGTCCGAGCTGGGAGGCAATCTGCCCCTGGGAGTAGCTGAGGGCAGACAAATCCTTGACCTGCAGAATAATTCTGAACTGCCGGGTAATCAGAGAGGCAATCTTGATCGGCTCCTCGCGCTGCTTCAGCAGCTCATAGAGCGTATTTAGCGCCTTATCGAGACGCAGATTCGCAATATCCTCGACCAGCGTAAAGATGTTCTGCTCCGTCCCCCGGTGGACCAGGCTCTCCACGGCTGCTGCATCCACCCGCCCGCCGGTACCGGCGAACAGGCATAGCTTGTCCATCTCTGCCGACAAGCCCTGAAGCCCGGTCCCGCTGCTTGCGATCAGAGCCTCGGCTGTCCCGGGGGCAATCGAGCAGCCGCGTTCGCGGAAGCCCTTCTCCACCCAGCGCAGCAGCTCCTCCGCCCCCAGGGGATTGAACGCCAGCACTGTACCGGCGGTTTTGATGCTTTTGACAATTTTTTTCCGCTCATCCAGCTTGTCGCCGTTCACCATAAATACAATCACACTGAATTCGGCAGGGTGCTGCATATACTCACTCAGCATCTCTACATTATGTTCAAGCTTGACCTTCTCCTTGCCTGCCGTGAACAAAGCCGCATCCCGCACCAGCAGCAGCTTGCGCTCGACCATGAACGGAACCGTCTCCGCTTCTTCTATAACCGCCTGCACCGGAGTTTCGGAGAGATCGAAGGGGATCACCGCGAAATCGCGGTCTTCTTTGGCTATCAGGTGTTCCTCCAGCATGGCCGTGAATTCATTCATCCGGAATTTCTCACTGCCATACAGCAGGTACAGCGGAGAGACCTTCCCTTGTTTGATGTCTTTGGCCGCCGTTTTGGCATCCATCCCGCCACTTCCTTTTCTTGTTTCTTGCCTGGTCGGTATACAACACATACATTCGTACATTTTAACAAAAAAACATCTGAAAACATAGCACACAAAAACGGAGCAACCTCGGCAGCCAGGGCCAAAGTTGCTCCGTTTAAGCGGCGCATCTATATAAACGACGGAGGGAGAAGCTCTAGAAACTCTCCGTGCCGCCGGTCATACCGACGATACTCGCAGGATCCTGTAATTTTTGTTCTCCTACCTTAGCATATTCACCAGGTCCATAAATAGTTCCGGTTATCGCCTATTTTGTGGATGTTGCCGCATCCGGCGTCACAGCCGGGCTGGAATCCGGGGAAGGGACGGCGGAAGCCTCCGGAGAAGTAGAAGGTACCGGTGTTGGTGTTGGTACCGGTGCGCTGAGCTCTGCCGGAACGGTGTACACCTTCGTTGCTTGCGTGCCATCCTGAAGCTGCGACACATAGGTGAACTGGCTGCCATCTCCCGACCACTCACCGGAGACCCAATCCCCCTCTACAGGAAGAGAGGTCAGCGCCACGCGTTCTCCTGTCCCCTCTGCGGGCGAGCTGTAGATTACCACCTGCTTGCCGGCCAGCTCTGCGGTGTAGCGCCCGTCCGGAGAAGGCCATGAAGTCTCGGCAGCCATCAGGCTAAACGCCTCCGGCTCTGCAGGGGTTGGAGTCGGTGCTATCCGGGCATCTCCAGCCGGCTTGTCATCCGAAGCAATCTCTTGCCCCGGTGTACTCAGAATCGTACTCTTGGGGCCTGCGGACTGAGTATTCGCCTGACCGCTGCTCCGGGGGCTGTCCGCCGGAGGCGAAGTAGCCGTACTTTTGTGTAGCGGAGGAGCTTCTGTTACAACAGGCTCCTTGCTCATGGCAGGACCGCTAACGGCTCCTGCCGCTGTGTCAGCATTCTCACTGGGGGCAGGCGGTGTATTCTTCAGATTAACGTCCGCAGAATCACTCGGCATTACCTGATCCATGGAGCTGACATCCCCGCTGCCGCCGCTGTCCGCCTGTCCGGCAGCCGGAGCTGAATTCTCTGCGCTCCCCGTTCTCAGGCTGGAGCTTGCCGCCTCATTGCTGTTTTTATCATAAGCCATGTTCATGTCCGCACCCGGTATACTCTCCGGCATTTTGAGTATGGCAAAGAGCAGAATCACCGCTGCCGCAGCAGCACCTATGCCTGTCCGCTTAGCCAGGGAACCGCCCTTGGGCGTCTTCTCGCGGGTGCTTGAACGTGTAAAGGGAATAACCTTGGGATCTTCCGGCTCCATCACAGCAGGCTCTTCCCGGACACCCCGGTCCAGCTGCTCCAGCTGAGGCAGGATAGAGTCGACCAGACTGAACGGCGGCTTCACCTCCGGAAGCTGTTCAAGCTGCTCGGAGAGCATCGTCAGCCGGTCCAAGACTTCCGCGCAGGAAGGACAATCGTCGATATGACGGAACATTTCAAGCATTTCTTCCTGACTGAGATCATGATCTAAATAGCGGTGCATCCATTCCATCACCTCCGCGCACTTCATCCTGACACACCACCTTTCTGATACTCCTGAAGTCTATTCTGCAGTTGCTGCCGCGCCCGGAACAGGTAAGATTTCACCGTGTTCAAAGGCAGATCCAGACAATCTGCAATCTCGTTGTAAGAAAAATCCTGTAAATAGCGAAGCACGATCACGGTCCTGTGATGCTCCGGAAGCTGGTCAATGGCCTCACGGATATCCTCCGCCAGATAACCCGACATCACTTCGCGCTCTACGTTATGTTTATTATCCTGGAACACCATTTCGTGTTCATCAATAGAAACTGTAGGCTTCGTTCTCCGGAATTTGTCAATACATATGTTGGTTACTATCCGCTGAACCCATGTTTTGAACTGAGCCTTCTCCTCATAGGAGCCGATCTTGGTGTACACCCGGATCAACGCTTCCTGGGAGGCATCCAGAGCATCTTGTTCATTATGCAGAATATAGAAGGCCGTCTTATATACATGCCCTTCAATTTCGCGCAATAGGGTGATTAGAGCGTCGCGATCGCCCGCTTGAGCGGCTCTGATGAGTCCCTGCTCCACCACGAAGGTTCCCCCTCTCTATGCAATCTTACTGACGCGCAAGACTGCGAATTTGTTGCAAGCTGTAATCATTTTTTTATAGTCCACAATCCCTACTAAGCATACAAGGGATGCTGCAATCATTCAAATACTCTTTTTATAGAAGTTAGTTACAGAAATGACATGACAAGCCGTCCGCTCCGTACCAGACCAGGCTACGAAGAAGACGGCTCCTTCAATGTATATAATGTTGTAGCACACAGCAGGAGCACCGCATAATTCTCTCTGGAATCATCATCAAGCACATATACTTCCCCCTGCTCAAAAAGTTGCGGATGATTATAGTTACGGTGCAGTTGATAAATCGCTCCTGCGCTCACCCTGCAGCCATGTACTGCAGTTCTGATTCCCACATAATCGGCTTCTTCTATTATCAGTGTCGGGTACAGCTTGCTGCGAAGCTCATCGCCGGTCATGGCATCACCTTTCAGGTCAACTTCTCAAATATCGGCAGGCGCTTATGCACCATCCCTATAGCTAAGTATTGCCCTGATCATCAGCATTTCCATCATTTACACCCGCTGACTATCTCCGCCCCCGGCAACAAGCAAATGGAAAAACGTATCTTAATTTCCTGATTACCGAGCATGATAGGCAAGCAAGTGGACATGGCTTTGCCCTCCTTTTAATGGATGGTACCGTTTCAACAAAAAATGCCTTGCCCCATAGAGACAAGACATTCCTATTATATGGAGAGTCTCCAGATCGGCGAGCGAGTCTGGCTTAATTCTAAGTTACAGGCCTTTGATCTCCTTGAACTTCGCTACATACTGCGCAGCCAGCTCCGTGATCTGGTCATAACGGCCTTCCTTGGCCGGTGCAGTCAGATTGCCGCCGATACCGACAGCGATGCAGCCGTTATTGATCCATTTCTCCATATTGTTCAAATCCACGCCGCCGGTAGGCATAATGTTCACGTGCGGCATAGGACCCTTGACAGCCTTGACATAATCCGGTCCGAACGCACTGCCAGGGAACAGCTTCAGCACATCCACGCCCAGCTTCAGGGCTTCCTTCATTTCATTCAGCGTCATGCAGCCTGGCATATACGGAATGCCGTACAGATTACACATCTTGGCGGTATCTTCTTCAAAAGACGGGCTGACCACAAATTCCGAGCCTGCCAGAATAGCGATTCTTGCCGTAAGCGGGTCAAGCACAGTACCGGCACCAATCACAGCGCGGCCCCCATATTCGGCAACGAGGCGCTTGATCGCTACTTCTGCACCCGGAGTCGTAAAGGTAACTTCTATATTGTTCAGTCCGCCCTCTATACAGGCTACCGACATTGCATAGGCATCATCCGCATTGTCCGCACGGATAACGGCTACTACGCCGACAGATGTGATATTCTGCAATACTTTAATTTTTTTCATGGTAGAAACTCCCTCTCTGGTTATATTTCAAGCAAGAATATTAATTTAGATAAACTAATTTATCTAATTTACTAACATCAGGCAGTATCCCTCTAAGAAAATAGTAATAATAATGTCGCCATCAGTCAATATATATTTATCCGCGCAGAGGCATCCTTCTTCAAATCTATGCACAAAACACTTATGTATCAACGTTCTACGGACTTTCACGCTCATTTCCCGCCCCAAATTTTCCCGCTGGATGAGCAATGCTATATTGTACAAAACCGTTTTATGTGATAATTTCAACTTATATTCTATTCCACACCATAATAACGGTTTCATTTTAGGAGGAACTATTGATGAACAAACAACTGGATGCAGTTACATTCGGAGAGCCGATGGCCATGTTCTACGCCAATGAAGCCGGCCCCTTACATGAGGTCACTTCTTTCTCCAAGGCGCTGGCAGGTGCAGAGAGCAATGTAGCGACCGGATTATCGCGCCTTAAGCATCTGACCGGTTATGTGACCAAGCTGGGCGAAGACAACTTCGGGCAATTCATCGTCTCAGCACTGAACAAGGAGAAGATTGATACCGCCAGCATCACAACTACCCCGGAATTCCCCACAGGTATGCTGATCAAATCCAAGGTACTGACCGGAGATCCCAAGGTTGAATATTTCCGCAAAAATTCCGCCGCCTCCAAGCTGAGCCTGGCCGACTTCAATGAGGAATACTTCGCTTCCGCAGGCCATCTGCATGTAACGAGCATCTCTGCTGCGCTCTCGGCTTCCTGTCACGAGTTCTCGCTGCATGCCATGGAATTCATGAAGCAGCGCGGCGCAACCGTATCGCTCGACCCGAATCTGCGTCCTACCCTCTGGCCGGACACCGAAACCATGGTCAACACAATTAATGATCTGGCGACCCGCTGCGACTGGTTCCTGCCTGGACACAGCGAAGGCAAGATCCTCACCGGCCTTGAGACGCCGGAGGAGATTGCCGGGTTCTATCTGGAGCGCGGCGTATCGCTTGTAGTGATCAAGCTCGGTCCTGAGGGTGCATACTACAAAACCTCCGCTGGTGAAGAAGGTTATGTGGACGGCTTCAAGGTAGAGCAGGTTGTGGATACTGTTGGTGCCGGAGACGGCTTCGCGGTTGGCGTCATCAGTGCCATGCTGGAGAAGCTGAGCGTAGCCGAAGCCGTGAAGCGCGGCAATGCAATCGGCGCACTCGCCGTAATGTCGCCTGGCGATATGGATGGACTTCCGACCCGCGATGAGCTGGAAGCTTTCATGAACGCAGGCGTGTAATGTAAGCAGACCTTCTGGTGCTGCAAAAGGAGCCTAGCTGCTATCCATCCTTAGCTTCTCAAGCCCCTTGGATAGCTTGTTCACAAATAAGGACCGCCACATGAAGCCTTACGGCTTGGAGAGCGGTCCTTTTGGTATGCAGATCGAATAGCAAACCGTTTTAATTCGAATGGGCCGGTGATTGTACAGAGGCTCCCTGCTGCAAGGAAGGCGGAAATCTGTAAGTGATAGGGATTGCGCCGTCCGCATCGTTGATCAATGAGAGCATAATCTTCGCTGCCTGCATCCCCATCTCGTAAGCAGGCTGACGGATCGTAGTAATGTCAGGATTGTAGATTCGGGCGAATTCGGCATCGTCAATGCCGATAACCGACAACTGGCCGGGGATCGCAATGGCATGGCGGTTCGCATATTTAAGAATTTCGCCCAGCACCAGATCATTGGCGGCAAGCAGCGCTGTCGGCGGCTGGGGCAGCTGCAGCAGCTCGTCCAGTGCAGCAGCGATATCTTCGCGGGGCACACTGCGCATGTATGAGTCCAGCAGCGGCAGACCGGCCTCCTCCATCGCCTTCTTGTACCCGCTCATTCTCTCTTTGCGCGGGGTAATCGCATGGACTCCCAGCGGCAGCGATAGAATAGCAATCGCTTCATGGCCGTAGCTGCTCAGCTCCCGGACGGCTGTCTTCACCGCCATCTCGTTATCCAGCAGCAGGCTCTGGGTAGTGATTCCGTCCACCAGCCGGTCCATGAAGACCAGCGGGTATTCCGCTTCAATTAATCGGGTGTAGGGTGCGGGCTGATCTCCTGCCGGGAAAATAATCAGCCCATCCACCTGCCGGGCGACCAGCGTCTCCACATAAGTATTCTCCTTATCGGCGTTCTCGTCCGAGTTGCAGATGATCACCTGAATCCCATGGCGCTGCAGCTCATTCTCGATCGCCCGGATACACTGGATGGACAGCGAATAATCAATATTGGCTACAATAATGCCAACCATATGCGTGCGGTTCTGCTTCAGGCTGCGGGCCAGGCCATTCGGCTGGTAGTTCAGCTCGTCAATAACCTCGGCGATGCGGTTTTTGGTCGCCTCACTCATATATTTGAACCGTTTATTCAAAAATTGCGAGACTGTGCTTTTCGATACGCCTGCCTTCTGGGCCACATCCTCAATGGTCAGCTTCTTCATTTACCCCGCTCCACTCTTCTATATATAGAAGTCCAATAATAAACACAGACAAAGTTTACTTGATGATATTATCAAAATTATAGCTTTATTTTAGTAAATTATCTACTTGAATCGGATTAAGCAGCAGACAGCAAAGAAGAACCCTGTAGTCTCACCAGGATTCCTCTATTCGATGCTACAAATACAGAACACTCACATCCCTGTCGGGACTGGTTCTATGTGCTCTCCGAATTCATTATAGTACCAATCATAATACCACTGCTGGCCGAGCAGCAACGCCATGTCAGCTTCGCGCTTCTTTCCTTGTATCTCATAAACGGCTGTTTGCTTCTGTCCTTTAATATCGATCCCGATCTTGCTCTCAACGTTCTGTTTCTCACCTGTAGCTAAGTCGTATAATACACCATGCATCTCATAAGCGTTCCGTCCATTCTTCGTATAATATACAACCAGCATACCTTCATTCACATGATCAAAAGCAATATACGATCTGTGAACAGAAAGATCGTAGCCTTCGCCGGCGTAGTCATACAGCTCACGTGAAACTGCCGTTTCTCCGGCCGCCGCTGCGGTTACATTCACTACAAAGAACTTATCCTGTGTTCTGCTATTTTTCTTACCCAAGGTAAAGGTAGCGCTACTCATGATAACATAATCGCCACCGGCATAGATTCCGGACAGTTCATAGTAGCTCTGTGAACCGCCCGCGTAGAGCGGCAAGGTGTATATCCGCTTGGCTGTAGCTTCCGACAGCTCAGGCTGCCCTTTGGGAGACAGATATAATGCATAAGGCTCAGTAGGATGTGTGTATCCAGGCTTGCTGTAATTCACCATCGGAGGCGGAGGCGACCAGACGATACCGGCATTAGTCTCCACGGCACGCGCACTTGCCCTGTCTCTGTTCATGGGCAGGGGCATATAGTACTTCATCCCGCCTAGCTCGAATTCCGCAGAGCCGAGCGGGGGCTGATAAGCCCCCGGCGATGCCGAAGGGGCTGCTGAAGCAGACGGCGACGGCTGCACCACAGCCGCTCCCGAGCTTGGCTTGAATAGCGAGGCCAGCTTCGCTGCCGGGCCGGAATCGGCCCCCGGGCCAAATGGCCAGATCAGCACACTGATTAGCAGCACCGCTGCCAGTCCGCCCAGCACCGCGGCCCGCCCGAACCGGCGGCGGTGTCCGCTTTTGCCCGGTGAGCCTTCTGCCGCAGCCTCTTCAATCCGCGCCATGAGCTGTGGCGTGAATCCCGGCTCTAAGAGCGGGTTGCGCCCGGCTTGCTTGTACCAGTCCTTTTCCCCGCTCATCACCTTCACTTGTTCATCCTCATATCTCGTCTTCACAGGTCTTCCTCCTTCATCGCCGTTCTCACTTTCATTCTGGCCCGGCCAAGACGCGATTTGACCGTCCCCTGCGCGATCCCGAGCAGTGCTGACAGTTCAGCGACAGATAGATCCTGCTGAATATCCAGCACCAGCACCTCTCTGTACTTATCCGGCAGCTCCATGATGATCTCCCAGATGCGGTTGGCGTACTGATTGCCGATAGCCTCTTGTTCTGCGGACAAGGTGCCTCCCTGATCCTGATGGCTTCCCAGCGGAGTGAACCTCCGCCAGAAGCTGTTACGCCTTAAGCTGAATGCGGTGTTGCGGGTGATGGTGAGCAGCCAGGTTTTCAAGGTCGCTTGGCCCCGGTACTTGCCGATACTCTTGTATGCCTTAAGGAATACCTCCTGGCTGATATCACTGGCCTGCTCCCGGCTGCGGGTTAAGAAAAAAGCATAATTCCATACGTCCGAACCATAAGTCTCCATCATCTCACGAAGGGATATAGACGGAACGCAGGTCATGTTATAGGGTAATTCGTTGCTACGATCCATACTTCTCTCCCCTCTCACCCAATAAGACTCACGCGGGCAGAAACGGTTCCCTTTTATATGTGGACTGATTGCACTTCCTGCAATAGAACGGACGATATTCGACGTTAAAACCTATTCTATTGCATTTCCTACAGTAGAATTTGGAAAATCTGCTCCAATCCCCTTCATTTGCTGAAATCAAGTGTACAAAATGCAACAGATCCCATTTCCCCCGAGAATTCGAGTCCATCTAATGTATAAAATGCAATCACATCCGTATTCACCGGAGTCTGAATGCCTGATCAATCCGCAGACGATTCCCCTTCGCCAAACGCCCCATTCGGACCATTCCCCCGCGCAGCAAATTGCTTAAAAAAAATACTAATAAATTATAAGAGAATAGAATGCAGGCGGGGCGTGGGATTGGCCATTTCAACCCGCATTTTCCGGGCCTGGGAGGGGTTGTTCGTCACTTGACTTTTCAATATATGGTATATAAAATGATTAAGCATTACTAAATATAGTGTATATAATAGAAAAGCCAATAAATCTAGTGAAATGGCCCATCATCATTTGTCAAGTAGAAAGAGCTAATGTTATAGGAGGTTAGGGACCATGCTGATTGCTTACGATTCCAAGACTGGCAACGTTAGAAGGTTCATCAATAAACTGAAGCTTCCCGCTGTTCAAATCGAAGAGCATATGACGATCGACGAGCCTTACGTGCTTGTTACATACACCACCGGATTTGGACAGATTCCAGAGAAGGTATCCTCATTCTTAGAGAAGAACCATTCCAGGCTCAAAGGCATCGCCGCGAGCGGCAACAAAAACTGGGGTGAGCTATATGCGCACAGCGCAGATCTGATTGCACAGCGTTACAACGTACCGGTGGTCGGCAAGTTTGAATTGTCGGGAACATTTGGTGATGTACAGCGCATAAAACAGGAGGTGGACCGGGTTGCGGCATATTGAACTGAACAACATGTTGATGAAGAGAGACGAAAGCGGCTTTTTCCAATTGGATAAGGACCAGGAGGCGGTAGCCGAGTTCATGCGGGATGTGGAGCGGCGCAGCCTGACCTTCACAACTACCAAAGCGAAGATTGATTATATGATTGCCAATGATTACTACGAGGACCTGTATGACCGTTATTCTGCGGCTGAGATGGAGGATGTCTACCGGATTGCCCACGAATATAATTTCCAGTTCCCTTCCTATATGGCGGCTTCCAAGTTCTATACGGACTATGCTGTCAAAAGTAATGACCGCAAGCAGTACCTGGAGCATTATCCGGACCGTGTAGCTGTCGTAGCCTTGCATCTGGGACGCGGCAATGTGGAGACGGCCCGTACACTGGCCCGCTCGATGATGGAGCAGCGCCTGCAGCCTGCTACGCCAACCTTCCTCAATGCCGGCAAAAGCCGCCGCGGTGAGATGGTCTCCTGCTTCCTGCTGGAGATGGACGATTCGCTGAATTCGATCAACTATGTGCTGAACACCTGCATGCAGCTGTCGAAGATCGGCGGCGGTGTTGCCGTCAATCTGTCCAAGCTGCGATCGCGCGGCGAGACGATTAAGGGTGTCGAGGATGCGGCCAAAGGCATCATGCCTGTCCTGAAGCTCATGGAAGACGGCTTCTCCTACGCCGACCAGATGGGTCAGCGCAAGGGTTCGGGCGCGGCTTATTATAATATTTTTGGCTGGGATGTACTCGAATTCCTGGACAGCAAGAAGATCAACGCCGACGAACGGACACGCCTGAAGACGTTGTCTATCGGCCTGATCGTGCCTAACCGCTTCTACAAGCTCGCACAGGATAATCAGCCGCTGCATGTGTTCGCTCCTTATACAGTCTATCAGGCGTACGGTACGCATCTGGATGACATGGATCTGGACGTCATGTACGACACCCTGCTCGCCGATCCGCGGGTGAAGAAAAGAATCGCCATGAGCGCACGCGACATGCTGACCAAGATCGCCATGATCCAGCTTGAATCGGGCTACCCATATATTATGAACAAGAGCAACGCCAACGCTGCTCATGCCCTGCGGAATGTGGGCCAGATCAAGATGTCCAACCTGTGCACCGAGATTTTCCAGTTGCAGGAGACTTCGGAGATCAATGATTACGGGCAAGAGGATGCCATCCGCCGCGATATTAGCTGCAACCTGGCTTCACTGAATATCGTGAATGTGATGGAGCACGGCAAGATCCGTGAATCCGTACATGAAGGGATGCTGGCATTGACTGCGGTCAGTGATATGACTACGGTCTCCAACGCTCCGGGCGTAGCCAAAGCGAACAAGGAGATGCACTCCGTGGGTCTGGGCGTGATGAATCTGCATGGATACTTTGCCAAGAACAAGGTGGCTTATGAGAGTGAGCAGGCCCGTGATTTCGCCCGTACCTTCTTCATGACGATGAACTATCATTCGATTGAGAAAAGTATGGAGATCGCCGCCGAGACCGGTGAGACCTTCTATGGCTTCGAGCAGTCCGACTACGCCAGCGGCGTGTATTTCGACCGTTATCTGACTACAGACTACCGTCCGGTTACGGCAAAAGCGCAGGAGCTGTTCGAGGGGATCTACATTCCTACCACCGAGGATTGGAAAGAGCTGCGTGACAAGGTTATGCAGAACGGATTGTACCATGCCTACCGTCTGGCGATTGCGCCTACAGCGAGCATCTCGTACATCCAGAATGCCACCTCCAGCGTAATGCCGATTGTAGAGCAGATCGAGACCCGCACCTATGCCAACTCGACCACCTACTACCCGATGCCTTACCTGCGTCCGGACAATGTGTTCTATTATAAATCCGCCTACCAGATGGACCAGTTTAAGGTGATTGATCTGATTGCGGAAATTCAGCCCCATATCGACCAGGGCATCTCGACGGTCCTGCATGTGAACAGTGATGTAACGACACGTGAGCTGGCACGCTCTTACCTGTATGCGGCGCACAAGGGACTGAAATCCCTGTACTACACCCGGACCAATAAACTGTCTGTCGAGGAATGCCTGTCCTGCTCTATCTAAGAGCGGGCACGGGTACAGAAAGGGAGAATATACGATTATGAGCGCAATCCAAGCCGTGAACTGGAACCGTCCCGACGACGATTTCTCGCTGATGTTCTGGAATCAGAATATTATGCAGTTCTGGACCGACGACGAAATTCCATTATCCGATGACAAAATGTCCTGGCTCACGCTGAGTGAGATCGAAAAGGACTCCTATATGAAGGTGCTGGGCGGATTGACCCTGCTGGATACGATTCAGGGCGGCGTGGGTATGCCGCAGATTATGGAGCATGTGGACGGCTTGCAGCGCAAGGCGGTTCTCGGCTTCATGGGGATGATGGAGCAGATTCATGCGAAATCCTACAGCAGTATTTTCACCACACTGGCTTCCACCGAGCAGATTGACGGGATCTTCCGCTGGGTGGAGGACAACACGTTCCTGCAGTTCAAGGCAGCGACGATCTCTGAATATTATTCTAAGATTGAAACGAAGAAAGACCTCTATCTGGCGATGTCCGCATCGGTTCTGCTGGAGAGCTACCTGTTCTATAGCGGCTTCTTCTACCCGCTCTATCTGGCCGGACAAGGCAAAATGACCTGCAGCGGCGAGATCATCGACCTGATCCTGCGCGATGAGAGCATCCACGGCGTCTATGTCGGCGTGCTTGCCCAGGAGATTTTCGAAGAGCTGTCCGAAGAGGACCAGAGCGATGTCTACCAGACCCTGGTGGGTCTGCTGCGCCTGCTGCATGCAAATGAGGAGCAATACACCGAGCAGATCTACGCGCCGATTGGTCTGGTGGAGGAAGTGAAGACGTTCCTGCGCTACAATGCCAACAAGGCGATGATGAACCTCGGCCATGATCCGCTGTTCGATGAAGAAGAGATCAACCCGATCGTGCAGAACGGGATCAGCACCCACACCAAGCAGCATGACTTCTTCTCGAAGAAGGGCAACGGGTATGTGCGGGCTATGAATGTGGAGCCTTTGCGGGATGAGGATTTTAAGTTTTAAGTGGGTAGATTGAACTTGTAAATACCGATTCCGGGATAATCGTGGCTCCAGAGAAGTTTTGGACTTCCGGCCGCTGTTGTATACAGATTTCCTTGATTAGACCGCTGTTCGCGGTAGAAATCCGTATACAAAGGCGGACGCTAACGCTCCTACAGTTCCAAAATTCCCTTCCGCCACTTACCCTTTATTTGTAATTAACAAGTTCAATCTATAGGATAGTATGTATAAAAAGCCCCCGTCAGCTTGGACAAGCTGACGGGGGCTTTTTTTGTGAGACACAGTTCTAGGCCCTGCGAAGGTCCTGAGTAAACATCGAAACCCAAGCTCCACTTTTCACTGAAACGGTACCGTCCCCAAAAGGAAGGCAAAGCCGAATCTATATATGAGACCATACGGGTGTTGAGACGTAGGAGTAGGGATGGGTATTTTTACAAGAATGAGGTGTGGTGGTATGGCCTTACATATTCAAGAATACGGGGATCGGAGCGCGGATTGTCTGATGATCTTCCTGCATGGCGGCGGCGTGAGCGGCTGGATGTGGGAGAAGCAGGTTAAGGCTTTTGCCCGCTACCACTGTGCGGTACCCGATCTGCCCGGACACGGGCTAAGTTCAGATGCACCTGAATTCTCTATCCGCAGCAGTGCAGCAGAACTGCTCCAATGGATTGAAGACCACGCTGGCGGCAAGAAAGTCGTCGTTATAGGCTTTTCGCTGGGCGCACAAGTGTTGACTCAAATGCTGGGCATGCAGCCTGCGCTCATTGATTATGCCATCATTAACAGTGCTCTGGTCAGACCGGTCTCCTATGCTGCAAGATGGATCAGACCGGCTGCCAGATTATCCTTCCCCCTGATCCAATACAGATGGTTCTCCAGGCTTCAGGCCAAGACACTATATCTGGGCGATGAATACCTGGAGCGGTATTATGAAGAGAGCTGCCGGATGCAGCCTGAGACCCTGATCACCGTGCTGGAAGAGAATATGTCATTCTCCATCCCCCCCGGGTTCAGCGAGGCCGCAGGCAAGATATTAGTAACCGTCGGCGAGCAAGAAAAAGCTGTGATGAAGCAATCCGCCCAAGACCTTGTTGACGCGAGCTCCCACTGTATCGGCGTGATGATCCCCGGGGTTGGACACGGAGTCTCTCTGGCGAGGCCAGAGCTTTTCAACGGGCTGGTGGATGCCTGGATACACGACAGGGATCTGCCCGGGGGATATATAAGAATGGCAGCCGATCGCCCCCGGAAGTAATCTCTAGTTCAGATCCTCCTTCAGCTTATACCTGACGGCAAGGATGCCAAATAATAGAATGGCTGCGGCCGCAACGCCAAACGTATGCACTATGTCAGCTGTACTATTGAAATCCTTGACCCGCACAAGCGTATTGATCAGCAGATATTTGCTCAGATGAATGCCGGTAAGCTGAGCCTCCAGGGCCGCCAACACCATGCCGATCACATTCAGTGCCAGAATAAATCCCGCGCTCAGGCTGATGAGCAGGTTTTTGGCGATCATGGCAATACAGAGAATAAGGATCGAGAACGCCCAGTGCAGCAGGAATTGGCCGATTAGCAGTGTAATGAGTGTGGCAAGGTCCCCCAGAGCCGTATGGTCAAAAAACAGCCTTCTTCCGGCCCCGTCAGCAATCAGCATCGTCAGAAACATCATCGCCACAAAAATGGCGAGAATGATCAATTTTGAGCATACGGAGTGGAGTCTTGCGTTACGCATGGAAATGTAATTTTTGTGGAAGCCGGAATTAAATTCGCTCATATAAAAATAGATCGTGAACACCGCAATATAGATCAGCATCCATGAAGGCGGCTGCGAGATGTTATACTGGATGAATTCGCTCTCCGTTAAGCGGCTGACTGGAATAGCACCCTCCACCGGCTGCTCGTATTTCTTCATCATGAAGATGCCGAAGATTTGAAAAGCGCAGAACAACAGCAGCAGCAGATACATCATTCTATTTCTCCCGAACCGGTGCAGGTCCATCTTAAGCAGATTAATCATGCCGTTCACCTGCACTTTCCGTGCGTTCCAGAAAATATTGCTCCAGGCTCTGCTTGTGCTTTGCTATGGAATCTATCATTATCCCCTGCTCCGACAGCACCTTGACGATCTGCCGGATGTGGATATTCTCGTCATATACATACACCGTCCGGCTGTCCACCACCTTATATTTCGTGATATTCAGCTCGCGCTCCAGCACCGGAAGGGCTGCCCGGGCTTCCTCCACTCCAAGCTCAATCCGTTCCTCGCAGCGCTGCTGCAATTCTTCCCGCGAGAGAACCTCGATGAACTCTCCCTGATGAATAATGACGTATTTGGTGGCGATCTTCGATAGCTCCTCCAGGATATGGCTGGAGATCAGAATCGTTAAGCCCGCTGTGTTCAGCTCCAGAATCAACTGCCGTATCTCCACAATGCCCTGCGGGTCCAGCCCGTTAATCGGCTCATCCAGAATCAGCACATCGGGACTGCCGAGCAATGCCACCGCTATCCCCAGCCGCTGCCTCATACCCATGGAATAGCTTTTAACTTTGGCAGTATTCTTGCTATCGAGTCCTACCAGCTGCAGCAATTTCTCTATCGCCGCGTTCCTGTCCCCCAGACCATACGCCATGGCGAGCAGATTCAAATTCTCGTAAGCTGAAACATTCGGGTATAACCCGGGATTCTCAATCAGTACACCCATCCGCTCGAAAAAAGACTGCTCCCCAGCCGCAGCACGGTTGAAGAAATGCAGCTCTCCCGAGGTCGGATACACGAGTCCGCCGATCATCTTCAGCAGGGTGGATTTACCCGCCCCGTTCCTCCCGATGATCCCGACAATCTCCCCTCTGTAAATCTTGAGATCGGCATTTCGTACCGCCGTTTTCGATTTGTACATCTTGGTAAGTCCGCATATTTCAATCATGCAATCTGTCATGGCTGCCACCTCCTTACCCTAAGTTAACAGGATGAAGACTAAGATATCGCCAATAAAAGGTTAAGAAAGTTCAAAGCTGTGCTCATCTGCTCAGCCTGAAGCCGATGCCCCAGATCGTATCAATATAGGCTTCACTGTCATGCGGTTTGATTTTGTTGCGGATATTGCTGATATGTACGGTTATGGTTTTGTCCTCCCCCAGATAGACCTCGTTCCAGGCGAGCTCATAGAGATCCTGCTTGGTGAACACGCGGGTAGGATTCTTAAGCAGCAGTTCTACAATTCTGTATTCCTGCCGGGTCAGATTAAGCGCTGTTCCGTGAATTCGCACACTGTAATCCACACTATCCAGCACCAGATTCTTATGTCTGAATTCATTCACCGGCTCCTCCCCAGTTGTTCGCTGGATATGGACATGGATGCGGGCAATCAGCTCCTCCAGCTCAAAGGGCTTGGTCACATAATCATCCGCGCCCAGCGTGAACAGATTCAGCTTATGATCGAGCTGGTCCTTGGCCGAGAGGATAATTACCGGAGTCCCGGAATTCCGCTCCTTGCGCAGGCTGTGCATGAACGCCTCCCCGGACAACCCCGGCAGCATCAGATCCAGCACGATCAGGTGATACTCCCGCTCCGCCAGGTTCAGCAGCCCTTCACTGCCCGAATAAGCGCGGGTGCACAGAAATCCTGCGGCGGTAAGCCCGTCATGGATAATCCCGTTAATATGCTCGTCATCCTCAACGATGAGAATTCGCCTGCGGTTCCCGTCCCTGCTGCCGTTAACATTAGTGTACATGGGCATACTCCTTTCCCGTTGTCTTGAAGGCTATGCTAATCCTGAAGGTATCCGCTGTACATTCGGCCTCTGCGTATCCGTTCATTTTCTCGATCAGCGCCTTCACAATCGAAAGTCCAAGACCGGAGGAATGGAGGGTACGCGACGGATCTTCTTTGTAAAAGCGGGTAAATATCTTCTCCGTATCCACTGTACTGCCCGCCTTCAGCCGGTTAGTGAAGCGTATACACAGCGTATCCTGCCTATCCTGGACTTCGACCGAAAGCGGGCCTGCCCCGTGGATGAAATAGTTGCCGATAATATTGGAGAATATTCGCTCTATAGCATTCGTATCCCCCATGACCAGCGCGGACCGCTCCGGCAGCCGGAGTTCAGGCTCCTCCCCGGAACGGGTGAAGTCATCAAGGAAGGTGAACAGATTCCGCTTCAGCACCTCCATAACCTCAACCGGCTGCAGCTCAAACACATATTCAGGATTCTGCAGCTTCGTATACAGAAACAGCTCATCCACCAGCTTGATGATCTGCTGTATTCTCGACTGGGCAAGCCTTACATACTGGCTCTTCTCCTGCTCCGCCCCCGCCCGCAGCGCCAATTGAAGATAACCGTCCAGGGAAGTGAGCGGCGTCCGGATATCATGGGAGAGACTAATAATCGTAGAGTTCATCTCCTGATTCTTGCGGCTGAACTGCTCATCCATAGCTCTCTGGCGGCTCAGCAGCATATTGCACTCCCGGACCAGCCTGTCGATCTCCCTCGGCTTCAATTGCGTAGCTACAAACTTACGGGATTGATGCTCCATAATAAAAGACAGTTGACTGCTGATCTGCTTAATCTGGCTTTTGTAGTTCAGCAGGTAGAGCGTCTGGAATATCAGCAGCATTAAGAGTCCTGCCAGGACAATAAGGATAGGATCACTTCCTTTCTTATGAATCTTATTATATACGATTTTGATTTACCTTTATCATTGTCGCTACACACAAAGTAGCGCGCGCCGATTGAATATGACGCACGCTGACTCCTTAACTTTTAATACTTGATTTTCACATTTTCAAGCTCTCCATTTAATACCTGAATGCGTTCAATTATGAATCTCGCACACTTTTTAAATAGAATATCATTACCAATGTAATTAGATCTTATGAAATAATTATTTAATCTTAGAAGGGAGTTATGAAGGAAAAATATAAATGCTTTTAAATTCATTTGATTTTTGAGCGTTTTTTCTTCCATTATTTTAATGATTTCAATTAAGTCACTCATTCTTCTCGGATTATCATAATTGGTACATAATGAACCTGACCTTCTTTTATAATGATACAGTGCTTCAGCAATATATTGCACAGAATGTACAGATCGAAAGTATTCATAACAAACCAGCAGATCTTCGTATATTAATCCTTCTGGAAAACATATTTCTCTCAACTGAAACACAGATGTTCTAAATAGTTTATTCCAAATGAAACCGGAAACATTTCTTTGCTCAAGAATATTCAGACAGGCAGCTTCCCCTGATACCGTGCTGTAATAAGGAGAATCCTCAGTAAACTCTCCATTATAAGAAACTCTCACACCACAAACTACTGCATCAATATTTTCATTCATATACCCGATCATAATTTTGCAGTAGTCCCTATCAATTGTATCGTCACAATCAACAAAACAAACATATTCTCCTGTGCAATAACTAAGCCCCTTATTTCTGGCACTACTAACGCCTTGATTTTTTTGTTCAACTAGTAAAACCCTACTGTCTTTTTCCATGTATAACTCAATATATTTTTTGGTATTATCAGTAGAACCATCATCAACCACTATTATTTCCAAATTATTGTATGATTGATTAATCAAACATTCCAGACAAGTTTCAATATATGCTTCTCCATTAAAAACCGGCACAATAATTGTTGTTTTATGGTTATTTTTCAAATAAACCCTCCTAAATCAGCGTATATTAACAGTTGTAACTCTCCATTAACTTATATTGCAATATCATACTGAATACACATTTATCTCGCATGAATTTACCGTGAATAGTCAATGGGTATTAAGTGTAGTAGTTAATTTACAGTATAAAATCCATAATAAAATCCCAAACATATCGTATGCATTTGATGAAATCATTAAAAGGTATACACCAATAATAAATTGAACCACACTTAAAATCATATGATTTCCAATACAGCCAGACGGGGCACTCCTTTCATTATTTAGCGAATGTTTAACTGTGACTATCGCTTTTTTTCCCTTTGTACTCCCACTGAAAAAGAGTAATTTTATTTTCTATTTATTTCATTGTTTCACCCAGTTTGCATCTCACTGCTATGCCTTTTTTATGTACTCTCAGCTGAATCTCCCCCTGCTGGTCAGTCCGGTAGATCTCAGTATTTGCGTCTGCCAACCGGTCCAGCACACCGCTATTCGGATGTCCGTACAGGTTATTCACACCGGCTGAGATTACAGCGGCCCCGGGCTTCCAGAAGGCGAGCCAGTCTGCGCTGGTGGCGGTTTTGCTGCCGTGGTGGGCGACCTTGAGGACGTCGATGGGCCTGCTTGGAGTGAATGCGGCCTGTTGCGCAGATCGCAATATCGCTTCCTCGGCCGCCATGTCCATATCACCTGTGAAAAGAAACCCCCGGCCGTTCATCTCCAGCCGGAACACCACCGATTCGTGATTCTGATCCTCCACTTCCTCGGGAAGGGCCTGCCCGTCCGCAGGCGGCTCCGGCCAGAGGAAATTCAGCCGCGTGGCTTCGTCGGAGGCCAGAACCATGCCCTGCTGCACCGGATACAGCCGGACACCCGCAGCCAGCGCCGTAGTCATCAACTTGGTGTATGGCTCCTTACCGGTGAGCGTCCCGTTGAATAGCAGCGCTGATACGGGTATTCCCTCCAGCACCGCCTGAAGCCCTCCGGCATGGTCCTGATCGCCATGCGTCAGGATGACCGCGTCCAGCCGGTGGATACCCCGCTGCTTCAGCAGCGGCAGCAGCGTCTTAGCCCCGACCTCGAACGGGCTGCGGCGGAGCCGCCACGCCTCCCTGCTGCCGAAGCTCACAGTCCCGCCGCCGTCAACAAGGATGTGGGCTCCGCCCGGTGTGGTGATCAGGATGCTGTCGCCCTGTCCCACATCGAGGTAGCTGATCGCTCCTGCGCCATTCAGCCTCTCCGCATTGTAGCCTCTGTAGAGCAGAAGGGCCAGGCCTGCGGCGCACATTACAGCGGCGAGACTGAACCAGCGCGTTGGACCTGCTTGAGGAAAAGCCTGGAAGGCCAGCGCGGCTCTTCCACTGTTCGCAGCGGCCGCCGAATTCGGCGGATAATTGCGGCTGGTGTTGTTGCTGTTACTTCTATTGTTGCTGTTAATGCCGGACTTCCCAAGTCTGTTGCCCGGAGCTTCCGGTTGCTCTAGCTCCGACAGAGGCCGGGTCTCATCATCCATGAACTGGGGAACAAGCCTAAACTCTGTCCGTCGCTTCAAGGCATATAGCAATCCATATAGCAGTCCGTAGTAGAGACAGATCCACAGGAAGGAAGGCGAGGCCCAGATCAGCACGCCAGCCGTGAATCCGTTCACCCACTCTACCGCCGCAAACGTAACATTATTCAAGAACTCTGCACACTGCGCAGTCAAGAGAGCCGCAGCATTCCAGACCCGACCCAGCAGCAGGGCTAGTGTACCGAGCGGCAGCACCAGGAACGTGATGAAGGGAACCAACAGCAGATTGGCGGCAACCGACAACAGGGAGAATTGGTTGAAGTAATAGATCGTCAGCGGAAAAGAAACCAGTTGGGCAATAAGTGTCACCGAGAGGGCGCTGCCCAGCCAGCCCGGTAACCCCTTGAACAATGGTGCAGCCAGCGGGGTATACACCATAAGGCCCGCCGTCACCAGAAAGGACAGCTGAAAGCTGACGCTAAGCAGCAGGTACGGGTTCCAGACCAGCATCATCAGGGCAGACGCCGCCAAAATATTCATTCCATCCTTAAGCATACCAAGCCTTGCCGCGAGCAGTGCAATCATGCTCATTAACCCGGCGCGAATCACTGACGGGCCGGCCCCGGACAGCAGCACATAGACCGGAACCAGCAGCAGGGTCACCGTCAATGCGGTTTCTCTGGTGAAGCGGCAGCGGCGCAGGAGAAACAGGATCACCCCGACGTACACCGCCACATGCATTCCCGAGATGGCCAGAATATGCGTCAGCCCAAGCTGCGAGAATTGCTTGAAGGTCTCCGGGTTCAGCTCCTCCTGGATTCCGATGACGAGGCCTTTCATATAACCGGCATGTGGCTCCTGAAATAAGCGGCTCATCTCTGCGCCAAGCACAGAACGGGCCCGGTCATTCCAGCGCAGCAGACTGGATGGCTCCCAGGATGCCGGAGGTGCAGCCGTTACACTGGCTGTCCCGGAGCCTTTCAGCAGCCAGTGAATCCTGTTGGTGAGCAGATAATTACGATAGTCGAATCCGCCGAAGTTACGCGCGGTCTGTGGCTGCTTCAACTCCCCTTCAATAACGACCCGGTCTCCCCGCTGCCATTGAGCAGCCACAGCAATTTCATTCTCCTCCTGGAGTTTGATCTGTACGGCAGCCAGCTCTCCTGCAACTTCTACTTCTCCTTCTGCCAAGACCCTTTTATCTGCTTCTGTAGCTGATTCTGCATCTACTCCAGTTTCTGAACCTGTATCTACAGTTTCTGGCCCTGTTATTGCTCCCTTTCCCGTACCTTCTACTACTACTTCTGCCGCGTAACTCCCTGACTGACTCAATCCAATCCTTGACAGCTTCACCTTAAAATCAACCCGGTCCCCATCCCGCTCCACCGGAGATGCAATAACGCCTGCGGCTGTTACATAGGCCTCATAAAGTTCGCTTGTCCTTTGCCCAAGTGCCTCAGGCAGCAGACTCATATTGCGGGCCTCGTTCCATTCCCAGTATAGCGCTGCAGCAATCAATGCCATTATTAGCACCGCAGCCATCCTCCAGCGTATGCTTCCGCTGACCGCCCAAATGGCAGGCAGTAACAGCATCCCCGCGAGGCAGAACAGCAGACTGCGTCCTGAGAACATACAGCTTGCTGCACTTCCGGCAACCCAACATATCGTGAAGCTTAAGAGCGGCCTCCGGTTCATCATTATCTCTCCTTTCAGATAGATACACTCTCTTTTCCCGCCTGCATGGACCAGCTCTCTTCCGCCGCTGCCGCAGCAACGGCAAAGAACCCCTGCAAACGCAAACATATGCGTGAGCAGAGGTTCTTCCCCTGAAGGCAGTCCATATTCTATTCCTGTCCATATTCCGTCCATTCCGTCAAGTCTTACATGTCCCGCCAGGAACCGATAGGCCAGTTATTCTGATACCGAAATCATCGTTTCCTTGGGCGGCTCATAGTTCTCCAACTGGCGGAACACAATTCCTTTGGAGGAGAGCATTGCCTGCACTTTCTCCATATCCTTACGGTAAGGGCGCAGATAGACGATCTCCACAATTCCGCTGTTAGCCAGCATATTGGCACAGGTCCAGCACGGTTCATCCGTAACATATACTGTACTGCCTTCCCGGTCGCTCCGGTCCGTGAACAGCAGCAGATTCTGCTCGGCATGGATCGTACGGATACAGCGCTGCTTCTTCACCATAGTCTCCTCACCGTTCACCAGCTCACGCTCATATTGTTCAGAGACCATACAGCCTGCTTCCGAGCAGTCGGGTACCCCCATCGGCGCCCCGTTGTAGGCCGTACCCAGCAGCTTCTTACCCTGCACCAGCACAGCGCCGACATGGCGGCGGGGACAACGCGAACGGGTAGAGACCATGCAGGCAATATCCATGAAGTATGTATCCCAGTTCTTGCGGTAAGCCACAGTCATCAGCAATCTCCACTTTCTTTTATAAATAGTTGTTCATTATTGTATCATAATGTCCTGCTTTTTCACTAGAACATCGGTTGGGAGCAACTTCTCTCTAACCCGTTCTTCTGTCCATAAGTAGTTATAACACTGGCAAGAATATTTCAGGTCTGATTGCATTTCCTGCAATAGAAATAGCCATATCGGGGACAAAATTGCGTTCTGTTGTACTTCGTACAATTGATTCTATAATCTAGCCGCAAAACCTCCGGTTTCACAGAATTCTACTGCACAATGTGCAACAGATTCATTGATTCGTCAGATTTTGAAGCAAACTAATGTACAAAGTGCAATTGCAGGCAGTTCTGGCGGATGGGAACGACGTAAAATTCGGATAACATCCTGTTGCTATTTAGATTTCTGTTCCAGACCAACTATCCTTACCTTGCTGTACCTGCGCTGAGAAAGTTACTAATTGGAAAAACTCCATCTAGTTCGGGCGAAATACTTGAAAACAGCGAAGCAGTTGTATAAACAACACTTATTCGAGCGATGCTTGGAGCTTTGGAGCAAACGAGCCAAATTAGATAACATTAATCCACTTGTTTTTGCTGAATTAAGACTGGCGGAAGATTTAAGTGTACAAAATCCAACTGCTGCCCGGGGGCCGATTCTTCGCAGACTTGTGGTTATCTGCCAGCCAAGACCCCGAAGGACATCGGTCTCAAAATGCCACCAGCGGCTTCAGCTTCTCCAGCAGCTTGGGGCCGATTCCTTTCACCTTCCCCAGGTCGCTTAGGCTGCGGAAGGCCCCTTTACTGCTGCGGTAATCAATGATCACCTGCGCCTTCTTCTCCCCGATGCCCGGCAGGTCCATCAGCAGCTTGAAGTCGGCTGTGTTTACATTGATCCGGCCATCGGCCACCGCCGGAGTCGCACTGTCAGCAGCTCCGTTCCCCGCTGTTACAGCGCCGCTTCCTGTCTCGCCTCCCGCTGCTCCAGCCGTCCCGCTCCCCGCAGCGTCTTTCCCGGTTGCCCCGGCACTCGCAGCTTCGCCACCTGCTGCCTGTCCGCCTGCGCTCCCTGCCCCACCACCTGAGACTCCGTTCCCCGCTGTTACAGTACCGCTTCCTGTCCCGCCTCCCGCTGCTCCAGCCGTCCCGCTCCCCGCAGCGACTATCCCGGTTGCCCGGGCATTCGCAGCTCCGCTCCCCGCCGTTACGCCGCCGTCCTTCCCGCCCCCAGCCACCTTACCGCCCGCCTCGCTCCCGCCATCAACCCCAGCGGCCGCACTGCCGGCTTCCCCTTCAGCAGCGACACCCAGCGCCTGCGCCATCCCCGCGTTCAGCGTCTTCCATCCGGCAATGCCGTCCTCTCCTCTGTGGTCAGCGGCCCACACCAGACTGCCGCCCAGCAGCGCGGCGGTGATGGCGCAGATGATCATTCTTTTATCCATCAGGTTGTCCTCCCTCATCGAACTGGAATTTTATTCAAAAATCCGATTAAAACCTGTCATTTGTCCAAGACTGCCCTGCATACATTTAACGAAGAGTATTCCTGTAAGCCCAGAACCCAGCAACATTAGAAAGGAGGTAACCACAGGATGAAAGTGGGATTTATCGGAACCGGCAGCATGGGCGGTCTGCTCATTGACACCTTTCTTCGTTCGGGAGCCCTTGATCCATGTGATGTGCTGGCCAGTAACCGCAGCCCCGGCAGGCTGCTGGAGCTGAAGAAGCTTCATCCCGGAATCACTGTATGCTCCGGCAATATCGAAGCCGCGACGGAGAGCGATATTGTGTTTCTGTGTGTCAAACCGTTGCAGTTCAAGAGGTTAACCGATGAAATTGCGCCTTATCTGCGCAGCGAGCAGATTGTGGTATCCATCACCAGCCCTGTGCAGCTCTATCATCTGGAAGCTGTCCTGCCCTCCAAAATCGCCAAAATCATTCCCAGCATCACCCATTCCGTCAGAGGCGGGAGTTCACTGTGCATCTTCGGCAGCCGGTTAAATAAAAAAGACAGGCTGATGCTGCTCCGGTTATTCTCATGTATTGGTGTTCCCGAGGAAATTCCGGAGAGTCATACGCGAATTGCCTCGGATTTCTCCAGCTGCGGTCCGGCTTTTCTCAGCTATTTCCTGGAGCGGTGGATTGAAGCGGCTGTAGAAGCGACAGGTATTGACGAAGCACTGGTCACCCGGCTTGCCGGTGAGATGCTGCTGGGGACAGGCAAGCTGCTGACCGAAGGCTCATTCACCCCCCAGGGACTGCAGGAACGGGTTGCCGTCCGTGGCGGAATTACAGCACAGGCGCTTAATCATCTGCAGACCAGTCTGGAAGGGGTGTTTGAACGGCTGATTACCACCACTCATGACAAGTACGATGAGGATGTAGAAAAGCTTGACGAACTGTTCGGACTCGGCAGCATCGCCCAGAGCCGCTTAGACCGTTAAGCCATCCTGCCCCTGCCTTGGCCCTGTCCCTTCCCATTCTGGCAGTCGTCACGCTTCCCGGCCTTGGTCTCTCTACCTTCCTTACCTTGCCGCTCTGCACCCTGGTTGTGCTGTCCTTGGCCTTCCACGATACTTGATCCTCTTACCCGCCCAGGCCGCGCGAAACCAAGAAAGCCCGCAGCACGGAAACCTCCGTTGCTGCGGGCAGAATTGCGTTCTTCGCTTAACCCACTACTATATTTACCAGCTTGCCGGGAACGGCAATGATTTTACGTACGGTTTTGCCTTCAACAGCCGCTTTCACATTCGGCAGGGCCAGTGCATGGTCCTGCATGTCCTGCTGGCCCATATCCGCCGGAATCAGTGCGCGCTGGACGATTTTACCGTTCACCTGCACGACGATCTCCACTTCCGCGTCTACGGTCCAGGCATCGTCATAGGCCGGCCAAGCAACATAGCTGATGCTTCCTTCATGACCCAGCAGCTGCCACAGCTCTTCGGCAATATGCGGTGCCAGCGGCGACAGCATCTGCACGAACTGTTCCGCCGCTTCGGTGGACAGGCTCTCCTGCTTGTAAGCATCATTGATGAAGATCATCAGCTGGCTGATCGCCGTATTGAAGCGCAGATGCTCGAAGTCCTCAGTAACCTTCTTCAGCGTCTTATGCCAGGTGCGCTTGAATTCGTCACTGCCGCCGTCCGCTGTAATCTTCGCGCTGAGGCTGCCGTCTTCATTCACGAACAGGCGCCATACGCGGGAGAGGAAGCGGTGAATGCCTTCGACGCCTTTTTCGTTCCAAGGCTTCGTTGCTTCCAGAGGACCCATGAACATCTCATAGACACGCAGGGTATCCGCGCCGTAGGCCTCCACGATCTCATCCGGGTTAATCACGTTGCCGCGCGACTTACTCATCTTCTCGTTATTGTTCCCCAGGATCATTCCCTGGTTCACCAGCTTGTGGAACGGCTCCTTGGTATCGACTACGCCGATATCATAGAGTACCTTGTGCCAGAAGCGGGCATACAGCAGGTGAAGCACCGCATGCTCGGCTCCGCCGATATACAGGTCAACCGGCAGCCATTCCTTCTGCTTCTCCGGTGAACACAGCTCCTGGTCATTGTGCGGATCAATATAACGCAGGTAGTACCAGCAGCTGCCGGCCCATTGCGGCATGGTATTCGTCTCGCGGCGGGCTTTCATGCCGGTCTCGGGATCAACCGTTTCAACCCACTCTGTTACATTCGCCAGCGGGGATTCACCGGTGCCCGAAGGCTTGATGGCATCCACATCCGGCAGAACCAGCGGCAGCTGATCGACAGGAACGGTCTTCATCGTGCCGTCTTCCAGGTGCAGGATCGGAATCGGCTCTCCCCAGTAACGCTGACGGCTGAACAGCCAGTCGCGCAGGCGGTAGGTGACTTTGCCCTTGCCGCTGCCCTTCTCTTCGAGCCAGGCGATCATCTTCGCAATCGCATCGGTATTGGACAGGCCGTCGAGGAAGCCGGAATTCACATGCGGACCGTCGCCGGAGTATGCTTCCTCTTCAATGTTGCCGCCCTGTACAACCTCCAGGATGTTCAGGCCGAACTGCTTGGCGAACTCCCAGTCACGGGCATCATGGCCCGGAACGGCCATAATCGCTCCGGTTCCGTATCCTGCCAGCACGTAATCTGCAATCCAGATGGGCACCTGCGCGCCGTTCACCGGGTTGATCGCATAGGCACCAGTGAATACACCGCTTTTCTCCTTAGCCAGATCCGTACGTTCCAGATCGCTCTTGCGGGAAGCCTTGTCGCGGTAGTCCGCAACCGCTGCCTTCTGTTCCTCTGTTGTAATGGCATCCACCAGCTTATGCTCAGGGGCCAGTACGCAATAGCTTGCTCCGAACAGCGTATCGGGACGGGTCGTGAACACTTCAAGCACGGCCTCATGCCCTTCAATCGCAAAGGTTACCTCAGCGCCGGTCGATTTGCCGATCCAGTTGCGCTGCATATCCTTAATGCTCTCTTCCCAGTCCAGCTCCTCCAGATCCTCCAGCAGACGGTCAGCATATTCAGTAATCTTCAGAATCCACTGGCGCATAGGTCTGCGGACTACCGGATGGCCGCCGCGCTCGCTTTTGCCGTCGATAACTTCTTCATTCGCCAGAACCGTACCCAGCGCCTCACACCAGTTCACAGATACCTCAGCTACATAAGCCAGACCGCGGTTGTACAGCTGGATGAAAATCCACTGCGTCCACTTGTAGTAACCCGGGTCCGTCGTGCTGATCTCGCGGTCCCAGTCGTAGGAGAAGCCCAGCGACTTGATCTGGCGGCGGAAATTGTCGATATTCTTGAAGGTAATGTCACGCGGATGTTGTCCGGTATCCATCGCATACTGCTCAGCAGGAAGTCCGAAGGCATCCCAGCCCATCGGGTGCAGCACGTTGTAGCCGCGCATCCGTTTATAACGCGAGACGATGTCCGTAGCGGTATACCCTTCCGGGTGGCCTACGTGCAGTCCTGCACCGGAAGGATACGGGAACATATCCAGGGCGTAGAACTTCGGTTTGCCTGCTTCTTCACTCGTCTTAAAGGTCTTGTTCTCGTCCCAGAATTTCTGCCATTTCGGCTCGATGGTCTGGGCGCGGTAACCCGTATGATTGTCGCTCATCTTGTGCTCCTCCTTGGAGTGTTGCTTTATTAGTTATAACTTCTGCCTGCCGAAAAGAGCAGGAAGTATTCGTCACTCGCAGAAAGTTTTGGGCTTCCGATCGCTGTTATTCTCCGATTTCTTTGATTTGAACCGCTTCTCAGCGGTAGAAATCCGAGAATAAAGGCGAACACTTCGTTTCTACAGCTCCAAAATTTCTTTCCGTTTCTCATTCCTGCTTAATTCTAAAGCCAGCCCGCGCGTCTCACCTGCGGAACAGCAAAGCCCAAGAACCCGCAATGATTCGCTGGGCCGATAGAGCTTGAAAAGCCAAATCCGCCATTGATTTGCCGGGTATGTAGGAACCCGTCCATGCTTCGCCGGGCCGGCAGACCCGCTTCCGCTTCGCCGCTCCCCCGGGCAACCCATTGATGCACCTGCATAATCCCTGTACGGGCCGCTGCCTTCCAACCGCAAAAAAACCTCCCATCCCTAGCGTATTATCGCTAGGGACGAGAGGTATGAATTCCCGTGGTACCACCCTAGTTAGCGGCGGACATTCTTTGTCCGGCACTCACTTTGACACCCTGTAACGGGGGTGAGACGACGACGGTTCACACGCCGGAATCCTTAGTATGAAGATAAGGAACCTGCGGCTCGCGCCATTACTCCGAGGTGAGTTCACTGCGGTCCGTTAACCGGCTCGCACCTGGGGTGCCGGCTCTCTGCAATAACGGTCTCACGAATTAATACTCCTCTTCATCGCACTGCTATGACAACTGCTTCTTATTCGTAATATTCACCACATTATAACCAAAAGATACATGTACCGTCAATCCTTTCACACGAAGTAGTTACAATTCCCCGATTCCTGGTGTAGCGGGAGGAAGAACTGCCGTCTTTAAGCCGGTTTTCTGCGGATATAATAGCCGATGATATGCTGAATGACGACCTTGGCGGCGGCGAAGAACGGCACAGCCAGAATGAGTCCAATCATGCCCGCGATCTCCCCTCCGACCAGCAGTGCAAAGATAATCAGCAGCGGATGCAGATGAAGCTTCCGTCCCACCACCTGCGGAGAAATCACGTTGCTCTCCAGCATCTGGCAGAGTGTATTCACCACCGCCACCAGCAGGACGAGGCGCCACGACAGGGTTGAAGCCATCACAATGGCCGGAGCCGCCCCCAGAAATGGGCCCATATAAGGCACGATGTTGAACACCGCAACAACACATGCAAACAGCAGTGCATAAGGCATGCCGATAATGGCATAACCGATATAAGCCAGCACACCGATGATGATGCAGACAAGAAACTGGCCGCGGATATAATTGCCGAGCGCCTCGTCAATGTCTTTGAGCAGCGTAACAATCGACTTGCGGCGGGAACGGGGAAGGCAGGAGACCACCGCCCGTTCGAACACCTCGAAGTCTTTGAGGATATAGAACACCAGAAAAGGCACGATAAATGCGTTGAACAGAAGGCCGATCGTCGAAGCTATATTATTAAGGAAGTGGGAGATCCCTTCGGCCAGGCGGTTCTCCAGCTGATAGAACCAGTTATTCATTCCCGTCTCCACCCCGGGAGGAATCAGCCTGGAGTTCATGCCCTTCATCAGCCCCTGTGCATGCAGAGTCATCTCCGGCAGATGCTCGTTAAGCTCCTCCAGCTGTTCGATGAACATCGGAATCAGGTTGATGAGAATCACCGCAAGCGAGGTGAGGAACACCGCATAGATCAGCAGGACGGCCACACTGCGCGGCATTTTTCTTCTGGAGAGCAGGGTGACCACCGGATTCAGCACATATGAGATAATCATGGCGGCCAGGAATGGGGCCAGGATCGCTTTTAGAAACAGAAATACCCCATTCAGCATCGGACGGAGCAGCCAGACGAAATATAGAATAATCAATGAGAGCAGCACGCCGATCATCCAGCGGAGCCATTTACTGCGGGACCACTCCTCCATAATACCCCTCCTGAACGTGTACAGCCCTTAACCGTCATGCCATATTAGTATGTGTGGGAGGGGAGTGAAATACTCTGCTCTGCAAAAAATTGGTTTTTTGTTATTTCAATTCGCAGGTTGGTATAGTGGCCGGAACCCAGGTTCGCTACAATCATATTGTAAAAGCGCTTTCATTATGAGGAGGGTATCGTATATGAGGAGAAAGCTACACAAGTTATTCGGTGCAGGAATGACCCTGCTGCTGGCCGGTCTGCTGACAGGAGCTCCGTCCGCTTCGGCGGCCACCGTCTTTAATGAGCCTCTGACTTACTTCAATCCCGCAACCTGGCAAAAAGCCGACGGCTACTCGAATGGCTCCATGTTCAACTGTACCTGGCGTGCGAATAACATCTCTTTCACCAGTGGCGGACAGCTTCGTCTGGCCCTGACCAGTCCCAGCAATAATAAATTTGACGGCGCGGAGTACCGCTCTGTGAACAAGTACAGCTACGGCAAATACGAGGTCAGTATGAAGCCGGCCAAGAACAGCGGGATCGTCTCCTCCTTCTTCACCTATACCGGTCCTTCAGACGGCACGCCCTGGGATGAGATTGATATTGAGTTCCTCGGCAAGGATACCACCAAGGTCCAGTTCAACTATTACACGAACGGCGTAGGCGGCCATGAGAAAATCGTCAACCTTGGCTTCGATGCCTCCCAGAGTTATCATACGTACGCCTTCGACTGGCAGCCGGGCTACATCAAGTGGTATGTCGACGGTGTATTGAAGCATACGGCAACCAGCAATATCCCCTCCCGGCCCGGCAAAATTATGATGAACCTCTGGAACGGAACCGGTGTGGATTCCTGGCTCGGTTCTTATAACGGTGCGAACCCGCTCTACGCTTATTACGATTGGCTGAAGTACACAAGCAACTAGACTTGCAGGCAGGTGTCAGGCCCCGGCGATGCGCAAGCGGCATCGGCCGGGGTCTTTTCGCTGAAACGGATGCACATCTTCAAAATTTGTTATTCCAATCGGCACATTGGTATGGCAGCAGCCACTATCATTCAGTACGATAATAGGAAGAGCCATACTCCCGATCCATCTCAGTGAGAAATAGAAGGATGAGTTATCGTGTGCAACATATAAATCCTTATATTTCAAGAAAGAAACCGCCTTATACCTGAGGCGGTTTCTTGTCCCTGTCGCATTCACCGGTGGCTGCTGTCCCAGGCATTGACCTCAGCGGTTTCGGTCAATCCTCCGTAGGCATTCCACTTGGCTACGAATTCGTCGAACTCTTCGACTCCGCTGTCTGCGAAGATGATTTTCTGGAAGCTTTTCTGCTCCAGCTTCTTCAGCAGCTCGCCGTCGTGCTTCATCGTCGCCGTTGGGGGTCCCGTGAATTGCTCCTTGCGTGAAGCCTCCTTCTGGGACAGCAGCACGGGAACAATGTCCTTCGGAATCTCCCGGATCACCTCAGAGGGTATCCTTGCCCCGTCGAAGGTCAGTGTGTAGGAGGCCACCCGGATGCCGCCCAGCGGCAGCGCCGAAGACTGGTCCGTCGGCTCGCCGCCCGTCATTGCCCAATCGTAGCCTTCGGCGAGCCCATGGGTGAATTCGCCGGTCGAAGCGGCGTAGGAATCGAACAAATAATTCTGATAAGTAAAGAAGATTTCAGGATGCTTCATCTTTTTGTTGATCAGGATAGCGCCGTTGACAGGCAACGTGCCTCTTCTCATGAACAGGCCGCCCGGTCCCGCAGGGATGGCGACAGCCCTGACACGCGCCTGCGGGTCCGACTGGGTCAAGCTGGACAGCGGCCAGCCGCGCATCCAGTAAGGACCGGCAATAATGCCAGCCTTGCCGGTGATGAACTGATTGGCTGCCCCCTCTTCATCCAGCCAAGCGCTGTCAGCGGTCAGGTATCCATGCTGCACCCATTGCTTCATGAGCTGCACGGCCTTCCGGGCCCCCGGCTGGACAGAGCCGTATTCCAGAGTGCCGTCACTCCGGCGGTTCCACTGCTCGGGAACCGTGCCGAACGCACCGAATATCCAGCTGCTGTCCCCCATCCAGGTACTTGGACCGTTGCGAAAACCGACCGAAAGGCCATAGGTATCCTTAAGTCCGTTGCCGTCCGGGTCCCGGTTGACAAAGGCATCCATGACCTGCTCCAGCTCATCCAGGGTCTGCGGGGCTTCCAGCTTCAGCTTGTCCAGCCAATCCTGGCGGACCCAGAGCAGCGGATCGGAATTATATTCATAATCCATGATGGGAATAGCATACTTGTGACCACTGCGCACGAAGGGATTCCATGCCGAAGCATCCTCGGCAACAGCCCTCTTCCATACCTCGGAAGCATGCTGTTCAAACAGGTCACCGACTTCCATGAACTGCCCGGAGTCAATCAGTTCCTGGATGACAGCGGCATCTCTTGTCGTTACGATATCGGGCAGGTTGCCTTTGGCCAGCTCAAGCCGCAGCTTGTTGGCATAGGTTTCTGATGTACCGGAGATGGTCCAGAGATAGCGGATACGGATGCCAAGCCGGTTCTCGGCCCAGACCGTATGTACGTTATGCTCCAGGCTCTCCCCTTGGATGAAGTTCAGGTTGGGGTTCACGGAGCCGGCCGTATACAGGTCTACCGGAGGATCATATTTGCCTTCCTTAACATCGAAGTGAGAAGCTGTGGTCTGCGGAGCAACCGGCGGCTGGCTTATGCCGGTGCTGTGCCACGTGCAGCCTGACAATATTAAGAGCAGTATAGACAGCGGTAAACGGACTTTCATGAAACCACCTGCTTTTCGTAGAGTTCTGTGTGACGGACAGATTGTATTGTAATCGACCTCATGATCTTATGATACACTTCTTCATATTACAGCAAATGTCTTGAAAAGGATGATCTTATGGTGGCTTGGCGTCCCAATCTATTTATCAAAATGGTCGCAATCCTTCTCTCCCTGATTGCAGCCACGCTTTTGTTCTACGGATTGTCTTACCGTAAGGATGTCGGAGTTATTACAAGCCAGATCAAAACAACCGACCTGAATCATCTGCAATTCCTGACCCAGCAGATGGACAATAATATCAACCAGCTCGCAGGCAGCATGTATGCCCTTCAGAGAGACCCGACCATCCGCGATTATGAGCAGATCACGCAGCTGGGCCATCTCATTGATCCCGCCCAGACTATTATGACGGTGCTGGAGAAGCTCTCCCTTCAGACCAGCTCCAGTACGTGGGAGAACCGGATTGTCCTGTACAAGCCCTTCAGCGGTGAGACCCTGGGGTCGGATTCCTCGCTCTCCTTCGACGTCTCCGTGCTGGAGAAGCCGCTCCCGGCGGGCTGGGAGTATATTTCTGAGGCCAGGACCGGTACGGAGGCGGGCTTCCGGCTGCTGCTGTCAGACCCTGCCCAGGAGACAAGCACCCCGGGTGAGGCGAAGCTGCTGATGTCGATGTATTTTCCGGTATCGAACATTGAACGGATGTTCGAGGCCTTCCAGTCACAGAACAAGGGGGATACCTTCCTGTTCCATCCGTCCCTCGGGGTCATTCTCTCCCGGAAGACGGACCGGGACATGGCGGAGCGGATCACCGGGGCGCTGAAGTTCGCGGCCGGACAGAGCTCCTCGGATATTTTCAATCTGGAGGAGGGAAGCTTTCTGGTCAGCTCGGTGCCTTCCTCGGCCATTAACTGGAAGGTCGTGCATTATTCGCCGCTGAAGCAGATTCTGCAGCCGATCCGCAGCAGCCGCTACTTCTTCCTGACAGGGTCCGCCGTCCTGCTGGTGATGAGCCTAATCTTCTCCTTGCAGCTCTACCGTCAGGTGCAGCGTCCGGTCAGCCTTCTGCTGCGCTCGCTCAACCGGATGAAGGAAGGACGCTGGTCTACCCGTATCTATACCAAGACCAATCCTGAGTTCACGATGCTGAACAGGGAATTCAATGACATGGCGGAGAAGATCCAATTGCTGATCGAGCAGGTCTATCTGGAGCAGCTCCGGGCCAAGGACGCCCACCTGAAGCAGCTTCAGTCGCAGATCAACCCGCATTTCCTGTACAATTGCCTGTTCTTCATCAAGAGCAAGGCCGCCATCGGCGATACGGATTCCGTGGAGGCCATGGCCCTGAATCTGGGCGAGTATTACCGCTATATCACGAGGGTAGACCATTCCCTCACCACCCTTCAGGATGAGCTGAAGCTGCTGGAGAACTACCTGAAGATTCAGAACCTGCGGAAGCAGCGTATCCGCTACGACATGGATATTCAGGGCGAGCTGCTTGACCTGCAAATTCCGCGGCTGCTCATCCAGCCCCTGGTTGAGAACAGTATCATTCATGGCATTGAGCGGAAAATCGGCCAAGGCTTCATTCGGATCACCGCCCGCCGAATCCGGGAGGTCATTCAGATTACCGTCGAAGACAATGGTGCCGGTATGACTGCTGAAGCCATCGCTGCTCTTCAGGAGCGTATCTCCGAAACCGCACGCGAGGACGGAGGCTGCGGGCTGTGGAATATCCAGCAGCGCCTCAAATCTTATTATGGCGAGGCCTCCGGCCTGCAGATTGCCCCTTCACCTGAAGGCGGCCTAACCACGACTCTCCGAATGGAGAAGAAAGAGGAACCTTATGCACCAAATTCTGCTGGTTGACGACGAACCTTATGTTGTCGATGATCTGTCCATTTCGATTCCCTGGGCGGACATGGGCTTCGGCCAGGTCCACAAAGCCTATTCCGGGTATGAGGCACTGGAGCTGCTTCAGCGCCACCCCATTGACATTGTAGTTACAGATATCAATATGCCGGAGCTGTCGGGCACCGAGCTGATTGCCGCGATCCGCCGCCGCTGGAAGCATATCCGGGTGGTAATGCTGACCGGCTATGCCGAGTTTGATTACGCCCGCAAGGCCATTGAAGAGCAGGCCAGCGCCTACCTGCTCAAGCCGATTGCGAGTGACCAGCTGATCGCTGTCATCGGCAAGCTACAGGAGAAGCTGCGCAGTGACTGGGAGGCCTGGTCCTCCCATCAGCGGACGATGCAGACCTTCCGCGAGCATCTTCCGATCCTGCGGGACCGCCTGCTCGGGGAACTGCTGCAGGGACGCAAGCTGCCCAGGCAGCAGCTGCAGGAGCGGCTGTCCCAGTTCGATCTGCCGTTGTCCACCGACCTGCCGGTATGCCTTGCGGTGGTCCGCCCCGAGGAGTTCTTCCGTCGCCAGGATATGCACAGCATGCTGCTGTTTGAATATGCGATCATTAATATCGCACAGGAGCTGTTCCAGGACCGGTTCCTGATCTGGTCCTGCAAGGATGTGCATGATTATCTCGTATTCCTGCTTCAGCCTAAGACGGATCTTGAACCCGGCAGCCATCCGGGAAATGAGGTTGCCCAGGCGGCCTACCAGCTGCAGAATCATGTCAGCACCCTGATGGGCGGCGGCCTGTCCGTAGTAACCACAGGCTGGGGAGACTTCCCTGACCAGGTCTATACGCTTTATCAATCCGCCATTTCAGCCATCCGCCAGCATATCGGCAGCGAAACCGGCATTTATCTTGACACCACAGACAACAACGGCTCCCAGCCGGTGGAGATTCTTCAGCCGCTCTATGAGCCTCCGCTGTTCTTTCACCTGTTCGAAGCGAACAACTGGCAGGGCATTGAAGATAAGCTGAATGCTATCGTATCGGAGCTGGTCCATAGTCCCGAGCGTTCACTGGAGCATATCCACGAAGCCCGTTTACATCTGGAGACCGCATTCTATTACTTCGCCCACAAGAATAACAAGATGCTGAGCGAGATTGTCGGCAATCCGCTGCTGGAGCAGACCTCCTTCCAGACGCCGGATAAGCTGCGGGAATGGGCCATGGAGGTTATCCTTCTGCTGCGGGAGTATTTCGATTCCGAGCGGCGGAGCAGCCGGACTGAACTGATCCGGAATGTACATGAATATATCAACCGTAACCTGCACTATGTCTCCCTTCAGGCCATTGCCGATCATGTCCAGATGCACCCGGTCTATCTCTCCAAAATGTACAAGCTGGAGACAGGCAAGCGGATCAGCGACTATATCAGTCAGGTTAAGATGGAAAAAGCGGCGTATCTGCTAATCCATACGCCGCTGAAAATTTATGAAGTTTCCTCGGAGCTAGGGTACTCCAACGCCCATTATTTCATCAAGCTCTTCAAGGAATACGCCGGGATGACCCCGCATGAATTCCGCGACCGCCGCTGTAAAACCCTTTAGCCGGCAAAGGTCAGCTCTACCTCATGGGAGAAGCCGTCATCTGCCGCCGGTACCATCCCATCCTCCAGCACCCGGCCGTCCAGCGTCAGGCGGGCTGTTCCATCCAGCATGCGGTGGAAGCCCTCCGGCTTGCGGACCCGAATCCGGTAGGAGGAGCTACCAAGCTTCAGGGTATAGCTGAATTCCGTCTGCTCTTCCCGCAGAATCGGACTCAGCGCGATGCCCTGCTCCGTATATTCAATGCCCAGCGCTTCCATCAGCGAGAGGGTGAGCCAGGTCGAGGTGCCGCTTAGCATCGGACCGATGTTCTCACCGGTCTCGCTGTTGTTGTATTGGGTACAGAACCGCGGATTCCCGCAGATGGCAAACGGATCTTCCATCGTCTTGAACGGCATAATCCGGTCCAGCAGCCAATAGCCAAGGCGGCTGAGTTCGGCAGCAAGTGCAGAGTCCGATACTTGCTTCGCTCCCTTGAACATGGCAGCAGCGGCCATCATACAGGCATGCTTGAACACGCCGCCGTTCTCACGGTCGCCCGGGAAATACTCATCGGATGCCGTGTGGGTGGATACGCGGCCCAAGGCAACCGGCGAGACCAGCTTCAGCCCGTAAGGCGTCATCAGATGCGACTTCATGGTATCCAGCATCACAGCGATCTGCGCTTCATCCGCACAACCCGCCAGAATACTCCAGCTGAACGAATTCAGGAAGTATGAACCGTCTGACGCGGGATCTGCAGACATCCCGTCTCCTGCTGCACCCAAGTACGTGTATTCGCCGTCCGGGTAGCGGTTGAACAGCACACGGGCGAAGAAATTGCCCTTCCAGGCATGCTCTTGAATGCGTTCGCGCAGCTTCACTCCGAAGCGCTTCAGATCATCGGCATCCTCCTGCTCTCCCTTACGGACGGCCAGAGCAGACAATTCATCGACCGCCACCTTCAACAGGAAGGCGTTCATGACGCTCTCGGAATAATCGCTCTCCAGCGAATCCCCGAAGACCCCGCCTGTCTGCTGCAATTGCTCCCGGTAGAGCGCCTCCTTGGCCGGGCCGTTCAGATACGTGTCATCCAGCTTCAGACAGTCGTTCCAGTCTGCGAAATCCAGCAAGGGCAGGCCATGGCGGCCGATCGAAATCTGCCCAGAATAGACAATGATCGCCTTCAGTGTCCCGAAGACCGGCCGGGTAGCCTCTTGTCCCGCCACCCCGCAAGGCTCATCCAGGAACTCCACATCTCCGGTCAGCATGACATAGCGGTAGACGGCTTGAACAAGCCATAAGGCATCGTCAGACCATTTACCCGGCTCTTTGCCGGCCCAGAAGAAATTGTGATACGCATACCCCAGCTCGAACACCATGCCGGTCCATTCTTTTAACAGACTCTTGACCAGGCCGCTGCGGCCCATACCGACGAAATAATACATGGAAGCATATAGATCCTGAATCTCACGGAAGCCGATCTCCCTGTATCCCTTCTGGGTCTGGCAGAAGGAACGGGAGACAAAGCTCTGGTAGAGCACCTGGAAGGGCAGGTTGCGGTTGACGAACAGATCGAAGCTGTCGTCGCCTGAGGACACCTGCAGGAACTTGGCATAATCCCGCACGAATCCCAGGGACTCAGCCAATGCCGCTTCTGCCGAGCGGCGGCTTGCGAAGCGTGCGATCAGGGCACCTACCTCCTCCTCCAGCACGGTCTCGTTCCAGGCCGCGCCGCTCTTGTCGGAGACCAGACCCGTCAACTGGTCAACCGCCGCCGAAGCTCCGGCACGAACATGAAGCTCCCCGGCGACAGCGAAGAATCCCGGCCCTTTGCGGTGCAGAATGCTGCTGAGCTTAAGGGCACCGTTCGGACGGTGCAGCGAGCCAGTGCCGACGAATTCGTTGTAGCTGACACAGTATTCGCGCGGAAGCACCGGTCCGTCTTCACCATGTACAATCATCGTGTGGAAGCGCAGATCGTGGCGCCCGCCTTCCGGATAATAGTCGGGGCTGACCGCAGCCACAGCGCCGGTAGAATCCTGCAATACCCCGCCTTGCATGATGACATTGCTGTACAGCACATCCTCGAACAGCGCCCCCGGAGCCGCTGAGCCGAACATTCCGGTGTATACCAGACGGAGGCGGCGGTCGCCTTCTCCATGGTTCACAATCTCAATCCGCTGCATTTCGGTAGCCAGCGGCAGACCCTCGGAATGCGGCACAATGAAGATGGTACGTGTAATCTCAAGTCCGCAGGACATCCGGTATGTGATGACCGTTGCATTCTGCGAATGGCGGCAGACCGCCGATTCAATGCCCTCTGCACCCGGATCTGCGGAGTAGAAGATCTGCTCCCCATCCTCGAACAGATAGAATTGACGGTTGGCCGGGAAGCCGTTCTCCTCCTGGCGCATATCCCAGCGGGTCGCCAGCACCTGAGTAGCGGCATGGGAGCGGAAGCTGCCGCCGCCAGTCCGGTCTACGACGCTCTTCGGGGTAGTCTGGAGCGGATGAGGGAACTCCAGACGGTTGCCCAGCAGCAGATTGACCGCGAAATGCGGACCCGGCACGGGTGAGCGCAGATCAATCACATGCTCGCCCTTCGCGTTAAGCGTGCCCGCCCAGCCTGGTGCAGCCTGCAGCAGCTCCAGCGCTTGGCGCGCAGTAGCTTCCGGCAGGACTACGGCCTGCTCCTGTCTTCCCGCATGGCGGATATACAGCGCCAATTCCGTGCCTGCGCCGTTCACGGCGAACAGCGCGGATGCTCCGGCTTCCACCGGCACCAGCGCTGCCACGGCCGGGAGCTTCAGCAGCTCCTGAATGGCAGGCAGCCGAAGCGGCAGACCGGCTATGCCGACAGCCCCGCAGCGCTGCGAGTCGGTAAAGACGGCGCTAAGCGGCCTGCCCGCCTCAATCCGGTCCGCGAACGCTTGTCTCAGAATATCCTCAGCGGAAGCTGTGGCTTGTCTTGCCGTATTGAATTTCAGCATCATGATGGTTCTCCTCTTTTCTGGTATCCTGCGGCTTAGCCTTGGCAGCTTCCGCAGTCATACCGCTGATACAGTATTTTGGCGTCATGAAGATATGATCTGATCGGGGTATAGAATGCCGTTTAGACGTGAATTATTCCCCAGTATGTATGGATTCTTGGCTACCCGAATGTAAAAGCATGGAGAACGGCTGCCCGTCCTCCATGTACTGATTATAAAAGGGTTTCTTGCCGGTCTAAATACCAAATCGCAAACCTGGATAACAAAATCTAAAGCTTATTCAAGGCGCCGGTACGGTTCCGTTATTCATGAGCACAATATCATCAATATCCACCGCAAGCTGACCCGTGCCGCCGTCCTTAATGTTGCCCAGCTCGAATGAAATGCGGCCGATAGAAGTGCTGTCCCCGGCAACATCGAATTCCAGGGTATATTCGGTGTATTCCGTATCCAAATCAACAATCTTGCTTGTGTACCCGTGCCAGGTGTAATTATTCGCTACATCCAGCCAGCCGATGCTGATATTCATTTTGCGCTTAAGATCCGCCTTGGCCTTGAAGGTAAGTGTATAATGATTGCCTTCGTTGTAAGCGACTCCCTCATAAAAGACCTGCCGGTCCCAGGTGTTCGTTCCTGTGGAGCCCACCTTGATCTTCAGCGCCCCGTTCACATTGTCAATGGATAACTCGCCGCTGTCGGAGGAGAAGCTGCTCCAGCCCTTAAGCGAAGCGGAGGAGAAATCTCCGTTCGGAATCAGATTCTCCTCATATGCCTCACCGGCCATCACTGGACTTACCTGAAGCAGAGAGATATTGCTCAGCCTGACCGTATGCTCTCCCAGCAGCTCGTTAACCTTGCCCAGACTGAATTGCAGGACGGCAGCAGAATCACTTGCCGGAGCGGTAAACAGATATTCATAATGTCCGCCCGCTTCACTCAGGCTGACTTTCTCATTCGTGTATGGGGTCCAAATCCCGTCCAATGAGCCGTCACGCTGAACCAGCACCCGGATCTCCCGGCTGATGGAGGCATCCGCATCGAAGCGCAGCAGGTACTTCTTGCCCTGTTCTACCGGTATTCCCCCTTGCTTCACCTGTACGTTCCAGTCGTCATCACCAGTGCCGCCAAGGTCAACCCGCAGCGCACCATACACAGCGTTCATGACGGTATTCTTCACCGGATTACTGTCCCAATCCCGCTTGTACAGCGTCCAGCCTTCGGTAGAATCGCCCTTGAAGCTGCCGTTCAGCACCAGCTCGCGGGTCAGATCCAGCCAGGCCAGATTGTAGCCGCTGCCGCCAAGACGGATATAATAACTTCCCGCAGGCAGCTCCAGCGGCTGACTGACGATAGCGCGGTAGGCCTGAAGACCCCCGGTGTCTCCAATTGCCGAGCTATAGACTGAGCCCGTTACCACACTCTGCTTGCCGGCATCCAGCACCGACAGCGTAAGCTCCGAATCCGCACGCACACTGGATACCCGGGCTACCGGAACAATGCGGGCAGCCTGAGGCAGCACCACTTTGTATTCCACATAGTCGCCCTCGTCCATATCCGTGATGTCCTTGCCGCCTTCACCGCTCGGAATCAGGCCGGTACCCGATGATCTCCAGTACTGGTCCCCCCGCAGATGCAGGTAGTTCGTGAATACAGGCGGATCAATCATCCGTATCAGACGCACATTGTCAATCCCGGTCTGCCCCGGAGCCCCGCCCAGAAGGAACGATAATACGGCTTCCGTACCGGACCCGCCGGACAGTGCAATCTCTGCTGTATAGCTCTTCCACTCCGGTGTCAGGCTGAAGGTTGCCCCGTCGGGATAGACCGTCTGTCCACCGCTATTCTCCAGCTTGATGCCAAGCGGCTGCGCCTGATCCGATCTCGCGTCGAAGGCAAGCTGATAGACGCCTGCTGCGGACACTGGAATTCCGGTCTGCGTAAGCATCACATCCTCCGGCGACCCTCCGGCCTTCTGTACGTCTGCCTGGAACTCACGCTTCATCATCGGCAGCGCAAGCGTATTGGTTACACTGGCCTTCGCCGCTGCTTCCGTGCCCTCTTTAACGGCAAAGTTCCAATAACCCAGCCGCCCTTCTCCCAGCTCGAAGCCTCCATTATAGATCAGGTTGCCATCGGCAAGCGGTGTGCGCACCACCGGCGGCGCCTCTGTCTCTACCACCCGGACATTGGCGAAATAGGCGGCAATGTCGTTCAGGCCGAGGTTGAACTCGAAACGGACATTATTGTCGGAGGCCTTCGGCATCGTGAAGCTGTATTCATACGACTGCCAGTCCGGCGTAAGCTGGAAATTACGTTCCCCGGAATACGCCGTCCATCCCCCGCCGAATTCTGTCAGCTTGCTCATCAGCGGACGGGCTGCGTCCGCTTTGGCATCGAACGTTACCTTATAGGCTTTGTCCTTCTCCAGCAGCAGCGGCTTCTGCGTAAGCTGAATGGAATAATTCTGGGTTCCCGGCTTACCGATGGCAACCTTCACGGCCTTGCCCTTCTCCTGATCTTGTGTGACAGAGACGGTTCCGCTGCCCCCGTCATTCTCAATCCATTCCCAATATTCCGGCAGACCTTCGGCCGCTGTGGCACCTGTGAAGTCTCCGTTATAAATCTGGTTCCCGTCTGGCAAGGCAGGACGCTGCGGGGTCGAGAGCCCCGGGTTCGTCGGCCGTTGTCCGGTTACATCCGGCCATTGATCCATGTTCGTATACTTGTAGACCCGGACATAATCCACATACATCTCATCCGATTTGAAGTCCGCTGCCGGATCGCCCGGCCAGTCGCCGCCCACCGCCAGATTGAGGATCATATGGAACGGCCGGTCAAACGGTGCAGGGTACGTGTAGTAGTCCGGCTGACCGTTTGCCTTTGTTCCCCAATCCCTGGTTTCAAAATACATTTTATCGTCCACAAAATACCGGATCAGGCCCGGAAGCCATTCCATCGTGAACTCGTGATAATCATCAGCGAAGGTCTGGCCTTCGGGCAGAACATAGGTTTTGGTCTGGGACAAATGAGGGATATCATAGTGAATCGAGCCATGAACGGTTCTTGGATACAGGTCTGCCTCCTTTTTACCAGCCACCGGTCCCGTCAGCTCCATAATGTCCATCTCGCCGCTTCCCGGCCAAGGTCCATATTGCTTCTCATCATCGGTCGGCATCATCCAGATGGCCGGCCACATCCCCTGCTGAACCGGCAGCTTGGCCCGCACCGTGAATTTGCCGTACGTCCAGTCGCCCTTCATCTTGGAGGTCAGCTTGGCTGACGTATAGTTCTTGCCGCCGTAAGCTTCCTTCCGGGCTTCCAGGGCCAGCACACTCTGCCCGCTCTCTGTTGTAAGCGAAGCGTTGTCCGGATGATAATATTCCAATTCGTTATTGTATACCGTTCCGGTATCCTGCACATTCCATTTGCTCTCATCAATAGCCTGGCCGTCGAATTCGTCATTCCAGACCAGCTCCCATGGATTCTCCTGGGTTGGCGGAGTAACCACCGGCGTCGCAGCCGGGGTTGCTGTCGGTGTAGCCACCGGCGTGGCTGTTGGCACCGGCGCCTCAGGTGCCTGCGTTGGCGTGTCCCCGCCTGTACTCCCGCCCGCAATTGCCGGGGCTGGAGTAGCGGTAGCACCCGCCTGCGGCGTGGCTCCGTTGCCGGACAAGCCGCGAAGCGTCTCGCCAGCCTTAAGCGCCAGGGTGTTGAGAAGCACACGGTCCGCCTGGTTCTCAAGCAGGCCGATCTGCCCCCGGTTTATGATCTCTGAACCGGCAGCACCAGCACCGATGACCACGGCCTCAGCCCGTGAACCGGCCCCAATCTCAACCTTGGACGGCTCTAGCAATTCGATACGTGCGGCTGTGCTCCCGTCCTCCAGGACAAGGCGTACAGGGGCCTTGGGATTGTTCAGCTTGACCTCGCCCAGCGCAGCTTTGCGGAAGACCACTGAATGCCCGCCGCCTCCGGAGATATGGGTGGTTCCCTGCACCTTGATGCCCGAGAACGATACGTCCCCTTCTCCTGCTCCGGCAGTCACATACAGATTCCCGCTAACGGCTCCTTCTTCAAGCTGCACGTTCGCGCGGTTGACAATTACATTGCCGGACACCCCGCCAATGGAGTGGCTTCCTTCGGCTGAACTGATCCAGCCGACCATGCGGCCCAGCAGCTCAGCCAGCTCGGCCCGGGTCATCTGCGCCTGCGGGTTCAGCTTGCCGTCCGGATTGCCGCGAATATATCCGGTGCCCAGCATGGCACTCACTGCTTCCCGGGCATAGCCGCTGACCGCTGCTGCGTCGGACTGCGCTGTAAGTGCAGCAGGAGAGCCCGCATTAAGCGTGAATGCCCGGCTCAGCATCGTCATCACTTCCTGACGGGTTACAGCCGCTCCCGGCTGGAACCGGCCGTCCGCATAACCTTGGATAACGCCTGCTGCACTAACCCCGCTGACATCTTGGCCATACCAGGAAGAAGCGCTTACATCACTGAAAATAGTACGGCCTGCATCCGTGTAACGGAACATCCGGTTGATCACCACGGCTATCTCTGCACGCGTGACAGCTCGTCCCGGTCTGAATTGTCCTTCCCCGTCCCCCTGCAGAATTCCTGCGGCTGACAGCCTGTTCACTGCTGCCGAAGCCCAGTGCTGCTTCATGTCGGCATACCCTGCCGTTTGGACTGCGTCTGTGCTGCCTGCACTTGCAGATAGGTTAGCCAGGTCCTTGCTGTCTGCCTGGGCGATTCCCGTAGTTCCCGGAAGCTGAATTCCTGACAGCAGCAGACCGGCAATCAAAAGCTTGGATATTCCTTTGCGGTACATCTGAACATTCCCCCTTGTATAGAACCCTGTTGAATCCTGGCCATTCCGCCAGTCGATTTCAGTATAGAGTCCGTATCCCGGAGGTAACATACCAATTCCTTAGCCTGTATAACAAAGATGCAACTTTCGTATTGGGGCGGGTATCCGGGGGGGTGAGGGGAACGGGGATAGCATGATTTTCACAGCTTGGTGAGTATCGGAGGAGCGTAATAGTACAGCTTTATCCGTTTGGATAGTTGGGAGAACAGGAAATAGTTGGATTTTCTACACTTGCTGATGGATGAATGGACGCTGCGATAACAACAGGTGGATTAACAACACTTAAATTTGCACCATTCAGCCAAAGTACCGCAAACTAACATGAATAGTTGCTGTTTTTCCACTTGCTACCCAGCATCTCGCAGAAATCGAGGAATTAAGATACGTTTGTCCACTTGCTCAGAGCAGGCGGTCGCCCGGCGTGGGGAAGTAGCTGGTAGGTCGTAGCTTATATTGTAACTTGTAGCCGAAGTGGCCCGGGCAGGAGTAGGCTGAACAACCGGGGTGTACCTTCAATTCAAAAATGCCCAAATACCGGGCGGCCTCAAGAGCCGCCCGGTATTTGGGCACGGCGAATCTATGTAACTGTTGACCGGTTATGAATCAGGCAGTGCTCAAGAGGATGCGTGGATCTGCGGGAAATCCTGTGCAACTTCTTCACCCGAGAACAGATCGTCAAGTGAGCTGAGCGTGCCATCTTCTTCAACCTGATAAACCGACATTTTCTCGCCGTTAACCGTAAGTTCGATGAAGCAGCCCCAGCAATAGAACTGGTGGGAACCGATCTTGCCGATATCCTTGGAGTTGCAGTTTGGACACTTCATACAATACATTCCACCTATCCGTTAACAATATTAATGGCTTTTTGAAGCCGTTCTTCACTCATCGCGGGAACCAGTACAGATTCCTCTCCGATAGACATTCCTTCAGAACAAGGCAGCCATTTGCGGCCTTCGATCAAATCAGTTACAAGCCCGTCACTGATTTCCAGCGCTACTATTGTATTTCCCAACTTATGGTCAAAATAAACATCCGATATTCGCCCAAGCACCGTTCCCGATGCTGTAAGCACCTGCCTGTCCTTCAAATTGTTCTTTCCAAGGAGGAACGTGTAGGATATATGGTCAGCATCGACCTTAATAATCGACTCTTTATTGCGGATCATGACAGCATCCTCGCCATAAGCGACAATATTATCCCATGCCACAACTTTCACATGACTGGAGAAAAAAGATTTGCTTTCCAGTTCAATACCCGTAATATTCCAGTTTGAATCCAGTCCGATGTCGATGATTTCACCGACTTCCGTACCTTCTTCAACTTCGTATACAGTGAGGCCAATCATATCTTGAAGTTTCATGGTATCCAAAGTCCCCTCACCTTAAGTATTGCTTACGGATTCCCATGGGCCAAGGGACCTCTTAAACGGCTGTCAGGTTACAAGGACGCCTAGTCTCTATTACGCAGCCGGTTCAAAACGGTTCCAACTTTCTGGGCGACAACCTGCATTTCTTCAATAGTATTACCCAAACCTGTACTAAAGCGAATCGCAGAGTTCAAAAGTTCTTCCGGAAGCTTCATCGCCCGGAGGACATGCGAGATTTCCAGCGATCCTGAGGTGCAGGCTGAGCCGCTGGCCGCCGCAATCCGCTCCATGTCCAGGTTCATCAGCAGCACATCTGTCCTGGCTCCTGGGAAGCTGACATTCAGAATGCCCGGCACCGAATGCTGTTCATTTCCGTTGATGACATATCCGCCTGCTCCAGCGTGCTTGTCCAGTCCCTCCAGCAGTGCTGCGCGCAATTCGAGAGCCTGCTCGTGATGCTCCGGCAGCCCTTGTACAGCCATCTCTACGGCTCTTGCGAACCCGGCCGTATGTGCCAGGCTCTCCGTGCCCGCCCGCCGGCCCCGCTCCTGAAGCCCGCCATGCTGTCTTGGCATAAGCGGCGCTCCCCGCCGGACGTACAACCCTCCAATCCCCTGAGGACCTCCGATCTTGTGGGCTGAGAAGCTCATATAGTCTACCGGCAGCTCGCGCAGCACCAGAGGCAACGTTCCCAGAGCTTGTACAGCATCTACATGCACAAGCACACCCCGTTCGGCTGCTAATCTGCCAATCTCTTCTATAGGCTGTACAGTTCCCACTTCATTATTCACATACATTATGCTGATCAGTACTGTATCCTCACGCAGGGCAGACTCTACATCCTTCAGAGAGACAAGGCCGGTAGCATCGACAGGAAGATAGGTGACCTCGAAGCCCTGTTCCGCAAGCTCTGCGCAGGTGTGCAGCACTGCATGATGCTCCACCGCTGTAGTAATGATATGTTTACCCTTGGGAGCGGAAGCATAGGCTGCGCCGAACAGGGCGAGATTATCGCTCTCGGTGCCGCCGCTTGTGAATATCCACTCCTCAGGGGAACAGCCCAAAGAGCCCGCGATTCTGTCGCGCGCTCCATTTACGATTCTCTTGGCAGACCGTCCGAACTGGTGCACACTGGACGCATTGCCGTACTCGTTCAATAGCATATTATACATAACCGTTGCCACCTCCGGATGAACCGGTGTTGAGGCGGCGTGGTCCAAATAGATGGGTTTCATCACGAAATTCTCCGCTTCCTGGAATTCAGAATTTTCTTAAAATGATTATACTGCTGAACAGCCTGTTTTACCACCTGTTAATAAACACAATATTGTAACATTTGTCCATGGTCAGCGCCACGGATCAGCCCTCTAATTCCGGCAACCGCGCAGCAAGCTGCTGCTCGGAGATCACTTCAATCCCATGTTGCCGCAAAAGCGCTGAGGTTACGCCTTCCCCGGGTATTCTCACACCCGCAAATTCTCCGTTATAGATCATGGAGCTCCCGCAGGAAGGGCTGTTCTCCTTAAGAACTACCAGGGTTGCAGCCAGGCTGCGGACCTGCTCCAGCGCGGCATAAGCGCCCTCTATGTACATTGCCGTCACATCATTCCCTGTCCGGTCAATCACCCGGGCCTTACCTTCCAGTACATCCTTGCCGGTGCCGCCTATAATCTCAGCCGGTTCTCTCGGGGTAGAGAAACCGCCCATCAGCTCCGGGCACACGGCAACCGCCTGCCGGCTGTCCAGCAGCTGCCGGATACCCTGCTCCAGACAATCCGTGCCGTTATATCTGACCTTCATCCCGGCCAGGCAGGAGCTTACGATAATCATGCCGCCATCTCCCTTTCGCAATCTTCAGGTTCATCTTATATAATGCTAAGGCAAGCTGTTCTGTCTGTAAACCATTAACTACTCAGGGAGGCACGGACAATGTGCGGAAGATATACGATTACCGTAACACTGGAAGAGCTGATAGCCAAATATTACATCCGTGAGCATCCGCTCATTCAATATGCCCCAAGATTCAATGTTGCTCCGATGCAGCCGGTTCCGGCGGTCATTCATGATGGCGAACAGAACAGGCTGGGAGAACTCCGCTGGGGGCTGCTGCCCTCCTGGTCCAAAGAGGACAAGAACGCGGCCAAGCTAATCAACGCCCGCAGTGAATCGCTGCTGGAGAAGGCTTCCTTCAAAGGGCTGATTGCTTCCCGCCGCTGTGTGATTCCCGCAGACGGCTTCTATGACTGGAAGGTCTATGACGGCGGCAAGCAGCCGATGAGAATTACCCTGCGGGACGGGCAGCTGTTCTCCCTGGCCGGCCTGTATGACATTTGGTCAGGTCCTGACGGCACAAGAATCTCCACCTGCACTATCATTACCACGGCCCCGAACCGTCTCATGGCAGACATCCATGACCGGATGCCGGTCATTCTTGATCCTGATGGAGAGGCGCAGTGGCTGGAGCGCAGCAACCGGGATATTCCTGCACTGATGAAGCTGCTGCAGCCATACGATGCGGAGCAGATGCTGGCTTATCCCGTCTCTGCGGCCGTGGGCAATGTTCGTAATGACTACCGGGAGCTGATCCATAGAGCCGGGACAGAGAGGGGACCGGACACCCTGTTTTGACCAAAATTCCGCCCATAATATAGAAGTGAAACCAGCTGTTTAGAACGTTCAGCGCCAGGGTATTAATTAAAGCTATTTCACTTCAAAATATACACTCACAACACGTACCAGGGAGGAATTCTTATGGCTCTTAGCAGACAAGCAGTGGCATCAACCTCACCCGGCTCCTCCATCGAGCTTGGATGTCTCCATCATTCTTCGCATGGGAGATGGGCGTATGCGTATAACAAGGACACCTTCCACTTAAGAATCCGCAGCAAAAAGAATAATGTTGACCGGGTATTCGCGCTGACAGGCGACAAATACGACTGGGAGCATCATCATCAGGAGCTGAACATGCTCAAGGTAGCTACCGATGCCTATTTTGATTACTGGGAAGCTGAGATCACCCCCGAATTCAAACGTTTCTCCTACGGCTTCCGGCTGGAAACGGATACGCAAACCGTATGGATGCTCGAATCGGGCTTCTATACAGAAGGGCTGCCTGCGCCTGCCGGAGGCTACTATGAAATGCCTTATCTCCATGAGGTGGATCTGCTGCAGGTTCCCGAATGGGCGAAATCTGCGGTATTCTATCAGATCATGCCTGACCGGTTCGCTAACGGAGATCCGGCGAATGATCCCGAAGGTACGCTCGAATGGGGTGAGCCCCCGGCCTATGACAGCTTTTTCGGCGGAGACCTGCAGGGAATGATTGACCATCTGGATTATATTGCAGAGCTGGGCGTAACGGCCCTGTATCTGACACCTATCTTCCAGTCTCCCAGCAATCATAAATATGACACCGTTGATTATGGAACCATCGACGCAAACTTCGGAGATCTGGACAAGCTTAAGCAACTCGTCGGGCTGGCCCACTCCAAAGGGCTTAAGGTCGTTCTGGATGCTGTCTTCAATCATACAAGCTCTGAATTTGCCCCGTTCAAGGATGTTCTGGAGCACGGGGAGGATTCCAGGTACGCGGGCTGGTTCCATATCCATGATTATCCTGTACAGGTGGTGGACGGTAAGGCCAACTACGATACCTTCGGCTTCTTCAGCGGCATGCCCAAGCTGAACACGGCCCACCCGGAAGTCCGGGATTATCTTCTCGATATCACCAAATACTGGCTTAAGGAGGTACATATCGACGGCTGGCGGCTGGATGTGGCCAATGAGGTGGATCATAGGTTCTGGAGGGACTTCCGCCTCGCGGTCAAGGAAATCAACCCGGAGGCGTTCATCATCGGCGAGGTTTGGAGCGACTCCCTTAGCTGGCTGCAGGGCGATCAGTTCGATTCTGTGATGAACTATCCTTTCTCTGACAGACTGCTGAAGTTCTTCGGGACCGACGAGGAGGTTGATCCCGGGACCTTCGCTGCTCAAATCTACGGGCTGCTCATGCGTTATCCCCGGCAGGCGAATGAAGTCCTGTTCAATCTTCTGGCGAGCCATGATACCCCAAGAGTGCTTAACCGGCTTGGCGGGGACAAGCAACGGCTGAAGCTGGCGGTCACCTTCCTCTTCACCTTCACCGGTACGCCGTGCATCTTCTACGGAGACGAGATCGGACTTACCGGCGGAGACGACCCGGACTGCCGCAAATGCATGATCTGGGAAGAGGAGGGGCAGGACCGGGAGCTGCTGCATTTCTATCAGGATATCATTGCCCTGCGCAAGGAGCATGAAGTGCTGCGCACCGGTCAGTTCCGCTTCCTGCAGAGTGATCCGGACAGCCGGGGCCTCGTATATGAACGCTGGAATGACAACAGCCGCATTACTGTCTGGATGAACAACTCCAGCAGTCCGGTCACTCTCCAGCATTCATTCAGAGACCAGCACCGTTGGCAGGACGCCTTCAGCGGTGAGCCGGTGGAGATGGACGGTGAGCAGATCAGCCTTACGCTGGCGCCATTCGAATACCGCATTTTACACAGCCAATAAACTGCAAGAAACCCGGGGAATTCTGCTGACAGTTCGGCAGGTCCTCCGGGTTTCTTTAGGTTCAATTGCTTCTTATAGACGGACCCCGGGTCTGCTTCCGGGCTATGCGCTCTGAGTGGGTTTCTTGCGTATAGTTGTGAGTTCAAAAGCCTCTTTTGGAATCCCCAATTCTTGAGCCTTCTTCTTTTTAATTACCATGGCTTGTTGTAAGCTGGTGGCTTGAAATTCAATGGTGGTGCCAAGCGGCTCCTCAAATGCATAGTAGCTTTTTTTATTGGACATTAACTTAGGGCCTCCTCCTCTTATTCACAAATAGTGTGCGTTCCCTCTTAGAGAACTATTCGCGAAGACAGCCTTTAAACAAGCTGTCCCATAAGTGGCATTACCCTTTCACACCGGACATGGTAATGCCCTGAATGTAATAGCGCTGCAGGAACAGAAACAGGATCAGGATCGGAACCGTGGAAATGGTGCTTGCGGCAAGAATCTTAGACCAATCGGTTCCTTCCACTGAGGAGAACGTGGCAATGGCTACCTGGATCATCTGTTTCTTTTCGTCATTGATAACGATTAGAGGCCACAGATAGGAATCCCAGTTGCCAAGAAAGGTCATCAGCGCAAGGGTGATCATCGGCGGGACAGCCGCAGGCAAGACAATACTGGAGAAGGTCCGGGTCATCGAGGCTCCGTCGATTTTGGCCGCCTCCAGAATCTCATCGGGAATCTCCGCGAAGAACTGCCGCAGCAGAAAGATTCCGAACACAGACAGCATCGAAGGAATCACCAGCGCCTTATAAGAGTTCAGCCAGCCGAAATAATTCATCAGCAGATAGTTCGGGACCAGCGTTACTTCACCGGGAATAATCATCGCTGACATGAACAGGGCGAAGACAATCGCTTTGCCCCGGAAACGCAGCTTGGCAAAAGCGAACGCCGACATCGAATTCACCAGCAGCACCAGCAGGGTTACAATCCCTGCAACAAACAGTGTATTCGCGATATAGCGGAGAAACGGGTTGCCTTCACTGAAGATAACCTCTTTGAAGTTAGCCAGCGTTGGCTGGACAGGAACGAACAAATGAATATTCAGACTGGAGGAGTACTTGAACAATTCCTCATATGGGCGTAGTGAACCCGAGATCATCCAGAGGATTGGAATAATTGAAATAACAGCCAGAACGGTCATCACCGTATACTTGGCAATGCTTGCAAAGCGGTTCATGTGGATACCTCCTAGTAGTCTCATTAATGTTCCGCGTTCCGGAACAGTCTCATTTGCACGAGCGAGATGGCGAGAACAATCGCGAACAGAATAAAGGCGGCAGCGGTGCCGTAGCCCATCTGCATCTGCTGGAAGGCCATTTTATAAATATAATAGACTGCGGTTTCGGTAGCCCCGTTGGGTCCTCCACTGGTCAATACAAACACAAGGCCGGACAGCTTAATGGCATCAATGGTCGTCATAATCACCACGAAGGCCGTGGTACGGTTGAGCAAAGGAAGCGTAATGCGGAAGAACTGCTGTATTTTGGTAGCACCGTCTACCCGGGCCGCCTCGTATAAATCTTGCGGAATGTTGTTCAGTCCAGCCAGGAAGATAATCATGAAAAAACCTACGCCTTTCCATATTCCCAGCATGATCACACCGTTCATCGCCGTATCCGGGTTGGACAGGAAATTGGTAGTGGGCAGATGAAGTGTCTTCAGCACATTGTTCAGAATCCCGAATTCCTTGTTGTAGATCAGTTTGAACACCGTTGCGGCCACTGCCGTAGAAATGACTACCGGAATGAAATAGAGTGTGCGGAACAGACCGGTAAGCTTGAACTTTTTCTGGATTAATAGTGCCAGGCCCAGTGAAATCGCGGTCTGAATCGGAATCACTACGATGGCAAAATGAAACGAATGCCTGAGACTGGCCAGGAAATCCCTGTCCGTCATCAGAGACTTGTAATTGTCCAGCCCGATGAAGCTGCGGGTCGATCCTACCAGGTTATAATTCTGAAAGCTGATCACAAAGGCTTGCAGCATCGGATAGAACACAAAGATGAGCAGCAAAGCAAAGGAAGGCAGCACGAACCACCAGGCGGTTATTTCTTCTCCCCGCAGAAACCGGCGGGGCTTTTTGCTGGATGGGGCAGTTTTGGAGGCAGACTCAGCTGCCGCTGTAACGCTTGTCATGATCTTTTCACTCCATTTCAATCCGGTTTATAGACGTACACGTTCATTACGGCATAGATTTGCCCGCCCGGGGCAAGGGCTTTAATCTCCGTCTGGCCTTCCTTCAGCCCCTTTACGACAGCGGATGTTCCGGCACGGCTCTCCACCTGTGCAACGGCCTCATCACTCGACACCCAAGTAAGATCCTGGGGAGCTGTTAGCGGAACGACCGCCGCTGCCGCTTCCACAGTGCCGCCAAGCGGAACATCCACACTAGATTGGCTAAGCAGGACTCGAAGCGGTTCCGAGCCGTCAGGCTCCTCATTCCGCCATACACTGGCCATCGGATACATGACGGCCTGGTCCAGCATCACATCCCCTTTTTTCACATACAGCTCCAATCCATTGCTGGTAGCCTCCGGGAAAAGAATACTGGAAACCACAGTCTCGCCGTCTGCGCCGAACACCTCCAGCGTCGATTCATCCACATAGATATGCAGCCTGACTTTACCATTCACCGCTCTTAAGGGCGCCTGGACCGTTTCGGCAAACCCGGCTTCAAATGAACTGTCGCCTGATTGGGTTCGATCCACCGTTAGCGTTGAATTCGCGTTGTTATACGATATATTGGTCTCCTGATCTGCACCTTTTCTCAGTTTGATTCCGAATTCCGCCTCCCCCTTCACGGTGAACTCGGTATCGAGTTCATAGGAGGTCCCGTGCAGACCGGCCAGTGGATTGCTGCCTGGCTCTAGCCGCTGGGGTTCCAGCTTGACCGCTTGGCCACGCAAGGCTTCCAGCTCTTGCACCGGCTGCTGGACGAGGCGCAATCCCTCACCGGGAATGTCGCGCAGCTTCAGCTCCCGCGGCAGCGACAAATTCCCTTTCCACGGAGCGCTTGGCATCGAGAACGGATAGCGCCAATTGGACATCCAGCCGGCATAGATCCGGCGGCCGTCACTCTGCGGAATATCCGAGTAGGACACTGCGGCGTAGAAGTCTTTTCCGTAATCGGTCCACAGCACTTTGGAGGGCTCATTCCCGTTCTTGAATGTCTGTCCGTCAAAGCTGCCGATGAAATATTGCGCCGCCGAGCCACGGGTTGAGCTGTTATTGCCGATGCTGAGCGCCAGCACCCACCGGGTCTCCTTGCTGCCTTCCACGGGAAGCTCAAACAGATCCGGACATTCCCAGACGGCGGCGTGTGAGCCCTGATCGGCGCCGAATTCGCTCGTCATCTGCCAGGTCTTCAGGTCTGGAGAGGAATAGAATCTCACCCGGTTGTCCACCGAGACAACCATCACCCAAGCGTGCGAAGGCTCATGCCAGAACACCTTGGGATCTCTGAAATCCTTCAGTCCCGGATTAGGAATCACGGGATTGCCCTCATATTTGATCCAGGTGCGTCCTTTATCAGAACTGTACGCCAGGCTCTGCGACTGCATTCCCCCTTTGAAATGGGTGAAGATCGCAACCAGTCCTGCTTCACCGCCAAAAAAACCGCTCGTATCCTTCCAGTCCACCACGGCGCTGCCTGACCAAATCTCCCCGAGCGAATCGCGCAGGAGCGCTACCGGCAGATGCTGCCAGTGGATCAGATCCGTGCTGACGGCGTGACCCCACTGGCCGCTGTTCTGGTAGAACTGGTGATATTCACCTTCGAAATAAACCATTCCATTCGGATCGCTCATATTCCCGCTTTCCGGCGACAGATGATACTGCGGGCGGTATAGCTCCGTGTAGTAATTGGGATCATCAGAAAACTGAAAGGCTGCAGGTTCAGTATTAGAGATCGCATTGGACGGAGTTTTAGAATCAGAAGTATTGCTGCTATGATTGCCGTTGCCGCCAATAGTGCACCCTGCGATAACCAGCAGTACTACAGCCGCACACGCCAGTTTGCTTATAGTTTTGCTCTCTTTATGCGCTTGCTTCTCCCCGGAAACATTCATGCTGCATACTCCTATTCCTTGTTTGGTTGACACTATTGTAGCTGAACGGCCAGAGAAATTATTTCAATATGATCGGCTCAGAAGTTGTGATGTTCTCAGGGGTGATTCTTCAAATACCATTCACGGTATTCCTTGGGGCTTTTGCCGCTGTTTTTCTTGAAAGAGGTACTGAAATAGCTGGAACTGGAATAGCCGACAAGCATGGCGATATCGGTCAGCTTCAGTTCGTTCTCTTGCAAAAGCTGCTCCGCCTTGGTCATTCTCAGCTTGGTGACATAGTCGCTGAACGTAATGCCCACATGCTGCTTGAACAGCCCGGATAAATAGGTCTCATTCAGATGAAACATTTCGGCGAGGGAAGAAAGCGCCAGCTCGTAAGAGAAATTCTCCTCCACGTATTTCCTGACCGCTTCGACCATATGCTGTCCGCTGGAGAAGCGGAGCTTCTTCACTTCGCCCATGACAAGCTGCGCCAGCTCATCAATCTGCCCCCGCACGCCTTCACGCGACTGGTAATCGGCAATGGTCATCTGACAGTTCCACAAATACTTCTGCAGCGCGGAGCCGCCGAGCTCGAACTTTTTGGCGATGGAGCTGAACATCAGCAGCATCCGCAGGGCCAGAAAGGTAAAAGCAAACATCGGCGTATCTCTTTCGCTGTTGAAAATAGTGTCAAGCTGCTGGCGGAAGGTGCTCATGTCCAAATTCTCAATCGCCTGCACCAGCTTCCGCTCCACCTCCGGGGTAAAAGCCTGCATAAGCTCCATCACTTGGCTCCGTTCGCCCGTTCCATCTTTATACACGGTGTTTTGGCTCCAGGACAGCATGCACGAAGCATAACCGTTCTTCAGCCGCTTGAGTCCATTCACTTCCTCGCCAATCCCCGTCACACATTCCAGCTTCAGATAACTGGCGATGTTTCGCTTCAGCTCTTCTACGAACCTGTCCGTTCGATCGGCATACTCCGGCTCCGGCTTCATAATAATCAGCAAATACATCATCGCGGAATTGGCAACATCGCTGAATGGATAGATTCCTTTCCGCTTGGCAGCCGTCTCCCGGCATAACATCTGAAAAGCCAAATTGAGCAGATCCCGGCGCTCCAGCCGGTCCGCCATCCGCCCCGCCGGCACTCTCATCTCCACAGCGACAAACTGCAGCTTCAGATCATCCGCTGTCAGCGGGGTCAGCTGGAGCTGCTGCAGCCGTTCCTTGATCGCCGCCAGGCTGTACCACTCGTCCTTGACCATTTGCAGCAAAAAATTCTCCTGCAGCAGCCGCAGCTGCTCATTTTTCTGCAGCAGAGCCTGCCGTGAGGCCTGCAGTTTTTGTTGCTCTTGTCTAATTTCTTCACCCAGCTTGCCAAGCAGCTCATTCAGTTCTGCGCGGGCTACCGGCTTCAGCAAATAATCCTTCACTCCAAGCTGTATGGCCGATTTCAGATAATCAAAGTCAGAGTATCCCGACAGCACAACCGTCCTCAGCAGCGGATACTTCGTTTTGCAGATACGGATAAATTCAATGCCGTCCATCTGCGGCATACGGATATCGGAGATGACGAGCTGCGGCAGCGGTCCCTGCTCCAGCAGCTGCAGCGCTTCATTGGCGCTTGAGGCCTCCGAGACCACCCGGAAGCCGGCGGCTTCCCAGTCGATTTTGGCTTTGATACTGTTGCGGACCCCCTTCTCATCATCCACCAGCATAATGTCATACATAATAATCACCTCTCTATCAGCGGCAGCTTCAGTGTAATAGTTGTTCCTGTATTTAGCTTCGAATCAAGCACGGCTTCAAACTGTCCGCCGTAATACAGACGGCAGCGGGAGAGCACATTGCGTAGTCCGATGCTGTCCCCTTTATGATTTAAGATTCCCACACTGTCCCTAAGCTCCGTATCGGCAAGAATGCTGGCGATCAGTTCCGGTGTCATTCCTGAACCGTTATCCTGAATCTGCAGGTGCAGGCGCTCTCCACACACACTGGAGGTGATCGCCACTTCGGCGATTCCCCCTTTTTCCAGGCTGTACTTCACCGCATTCTCCACCAGCGGCTGCAGAATGAACTTGGCGATGAGCAGCTGATCCGCGGCGGAATCCTCCCGGACCTCCACCATCAGATGATCCTCATGCCGCAGCTTTAGGAGGAACAGGTAGTCACGGATATAGCCAAGCTCCTCGCTGACTTGTACCAGATCCGTATCGAGACTCAGCGAATAACGCATCATTTTACCCAGCGCTTCCGTAGCGTCCATGACCAGATCCTCCCGTTTCATCGCCGCCAGACCGCTGATGATCTCCAATGTATTGTTGTAAAAATGCGGATTGATCTGCAGCAGGAGCGCTTTGTATTCGGCATTTTTCCGGCGCAGATTGGTCTCGAATTCCGTCTCGATCAGATACTTCAGCTGACGGGTCATCTGCTCAAATACACCGGCCACATAGTCCACTTCGCTCTGCCGCGATCTAACCTTGGGCATATCCTTCATCGCCAGCTCGAACTGCCCGTTTCTCACATGCCGCATGGCCCGGGCCATGGCACTTAATGGCTTCGTTATGCCGGTAGAGAGCCACAGCGCCACAATAATGACAAGGATCAGCAGCACAAAGCTGGCAAGGAGCAGCGTTTCTTTGAGCCTGGTGATGGTCGCATACAGCTCCGCCTCCGGCACCTCGCCGACGATCAGCCAGTTCTGTGCAGGCAGCCTGCGGTAAAAGAACAGATAGTCGGTCCCCCCTTGGTGAAGCGGGAAAATGCCGCTGGTCTGTCCACCACTCTGTTTCTGCACAGTAGCAAGCCCGTCTCTAAGCAGCCCCTCAGCTCCTGTCAGATCCTGATTAAGTACACTGAGGCCTTCAGCCGTCAGCAGGAAGGCTTTGCCGCTTTTACCGAAGCTGATTTTATCCAAATCCTGGCGCAGCAGCACCGTAGGATAATTGAGTTTGATTACTCCAACATCCTTAAAGGACTGGAGCTGCACCAAAGGAAGCACAAGACTATTGATCTCGCGCGAACGTATGCTGTCGTCGGCCTGATCCTTGTCCTTATGAGCCTGCGTCCAGCGTACGTCCTGCTCCTTAAACTGGCTGTACCAACTGCTCTTCAGGTAGCTCAGGTCCTGGGTCCATAACCCGCCCTTTCCCTCCGCAAACGTGGAAATGGAAATCACATTCGAATTATTGATCGCATAAGAGGATAACAGCTCCCGCAGCTTTTGCTTGGCCAGATACTTGTCCCCATTGGTGCTCTCATCGTTCAGATCGGCGGTTATCCATTCCTGTGTGATGTCGCTGCTCAGCACCTGGTTGCCCATATCCTCAATCTGCGTCAGCAGTGTGCTGACATGGGAGGCAAATTGGTCTATGGTTTGCAGTGTGGAGGTCTGGGTAGATTTACGGATCTGCTCCGACGATTCCTTGCTGAGGATGAAGACAACCGCCGTAATCGGAAGGATCAGCAGGATCGAAAAAGCCCACATCAATCTGCTGCGTAACGAGTAGAACATGACAACCGCACCCCTTACTACAAGTGGAAACGGCTTAGCCGCCCTTTGGTTAAAGGGCGGCTGCCGTTTCTGTAATGTTTGGAAATTGTATTATTTTTGCGGCAGATCTGCATATGCCTTGTCAATTTTTTTGATGGCGTCGGCAATGGCTGCATCCGCGTTGCGTCCGGCGATGGTCACTTCCTCAATCATCTTGTTTACCGCTTCGGACATTTGCGGGAAGACCGGTGTAATCGGACGCGGTCTGCCGAATTTCTGATTCTGTACGACAAAGATATTCTTCGGATATTGACCCAGCTCAGGGAACTCGTTGGCTACCGAATAGCGGGCCGGAATATCTTTTGTGATGGAGCAATAGGTCTTAGCCCCTTCAGAACCCGTCACCCAGTTTACAAACTGCCAGGCAGCATCGGCATTCTTACTCTTCGAGGAAATGGCCAGCGACCAGCTTCCGTTCGCGACAGCCTGCTGGGTTTCCTTCGGAAGCGGGGCGATATCATAATCTTCACCTAATTTGAAATTAGGGAACTTGTCGGCATAATTGCCCAGTGACCAGGAGCCGTCCACCGTCATCGCCAGCTGGTTGTTCGGGAACGGATCTGGCGGGTATTCCAGGGAGGACACTTTATCTTTATTATACAGGTCGGAGAAGAATTGCAACGCCTTTTTGGTCTCCGGCTTATCCAGGTAACCTTTGGAAGTTGTTCCATCCGGGCTCATGATCTCGCCGCCAAACTGCCAAATAATCGGATATTTAAAGTAGGCTGCTGTTCCTGCATTACCGAAGCCCTGCGCCGGATCAATGCCGTACACGCCTTTGGCCGGGTCGTTAAGCTTTTTAGCTGCATCCAGCACCTGATCCCAAGTCCAAGGCTCTTCCGGGTTCTTGGAGGGAAGAGGAATTCCCTTCGCTTCAAACATTTTTTTATTATAAAAAAGAGCAATGGAGGATTCGGTGAGCGGAGCCATGTAAATTTCATTATTATAGGTGTACGTGGCAATGGTCGATTTCGGAATATCCTCCAGGTTGCCATTCTTCTTGAAATAGGCGGTCAGCGGCTGTAAAGCACCCGCCTGGGCGTAAGATGCCATATTCGGGCCGTCGACGGCCATAATATCAGGGGGACTGCCCGAAGCAATGGATGTTCTCAGCTTGGTATCGTAATCGGCATACGGAATCGGACTCATCTCAACCTTTATATTAGGATGTGCTTCATTAAATGAGGCCACCAGCTTGTCATAGGCTGAATTCTCGGCGTCATTGCCCGAGTTTCTCCAGAATGTGAGCGACACCTTCTCTTCTTTGGGTGCCGACGAACTTCCCGCCTCCGGCTGCGCGTTATCCCCTTTGCTTCCACATCCGGCGAGCAGTCCGCATGCCAACATTGCGCTTAGTACCACTTTACTCTTACTGTTCAATAATGCCCTCCCCTTTCATCTACTGTCTACTGTCTGCGCTTACAACTGAATATTATCAAACATGCCCGATGATAAAATTCATTATTCTCTGCACTGAGCTTTTAAAATGTTCGGTATTTCTATCTAATACTAAAAAACCTCCGTCTGCCATCACAAAGTGGCAACCGGAGGTTCTTTTGAATTATTATTTTAAAGTGTTGCCTCAACATTTCCTCTGATCTCAACATTTGTGAATACCGCTTCGCCGTTCTCAATGAACAGGCCAGCGCCCCCAGTAGGGAAATCATAGGCTCTGGCGGCCAGCGCAACATCATTGGCATAGGCGACAATGATGTTGCCGCTGATGATCACCTTGATCCGGACCGGCTCCCCTGCCTTGAGGGAGATTGGACGTTCTTCGATGTAATGATAATCATCGTGGAATTTGTTCGAACGATCGAACAGGAGTCTCCCCCTCTCAGGCTCTATACGAACCTGGCACCATTGTTCCAGCTTGTCTCCACCCGTGTGCAGCATCCAGCCAAAGGCACCGGTTCCCGGCTTCCAGTCTACATCCACCTGGAGCAGAGCTTGCTGTGGAAGCTGCACGAGCTCCTGCCAACCAAAACCATAACGCTCAATACCCGTGATGCGGGTTGTCCCGCTCCATTCACCCAGATGGACCTCGGGGTCAAGCACCAGCGGGCGGTCGAAGGACTGCTCCACCGCCGGGACCGGCATCACGCCAAGCGTCCCATCCGGGCGCTGCACCAGCTCATGAACCAGTACACTGCCTCCCCATTGATACTTGGCATTGTCATCCATGTTCATCCGGATGCCCTGCCAGCCCACCAGATAATGGCGTTCCCCGTCGGTTACGGTCTTAGCTGCATAGAACGCCCGTCCGTCAAACATATCATCGAAGCTTGGCGTGATCCATGGCCCATCGGGGCTGTCAGACATCCGGTAACGGGTCTCCCACCAGCGGGTCAGGTTGGAGAAGATCATATACCATTTATCGCCGATCTTGAAGAAGTCGTGACATTCCTGGGAGTCGAACATGCGGGGGGCGTACAGCTTCTTGCTATGCGTCCATTCGTTCAAATCCGGAGAAGTCATGATATGGGTACAGCTGCTCCGGTGGAGCAGTTCATCCTTCTCGGTCGCCGTCACGGCCAGCCAGTAAAAGCCTGCTTCTTCATTCCAAAAGGCATGAGGGTCACGCCAGTGCAAATTGCCGTAATGCTCCACATCCGGTGTCACAAAAAAGTCAGGATCAAAAGTCCAGCTTCTGAGATCTGTGCTCGTTGCCCGCATCAGCACCTGCTCGAATTTCCCTTCAATATCCTTATGCCCCTCATTAAATGCCGAGAAATAGAAATGGAAGACGCCGTCGCGGTGGATGACACTGCCGGTGCCGATATGCCAGTGCTGATCTTCGGGACTGCCGCAAATGAGCGCGGGCTCCGGGTCGGTATAGCTTACGAAATCCTTCGTGGTGGTATAATAAATACAGAATTTATATAAATAGAACAGGTAGTAAACACCCTCATGGTAAAATGGCATAAAGTCCCCGCATACGTCGGTACCAGGCATCGGCACCCGTTCCTTTTCTGGCATAAAGAAAATATGTCTGCTGCCCTTCATTAAAAATTCCTCCTCGGGAAATATTGAATAATGAATTATCTCACCTGCTAGAAGCCCTGATAAAATTTGCGTGCGCTCTCCTTCTCGGACAGCGGAAGCCGGAGATTCACCGGCAGCATTTCCGGAAATGCCTTATGCGGCTCACGTTGATACCAGTAAGCGACCGAAGAATAGTCATTGGATTGACTATTGCCGTGGCCGTGCTCAATGCTGAAGCGCAAGGACTTGCTGAATATAATCGGGTCCAACAGATGGAAGCGGTACATGGTCCATTTACCGGAATAATCCTTAAAGGGAATCGTTGCCTTCGAGCGCCATGCCGGTCCATAGCCCCGAAGCGGTGCCGCTAGTGAGATCCCGTGAAACGGGGAATCATATTTCCCCGAGGGGTATCCCCAGGCCGCACAGAAGTAATCCTCCGTACCCGTGCCATGCAGCGTCGGCGGCCACTGGTCTCCGTCGATGAAGAACATATCGTCGCCTTCCCCCGGCCAGCTGAAGCCGGGAATCGGGTCGATATGGTCTATGCTCAGATTACAGCCAACGTAGTGACCTTCTCCTTCTGCATCCAGGATGCAGTAATTCTCGGTTCCCGACAGATTTTTGGCCGCATTCACCTGATTCTCGCTCCACCACGGATCGGTTTGCAGATCATGCGCCGGACGCAGCGCCGCAAGGTCCATGTTTCCTGCCGTTGGATTCTCGCGTCTCCACTGGGCATGGAAATAAAAGCAATCATCGCTTACGGCCATTTCTGTGTAATCAATATAGTAATACAACACGATATCCTGCTCGCATTCATTCACGATATCAATGACCGCCTCTTTGCGGTAGGGCATCTGAAAGAAACAGTTCATCGCCGCTTTGGTCTCTATCTCATGCTGCGAAGTAATCATATTCAGAGGCTGAGACACAAAATGGCTGGCTACTCCGTGTCCGACTCCGAAAAAATCACCGATCGGGCAATCGACACTCGGCGAGGCTTCACCATCCCAAAACATGCGCAGACGCATTTTTCGGAATACATACTGCTCTTCAGAAGCGATTGTGATCCAAATGTGACGGATGATTCCTGATCCCTTCATTTGACCGATGGATAAGGAGGCACCTGCCTTGACCGTGACATTATCCCGGTTCCCTCCGGTTTGGTCCCAGCTCGATTGCCGTCTGCTTTTGCCGGGCTGTTTATGAATCAGATTGTATAGTTCACTCATCTCTTTATAATCTCCCTTCAGATCCGGGCCTGCACTATTTGACAGCGCCGCTTACGATCCCGTTAATAATGTATTTTTGCAGGCCGGAATATACAAGCAATATCGGCAGCATAACCAGCAGGTAGGACGCGAATGCCAGGCTGAAATCCGTTGAATATTGTGTCTGGAATACATATTGCAGCAAAGGCAGCGTATATTCGCCCGGATCGGACAGCATAACCAGCGGCAGCAGGAAATCATTCCAGATCCAGATCGTATTCAGAATGATCAGCGTGGCCGTCATCGGCTTCAGCAGCGGGAAAATAATTTTCCAGAACAGCCTGAACGGCCCGTATCCATCCACCTGAGCCGCTTCCTCCAGCTCCTTCGGAATTGACTTTAGATAACCGGTGTAGAGAAAGACGCTTTGGAACAAGCTGTAAGTCGTATAGAGCAATATAACACCATATTTATTCAGTAGCCCCACCGCACTGATCTGCTTCAACAGAGGCAGCATAAGCACCTGAAACGGAACGAACATTCCGCTGATGAAGAAGTAGTACAGAAGGCGGGAAGACTTGGAATGGCTTCGGGAAATGCCATAGGCCGTACTCGCCCCGAACAAAATGATCAGGAACAGGGAAATGACTGTAATGAAAGTAGAATTCAGCAATCCCTCGAAATATCGTCCAAGCTCAACGGCCTGTTTGAAATTCCCAAAGTATATTTCTTTGGGGAAAGTCATAATATTGCCGCCCTCTCCAGGCTTCTTCAGTGCAACGGTAACAGTCAGATAGAGCGGAAACAGCATCAGTCCGGCCCCAAGCCATACCAGAAGCTGTATAGCCCAATTTGCATAACGGTTCGACTTCATTACAGCTGCACCTCCTTCCGCCGCAACAGCACAACTTGCAGCAAAGCGGTCAGGAGAATAATGATAAACAGCAGAATCGAAGAGGCCAGCCCATAGGCATAGCGGTTATTTAGAATTCCGACGTTATAGATCAGCATCGTTACGGACTCGGTACTGAAGCCTGGTCCGCCACCGGTCAGGGCAACGAGCAAATCGTACACCATCAGGTTATTCTTCATGGCCAGGACAAAACATATCGTAATGGATGGCATGATCAACGGAAGCGTAATTTTCGCAAATTCGTTGAACCGGTTTGCCCCGTCGATGCTTGCCGCCTCATACAGATCTGTAGGAATGGTCTGCAGTCCTGCCAGGTAAATCACAAGCAGCAGAGGAGCTGACTGCCATACCGTAACTAACGCAACGGCCCAGAATACTAAGTCAGAATCAGATAACAAATTACTTTGCAAAAAACTGATATGAAGAGAATTTCCTAGTAAAGGAATCACTTTGCCGAAGATTTCCCGCCAAATATACCCGATAATTAAGAGGCCAAGAACGGATGGTAAAAAATAAATCGAACGGAGCATATTTCTGAACCGCATCTTGCGATTGAGCGCGAGGGCCGCGGCCAGAGCCACTACATTGGCTATGACCGCGCACACCAGCGCATACTTAAAAGTGAATAATAGTGTATTTAGAATTCGGGCATCCGTCAGCAATGATACGTAATTGTCCAACCCGATGAAGTCAAAGCTTCTCGCCACTCCGTTCCAGTCCGTAAGACTGTAAACAAATCCAGATATCAGCGGGTACGTATGAAAGACAATCAGCAACAGCAACCCGGGCAGTATAAACCCGGCATTTATCCAGGAGGCACGCCCACCTTTCTGTCGCATGTGTCAACACCCTTTCTCTATCTATAATGTCTCTATTCTTTATACATCATGAACATGTCGTTCAGATTCTTTAGGTACGCCTTGCTGTCTCTGCTCATCAGGAATTGCTGCGAGTATTTACGGAAATCGTTCTCCGCTCCAGTCCCTCCGTGCCAGTAGTGGTTAGGCCAGTTCGAGGAACGTCCCTCTTTCACTAGCTCAGCGATCTGTTTCACTTGCTCCTTGTTCATTTGGACATCCTTCACCGCACTGATACTGCCTTCATAGTCGGAGAACTGTTGTGCACTCTCTTTAGAGGTGAGGAAGGCAAGGAACTTCTTAGCTTCTTCCGGATACTTGGCTTGGGACGATATCGTAAATCCGGTATCTACCCCGCCAAGAACCAGGTTCTTGTCTTTATCATTGGTGGCCGGGAACGGGAACATGCCATATTCAAATTCCGGGCTCAGCTTTTCTAATTGCGGCAATATAAATGTCCCCATGACATACATGGCACCTTCACCATTCACAAACCTTTGGTTGATCTGATCCGCCTTGGTTGCGATCGAATCCTTTTGCGCGTAATCATAAGCTACTAGCATTTTCTTGGCGATCTCTTCCCAAAGCGGGTCACCCTCGATTTTCGCTTCTCCCTTGTTGGCTTTCTCCCAGTATGCCTTGTCAAACGAGTTGGCCAACAGGTTCATATTGAAGGCGCTAACATCTGCTGTCGCATTAGGCATCAGAATCGGAGTTATGCCCAGCTGCTTGAATTTCTCCATGGTAGCGACAAATTCATCCCAGGTTTGAGGAATCTCGATCTTGTTCTCAGCGAACATTTTCTTGTTGTAAATGACGCCCATTGCATTCTGACTCAAGGCCACTCCGTACATTTTGCCGTCGATCAAATAACGGTCCTGCACTTCCGGGATGATATTCTTAACGAAATCTTCGTTAGTAAGATCAAGCAGATAGTCGTTTTGTGCGCGAAGCACATAGTCTTGTTCAATCGGGTAGGAAATGAAGATATCCGGTATATCCCCCCGGGCAACTCTGGTCTTCAGCACCGCGGGACCGTCGGGAACATTGACCTGCTCAATTTGGACCCCAGGATTAGCAGCTTCGAATTCTTTGATCTTTTCATCAAAAAAGTTAACCGCTTCCACTTTCCATTGAAAAAATTCAATTTTCTTCTCAGCTTCACTGCCCTTCACTTCTTCTGCAGCATTATTCTTCGCCCCGCAGCCGCCAAGAACCAGCCCCGCCATTAGCATCATGCTTACCCATTTGACCCCATGATTCTTCAAAAGTCATTACCTCCTCTTTGTTTGTAAGTGCTCTCAATAACTTGTCCTCTCTGTCTACAGCCTTATTATATTTTTTGTAAGCGCATCTAAAAACGAGGTGTTTCTATGATTCATGTTGAAAAATCTATTCTGCCATTCCTAAAAGGTCATACATCAGCGTTCCGGGAAAAGCCCGCCCGGTATTCACTCGGCGTCATGTTCATTTTGCGCTTGAACACCTGACTGAAATAGCGCTGATCGGTATAACCTACCTGATTTGCAATCTCATACGTCTTCATGTTGGTTCCAGAGAGCAGCATACAGGCCTGATGTATTCTCATTTCCGTCATATGCTCTAAAAAAGTGCTGCCCGTCATCTGCTTAAGCAAGGCGCTTAGATGGCTAGTGCTCATGGCTACATGCTTCGCCACCTGATCAATAGCCAAATCCTCGCGATAATGCTCATTCATATATGCGAGCGCTGCTCCAATCTGTTTGGCCGGCGTTTTACGGCTCGACAGCGATTGGTCCACCTCCTGCATCGTCCATACCCGGTGCTGAGAAGTCTCCGCCGAGTTCAGCGTTTGCAGCAGATCCAATATGCCGACAGCCTCTTCATACGATTCCGCGAGCTCCGCCAACCCGCTTACCACCGACCCGGCAGCGATCAACTTGTCATCCCCGAGAAGACTGCCCAGGTACTGCAGCTCAGCCGCAGTCCACTCCGCAAATCCAGCTTTCTCACTTTCTATGTAAAATACGACCACAGCGTAGCGCTTAGAGGTAGCATAGACAAATCTGCGAAGTCCTTCAGGAGTCGCCATTCCTTCCCCTTGCACCAGATGCAAACCGCTGGAATCGTCAGCCAGAATGACCGCAGCCCGGTACATGGCGGTACTATGGAACTTACTGGAATCAAACCCGCTGCCCATCATCGCATCGTACAGCTGCTGTTTCATCGTGGAGTGTCTGACTTGCTCCTTTTCCTGGAACCAGGCGATCATGCTGTGGATACATTTCTCAAGCTCCAGGGGATCAATCGGCTTGAGTATATAGTCGAACACCCGGTATTGCAGTCCTTTGCGGGCATATTCAAAATCGCTGTATCCACTCAGAATAATCACTTCCGGGCGCTCGGGCCAGCGGCTTATCTGCTCCAGCAGCTCGATACCGTTCATGCCCGGCATGGAGATATCCGTTAATAGGATGTCCGGAAGTTCTGACTGCATCAGCTCCAGCGCTTCCTCGCCGTCTTCCGCGGTTCCGATGACCTCACAATCCATGCCGCTCCAGTGGATTGAAGTTTGCAGGCTTTTTAGTATCAGCGGCTCATCGTCAACGATCAGTACCTTATATTTCATTTAGCTGCCTCCCGTTTCAGTGGAAAGTTCAATTGAATGGCCGTTCCTTCATGAGGGTGGGAACAGATCATCAGACCATAGCAGTCCCCGTACCACATACGCAAGCGCCCCTGCACATTGGACAGTCCGTGGACCAGCCCGGGCTTGGCAGCCGACATCTGCTGCAGTATACGCTGTAAAGTATCGTCATCAATCCCGGTTCCGTTATCCTGCACCCGAAGATAGCCATCCCCCCGCGCATTGATTCCTCCGGTAATATGGATGGAGAAATCGGGCTTCTTCTTGCTGTATCCGCGAAGCAGACTGTTCTCGACCAGCGGTTGCAGCACCAGCTTAAGTACATGGTGATCCAGCAACGCATGATCTACTTCGATCTTGTAGGAGAAGCGGTCATCGAACCGTACCTTCTGAATTTCAATATAGCTGACCACATGATTCAGCTCGTGATTGACTGTAACCTCATCGTCCGCATGAATGCTGGACCGCAGCAGCCTGCCCAGATTGATCACAATATTGCTGATTGGCTTCTGATGGTTCATCAGCGCCAGCGCATTCACCGATTCAAGCGTATTGTACAGAAAATGAGGATTGATCTGATTTTGAAGCACCTGAAATTGGGCCTTCCGTTTATGCTCCTGCTCCAGCCTGACCTCCTCGACCAGTTGGCGCAGCCTGTTGCTCATCCGGTTGAAGCCGTAGGCCAGCCGCGACAGTTCTACCGAACGGTATTCAGGCATGGATGCATTCAGGTTACCGCTTTCTATTTTTTTCATGCGTGCCAGCAATTGAATGATGAAGCTTACGATTTGCCGTACATACAGAAAATTAAACAGCACAGCCAGCAGGATGACAAAACCAACCAGCCAAACCGTCGTATTGCGGATGTAATCGGTTTCCTTGGAAACCGCGCTCCAAGGCTTGATAGATATCAGATAGTAGGGGGCATCCCCCGGATGCAGCGAATCGGAGGTGATATAGGAAATCAGGCTCTTCTGACCGCTTTCCGTATCGATCAGGGTACCTTCGGTCTCAGAGGACAGGCTATTCACGATCGGCAGTTCCAGACGTTTTCCTATGTTGTCGTGATTGGCTTCATAGAGAATGTTCCCGTTGCTGTCCATCAGGAGTTCCCTTGATCCATCCGGGTATCGTGTGAGGAAGATGTCGTCGAAGCGTTTGATATTGATTTCGAGAATCAGGTAGCCGAGATTTTTCAACGTTAAAGTGTCCTTAATCGTCCTGCCGAGCATGAACGACCACTTTTTTTGATCCGGGTATCTCTCCGTGGGCGGCAGCCATACACTTTTCCCCTCAGCTTCCAGCATGCGGCGATAAAAATCCGTTTGCTGAAAATCCCGAAACGGGAGGATGTCCCCGTTCATAAAGTGATAGTCACTCCCCCCGGCGCTATACAGAATCAGATCATCCAGTGCATTTTGACCGTACAGAATTCCGGCAATGGCCTGGCGCTGGTAGTAAAAGTCCAGCAGGGAGTCCTTGTTATTATGTTTTAAGAAACTCTGTATTTCTTCGGATGCAATCACATACCCGGAGAAGGAATCGGCCTGCTCTACCACATTTCGAATATTGAGGTCTGTCGCCCGCAGGGTTTGAAGTGTTTCCTGGCCCACCTTTTCCTTGATCGCGGCGTAAGACAAACGGTAGGACACGATCCCCAACAAACTGATCGGAACCAATATAAATACAACAAAGGCAAGATAAATTTTACGATGCAGCGCCATCACAAACGTCCTCCAGTAAGATTCCTAATATAGTCTATCCAATGCCCTTCCCCGTTACAGCTTCCTTAATTCTGCTTTCGAAAGGCTTTTAGGAAGAATAGCAATAGAATAGCTCCTGAAATCTCCCGCGTCAAAAAAGCTGCAAAAGGTGTTATGACTTCAGATACTCCTTCAATACGGCTCCAAGCTCCGCTGTATACTTGGTCAGCCGCAGGCTGATCTCGGTGCGCATCACATCCCGGGTGAGCCCGAAGCGTTCCTGATATCCCCGGCAAAAGATTTTGTAATACACCAGGAACTCCTCCTGCTCATCTGCCAGCACCCGGATATTATGCTGCTTCAGCTCTTTCTGCAGCCGGTAGGTATCCTGCATAATACGCTCCTGAATCGCCTGGCCGGCAATGCCGAAAGCGCGCTTAAGGATACTGCCGGAGAACTCAATCTCCTTCAGGCTCTTGCTGACCATGGTCTCCATATATGGAAGCAGAATCAGGTCACGCACCATCGTCCGCTCCTCCACCGTGATCATTTTCCTAACCTCTTCCCCCTGCTTCTGCTCATAGTGCTGGACATGCTCTGTCATTAGCATTTTGGATTTCCACCGCTCGTTTCCATCTAATTTACTCATTTATAATGCCCCCCAATCTGCTGCGCCCGTTCCAGAGCAACCCCGGATTCCAGTAAAGAAGACGCGCGGATCAGTGCCTGACTGCCGTATCTGGCTTTGATCTGGTCAATGGCCCGTTCTCTGCCCAAGACCCGGATACGGTCGTCAAATAGGGTTAGCTGCATCACGCTGTCCTCTGTCAACTGGGTTATAGATATGGCCAACCGGCTTATCGGCAAGCCGCTCCAATGATCTACAAATAAACGATAGGCTGCCGCTGCAACCTCATGGGTTAGAGACGAGGGTTCGGGCAGTGTCGCTTGCCGGCTGTAAGAATTGGAGGTGTTACCGTCCGTCTCTACCACCGCAACAGACACCACCGATCCCATATACCGGTATTTCCGCGCCCGCTGGCAGACCTCGATCACCAGCTCCAGCAATACAACCTCAATCTCCGGAAGCCGGGTATAGAGATTCCAGCGCAGCGCCTTCCCGTGGCCGACAGACTTCATCTGCTGGCGTATCCCGGTAACGACCGGACTGGGATCAATCCCCCGCGCTGTCTGCCAATAATATTCCGCCTGAATATCGCTCTGTTTGCCCATGGTTGTGCGCATTCTCCGCTTCAGCTCGCCCAGCTCCATACGGGCAATATCTCCAATGGTAGTAATTCCCATCCGGTAAAAGTTCTTGGTCATCCGGCCTGCCACCATGAACATTTCATGCACCGGAAGCGGCCATAGCTCTGTCTCCAGATTATCGTAATCCAGCCTGAACGTTCCGCCGGTCTTCTTCTTGGCGAAGTTATTGGCCATCTTGGCAAGGATTTTGGACGGCCCGATTCCCACCCGGGTCCAGACCCCCGTGGATAACAGGACATGCTGCTGTATCGAGTGAATCATCTCCTCCAGATCTCCCCCGAATGCACGCAAGGAGCCGGTCACATCCAGGAACTGCTCGTCGATGCTGAAGGCCTCCACCAGATCGGTATACCCCTGATATATCTCCGATATCAGCAGCGAGACCTGAATATATATACTCATCCGCGGCCGGATGACCACCAGGTCCCGGCATTTCGTCAGGGCCTCCCCCACGCGTGAGGCTGTGGTTACCCCATGAGATTTGGCAATGGGGCAGGCAGCCAGGACAATCCCGTTCATCCGCGCGGGATCGCCGACGGCGACTGGCTTATCTTTATACTCGGGATGAGCAGCCTTTTCGACACTGGCATAAAAGGATTGGCAATCTGAGAGCAGAATAATCCGGTCTTTAGGCTTAAGCATACCTCCGCCCCTGTACCGGATGCCACGACAGGATACTGGCGGTCAGGAAGACACGGGGCAGGCCGGTGCTCAGACAGGTAGCCCGTATGCGGCCATCACGGATACCGTGCACTTCAATTTTCCGCTGCGTAATCTTGCCCGCTTTGTCCAGATATATCATTTCTATGGTTTGGCCGATGCTCATCTTCATGATTGATCGCCTCCGGATTAAGTGAGAACATTTGTTTGTATTATAACCAGGATTAAGTTTTTTAAGCAATGGTAAAATAGAACAAGTGTTCTTGTTAAAATAAGGTATGCGGATGAGGGGGATTGTTAGAACTGGAGATTGAATCTTCGGCCCATGCCAAAGACCCGTCAGGCACAAGCCCGGCGGGTTGTTATATCAGCGTCCTGCGTCATCTCCTGTTATTTAAGAGCTTCGCTAAACGCACTTTCGATTTGTCCGGCATCCTTGGAGACCGTAAACAAAATATAGCGGCCTTTGACCTTTAATACATGCTTTTGGACGAGGTAAAATTGCTCGGGACGGTAGTCCTTCAGCTTGACCTCTTGAGCCCCGATTCTTTTCATGATTTTTTCCTTAACGCTTTCTACTTGATTCTCTTGTTTCACTTGGATCACAGCCAGTTCCTCCGCTTCCACGTTCGATTCTGCCGTATACAGCACAAAATCCTGAACCTCATCTGCCTCGAGATGATATAGCTTCTTAAGCCTGTTCATATCCCCTTTTTCCATATTCCCCATAGAAGCCGCTTGCTTGATGTGTTCCTCAATGGTATGGACGGGAACGTCTTTGGCGCCTTCCTTCTTACTGGAGCATCCTATCAGAATGCCACATAAGATCATGACGGCAGACAGGACAACCAGGTACTTCATTTTCTGTCCAGCAAGCATCGTTACTGACCTCCTATTTGCATTATTCTACAGAATCCGCTATTGATTTAATGGATGGATCTTCAAAAAATGTGGTGATATTATACAAAATCAACAGGTCGCGGATTTGCCGGTCTTCCGTAAGTTTCAGTACATCCCCCTCATAATATCTGAGATCTATCACATCAATTTCGCTAAAATGCGTGGTTAAAAAAGGGATCAGGCTGTTTGCATACGAATCCTTAACAATAAGCAGCCTTCTTCCATCTGGATTGCCGGTTGTTATGCGGATCAAGCCATGATTCCCATTAAAAAATACAGTGTATTTATCCTTCTTGGTGAGATTTTCCATGACGTACATCGAATCCGCACGTTGCTGTTCGTCGACATAATCCACGGAAATGTTCCCCGGTGTTTTTGGATCATACAGCTCAATGGAATCCGGCTGTAAGTGCCGAAACCCGCTTTTCGAATACAAAGATCCATAGAACTGACTGGTGACTTGACGAATGTTGAAATCAGCTTCGTGCTTGGGTGTAAAACCCATTGGCGCGCCCAGCTCCCGGTAGGCAAGGAAAGCGCCTTTGGTCGTCCAGTGATGGTCTGTTTTGTAATAGACCGGTTGCTCCTTGTTCGCCTCCAGCACGGGAGAAACATCAATCCATCGAATATCCCCGAGAGGAGAATCCTTTATCTTGTCCCAATAGACCCTCTCACCACCACCGGAAGCATAAGGCGGCAATTTATCCTCAAGTATGGAAGCTGCCGTCGGCACCAGCATCATATATTTGCGCAGACCCGGCGTAGCCTGATCAAATGCTTGAACGGCTTTCACCTTATCTTCCAAATCTCCTTTTTCGGGAGGAGTGAATTTTTGAATCAGGTACCCGTCCTTGCCGAGGTATACCCCATTGCTCTCTTTTTTCCCCAATCCCTGGTCCGCATCGGATTTCAGTCCAATCCAAAAGTCCCTCTCCATAAACTGATCCGCTATATACGCTTCAAATTCTGAAGTAAACTTGCCTGATCCTAAGGTTTGAAGCGAGAATGCCGGGAGCTGCTGCAGCATCCGGTTCTCTGATTCGGACAATACTTTACCCAGGGTCAGAGAGTTGATAACCCATACCGCTCCGGTAAATATCAGCAGTAGAATGGCGAGTGCCCGATAATAGACCTGATCGTACTGCTTCAAATAAAATCACCTCCATTAAAAACGAAAGTATAAGAATGGATTGTACGTTGCATTGACCAGATAGGCTGTTGAGGCCACTAGGAAGAGGAAGTAGACGGCGAAAGCGGCAAGCGTGCCGGATCGGGCAAACCTGGTTCTGATGTATGTCAGTGCTTGACGGGGATACGGCGTGGCACAAACCGCCAAGAGCAGCAGCAGCAGGGCGTTCGTCGACAGATCATAGAGCGACCGGTTGTCCACGAACCCATGTGCTCCAGCGCCAAACATCGTTCCGATGAATCTCATGGCTACAGGCAAATGTTCAAATTCGAAAAATACCCAGCCGATGATCACGATCATCAGGGTGTAGACATGGCTTACAAAGGCTGGAAAGCGCTGAAGCTGTTTCAAGAGAAACCACTTTTCGATGGTGACAAAAAGACCGAAATATAAGCCCCAAATGATAAAATTCCAGCTCGCTCCATGCCACAATCCGGTTATAAACCATACAACCCCCAAGTTTCTCAGCTGCTTCAGCTTCCCTACCCGGTTGCCGCCGAGCGGGATGTAGATATACTCACGGAACCAGGCACCGAGCGAAATATGCCATCTCCGCCAAAATTCTGTAACGCTCCTGGAAATATAAGGATAGTCAAAATTTTTCATAAATTCGAACCCGAACATTCTGCCCAGACCACGTGCCATATCCGAATACCCGCTAAAATCGAAATAGATTTGAAACGTGAAGGCGATTATGCCGAGCCATGCAGAAAGTACCGATAGTTCTCCCGCAGGCACCCCTTTGACACTTGTCCACAGCAAACCGATATTGTTGGCAAGCAATACTTTTTTAGCAAGTCCTCTGATAAACAGTTCCGCCCCTTCGCCAAAACGGTCCAACGTTACTTGGCGGTTAACCAGCTGCTCCGCAATATCTTCGTATTTCACGATCGGTCCCGCTACAAGCTGCGGGAACATCGTCACATAGGCGCCGAAGGAGATCAGGTTCTTCTGAACACTCACTTTCCCCCGATAAACGTCGATTACGTAAGACATCGTCTGGAACGTGTAGAAGGATATTCCCACCGGAAGCGGAAGATCTGCTGCCTGCAAGTGCAGGTTGAACAACGAATTGATATTGTCGCAGACGAACCCCGCGTATTTAAAGAAGCCAAGAATCCCCAGGCTCCCCGTCATGGACAGGATCAATACTCCCTGTGCAATCACCTTACGGTGCCTGTATCGTTCGATCAGGACCCCGTTCACATAGTCGAATACCGTCGAGAAGATCATGAGGACAATGTAGACGGGCTCGCCCCATGCATAGAAGATCAGGCTTGCGGCGAGCAGAATAGCATTTCTAATCCTCATGGGCGAGATATAGTAGATCAGCAGGGTGACCGGCAGAAAGAGGAATACAAATATAAGGCTGCTAAAGACCAATCTCCGTCACCTCCCGATCTTCACCTGGCCGCATGTTATTTCACCCGGTCTTTCAGCAAATCGAGCATACGTGTATAAAATTCCGGTTTAAAATGAATACCGTCCGAACTATACAAATGGGGTCTGTCAACAAATATGGAGGATAAATCGGCAAATCCGACCTGCTTCTTGTCCGCCAGCTCTTTTAAACCTTGGTTGTAATCGTTGATATTTTTGTAGCGTGGTTCCACCTGTTCAGCTTCCGGCGTAACCGGCGTAACCGGTAAAACCGTTACGGATGCCTTCGGAAGCTTCTTCTTGATGCTGTCGATCAATTGGGCGTAGAAGTCCAGTGAATACTGCTTGGGGTTATCGGTAATTTGGGGCGGCAATAGAATATCATCAGACCCCAGCATGATAAATACATGCTGCGGATTCCGCTCTGCCAGCTTATCGACATCTCCACTCATCAGAGATAGTTCGGTAGTCTTTCCGGCACCTGCTACTACATTGAACTCGTCCAAAATGTCATGGTAAGATAGTGCCTCTGTAATCGAATCTCCCAGAAATACGCTGTTCTTAAATATCGTTTTATAGGAAGTTTGGTTTGACTTCTCCAAGAGAGCTGTTTCATTAGCTTGTGGCTGAGACGTCACGTTTTGCGGATGTTGCCCATTCCCGCATGCTGCCAAGGTGAGTGCGGTGCTGCCAATAACTAACGTTGAAATGATTTTTTTAAACATGAACATCGTCCTCTCTTCATCTAAAATTAAGTAAAGAATAACAGGGAGAGATGCAGAACAAATGCAGAGGAAATCAACGTCAGATCAAAAAAGAAATAAAGAAAAAGCGCAGAACCAAGGTCTGCACTTTCTTCCGTATTCCTACGCTTTTTTATTCAATTGAAAATAAAACATCACTCCATCGGAGGTATTGTTAACGCCGTAAGCCGCGCCGTGCATCTCCAAAATTTTTTGGGAGATGGCAAGACCAAGCCCCGTCCCGCCGGTCGACCGGTGGCGGGAGGTTTCACCGCGGTAGAAACGGTCCCAAATTTTACCGAGCTGCTCGTCCGGGATATGGGCACCTTTATTTTCGATACAAATTTGAACGGTGTCTCTCTCTTCCAAAGTGGTTACGAGTATAGATTCTTGCTCCGGCGTATAGAAAATCGCGTTGGTAAGGAAATTGACGATGACCTGCTCGATACGACGCTCGTTCCCCTCAACTAGGGCAGGTATAAGCAAAGTGCTGAGAAGCAGCCGCTTGGCTTCAAAGTCCGGCGTTAATTTAGTGCATACCCGCTCGATAAGCGTATCAATATAGAATGAACCGACGTCCATTTTATACGTACCAGATTCATATTTTGCCAATTCCAGCATATCCCCGATCAGCACATTCATCCGGCTGACTTCATCTTCCATCGCCGCAAAATAATGATCCCGCTTATGGCTTGCCACCCCGTCCTTCAAAATGGCAAGGCAGCTCTGAATGACGCTTAACGGAGTCTTCAGCTCATGGGATACGCCGGATATAAATTCTTTCCGGGTATGCTCCAGCTGCTTTTCCTTCTCGATATCCTGCTCAAGCTGGAGGATATGGGAGTGCAGGCGCTCGGAGAGCTCGTTAATGTTGCCCGACAAGTCTCCGATTTCATCCTTCGTTGTGATGGGGATTTTCTCCGAGAAATCGAGGTTTGCCATTTGCCGGGTGGTACGGTTGATACGCAGCAACGGCCGGGCGATCTGACGGGAGTAGTAAAACGATGCTAGTAGCGCGAGCAGCAAGGTCGCAATAATGATATACACGTAGTAGTCTTTGATGATCCCTACGGCTTCATTAACAGGCTGCAGCGACGTCATCGCGAACAGGTAGGTGGGATTTCCATCTCGATCTTGGGTGCGGTTCACGAAAATTTTGTAGTTCACGTGATTTTCTTCAACATCTACGATCTGCTTTGCGTTCGTGGCATCCTTAAAGTCGCCGTACAATAGATCCGCCTGGAAAGCCTTGATGCGGTCCAGGAACAAGTGATTGGTGTAACGCGAGACTCCCGCCCCTTCCGGCACCCGAACTTTTGTAATGGTTCCTTTGACCAGAAAGGAGGAATATAGCTCACGATATTGAACCGCGCTCAATCGGCCCAGCACCTCGTACTCCTTGCTCACCATCTGATGATTCTCCAGCCGGCTCTCATCTCTCAGATTGGAACTGTTCCTGCCCATCCGCTGGATCACTGGCTGGTTATTCATGATCAAGCCTTCCATGGCGATCATTCCCCCTTCTTCGATCCAGGGAGTGAGGAACGTTTGATTGCTGCTGAAGTCCTCTACGTTGATGAAACTGTATAGAGGTACGGTTATCGTTGTGTCAGAAAGCGCCGATTCTTCCGAACGGTCCAGCTTAATTTCCATGAAGAAATCACCGGCATACTTTATATTTCCGCGGATGTCCAGAGCCGTGATCCAGGTGTTATGCTTTTGAAAAAAGTCTTGCTCCAGCTTGGCCATCTCCTGCGTGCCCGAGGCCTGATTCAGGTAGTCTTGTTCATAAGCCTGAAGCGCCGCGTTAACGTCCTCCACTTTTTGATGAACATAAAACTGTTTGAAAAATACGGTTTGCAAGGTGAAAATAACGGCGATCAGGAACAGGCACAACCCCGCTGTCAACAGGAACAGCTTTAGAACAATTCCCTTTTTCATAGCTCGTCCTCAAATTTATAGCCTGAACGCACAACCGTAACAATCTGTTTGGCATGCTTCCCCAGCTTGGAACGCAAATTGCGGATATGGCTGTTGACCGTACGATCATCGCCCGCGAAATCATATCCCCAAATTTTCGTAATCAGTTGCTCCCTGCTGATGATGATCCCTTTGTTTTTCAACAGATAGGCCAATATTTCGAATTCCGTATGCGTTAGACCGGAGCTTGTACCATCAATCGAAACGGTTCGGGATGGAAAATGGATCGAAATGCCTCCGCTGGACAAGGTGTCGCTATCATGCTCGCGGATATGCCTGCTCTCCAGTAGCCGCTTTACCCGTGCCAACAAAATTGAAGGGCTATAAGGCTTGGTTACGTAGTCGTCAGCGCCAAGCTCGAACCCAAGCAACGTATCGTCCTCATCAGAACGGGCCGTCAATAGGATGATCGGCACATTCGACGTCCTGCGGATTCGCCTGCACACGGACCATCCATCTAATTCAGGCAGCATGATGTCCAGTAAAATCAAGTCCACCTCATGTTCTTGAAATAACGAGACCGCTTGTTTCCCATCGGCAGCTTCAATCACACGATACCCCTCTTCAAGCAGATAATCTTTCATGATTTCGCGTAAAATATTTTCATCTTCTACAATCAGTATTGTTTTTGACATGTGACAACCTCACCACTTTTTTTCTGGAACCACTTCAAAGATTACCCTATACAGATAAAGATCATGTGCAGATGAACTGAAATAGGGTACATTTTTGGTCGTAACCGTGAGAACTAAAAGGATACCATACTCTCGTTGGATTGGGTTATTTTTCTATGTTACATTGTTTCGGTAACTGGCTGCTGTACGGCCGCCGCCTGTCTTGCTGGACCGCAGGGGATGACTTATACTCGACCCATACAGCTTGTTCCGGCGACTGACACTAAACTGAGCGATAGAGAGGGAATACATCATGTTTCAAGGGAAAACGAGGACCGTCGCATGGGTTGGCTTCTGGCTGTACACAGCCCTCACCCTATTTTTCTTGTTCGTCAGCTTCAACCGCTCATCGGCTCTGCCGGAGACGGGCTTGCGGTATCATTTAGCATTTGACGGAATTCCCCTGCGGTTTCCGGACAGTGGTTATTCGAATCTCTGGCTCTTCAACCTGGGTAACTACCTGGCATTCGTACCGTTCGGGCTAGTGATCCCGCTGCTGATCCGCTGCCGGTTCCTGCCGTTTCTTTTGGTCTTCTTAGCAGCCATTACCGGGATTGAGCTGATCCAGATGGTGACGCATTTGGGCGCGTTCGATGTCAACGATATCGTCATTAATACGCTGGGTGCGACTGTCGGCTATGGCAGCCAGCGGCTGATCCGCCGCGATCGTACGACGCCGGGAGGCTTACTCAAGCTCCTGTTCTCCGGAGCGATCCTGACGTTGACCGTCTACTCCGCCGTGAGCGGTCTCAATCATTATCTGGATCATGGACACGGCGAGATCAAGGCGCTGGACCGGCTGCCCCTTGAACATGGCAAGGTGCAGTGGGAGGCACAGCTCAACGGCTTCACAGCAGCGCAGGAGCAGATCAAACCGGCGATCAATCTGTACAGCCGCGATAATCCAAGAAGTCACGAGTTCTCTCTGCGCCTTGATGGACAGTATAAGGAGATTACCGGGAATTTCGCCGTACCCGACGATGCCATACCTGCAGCGGACAGCGGCAGCAGCCGCGTCATTATCAGGGCCGACGGAGAAGAGCTTTACTCCCTGAATGTGAATATCGTACCGGGTGAGAATCAGCCGCTATCCTTCCGGGTTCCGCTTGGAGGAAAGCAGGAGTTGACGCTTGCCGTCTTCAACGATGCTGCCGACCCTCGAACCCATGCGGTAATGTGGGATCTCACGCTCATAGAAGCCAATGCCGGCCAAAAGCTGGCGGCGCGAATTCATCAGTTGCTGGGAGGAGGGTAGCCCATCCGGCAAGTCAAAGCACTCCCAGGCAGGCCTGTCCCCTTTTTTGTATCCATAAAATGAAAGAGCCGCCCAGTCTATTGACCGTGGCGGCTCTTTCTCATATATTTGCGTTCAATCGCAAATTACTATTAAATGTAAAACATATAATTATCCGCCTGGCTCTCTTCCTTGAAGTTGATCAGATCGGATAACGTGGTGGAGTCGAGGACATCGGCGATGCTGTCGCGGATGCGCAGCCAGAGGTCGCGCTTCGCCGGGTCATCTTCTTCTGTAAAGTCTACCGGAGAGATCGGGCCTTCCAGCACGCGGATGATATCTCCGGCGGTGATGGTGCTGGTCTCGCGGGAGAGAATATAACCGCCGTAGGCTCCGCGGATGCTCTTCACGAGTCCCGCATTACGCAGCGGGGCGATGAGCTGCTCCAGATAATGCTCGGAGAGTCCGTTTTTCTCGGCAATGCTCTTAAGGGATGTAGGTCCTTCGCCAAATTTCAGGGCAAGCTCCATCATAATGGTTAATCCGTAACGTCCTTTGGTTGATATTTTCAAAGGGGCACCTCTTTCGGTTTAGTTGCTGGTTTGTTGTAAATATTCGCTGGCTAGACATGAGATCTGTCATATCACCGTATTCCGATGTTTGCTCTCAGCTTATGTTATCATATCTCTGGACACATTTGGAACAGCAAACGGCAATAATTCGCGATTTTGTTCACCAGTGGTGGACAAATTGTCAATAACGGACCGTTTTTCGGTATATTTTGTAGCAGCCGTGTCCTCGTTTGGGGTAGACAGGTATGTTATAATACACAATGAGCCGGGTGTTCAGTGAGAATGCCGGTATTTTGTGCACAGAAAATGGTGATCACGATGACAAAAGCTAATCAGGATATCCGAGTCGTCGTCGGTATGTCGGGTGGAGTCGATTCCTCTGTTACAGCACTGCTGCTGAAGCAGCAGGGGTATGACGTCATCGGCATCTTCATGAAGAATTGGGATGATACCGACGAGTTCGGCGTATGTACGGCGGAGACCGATGCCGAGGATGTACGCCGCGTCTGCGAGCAGATTGATATTCCTTACTATACCGTTAATTTCGAGAAGGAATACTTTGATAAAGTCTTTTCCTATTTCCTCGAAGAATATAAGGCCGGCCGGACACCGAACCCAGATGTGATGTGTAACCGCGAGATCAAGTTCGGAGAATTCCTGAACAAGGCGCTGCAGCTTGGCGCAGATTACGTCGCTACCGGGCATTACGCCCGAGTCGTGGAAGAAGACGGCCTGTTCAAGCTGCTGCGCGGCGTGGACAACAACAAGGACCAGACGTATTTCCTCAATGCACTGAACCAGTATCAGCTCTCCAAGGCCATGTTCCCGATCGGGCATCTGCCGAAGCCGGAGGTACGCCGGATTGCCGAGGAAGCCGGACTCTATACCGCGAAGAAAAAAGACAGCACCGGCGTCTGCTTCATCGGAGAACGCAATTTCCGTGAATTCCTCAGCCAATACCTGCCTGCACAGTCAGGCAATATGGTCGATATCGCCACCGGCGAAGTCAAGGGCCGGCATGACGGCCTCATGTACTACACGCTGGGCCAGCGTCAGGGCCTGGGTATCGGCGGCTCCGGTACAGGCGAACCCTGGTTCGTGGCGGAGAAGGATCTGGCCAGCAATACCCTGTATGTGGTACAGGGCGAGAAGCATGTCAGCTTGTACTCGACCAGCCTTATAGCCTCAGGGGTGAACTGGATCGATCCGGATACACTTGGCGATACACCGCTGAAGTGTACCGCCAAGTTCCGCTACCGCCAGCCGGATCAGGGGGTTACGCTGACGAAGCAGGAGGACGGAACCGTACATGTTGCTTTTGATGTGCAGCAGAAGGCGATTACTCCCGGACAAGCCGTGGTCTTCTATCTGGGCGATACCTGTCTTGGCGGCGGGACGATCGAGACTGCTGAGAAGGTTGTGCCGCTGGCGCAAGTCTGATTGCACCCCAGCTAGGGAGCTACCCATATAAAGGAAACCCTGGCAAGTGATGAGTGCTGGTGCCTCCCCTATTGTGTTTTTCGCATACATGCTTCTTAGTACATTCAAAAAAGAACCTTCAAAACCACTAGCTGTGGAGTTGAAGGTTCTTTCGCTTTTCAGGATACGAATTTACGCCGGGGCTGGCTTACCGGACGGCAGCCTTACTGCGGCTGAATGCCCCATGACTGGACGCCGTCCAAATACAGCGTTACCCGGTTCCAATCGGTGAAGGCTGTTTTGGTTGGATCGTAGGAGTAATCATCAGCCTCATTGTAATTGCTCCAATCGGATTTGTTGATGCGCAGCTGAATCTCACCGGTGTTCGCACCGGGTGCCAGACTGCCTGCGCCGGCGCTGAAGGCAATCTCCACGTAATAGTCTGCTCCTGTAGCCGCAGGAGCGAGCTTCACGAAGCTGCCAAGCACATTGCTGCCGCCGACTGTTGCATAATCCACATTAAATTGCTGGGCCTTCTCTCCGTCGATCGTGTAGTAATAGCGGAGCTTGACCTTGCTAAGATCTACAGCCGTGGTTCCGTTGTTGACAACCCGCAGCTGCGGACGGAACTGTGCATCTGTGGCATTCGTATCTGTGGTGCGGTATTGAACCACCAGATTCCCTACGGCCGGCGTAGGTGTTGGTGCGACTGTCGGTGTAGCTGTTGGTGTAGTCGTCGGTGTGGCAGTAGGTGTGGCAGTAGGTGTGGTCGTCGCTGTAGCGGTAGGTGTGGCCGTCGGCGCTACTGTCGGTGTAACCGAAGGTGTAGGGGTTGGTGTGGCCGTCGGCGTAGCTGTTGGTGAAGCCGTTGGTGTAGTCGTCGGCGTCGGCGTCGGGCCGGTGCCGTTATTAATCAGCCGGTCATATTCCGCGTAGGCTGTAGCGATGTCCACTTGTGACCAGAAGCGGTGGTAGGTGAACTCCGGTGCACCATTCTCCCAAGTCTTTGTTGTTTTGTTGTACGAGCTATTGTATTTGTCTTCCAGGTAACTCCACTTGGGATCATTTTTGATATCCGGGAGAATATCGGTGTAGCTCGCATACACTCCATTACCGCCCTTGGCCGGATCGGAAGGAACCGTCGAGTTGCCCGGTATAGTGTTGCCCTGGCCGAAGGTACCGCTCCAGCCTGCAGGGAAATAGACCTCTTTGGTGAAGAACCGGAAATAATCCGCACGCTTCTCAAGTGTCGTAATGCCCACTCCGTCATTGTAGCCCCAGGCCGTATCCAGCAAGGATTTGGCTAATTGGGAAGCGGTTCCGCCGAGCGCAGTATTGCTGCCATGCTCCGCTTTATTCCCTGCGGCAAAGAAGGTGAGCGCTTTAATGTAGCTGCCCAGCACGCCGCTGTCCTGTCCAGGATCTTTGGTCACTGCGTTCAGACCGCTGTTGCCGTTAAAAGTGCTGAACCCGCTCCAGGTATCCGGCTGTCCGTGCCACTCCACATTGCCCGGAATCCAGAACTCGCCGGGTGCGGATACGGTGGCCACCTGCGGATCATCTCCGCCCAGAATCCGGTTTCCTTGCTGATCCAGATAATAGCCGGCAGCATCGGATACCGGACGGCTGCCCGCAAAGGCATAATCTGTAGACCAGTCAATCCAGTTCTCAATGGCCCGTTTGGCCATTTTGAAATTAGCCGAGGTAGTGTCCCCGCTGGAAGCCAGGATGTAATACAGCTCTGCTACCCGTTCCATGCTCCAGGACTGCATCCCGAACCAGTTGTTGGATGGCGGGTCATGATAGACAGGAGCCTCGTCGTAGGCCATGCCGTAGAAGGTGCTTGTGCCTGCCGGATAAGCGCTGTAGGAGCCGTTATAGCTGTTGGTTGCACCGCCCGCAATCGCCCCTTCAGAGGATTGCAGCCAGTTGTAGAATTCCAGCTGGCGGGTCAGCGATTTGCCCCAGTCCGTTCCGGCTGTTGCCGAGGACGGAATCAGTCCTCCGGCTGCGGTCGACAGCGCATAGGCTGCAACCACATTCTGATACCCCTGATGCGCATGGCTGGCACCGATTCTCCAGGCCCAGTCTCCGCCGGTTCCCAGACCGCCGCCCCAGGCTGTATACCAGGCCAGCAGATACTGGCTGGAATCCTTGCCGGTTCCCGCTTCAGGCGTACCGTCAGCGGCACTGCCGAGCTTCTGGAAGTACTTATCGTACATGCCGTAACGCAGGAAGTCGCCCATTTTTTTGGCTTTGTTCAGATAGACCGTATTCGTATAGCCAAGGTCCTTGGCCCAGTACATGGCCTGCACAGCCCGCGCATCCGCATCCGTGGCATTCGTATACCGCCACTGTGCGGAAGGTGCGCTATTTTCCTTGGTGAACAAGGACATGAAGCCTTCATTGGCTTTGCCGAACGTCTTGTTATCCTGTGAAGGGTGGCCTACTGCCTCCCAGACCGATTCCTGCACTCCGCGCTGGAAGGTGTTCACATAACTCGCGGTATGGCTAGGGTTCAGCAGATTGCCGAAGCCGTACCAGTTGTCCACATCCACCAGCCAGTGCATCAGATAGGTCTGGTTATTGCCGTAGGTGGACTTCAGCTCCGCATCCAGCGGGTCCTTGCCCGGAGTGTACTTTCCGTTCAGCGCACTTGGATACAGATCCGGCTGGGCATGCTCCGAGGCATAGGTTGCCGGACTGTTCGGGTTGTAGCTGCTCATGGTCGGTTGCTCCTGCACACCGTCGCCTTCATTGATCGGAATAATGTATTTCTCCATGTTGTCCCAGGCCGCTTCGAGCTTACTCCAATCTCCGGTGTTATGGCCGTACAGCACTTCAAGCCACATCCAGTAGCTGTAAGCCTCTGAGGTAGTCATATGCCCATAGTTGGGCGCCTCGCTCAGCAGGGTCTCCACCGAGTGATACGGGATACCTTCAGCCGAGAAATAGCCGCTTGCCGGGTTTTTCAGCTGGTCATATAATTGCAGGAATCTTGTCTTCTCCACCGATGCCGCCTTGGCTGTTCCCGGATTGAAATTGAAGATCCCGCTGGTGAGGGATAGCGTCAGAACGGCAGTCATGACTATGGAGGCCGGTTTCTTGAATGAACTTAGCTTCATCATTTCGGCATACTTCCTCTCTGGAATAATTTAGGGTTCCAAGCCCCATACGAGTGTTCCTGCACGGTACAGGGTGACTTTGTTCCAATCCGCGAAGGTCTGCTGGGTTCCGCCATAGGAATAGTCGTTGTTCTCATTGTAGGCCGTCCAATCCGCCTTGTTGAAGCGCACCTGAATCTCCCCGCTATCCGCTCCGGGGGCCAGGCTTCCTGCTCCTGCGGCAAAAGAAATCTCCACATAGGAATCGGCCAGCGCCACAGGCGCACTCAGCTTCCCGAAGGTTCCGCTTAGGTTCCCGCTGCCGACAGCAGCATAGTCACAGTGGAATTCCTGCGGCTTGTCCCCGTCCACGGTGTAGTAATAACGCAGCTTCAAGCCGCTGAGCGCAATGCTCTCTGTTCCTGTATTGACAATCCGGAACTGGCTGCGGACCTGCGAATCGCCAGGACTCGGGTCATTGGTGCGGTACTGCACACGCAAGGCTCCTGTCGTCGGTGTGGTGGCCTCGCGCGGCCGGGCCGTAGCCTGTACAGACGCCAGACTCTCCCCCACACTGTTCGATGCCGTCACCACATAATAATAGTCCACACCGTTCGTCAGCCCGCTGTCGGTGTAGACAGCTCCGGTTGCGGTAGCAACCGCCGTATAAGGCCCGCCGCTCACCAGAGAGCGCTTGACCGTATACTTGGAAGCTCCGCTGACTGCATTCCAGCTCAGGGCCACGCTGGCATTGCCGGGCTCGGCCTGGAGGCCGGAAGGACGTCCCGGAACCTGGGGTTCACCTGGCGTTCCGCCGCCGGAAGGCAGCTCCCCGTAGACTTTGACTCCTGCATCGTATACCGGGATATACGGATTCTTCGTCCCGGAGGAAGCATTAGGCGACACTCCCTTGAAGGAGAAGTCATTGCTGTTGTCCCAGAACGTGGTGTTCAGCGGACCGGCAATCCGGAACTGGACCTCCTTGCGGTAAGCGGATTGTCCGCCCGGATAGATCGGTGTGCCGGCGAAATCTACTTTGGTGTAGTAGATATGGTTCGCTTCATCGTAAGGCAGCAGCTGTGAGACCGTTGCGCCCTGATTGTAGCCTCCCGCCTTGACGGTGATATCTCCAGGCCCATACCCTGCAGCTACAGCCTCACTTATGTCCAGATAGTAGTTGAAGGACATTTGACTGCTGGAGCGGGCAGGCCACCCCGAGCGGTTATTGATCACTGCACGGATCTCCACAAAATTGCTGCCGCTGGCATTCACGGAAGTCTCCGTGAACATCTCATCCTCACGCGTTTCGGCAGACGGGAAATTCGCCAGCGGCGTCTGACCCTGCCCGTGAAGCAGCATCATTCTGGCCAAAGCGCCGGTAAAGGCTGAATTGTAATCGGTTGCAACTTCGTTGGAGACATAATCGCTGATGGTGTCAGTGTAGCTGTCTGTCTTGGAGGGTCCTCCGACCAGTGCGCCGTACAGCACATGCCGGTGGTTCGCAGGCGTAGTCTGGCTGTCGCTCCATGAGCCGTGTGAGGTGCGGTGATGAGGATGCTGGGGTGCATTCGCGCCGAAGCCGATCACATAGCTGCTATTGCGCGGATTATCGCCCAGCATGTAGTTAATTTGCCGCTCTGCAAAGGTCTGGGCGGTATTTTTTTTCACCGGATCTGTAACCCAGTCTGCATAGACAAAAGCCATAAAGGCCTGGTTAGCCGCATACCGCAGCGCCCCCCACTGGTCCAGATGGGCCAGTCCTCCGGGAGTATAAGCTACCCTGTCAGAGGTACCGTTCACCCCGGTAGTCCAGAACTGCATGTTGCGTTCCGTCGACTGAATGAACTTGGGATCATCGGTGATGCGGGACAGCAGGAGCTGCGCACCGTAATGCTTGTCATCCCAGGATTGGGTCCATTGATACCCCCAGTCTCCGGCCTGGTTGGTCCCCCACAGATCACTGGCGGCAATCGCCTTGTCCAGATAGGTCTGCTCACCGGTAGCTAAATACAGCCAGGCGCCGCCCCAGCTTAATTCATCAGCGTAGCCGCTCCACGAATTGTAATACTGCTTGGCGTCAGTGATGGTATCGGAGTAAGCCCCCCGGTACGTATCGGCGAAATTGTATAATTGCTTCGCATGCAGCAGCAGCTTGTCCGCGTAAGCAGCATCCGAATCCCTGAAAATAATGGAAGCCGAGGCAAGGGCGGCGGCAGTCTCCGCAGCCAGATCGGAGCCGGGATGGGCAGCATCAATCTTATAGGCAGGACGCGCCATTGGCATGACCTCCGCCGGTCCCCACCAGTTATGGTCCGCCGTACCGTTGCCAACCTGTCCCCACAGCTCATTCGGAGCTGTATGCGCTTTCACAAAATAGTCTGTTGCCCAGCGGATGTTGTCCAGGATCTCATCCAGCTGTCCGGATTGCACGTAACCATCCTTGTATTCATAGACCGACCATGCCAGCATCGTGGAGGTGTACGCCATAGGAAATCCGAATTTAACATGATCCCCTGCGTCATACCAGCCTCCCGTCAGATCATGGCCGACATCCGCACCGTCCTGCAGCCCCGAGTCGCCTCTCCACTCCACACGGTTGTTCGCCGGCAGCTCACCCGAACGCTGGGTCTCATAGAAATAGATTGATTTCTGCAGCGCCTCTGCATAATTAACTCCGGCGGCTGCGGCTTCGCTGACAGACGGGTGAATAGCCGTTCCTGATACAATGGTGCAGGCTAACATCAGACTTAGTGATGCCATACAGCCGGTCTTCCGTTTGCTTCGACTCATCCTTACTCATCTCCCTTCGATTTCTTACTTTGGATTCCACTTGAACTCCGGTGATCCCACGTCGACTCCGGCACGCGCCCAATACCTCCCCATTGACAACATTAGACATAGTAATTAGGGTTGTTCCATTTACCACCTCTATATTACAAATTAAGGAAAAATAATCCCTATCTAACATATACCACATATAGTAAATTAATTCTATATATTTACAATCTATTTTTCTAAAAATATATCTTTTTTGTCAAAATATTTCTATTCTCGTCCTAATAACCGCTAAAAGTCAAAGATTATATTCGCCAGTAGCACCAAAAATAAAAGAGGGAACTGAGGTGAAGACAGAGTCTATACTCCCCCTGTAACAAGTAAGGGTTAACAAGTAAGTCGAAAAACGTATCTTAATTCCCCATTTTCTGATGAATAGACGGAAACAAGTGGATAAACAACATCTGCTACTGGTGTGTTTGTTACTTGGCGGTCAAACAGCAGAATTTAAGTGCTGTTTATCCAACTCCTGTTTCGACAGCGTTCAATCGCTCACCAGTAAGTGCTGTTTATCCACCTGCTATTCCCGCTTCCCTGATAATCCGCTTATCCGGATCGTTTTCCGGCTGCTCCTGGTCAACTAGGGCCGTCAACTTTTGCCGCCCTAGCCCTCCACACAATAATAGACCACCGCAATGATGCGGTGGCCTCTCTCTGCTTCCCCGAAGGCTGGCAGCTTCTAGTATTGTATACATTCATCGGCTCCATTTCGCAGAAGCAGAGCGCTATTGCCCATGCCGCAGCTGCTGGTTATGGCGGATCTTCGCCTCATTGCCCTGCTCGGTTGCCTGATAGAACACCCTCCGGGAGATCGCCTTCGGAAGATAATCCTGCTTCACATAATGGCCGGGGAAATTATGGGGATACTGGTATCCCTCATGCCCCAGCTGGGATGCCCCTTTATAATGCGTATCCCGCAGATGCAGCGGCACCTCAGCCGACTTCAGATCCTCCAGGCTGTCCATAACGTTCGCAATGGCTGTTATCACGCCGTTTGATTTCGGACTCTCCACTGCGAAGAGAATCGCCTGCGCGATATTAAGCTTCGCTTCCGGCCAGCCGTTATTGCGGTAGGCATCCAGGGCACTGACCGCCTGAACCATCGCCTGCGGGTTAGCCAGGCCGATATCCTCGCTGCTGGCGGCGATCAGACGGCGGATGAAGGTCATCGGGTCCATCCCGAGCTTCTCCACCGCATAGAGGAACCAGAACAGGGCAGCGTCGCTGGAGCCGCGGATACTTTTGTGAAAAGCGGACAGCACATCGTACTGCGTAGACTCGTCCGCTTTGACAATCGGCCGGCGGATCGACTCCTCCGCTACCTCCAGAGTAATGTGCACGCTCCCGTCACTGTCCGGTGCCGTAGTCATCGCCGCCAGCTCCAGGGCATTCAAGGCGCGGCGGATATCACCGTTAGCCATCGTGGCGATATGCTGCAGCGCGTCTTCGTCTGCCTTCAGGTCCATGAATCCGAGTCCCCGCTGATCGTCGGCAAGCGCCCGCTTCATCGCCACCAGGCTATGCTCACTCGTCAGGGACTCCAATTGGAACAGGGTCGAGCGGCTCATCAAGGCCCCATTCACATAATGGAACGGATTCTCTGTGGTTGCGCCGATGAAGGTAATCGTTCCCTTCTCCACTGCGGGCAGCAGCGCATCCTGGCGGGAGCTGTTGAAGCGGTGTACCTCGTCCAGGAACAGAATCGTCTTCGAGCCATACAGCGCCTTATTGCTCTGGGCACGTTCAATGACCTCCCGCACATCCTTCACCGAGGCCTCCACCGCATTCAGACGCACAAATTCACCTTGGGTATGATGCGATATGATGTGAGCCAGGGTAGTTTTGCCGCAGCCCGGTGGTCCGTACAGCAAGATGGAAGAGACCTGGTCCGCTTCAATCGCCCTGCGCAGCAGCTTGCCCTTGCCTACAATATGCTCCTGTCCGATATATTCATCGAGAGTTCCGGGCCGCATCCGGTCCGCAAGCAGCCGCCCATTTCTGTTCCCGTTATCTTCATCAAGCGAGAATAAATCCATAACTCCACTTCCTTGCTGTAATCTGATATCATCTCAAAAGAATAACTATACTGCTTCTATCATACCATACCCGGCAGCATTCATTAAAAAGAGCATGACCTCGCCATCACCGGCGGAGCCATGCTCTTTGTTCTATTCTTAGAACTTGTATATTACGGGACGGTGTCCAAATAATCAGGCTAGCTCTTAAGGGCCAGCCGCATTTTTGAGATGATTTTGCGGATACTTTCTTCGGATAAATGATATCTCTTCTGCAGCTCGTTCACCGAGCAGCCGCTGCTGTGACTACAGAAGATCTCTTCATTGCGGGCGGCAATCTCTTGCCGGGAGCCGCTGTTCTCGCCCCATTTCACCCGTTCTTCCGCTTTCTTGGGGATGTATAACAGCTCACCCTGTATGTAGCCCTGCAGCTCTTCGAGCAGTCCCGGGGGGAGCACATCCTTTCCATTGACGTAACTCACGTTCAATTTCCTCCTTCAACAGGTGTATTCCGTTAAGTCCGATCACTGTGCTGTTCAGAATAATCATTCCACCTGCCTCCTTTCTTCTCCTCAAATTTGGTAAATCATCTAAATTCATTATATTAAACCCTACGGTTATCGTCTACAATCATTGTTCATCAGGGATCTGTCAGTGGTTGGTCAGTGTAATTCTATATATTGGAGTAACACGGAAATACATCGCCGCTTATACATAAGGAGGCCTCGCGGCCTCCCGTTTAACAGGTCTCCGTCTTAGACGGAAACCACCTCGTATTCTGAAAACATAATCTTCAGCCTCCTTCCAGAAGTAATCTTGCCCGGCCGGACACTTATTATTAAGCCACAGGCAGCCCCCGGTTACAAGTTCAAGAATAATTATAATCGTTCTCCACCTGAAGGCTAACGTGATCACGACTTTCAGGAGGAAGGAACAGGGGGAATTCAAATTGAAATTTTTTTTGACGAAAAACTAAATTTTTAGTCGATTCATGTCGAAATACATATTAAATTATCTAGTTACTTCGATATATGGAAATAAATTTTAAATCCTTATCCATTCAGAAATTCAGGAGGAACTTCCATGACAACACCACAAAAACCACGAAACCGCCTATTCCGGATCACGAAGCTACGAACAGAACTGATGCTGCTGATTATTACAGCTATTGTGCTGCCCTCATTGGCACTGGTTGCCATATCCACGCAAACCTCAGAATCCGCCCTGCGCTCCAAAATGGAAGATACCACCCGCTCCAGTATCCATCTCCTGGATAAAACACTGTCACAATTGATTCTGCTGGAGAGCGCAGGGGTGAATGAGCTGGCCTATCAGATGAGCAGCGCCGGGCTTACGAACCAGTCTGCACAGCTGCGGAAGCTGATCGACAACTTCAAGCTGGAGCATCCTGAAGTAGATATCGTGGCTCTGGGTAACGACGAAGGGAAATACATGTTCGCACCGGATTCTAAGCCGGAGAATTATGATCCCCGCATACGCGACTGGTACATAGATGCATTGAAGACCCCGGAGAGCACATCGGTAATTGATCCTATTTTCTCCAAAGTAACGAACAGCTATATCCTGCCGGTGTCCAAGGCTTTTCCGGACGGCAAGGGGGCAGTTACGATCAGCATCAGCATGAACCAGCTTATGGAGCTGGCCAAGAATGTCAGTCTGGGGGACAGCGGCTACGTCTTCATCCTGGACGGTAACCACAAGGTGATCTATCACCCTGCGATGGAGATTGCTGCAGAAGCCACAGGCGCGATGGTCGCTGGCATTAACAAAGGCCCGGCAGGCAAAATCTCCTACAAAGATGCCGCAACCGGTACGCAAATGGACGGGTTCTACATCACCAATGAGCAGACCGGATTCACCTTGGCCGGAGTGCTTCCTGAGAATGAATACACGAGGGCGGTCTACCCCATTATGTACAAATCTGCCATCGTTCTTGTCGTTGCGCTGCTGGCCGCTGCAGTAGTTACGTTCCTGATTATCCGCCGGATCACCGGGCCGGTAGAACGCCTGAACCGTTCCGCCAAAAGGGTAAGCGAAGGGTATCTGGATGAATCTGTCCAGACCAGCCGCAAGGATGAGATCGGTGAACTGGCCGGCAATTATAATGAAATGGTCGCTTCTCTGCGCCGGATGGTACAGGAGGTTGCCGAGACCTCGGGCCAGCTCGCCGCGGCCAGTGAACAGCTCACCGCCAGCACCGCTGAGAATAGCAAGGCGGTCGAGTATGTGACAGAGCTGGTTGAGGAATCTACCCGGGGAGTGGAAATCCAGGCTTACGCATCTGCCGAAGTTGCTACAACCATGGAGGAGATGTCCACCGGTATCCAGAAGATTGCATCCGCCTCAGAGGCGATTGTGAGCGCCGCGATACTGACGGAAAAGGATGTCTCCACCGGCAGCTCCAAAATGCAGGGGGTCGGGGAACAAATGAAGACCATCCGCGATTCCGTGCAGCAGTCCGGTACTCTGATCGCTGAGCTTAACGGGTTAAGCACCAAGGTGGCAGAGACCAGTACTGCGATCTCCGCCATTGCCAAGCAGACCAATCTCCTGTCGCTGAATGCCGGTATCGAAGCGGCCCGGGCCGGAGAACATGGCAGAGGCTTCGCTGTCGTTGCCGGTGAAGTACGCAAGCTGTCGGAAGCCACGAACAGCAGCGCCGGGCAAATCCAGGAGACCATCTCCGAGATGGTACGCCTGATCGCCAGTGCCTATGATGTGATGAAGCATAAGGTAGCCGGGGATGTGGAGCAAGGCTTGGCGCTCACGCTGGAGGCCAATGAAGCCTTCATGCAGATTGAAGAGTCCACCCGGCAGGTCGGTGAGCAGATCCATGAGGTCTCGGCCATTACGGAGCAAATGTCGGCGAGCAGCTCAGAAGTAGCTGCCTCCGTCCAGGAGATGGCCAAGATTGCCCGGGCGGCGCTCGACTCCTTCCAGAGCGTAACAGCAGCTACCGAGGAGCAGCTTGCCTCAATGGAGGAGATCACCTCCTCCTCCGCAGCGCTCTCCGGCATGGCCTCCGATATGCAGGGGCAGGTGGAACGGTTCCACTTCGAGCCGCAAGGCAAGGCTTAAGCGCAGACGGAGGATATCTGGAAGATGGTATCCGGCTGATGCTTCGGAGGACGATTGGATAGCTTAGGGAGGCGGCTTGGGGACGGACGATTGAATAGCTTAGGGAGACGGCTTGGGGACGGACGATTGGTTAGCTTAGGGAGACGGGTTAGGTAGGCGCTTGGGGGACACTGGGATAGTCGCTTAGAGGACACTCCGATGTTTAAGCGGGAGAATCCACTCAATCTTAATCCATGATGGAAAGAACTTATGCGACCCGTTAATCCTTTAAGCAACCTCCCCATTCGTCAATCGCCATTCGCCTACCTTTGTCGGCATTTAGCTTAACAAGGTGCACTAATGCTCCTTATTGGCTCATTTAGCCTGCGTCCAGTAAATTCAAGTGCACTAGTGCTCTTCATTTCCTCATCTGGCCCGCGTCCGCTGAATTCAGGTGCACTAGTGCTCCTTATTTACTCATTTGGCCCGCGCTCAGTGAATTCAGGTGCACTAATGCTCCTTATTTACTCATTTGGCCCGCTTCCGCTGAACTCAGGTGCACTAATGCTCCTTATTTACTCATTTGGCCCGCGTCCGCTAAATTCAGGTGCACTAATGCTCCTTATTTACTCATTTGGCCCGCGTCCGCTGAATTCAGGAGCACTAGTGCTCCTTATTTACTCATTTGGCCCGCGTCCGCTAAATTCAGGTGCACTAATGCTCCTTATTTGCCCATTTAGCCTGCGTCCAGTAAATTCAAGTGCACTATTGCTCTTCATTTCCTCATCTGCCCCGCATCCAGTCAATTCCGGTGCACTATTGCTCCTTATTTGCCCATTTAGCCTGCTTCCAGTAAATTCAAGTGCACTAATCCCTTTGATCTCACCAGCTAGCCTGATCTCGACAGAATCAAAGGGATTTATCCCCTTGATCTCACCAGCTAGCCTGATCTCGACAGAATCAGAGGGATTTATCCCCTTGATCTCTCCGTCTGGTCTGATTTCGGCAGAATCAGAGGGATTTATCCCTTTGATCTCACCAGCTAGCCTGAGCTCGGCTGAATCAGAGGGATTTATCCCTTTGATCTCTCCGTCTGGCCTGATTTCGGCTGAATCAGAGGGATTTATCCCTTTGATCTCTCCGTCTGGCCTGATTTCGGCTGAATCAGAGGGATTTATCCCCTTGATCTCTCCAGCTAGCCTGATCTCAGCTAAATCAGAGGGATTTATCCCTTTGACCTCACCAGCTAGCCTGGTTTCACCATGTAGTCTACTCTCACCCTGTAGACCATGCAGTCTACTTCCGGTGTACAAAAAACCTCTCCTGTGAAATGGCAGATCCCATTTCACCAAGGAGAGGTTTCTTTTTTCCGTTTTTTAAGATTGCACTAAGCCTTAATTCCCTTCAGGCTCCGGCCAGCCGGAGACGGCTTCCTCCCCCTGAAGCTGAATGTAAGGCGGAAGTTCGCCGCCCCGCAGCAGCCACAGCTCATGCAGGGCACGTGTGCAGCCCACGTACATCAGCTTGGCATCCCAGGCTGCAGCTCCGTAATGGTCGCTGTCCGCGTCCGCCAGAATGACGGCATCGAACTCCAGCCCCTTGGACAGGTATACGGGTAGTACGGACAAGCCGCCGCGGTATTCCGTGATGCTGCCGTCAATCAGATGAATATCCTCATAATGCCCGGCAAGCTCAGCGTACAGCAGAGAGGCTTCCCGCAGGCTGCGGGTCAATACTGCCACAGTGCGGTATTCGCGCCCTGAGAGCATCGTCAGCGCGCTCTTGACCGCGCTGAGCCGCTTGTCCGTGCCCGCAGCAGCCGCTTCCGGCTGGACATCCTCGTAGGCAATCAGCCGCACAGGATTCCCGCTGCGGAAGACCGGAACGGCCAGCAGCTCACTGCCGACGCCCGCAGACAGGATGCCGTTGGCAAACTCAATGATCTCCATCGTTGAACGGTAGCTTCGGGTAAGGGCGTGATACGCTGTGTATTCTGCGGCAAACAGCGTCTGCATCTCCGTCCACTCATGTACCCCTTTATAGGCGTGGATTCCTTGCGACAAGTCGCCCAGAATGGTAAAGGAATGCCCCTTCACATACAGATCGAGTACGGCAATCTGGAACGGGGAGAAATCCTGGGCTTCATCAATGACGATATGATCGAAGCGTTCGGTCCCCTCATTGCCGTTCAGAAGATAGTGAATGTAGAGCAGCGGAGGTAGATCCTCTTCGCGCAGAATTCCCTTCTTCAGCTCTTTGACAGTCTCCTTCAGCACCGCTGGCGGAATTTCGTCCGGCGCTGCTGCCGGCCAGTCCTCCGGTGTCTTGGCCGCGCGGAAGATTTGCTTATATATGGCAAGCGGCTCGTATTTGGGCCACTTGGCGCTGTAAGCCTTCTCGCGGGCTGCACCTTTTTTCTTGCGGTCCTTCAGCGCTGCCGCCGAAGGGCTCTTCTTCAGTTCCATCTCGATCCAGCGGTGGAGCCGCGCCATCACGCGCTCCTTGCGCTTCGCCGGCGGATAAGGCGCATATTCCTCGTTGTGCCAGCGCAGAATCATCTCGCGGGGCAGGACAGCCCCTTCCCACGGGCTGAAATCCCCCTCCGGCACAGCGCTGGTCTCAAGCAGCTTCACGCTGGATTCAATGACGCTCATCAGCACCGTGGAGCCTTTGAAGCGTCCGGGCGTCTCCTCTGTAATGACAGGCATCGCTCCCGCCGCCTCGAACCAGCGGCTCATGACCTCAGAAGCATCCTGCTCCGGCAATGTTACGCCCAGCACCTCCGCCGCCCAGTCCGGGAAGGTGCTCTGGGCAATATTGCCGACCCCCAGCTCCGGCAGCACATCCGAAATATAGTCCAGGAACATCCGGTTCGGGGCGAAAATAATCATTTTCTCCGCCGAGACCTGCTCCTTGTATTGATACAATAAGAACGCCAGACGGTGCAGCGCCACGGTGGTTTTACCGCTGCCGGCCACGCCTTGAATAATCAGTGCCGTGTTCTTGGCCGCCCGGATAATCTTGTCCTGCTCCTCCTGGATCGTGGAGACGATATCCCGCAGCCGGTTATCCTTGTTCTCCCCCAGCCGATACACCAGGAATTCATCCGATACCGCCGGTGCGTCGCTGTCACGGTTATACGTGTCTGCCACCCGCTCCAGGATCTGCTTGCGGATCACCACGTTGCGCTTGAGATAGACAAGCCCTTCGATCAGCCCCTCCGGTGCTTCATAAGAGGCGGCTTCCGTTCCTCCGGTAAAAGAATAAAACAGGCTTGCCACCGGTGCCCGCCAGTCAATTACAAGCGGACGGTCGCTTACCTGCTCGCGGTCTACGCCGATTTTGCCGATATACAGCGCCTTGCGGTCTTCCTCGTCATTGCCCTGAAAATCAAGCCGTCCGAAATAAGGCTCCTGCCTAAGCTTGGCAAGATCTTTGCGCCTCTGCTCCCTCGAGTCCTCCAGCACCTGCTCCGTATAATCATGTCCTGTGTACACCGGAGTGCTGCGCAAACGCTCAAGGGTAGAGTCAATCTCTGTCAGCGCGCGGTTCAGCCTGTCTTCTTCCTCTTGATAGGCACTTTGAAAGTTGTCCTCCAATTTCAGTTACCTCCTAAAAGTTATGCGGGCATTCGCTTCCTGAATCTCTCCGAGCAAAACTCGCTCCGGAAGCATGCACCTTAAGTGATGTGAGCAGTACATCATATCACAACAGGAGCAGTAAAGCCATATATTTCAAACTGCTGCCCGCGCTGCGGATAAGCGGAAGCAGAAGGGGAAGCAGCACTTCCCCCCTCTGCTGTTATCCCATAAGCGCATGAAGCACAAAGTTCGCAATGAACAGCCCGGCAATACCGTACAGCGCCGGAGGGACATCCCTGCCCTTGCCTGTAGCCAGCTTCATTACCGGATAAGTGATGAAGCCAAACGCCATCCCGTCCACAATGCTATAAGTGAAGGGAATCATCACCATGACCAGGAACGCCGGGAACAGCTCAGTCATGTCGCTGAGATCCATCTCGCGGACACTCTGCACCATCAGGCCGCCGATGACAATCAGAATCGGCGCAATGGCGCTGTCCGGCACGTAGGCCAGCAGCGGAATGAACAGGAACGTCGCACCGAACAGCAGGCCAGTGACGAGCGAGGTTAAGCCGGAGCGTCCGCCTGCCGCAATCCCGGCTGTGGATTCTGCAGCGGCCACCACCGGGCTGCTGCCGAACAGACCGGCCGCGATGTTGGCGATGGAGAGCGCCCGCAGACTGCTTTTGAAGCGTTCCGGGCGTCCAGCCATCAGAGTCTGTGAAGAGATCAGGCCGATGTTCTCGAAGACTACAATCAGCAGCAGCAGGAAGACCGCAATCCAGAAGACCAGGCTGAGGACTCCGCTCCATTCCATACCGGCGAACACACTGCCATATCCGCTGAACACATGCCCCGGCTCGGTGTTCTTCGGAGCATGAGCCGCTCCCAGCAGATAGGCCAGCCCTGTGCCTACGATCATGCTGATCAGCAGGCCGCCGCGCGTGCCGCGGATGAACAGTACCAGCGCCAGCAGCAGGGTCACCACCGAGGTAATGACGGCCGGATCACTGAAATGCCCGATGGCGACAAAGGTTGTGGCGTGGGCAATGACAATCCCGCTTTTTTGCAGGCCGATGAACGTCAGGAACAGCCCGATGCCAACCGTTATCGCATGCTGCAGATTATGGGGAATCGCGTCGCTTAGGATACGGTAGAGAGAGGTGAAGGCCACAATGGCAAACAGCACACCCGTCACCACCACAACGGCAAGCGCCTCACGCCAGTCCAGCTTCATGGAATGCACAAGCGTATAGGTGAAAAAAGCGTTGATCCCCATGCCCGGAACGACGATAATCGGCGTTTTGCCGCCAAAAGCCATCAGCAGGCAGCCAGTGATCGCCGTCAGCAGCGTAGCCACCATTCCGGCGCGCAGCGGCATACCTGCATCATGCAGAATTGCTGCGTTAACCATAACAATATATACCGAGGCGAAATACGATAGGATGCCGGCTGCCCACTCCCGTTTCCAGTTGTCGCCGGGCTCCAGTCCCACGCTATTCCGCCACACATTCGATTTCATGTAAAAACCTCCACTGAATTATCAAGTTCCGCCGGCTCGCCGGTATAGCTATTATGCCTGTTTATTGCCGCTTCAAGCCGCAAAAGGGCATACAGCCGGAAACCGGCTACACACCCTTTTACCTGTAAGAACGTTATTCAAATGTTATGCCGCCGGTCTCGAGCAGATCCCGTACCGTTACACTGACCATAATCAGGCCGACAACCGGAGGTACAAAAGAAGTACTCGCCGGAGGCTGCTTCGCCTTGCGCCGGTCCGGTGCGTCCGCAGGAACAATCTGCTCCGTCACATCCTCCCGCGGCTTCACGGGCTTCTCGGTGGAGAAAACCACCTTCACGCCCTTCTTGATGCCTTCCTTACGCAGTCTGGTGCGGATCACCCTGGCAATCGGGTCCATGCTGGTCTTGGAAATGTCGGCTACCTGGAAGCGGGTCGGGTCCATCTTGTTAGCCGCCCCCATACTTGAGATCATCGGGATCTTCCGGGCCAGACATTCCTTGATCAGATGAATTTTGTAAATAATCGTATCCGAAGCGTCAATAACATAATCCAGCTTGTATTGGAACAGCTTCTCGTACGTCTCTTCCGTGTAGAACATATTCAGGGCAATCGTTTCGCATTCCGGATTGATCAGCTTGATGCGGTCCACCATCAGATCGGTTTTGTTCTGACCGATTGTTGTGGTCAGCGCATGGAGCTGGCGGTTGATGTTGGTAATATCCACGGTGTCCTTGTCAATCAAGATAATCCGGCCGATACCGGTCCGGGCCAGAGCTTCTGCCGCCATGGCACCGACTCCGCCGATCCCCAGCACAGCCACTGTGCTGTTCTTCATGATCTCAAGGCCTTCGGGTCCGATAGCCAGCTCCGTACGCGAGAACTGATTCAGCATGATGTCAGCCTCCTTAAGGATGGCTTCCGGGACGCGCTCACTTTCCTCGTACGCCCCTTCAGCCCTGTATGATTTATTTCTTTTCTTTGTCCGGCTTGGGTGCCAGCTTGATATGCAGCTGCTCAAGCTGTGCAGCATCTACAGGTGCCGGAGCATCCATCAGCAGGTCGGTTGCGCTTGCTGTCTTAGGGAAGGCAATCGTCTCACGCAGGTTCGTGCGGCCGGCCAGCAGCATAATCAGACGGTCGAAGCCAAACGCGATTCCCCCATGCGGAGGCGTGCCGTATTCGAAGGCATCCATCAGGTAACCGAATTTCTCATGAGCCAGCTCCTGTGTGAAGCCCAGCGCCTGGAACATTTTCTCCTGAACCTCACGCTTATAGATACGCTGGGAGCCGCCGCCCACCTCGTAGCCGTTAAGCACGATGTCATACGCCTGCGCACGGATCGCGCCGGGATCCGTCTCGAAGAGCGGCAGATCCTCGTCCATCGGACGGGTGAACGGATGATGCTCCGCCATATAACGCTTCTGGTCTTCGTCATAGCTGAGCAGCGGGAATTCAGTGACCCAGGCGAATTTGAACACACTGTCGTCGATCAGGCCAAGCTGACGGCCAATCTTCAGGCGCAGCGCGCCGAGTACATCGGCAACGACCTTCTTAGTGTCGGCGGAGAAGAGCAGCAGGTCGCCATCTTCGGCCCCCGTGCGCTCCTTCACGGCAGCGATTTCTTCCTCGGAGAAGAATTTCACAATCGGTCCCTTGAACTCGCCGTCCTTCACTTGAATCCAGGCCAGGCCCTTGGCGCCATAACGGGCGGCATAAGGTCCGAGATCATCAATCTCCTTACGGGTCCAGGTGCCGCAGCCCTTGGCATTGAGGCATTTCACTTCTCCGCCCTTCTCGATTACGGAAGCGAAAACCTTCACGCCGCTGGAAGCAACGATATCGTTCATCTCTACCAGCTCCAGGCCAAACCGCAGGTCAGGCTTGTCCGAGCCGTATTTACCGATCGCTTCGGCATACGTCAGACGCTGGAACGGAACAGCAACCTCTACTCCAATCGTCTCCTTCAGCAGGCGCTGCATCAGAGCTTCCATCATCGACAGCAGCTCATCCTGAGGCATGAAGGAGGTCTCAATATCGAACTGGGTGAATTCCGGCTGGCGGTCTGCACGCAGGTCCTCATCGCGGAAACAGCGGGCCATCTGGTAATAACGCTCGATGCCGCCGACCATCAGCAGCTGCTTATAGATCTGCGGGGACTGCGGAAGCGCGAAGAATTCGCCTTCATGCACACGGCTTGGCACGAGATAGTCACGTGCGCCTTCCGGTGAGCTTTTGGTCAGAATCGGCGTTTCCACATCAATAAAGCCTTCGTTGTCCAGGAAATCACGGAAAATCTTCGCTGCCTTAGAACGGAGCAGCAGTGTCTTGTGCATCTCCGGACGGCGCAGATCCAGGTAACGGTATTTCATCCGCAGCGATTCATCCACTTCCACACCGTCTTCGATGAAGAACGGAGGGGTCTTGGCGGCATTCAGCACTTCAATATCTGTAATCTGCACTTCAATCTCCCCGGTCGGCAGGTTGCGGTTCACGGTTTCATCGTCCCGTTTAACCACCTTACCCGTTACGGCCAGCACGTATTCACTGCGGACCTTATCGGCAATCTGCAGCGCTTCCCCGGAATAGTCAGGGTTGAAGACAATTTGTACAATTCCTGTCCGGTCGCGCAGATCAATGAACAGCACGCCTCCAAGGTCACGGCGGGTCTGTACCCAACCGTTCAGTGTTACTGTCTCGCCGATGCTCGCTGTCGTTAGTTGTCCACAGTTATGGCTTCTGGTCATCTTTTATCCTACCCCTTCATGATTGAAATTACATTGGTAATCCTTCTAATTCAGTGACTGTGCCAGCTCTTCCAGCTTGACGGTCCGCTGCTCGCCGGTCTCCATCGACTTGAGCGCGATGACGCCGCTGTTCAGCTCATCTTCGCCAAGAATCGCCGTATACCGGGCCGACATGCGGTCCGCCGACTTCATCTGCGCTTTCATCTTGCGTCCCAGGTAATCGCGCTCCGCAGAGAATCCAAGGCTGCGCAGGCGGAACAGCTGCTTCGTAATTTCCAGATCTGCGGCTTCGCCCAGTGCGACAAAGTACACATCCAGCGGCTTCGCCGCCTCAAGCGTAACTCCCTGATTCTCCAGAATCAGCAGAATGCGCTCCAGGCCAATCCCGAAACCGATGCCCGGCTGATCCGGTCCGCCGATCTCCTCTACAAGACCGTTATACCGGCCGCCGCCGCCCACCGTGTCGATGGAGCCGATGCCTGCCGCTTTATACTCAAACGCTGTGTGCGTATAATAATCAAGGCCGCGTACCAGGCGGGGGTTAATGCTGTACTCCACGCCCATCACATCCAGGTGCCCCTTTACTTTCGCAAAATGCTCTGTACACTCTTCATCCAGACTGTCCAGAATAGAAGGCGCACCGCCGAACTTGTCCTGATCGACCTTGCAGTCCAGCACACGCAGCGGGTTGCGTTCCATCCGCCGCTGGCAGTCACTGCACAGGCTCTCTCTCATCGGTCTCAGGAAATCCAGCAGCTTCTCGCGGTAAGCTGCGCGGCTGGGTGCGTTGCCGACGGAATTCAGCTCTACCCGCACATCCTTCAGCCCCAGATCAATATAGAACTGATACCCGAGCGAGATGACTTCAGCATCAATGGCCGGGTCTACGGCGCCAAAGGCTTCGATACCGAACTGGTGGAACTGGCGGTATCTGCCGGCCTGCGGACGTTCATAGCGGAACATCGGTCCGATATAATACAGCTTGCTGACATCCGGTTCCCCGTACAGCTTGTTCTGGACATACGCGCGGACAACACCTGCTGTCCCTTCGGGACGGAGTGCCAGATCACGGTCGCCCTTGTCCTTGAAGGTATACATCTCACCTTCCACAATATCCGTTGTTTCGCCTACCCCGCGCTCGAACAGCCCGGTGTGCTCGAATAGCGGGGTACGGATCTCCCGGTAATTGAAGCGGCGGCACAGCTCTCTTGCCTTGGCCTCAACCACCTGCCATTTCTCCACTGCACCCGGAAGCACATCCTGCGTACCTGTAGGTTTCTCGAATCTTTCTTTAGCCACAGTCTATCCCTCCTGAAAATAACCCCTTAAACAGCAAAAAACCCCTCACCCCTGTTCAATTACAAACAGGGACGAGGGATTATCATAACCAATAATTCACCCGTGGTACCACCCACATTCCGAACCGGGCAACTGCTCTGCTCCAGATCCGCTCTAAGCGGTTAACGCCCGCCTACGCGCAACCGGCTACTGACTGTAGGCTATCTTGCCGCCTGCTTTCGCCGTGCGTTCTCGGGGAGGTCATTCGTCCGTTCATCAACAGAATCCTTACAGCCATGCGGATCAGCTTGTTGCCCGGCTTAACTTGGTTGGGCAGTCCGATCTGCGGGATTCCTCTCTGGGGTTGTGGGGTACGGAGTACTTGGTCCCGTCATCAAAACAATATAAACTTACCGTATACTGTTAGATTCTACTGAACCACTGTGCTAAAGTCAAGGAATGAATGAAATTCTTGTCGTAAATAAAAAAATGACCCGCAGCCGATTGCTGCAGGTCCATCGTCATATATTATAAAAAAGGGGGTCATGCTTCTATTATAAACACGCTATATTAAGGAATCATGAATGCAGTATTACGGTTTCATTACAGAAAAGAAAGCGTTTCAATATTTCGTAAAATACAAACAGCTCCAGCCCCTCCATAACGGAGGGCTGGAGCTGAACTTAGGTCCGGGTTAAGCAGCAGTCCTGCTTAATCAAAAATCTCCACATATGCCTGCTTGCCGCGCAGAACCTCTACCACTTCATTGTATTGATTCTCAGCCACCTTGAGATCCATAACATAGTGCAGGTTCTCCAGGTCACTGTCTTTCAAATCGTTCCCTCTGTGGACCTCGCCCTCATTGCGCACTTCCTCTGCACGCACTTCATCGGTACGGTTCACATCATCGTCATCTGCAACGGCAGGAACAATCGCCGCTCCCGCAGCCATTCCGGAGGCGCCCCCGGCTGCGTATACTCCTCCGGCACCCGTGGAAGCGGTATTAGTGGAGCCCAGCGGAATCAGAATATTACGCCGGTTGTTTCCTCCATTATTCAGAGGGTCCGTTAACGCCGATACTTCCATTCCGTTTACGCCATAAGGAATCAATGCTGTCTTTGCACCTTCCGCTGCACTTTCTGTACTGAAATAGGCCTGGATTCTTTTAGTCATTGTAAATCCCTCCCATAAATTAGTGTTATTCCTCTCGGATCAAGCTGTATTACAACACCTTAAGCAGCTCACGCACAAAAGCGGGCTCATCCTTGGGTGTGCGTGAAGTAATGTAATTGCCGTCAACGACGACCTCTTCGTCCTTGAACTCCGCACCGGCGTTAATCAGATCATCCTTCAGCGGCGGATAGGAGGTAAGCGTACGGCCCTTCAGCAGCTCAGCGCTGATCAGAATCTGCGGCCCGTGGCAGATGGCAGCAATTGTCTTGCCTGCCTGGTCAGCATCCTTCACAAATTGCAGGATATCAGGATCAAGACGAAGATTCTCCGGTGAAGAACCGCCAGGGATGACCACCGCATCATACTCTTCGGCTTTTACCTCACTGATCGCCTTATCGGCTGCATAGGATACGCTTCCTTGTTTGCCAAGCAGAGTCTCATTCTTCTTCAGACCGATGATCTCCGCCTGATGGCCAGCCTGCAGAACTTCTTCGTAAGGAACCTTCATTTCCGAGTCTTCAAAATCATTCGCGAGCAGAAATGCAACTTTACTCATGAGATAGATCGCTCCTCTCTACGCTGCTATCGTTCTCGTCATTCTATTACCCTCATTCCCCGGCTTTATAACGAGACCTGCCAGCTTACTTGCAAATTATGTTCCACAATCGCTGTCCCTTCACGCCAAGTGGAAACGACTTTGCCGTCCTTTTATTAGGACGGTATTCGTTTCAGCGAGAAATAGAAGGATAAGTTATTGTGTGCAACATATAAATTCTTATATTTTAAAAAACAACAAGCCGCACCCCTTCGCTCCCTAGGTCCGGGGCAAAAGACTGCGGCGCATTCTCTGGAGTCCCTGCAGCTCCCGCGGGTCATCGGCTTCCTTCGCTGCCGCCGTAGCTTCAGCCATAGATCCAGCCGTATGGGACTGTATCGTGTTCCATATCCATGCTTTTGGTGATTGTCTCATGCCTCTTGCTCCTTGCAGCTTATGAATAGTGGTTCATCCCTTAGTCTATCCAGCAAGGGTGACTGCTATCCGGCAGGAGCCAGCACATTGTGTTCGGTTTTTCCGCATACCTTCCGCCCATTGTCTTCGCGCCAAAAAAAAGACCCCACCCTGTGGAGTCCCATAGATCCATCTATAAAATAAGCAGGCAACCTAAATCTGCCCAAGCGTAGCCTGCTTCAGAGCACCGCCCTGACTGTCCAGCTATACTAACCACGGCTGTCCAGCAGCAGTGTAACCGGCCCCCAGTTGGTAAGGGCTACGTCCATCATCGCTCCGAACACGCCGGTCTCCACCTGAAGCCCGCCTCTGCGCAGCTCCTCGTTGAAGTAGTCATAGATCCGCTCGGCCTCAGCGGGAGCTGCCGCAGCCATGAAGTTGGGGCGCCTGCCTTTGCGGCAATCCCCATACAGCGTGAACTGTGACACGGAGAGAATGGCTCCTCCGGCGTCCGTTACGCTGAAGTTCATTTTACCGGCATCATCCTCAAAAATCCGCAGCCCGGCTACCTTGTCAGCCAGATACTTGGCATCCTTCTCCGTATCTTCATGGGTAACGCCGACCAGCAGCAGCAGGCCTTCTCCAATCGCTCCGGTCACTGCACCGTCCACCGTCACACTGGAGTTCTTGCAGCGCTGCACAACGACTCTCATCTCATCCTTCAGCTCCTTGCCTTAGCACCTATTGCATAATACGGTTAACGGTATACACATCCTTGACCCGCTTCACCTTATCGACCACAGATTGCAGATGATCGGTATTGCGGATCAGAATGGTCATGTGAATCATGGCCATCTTGTTCTTGTCGGAGCGCCCGGTGACGGCTGAGATATTGGTCTTGCTCTCCGATACCGCCTGCAGCACCTCGTTCAACAACCCGTTCCGGTCATGGCCGGTAATCTCAATATCGACACTATAGTTGGCCTCCATGCTGCCTTCCCATTCCACTTCGATCACGCGGGCTGCTTCCTCCCCGTCCATCTCATTCGGAATATTCGGACAATCCTCACGGTGCACGGATACGCCGCGTCCACGGGTGACATAACCGATAATATCGTCGCCGGGCACGGGGTTACAACATCGCGCGAAGCGTACCAGCAGATTGTCGATGCCTTTGACACGGACTCCGTTGGTCGGCTGATTGCGCTTCTCTCCGCTGGATTTAATGGCCTTCATCTCGGAGGTAAGCTCCAGATGTCCTGCGGCGTCTTCCTGGTCCTTGCGCAGCTTCTCGGTCAGCTTGGAAGCAATCTGCGCGGCGGTAATTCCGCCGAAGCCGACAGCCGACAGCATATCCTCAACATCGTTGAAGGCGAACTTCTTCGCAGCCTCCGACAGTTTATCTTCGGTCAGCCAGTCGGAGACCTCCACGTTCAGGCGCTTCAGCTCGCGTTCGATGGCCTCGCGGCCCTTTTCAACGTTCTCTTCGCGTTTCTCCTTCTTGAACCATTGCTTGATCTTGCTCCGCGCATGGGAGGACTGGGCAATCTTCAGCCAATCACGGCTGGGTCCGTACGAATTCTTCGAGGTCAGAATCTCCACGATATCCCCGGTCTTCAGCTTATGGTCAAGCGGCACAATACGCCCATTCACCTTGGAGCCGATCGTCCGGTTGCCAACCTCGGTATGGATACGGAATGCGAAATCCAGCGGCACAGAGCCGGCAGGCAACTCCACAACCTCACCCTTAGGTGTGAACACGAAGACCAGATCGGAGAAAAAGTCCATTTTGAGCGATTCCACGAATTCTTCCGCATCCTTGGCTTCATGCTGCAGCTCCAGGATCTCGCGGAAAAACGGCATCCGGTTCTCCGGATTGACATTGTTGCTGCTGCCTTCCTTATACGCCCAGTGGGCTGCGATCCCGAATTCAGCCGTGCGGTGCATCTCCCAGGTACGGATCTGAACCTCAGTCGGCTCCCCTCCGGGACCTACCACTGTTGTATGCAAAGACTGGTACATGTTCGCCTTAGGCATAGCGATATAATCCTTGAACCGGCCAGGCATCGGCTTCCAAAGAGTATGAATAATGCCCAAAGTGGCATAACAATCCTTAATATTGTCGACGATAATGCGGATAGCCAGCAGATCATAGATTTCATTGAACTGCTTGTTCTTGGTGTTCATCTTGTTATAGACACTGTAAATATGCTTCGGGCGTCCCGAAAGATCCCCGTCGATCCCCATCTCATCCAGCTTCGAGCGGATGCGGCCGATGACACTGTCGATGAACTGCTCGCGTTCTGCCCGCTTCTTGTGTACAAGATTGGCGATCCGGTAGTACTGCTGCGGATTCAGATAACGGAGGGCAATATCCTCCATCTCCCATTTAATCGCTGAAATCCCCAGGCGGTCAGCAATGGGACAAAAAATCTCCAGCGTCTCATAAGAAATCCGGCGCTGACTCTCTTCCGACTGGTATTTGAGCGTGCGCATATTATGCAGACGGTCCGCCAGCTTAATCACGATCACCCGGATATCCTGGGCCATGGCGATGAACATCTTGCGGTAATTCTCGTTCTGCTGCTCTTCCTTGGAGCGGAAGCGGATGCGTTCCAGCTTGGTCAGACCGTCCACGAGCATTGCGCAGGTATCGCCAAATTTCGTGCGGATCTGCTCCAGAGACACCGTTGTATCTTCCACAACATCATGCAGCAGCGCAGCAATAATGGAGATAACATCCATTTGCATATTGACGACAATATCTGCGACCGCCAGCGGATGCAGAATGTATGGCTCCCCCGATTTCCGGACCTGCCCATGATGAGCCTGATCGGCGAATTCGTAAGCTTCACGGATGCGGAGAAGATCTTTTTCTTTTATATAGGCGCCAGCCTTTTCGGTTAGTTGCTCTATGCCCATTCTCGTCGTATCCGTTTCCCTTCTATAATAAAATGAACCTGCAAGCCATGCAGAATTTGCAGGTTCCATATGTTCCCGGCTGCATTACGCTCAGGTTAAAGTTGTCTATAATTATGACGCTTACGAGGGATTCCGTCAACACTTGCCATAGCGTGGGATTCCTGACAGGTAAAGGGTCAAGAAAAGACAATTTTGTGGCGCGGGCAAAAATGTTGTTGTAAAAATCCCCCGATCTATTTAATCTAGTAAAGGCGGTTTTGTAAAAAGAGAAGAAAAATCAAGCTGCTACCTCAAATTAGATCAGAAAGAGAAGTGAACTCCATTGCAACGCGAAATTCAAGTTAACGAAAGACTCCCTTGGGGCCCGGGTTTCCTCCTGAGTCTTCAGCATCTGTTCGCCATGTTCGGCAGCACCGTGCTTGTTCCCAACCTGTTCGGGGTAGATCCCGGCATGATCCTGCTGATGAACGGTATCGGCACCCTGCTCTACATTCTGATCTGCCGCGGCAAAATCCCCGCTTATCTGGGTTCGAGCTTCGCCTTCATCTCTCCGGTACTGCTTGTGCTGAAAGAACACTCCGGCGATCATGAGCATGGATATTCGCTTGCACTTGGCGCATTTATCGTTACCGGTGTTATTTTCATTCTGGTTGCCTTAATTGTACGTTATGCCGGTACCGGCTGGATTGATATCGTATTCCCTCCGGCAGTTATGGGAGCTATCGTAGCAACTATCGGACTGGAGCTTGTACCCGTAGCCGCACGTATGGCCGGACTGATTGCTCCTGAAGGGGTGGCGGTCAGCGACTGGACTCCTGACGGCAAAGCCATTACCTTGTCGCTTGTCACGCTCGGCGTCACCGTACTCGGCTCCGTGTTATTCCGCGGCTTCCCCAAAATCATTCACATCCTCATCGGTATCGTTACCGGTTATGTACTCGCTTATATCTTGGGTCAGGTTAATACAAGTGCCATCTCTGAAGCAAGCTTCCTCTCCCATCCAACGATTATTACCCCGTCCTTCGACTGGCAGGTTATCTTAACCATCATTCCTGTATCTCTGGTTGTTATTGTTGAGCATATCGGCCATTTGCTGGTCACCAGCAACATTGTCGGCAAAGACCTGACCAAAGATCCGGGGCTGGACCGCTCGCTGATGGGTAACGGGATTTCAACAGTACTGTCCGGATTCTTGGGGTCTACTCCAAACACTACCTATGGTGAAAATATCGGCGTTATGGCATTAACCAAAGTGTATTCGGTATTCGTGATCGCCGGAGCTGCTGTGATCGCCATCGTACTGTCGTTCTCAGGGACCTTCTCCTCGGTCATTGCCAACATTCCGCTGCCGGTTATGGGCGGTGTGTCGCTGCTGCTGTTCGGCGTCATTGCAGCGTCGGGACTGCGTATTTTTGTAGAGCAGAAAGTCGATTTCTCCAAAGCTACCAACATGATTCTGGCGACGCTTGTACTGGTTGTAGGAATCAGCGGCATCTCGCTTAAGCTTGGCGGTGTAGAGCTGAAAGGGATGGCGCTGGCGACAATCGTCGGTATGGTTCTCGCCATACTCTTCAAATTGATTGAGGTTCTGGGCTTGTCCAATGAACAGGAATCTGAGAAGTCTGCTCATTAAATAAATGTCTATTATGCGATGCTGACCGTAACTGCGGTGAATTTTGAACTTACGGCCGCTGTTGTCACCAGATTTCTTGATTTATACCGCTTAACGCGTTGGAAATCCGGTGACAAAGGCGGACGCTTCCGCTCCTACAGCTTCAAAATCCCCCTCCGTTACTATCATCTCATTAATGAATTTATAACTGGGGCTGACATAACAAAAAGCGGACTGCTGTCTTCATTCGACAGCAGTCCGCTTTTATATTTCCCGGGAAAAGTTAACCGGGTAAAATTAATCCTCGTAAGTCAACAACGTAACGACTTCAATATCCGACAGCTTATTACGTCCGGCCAGAGCGGTCAGCTCGATCAGGAATGCAGCACCGACCACCTGCCCGCCGAGCTGTTCCACCAGACTTACCGAGGTAGCAATCGTACCGCCGGTAGCCAGCAGATCATCAGCGATCAGCACCTTTTGGCCGGGCTTGATGGCGTCGGTATGTACAGCCAGCGTATCCTTGCCGTACTCCAGATCATAGCCCACTTCAATGGTCTCATAGGGAAGCTTGCCGCTTTTGCGGATGGGTACGAAGCCTACACCCAGTGCATAAGCCAGCGGGGCGCCCACTACAAAGCCGCGCGCTTCCGGTCCGGCAATAACGTCAATCTCCAGATGTGCGACCAGAGCCTTAAGCTCATCAATGGCTGCACGGTACGCAGCGCCGTCCTTCAGCAGTGTAGTAATATCCTTGAAGCTGATTCCAGCCTGCGGAAAATCAGGAATTACGCGAATATTGTTTTTGAAATCCAACATCATCATCTCCTAAAAGTTGTGAGGAATGCCTCACTGAAATTACCTTATTTGAACCCTAACCCCAAAACCATTCTGCAACTGCTATGAAGCGCCTAAATTGCGCGACAGCATAAATTCCTGCAATTCACTGCGGCTGCCCTCCATGAAATACTGCTCCATCTCCGCCGTCTTGCCCAGTCTGACGAAATGCTCTGAGGCGGTCAGACTCTTCGCGGCAGGCTGCGGGACAAAGGTGATGCTTCCCCCGCTGCGTTCAATGAAATCAAGCTCGTCAAACACATCGAGCATCCGGCTCACCATACGCACACCCAGCGCAGACTGGCGGCTGAGCCGCAGCAGCACTTCATGCTCAGGAGTTGGAGAAGCGGCGATCGAAGCAATCCATTTATATAACGATTTGAAATGATCACGTGTAGGAATCTGCAGCCGGTCCCGCCCGTCGCGGATCGAATGCAGCAGGGCAATATTCTCTGCCTGAGGAAAAGCAGCGAACAGTGCCTCAAGCTGCTCCGGAGACTCAGGCATATCCAGCAGACATAGCAGCGAGATCCCCGCCTCGTCATGCCCTGCCTCCGGCTGGTGTACAGCAGAGATCCCGGCAGCCTCATCATATACCCAGAGGGACATGCCCTTCAGATCACGCAGCGGCGTCGTCCGGCTGTTCTGAAATACTGCCGCACTCCTGCCCGGACTGCTGCCGTTATAGGTACGCAGCAGCTCATGTATATGCGCCGCCTGCTTGACCGCATCCGCTGCGCCGCGCAGGTCGAACAGTTGTGCATTCGGCACCGCAAGATCCTGCAGCATCAGCTGGGGCTTGCGTGAGCCGTTCCATTCATTGACGGACAGCTCCGCGAGTACATCCACGATAGTGCCGTCCGGAAGCAGCTCGGCCAGCGGGCCCTTACCGAAGGCTACAGCTTCAATCGTCAGCTTGTCCTGTTGCAGGACAAGCTTCAGGTGCTTGCCGTCCTGGCCCATCTTGCGGGTCTCCTTGACAGCCACTCCGCGCAGAATGAACTTCGGCAACGGATTCGCCATCCCGAACGGAGCCAGCCGTTCCAGCTCAAGCGCTGCCTGCAGGGTCAGATCGGCAATGGACACCTCGCCGTCTGCAGTTGTTACAGCTACGAAGTCCTCCGGTGTCAGGATAGAGGCGGCATAGCTGTTCAGCGCTGCATCGAAGGCTTCGAGCTTATCCTGCGGCAGGCTCATACCGGCAGCGGCCGGATGTCCTCCGAAGTGGTCCATCAGTCCGGCACAAGCGGATAAGGCCGCATAGATATCAAGTCCTGGAATTGAACGGGCTGAGCCTTTGCACATTCCGGTATCCGGGTGAATATCCAGAATAATTACCGGACGGTAGTACCGTTCCAGCAGCTTGGAGGCTACAATGCCGACTACACCGACATTCCAGCCCTGTTCCGCCAGTACAATAATATCCGGCAGTCCGCTCCGGCTGATTCTCTGCTCCAGCTTGGCCGTAGCTTCCTGGACAATCCGCTCCACAACCAGCTGACGTTCCTTATTCAGCAGGTCAAGCTCTCCGGCGAATTGCTCCGCTTCAGCCGCATCTTCCGTGGTCAGCAGCGTAACTGCCCGTCCGGCGTGATCCAGTCTTCCGCTGGCATTAATTCGCGGTGCCATCCCGAAGGCGATATTCACCGCACTGACGGTGTTCATCGTAATTCCGCCTACCGAGAGCAGCGCCCGGATACCCGGGAATGACGAATTCCGCATACTGCGGAGGCCCCTGCGGACAAGACTGCGGTTCTCTCCCAGCAGCGGCATCAGATCAGCGACCGTACCGATAGCGGCAATCTCACACCATTCCTCGGGCACCTCACTGCCAAGCAGCGCCTCAGCCAGCTTATAAGCCACTCCCACTCCGGCCAGACCCTTGAAGGGATAAGGGCAGTCCGGCAGCTTGGGATTAATAAGGGCATAAGCCTCGGGCAGTTGTTCAGGCGGTTCATGATGATCAGTAACAATGACATCAATCCCCAGCTCTCTGGCATAGGCTATCTGATGATAAGCACTGATACCAGTATCTACCGTAATAACGAGAGATACACCCTGCTGGAGCGCCCAGTCGAGCGCATGATTATGCAGTCCATAACCTTCATTGGAACGATGGGGGATATAAATGTCAAAAGAGGCGCCCAGATGACGCAGAAGGTAGATCATCAACGCAGTGCTGGACACTCCGTCCGCATCATAATCACCGTATACCAAAATATGCTCTTCTTCCTGCAGTGCCTTCTGAATCCGCGGCACAGCCTCAGCCATTCCTTTGAGCAGGAATGGATCATGTCTATCTTCCGCTCCGCCATCCATAAATACCCGTGCCAGTTCAGCGGTATCCATGCCTCTTTGCACCAGCAGGGAGGAAAGGAGCGGAGAAATAGAAAGGCTCCGGGCCAGTTCCGAAATACGCTCGGAATCGGCTGCCGGAGATTGCCATGTTGTTTTTGAATGAAGCAATACAGCTCACCTTTCTCTCACCTTGCAGACTACTGAAGCAGCGTGGGAATATCGTTGTCCACGAGCTCATGATTGCTTTTATAAGGGTAACCCGGATCATACGGCACAACATCCATATGAACCTCACCAACATGAACGAACCGGTGCTGCAGCAGCTTCCGGGCACATTCCGAAATATCCTGGGCTTCCATCACGCTGATCCGCGGGTTCACACTGATCTTCACGTGAAGATTCACATAACTGCCTTCCTCCAGTGCGCTTAGCTGCTCGACACGGATGACTCCATGCACACGCTGAACCGTCTCAATGAAGCTGGCCGCTTCCTCGGAAGGAAGCTCCTGTATTCTTTTGTACACCGAGGAAGTAATTAATGAATAGCCTTTGCGGAGAATCAGACAACCGGCGAGCAGGGCTGCGATAGGGTCCATATACAGCAGAGGATGCCAGTTCAGGTATCCTCCCGTCATCGCCAGGGCAATCCCGATGAAGACAGTTATAGACGTATATAGGCTGAACCGGTGGCTATCAGCATAGGCGGCATGACTGCCGTCGCCCTTTTTTTTGTGATAACGGTATTGATATTGAAACACAGCCTCTTTGAACACAATGCACAGCAGGACAGCGGCAAGCGCTGACTGCCCCGGTGCCGACAAATGTCCCCGGGTCAAATCGCGGATCGCCGAGAAGGCCACCTGCAGCCCGCCCATAAGAATCAGCACAGAGAATAGAATAGCCGCCATCGGCTCCTTGCTTCCTTGCGCAGACCGGCTGCGTACTGCTGAGCCTGCAGCCTTGTGACTCTGCTTCCGGTTCCACGGAATCACCCCTGCCAGCTTGGCAGCGGCATCTGCTCCAGAATAGATGGCATCCCCCATCAATGCCTTGCTGCCCGACAGATAACCGATACTGCCTTTGGCTACAGCCAGTAGAGTATCACTAAGTATTCCGGTCCAGACAACGGTTTCTCTTGGGGGTAATTGTTTGTCATTCATAACGAGGCCCTCCTTACCACTAGCAGGTAATCTCATGATGATGAAATCGGCGTGACTTCCTGATCCGAAGATTCCGAAAAGCCGCGTCGCTACTGACGCGGCTTGAAGGACAACCGGGTGTTAGACTTTGGCCGGGGTCTTCACCGCCGGCTTCTGGCGTTTCTTCAGGAGCAGCCAGAGCGGGCTTGCGATAAAGATGGATGAATAGGCTCCGAAGAGCAGACCGATAACCATGGCAAGCGAGAACATCTTGATCGACTCGCCGCCCATGATCAGCAGGAAGAACGCGGCAATAAATACAGTGAATGCTGTATATAGCGAACGCATGAGCGTCTGCGCCACACTCTTGTTGACCAGCTCCTTAAGATCCTCATACGACTTCTGTTTGCCGAAGCGCAGATTCTCACGGATCCGGTCAAAGATAACGATAGTATCGTTAATCGAGTAACCGATAATGGTCAGCACCGCGACAATGAAGGTTATGTCCACCTCCAGACGGAAGATGGAGAAGATCGCTACAACCATAAAAGCATCATGGAGCAGCGCCACAATGGATGCCAGCGCAAAACGCCATTCAAAACGGATACTTACATAAATAATAATCCCGATACTGGCGAGCAGCACCGAATAGATCGCATTGCGGGCCAGTTCCTTAGCCATTTCGGTATCCACGGTGTTGATCTCAAAGGATGCCTTCTCATCAATCTTGTTGATTGACTTCTTGAGGCTTTCACTTTGCGTATCACTCAGCTCTTGATCATAGCGGATATTAACCCGCTTATCACCAACGGTAATAGTGGGATCATCTCCAATGCCTGCTTCATTCAAAGCCGGCTTCAGCTGATCCAGTGTGATACTCTTGGAAAGGGCTACGTCCACGTTGGACCCGGCCTTGAAATCTACGCTGTAATTCAGGCCGAAGGTTGCCAGAAAGATCAGACCCGCCACCGTAAGGGCTATCGAGAAGATATAGAAGAATTTGCTTAAATGTACGAAATCCAGCTCTTTCTTAAAGCGCACTGATGTCACTCTCCTTTACCCCAAATTGCTTCGGCTTCTTGAGCGCGCCGGCTTTAACCAGCACTGTCAGCAGCCAGTGGGCAAAATAAAGGTTTGTTACAATACTAAGTACAATTTCCACGATCAGAATCAGCGCGAAGCCTTTTACCGCACCTGTACCGAAGGCGAACATGACAGCCGCCACGATAATAGTGGTTACATTCGCATCCATAACCGTACGGAAGGAGGTCTTGTTCCCTGCTTTGACGGAGGACATAATGCCCTTCCCGCTGCGGATTTCTTCCCTGATCCGTTCATTGGTTATGATATTGGCATCGACAGCCATCCCTATACCGAGAATGAACGCGGCGATACCGGGAAGGGTCAGCGTAAAGTCAGCCAGAACAAACACCAGAATCAGCAGCCACGTGTGCAGGATCAGCGCGAAGCTGGCCAGTACGCCCGGAAGACGGTACATGAACAACATGAAGAGCAAAATAATCACGGAACCGACAATACCTGCTCTGACGGTATCATTCAAGGACTGCTTGCCAAGTGTTGCCCCTACGCTCTGGGAATATTTCTCCGTAAGCTTCAGCGGCAATGCACCGAGGTTAATCGTATCGGCAATCTCACGGGCTTCATCTAGTGTATATCCCCCGGAGATCGAAGCTTTACCATCTGTGAGGACTTGTCTTACTGTTGGGGGCGAAGATAACAAGTTCTCATCGAGATAAATAGCGAGCTCTTTACCCAGCAGGCGCTCGGTAATTTCCGCGAATTTCTCCTTGTTCTTAATGGAGATACTGATCTCAGGACGGTTCAGATTATCGCGTTGAACCTCTGCAGCGCCCTCTACAAAGTCACTGCCCACGAGTTCAATCTTGCTGTACACTCCGGGCTTATCCCCTTCCTTAGCACTGCGGAAGGTCAGAACTGCGGGTTCTTTCATTTTCTTGCGGACCTCTGCCTCATCGGTAACACCAGCAATCTTCAGACGGATCCGGTCCGTACCTTCGGTTGTCACCTCAGGCTCGCTTGTTCCGAGTGCATTCGCCCGCTTTTCCAGACTCTCTGCTGTTTTTTGCAGCGAAGCACGGGTCAGGGTTCCTCCCGTATCCATTGGCTCTGCGTGGTACAGAATTTCAAATCCGCCCTTGAGGTCAAGACCCAGACGGACTCTGTCCAGCAGCCCGGGAGTTGTAAATACCATGGCGCCGGTTAGAACGACCACAGTAATGATAAAGCTCAACATTCTCTTCATGCTCTAGCTAGTTCCCCTTTCATTACTCAATATTCCTATTATAGCTACGTGCGAAATGACCGTCAATTCAGAAGGAATGACGGTGCCGGATTCACACAAAGAAACGGCCGGTTCTGCTGTAGGCCAGAGACCTCCGTTAGATAGGACAAGTCCAAACTTACCTTACTTACTTTACTGCTTCCTGTACCTGTTTGCAAAAGAAAATCGTTCCTTTTGGACAAATTAGTCTATTAATTCAATCCCCGGTAGGCTGCCAGTGTCAGATAAGTCATATAACTCCCCGATTTGAGCGAATAAATATCATTGACCAGTTTATGCAGGGGAGGTCTTCCTTCCTTGGCATAATTACGGCTGATACAGTCCCAAATATCCTTACCGGTCACATATTCATAGCCGAGGAGCCGGAATTCCTCCGCTTTGCTGATGCACATGGCTTCGATCTCTTCACTAAGCTCGTCGTATCTCCATTGTTCCGATTCCACGTGTGGGCACCTCCAAAGAATCCTCAATTACGCATGTTCAGGGTAGATATTCGACCTGCCGGTCATACTTTCCTGCTTTCGGTCAAAAAACTTGTCTGCTATGGAATGCTTGTCATGGAGTAGGCCTGTACCCGCATATCCTTATACAAGCCTACCTCGGGATCACGAAAGTTCACTGGCAGTTTCATTTCATTTGCGGGAAGAAGGAGTGCCCTTTGAGGAAACAGAGTTTTATACAAGGAACGATCATCCTGCTATTCGCCGGGATCATCAACCGGATGCTTGGCTTCATCCCCCGGATTGCCCTGCCACGGATTATCGGCGCCGAAGGGGTGGGGCTGTATCAGCTTGGATACCCGTTTTTCATTGTGCTGATCACAGTCATTACCGGCGGCATCCCCCTGGCGATTGCCAAGCTGGTCGCTGAAGCCGAGGGGGAGAACCGTCCGGAGCAATCGCGCAAAATCCTGCATACGGGCCTTGTCCTCAGTCTGTCGCTGGGGGTTCTGTTCACCTTTGTGGCCCTGTTCAGCGCCTCCTGGGTATCCAGTGTTCTTCTGACGGACCGGCGTGTCTATTATACCTTTGTCAGCATGACCCCCATGATCGCAATCGTTGCTGTTTCGTCCATCTACCGGGGGTACTTCCAAGGCAGGCAGAATATGATTCCATCGGCGTTCTCCTCCGTGCTGGAGTCGGTCATCCGGATCTTCTTCATGCTGTGGTTCTCCTGGCTGCTGCTGCCGAAGGGAATTGCCTTTGCGGCTGCCGGTGCGATGCTAGGCGTTACGGTAGGAGAGATTGCCGGAATGCTGGCTCTGCTGGGGCAATATTATTTGAACGACAAAAAAGACAGGTCTGAGCTCCCCTCTGCCGTTGATATGACTATTCAGGATATGCAAGGGAGTGCCGGAAGCGATCCTGCACAGACAACAGCACCTGTCCTAAGACGGCTAATAGGCATTTCTGTACCGGTAACAGCCGGACGCCTGATCGGCTCATTCTCCTATCTCCTGGAGTCTATTATTACTGTACGCAGCCTCGCACTGGCCGGAATCGCCACCGCTGCCGCAACTGCGCAATATGGTTCATTGCAGGGAATGGTGATCCCGCTGCTGCTCCTGCCGGGTGTACTCAGCTCTTCGCTGGCCGTTTCCCTCGTCCCTTCCTTGTCCGAGGCAGCCGCACGCAATGATCTGCCCACGATTCATAAAAGAATGCATCAGGCACTGCGGCTCGCTATGGTAACCGGTGCCCCGTTTGCTGCCGTTATGTATATTCTTGCCGTACCGCTATGTACGCTCATGTATGGCAACGCAGCGGATACGGCACCTATGCTGCGGATGATGGCCCCGTTCGCTGTCTTCCTCTACGTCCAGGCTCCGCTGCAGGCTGCGCTTCAGGCGATGGACCGGCCGGGGAAGGCACTTATCAATACGCTGATAGGGGCGGTTATCAAAATCCTGCTGATTCTCCTGCTGGCCTCCCGGCCCGAATACGGAATCCTGGGAGCCATTATCGCCATTATGGTTAACAGCCTGCTCGTTACACTTCTGCATGGATATAGTGTGATCCGGTTAACTGCATTGTCCCTGAAATGGTCCGACCTGCTCAAAATCACAGCGGCCACAATCATCATGGCTGCCGGGATGTCATACGTCTATACCTCTGTACCCGTCTCGTCATCCCAGTGGATACAATTCCTGGCCGCTGCTGCCTGCGGGATGGCGATCTATCTTAGTATCTGCCTGTTATCCGGCCTGATCTCCAGGCGTGACCTGGAGCGTGTGCCCTTCTTCAGACGCTGGCGCAGTTAGGTCTTAGGTCTTGCGGCCTTATCTGGGCTTAATCGGGTCAATATAGAGCTGCCCCTTATGATCGACTGAGCACAGAAAGACATCACGGAAATCGGAGACACCCTTCTGACGAATCTGGGTTCTAAGCCAGAACCTGTTCTTGCCGATCATCTCCAGATTGCTGTCCTGCACCTTCCCGTCCATAATCAGCGGAATCGGCAGGCCTTCATAACGGATCTTATGCTTCGGCAGTTTCACGGAAGCAGAATCGCCGGATGATTGTGTTTCCTTTGAATTCTTCTGGCTTTCTCCGTTCTGCTCTTTGCGCTCTGCCCCTGAGCTGCTGTTGCCGGACTGATTGGACGAGGTCACACTCTTATTCTTCTCGATCACCGTTAACTGCCCGCTTGTCTCCAGGATCGCAAACTCCACATCTGCCGGGCTGACAATGTTCTGCCCGCGGAGCTGCAGCAGCAGGTCATCAATGTTATACCGCTGCTTGCGCATCTCGCCCCGGTGCAGCTTGCCGTCCGAGATCAGGATACTGGGCCTGCCGTCCATCAGCAGGCGCATCTTCCGGCTCTTCAGACTGAGCTGGGCGACGATCACCTGAATCAGCACCAGGATCGCCATTGGAACAAGCCCGTCATAGATGGGCCGTTCGATATCTTCAATTACAAACACAGCGATCTCGGCAATCATAATGGAAATCGTGAGATCAAACACCGACAGCTTGCCGATTTCGCGTTTACCCATGATCCGCATACTCAGGAAAATGAAGATATACATCAGCACGGTCAGAAAGATGTGGGCAGTAATATGCTGGAACAACATATTCTCTTAGCTCCCCTTCCGCTTCTCACCCGGGAGGTCTGTCACCCTGCGGGCGGATTAATGTACACCTATTCTGGCCTGCCGGCCGAGGGAACATGCGGAAATCTGCTGATTAATTACTGGTAAAATTCATGTCGGCCATTCTTGTACTATTGGGGCAAGCCCCCCCATACAATAATTAGTATCCGGTTAACAAACTTTTTAGGAGGTCTTACCATGTCTCTGATCAGGCGTCTATTCTCATGGAAAATATCAAGTCCTGTATTGTCGGGTTTAATCCGCTCGTTCCTGTGGATGATGCTGGGTGCGTTCATCCTTTCCCTCCTGCTCTGGGGCAGCGGACTCCAGGAACAGGATCTCACTATGTACACCTATATTGTACACGGTGTTGCTGCCGCTTTTGGAGGATTGACCGCAGGCAGCCGGGCTCTCCGCAAAGGCTGGTACCAAGGGGCGCTGACGGGTCTGTTCTACGGTTTGGCGGTGCTGCTGATCGGATTTCTGGCTCTTGACAGTTCCCCTGCAGGAATGGATTTCCTCTGGGTTCTGGCGGCTGCGGGCATAAGCGCACTTGGGGGAATGTTTGGGGTTAATTTACAAAAATCCTAATTAATATAATTCCTAAAAATTGAAACCTAACCTTGAAAATATGGTACACTACGTATGTCTGACTTCATATGAACGATTTATCAAGGAGGCTTCGAATGCTTTGCTTTACCAGTCCATGAATTTAGTAGTTGTATATACCGTTGCCATTGTTGTGATACTAATCTGGATCGGCGCCCGGCGCAATCCACTGATGGCCTTAGTCGAAATCGGGAGAGAGCTGCTGCGCTCTTATAAATTCGCGCTCATTATTATAGGAATGTTCGGCATTCTTGCCCTGAATAAATATGAGCTGCAGATTGAAGAGAAGATGCGCCTGACCGCAGACTATACAGGTTTTGTGTTCGGCCTTGAAGGGCATTTTGTCCGTATGGTTCAAGATCTGTTCTATGCACCTTGGCTGACTCCAATCATTGTCTTCTTCTATATTTTCATGCTTCAAGCCGTGCTGGCGGCCTCACTTGGTATCTATCTACTGGAAAAGAATCGCGTAATCCTCTATGCGACCTGTTACACTATTATCTTAACTTACGCTATTGCAATCCCATTCTATCTGTATTTCCCGGTAAACGAAGTATGGTCCTATGTGCCCGCAGGGGTAAGGTTCACCATGCTGGATGTTTTTCCAAAGTTTGAACAGGAATACCGCCCGCTGTCCGGGCTGAATAACTGCTTCCCGAGCCTGCATACGGCAATCTCTGTATCCATGGCCCTCCTGGCCTTCCGTTCCGGCAACCGCCGCTGGATGGTCATTACTACAGTCTCCGCTGTGGCCATCGTATTCGGGATCTTCTATCTCGGGATTCACTGGCTGACGGATATGCTCGGGGGTACCTTACTGGCTGTCGTGTCCACAGCGATTGCTGTACCGCTTGCCAGACTTACACTGCGCAGCGGCGAAGAGAATCTGAGAGTCCGGGGCCGGGTAACCAATTCACGCTAAATGAAAACCTTCTATATAGATTGAACTTTTAAGTTTTCTGTTATGGGATGGCCGTGTGCCAATATTCTCCTCCGCCACTTTTCCCTCTCTGTATATTTTCAAGTTCAATCTATATATTTCCAAGCAGAAACGGCTACGCCGTCCTGGATAGAAGGATAAAAAAACCGGCGTTTTCTCCAAAGAGAAAACGCCGGTTTTATGTAATTTGGTGCAGAGATCTTACATCTTGTCCTCTACTTCCACTACTGCATGACTGATCGAACCCCGGTCAAAGGTCAACCGGGTCACATCGTTAACCCGCAAGATAACAATGTCATCCGAAATCTCCATGATGGTTCCGTGAAGACCGCCGATGGTAACTACCTTATCGCCTTTTTTCAGAGCTTTGAGCATTCCGTTGCGTGCCTTGGTCTTCTTCTGCTGCGGACGAATCAGCAGGAAGTAGAACACAACAAACATAAGTACAAACGGACCTACCAGACCCAGTATGCTGCCTCCGCCGCCTGTACCTGCTGCCATATAAAACTGTGACATCTTATTTCCCCCCTTTCAAGAATAAACATGAACACTCCACTCAGAACCGTTTAGAAGCCTTTTAGATTATCATATAATCCGTATTGTGCAAAAAACTCATCGCGAAAATCAAGCAGCCGGTCTTCCATGATGGCTTCACGCACTTTACGCATCAATTCCAGCAGGAAGTGTAAGTTATGGTACGTTGTCAGCCGTAAGCCGAAGGTCTCGTCGGCCTTGATCAGATGACGCAGATAAGCGCGGGAATAATTCCGGCAGGTATAGCAGTTACACTCCGGATCTAGCGGCCCGAAATCACGGGCATACTGCGCATTGCGCACTACGAGTCTTCCCTGACTGGTCATCGTTGTTCCATTACGGGCAATACGGGTAGGCAGTACGCAGTCGAACATGTCTATTCCGCGGATTGACCCTTCCAGCAGTGCATCCGGTGAACCTACGCCCATCAAATAGCGCGGTTTCCCTTGCGGCAGCAGCGGAACCGTATAATCCAGCACTTCATACATAAGCTGCTTGGACTCTCCGACGCTGAGCCCTCCAATAGCATACCCCGGGAAATCCATGGAAGTCAAATCAGCCGCGCTCTGGCGGCGGAGATCCTCGTGCATGCCTCCCTGTACGATGGCGAACAGCCCCTGATCGTTAGGACGGGCATGGCTCTTAAGGCACCGTTCGGCCCAGCGGGTGGTGCGTTCGAGGGATTTGCGGACATACTCATATTCTGCCGGATAAGGCGGACATTCATCGAAGGCCATCATAATATCGGAGCCGAGAGCGTTCTGGATCTCCATCGCCACTTCCGGAGACAGAAACTTCTTGTCGCCGTTCAAATGGGAGCGGAAATGAACCCCTTCTTCGGTGATCTTACGCATGTCGCTCAGGGAGAATACCTGGAACCCTCCGCTGTCGGTCAGGATGGGACGGTCCCAATTCATGAACTTGTGCAGGCCGCCCGCCTCACCGATGATCTCATGGCCCGGACGAAGGAACAAATGGTAGGTATTGCTCAGAATAATCTGTGCCTCCATTTGTTTAAGCTCTTCCGGACTCATGGTTTTGACGGTAGCTTGCGTGCCCACCGGCATGAAGGTTGGTGTGTCAATAATTCCGTGCGGAGTGTGGACTCTGCCGAGCCGTGCTCCGGATTGCTTACAGGTCTTAATGTGTTCGTAAGTGATTGCTGCCATTAGTTTAACCCTTCCTCTTGCTTAATAAATGAACATTGCATCGCCGAAGCTGAAGAACCGGTACCGCTGCTTAATCGCTTCTTCATAGGCGGCGAGAATCAGCTCCCGGCCAGCCAAAGCGCTCACCAGCATGACCAAGGTTGACTTGGGCAGATGGAAATTGGTAATCAATGCATTGACGACAGTGAATTCATAACCCGGATAGATAAAAATATCCGTCCAGCCGCTGCATGCCTCAATCGGACCGCCCTGGCATTGTCTGCCTACGGTCTCAAGGGTCCGGCAGGAGGTTGTTCCTACAGCGATTATTCTTCCGCCCCTTGCTCTGGCCTCATTCAGCAAATCCGCCGTTGCCTGGGATAACTCGAAATACTCCGCATGCATTACATGCTCTTCCACCGTCTCGACTGACATCGGGCGGAAGGTGCCAAGACCCACATGGAGTGTAATATAAGCGATATTCACACCGATGGCTGCAATCTGTTCCAGCAGCACATTAGTGAAATGTAGTCCTGCTGTCGGCGCGGCAGCCGAGCCTTCATGCCGGGCATAAACCGTCTGATACCGTTCACGGTCATCCAGAGTTTCCTTAATGTACGGAGGGAGAGGCATCGAGCCGAGCCTGTCCAGAATCTCCTGGAAGATCCCCTGATAGATGAAGCGGAGCGTCCGGCCGCCCATGTCGGCTTCTTCTTCGATAACTGCGCGAAGCTCTTCACTGAAGATGATAACCGCTCCGGTCTTCAGCTTCTTGCCGGGCTTCACCAGTGCTTCCCAGCGGTCCCCTTCGAGATTCTTCAGCAGCAGGACCTCTGCCTTCGCTCCGGTATCTTCCTTGACACCGAACAGTCTGGCGGGAATGACCCGTGTATCATTCAGCACCAGCGTATCTCCGGGGCGGAATTGCCCCAATATATCCGTGAAATGCCCGTGGTCCAGCTGGCCGCTCTCCTTGTTCACAAGCAGCAGCCTGGATGAACTGCGGTCAGCCAGCGGAGTCTGGGCAATCAGCTCTTCCGGCAAATTGAAATCGTAATGATCTACATTCATGATAGAGTCTTCATTCCTTAATTCTTAATGATAGTAACGTTACTGAAATAGTGTTGCAATATTTGCTTATAATCATACCCTTTGTCCGCCATCCCCTTCACGCCCCATTGGGACATGCCGAGTCCGTGCCCGTAACCCCAGCCGATGAAATAGAATCCCGGACTGCCGGTTAAGACTCTGGACGTCTGATCCGCACCCATCACAACCGTGCCGCTGCCGCCCGCAGTCACTTGGCCCGAGGCGGACAAGACTCCTGCTGATGTGGAGCTGCCAATGTCGGCTGTAGAGCCGTCAGCGCCTAGTACAGTATAACTTCCGGCAGGTACAATATCAAACAAAGTACTCGGTAATCCGCCGAAGGAGGAGCGGAACAAATCCGGGTACTTCACCTGCAGAACCTGCCCGTTCGCCTTGACCTCCACCGCTCTTCCCGATGGCCCGCGCCGGGTCACCTGAAGACTGGTTATGGAGGAGGGCAGGGTACCGCTGGTTTTGCCGGCCAGGCTCTTCAGCAGCTCGGCTGAAGAATAGGGACCCTTGATCCAGCTGTAGCTGCCGGATTCATAGACCTGATTCAGCACAACGGCATTCTGGCCGGGATTCAGCTTGCCTGAAGCTGGAACACTGCTCTCAACGACAGGCAGCGGCCGGATATTCACATCCTTGGTCGTAGCTGTAGCAACCGGCAGTCCGGCAGCCGTCTTGTCCCCTGTCAGTTTGATATTATCTTCACGGGCGTAACCGGAGACACCGCTGTCCAGCAGCAGGTAATACCACTTCTTGGATGAACCAGCTGCCGCATTATCCTCGGGGCTGGCCACACTCACAAAGGTACTGCTGCCGCCGCTGTTCCATACCTCAGACGGATCGGCTGTGACGCCGCCGCTGTTCGAGGAGAATACAGCTTCAACGACCTTGCCCCCGCTCATCACCACTTCACCTGCCGTAGCATCGACTGCCTTGATGATTGTGGGGGATTCAGCACCGATTCCGTTGTAGACCTGGCTTAGCGTTGTATCAACCACGTTCGCAACATCAAAGCGGTTGCCCTGGGACAACGCGTAGCTGCGTGCGGCTACTGCCTGGGCCTTGAGCGCCTCTTCCGGCCAGCCGGATGAGACTTCTCCCCCCACTACCGCATAGAGATATTGTTCCATTGGAACCACGTTAATGACAGACAATGAACCGTTCAGATTGCCAAGCTCCAGATCGCCGCGGTAGATCCGTTTCGATCTCTCGGTAAGCATGATCCCCTTCTCATTGCCGGACGCTATAAACTTGGCGTTACTTCCGGATAACAGATAATGAAAGGCCTGGACTTCACTGCTGAAATCAAGCCCTGCATCCATACGGATAATTAATCCGGGTGCGCCGGGAGACACAGGGGTCAGAGCAAGCTGAGGAAGCTGCGCGGCTGCCGAAGCAGAGACTGCAGCAAGCTCGCTGTCACTGGAGGCCTCGCCTACCCATACTTCCGTACGGGCACTGCCGCCCTCACCGGATACGAATACCGGCCAGGCATCCAGCCCGGCAGTGGTAAGGCTGCCGACCACCGCTTGGGCTTCCTCCAAAGTGGCATAGGAGCCCGCCGACAGATGTTTGGTTCCGGCCACCACAGGAGTCTGCCCCTCGGGAATTGCCAGACCGGCTTTCAAGACGGAATTCAGGCCATTCCTGGCTGCATTCTCACTGGTATAACCTCCGGTATAGAGCTGATATACCTTGGAACCTCCTCTGGCAGCCATGAATAGCTGAGGTTTGTCGGATGTAGCCTGCAGCTTCTTGGCTGCATCAGCAGCCGTCTGCCAGCTTGGCGTCTCCAGCACCTTCACCCGGTATCCGTCCAGACTGACACGGATTCTGTTCTGGGCCGGAACCGACAATAGAGGGGCCCCGCCGGCAGCCGGAAGGAGACTGAAGCTCTGCTCGGACTGCAGGGTAACCAGAGGTACAGTAGACTTATATTTGCTGCCAATATCGGCATACAGTGCAACCCGGATGGACCCGGCGGAATCGGCGCGGGTAATGTCTGCCGGAATCAGCAGGCTGCCTGCTGCAAGCAATACAGCCAGCGCCCCCCGGCCCAGCAGCCCTATCCCTGTTTCTTTCCACTTGGCAAGTTTCATTGTAGGCCTCCTAAAAGAATTAATGATATCAAACGCAACTTAGATGACTATCAATCGAATCACTTATCCGGTGCTTATATCTGAAGAAATCAGTTCGGCTGCGGAGGAAGCGGAAGTCCAAGATGATGATAGGCCGCAGGGGTAACCACACGCCCGCGCGGAGTACGCTGCAGGAAACCGATCTGCAGCAGATAAGGCTCATATACATCCTCAATGGTCTGGCTCTCTTCGCCTATCGTAGCGGCAATGGTATCCAGTCCGACAGGTCCGCCCCGGAAGGAGCTGATCATGGACTGGAGCATCTTATGGTCGATGCTGTCCAGTCCCCGGGGGTCCACCTGCAGCATCTTCAGCGATTCGGCGGCAATCTCCGGGGTGATGATTCCGTCCCCGCGAACCTGAGCGTAATCGCGCACCCGCTTCAGGAGGCGGTTGGCAATCCGCGGAGTCCCGCGGGCCCGCAGGGCAATCTCTTCCGCAGCATCGCCCAGAATCTCGATGCCAAGCAGTTCCGCGTTGCGGGCTACAATGAAGCTGAGTTCATCCATTGTGTAGTACTCCAGCCGGCTGACTACGCCGAAGCGGTCACGCAGCGGAGCGGACAGCAATCCCGCGCGTGTCGTCGCCCCGATCAGCGTGAAGGGCGGCAGGTCCAGCCGCACCGACCGGGCGCTCGGCCCTTTGCCGATCATGATATCCAGCGCGAAATCCTCCATCGCCGGATACATGACCTCCTCCACCGTCCGGTGCAGGCGGTGAATCTCGTCAATGAACAGCACATCGCCTTCCTGCAGATTGGTCAGCAAGGCCGCCAGATCGCCGGGCCGCTCAATCGCCGGGCCGGAGGTGGTCCGCAGATTCACGCCCAGCTCATTGGCGATAATATTGGCCAGTGTGGTTTTGCCGAGACCCGGAGGCCCGTAGAGCAGCACATGATCCAGCGCTTCACTGCGCATTTTGGCTGCTTCAATATAGATCTTCAGGTTCTCTTTCACCTGGTTCTGGCCGATATATTCTCCCAGATAACGGGGGCGGAGGCTTAATTCCACCGCCTGCTCGTCCATCATCAGATTTGCTGATATAATCCGGTCATCCATTATTCCTCACTCCGTTCTTCCAGGCCTATTTGGCAATATACAGCAGCCCCAGCGCCTTCTTCATCAGCACATCAACCGGTCCGGTATCCGTACCTTCCTGCTTCATCTTCAGCCACACGCGGTCAAGCTCGGCATCGGTATACCCCAGCGCCTTCAGACCGTCCCGCGCCTCTTCCCACGGAAGAGCCTCGACCTTAGCCTGGGCCTCAGCCGCCACTGCGAACAGCCCGGTCTGCAGGGCCGCACCGCCGAAGCCGTCCAGCTTGTCCTTCAGATCCAGAATCATCCGCTGCGCCGTCTTCTTGCCGATCCCCGGCAGCTTCGTCAGGAAGGTGATGTTCTCCTGATAGATAGCCGCGATCAGCTGATCCGGTGTTCCGCCGGTCAGAATCCCCAGCGCAACACGCGGGCCGATGCCCGATACCTCGATCAGCTTGCGGAACAGCCTCTGCTCCTCGCGTGTCGGGAAGCCGAACAGGAGCGTAGCATCCTCACGGGTCTGATAATGAATGAAGACGGTCACCGGGCCCTCCACCTTGGCAAAAGCATACGGATTCGGGCAGAATACCCGGTATCCCACATCCTGCACATCCAGCACAACATATTCCGGCTCCAGATGCACAACCGGTCCTCTAAGAAAATCTATCATTTTCGCAATACCTCATTTAATTTGGAATTAAGACTCACAGAATGGGCGTGGCAGACAGCCACCGCCAGCGCATCCGCCACATCATCGGGCTTCGGCACAGCCGACAGCTTAAGCAGCAGCTTGACCATCTCCTGAACCTGCTTCTTCTCAGCCTTGCCGTAACCGACCACGGCCTGCTTCACCATCATAGGGGTGTATTCGGCCACCGGAAGCCCGCGCTGCACGGCTGCCAGTATCAGCACTCCGCGCGCCTGCGCCACCGGCAGGGCTGTGGTTACATTACGGCTGAAGAACAGCTTCTCTACCGCTACTGCATCCGGCTTATATTTATCTAGCAGCTGTACCACACCTTCATAGACATGGAGCAGACGCTCCTCCTCCGGGGTATGGGCCTCGGTCTGGATGCAGCCGTATTGGACCGGTGTCAATTTGTTCCCTGTCTTATCTACAAAGCCAAAGCCGACAATCGCCAGCCCCGGATCAATCCCCAAGATGCGCAAGATCCTTCTCTCTCCTCTATGCCAGGGCAGAGGCTTGAGATAGATAACAAGGCGGAATAGCCCTGCGGGTTCATCCATCCCTCCGGCCCTAAAGCGAACATATGTATTCCTTCCACCCATTATAGCAAAAAAATTTCCCCGGGAGACAAAAACTTTGTCCCGGGGAAATGAAATACATACTATGACCTGACTATCACTCCGGATGCATCACCTGTTCAGCAGAATCCCGTGCATAGTCGCTGAAGGTGGAGAGTACACTGTTGTATTCCTCCAGATCCTGAACCCGGATGCCCTGATGAAGCTGCTCCCAGATTTCTGGAGGCAGAGAGGATTTAATGGAGCCTATATCCATCTGAAAAAAGGTCTTCATAACTCTCTCGGCCTCAGGAGGGCCTTGGAACAGGGTCAGGTTCCCCTGCTCGTCTACACCGAAGTAGGCTTCTTTTTTGGTCAGCGGGGACAGATCATTGACTCGCTGCTCCAGCCACAGGTCCCCCTCCCGGCTTAGCCAGCCGCTCCAGCCCGCATGACGGGCAATCAGCTCTCTAAGCTGGGCAGGGGTCCGCTCGCCGGGCAGGGTCTGCACCTCTTCACCGGCTACATAGAGGGTCTTAAGATGCACCGTTCTGCTGACGGCTTCCTTGCTGATCGCCTCCAGCAGCTCCTGGCTGTTCATCACTGCCGTTCTCTCTTCTTCATCACTAGCTGTATGGTTATATACGGCTGCCACAGCCGCCATGCTGCCGCCGGGTTCCGCGTTCTGTTCCAAGGTATCGCTCAGCGTTCCAGACCATGCCCAGGCCGGATGATCCAGCAGGTCGCTGATCTCTTCCGGGACCTGCATGCCGCGCCAGGCCAGCAAGGTCAGCACGAGACATGCCGCACCCACCCAGGGAGCTTTTTTCCAGCGTCTCCACCGCCGCCACAGTTGTTTTTTCAAGCGAAAAGCATTCACGTTAATCCCTTCATTCTGGTTTTTTCCTATTGTGACCTGTGAAGGGAGTATTTATGCGTAAACACTTGAAATTCATCCCAGCCGGAGCTAATCGGTGTCCAGCGGATTCTCAACCGCTCCAAGGAACAGCACGACCTTCGTCTGCACATCCCTGATGAGGAACAGAAAGGGGCGGTTGACGGTCATTTCAAAGGGCTTATCCATAGGAGGGGCTGATCCGGCACGCATATCAATGACGGTCGAAGCCGCCGCCTCCGTTCCCCGTTCATTTACATCAATGTACGTTTTGTGGATAACCTGCTCGAAGTAAATGGGGCTGTCTAAATCCGCCATTAGGGAGAAATCCCCCCGGCTCGGATCGAAGGCCTGCTTAACCCCAAGCGCCTGCAGAGCCTTACTCAGTTCTGTCCCGTAACTGGCCGTGAACCTTGGCAGCCGGAGCGTCCCTCTGGAAGTGGCAAAATCCTCATCAGACGGCAGCCCCTCCGCTTCCAGCCGGTCCGCAAGCTCCTGCAGCGAGGAAGCCTCTGCTGGAAGGACCACCACCATCTCCATCTGGCCCTCTCCGTAAGGAAGCTTCACTGCCTGCCAATCCTTATGAGCTGCATACGGGAGAAATCCGCTGCGCTTCATCATCATTACCTGTACAGTTGCTCCGCCCGGAGGATAGAAGTCTGCCTGCTGTGTAGCCTCATCCGGGAACACATCACTCCAGCCGCCTGTGAAATACAGGGCGTTGACAAGCACCGCCACCGCCTCGGTTCCGGGCGGCTCCGTGAGCATCCCGTCGATCTTCTGCTCCGTATGGTCAGAGACCCATTCATTAATCTGCCGGACGGACTTCGGGGCAGCCAGGTCGGTCGTCTTAATCTGCGCACCGTAGAAGTCCTCACCGGTCTTGAGATAATCCCTCCGCAGCGGCAGACCCTTCATGCCCCAGACTGAATTCGCGATCTTCAGCTCTACCCCTGGTCCTCCATCCTTCAGCAGCCTCAAGAGTGCCTGATGTCCGGTATTCAGCTTCTGCCGCTCCTCCGGCGCATAACCCAGCAGACCCCCCAGCTCCTCTGCCGTCTCCCCGGCGCTGCCGTTATAGGCCAGAGCCAGGGCAGCAGCAACACTATAAGGGGAGAGGGTCAGGTTCCCGCCCCCAGGCTTCCATAATTGGCCGAACAGCTTCACGCCCAGCCGGTTGCTCTGTTCCGCCAAGCGCGAATCAAGTTCCGCTGCGGCCGTCTGTCTCTCCGCGTAGCTCATAGTTGAACCCCCTTCACTGCAGCCGGCCAATAGAAGCACAGCCAGCAGGAGTATAGATAATCTTTGGCCCACTCTAATTCCTCCTTGAGTTCATCCGAAGCGCAAGGATCTGTACAAGAATCCCATCAAATTCATGGACGCTGCCAATGGGGAAAAGTTGCAGACCAAATCCGCTCTTCCATCCAGGACCTTCTACACACCGTCTAAAATCAATTCGGAGTCGAGCCAGGGCTAGATATCGAAATTCGGCACCACCGGCAGCTTAATATGGCTCGGGTACTCGCGGTTATGACAGATCGTCTGCTGCACAATGACCGCTTCCGTATCTTCATACGGATTGTTCCCGGTGTTTGTATTGGGGAAGGCCACAAATTTGCTGGAGGAGGTGACGGTGAAGCGGACCCGGTGTCCTGCGGCAAACGTATGGGCGATGTTCTGCAGGAAAATATCGTACCGCTCCACCTGCCCCGGCACCAGCAGCTGCGGCCGCTCCAGTCCGTGACGGTATTTCGCCCGCACAATATAATTGGACAGGCGGATGGAATCCCCCTGTTCATTCACATCGCTCAGCGTCACTACCCAGTCCGTATCCAAGCCCGTGCTTGCGGCATAGAGAACCGCCGACAGCTCACCGGCGATTGTCAGCCGCTCCGCCAGCGGTTCACTGGTATAGACAACAATGTCACTGCGCAGCTCATGCTTCCGCATATTCTCCGGCTCGCGCTCCCCGCTGTCAGCCACCGGATCAGCCGGATTATAGATGTACGTATCGGCCACGGAATGCTCCTCCGGCTCCAGCCCCAGCCGGCCATCCCCCAGCGAAGAATTCGCCCGGCCGCCGCCGCCCAGATAGAACGGGGTAATCACCGCTTCTGCCGGTGTCCAGTCCTCCGAGGTTCTCCAGCGGTTCTCGCCCACCACATAATAAGAAGCGCGGGGCTCCTGATCAATGCCGTTCGGGATATCCTTCAGATAGCGGTCGAACCAGCGCAGCACGGAGACATCATAGTCGTACACCACTGCATCATTGCCGAAGGACACGCCGGGCAGATCCCGGGACCGGTTCGGGCCGTGTTCCCAGGCGCCGAGACGGATTTTGCGGCCCGGCACATCATGTTCCGTCAGCATCCGCCAGGTCTCCGATACCCCGGGGCTGTCCCCGTCATACCAGCCGGAGATTACATACATCGGCACCTTGACCTGATCCCCGCGCTCGGTGAACGTACAGTTTCTCCAGAAGTCATCATATTCGGGATGCTGGCTCCACAGCTCCCAAGGCCCTGAGGGGCGGCCGATCATCTGCTGCGGAATATCCCTGATCGGTCTGGCATCCACCGCCGCCTCCGGATCTACCGTGATGCCGCCAAATATATCGAAGTCCGTCCGCGTTCCCACAGACTGAGCCAATGTCCAGGACAGCAGCGGCCAGGAGCAGAGCGTCCCGCCTTTGCGCGCGGTGTCTACGAACGGTGAGCCTACATTCACTTCATCGACCACTGCCAGCAGATTCGGGTGGCCGCTGGTAGCGGCTGCAACCACAACATAGCCAAGATAAGAGGCGCCCCACATCCCCACCTTGCCGTCCGACCAATCCTGGCTGATCATCCACTCGATGGTATCGTAGCCGTCCTCCCTTTCATTATAGAAGGGAATCAATTCCCCTTCCGAATCGGCCCGGCCGCGCACATCCTGGGAGACTACGGCGTAGCCCCGGTTCGCCCAGCGCATGAAAATTTCTTTTTTGCCATTACGGTCATAACAGGTTCTTACCAGAATAGCCGGCACCTTCGCTCCCGGCGGCAGGCCTTCCGGCAGAAATACATCGGTCGCCAGCTTCACCCCGTCCCGCATCGGCACAAGCTCCGTCCCCAGATCATTCACACCGTACTCCGGCTGCGACAACAGCGGCTCAGCATAGACTGCAAGAGGGGTCAGCGGCTCATAGCCTGCCCGGACAATCAGCTCCAGCCCGTAGCGGTTAGGGGTCACAAAAGCAATCACCTCACCGTCCACCGTCACGATATCCAGCGCCGTGCCACCCCGGTAAGCCCAAACCTGAGAGGTCCGTTCGGCGCCGGAGATCTCCGCCTGATAAGCGATATGCTTCTGATACCGGTCCCCGTTCTCCAGCACCACCTCATCCCCAGCCCATTCTGCGGAGCTGTATGAACTAAGCTGTCCGGCGATCTTGCTCAGAGGAAGCACATATTTCGCCCCGGGGTCCAGCACATTCTCCTGCATCTGCGTACGTCTGCGGGCATCAACCTTGGCGTGCATTACCGCTTGGTCCGTGAACCGGATCGTCCCGCTGTAGATTCCCGAGCAATAGAAATTGAAGCTTGTCTGCTGTAAATATGTACTCATCTCTCCAGGTCCCCTATCCGCAAATTTGCTCAAATACACGCAGCCAGTTGCCGCCCATCAGCTTCGCGACCTCTTCATCGCTGTACCCGCGCGCCACCAGTCCCCGTGTGAAATTAATGAAATTACTGTATTTCGCAAGGCCGGCTACGGTTTCGGTTGAGGGTCCATCCCCTTTGGCGAATCCCAGCTTCGGTGCGATCTGCTCTTTGAAAAAAACCAGCGACCATTCGAGGTCACTCATAGGCCAGTCCGTACCAATTCCTACATGCTCTACGCCCACCAGTCTGATCACATATTCCATATGGTCCAGCACATGCTCTATCGTGGTATGGTCAGGATCTTCATGCACAAACCACGGCATCGCAAATACACCAATCACTCCCCCGGTTGCAGCAATGGCGCGGAGCTCCTCATCGCTTTTGCAGCGCATATGGGGATAGACCGCTTCGGCGCCGGTATGCGAGGCGATGACAGGGGAGGCTGAGGCGGCGCAGGCGTCCAGAGTCGTCTGCCTGCCGCAATGCCCGGTATCCACGATCATTCCCAGTGTGTTCATCCGCTCCACTACACGCAGGCCGTAGGAAGACAGACCGCCATTCCCAGGCTCCGCACAGCCGGAACCGATGAGATTCTGGTTGTTGTACGTTAACTGCAGAATTCTTAGACCGAAGCTGTGCAGCGTATCCAGCAGGGCAAGATTCTTGCCCAGTGCATCCGTCTCCTGTGCCGTTACGATCCCGGCCTTCTTGCCTTCACGTTTAGCCCTGCGGATATCCTCTGCGTTCAGCGCCTTCACCAGCCAATCGCAGGAATCGAACTGCAGCTGCACCTCACCCATACTGGTAATCAGGCTCTCTGTATCCTTCAGATGCAGCTCCCGGTTACCGGCGGTAATCCCGGACTTGTACCACTCCTCCTTGTACTCCGCAATCTCACCGCTGGCCGCCAGCCGGGTGATGATCTGCGCCGGCATGGTGCTGTAGACCATGGGTTCATCCTTGTACGGCTCGCATAGCTCCTTCACCTTAAGGGAGATGCTCTCCGGAATGGCGGCTGGGGATAGCGGTCCCTGAAACAGCAGGTCGATATTTATATTCTTATCATGCAGGCGCTCCGCCCGCTCCTCCTGCGCAGCGCTCAGTCCAAAATCGTACCGGCCTTCCTGTATACTCACTTAATCCAGCCCCTTCTATATGAAACTACCTTATTTTACTTGGTGCTCATTTGTAACAGCGGTGGATAATTAGGCCTTCCGGCGGCTGCCCATTTAACCCGCCTACGCTATAACTGTATTTTGTACAACTAAAGCGATTGATTATTGTGCTGCGAAGGGTTTAATTGCATTCTCTACAGCTAAATATCCCATATTTCATATAAAGAAGACTTACCGCTATTTTTAATTGTACAGAATACAGTTATCCTGGAAAATCCGGCCTTCCGCCGCTTTTTAACTGTACAGAATACAGCTATATTGATTGAAGAATATACAGACACGCTATTTATTTAAAATGCAATTTCCACGCCTTTGTGCAGAGCAACTGCCTGTTTGTAAATATAGAAGGCTGCGGCAAGATCCTCAACAGCCAGCCCCAGCCCCTTAAACAGCGTAATCTCATGGTGGCTTCCCCGGCCGGGGACATCGCCCGTCAGTAGCCCGCCGATTTCGCCAATAATATGGTCCGCAGGGATCGCCCCTTCACTGAGCGGGATCAGATAATCCCCCGCCTCATGGACCGCCGACTCCAGCCGGTCCACATAGAGTCTCGCCCCGGCTACAAGCGCCGTGTCCAGCTCCCGTTCATGCGCCCTGCATGCGCCGATCGCATTGATATGCGCGCCTGGCTTCACCCAGGCGCCGTGCAGCACCGGCTCTGCCGAAGCCGTCGCCGTACAGATAATGTCCGCGTCCTTGACCGCGTCCTGCACAGACGGCGCCGCCGTGATCTCTGCGTTCCACCGGCGGCTCATCGCGGAGGCGAACGCCTGGGCTTTGCCCGGCGTTCTGCTCCATACCTGGGCACGCCTGATACCGCGCACCTGCAGCATCGCTTCCAGATGGCACCGGGCCTGCTCCCCGGTACCGAGCACCGCCAGGGACTCCGCCTCCTCCCTGGCGAGCAGCTTCGTCGCTGCCGCACTGACTGCCGCCGTGCGGATCGCGGTAATCGCCTGGCCGTCCACCATGGCCAGCGGCACACCGGTGGCGGCATCGAACAGCGCCACCACCCCCTGATGCGAAGGCAGGCCGATCCCGTGATTCCCCGGGAATACGCTGATCAGCTTCGCACCGGCAACGCCCCCGCGGCGCAGATAGCCGGGCATGAAGCCCAGCACATTCCGCTCCTCCAGCGGCAGAACCTGGCGGAGGCTCTGCACAGCCTCCCCCTCCGACAGTTCAGCGAGAACAGTCTCCATCACTTTTATACACGACTCCATGGTCAGAAGCTCCGCAGCCTCACTCCCTTTAATCACCAGCAATTATAGACCCTCCCGGATTTCCACAGAATAAAGAATTGCAGCTAAATAGATTCAAGCTTATCTTTCTATGCCATCATTTGCTATACTCTATATTAACGAAAAAAATTAAAAAATTAAAACAAAGGGGATATCCTTGATGATTATTCAGCCAAAAACACGCGGCTTTATCTGCACAACTGCTCACCCGGAGGGATGTGCCGGACAAATACAGGAACAGATTGATTATGTACGGGCACAAAAGAAGCTCACAGGCCCGGCCAACGTGCTGGTGATCGGCGCTTCTACGGGTTATGGACTGGCTTCGCGGATTGCCGCTGCCTTCGGCGCAGGCGCCAACACCATCGGCGTATTCTTCGACAAAGCCGCTGAAGGCGCCCGCACAGCCTCGGCAGGCTGGTATAATTCTGCGGCTTTTGAACAGGAGGCGGCCAAGCAGGGCCTGAAATCCTTCAGCATCGTCGGCGATGCCTTCTCGGACGCTATCAAGACCAAGACTATAGATCTCATTAAGAGCGAATTCGGCACCGTTGATCTGGTGGTATACAGCGTGGCTTCCCCGCGCCGCACACATCCGGTAACCGGAGAAGTATTCTCCTCCGTGATTAAGCCGGTAGGCGAAGCATACACGAACAAGACGATGAATTTCCACACCGGAGAAGTCTCCACCGTTACCATTGAGCCGGCCACCGAAGACGAAGTCCGCCAGACCATCGCCGTCATGGGCGGAGAAGACTGGGGCATGTGGATTCATCAGCTGCAGGAAGCCGGTGTGCTGGCAGACGGCGCAACGACAGTGGCTTATTCCTATATCGGACCCAAGATCACTCACCCAATCTACCGCGATGGAACCATCGGCCAGGCGAAGAATGACCTGGAGCAGACTGCCATTGCCCTGAATGATCAGCTCTCCGCCACCGGCGGACGGGCCTTCGTATCCGTGAACAAGGCGCTGGTTACCCAGTCCAGCTCTGCGATTCCGGTGGTGCCGCTGTATATCTCCGCGCTGTACAGAGTGATGAAGGAGAAGGAGCTGCATGAGAACTGCATTCAGCAGATGTACCGCCTGTTCGCAGACCATCTGTATAACGGCGGTGAAGCCGCTGCGGACGGCAGCCACCTGATCCGCATTGATGACTGGGAGATGCGTGAGGATGTGCAGATTGAGGTTATGAGACGCTGGAACGAGCTGGAGACGGATAATGTGCCTGAGCTGGCGGATCTTGCAGGCTATCAGGATGACTTCTTCCATCTGTTCGGCTTCCGCACCGAAGGCGTGGATTACGAGGCTGAGACTGATCCTGCTGTTGAGATTCCTAATAGGGTTTAAGAGTTCTATATAAGATGCACTTTAAGTCTTGAACAATGAAGCTTCGTCGTCACTGCGGTGAACATTTGGACTTCCGGCCGCTGTTGTCCCCAGATTTCTTGAATTAAACCGCTATCCGCGGGTGAAATCCGGTGACAAAGGCGATCGCTACCGCTCCTACAGTTCCAAATTTCCCCTCCGTTTCTTTTGCTTTTTGTTAATTTCTTTTGTGCATCTTTTATAGATAGATGTACTTGTAAGCAGTTCAATTTATATAGATCAACATAGATCAACGATAATAAGCCGCCCCCTCTCCGGGGCGGCTTATTATGCATTCCTTTACAGTTGGTCACTGCACGGCCACACGGCAAGCGGCCCTTATCCTTTAACGCCTACTCGCTCCTCAAACATCTACTCGTCCTTCAAACGCTTCTGATATAGAACCACAGACACTATCGTTAATCCAACCGTCCAGGCCAGAATAATAAGCAGAGGCTGCGTTAGATCGGCTGTTGTATAACCTGTACCGCTTATGCTCAGCAAATGCACCAGCTGACTGCTTGGCATATAATCCAGCACCTGGAAGACCGGATAATCCTTCGCCAGTACGGCCCCCCACGGTGCCCCCATGAAGATGAACGCCACAGGAAGAATGGATAATGAGGCTTCAAGCAATGTCTTGGAGAACAGACCGCAGATCGTCCCGGCTGCTGTGTACAGAATAATGGACAGCACGATTCCAGTGACGAACGCTCCAACATTCACTGGCTCATAACCGAATAATAAGCTGGAAATAGCGATAACCACTGCGGACATGACAAAGACCAGACTGCTTTTGCCCAATAGGACATCCATCGTAGTCGCCGGAGTCATCATTAATGAACGCAACGTGCTGCGCTCCTTCTCTTCCGCAATCAGGCAGGCTTGGGCGAAGCAGGTCAGCAATACGAACGAGCTGTTGAACAGGAATCCGCTGGCCCCGGGCAGAGTCGTACCTGCCCTCCTGAACAGCAGAGCGAGAATAATAGGAAAAATCAGCATAATGGACAGCGCATAGTTGCGGGAGAACTCCTTGTAATCCTTCACAAAAATCGCCCGGACCCGTTTATAGGAGATACTCATAGCAGCTCACTTCCCGTCATTTTGATAAAAATATCGCCCAGGCTCGGTTCCTTCGTCTCCAGGCGGTCAATTAACCCCTGCTTCATCCAGTCCGCAATCCGGTCAGCCGTTACCCCATCCACCGGAAGCTCGTGGGCTTCCCCGTTAATCAGGTCCACCTGGATCACATTCTCCCGGTGCTGCCGCTTCAGCTCCTTCGGGGAGCCAATCGTTTGAATGCGCCCCTGATACAGAATCGCTACACGGTTACAGATCAGCTCTGCCTCCGCCATATTATGTGTAGTGATAAAAATCGTTGTTCCCCGCTCATTCAAGTACCGTAAGCCTTTGTAAATATGCGCGGCGTTAACCGGATCGAGTGCCGAAGTAGGCTCATCCAGGAATAATAATTCCGGCTCATGGATAATCGCACAGGCCAGCAGGACGCGCTGACGCATCCCTTTGGACAAGAGATTGGCTTTCTTCTTACGGTCGGCGCTTAAGTTGACAAACTGCAGCACCTGATCGACCGCAGAGGGGGGAAGATCATATAACTTCCGGTACAGCTCCAGATTCTCCTCAACTGACAGTCTTTCATATAGGCCGCTGTTATCCGTCAAAATGCCAAAGCGCATCTTCTGGGCAGATTGCCGCATGGTCTCCGCCGGCTGATTGAATACTTTCGCCTGTCCGCTTGTCGGATTTAACTGTGCCGTCAGAATTTTAATCAGGGTTGTTTTGCCTGCACCGCTCGGACCGAGGAACCCGAATATCTCTCCCTTCGGAATGTTAAAAGACACCTCTGCGAGCGCATCCCTGTCTCCAAATGTCTTGCGGACCCGTTCTACCTGGATCACATCCATGAACACCACTTCCTTAACGTTGATGCCATAAACATATACAGATCATAGAGGTTCAGCCACCAAAACACGCCGAAATGTAGCCCTTGCGGCCTGAACGGTACCTTTTACAGCTTGAGCAGTACCTTCAATTCCTGCAATCTGGAACGCGATAACGGGACCACGGCATCCTGACCTGTGTTCAACCGCAGGCTGTAGCTATTCTTCGTCCAGGTGATGATCTCCCTGATTTTTTGCAGATTGACGATGTAGGACCGGTGACACCTGAAGAACCCGAAATTCAGCAATCTCTGTTCGAGCTGGGTCAGCGTCAGGGCACAGTCATAATGCTCACCGCCCACATGAACCAGGATGGAGCCCTCTACACTTTCGATGAAATCAATCTCCGGCGGATCAAATAAAATCACCTTGTCCTGCCGTTTGGTAGAGACCTTCTGTAAGGTAATATTGGCCTCGTCCTGCTTCTGCATCTCCTGCTTGTCCTCTTCGGAATCCCGGATATCGAGCGGATGGCAGCCGGACCCGTTGAGCCGGTAAATGACATCACAGGATATCATGGCATCCTCCAAATTGGAGGTCAGAATGAGAATCTGCTTGTGCTGTGACAGGTCATCGAGTATCCGTTTGAATTGACGGCGCTCCTGCTCTTCCAGGTAGAAATAAGGCTCCTCCAGGACAAGTGCCCGTTGATGTGCAAAAAAGACACGCAGCAAGGTCACATACATCCTCTTAGAGGCGCTAAGGTGCATGATTCTCACCCTGCTCTCCTCTTGCAGGCCGAAATAGCCGATCAGTGAAGCGGCATGCTCCTTCTTCTCCGTTACCCGGATCAGAAAAGTAATCAGTTCCTCTACCGTCAGGCGCATGTACTCATTTTGCCCGGCCCGGAATACATAATAATGCTCCGCATTCTCCAATTGACTCATTAATAGCTGCTTCCGCTTCAGATCTGTTATGATGCCAGTCGATGGGGCTGCAGCCAGATCTAATTCGATCAGGGGCAGAAGTAACTCCCCGTCTTCATATATAGGTTGAAATTGCATGTCTTCCTCCCGGTTAGAGCGCTCTTGGATATATAATACGATTATAAAGTTATGCTATGTATTTGTCAGGTACGGCCAATTTATAAGTATAGGACGGCGATATCATATGGGCCTGCATCCCCTAGGATTTATTGTACCCTTATTCGTATTACTTCCGAATCTGATTTTTATATTCCTCCCGCCCCGGAATGCTCCTGAATCCCTGTCCTCCACCCCGCTGATCTTCACGCTCCTGGAACGGGCCGGCCAGGTCACCTGCTTCATGATGCCTATTCTCTTTGGCGACCTGCTTGCTGCAGAGCCGCTTGGAGGGTCCGCTGTACTCATGGTAATCTGTCTGCTGATTTATTACGGGTGCTGGGTCCGCTTTTACCGCAGGAAGAGAGAGTTCTCTGTGTTATTTACGCCCTGGCTTGGCATTCCGGTCCCTATGGCTGTCTTTCCGGCCCTCTATTTCCTGCTGCTCAGTTATTGGCTTCAGTCCTGGCTGTTTGCGGTCCCTGCCTGTCTGTTCACCGTGGGTCATCTGGTCAATAGCTGGAGCGTCTATCAGCAGATCCGCCAATACCGCAATTAACCTAAAGTTTCACGCAACAAACCTATATCCTACCAGGCCTATAATATCCTTAAGAACAATATAACGATATTATGGAGGTTAGGATAATGAACTGGACCGATGTCATTGAACACACGCTAACGACTACTCGGCTTAATATTAAGCGCTTTGGAGAAGCTTTTCCTATCGTAAGCATGGGGGGCGGCAAATACCACCTGACGGACCACACCAACTGGACGGAAGGCTTCTGGAGCGGCATTCTGTGGCTGAGCTATGAATACAGCCAGGACCCGGAGATTCACGCCGCTGCGATCCAGGCGACAGAGTCCTTCCACCAGCGTATGATTGACGGGCAGGCGCTGGATCACCACGACATAGGCTTCCTGTATTCGTTGTCGGCCAAGGCCCGCTGGATCACCGAACAGGATGAAGCCTCGCGTCTGCTGGCGGTGGAGGCGGCCGACATGTTAATGAAGCGCTGGCGCTCCGGACCCCAGCTCTTTCAGGCTTGGGGACCGGAAGGCGATGAAGAGAACGGAGGGCGGATCATCATCGACTGCCTGATGAATCTTCCGCTCCTCTGCTGGGCCAGTGAGCAGACCGGAGACCCGGTCTATGCCAGGGCCGCCCGGACCCAAGCCGAGAAGAGCCGCCGCTTCCTGGTGAGGGGGGACGACTCCTCCTATCATACCTTTTATTTCGATCCGCAGACGGGGAATGCCCTGCGCGGCGGGACTGCCCAAGGCTATCAGGACGGCTCCACCTGGACGCGGGGACAGGCCTGGGGAGTCTACGGCTTCGCCCTGGCCTACCGCAGCTTCCAGGAGCCTCCTTATCTCGAAACCTCCAAACGAATGGCCCGCTACTTCCTGGAGCATCTGCCCGCCGACCATGTAGCATACTGGGATTTCGATGCCCCGCAGGAGGAAGGCACGCCGCGCGACAGTTCAGCCTCCGCCATCGTAGTATGCGGTCTCCTGGAGCTGCTGGAGCATCTGCCGGAGAATGACCCGGATCGGGAATATTTCAGGGAAGCCGTGACCCGGTCTATGGATTCGTTGATGAACTACTACTTCACCGCAGGCAATCCATCCGAAGAGGGCTTTCTGCGGCATGGCTCCTATTCAGTCAGAGGCAATTCCTCACCCGATGATTTCATGATCTGGGGCGACTATTTCTTCCTGGAGGCGCTGCTGCGTCTGGAGCGGGGGGTTCCGGGGTACTGGTATGAACGGGGATAACCGCACCGCTTCTAAATGAAGCCAGTGGACCGTATGAGACCTTGCGGCAATCCGCCCGTCCGCCTGGACAGGCAGGCCTACTATAAGTCTGCCTGTTTGTGCTGATCTGGATGGGGGAATTCCCCAGTGAATATTAGAAGTACTAGTTGAAATCCTGCACAAAAAGCAACTTCCCCTCATCATTTCAGCCTTAGATCAGCACTTGTTGCACAAAAAGCAGGATTCCCCCCTCCACCAAGCAACCTAGCGGGAAAATTCCTGCATTCTATGCAGCATTCCTCCCGCGCTCACGGCTATCGCGGAGGCAAAGCTGCAATTCTTACAACAGTTTAGGAAAAGAAGCCTAGATTACACAGGAGGCCCCAAATGAATTCAATTCTAAACGTTATAGAGAAGCTAAAGTTGAACGTCTTGAATATTGAAGATGTTCCAGAGTCATTTAGCTCTGATGTCTACAAGCTTACTCTCTCCAGTGGAGAAACTGTATTTGTTAAAATCCCCTTCAACAAGGATAAACTGTTCCGTGAATTTCAGATGCTCGAAACCTTAAAGGAGGTATTACCTGTTCCTAAGGTACTCGACATTTGGTATGGGGATGAGCGCACTAAGGGCGCATTGCTTCTATCAGCCATTCAAGGTATGCCTTGTACAGGTGACGTAGATGAGAAGCTTTCTTTTCAAATGGGTACATATCTTGCCATGCTCCATGAGGTCCAGGCTCCCGGGTATGGGCATCATGCAGCCGAAGGTTATAAGTTATTTGACCATAATAACTGGAGATTACATATCCAAAGTAATTTTGAAATGTGGAAAGAGCCCTGCAAAGAGATTCTCGGCTCAACATTGTATGAGAAATGTATTCTTCATTTTGATAGAGTTTTCTCTGCTTTACCGGAGCCTGACGGGCCGTGCTTTGTTCACATGGATTTTCGACCAGGCAATATATTGGTGCAAGGTAACGAGGTTGCCGGCATTATTGATTTCGAGAGTGCCCGCGGAGGATCATCGGAAGTAGATTTTACCAAAGTCAACCGCTATATTTGGGAGGCTAACCCGAGAACAAAGTCACCATTTATTGAGGGTTATCAATCGGTTCGGCCTATGATGGCACTGGAAAGAGTGCTGCCATTTTATAATTTTTACGACGCTTTCTCCTCCATTGCCTGGTGTAAAAAAAGAGGAATTGCCAAAAATCAAACATTCCTCCAGGAAAATATTCTTATATTATCAAATTCGGTGGGCTAAACTTCGGCCCGAAAGGTTTTACCAAGCTGGTTACCCAGACCGAAATAATGACGAAAATTATATATTAGAGGAGCCCATTTTTGGGGATCAATATGATTGCCTTCCATGATTATTTCTTTGTGGGCATGTACAAGTACGGCTTGTGTCTCAATGATCGCAAAGTTAGGGGAATGCTCAGGAATCCGGATGTTGTGAACCCTGGCCTCTATTTGTAACGGACATTCCATAATTCGTGCAGGCTGTACCGTCTCCGAGTCAATGGGGGTTAATCCGCTCATAGCATACTTATCTTTTTGATACGTGTATCCATATTTCTCCTTATTTTCAGGAACTGGATTCTTCCCTGTGTAAGGAGCCAGCTGTTCAACATTCTCCCAAAGTGAAGGACCGGGAATATTAATCACACACTCCGGAAGCCGTTCTAAATTATCAATCGCTTTCCCCCCAAGACCAATCCCTAATACAATACAATCTCCTAAGGCCCATGATGATGAGATCGGGCTAATATTTACTGTTCCATCTTCATTCAATGTATTTAGTAAAATGACAGGGGTCCCATAATATAAAATTTTAGGTTTAATCGTTTCTGTTACCGGAATCTGTTTTGAATTTTTCATTTTAGTTCTCCTCGATGTGTATTCGTTCTCCTAAATTGTATAATATAAATAATTCAAGGATCATCGAATGATGGAATGCAAAGCGGAGGGTAACATGAAAACAAATTCAAATGTAGCAATCATCGCTTCTCTAGTGAGTGAAACTTCCCGCGCAGCAATATTAACTGTCCTATTGGACGGAAGGTTTCATGCAGCAGGTGAACTAGCCTATATAGCCGGAATCACACCTCAAACGGCAAGCTTCCATTTAGCCAAAATGGTCGATGCCCATGTAATTTCCGTTGAACAACAAGGCAGACACCGATACTACGGGATTCACAATCCAGAGGTGGCTCAGGTTATGGAATCCTTACTATCTATTGCTCCCCCTGTTCATATCAAGTCATTAAAACAAGCTTCAGAGGATAAAGCGCTGCGTCTGGCAAGGACCTGTTATGATCATCTCGCCGGGAGTTTGGGGGTGCAATTAACAGATTCACTGATCAGGACAGGCATTCTGTGCGAAGAAAACAAACAGTTTACCGTTACTGAACGCGGGAAGGACTTTTTCACAAACTTTAGAATTGACCTTGAAAAAGCCGAAAAAAAACGCCGCTCCTTCTGTCATAAATGTCTGGATTGGAGTGAACGGCGCCCCCATCTTGCCGGAGCCTTAGGTAATGCCCTTCTGGAACGGCTTTTAGAGTTGAATTGGATTCAACGTCTGCCCAAGACGCGCGCGATAATCATTACTTCCGAGGGTAAGATAGGCTTTAAAGAAGTATTTTCATTGGATATGGAGATTGGTAGCCACGAATAAGGTTCGACCTAAGGCTGCCAACCGGCATAGACAACCAAGACAAGGAGCCCCATAAATATGTCCAGAATCATGATTGTGGAAGATGATCCGAAGATTGCAGACCTGCTGCAGTCAGCTATTGAGAAGTATGGGTATGAGGTGGTCAGGGTCAAGGACTTCCGCCACGTGCTGCAGGAATTTGAACAGATGAGACCGGAGCTGGTGCTGCTGGATGTGAATCTGCCCAGCTATGACGGGTATTACTGGTGCCGGCAAATCCGCGGGGTCTCCACTTGTCCGGTGCTGTTCATCTCGGCGCGGGACGGGGAGATGGACCAGATCATGGCGCTTGAGAACGGCGGGGATGATTATATCACCAAGCCCTTCCATTCAGGAATTGTACTCGCCAAAATCCACAGTCACCTCCGCCGGGCCTACGGGGAATATGCGGGCAAGCGCGGGGAGCTGATGCTGGAGAAGGAAGGGCTGAAGCTGTATCTTGAACGGCTTGAACTGCAGTATGGGCAGGCGGTTGTGACCCTCACCCGCAAGGAATCCGATCTCATCGAGAGTCTTATGGAGCGTTACCCCAGAGTAGCCAGCCGGGAGGCTCTGCTGGAGAAGCTGTGGGACCCGCAGGCATTCGTGGATGAGAACACGCTTAATGTGAATATTGCAAGGGCCCGCAAGAAATTCCAGGAGCTTGGGCTGGAGGATGCGGTGCTTACCGTCAGAGGTTCAGGATACCGGCTGAATCTTAGCGCTGAAGAGGCGGAGTCATGAAGCTGTTTATCCGTGAGCATGTCTTGTTATTGGTTGTTCAGATCGTGCAATTTGGCGCTATGCTGTCGATCTACTGGCTGGACGGCTACCGCGATCTTCCGACCGCACTCTATTCGGTCTTCCTTGGCTTCTTCTTTCTCTGCTGCTACTTGATCTATCAATTCATCAGCAGGCGCCGGTACTATCTTCGCCTCGGGAAGCCGCTTGAGACGCTGGACGAATCCTTCCAGACGATGGAGAACAACCCCGTATCCCAAGCCCTGGAGCAGCTGCTTCACTCCCAATACCGCCTCTATCAGCAGCAGCTGACAGCGGCGAAGCTCCAGCAGGAGCAGCATCTGACCTTCATCGACCAATGGGTCCATCAGATGAAAACCCCGCTGTCCGTGATTGAACTGACGGTGCAGAATATAGACGAGCCTGAGTTCGCCAGCATCCGCGAGGAGCTGGAACGTATGCGCGGCGGACTGCATACCGTTCTTTATATGGCCCGGCTGCGGGCCTTTGAACAGGATTTTCATATTAAACCAGTTGTCCTGCCGAGACTCGTAAATGAGGTTGTCCATGATCACAAGCGTCTTTTCATCCGAAACGGCATATTCCCTGATGTGAAGGCCGGCTCTCCCGGAATTACCGCCCGGACCGATGAGAAATGGCTGTTCTTCATGCTGTCGCAGATCCTGGGCAATGCTATCAAATATTCAGCAGCGGCCTCTAAGGGCGGCGGACTGAAGATTGCTATATCCTGCTACATGAGAGGAGCGGACGCGGTCATTGAGGTGAAGGACCAGGGGATCGGTATTCAGGCGTCTGATCTGTCCAGGGTATTCGCCCCCTTCTTCACCGGTGACAACGGGCGCGGACTGCGGGAGTCTACGGGAATGGGGCTGTATTTGACCAAGGAGGCCGCAGACCGTCTGGGGCACCGGCTTGAGCTGGAATCGGCGGTGGGCGAAGGAACGGTCATACGGATTATTTTGAAGGCTGATCCTTAGCTTACATACGTGTAATACAAGTGAAATCTAATTCGATAGATGAAAGGCCGCCGCCTCCGCTATATTGGTCTTAACACCATTCTAGTGCATACAGAGAAGGAGAGAACCTTATGCTGGAGGTACAACAGGTCAGTAAAATATATGAGGGAAACGTCACCTACCGGGCCTTGACCAATATTGATTTAACCATTGCGGACGGAGAATTCGTGGGGATTATGGGGCCTTCGGGAAGCGGAAAAACCACTCTGCTGAATATGATTGCCACCGTGGACGCACCGACTACGGGAAGCATTCTAATCGGCGGCAAGGATATCGGCAAGCTGGATAACCATGAACTGGCGGTATTCCGCCGCCGCGAGCTGGGTTTTGTCTTTCAGGATTTCAATCTGCTGAATACCTTAACGGTAGAAGAGAATATCGTGCTGCCGCTGACACTGGATGGCACCCGGATCAGTGAAATGAAGCAAAAGTCGCGGGAGATTGCCGGGAAGCTGGGCATTAGCTCCATTATGAAAAAACGTACGTACGAGATCTCCGGCGGACAAGCCCAGCGGACAGCCATCGCCAGAGCCATGATCCATTCCCCCAAGCTGCTGCTGGCGGATGAGCCCACCGGCAATCTGGATTCAGGCGCAGCCAGGGATGTGATGGATCTGCTGGAAACGATCAACCGGCAGCAGGCAACGACGATGATGCTGGTTACCCATGACGCCTTAGCCGCCAGCTATTGTCATCGCGTGGTGTTCATTAAGGACGGCAGGTTCTATACAGAGATTCACCGGGGGGATAACCGCCAGAGCTTTTTCCAGAAAATTATGGATACACTTTCGCTGTTAGGAGGATATAACCATGACGTTCCGCCAGTTCGCATTCCGTAATGTCACCCGGAACGCCAGGTTATACACCGCCTATTTTCTCAGCAGCATGTTTACGGTGATGGTCTTCTTCACCTTCTCCATCTTCGCTTATCATCCGCTGCTTAGCGGGGAGCGCATTCAATCCAGCGCCGCTCTTGCGCTTGCGGTCTCCAAATGGGTGATCTACATATTCTCCTTCTTCTTCGTCCTCTACTCCATGAGTGCATTTCTGCAATCGCGTAAACGGGAGTTCGGGCTGATGATGATGCACGGTATGACTGTCCGGCAGCTGCGGCGGATGATTTTTCTGGAGAATATGATCGTCGGGTCAGGCGCCACTCTGAGCGGCATCGGACTTGGCCTTATCTTTGCCAAAGGGATTCTGCTTGCAGGAGAGAACGTGCTTGCCCTTAACGAGCCGCTTCAATTCTATTTGCCGTTCAAGGCGATAGTGTTGACCCTGTTCTCCTTCCTGCTGCTGTTCGTCCTGATCTCCCTGTTCATCTCATCCGTGCTGCGCAGCGGAAAGCTGATTACGCTCATTAAGGCAGACCGTCAGCCCAAGCCGGAGCCGAAGGCCTCGCTGCTATTGTCATTGCTGGTGGTATCGCTGCTGGGGGTCAGCTACTTCCTGTCTCTCCGGGCGAGTGGTCTGAATGTAGTACTGCTGCTCGTGCCGGTGGTCATTATGGTCACGATCGGTACCTATCTGCTGTTCACACAGCTCAGCGTGTACCTGATTCACAAGCTGAAGGCACGGGAGGGACTGTACTGGCGCCGGACCAATATGCTGCTGTTCTCTGACCTTTCCCACCGGATGAAGGACAACGCCCGCGCTTTTTTTCTGGTCGCCATCATCTCTACCGTGTCCTTCAGCGCGATAGGAGCGTTATACGGATTTCAGTCGATGATCAACGGAGCGCTGACGCAGAAGAATCCCTATCTGTTCACCTATCAGTCCGCAGACGGTGACAGCAACGCACAGGCCCATATACAGCTGATTGACGAGAGCCTTGGCAGAGCCGGGATTTCCGCCGAGAAAACAGGTCTGGAGCTTAACTACTATAAAGCTGTGGATGGCCGGACAATGGTTCTGGTGAAGCAATCCGATTATAACCGCCTGGCAGCGCTGATGGAGCTGAAGTCCATCCGGCTGGCCGCAGGGAAAGCCGCAATTGTTGATTTCGGGCTGTCCCGCAAGGGAGAAGAACTGCTCAACCAGCCGGTCGAGCTGCAGCCGGGAGTCGTCATCGAGGCGGACCAGGCTGTCGTATCTTGGGCGATCCGGGGAGTCAGCGGTTATTATGTCGTCCCCGATGAGTGGATCGGGACGCTTGGACAGCCGCTCAAAGTGAGCCGTTATTATGCATGGCACGGGGCAACTGGACAGCCGGGAGTAAAGAAGGCAGGCGAAAAGCTGACCAATGAGCTTCCCTATGATGAGCAGTATACTTTCTATGCCCTTGAGTATTTGACCTCCAAGACAAATGAGGGCTTTGGCCCGGTGATGTTCATCGGTTTTTTTGTCGGGATCGTATTTTTTGTCTCTGCCGGCAGCTTCCTCTATTTCCGGCTGTATAGTGATCTGGATGAGGATAAGCACAAGTTCAAGGCTATTTCCAAGCTGGGGCTGAGTGACAAGGAGCTTGGCCGGATATTGAACCGCCAGCTCAGCCTGCTCTTCTTTGCTCCAATCGTGGTCGCCCTGGTACATGGAGCCGTTGCCCTTACGGCCTTGTCTCACATGTTCCAGTACTCCATATTCAGGGAGTCCCTGCTTGTGCTTGGCCTGTTCTTCTTCATTCAGGTGATCTACTTCTTCATTGTCCGCCTGTTCTACACGAGACAGATCCGGTCGGCATTAGCCGGATAACCCCGGCACGACACTTTGTTTTGGAGTAGGATCAACGTGAGCACTTGGGTGGACGCTGCGTGAACGGACCGTTGTTCCAATCGCTGTGCTCTCCAGATTTTTTTCATTCCCCTTAGCGGTGAAAATCCGGAGACCAAGGCGACCGCTTCCGCTTTTCCACAATCGTTCCGTCCTCTCCGCTGTTTAAGCGGGAAAAGTTTTTAAAATCTTTCTAAAATCACAAAGAGAAACCGGCCTTTGGTAAAATGGAGTTACTACACAACCCTTTCAGAGGAGAGTTTTCTGTACATTCAATAGTCCATGGACCCACTTTGCTTGCCAATGGATCTGGAAGAAGATATCCCGGAAAGTCACCTCGTTCGTGCTCGTGAATGCAACCGTCAATCGGCTGGACAACGCCATTTTTGACGCTGCCTATCCCGGCGGCGGCCGTGACAGCTACCACCGCCATGCTTCAGTTTCTGGCTGACGAAAAAGCCACCCATGACCAAAAAAGCAGAGCAGCGATCCTCCAATAACGGGAGAATCGCTGCTCTGCTCACTTTTTGTAGCATTAAGAATGATGATGACAACTGCCTTCTGCCATAGAAAATCTGCTTTTGGTACAGCCTCTTTTGCCGTATCCATTGTCTGTTCTAACCGCACCCGTTATGGTTCTGCGCAAGTAGCGCCCGCCCTCCCCTACGGCAAGACCGAGAAGACAATATCGTCGAACAGCATATAAGCGAAGCCGCTGGTGTAGAAGCCGACCTTGCCGGACGGGCGGTGGCCCGGATCAGTGCCGGAGAGCCTTGGCGAACCATTGACAGATACGGCAATATCTCCGTCCTGCACCGTCACCTTCACCTCATATTCTGTATCCGGCAGCAGGTCATGTCCCGGCAGCACATTCTCGGTAAGCTTCTGCCACGCGGTATCATACAGAATCCAGCCGGAAGATCCGTCGGCCCGGGTCCGGTAGCCAATCCGGGTGGAGCCGGCGCTGTCCTGGCGGTCGAAGATGTACAGGATACCGTTATCCGGCATCATGGGTGGCGTCTTCAGCTTGAAGTCCAGCTGATAGTTCGTGAAGCTGCGGTCGAGCAGACCGCTGGCACCATTCAGGAGCTTGTAGCGGCGGTTGCCGTCCGCATCTGCGGCAATGCTGCGGTTCGGGTCTACCGGCCAGCCGTTGCCTCCGTTCTCGAAGTCTGTCTCATGCATAATATTCGAGACGGTGACTGTGATATCCGCCTTCACGAGCGGATTCACCGTGGACACTGCAGAGATCAGGGTCTGCCCCTCGTATACGGCTTGAACCACTCCCGTACTGTCCACCGTAGCGACCGCAGGGTTAGCCGACTGCCAGGTGACGCCTGTATCCGGCGTATCCACAGGGTCGAAGGCCAGCTCCAGTTGCCGCTGTTCCCCGGCGGCTATACGCACTGTGCTCTCTGCCGGAATGATTCCGGCCAGCGTAGGGGTCAGCGCCTTGAACTGAATGTCATCGAAGTGCATCTGGCTGACATTGCTGACGTAGAATCCGACTTTCCCTGCCGCGTTATGCCCCGGATCATTGCCCTTCAGACGAAACGCCCCATCCAGGTAGACGCTGATGTCGCCGCCCTTCACCAGCATCTTGACCGCATATTCCGTATTCGGCTGCAGATCATGCCCTGGCCGCTTAACCTCCTTCAGCACCGTCCAAGCCGAATTGTACAGCAGCCAGGCAGAGCTTCCGTCTGCCCGTGTCCTGTACCCGATCCGGCTGGAACCGCTGCCGGCCTGACGGTCGAAGATGTAGAAGGTCGCATTATCCCCCATGACCTCCGGTGTCTTCAGCTTGAAGTTCAGCTCATAATCAGAGAAGGACTTGGGACTGAGCGACGAGGCCCCGTTCAGAATCTTGTACCAGCGGTTCGACCCAATCTTCTCAATGCTGCGGTTCGCATCCTGCAGCCAGCCGTTCGCGCCGGATTCGAAATCCGTGAAGTCCATCACGCCGTCCCCTGCCTCCACGTGCACCGTAACCGCAGCGGTCAGCAGCGGATTCTCCGCCGAGGCTACCGTAATAACCGTGGTGCCAACCGACTGTCCGGTAACGGCACCTCCGCTATCTACAGCCGCAACTCCGGGATCGGCCGAAGTGAAGGTCAGAGCGGGATGGTCCGCGTTCCACGGAAGCACCGCCGTGCGCAGCTTCACCGTTTTCCAGCGGTCCACGGTAATTTCACTGTCATAGACGGCTACCCCCTCTACAGGATAGCTGTCTGGACCGTCTGTTGTGCCCGCCTTGCCGTCAATGCCGATATCGCCAAACGGGATATCCGGGAAGCCGGGAATAACATCGAAGACATCCGCATCCGGCCGCAGCGACAGATCGCCTCCCGCCAGGTTGGTGAAGCCGGGATCTGCTGTGGTCACCCAGTTATCCGCGTACTGGACCAGTCCGAACTTGTCATATGCCCCGTATACATTGGTCGTCACACTGCGCGGAACCGACGGGTTATAGACGACATTCCCCTGGAAGGTATTCGTGTCCGGATAATAACGGTTCTCCGTGAAGAAATCCGCCAGCTCCGGATACTTGGTCAGATAAGGGGTTCCGGTAAAATTATTGTTCGCCGCGAACAGCGCCTGCCATTTCGGCATGTAGTTGAGCGGGACCTGATCATCCGGCTCATCGCCCAGGAACATATCCGCATAATCATAAGGAATTTTGCTGTCGATGAATATATTGTTACGGGTCAGGATATGTGCACCGCCGTTGTTTTTAATAGCCGAATTGCCCATCTTGTAAAAGATATTCTCGTCGATGGTCAACCCCATCGTGAAATTGTCGGGATAGACGCCCTCCACCCCGGCCTTGCTCTCGCCGATGTTATGGAAGTAATTACGCCGGATGACCGTCCCCCGCTCATGGGGCTGCTCACCTGCATTCATATAGATCGCGCCGAGATCCGAGAAGGTAGTGCATACGTCATAGATCTCGTTATACTCCACGGTATGATCATTGCCGAAGATCAGCACGCCGGGATGAGGCGCATCATGCAGCTCATTGTCCGACATGCGGTTGCCGACGCCGGATAGCAGTACCCCGGGATTGTAGGCTTTGTGATAGTAGGCAAAATCGTGAATATGCGAATTCTCCACCACATTGTTCCCTGGCGCCAGCGTCGTTTTGTTGCCGCCTGTCAGTGTGACGGCGGTGCCGCCGATATGATGAATATGAGTGCTGATAATGGCGTGGTCCGTTCCCGGCGCCCCTTCAAAGTTGTTGTAGTAGAACCGGCTCTGCGTATTGACCAGCACGCCGCTGTTGGTGAAGTTACGGATCTCGCTGTTCAGAATACGCATATGACTGCCGCCCATGAATACGGCTGCCGAATCACGGCCGTTCTCAAGGATAAGCTCGGAGAAGTCGATATACGAAGCATTGAGCGCGTTAATCATCGGACTCTTCAGCATCGTAACTTCAATATCCGGGTTATCCGCTGCAAACTCGGCGTTCGGCAGGAAATAGAGCTTCCCCGCCTGGCGGTCAATATAATATTCGCCGGGCATATCCATTTCCTCCAGCAGATTCTGCGCGAAATGGAAGTCCGGATACCAGTTCTTGAAGATGCCGCTCATTTCCCCGTAGCGAAGGGTGATGCTCTTAGCAGCCGTGTCAATGGATGCAATCTTGTTGTACGACCATTCCCAGCTGTAGCCGAAGATCCCGTCCAGCCAGATATCGTCTGCCTGCGTCCAGTACTGGGGCCGGTCATACGTGTACGTGAAGGTCCCGCCGCGCGTATGCACTTCCCCGTTCGGGTCCTTCCTGGTCGGACCCGGATCAAGGATCTCATCCATCTGGACCGTGCTCTCATTGGGCCAGCGGGCCAGGGTCATGCCCTGCCCGGCCACATACAGCTCCATCGGCGGCACCTCGCTCAGATCATTGGCCAGATAATAGCCATGGCGGCTGAGCTGGCCGTAATCGGTGATGCCAAGCGCCCCCAGATCTGCTGCGAGCACTTTCGTTCTCGCGTCGGTACTGATAATCCGGCCGAGAATGGCCGGGTCAGTGACCGGAACGAACGCGGATTTGGCCAGCTTACGGGAGCCTGACAGAGTCACCGACTCCCCCGGATAAGCCGTGTACTTAACCGGCTTACCGGCCTCGCCGGAGTCCTGCTGGCGCAGCTCGAAGCTGGAGGTCCGTTCGTACCTGCCTTCACGCAGATACACGGTGACGCCGCCGTCCGGCAGTCCTTCCTCCGTCTTCAGCGTCCGGATCGCATCGCGCGCCTTCTCCAGCGTCTGGAATGGGGCAGTCAGGGTCCCGGAATTGGAATCGCTTCCATTATTGGCGACATAAAAAGCCGTCCCGGACGTACCGCCCTCCGCTTGTGCAACTGGGGGAGTGGGGTTGAGCGTGAACAGCAGACTGGCTGCAAGTGCCGCAAGCAAACGTTTTTTCACCAAGGCTCCTCTTCCTTTCAAAGTGGGATGTAGGGGCTTCGCCATCTATACCTTGACGAAGCCCTCCATGAGCAGCAGATTTCTCCGGTTTCTCCTCAGCCTATTTCTTCAGACCTTTATCCTTCAGGAATTGTTCAAATTGCTTGGTGACTTCCGCCACGTATTTCTCCTCGCCCGCTTCCTTCAGCTTGCCGTACAGCGCAGGCCAGGTCTCTTCAAAATCAAGCGTACCGGTAACCAGTCCCCGTTTGTATTCTCCCCATACGGCGTTCAGGTTGGCAATTTCGGTATTCACCGGCTCGGAATTGAATTTGAAGGCACCGACAGGATTGACCTCGGAATCAGAATTGATCTTCTTGGTCTCTTCCCAGACATTCTCCGGCTGTCCCTCCTTCAGATAAGAGTTGAACACACTCCCGAACACCCAGTCCATATTCGGCAGGTAACGGGAATCCGCTTTGGCCTTGATGTACTCTCCATCGGCCTTATCATAATGTTCACCAGCAATGCCGTTACAGAGCAGATTGTACAGCTCCTTGTCGGTATTCACCAGATTCAGGAACATCATCGCGCGTTCGGGATTAGGAGCGGTACGGCTGATGGACTGGTTGGTGGTGGCTGAATAGCCGTTAGAGAACCAGTCGCTAAGCGGAACGGTGATCACATCATTGCCGCCGTTTTTGGCCTTCACCTCAGCCTCAACCCCCGGCTTCAGCGTCACGTTGAAATCGACGGCAATTTGGCCTTTCGCCAGGTAATCATTCGCTTTTTCGGTGGCGGCATCCTTGTAAATATAGCCATCCTTATACCATTTGCTGGCCAGCCGGAAATTGTTCAGCTCTTCTTCGGGATAGCGCTGTAATGTATAAGTGGGATCATCTGTTTTGATATAGAAATGGTCATCCAGACCTGGAACCACCCAGTACTTGTCGTCATGAGCCTCGGGATTGATGAAGGAGGTACCGAATATGCCAAACGGAATGATGTCCGGCTCATTCTGCTTAATCTGGGCCAGGAAGGGCTCGATATCGGCTACTTTTTTGATGGAAGCGGTGTCAAGTTTGTACTTGTCAGCGAAGCGCTTCTGGATGATGAATCCATACCGGGAGCCGTTGATCTGCTGGTTCGGGATGCCGTATATCTCCCCGTCCACCGAGAGGCCGTCCCACATGACCTGCGGCACATCCTTCTTCAGCTCCGGCGCATACTCCTCAAGCAGAGCATCCATCGGCTGGATGGCGCCCTTGCGCACCAGCTCTTCAGGCTTCAGCATGTAGCCGGTCCAGAGAATATCGAACTTCTCGCCTGCCGCAAGCACCGTGTTCATCTTCTGCACATAATCCCCGATCGCTACAGGCATCAGCTTGACGGTGGCATTGATCTTCGCCTTCGTAATCTTGTTTACTTCCTCCTGCACCTTAGCCTGATCTGCCTGAAGCTGCGACAACGGATAATACCAGGTCAGTTCAACCGGCTTCAGCTCCCCTGCGCTTCCGGATTCCGGAGCCGCACTTTGCGCGGCATCCGTCCCGCTTCCTTCCGTGCCTGTCCCGGCATTCGTGCCGCCGTTATTATTCCCCCCGCAGCCTGACAGCACAGATGCAACCAGCATTACGGACGCCAATACTCCAACCAGCCTTTTTCTCATGTAAGTGACCTCCTGTACTTAGTACATGTAATTGTATGTTAACCCTTTAGGGAGCCAACCGTAAGTCCTTTGACGAAAAACCGCTGAAAAAACGGGAAGATCACCAGCATCGGTCCGCCGGCCAGTACAGCAATCGCCATCCGCGCCGAGCTGTTCGGGAAGCTGCTCAGATCAATGCCGAGCTGTCCGGTAAATTCAGAGTTCGTCGTCAGAAACTCGATGCTGTTGAGCGTCCGCACCAGCAGAAGCTGCAGCGGCACCTTGTTCGGATCGTCGATGTAGAGCATGGCGTTGAACCATTCGTTCCAGTAGGTAAAGGAGATCAGCAGACCCAGCGTCGCCAGCGCCGGAGTGGACAACGGCAGGATGATCCGGAAGAAAATGCGGAATTCCCGCGCCCCGTCGATTTTGGCCGATTCAATGATCTCCAGCGGAATCTTGGACATGAAGCCCTTCATGACCATAATGTTGAACGGTGACAGCAGAATGGGCAGAATCAGCGCCAGCAGGCTGTCTTTCAGATGCAGATATTGCGTAATGAGAATGTAGGAGGGAACGAGCCCCCCGCTGAACAGCATGGTGAAAAATACATAGAAGGTCGTCGCCCGGTTATACCGGTAATCCTGCCTTGAAATCACGTATGCGGTCATCGCGGTCAGGAGCAGTCCGGCCAGCGCGCCGATAATGGTCACCGTGAAGGTCACCCCATAGGCACGGAGCAGAATATCGGGAGCGTCCAGCAGATACCGGTAGGCATCCAGACTGAAGGACTCAGGGATGAACTGATACCCATTGTGGGTCAGCGACTTCTCATCGGTCAGCGATACGGCTATCACCAGCAGGAACGGCAGAATCACCACCAGCGACAACACCGTAAACAGCAGATTAATAAACAGCTTGGAAAATTCAAATTTCTTGCCCACGCTCAGGGCACCTCCTTACCACAGGGAATTATCGGGATCGACCTTGCGCACAATTCCGTTAGCCGTCAGCACCAGTACCAGACCTACAACCGACTGGTAAAAGCCTGTAGCCGCAGACATGCTTACATTGCCGACTTCACGCAGCGCACGGTATACATAGGTATCAATGATATCCGTAGAGCCGTACAGGAAACCGGAGTTATTCGGGATGAAATAATGCAGGCCGAAATCTCCGCGGAACATATTGCCGATGGACAGAATCAGCATAATAATGATGATCGGAGCCATCAGCGGGATAGTGATTTTGAACGCCATCTGCCGCTTGGTTGCCCCGTCGATCCGCGCCGCCTCGTAATATTCACTGTTAATGCCAATAATCCCGGCAAAATAAATCAGCGTATTGAAGCCCACGACCTTCCATAATTGAACCAGAATGAGAATGACCGGCCACGGCCCGGCATCCTGGTACCAGCTCACCGGATTCAGCCCGAAGGATTCCAGGGTGCGGTTGATAAAACCATCCGAATGGTTCAGGAAAGCATAGGCCACATAACCCACAAGTACCCATGAAAGGAAATGTGGCAGAAACAAGGCTGTCTGGTAGAACTTGCTCCATTTCGCCTTGATTTCATTCATTAGAATCGCCAGCAGCAGTGCTGCCGAGGTACCTACCACAATGTAGGCGGTATTATATAGAACCGTATTTCGGGTAATCCGCCATGCCGTATCCGTAGTGAATAAATAACGGAAATTATCCAGTCCCACCCACTTACTGCCGAAGATACCGAGATCATACCGGTAATTCTTGAAGGCAATAATCAGGCCGATCATGGGAATGTAGGCAAAAATCAATTTGTACAGCAGTCCCGGCAGTGAGAGCAGAAACAGCTCCCGGTTGTTCTTGAAATGATGCAGCTCTCTTCCGATCCACGTTCTTCTGCGCGTTCCCGGCGGCGCACCTGAACTTGCTCTTTGTTCCGCTAGTGGAACCTTATTCAACATAACCAAAGCCCCTTCCTTTCCTTCCTTAGCTGCAGCTGTTTGCCTGTGTCCCAGGCTTTGCACGACTAACATAGCGCAGAATCCGGCTGTAGCGTTACTGTACAATTGCAAGAATGCTGTAACGGCGGGCTGTATTGTTGCCAGATTCCTGTTCCGGCGGGCGCAGAACTCAGGTGCGGCGCAAAAAGCCCGCTAAATGAGCAGCGCTCATTCAGCGGACTTGTGCCTTTCGTATGGGAAGAAGGAAATTATTTGCTGCGGTCAATAGCACATTTCAGACGGTACTCCTTCGGCGTAGTGCCGTAGCGGCGTTTGAACAGGCGGTAGAAATAGCTCTCATTCCCGAATCCGACCTTCTCCATAATCTCAGTCACAGTCAGGTCCTTCTGCTCCAGATACTCTCTGGCACAGGACAGCCGGGCGGCATTGATCTGATCGACCACAGTTGTCCCTTCCTGCGCCTTGAACACCTGCCCCAGGTACACGGAGCTCATCTTGAGCATATCGGCGATCCGCTGCACATTGAGGTCGGGATCAGCGTAATGCTTATCAATGATCTCCTTCACCGTTTCCGCCAGCAGCCGGTTCTTATCTTCCCGGCCGCTCCGGCGCTGCTCCGCGACTTCACGCACCACCTCCTGAAGGACAGTCTCGATCTCATCCAGTGTTTCCTTTTCCAGAATCCGCCGGTTAATCGCCTGAAGGTTGACCGAGACCGGGTTCACGTTACGGCTGTTCATCTCTCCAAGCGTCTGGTTTAAGGTCACGGCAAGATGCAGCACCGCAGAGTACATATTCTCGTAGCTGAAGCCGCCGAGCAGCTCTCTCCATTTACGGATCGTCTGCTCTGTCTCTGCCAGATCTCCGCCCTTCAGCCCGTCCGTCAGCTGCCGTTCCAGCTCCTGCGGGATACGCAGCGCTTCATTCTGCTCATTCTCCCGGAGCAGCCCAGGCTCCATAACCGCTCCCTTGCCGAAGATCATCCGGTAGTTGGAGTGGCGTATAGCCAGATTGTAATGCCGGGTAATGAGGCGGTAATCGCTGAACACTTCGCTTAGTGTAACGGTAAAAGTAATATGATAATAACGGGCAATCTTCTGCTGAAGCTCCCTGAAGCGCTCCTCCAGCTTCGCCAGCTCCTCCTCCGTGTTCCCGGCAATGAAGACCAGATGGCCGCTCTTCATATCTGCGGCTTCGCAGGACCCTTCCAGGCGCAGTACCTCCTGGCCGATGTTGGCTATGGCGAAATACAGCAGGGATTCCATCGGCAGTCCCGGCTCTGCCGCAAGCCCCTGCAGATTGTCGATCTGAACGAGCGCCAGACGGAGCGGGGACGGATAGGCGATGTCAATGCTGTGCTGCTCCCTGAGCTGCAAGATGGCCTGCTCATCCAGGCTGTGGCTTGCGCCGATCAGGCTGCGGAGCTGATAGAGCTTGGCAACATTGGACTGCGAAGCCCGCTCCAGCTCAAGGCCCTTGAGCTTACTGATCATCTCGGTGAGGTTGGCCGCAATCAGCGACAGCTCATCCTTGGCCTGCGGCGCCCCGCGGACATCCTGCGGAACCAGTGTCAGCAGTTGGCCTACCGGCTTATACAGACGTACCGCAAAGAACACGGAGAGCAGGACGGCGAGCAGAACTACGGACAGTGTGACCGCGATCTCCGTCCATTTCATCTGCCGGACGCTGCCCAGCACCACATCATAATCCTGCATGCTGACAATCTGCCAGTTGTTCAGGGCTTTGCTCAGATAAGTAACCTTATACTTCGTGTCGTCATGCTTATAGTTGAAGGAATCCAGCGGCCTGCCCGATTCGCTGATCCGCGGCAGCAGCTCCCCCTTGAGGTCGAGATCCTCAGGCAGCTGCCCGCCGGTGGAGATGAGCACCTCACCGTCGGTATCGGTCACGAATAGAACATCACTTTGCCGCTCGGCTACCTGGTTAAGCGCTTTCATGTTGTCCAGCATCCAGCCCGGCTTCACCGTCAGAATTAGCACATTGTCATTGATTGAACCCAGCGCCTCCCCGTCATACAGGAAGAACGCAAAGACATCAATGCCCTCGCCCTTTCCGTCCAGGTCCAGCGGAATAAGCTGTAGCTTCGGCAAGTCTGCCCTGGAGTCCATATAGCCCTGAAGGGAGCTGTACAGAAGATTATTATCAATCTCATGATTCAGCGACGAGAAGAAGCGGTGCTGGGCCCCGTTATAGAATACAGCCGCATGAAGATACGGGGACGCTGCGACCGTATGGTTAAGCCGTTCAATTTTGAGAATGCTCTGCCTGTAATCCGCACCGGACTTCAGCGCCAGCAATTCCTCGTCATTGTACAGGGACACCGCCAGATCTTTTACGATCCCGTTCATGTTCTCGATATTGTAATTGATCTGGGTCAGCAGCTTGCGGTCGGCTTCATTCTGCATGCTAAGCACCTTGCTGCGGGCACCCGAGTTCACAAACAGCGAGGCCACAGCCAGTATAGCGACAACAAGCATGAAGCTGAGTAAGATCCGCTGCAGATATTTCCGCGAACGGATCGTCTGAAGTACATTCATAGGTGATCTCTCCCGGCTCTTAGGGTGACCTTACTATAATCCCGCGCCAAATTGCTTGTCAATCGGTGGTTCTGTGAGCCGCCTTCGGGAATTCTTACGCACCGTGCAGCTGATCCGCCTCGCACCGAAGCAGCTCCCGGAGAAGGGTCCGGGCAATCACCTCATGTCCCGGGGTATCCGGGTGGATGCCGTCGCCGTATCTATAGGAGGCATTCAGCGACCGCTCATGCCGGATATGCTCCAGCAGCGGTGTGCGCAGATCAATGACTCCGTCCGCCGGACACCCCCCGGACAGCAGCCAGCCTGCATAACGCTCCAGCACCTGATCATAGTCTTCATACGGCGCCAGATAGCTGAAGTCAGCTGCATCCGCCGGCTGCAGTGGACCGTTCATGGACAAGGCATCGAACGGCGGCGGGGTCATGAGCACTACCCCTGCTCCCGCATTACGAATCTGTGTGCTGAGCGCCAGCATCCCCGCCTGATAAGCGCCGAACCGCTTATCCGAGAACGGATGATAGATTCCGTCATTCATCCCATAACAGGCTACGGCCACATCGGGAGCGGCTGCCGCCAGTTCCCCGGCCAGCCGCTCATGGACGCTCGGCCGCGGGCCGGGATGCGCCGCTTCGCTGAGTCCCGAGACCGTCTCGCTGGGAACTCCGGATGGAGCCAGCTCCACGGTCCACTCCGGGCGGTGTCTGCTCAGCCATTCCCGGATCAGCCGGATATATCGTCCGTCAGCCGTGATGCTGTCCCCGAGAAACAGAATCTTGGGACCTCCGGTATGGGTTATTCCTTTATTCCTCAGTACATGCAGCATTCTTGTCCCTCCTCACCTTACGCAGGCCTGTGCCTGGCCCTGCCGCAGCCGGGCCGGTATACCCGCCATCTAATGGTAGCGCCGCCTGCCCCTTTCCGCCTTGACGATCCCGACCTTCTTTAGCATAATATGGCCATGACAACCAAAATACTAGCGCGGGATATTGGCCTTGAGCCCGGTTTCACCTTCAGAATCCAGAAATGCCCGCTGACCCATGATTACTATGTCCACAGCCATGACTTCTCGGAGCTGGTCGTTATTCTGTCGGGAAATGCCGTTCATATCATTGAGGGGAGGGAATATCCGGTTACCGCCGGCCAGGTTTTTCTAATCCACAGCAACGTTTCCCACGGCTACAAGAATGTCGACGGCATCGAATACGTCAATGTAATGTTCCAGCCCGAGCAGCTGCTTCAGCAGTCCGAGTTAAGACTTCTGCCAGGCTTCCAGGCACTGTTCTACATTGAGCCGTTCTACCGGAAGGAGATGTACTTCAAGGGCATGCTCTCTCTTGAAGCCGGGCAGCTAAGGGAAGCTACGCGGCTGCTCGATGATATTCTGGAGGAGCATGACCGGCAGCCGGAAGGCTACCGGCTGATGATCCGCACCTACTTCACCGCTCTGGTAGGCATGCTCTCCCGCTATTATCAGAACAGCAGCGGCCATGAGGATAACAAGGCGCTGCGGATCGGGGAGACCGTCACCTATATCGAGGAGCATTTCCTGCAGCCGGTCACGCTGCAATCCATGGCGGACCGGGCCTATATGTCTACCCGCCAGTTCCTGAGAGTATTCACCCGCAATTACCACACCACCCCTATGGATTATGTCATCCGCAAGCGGCTGGATTATTCCTGCACACTGCTGCGCAGCCCCGGCCTGAGCATCTCCCAGGTGGCGATGGACAGCGGCTTCCATGACCAGAATTATTACTCCCGCCAGTTCCGCAAGGTATTCAACTGCACCCCCAGCCAATACCGAGAGAGGATGCAGGGTACCTGACCGTAAGCCGGAACAGGCGCTTAGAGCTCCTCCCGTCCCGCTGCGCCGGCCGCCTCCTGCTGGTGCAGCCGCCGCCGGTAGGCTCCGGGCGTGATTCCGAACCGGCTGCCGAACAGGCGGGACAGATAGCTCGGGTCCGGAATCCCTACCCGTTCGGCAATCTCCGAGACCCCCAGCACTGTGCCGCCCAGTAATTTCTTGGCTTCCTCCAGACGCAGATGCAGCACATACTGCAGCGGTGTGGTGCCGATATGCTGCTTCATGCACCTCGTAATATAATCCGCCTGGAAATGCAGCTCCTCCTCAAGCCGGGCCAGATGAAACGGCTCCCTCCAATGAACATCCAGATAGGCCGCGGCAGCCCGGGCCAGCCGGACTGCCGGCTCCGGCTGGATCGTCCGTTCACATTCCGCCTGCAGTCCCGCCAGCAGCCCGGCCAGCAGCAGATGCAGCCGCAGCGCGTTCCCTGCGCTGAGCCGGCTATGAATCTCGTTCATCTCCCGCAAGATCGGCTCCAGCCTCTCTACATCGACCGCAGCGAACTTCGGCAGGTACAGCCGCTGCCGGACAGGCTCCTCGTCCTCCACCGTTCCCTTGGACAGCAGGGAAGACCAGGGAATATCCCCGCGCCGGATATAGGCCGGCTTAGATTCATGGATGAAGTGGACCCAGAAGATCTCCGTATCCTCCTCGCAGGCACGGTAGCCGTCATGCGGCCGTCCCGCCTCCAGCACCAGCAGCATTCCCGGACCCACTGCATACTCCTTGCCCTCTTCTGTCATATAGAGCGTTCCCCGCTTGACCAGCAGCAGATCATATACCCCGAACGTGCGGGCGAAATGCCGGTCCCCCGCCGACCAGACGGCATGTCCCACCGTGACGAACTGCGGCAGCGGCGGAATGGCAAATTCCAGGCACAGCATGATATCCCCTCCTCCTGTCTTAAGTCGGTTTTGTGCTAGTTAAGGTCTATATTATCACTGGCTGCTGCGGCAATAAAGAGGTACATTGACTGGGAATCCGCTTTTCATTCCATTCCATAAGGGGCTGTGTATCCATGCGTTTTCGTCAGGTTCACCTTGATTTCCATACTTCAGAAGCCATTCCCGGCATTGGCCGTGAATTCTCCAAAGCCCAGTTTCAGTCCATGCTGCGCACAGGTCATGTAGACTCTGTCACGGTATTCTCCAAATGTCATCACGGCTGGGCCTATCATCCCAGTGAAGCCAATGAGATACACCCTCAGCTGACCTTTGACCTGCTGGGCGAGATGATAGCGGCAGCCCATGAGATCGGCGTCCGCACACCGGTGTATCTGTCGGCGGGCCTTGACGAGAAGCTGGCCCGCCTTCACCCCGAGTGGCTGATCCGCGATGCCGAAGACCGCACGCGCTGGGTGAAGGACTTTATGACACCGGGGTACCATGAGTTCTGCATGAACACGCCGTACCTGGACCTGTTGCTGGCGCAGATTCATGAAGCCGTCTCCCGGTACGAGGCCGACGGCATCTTCCTTGATATCGTCGGCGTCCGTAAATGCCGCTGCCAGTACTGCGTTACCGCCCTGCGGGCAGCGGGCCGGGACCCCCGGGATGAAGCAGCGGTTGTGGCTCTGGGCGAACAGACCTATCTGCACTATGCCCGCCGTGTGCGCGAGACCATTGATGCCGTGAAGCCCGGTCTTCCGGTCTACCATAACAACGGTCATCAGCAGCGCGGACGCCGCGACCTTGTCCAGGTCAACAGCCATCTGGAGCTGGAGTCCCTGCCCACCGGAGGCTGGGGTTATGATCATTTCCCGCTGTCGGCACGGTATGCCCAGACGCTGGGAATGGAGTTCCTCGGCATGACCGGCAAATTCCATACCTCCTGGGGGGAATTCGGCGGGTATAAGCATCCGAACGCCCTGCGGTTCGAGACTGCGCTCAGCCTCGCCCATGGAGCCAGATGCTCCATCGGTGACCAGCTTCACCCCTCCGGCCTGATGGATGAGGCGACCTACGCCCTGATCGGCGCCGCCTACAGCGAGGTGGAGGCGAAGGAGGAATGGTGCGGCGGGGTAACCTCCGTTGCTGATATTGCCGTCTTGTCGCTGGAGGCTGCGCGCGAGGCCTGTCCCGGCGGGCAGGCGCGCCGGGGGGAGCCTAACTTGGCCGACGCCGGGGCAGTGCGCATATTGACAGAAGGACATTACCTGTATGATATCGTAGATACCTTCAGCGACTTCACCGCGTACAAGGTGTTAATTCTGCCGGATGAGGTAGCCGTATGGCCGGAGCTGGCCGAGGCTATAGAGCGCTTCACCGCCGGCGGCGGCAAGGTACTGGCTACCGGACGCTCCGGATTGAATCCGGCAGGCGATGCTTTTGCGCTGGACCTGGGGGTGACCTGGCTGGGTACCAATCCGTACCGTCCAGCTTACTTCAAGCCCTATTTCACTCCCGGCGACCTCTTGCCCGCCTCCTATGTCATGTACAGCGAAGGCCAGCTTGTAGAACTCTTGGAAGGACAATCGTTGGGCCATCTGGAGAATCCTTATTTCAACCGCGACGTCTTCACCTTCTGCTCGCACCAGCATACGCCGGGTGCCCGGGAGGACAACGGGCCGGGGATGGTGGAGAGCAGCAGCGGGATCTATATCGCCTGGGATGTATTCAGCGAGTATGCAGAGGCAGGTCATCTCATCCTGAAGGAGCTGGTCCTTCATGCCCTGGAGCGGCTGCTTCCGCTCCCTTCGCTGCGCACCAACCTGCCGGCCCGGGGCATAACGACCCTGCAGTACCAGCAGGCGGAGCAGCGTTATGTGCACCATCTGCTCTATGCCGCTCCTGCACTCAAAGGACGGATCGAAGTCATCGAGGACATTGTGCCGCTGCGGGATATATCCGTCAGCCTGCGACTTCCGTCTCCAGCTCCCGTCCACCGGGTCTACCTGGCCCCGTCGATGACAGAGCTGCCGTTCACAGCCGGCCAGCAGGGTGAACTTACCTACACCATTCCTTACCTGGAGAATCACCAGATGGCAGTGATTGAGCTGGCTTAAGGGCAAGTCCGCCTTAATTACGGAGTGTTTGCGCTATACAGGCAGGTCATCCCCTTGCTTCCGGCATGGGGGCGGCCTGTCTGTTTAGGGTTGTTTTTTGCATACATTCGGGCCAATCGTCCTCGTAGTGGCTATTGTATTCGGCTTTCTGTGAAAATACTTCTGGCACAACCTGCGCTAAACGCACGGCCTATGTGGCACCTCCAGTCCAATTGTGTTCGGTTTTCCGATTACATTCGGCCTACGCGGCGCTCCCAGTCCAATTGTGTTCGGTTTTCCGATTACATTCGGCCTACGCAGCGCTCACAGTCCAATTGTGTTCGGTTTTCCGATTACATTCGGCCTACGCGGTGCGCCCAGTCCAATTGTGTTCGGTTTTCCGATTACATTCGGCCTACGTGGCGCTCCCAATCCAATTGTATTCGGTTTTCCGTTAAAATTTGTTAAATAGATGAACAGACGACGTTCTGTTTTTAGGCGCGCTGCTCATTTTCATGCTGGAGTTGTGGCTTGAGAGACAAAATAACATAAGAAACCTAAAAAAAATGAAAGACCCACCAATTTCCGTTCCTGACTCCTCTTCCGCAGGGATAATCGCTCAAAATATCGTAAAACATGATGCGGAAAAACGGTTCCGCTTTTATTTTATAATGAATGCGTAGCGCTACAACAAAAAGTAAGCGGTTTCAATAAAGGCGGTCCAGAGCTGTAGAACAACAAAAATTGAGTATCCGAAGGAGAGAACTATGAGGAAAAAAAGGTTCTTGATGCTGCCCTTGGCTTTTCTGCTGTCATTCATGCTGGCAGGCGTCTCCAGTGCAGAGGTAACCTCCAATTATGTGAACCCGCTAATGGGAGGTGCGGACCCTACCATTGCCAGGGCAGCGGACGGTTATTATTATTCAGCCTTTTCAGGCGATAACAACATCACGCTTAAGAGGCATGAGACCATTCTCGGAGTATCCACAGCCAAGAGCAAGATTGTCTGGAAAAAGCCGGATAACTTCGGATTCGTATGGGGTCCCTACATCTATCGTCTGGAAGGCAAGTGGTATCTGTATTTCTCCTCCGGCCCGGAGGAGAGCTTCGGCTATGGCCATCCCAGCTCTTATGTCCTGGAGAATGCTTCTCCCGATCCTTTTGAAGGCACTTGGGAGCTTAAGGGTGAATCTGCCAACGAAGACAAGGACGGACAGGTGACGGTCAAGAAGGGGCTGCTGAACACGCAGGGCTTCGGTTTGGCTTGCGGGGTGGTCTCCATCCAGGGGCAAACCTACTTCACCTACACCAAATACTACTATTACCCCGACCCGAAGGATCCTTCCAAGACGAAATTCGACGAGAGTCCGACCATCGTCAAAATGAAAAACCCGTGGACCCTGGAAGGCCCGGAGGGCGTGGTCGCAAGGCCCCAATATGACTGGGAGAAGCAGCACGACAATATCAATGAGGGTGCGGCAGTCGTGGAACGGAACGGTAAAACCTATTTCGCCTATTCCGCCAGCAGCTTCATGAACGATAACTATTCTGTAGGGGTATCCGTGGCCAACGCCGGCGCTGATGTGATGCAGGCAGAGTCCTGGGTGAAGCATCCTGAGCCGGTGATGAAAAGGTCGGATGAGAACAGCTCCTATGGACCGGGATCTCCCCTGTTCCTGAAGTCCGAGGACGACACCGAGGACTGGATTATGTATCACGGCATTCCAACCCATGGACAAGGCGGCGGGAACCGGGGAATAAGGGCCCAGCGTATTCACTGGGATGATCAGGATTTCATCAACCTTGGCATCCCTTCCAATCCCGGTACCGTTCTGAACAGACCCTCCGGCGAGGAGAAAAGTGAAATCTATGAAGCCGAGGAGGCCAGCCAGTCGGGAGTCTCCAGAGTCGTCGGCAAAAGCGGTTACGCTTCCGGCGGCCTGTATGAGAAATTCAGCAACAGCAGCGACAATAACTATGTAGAGTTTACTGTGAACACCAACGCCCAAGGGACCTACTCTCTGGATTTCCGGTACAATAACAACACGCCAAGCGCTGTTAATATGAAATTAAAAGTTAACGGGGAGGCAGCCCGGGATCTCTCTTTTGCCTCCAATGCAGGCTTTGACGCCAACTTCAATATTCAGTCCGTTCATAATATGAAGCTGAATGCCGGAAGCAACAAGATCCGCCTGTCCGGCAAAAGCAATCTGGCTCTGGATGCCCTGATTATCAAAAGAAGCAGCCTCTATGAGGCCGAGGATGCCGTACTGTCGGGGAACGCCAAGGTAGACAGAGACCATGCCGGATATAGCGGAACCGGATTTGCCGGCGGCTTATGGGTTACAGGTTCTGCGGTCACCTTCAAGGTCAATGCCGCCGCTGCAGGCAGTTACTCGGTGAATCTGGGCTACGGCTTAGGATTTAACGATGACCGGACCCTGAGTATGTATGTGAACGGACACAAGATGAAGCGGGCCGATTTCTTCAACCTGGGCAACTGGGACCGCTGGGCCGACCGTTATGACAATGTTTTCCTCAAAGAAGGGGAAAATACGATCATGTATAAATATGACGCGGGTGACACCGGCAATGTCAATCTGGACTATATCACAGTTACCGAAGCAACCACCTGGCATTATGGAGCGGAAGATGCGAAGCTGACCGGTGCGGCTGACACCTCAGTTGTGTACGCCAAAGACGGCAACATGGGAACCGGTTATGTAACCGGACTATCCAGCGCGAACTCCTCCGTCGAATTTGCTGTAAATGTGGAGAACGCGGCGTCCTATGATGTGAAATTAAGATATGCAAAAGCCGAAGCGGGTAAAACCCTGGCCCTCTACTTAAACGGCACCCGGATCAAGAACATCACCCTCCCGGCCACCGGCGGAGCTGCGGTCTGGAAAGAGCAGCTGGAGACGCTAAGCCTGAAAGAGGGAACCAACCATATCACTTACAAGAACGAGACCGACCATTCCGGCATCCTCCTTATCGACAGTATTCATCTGAACAAACGCACCCCCTGGAGATATCAGGCCGAAGATGCAGCCCGAACAGGCAGTTTGCAGATTGGCAGAGACCATCTCTGGTATGAAGGCAACGGATTCGTCGGCGGCTTTGAGCAAAAAGGGGACGCGCTACGCTTCCAGGTCAACGTGCCCAATACAGCAGCTTATACCTCCACCCTGCGGTATTCCGGCGCACAGAGCTCCAATATCACAATGTCCATGTACGTTAACGGACAGCGGATCAAGCAAGTCTCCCTGCCGCCTACAGCCAATTGGGAGATGTGGGCGAACAGCACAGAGTCCGTGAACCTTAACGCCGGAAACAATATTATTGAATTCATCCGCGAACAAGGCGACACGGGAAGATTCAATATCGACAGTCTCACCATTGATAAGACCAGCGGCGGATTCATGAGCTCCATTGCCAAGAAGATCATCCCCGAAAAGATGGTCAAAATCCAGCCGAAGCATAGCGGAAAATCACTCGATGTGGACCGGGTTTCCAGTGATCCGCTGGCAGTCATCAACCAGTGGGCTAATGGCGACGGCAATAATCAGCTGTGGAGGTTCCTGGACCTCGGCACAGGTTATTACCAGATTCAGTCGGTGCACAGCGGGCATGTCCTTGACCTGCTTCCCGGTTCAGCCATACAGCAGCTCTGTCAGAATACCCAAGCCTCCGGGGCCATACCGGATACCCAGCAGTGGAAGCTGGTCAAAGACGGCGACTACTACAAAGTAGTCAACAAAAGCAATAATAAAATCATCACTGTAGACGGGGCATCGAACAACAACGGCGCGGCCGTAAGAGTAGCCGATGACCAGGGCAAGGATAACCAGCGCATGAGGATTGAAATCCGCAACCTCAGCAACAGCGAGATCAGCGCATTGAGTGAGGCAGGAGGACGCTATGAAGTAACGTTCAACGCCAGTGGCGGAAGCCCGGCACAGACGGTGATTCAGGCCGTATACGGCGAACCGTTAACCCCTCCTGCGGTGACCAAAGAAGGCTATGAGCTGGAGGGCTGGTTCACCGATAGCTCGAAATGGGATTTTGCGGCCCAGACAGTACCAGGTGCATTAACGCTGACGGCGAAGTGGGAGCTCAAGGCTCCCGAGGTGAGGATTATCAGTGAAGGCTCACTGCGGGCAGGCTCGGAGGGTAACCTCCGCGCTGCCGGAACAGGGACAGGAACCCTGTCCTACTCCTGGTATGTTGACAAGGGAGCAGGCTACGGAGAGCCGGTCGGAGCAGGCGAGGTCCTGAATCTTCCCGTGTTGTCCGAAGCGATGACCGGTTACCGTTACAAGGTGGTCGTGACCGGTGAAGGCGGATTAACCAGAGAGCAGGATTATCTCCTGAAGGTGCTCCCGGCTGATGCAGAATGGACCCCGCCGGCCTTCGGGACCGACCTGCCGTCTCTGCTGGAGACCGTGGAAGGGGAGCCGGTGATGCTGCTGGTTGAACCGGCAGGAGACGTTCAGTCTATCGAATGGGAAGTGAAACGGCCCGGCACTGAGGAATGGCTGCCCGTTACCAGTGTTACCGGTGCGGTCTACCGCTTCGTTCCCGGTATGGAGGATCACGGAACACAGTACCGTGTGGGATTGACCGGCACAGCGGAGGGGAATCCCGTTCGGATTACCGGAACGGAGCTAACGCTCAAGGTCTATCCGGCCCATGAGCTTCCGTCCGTCCAATCCTTCGCGGCAACCGTTAACCCGGCCGCTGAGGATCATCCGGTAACCCTCAGCGTAGTGGCCACTTCAACGTATGGAGAGCTGAGCTACCGCTGGCTGAAGAATGACCTTGTCCTGAACGGCGCCACCGGCAGCAGTCTGACGATTGAGAAGGCCGCTATATCAGATACGGGAGCTTATAAAGTAGAGGTAACCAACACCCGTATCATTGGCAGCCGCACCTATGTGGACACAGTTTATACGGAGCCTGTTGAACTGACGGTCAACCCTACTCCGGTCACGCCGACCAACCCGCCGTCATCCACAGATGTCCCTCGGGCCACACCTGTGCCGTCAGCCAAGCCACAGCCAGCGGCAACCCCGCTGCCTTCGACTGCAGTCATTTCGGCTGCTCAGCTCAGCAGTCCTGCGGTGAACGGACTGGTTACGGTTCAAGTGGGACCGGCAACCGCGGCTCTGCTTCCGGTGAATACCGGGGAGCTGCTGGGAAGTCATTCCCTGCGTCTGCAGGGAGACACAATAGAGCTGGTACTGGCGCCGGAGCTGCTGAAGCAGCTGGCCGAAGCCGCGTCTGCGGTTAAGGGCAGCGGCACCCGGATTCTGCTGAAGGCAGAACCTAAGCCGCTCGAAGACATGAAGCTGAAGACAGAAGCAGGCGTGTCCCTGAAGGGCAGGCTGCTGGAATATGATCTGAGCCTGGCCGGGGCGGACGGAACGCTCCACCGTCTGGACTATTATGCGGTTCCGGTGAGCCTGCGCTTAACCGCGGGCGGGCTTGATCCGAAGCGGCTTGGCCTATACCGCGTAGGAACAGACGGTACGCTCACCTATCTGGGCGGAGCGGCTGAAGCTGGCGGGCTGAAGGCCGCGCTTGACGGCAGCAGCACCTACGCGCTGCTGGAGTATTCCAAGCAATTCAGCGATGTTCCCGCCTCGCACTGGGCATTTGAAGCGCTGCGCGAGCTGTCTGCGAAGCATCTGATCAAGGGCATCTCCGAGCTGGAATTCCAGCCCGGCCGGAATATCACCCGGGCTGAATTCGTTCAGCTGATGGCGAATGCCCTGCAATTGACTGGCAGCGGCAGCGTCTCCTTCACGGATGTCCCGCAGGATGCCTGGTATCAGAGCGCTCTGTCCGGCATGGTGCAGGCCGGTCTGATTACCGGACGGACTCCAGCGTCCTTCCAGCCGAATACGGAGATCAGCCGCGAAGAGATGACCGTCATTCTCATGCGGGCCTACCGGCTCCGGCAGGGGATCATGCCCGCAGCACCGCTTAGCCCATCCCTTAAAGATGCGGCAAGCATCTCCGGCTGGGCAGCGGAACAGGTAACTGCAGCGGCGGCCCTCGGCTTCGTGCAAGGACGGGCAGACGGTACCTTCGCTCCGAAGGCACCCGCCACCCGTGCCGAAGCTGCGCAGATTCTGCTGAATGTTCTGAAATAAGCAGCGGCGGGAACAGCCATCCATATTCAGCTGTTCTGCAAGGCATAGATAAGGCGCTCCCCCTGGAACCATACGGGGAGCGCCTCTTCCTATACTCTCCTTCTTAAATGCGGCTACCCGCTAGACCCAGCCTCTCGTTTATCCTAGTAACGCTCTGCTTGCCATACAATGACGCCCTTTCTCTACCACAGTAACGTTCTGCCTCCACCACCATAGTGACATCCTGCTCTATCACAGTAACGTTCTGCTTCCACCACAGCAAATGTGTGAGCTTCCGGGCTTACTGTCACAATAGTCTCCCGATTCCTGCCCAAAATACAACATCTCCCTCCCAAATTCGGCCCCACCACGAGATTGTTGTAAGAATGTCAACATTTCTCCCTCTCCCAGTCTCCGTACAGAACAAATCTTGCATTTCGTGCAAGATTCCCGCCTAACTGCTGGTAATGTAAGAGTCAAGGCTGCAGAATGTGCAACATTTTCGCCTATACCCCACCTTTTAAGCTACACCTTCATATACCGGCCAGGTAATTTTCCTTCCCTTCAAAACAAATGGCTTTTTCCTGAAATATTGAACACCTCATAGGAATTTCGATTTCTTCATAGAATTTCATTACAAAAGTGTGAAAAAAGGAGGAGCAAATGCAAGAGATTATTTCGAAAGTAAACGGTGTGTCGCTCTGGCATCTTGTTCACGGTCAGGGTATTCCAATTGTACTTTTACATGGGGGTCCAGGTGCGTATGATTATTTAGAACCTGTGGCTGAGTTATTGGATGATGGTTGTTTTCAAATTATTCGGTATGAGCAACGGGGGAGTTGGAGATCAGAGAAAACGGGTCCCTACGATATTGAGACATTTATTGAAGATTTAGAACAGTTAAGGATTCATTTAGGTTTAAAAAATTGGGTTGTCTGTGGGCATTCTTGGGGTGCATCATTGGCGTTAGCATATTCCACCAAATATCATGCTAATGTTGAAGCTCTAATCTATATATCGGGAACAGGAGTTAATCCCGCTTGGCACGCTGACTATCGTACTAATAGACTTAACAGAATGAGTCCTACTGACAGAGAAGAATATATTTATTTGCGTTCAGTTATAGAAACTATGAAAGGTGAAGAACAAGATCATACAAAAGAACGATTACGTGAACTCAGTTTAAGAACTGATTTATTTAATCAGGATAACTTTAATAAACTTCCTCGTATACACGGAGAATTTGTAAACAATGAAGTCAATCAAAAAGTTGGTTCTGAATATAATGAGTATTTTGAAAATGAGAAATTCAAAAAAGCTATTTCATTAAATAAAATCCCCTCTCTTTTTATTCATGGAGAGACAGATCCTCGCCCATATAATTACGTGAGAGAGCTTGCATCCAATTTGCAAAACTGCGAATTTGCATTGATTCCTAATGCTGGACATTATCCTTGGCTTGATAATTCTGATGCTTTAGGAAAGCAAATAAACGAGTTTTTATCTAGGCATGTTTTGAAATGAAATATGGTTTATGAGGATGATGGCGTACAATTTCACTTTTCTGTGTAAGACATATCATAAAATTCTAGAAATGAGCCATACAAAAAAACACCTTCAAGGTACTCTCCCTGTCATACGACAAGACGAACCTGTTAAAGGTGTTCTACGCTGGCAAGTCTGCTCTGGTATACTCTGCTCTAGCGTACTCTACCCCTGCATAGATTACTTTGCTGCTCTTCGGATCAGCTCCGCAAGTCCCGTTATTTCCTGCGGAACACGCGATACGCCCAGGATGATCCAGCCGCTGCATTGGCTATACGGTCCGAGATAGACCACTTCACCGTCTATCATTTTTTGCTTCATCGAATTGGGCCTCGTTTTACATGGCTCCAGGGCATACATGTTGTCCCCAATCGCCCGTTTGGCGATCAGGGAACGGGGATAACACTGCAGAGAACGGATCACATAAGCTGCCGCGTCCTGCCCTGTGTTCACCAGCATCTCAGCCGTCAGCGCCTGACTTCCGTCTGCCGCCGCCTGATAGTTGCGGACCTGCGGCAGATCGGACAACCCTGCCACCGGCTGCGGAACGTATTGATAACAGCGGATCGGGTCCAGCCGGGTCCGGGAATCGTAGACGGCAAGCGCATCTTCCTCCGGCGGGGCAGAGTCACGGAGCAGCATACTCCCGGGATGGACCGGCAGTACATAACTCCCCCCGCCCGCCATGAAGCCTCCCGCCAGCTGGATATGGTATCCGTCATCCACCGGCTGGACGGAATCGGTTAGATTCCGTACCGTATCTTCCCGGAACAGATCGGCTGCCCCGTAACGGGTAACGATACGGATGATCTTGTCATACACAGGCGCCTGCCCGTACCCTCTCACCGAAACCTTGCCTTCAAGGCAGATCTGCTGCTCATCCCAAGTAATCCGTACCGATTCCAGGAGTGCCGGGGAGTACGACCCTGTCCCATGGACAGTTCTTACCTCATCCGGGGTGCCGAAGATTTCAGGTCCAATGGCAGCTACGGCGGCATAGAAGCCTGAATCCCAGCCCGAGTGCTCATTATCCGACAGATCCACGTGATCGGGGTGCAGCAGATACCGCTCATCACGCTCCCAACTGATCTTCTCGGCATCCAGCCAGATTTCCCCAATGTCCATGCCCCGCTCCAGAATCACCGTAAAGAGAAGCCGCCCGTTGCTTATCCTCAACACACGCATTTGTGAGCCGAAGAGGTCAGTAACCAGCTCCAAGGTGACCTGCCCGCCTTCCGGCAGCACTTGTGGAATGTCCGGCAGCAGCTGAGCCAGTGCCAAATTACCGATCCCCTTATTATCCATCCATCCGTTTCCCCCTCCGCTCATTAGCCATCCAGCCGTTCACCTTCGTCCGCTCATTATCCATCCAGCCATTCACCCCCGTCCGCTCATTATCTATCCAGCCGTCCACTCCTGCCCAATCATTAGCCATCCAGCCATTCATCCCCGTCCGCTCATTAGCCATCCACCCGTTCACCCCGTCCGCTCATTATCCATCCAGCCGTTCACCTTCGTCCGCTCATTAGCCATTCGGACGGTCTCCCCCTCCGGCTTGTCCCGCTACACCGAGATGGCTCAGCAGGAACACAGGCTCCAGTTGTTCGAAGCTGGTGAGGGTAAGATGTGCTCGGGCAAGCAGCGCCCTGTCGCCGATGCCGACCACGCGCATACCTGCCCGGACCGCACCTTCTACACCGGCGGCCGCATCCTCGAAGACGTAGCAGCGGGCCGGGTCTGCGCCAAGCAGCCGGGCCGCCTGCAGGAACTCCTCCGGGTCCGGCTTCGCCCGGGCGATGCTGTTTCCGTCCACCACCACATCAAACAGCGGCCTGATGTTCACCTTCTCCAGAATCAGCGGAGCGTTCTGGCTGGCCGATGCGATTGCCGTCCTGACTCCCTGTGAGCGCAGCAGTCCAATGAAATCCGCCACCCCCGGCAATACATCAGCAGGCGTAAGCGTGGCAAGATACTCCTTGTACCACTCGTTTTTCCGGGAAGCCAGCGACTCTTTCTGCTCTGGAGTTACTTCCGTGATCCCGCCGTCCCGGAGCAGAAGCTCAAGCGACTCCATACGGCTAACCCCCTTAAGCTGTTCATTCGCCTGTTCACTGAAGACGAAGCCTAACTCCCCGGCGAGGCGTTTCCAGGCCAGATAATGAAACTTCGCCGTATCGACAATGACCCCGTCCAGATCGAAGATGGCTGCCTCAAAGGATAGTGCCCGCACCGGAATCCCCTCCATTCAGCTTGTGTATTTCATGCGCACCCGGACTCACGGTGACCTGATAGTGCTCCCCCCTCCAGGCCAGCCGGAAGCTTAGTTCCGTCCAGCCTTCAGGCAGCCGGGGCTCCAGCTCTATAACCTCACTCCACATCGCACTCTTCAGCCCGGCGAATCCGTAGACAATAAGCTGCCACAGGCCGCCGCAATTGGCGATGTGAATTCCTTCGGCGGCACCTTTTTTCTCCAGCGAGAGATCAATATCCATGACCCGCTGAAGGAACCCTGCCGCTGCCTCCTTCTGGTTCAGCCACGAAGCCACAATGCCGTGAACCGCCGCCGACAAGGAAGAATCGTGGGTCGTAATCGGCTCATAGTAGGCATAGGAGGCCTGCATCTGCCGGCCGGTGAACTCCTGCCTGAACAGCAGCATCAATTCCAGCACATCCGCCTGCTTCAGCGCCTTGGAACGGTAATTACGCTCCTGGGAAATGAAATGGCCGAAGGGCCGGGACCTGTCCGTCCAGAGACTCCCGAAGTCCACCTCCGCATAAGAAGCGAAATCGTCCGATTGCGGAATCAGTTCACTCTGGCTGTCATATGGCAGCCTTAACTTCTCCGCCGTATGCCGGAACAGCTCCCGCTCACCTGGACGAAGATCCAGCCGCTCAGCCACAGCCGCATAGCTGCCTTGATCACCGTCTTCCAGGCTGTCCAGATAAGCAGCGGTCTGCTCCAGACTGAACTTGACCATCCGGTTAGTGAAGGCATTGTTGCGGGTAAAAGGCAAATATTCATCCGGTCCCATCACGCCCAGCAGCTCGCAAGCCCCTTCCCCGTTCCAGTCCACGCGGTCACACCAATAACGGGCCGTCTCCACCAGAATATCAATCCCGTAGTGCTCCAGGAATTCATCATCTCCTGTAGCCCTGACGTAATGGCAGACCGCATAGACTACATCCGCTGTTATATGAATTTCATGATCGGCGTATTGCCAGTTGGCACATTGCTCTTCCCCGCCTAATGAGGACTCCCAGGCGTACCGTGCTCCCCGGTATCCATAGCTCTGAGCATTGCGCCTCGCACCTTCAAGCGTATGATAGCGGAACAGAAGCAGATTGCGGGCAGCCTGCGGATTAGTATGCAGATAGAACGGGAGCAGATTAATCTCCGTATCCCAAAAATACCTGCCGAAATAAGCTTCCCCGGCATAGCCCTTGGCACAGATCGCTACCCGGTCATCCTGCTCCGCATTGGAGCGGATAAGATGGTAGAGCGAAGCGCGGACATTCAGTTGCGCTGTGCCGTCTCCCTTGATGCGGATATCGGCCTCCTGCCATTTGCTTGTCCAGCAGTCCGCATGACGGTTATATAGCTGCTCCCAGCCTAATTCCCGTGCACGGCGGAGCTGTTCATGCGCCCTGCCGTACACTGTTCCTTCTTCCCTGTCACGGTCCGTGGTTACCGCAGTCAGCTTGCGGAGCGTGAACCGTTCCCCGGCCCGCAGCTGAAGCTCCCCTCGCAGCGCCGCCCTTACTCCCGTAAGCTCCTCCTGCCAGTCCACCGCTTCAGAGACCTCCAGCGCAGACAGCATATAGATCTGGTTCCCCTTCTCTGTCAGGGTCTCCAGGGACAGGCTGCCTTCTGATTCTGCCAGGGGAATGATCCGGGCAAAATGATTCATCCCGTTGGTCCGCACATCTCCGCGCAGCGCCGCAGTCATCTCCAGCCGGCCTTCACCAGCCAGCACCTCCAGCTGAACCTGCTGAATGCACAGATGGGTATCAGCCATACTAAGGTAGCGGCTATAAGTACACTCCAGCTGCATCCCCTCCCCCGTCTCCCATAGGAATGAACGATGCAGACTTCCATCCCGCAGATCCAGCCAGCGTCTGTAGCCGCTGATCCGGCTGCGGTCCATATCCAGCGGCTCGCCCGCCGACCGGAACTCAAGCCCCAATACATAAGGCAGGTTGACAATCTCCTCCTTCAGCAGCGGGTGCGGTGCGACAATGCCCGGGATATAGGTTCCCTGCTTGGATTTGGGGTGCCGCGGCTTCTCCAGCGTGACGTTATCCGGGAAACGCAGATATTCCTCATCCTGGGGGGCATCGCTGCATCCCTCCTCGAAGCTTCCGCGCATATGCATATAGCCGTTCCCCTGCGTAAAAAGCCCTTCATAATGCTTATGCAGTGTAGCCTGATATCCGTTCTCCTTCAGGCACCACAGGTGATCCTCCTTCATTTGCAACCCCCTGATTTCTCCGGTATCTTTCATTTGGTTAACCTCCGCCTCCGGTTCCTCATCCCTTGACTGCTCCCGCAGCAAGGCCCGATACCACCTGCTCCTGCAGCAGGATATAGACCAGAATACTCGGGATGATCACGACCATCGTGGCTGCGAACATGACGCCGTAATCACTGGCGAACTGGCTTTTGAAGTAATAGAGGGCCAGGGGCAGGGTTCGGCTCTGATTGCCAGTCGTCAGAATAATAGCAAACTGAAATTCATTCCAGCAGAGCAGGAACTGCATCACCCCCGCTGTGCCGAAGCCCGGCTTCGAGATGGGCAGAATAATCTTGAAGAACGTCTGGATGAAGCTGGCACCATCCAGATAAGCCGATTCCTCCATTTCCTTCGGAATGGTCAGGAAATAGCTGGATAGAATGTAGAGCGAGACCGGCAAGCCGAAGCCGGTATACACGATAATAAGGCCAATCAGCTTGTCGTACAGCCCGAGCGTGTTCACCGTCAAATACAGCGGCTGCAGCATCGCAGCGCCCGGAATGAGGAGCGACAGGGAGAAGGCTCCCATCAATAGCTTCTTGCCGCGGAATTTGAAGCGTGCCAGAACATAAGCGGCCATTCCGAGCAGCAGCAGATTGAGCAGGGTTCCGAAGATCCCCACGATCACACTGTTGATGTAGAACCGGGAGATCGGCGCTATTTTGAAGGCCATCGTGTAATTCGAGAAGCGGAAGCTGCTGGGCCAGCCCAGCGAATTGGTCAATATCTCGGCATTCGTCTTGAACGAAGCGAGCAGCACCCACAGGAACGGACCCAGGGACAACAGAACAATCAAGAACACAAACCCGTATTTAAGTACAGCCAAACCTTTTTTCATCATACTCACCCCATCCGCTCCATTCAGTTTTGGGAGCTGCCTATTCTGAACAGATTTCGGCACAGCAGGACAAAGATCAAGCCAAAGCCGATTAGGAAGACGCCCACGGAATTGGAATAACCGAAGTTGTTGTCCATGAGTGCGGTCTTGTAAATATAAATAGGCAGGTTCATCGTCTCATTACCGGGTCCGCCGCCTGTTGTCATCAGGATAATATCCATCTTCTGCAGCATACTGGTTCCTGATAGAATCACGCAGGTACCGATAATGTTGCGCAGCATGGGAATAACGATGTACAAATTGATCTTCAAGGTACTGGCCCCGTCAATCCGCGCCGATTCATACAGGCTCTCCGGAATGGCTGCGATCTCAGCCAGAATCAGGATCGTGACCACCGCCGCATAGGGCAGCCAGGTCATCGTGACGGAGAAGAAGGCGGTCGCGTAATCCATGAACCAGTTCTGGGAGTAATCCGCATTCCCGAATAAGCGGGCAATACTGTTCACCGCACCGAAATCTGGATTGAGCATACAGAGGAACAGCATCCCTACGGCTGCACCCGAGATAATATTCGGAAACATGTAGACTGTGCGTGCGAACTTCCAGTAGAACTCCTTCATGCTGAGAATAATCGCGAATAGGGTCCCGATGGCAACGTGGATCGTAGATTGCAGCACCACCCAGATGCCCGTATTCAGTGCGCTTTGGCGAAAATCGGCATCGTCCGTGAATAGCTTGATATAATTAGTGAGACCGATAAACACCGGGCTGCGTCCGGCTGACCATTCTGTGAACGATGTGCCGAACAGCATGACAAGTGAAACGGCATAGACAAGAATAAACAATAGTACAGTCGGCAACAGGAAAAGCGTGATATACCCTCTATTTTTCCTAACCATCCATATGGTCCTCCCCAATCTATATAGAGATTCTTAAATCCAGCCTATCCTGCTCTTTATTTATTCTTAGCAGCAATCTCCGTCAGTTCCTTGGCAATGTCTTCGGCTGTTGCCTTGCCGGCGACCAGCTTTGGATACAGGTTCTTCCAGGCATCCGTTACGTTCGGATACACGATGGAGTCCAGGGTCCGGTAATGAAGCTGTGTCTTTTGAGCGACGGTGATGGATTCGACCATGATCGGATATTTCTGCTTCAGCGCATCCGAAGGCTGAACTTCACTCGATACCGGCATTACATTGCCGTATTCCAGCGCAAGGGTCTGTCCTTCAAGCCCTGTTTTGAACTTGATGAATTTCTCAGCAGCATCGCGGGTTTCCGGCGTTTTGGCTCCGATCATATAACCAACCTCATACGTGGAGATCAGACTGTTGTTCGGATAAGCTGCGACTCCCACTTTTTTATCGAAGCCTTCACTGGATTTGGTAGGATCGCTGAAATCTCCAATCATCCACGGACCATTGGCAATCATCGCGGCCTTGCCCTGGCTGAACGCGTTGGCGGCATTGGCATATCCCGCTCCAAGCGCATCCTTCGTCGTATACTTCTCCAGCAGCTCCTTCATCATGTTCAGCGCCTGAATCATCTCCGGTGTATTGAAGTCGGTGGGGTGCAGGGTGTTCATGAACGTTTTGCCGTTCTCCCCGTTCGTGCCGATCCTCGCAGCAAGAATCAGATTACTCGTCCAGGCATTCTCCCCGGTCATCAGTGCGAGCGGCACGAAGCCTGCGGCCTTCAGCTTCTCGTTGTTGCTCATGAATTCATCCCAGGTCTCTGCGGGCTTAATCCCCGTCTGATCGAACATGTCTTTATTGTAAAAGTAGCCGATGTTCTGCTTCTGATCACTGATCGCCCAGACCTTGCCGTCCCGCGTATTGGAAGCGAGCGCATCTTCTCCGATAGCAGCCTTCCATTCCGCATCTTTATCCAGGTATTCATTGAAAGGGGTTGCAAGATTGCCTTTGATCAGAACATCATTAATCCCGTCCTTGCCCATAACGACATCGGGAACATCCCCGGAGGCAGCCAGAATCTTGATCTTGTCAACATAGGCGGCATCACTTGGAATTTCTTCAACGACAACCTCCACTTCATTGCCGTACTTGGCATTGAACTGCTTGATCTGTTCCTCCTCCATCTTGGCTGACGCATGTGTGCCTACCCGGAAGGTGAGATAGGATATTTTCACCGGCGCTTTGGCCGCAGGCGCAGCAGCATTGCCTGAGCCTTCCGTTGCCGCCCCGCCCTTATTAGCTGAATTCTCAGCTCCGCAAGCTGAGATGGACATGGCCAGAAGCAGCGCGCTTGCCAGAGTAATTCCTGTTTTATAACGTGGTCTGTTCAAATGAAATCCCCCTTAATGAATGATGGCCCTCCTACACAAGTGTAAGTTCTGCGGCCCGGTGCGGTTTGTTACAGCTCTCATTGTAGACCAAACCCAAATACGAATGAATTCGTTTTTCGGTATACTCTTTTATAATATCTTGAGTAAATCGGGCTGGGCAGCGGTATAGCTGAAAGGGTTTTCAGATTTCTTTAACTCTTCTTCGTTATCTTTACCATCTTCGCCGAAACGGCTGGTTTTCCCCCTGTTCCGCTATTCGCCCTCCCCGAAAAATTATATAATACCTCTAACCATATGAATCATCACCAAGGAGCAGTCTGCATGTCCAACAAGCCTATCCTGCGCTGGCTCAGCCTTCGCCCGGTTTCCGCATTGTTTACCCGTATTCCTGTGCGGAACAAAATTGTAATTATCATCGTTCTGCTGATTCTTCTGCCGATGACGGTCGCCGGCTGCTATTTCTACTGGAACATCTCCCAGATTCTAACCAGGAATGCCAATGCCAATCTGTCCCTGCTGATCCGCCAGACCAACGACAATATCGAGAAATCCTTTCAGATTATTGATAACACCTCCCTGCACTTCCTCTCTAACAAAATGTTAAGAAGCTGGTTAATCGACAATAGGTCGCTGAGCGATGACTTCTACAAGAAATTCGTCAACAAAGCGGAAATGGAAGAGGACCTGAAGTACAGCCTCATGTTCAACAATGCCTGGAATATCAGCCTGCTCTCGACGGCATTTGTATTTTTTGATAACGACAACTATGTATCCGTTCTCAAATCACCGCCCAATATAGAACTGACTAACAAGAACAACCTCGCGGTCTATCAATCGGTCAACGGAAGAATGGTCCGGGGCAAGGAGATTCTCACGCCAAGCCTGGAGGACCCCACCATCTACTTCACCCGGGTGATGTCCAATATCAATCTTCCCCGGCAGCGTCTGGTACTGATCTTCGGCACGAAGGAGGCTGATCTGGCCGAGGAGTATTCCGGACTGCTCGATTTCACCGGTGCGCTGGCCTACATTATTGATAACCAGGGAATTATTTATTCCAGTGCCGGTAAGCAGGAGCTGGGCTCCGTTGTTCCTCCTGATATCCTGGCGCTGAAAGACAACACTGAAGTCAGGGAGGTCAAGCTGGGTCAGGAGACTTACCTGGCTGCTTCACGCAGCATTGGTACCACCGGGCTTACCTTTATTGCCGGCATCCCGAGGAAGCAGGTGCTCTCCAGACTATCCGGGAGCATGCACAACTACATATGGATCATCACCCTGATTGCCTGTGTCTCCCTGGCGGCAGGAATTGTGATTTCCCTGCGGTTTACCCGCGTCGTCCGTGATCTGCTGCGGAGTATCCGTAAAGTGAAGAAGGGGGATTACAACGCCAGGATGCCCGCCTACAAGGATGCGGAGCTGAATCAGCTAAGCAACACCTTCAACCACATGACCGACGAGATCAGCTATCTGATTAAGGAAGTGTATGAGAAGCATCTGCTCATCAAGGAATCGGAGATCAAATTTCTGCAAGCCCAGATCAATCCGCACTTCCTGTTCAATACGTTAATTACCATTGGCTACAAAGCGAAGCTGTCCAAAGATGAGACCGTTTACAAAATGGTGACCTCCCTTACAGAGCTGCTGCAGGCCAGTATATATTCGGGCAATATGGCCACCATTCCGATTCGTCAGGAGCTGGATGTCATCCGGTTTTATCTCTATCTCCAGAAAGAACGGTTTGAAGATAAGATGGAGTATACCATCGAGATCGAAGATGAAGCCCTGCTGGATCTGTACCTGCCCAAGCTGAGCGTCGAACCCTTGGTCGAGAATGCTGTGGTGCATGGGGTGGAGAAAAAGCTGGGTAAGGGCATCATCCATATCCGTATTTACCGCAGAGAGGATTCGGTTTATTTTGAGATCACAGACAATGGCAACGGATTCGAGCATGTTCCGCAGGATTGGAATAATTTCGAGAACATCACTATACGCAAACAAGGCCACAACAACATTGGCCTGATTAACACCCATAAGCGGGTCAAGCTGATCTACGGCGAGCCGTATGGAATTGAAGTGGAGAGCGAGCTGGGGACAGGTTCCAAGGTTACCCTGCACATACCGACAGATTGGGGGGGAGTACCGCATGTATAACGTGATGATTGTGGATGATGAGCCTGTGATCAAAAAAGGGCTGCAGTGCTTCATTGACTGGAGCGTTCTGCATTGTGAGGTGCTGTGCGAGGCCTCTAACGGCATGGAAGCCGTAGAAATGCTGGGCTATTATGATATAGATATTATCGTCACCGATATCCGTATGCCGGGAATGGACGGCCTTGCTCTGTCGGATTATGTACATCAGAACTTTCCGCAGATTAAGGTGATTATTCTTACCGCGTTTGCTGACTTCTCCTATGCTCAAACAGCGATTCAATATGAAGTCATCGATTTTGTAGTCAAGACCAATCCCACAGAGCAGATTCCCCGGGCCATCGCCAAGGCAACACGACTCCTGGAAAAGGAACGGGAGCAGAAACAGAAAGTGAAACAGCTGGAGAACCAGATCAATGACAACCTCTCCGAAATCAGCGAGAAATTCCTGAAGGAGGCCATCGACGGCTTGATCAGCAATGAGGCCAGTTTAATCAGCCGTACCGGCGAGCTGGGTCTGCAACTCGAGAATTATTTCGCGGTCTATCTGGAGGTTAAAGAGATGTTCAGCCCCCAAGCCCATGCCTCTGCGCCGAGCAATGACCATCACCGGTTTCTGGCTTCCATCCGCCAATTCCTGACACTGGCGTTCGCGGACCGCCCCTTAACGATTTTGAATATGGATAAAAGCACCCTGCTGGTGATCGTCTCCATGGATGGCGGCAATGCCCCCGTCTCTACCCAGTCCCTGCTCACCATCAGCAATGAAATTCTGGCCATGGCGGAGCACTTCCGGCAATACCATGTCAATATCGGGATCAGCCTGCTGCACCGGGATGTCCTGACCTTGCCCAGAGCCTATCAGGAGGCCCGGGAGGCGCTGCAAGGCAGCTTTTATAACGATAATTATGTCGCCGTATACATGCCTCATCCGAACCAGACCCTGACTCCGGGAGCGCCGCCCCATCATGCTGCCGAGCAAATTGCCGGGTATCTGCAGCAAGGGCAGAGTGATCAGGCGATCCAGCAGCTCAATCAATTGCTGGAGGGCTACCGGAGCAGCCAAGAGCCGATCGAGAATGTCAAAGTGGCTTGTCTGCTCATCGGGTCCTACTGCTTCCGTCTGCTGAGCGCCAGCCAGCCCTTCGCCCCGGAGATGGAGGAGAGCCAGTCGGCAGTATATAAGCAGATCCAGGAGAGCAAGAGCATCCAGCTGCTCACCGATATCCTCATCCGCCTTATTCAGAGCTGCGCAAGAGTCATGGCACAGACGGACACACAGCCGAATTACATCGTGATCGAATGCCAGAAATATATAAGAGAGCATTACAACCAGAACCTGAATTTGCAGATTATTGCCGACCATATTCATATCAACAGCAGCTACCTCAGCCGCCTTTACAAAAAGGTAACCGGTGAGTCCATCATCGACGTCATCAACAAATACCGGATCGAAATGGCCAAGAAGCTGCTCAGGAACCCATCCAGCAAAGTATTTGAAGTCGCTGAGGCCGTTGGTATCGAGACCCCGGCCTATTTCACCCATGTCTTCTCCAAATACACCGGGATGAGCCCCAAGGAATACAAGCTGAATTATTCGCAGATGAATTAAGCCAGAGCCTACTCTTCACTTTTCATCATATGTTCTTCTCTATACTGGCCGGGACTTACACCCACAACCTTCTTGAACACCTGGCAGAAATACCGCTGGTTATCATAGCCGACCCTTTCGGATATTTTGAAGATTTTGAAGCTGCTTTCTCTCAGCATCTTTTTCGCTGTCTGAATGCGCAGCAACGTGATATATTCCAGAATGGTCTGTCCGGTCGACTTGGAATACAAGTTGCTTACATAGGAAGAATTGAGCCCGAACCGTTCGGCCAGTTGATCCAGCCCAATATTTTCATGGTAATGGGCTTCAAGATACGCTTTGATTTCCTGAACCACCTTTTCCTTCATCGTAGTCTTGGTTACACTCAGATAAAATTGCACACTCTTCGCTAAATCCTGCAACTGTTGCTGCAAAGACGCCCAGTCCGGCGTGTCCAGTATCCTGTCCATCAGCTGGGGGCGGGCGCCGATCACTTTCTCAATCTTGATTCCATAGTCCTGTTCGATCAGATCGAGCATCCGGTTCCCCCACTCTATGCCTGCCTTCTTCAGCAGAACAGGAGCCATCAGCCGGCCCGTCCCCCATTCCGTCCAGCGTTCAAGCATCTCCTCGAACTCCTTCTGTTCGTAACGGACGAAGGACTGGAGGTAGTCAGACCACTCGCTCAGCCACTGCCCGGATACGCGGGTAATTTCCTCTAAGCGGCTCCCCTCCATAACCGGAACCCCAAAGAATACTCCCATTTCACATGCCTTATCGGCTGCCGCAAAAGAGAGATTTGCCTGTGTAATTCCAGCTACAACCGGCCCCAGTCCAAACGACAATGAAATATCGTCCGCTGAGCTGTCCTTCGAGAAGGCTTCGGCTGCAGCCAGCACAATTTCTGTTAATGGCTCATTGACCTCCATGGCCCCCATACACAATAAGATGACTTTCTGCTGCTCGTAGAGCAGGTCCACAACGATTCCGCGATTCGTCAAAAAGCTGAGGAGAGCATCCGTAGCGCCATTATTCTTCAATCGTTCAAGCCACAGCGTCTGTGTACTTCCAATCACGAGAACCGCAAACTGGTTATACCGTTCGTAGGGCGTCTGATCGAACGATGGGCGTTTGGCATGGACGATTAGATCTGTAAACGCCGCCCGGTCCAAGGCTGCCACATTCCGAAGCTCAGGGCGATTCTCCGTGGCATCCGCTTTACGCTCCAGACGCTTGAGCGCTCTTGAGACCGTCTTGGCTACTTCCTCCAGCTCTGCCGGCTTGATCAGATAATCCACAGCCTCCAGCTTGATGGCTTCTTTGGCATATTCGAACTCGGAATACCCGCTAATGATGATACATTCCGCTTTATGGCCCTTCTCCTTCAAGACACGGATCAGCTCCAGCCCATTCAGGCCGGGCATCCGGATATCTGTCAGCACAATGTCCGGATCGGACTGAAGAATCCGTTCCAGGGCTTGCTTGCCGTTAGTTGCCGTCCCCACGATCCCTATCCCATACGCGTTCCAGTCGATCACAGCCGATAATGTCTCCACCACCAGCTGTTCATCATCCGCTATAAACAGTTTATACATGATGTAATCCCACCTTCATAGCCGGTCTTCATCCATGATTCCGATCCTTAGGGTAACTTTGGTTCCGGTGCCTGGAATGCTGTCTATGCGCAGCCCGTGGTTCTGGCCATAATGCAATTGAATCCTCTCCTGGATGTTCCTTAATGCATATCCCTTAGGCTGCGTAACCGCAGGATCAAAGCCTACGCCGTCATCCTCGACCTCGAATACAAGCGTCTCTCCTTCGATACGTCCCCGAATATAAATATTCCCTTGGCTCTCCTTCAGCTCGATTCCATGAAAAATCGCATTCTCCACCAGCGGCTGTATCAGGAGCTTAAGCATACGGATATGCTCAATTTCCGGCTCAAGCTCAATGGTCACCTCGAACTTTCCGTTATAGCGGATATTTTGAATCTCCAAATAATTTTTCACCTGGTCGATCTCATTGCGGACTGTGGTAATGTAGTCCCCGTTATTCAAGCTTAACTTAAACATGTTAGACAGCGACATGACCATTTTCGAGATGTTTTTGGCACTGATTCGTTCAGCCATCAGATAGATGGAATTCAGCGTATTGTACAGGAAGTGAGGGTTGATTTGACTTTGCAGCGCGTGCAGCTCTGCTTCCCGCTCCTTCAGCCTGGCTTCTATTAATTTGTCCGATAATTCAGAGTTGGTGCGGAAGGTCCTCAAGAACTGATTGCCTATTTTCCCGATTTCATCTTCCTCCTGAAAGAGGATTCCTTCGATCCTCTCCCGTTTGGCCGCTTTTCTGGCAACAGAGGAGAGTAAAGTCAATTGCTTCGTGATACGCTTCGAGATTAAATACGAACCATAGGCAGCCAGCAGGAAAGCCACCATTGTCAGTGTTAGCGTAATATTACGTATCCAGACAATTTCCGAATTGATATTAGAATAAGGGATCATGCTGACCACTTTCCACCGGGTTACCGGATTGGTATCGAAGGTGATGACATACCGTTCTCCGCCCATCGTCTCAATCCGGGTCCCCCGTTCAGGCAAGCCGTAGAGCAGATCCATTTCTTTTGGAGGAAGCTGCTTCAGGTCGGCCGTGCGGGAGTTATAATAAATGACTTTATTCTGCTCCAGGATCATCAAATTCCCGTTTTCCGCATTGGAAATATTCCGGAACATCTCATCGAAGACCCGCCTGTCGATTGAAATGATTAACATGCCGATCGGTTCGAGCGTCTCCAGGTTGTTTAACTGTTTACCGTACAGCAGCAGGTTCGGAGTGTCCTTGACAAGCCGGACTTCATCGCTGTTCAGCCACAAGCCCCGCCCGCCCATATCTCCCACCTGTTGATACCATTTCGTCCGTGAGACCGCCTGATAGATATTGTCGTACGCTAACCTGTCCCATTGGTTTGTAGTAATCAGTTCCCTTTGCCCGCTGCCCACGTAAACGTAACGTATATAGGATTTGTTGTTGGTAATATTGACGATCAGGCTGCGGGTCGCATTTTGAAGGTCATAGATCTCCTTGAAATCATTCTTGCTATAGGCAAGGAAATTCTGAACGTCACGGGAGGACAACATCAGCTTCGAAATCGCCTCCACATCGTTCACGAACGTCTGGATATTCCAATTGATGGAGCCCAGCAGATTGGAGGTGGTGTCGGACATCTTGTTTTCGATCACTTTGCTTAAATAGACGAAGGTTAAGGAAGCAATCAGCACAAGCGGCAGCAAGGAACAGGCGATGGACAGTATAATGATTTTGCTGCGGATGCTGATCGACAGGAACAGCCGGTGTATTTTCATGAGATCCCCCTGACCCTGCAAAGTTGCAGCCTGGTACTTTCAGTATACCTTCTGGCAAAGGGATATGGGAGATCAACCTTTCGTTGCTCCTGCCGTCATGCCGGAAATGACGCTCTTGTTGAAAATGAAGTAGACCACCATCGTCGGAATGGTCGTGATGCTAATGGCCGCAAAGGTCGCTCCCCAATCCGTCAAACCGTACTGTCCGATATAATCCATTAAGCCAACTGGAATGGTCCGTGATTTCAGATCATGAATAAACGTATTGGCGAATATAAATTCATTCCAGACGAATATCAGATTCATAACAACGACTGTGACGATCGTATTCCGGGATAGAGGGAAAATCATCCGCCAGAACACCTGATACACACCGCAGCCATCCATTACAGCGGCCTCCATGATCTCATTCGAAATGTATTTATAGAAGCTCACGAACAGATAAATCGAGATCGGCAGGGCAAAACCTACTTGGGGCAAAATAAGAGAAGCAAGCGTATTGATGATTCCTATTTTGTTATAAAGAATGAACAGCGGGATGAGCACGACCTGAATCGGGATCATAATGCCGCACAGAAATAAGAACAGCACACTTTGACTCCATTTAAACGACATCTTCTCGATCACAAAAGCGGCCATGGCACTGAATAAGATCACAAGCACGATGGTCGTCACAGCGACTATGATACTATTGGAGAAATAAGTCCCCAGGTTCCCTTTGCTCCACACATTGAAATAATTATCGAAGGTGTATTGGCTTGGCAGGCTGAGCGGATTATCCCCTGAGAAATCATTAGGCCCCTTAAAACTGGAGATGAACACCCAGACCAGCGGATACACTTGAATGACAAGCAGTGCAAAGGAAACAATTAGAAGGACCGCCTTGGAATAGCCAGAAATTTTCATCATCAGGTCTCCTTACTGTCCATCATCCGTCTGATAAAGGCAACTGCAATGAGGCTTTCAATGACGATAAATACAGCCATCGCGCTGCCATAGCCGAAGTCCAGACTGGAGAATGCGGTTTTATACATATAGGTTGGCAATAATTCGGTTACGCGGCCAGGTCCCCCGTTCGTCATGATATACGGGATGTCGAACCCTTTCAGCGCCCCTGTAGTCGCCATAATAATTGAGACCATCAGAACCGGCTTGATCAGCGGCATTTTGATCGAACGAAACAGCTTCCACGAAGAAGCTCCGTCCATTCTGGCCGCCTCCTCGATATCGGCAGGAATGGAGATCAACGCACTATACAGGATAATCATATAAAGACCGATATAACGCCAGCCTTCAGGTACCGATACCGCACTCAGAGCCCAATGGAGGTCGGACAGCCAAGGTTTGCTCCAGTCGCCAAGACCGATCTGCTGCAGGCAATAGTTCAGGATTCCGACCGGCTCGAACGAATACACATTTTGGAACAACTGGGCTATCGCTACTGAGGTGATGATGGCAGGGGCAAAATATAAGGTTTTGAACAATTCTCTCCCTTTGGTGATGCTGGTCAGCAGGATGGCAACCAGCAAACCGAGCAGCACCTGCATGGCTACAATAATGGAGACATAGATCAGATTGTTGCTGAATGCCTTCCAGAATGTCTTATCTCCGCCGAACATCTTGGTGTAATTGTCAAAGCCGATATAGAGCATATCGGATACTCCGTCCCAGGAGAAGAAACTGAAATACATCGACCAAAGAATAGGCGCCAGCACGGTGAGCAAATACACCAGTAATGCAGGCAGCAGAAAGACGAGAGCGGCTTTGCGGTTGCGCAGGACTTTATCCATAGGCTTGCTCATTCCCTAATTTTAGTTTTATTGTACTTACAGCAGCCAACCGGCTTGCGGCCGGCCGCTATGTTCAGCAATGCTATTTGAAGTATTTCGGTGCGTTTTCTTTAATCGCCTGATCCATTAGTTCGGCAAATTCTTCCGGAGTATGGGCTCCCAGAGCCAGGGCATTCAATTCGTTGCCGAGCAGCTCATTCGTGGCCGGATCAAGGCGCGTATCCCACGGGACCGCAAAGACGTTACCGGATTTCGCGATTTCATCTTGAATCTTGTAGAAGAGCTCCGGCATCCCCTGCTCTTGATCAAGTGAATAATTGAAAGGCGAGAATTGGCCTTTCTCCGTATAGGCCTTAGGGTATTGCTCCAGAAGGAATTTGACGAATTCCTTCATCGTATCATCGAAGGTCTCCTGGTTGAAGGCAACGCCGATGCCTGAGTTGATAAAATAATCATTGTCAGCCGTTGTGGCGCCTTCCATCATGGGAAGCCGGAAAAACCCGATATTGTCCTTCATTTCCGCGCTTACTTTATCATTTACGAAGTTCATGGTCTCCCATGAACCCATGTAATACATGCCGGCTTTGCCGCTCAGGTACAAATCTCGCGCTGCGGTGTAATCCGTTGCAGTGAATCCTTGCTGAAAGTACCCTTTGGTGCCCAGGTCATGAACAAACTTAATCCCTTCCATGCCGGCCGGGTCCTTGAAGGATGCTTTGCCCTGCTTTACATTCTCGATGAAATCATTGCCTGTCATGCGGAACGGTTTGTACGCCAGGTATCTTAGAACCGGCCATTTATCCTTGCCGTCGACAGCAATCGGCGTAACCCCGCTTTGCTTCAGCTTCTCGGCAACCTCCATGAACTCATCGAACGTCTTCGGCGGCTCCAGGCCAAGATCCTTGAACATCTTGATGTTGTACCAGAATACCTCGATTCCATATTCCAGCGGGAAAGTATACATGCTGCCGTCTGCGAACTGCTGGTATTGCAGGGCCACCGGACGGAAATCCTTATATTTCCCCAGCTCCTCCAGCAGTTTTTTCATATCGACCAGTTTGCCCTGCTCCACCAGCTTGGAAGCATAGGCATCCGGATCTGTATCAAACATGGCGGGCATCTCATTGCTGGCAATCAAGGTCCGCAGCTTCTGCAGATAGGATGGGCGGTCACCCGTGCCCTCCAGAACCAGCTCGAATTCCGGATGCGTCCGGGAGAACTCCTCTGCAATTTCTTTTACAGTTACAGCCGGAGGGCTGTCTACGCCGCGGGCCACGAACCACTTGTATGTTTTCTTGTCCACCTTCTGCGGATTTGCCGATCCGGTTTCTGAAGCGCCCTTATTCGTATTTGTGCCTCCGCATGCGCTCACCGTCGCCGCCAGGACAACCAGTGATAACGAGAGAGTCAGCCATTTGACATAACGTTTCATTTATAAGACCTCCTGTTAGTTGGGAACCGCAAGGGATGCCTGTTCAAAGTTTGCCCGGCCTTCCTGAACAAAACAGCCCCAGTTGCCGGTTTTTAAATTATACAAACGTGTAGTCATGGCGACCTGATCGGCCAAGTATACGACGCAAACCGAATTCTCCACAACGATCTCGATATTATAATTCGTATCGGCATGTAATTCTACCGGCACCTCCAGCTCCACCGCATGCGGGTGGTCTCCTTTGATATGCCACTGCATCTCCCCCTCGATCCGGCGGGGCCACATATCGAACACCAGTCGGTTATGAATAGGTTCAAGGCGAATATAATAGGCGTCGTTGTTGTCCTCGCTTGCCCGAAGCATAATCCCGCAGCTTCTGGTTCCTTCGGAGAAGGATAACCGGGCTGAAATTTTGCAGGTTTCCGGCATGGAACCGGCTGAAATGCAAGAGAAGGTCTCGTCCGCCTCCGCCGCTATCCCTCCCTCTGACTCCTTCCAATCCCCAAGCCGGGAACCCCACACGGCAGCCTGTTCCTTGGCAAAATGACGGGAGACCGTCTCCGGGATACGCACTGTTAAGGTTCCATCCTGTTCCTGAACGAGTTCATGCACGACCAGATTTCCGGCCCATTGCCAATCCCCGTAATCATCCCCGTTTTCCTTGCTTGGGTCCCAGCCAAAGGCATAGCGCTTGTTTCCGTCACTCCATGTTTTGGCGGCATAGAACGCTCTGGCGTCAAACGCATCGTTTCTCGGCGCCGTCCAAGGTCCGCTTAAAGATTTACTCATGCGGTAATGGGTGACAAACCGCTCCGAGAAGGTGGAGTAGACCAGATACCACCATTCCCCGATTTGGAATAAGTCCGGGCATTCGTGCGTCACGTACATGTTCGGATTCCAGAACGGTTCGCGGATCTCCCATTGCCTCAGATCCTTCGAAGCACAGAGTCCGATGCTTCCCCGGCGCCGGGAAGGCCCTTCTTTGTTCCTGGCAGCGAGAAGCATCCAGTACTCACCCGCCTCTTCGTTCCAGAATACAAAGGGATCGCGCCAGTCATGCCTTTCATATTGAATTCCGTCGGAATAGAAGGTATCCTCGGGGATTTTCCGCCACTGCTCCATATCCGTGCTCACGGCGTGCATGACGCATTGGAGCGGCACTCCGTTCTCTACAAATTCCGGATTCGGATTGAGTCCGGTATAGAACAGATGATATTCTCCCTGGGCTTCGATGATCGAGCCCGTATAACAGTTAAGATCCTGCTCGCTCACACTTCCATGCTTCAGCATTTCGCCCATTTCTTCGTAGTGTACGAAATCACTTGTGCGGAGCTCGAACCATGAGGTTCCCTCCCCGTGAATACGCTTATTCTCCCTCCAGTCATGAAGATAGAACAAACGGAATGTACCGTCTTTATAGTAGGGAATGAGGTCTCCCACCCAGGCTCCTGCCGGCCTGTAAAATAAATCCGACAATGTTTGCAACCCCTTTCTTTTAACGTGCCTTGAGTATATAACATTAAGAAAGCGCTTTATATTCCAAGTTCTTTATCCTGTGTTCAATATTTTTGGCTTTTTATATATAAAAACCTCCGCCTGCCATCACAAAGTGGCAACCGGAGGTTCTATGATCGAATTCCTCAAAATTGTGCGCTCAACAGTCAATTCAAGCCAGTTTTCACCCCGGATGGTCTGAGTGATCCTTAGCCTTTTGCCTAAGAATGGCCTCTTGATCCGAAAGCTCCCTTATAAGCGTATATACAGAGTCCAAGGGTATTAACGCACCACAGCTTGCGCTCAATCCTGCCAGCATATTGTAGTAGAACTGAAGTTTCCGTATCTCCCGGGTAAGTTGAGCCAGTTCTGAATGGTCCGAATTCTTTTTCTTCATTACCAACACCTCGTACTTCCTTTATGAATCAAACGGTGCTTCTTTCCATCTCAAAAATGAATCAGCCGGTTCATTTCTCGGAGTATTCTTCGGCACGCGCCACCAAGTCACTCATGAATTTACCAATAGTCTGCAGTTCAGCCTCTGTATAGGATTCAATGAACTGGTAAAACCTTTCTTCTTTTTGTTTATGCATCTCTTTATGCAAATAATAAACGTGTCTTCCTGTATCCGTTAGACTAAAGTAAATCTCCTTACGATTGTTGTTCAGTTGACTTTTCATAATGAATCCCATTTCCAGCAGCTTTGAACAAATTTTATTAATGCCAGCTTTGGACAACCCCATCTTCTCCACAATCCCGGTATGATTGATCGGTTCATGATCTCCAATGCAATCAATAACGTGAACACTAGTAATATTGTTGGAGAGCATATCAATCCCGTACTTTCCGGCCTGTTGCCGGAAAGAGTTGAATTCCTGTTCTGTATACAACTCATTCAGATGCAGCATTCTAATATATTGCTCGTAAAGATGACCTTTAAAATGATTTGGAAACTCCAATTTCTCTATCTCCCCTCTCTTGTAGCAGTTGTAGACCAAGTTCAGCGTCAGCAATAGACTTTTATCTTTTTTGTTCGCTAGTGAACAAAAATCATGTTAGCACAATTGATATTGATTATCAATATCATCTTCACAAGTTACAATCATTCTGCTATAATAACACCAAAATACCAAACATCCTACGTTTGGCAAAGGAGTGATACCGTTGTTAACTCAAACTCAACGTTTAACCTTGGTGGAACAGGTGGCTTACCAGATCCAGGGGAAGATCGAAAACAGCGAATGGCCAATAGGGATGCGTATTCCTCCAGAGCCCGAGCTGATGCAACAGCTTCAAGTTAGCCGTAATACCTTAAGGGAAGCCATTCGGGCTTTGACTTATGCGGGTCTGCTGAAGACGAGACAAGGGGATGGGACCTATGTCTGCTCCTCCAGTGTTCTGGAGTCTGTAATTAAAAAGGTGATTCAGCATACCGATCAGCTCGAGAGCCTGGAGGTTCGGTATGCATTGGAAAGAGAGGCTGCTGCCTTGGCTGCGCTCAGGAGAAGCGAAGAAGATTTGGAGGCACTTCGGACATGCTTGGACCAGTGCAGACAAGCAGCCAGCCAGCAGGATCTCAAAGCTTATGCTCACTGGGATGTCGAGTTTCACAAAATGGTGATTGCTGCTTCACATAATCAATTGATGGCGAATTTGTACAATCATATTTCCGAGGCGCTGCAAAACATGGTTTTGGAAACGAAGAATTTCAAAGATGTGGCTGCTTATCTGGACTCTCATGACCTGCTGTATCAGGCCATTGCCAATCAGGATGGCCACCAAGCCGAGGAGGCTGTTCGTGTATACATTGAACAGGCCCTGGCAGAATATCGCTTATAAACAGCATTTTCGTGTACAATACATTCCCGCTTAAGGGTACTTCCCTACATGGATGAAATTGATGATTAATTAACATAAAACTTAGGAGGCACCCTTATGAGTTCACCAGAACAATTGTTACAACAACAGGATGAAATATCCAGTACCGGTATACGCAAGCAAGCGACCCTCTGGTTCATGATCGTAGGAATTATTTTTATCGCAGCGAATTTGCGTGCTCCCCTCACATCGGTGGGACCCTTAGTCAGTCTTATCCGGGAGAACGTGCATATTTCCAATACCTTAGCAGGCCTCATTACCACAGTTCCACTTATCGCATTTGCATTGTTATCCCCTTTTGTACCCAAGTTAGGACGTAAATATGGTGTGGAACGGCTTATCCTGATTTCCCTTATTTTTTTGGTCATCGGTATTGCTGTTCGCTCGTTATCCGGAGCACTGACCTTGTACGTTGGAACCGCAGTTCTGGGGTTCGCGATTACCATATGTAATGTATTACTACCCAGCCTGATCAAACGGGAATTTCCGCAGCAAATGGGTACTATGACAGGGGTTTATTCAGTTTCCATGAATCTATGCGGGGCGATTGCTTCCGGTATTAGTATTCCCTTAGCGGTAGGGGCAGGCATGAACTGGCAAGGTGCCTTGGGAGTATGGGGGATACTGAGCGTCATCTCTATTCTCTTTTGGGTACCGCAACTCAAGGCTCCAGCGAGACTAGCCGCTGTTGCCAACAGTTCAGGGCACAACCATCAGGTCAATATATGGCGCTCTCCGTTGGCTTGGCAGGTGACTCTTTTTATGGGAATACAATCGGCCATTTTTTATGTACTGGTGGCATGGCTGCCTGAAATCCTAAAAGATCAAGGTATCAGTTCAAGTCAATCCGGCTGGTTCCTCTCGGTGCTGATTATGGCGTCGCTCCCCTTTGCATTTATCGTTCCAGTGATGGCTGGCCGCATGTCTAGCCAACGGTTATTAGTGGTGATTACAACCATACTGCTATTGACCGGGACACTTGGACTTCTCTATAGCAGTATCCAGCTGCTTCTGTTTTGGGTTATTATTCTTGGTATTGGAGCGGGCTTTGCCTTTGGCTTGTCCATGATGTTTTTTGGCTTGCGTACCCAAAATGCCCATCAGGCGGCTGAATTATCAGGCATGGCCCAATCCATCGGATATCTGCTAGCCGCAATGGGTCCAGCGCTGATTGGATACCTGCATGATGCCAGTCATAGTTGGAGCGTTCCACTTCTGATATTGGTTGGTGCTTCTCTTCTGCTCGGTATCGTTGGCCTTGGTGCTGGTAGAAATCAATTCATTGGTTCTGCGAAGTAAGAAGGCTTCCTGGCTCTGTGTATGTTAGTACACAGGGCCAGTTCTATATTGCAAAGGGTTCGATGATGTCATCTCTGGAACGGTAACACCAGTCTCTTCCTTTGTAGGGTTCGTGGCAGCCATTAAAATAAAAAAGAGTTCATGTAATTGTATAAAATACAATTCATGAACTCTTTTTGGGATACCGGCGAGAGGACTCGAACCTCCACGGTTTCCCACTCGATTTTGAGTCGAGCGCGTCTGCCATTCCGCCACGCCGGCTTAATATAAGATTATATCCACTAAGGACAATTATACTTTGAATAGGTAAGTAACTTGGTTATGTTATGAAGTAAAGAATGGCGCGCCCTGAGAGATTCGAACTCCCGGCCTTTTGATTCGTAGTCAAACGCTCTATCCAGCTGAGCTAAGGGCGCAAAATATGGAGCGGACGACGGGAATCGAACCCGCGACCCTCGCCTTGGCAAGGCGATGCTCTACCGCTGAGCCACGTCCGCACACGGTATGTATTCAATGGATTACTTAAGTAAAAAATGGCGGAACCGACGGGATTCGAACCCGCGATCTCCTGCGTGACAGGCAGGCATGTTAGGCCAACTACACCACGGTTCCAAATAATTGCGGGGGCAGGATTTGAACCTGCGGCCTTCGGGTTATGAGCCCGACGAGCTACCGGGCTGCTCCACCCCGCGTCAGTAATAATATTCTCTTCTATTCTGCAAAGTCTGCATGGTGGAGGCTGAGGGGTTCGAACCCCCGACCCTCTGCTTGTAAGGCAGATGCTCTCCCAGCTGAGCTAAGCCTCCATCGAAGAAGCAACTTAATGATCATAACACATAATCGTGAGATATACAATCATTATTTATTTCAACTTAGAGATTGAAGAAGATTATGGTGACTCGTATGGGATTCGAACCCATGTTACCTCCGTGAAAGGGAGGTGTCTTAACCCCTTGACCAACGAGCCAGATGAATATAATATCTTTCGACAACAAAAGATATTATATCAAATATATGAGAATAATGCAATAGGAAGCAATATTATTATTAATAATCTGCTGTTTTTGTATTCCAATAGTACCTCGGGACGAGATACACGAAGGTCATTTCCCCTTCCCTCCCCGGCTTCTTACATGGCCTTAATAATCACCACGTAGAGCACCTCTCCGTCTGTGTGAGAGCCTATGAGTCCTCTTCCTTCCTTCCCTCTCTCGTTTGCTATGAAGCTCTTAGAAGAGCAGAGAACGTGAATAGCGAACTGGCTCATCAGGTTGATCCACTAGTATTAGAGAACGGTAGCCGTATATCGCCCAAGTATTGTACTTATTGCAACTTCGGATTACAACCACAGAGCACAAGAATAATGTTGTATTATGATCACGATTTAATAAGGGAACTATCTCTTCACCGCAGGCAGCGGGTTGACACGGAAATTATGAGCTTTTTGCGTCACAGTACAACAAAAAACCACCGTTGATTATCAACGGTGGTCTTAAGTGCTTGGCGGCGTCCTACTCTCCCAGGACCCTTCGGTCCAAGTACCATCGGCGCTGGAGGGCTTAACGGTCGTGTTCGGGATGGGTACGCGTGGAACCCCTCCGCTATCGCCACCAAACGGG
>NZ_JABMKX010000030.1 GCF_013204885.1 Paenibacillus tritici
GGGGCCACTGGCGAGACGGGCACCACTGGTGCGACGGGTGCTACCGGCGAGACGGGGGCCACTGGCGTGACCGGGGCCACTGGTGCAACCGGGGCTACTGGTGCAACCGGGGCTACTGGTGAGACGGGCGCGACTGGTGCGACCGGGGCTACTGGTGCAACCGGGACTACTGGTGCAACCGGGGAGACTGGTGCGACCGGGGAGACGGGGGCTACTGGTGCGACCGGGGAGACGGGAGCGACTGGTGCGACCGGAGCTACTGGTGCGACCGGGACGACTGGTGCGACGGGGGCGACTGGCGTGACCGGCGCTACTGGTGCGACCGGGGCTACTGGGGCTACTGGGGAGACTGGGGCCACTGGTGAGACCGGGGCTACTGGTGAAACGGGTGCGACTGGCGTGACAGGAGCTACCGGCGAGACCGGGGCTACTGGCGTGACCGGGGCCACTGGCGAAACGGGGACTACTGGTGAGACGGGTGCTACTGGCGTGACCGGGGCTACCGGTGAAACGGGGGCTACTGGCGTGACCGGGGCTACTGGTGCGACCGGCGCTACTGGGGCTACCGGTGCGACCGGGGCGACTGGGGCTACTGGCGTGACCGGGGCCACTGGCGTGACTGGCGCCACTGGTGAGACCGGGGCTACTGGCGTGACCGGGGCTACTAGCGTGACCGGGACTACAGGTGAGACGGGGACTACTGGCGTGACCGGGGCTACTGGGGCGACGGGCACTACCGGTGAGACGGGAGCTACTGGCGAGACAGGTGCTACTGGCGTGACGGGTGCCACTGGGGCGACGGGCACTACCGGCGAGACGGGGGCTACTGGGGCGACTGGTGAGACGGGCGCGACTGGCGAGACGGGGGCTACCGGTGAGACCGGGGCTACTGGCGTGACCGGGGCCACTGGCGATACTGGGGCTACTGGCGTGACCGGGGCGACTGGTGCGACCGGAGCTACTGGTGAGACGGGCGCTACTGGTGAGACCGGGGCCACTGGTGCGACCGGGACTACCGGCGAGACGGGGGCTACTGGTGAGACTGGGGCTACTGGTACGACCGGTACCACTGGCGTAACGGGGACTACTGGCGAGACCGGGGCTACTGGGGCTACTGGCGTGACCGGGACTACAGGTGAGACGGGGACTACTGGCGTGACCGGGGCTACTGGAGCGACGGGTACTACTGGCGAGACGGGGGCGACCGGGGCTACTGGAGCTACTGGAGCTACTGGAGCTACTGGTGCAACCGGGGCCACTGGGGCGACCGGAGCTACTGGGGCGACCGGAGCCACTGGCGAGACGGGGGCTACTGGTGCAACCGGGGCCACTGGGACGACCGGAGCTACTGGGGCGACCGGAGCTACTGGGGCGACCGGAGCTACTGGGGCGACCGGGGCGACCGGGGCTACTGGTGATACGGGTTCCACTGGGGCGACCGGAGCTACTGGCGAGACGGGTGCCACTGGGGCGACCGGTGCGACGGGTTCTACCGGCGAGACCGGGGCTACTGGGGCGACGGGTTCCACTGGGGCGACCGGGGCTACTGGTACTACCGGCGAGACGGGAGCTACTGGGACGACCGGAGCTACTGGCGAGACTGGAGCTACTGGCGAGACTGGGGCTACCGGTGAGACGGGTGCCACTGGCGAGACTGGGGCTACTGGGGCGACCGGGGCTACTGGTGATACGGGTTCCACTGGAGCGACCGGAGCTACTGGGGCGACGGGCACTACCGGCGAGACCGGGGCTACTAGTACGACCGGGGCTACTGGAGCCACTGGAGATACGGGAGCTACTGGCGATACGGGAACTACTGGGGCGACCGGAGCTACTGGGGCGACGGGTTCTACTGGCGAGACGGGAGCCACTGGGGCGACCGGGGTTACTGGGGCGACGGGTTCTACTGGCGAGACCGGAGCTACTGGGGCGACCGGGGCTACTGGCGATACGGGTTCCACTGGAGCTACTGGGACGACGGGCACTACCGGCGAGACGGGAGCTACTGGCGAGACCGGAGCTACTGGCGAGACCGGAGCTACTGGCGATACGGGGGCTACTGGGGCGACCGGAGCTACTGGGGCGACCGGGGCCACTGGAGTAACCGGAGCTACTGGTACGACTGGTGCTACTGGTGCGACCGGGGCCACCGGGGCGACCGGTGAGACTGGCGCTACTGGTGAAACCGGGGCTACTGGTGAAACTGGAGCTACTGGCGAGACGGGGACTACCGGTGAAACGGGCACTACCGGCGAGACGGGTGCCACTGGTGCGACCGGAGCTACTGGGGCGACTGGAGCTACTGCGGCTACCGGCGCTACTGGCGTGACTGGTGCCACTGGCGAAACTGGAGCTACCAGCGAGACCGGAACCACTGGCGTGACCGGGCCTACCGGCGAAACGGGCACCACTGGCGTGACAGGCACCACTGGCGTGACGGGTACCACCAGCGATACGGGAGCTACTGGCGAGACTGGAACTACTGGCGAGACCGGAGCCACTGGCAGTACGGGAGTCACCGGCGAGACGGGGGCCACCGGCGTGACCGGCATCACTGGGTCTACGGGAGAAACCGGTGCAACGGGCGTATACAGCTATGATTTTGCAAGTTATTTTGTTGATGCACCTTCAGTTATAGCTTCCGGCCCAGATACACCGCTTGGTCCTTATTCAGCCTCAGTATCGCCCACAAGAGGAACTGTCACAAACAGTGGAAACACCTTTACTCTGGCTTCATATCGCACCTTTATGATTATTTATCAGGCTACTGTACGCAGTACTTCTGACTCTGGGGGTACAATTGGGATAGAGTTGCTTCATCGTCGCAATCCTGACCCTGAATTTGATCTCTACAGTACCTCCCCTATCGCTGCTACAGTTGCATCCGACACAGAATACGTTTCCTTAACGTACACGCTTGTGTATCAGACCGATTCAGGTGGAAGTGACATACAGCTTGCCCTCATGTTTGACAATACGGAGGCTTCGGGGGAATTTGGCGATGCAGAAGTGAATAGTGGACTTATTACTTTCGTTGCTATCGGGTAAGCCTTACAACAACAAGCACCTCACATTCCCGCTGGGATTGCAGAGGTGCTTGTTTCTGCTGCGGCAGCAGTTCATAAGAAAAAAGACCCATGCCTGAAGCATGGGTCCCTTCGATATCTATCTAGCTAGCACTCATATTTATTCATAAATTGGGATGCGGACAGTCGATTCCTGCTGCTCTTTCTTTAAAGCAGCAAACTTTTCCTCATAATATTTTTTATTAAGCAGCATGCTGGGGTGATCGGGTTCATAGGCCAAAGCCTGATTATTGTGGTCATTTGCCTTGTCATATTGTCCCAGCTTGTCATAGCACAAGCACAGATTCAAATGTGGCAGCCATGTCCAGGCGTTCTGCTCCATGAAAGCCAAGGCGCTGGTAGGCTTCGGTAAGGAGGCAGCCAATTCATACCAGAAAATAGCCTGCTCCAGCTGTTTCGGTTGCTGATCATAAAAGATATTTCCAATTCGGCAGCAAGCCTCCGCACGCGGTTTGTCATAAATCATTGTCCGGAATAAGCTTTCGAATGCTTTTTCCCGCTCGTACATCCGTATGTAACAAGCAGACAACTTCAAGCACGCTGCAATCTGATCCTCCACCCAGCCTAACCCCGTAGCCAGATATTTTTCATAATACTCCACCGCTTCTTCAAAAAACAGATTATCCCGCAGCTCATTGCCAAAATAATAGAGATCCCGGATAGAAAACTCTTTGCCGGCTGCCTGATGTCTGCGGTATATCTGCAAATTCCGGTCCGTGTATTCCTTCTCCTTGTGGTGGGTCACCGCAGCCTCGGAATGAATCACATTTCCATATACATTCAAATACTCATGAACTGCACCATACCATTGGTAGTTCCGTTCGCGCTTAACAATCCGGTTCCGCCTCAAGCTGAAGGTAACCTTGCCATTGGGATTCACACCAATATTGTAAGGCATCGTTACACTATCAATAGTCGGATTCAATGCACGGATCGTTTGCCGCAGCAGCTTCTGGTCTTCCTCCAGAATAATATCATCCGCATCCAGCCACATGATATAATCCATGGTTGCTTTGCTGAAGGCATGATTTCGCGCAGCGGCAAAGTCGTCAATCCATGGGAAATCATAGATTTTCGCCCCGAATTCCGCAGCCACTTCTTTGGTTCTATCGGTTGATCCCGTGTCCACTATAATGATTTCATCCATCAGATCCTTTATGTTGGGCAGACCACGCTGTAACGCATCCTCCTCGTTTTTGGCAATCATACATAAACTGACGGTCACACTCCGCCCCTCCCGGATAGCTCTGGAATGGTGCGGATATCTTTGTTTATAGGCCTGCACCCCATCCAAATCGGTCTCGCGATAGATATGATAGGCCGGATAATGGGTATCCACATATAAAGTCAATCCGAGTGCCGCACTACGTACACAAAAGTGGCGGTCCTCCCCCCAAAGCGATAGATTCGGGATTTTTTTGAAACCTACTCCGGCGCTCAGTGCATTACGGCTAATTAAAGTACACGCGCCAAGGCCCCCCACTTCATATAATCCGGGCACCCGCAATTTGTGCAAGAACTCCGAGGTTCTCTTCCGGATCTCCTCATCTTCCAGCTTTCCACCCTCACGCATTTCATACAGTGTATAGTGGTCCGACACCCAGACTTGCGGCATTTCCGGACTGTCCGGTTGCCACTTGGTCCAAAAAATGGTTGATACAATATCCTTCTCCGCACTTATCAGATGCTCCAACGTATCGGGATGAACAACCAGATCAGAATCAATTAAAAACAGATAATCAAATTCATGGGACTTTGCATACTCAATGATACCGTCCTTCATCCCTGCTACTTTCCATACCAGCTCATCCGGCCAGTAATGGGTTTTGTCGTTACGGACATATCGCCCGGTAGTTATTTCATAAGGCATAACATGAGTTTGCTCATGCTGTTGCGAGAATTCATGCAGTAAATCCTTAGCAGCTTGGTCCTCATTATCATCCACGAAATAATATTCAATATGAAGATTCTCGGTCCTCAACTCATCCAGGGAGTCCAGGAATTCCTTAAGGATAGCAGGCTTCTGGCAGATCGGACTGCCAATTAGAATCTTTGTTTGGTCCATTTCAGCACCTCATTCTATAAAGTCGTTCTCTTAAAAAATATTTCCAAAGTCCACTTACTATTCCTAGAACTTTCCGCCATCCGCTGTGGAATGCTTAAAATCCGCCTTGCATATAGTGAATCGTAACTAGAAAATCGTGACGAGGTGAATGGAATGCTTGTGAGAGACATAGAAAAAGCGCTTAATGCAGCCGAACAAACGGGTGTGGTATTTGGAAGCAAGGCATTGAGCAAAGGAGCGTTGGTCCATTTATGCCGGCGTCTGGATCATAACCGGACCTGGCGGATTCTGGAATTAGGCGGCGGATTAACTCCGCATTTCTGGAACGAAATCGTGACTCAGGAGCTACTCCCTATCTCCATGATTACGGTGGAGCATGACCTGACCTTGAGTAATATCTGGAAGGAAGCTGAACTTGGGAATGGCTGTATTGAGTTTCATACCCAGCCTTTGAAGAGTCTGACGGATGAGGAATGGAACGAAATCTTCTCATGTCGAGATATTGCATTGTCTGTATGGAATTCTTACGGACTCCCCGTTCCTGCCGATCAGCATAACCACTACACCATCCGGAATACCTTCTATGCTGATGTGGATATGCTCCCGCTGGAAGACGACTCCATCGACGTTATGATTCTGGACGGCCCTCACGGGAACGGACGCTCCTTGGCCTACCCGCTGTTTTACAAAAAACTGAAGCCGGACGCTTTCGTTCTGGTTGACGACTATGACCACTACCCGTTCATGGATGATCTGCGGAGGTTCTTCCAAGTCGAGGAGATTTCCAGTGAGGGAAAGGGAGATTACCGGTGGCAGTTGTGCCGTTTGGCTGGCAGACGTCCGCAACCCGACCCTGTAAGTGGGCCTTCCATCGAATCCCAACTGGTCTGAACATACCATTTTGCGCACAAGAAGAACCTGAAGCACTGCTTCAGGTCCTTTTACATTTCACTACATACCAATTGAGATTCCCTAACGTTTTGTTGCCAAAGCGTCGGGCGGTTCAGTAATATGGAACCAAAGGAAAATATAATAGTATAGTTATTAACTCATTACATAATGAAGGAGGGGGCATTCGTGGCTTTTATTCCGTTAACCTGTCCCAATTGCAGCGGAAGAATTGAATACAAGGAAGGTACGATCCTGAAGTGTCCCTATTGTCAAACGGAGCTTCTATTGAAGCAAAATAATGTCTACTATGTGGACCAGACCATTAACCATTATCACGGAGCAACACCTGAAGCCACGCCGAAGCCGACCGTCTCCGTCTCCATCCCTATAAGGCTGGTAATGCTCCTGCTGCTCGTCATATCAGGTGCCATCGGTACTTATTTGTATTACGGCTTAGACTCCCCTCAGCGCACAACAGAAGCCAATCTGTCTGTACGGAAAATGCCCGAAAGCGAGGTCCTGCTCTCCTTTCTGCGGGAGATCTTGGATAAAGGCTCTGCGATGCCGACAGAGGAGGAATTGGCCTCGCTGCGCTATTTGACCGTGGATCGTACAAAGAATGACCAGTGGCGTTTCACCTACAGCTTCGCCGATCCCTTCAGCAATGCCCAGGCTGAGAAGATCACGTATATTACCCAGGACAAGAAACTGAATACCCAGCGGATTGATCAGCGGGATTTTGAGGCCTTCAAGGGGCTGACGGCACTGAATCTGACGGGTACCTATGAGATCAACCAGGCGGACAGAACAACTCTGGCCCATATGCCCGGATTAAAAAGCTATGGCGGCGCCTTTAACGAATCCTTTAGCATATTTTCCGGGTACTTCGGCGACAAGTCTAAAATCACGGAGCTCACCACCCAGCTGCGCAGCAATCAGGAAGTGGCCCTGCTGCTGGAATTCCCCAATTTAAGCTCGCTGTCCATTACCTATGTGGATGAGTCTATAACGGATTTGCATCTGCTGAGTAAGCTTCCGTTGAAGTCCCTGTCCCTTACCTTCGTCAATGACCTGGGGTGGTTATCGTCTATGACGGGGCTGTCTTCTCTGGCTATCCATCACAGTGAAACCACAGATCTGCAGCCGTTATACGCCTTAACCGGGCTCCAGGAGCTTAAGCTTTCCTATTTAACCAATGTAAAATCCATCGACTTCTTGCAGAACATGCCTGCTCTGCAAACGCTGGATATCGAGAATCTGAATTTCACCAGTCTGAAGCCTCTGGCCGGCAAAACCTCTATTACCTCGCTCCGCCTGGCTTCCTTAAGCCAGCTTAGCTCGGTAGCGGCCGTGAACAGTCTGCCCTCTTTGCGGGAATTGACATTGTCCGGGTACTACCAGAAGGCGGAGGCGCTGGCATTGCCGGGCGCCCAGCGGGTGGAAATCCCCGGCGCTTTTCTTCCCGGGCTGAAGGCGCCTGCCCTAACCGGCCTGACACTCCGGGGCGGAAGCTCGGAGCTCAATATGAAGGCACTGGGGAAATTTCCGGAGCTTACGCAGCTCTCCCTCTGGGATATCGACGAAATGGCCCAGCTTGGCGCCCTTGACGATTTGCCGCAACTGCAGACACTAAGCATCTACGATTCGTCGCTGTATAAGGAGAGTGATTCCTTATTTCGTTTGAAGCAGGTGAAGACTTTGGTCTGCTCGGAATGCCGTCTGGATTTCAGACAAAAGGTAGGCGCGGCGAACAGCGTGCTTGAGCATTTGACCTTGGACCGGCCGTCTTTTAGTATTAACAATAACTCTGTAACTGAAGTTGACCAGGCGATGCCTTATTTCGCGGGCCTGTCCGCTCTGCGTTCCTTCACCCTGCAGGACAGCAACTTGGCAACTCTTGCATTCATGGGCAAATGGCAGGCCATCGAAGAGCTTCATCTGGAGAACAACGCCATTTCCAATATAGATATCCTGAGCAAGCTGCCTAATCTGCAAAAGGTATTCCTGACCGGCAATTCCGTGCTGAACAAGTCCGTGCTTGGTGCGGGCGTGCAGGTGTATTAATTTCTCTGTATGACACAAGAATGACGCTGTGGGAAGCAAATGCCCAAGCGTCTTCTTGCGTTCTTTGGCCAGATACAATACAATACGTTTAAACGATTAAGCATTAGAACGGAGAGCGCTATGAACGAATTAAATGGTAATCAGAAAGCAATCCATATTTTCGAGAATTTAAGCCCTTATTTTCAAGGCTTGGGAGACCCGATTCGCCAGCAAATCGTTGCGCTGCTGATCGACAAAGAGAGTATGAATGTGACACAAATCGCAGAGCATATTCCGATGTCACGGCCTACCGTCTCTCATCACCTCAAAATCTTACGGCAAGCAGGGCTGCTTACAGTTCAGAAAAAGGGCACGGAGATGTTCTACAGACTTGAATTTAACGAAGCGATAGCACTTATGAAACAGCTTGTCCATTTTGTTGAAGAGGAATGCCATTACTAGTGCCATTTACCGCACTAGCACATGTCATTCCAATTTTTTAAAACATTATGTCGAATAAATTAAACATTTAAACATTTGATCGGAGGCAAATAATATGAACAGGAAAAAAATACTTATTGTAGGGGGATACGGGGCCGTAGGCAGACAGATTGCGCAAATATTACTGGATCGGCATCCCGATCTGGATATTGCACTGGGAGGAAGGTCACCTGGGAAAGCGGCACCTTTCGAGTCCGAACGAGTCCAGACAGTCGTAATTGATAATAATGCGGATGATCCGCTGCTTAATACAGACGACAATGTGTCGCTGATCATTAACTCCGTTAACGATCTGCAGGATCGGCTGCTTCTGTCTGCAGTTCGAAGAAAGATCCCACTCATCGACCTTACTCGCTGGACAGAGATATTCCAACAATCGGTCAGCAAATTGGAGAACATAGAGCTATATGCTCCTGTCGTGCTGTCCTCGGGATGGATGGCGGGAACTGCTTCACTGTTCGCCATGCTGCATTCGGCCTCTCTTCAGAACGTCTCCATCCATATTCATGCGCTATACTCACTGAGTGACAAGGCAGGACCCGATTCTGCGGCGTACATGGATCGTATGACCATTCCCTTCCATATTACGGAACCGGAGGGACGGCGTCTTGTATTCCCCATGACCGACCCTGTCAAAGTCCAATTTCCAGACGGATATACAGCACAATGTTATCGGCTTGACACCCCGGATCATGTAACCTTGCCCAAAGCTGAGCATGTCGACTCCGCCAGCTTCCGCATCTCCTTCGATAGTAAAGCATCCACATACGCGCTTGTCGGACTGGTCAAAAGCGGAATATGGAAATTGATCAGCGGGGAGCGATTCCGTCCGCTTAGACGAAGTCTGCTCTACAATCCGGGCACTGGCAGCGCACATCACATCCTTATTCATCTAAAGGGCCGTGATCATAATGGGCAATGGGTTGAACGGAGAATCGCGATTTCCGATCCGCTTGGTCAGACTCATCTTACCGCCTTGGGAGCTGCTGTCCAAGCAGAAAAGCTATTGCAGGCACCCGGGGACGAACCACTGGCTCCAGGCATTTATTATCCCGAAGATCTGCCTGATGCGCGGATGGACGCCTCTGCAATTACCAACTTTTTCAAACAATATGGGGTTCTAATAGATATAAACTAAATAGCAATTATATATTTCATTTATAAGCTGTACATCGCTATACTGGATTTCAAAGGAGGGGAAGCCCATGACTCACTCGACTTCCAATAACCAATGGCAGGCGGACACGTATGATCACAAACTGGACTTTGTCTCCAAAATGGGCGGTGACGTCCTCTCGCTGCTACAGCCCCAGCCCGGTGAACGCGTGCTGGATATCGGCTGCGGGACGGCAGACCTGACGGCTAAGATCGCCGCAGCCGGAGCGGTGACGGTCGGTATCGACCTGTCGCCTGAGATGATCGCACGCGCACGCGACAAGTACCCGTACCTGAGTCTGAGCGCCCAGAATGCGTACACTTACCGGGCAGCCCAACCCTTCGATGCAGTGTTCTCCAACGCAGCATTGCACTGGATGAAGGACGCGCACGCAGTCGCGGTGACTGTGGCAAGCGCGCTAAGGGACGGCGGGCGATTCGTCGCCGAGTTCGGCGGCTATCGTAACGTCGCTGCTCTCGTAAGTGCGACCGAGAGCGCACTGACCGCGCATGGCTATGATCCGCAAGGACGCAATCCGTGGTACTTCCCTACCATCGGCCAATATGCGGCAGTACTGGAGGAGCATGGCTTCCTCATTATGCTGGCCCAGCATTTTGAACGGCCTACACCCTTGCACGGTGAGAGCGGAGTCCGTGATTGGCTGGATATGATGGCCGATGACTTCTTCTACGATGTCAGCGCGGAGCACAAGGCAGCGATCTATCAAGCCGTAGAAGATCAACTGCGGCCGGAGCATTACCGGCAGGGGCAATGGATCGCAGACTACCGGCGGCTGCGAGTCTGCGCGGTGAAGCAGGCCAACTGAAATCAGACGACAATCACCCCATTTTAACTTAGGCGAAATTTCTCAGATTGCCGGGAAACCCGGGTCATAAGGACCCTGGGTTTCTTTTATTTTTCAATAATTACCTGCTCACGGGAAACAAGGCGATTGGCAATATCTGTTTCTTACAAGGCCGCTTCTGGGTAATTACATAGGGCAATATGCGCCTACATAACCTCTAGTTGTTGGCATGAAGCACAACCAATATGATTACAGAATAGGAGAACATACAAAAATGGAGAACCAAAACCGGGATACTTACCGCTTTCAGGTTAACTTGAGCGGGATGATTAACATTTTGTCTAACCATTTGTATAGTAGCCCGAAGGTATTCCTCAGGGAGCTGCTGCAAAATGGCATCGACGCGATTACTGCACGGCAGGCTTATTCCCAGGGGGGATACGAAGGCAAAATTCATGTCGAGGTAAGCGGGACCTCAACCGGGGCGACCTTATTAGTCGAAGATAACGGGATCGGGTTAGACGAGGCAGAGATCCATGAGTTCCTGGCGATGATCGGACAATCCTCCAAGCGGGGAGAAGATTTCCTATCCACCAATACCTCTTTTATCGGACGGTTCGGCATCGGGCTCTTGTCTTGCTTCATGGTGAGTGACGATATCGTCATGGTTACCCAATCCGCCAAGGGCGGACCTGCACTGGAATGGCACGGGAAGCCGGACGGTACCTATACGATCCGCAAGCTCGATGGAGAATACGCTCCGGGCACCAAGGTGTATTTGCGTTGCAAAGAAGGCTCAGAAGCTTACTTCGAGGAAAATAATCTCCAGGAATGGCTGTTCTATTACGGCGCTCTGCTGCCTTATCCTATCCAGCTGGTGTCCGATCATACGACCCGCTTGATTAATCCGCCGTCCCCGCCGTGGGTCAAAGATCCGCAGTTGGCCCGGAAGCATCAGGATGAGGTCTTGGCCTTCGGCAAGCAGGTGCTTGGAGAGACATTCCGCGATTTCATCCCCCTGCACACCTCCTCGGGCCGGACGGGAGGCATCGCCTTCATCCTGCCGCAGGCAGTGAACCTGAGCGCCAAACGCAATCACCGGGTATACCTGAAGCACATGCTGGTCTCCGAAGCTGCCAGCAATATCCTGCCGGACTGGGCGTTCTTCGTCAAATGCCTGATCTGGACCGATGAGCTGCAGCCGACCGCGTCCCGGGAGCATTTCTATGAGAACGTCCAGCTGGAGCAGGTGCGGGAAGAGCTTGGGAACACCCTTCGTCAGGAATTGATGCGTATGGCGGAGTACCACCCGGATCGCTTGCAATCTATCATCTCACTGCACGCCTTATCCATGAAGGCTCTCGCGGTGGAAGATTTGTCGTTCTATTCCATTATTCATGAGTGGCTGCCGTTTGAGAGCACCTATGGCAGGAAGCTGCTTGGCGAGCTGAAGCAGCAGCCTCCCCTCTACTTCACGGCTACTCTGGACGAATACCGCCAGATTACCCACGTGGCTTCGGCCCAATCTATGCTGGTTGTGAATGGCGGGTATATCTATGATGCCGAGCTGCTGGCCCAGCTTCCGCTCATTGACCCGGATGTGCAGACGGAGCGGCTGCTGCCGGAGGAGGTGTCGTTATCCTTCACCGATATTACCCCTCAAGAGCGGCTGGACTACTATGAGTCCGTAAGACTCGCAGACAGTGTGCTTCAGAAGTTCCGCTGCCAGGTGCAGCTGCGCCGCTTCAAGCCGGAGGAGATTCCGGTACTCTACACGCTGTCCGAGCAGTCTGCCCAATGGCGTGTACTTCAGGCGACCAAAGAAGTGAGCACTGACGTCCTCTCCTCCGTGCTGGGCAGCCTGGGCGCAACGTTAAAGGATACGGCATACGCCACGCTCTACTTCAACCTGAACAACCCTGTCATTGAGCGGGCCTTCCATTCGGCACATCTGGCGATGCTGCCTGCCATTGTGGAGATGCTGTACTGCAATGCGTTATTGATGGGACATTATCCGATGAACCGCCAGGAGACAGCACTTTTGAACCAGGGCATTATTCAATTTATTGATTGGGGCATCACGGCAGCCGGTCACGCAACAGGAGGAGAAGAATAGATGAACCTTACCGAGATGAGTTTCGAAGATTTGATGGAAGAAGCCTATGGTATGCCGGGAGGAAAGGCAAAGATGGAACTGCTGGAGCAGGCGGTACGTGTTGCCGATGCCGCAGGAGATATCGATCAGGGCTATGAGGCCCGCAGCGAAATCGTAGAGCTGGGCAGCTTCCACGGCTATCCGATGAAGACACTGGTCGCCTTTTCCTGGCAGCTCGGCCAGTATGATAAGAACCCGGGCCGTTTCGATGATTACAGCCTGCTGTGGTCGTACAAGTGGGTGCTGGACCGCATTACCGCTTTTGCAGATATTAGCCGTGTGCAGATTGAGAATCTGCTGGAGGATATGAAGGCCCGCTATGCGGCCGAAGGTTACAGCAGCCGTACCTATCACTACTACCGGGCGCATATCTTCGCAGAGTTCGGGGAGCTGGGTGCTTCCCAGGCCGAATGGGACATTGTACAGTCCATGGAGCGTGATGGGATGAGCGATTGTATGGCCTGTGAGCAGCACCACCTTGTGGAGTTTCTGGCGAAGCGGGGAGATGACGAAGGAACTCTGAGAGCTGCCGAGCCGATTCTCAACGGTACAATGAGCTGTAGCGAGGTGCCTCATGTGACCATCTCGAAAGTGCTGCTCCCCCTCCTGCGGCTGGGCCGCCAGAAGGAAGCGGATAAGCTTCAGAAGAAAGGCTACAAGCTGATCAAAGGAAACCGTGACTTCCTGTATCACCAGGGAGAGCATATCGGTTACCTGACCTTGACCGATCCAGTCAAGGCGCTGGAGGTCTTCGAGGAGTATATTGCCTCCTCTCTCGATCATGAGAATCCGGCCGATCAGATGATCTTCAACGCCTATTCGGCCAAGCTGTTCCGCCGGCTGGCGGAAGAGTCCATCCGCTTCCAGGTCAAGCTTCCGGCCGGGCACCCGTGTGAGCACCAGTCCGAAGACGTAGCTTCGCTTGCGAAGCATTTCCAGAAGTTGGCTCTCGTCACAGCAGAGAAGCTGGATAAGCGAAACGGGAACGTCTACTATACCGAGCTTCTGAAACAGTTGTAGGTTGTGTTTCGGCAGCGTTCTATAAGAAGCGTTCTATAAGAACAGACGCAAATAAGAGCAGCTCCCGTATTGGGGCTGCTCTTTCGCATTATACATACGTATTTACGTCAAATTCTCTCTAAAGATAGTAATATTCTGGCATCTGATATGTTATACTGATTGAGCAATAGAATAGGCTTAAAGGGTCGGTCGGCTACCTCTCTAAGAAGGGAGGGATGCCTTGTGACAGTGTTTGAAGCAATGATGCTTATGCTAACCTTTGGTTCGCTTATCGTAGCGCTACCGTCCAATAAACGCAAATAGACCGCCCATCTCGTAAAGGTATGCGGTCTATTTGTCTATCCTATTTGCCAGAGGCCTACCGCCCTTAAAAGCGGCTATTGCTCGGGAGAGTCGTGTTGACGCACGGCTCTCTTAGCATTGTACGCCCGTTCTGCTTATACTATACCACAGCCGTTAACGAATGTTAACACCTGTGCACGTAACGGATTCAACAGAAACCGCGTCAGCAATAGCTGTCGCGGCTTCATCATTCTTATGCGAATCTCTTACTTATTATACAGTCTGTAGAGGAATACCGCCGCTTCTGCTTTGGTAGTGTTGCCGGCCGGATTGATCTTGTTACCGCTGCCTTGGATAAGCCCTTCCTTCACCATGGCGGCTACGCTGCCGAGCGCATAGGAAGCCACTTTGGACTTGTCGGAGAATCTCTCCAGATCCGCAGCCGTACCAGGGTTATTGAGCTTCTTCTCCAGCTTCAAGGCTCTTTCGGTCAACACCATCATGTCCTGTCTGGTGATCTTCTGATCGCTGCCGAAGCTGCCGTTGTTCTGGCCATTCGTAATCCCAAGCGCCTTGGCAATGGCAAGTTCATTATAGTAGTAAGCATTCTTCTGTACATCGCTGAAATTGCCATCTGCCTTCGCAGTCAAGCCAAGTGCTCTAACAAGGGAGTACAGGAAATCTGCTCTGGTGATATCCGTTGACGGATGGAATTCACCGCCCTCAGTCTTGAGAATATCCTTGGATGCAAGGACTTCGACCGCATTCTTGGCCCATGCTGCCTTTCCGAGATCTGTGAATGTCTTGGATACATAAGCTACTGCGAAATCGCCGAGATGAGTAGTTGTGAAGGTTACCATACCGGTCTTGGAAGCATAACGTCCGCTTGGTACGGTCATCACCTTTCCGCTTTCATCCATGTACCGGATAACTATCATTTCAGGATTCTTCAATTCATCCGTAGACGGCTGGTAAGGCACGGATACGGTTACAGGTGCACCGGGATTGCTCCAGGCTGTTTCTTTGCCGTCCACTTTAAGGCTAAGTTGAATGATCGGTCTATCGCCTAGAGCCGCCTTTACTTCAGCCGGGAGCCCCGACTTGTCGCCTTTTCCAATCTCCAGCGCTACTTCCTTGCCGCTGCTTTCAGGTGTGCCTGTCAACATATTACCGGAAATGACAACCTGACCGAATTCAGTGGAAATGGTCAGTTTGTTATCCTTTGCTCCGTTTGTCAACGCTGCGGCAGGCAAGCCTACTGAGTATGAATTCACTCCTTGCGCCGCTGGTATGTCCAGGGTAACATTTTTCTCGATGAATTCCTTTGCTCGTGCCAGATCCGATACCTTAACTGATGCAGTCGCATTGTTCACAGTCGCCGGCATGGTTACTTTCTGGCCCTGTACAAGTGGTGCTGCAGGTGTTGATGGTGTTGCAGTTGCTACGGTTCCAGGGCCTGAAGGCACTTCAGGTACAGGCGTTGCAGATATTGCAGGCACAGGTGTTGCAGATGGTGCAGGTGTTGCAGTTGGTGTTCCAGGTTCCGGAGTGGACGGAGTCTCCGTCTTGTCATTGGTTACTTTCAGGGTGTAAGTCTTGACCCTGCCGTCTGCACCTGTTACCTCAACCTTTATATCCGTTCTTGTACCAGGTGTCAGCGATATAGCTTCGGAAGCCGTACCGCTGGCAACCACCGTATCGTTCACTTTAATGGATGACCTGCTGTCCGCCGCTGCCGCTGTCACGGTAATGCTGCTGGCATCCTTCAGGGACACATCATACTCTGTGGTGGCCGCGTTGAACGCTGGCTCTAGTGTGCCTGCACTCAGGGACAAGCTACTGAGGTCAGCGTTCACGCTATTAGGTGTATAGACTCCAAGATCGCCAAGGTCGATAGCATTGTTCCCGATGGCCTGATATTCGCCTGCAAAGTAATCATCCAGATACGAATGTCCAAGAATGAACCGGTCCGGCTTCATAGCGCCATAGTAACCGGCATTCGCATTGCTCTGGCCGTCAAACAGGACATAGCTTCCCTGCCATCCTGAGCCGGTTACGCCCCAGCTGATGATATGATCAATATACGGGGCGAACTTGTTGAACGTTTTGTACAGCAGTGCGTACTGATAACCAAGGGCGTCCGACTGTCTCACATTGAGCACTGCGGGAGCGGTCGCGCCTCCTCCGGGGGCATCGGTAGGCACCTTAAGGTCAAGCTCTGAATAGGTAATACCCGACAGCAGACCACGGTCAACGAGTGAGGCATAGAGAGCCATCGCATACTGGTTATCGCTTGCAAGGGTCTTACCCACCGCGTCATGTCCCTGGATTCCGATGTCTTCGATCAGGGGTCTTCCGTCATACAGCGGATCGGAGCGCCATGCGGTATTTAACTCAAGAACCATGTTATATACGGTTCTAGCTTTACTCCGGGTGGCAACCCCGTAATCGTTGTAGGTCAGCTTTGGAGGATTGTCAACGATGTAACTGTCAATACTGCCTTTAGTGTCGTGTCCATCCAGCTTCATGTACTCTGGAAGGTTAGCGTAATTGGCTTTGTAAGCTTCCGCCATCTTGGCGTTGGGGGCCGCGATGTGCGCGTTTTTGAAGAGCAGGTAAATGTAATGGTCAGTGATGTCGCCGCCAATCTGATCATCCGACATGGCAGCAAGCCAGTTGGTGTGCTTCAGGCTCGTTCTCCAGCTGTTCGCATCCTGCGGGATGAGCTCGCTATGGCGGCTCTCGTGAACCTCTTCGTTGAGTACATCCCAGGAATTGAAGGGAATGACGCCACGGGATTCGCTTGAGCCGTACTTCGTATCTGTGGTCAGGAAGTGCCGCATCACATACATCGTATGGTTGAACTGCACTCTTCTCGCCATTTCTTTGTCTACCTTAACCGTGGTTGTAACGCCATTGCCCAGTCCGTAGAAATTGGCAGAACCGTTATAACCGGAAGGAAGGTTCGCAGGGATCATCTGCGCCATCCAACCAGGGGCCTGGTTATACCATGCCAGAACATGACCGTGAGACTTATACTGTCCGGGAGTTCCCGAATCTCGGATCGCCTGATAAGAGTTAGTCGGGAAGCTGTATTCCGCTAAGCCAGGGGCAGTGGTTGCACCGTTCATGGCCTCGCCGTTCACGTTCTTCAGCCATTCCGGACCACGGGGGTGCGTGCCCTCGGCCTTCAGATTGTTGCCGTCGACGAAGATCTCATAGTGATTGGCGCGGGTTCCGGTTACGGGCCCGGTGCCGATCGCACCGACCATGAACAGGCCATTCTCCTTATTGTACAGACTCTTTAGAGGCGCTACGGCACTCTGGTTTTCCTTGTTGACTACGTTCGGAAGCGCAACGCCTTTCGGGTCAGGTGCGGTAATCTCAATGTTGGCGACAAGCAGCATACCGTTCTCTGCCGGACGGGCATTCTCGCCATGAAGCTCCAGAATGAAGTTCGAGGAATTGCCCGCTGAGGCATTAATGCTGTGATGCACCTTCAACCAGGATTCGCCGTTATAGCTGCCCACCCAGTCGGGATTCAGGTTGTTGTACTGGTATTCCCTGAGGTAGCTGTCGAGGTTATCGCTGGTATTTCTGACTCTCCATCTCATGAATTTGCCTTGCGCGCTCTTGGGATAGTATACATCGAATTCAATCGTTGATCCCGCTGTGACATTAACGGCCGGGGACAACGGCGATTCGAGACTGATGCCGCCGAACGTGCTTTTTCCATTGTGGGCGTAATTTATCTGAAGCACTTCCGCTTTACCCTGGGCATCTGTAAAAGGATACGGGATCGTCTTGAATGAACCACCGGCAAAGTCGGCCGGGACACGGTTATCCAGCGGAGTTCTTGCCTTCCAGGCATTCGTAGGCGCGGTAACTTTTACAGAAACCTTACCCGGACCCGGGTCAAGACGGAAATAAGGATCAGAACCGTCAGATTTGATATTTGCAGTAAATTTCATTATGGCTTCTTTAAGACTTGCAATAGCTTCTTCGGCAGGAGTGTTCACATTACGTGCGAGCTCAATCGCATCATTCAGAGCTTGGAGCTCGTCAACATGCACCCATGGTAAGGCCTGGTTCACATCGGAACCATAGACCGATCCATAGACAGACTGGCTGACTTGGAGCGGGAACTCCAGATTACCGGTTTTTAGGGCTTCGGCTTGCGCAATGAGGTCGTTCAGTTCAACGGACGGTTCCTCTCCAGCCGCAGCCGCCGGGACGGGAGTATACGTGAAGATGGAGAACAACATGATGATAACGAGAAGGCGGGAGATGCTGATTACATATTTTCTACTGTTCATCTAAGTTTGACTCCTTTTCTTATGGAGATTCTTATCCTTGGTTACGCCAAGTTTGGCTTGACAGTCAATCCTGCACCTCCCTCTGAACCTAATGGCAGACCATGTTTGAAAACGCATTCACAAAAGCGGATGATTAGGCTGTAATAGCTTTCATATTAACAACAGGAAGAGAAAGTCTAAATACGGGTAATGCACGAATGATTTTAATATATTACGAAAGTGGACACATTCTCGCTCTGAGGTTTCCAGGAAAAAGAACATCTGGTGTGGTAATGGAATATCTTCGGGTGAACGCAAAATAGACCGCCCTCCCAGCAAGGGCTTGCGGTCTTGTAATTACAACGGGTGGCTGTGGGTTCAGCTTTACAATCTCGCAGCCTTTAACATTAAATAAAATTGATTATTAAAATGCACTTCATTCGTATATATTTTTGTTAATAAACCCATACACTTATCTATGATTTCCCCAGTGAACGTTTGAGACATGATGACTTTATTCGAATAGAACCTTACCGTCTTCCAGTCATTAATAATTTGGTCCAGTAACGGGTCAAGCGTATCTTTGGCATTGATATGATCAAGGTTGTACTTATAGAGCGTATTTAACCTGTATTTCTCAGAACATTTTCTATAAATAGTACTGCTTAGTGTTTCTATAATCGTTTCATTGGTTAGAATGAGCTCGAAATTTTCTGCCAACAACAATATACTATTCAGACTTTCCGTGATTTCATTTTGATACCTGAACATATTTTCTACAAATTTATTGATGCTGGTGTGTGCTGACTTCTTATGGTTCAAGATCTCATGATCAGCGGGGGACACTAGTGCATATTCCCAAAAGTAATTTGGCATCTTAACGTGTTCCGAAGTCATGCAGGACAATTTAAATTCTGAGAATGGTAAAGAATATGGTTTGTATTCTGTAATATCATCAACCGTATATATTTCCCCGTTCGTAAGATTGAAGCCATAGACAAAAACGGGGTGCAGTCCATGTTTTTTGTTATAGTAAAAGTCTCTCCCGCGTTGATAAAATAAATCAATAAAAATAGAAATCGGATGACCCTTAGAAATAGAGTTTATGATTTCATCTTGTAAAGTATCTAATGTAGGAGATTCTCTGCGAATAGAGATGCCCATTTCCTCAAGAATCTGATCTCCCTCCTCGAGATCCAACACTTCTAACTTGAAATAACCTCTTGTTTGTATTTTTTGTTTATCAAATCTATAAATACTAATGACATTATTCAAAATCGGCAGCTCATCTTTTTCGAAATAATTGGCAAGCGTTAATAACAAATTGTAGTCGCAATTAAAATACGGAAAATTATGATGAGGAAACATTTTGATCATGCCGTCGAATGGTTGAAAGGTATCCAGGGAAACAATTTCATCCATAAAATAGTTCTCCTAACCTAAAATTATTGTCGATATTACGGCTATATTACCTACATTTGATTCAGAGCGTACACATTATAGTAATTTGGAATATTCAAGTCTTCGTAGTAGTCGATTGAGACATTGAAGCCATTGCTTCGGAAGATGTTTTCGAGCCTGTTGATCTGCTCTCCATCCAGTCCGTGTACCTCCATTACAATTTGCCTGATTTTGCCCCAATCCTCCGGATGGATGCCTTCCAGCACCTCGAACTCACTTTTTTCCACGTCGATTTTGAGCAGATCAATTGGGTTCAGATCGTAATAGCGGATCATTTCGGAGATCGTAGTTAGCTTGCATGGATAGATTTGTTCATTCAGAAGCCTCGGCGACATCAGATGATCAACAAACCGGTTTAGCATTCGCGGGTCAGGGAAATCTTCTCTGTAATGGTTGATTAATCCGTATCGGAGATCCTGATCGTGGTTCTCCCGGTATTTGATCTGGACAGAATCCGTGGACATCGTAGGAAAATAGGCAAACTCCGCTTCCTTGATCTCATTGGACAGCCCAACATTAACCGTCGTTACGCGGGGCAGCGAGCTCGTATTCATCTTCAAGAGTTCAAACGTCGGAGGCAGTGGCTCAAAGGCATATACCCTGCAGTTGCTCTTGCTGCTGACATATAGGGTGAACATGCCGATATTAGCCCCGACGTCCATGACCGTGCCATGATCCGGGAGCGTAATCCCGTGCTTGAAATACATCTCCTTGCGGAAAATCTCGTTGTAGAGGAACTCGGTCTCGCCTTCATTGTTCTGATAGATTTCGATCCCGTTGTGCAGCCGTTTCTTGGAAGTGGCTTCTGTCTGCGGTGAAAAGCTCTTGTGCTCCATCCTGCTCATCCGATTCACCTTCTCAATAATTTATTTGGGGGCATTTCTCTAACTGCTGGCGCTCTCATAGTGTTTGACGGCCAGCTTCCAGAACAGCCTGACCACTAGAAGCGATATCACAGGAGCTGCAAAAATCCATATTCCTAGGAACAAGTCCAACCGGTCGATCAAATAAACCGACGGCATGTTGGTGATAAACAAGATAGGCACAACATACAGTCCTATTCTCCGCAGCCATTTGGGGTATATGTACATCGGCATATTATTCAAATCCCAGCATTTGTCCAGTATGTCGAAGATCGAACCGGACTTCACCGTCCAGAAGGCAAGAATCTGCGGAAGCAGCAGCACCGAGTAGGTCACGATCGTGCTACTCAAGATCACGCCGATATATCCGGCCAAGTGGATAAAGCTTGGATCGATGCCAAGACGCTGCCAGGCCAATACGATCATCGTGATCCCGGCGATCAGGTTCGGAATCGGAAACGCGAAGTTCACGTGCCGTAATGAAATCATGAACTGCAGCGATAGCGGCTTGGTCATATACAAGTCCAGCGTCCCGTTGCGGATATGGCCGGCGAATCTATAAAAGTTATCCATGAACAGTCCTGTATAGATTGCGATCATAATCGTATAGGTCCCGGTGAAGATCATCATCTGGTCAGGAGAAATTCCGTTAATTTCGATCCCTAGCTGATAAACGAAGATGATATAGATCAGCTTGGACAACAGAAATACGGTCTCCATGATCAAACCGGAGTAGAAATTTGCTTTGTATTCCATGTAACCGACCAAGCTGTTCTTCGCAAAAATAAAAAACATACGTACATGCTTCCGAATCTCAGACAAGCTGATACTCACAGATCTAACCTCCAACGGCTACATATTTCTTCATCCCGGAATCCCAAGACAACTTGGAAATGATCATAAGCACAATGACCCAAACCGCCTGTACGAGGAGCCCGGGCACGATTTCATGAATCGTCAAGCTCCCATTGATGATCTTAACCGGGAAGTATACGACATATTGAAACGGTAAATAGCTGGAAATTCTGGCAAACGTATCTCCGAAAATATTAAGCGGAAAGATGGCGCCACTGAGCAGATAGACGCCTTGGTTGAACGCGATAAAAACGCCCCAAACCTCAGTAATAATGAACGCGAGCGCACTAATCGAATAAAAAAGCAGAAAGTTGATGAGCAGCCCGAACAGAATGCTGACCAGGAACAAAACGATCTGCCCCGCTCTAAGCTGAAACTCCCAAATCTGAGTAAACACGATCATCAGGATGACGAATAAGACAAGGACGACCGCGGTCTGAACCGTTTTCCCGCCGAAAAAATTGCATATCCGATAGCTGAAATAATGAATAGGCTGAGCGATAAATTTGCTCAATCCGCCCGTCTTGATATCATTCGCGATCTCCCCTTCGAAGCCGGCAGAAACCAGCTTGGAGACGACGCCGGACAACACGGAATAAATGATGATCTGCGAATACGAATAGCCGTTAATAATCTCCTGCGGCGAACTGCGAAATACGGCTGTCCAGAGGAAGCATTGGACGAGTATGATGAAGCCGCCGCTGATAATACTCATCAGGAAATCGGTCCGGTATTCCATCTCATTCTGAAGCGCAAGGATGTACGTCCTTTTATACTTCTGCAAGGCTTTCATGTCTGACCCCATCTTTCTGATATAAGCTTTCGATGCCCCGCTCGACAGGTATATCTTCAACTGTGAAATCAAGGATCGGGAACCGGTCCAGCATCATCTTGGAGAGCTGCTGAAGGTCATGCTTATCAATCTCCATGACGGCATTCAGGCCGTCATGTTGAGTAATAACGCCATAGTCGCTTAGCGCTTGCCTCGGTACTTCGTCCGTAAATTGCAGCTTGATAATCTTTTTGGTATGGAACAGCTCGTTCACACGCCGGAGATCGCCGTCGTATACGATTTTCCCTTGATTGATGATGATCGTTCGTTTGCACAGATCCTCAATATCCGCCATGTAGTGGCTTGTCAGAATGACCGTTGCCTTCGTCTGCTGGTTATAATACTTCAGGAACTCCCGAATGCGCTTCTGCGAAATCAGATCAAGTCCGATGGTAGGCTCATCCAGGAAAATCACCTTGGGCCGGTGGATGAGCGATGCAATTAGCTCCATCTTCATCCGTTCCCCCAGCGAAAGCCTCCGCACCTGAATATTGAGCAGGTCCTTTACGTCAAGAATCTCCGTAAGCTCATCCAGGACAAGGTTGTAGGGCTTATCCTCGACCTCATAGATACATTTGTTCAGGTACAACGATTCGTTCGCCGGTAGATCCCACCACAACTGCGATTTCTGCCCCATCACGATCGAGAACTGCATCTTGAATTCTTTTTTTCGCTCCCAAGGGACATAGCCTAATACCGTCGCCTGCCCGCTTGTCGGATACAAGATGCCGGACAGCATCTTAAGCGTAGTCGTTTTGCCGGAACCGTTCGGGCCTAAGAATCCGACCATCTCACCTTGCTCGATGACAAGTGATATTTCGCTAACCGCTTCTTTGATCAGTGATTTCCGCTTCACTAAATTTTTGAGCGATTTTTTGAGCCCCAATTCTTTCTCGTAGTATTTGAAGCTTTTGGATAAGTGTTCCACTTGGATAATGCTCACTGGTGCACCTCATTTATGTTCATTTAGAATCGTTAAACACCGTGCAAATGCAAGACACTGCACTTGGAACATGCCGGTGTCAGCCGTTCGTCCATCATTTCCCTTATCCTTCTGTAAGTCATGCTATGCCATAATTCCTGTACAGACATTTCATTTAATTTGCCGATCTCGAACTCCTTGAAAAATTTGCAAGCGATAATCGTTCCATCGGGCGTAATGTCCATCCGGTTCGAGAGCGCCAGGCACTTCTTGTTCATCGTGCCTTTGCCCTTCAACTCTTTGCCGAGCACGAAATCTTCGATCTGGTCATGATCCAGATTCGGCTGGTAGCGCAAACGCATTTTCCAGACCCGATGATTCACCCGGTCCAACTCGCTCATGAGAGCAGGGATACGCTCCGGATCGAGCTTATAGTTGAAGGCGTGCCAGCTTCGTTCGCCCTTGTGCTCGCTTGCCGGAAGGAAGTGGAACTTCTGGTCGAAGTAATCGTCCATTCCCTGCGTGCATTCGTCCGAGATGTACCACGGGAAGCAGACGATGACCAGATCTACGCCGACGCCCTCCAGAAAGTCCAGCAGATCGTACAGCTTGTCGGTCATACCATCGTTAACGACGGTATGAATCGAAATTTTACCCCTGAACCGGTTTTCCTTGCGCAGTTCGACTAGCATCCGGATAGCATCTATCGCCTTATTAAATACCCCATTGCCGCGAAGCGCATCATTCTCTTCTTCGAATCCATCAAGCGCAATGAGCAGCTCTAAGTTGTCGGAGATTCTCTGCAAGGCGTCCAGCTTTCGCTCGATCAGCACCGCATTCGTGCAGATCGTCGTCTCCCGGGGATGGGCTTCAAGCAAATCGGCCAAACGGTCGAAATGGCTGTATACGAGCGGCTCGCCGCCCCAGATATAGAGTCTCGACTTGGCTGGTTCCGTCTCAAGGATCAGCTTCTCCAGCAGCCCGTAGTCGAGCTGTTCCCGCTGCTGCTCCGGTGTCATGAAGTGATGGTAGCCGGTGTCGTTCCATTGATAGCAATGCTTGCAGCGCAAGTTGCATTGGTTCGTCAGTTTAATCCCGACCGACTCTGGCAACGGTGTCGCGTAACCCGCTATTTTCTCCATGTTCCGCTTGGTTTCCATCGTATTCCTGATGGTACGTTTCAATATTTGCAAATCCTTAGCGGAATGCTTGATCTCTGATTTCGGATTCATATCAACACACCCTTCTTAAATGTGATAGGTCATTCACATGAATCAGTAGATGTAATACCTTGAACAAGCCGTACAGATCGGAAGCATATTTTTTTTCATATACGCGCGATACTCTTTGTACTTGTCACTACTCCAGATATCCAGCAAATTCTCTTCGTTCACGTTGCCGAAGGTCAAATCATAGAAGGCATGGCAGGGCGAAACGTCGCCCCTTGCCGTAATCTCCGCATAAACCCATGGAAGGGAGCACTGATTTCGTTTATCAGCCATCTGCTGGAATTGCCCCGAGAAATAGTTGCGCAAATTCAGTTCATCTATCGTCTTCGGATAGGTGACCACATGGATGCGGTTTTTCAAGCAGTATGCTTTGACATGATTGAGCTGTCTCGTCAATTCCGGAATGTCGATCTCCCTGAACGAACTAATGTCCCGCCACACCATCCCCTTGGCATAAGGAGCTTCATACACGCCGAATTCCTCACTAAGAACCTCCACATATTGGGCATACTGCTCTTCCGTGGCATAGAGCTGCACTTCCATGCTGATATGGTCGAGCATCGACAAGTCAATATGCTTGAAGAAAAATTCCTCGACGTACATATAGTTCAAGGGCGTAATGATAAAGGATACACCCAGCTTCGGAAATTGCGTGCCTTTGCTTTGCCGGAGCTCATAGAGCTTCTCGATTCCCTTGATTACTTTCTTGAATACGCCTTTGCCCCTCTGCCTGTCGTTGATTGCCTCAGGGCCGTCGAGCGATACCCAGATCTTATTAGGAGCATTCTCGGCAAGCATCTCGGCATGCTGCTCGAGCAATGTGCCGTTCGTGGGGAAGTCCGCTACGCTTCCATAGTGATTGATCATGGCGAGAATGTCGCTCAGCCAAGGGTACATCAGCGGCTCGCCGCCGAAGAAATCGTAATACGGCTTGCCGGGGCTGCACTGGACGATGATCTTTTTGATCAGATCCGGGTCCAGCTGCACTAACGTTTTTTTGCTTTTGTACGAACCTTCGAGTCCCCACTCATAGCACATCTTGCATCGCAAATTGCACTCCTCGAGCAGCTGCAAGACGATCCATCTCGGATAGCTTGTCGTATCTCGGGCGATACTCAATTTGTTGACGCTCATCGCATAACCCCTTCTGCCATTGAAATCTTACCTCATCATTAACGCGACTCTCGAACAATAATAATCCACATAATTCGTCCGTTCTCCGGGCCTGTTCCTGATCGCCTGATGCATCTCCTTAAGGACATCTACGGAAAAATCCATCTCCCGCCACTTCTCGTAGCGTATTCCGAACCCAAGCGACTCCCACAATTCCAGATTGCTAAGCTCATGACTGCCGAACGGCTCCAGCAGAATAAGAGGGGTTTCGGATGCAAGCGAGTCGATTAATGTGCCCGCTCCCGGCTTGGCCACGATAGCCATCGCCTCCGAAGCGACGTCAAATAACCAATGATGATCAGCCTTAGCGGCGTATGATTTCGTATCTTCTCCCGCTACTTCAATGTATGGCGGGAACTCGTGCAGGCCGCTTCCGCTCTTCACCCATGAACACCAATCCGGATCGTTCATCCAATACCGGTGATCGGGATCGGGCTTCGCTTCCTTCCAGTCGTAAGCTACGATATCAAGTCCATAGTTATGGCTGGCAAGCTCCGGAACTTTACTTTGATAAGTGCCCATCCCCCAGCCGCCGCCATGAACAACAAGCCGCCGCTTCCTTGATTCGAAGGGGATTGGCGTACCAGAAAGAACCGGGATTTCGTATCGGATCGCCATCTTATCGGTGTCATAGAGACAAGCATTGTAATAATGCTCGTCATACCGGGGATGAAACTTCTTCAGGCTCTTCCAAGACGGGGCCAGATCTGAATCGACGTAGAGCAGGTCTACATGAATTGGATTCGGCAGCATCTTCTCCCTGTACAAATCCAGAATATAACCCCAGTGTCCGGATAGCGATATGAATTCGTACCGTTCTTCCGCTTTCCACGCCTCCAGCAATAGCTCTACCTGGGCATCATCAAGGCTGCTCCGGATATCCATCGGCATTCGGGCCGAAAAATTGGCAAGTGCGAAATTATTGTGGTAAGCCTTCCTGCTGTCTGCAATATGATCCCTTTTGTCTTGCTCCAGATAGCTTTCGAACACGAGCACTTCCGTCGCGATATCCCTCTTCTTGAATGCGCTTGCAGCTAATAGGCCGGGAATATAGAAACCCAGACCGAAACCCGAGCATAGAATCGTTACTTTCCGCTTACCCATAAACTCCCGGACACCCTTGCGTCTATCGTTCATACAGATGCCGTCTTCTGCAGCTCCGAGATATAATTGCAGAAGGTTGTAACCGACTCCAAAAAATCGAAGTCGAATTGTTCAAAATCGATTTCAATATCGAAACGCTCTTCCACCTTTAATAAGAAAGTAATTAGCTGTAACGAGTCGAGTCCCCCGTCTTCCATGATGCTGGAATGCTCGTTCAAGCGGTTTGCCAGCTGGGCGTCGTCCTTGATTTCGCTTATAATCGCTATGATCTGTTCTTGCATAGGTACCTCCCGTTTAATGGATATATTGACCTTGGTAATAATGGATCGTTCTAGCGAGTGCATCATGCAAACCGATCGCCGGTTCCCAGTCCATAATCGTCCTTGATAGGGTAATATCCGGCTTCCTTCTCCTAGGATCGTCTTCCGGCAGCGGGAGAAACTCGATCTGCGCGTTGGATTTCATGAGCTCCTTCAAGACTTGGGCGACTTCAAGTATGGTGACTTCCTGCGGATTCCCCAAATTGACTGGCTGTTCATACGTGGTGCCCAGCAGTCTTATAATCCCTTCCAGCAAATCGTCGATATACTGAAAGCTTCTCGTCTGTCTGCCGTCGCCATAAATCGTAAGGTTTTGCTTGGACATGATTTGATTAATGAAATTGGTAATGACACGTCCGTCATATAAATCCATCTTCGGGCCGAATGTATTGAAGATTCGAATGACCCTTACCGGTATGCCGTATTTCCTGTTCATCCAGTAGGTGATCGCCTCTGCATACCGCTTCGATTCGTTGTAGCAGCTTCTTGCTCCAATCGAATTCACGTTGCCATAATAGTTCTCCGGCTGAGGGTGAACGGTTGGGTCACCGTAGATCTCGCTTGTTGAAGCCAGGAAAAAAGCGGCCTGCTTTTCATTGGCCAGATGCAGCAGATGCATCGTTCCTTCGCTGTTGACCCTCATCGTTTCGATCGGATAGGACAAATATTTGGGCGGGCTGGCAGGACTTGCGAAATGCATCACCCAATCGACCGGGCCTTCAACGGCGAGCGGATGAATGACGTCATGCTCGATAAACTTGAAATTTGGCGACCGTAAGAGATTGTCCATGTTGACAGTGGACCCGGTCAGAAAATTATCGACACCGATAACGGTATGGCCTTCCCGCAGCAGCCTCTCGGCAAGGTTGGAACCAATGAAGCCTGCGACTCCTGTTAATACAATGAATATAAAGATCCCCCCTGGAGCTTATTCAATACGCTGTATCGCAATGATTATAATCCCAGCATCACTCCCTCCATATGTAATACCTAGAACACCACCGGCTTCGGAATGCTTACCTTCTTGAGCCATCGTTCAAGGAATATTGATTCTTCATTTTCAATATTCGTTATCAGCCTATATAAGCTTTCTGAAATACTCATATCCCTTGTCAAATTATATTTAAACGCTACATTCACAAGGATCTTCGCCTTAACTTCAATGGCTGTGAATTCATCAATATGCTCTTGATTTAAATGAATAAGATGCCGGTTATCGTACAAATACTTGAGTCTCAGCGTCATTATCTTCTTATGATCATAAAGTAAATGAAAGGGTCTGATATCAAGCTTAGACTTATTTTCTGAGGTCTCTTTCACATAATTAAATAGAGTTGTGTATATTTGCATGCCAAAGTCAAGATTATCCCTGTCGCCCCCATAGTTGAACATCTCCCAATATTCCGGCGTTTTTTTAGTAAAATAGTTTCTTATAGAATTCACTAGGGTATCTGCACTGAATTTATCCTGATATTGATCATTGAATGTATACAGATACACCATTTCTCTTAGATAATCATGATTGGTTGTTAGATGATTAGTGTTGAACGCAAGATTGAAATCGGCAAATGATATCTCAGCTTGACTATAAACGCCGTTCTTAAAGAAATCGGAAACATACAATATCTCTCTATTTAAGTCATAGCCGTAAACAAATATGTCATGATGCAAATGGAGTCTATGATATCGATCGCTTAGGGGCACGTTGAAATAATTCACCATGGTGTGGATATAATGATTAGCATTAATATTTTCTATAATAAAATGAATAACAGAGTCCCATTTAGCTGTTACAGTATCCCTATGTATCTTCTGAGTAGTAATCCACTTGCATGCATCTGAAGGCCGCAGCTCATAAGTCAGAGGGAAATAAAAATCTCCCCAATTATGTTTATAATCTTTGTTAATAAATAATTGAATATAATTGCTGAATATCCATGGGTGTGCGCACTCGTAATGGGTAAGTATGGACAAGAGATGCGCATGCTGCGTATAGGTTGTAATCATCGGATAACTTACCGGCAATATTCCGCTGCCCAAGGTTTGAGTTGTATTCTTCAACTTTTCGTTCACCCCTACTCCTTTAGCAATATGTGCTTCGTACTTGCCCTGTCCAGTTTTCCTGTTTTTGTTTTTGGAATTTCATTGATAATCCTCCATTGCCTAGGCACCTTATACGAGGACAAATACAAGTTGCAATGTTTGGTCAGCGCCTCTATATCAACCAGACATTCTTCACTAACTTTCAGAAAGGCGATGGGTACTTCGCCTAATAGATCATCGGGCACACCAACAACCATGACTTCCTCCACTTCTTTCACGCCATATAAAAACTCCTCGATTTCTTCCGGATAGATATTGATACCGCCGGATATAATGATATTCTTCTTTCTGCCTGTGATGATGAGACACCCTGATTCATTCCAATATCCCAAATCTCCTGTCTTTAACCAACCATCAACAATGGTAACGTTCGTTAACTCCGGGTTGTTATAATAACCGAGCATCACATTTGGGCCCTTGACCCAAATTTCTCCGGCAGCAGCTCCTTCAACCTCATTCTCATCTTCGTCAACAAGCCGAATAGAAACGTCACTGATGGGTGATCCACAGGATAAGCAGCGGTCTCCCCGGTCCATCATGCTCACCCGCGGAGAAGCTTCTGTCAATCCGTAGGTTTGAATAATGTCCGCTTGAGGAAATACAGTCTGAAGATTGTCTACTAATCTCGCGGGAATCGGCGCACCGCTTATCACAATAAATTCAATGGAATCAAAGGCACTCCAGTTGGTGGTCTGATGATAATCAGAAACAAAGTGCATCAATTGCGTAGGCACCGCTGAGAATGCCGTGACCGCCTTATCCTGAAACAGTCTAAACGCTGTACGCGGCAGCAAGGGCAAGCTGATAAGCCTAATTCGGGTTCCAAATAGCATGCAAGAAATCAATTGCGTGACAATCGTAGAACTGAAATGAACGGGCATCGTTACAAGAAACGAATCTTGATCCGTATAACCCGCCTTTCTGCCATGTGCCAACGCATTCGTTAATACATTCCCATGGGATAACATAACGATTTTAGATTGTCCGGTTGTGCCCGATGTAGGAAGGAGAATCGCACATGAATTGGGATCGGACGGATTCGTGAGCGAGATTGCTTCAAACGAAGGCACCGGTTCCTGCGAGAAATCCTGAGCGGTAACCCAATAAATATGGCAATTTAAACCCGCAGGCTGTGCATATTTGCTGATAACCAGCTTGGCGTCACTGGCATTTAGAATATTTTCAATCTCAGTTTTGGATGCCGAGTAAGGAACCGGTATTAGTACATGACCGCTGAACTGAATGCCAAGCGCCGCAGTAATGAACAAGGGCTCATTATTTGTGTAAACTGCAAGATGACTTCCGGCCTCAAGCTCAAAGTTCTTTTGGATATATAAAGCAATTAAGTATGCTTCTGTCATCACTTCCGCATAAGTCCACTGCTGCTTCAGATCTTGAAGGATAATATGATCCTTGCGCTCACAAGCCTCCATGAATAAACGTTGAATGATAGTCATCATATCGTTTTCTCGGTCAAATAATTAAGGATTAATCCAGCCGTGGAGAACTTCTCAAACAACAGATCCTCATCAGGGATCGAGATATTAAACTTCGATTCCATTGAAACAATAAGCTTGATGAAGCCCGCCGAATCGATCCCTTGATCCAACAAAGGGGTATCGTGGTCATCTGGATACTTGATGTCAAGCTCAGCAAAAATTTCATCTCTCAAGATAAATTCTATTGATTTAGACATCAGGTTTCCTCCAGTAGATAATCTTTTAGAAAGGCTGATTAGAGAGGATAGCATACATGGTGATATTCAGTAATGAGTAAGTGAAAGTGAGTGTGAAGGAGAATAATCTCAAAACGATGGACAATGTGGAATATGACTCGGTGCAGGAATGAAAAGCAGAAAAAAGCATTTTCCCAAGCGATAAAGCCCTGCTGAAAATGCTCTACTTATCTACGGTGAATGACACCCTTAAATGGATATGTTTAGTATAAATTGCAAATATACCAATTGTCAACAATTTTAAAATTTAAGCATTTGAAATGTCCAAGTCATGTATATTAAGGCAAGGGCTATCCCCTAAGCAGCAGCAGTTAATTGAACCGCTTTAAGGATAACCCTTGTTATTTAGTTCTAAAAATCAGTTTGGGTTAACAATTTTCACTTTACTTGCTCTTTTGAGCCAGCATGTTCAGCAGAACCGTTACGGCCTCTGCTCTTGTTGCATGATCCTCAGGAGCAAATTTATTGCCGCCTTTCCCTTGCACGATGCTTGTTTGCTTTACATAAGCAACCGCAGCTTTTGCCCACGCTGGAATGTCCTTGTCGTCTGCGAAGCTAGTTGCCGTGACATTCGCTTCGCTATATTTACCCAAAGCACCTGCAATGATCACTGCCATCTCTGCACGTGTAATTTCCCCGGCTGGACGGAAAGTACCGTCCTCATAGCCATTAATAATGCCTGCTTGCACCGCTTGCGCGACCGCTATCTGCGCCCAGCTTCCGATCTTCGCTGTATCTGTGAACGTCAGCGCCGCTCCCGCTCCTTGCGTCTTCAGTGCATTCATCAGCATGACGGCAAATTCCGCACGAGTCACGGTTTTGTCCGGCTTAAACGTGCTGTCCTGATAACCAGTGACGATTCCGCTGCTTACCGCTTGGTTGATGCTTGCCTTCGCCCAGTGTGCGGATATATCGCTAAAGTTAATCGTTGGTTTTGGCTCACTTGCCGCTTGCCCTACAACCATTACCGCAAATTTTGTAAATTGGGTTACTGCTGCGGTAATCTGATTCCCCCTAACAACACTGCCAACTTCCACCCATTTCTTCTGCACTTCATCATAATAGAACACAGCTGCTCTTTGATTACCGCTCAATTTTGTCGGATCAAACTTAAAAGTCAGTGTTACCGGTTTACTGAAATTCTCCGAGAAATTTTTCAGAATCTCGAAGATCGGACTAGCCAGAACGTCTTCATCCGTTAGAAGATCTTGAGTTCCAGTAAGTTGTTTAATCGTTAATTTCAGTTCTTTGTCCGTTGCATTTGCCGGAATATCTATTGTGATTGCATCTCCCAAACTAACCTTACCCATTCTGCCTGCGGGAAGCGATAATTCACCATTTACTGAGATTACTTTGCTGTTATCTGGTAGTGTAGGGATGCCACCTCCACCTCCACTGCCAGTACCGTCACCGCTACCGCTACCGCCACCAGGGCTAACTGTCCACTGCGCGTACAGTGTCACGTTCGCTGCTCCCATGTCGAACGTTGCATTTGCCGCATAGCTTGTGCCACTTCCATTCGCCGCTGTGTTCCAACCTGCGAACGTGTTGCCCGTCTTCACCAAGCTTCCCGTATTGCCTACTACGGTTACCATTGCATTTTGCACGTACGAATGGCTATCCGTTGGCACGGTTCCTCCCGTGCTGCCATTGCCGTTATACGTTACGGTGTATGTCGGGTCCGCTGTCCACTGCGCGTACAGCGTCACATTCGCCGCTCCCATGCTGAACGTGACACCTTCCGCATAGCTTGTGCCACTTCCATTCGCCGCCGTGTTCCAACCTGCGAACGTGTTGCCCGTCTTCTCCAAGCTTCCCGTGTTGCCCAATACCGTTACCGCTGCATTTTGCGCGTACGAATGGCTATCCGTTGGCACGGTTCCTCCCGTGCTGCCATTGCCGCTATACGTTACGGTGTATGCCGGGTCGGCCGTCCACTGCGCGTACAGCGTCACATTCGCCGCTCCCATGCTGAATGTAGCGTCCGCCGCATAACTTGTGCCACTTCCGTTCGCCGCCGTGTTCCAACCTGCGAAGGTGTTACCCGTCTTCGCCAAGCTTCCCGTGTTTCCTATTACGGTTACCACTGCATTTTTCGTGTACGGATTGCTATCCGTTGGCACGGTTCCTCCCGTGCTGCCATTGCCGTCATACGTTACGGTGTATGACGGGTTGGTCGTCCACTGCGCGTACAGCGTCACATTCGCCGCTCCCATGCTGAATGTAGCGTCCGCCGCATAGCTTGTGCCACTTCCATTCGCCGCCGTGTTCCAACCCATGAAGGTGTTGCCCGTTTTCACCAAGCTTCCCGTGTTGCCTACTACGGTTACTGTTGCATTTTGCGCGTACGGATTGCTATCCGTTGGCACGGTTCCTCCCGTGCTGCCATTGCCGTCATACGTTACGGTGTATGCCGGGTTGGTCGTCCACTGCGCGTACAGCGTCACATTCGCCGCTCCCATGCTGAACGTGGCACCTTCCGCATAGCTTGTGCCACTTCCGTCAGCCGCCGTGTTCCAACCTGTGAAGGTGTTGCCCGTCTTCACCAAGCTTCCCATGTTGCCCACTACGGTTACTGTTGCATTTTGCGAATACGAATTGCTGTCTGTTGGCACGGTTCCTCCCGTGCTGCCATTGCCGCTATACGTTATGGTGTATGCCGGGTTGGCCGTCCACTGCGCGTATAGCGTCACGTTTGCCGCTCCCATGCTGAATGTAGCGTCCGCCGCATAGCTTGTGCCACTTCCATTCGCCGCCGTGTTCCAACCCATGAAGGTGTTGCCCGTCTTCACCAAGCTTCCCGTGTTGCCCAATACGGTTACCGCTGCATTCTGCGTGTACGCATTGCTGTCCGTTGGCACGGTTCCTCCCGTGCTGCCATTGCCGCTATACGTTACGGTGTATGTCGCGTCGGCCGTCCACTGCGCGTACAGCGTCACGTTCGCCGCTCCCATGCTGAACGTTGCGTCCGCCGCATAGCTTGTGCCACTTCCATTCGCCGCCGTGTTCCAACCCATGAAGGTGTTGCCCGTCTTCTCCAAGCTTCCCGTGTTGCCCAATACGGTTACCTCTGCATTCTGCGTGTACGCATTGCTGTCCGTTGGCACGGTTCCTCCCGTGCTGCCATTGCCGTTGTACATTACGGTGTATGTCGGGTCGGCCGTCCACTGCGCGTACAGCGTCACGTTCGCTGCTCCCATGCTGAACGTGGCACCTTCCGCATAGCTTGTGCCACTTCCGTTCGCCGCCGTGTTCCAACCTGTGAAGGTGTTGCCCGTCTTCTCCAAGCTTCCCGTGTTGCCCAATACGGTTACCGCTGCATTCTGCGCGTACGAATGGCTGTCCGTTGGCACGGTTCCTCCCGTGCTGCCATTGCCGCTATACATTACGGTATATGTCGGGTCGGCCGTCCACTGCGCGTACAGCGTCACATTCGCCGCTCCCATGCTGAACGTGGCATTTGCCGCATAGCTTGTGCCACTTCCATTCGCCGCCGTGTTCCAACCTGCGAAGGTGTTGCCCGTCTTCACCAAGCTTCCCGTGTTGCCTACTACGGTTACCGCTGCATTCTGCGTGTACGGATTGCTGTCCGTTGGCACGGCTCCTCCCGTGCTGCCATTGCCGCTATACGTTACGGTATATGTCGGGTTGGCCGTCCACTGCGCGTACAGCGTCACATTCGCCACTCCCATGCTGAACGTGGCACCTTCCGCATAGCTTGTGCCGCTTCCGTTCGCCGCTGTGTTCCAACCTGCGAAGGTGTTGCCCGTCTTCACCAAGCTTCCCGTGTTGCCTACTACGGTTACTGTTGCATTTTTCGTGTACGGATTGCTATCCGTTGGCACGGTTCCTCCCGTGCTGCCATTGCCGCTATACGTTACGGTGTATGTCGGGTCGGCTGTCCACTGCGCGAACAGCGTCACATTCGCCGCTCCCATGCTGAACGTGGCACCTTCTGCATAGTTTGTGCCGCTTCCGTTCGCCGCCGTGTTCCAACCCATGAAGGTGTTGCCCGTTTTCACCAAGCTTCCCGTGTTGCCTACTACGGTTACCGCTGCATTCTGCGCGTACGAATGGCTGTCCGTTGGCACGGTTCCTCCCGTGCTGCCATTGCCGTTATACGTTACGGTGTATGCCGGGAGATCAATGTTTTGAAATATGTCTCCTCTGTTACCTACCGCGATAAACGTGCCGTTGCCGTAGGTGACGCCATTAAGAGACCCGTACGTACCCTCATACCTTTTCGTCCAACTCACTAAGTCACTGGAGGTATAGATAGAATTAAATGATCCCACACCCACATACGTACCATTTCCGTAGGATACACTATGAAGGATTCCAGAATTAACCACTTCACATTTCGCACAGATAAGGCCCGACGTGGTGATTATACTCCAGCTCACTCCGTCAACGGAGGTCAATATCGTTGTTCCGTCTACTGCCCAAGACACAAACTTACCATTTAGGTATTTGACACCTTTAAGATCAGCCGCAGTGCCCGAATTTCGGTTCGTCCAGCTCACTCCGTCACTCGAGGTCAGCATCGCTCCACTTTCTCCCACCGCCACAAACTTTTGGTTGCCGTAGGTGACGCCCGTAAGTGTTGAAGTGTTGTTTACATTGCGATCCGTCCATAAGTCCGGATCCCCAGTCGTCGTAGAGGTGTATATGGCTCCTTTATCTTCAGTAATTTTGTTCCCTACCGCCACATACAGGCCGTTGCCATAGCTAACGCCCCAAAGGGATAAATAATTATTGAGGGTAAAGCCTGTTTTCCAGTTCACTCCGTCACTAGAGGACGATGCATTCCCAGTTCTACTCACAACCACATACTTGCCGCTATCGCAAATGATACTAGAAAGCTTATTTGTAGTTCGCGGATCGAAAAGCGTCCAACTCGTTCCGTCACTCGAGGTTAAGATGCCTCCCTCATCAGTCACCGCCATAAACTTGCCGTTACTGTAACAGACGTCCTGATTACTGGTAACAAGGTTAGCAGGTTTCTGATTAACCCAATTATCAGTAGAAGCAGCACTAGCAAAAGTAGGGATCATTCCCAATAGAATAATTAATGACATTACTAAAGAAATCCAACGTTTGTTCATAAATTGTTCACCCGCCTTTTTTCAAAATTCAAAATTTGAAATTCTTCTCTACTATAAATTAAAATAAACAAAATAAAACCTACCCGCCTGGGGTAGGTTTTCAAAAAGGATAGGCATTTTAACCAAGCCTCTATAATTTTTTTGCAAGTTGCAGTGCTTGTTTACGATTGTTTACTTCAAGCTTTTTGTAGATATTTTTAATATGAAATTTCACAGTATCTACCGTAATATTCAGACGCTCCGCAATTTCCTTGTTCATCAATCCATCCATCATTAGCAGAAAAATTTTAAATTCCTGCCCTGTCAGTTTTCCTTTCGGTGATTGATCAACCTCGGGTGTATCATTCATAGCGCGCAACAATTGCTTCACATAGAAACCCGAAGAAAAATTGCTATCTTGCTGAACGTTTGAATATGCGTTAAGCATCTCCGCCATTACAGAACCTTCGTCAATAAAACTACGAATATATCCATCCGGCTTAGCCAAATCCAAAGCAGTGCCCAATTGAATGAGCGCAGCCTCCGTTTGACCCGAATGCCATAGCGTCACACTTTGCACAATTAATACTTTGGTGTGATCACGGAGACAGTCTCCCTTGCACACCAAGAGATATAGTCTTTCCAACAGGTACAGCGCTGCTTCTATTCGTTCGCTCGCCACAAGCACTCTAGCCACAATCAGATGCTCAGCTATAAGATTCAATGAAACCTCATCCGTGTGCGCAAGACCACACCTCTGCAACCAATCAAGCGCATCTTGGAGCGAGCCTTGCCGCAAAGATAGATAAGCTTGTTCCGTTTCGATTTTCACAATAAAGAAAGCATAATCGGGTGAATTAATTTCCGACTTCAATTGCGCCAATATTTCGGACGCTCGCTTTGGATTACCTTTGGCTTGCTCAATCCGCGATGCAGCGATGCCCAATTGGACCCTTATTCGTGCAAGAGGCTGATAGTCTTTGCGCCCCAATGACTGACCGAAGTAAAATTCTGCCTCCTCCAGTCGATTCCACTCATACAGCAAATGGATATATGCCAAGTACATGTATCCAATAAAAGGATAATTATTTTTATGCTCCCATACTTTAATCCATTTCCTAATAAAGTCTTCCGCCGCATACAGATCTTTGATTAAAGTTAATTGATCATAATTCCTACTGTACCCTTCATACCGGTTTACCCCCATCACCTGAAAGTAGCTTCCTTCCGGCATATATCGTTCTGTAAGGGCCAAATAATCCGATGCTCGCACAAAGTCATTTTGGATATAAGAGGCCATACCACAATAGAAATAGATATTACCCATAACCTTGTTCCAGTCTACATCCGGTAATTTCCCTTGCAGTGCTTCAAACCGGACTTTGGTTTGCTCCATTCTCTGAAATGCGGCTTCCCACTTACCTCCTAGCATCATTACGGCTATATAAAATATTTCGATCATCGGCTTCTCCGCAATGGCGCTTTCAGGTAAAACAGTTACCCACCTCATCAACGCAACACTCTTCGATTGCATCAAGGCAGGGGGATTTTTCTCGATCAACCGGATAACATCCGCATACTGTTGGCCTTCTAAATAATGCTCGACCGCTTCCTCATCAAACCCTTTTTTCTCCAACCATTTCGCCGCGCGGATGTGCCCTTGAATCCATTGGTCCGAATCCGTTCTGGACCCTAGCTGTCGCAAGAAATCGGAAAGTAAATGGTGATACCGATACCAATTCCGCTCCTCGTCTAAGGGTATAATGAATAAATTTAGCTGCTCCAGTCTCTGCAATTGTTCTTGGCTGTTCATTTGACCCGTTACTGCTTGGCATAAAGAATGGTTCATTCTACTTAAAATGGACGTTTCCAATAAAAAGGACCGCATGGTTTCCGGTTGATGCAGGAACACTTCTTCCAACAAGTAATCGGCTATATGATGCTGTTGACCCGTAAATTTCTGGATGGACTGCTTTATATTAGTACTTCGTTTCAGAGAAATTGCCGCCAGCTGCAATCCACTGACCCAGCCCTCAGTTCGATGGAACAACTCGGTTACTTGCCCTTTCGTTAGCGATAAATCCGTTGTATCTCGAAAAAACACAACCCCCTCTTCCAGTTCAAAGCGCAAATCATGCATTTGGATATAATGCATTTCACCCTTCGCCAAAAGTCTGGCAGTAGGAATTGGCAAATCGGTACGGCTAGCGATATATAGATGAATATGTGGAGGAAAATGTTCCAGGAGGTAGCTCAATGATTGGTGAATATCGGGGAGTTCAATGAAATGATAATCGTCGAGTATGATTACCAGTTCACCGGTTATATGATTCAATTCATGCAAAAGTTCCTTAATCATAGGCTCTGAAGATTCCGAAGGTCCTTTCTCAAGAAGACACCCAATCGTTTGGCCAAAGCCAGGGATTCTCTCCTGAATGGAGGCCGTTACGCAACTCCAAAATGAAATCCACTCATTATCATGCTTATCTAAAGAGACCCACGCAACAAGTGTGGTGCATTGTTTCACCCATTCACATAAAGCTGTAGTCTTTCCATAACCAGCCTGCGCGGAAACAAGCATCAGCTTGGTTTCCATTCCCTCATTAAGCTTGCGCATCAGCTTCGGGCGGGATACCATAGTATTTCGTATATGGGGGATCTGAAATTTTGTATTTACAATCACTGTTGATACCTCCACAAAAAAAATCTAAATAAATAACTCAACTTTCGCAACGCGAAATTAGCTGAATCCCTTGTGGCTGTAAGGCAGTACTATGCGTGAATTATCCTGTTATACGAAAGACCACCTTTATTTTGCTTTACAAGGTGGCCTTTCATCATTTTGCTGCTTCTAAGTATCGACTCGACGTATCCCCACTACACACTCCACATGCACCGTATGCGGGAACATATCCACCGGCGTAACCTCCACTGTCTTGTAACCCCCATCCTCCAGCACCCGCAAATCGCGGGCCAGGGTTGATGGGTTGCACGACACGTACACCACACGCTCCGGCTTCATCAGAAGAATTGTCTCTAATAACCTGGGGTCGCAGCCCTTGCGCGGGGGATCGACAACGATGACGTCTGGGGTGATGCCCTGCTCTTTCCAGGCCGGGATGACATCCTCCGAAGCGCCGACTTCGAACTTCACATTGTTCATTCCGTTCAGCTTCGCGTTGGCGCGGGCGTCCTCGATGGCTTCGGGCACGATTTCTACACCATACACCTGATCCGCATGCTGGGCCAGGAACAGGGAGATGGTGCCGATGCCGCAATACGCATCAATCACAGTCTCTTTGCCGGTTAGCGCAGCATACTCCAGAGTTCTGCCATACAGCACCTCGGTCTGGGCCGGGTTCACCTGGTAGAAGGAGCGCGCCGAGATGGCGAATTGCACCTCACCGATGTAGTCGTAAATGACCTCGTTGCCCCACAATACGCGGGTATCGTTGCCGAAGATGACATTGGTCCGCTGGGTGTTGATGTTCTGGCAGATGCTGACTACTGCCGGAAGCTGCTCGCGGATACTGCCGAGCCAGGCGTCCAGGTGCGGGATATCCCGGCCGTTCGTGACCAGCACCAGCATCATCTGACCGGTGCGGAACGCCTTCTTCACCACTACATGGCGGAGCAGTCCACGACCGGTCTCTTCATCATAGGCGGTGATGCCCAGCTCACGGCCGAGGCTCTTGACGGTGGCAACGACCTTGTCGTTGTCCTCATGCTGGATCAAACAGGTCTCCATGTCGATGATTCGGTGACTGCCCCGGGCGTAGAATCCGCCAACCAGACCGCCATCCGTAACCCCAATCGGCACCTGGGCTTTGTTGCGGTAGCGCCAGGGCTCGTCCATGCCGAGTGTAGGCAGGACGCGGATACCCTCAGCAGGGTAACCTGCATCGCCCGCACTACCACCTTCAACCGCTGCAGGCTCCGCATCCTTCTCAGCGCTGCCGCTTACTGCTCCTCTGCTTGCCGCACCCGCCACCTGCAGCTTCCCGATCCGCTGCAGGTTGTCCACCACCAGCTGGCGCTTCCAGGCCAGCTGGGCGGTATAGTCCATATGCTGCAGCTGGCAGCCGCCGCATTGGTCATAGATCGGGCAAGGCGGCCCTATACGGTCGGGGCTGGCCTGCACCAGCTCCAGCAGTTTGGCGTAGCCGTACTGCTTCTTGGTCTTCAGCACTCTGGCCCGGACCTTCTCACCGGGGAGCGCGCCCTGCACAAAAAGGGTAAAGCCCTCTACGCGGCCCACCCCTTCTCCTTCATGGGTCATGCCGATAATATCCAGCAGGACCTCGTCATTCTTATTCACTGGCAGTCCGGCAGCAGAGGCCGGTCCTTGTTCCCGGCGGCTTGCGCTGCGCCCGCTGCGTTGTTTACTCATGGGTATAGGTTCACTTCTTTCATTATCTTCACTATTAACGTTATTAAATATTAATGTTAAATATTAATGTTGCCCTTCTGCTTAATCATTCTTAGCGAAGATCCGCAGATGCTGCGGCAGAATGCTGAAGTTGCCGGGCAGGGAGCCGCCAAGCTCACCGTCCAGGTTCAACTGGACATGGCCAGGTGAGGTAACCTCCATCGCATCGGTCCGGAAATGGATAACCTTCTTGTCATTCAGGTGCTCGCCGCGGATCGTCAGCCGCACCAGCCGGATGAACTCGGCCAGGTTGCATTTCTTGACGGCGATCACATCGAGCAGGCCGTCATCAATGCTGGCACCCGGAGCCAGCTTCTCGAAGCCGCCGACCGAATTCGTATTGGCGATCAGGAAGAGCATGAACTCGTCATGGATCATCTCTTGCCCGTTCGCACGGATGTACAGCTCCTGCGGAGCAAGGCTGGCCATCTTCTCGATCCCCTTGAGGTAATAGGCGAGCTGACCCATCATGGTCTTGAGCTTGCTGGGAACTTCATAGGTAAGCTCCGTCAGCTGTCCGCCGCCTGCTATATTAATGAAGTAACGGTCATTTGCTTTGCCGAGATCAATCAGGCGTGACTCCTGACTCAGAATCAGGTCGCAGGAATCCTCCCAATTCTTCGGAATCCCCATCGCCCGCGCGAAATCATTCGTAGTTCCCAGCGGCAATATGCCGAGCGGAGGAAGGTTCGGCTTCTCTGCCATCCCGTTGATAATCTCATTGAGTGTGCCGTCGCCTCCGGCAGCTATGATCAGATCATAAGTACCGCGTTCTACAGCCTCAGCCACAGCCGCCGTAGCATCGCCCTCTCCCGTGGTTGCATGGCAGGTAGCTTCAATACCGCCCACATCCAGCCGGTCCAGAATATCGGCGAGTCGTCTTTTCATTTCTTCCCGTCCAGAAGTGGGATTATAAATCAATCTCGCAGTTTTCATTACCGGAACGCCACCTGTTTATATAATGGATAACTTTACTGATTATACCCAATTGAGGACCCCACAAGCAATGTCAAGGAGCCTAAGAGGAATATATTTATCCCTCCCGCTCAGGCTCTAAGGCTCAAGAGACCGGCAGAAGGTATAGATATATGTATGCAGCACCGGCCAACATGAACACTGGACGCATACTATCCTCAGTTCAATTTCCAACGGGCTAACGCTCACTCCATGAGCTGCTCCAGCGCCGCCTCCACCTGCCGCTGTATCCAGCGCGGCAGCAGCGGATGAGGCAGCAGCGTCTGGCCGGAGTAGGCATAATCCAGTCCTTCCAGCCGCTGCGGAATAACAACCTTGGTGAAGTATCCCTCACTCAAAAAGAGCGGAGCCACCAGTACATCATGGCCCTGCTCCTGCCAGTACTGCACTCTGCTTCTTACAGTGTCCGGGTTCAGCAGCCCGTAATCCGCCGCAGCCAGCCCGCTTACTTCCCGTACCCGCGCCGCAAGGGAGGAGATTCCCTGCTCCCAGCGCTGCCGGAAGCCTTCATGCCTGCTGCCGTGTCCGACGAGCAGCAGAGTCTCCCGCTCAGGATGCTTCGACAGCTCGCGGACCTTATCCCATAACATCTGCGCAATATCGGGGTCGTCATCGACCGGATAGCCGTAGTGAACCCTTGCCGTAACCCTGAACGGCTCCAGATCGGTCTCGCGTTCAGGAACCGGCTTCGCACCCAGCGCATATTCTATCTCATCAATATGCGTACTGCCGGAAGAAACAAACAAGGGGATCACAATAATATCTGTGACCCCTGCATGTTCCAGCTCATCTATTCCATCCTGAATCAATCGTCCATCTACCAGCTCAAGGAATGACACCGCCATAGGCAAGTCTTCCCGGAGTGTTACATGACTTACTGCTTCGTCCACCATCGACACCCAGGTCTGATCACGGGAGCCGTGGCTGATCAATAATACACCCGGAAGCATGATTAGCGCCCCAGACGTTCCAGCGTAAGCTTATAGCCGTCATTGCCATAGTTCAGGCAGCGCTTCACGCGGGAGATCGTCGCCGTGCTGGCACCCGTTTCTGCTTCAATCTGATTATATGTAGATCCCTTGCCCAGCATCCGCGCAACTTCAAGACGCTGCGAGAGCGATTGAATTTCGTTCACTGTGCACAAGTCATCAAAGAACACATAACATTCTTCCATATTTTTCAATGTTAAAATGGCTTCAAATAATTGATCAATACTTTTATCGTTTAGCTTCTTTAGCTGCATCGCCCTATCATCCCCTACATTAACTTATTGTGACTATCTTGCCTCTACTATATTGTACTGGAGCACATTTTTCAAGCATTAACGGTTTCACGCTGTAAAGAGTGAAAATGATGGACAAACGTCCATCCCCGGCGCACACCCTAAATGGGTCTGCTAAGCTTTTTCTTCCGGCTCACAGCTTTCACCGCTTTAATCATAGTACTACATAACCGCGCGAAATCAAGCATGGACACGGTTTCTTCACTTCCATTACCGTACTATAGGCATCCGCCCTTTTCCGCTGGTATCCCGGTTACCCGGGCATTCGTCTATACCGTATGTTCGCCCATGACATACAGTATAGCAAACCACTAACGAAGGAATGTGATATTATGCCTGAGCATTACTATAATCATTCCCGCAAGCAAGGCCGTTCACTGGCTGAGCCTTACAATCCATCGTCATACAATCCGTCGCCCTATCCGGGCCTCTCTGCCTATGTGCCCGCTCCGCTTCAGGGCGAAGCTGAAATTCTGCCTGCCTATGGCGCTGAAGTCACCGATACTGCACTCGCCGTCCCTGCCGCAGAAGCGGCTACAGCGAAGCCCGGCGGTCTGCTGGGCGGACTCGGCAATCTCGGAAGCCTTGCGAATATGGAGCAGTTCAAGGGAATCGTTGACCGGATGGGCGGGATTGACGGGATCGTCAACTCTATGGGCAAGGTGCAGAAAGTCATGCAGAGCTTTCAGCAGATGGCTCCGATGGTGAAGCTTGTCATGGGCGGATTCGGCAAAGGGAAGAGCGGGGCAGGTGCGCTCGCGGCTGAAGAGGATGCGGCACTTTATACCCCCAAACGGCGCAAAAAAAGACGCCCCGCTCCGAAGCGCCGCAATACCTCCTCCAAAAAGCGTAAATCCGGAGGCCCTTCCTCTGTTAAACGCCGCCGTTCCTAAGCGGCGGCGTTTAACCCATTGTACCTGTTACTTAAACCAGCCGCTCCGCCGGAACCAGCCGAACATCCCGATACCCAGCAGCAGCATGAGCAGCAGCACCACGAAATAGCCATATTTCCATTCAAGCTCCGGCATCACCCTGAAGTTCATTCCATAGATCCCGGCGATCAGCGTCAGAGGCATGAATACCGTCGTAATTACCGTGAGTGTCTTCATAATGGAGTTCATCCGGTTGGAGTTGAGCGAGATATAGCTGTCACGCAGATCGGCGGTCATTTCCCGGTCAGCTTCAATCATATCGGTCAGCTTCAGCAGATGATCATAGATATCGCCGAAATAGACGCGTTCCTCTCCATTACTCTGCACATGCTGGGAATTGACGATCCGGTACATCAGATCACGCATCGGCACAATCGTCCGCCGCAGCTTCAGCAGCCTTCCGCGCACGTTGAAGACCTGGCTCATCAGCTCCTCTACCGATTCGTTGCCGCCCTGGCTCTCCAGATCAGCGAGTTCATCCTCCAGCAAATAGAGGGACGGGAAATACCTGTCGACCAGCTTGTCCATCACCGTATACGCAGCGGCCATCGGCCCGCCCGACCAGCCCTGGCGGCTATGGATTTCAGCCTTGACCATCTGCCACGCTTCCTCCATCTCCGGCTTATCCTGGTGGTGGTAGGAGACCAGGAATTTCTTATTCAGGAACAGGTCAATCTCTTCCGCTTCCAGCGTCCGCTCATTCAGCGAATGCAGCACGAAGAACTGCACATCCTCATAATAATCCAGCTTCGGCCGCTGCAGTACATGCATACAGTCTTCAATAGCCAGCGGGTGAAAATGAAAATAGGTGTCCAGGACCAGTGTTTCCTCTTCCGAAGGCATGGCAAAATCTGCCCAGATCCAGGCATAATCATCCAGCGCTATATCCTGCAGCGGCAGATCCGTCAGCACCTCACCCTTATGTGTTACTGCAAGCGTTCGTATCATACTATAAGTCCTCCACCCTATCGCTATGCGCAGCAGAGCTGCGCTCTATCTTGTTGCTTCTACTATTGTACCGCATGTGTATCCAAAAAAATAACCGCCAGCCCGCTGACCAGCGGTTCCGGAGGTTTCTTGGTCTTACTATTTCCCTTATCATCGTCAGCGGCCCAAGCCTTCCAGTACCTCCAGGTGCAGCACCTGCAGGAATTTCCTGATATTCACCTTCACCTTGCCGGTATCGCGGCCCTGCTCCATCTCCTTCATCTTCAGGCGCACCTCTTCAAAGTCGAAATACAGCGGCGCATAATGCTCGAACTTCGGATTGCCGTAATCCGTCAGACCGATGGAAGCCAGATTACTCAGACCCGCCGCGAGTGCGCGGCGCAGACGCTGTTCGATGGCTTTGACCTCTTTGGCTGCCTCCGCAGGCACCGGTCTGTTTTTGGCGGCTGCCCGCTCGTACAGCTCCTTCAGCGGCGGAAGACTTCCGCTGTTCTCTCCGGCCCCGTCCACCGCCAGCTCCATGAGGGTGATCATATCGCGGCTGCCGCTCTCCGAGATCATCCCCATATTCATCAGAATCGGCTGGACAATCTCCCTGACGGTACGCTTGCCGGACGGCACCTGCGGCAGTCCGAACTGCAGGCCTTCCAGCTTGCCGAGCGTCAGCTTGATCTCATCCAGATAACGGCCCATGGCATAACGTTCATTGACCTTATAGAGTACAGATTCGACTTCAATCTTGTTGATCGGCTTGCGGATGAAGAATTCAATTCCGCTGCGGTAGGCGCGGCTGACCACATCCCCGTTCTCGATCTGCGAGATCATCACGAACTTGGAACGGCAGCCCTGCGCCTGAAGAGAGAGAATGGTCTCGATCCCGTCCTGGTCAGGCATCAGCAGATCCATCAGCACAATGTCCGGGGTCTCGCTCAGGATCAGGGCAATCCCCTCCTGTCCGCTCTCTGCTGTACCTGTCACCTCACCCAGCCCGCTGTCCTCAATAATATGCTGCAGCATCCTTCTCGCCGACGCATCGTCATCTACAATACAGAAAGATAGCGGCATCCTCTATTCCTCCTTCCGCAGCTTTACACTCGGCACCCTAACCTGGAACATAGCCCCCCCGGCAGGCGATACCGGATGAACCGTAATGCTTCCCCCGAACATATTCACAATATCCCGTACATGCGAGAGCCCGATCCCTGTAGCGGCGATCCCCTCTTCATCGAATTTCGTCGTGAACCCCGGCTCGAACAACAGCTCCAGGTCACGCTTTTGAATCCCGGCACCGCTATCGGCTACTGTAAAAAAAGTCAGGCCCTCCTGCTCATATGCACGCAGATGAATACTGCCTTTACCTTGGATGACCTCCACCGCGTTGGCGGTGAGATTGTTCAGCAGAGTCAATAGAGGGATGTAGCTGTCGGTTGTATAGTCGGAGGTCATATCCACATGGAAGTCGATCTGCTTGTCCAGCATTTCGGCATATTTGGCATTGCTTTGGACCGTGAACTGCAGAATACCCGATAACGGCATGTCCCCGTTCACCTCACGCTCCGCCAGCTTCACAAGCCCGGCCAGAATCCGCTGTGAATCCTTCTTCACCTCATGGAGCTGCTGGGTAATATCCAGTACCTGACGGCTATGCTGCTCCGTTCCTTCCCCGGCCTTCAGCTGGCGGTATAGCTCGAAGCTGTTCAGTGTCACATGCTCCAGTGTGCCGATGGACTTCTTCAGATAGAACACTTCACCATATAGGCCGGAGCCGAATCCGAGCAGTTGCCGGGTCCGCTCCTGCTGCTCACGCTCCCTGATCCGCATCTGGCTGACAGAGATGCTGCTGTATACCCCGGTTGTGAAGTACGTGCGCAAGACCGCAATCGCCATTAGATACGTCCACTCATTGAGCCGGAAGGAAGCCGAATCCAGCACAATCAGCCGGGTCAGCAGCTCCATTTCATTCGACACCAGATCAATCAATGCGGCAACGGCGCCAAGCACCAGCGGGTGGAAGGTGTCGATCCGGCGTTTGATGACATACATCAGCAAGCCGAACACCATATAATAGATCATGGCTGAGCAATGACTGCTGAGGCTCTGCTCGAGTGTCTGTCCGCTTCCTTCAACCGCATCCATAGCCGTCCGGAACAGCAGTACAACTATCCCTGTAGCAATGCCTGTGTGGATATACGGCAGTTGGCGCATTAACAGCAGGAACAACAGGAACGCGCTGCTGCCCATGGCAATCCGGAAGATATCTCCGTCAAACGGGTTGATTTTGAATTCTCCGGCCACCGCCGTAACGGCAGCCACCAGCAGAATCTGTACAGTCTTCATTCTCAGAATGGATCGTCCCATCGCCACTGCTCCTGCCTAGAGATGTTGACAACTATAGTATCATAGCCGCACTGGATTGAATATGGGATTCGCCTCATCCGGGCCGCTTATACCGTTCTCTGTTCAAGCCTTCTGGAGAGCAGTGACAACAGGTAATTGACGGTAAAATAAATCAGGGCAACCAGCGCCAGCGTTGGTATGGCATAGCTATAGCTGTGACCGATGACGATATTCGCATTATGCATCAGCTCCGGCAGGGAAATAACGACGGCCAGTGAAGTATCCTTCAGCAGGGAGATGAACTGGCTGACCAGCGGCGGAACCATCCGCCGCAGCCCCTGGGGAAGCACAATATGCCATAAGGTCTGGGCATTACTGAGACCGGAGGAACGCGCCGCCTCAATCTGCCCCTTGTCGATAGACATTAAGCCGCCGCGGACAATCTCGGCAATCATCGCTGCCTCGAATATCGTTAAGGCAGCAATCGCTGCTGTAATCAGTCCGAGCTTGATCCCCACCTCCGGCAAGGCGAAACGGATGAAGAAGATGATCAGCAGCAGCGGCAGATTACGGATCACCTCCACCAGATAGAACATGACCGGCGACAATACAGGCACTTCCGAGTAGCGGATAACGCCAATAATGCAGCCAATTATAAAGCTCAGGATAATAGATACAAAAGCTACAATCAGCGTAATATACAGTCCGTCCAGCAGAAACTTCAAATTATCGGCGGAGTATGCTCCTATGAAATCCACGATATCCCTCCTTCAGCTTCCGAGATACTTAATATTTGCGCTGCAGCCGGCGCTCCCATATCCGCACCCCATAGCTGAGCGGCAGCGTAAGCACCAGGTAGAACAGCGCCACGAAGATGTAGGTGTCAAAGGTACGGTAAGTCTCTGTGGAGATACCGTCTGCGAAGTACATCAGATCCAGACCTGCCACCAGTGTCAGCACTGAGGAATTCTTAATCAGATTAATGAATTGGTTGCCGAGCGGCGGAATGACCAGCTTGATCGCCTGAGGCAGAATGATATGCAGCATAGTCTGTATGTAGCTGAGGCCGGAGGAACGGGAAGCCTCCATTTGTCCCTTGGGAACGGCCATGATTCCGGCACGGATCGCTTCGGCGATGAAGGCCGAGGTGTATACCGCGAGCCCTATAGTTCCTGCCTTGAAGCCGTCCAGCGTGAAGCCCAGGGCCGAAGGTCCGTAATAGAAAATATACACTACAAGCAGCAGCGGGATATTGCGGATGAACTCCACATACACCGCGCCGAACCAGCGCAGCCCTCTCACTGTAGTAATGCGGAAGACGGCAATTACCGCGCCGATCAGGAAGCTGCCGAACAGGGCCAGCACACTGGACAGCAACGTGCCGTAGAAGCCTTCCATATACAGCCCGAAGTAATCCGTTAATATTGAATAATCCATTCATTTCACCTGCCTTTCCCTTAAGGATAAACAAGTAGAAACGGCTTTGCCGTCCTTAGAAAAGGCGCTACCGTTTCTACAAGAAATTCAAGGATAACTTATCGTGTGGAACATATACATTCTTATAGAGCAGGCTTATAGAGTAAGCTTATTTCGCCGGGGCTTTACCAATCCATTTGGTATAAATGGCATCATATTCACCGTTAGCCTTTAGCTCAGTGAGTGTGTCATTAACCGCCTTAACTACATCGGTATTTCCCTTTTGTACCGCGATGCCGTAAGGCTCGTCGGTGAATGGCTTGCCTACAACCTCAAACCCCGGGTCCTGTGAAGCCATCCCGTAGAGGATCGCATCATCCGTCGTCAGCGCATCGCCTTGTCCGGCCTTGAGCGCGCTGAAGGCATCCTGATAGTTGTCGAATTCAAGCACGGTAACGCCCGGCACCTTTTCTTTGATATTCTTGATGGAGGTCGCACCCTTGGAGCCCAGGATCTTCGTATCCTTTGTGACCGCTTCAATCCCGGTAATCGGGCTGCCCTTCTTCACCAGCAGGGATTGGCCGGCCTGGAAATAGACATCAGAGAAATCCACTTCCTTCTTGCGGTCCTCCGTAATCGTCATGGTAGCCACGACCATATCAATCTCGCCATTATTTAGCATCGGAATCCGTGTCTTGGAGGTGACCTCCTTCAGCTCAATGGCATTTTCGTCGCCCAGAATTTTTTTGGCGATGGCCTTGGAGATATCAATGTCGAAGCCTTCCACGTTACCGGAGGCCGGGTCCTTCAGTCCAAACAGCCGGGTATCGAACTTCACGCCGACGAGCAGCTTGCCGCGTTCCTTGATTTTGGCAATCGCCCCGGAGTCCGCGGCCGTTCCTGCAGCCGTGTTCCCGCCTGCTTCATTGTTATTCTTCGCCTTGTTGTTGCCGCAGCCGGCAATGACCAGCATGGCCGCAATCGTCAGAACACTTACCATTTTGAAGCTCTTGGACATTTTCATTTTGTTTCCTCCCCGGGTTCCTATTTATTTAGGTTAGTGACTTAATACACGGCTGAGAAAAGTTCGCGTCCGCTCTTCCTTCGGACTGGCGAAGAACTGCTCCGGCTCCGCCTCTTCCACGATCTGTCCCTGATCCATGAAGATGACCCGGTCCGCCACCTCACGCGCGAAGCCCATCTCATGGGTCACGACCACCATCGTCATACCCTCCTTGGCCAGGGCGCGCATGACATCCAGCACTTCTCCGACCATCTCCGGGTCAAGCGCTGAGGTCGGCTCATCGAACAGCATGATCTTCGGCTTCATCGCCAGCCCCCGGGCAATCGCCACACGCTGCTGTTGACCGCCGGATAGCTGCGAGGGATAGGACTGCGCTTTGTCGGCAATTCCGACCTTATCCAGATAGTACATTGCGGTCTTCTCCGCTTCGGCCTTGCTGAGTCCAAGCACCTTGATTGGAGCTAGTGTGATATTGTCAATTACCTTCTTGTGCGGGTACAGGTTGAAGTGCTGGAAGACCATTCCGATCTCTTTGCGCAGGGTATTGATATCTGTCTTGCGTTCATTTACAGTTATACCGTCTACCGTTAATCCGCCGCTGGTGATGGTCTCCAGCCGGTTAATGCAGCGCAGCATGGTACTCTTGCCGGAGCCGGAAGGACCGACTACAACTACTACTTCCCCTTCCTGAACATGCAGATCAATGGATTTCAGTACATGGAATTGTCCGTAATGTTTGTCTACCTGATGAAAGTCGATCAATGGCTAGGCCTCCTTTGTATAATCGGGTTTGCTTGTCAGCTATGGTAACACTTAAATCAAACCTTACTTCAGAGACTACCAAATACTACATAATACTATGCAAATTTTTATTCACTCATGTTATTTTCTTTTCAAAATGTGGTGGATTCCCTTTTCTTTTTATGTCTATTACTATTTTTTATCAGTTCGTTGTGACCTTTTGTGACATTATTCTCTTGAACAATCAGAGAAAGCAAAAAAAGATGTCCTGAAGCCTTCGTGGCTCCCGCGACATCTTGTCCAGGCAATCTATTCGATTACTATCTAGAAGAAGATCTTGAAGATGACTCCCGCCAGCACAGCACTGATCGGAATGGTAATGAACCAGGTCACCACGATCCGTCCGGCTACTCCCCATTTCACAGCGGAGAAGCGCTTGGCTGAACCTACACCCAGGATGGATGAAGTAATGGCATGGGTCGTACTTACCGGCAGATGCAGCAGCGTAGCTGTGAAAATAACAGAGGCCGCCGAAATATCCGCCGCGAAGCCGTTAATCGGCTCAATTTTGAAAATCTTCGTGCCCATCGTCTTAATAATCTTCCAGCCGCCGATTGACGTTCCAAGCGCCATCGAAGTAGCTGCTGCAATCTTAACCCAGAGCGGAACCTCCATGGTCTCGAGCCGTCCTGAAGTCACGAGGGCAAAGGTGATAATCCCCATCGCCTTCTGCGCGTCATTTGTACCGTGGGTGAAGGATTGCAGTGCTGCCGTAACGATCTGCATCGAACGGAAGCCCTTGTTGACCGTGTGCGGACTCCGCTTGGCGAAGATCCACTTCAGGATCGTCATCACGATATAACCGATAACAAAAGCGATCAGCGGGGAGAATACCAGCCCCTCCACAATCTCAATGAATCCGTTCCATTTGATATGCTCCGTACCTGCCCCAACATATACTGCACCAGCCAGAGCACCGATAAGCGCATGGGAGGAGGACGATGGAATACCGAGCCACCAGGTTACCAGATTCCAGATAATCGCTGCTATGAGCGTCGCTGTCACAATATCTATCCCGTTGTCCAGCAGGGTCGGATCGGTAATACTTCCTCCGATCTTCTTCGCTACGCCGGTGAACATTAATGCTCCGATAAAGTTCATGGAGGCGGCCAGCATGATCGCTGTACGCGGCTTCAGCGCGCGCGTGGAGACGGAGGTCGCAATGGCGTTGGCTGTGTCATGGAACCCGTTGATGAAGTCGAACGCCAGCGCAAGAAAGATAACAAAAGCCAGCACATATATAGATGTGTCCATATTTCAGAGCCCCTTATGAGTTGCGCATGATGATCGATTCCAGCATGTTGGCTACGTCTTCACATTTGTCCGTGGTCGTCTCCAACCGCTCGTACAATTCTTTGCGTTTGATCAGCTCAATCGGGTCTTTTACAGTCTCGAACAGGGCCTTGGTGCAGATGCGCAGGACTTCATCGCCCTGGTTCTCCAGATCATTCAGGCGGATGGTGTATTCGCGGATCGCCAGAAGCTTCTTCTGGGAGAGCAAATGGACTGCTTTCTGGATCTCATACGCACTCTGGCGGAGAATCTCAGCGAATTGAATAATATATTCATCCGCATCCAGCAGGTTATACATATAGAAACGCGAAGCAGAGGCCTCCAGACCATCAATAACATCGTCCATGCTGGTGATCAGATCCATGATGTCGTCACGCTCCAGCGGCGTAATGAACGTTTTGTTGAGTTCCTTGATGACAGTGTGTGTGTACGTATCGCATTGGGATTCGTATTTCTTCATCACCCCGGCGAAGTTCTCCACATTGCCTTGGAGGGTCGAGATATTCTGAGCGAAATAATCGGCCGCCTGAACAATGGTGTCAGCCATATTTTCGAGCGTCTCAAAGAATATATCCTTTTTTCTAAACTTCATTAGCCTTAAACCCCTTTACATAAAATTGCCTGAAAAATGCAGCCACCCATATGTAAACAGCATGAAAATGAATGACAACCCTTGTTATCTTATCATATCAACAGAAGGGATAGAAGACAAAAACCGAACTTTTTTGCACTATAATAACAATTCCCTGTAATTGCGAAAATAATCATCTGAACGGTTAATTTTACAGCCGGACTCAGTTGGACACGGGCGCAGGGACATATTCGACATGGCTGCTGAAGGAGGGGCTGTTCGGTACGATCAAAATATGGGTAACCCCCGGGTACATTAGCGCCTCCTTGCCGTCCTCCTTCACAAACCGGATAATGTCCCCGGGGCTGCGGGACCACTTGCCTGAGACGGAGACTCCGCGCTGGAACAGCAGCGCTTCTCCCCCCAGCTCCGTATCCACCTTCAGTCTGCCGACATCATCAAGCACCTTATGGTCCGAGCCCATCACGATGATGTTCGCCGCTTCCACCGGTCTGTCATTATTCAGGTCCAGATAGGGCTTGCCGTTCACCCACCGGGCATAGGTACGCTGCTCTGCGTTATATTTGTACCCCACGGTGTAGCTCTTCAGCAGGAAGCTCACACTCAGCTCCAGTGCAGGGTTGCCCTCTACAGGGATATAATCCGGATCATTGAATAAAAGGGCGGGTACCTTCACGCTCCCGGCATAGCCCAGCTTCGCTGCGCCCTCCCGCAGCTTGGCGGCATTGCTGTACAGGTTATGCGGGGCTTTGCGCTCCTTGTCCCGCCAGAAGTAGGCGCCTGCGCGGCCGATCTCGTCCATGTCCGCCTTCTTCTCTCTTTGCAGAATAGCATAAGCGTCCGGACTGCCCCCGGCATGGACCGTTACGCCGCCGTAGCTCTCGCCAATATCCAGCAGGTACGGGCGGATACTGCGGATCGGACCGATCTTCACCACACCCTCATGGCTCTGAAAAATCCCTATCAGCCGGGTAATCCCGCCTTCTGCCAGAACCTCGTACAGGATATCCGCCTCGCTGATCCCCGATTGCGGCCGGGCAGCCGGGGCATTATTGATCATGACCGCGAGCGGCCGGGGCAGGGTTCCTTCTGCCACCGGAAGACCTGTTAACCCGGATACCAATGCCGGGGCAGGCGTTGCGGTAGGCGACGGCGAAGGCTGCGGAACTTCTGTTAGCTGCGGCTGCGCCGTAGGCGCCACCACCCGCACGGGTGCCGGGGTTGCCTGCTCCTGTCCGCAGGCAGAGAGCATTGCAGCAGTAAGGATAAGGGCATATAGAGGGCGGAATGAAGACCGGTTCATCGTCATAGACTCGTTGTTCCTCCTAATCGTTTCTTTCATATAATCATAGCGTAATCCACGGGAAATAGAAGAATAAGTTGTCAGGTGAAGCTTATAAATTGTGCGCAACAAAAAAGGATACAGCCCTTAGCGCGGCTGTATCCCTCATTCATATGTGTATTAGTCAACCATCCAGCAGTTCAGGCTGAGCGTGCCATATTGATAAGCCTGAATCATTAACTGCGCCCGCCTGCCTTCATCGGCTGCGCCCATCACGTAGAAGAGCGGGATGAAATGTTCCTTGCCATAGGTAGGTATGGCTTCCCTCACATGCGGAGCTTGCTTCTCATAGGCAAACAGTGCAGGAAGATCCCAGGCCTTAAGACGCTCCGCAATCCAGCTGTCGAAGTCAAGCGCCCATTGCTCGGGCTGATCGTCCTGCTTCAGCAGTCTGAGGTTATGGATCAGGCCTCCGCTGCCGATCACGAGAATGCCTTCCTCGCGCAGCGGGGCCAGCATCCGTCCGATGTTGTATTGCTCTTCAGGCGAACGGAGCGAATCAACGGATAAGGCCACGACCGGAATATCCGCCTGCGGGAACATTTTGCTTAAGATTACCCAGACTCCATGATCGAGGCCGCGGCCGAGTACAGGCTGATGGGATAGATTACTGTCCCTGAAGAGTTCGGAAATGCGGCTGCTGAGTGCGGGATCACCTGGAGCAGGATACGTCAGCTTATACATCTCTTCCGGGAATCCGTAGAAATCATGCTGCGTTTCATGCTGTGCGTCCACTGTAATCAGCTGCTCGGGACTGTCCCAATGGGCCGAGAACACTACAATGCCGCGGGGCTTCCCCAGATCAGAACCCAGCCGCTGCAGGAAACGCGTATAGTCGTTATCCTCAAGAAGCAGCATAGGGGAGCCGTGCGCAATAAAAAATGCCGGTAATTTCATAGGGTCAGAGCCTCCATTCCAGTATGGTCTGCCCCTTTATTTTACAGCTAATTCCCAGCCATTGCGAGTGCCGCCGTTCTCCTATATCATCCAGTTCTGCCATTCCTCCTGCAGATGCTCCTGCTGGTTCATCCAATCCCGGGTACGCTTCAGCACCTGCTCCTGCGCCGGACCCGAAGAGAAGGTATGGTCGCCCTGAAAAATAATCTCCTTGTCGCACCGTCCCTCCGGCCGGGTCCAGAACAGCTTCTGGTAGAGAAACGCATAATCTACAGGGATCACATCATCGGAGGTTCCGTGGATAACAAGCACATCGCCGCTGAACTTCCCGGCCTCCTGGAACGGCTGAAACGCGGCCAGGGAGTTGAAGTATACCGGAGTGAACGAATACCCGGCATAATCAGCCGTCCCGCTCTTCACTGACCGGTCGAAGGCTTCTCTTCCGACAATCTTCACGATATCATTGAACGGATAACCTACAGCGGACCAGAGGACGAGGTTCTTCACCCGCCGGTCACGGACACCGGTCAGCAGCGCCACCGCGCCGCCCAGACTGTGCCCGATCAGCGTTACACGCTGCGGGTCCACATCGGCTGAGCCGATGCCGTAGTCCAGCACTGCCCGGGTCTGCCCGATCATCGACTCCATATCCTCGCTTCCGTAATTGCCGCTGCTCTCCCCGCAGCCCACATAATCGAAGCGGATGACCATATAGCCATCCTGTGCCAGCTCACGGGCCGCCTTGACGAAGATCCGGTCTACACCAATCCGGCTGCCCACGAAGCCGTGGCAGATCACGGCCAGCGGCACCCGGTTCTTGCACCGTCCAGTACCTGCCCTGTCTGCGGCCGGATAGTGTATGCTCGCTGTCAGTTCCTCTCCCTTATGCCGGATGATTATATTCCGTTCCATCGCTGCGTCCTCCCTTGAATGTTCCTTTTAATTTTAAATTATAATAATTCCGATTAATTTAGTATGATTTATATTTCTATTATAATAGCTGCAATAATTTCTTGTCAACAAGCAGAAACCCCCTTCACTCCCGAGAGGAGCAAAAGGGGTCCATGTGCAGCTTACTTTCACTCAGTCATAGCTGTCGTGAAACATATCATGAGTCTCCTGCCGGCCTTCCCAGCCTTCAAGCCCGTTCTCCGGGCTCTGTCCCGCAGCATCCCATAGACTGAAGCCGTCGGAATTGCCCCAGTCCCCCACTTCATTAGTCGGTGCAGGCGCGGTGCCGCCTGTCACAGCTTGCTCAGGTTCCCGTTTGTTCTCCAGTTCCATAACGCTCCCTGCCTTCCTCTAGCTAGATTTGTGAAGCAGCCACCTCTTCAGTGTTTACTCTTCCAAAAGGATTATGCAAAGGATGACCGGAAGCACGTTGTCCTTGCACACCGCTGGTGCACAAACGTATACTCTAGGTTGAAGGTATCCTGATCAACACTTCTGGAGGTATAGCTAAGCGCAATGAAAGTCAAAGCTATGATTAAGCAAAACAATCTGCTGCGGGAGCAGATGACACCGTTCAACCGCTCTTATTACGAAGATATGATTCTGGCGATGCGCGCCAGTAACGTAGATGCTGTACGTGCAGAGGAGCTGCTGCTTGAGGCGGCGGACCTGCTGCTGAAGGGACAAGCCAAAGGCAGAAACGCCAAGCAGATCTTCGGCGAGAACCCCGGTGATTATTTCAAGGATGTGATGGACAGCGTTCCTTCGCGCGCTCCGCGCAGCAGGCTGAAGAATTCCCTGATGATCTCCTGGTCCGCTCTGACGATTCTGTTCGGGGCTATGGGCATAGCCGGCCTGATTATGCAGTGGAGCGGCGGCCCTGAGGAGATCTTCGGCCAGCTCAGCATTTTCACTCTTGTCATAGTCGGCGCAGGCTCGGTTGTTCTGGTTGAACTCCTTATGAAATGGATGGCCTCCTTGGCCGAGGACGACAGTCCGAAGCCCAAGACTTTCGACATCAAGGGCCTGGGCCTTTATATCGGAATTGCAGTCATTGCAGTATTCGCCGGAATATTCCTGGACAATCTGTTCCCGGTGATCCGGATCTCGCCCTGGGTCAGTCTGGCTCTTGCGGCTGCCGGAGGCCTGGGACTGAAAGTTATATTCTTCCGATCCTAGAAGCTGTATCCCATACTTGTTCCACACAGGAGGAGACTTGAATGAAAAAGCATGTCGTTCTATCCGCCGCTATTGCCCTGTTCATAGGGCTCCAGGCCGTCGTGTCCGCCCCCGCCGGTGCCGAAGGAGCAGCAGGCGCTAAGGCCGGGGGAAGCGGAACAGCCGCCCTCAGCCATGCGGAAGCTGTCTACAAGGGCGCGCTGCCGCTGCTGTCCAGCGGCAATCTCCCGGGAGCCATTGCCTACATGAAGACGAAGCTGTATGCGGTCACTCCCTATCAGGCGACAGTGCTGACCCTGAAGCTCGAGAACCTGCACAAGGCTCTTCTCCCCTCCTGGGAGAAGAAGTTCAGCAGCAGTGATGTCCAGCGTAAGCTTATCTCCGTCTACAAGGGCGGAGTCAGCATGACGAAGCTGGCTGAGAGTACGGAGAACGCCTCGCTGCGTGCCTTGCTGCTAAGCGCAGGAGAGAGCGGCTATAAGCTGGACACCGCCGAAGGCACCTTTTACCCGGTGATTGATTATGCGGCCTACCGTAAATATAAGAACTTCGTAACCGATGATATCAGCAGTTATATCTCCATTATGGCGGACGAATCGGATCTGCCCCCATCCAAGGATAACGGACTTATTATTGCCTGGGGTGAGGTCGCAGACCGTGCGCTGACCCAGGAGCAGTTCATACAATCTTATCCCGCCTCCAACCGGTTACAAGCCGTTAAGAAGCTGTATAACCAGTATGCTGTGAACACCTTCTATGGCCAGAACAACACGCCGCTCTTCCATTACGACAATCTGGAGATGGATCTGGAGGCGCAGAAGGCTTATACCAGCATCTTGTCCAAGAACAACAGCACAAGCGATTTCCTGCAGAAGCTGGACGGCTTCATGAAGCTGATGAAGAGTAACGGCTATCTGCTGGACGATGCGGCTAAGCAGTATTTGAAGACTGAGGTCCCTCTGTCTTAGAGAATTAGCCCTAATCAGCAGCAAGGAATCTGCAATCTGATTATGTATCACCAGGCTAGTTCCGCTCACCGCAGCATCCGGATTTGATATAGTAACCAGGCGCGGAGGACGGTGCAGAAGATACCAAACGCGCTGTAACAAGCAAGTGGAAAAACGTATCTTAATTGGTCGGTTTCTGATGATTTAACGGAAGCAAGTGGAAAAACAGCAGCTATTGGTGCAAATTTCACTGCTACCGGTTAAATTCCGCTAATTTCGGTGCGACCCCCTTATTACGGAGTCCCCCGCATAAAACCGACATGTGTCGTAGCCATGCTCTTTATTTCGCTTTTTTCCTTGGCCAGAAGAAGGCGGACCGATCCTCTAGGCTCATGACC
>NZ_JABMKX010000031.1 GCF_013204885.1 Paenibacillus tritici
GGTTCCACGCGTACCCATCCCGAACACGACCGTTAAGCCCTCCAGCGCCGATGGTACTTGGACCGAAGGGTCCTGGGAGAGTAGGACGTTGCCAAGCACATGAAGCCATTGTTGAGTCATCAACAATGGCTTTTTTGTGTACTCCTTTGCATAAATAAGATATTAGTGCTTGAAGTGTTAGTATATGGAATTTGCAGGAGGATTGTCCACCGTACACGGACTTTAGTCCAAGAATTCGCTTACCGGGGGCTAGATCGCTGAATCCCTTCATAGAGCAGTGTAATATTCTTGACAGGCCAAATGCCCTTTGCTAAGATAGCTCTAATATATTTTTGGACAAGCATCTCAAACCTTAACTGAAGACACTATTTATGTATAACTCCCAGGTCTTTACCGCTGTCTTTCGGGTATGGACTTGATGCCGGAGTTTCTTTATTCATAAGTTGGCGGGCGGGTAGAGAAAAGAATATTTTGAGGAGGAATGACCCAGGTGTGGGAAGATAAGTTTGGTAAAGAGGGATTCACTTTTGATGATGTGCTGCTGGTTCCGCGTAAATCCGAGGTACTGCCCAAGGAAGTGGATCTGACCACTGTACTTAGCAAGAATGTGAAGCTGAACATCCCTTTGATGAGTGCAGGTATGGACACAGTCACGGAAGCTGCTATGGCGATTGCGATTGCCCGTGAGGGCGGGATCGGCATTATTCATAAGAATATGCCCGTAGAGCAGCAGGCGGAAGAGGTGGACCGTGTGAAGCGCTCCGAGAGCGGGGTTATTACCAATCCATTCTCACTTACGCCAGACCACTGGGTATCCGATGCAGAAGTTCTGATGGGCAAATACCGCATTTCCGGTGTGCCGATCGTAGATGAAGGCGGTAAGCTGGTAGGGATTTTGACGAACCGCGATTTGCGTTTCATCCACAATTTCAATATCCAGATCAAAGATGTAATGACGCATGAGAATCTGGTTACTGCTGCTGTAGGAACGACTCTTCAAGAAGCGAAGGGCATTCTTCAGCGCCACAAGATTGAGAAGCTGCCGCTGGTAGACGATCATAATATCCTCAAAGGCCTCATTACCATTAAAGATATAGAGAAAGCCATCCAGTTCCCTAACGGCGCCAAGGATGCTCAAGGACGTCTGCTGGTTGGAGCGGCGATCGGTATCTCCAAGGATACTTTTGAACGTACAGAAGCGTTGGTAAAAGCCGGTGTGGACCTTATCACGGTGGACTCTGCACACGGGCACCATATCAATATTATTGATGCTGTCCGCAAGCTGCGCGAATTGTACCCGGATCTTACCATTGTGGCCGGTAATGTGGCTACTGGTGAAGCTACCCGCGAATTGATTGAAGCCGGAGCTTCCGTAATCAAGGTTGGTATTGGTCCTGGCTCGATCTGTACAACCCGTGTTATTGCCGGGATCGGCGTTCCACAGGTGACAGCCATCTACGATTGTGCGACAGTCGCACGTGAATACGGTATTCCAGTTATTGCGGACGGAGGAATTAAGTACTCCGGTGAGATTACCAAGGCTATTGCCGCTGGTGCCTCGGCAGTTATGATGGGCAGCCTGTTTGCCGGTACGGATGAGAGCCCCGGAGAGTCGGAAATCTATCAGGGCCGTAAATACAAAGTATACAGAGGCATGGGCAGCATGAGCGCGATGAAGCAGGGAAGCAAAGACCGTTACTTCCAGGATGATGACAAGAAGCTCGTTCCTGAGGGGATTGAGGGGCGTGTTGCTTTTAAAGGACTCTTGTCGGATACTGTGCATCAGCTGATCGGCGGTTTGCGTTCCGGGATGGGATACTGCGGCACGAAGACCTTAGAAGAACTGCGCAATGATACCTCATTTATCCGTATTACCGGTGCGGGACTGCGTGAGAGCCATCCGCATGATGTGCAGATCACCAAAGAAGCGCCGAACTATTCTCTGTAAGCTGGATAGAATCGTTTATTTTGCGGACAGACGGGACGAATTCGTCCTGTCTGTCTTTTTTTGCAGATACCCCTGTGTTAGAATAGAACAAGCACTGATCTGAGGATTAAAGGAGAGTCGTAATCATTGAAGTACAAGCGAAAACTAAGCGGTAAACAAATGGTGATCAAGACAGCGACAGTAGGTCTGCTTTTAAATATGTTAGCATTTCCAGCGGCTTCTGCGATGGCAGAGGCGGTAAATAAACCGGCAACCACTGAGGCCGGGACTAAAGCGCCAGCGAAGACTCCCGCCAAAACGGAAGTAGCCAAGATTCCAACCGTAGATTCACTAGGACTGAAGTTGAAATCCGCAGTATTGATAGAGCCGACTACGGGGGAAATCCTATTATCTTTGAATGCGGACGAGCCCTTGCCTCCGGCAAGTATGACGAAGATGATGACGGAATACCTTGTGTCCGATGCAGTGAAGAACGGAAAGATCTCCTGGGATCAGAAGGTTGTTATTCAGGAGAATGCGTCGAAGCAGATCGGATCGCGGATCTTCCTGGCCGCAGGCGATGAACATACAGTTAAAGAACTCTACATAGCCATGGCCGTTGGCTCAGCCAATGACGCTACAGTAGCTTTGGCGGAGCTGGTCGCAGGTTCTGAGCAGGAATTCGTCACCATGATGAACGAAACTGCGAAGAAAATGGGAATGAAGACTGCTCATTTCATCAACTCCACAGGTCTTGACCGTGCGGATATGCCGGAGAAATTCCGCCCGGAAGCCGAAGGCGAGACCTTAATGTCTGCTATGGATGCAGCTCTGCTCGCTAAGTTCATTGTAACCGACCACCCGGATTTCACGGAGTTCACAACGATTCAGTCTTATAAATTCCGTGAACGTGACTCGAAGCCGATGGTTAACTATAACTGGATGCTGGAAGCGAACAAGAATATCCCTAACTTCAAGGCTTACGCTTACCCGGGTCTTGACGGGTTGAAGACCGGTCATACCTCCAGCGCCGGGAACTGCTTCACGGGGACGGCGGTACGGGACGGCATGCGTCTGATCAGCGTTGTGATGGGCGCCAACTCGGAAGCACACCGCTTCACCGAGACGAAGAAGGTGCTTGATTTCGGGTTCAACAACTTCGAGATTAAGCAGGTAGTTGCACCTAAGGCAGTGATTGAGGGAACGGAAACCGTGCCTGTGCTGAAGGGCAAGAACAAAGAAGTGCCCGTGGTTACCGATGCCGGAGTAACGTTCATGGTACCGAAGGGTACAGTATCGCCGAAGATCAAAACTACAGTGGTAACGAATGATCCGGCTACTCTGGTCGCTCCGATTGCTGGAGCCAGCAAAGTAGGTAAGGTCACTTACACGTACCAGATCGAGGGAATGTCTCAGGCCCAAGAGAAGACGGTTAATCTGATTACCGCCGAGGAAGCAGAGAAGGCGGGCTGGTTCAAGCTGCTGCTGAGAGCAATCGGGAATTTTTTCGGCGACTTGTTTAAAGGAATTAAGAACTTGTTCTAACCGATTTGGAGGCCAGGACTGCTTGAGCGGCAAAATCCCAGTAAATAGGTTGTATATATTACCGCCTTGCGGTAGAATTACATGTTAGATTAGGACAGATCTTTCGGGAGGCTAAGATATGGAAACAGGAACTTCGCGAGTCAAAAGAGGTATGGCAGAAATGCAAAAAGGCGGCGTCATTATGGACGTCATGAATGCGGAGCAGGCAAAAATTGCCGAGGCCGCAGGCGCAGTAGCCGTTATGGCCCTGGAGCGTGTACCTTCCGATATCCGCGCAGCAGGCGGTGTAGCACGTATGGCTGATCCTACTATTGTAGAAGAGGTTATCAAGGTAGTGAGCATTCCTGTGATGGCTAAAGCCCGCATTGGCCACTATGTGGAAGCCAAGGTACTGGAATCCCTGGGTGTGGATTACCTCGATGAGAGCGAAGTTCTTACTCCTGCCGATGAAGTGTTCCATATCAACAAACGTGAATTCACAGTTCCTTTCGTATGCGGAGCCAAAGACCTTGGAGAAGCTCTGCGCCGGATTAACGAAGGAGCCTCCATGATCCGTACCAAGGGCGAGCCGGGAACGGGTAACATCGTCGAAGCCGTCCGCCATATGCGCCACATTAACAGCCAGATCCGCAAGGTGACAGGCCTCTCGCTGGATGAGCTATATAATGAAGCTAAGACGCTGGGTGTTCCGTATGAGCTGCTGCTGGAAGTTCATCAGCTTGGCAAATTGCCTGTCGTTAACTTCGCTGCTGGTGGTGTAGCTACGCCTGCGGATGCCGCGCTTATGATGCACCTGGGTGCTGACGGCGTGTTTGTCGGCTCGGGTATTTTTAAATCGGACAATCCTGAGAAGTTCGCCCGTGCCATCGTAGAAGCGACCACCCACTTTACCGATTATAAGCTGATCGCTGAAGTGTCCAAGAATCTGGGCGCTCCGATGAAGGGGATTGATATCGCCACGCTGACCCCGGCTGAACGTATGTCGGAACGCGGCCGTTAATAGAGAGAAGGCTTCGGATGAGAATTGGAGTGTTGGCGCTTCAGGGCGCTGTAACCGAGCATATTGTCAGTATAGAGAAGACCGGCGCGCAGGGCATGCCTATTAAGCGTATAGAGGAGCTTAACGAGGTAGAGGGCCTGATCATTCCCGGAGGCGAGAGTACCACCATCGGCAAGCTGATGCGCAAATATGGCTTCATAGAAGCTATCCGCGAGTTTGCGGGGCAAGGCAAGCCGGTTTTTGGCACCTGCGCCGGTATGATTGTTCTTGCGAAGCAGATTGCCGGAGGGGAACCCGGTCATCTGGAGCTGATGGATATTACCGTGGCCAGGAATGCCTTTGGCCGCCAGCGGGAAAGCTTTGAATGTGACCTGGAGGTTAAAGGGATCGCTGAACCGGTGCGGGCGGTATTCATCCGCGCTCCGCTCATTCAGGGAGTGGGCCCGGACGTAGAGGTCCTTACCCTCTATAACGATGAGATTGTAACGGCACGCCAGGGCAATCTGCTGGTCTGCTCGTTTCACCCGGAACTGACTGATGATTACAGGCTGCATCAATATTTTGCCGATATGGTAGAGGACAGTATGGCAGCCGATCTATAGAACTGCATATAAGGACATCTTGACTCTTTCAAAGCTGCAAACAAAACAGCATTTTGAAAGAGTTTGGGCTGTTTTCAGGAGGGAAACTTTGTGTTAGATGTTAAAGTATTGCGCAGTGATTATGCCAGAGTAGAAGAAGCGCTGAATAAAAGAGGGAAGTCGCTCGATCTGATTGCCGGCTTCCCGCAGCTTGATCTGCGCCGCCGTGAGCTGCTTCAGGAGACTGAAGGACTCAAAAACCGCCGGAATACCGTATCCGGAGAGGTAGCGAAGAAGAAGAAGAATGGAGAACCGGCTGATGATTTGATCGCAGAGATGCGTACGGTATCTGACCGGATCAAAGAATTGGATGATGAGGTACGTGAGCTTGAGGTCAAGATTGACGAGCTGACGATGAGCATCCCGAACATCCCGCACGAATCGGTGCCGGTTGGCAAGTCCGAGGACGACAATGTTGAAGTTCGCCGCTGGTCGGAGCCCAAGGAGCTTGGATTCACTCCGAAATCACATTGGGAGCTGGCGCAGCAGCTGGATATCATTGATTTTGAAGCGGCAGCGAAGGTTACAGGTTCCCGGTTTGCCTTCTATAAAGGACTGGGTGCTAGACTGGAGCGTGCCCTGATCAATTTCATGATGGACCTGCACAGTGGTGAGCATAACTATGAAGAGATGCTGCCGCCTTACATTGTCAATAAGGACAGCCTGTATGGAACCGGACAGCTGCCGAAGTTCGAAGAGGATCTGTTCAAGCTGCGGGATACAGAGTATTATCTGATTCCTACGGCGGAAGTGCCTGTTACGAACTATTACCGCGAAGAGATTCTGACGGCCGGTGATCTGCCGAAGTATCATGTAGCCTACAGCTCTTGCTTCCGTTCAGAGGCCGGATCTGCGGGACGCGACACCCGGGGTCTGATCCGTCAGCACCAGTTCAACAAGGTGGAGCTTGTGAAGCTTGCCAGCCCGGATACCTCTTATGAGGAGCTGGAGAAGATGACTGCCGACGCTGAACGCGTCCTGCAGCTTCTAGGGCTGCCGTACCGCGTCCTGCTGCTCTGTACGGCCGATATGGGCTTCACCTCTGCCAAGACCTATGACCTTGAGGTGTGGCTGCCTGAGAGCGGAATGTACCGCGAGATCTCCTCATGCTCCAATACCGAGGACTTCCAGGCGCGCCGGGCCAATATCCGTTACCGTAAGGAGCCTAAGGCCAAGCCGGAATTCGTGCATACGCTGAATGGCTCTGCGCTGGCTGTAGGACGTACAGTAGCAGCTATTCTGGAGAACTACCAGCAGGCGGACGGCAGTGTGCTGATTCCGGAATGCCTGCAGCCGTATATGCGCAATGTGAAATCTATCCATCCAAAAACTGCTCAATAATTATAGTTGCATATTATTTGTGGGGCGTGGTATAATTCCTAATGCATGTGAAATTTTGATGCATTGGAGAGGTACCGAAGCGGTCATAACGGGGCGGTCTTGAAAACCGTTAGGGTGCAAGCCCACATGGGTTCGAATCCCATCCTCTCCGCCATTCCTTAACATTCAAATTGTGCAGATAGAAGCCGTCCCCATTGGGGACGGCTTTTTTGTTATACCGGGGCCTCTTTTTAATGGAAGGCATTCCAGCGGGAATAAAAAGTCTGCTTTCTCCGCAATGTATTAGAGAAGGAGGCTGATCATAAAGATGGACCGACAATTACAAGTAGACCAGCAAAGTCTGGTGTCTGCCTGGCAGGAGCGCCTGCCGTCACTGATGGAGAGCGGCGACAGCTTCAGCGTACAAGGGGATGCCGCGAACCAGAACAGTCTGCTCATTCATTTCAATGCAGCAGGACGGCAGGGGTATTCGCTGGATTTCCGCTGCACCTATGTGGATAGCCGCGAGGTTGCCGTGGATCTGCTTGATGCCGAGCAGGCCGGGGTACATGCGGACGAGCATGTGGATGCTGTACAGCTTCTGGCACAGCAGTATACGAGACAGATTCATGAATGCGCGCAAGCCCTTCAGGGCTTGACCAATCCATAGGAGGCTAACCAATGAGCAAACCCAAGAGCATGGCTGTACCCGGTGTACAGCAGGACAACCAGGGACCCCGTAAGGAGCATCATTCTTCAGGTCCCGCGCCGTTATCCGGGTCTAAAAAGGTGAAGCAGGCGAACCATGTGGACCATAATAATCCGCAGGGTTAAACACATTTAAAATGAAAATGAAGAGAAATGTTTCTCATAATTGCCAAATGGTTTATCATTAGGGAGGGGAAAGAAACTTTTTACATGGGAGAGGAGAAAAATAATGAACAAAAAATGGGGGTTATCCGCTGCTGCACTGCTGCTTACGGCTGCAGTAATTCTGCCGGGTTGTGCAAAGAAGGAGGAGCCGAAGGAGGCTTTGACTTCAGCCGCAGCCAAAGCTACAGCCATGAAATCTTACGAAATGAAGAGTAAGGTGGTCATTAACGATCTGACGATAGACACCGGTACTAATGAGGCTGACGCTTCGACGGGTCAGATTCTAAGCATGCTTAAGAATGCAGAGCTTACGATTGATGGAGTCTATCAGGCTGAGCCGATGCAGACTGAGCTTACAACGGTTCTGAATCTGAAGGGGGATATGGCGATGTCCTTCACGGTTCCAATGGTTATGTCCGGACAGAAGCTGTACGTCAAAGTCCCTTCGATTCCGTTCCTGCCGATTCCTGAGACGATTGTCAATAAATTCGTAGAGGTGGATCTGAAGAAGCTGGCCGAAGAGCAGGGAACAGAATTCAATCCTGCGCAGATGGATGCACAGAAAGTGCAGAAGCTGTCGAATGAAGTGATGAACACACTGCTGGGCGAGTATGATGAAGCGAAATACTTCAACAATATCAAACCTAAGGATGCCGGCCTGCCTGAAGGCGTAGATGCCAAGCAGGTAGTTCAGTTCCAGGTAACCAATGATAATGTCAAAGAGGCGCTTACGATTCTCGTGAACAACGCATTGCCTAAGATCATGGATATTCTGAGTAAGGATGAATATAAAGATCTGCTGCAGGTTGACCCTGCTGATCTGGCCAAAGCCAAGGAAGAGCTGCAATCCAGCGAGGCACGTGCCGAGTTTGATAAGAGCCTGGCCGATCTGAATAAGTATCTTACCATTAACCAGTTCCACCTGAACACTGCGGTTAATAAAGATGACTATCCGGTATACCAGGATATGCTCATGGACATCAAGGTTAATGATCCTGAGAAGGGTGAGAACGTCACCTTATCCATGAATGCAAGCAACCAGTACAGCAAGATCAATGAGAAGCAGACCTTCAAGATTGGCATTCCGCAAGGCGATGATGTCATTACTCTGGAAGAGCTGCAGCAGCAATTCGGAGGCATGGGTACAAGTACTTATTAATCCAATAGTGCAGTATACACAAATCCCGTATGAGCGACATCCGCTGATACGGGATTTTTACTTTTCCTCAGCTGGTGGTGGCGGCAAGGTGGAACTAGCCGTTACTGGGACTTCTGCTCCTGTGGAAGAAAATCCTCTGCCAGAATGGCGTAGGTGCGATGGTCCTGCCATTCTCCGTTGATTTTGATAAAGCGGCGGGCCAGCCCTTCCGCCTGAAAGCCGTTCTTCTCCAGCACTCTGCGCGAGCCGGTATTATGAGGCAGGATGGCGGCCTGCACCCGGTGGAGTCCCAGCGAGCGGAAGGCATATCCAAGAATCAGCTGCACCGCTGCGCTGGTATATCCCTTACCCTGTCTCTCATGATCAATGAAATAGCCGATATCGGCAAATTGTCCGACTCCCCGTACCACATTGGAAATCGTAATCTGTCCGATCAGCTCGCCGCTTAGCAGGTAGATCCCGAACATATACGCGCTGTCCTGCTGTGCATCCAGGATACGCTGATTAATCAGCTGCCGCTGGCTCTCCAGCGTGAAGTAATCATGATCCCGGAGAGGCTCATACTGCTGATGCTCCTTCCGGTTGCGCAGACGGAGGTCAAGCAGCGCTTCGGCATCCGTAAGCTTCAGCAGAGAGAGGTAGATTCCCTGAGGGGTATTATACAGTTTAAATGACATTAGGCATCCTCCTTGGGGAAATAGTATGTTGGGTGGTTCAAAGCTTAGCTGGTCTCTGACGCAGCTTGCGGAAGAAGGAGGTCAGCAGCTCCGCGCATTCTTCCTGCAGCACGCCCTGGATGACCTCTGTGCGGTGGTTAAAGCGCGTTTCCTCCAGCAGGTTCATCAAGGTGCCTGCACAGCCGGCCTTGGGGTCGGGCGTGCCGTACACCGTAAGCGGCACTCTGGCCTGCACCATGGCCCCTGCGCACATGGGACAGGGCTCCAGGGTCACGTAGAGCCGGCAATCGAGCAGGCGCCATGAACCCAGCGCTGTACTGGCTTCGCGGATCGCCACCATCTCCGCATGGGCAGTGGAATCGAGTGTGGTTTCACGCAGATTGTACCCGCGGCCAATAATGTGATCCTTGTGGACGACCACTGCGCCAATCGGTACTTCGCCCAAGGCTTCGGCCTTACGGGCTTCTCCTATCGCTTCTGTCATCCAATATTCATGAATGGCCCGCTCCTCTGCGGACAACTCTTCAAGCCTGATATTCAAATTCATCTTCCCTTCTATTATGGCCCCTTGTACAACGAACAAATATTCGTTCTTAACAAATTGTGTACAACTCTGTGGATAACAGCCGACTTATACACAATTTTGTACACACCGTAATTTAGCAAAATGTTTATATGTGCATAACCTGTGGATGGTTTCCTACTTATTGTAGAGAAACTGTCTCTATAATTCAATATCTGCCAGTGTTTAGCTGCTGGGAAATGTCTTTTCAAATGGAAGGGCAAAAGGTATGATAATTAGGAATGCCCCGCTAGGATTTACCAGCGGATAAGAGGTGAACAATACGGTTGTCCATAAAAACGAAATTATCAGCGATTATATTTGGTTCAGTACTCTTAATCTTGATGCTTAACCTAACACTTAATCTGTATACAGCCCGGAGTAATCTGCGTAATGAGAGTGTCAGCAATATGAAGATTACTGCGAAGCAGGTTGCCGTTTCGGTTGAACAGAGCAGCTACAGCTCCAACTACGTGCAGCACAAAATTGCCCAGAATCTGCGAATGACCGCAATACTGGCGTCCTATGAGCTAGACCCGGACATCAGGAATATTAACAATGAGCAGTTGAAGGATCTGTCCATTAAGCTGGGTGTGTCTAATATCTCGCTGCTGGTGAAGACCGCCGATGATATTATCGTTGCCAGGTCTTCCGATCCCGCAGAGATTGGACTTTCAACCAAGGGTATGGGTTTTTGGTATGTGGCTTTCCTGGAGTTGTTTGCAGGCCAGCAGGTCTCTGTCGATCAGGGACAGGCCCTGCAGAATTTCTGGTCCGGTCCGTTTGAATACTCAACCTCCAATCCCGAGTACATTGATAAATGGGGTTATTATTATGATGGTACCCGCAACTATATCATAGATCCGTATGTCCGTAGTACAGCGGTAAGCGATTATGTCAAAATCATGAATCCCGATGAAATTATCCGGGAGTCCAAAGCCGTAAACCCCGGCATTCTGGAGATCACGGGGATAAATCCGAAGACTTTTGGAGCGCCCAGCATGCTGCCTGACGGCACCGATCCCAAGAATACCAAGCTGCGCAACCGCCCTATCCAATACGGTACTTATACATACGGCAATATGGCAGAGGATAAAGCGGCCATCCGGGAAGCGCTGAACAAGGGCGAGCCGATCACGCTGGATACAGAGGCACTGGGTAAAAGAGTACTCAAGAGCTTCATTCCCATTAAGCAGCCGGGATCTGCCGATTACGTGATCAGTGTGGTAATGGATTACGGGGCTATCTCTTCGGTAATCAAAGAGCAGCTGATCAACAATATCACCACCTCGGTGCTGCTGCTGATTATCTTTTTCTTAGCCAGTTATGTTATGGCTGGTGTTGTGACACGCCCGATTCAGGATATACTGGCTAAGGTAAATGATGTGGCCATGGGTAAATTTGAGCCCGCGCTTACGGTAACAAGCCGTGATGAGCTGGGACAGCTTGCCCAGCGCATCAATGCGATGACAACACATCTGCTGCAGCACACGAACCGGCTGGGGCAGACGCTGGAGGAGAACCGCGCGGTGAAGGAGCATCTGGAGTCGGTGATTAACGGGACCTCGGATGCGATTCACACGGTGGATATGGACGGGCGGATTATCAGTACGAATAGAGCCTTCGAGGAACTCTATGGATGGGGTGCAGAGGATGCTCTGGTCAAGCCGCCTTATCTCGTTCCGGCCACCGTTCAGAAGCAGGAGAGCCTGCGCTTGCAGCAGCTGAAGGACGGGGCGGCGCTGCCGCCTGTTGAGACGGTCAGACTGAAGCGCGATGGCTCGCTGGTCGAAGTCAGCGTCAGCAGCTCGGTCATCCGCGATGAGGAGGGCCAGCCGCAATCGGTTGTACACGTATCCCGTGATATGACCGAGCGCAACCGGATTGAGGAGCTGCTCAGACGCTCGGAGAAGCTCACTACAGTCGGCCAGCTCGCCGCAGGGGTTGCCCATGAGATTCGTAATCCCTTGACTACCCTGAGAGGGTTCCTGCAGCTTCAGCAGGAGAAGAAGGTTCTGGTTCCGCTGCACATTGATCTGATGCTCTCGGAGCTGGACCGGATCAATCTGATTGTAAGCGAGTTCCTGATTCTGGCCAAGCCCCAGGCTGTTCATTTCCAGCAGAGGGATTTGCGGCATATTGTCGGCGATGTAGTCTCCCTGCTTGATAGCCAGGCGCACCTGTTCGGCATCGAGTTCGCAACGCATTTCTCGGGCGTACCCGCTATGGTGCACTGTGAAGAGAATCAGCTGAAGCAGGTATTTATCAATGTGATCAAAAATGCGATTGAAGCGATGCCGGACGGTGGAACGATTACCCTGGAGCAGCATCAGCAGGATGATTCTGTAGTTATAGTGATCACGGATGAAGGCGGAGGTGTGCCTGAGGACATGCTGCCCAAGCTGGGAGAGCCGTTCTTCACGAATAAAGAGTCAGGAACGGGGCTGGGCCTGATGGTCAGCCAGCGGATCATTCAGGCCCACAAAGGCAGCCTGGAGATAAGCAGCGAGTACGGCCGGGGGGCACAGGTGATAATCAAGCTGCCTGAAGCGAAAGAATCGGACCCTCCGGCCGGCATGAATATAGAACGGAGTGAAGACAAACATGAGAATCAATAAGTTCATCAGTGAGACAGGATATTGTTCACGCCGTGAAGCAGACAAGCTGGTCGAGGGGGGGAGAGTCACCATCAACGGTGAGCTTGCTCTGCTGGGCAGCCAGGCCGAAGCGGGGGATACAGTGCTGATTGACGGACAACCCCTTGAGAAGGGCAGCAGGATCGTTTATATTGCGCTTAATAAGCCGGTGGGCATCACTTCAACCACAGAAGCGCATATTCAGGGCAATATTGTCGATTTCATTGGCCATGAGGAGCGCATATTCCCCATTGGCCGGCTCGACAAGGATTCCGAAGGATTAATTCTGCTGACGAATGACGGAGACATCGTTAATAAAATATTGCGTTCGGAAGGCAGACATGAGAAGGAGTACGTGGTGACTGTAGACAGGCCGGTCACTCCATCCTTCCTTACAGGCATGTCAACCGGGGTGAAGATTCTGGGCAGCAAGACGCTTCCCTGTGAGGTTACACGGATCAGTGAGCGGGTATTCCGGATTATTCTTACCGAAGGCAAGAACCGGCAGATCCGCCGCATGTGCAGCGCGTTCGGCTATGAAGTACGGCGTCTGCAACGTATCCGGGTGATGAATATCCGGCTGGGCGCCCTGCAGACCGGGGAATGGCGTGAGCTGTCACCGCAAGAGAAGCAGGAGCTTGGTGTCATGCTGAGCTATGAGCTGCAATAAGCTGTATCTACGATATGAATGGATACAGCAAAGAAAAGAGCTATCCCTATAAGCCGGTAACGGCCTCAGGGACAGCTCTTTTGTATCTTCGGTGTTATTTGCCAGGAGCAGAAACATCCGTAGTCTCTGCTGCAGGATCTTTATATTTGCGGAGAATGGACACTTCTACCCGGCGGTTCTTGGCCCGCCCTATAGCTGTTGCATTGGTATCAATGGGACGATATTCCCCATACCCGATCGGACTGAACTTCACCGGGTCCAGATTGGGATTCAGCAGCAGGATCTTCATGAACTGAAGGGCACGGGCTACACTGAGATCCCAGTTGGAAGAGTAGGTACTGTTAGAGATCGGAACGTTATCTGTGTGCCCCTGTACCAGCACTTCATAATCCGGAAATTGCTGAAGCATGGTGGAGATCGACTTGGCCAATTGGCGGGATTCGTCCTTCACCACTGCCTGTCCTGAAGCGAACAACGCATTGTCGCTGATGGTGATCATCAGCTGCGACTGGTTCAGCTTCGTACTAAGCAAATCGGTCATTCCGTTATTCTTGATATATTGATCGAATTGCTTCTTAAGCTTCTCCAGATCCTCCTGCTCTTTGGTGCGGAGCTTGGACAGCTCGGAGGAGCCGGTATTCTTGTCAATCACACTGTTCATTTTATCTTTTCTGCCCTGATCCAACTGGGTGTTAGTCGGCGAATCCGAACGGAACTCCAGGACGCCTCCGCCGCCGCTAAGCGCTGAATTGAATGCCTGGGCCATTTGTTCGAACTTCTGGGCATCCGTAGCACTCATGGCATACATTACGAGGAACAGGGCCACCAGCAGGGTCATCAGATCGGAATAGGGCAGCAGCCAGGATTCATCGGCATGCTCTTCGTGTTCCTCATGCCTAGTCTTTTTGCTCACTCGAAGCGCCCTCCTTCTCGCTCAGCTTGGCACGCTCGGACGGAGTCAGGAAGACAGACAGCTTCTGGTTAATGGCAATGGTGGATACCCCGGATTGAATGGACAGCAGGCCTTCCACCATCATCAGGCGGACTTCGATCTCCCGTTTGGAGATCCGCTTCAGCTTGTTAGCCATAGGATGCCACATGACATAACCGGTGAATATCCCGAGCAGCGTAGCAATGAAGGCTCCGGCAATCGCATGGGCCAGTATGTCCATGTTGCTCATATCACCCAAGGCGGCAATCAGCCCGATAACAGCTCCGAGTACCCCCAGTGTAGGGGCGTACATTCCTGCTTGGGAGAAAATCAGGGCGCCGGCTTTATGTCTGTCTTCAGTTGCATGAATATCTTCCATTAACACGTCGCGGACAAACTCCTGGTCGTTGCCGTCAATAATCATCCGCATGCCGTTTCTGAGGAAGTTATCTTCAATTTCATCGACATTGGACTCCAGGGCAAGCAGCCCTTCACGGCGGGTAATGGAGGCCCATTCCATGAACATGGTAATCAGCTCGGGCTTGCCGACCATCTTTTTCTTCACAAACAGGATCTTCAGCAGCTTAGGGAAATTCTTGACTTCCGACATGGGAAAGGCCATGAAGATAGAGGCGGCCGTACCAAGAAAAATAATTACATAGGCAGCGGGGTTGTTCAAGCTTGCAAGCGGAGCATGCTTGAGTATCATTCCCCAGACTACTGCGATCAGGCCAAACACCAGGCCTAGAATTGTTGAGATTTCCATTTATGCACCTCGTCCATGAGAATTAAGAAGTGATCGACTAACCGCGTACTTCATCCTTGAACCGCGGGAGAACACTCTGCTTATAACCAAATCACGTATATTCTTATTTATCGACAGCATTCCCTTATTTGTGAAGTGATTTTTTCGGCTATAATAGATAAGGTAGGTTATTATTCATCAGCGAAGAAAACGGAGTGATTGATGTGGGAGTTAAGCATGGTAGAGATTACAGTGAAATTCTTGTTGATTTGACAGGAGCGGTCGGACGAATCTCTGACGGGTATATTTTCTTTGAAATGGAGCCTGAAGAGTGGGTAAGCCTGCCGGAGGAGTCGAAGCAGGAGGTCTGGGAGGCGCTTGCCGAGGACCTGTTCTACGCCCTGGGCAATGAACCGGTGATTCAGGTTGGCAGCGGTGTTGTAATGTACGATAAAGAAACACACCGGATTAATATTCTGCTTGGCGATGAGGATTTGGCTTCGGTAGTTCTAGTGTAAGTTGAGAAATTGCGGGAGCAGGTTTGTCCTCAGGTATCCGCCCATGGTAAAATTGGATGTGGAGTACTAATTGCCGGAAGATACGAATACATTTAATCAAAAAAATCTTTGGCCGGGCACATCCCTTGGACTTTCAGAAGCTGAGGGATGTTTTATTTGAGGGTGAACCGGAACCGTTAACTTAGCAAGGGAGGGAACGAATTGCAATTTACAGAGGAAGAACTGCAGGAGCAGATCGGCAAGCTTGAGGGCTGGAGACTGGATAAGGATAAGCTGGTGCGCAAATATATGTTCAATGAATACATGAAGGGAATTGCTTTTGTGGACGAGGTGGCCGCCATTTCGGAAGCCTTCGATCATCACCCGCATATCACGATTGATTACAAGACCGTTGTTCTGCGGCTGACCGCAGATGTGGAGAAGCTTGATCTCCGCCAGGCCCGTGAATTTAATGAGGCGTTCGAGAAGAATCGTTAAAGGACAAGGTTACTATGGAAATGACAGGCATGCCTGATTAATAAAAATGCCCGTGCAGGGATCGCTTGAGATCCTCTGCAACGGGCATTATACATATGAATGAAGAGCTTGATGTCCTTACAATAAGCGGATTATTTCTTCTCGGCCAGCCATAAGGCTACATTGGCGATTTCTTCAGGGGCCAGCCTGTCTTTGAAGGAAGGCATCTGTCCGCGTCCCTTGGTGACTATACTGTAGATCTGCGGCGCATCATGTGATGCACCTTCCTGCTGCAGGCTCGGTCCTGCACCGCCCTGGAGCTGGTCACCGTGGCAGGAGATACAGTTGGCCTTCACTGTAGCCTCCGCACTGGCAGCGTCCAGTACAACCTCCGGCATTGTCGGTTTGTTCTCTTCAGCTACCTCGGATTTACCGGGTAAGGTGAACATTAAGATCACCGCAAAGGCGCAGGCGGCAAAAAACAAACCGCTCATGATCCATTTCTGCATCTGCAATCCGTCCCTTCATGTAAGCTGCTGTTTCCATTATAGCGGATGGTGAAGCGTTATCATAGTATTTGTGTCAAAAAAATGAACGGAATAATCACTATTCCTCATAGACCATGCAATAAAACGGCTTATTGCCGGTGGGAGTCCGGCGTTCATAGGTATCCGTTATGGTGAACCCGCATTTCTGGTAAGCGCGGATTGCCCGCTGATTCCAGGTCAGTACCTCCAGATCAATCTCACGCTCCGGGTAACGGGCCCGTGCAGCCTGCACGATCGCCGTCATGAACAGATGCCCCATCCCATGACCACAGAGATCCGGACGCATTCCCACTCCGAGCCGGACTACACCCTCCATAGGAAACAACTGGGCAAAGCCGCACAGATCACCTTGCCCGTTCACTACGGACACATATTGCTCCTGTCGCAGCTCCGGGTCACCGAACTCAACGCCGAGCGCCTGCATCTGCTCCCAGGACATCCAGCCGTATATGTTATACGGGGGGCTGTAGCTCCACTCGCAGATCTCGGCGGCATGCAGCGGCTCCATAGGTACAACGTAAAAGGTTAGCGGAGAACTAATCATAAGCGGGCGGCCTCCTTTCCGGGACAATGCTTTTTACTATATTATATATATTTTATGAAAAGGCGGAATGGGTGTTTTACAAATATAGAGCGGGGTAAGTAATTTTATAGACAAAAAAAGCCCTTTCCCAAGATTTCGGCAAAAATCTCGGAAAAGAGCGTATGTTACAACAAATTATTCGACATCATCGTTGTCTTGAGAATCCGTAGCTGCAGTCTTGTAAGCATCTGTGCTCATAATCCGCTTGGCGCCAACGTAGCGGTTGACGTAGTAGCTGTCACTCAGCGAACTGATAGTTACACCACGGGATGAAGACGCATGTGCGAACTCGCCGTCACCGACATAAATACCGACATGGGATACACCTTTGCCATTGGTATTGAAGAATACAAGATCGCCCGCTCTCATCTCGTCACGGGACACGGCAGAACCCATCTGGTATTGGGAGCCGGATTGATGCGGCAGGTTAATGCCCATCTTATCAAAAACATACATTGTAAATCCAGAGCAATCAAATCCGTTTGTGGATACACCGCCGGATACGTATTTGGTTCCAATGGCTTTGTCGATAACTTTATCCATCTTGGAATCGGCGAAAGCGCTTCCTGCTCCAATGGTGAAGATAATGGACAAACTCAGTACTGCGGCTGCTAGCTTCTTCTTCAAAAGTAAATACCCCTTCCAATGCCTACGAGGTTAGCTTAAGGGTTCGGTTGAAGGTCCCCTATGACCCCTCTTAGAATAGGAGGTCAATTCACCCAAAGTGGTTCCCCCGTTTCCCTAACTTCATTAGGGAACTCGGCACGACTGTTGATTAGGATTAGCTGTTCATTCAATACATGACAAAACCTTTGTTAAAAGCGATTCAATAATTACAAAAATGTTACTAAAAACTCACTGCGATAATTGTAACAAAGACTTCGGCACTTGGCAATCACTTATAACATATTAATGCATCTTTTTTGCTGTTTTTAGAGTTATAGCCCGTTAGAAAGACTCATATCTATGTGCAGAGTAGCTTCTATATGTTTTTTTCTTTATTTTTGGAATAAAATGCTGTTTCAAGGGCAGAAAATCTGTGTAAAAGGTAGAATAAGGAAAAGAAAAAGGAAGAACCCGGAAATGATTACGGCAATAATCATCCCGGGCCTGTATAAGTTACAATGGGTTGTTAGAGGTTGAAATGTTCGGGGTATTCTTCAAGGGTTCAATCGTAAGCGACAGCTTGGTAGGCTGTTGTGCTCATTACTCGTTTGGCGCCAACATAGCGGTTGGCCCAGTAGGACTGGCTCATTGAACTGATGGTTACACCGCGTGAACTGGAGGACTGTGCAAATTTCCCGTTTCCGACATAAATACCGACATGGGATACTCCGTTGCCCAAGGTATTGAAGAACACGAGATCGCCGGAACGCAGCTGGCTCTTAGGTACTGCTGTTCCTACTTTGTACTGTGCCTTAGAAGTGCGGGGCAGAGTAAGCCCAACATTCTTGAACACATATTTGGTGAATCCGGAACAGTCGAACCCGTTGGTGGTTGTGCCTCCGGTTTTATATGACGTTCCAATGGTTTTTGAGATCACAGTATCCATTTTGGAATCTGCGAAGGCACTGCCTGCTCCGAGTGTGAATACCATCACAAGACCCAGCGCTGCTGCGGTGCATTTTTTCTTGAAGTTCTGAATAATCAAAAGATGTACTCCTTCCAGGGCCTGCGAGGTTAGCTTAAGGATTCGGTAGAAGGTTCCCCTATGACCCCTCTAAAGCGAGATCAATTCACCCAAAATATGGTTCCCCCACTTCCCGGTGCTGGGAATTCGGCGTTATGTGCACCAGAACAGTGACTTATCGGCAATTAGTTAATTTGCAATGGTTACGGTAAATTATGCTTGAAAGATTACAACTTTGTTACTAGTAGTACAGGCATCATTGTATCAGAGGTTTTACAGTTTTGCAAATGGTTTTGTCTTCGCTTAAGCAAAAAAGAGTCCTGCTCCCTGCTTGAGGGGCTGTGACTCTTTTTAGTATGCCGTTTCGGCCGTGAATTATTGTGGAAATGATTTACTGGACCAGAGATGGTACTGGGCAGCTACTCCCCACATATTGAAGAGCGTGGAGGGCAGCGGAGCTGCCTGACGCAGCAGCAGGGCCGGGAGTCCCGGATACAGCAGCGCAGAAGCACTACAGAGGATCAGTATAATTAGACTTCCCGCCCCCAGTATGACGGATACTCCGATAGAAGGCAGCAGCACCTTCAGGCAGATCAGCAGAGACGAGAACATGCCGGTGCCGGCAGTATAGCCGAATTGCATATAGAGCAGAAGCTTGCGGATCAGGAAGAGGTACAGGAGCCAGCCCAGCACATAAGGCACAAGCTTCAGCAGAAGCGGAACCTCAAGAATGCCGCCAAGCAGCAGCCGGTACATACGCGGAAGCAGCCAATAGAGCGGCAGGAGGGTTAACGCCCATTCCACGAGGCTGAATACCAGCACGGGCAGCCCGTACTTTTTCATTCCGGGAAAAAAGAACAGTCCACGCGCTCCTGCGCGCTCCTGATGGAGCTCATGCAGCAGCCCTGCCCGGATGAAGGGGGTGAGCAGCAGCCGGAGCAAAGTCAGTGCCAGAAGCAGCCATAGCCAATGCTGGACGGCAGGTTCGGTGCGCAGGGAAGACTGGCCCTCGATATAATACAGCAGCCTGCCTATTCCGCTGCCGCCGGCATCCGCATCGGGATAGCGCAGCAGCAGGGGAACAACAGCGCTTTTAATGAATTTGTACAGGAAATAGCCCCAGAACAGCCGGTAAATAAATAGCAGAATCAATATATAGAATTGCTCTTTCATGCTGACCCAACCGCGGGTTATTGAACTTTTCACCATTCCTTCACCTCACCAGACTAGAGTTCCGAGCAGGGTTTCAAGCAGTGTCGTCACGCTTAGCGTCCAGCGGGAGAGAGTACGCGGCTCCAGCTCGGCCATTCTGAAATTGTTAAGATGCCTGCTCTCCAGCAGAATGGTATGCCCCGGATCGATCTCTGCGGAGACCAGAGGCGCTTTATAGGCTAACTCGAAGGAGGTTGATTGTCCCTCGCCATTCCAATATTGCTGAACAGTGTACCCGTCCGAGAAGGTGAATTTCACGGGAACATCCGGGTAGAGGGTGCCTTTATTGCTCACCTCAACAACTGCGCTATATTGCACTCCGTCACCGTCACCGTCGCTGCCGCTGCGTTTTGTGGAGAGCTTAATATCGTCTACTGCGAAATCAGGCGCCCCCCCGCCGTAGACATACCGGTCAAAATAAGTCTGCCAGGATTGCTTGGTCACCTTCTCCACAATCTTCTGGAAATCGGCGGTAGACGGGTGCTTGAAGCGGTATTTGCGGACATAGGCAGCGAGAATAGTATCCATATTCTTGGCCCCCGCTATGCGCTCGATATCCTTAAGCACCAGCTTGCCCCGGATATACACATTGCGGGTATAGGCATCGTCGCCGCTGTATTTCCAGGTCTCCAGCTTAAGCGGCTGTGAGGAGGAGACCAGGCTGGACTGAAGCGGAAGGCTTGAGGCTACACCGTATTCCTGTTCCATCAGGCGGTCTTCTGCGTAGGAGGTGAAGCTCTCATCGAGCCAGGCTTCTTCAAATTCATTACTGCCGACCATGCCATAGAAATACTGGTGGCCGATCTCGTGGATAATGGTGCGCTCCAGCGAAGTGCCCGGCGGTGCCGCGGTGGCACCGAAGGCGGTAATCAGTGTCGGATATTCCATTCCCCCCGCCCCGTTGCCGGACTCAGGCGGAACTACAATGGATAAGGTGGAGTAAGGATACGGGCCGTACCACTTGCTGAAAGCGGTCAGGGCCGCCTCAGCCGCCTGGAAATAGCGCTCCTGGAGATTCTTATGCAGCGGGTCCAGATAGAGCTTAATTCTCACCCCGGGCACCTGCGGTGCGGAGAAGGCCTTCTCGGCAACGACGAAATCCGGTGAGGCGGCCCAGGCAAAGTCATGGACATCATCTGCATAGAATTGGTACACCTTACGGCCCTGCACTACCTTGGCATTCCTCACCGGAAATCCGGTTGCGGCCACCTTGTACTCAGGCGGGACGGAAATGGTTACATTGTAAATACCGAAATCACTGTAGAATTCGGAGGTTCCGTGATATTGATGGAGGTTCCATCCTTCCTCCTTGAGTCCTCTTCTGCCGGCAGGCTCGTAGACGCTTATTTTCGGAAACCACTGGCCGGCCATGACGAAGTTACCGGCGGTCCCCATCCGGGCGAATATTTTCGGCAGCTTGACCTCGAACTTAAGCCTCACCGTAATACTCTCACCGCCGTGTACCGGCTGGGGCAGATGAACCTTGAGCAGTGTTTTATCGTTGATATTGCCGTCGTCAGGCTGCACATACTGGGTGCGCTGCATAAGCGAGATGCCTTCGGAGGTCCGCAGATCCGTTAGGGTGATGCTGCCGTACCCGCCAGCAGGCATGGAATCTCCGCGTAGTGTGCCCCCCGATTCCTTCATGAAGGTTGTATTACCGGAAGCGAATGCATTGGGATACAGGTGAAAATACAGCTCTTGGACCGGTTTTGAGCCCGGATGGGTCCAAGTCAGCGTCTCGGAAGCTGTTAAGGTCCCCGTATCTGCCTGAAGCTGCACATCCATGTGGTATTCGACCACACGCTGGCTTAGAGCTTCTGATTCTGGGGGGGAGAACATCTCCGGAAGCGTGGACTGCACGGGCTGCTGCGGGATGACGGCGGGGGACTTGGCCTCTTTTGGCACAGAAGCAGTCCATGCGGCAGGGTTATGCCCTGAAAGAAACCATATTCCGCCTCCAAGCAAGGTGAGAACAGCCAGGACTGCGAAGATGAGGGTATACCTTAATGAATGTGGCTTCATACTGTGATTCCTCCCGTGACAAGCATCTACGGGATGTATATGTTTGCAATCGCCGCAATATTAGCTAAAATTAAATAATTAGTGAATGGAAAGGATGTGCACATGTGGATAACGTACAACCGGAAGGCAAAAAACAGATTGCCTTGAATATTGTGAATGCCAGAGCCAAGCATAAAGGCTTCGGCGCAGGCTCTATTGATCTGAACAATGTATCTCCTGTCATTATTGATCAGGGAGAGGCAGTTATTGATATCGGCGCTATGCATGCCAAGAGTAAAGTGGAGAAAGGGATTAAATTCTCTGTGAACCGTGAGGATGTCCCGAACGGCAGACAGGTATGGGTCGTATGGGTGGCTGTAGACCGTACGCCGGAGGGACAGTTCTACGGAGGAATTACTGCCTGTGAGATGTGGATTGACACCGAAGCCCGCCGCGGCTGGAAGATTCTCGCCGATCATGTCAATAAGCTGGATGCTGCCCTGAAGCGGAAGCTTATGCTGGAGGGACTGGGAATCAGCGAACGGGCAGCGCTGAAATCACTGCTGATGACCCATAATGAAGAGTGGTGGGCTGCCTCGCCAGAAGAGCTGAAAGCGGCATTGTCGGAATAGGGGAAGCGCCGGATGGTTAAGCATAGAACGAACAACAAATAAGGCTTGGCCCTCGAGAGACCGAGGGCCAAGCCTTATTCGGGTTCTGGTGCAGACTCCCTCTCCGTAACCTTTACTGCGGGGCCGCCCTGCCGGAAATGTTCAGCTTACGCTTCAACTGGCTTACCCTGGCCTGGCTGATTCCGAGCACCTCGGCAAGCTCCTTCTGATTGGCATAGGGATGATCCTCCATTGCTTTTTGCAGACGCAGGCTCATTTCTTCAGTCTTGGTTCTCCGCCCTCCGCGGGCAGGCTCGGGGTTCTCTGCTGCTGGACTTGGGGGAGCGATGACGGGTTCTGACCCGCGTTCGGGGTCACTTAGCTCCTTCAGACAGGTGTTGCAAATAAACTGATCCTTATAGTAGGTCACATGGTCTAGACTTCTGCAAAAGGTGCATTCTGTGGAGGTGTACTTTCTGAGAACGATAATATTCTCATCCAGAATAAAAAATTCAATCGGGTCCCCAATGTCAATATTACGTGTCATGCGGATTTCTACGGGAACCACAATTCTTCCAAGACTGTCTAAGCTCCGGATCATGCCTGTATCCTTCATCCCATGTCCCTCATTTACCTCTTTATAGTTTGTGTAATATCTATGATTATAACAGTTATTGTAAGTTTAGAGAACGGGGAAAGCGCCTTCAAATAGGGTTGTTTATTGTCATTTTATAGGAAGTATTATCATTTTTTGGCGTATGAGGGGCAGATAGAGCAAAATAACGAAGAACAGCCCCTCCATGTGGGAATTCCCAAGGGAGAGGCTGATTAGGGTTCACTTCTTTTTACCCAAATTATCGCACCCGAAACAGCCGGGCGAGATTCAGTGCAGACGGAACGGCTGCGCGAGCGGATCGCTGACTGATACATAAGGATTCCCCTGAATATAAAACCGCCAGGGGCGCTCTGCGTATTCCTCCGCATAGGGAATATTAATGCGCGGAGCCTGAACAATGTCGATAGATTCAGGGGGTTCGCCCTGTTCAATCCATAGAGCGCCTCCCCGTATATCGAACCTGGTGCGGTTAAGGCTCCGGTCTATTCTCAGCGCCCGGCACAGCTTACCCGGTCCGCCGGACAGATCCGAGGGCTTCCTGACGGCAATTCCCCTGTAGGCTGCCATAAGTTCGGCATCCCTGTCCGTGAGCGGCTCTACCGCCCGGATCAGGACGGCATGCGGCTCATCTTCAGCGGCGGTTACTACATTCAGGCAGTGATACATGCCATAAATCAGGTACACATACACTGCGCCGCCGGCGCTGAACATCACCTCCGTACGGGCGGTGCGGCGGCCGCCATAGGCATGGCTGCCTTTGTCCTCGGCGCCGCCGTAGCTCTCTGTCTCAACAATACGGCAGCGGATCTCCCCGTCTTCCGTAAGGCGGACCAAATGCTGACCTAAGAGGCGCGGAGCGGCTTCGAGAGCCGTAAGCGTGTAGAGTTCAGGCTGCAGCAGCTTGGCGGCCGCCGTCTTCCGGCCGCCGGAACGATTCGGCTTCATGAACGGATGACACCTTCCTGCGGCAGAGTTAGGCGAAAGACGCGCCTATGCCGGGTTGATCCCATCGTAACGCAAGCAGCCCGGAGGCGGCAATACCCGGTTAGTTCATCCACCAGCGCTTGATGTTATTCCACAGCGAATGGTCTTCCTTGGCGGGATCGGCAGCATCCGGAGAATTGTCCCCGGCAGGAGAACCCGTGCCGCCGGTGCTGTGCTGATCACAATATTCGGTCGGCTCCGTCCCGCTGATGAAGGTTTCCAGCTTTTTCTCGGGACAGTCTGCTGTAGCCAGCTTACCGGACTGCGGATTCACATATACGCTGACCACGCCCTCCGGAATCGGAAAAATCTTCGGCGGAACATTCTCCAGCGCCTTTTCCGTAAACTGGGCGAAGATAGGCGCTGCCCGTCTTCCGTCGGCAGTCGCAATATCGCGGCCTTTGTCGTATCCCACCCAGACGGCTGTGGAGAGCTCGGGAGTGAAGCCCACCATCCACCCGTCGGTATCCGTGGTGCCGGTTTTACCGGCTACGGGACGTTTGATCATCGAGGCTACCCGGTTCCCCGTTCCTCCGCTCTCGAAGACCCCTTCCATCAGCCGGGTCAGCACATAAGCCGCTGCCGGCTCCACCACGGACTGTCCCTGGGGCTGAGGGGCTTCATATAGAAGATGTCCGCTGGCATCCGTAATCTTCAGAACTGCGGTAACCGGCTGCTTCACTCCGCCGCCTGCAATCACCCCGAAGGCGGAGGCCATCTCCAGCGGGCTGACGGGCGAGGTTCCGAGTGCCAGAGAAGGCACGTTTTGCAGCGGGCTGTTAATCCCCATGGCGGCAGCCATAGCAGCCACCTTATCGGCCCCAATCTTCATAATGGTATTCACGGCATAGATATTGTCGGAAGCGGCAATGGCCTGCTGCATGTTGATCTCTCCGAGATACTTGTCGCCGAAGTTCCGGGGCTGATACGTCTTCCGGTTATTGTCATAGTGGAACAGCGTCGGCTGGCTGTTGAAGACCGACAAGCCGGTCATTTCCTTGGAAGCCAGCGCCGTTAAATACATAATCGGCTTGAAGGAAGAGCCGGGCTGGCGTGTCTTGGCCAGAGCATGGTTGAACGGGCTGGACCGGTAGTTGGTTCCCCCGACCATAGCCTTCACATACCCGGTCCGGGGATCAACGGACACCAGGGCCGTTTCCAGCTCGCTGCTGTGGTCCATCCCCTGATCCACCGCTGCTTCCGCAGCCTGCTGCATATCCGGGTCAAGCGTTGTGTAGACATTCAGTCCGCCCCGGTCCAGCTCGTCACTGGTGATATTCAGGGTATCTATCACCAGGCCGCGCACATAATCGCGGAAATAGGGCGCAGCCACCGTGATATCCTTTTGACCCTGCGGGCGTAGCTTCAGCTTCTCCTTGGCAGCTTCCTCTGCCTGCGCCTGCGTAATATCCCCCACATCGACCATGGCGGCGAGTATGATGCCTTGACGCTTCAAGGCACTGTCCAGGTGATTATAAGGCGAATAGTAGGTGGGGCCTTTGGGGACTCCGGCCAGCATGGCACTCTCCGCCAAGTTGAGGTCAGCGGCAGCTTTGCCGAAATACATCCGGGCCGCCGCTTCAATTCCATAGGCGCCGTGCCCGTAGTAGATTTCATTTAGATACATGTTCAGTATTTCGTCCTTGGTATATTTCATCTCAAGCTGGAGGGTGTAGAGTGCTTCCTTGCCCTTGCGGGTCCAGGTCTTCTCATGGGTCAGGTACAGATTGCGTGCCAGCTGCTGGGTTAGGGTACTGGCTCCTTGCGTACGCCTGCCCGCCTCAAGGTTGGCGAGTACGGCTCTCCCCATCCCCTTCAGATCAAAACCGATATGATTATAGAATTTCCGGTCCTCTACAGCCAGCGTGGCCTTAATGAGCAGAGGTGAAATCTGTTTAAGCTCAACAGGCTCCCGGCTGCGTCCATCCGTAGTGAAGGTGGTCATCACATTGCCCCTGGAGTCAAGCAGCCTGGAGCGGACATCATCCCCCAGCGGGGGCAGCGGTTTCTGATACAGGTACCCAAGCAGAGCTCCGGCTGCCAGCACGGACAGGAGGGCAGAGACCATCAGCAGCCGGAAGAGCAGGCGGAGGCGGCGTTTCGGGAACTTGGTTGTGGCAGAATCGCGCGTCATGGCATCAGGCTCCTTCTCATTCAAGCAGCAATACAGCGCAGCGCATCCGGGCTGCCGTTGCTTGTATTCCTCATTATGGGAAAGGAAGGGGGGAGATATTCATAACCTGAAGAGAAAGCGGGGCCCGGGGCATCAAGCGAGGACGGAGAAGCGGCAGCTGTCCCGTGGATGTGTGATTTTGTGAGCCGTTATGGTAAAATTTTTAGATACTTTATGAATGTATGCTATCTCAAACCCGGGAGGATTGCCGCCATGGCTTTTCGCGTATCCGCTGTACAATATCATCTGCACACTATCTCCTCCTTCGAGGAGTTTGCCGCCCAGTGTGAGCACTATATTAGAACCGCCGGAGAGTACGGCGCTGAATTTATCCTGTTCCCCGAATTTCTCACGACACAGCTGATGTCTATAGGGAATGAACACGGAGAAACTCTGGGAATAGAGGATCTGCCGCAGTTCACAGACCGTTACCGGGAGATGTTCTCCGGGTATGCCAGGAAATATGCAGTACATATAATCGGAGGCACCCATGTGCTGCGCCGCAGCGGGAAGCTTTATAATGTAGCCCATCTCTTTTACCCGGACGGCAGAATTGCCGAGCAGCCCAAGCTGCATATTATACCGGCTGAGGTAGAGGGGTGGAATATGGGAGCCGGTGAAGAGCTGCAGGTCTTCCAGACCGAACAGGGAACCATCGCCATGCTGACCTGCTACGATATTGAATTCCCGGAGATTGTGCGCATGGCCCGGGCCAAGGGTGCGGATGTGATCTTCTGCCCTTCCTGTACGGATGACCGCCACGGCTTCCACCGCGTGAGATATACCAGCCATGCCCGCGCCATTGAGAATCAGATATATGTTGTGCTTACGGGGACCGTAGGCTCGTTGCCTACGGTGGATCTGATGCGGGCCAACTTCGGGCAGGCTGCGGTAATTACGCCGAATGATATTCCGTTTCCTCCGCAGGGGCTGCTGGCAGAAGGAGAAATTAACGGCGATATGATCGTCACGGCCGATCTCGATCTGGAGCTGCTGTACCGCGTCCGGGAGCACGGATCAGTCACTACGTGGCGTGACCGCCGGACGGATCTGTATACAGACTGGAAGTAGGGGGCAGGGCAGAGGATGTATTACAAGAGGTTTTATGCTTTTGACGGCGCAACACCGGTGCCTGCAGTAATCCGCAGCTACAAGGAGTCTGACTTCACGGAACTGATCAGGGTCCAGTAGGAAGCCTTTCCGCCGCCTTATCCAGCAGAGCTGTGGTGGAACCGGGAGCAGCTGCTGAATCATGTAACGCTTTTTCCCGAGGGGGCCCTGGCTGTGGAAGTGGACGGGGAACTGGCCGGTTCGGTTACCGGGCTCATCATCCGCTCGGGCCCGGAGGCGCTGCATCACACCTGGTCGGAGGTTACCGCAGACGGCTATCTGACCACGCATGAGCCGGACGGGAATACGCTGTATATTGCCGATTTGTGTGTCCGCCCGAAATACCGCAAGCTGGGTCTGGGCAAGGAGCTGGTCCAGTCGTTGTATCACGTTGTAGTGGAGCAGAAGCTCGAACGGCTGCTGGGAGCAGGCCGGATGCCGGGGTATCATCTGATGGCGGACCGGATGACCGCAGAGGAATATCTGGCCGGGGTAGTAGCCGGAAGGTGGACTGATCCGGTCATTACCTTTCTGCTGCGGTGCGGCCGGGTTCCGGTAACGGTGGTAGCGGATTATCTCGAGGATGAGGAATCAGGGAATTATGCTGCGCTTATGGAATGGAAGAATCCTTTTTATAAGTGAATATAACCGATCATTGAAGGAGTTCGTTGACTATGGAATATAGAAGAATTACAGCGCTTGCCGATCCGTTGTTCAGACAGGTGCACCAGTTATTGTCCGAAGTCTTTCCTCCCGAGGAAGTGCTGGAATACAGCTTGTGGAAGGAGCCGCTGGAAGACCCGGGCATTCGTGTGTTCGCTGCCGTGCATGAGGGGACTGTTGTAGGCACTACGGAGTACCGCTATTATGCGGACTGGAATGTGGCGATGACCGACTTCACCATCATTGGCCGGGAGGGCCTGGGCATCGGGCGTTTTTTGGCTCATAACCGCTTGAAGGACCTGCATAAGCTGGCCGGGGATAATAACTGTGAGCTGCTGGGCATGTTCGCCGAGATCTATGATCCTTACCGGGTCGCGTATGATTTTGGCGGAATTAAGCCGATGGACCCGTTCGTCCGCCGCGAGGTCCTGTCGCATCTGGGCTATAGAAGGATTGATATTCCGTATGTTCATCCTTCCTGGCAGGGGGACGGTGAGGCGGTGTCCGGTCTTGACCTCTGCTTCATGCCCGTTAGTGAAGAGCTGGAGAGAATTGCAGCGCCGCTCGTGGCCGATTTCCTGACCCGTTATTACGCTGTGCTATCGGATAAGCCGGAAGCCTGGACGTCCATGATCAGCCAGCTCCGGAGCATGGATAGCGTGGCATTACTGCCGCTGTGATGGTTGGTGATAGATGAAATATCCATTGAATTGCTCTCCCGATCTGGATATAGTGTACAATGGGAAAGCGAATATGACCTCTATGAATAACAAGTACGAATAAGCGAGGAACGTGTGATGACTGAAGGGCAGCAAGGCAAATACGGTGTTTCTGTAACACTGGTAAGTGTGCAGGGCACAGAGCGGAATGTGGTACAGGCTGCAGGTGAAGTCATACCTAAGGGGCAGTCACTGTATATCCGTTATGAAGAGCGGCAGCCCGGCCCGGAGGGCGCAGAGGCTACTATACAGAACACGCTGAAGATTTCAGAGGGCAGAATCAAGCTGATCCGCCATGGCGCTGTCCAGTCGGAGCAGTCTTTTGAGACGGGGCAACCGCTGCCTGGATTCTACCGCTCGCCTTATACACAATTCAATCTCACCACCGACACTAAGAAATTAGACATCAAGCGCGAAGGAAGATCGCTTGCGGTTTCATGGGAATATGATCTCTACGTATACGGGGAATGTTCAGGACAGTTCGCTATAAGTTTGAATATACAGGAGGAACCACAATCATGACACACAATTTAAATCCGCTTCAGCTTGCCCACGAACGGGTGAAGGAGGCCATTGCCGATGCAGTTGTAGCTGCCGGTCTGGTGTCCCGCGAAGAGCTGCCTGCCATTGTGCTGGAAGTGCCGAAGGACAAGGCTCACGGAGATATGGCCACGAATGCAGCGATGCAGCTGACCAAGCTCGCGAAGCGCAACCCGCGGCAGATCGCCGAGGCGATTATCGAGCACCTGGACACCGGCCGCGCTTCTATAGAGAAGGCCGAAATTGCCGGACCGGGCTTCATCAACTTCACTTTGTCCAAAAGCTATCTGTATCCCGTTATTGCACTTGTGGCCGAGCAGGCTGACGATTATGGCCGTGTGGATATAGGCCAGGGTAAGCATGTTGAGATGGAATTTGTCAGCGCGAACCCTACAGGCAGCCTTCATCTGGGACATGCCCGCGGAGCTGCCGTCGGTGATGCACTATGCAACGTGCTGGATTATGCCGGATACAAGGTGACCCGGGAGTACTACATTAACGATGCCGGGAACCAGGTCGCCAATCTGTGCAAATCCATCGAGACCCGTTACCTGCAGGAGCTGGGCCAACCGGCTGAGATGCCGGAGGACGGTTATCATGGAGAAGATATCAAAGGCTTCGCCAGGGAGCTGGTAGCGGAGAAGGGCGATTCCCTGCTCGCCATGACACCGGGGGACCGGGCGGCATTCTTCCGCACCTACGGCCTTGAGAAGGAATTGGACAAAATCAAACGCGACCTCAGCCGGTTCCGCGTGAACTTCGATATCTGGTTCAGCGAAACCTCTCTCTATGAGAACGGGGAAGTGCTGCGTTCGCTGGATGAGCTTCGTGAACGCGGTGAAGTCTATGACAAAGAAGGCGCCACCTGGCTGCAAACCACCAAATACGGTGACGATAAGGACCGCGTGCTGATTAAGAATGATGGCACCTATACGTACCTCACACCGGATATTGCCTACCATAGCGACAAATACGGCCGCGGCTACGATACAATGATCAACATCTGGGGAGCGGACCACCACGGCTACATTCCACGGATGAAGGCAGCCATGGCGGCCCTCGGTAATGACCCCGAGAAGCTGGTGGTGCTGATAGCCCAGATGGTCAGCCTGTTCCAGGACGGCGAGAAGGTCAAGATGTCCAAGCGTACCGGCAAAGCCGTTACCATGGAAGACCTGATGGAAGAAGTCGGAGTGGACGCCATCCGTTACTTCTTCACCATGCGCAGTATGGATTCGCATTTGGACTTTGACATGGATCTGGCCATTTCGACATCCAATGAGAACCCTGTATTCTATGTGCAGTACGCACATGCACGTATTTGCAGCATTTTCCGCCAGGCGGAGGAGCAGGGGATTGTGCTGCCGGAGGCAGACAAGATCGACTACAGCAAGCTGACCGCTGTTCATGAATATGACCTGCTCCGCAAAATCGGTGAGCTGCCTGCGGAAATTACGATTGCCGCCGAAGGCTACGCGCCGCACCGTCTGGTCCGCTATGTATACGACCTGGCTTCTCTGTTCCACAGCTACTACAAGGCAGAGCGCGTAATCACCGAGGATGCTGCTCAGACCGTTGCCCGTCTTGCTCTGCTGGGCGCTGCGCGGACGACGATTGCCAACGTTCTGCGTCTGGTTGGCGTTACCGCACCAGACCGGATGTAACTTGCTGGAGCTATACAGGCTAAGCGCCACCCCTTTTCGGGGGTGGCGCTTTTGGTCTCGTCATGCGGCCGGTTCTGCCGAAAGTGTACGGCGGAACCGGTCAGATGACAGGTTGACGGGAGACAGGTGGATTTTGTCCACTTGCTGATGAACGGATGAACCTTGCGGCAACGGCAGTTGGAAAAATAGCACTTATGTCAGCACATTTAACCCACATTAGCGAATTCAAACAAAATTAGATGTCATTTATCCACTTGCTTACGTCTATTTCTCGAAAATTGGCGAATTAAGATACATTATTCCATTTGTTTGTTGAAGGAGCCGGTACCCCGCCGTACCGTACGCTTATGCCTCCGAGCTTACGGCCGGATTGTATAGTGACGGGAAATAGAATTGGTGAGGATCTCGTTGGAACAACGGAACTGTCAGGGGAATCTTGCCGGATTAAGCAGCTGCGCTTAAGTTTGCTGGACCTATGAAGAGTTTCAAAAAAGAAGCTTATATGAGAATATTATGCAACTTTTGAAAGAGCAGTTCAGTCTATTATAGTGAGGTGACAGATCAACAAGGAGGATATTTACATGAACTATAAAGGGAAAGCCCTGATTACCGGCCTGCTGTTTGGTGCTTTATTAGCAGGATGCAGTCAGAATGAAAATTCTACTTTAGATAATTCAACCTCTCCTGAAACTGCACAAAATCAGAATGTAAATTCGACCAATAATGCAGGTGAAGGAATGACAGAAGCAGAGCCACTATCTTATACAGCAGAACAAAAAAATGAAATTAGTGAAGCTGCTAAGAAAGCCAGATTAGATAAAGTTTACATCCCTACAGTAGGCTTAGGTGTTGATGATTACCTGGATCGTGTAGAAGTTAAAGACAATCAAGTCCGTATTGTATTTATTCGAGGTTCAATCACTCAATCCAAAGAAGAACTTAAACCAACTAACGAGATTGCTTCGACTAAAGAAGTTGAACTTTCAAAAAATGTATCTGGGAAATGGATTACTGAAGAGAATGGAGCAACGTCTTTATACTTTGAGAAAGACGGACTGTATTTCAGTATGAATTCAGCTAGAACCTTTTTTCAGGCTGATTATGAGAGAGCGGCCGCTTCGCTTGAACCATTAAAGTAAGTTTCTTCGCTATCTCCCTAATGGGCAGAACGGATTGAAATCACTACATATAGGATGCAAAACAACCGCCTGGATTCAGGCGGTTGTTTTAATGTGGACCAACGCGCCGCCAGAGGAATGAAAGGAAAAGAAACAACAGGAAGGTTAGTACAAGGGGAGGGACTGGGGGGCGGTTGGGACAGATTAACGCCGGGTTGGCCAGAAGCGTAACCGGCGCAAAACAGCTGTATTAGAAATTTGTAAACACTTCGCGCAAGATTCGGTATGCCCTTTGTTGCTGTTCATGATCTTGTTCCTTTAAAAGCAGAACGATCTTCCAAATCCATTCGTCAGCTTTGAAGCGTTCGTATTGCTCATGATCAAATGTAATAGCAATCTGCGTATGTAGCGCTTCAGCAATCTTTTCCAGCGTTTGAAGCTGTATGTTTTGCTCACCGCGTTCCACGCGGCCAATGTAAGTCCCTTGAGACTCTATCGCTTCAGCTAGCTGTTCTTGCGTCATTCCTGCCAAGGTCCGGTAGTGCCGAATTTGCTCTCCAATTGCTTTTGCCAAGTCGCTCACGTTGGTTATCACCCCTTCCTACTAGAAGTGTAGACCAGTGATTGGACAACCTTGGAGAGTTCTGAAAGTTCAAAAAAAATATCATTGAACTTTAAGGTTCTTTTAGGGTATAATTTCCACATATTGTATGCATAACATGTGGAAAGATGGAGGCGCGCGCCATGTTCCTTCCGATGATTGAGTTCTTCGCGTGTTCACGTAAATAAATACGAAAATGCGTTGTTGACCACCGTTTTGGAACTTTTCTGAAAGGAGGTTGTATCTATCTTGGAAGTTAAAAATTCTATACGTGAGATTTTGTTGAAGTATATGCGGGCCAATGATATGAGCTACGCAAAATTTACTGAGATTTCTGGAATCAATTCGGGATCACTTAGCCGGATACTTCAGGGAAGTAGGCCAATCTCAGTAAAGCAATTAGAATTAATCACGGGGGCGCTGGGGTTAGCGGAAGATGCTCTGTTCGGTTCATATGTAGAAGAGTGTTTTGCTTTTTTTGCTTCGATGCGCCGAATACGTCCGTTTATTATCAAGTGCGCGGTGCTGGATCGTCTGGATTGCATTGAGCGGATTGTTCTGCGGCTATTGGATAATTTGTCTTATGTTCCAGCGTTATTTGATGTTGCTGAAGAACTATTTGCCAGCAAGCATCATCAAGCAGCGGCATTGCTCTATGATAATGTGAGTAAAGCTGAAAAATTTCAGCATTCTGAGCGTTTGGCATTTTGCCGTTATCGTTTATTTTTAGTCGAGCTAGGGACTGACTTGGAATCAAACTATAGAGCAGCCATGGTATTTGAAGATTATGTGAATCGTTTACATGAAGCCGACCAGTTGGAAGCACTTAAGCGCCTTATTGATGTGTTGGTTACAGTACATAAGTGGAAAAGAGTAGATGAACTGGCTGCTGAGATGCTTCGAATTTCTCAAATTCAGTATGATTTACAAGCCGTTGGAGGAAGTGAGAAGCAGCCTGAACGACCAATCTACTTTTACATCCTTTATGCTTGGCTGGTGCGCTCGGCTGTATGCGAAGAATATAAGGATTACCCTGGTGCTTTGAAATATGTGTCTCTTTATGCTGAAGCGGAGTGGATACGGGAAAAAGATCAGTCAGCAGCTAGGTATAAAAAACAGTTTTCTGAATGGGCCATAGCTAATGGTTACCTATACCGGGTGATGTCTGGTGATGCTCAAGCCATAGATGAGTATGCCGACTTTGTGGCTGACCACCCGGAAGAGATTTTTATCGCGTTGAGTCAAATCGTCCAAGCAGCCAATCAATTTGGTTATGACATTGATCGTATCTTGGAACGTTTCTCTGATTACTTCCCATTTAAGGAGATGGCGGGTGAACAAGGTCAGTACAATGTCTCCGTCATTTCGGAGAAGAGCGCTCAGTTTTTAAGTGACTTGGGAGTATATACATTCAAGAAAAATCAGGGCAATGCAATAAATCTTATATTAGAAGGATTGGATTTTTCTGTTAATATAAACAGTGTACGGAATGTGATTACCTGTATGACTCTTTTTGAGCAATATCGTGATTATGCAGATCAAGAAGCGAAAAAGAAATTTAAAAAACTCGCGAGTGAGGTGCATCGGATCAATGCGAAAAAGAACGTGGTTCCTCTTAGTTTCGTTTAGTTGTCTTGTTGCGACTGTGGCTCCTATTATGACTACACTAATCACAATGGGGCATGGTGTCGGTTGGGGCTAAGGTGTTGACAACTTCATTGTAATGCACAAAAAAGCTTTCCTTCAAGGGAAAGCTTTTTTGTGCATTAAGACGGCATTTTAAATTTGTTGTAACCAGTATTAGCAAAGAAATGGTGAGTTGCCATCTGAGTATCGAGTAATCATTTGACATAAAAACCTAAAATATTACACAAAGGAGATGTTGCTCAACGATGAAAAAAAGCATGCTCATGCAACTTCGGATTGAACGTGCCCGGAATCGCCTTTACACCCTGACAAACCAGTATGGGAATTTTCAGCATCCTGCTGTAATCAAGCAATCGATGGTACTGGATGAATTGATTAATCAGTACAATGTGATCGGAGAGCAATTAAAAAAGCCGATTGGGTGAACAATCGACTTTGGGCGAGAAACTTTGTCGGGTTCGCTCGCCCCTTTAGTTTAACAGATGATGCTAAAACACGGAAAAATAGCTGTAGAATTTATGAAGGAGCTGTACTTGCCCCGTGGATCAATGTCTCCAAGTGGCTCTTTTTTGTTTGCTGTCTGTCTGAGTCAAAACTACCTAGATGTACTTTATCCACTTGTTCCCGCCTTACCTTTGAAAATTGCCGAATTAAGATACGTTATTCCACTTGCTTATGGCAACAGCCGATATCGCGGACCTCCGCCGCGCACCTACGCTTTCGCGGCCGCGGCCTTGGCAACGCCGCTTCCGTCGCTACTGCCGCCGCTGCCAGCGCCACCGCTGCTGCGCCGGGCCCGGATGCCTACGCGCAGCAGGCGCAGCGCATCGGCCGCACCGCCGCCCAGGGAGGCGCGGCGCTGGCCCTTGCGCAGCCGCACCGGCGAGGCGGTGCGGCGCAGGAGCAGCTTCAGCTCGCGGGGCGACAGCCCCGGCCGCAGCGCGAGCAGCAGGGCCGCGGCACCGGTGACATGGGAGGTCGCCATGGAGGTGCCGCTCATTTCCTTATACCCCTCCCGCAGCCAGCAGGAGGGGATACCTTCGCCCGGACCGTAGACGTCAATGTATGGTCCGCGGTTGCTGAAGGCCGCGATGCGCTGCCTTCTGTCAAGGGCGCCTACGGCAATAGTCTCCGGATACCGCGCGGGGTAATCCCCGCCGCGCTTGCCGTCGTTGCCGGAGGAGGCGATGATGGCGATCCCGGCCCGGTAGGCCTTGATCACTACATCATGCAGAGCCTTGCTCCGGTTCCTCATGCCGAAGCTCATATTGATGATATCGACTTTGTTCTGTACGCACCAATCGATGCCAAGGACAATGTCCGACACATAGGCGGAGCCGTTGTGGTCGAAGGCCTTGACCGGATAGAGCAGCGCCCGGGGGGCTACGCCCATCATGCTGCGCGTGCCCCCGGCTGCGGCCAGCGTTCCGGCAATATGTGTGCCGTGTCCGTTGTCATCCAGCGGCATCATGCCGCGGTTCAGCAGATTTACCCCGGAAGCCAGCGTATGCTTCAGATCGGGATGGCGGAAGTCAACGCCCGTATCAATGACGCCGATCTTCACGTGTACACCGGTGGATCTCGACCAGGCCTGCGGCGCGCGGATAGCCTTGACGCCCCAGGGCATCATGGAAGGACCGCTGGGGTCCGCCAAGGCCGAGTGAACCTGAATCCGGTGGTCTTCTTCTATACATAGGGAATCCGCATAACGGTCCATCAGCTTCCCTGCTCCCGCAGCGGGCACGAAGAAAGCCTGGATCAGTGCAGATACCTGAACCTGCCGCAGACCAGGCTTCTTTGTCTTCAGGGACTTCCACTGTGAGAGTGCTCCGGCATACATACGGGGGTCGTTGAAGGTCACAATATGCCGCTGTGCACTTTTGGGGGCAGCCTTCATTTCTTCAAGCAGCATCTGCCAAAATCCGTAATAATCCATAAGTTACGCCGTCCCCTCCTCGGTGCCGTGCTGCCATATAGTATGAAGGAGGGAGGGTCTCCGAATGGGAACTTGCCCTTTTTTAACGAAATAGGCTGCCCATCGTGTCAAAAAGCGATAGTTCACATAAAATAAACAGAGGGAACCGCAAGGCTCCCTGCAACATCCCGTAAGGAGCCGATCCTTGGCGTGGATACAGTCATGTGCGGAGGGATTTCCCTCCGCCTTTTTAAAAACTTAAGAAATTAAGGTTTCACATATAACTTATCCTTCTATTTCCCGCGGAACGCCGCGTTTATCGCCCATTGCGAGCGGACAAGCCTTCCCCGGCTGAAGTACCGCACATTCTCTTTCCGGATCTTGCTGCAATAGACTTGCAATTTACCCGCAAATAGGTTTTACTTAGGTTTGTTAATGGATATCATGAATGAAGCATGAGTTAATGTGAACAATGCGTGAGAGGAAGTGTCCTTTAGTGAGTACGCCACTCAATTTAAAGCTGGACCCTGAGAAAGTTAAAGAAATGCCGATGGTAGACCTGGCTTTCCTGGTGCTTAAGGGTGCCAATACGCCTTACTACTACCGTGATCTGATGGTTGAGGTTGCCAAGCTGCGCGGTATGACCGAACAAGAGAGCCAAGATACGATTGCCCAGTTATATACCGAGATTAATATTGACGGGCGTTTTGCCTGTGTCGGAACCAACCTGTGGGGCCTGAAGCGCTGGTATCCGCTGGAACGCTCCGATGACCCTGTCGGCAACACCAAGCGCGTGCGGATCATCAACGATGAGGACGACGATTTGGAAGATGACGACTTTGCTGAAGAAGATGAGAATTACGCTGCCGAGGAAGAGGATTTCGATGCGATTGATGAAGATCGCGACGACCTCTATTCAGACGACGACAGCGAAGAGGAAGTTGACGAAGATGTGGTCATTGATGAAGACGACATTGACGAAGACGATGCGGACGAGGAAGATTCCGAAGACGGCGAAGAAGATGAAGCCGATGAGGAAGAAGAAGATTAATTTTAGAATAGTCTCTCCGGCGGGATAATTCGTCCCTTGACAGGGGCAGGACCGTCAGAGTAAACTATTGCATGGGCTTATAATGAAAGTTAATATGTTTTCTTAAAATAAAAAGTGCCCCGGGTCTACGGGTGTCACTTTTTTGTTTTTTTTAAAGATAATAAGGGCTGTGCTTCGCGCAATAATGTTTCTTATCCTTGTTGCGGTTTTCTGCGGTTTCAGGGCCGTTCGGTCCTGAATGTCGGCGGGTGGAAGCAACTTTCCGGTTCCCCGGTTGGATGATGGAAAAAAGGGTTACGATAAGCAGCAAGCGTCCCCTGAATTTCTGGACTTTATTTAGGAGGGTTTTAGAGTGACAAAGTATATTTTCGTAACGGGTGGCGTCGTGTCCTCGCTTGGCAAAGGCATTACCGCTGCTTCGCTGGGCAGACTGCTCAAGAACAGAGGTCTGAAGGTAACGATCCAGAAATTTGATCCTTACATTAACGTGGACCCGGGAACAATGAGTCCTTATCAGCACGGGGAAGTGTTCGTAACCGATGACGGTGCGGAGACGGACCTGGATCTTGGGCATTATGAACGGTTTATTGACATTAACCTGTCGAAGAACAGCAATGTAACGACAGGCAAAATCTATTCCTCGGTCATCAGCAAAGAACGCCGAGGGGAATATCTGGGCGGAACTGTACAGGTTATCCCGCATATTACGAACGAAATCAAGGAACGCGTATTCCGCGCCGGCCGTGAGACAGGCTCGGATGTAGTGATTACAGAAATCGGCGGCACCGTGGGCGATATCGAGAGTCTGCCGTTCATGGAAGCCATCCGTCAGATCAAGAGCGATATCGGCCGGGAGAATGTCATGTACATTCATGTTACCCTGATTCCTTATATCAAGGCAGCCGGTGAGGTCAAAACAAAGCCGACACAGCATAGCGTCAAGGAGCTGCGCAGCATTGGAATTCAGCCTAATGTGATCGTATGCCGTACGGAGTATCCGTTGACCGATGATATGAAGGCCAAGCTTGCTTTGTTCTGCGATATTGATAAGAATGCCGTTGTGGAATGCCGCGACGCTTCAACCCTGTATGAAGTTCCGCTTAACCTGCGTGACGAAGGATTGGATGAGATTGTCGTCAATCACCTGAAGCTGACCACACCTGCACCGGATATGCGTGAATGGGAGAGCATGCTGGAGCGGATTCAGAAGCTGGAGCGTACCGTTGAGATTGCTATCGTTGGTAAATATGTAGCGCTTCATGATGCTTATCTAAGTGTTGTTGAGTCTCTGTCCCATGCCGGATTTGCGTCCAATGCGGATGTGAAGCTCCGGTGGGTGGATGCAGAGCTGGTAACGGATGAGAATGTCCATGAGCTGCTGGGCGGCATCGGCGGGATTCTCGTTCCGGGTGGTTTCGGCGACCGGGGAATCGAAGGCAAAATCTCCGCTATCCGCTATGCGCGCGAGAAGTCCATTCCGTTCTTCGGAATCTGCCTGGGGATGCAGGTTTCCGTAATCGAATACGGCCGTTCCGTTCTGGGACTGGCTGGGGCGAACAGCTCCGAGATCGATCCTGCTACTCCGTACCCGCTGATTGACCTCCTGCCAGAGCAGAAGGATGTTGAGGATATGGGCGGCACCATGCGCCTCGGACTGTATCCTTGTAAGCTTTTGCCGGATTCACTGGCTATGTCCTGCTACGATGATGAGCTGGTCTATGAACGCCACCGTCACCGGTATGAGTTCAATAATGCCTTCCGTGATGAGATGGAAAAAGCAGGACTGGTCATTTCCGGGACCTCCCCTGACGGACGTCTGGTGGAAATTGTCGAGCTGCCGGGTCATCCGTGGTTCCTGTCCGTGCAGTTCCATCCGGAATTCATCTCCCGTCCGAACCGTCCGCAGCCGTTGTTCCGTGAATTTGTCAAAGCTTCACTTGCACATTCCGAGCAAATCTAACAATTTGATGAACAGGCCTGCCGGAGCCCCCATTAGGGGGCTTCTTTTTTGAAAATATAATCTATAAGTTGCTAATCCTTCTATTTTTTGCTTTGAATATAACACGCGATGTCAATTATCCTTCAATTTCTCGCTAGAACGTTGTTTGCTTGGCACAATAGCTCACGGAGTTCAAGGGGACTGTACTCCCGTTTTTCAACTGGAAATACACCTGTATATGGCATAGATTTACGCATTTTAGCCAATTAGCAGGATTTTGGCTGCAAAGCACGAATAATAGGTTTCGTATAGACTAAGTTGAAGCGGGGCCGTTAGCTGTGAGAGGGCGCGGTATGGACAATCTGCCTTAAACTCTGGGAGGGTATCGTATGGAAAAAAAGAAAGTGTTAATCGTCGACGATCAGAATGGAATCCGGATTCTCCTCATGGAAGTATTCAATAGTGAAGGTTATGCCACCTTTCAGGCAGCTAACGGGAAATTGGCGCTGGAGATCGTGAAGAACGAATCGCCGGATATGGTTCTGCTCGATATGAAAATTCCGGGGATGGACGGACTGGAGATTCTCAAGCATTTGAAGGAGCTTAATCCGGCGATCAAAGTCATTATGATGACGGCCTACGGAGAGCTGGACATGATTAAGGAAGCGACCAAGCTGGGGGCCCTGATGCATTTTACCAAGCCGTTTGATATTGATGAGATGCGCGTTGCCGTCAATATGCATCTGCACAACAAGTCGGTTGACCAATGCAGCTAGCTTAGAGGTTTATAGTTTGGGGACGTCCTGTTATGGATACGCTAAATGAGGAAATAGTCCGCTGGTAAAGGGTTGGCTGAATATCGTCCCACCGGGACATTTTTTTGTGTATCCTATTTAGTATTTAACACAGGATGTGCTATAATAGGCCTGTATGTGATGTCGGCTTATATAAGCAACCCAATATTTTAGGAGGATTGAAACCATGCCATTAGTATCTATGACAGACATGTTGACCAAAGCACTTGAAGGAAAATATGCAGTTGGCCAGTTCAACATCAACAACCTGGAGTGGACTCAAGCGATTCTTGGTGCAGCAGAAGAAGAGAAGTCACCAGTAATCCTTGGTGTATCCGAAGGCGCAGCCCGTCACATGGGCGGCTTCTATACAGTAGTTAAGATGGTTGAAGGTCTTATTCATGACATGAAAATCACCGTTCCTGTAGCCATCCACTTGGACCACGGTTCAAGCTTTGACAAATGTAAAGATGCCATTGATGCCGGATTCACTTCCGTAATGATCGACGGCTCCCACCACCCAATCGACGAGAATATTGAAATGACCAAGAAGGTCGTTGAATATGCTCACGCTAAAGGTGTTTCTGTAGAAGCTGAAGTTGGTACTGTAGGCGGACAGGAAGATGACGTTATCGGCGGCATCCAATACGCTGACCTTAACGAATGCGTACGCATCGTCAAAGAAACCGGCATCGACACTCTGGCTCCTGCACTGGGTTCCGTACACGGTCCTTACCTGGGCGAACCAAACCTTGGATTCAAGGAAATGGAAGAGATCCGCGATGCGGTTAACCTTCCGCTTGTACTTCACGGCGGTACTGGTATTCCTGTACACGACATTCAGAAGTCCATCTCCCTGGGTACTTCCAAGATCAACGTTAACACTGAGAACCAAATCGCGTTCGCTAAGGTTGTCCGCGAAGTTCTTGCTGCTAAACCGGATGCTTACGACCCGCGTACATTCATCGCACCAGGCCGCGAAGCTATCAAGCAGACTGTTATCGGCAAAATCCGTGAATTCGGATCCAGCAACAAAGCCTAAGTATTACACTGCCGCATAACTTTGTTTTTCCGCACAAGCCATTTCGTTTTCCTCAGAAACGGGTGCCGTCCTTCGGATAAGGGCGGCACAGCCGTTTCTTCTTCTAATCACCAATCACAAGCAAGCCTATGTCACCTTAAGCCACAACTGGTATTGCCACAACAAGCTGCAATACACGTAGGGGGAACCAAATAAATTTATGGAAAAATTAATGATTGGCGGCGGACGTCCGCTAGAGGGCGTTGTAACCATCAGCGGAGCAAAGAATAGTGCAATTGCGCTGATTCCTGCGGCAATTTTGGCGGAATCTGAGGTTGTGCTGGATAATTTGCCTGCGCTCAGTGATGTTGCCGTTTACTCCGAAATTCTGGAGGAGCTTGGTGCAAGCGTGTCGTGGACAGGCAGCCAAATGAGAATTAATCCCTCCCGTATTGTATCCATTCCCATGCCTAACGGACCGGTTAAGAAACTCCGGGCTTCTTATTATATGATGGGTGCACTTCTGGGACGTTTCAAGGAAGCAACTATTGGACTACCCGGCGGCTGCAATTTCGAGCCCCGCCCGATTGACCAGCACATCAAAGGCTTTGAGGCACTTGGGGCGACAGTGACCAATGACCATGGCTCTATTCACCTGTATGCCAAAGAACTGCGCGGTGCCAAGATCTACCTGGATGTCTCCAGTGTCGGCGCCACCATTAATATTATGCTCGCGGCCTCCCGTGCCAAAGGCTCTACAATTATTGAAAATGCGGCTAAAGAGCCTGAGATTATAGATGTAGCTACCCTATTGAACTCTATGGGCGCTGTTATTAAAGGCGCCGGTACAGAAACGATCCGGATTGAAGGCGTAACTGAAATGCACGGTTGCCGCCATTCCATTATTCCCGACCGTATTCAAGCTGGAACATACATGATTGCAGCTGCGGCTACGCGCGGCAATGTCTTAATTGATAACGTAATTCCCAAGCATCTGGAGGCGCTCACTGCCAAGCTGCTGGAAATGGGAGTAGACATAGAAGAGCTGGATGAGAGTATCAGGGTCATCGGCAAGGCCAAGTACCAGCATGCCGATGTCAAAGCGTTGATCTACCCCGGGTTCGCCACTGATTTGCAATCTCCGATGACCAGTATGCTTACTCAGGCTGAGGGAGTCAGCGTCCTGAGCGATTTCGTATACAGCAACCGCTTCAAGCATGTCCCTGAATTAGTCCGTATGGGCGCTAAGATTCGTGTAGAAGGACGTTCCGCAATTATTGAAGGCGGCAAGCTCAATGCTGCCAAGGTGAAGGCTGCTGATCTCCGGGCAGGCGCAGCCCTGGTTATAGCCGGGCTTACCGTAGAGGAAGGCATCACTGAAGTGACGGGCGTGGAGTATATTGACCGCGGTTATGATAACCTCGTAAGCAACCTTCGTAATTTGGGAGCCGATGTTTGGCGCGAGAACGAATAGTCAGGATTCCCGGATTGGACAGGGAGAATTTGCGGGCGGACTGCATATCTCTTTCCAATTCGGGTAATCCTATCCTAATAAGCATTTTCATAGACTCATATATTCCATAAAAATTGAATAGGTGGTTATTGCACATGGATCTTCAAATTTCCGATCTGGAAGAAATGAAGCTTACCGATCTGTATAAGCTGGCCAAGAAATACCAGATCCCTTATTACGGAACGCTTAAGAAGCGGGAGTTAATCTTCGCCATTCTTCGGGCACAGGCTGAGCAGAGCGGTCTTATGTTTATGGAAGGCGTGCTTGAGATTCTGCCGGAAGGCTATGGCTTCCTCAGGCCGATCAACTACTTGCCGAGTGCAGAGGATATTTATATCTCCGCCTCGCAGATCCGCAAGTTTGACCTAAGAAGCGGAGACCTGGTATCCGGGAAATGCCGGACCCCCAAAGAGAACGAACGTTATTTTGGATTGCTGCAGGTCAATGCCGTCAATGGCGAGAACCCTGCTACTGCGGCTGAACGGCTGCATTTCCCGGCGCTTACGCCGCTGTATCCGCAAGACAAGCTGCCGCTCGAAACATCCCCAACCCATCTGTCTACCCGTATTATGGATTTGCTTGCTCCTGTAGGTCTGGGACAGCGTGGTTTGATTGTAGCACCTCCCAAAGCAGGTAAGACGCTCCTTCTGAAAGAAATTGCCAACAGCATCTCCACTAATAATCCTGAGATTTCGCTGTTTGTACTGCTAATTGACGAACGCCCCGAGGAAGTAACGGATATGCAGCGTTCGGTTAAAGGTGAGGTAGTGGCTTCGACATTCGATGAGCTGCCGGAGAATCATATCAAAGTGGCTGAGCTTGTGCTGCAGCGTGCGCTGCGGCTGGTAGAGCACAAGAAGGATGTCGTAATTCTGCTGGACAGCATTACCCGTCTTGCCCGTGCCTACAATCTCGTGGTTCCGCCATCCGGCCGGACCCTGAGCGGAGGGATTGATCCCGCCGCCTTCCATCGTCCCAAGCGCTTCTTCGGTTCCGCGCGTAACGTGGAAGAAGGCGGAAGCTTGACCATTCTGGCAACCGCGCTGATTGATACCGGATCGCGTATGGACGATATTATCTACGAAGAATTCAAGGGTACAGGGAACATGGAGCTTCATCTGGACCGTAAGCTGGCAGAACGCCGTATCTTCCCGGCTATTGATATCCGCCGTTCGGGTACACGCCGCGAAGAAGTGCTGCTCAGCAAGGAAGAGCTCGATACCATCTGGTCCATCCGTAAAAATATGAACGAATCCTACGACTTCGTAGAAGGTTTCCTGAAGAAGCTGCGTGACACCAAGACGAATGCTGAATTCCTGGCCTCTTTTGATGTAGCCGGCAATAAGGATTCCTCGTCCGCAAGCGGTACCGCCAGCAAGGGCGGAACCTCGAACAGCGGATCGTCCGCCCGCCGCACCCCGCGGCCCAAGGCCCCTTCGGTGCCTACAACCTGAGAAATGATAACAAGAGGAGAATAACATGTATTTGGTATATGCCGACGGGCAAGGAAACGTATATGATCATCCCGAGCTGTATGCCCTGGCCCGCAGCGGGGATATGATTGTTGAGATACTGGAGGAAGAGTTGATCCCGTTGCCTGAAGGCGCCACCCTGGTAGGGCTGCCTAATACTCGCGCAATAGGAATGAATCCCGAGACAGGCGAAATGCTGCCGTTGCCGGCAGGCTCGCAGGCCGTTGGAGCGCTATTGCCGCAGGGCTATACCCGTCTATGTCTTCCCGGCTATGTCAAGACAGACAAGACGTATAAGCTTCCGCTCTTTGGTTATTCCGCAGTGGTGTGGAAGGATGGCGGATTCTATGTGGCCGCTGATCTGACCGATGATCCGGAGCAGTGGAATCCTATGAATTGTGACCGGGGCGATGTGAAGGCTGGTGTGGGTGACCTGACTGCCAAGTATCCGGAGAACCGCCTGTATAATCATCTGTCCAATTGTGCATTGGAATATGAATGCCTGACTTCCTCCAATACCTTCTTGGGCCGCTGGGAAGGCGCTGTTCCCGTCTCTTATTCCTGCAATGCCGGCTGCTTCGGCTGTATCTCTGAACAGCCGGATGACAGCGGATTTGTATCGCCGCAGACACGGATGAACTTCCGCCCTACAGCCAGTGAGGTCTCACAAGTGATGCTGGAGCATCTGAAGACACCGGAATCCATTGTAAGCTTTGGACAGGGCTGTGAAGGGGAACCTTCCACTCAGGCCAAGCTGATTATCGAGTCTATCCGTGAAGTGCGCTCCATTACGGATATGGGCTATATCAATATCAATACCAACGCCGGGTTAAGCGATCATATCCGCGGTATTGTGGATGCAGGACTTGATCTGATGCGGGTCAGTACGATCAGTGCATTGGATGACCATTATAATGCCTATTACAAGCCCCGCGGGTATACGCTGGCTAATGTAGAGAAGTCGCTGAAGTATGCTGCTTCACAAGGCGTATACACTTCCATCAACTATTTGATTTTTCCAGGTGTTACAGACCGTGAGGAAGAGATTGAAGCTATGGTGGAATTCGTCAGACGTACAGATCTGAAGCTGATTCAGATGCGTAATCTGAATATTGACCCGGAGAGTTATCTGGAACTGATTCCTCCGGCACAAGGCGAGATTCTCGGTATGAAGACGATGCTTGAGATCTTCCGTGAGGAGCTCCCGGGCGTTGTGATTGGCTCCTTCACCCATGTTCCGCCTGCTGAACTGGTCCGTGCCAAGCAGCGTGTAGTGAAGCTGTAGGGTACGGAAATTGGAAGCGGCCGGGGCTATTGCAGAGCCTGGGCTTCCATGCTAGAATGTAGCTTGCGTAATCATATAACTCTAGGCCCGCATGAGGCTTAGGGCGTGAGAGGTGAGATTTCATATGCAAACAGCAATTCAACCCAAGTACAATTTAACGAAGGTAACCTGCGCTTGTGGCCATACCTTTGAAGCAGGCTCGACGGTACAGGAGCTCCGCGTCGAGATTTGCTCCAACTGTCATCCGTTCTTCACCGGCAAGCAGAAGTTCCTGGATGCCGGCGGCCGTGTTGACAAATTCAAGAAGAAATATGGTATCTAATGGATCTGCCGCCTAAGCGGCATAAGATTTGGAACCCCTCCGGCTGTAACGGCTGCAGGGGTTTTCTTTTTGGAAAATATGCAGAGTTGATTTTTGTCCAGCTGTAAGCTATACTTATCTTCGCCGTGCTAGACGGGGAGGTAGCGGTGCCCTGTAACTCGCAATCCGCTGTAGCGAGGTTGAATTCCTGTTAGAGGTGCTGTCGATGTGAGGCCTTGGTTCCTATGGGCTGTGTTGACGGTTGGGTCCTCCGCAATGAGTGCTTGTGAACCTGGTCAGGTCCGGAAGGAAGCAGCCATAAGCGAGTTTGCTCTTGTGCCGGAGGGTGGCCTAGCCCGAGCAGTTTTGTAGGGTTACCGCTTGGATCGCAGCCATCAATAACAGGTGCACGGTTTACATACTAGGATGATAGCGTCTTTGCTACAAGCGAAGATGCTTTTTGTTTTTTTGCGGAATATAGTATAATAAATTAGCGACAAATGCCGGAAAGCGGCAGGCTGAGAGAGGGTAATGCATAGTGGAACATATCGCGCTGTACCGTGCTTGGCGGCCGCAGTCGTTTCAAGATATGGTAGGACAGCAGCATATTATCCAGACGCTGCAGAATGCGATCCGTGAACAGCGGGTTTCGCATGCCTACCTGTTCAGCGGACCGCGGGGAACCGGTAAGACGAGTGCTGCCAAGGTATTGGCCAAGGCAGTCAATTGCGAACAGGGCCCGGGTCCTGAGCCATGTAATGAATGTCCGTCTTGTCTGCGGATTACAGCAGGCAACATCATGGATGTTCAGGAGATTGACGCGGCGTCTAACCGGGGCGTTGAAGAGATTCGCGATCTGCGGGATAAGGTGAAATATGCGCCTACCGAAGTACGCCGCAAAGTGTATATTATTGATGAAGTGCATATGCTGACAACAGAGGCCTTCAATGCCCTGCTGAAGACGCTTGAAGAGCCGCCGCCGCATGTGATGTTCATTCTCGCGACCACCGAGCCGCATAAACTGCCGGCCACGATCATCTCACGTTGTCAGCGGTTTGACTTCCGCCGGGTCTCGCTGGAGGAACAGACGGGCCGTCTGACTGAGATTTGCCGGAAAGAAGGCATTACAGCGGATGCAGATGCCCTCCAGTACATTGCCCGCTTGTCTGACGGCGGGATGCGGGATGCGCTTAGCATTCTGGACCAGATCTCTTCTTTTACAGATGGGAACGTGACCTATCAGCAGGTGCTGGGAATGACCGGAGGGATTCCCTCCGAGCAGTTCGCCCGTCTGGCAACCGCCATTCTTGGAAGTGACATGGGACAACTGCTGGAACTTGTCGAGCAGATGATGCATGAGGGCAAGAGTGCAGATAAATGCCTGGAGAATCTTCTGTATTACTTCCGTGATTTACTGATGATCAAGATGGTGCCGGGAGCGGATCAATTAACGGACCGGGTGCTGAATCCGGCCGATTTCCGCGACATGGCAGCAGCCTTTACCCGCGACCGGTTATTTCTGATTGTGGAGACACTGAGCCGCTATCTTGGGGAAATGAAATATGCAACACATCCGCAGACTATATTTGAGGTAGCACTGATGAAGCTGTGCAGCGGTCCGCAGGATGCGGCTCCTTCGGCAGGCATTCCGGCTGTGAATGCTGACCTGCCTGCTGCCGGGCACAGCTCTCCGCCGGTTCAGTCCGGTGAGCTGGATCAGCTCAAACGGCAAATCGCCGCGCTGGAGAAGAAGCTGGAGCAGGCTATTCAATCCGGCGGCGTGGCCGGCGGGGGACGCGAGCAGGCAGTCCAGAGAACAGCCGCTCCTCCAAGTGCTCCGCGCGTATCTTCGGCGTCTAAGCTTCCGCCGCAGCTTGATAAGTTTATTGCGGGCAAGGATAGTCCCGATTTTAACGCAGTATATAAGCAGTGGAGCCATGTTCTTCAGGGTGTGAAGGAAGAGAAGGTTACTGTACACGCGTGGTTTGTAGACGGGGAACCCGTGGCGGTTATGGAAGATGCCGTGCTCGTCGCCTTCAAGAATACCATTCACCGCGATACCACCGAGAAGCCGGCCAACCGGCAGGTCATCGAGAACGTTATGAACGCTAAGCTGGGTAAGCCGTACCGGCTGGTAACCATGATGATGCGCGACTGGAGTGAAGCGGCAACCAAGTCTGCTTCAGCGGCCAGCACAGAAGAGCTGCGCCTGGAGCATGAGCATGAGACAGGCGAAGCGAAGTCCGAACCATGGATTGACGAGGCGATCCAGCTCTTTGGAGAAGACCTTGTTGTCATAAAAGAATAAGGATTCAGCCTATCAGCGCAGAGATGCGCATCCCAAAGGAGAGATGATGTATGAATAATATGAACCAAATGATGAAGCAGGTAAAAAAAATGCAGGAGCAGATGCTCAAAGCCCAGGAGGAACTGGGAAGCAAGACTATCGAGGGCTCCTCTGGCGGTGGCGTGGTTACCGTTCAGGTGAACGGCCACAAGAAGTTGCTGTCCATTCAGATTAAACCGGAGGTAGTGGACCCCGAAGATATCGAGATGCTGCAGGATCTGGTGATCACTGCTGTTAATGATGCTCTTACCCAGGCTGAAGATTTGGCTAATAACGATATGGGTAAATTCACCGGCGGAATGAAGATCCCTGGTTTATTCTAGGCTTACTCCACTCCCGACCAAAGGAGAACCATTACTTTGTATTATCCAGAACCGTTAGCCAAGCTGATAGAAGCTTTTACACGTTTGCCCGGTATTGGTCCGAAGACTGCCGCCCGGCTGGCCTTTCATGTGCTGAATATGAAGGAGGACGAGGTGATTGACTTCGCCAAGGCTCTGGTCAGTGTCAAACGTAATCTTCATTACTGCTCGGTCTGCTGCAACATCACGGATACCGACCCGTGCCGGATCTGTCAGGACAAAACCCGCGATGCTTCGGTAATCTGTGTGGTTCAGGACTCGAAGGATCTGGTGGCTATAGAACGAACCAAGGAATTTGACGGTTATTATCATGTGCTTCAGGGTGCTATTTCTCCTATGGAGGGGATAGGCCCAGATGATATCCGGCTCAAGGAGCTGTTGACCAGGCTCAGCGATGAGCGGGTGAAGGAGCTGATTATGGCAACCAATCCTAACATAGAGGGTGAGGCAACCGCCATGTATATCTCCCGTCTTGTCCGTCCATTCGAGATCAAGATCACCAGGATAGCCCATGGCTTGCCCGTAGGCGGCGATCTGGAGTATGCGGATGAGGTTACCCTGTCGAAGGCGCTGGAAGGCCGTCGAGAGCTGTTCTAAGTGTTATGCTGATGCATTATAAGTTTAGGGAGCCCCCAGGGCTCCCTTTTTTAATATAAATGAACGGTCAATATTTTGATAAAAGGTCTGCTGACTCTCTGACTCTTGGTTCTAAGTTTGTCCCTATTCCGATATGTATGAGATTAACGGGTGTGAATCGCCGGTTGGTTCTGCAGTTATTCATATAGGAGGGATTGCAATGGGATGGTGGAGTGCCAAGTGGCTGAGCGGGAGTGTGGAGAGGGAGAAGGAAGCGAAGGCGGAAGAGGAGTGGGGAGAAGTGTATCAGGAGGTGCGGAAAGCACAGTCTGATTGGGAGAGAGCCTATCTGATGTTTGACGAGGCACTCGGCCAGGATCAGATTGACTACGCTATCTATATTCTGGAGGCGGCTGAACGGAAATATCAGATCCATCTCAAAGATGCCAAGAGACTGGGTCTTGACCGGAGAGAGCTGCAATTATGAACATACTGAGCTGTGGAGGAGGATTGCGATGCTGAGAACGGTTGCTATGGGTGTACTGATTGTATCGGGGGTCTTACTGATACTGACGGTATTCAGAAAAAAATTGGGCTGGGCGTGGCTGAGCGTATTTGGAACTCATCTTATATTGGCTGCACTCGGTATTTACATCGTTAACTTCTCAGGTGTTCTAACGGATCTGCACATCCCGCTTAACCCGACAACAATAGGAGCTGTAACCCTGCTGGGCTTGCCGGGAGTGCTGATGTTATTGGGTTTGAAATTAACTTTATTTTAGAGGTTGACGAAGGTTGCCGATTCATGATACATTAAGTCTCGGCCCTTTGGACAAGAGATCTCCGGATCACTTGCCAGAAGCTAAAGCGAAAAAAGAAATTAAAAAAACGCTTGACTGAAACAAGGGTGCTGTGATATATTATAAAGGTCGCTGCTGAGACAAACATCGGCGATAAAAGATGAGACATTGATCTTTGAAAACTGAACAACGAGTGAGTGGGAAATCACGAAAGTGACTTCCAAAAATGATGAATTTCAAGGCGTCTTGACGCTTTAGAGATCTCATCGTAGAGAATGTAAATTCTCGTCAGATGTTTCAAAATGAGCAATCGCTCTTTCTAAATACCAATTTGGAGAGTTTGATCCTGGCTCAGGACGAACGCTGGCGGCATGCCTAATA
>NZ_JABMKX010000032.1 GCF_013204885.1 Paenibacillus tritici
CGACTAAGGCCAACTGTGAACGATGGGGTGAAGAGCCGTATGCGTAAATTGCGCACGTACGGATCTGTGAGGGGTAGGGGCGCAATCCACGATGGAGAGGCCCCGCCTACTCGACCAGTTATCCCGATAAAATAGGCTTTTCGCCAGCTTTTAGTTGTATGAAATACATTTAAATGTTGTTGCTGCTATAGCTCTGTTACTAGCTTCTTACACCCACGCTGGTTGCTCTCAAAGACCGGGAAGCGCGGAGGTGATACGGAGGTGGTCATTTACAAGATTAATCTATACTGTTCATTTCATTCCAAGATGGTTTCCGTTAGTAATTAAGCAAGATAATTCTTATAACAACGTAAATTTAACAAGTATTTAGGGGGAATAGGTTTGGAAACCGTGCAAATTATCGGAATTCTACTTGTATTCATTGTGTTTGTGGGTCTGATGATGACCCGCAAGCTGACCACGCTGCTGGCATTGCCGATGATGGCGATTCTGCTGGCGGCCATTGCGGGCATCCCGCTCTTGTCGGATAACCCGGACACCTTCACCATCACGAAGGGTGTGCTTGCAGGCGGAGCCATGAAGCTGTCTACCGCCATCGCCGGACTGATCTTCGGCGCCTGGTTCGGCCAGATCCTCAGCAAGGTCGGCATCACCAAGACCATTATCCGCAAGGCAGCGGAGCTGGCGGGTGATAAGCCGCTGGCGATTGCCATTATCTTTTTCCTCGCCGCCTCTGTAATCTTCTCGGCCGCGAACGGCCTGGGTATGGTTATTCTGGTCGGGACCATCGCTATCCCTATTATGCTGACAGCCGGGCTTAAGCCCTTTGTAAGCGGTCTGGTAGTACTACTGGCCAATGCAGTTGGCGTGGTGTTCAACGTCTCCACCTGGGCGATTTATACCGATGTGCTTAAGGTGCCGACGAGCACGATTGCTTCTTATTCGCTGGTCTGTGCGGTTCCGCTGATCGTGATTGCCCTGATTATGATCGTCTATTATACCCGCAAAGACGGCAAGGTCCGCCGCGCCTGGGCGATGCCGCTCAAGCCGGAATTCCAGGCTCAGGACAGCAAGAATGTAAGAGCGATTGCGCTCATCAGTCCGCTTGTTCCGGTGCTGCTCGTATTTTTCCTGAAGGTCGATATTGTCTCTGCGGTCTTCATGGGGGCGCTGGTCACCCTGCTGCTCGCCACCCCTAAGCGTCCATTCCATGTGTTGTCGAGTGCGCTGGTGGAAGGCATTCAGGATGTAGCCGGTGCGCTCGGTCTGATGATCGGAATCGGGATGCTGCTCAGTGCGGTAACTGCGCCCCAGGTGGCCTCATTAATCCAGCCGCTGATCGAGGTCATTATTCCGACCAGTCCGCTGATGTACATCCTCGTCTTCACCCTGCTGTCTCCGCTCGCAATCTACCGTGGACCGCTTAATGTATGGGGGCTCGGCAGCGGAATCGCGGCACTGATCGTGGCCGGAGGCATGGCCCCTGTAGCAGCGATGCTCGCCCTGCGTATCGTGAGCAATCTGCAGGCTGTCAGTGATCCGACCAACTCGCACAATGTCTGGATCGCCGATTACACGAAGACCGATATTATTGAAACGCTGCGCAAGACGCTGCCGTGGATGTTCGTTGCGGTGATGATCTCGATGATTATCGCGGGAATGATTGCCTTTTAGCCTGCGGCAAGTGAACCACAGACTGTAGAGACCTAAGCTTCATGGAGAGGAGAACCTGCTATGAATCATAAACAGATCAGAATCGGCATTGATGTCGGTGGAACCTTCACAGATGCCGTTGCCATAGACAATGAGACCTTTGAGGTGCTGTCCAAAGTCAAAATGCCCACCACGCACCACGACAAACGCGGGGTCGCCAGCGGGATTGTCCAGATCATTCAGCGGATTATGAGCGAGAACGGGATTCTTCCTGGTGATATCAAGTTCATCGCCCACGGGACTACGCAGGCGACCAACGCGCTGCTGGAAGGGGATGTTGCCCGTGTAGGCATCGTGGGGATGGGCACGGGGCTGGATGCCCGCAGTGCCCGCTCCGAGACCAATGTGGCGGATATCGAGCTGGCTGCGGGGAAATTCCTGACCACTTATCACAAATTCATTGACTCCAGGGAGCTTACGGCAGAAGCCATTGATGATGCGATTGATCAGCTGCTGTCCCGGGGTGCGGAGGTCATTGTAGCTTCAGAAGCCTACAGTGTCGATGATCCGGCCAATGAGCTGAGGGTGATGGAAGCGGCGCGCAGCCGGGGAGTGTACGCTACCGGCGGACATGAGATCTCCCAGCTCTACGGGCTGAAGACCCGGACCCGCACAGCGGTCGTCAACGCGAGCCTGATCCCCAAGATGATGGAGACGGCCAATATGACCGAGCAGGCGGTCAAAGAAGCGGGAATTACCTCCCAGCTCATGATCATGCGCTGTGACGGCGGGGTCATGAGCATCGACGAGGTGCGTAAGCGTCCGATCCTGACCATGCTGTCGGGGCTGGCGGCCGGAGTGGCCGGCGCCCTTATGTATGAGAAGATCTCGGACGGTATTTTCTTCGAGGTCGGAGGTACGAGTGTAGATATTTCCGTGATCAAGAACGGCAAGGTGATGATTGAGAATGCTCAGGTCGGCGGGCATAAGACCTATCTGCGCTCGCTGGATGTGCGGACGCTGGCCGTGGCCGGGGGGAGCATGATCCAGATCGGCGGGGGGAAGATCACGGATGTCGGACCGCGGAGCGCCCATATCGCCGGTCTGGAATACGAATGCTTCACCGGCAAGGAGAACCTGGAGCAGCCCGTGATCGGTCTTGTCAGCCCGCGCGAAGGAGACCCGGATTATGTCACGGTTCGTAGCAGGGGAGGACATGAATATGCGCTGACCCTGGCAGGAGCAGCGAATCTGCTGAACCATGTGCCGGAGACGGATTATGCCCGCGGGAATATGGAGAGCACGCGGATCGCCTGGCAGACGCTGGGTGCCCATCTGGGGATGTCTGCCGAGGAGGCCGCAAGGGCCGCGATGGATATTGCTATCCGCAAGGTCATGGCTGTGGTGAATCAGATGATCAGCGATTATGAGCTGGACACCGGATTCATTACGCTGGTCGGCGGCGGAGGCAGCGGAGCGGTTCTGGTTCCGGCCATGGCTGCCAAGGAAGGCTTCAAGCACCAGATTGCGAACAATGCGCCGTATATCTCCACGATTGGCGTCGGGATGGCGATGGTCCGCGAGCAGATTGAGAAGACTGTCGTTGGCGCGACGGAGCGGGATATCAAGCTGATCCGGGCAGAGATTATGGACAAAATCGTCCAGTCCGGGGCGAACGAATCCACGGTCGATGTCACGATCGAGATTGACTCCCAGCGCAATATTCTGCGGGCGATTGCCACCGGCTCCACCGAGCTGCGCTCGAAGGATCTGGCCAGCCGCGAGGTGCCGGTGAACGAGCTGATGCGGACGGCGGCGGATGCGCTGGGCCAGCCGGCGGAGCAGACGGAGCTGAAGGCAGCCTCCGGCAGATGGTATCTGTTCGAGTCCAGCGAGATTAAGAAGTCCATGTTCGGGCTGGTCAAGAAGAAGCTCAGCCATGTCGGCGTGCTGGATCGTGAGGGGGTGGTGCGCTTCAAGAAGACGAATGCGTATCATCTGGCTTTTTTGAAGAAAAATATGGCCGACCGGTTCGCCTCGTTCCTGGAAGAGAATACGATCTATTCGGACGCCAATGCCACGATCCCGAAGACCTTCATCTTCTATAAGGAAAAAATGCTCGATCTGACCGGGATGCAGACCAAGGAGCAGCTGTTCTCCATTCTTGAAGTGGAAACACAATTGCTTGAGGACAACAGCGAGATGCTCGCTGTCGTCTATCAGTAGGAGGTGCACCTAAGGATGAAGACCGCAGCGAACACCGTACCGGACGACCGCGTGCTGGGTTATGCCGAGCTGAAGAATGATCTGCTGTTCCACCGGATACCGCAGGGCAAACGGCGTTATTATGTGGAGCGTCCGCTGGCCATCGGGAAGGAGCAGGCTCTGGCGTTCAAAGCCCGCTATGGCACGGATGTCGGAGCCATCTGCAGGGACAGGGGCATCCGGGTGAATCTCAATGAACGGAAGGGCACCATCGGGCAGATCCGCTTCCGCGCCCAGATTGAGCTGTCGGCTAAGGAACGCATCATTACACTGTACCGGTCCTCCATGGAGGAGCTGCGGCAATGTGCCGGGGTGCTGCTTCCCGGCCGTTCCTTCAGCCTGAAGGAAGTCACCGACATTCATCTCGCCCATGAGCTGTTCCACGATCTGGAATTCACGGAGCTGGGATACACCAACAAGCGGCTGGATGATATCAGCAGCCTCTCTCTGGGGCCGCTGCGTATCCGGGCCAGCGTGACCCGGACCTCGGAGATTGCCGCCCATGCGTTCAGCCGTTATCTCCTGGACCTGCCCTGCCTGCCGAATCTGCTGGATTATGCTTATATGATTCACAGCGGCACCCTGACAGCCGCCGAATTCTGGAGGCAGACAGACGTTTGGGCGGAGGAGCTTGAGAACGGCTGAGCCGGATGCTCTGAGCGGCTGCCTCCTGCTGGTAAATACACCTGGCGAACGGCTCTGACTTCATCCTCAAATTATGCTATCTTGGTGTAAGGAATCAGAGTCCGGGAGGCTGCCTGACATGCCGTTCAGAAAAGGAACCAATAAAAAAACACTCTATGTGCCGCTGCGCACCAAATTTATCATATTATTCTGCCTGCTGATCACCATTCCGTTTGTGGTCATCGGCACCATCAGCTATAAGAAATATACCGCCGGAGTAGAACGCAGCACGGTGGAGCTGTCCGATCAGGTCGTAAGCCAGATCAGTATTAACCTGGAGCATTATATTAAGGAGCTGGACCGGCTTACCCTTGCGCCGCTCTACGATGAGGATATGATGCAGATTCTAAGGAAGCACAGGGGCGCGGGACCCGCCAGCACCTATCTGACCACAGATGAGACGCTGAAGATGAATCTGTTTATCTCTTCTCTGGCTTTTGACAGGGGCGAGATCGAGAGCATTCTGGTGTTCACCAATGACGGAGGAATCTTCAGCAACCTGGATCAGAGCGTAAGGAAGCGGTGGGACCGCAGCATGGCAGAATGGATGGAGACCATCGAGCAGGAGGACGGCGGCCTGGCCATTCTTCCTCCGCATACTGCCGCTTATTATACAGAACCGAAGCAGGGGGTGATCTCTGTAGCCAGAGTCATCCGTGAGCCATACACCCATGCCATGCTGGGGATTGTCAAGGTGGATCTGATGCCCCGGGGCTTCGGGTCTATTGTCTCGACGGTCCGCTCCAGCGGGAGCGGCCTGCTGCAGATTACAGGCAAGGACCAGGTGGTCCTGTACTCTGGGGCCGGCCGGCTTCCCGACTCACGCGAATCGTATATTACGGCCTCTGCGGAGTCTTCCTACACGGGACTGAAGGTCACCTCCCTGATTCCGCGTGCGCAGCTCCGGGAGGACGCCCGTGAGTTAACCAACTCTACGCTGGTGGTGTCGATCGTTGCCTTGATGGCGGCTTATGCGGCAGCCATTCTGCTGTCCAGCCGCCTGATTAAGCCGATTGCCCACCTGCAGTCGAAGATGAGACAGGTGAAGCGGGGGCTGTTCCTGGAACGCGCGACGGTCACTACCAGCGATGAGATCGGGCAGCTGACCGAGGGGTTCAATACGATGATCGGCGAGATCGACCGTCTGGTCAAAGAGGTCTATGAGACCCGGCTGAAGGAGCGGGAGGCAGAGCTGCTGGCGCTGCAGAGCCAGATTCATCCGCATTTTCTGTACAACACGCTGGAGATGGTGAACATGCTGGCCTTGCAGGGCAATACCCGCGAGCTCTCCGGTGTAGTGACCAGTCTGGGGAAGCTGCTGCGCTACACAGTAGGCCACCGGGAACAGATGGTGTATGTGCTGGATGAGGTGAGATTTGTGGAAGCCTATCTGCGCATTCAGGGCATGCGCCTCGGTGACAAGCTGCAAGCCGTCATTCACATTGATTCTTCCTTCGACTACTGTGTGGTGCCGAAGCTGATTCTCCAGCCGCTGATCGAGAATGTCATTGAACATGCGATGGGACAAGACAGGCTGCACCTTACCTTGACGGCTTCTGCCAGGGAAGAGGACCTGATTCTGTCGGTGAAGGATGATGGCCTGGGCATCACCGCCGGACGGATGCTGGAGCTTGAAGAACAGCTATATGGCCGTCAGCCCCGGGCCGTAGCCGATGCGGAGCAGGGAGGCTTCGGCCGGATACTCAAGGGGTTCGCACTGCGCAATGTCCATCAGCGGCTGCGGCTGCTCTATGGGGAGCCTTACGGCCTGACACTGGATAACACGGCAGGGCGCGGCGTAACGGTCTCGCTGCGGCTGCCGATGAACTGGGAAGCAATGAACAACACCGGCCCCGCCGGGGACAGACAGGAGGAGGCATAAGGATGCGGACAAGGCTGCTAGGTCTGATGGCTGCGGTGCTGTTGGCTGCAGGCTGCTCCTCAGGTGCAGGAAACGGAGCGCCTGAGGGGACATCAGGGGACAAAGAAGCAGGAACTAAGACGGCTGCGGAGCAGGAGCCTGTGAAGCTGAAGTTCAGCATCTGGGGCAATGATGCGCAGAAAGCAATGGTTGAGGGGCTGGTGGATGAATTCGAGCAGCTTCATTCCGGGATAGAGGTAGAGGTCATGACGATTCCTTTTGCCGACTACCAGCAAAAGCTGTCGATTATGCTGGCCTCCCGTACGGCCCCGGATGCCGGCTGGCTGGCGGAACGGATGATTCCGCAGCTCCTGGAATCGGGCCAGCTGGTGGATATTGCAGCAGAGGTGGAGGAAGACGCCGGGTACAATTACGCTGATATCTATCCGTCTACCCTCGATATCTTCAGGCGGGAGGACCGGCTGTACGGAATACCCTTCTCCACGCCCCCGGTACTTATCTATTACAATAAGGACCTGTTCCTTGCCAAAGGCTTGAAGACGCCAACGGAGCTGTACGAGGAAGGGAAATGGAACTATGAGGAGTTCCTTAAGGCGGCGCGAAGCATCACCGACCCGCAGCGCGGCATCTACGGTGTGAAGCTGGTCCGCGACTGGAACAACTGGTCGGATGCGCTGCTGCCGCTGCTCTGGTCGCACGGGGCAGAGCTGTTCGACAGCGGCGGAGCATCGTTTGCGCTGAATTCCCCCGCAGGGAAGGAAGCGCTGCAGCTCTATAGCGATATGATGTTCAAGAACAAGGTGCATCCGCTGCCCGGGGATGAGCTGACGTTCGACAGCGGCCGGATCGGTATGTATACGGACCGTTACAGCTATACCTCCAAAGCCCGGGCGGTCACCGATTTTGCCTGGGATATCGCCCCGATGCCGGCGGGCATTAAGGGGACAGGGACCTCCCTCGGTTATGCGGGAGTGTCCGTATTCGAGACGGCGCATCCGGCGGAAGCGGCGGAACTCCTCAAGTTCATCACCAGCGCCGGGTCCATGAGTATCTCTGCGCAGTATTTTGTCCCGTCACGTAAGTCTGTGCTGGAATCCGACGTCTTCCTGCGGGCAGCCTCCGAGCCTTCACCGGAGAGTATTCAGCGGGCGGTTCTCGACCAGATCGCCACTGCCCGCATCGCGCCGGGTCATAAGAATTGGCAGCAGATTGATACCAAGATCCAGCTGTTGCTGGACGGGCTCTACACACAAACTTCTACTGTAGAGAAGCTGCTCGCACAAATGGAGCAGGAGGTTAACCCGCTTATGAAATAGGCGGGTTGTTCTTCTGTGCGTGAGCGTGCATGCGTTGAGCCATGCGCTGAGGCACCCCCTGAGCCATCTGCTGAGCTATTCATTGAGCTATCCGCAGGCCATACGCTGAACCGTCCGTTGTGCCGTCCCCCTGCTGATTTGGGAGTAGAGGCGTTTGCACAATTACAATTCCTGCACATAATGCAACATTGCCTCTCCTTAAGGGGCCATAATCAGAAAATGTTGCACAAAAAGCAGGAATACTCCGCATTTAAGTAACTTTACGTTAAGCTTCCTGCATTTCCTGCAACAATTCTCCCGCACACCCCAGTATCTAGATAGCCAAGTTGCAATATCTGACGATTCTGCACATCATCGAAGGAGAAGTGGATAATCCTCCAGCCCAGTCCGTTCAGAAAAGTATCCCGGTTCAGTGAATAGCTGAACTTCTCCTGGTCCATATCCTTCACATGGCTCTGATACCCGTCACACTCCAGTCCGAATCTCCCGTAGGCCGGGAGAAATGCACAATCCAGAAACTGCGATTTACGGTTCCAGTCGTAGACTTCATACTCCGGATGCAGATCATCCAGATTGCCGAACAGCGGCCACCAGACATTCTGAAGCAGCAGCTTTTCCGCATACTGATGCCCCCGTGACAGCCGGCCTCTGCGCTCTCCGGTTCTGACCGACAAATGCCGCTCCAAGAACAGCTGATGCGCTTTGTCAAAATCCATATCCATTCCCTCCATCTCTGATTTGCACAAAAAAAGAACGCCCCTCTGCCAGTTGCAGCTTGGGACGTTCTTCGTCTGAGATAATTATACTCCTGCTTGTTCCATCAGCCGTTGAATGGTTGCCTGTAAAGCTACACCGGGATTCAAGAGGATATTTCCTCCCAGATCGTTTATACTGAGTTTAAATACATAACGTAATTTAGTATCTGCACACGCAAGTGCAGAGTTGGAGGTTGGATAAGTTTGGAGTTATTTGAAATGATTTTGCTGATGCTGGCGGCTATCTCGTTATCTAATCTGGTGAACCGGTTCATTCCCTCGGTCTCCGTGCCGATTATTCAAATTGCATTGGGCGTGGCTATGACCTTGCTTCCCCTGCATTATGAGCTGGAGTTGAACCCGGAGCTGTTCTTGTTATTGTTCATTGCGCCCTTACTGTTCAATGACGGCAGGCTTTCGGATAAAGTGGCCTTGTGGAAGCTGAAAAAGCCGATATTGCTGCTGGCGCTGGGACTGGTTTTTCTGACCGTGGGCATTCTGGGGTATTTTCTGCATTGGCTGCTGCCTATTCTTCCTTTGGCGGCTGCGTTTGCCCTGGCGGCGGCGCTTGCTCCCACCGATGCCATCGCCGTAGGCGCATTGGAGCAAAAGGTTAAAATTCCGCATCAGACGATGCAAATTCTCGAAGGAGAATCTTTAATTAACGACGCATCCGGTCTGGTGTCGTTTCAATTTGCTGTTGCCGCTATGGTCACCGGAGCATTCTCCTTCAAGACGGCCAGTCTGAGCTTTATTTCTATCTCACTCGGCGGTGTCGTGCTTGGCCTTGTACTCACGCTGATTAAATACGGTTTGGTCCGCTGGCTGCGCAGACTCGGGATGGAGAATGTCACCTTACATATGCTGATTGAAATTCTGACGCCGTTTGCTATTTTTATGGCCGCTGAGGAATTGGGGGTCAATGGCATACTGGCGGTTGTCAGTGCCGGGATTGCCCATTCCTTCGGATATAAACAGATGAATCCTGAGGTAGCCAAGCTGAATATTGTGTCCAAAAGCACCTGGTCCGTCATTATCTTTGTCCTGAACGGACTAGTCTTCCTGCTGCTGGGTACCCAACTGCCGGAGATCATACAAACGGTCTGGAACAACCCGGATATCGGGAATTTCCAGGTTATTATGTACACCCTGTTATTAACGGCTGCCGTTCTCGGCCTGCGGCTGATCTGGATGCTGATCATGGATATTCCCGAAGGGGAGGAGCCGCGGGGGCCCTGGAAGCTGGAGTTCAAAAAAGCTCTCATTCTCACACTGTCCGGGGTCCGGGGGACGATCACGCTTGCGAGTACGATGTCGCTGCCGTTTTTCCTCGATGACGGCTCGCGGTTCCCGGCCAGGGACCTGATTATTTTTCTCGCGGCGGGTGTGATTCTGTGGACACTGCTGGCCTCCAACTATCTGCTTCCCTTATTGCTCGGCACGGATGATGAAGCGGAGCATAATGCCGAAGAGGTGGAGGCTAGAATCGAAATCCTGCGCAGCGTAGTTGCCGGACTCAACGAACAGGCTACGGATCAATCCCGGATGGCCCTGAACCACTTGATCAGCACCTATAACGCTAGAATCCGTATGCTCAAAAAGAATGAAGATGCCGAGGAAATGGAACGGCTGCTTGGCATTGCTGCGCTTAAGTGGCAGAGAGAATATACCCTGCTTGCAGTGAAGCGGCGCGAGGTGAACCCTTACACGGCCTACCGTTATCTGATCAGGCTGAACAGGCAGCTATTCATGTATACCCGGGACCCGGAGTACAGGAATGATCTGGTCCCGATCCGAAGCTGGGAGGAGATTGTCGGGGTGATCCAGCAGGTACGCCTAAGCAGGCAGGAGCGGCGTGAGGAATGGAACCGGCTGCAGTCGGGCAATTTTAATTATGTTCTTGAGCAGCTTAGAGAGCTGCAGCATACAGGGGAGACTGAACCGGAAGTCATCAGTGCCCTGATCATGCGCTATGAGCGGGGGCGGTTGAGATTAACCCGTACAGAGTCCATCTCTGCCACGAAACGGGAGTTCGAAGAAGCGCTGCAGGAGCTGTCAAGAGCAGGCATCCAACTGGAGCGTGACAACATTCAGCTAATGTTCGAGAACGGGCGGATTTCCAGAGCTAGCATGAAGGAAATGAAACGTGATATCCTGTTTATGGAACACGAATTGAGGGAAGAAATAGGCTATTGAGCCCTCATTCTATAAGGAACATTACATTCCACAGGGAGATGAATATACGGAGTATGAGAAAACAAATCTTAATAGGTACATGCGCAGCCATTGCAGCGGTTGGAATCTTTTGGTATGCGGGAAACGAGGGTCGTAAGACGGCAGAAGAGGAAGTAACTACGGTCAGCAGCCAGCCGGTCAGCCAGTCCTTCAGCGGAGACATTAAGCAGATGGTGGCTGACTTCAGCTCACGCACCTTGACGGCAGAATCCGCCTCGATTACCTCGACCCAGCTTATCGTGGACAGCGGCGGTCCTAATGAAGCAACCTATGATCTGCCGGAGAAAGAATTTTTCCTGTCCGTGGCTCCCTATGTGCAGAAGACGCATCCCTGCGCAACGCACAGCCTGACCGGCTGCCAGGGAGAGCTGACGGACCAGGAATTTGACGTATACATCGAAGACGCCGAAGGCAAGGAAGTGATGAACAAGTCCGTGAAATCCCAGTCGAACGGCTTCATCGACCTCTGGCTCCCACGCGACCAGAACTACCGGATGACCATCTCACAGGACGGCAGAAAAGCCCAGTCCGAGATTTCCACCTTTGAGAGCGATGATACTTGCCTGACTACTATGCAGTTAACAGCCAATTAATGGGAGGAGATAATAGTAAACAAAACAAAAATCTTATGGGTTGTACTAATCCTATTCGTCATGATTATCTTGTTAAATAGTCTGAAAAGCAGTACTGCTGCAATTGTACAGATTGAAGAAATTGGCAAACACAATATTACTGTGACCATGAAGCTGGGAGAAAAAGTTGATCTAAAGGTGCCATCTGAATTTGATACGAGTGAATTCAATACAACCTTTAACTATTTAGTTATGTACTATTCAACTATTTTCCGGAAAAACATCTTAAATCAAATAGAGGAAATCAAATAAAAAAAGGAAATCCTCTTTCTCAGGGCTGTCGAGATCTTCTCGGCAGTCTTTTTTGTATAATAGTGATTTCTCTCGACTATTCTATGTGCAGAAGGTTTACGCTGTTAACGTTCCATTCACACTACTCTGATAATCTCTATAAGTGTCAGGCGGATGAAGCTTAAAATAGACAGATGATGCGGAGGGTAATCATGTTAAGATTAATGAAAAAAAAGCTGATCGCCGGTATGGCCATGCTGGCTGTGCTGGGGTTAGGCGCAGGCCTAATATTTCCCGGGAAACATGCCCAGGCGGAGACGGGGCAAGCCGCTTCTCCGGGGTCGCGGATTGAAGCACCTGCCAATCTTGAGGATACGGCAGGCCTGACTGCCTTTGTGGATGGGATGATGGAAGAATATATGAACCGGCTGCAAATTCCGGGAGCGGTGATCTCCATCGTGAAGGACGGCAAGATCATTTTGGGCAAAGGGTATGGCAGTTCCAATCTGGAGCAAGCGGCTCCGGTTGACCCTGCCACCAGCATGTTCCGAATCGCTTCAACGACCAAGCTGTTCACCTGGACAGCTGTGATGCAGCTGGTGGAACAGGGGAAGATTGATCTGGATACGGACATTAACACCTACCTGAAATCCGTGAAGATTCCTGCCACTTATCCTGAACCGATCACCATGCGTCATTTGATGACCCATACAGCAGGCTTTGAAGAGGGCGGAGTCGGTTATCAGATCGTCACTGATCCTGCCGGACTGCCCGGTTCCATCTCGGAGACACTCAATAAACATATGCTCGCCCGGATCAGACCGCCCGGTGAGATGAGTGCCTATTCTAACTATGGAGCCACGCTTGCCGGGATGATCGTGGAGGATGTCAGCGGTATTCCTTATAATGATTATATTCAGAAGAATATCTTCGATCCGCTGGACATGAAGCATTCGACGGTCGTGGAGCCATTGCCGGAGTCATTCATCCCTAACCAGGTGGTAGGGTATAACAGCGAGAACGGCAGCTTTATTCCAGGCACACCTACCTTCGAGGGCGGATTTCGTCCTGCCGGCTCGGGTACCGTATCTGCATTAGACATGGCCCATTTCATGATCGCGCATCTGCAGAACGGTGAATATGGCGACGGGCAGATTCTGAAGCCTGAGACTGCTGCACTCATGCATTCAACGGCATTCCAGCTCGATAAGCGCCTGCCGGGAGTCGCTCTCGGATTCGCAGAGAAACGGGTGAACGGGGTAAGGTTAATCTCTCATGGCGGCTCCGATCCCATGTTCAATACGGAATTATATCTCGCGCCAGCCAAGCAGCTGGGGATTTTCTTATCCTATAATGGAGGTCAAGGCAGCGAAGCTGCGACCCATCTGGTCCAGGCCTTGTTCAACCGGTATTATCCCGCTTCCGAAGTGAAGCAGCCGGAGTTCTCCGCTTCCGCAGAATCCGTGCAGAAATATGCCGGCTCCTATCAATTTACACGCCGCAACCTAAGTGATATTGACAAGTTCTTTAACTTTTTTGCCCAGCTGAATGTTACGGTTGTGGATAACAAAATATCCTTGGGAAGCGGCAGTGAACAACAGTTGTACAGAGCAATCGCCCCTAACCTGTTCCAGCTGGAGGAAGGGACCGATCAGATCGCTTTCCTTACGGATGAGTCCGGCACAGTGACACATATGCTCCTGGACATGGCCCCGGAGATGCCGCTGGAGCGTACGCCGCTTTTGGATCAGAGTAAGTTTTGGCTCATCCTGCTTGGAGTAGTGGGATTCATCTTCCTCACGGCATTGCCCGGACCTATCTTCTTCAGACGCAGGTTCAAGGCGATGACGCTCCCGGAAAAGCGGGCCATCCGGTTATCTGCGGGAACTTCCGTTTGGGCGCTGTTGTCTTTTATTACTCTGTTTATGATCATTATGTCTATGGACATTATGCAGAAGCTCAGCGGTATCAGTCCGTTGCTGTCTGTCAGTCTGGTTATGCCAATCATTATGGCGGGCTTGACCTTAGCAATGTTGGTCTCGGCTGTACTGGTTTGGAGGAATAAGTATTGGACCGCCTTGAAGCGGGTGCATTACACGTTAGTGACGCTTTCGGCTGTCGTACTGACGATCTTCTTCTACTATTGGAATCTGCTCGGCTGGCAGTTTGGATAACGCTTAAGAGAGAAGGATGCCCGTGGCTACAATACTTATCGCGGATGATGATGACAATATCCGGAAGCTGATGTCTCTATATCTGCGCAAAGAAGGGTTCCACCTCGAAGAAGCCGGGGACGGCACCAAGGCCTTGTACATCATAGAGAACTCACAGATTGATCTTGTTATTCTGGATATTATGATGCCGGGACTGAACGGCTGGGAGCTGTGTAGGGAAATCAGGCGTTCAGATGCCAATCTCCCTCTCCTCATGGTAACGGCCAAAGCGGAATCCGCCCACAAAATCAAAGGGTTTCAGCTCGGAACGGACGATTACCTGACCAAGCCGTTTGATCCGATGGAGCTGGTGATGCGGGTAAAAGCGCTGCTCAAACGCTCACTGGTAGTTACTTCCCAGTCCGTGCAGCTAGGCAATGTGGTGCTTAACCGCCGGACCTTTCAGGTTACACGCGGCGGGGCACCGGTCACGCTGCCCTTGAAGGAATTTGATCTTCTGTTTCTGCTGGTCAGCCACCCCAGGCAGATCTTCACCAGAGAACAACTGATTCAGCAAGTCTGGGGACTCCATTATGAAGGGGACGGGCGGACGGTAGATGTGCATATCAGCCGGCTTAGAGAGAAGTTCAGCGGCAATGGCGAGGGTTTTCAGATTGAAACCGCCCGCGGCCTGGGATACCGGCTGATCCCTGAGCCATGATCAAGACATTGTATGTCCGGATCATTCTCACGTTTCTTGGCATTATTGTCTTTAGTCTGATCTGTTCCTTTTTCATCGGCTTGTATGTATTTCAGAAGCAGATAAGCTATGAGGGACAGAATGAGATGATCACCGTGGGCAGGGAGATTATTCACCGCTATGATGACGCCAAGCCTACAGATATGGATGAGTTCCTGAATAGTATGGTTAAAATATCGGCGCATCCTATCCACATGTACCATCCCTCGGGGGAACATAGCTTTTACGGTCTCTCGGATAGTCCGGCTGTGACCATCACCCCCGGCGCTGTCCGGCAAGTGTTGCAGGGTAAGGTCTATCGTTCCTCCACGGAAGATAATGATACGTTCATCGGAATGCCCTTCTTGCTCAAGGGGGAGTGGCGTGCGATGTTCCTGCAGTATTCTGCCGAGAACGAACATCTTGTCAACCGGCTGGTACTCTTTGTGCTGCTGCTCGTGCTTGTGCTGGGAAGCGTATGTATTGTTGTGGCTGCCAGATATCTGGTGGAGCCGATCAAGGCTTTGACGAATGCCACCAGAAGATTGGCCAAGGGTGATTTCGAAGTGGATCTCAGAATGAACCGTGTGGACGAGATCGGGGAGCTGACCCAGAGCTATGTGGAGATGGCGGGGGAACTGAAGCAGCTGGAGCAGATGAGGCAGGATTTTGTCTCCAATGTCTCCCATGAAATCCAGACACCGCTTACCTCCATATCCGGTTTTGCCAGGGCGCTGCAGAGCAATGATCTGATTGCCGAAGAGGAACGTAAGGACTATCTGGATATCATCATTGCGGAGAGCGGACGTCTGTCCCGGCTAAGTGATAATCTGCTGAAGCTGGCTTCCCTGGATTCCGAGCATCACCCCTTCACGGCAGTCCCCTTCCGTCTGGACGAGCAGATCCGAACGATCGTGGTGACCTGTGAGCCGCAGTGGTCAGCCCGGAGCCTCATTATTGATCTGGAGCTGCCGGAAGCTGTTCATATCACAGGGGATGAAGATCAGCTGAAGCAGGTATGGATGAATCTGCTCAGCAACAGCATCAAGTTCACGCCGGAAGGCGGGAAGATCAGCATCCGTATAGACCACAGTGCAGCGGAAGTTGCCGTCACTATCAGCGATAATGGCATCGGGATCTCCCCGGAGGAGTGGGGTGCCGTGTTCCAAAGATTCTATACAGTAGACAAGTCGCGGAATGGAAGTAATAGCGGGAACGGTCTGGGACTGGCTATTGTTTCAAAAATCGTCTCCCTGCATCAGGGCAGTATTGACGTAGACGGTGCGGCAGGAGTAGGCACGACGATTATTGTCAGGTTGCCCGTACGCCAGACATAATGAAATCCTTGAATTGCCGGTCTGTTGCCCGGTCTTCTTCCGTAACTGAACCGCCCCGCTGGCGGGTAAGAATAACCGCTTTTTGTAAATACATGAAATACAGGTGGGTGGACTTCTGTAGAAGGTCCAGCCACTTTTTTTGATGCTCCGGAGCCACCGAGGCGCTCTCCAGGCTGATATACCGGGAATACCAGACTTCCATGGCCTTCTTGAAGTCAGGGAGTTCAGCCGGATTTTTGGAGAGAGTACTGTAGTAGACTCCAAAAAGGGCATCATAATAAATCAGTGACTCCTGATGCTCTCTCAGCTCCAGGTATTGATCCAGAATCTTCTCCAGAGACTGTACCGGCTGTGCAAAATCGAAATCAAACAGCAGCTGTCCAAACATCTGCTCCAGATTATCGACATAGAGTTGAGCGGCGAGTTCTTCCTTGTCCTTATAATGATGGTACAGCGTGCGCCGGGAGACACCGGCCTGTCCGGCAATCTGAGCCATATCCGTGCGCTCAATGCCCTGGGCACAGAACAGCTCCAGCGTAGTATCCTTAATAAGGCCCCTCGTTAATTGTTGCTGCTTCTCACGCAAATTCAATGATTTCCTCTCCTGTCCTTATGCTGTTATCCTGGTATTCCGCTGCTTCCCGGACTATTCCTGAGCTGGCTGCGGGGGCTTAAGGAACTTGCTGCCCACCGAATAGAGGTTCTGCTGATTGACCACATCCCCCAGCCACTTCACAAGCTTCACGCCATCCTGCTCCGCCTGATAGAAGGTCTCCCGGGTGGCGAAAGTATGCGGGGTCGTCCCCTTCGCTGCATTCAGCCCATAATCGGTCAGATAGTAATAGTAATTCGGTACAGCAGCAGCCACAGAGGATACAGACTGCCGCATTTCCTGTGACCATTCATTAATAATCCTCCGATCTCTTGGCCCCTTGTAATCGTTGATATTGTTCTGAAAGTGGATCAGAATCTCGTCGTATACCGAGTAGGATTGCAGGAGTACCGTACCCGGAGGCATTAGATGACCGTTCGCCCGAAAAGCAGCCCCGATGATATCCGCTTCCGGGGCGTATCCGAAATTCTTAACGAAGTCTGCGTGCCATTCCTGGTCTATTACATTCGGCCATTTGTCTGATTTCAGAAAGGAGCTGTCCGAATATTGGAAGATCTCCGAGTCTTTGTAGTGAGCCGCGATTTCAGGCGCCCAGAAGGCAGACCCGAACCCGCCCGCGCTTTCACCTGCAATCAGCAGCTTCTCCGGCTTATCGACATTCGCATAGATCCAATCGAGGCTGCTGCGCACATTATTACTCCCGTTATAACGCATCGTGAAGGGGGTGCCATCCTCTTTCCGGTATTCAGCGGTGCGGTTGCCGATATGGAAATCACCGGTCGAGTAGGGGAGATAGACGACATTCCAGCCATGAAAAGGATTCACCGGATTATCCGTATCCATCATTCCCCTTAGCAAGGTCAGCATATAGAAGGGGATGTCCGGGAAGTAGTTGCCGGTATCCCCGCCTTTGATGAAGTTCATAAGCTTAATGGGGTGTGCGGCACTTTGCGCATCCCAACTGGCCCCGCCCCCGGAGAAGAAAACGATCCAGTTGTCCGATTCCCCGGTTTTATTCCATATGAAATACGGCGATCCATCACTTGAAAGGACATTCCCGCCCAGCTTAACCTTGTTCCACTCGTAAGGCTTCACTTCCGCGATCACGGGGGTAATGGTCACCGGCCGCCGGATTACGAAGGCGTAGACCGCAACAATGGCAATGACAACAACGCTCAACAATCCAACACCCGTAAATATCGTAATTTTCTTCATTCTGCTCATCTCATCGCCCCCTACTAGAAGTATACGCCCGGATAACTGGTTGCACAAGGTGTATACTTAAATCTGGAGTGGCAAGCTGGAAATAATCCTTTGGCAGATTGTTAAATCTATGATTTTCAATATAAAAGCTTTAAATTCGATATTCCAAATAAAGTATTTTATGATAGTATTATCTACAGTTCTGTCGGCCGATGGATCAATACTCCAAGAGGGATTTGAAAAAAGTGAAAAAAATGAAATTGAAACCGCTGTCAATTCTGTTTAGTTCGATGATCTCGGCTTCTCTGTTTGCAGGCAGCGTATATGCTGCTTCTGGAGTTACTGTTCATGACGTAACTTCCCAAGTACAACAGGGCAGCTATCTGTGCTGGGCGGCTGTATCCAGCATGGCTGGACAATATCTGGGGAAATCCAGCGCCACCCAGCAAAATATAGTGAAGGCTGCAAAGGGCATATACATGGACACGGCCGGGACGGTCTACGATGCCCAGGCAGGACTTGCCGCCTATGGCGTAAGCTCATCTGCATCACTAAGTGTGCCGTCGTACAATAGTTTAGTCAGCAATATAGATAATTACTCCAATGTTCTTGCGTTTACGAGCAAGGCTGGCTCTAGTATTGGCCATGCCTTTGTAGTTAAAGGGTATTACTACAACACCACTAACAATATTCAGAACTTATATTTTATTGATCCGGCAGATGGTTCGAGCAACGTTCAAGGCTATTCTACGTTTAAGAGCAATTCCACTTATAAGTGGGTTAATACAGTAAACAATATTAATTGAAATTAATGACCTAATACAAACAACAATTGGAGGGCTTTTTTTGAAAATTCGTGCGTTGCTATTAACCGCTGTTATGGCTCTGTCACTGGCTGGAAATGCTGCATATGCCGATTCTGGTCTTGAGAAGGCTGGGGCAGAGATCAAAGGGGCCATTGAGCAGGAATATAAAGAGTATTATGCGGATAGCCTTGAAGCCCAGAAGGATAACTTTCACGGTACGGGCAAAACAAGCTTTCATGAGGCCACTCTGGGGGAAGGAATCCCCTATTACCAGTTGAATGTCCAGGACAACTCCATTTCACATGAAATGGCGGGTTATAAATTTCCTCTTTATCTGGAAGAGGCCCAGGTTGGAGTGATCGAGGCTACTCTGGAGTCAGGGGCATGGACGATCTATAACATCAGCAATCATAATGATTTTGACAACACCGTGAAGCGGCTGGAAGCAGAGTATGCCGGAAAGGGCACTGTAGAGCTGATTGACGACAAACGCTACGAGCTGGATTATCTCTATATAAACAATGAGGTTAACGAGACCTATATTGATTTAACGAATGAGCAGAATATCAGTCCTTCAGAGGTTAGGGAAGCGGTTAGCGAATCGGCAGATGCCTTGAATTCTATGAACCGCAATTCTAATGATGGGGCAATCCTGGTGGGTGGCGGCCATCATGCCGCTTCTTCTGACGGGGGGCATAACTCTTTAATTACAGCTATCGTCCTGTTCGGAATATCTCTTGTCTTTGCTGTCCCGGTTGTAATCTCCGCTGTCCAGAGAAGAAGAGCCTCAGACGTATTGCAATGAGCCTGGGACGAAACGAATGAACCGGCTCATCGGATTATTCCTACTGTTTAGCCTGGCATTGTTGGCTGTAATGGGATGCAGTAATAAGGGAGGCACCGCCGAAGGTGAGACTGACGAGCAAATCGCCGCCGGGTATGTGGAGACTCTTGGTTACAAGATCGTTGACCCTGCAGGAGAAGTTGCCCAATATACATTGGATCAGAGCATGCTTGAGAATCTGGATTACATGCAGCTCTGGTCGGTACAGAAGCAAGAACCTGATGCCTATTTCGGCAAAAAAATCATAACTTACCGATTCATCGTGGAGAATCATCCCCTGGAACAGCAATATCCCCCGGACGAGTACAGGATTGCCGTAAATGTCATGCTAGCAGATCATGAGGTCATAGGCGGAACCTCGGGTCCGCTAAGCATAATCAAGAATCTCGTCGTGGCCGGCGGAGAGTACTCCATCCAAGGGAAGACGCTGAAGGAGATCAAAGGGCTGGATTATTCGCAGTGGCTGGAGCATTGGAAGGAGAGGTATGGGGCTGAGGTGAAGTGAAGAAGTAAAAAGGATGATAGGAGTGTGCGTACACTCTTAGCATCCTTTTTAAGTTAATGGTTATAAATCTTAAAACAGCGAATCCTGTGTCTCCGGTAATAGAAATGTATCCAGATTCATCACACGAATTTGGCCAAATGGATCAATAAAATCCTTAAGATTATAAGTTACAATGATGTCGGCGTTATGTATAATGGCTGCAGCCATTACCGGATAATCATCCATGTCCTTCAGCGGCTTTTTACGTCCCCGTTCCTGCTTTGCTTCCTCCTGTAACATGGCAATTGTCTTCCCTAGATATTGTTCAATCACATCCTGGCCTTTATGTCTCCAGCCATACTCCTCTTGCATAATTTCTTCCACAATTAATTTATAATCGTCTGAAAATTCAGGCCAGTTTATTTGCCCCAATGAATCCAGAAATTCCACATTAAAAATCCCCTTGAACATTTCGAAGAGTGGCATAAGTTTGTCATGTTCGAAAGCAACGGGTCTCATCAGCCCATCCTTTTCTGTACGGATAGCTATGCCTCCCGAGCGCAATAAACCATAGAATTCTGCCTGAACCGCTTTGGGCAGGCAGAACTCTACAAGGCCGTTGATGTGCAAATCATATAACCGGTCGAATTCCTTGCGAACCCTGTGGTTTCGGTAAATAAACCGATCAGCAAGTATGCAGCCATCCCAGATGACAATTTTAGTCTTCATCACGGTATAGATCCTTACGGTTAACGAGTTCCATCTCAGCAGCATTATTAAAAATGGATTTTTCGAGGGTTGAAACTTCCGCTTCTGCGGGAGGATTTTTAAATTGCTTCTTGGGTATTCGAATATCCCTGCTATGCTGGCTGGTACGTTCCCATTCAATTTTATTTTGTTTAATCCATTTATATACTGCTTTATCCGACACATTAAAGCGCTCAGCAACCTCTTGAACGGTATAGAAATCATTTGATTGAAAAGCTTTACTTAAGGACGGAGTGAATTTAATGCGGCGGTTTTTATGACTTCCCTGTCTTCCCTTACGTAGCACACCTTTTGAAGAAATAATTACAGAAGACTCTAAAAGAGTCTGTGCATTGTAAATATCTTGAGCAGTAACATTGCCTGACTCCACTTTCTCCAAAAATTGAAGCAAATTTTCTTTTACCGTTGACACAAGTACCACCTCCTTCGTTCAGTATATCACAATAGAACGTAATTCAACCACAATTCAACTTACTCATTAATTTTTGGTTCCGCATAAATTACGATATAATCATCCCTAAGATTACCAGTGGAATGATAAGAACTTGGAGGGATTGTATGACACTATCCAAATGCCTCAAGCTTTCAATGATATTGTTATTTGTCTTGATCTTATGCACAGCCTGCCAAAGTAATAAGGAGCAAGGAACGAGCGGTTATATTTCGTTAAATGAATTAGAGAGCTTAGCTGACAAGGGGGCCGCACTGAATTGGAGCGATTTTGACAAGTATCCTTATGAGGATATCGGTTCAGGAGTGTATATAAGAAGGTACCCTATCGAAGGGGAGCAACAGCTGTTAGTTAGAGGCCGAAGCCTGGAAAAACCGCCTGAGCAAATTTCTATTGTGGATCAAAAGGGTGAGGAGCAGGACATTCTGCTATGTGTTAATCTAACGTGCAGGTAAGTCGAAACGCCAACGTCAATCTAACGTATGAACCGTATTCAACTTTATCCGATATGGCTCATACGGAGGTGAACTTTGCTGGAGCATTTTTATGACTTGGTTCAATTGGCGTTCTCGATCGCTCTTATCTATTCCTTAGTATCATTTCCATTAGCCCATTTTTCTGTACGAGAGATTCACTGGGATCATGACATTGCTGCAGCGGGTTCCACTTGGTATGTGGCTGTCAGACTGTCGCAACCGAGCAGCATTCAGCGTTGGATCGTACGTACTGCCAGGCGAAGAGAGGCACCGGATGAAGAGGACAATGTCCTTCCCCACATTGATATTCATACTTTCAATTAGGGAGGACAACGATGAAAAAGTTCATGCGGCTTCAACCATGGGCCAAGCCCATTCTCGTATTGTTGACGGCAGTTATTTCGGTTATTGTGCTTAGCGGGTGTTCAACAGCAGCCCAAGCACACTCGATTACTGCCGATTCAACAGGGATATTCAACCACTTTTTTATATATCCGTTATCGTTTCTGATCAAATTCTTCGCCAATGCTTTTCACGGAAACTACGGATTATCTATCGTGCTGATGACGTTCATCATTAGACTTGCGATCATGCCGCTCATGATGAATCAAACCAAGAAACAAATGGACATGAAAGAGAAGATGACCGTGCTTCAGCCGGAGTTAACTGCACTTCAGGAAAAGTACAAGAACGACGTTAGTACGGATGCCAAAAAGCAACAGCAAGCCGAGATGATGCAACTCTACCAAAAGCATCAATTCAACCCCTTAAGTATGGGCTGTTTACCGATGCTTCTCCAGTGGCCGATCACACTTGCCTTTTACTATGCCATTCGCCGTACCCCGGAGATTGCCGCTCACGATTTTCTGTGGTTTAGCTTGGGGCAGACCGATATGATTTTGCCGTTTATTGCTGCTGCGGTGTATTTCGTTCAGTTCCGCTTGTCGCAATCCGCTTCCGCACAGAATCAGCCAAACCCAAATAACCAAGTGGCTTTCATCGGATTGTTGTCACCGGTTATGATGGGTGTATTTTCTTTTGGGATGCCTGCTGCGCTACCCTTATATTGGGTGGTGGGCGGTATATTCATTATCGTGCAGACGATCCTACTAAATAAAATGTATACGAAGCCACATGCAACAGTTAAAAACCTGCCTACAGGTGTAGAAGAATAATAAAATTTGATAAATCAACGGCAGTTTGGGGCTTTAAGTTCAAGACTGCCGTTGGTTTTTATATTGCAGTCAGGAGGGGTTGGAGAAATATGAAGAAGGAAAACTGGATTTTAGTGATTTTAGTAGTCTCTTTATTCGGAAATGCTGCATTATTTATGGATCGTATACGAGTCAATAGAAATGAAGATTTGAAATATGAATTATTGAATGCTTACATTCAACGAGATCTAGTTCAACTTGAAGAAACTATACAGTATCAACAAGATAATCAATGGGAAAATGAAACGCTTGTCACACAGAAGCTAGATGATACTATTGATTCAATTATCTTACACAGTGGAATGGAAACAGATAGGGATAAAGAAGATATTCTTATGAAATTGTACGATTACATGAATGAGTACAAGGTTAGTGACGGTACTTTTGATGTTAGCCTAAACGATAAGCAACGTGCTGATTACATCCAGTTATCTCAAAAGCTGCGTTCTAACGGATGGAATTCTAGTGTTGGATATGATAAAAGCTGGGATTCTTTTGCATCAAAAGTAAATGAGTTCGTAGGAGAGTCTTAGAAGTCATTACATGTATCACTCTTCTCAAGTTGGGGTGTTTTGGAGGGATTACAACATTTCAAAAATCTAGAACACGTAGATCATAACTTTACTTTGGATAAATGCTGCATTTGGCCTTGAATGATTTGATACATTAAAGAAGGGGGATAGAATTCTGCCCTCTTTAGGAGAATGGGCAGAATTCTATATTTGTTAAGACTTAGCTTTTATGTCAATTCGCACTGAGTATCCATGTTCTTTAAAAAGATGCATCAAATTTGATCCGTCTAATAATGTGATGGGTTTATCCTTCACAAATTCTCTGGAATCACTACCAAAATGGCTGGTAGTTACAAGGATACCTTTTACTGCACCTTCGTTAATCATGGTCCCATAAAGATCGCGGACAGCAGATACCCCAACTACATTATTATAGCGCTTGGCCTGGATTACATATTTCCCTCCACGAATAGGATCAGGATCAAAGGCAATAGCATCTACACCGCCATCGCGGCTGGCCCTCGTAACATTTACCTCTCCACCATCTTTTGAGAAGAATTTGGAGAATAGTTCCCTAACTAAATGCTCAAAATCTTCCCAGGGCATTTCAGCCAGATTATCTGTGGAGTTTAAATCAGCTAATACTGTCTTAGATTCAACAAATCGGGTATCTTGCTTATTGATTTGCATTATTGGTTTCACTGGAGCCATCTGAGCTAAGCTTCCAGCAGTCAGTCCTTTTAATTTGCGTACACATTCTTTGGGGGAGACGCGAGATAATGTAAGGTCAGCGAATTCTGCGTGATTTGTCTGTAAGGATATAATGCAGGACGTAAAGTCATTCCCTGTAGACTTGTCTATACCATTTACCCATCCATTAAAAATGATAGATTGGAATTCCTCAATATAAACATTCGTGAAGATTTCGTAGATGCTCCTTAATGCTAATTGATAAATAGTAACTTCGTAAAATTGGTTAAGCTCTTTAACCTTCATATCAATAGGACTGATTACTTTTCGAGTAGCAATATATTTGTATTCGATAACTTTTGGGATTTCATCAATATTCGGTAAGAAATAGTCAATAACTGCTGTACCTGAATGCTGATCATATTGGACTTCAAAAGTTTTGATTAACTCACTTGGTAAGTTTGAATTATCCAAAATAATGCCAAGATATTGAGATACTGCATCAGGCAAATTATTTTCGAAATCCCTTTTGAAGGTATCAATATTTCGGTTATGCTCAATTTTATCTTTTTCGAATTCCTCCTTTTTGAGCAGATAATTACTGTAAGCTTTGTTCTTGCTTGAATTAAAGGAATGCAATGCATTCTCGAAATTTTGTATTGATTTTTGAATGTTGTCTTCATGTTCTTGTAAATCTAAATCAAAGGCGTCTCTGGCAATCTGGTGTTGCTTAATTAACTTATTCTTATAATACGGAAAAAGTTTATGTTTCAGACTTTCTTTAGGTACAGAATACTTTATTAAATAGAATTGAAATTCCGGAGCAGGTTCTTTGAAGCTGTATTTTTCGAGATTCGGTTCGGCATTAGGAAAAGAAAATTCAACGAAATCATCCGTATTATACATTAAGTCCCAGTTAAAAAGAGGCCCTTTTTCAAGAGCAGAATTTAATAGGGACCGAAAACTCTCTATTACTGTAATCGCCTCTGACGTTAGAATCTCCGCTTTCAGTTTCAAGTTCGCCTGACGTTCTCTTGACCGGGCTTTTTTCTCCTGTTCTTTCCATCTACTAAGCTGATTTTCTACTTTAATTCTTACATCAAAAGGACTGCTTCCTTTAATTTCCTTACTGTATCCCAAATAAGAATTCTCTATGTATTTTGAATAATTATAACGAGTCAATTGTCTTCACCTAATCTAGATTCTCCATCGGATGGAGTAGTTGCTGTATAACTTGTGTAAAGAACTTTAGTCCTTATTTGATTAACCATTCTCATTTTAACACATTCCCTCAATCGCCTGAACAGCCAGCCTCAACGCTTTAATCCTCCGCTCCAAAAGTGTTCTTTGTGGACTGCCCGCCTTTGACTTGGCATAACTGTTCTCCACTGAAGGGGTTAAACCAGTGAGGACTTTGCCGGCCTCTGCTAAATCTTCAGGTGTATATGGATGAGGCTTTTGATTCCAGACATTTTCCAGAACCGCTAAGCCGATGGATACAGCATGGAGCCGTTTGGTTACCAGGGTAGTATTGGCGCCACTTTGAGTCATTTGGGACAAAGCGCTCTCAAGTTTTTTGACTGTAGATTGCATAGAGGTTATGGATTCCAATTGATCTGCATTAGTTATATTTTCCATGTACACTGTCCTTTCTTTGCTTCTGAATTTATACTTTCATGCCAGTTTTATTTCATAAGCTCAACAGGATACTCCGGATCAGGAGTATTTTGAAGCTCCGTCTCTGTTCCGACAAAAAACTCTTGTACCGTAGGTCCCTCTATTTTACCGGAACTATTAACAGACTCGCCGTCGCCTATATGGTGACCGTGGATCATTTGATCGACATCTATTTTTTGTTGTGTGTTTTTCTTCCCATTAACCTGCTTGATAGGGTCAAATCCCTCTTGATTATAGATAATCTGCACCCAGCCGACATAATTTTCTGGAATAAGGTAAGTGTTTAGATTGCTTTTATTAGAGCTGCAGGCGACGAGGATCAGCAACCAGGGAATGAATACTGAAAGTACTTTTCTCAAGGCTTAACCTCCGTGAGAGATCATTGTATATGTAGTTAATTATAGCGGAAGGAGCAGTTTCTTGCAGTAGATACGTTGTCGCCGCCGGTGTGAATAGCTTTGCCTGAATCTAATCGTGAATCGAAAGAAAGGCTCTGCTCTTCATTATCATCTCAAATTCCGATAATTACATAAAAAGGGGGCCGAAGATGAAATCATTGAAGGCAGCACTCCAAGCCATTCTTTATGTACTTGTGGTACTTGGACTACATCTGCTCCTGATTTATTTACTAAAAATAAAAATTGAGGGATGGGGAACAGAAGTATCAATAACCTCATTAAAGGTGTATTTTATACCGCTTTTATTCTGTTTGATTAATTCTTTTTTGTTAATAAGGACACAACGGATAAAGTACCATATCATCTGGTTTTTAGTAACTATTGTACCAAGTTTTTTGTCTGTTTTATTTTTCAAAGCAATACAAACGAGTGGAGATTATGAGCAGGCATTCGTTACTATTAATTTCTTTCCGAAATATCAAGCTGAAATGCTCTTTCTGCTTCCTTGGGGTATTTCTATTACTCAATTTATTTTGAGCGTATATTACGTAATCAAATTAAGAAAAGATGTTAAGCTTTTGAAAGCATAGATAGGAAAAAGAAAGGCGTGGGGTAAAGATAAAATGAGCAACAGATTTCTTACTAGGATAAGGGCAATTGCACAAGTTTTTTTCATAGTAGTTTTACATATAGGTGTAATTTATTTTCTGAAATTGAGAGGAGGGAATTGGGACAAAGAGGCTGTACAACAAGCCGTTATCATTTATTCAGTTCTAATAGTTTTATTGTACTTAACTTGTGTGATGTCTTTAGTGACACAAAAAATAAGATATAACTTATTGTGGTTTTTGATAAGCACTATTCCTAGTATTAGCTTCTTGTTTCTTCTAAATAAAAATAAGGGAAATGAGGCTCCTGAATATGGTTTTGTAGATTTAAAATTCGACAGTGATTTTTTTGGATTGGCTCTTATATTTCCTTTAGTTTACTTTGTAATTCAATTAACTCTAATTGTTGCGCTATGGATATTAAAATTTCCGAAAGAATGATTATATACCTATGAATTCTTGCGAGGTGTGAAGATTTGCTTGGGAAATTGGATATCAAGTTGAAAGTTTTAATCCAAGTTGGATTAGTTATATTGTTTCATATGATAATTATTTATTACTCAAATATCAGAATAGAAGGGCCGATAGAAGCTGGAAAAATATTGATTTATTATTGTAGCCCCCTTATTTTATTATGTACAACTTGTATGATGTCGTTAAAAGCAAGAACGTACAAGTATAAGCTTATATGGATCATATGTAGTACTTTTCCGAGTATTGGTATATTGAGTTATTTTAAAAAATTGGATGGAAATAACACTGTCGCAGGTGTGGTTGATATCACTTATCTAAACTTAGATAATAACCGGATTCTAGTTTTATTCTATTTCCCTTTAGTATTTTCGATCATACAAATAATATTAATGTTTGGTTTATGGATAATACAAATTGCCAAAGAAAACGGGAAGAGGTGAATGATTTATAAGTGAGGATAAAATATGGATGTCTAACATGCGATTTGAAGTCTGGTAACAAGCGCCTCTCCAATATAACGGAGAGGCGCTTCTCGTTTACAGAGCACTACTACCCTACTCCTCAACCACCTTCGACGAGCTAGGCGTATTCTTATTCTTATACACCCACATCGCGTACTCCAGCGGGCGCACCAGGTCCTTGCGGTAGGTGGCTGTCGCCGGAGCGGGCGGAAACTTCGCGGGCGGGCTTGGGGTTGACCTCCAGCACGTAGATCTTGCCCTCGCGGTCGATGGCAAGATCCAGGGCCAGCTCGCAGAGGGCACCGAAGCTGTCTTCGAGGTAAGCGGCAGCATCGAGGCCCAGCTTCTCGGCTGCGCGCATGGCTTTGTCTGCCCGTTCTTCGCTCCCGAGCCACTGCTTCAGCAGCGTCTCTGCCTTCATTGCATGTCCGCCGCCATGGAGGTTCGAGGTGACGCTGCGGGCAGCGCCTACCCGGCCGGCCATGCCGGTGAACTCCCAGTCCCCTTTGCCGTTCTTCTGCACAAGCATCCGGTAATCGTGGAACCGGCCGCTGGGCAACCGCAGGGGAATGCCCTGCTGGACGAGGAACTTGCCGCTGATGCACCACTGGCGGACTATGGCCTCCAGGCGGTTCAGCGATACCTTCCGGGGCGCGATAATCTGGCGGGTCTGGCGGCGTCCCTGGATATCGAAGAGGGACTTGCCTTCCCGCTGCCGCTCAATCCGCAGGATGCCGCGTCCGCCAGTGCCGTTGATCGGCTTCACGTAGACAACCGGGCTGGATTTCAGCATCCGGTGCAGGTCGGCGGAGGACTGGTAGAGGAGCGTCTCCGGCATATGGGGCCGGAAGCGGCTCCGCTGGGAGAAGGTCTGGTGCACCGTCCATTTATTGCGCAGCGGACGGTTGAGGAAGGTCACAGGTTGTGAACGAATTATGTTTAACGCTTTTCTATGGATAGATCTAAGTGGTGCTGCCTGGCGCGATCTACCGGAAGAACGCTATGGTCCATGGAAAACGGTCTACAGTCGCTTCTACAAGTAGCGAAATAACGGACTGCTTGAAACGATCTCCAAGCTCTTCAAGTGTAACCTGACTTTGAAAACTTGAGTATTGATTCTACACGAACAATGCACATGAACATAGCGTTGGTGCTAAAAAACGTTGAAGGACACGAAGTGAAGCACATTAACATCAGACGTGGCGGAAAAACAATCAAACTTCAGATTAGGTAATCCGCTCGCTTTTCTTGTGTGGGGTGTTCAAGTCTACGATTCCATTTCAGTAATCGATTTACTTCAGAAGCTGAATATTACAGGGAGTCATATTCTTAGCGACAAAGCCTATGGCTCCGAAGCTATTCGGAATTGGATTACAACTCTATCAAGAACGACACTTAAATGAAGAGTTTTCAGACACGATCTAATGGAATCCTGACAGCCTATAAATATTTCATGGTTCGCAATGTGATGAAATTATGTAAGAAATTTAAAAAAATACTAAAAAATTACCTGGGATTATTCTCATATTATGGTACTGATGGTAGAATGGTGGTGACTGAGAGCGGTAATTGGAGAAAATTTTAATTAAGAAGAAAGGAGGTTTTACTTTCAGTTAGGTAAACTAAACTAAAAAAGAGATTAGGAGCTTGATAAAAAATGACGAAATATCTAAAGAGAGTTACCTTTGTACTAATGTGTCTTGTAATGGTATTACCTACACTTGCTTCAGCAAGCCCCAATAATGAAAATGTTATTGTAAACGCTTTAGAACAGAGTTCATTCTATGATGCAGCAGGTAATCTAACTGAGGTAGTAGGAGAACCAGATGGTACAATTGTAGTCTATGTTAATGGCGTATTGAACCATAGTGCAAAAACAGACTTAACTACGGGTACAGTTGAGTCGACGGAATATATCGATCCCACTGGGGAAAAAGACAAGCAAAGCACGGAAGCCTATGGCAAGATAGAGAAGAATATTAATAAAGATAAACTAGGCATGCAAGAAAAAAAGACTATTTATATACTAGATGATCTTATTGAAGAAAATGTTGTCCTTGATACAAAAGAAGCAGAGAAATTAGAAACTTCAAATTTATTCTCGCCAGCAACCTATGACCCAGTCTCCACCCCTCCAACATGGCCCTATGCCTCGGGATATAACTATAGAAATTCTTATAATAATACTAATATGCAAGTGTTAGCCCATGGTTATTATAAGAATGATACACCGACCTACTCTAGTGCCCAAAGAGTAAGTTTTTTAAGAAGTACTACAATCGGAGTTGGGGTTTCAATAATTGTCGCTTTATTTGGCGGTCCGGTAACCATTTCTATAGTTACAGGTGCACTTGTTGCTTGCGTAGGTGCTTGGATAATAGATGGAGTTTTCACCAAGAATGTAGATGTTAATGTGTATATACAAACAGAGTGGGAGAATTGGTTAGCTATTGTTAATGCGAAAACCTCTTATACAAAACAAGGTACCGAATATCTTAGAGTATTGAATGCGTCCGGTCCAGGAGAATCACTTAAACCACTCAATAATGGGAAGGTGGGCTTTACATTTGATTTTTTTGAGTTCTTAAGACTAGCTTCATGGGGACAAATTTAACCACATGAAATCGAAAGGTAGAACCTACAATTTTGTAATTTAGCCGATGCTAACTCAGGGGTTTGTACCTGTTCATGCGTTTAGATTATGGACAATTATTTGCGAATGAGTTATTTGGCATTAAATCAGAATACACTAGCAATTATAATAATCGAAAAGAGGCATGCTGTCGTAGTCTAAAGACCCGGACAAGCATGCCTCTTTTTCTTTAAATTAGCAATGGTTGTTGCAGCAGTTACGTGCGTGTGCTTGTATTAAACAAGGAATTCCACTAAATTTATGTGCTTCTCAGCAATATAACATTCAGTGTTCACCTTATTCCGTGGGATCGTGAGGTTAGTAGTGGTCACGAAGTAAAGTTCTTTAAGAAATCTGAAGGTGTTTGATCCTTGTTAGCGCCGTGATCAAGTTGGTTAGAAATCGTCGGTCCATAAAAACTAGTATTCGACTGACATAAATAAAATGAAACAGCGTCAGCCCCGGTCTGAAAAACAATGTAGACTACAGCCGTTATATTGAACTAACGTTTCCTTTTTCTGAATAATCCTAACGTTCATATCTAAAGAAATCTTCTTTAAGTTGAAATGAGTGCTTATCAATAGGACTTACTACATAAAATAATTTTTCTCCTGACACTTCAACTTCATAATGATAATAATAATCATCAATAAACCAGGACTTACGAGGAGTAGTGGGAATTAGTTTGTAGTTCGTAGAAATAAAAGCAACCTCATCATTACTTATCTCATTTTGGACAAAAGCCTTCCCACCTTCGTAAGTAGTAGATGGTAAAATAAAAATAAATAAAAATATAATTAAAATATTTAACACAATTAAACCTATAAATTTAACTTTTCCAAACTCTTTTATAAACGAAAAACAAAGCAATAGAAGAATAATTGCAATATCAAAAAACCACGTTTTTATCACTCCAGAGTATAACAAATTGTCAATTAAGTGAAGTGCTAACAACTCAACGAAAAAAATAACAGGTATTAGTTTTACTAATTTTATATTTCTCATTAATTCCCCCCCATTTAAAAAGCCTTTCATAAAGTGTTACTAAAGTGTTATCAATTACCCGCTAGCAGTAGAGTTGATTTTATCTATACTCTATATACCATAAATATGCTGTAAAATCCAAAAAATCACATTATTTTTTAGCTATCCTGCTCTTTAAATGAAAAAGTAGGCGATCGTATTGTGCTTCCTTTAATCCCCATCCAGGCGCCTTTGTAGCAACGGTCTGCCTGGTGAGTCGGCGAAGACGTGAGCAAGGAACTGGATGAAGCGGGCTTTAAGCTACTCTCCCAGTCGGATTCGAAGTTAACTAAACTCTTCTACAAAGGGCTACTGGAGCAGCTCAACTGTAAGTCGGAATTTTACCGGGGTGACAATAAACAGCAGTTTCGCCAGGAGAGTTGAACTCATGCGTGGGTATTCGCCGATTGCAGCCGGTGGTCGTGGTCGATGAGGCACATCTATTGGACCGGGAGATGCTGGAGGAACTGCGTTTTCTATTAAATCTGAGAATGGATTCACAGAACCCGCTGGCCCTCATTTTTTTGTGGCGTAAAGCGAATTATTGTGAGACCGGTTAGGCTGTAAGCGTACGTAGCGATTCGCCAGCGAATTGCTATGCATTGTTATCTTCCGCTATTGACCAGCGGATCCCCTTGGCTGGTGAACAAATTATGCACCCACGCTTTGATCTACAGAGCGCAGAACAAGACCGGATTGTGGATGACCACAACAACAAGCGCCTCTCCAATATAACGGAGAGGCGCTTCTCGTTTACAGAGCACTACTACCCTACTCCTCAACCACCTTCGACGAGCTAGGCGTATTCTTGTTCTTATACACCCACATGGCATATTCCAGCGGGCGGACCAGCGCTTTGCGGTAGGTGCCGCTGTCGCCGGAGCGGGCGAAAACTTCGCGGGCGGGCTTGGGGTTGACCTCCAGCACGTAGATCTTGCCCTCGCGGTCGATGGCAAGATCCAGGGCCAGCTCGCAGAGGGCACCGAAGCTGTCTTCGAGGTAAGCGGCAGCATCGAGGCCCAGCTTCTCGGCTGCGCGCATGGCTTTGTCTGCCCGTTCTTCGCTCCCGAGCCACTGTTTCAGCAGCGTCTCTGCCTTCATTGCATGTCCGCCGCCATGGAGGTTCGAGGTGACGCTGCGGGCAGCGCCTACCCGGCCGGCCATGCCGGTGAACTCCCAGTCCCCTTTGCCGTTCTTCTGCACAAGCATCCGGTAATCGTGGAACCGGCCGCTGGGCAGCCGCAGGGGAATGCCCTGCTGGACGAGGAACTTGCCGCTGATGCACCACTGGCGGACTATGGTCTCCAGGCGGTTCAGCGATACCTTCCGGGGCGCGATAATCTGGCGGGTCTGGCGGCGTCCCTGGATATCGAAGAGGGACTTGCCTTCCCGCTGCCGCTCAATCCGCAGGATGCCGCGTCCGCCAGTGCCGTTGATCGGCTTCACATAGACAACCGGGCTGGATTTCAGCATCCGGTGCAGGTCGGCGGAGGACTGGTAGAGGAGCGTCTCCGGCATATGGGGCCGGAAGCGGCTCCGCTGGGAGAAGGTCTGGTGCACCGTCCATTTATTGCGCAGCGGACGGTTAAGGAAGGTCAGATGGTCATACCGCGCGCGGAAGCGCAGCAGCTGCTGGAAGCGCTGGCTGCGCTGAATCCGGCAGCGGTCATAGATCATATTCGGGAAGGAGCGCCATCTGCGCGACCATATTCCGCTTTTGACATCATAGACCATCGCATGGATCTGGTCCTTGCTGACATGTACATCTGCTGGGGTAAATACAAAGACATCCAGGCCAATCCGGTTGCCTTCAATAATCATCCTCCGGTATACGCTCTTCTCTTCAAGCTGTTTGGCGTCGTTCAGATACAGCGTGAGGATGCCTAAGACGGGCTCTGGCACAGGAGTTCACCTTCTTGTGGAAGAATTGGGGGAGCTGCTGAAGCCGCGTGGGACCGCAGCAGCAGGGTGGGCTTGCCGGTAGGACCGGTGAGCAGGTCGACGGCGGCAAGCCCGCTGTTGAAGCACATTTTCAGGCTGGCTGTATTGTCGCAGGCGACCTGGCATTCCAGATGCCCCAGCTGCTCCAGCTGCGCGGTAAGCAGGACTGTGCCGGTATGCCTGTTCCGGTACAAGGGATGGACGGCGACGATACACGCCTCCTTCCCGAAGCCGGATACGAAGCTGACACCTGCAAGCTGGCGGCCGTTCTCACCCCGAACGGTGGCAACGAGGAGAGAGGCTCCCGGCAGTGCGAGCTGATCCGGTGTCAACCGGGCCAGCTGTCTGCATCCGCGAAGAGTGATCCGCTGTTCCCCATAGTCCCTCAGGAACTCAAGCAGTCCGGCGAGCCTCGATTTCCACTGTACGGGATCGCTGTCATAGAGCGAGGATATCTGCATGGTGTCACTTCCTTTGACGGGTTTGTGGATCATTTGGTCAGCCGGGACAGATGAGTGCCATATTGGAATATCCGTTCCAGGGACAGCTTGCGGATCGCCGGCTCATCGAATTTCATCGGGCGGGAATTGGCTTCAAAAAACCACAGTCCGCCCTCTTCATCGACGCCGAGGTCCATGGACATCTCGCCCAGCATCATGCTGGAAGCCCGTTCAATCTGCCGGGCGATCAGCAGCGCGGTAGTGGGCACATTCTTCAGGATGAGCGCGCCCTGCTCTGCACCGAAGGTTCCCTCCAGCATGCTGGAGGGGTCTTCAATGCTGCCGCCGCGCGGCACATGGGTCGTAATACTGCGGGCTCCGGCCAGGCGGGCGCCAATGCCGGTTACTGCCCAGGCTCCCCGGCCGTTCTTCTGCAGCAGGACACGGAGGTCGAAGGGCCGCCCGCGGTGTGTGGCAAGTACGATCGCCTGCTGCACGATATAACGGGAGGTTCCTTTTTCCCGGCCGATTCTGGCCCACAGACGATCAACAGACGCGGCTTTATATGTGGTGTTTTTCTTGCCGCCCTGGATCTGCAGCCGGTAGGGGAGCAGGGTGTCCGGCCGGTATCTCAGCCGCATAATACCTTTGCCCGCTTTGCCTTTCTCCGGTTTGAGATAGAGGCTGTCATGATTCTTCAGCATAGCTGTAAGGGTGGCTGCACTGCGCAGGCGCCGGGTTTTGGGCACATGCCTGGAGGTGGCCTTGGATTCCTTGAGCCATTCAAACAGATTCCATTTATTGAAGAAACTCGGGTTGTACAGCTGAATTTCCGGGTGCGCCAGACACTCCGCAATTTTGCGGATGACTGGCGCTTTTTCCTCCTCCTCACGGTTGGGAATCCGGTTGTAAATGACCTGCGGCAGCGGAACGGGAATGGCATACCAGAGCTTGCCGCTGGCTGAAGGCACGTAGCCGGTCACGACTCGTTCCTCGAGCTTCAAGTCGCGGACCGTGACGACATATACGAGATAACCCAATTCTTTGCCGGTACGGATAATGTCACGGAAGTTCGTGCGGTTGCCGCGGAACTGCTGCAGCCGGTCACTGGTCGTCAGGATAGCGATAACTGGCTTGCTGGGGTCTGGAATCCGGCTGTTCACAAGTCATCCCTCCTGCGGAATTTGCTGAGATACAGACAATGCTCCAGGATGTGCTCAATGGAAGCTTTGCCCTCAGCGCGCAGGGAGGGGTGGCGGAAGATAGAGCGTCCCGGTTTGGCATTGGCCTCGAACATCCAGATATCCTCATCCTGGTCAATGCCAAGATCGAATCCGATCTCACCAAGCAGATGGCGGTGCTGGATCTCCAGGGATTCCGCAAGCTTGACGGCTGTAGTCTTGGCGCGCTGCAGCACTTCATCCGATCTTGCGCCAAAGACGCGGCCGAGCGCCTGCTGTGGAGTCAGCAAGGCACCGCCGTTCTTCAGGTGGGTGGTCACGCTGCCCCGTCCGGCTTTTTTGGCTCCGATGCCGACGACAATCCATTGGTTGCTGCCGTTCTTATGCATATGGAAGCGGAAGTCGATCGGGCAGCCGTCGATCTCAATGAGCCGGATGCCCTGCTGCACCACATAGTTCTGCATGCTCTGCCCATGACGGCCCCGCAGCATGCGCATCAGGCTGTCGAAGCTGGTGAAGCGCAGCAGCACGTTCTTACCATTTCTCCGGTAACGGGCGAAGTATCCTTTCTTCGGCAGATAGGTCAGACGGTAGATTCCATGTCCGAGGCTGCCGGCGGAGGGTTTGTAATAGACGAAGTGGTGACGGTCCAGCATTTCCCGCATTTGTTCGGAGCTGGGATTGCTGTGCGTTTCGGGTACGAAGCGGTTCGCCGCACCGTCGTTCTCCAGCAGCCGGTAAATATCCGATTTATTGAAGAAACTCCAGTTGAAATAAGGGATCTTCTTGCGTCCGAAGCGTTCGCGCAGCTGGTTGATATAAGGTGAGGTCTCAGCTCTGCGGCTGGGCAGACGATTGTAGACTACATCCGGCAAAGGCACCAGCTTGCGCTCGAACCTGCCGGTTGCCGTCAGGAAGTAGCCGTTGATCTGCTCCTGCTGCCAGTCGATATCGCGCGGCATGAAGGCGAAGATGTAGCATTTGTTGCTGCCTTCGCGCAGCAGCTGCTTGATGAAGCCGGTACGGGCGCCGAAGGGCTGGGCCACAGAAGCGGGGCCGTCTGATAATACACCGACCAGCGGGCCTAGCTGGACTTCATCATTCTGCAGATTACGCAGGTAGATGCCGCCTGTCTTCGGAACCTTGATGGCACTTTTGACTCCCGAAGCCAGGAATAGATGTTTGCCGGCACGGTTGATCGGCTTGATCGTGGCCGGGATAGCATCTCTTCCGAGGCGCAGGCGGATGTTTTTCTTACCGGATAATTTCAGGCTTTTCATCAGTTCACCCGAGACATATACGACTCGATCAGGCTGCTTGGTGAAATGTACATTGCAAAAAGTGAGACCCATTTATGAATCCTCCTTTGGAACCATAGATATCGTTCTCCCGTGTGAACGGAGCTGCCCTCGAGGCAGCTTGTGATGGCTGCTTGATGTAAGCAGCAGATGGCGCGCATAGCGCAGCGGGTTCTCGGCAGCGAGTGTAGCAGCCCGGCGGTCGCCCGTCAGCCGGAACACCGTGCGCCCTGGTTTGGAATTGGCTTCCAGCAGATAGATTCTTCCTCCGGCATCAATACCGTAATCAAGGCCGAGTTCGCCGAGTCTGCCGCAGGATTCTTCCAGGAGCGGGGGCAGGAGAGCCGACGCTGAGGTCAGCTCCTCCAGCAGCACCTGCCCTGCCCCGCCGTATTCGTGCAGCAGGAAGGGCAGGGCAGGAACCGCGGTTCCCCCGCCGTGCAGATTGGAGGTCAGTGATCCCCGGTTGCCCAGACGGACGGCCATGCCGGTCAGGGTCCAGGCGCCGGTGCCGTTCTTCTGCATCAGCACACGTACATCGAACGGCTGTCCTCCGCTGCCGGTGAGATGCAGATAAGGCTGTATGATATAGCGGTGCTGGCCGATGAAGCGGTCAATCCAGTCAAGACTTTCGTCCAGCGTACCGAAAACATAATGAAAAGGTTCGTTCTTCCGGTCTCTTCCCCGCACCTTCACGCCGCCGCCTTCACGTTGGCCCAGCAGAACAGCGTGCAGGGTGCGTTTGCCGTGGGAGCCGGTTCGGGGCTTCAAAAAAACGCCGAATTCCCTCCCGGCAAGCATATTGCCGAGCGCTTCACGCCCGCTGTACAACACGGTTTCCGGCAGCAGTCCAGCCGCAGTACGGCTGCGCCGCAGAATCTCGTAGACCCCCCACTTATCTGGAAGTCCGCGTGACCAGGGAAGACAGCGGGTTAATACAGAGAGGGCCGATGCCGCTGCTCTTTTCTCTTCCGGTGTCCGGTAGAAGCAGCGGTTGTAGAGAATGTCGGGCGGGGGAGCCTGGATAGGCTCCCATTGTCCGTTCTGCCATTGGTAGCCCTTGACATAGGAGCCGTCTGCCGCCACACCTTCCGGATGAAACACAAGGACCTTCAGATCATACAGCGGGGCCGCCCGGCATAGCTGACTGCAGAACTCCGGTTCTGCGATGGGAGGAATCCCGTGGCGACGGCCTGTCATAATGCCAAGGAACCCCATTGCTGTTGTGGTCATGATGTCCTCCTTATAACCCGGCCAGATAACGGCAGTATAGAATCATTTGTTTGACTGAGGGTCTGATTTTCTGGTCATTCAGTGGTGTATTGTCATTCTTGGACGGCTTGGAGTTAACCTCCAGCAGCCAGATTCTGCCGGACTGGTCTAGCGCGAGGTCGATGCCCAGTTCCCCGAAATGAGCGGGAATGTAGGTCTCAACCCCTCTGGCGATGGCCAGCGCCGCCCTGGGAAGCTGAATCTGGGTGCTTTCCTTGACGCCGGCCGGGAGACTGCTCTTGGCGATGGCTTCACGGACGGTACTGAGAGTGCCGCCGCGGGCGAGATTGGAGACGAAATGATTGCTTCCGGCGGTCCGGGCCACTATGGAGGTGACGCCCCATTTGCCGGTGCCGTTCTTCTGCACAAGGGCCCGGAAATCGACCGGCCGCCGGCCCAGCTCCATCAGGGACAGACCCTGCTGAATCTGGAAGCGTGTAGTCTTCATCTTGGGACCAATGGAGCTAAAAAGCTTTGCCAGAGTGGGATAGCTTTGCTTGCGTGTACCCATCGGAGTCGTGGACAGCAGCCGGTAGCTGCCGCCCTCTTCCCTGGAGATGCGCAGAATACCTTTGCCGAGGCTTCCGCGTACCGGCTTCAGGAACACGCTGGGGTAACTGCTGCACATCCTTTTCAATATGGCAAAGCCATTCAGGGCATGGGATTCAGGCAAATACCGCTGCAGGGCGGGGTCTTGGGCCAGTGCTTCGAATACCTCTGTCTTGTCTAGGAACTTTTCGTTGAAGAAGTGGGTTCCGTAGCGGGATTTTACATCCGCCAAAAAATGCTGTACGCTAGGTTTATTCTCTACCTTTCGCGTGGTCAGCCGATTGTTGATCACATCGGCAACAGGAAGGCTCAGCTTCCGCCAGCCCTCATCATATACCCAGCCCTGGATTGTAGTGCTGCGCGATTCCAGCGCTTCCGGGGTGAAGAAATAGACATAGGCGCCTTGTGCGTGGCAGGCATTGGTCAGCTCCCGGCAGAACATTGTGATCTGGCCGAAGACCCGCTCCGGCTGCTCGGGATGGTCCCGGCTGACCAGGACGCCGATGATCGGCCCCAGCCGCAGGATGCGGCTGCCGGAGCTATAGGAGACGTTAAGCATCAGGCGTTGCCTTAAGCCAAGCCGCCGTCCCAGTGCCTCACTTACGCGCAGGCTGTCGGATTTGGGGACCGGAATAACGGTAACCTCCTGCCGGAAAGAACCGAAGGTTAGCTGAATTGTTCCGTTCGCCGGTATTTTGAGCCTCTTCATGGATTTGTCGCCTAGCATTACAGCATTTTCCTGCAGGATGCCCGAGTGAACCGTTTGGACTGGGATCTTAAGCTTAGACATCGTGGATCTCCTTCCGGTAGGCAAGCATGATGCCGGCAATATGAATCTTGAGGGTTACATATCATTCATCATATGGAGACATCTGACCCTTGGTGATTGACCTATTCCTGAAAAAGCCGTGCCGGGCGGATTAAATATCGCTCGCGGCAGCGAAGCAGGCGGGTGTCCCCAGTCCCAGGGCGTGAGCACAGAAGGAAGCAGGCGTGCCTGAGAGGAATTGCGCGGCTCCGAAATTTGGGCGCGGATTGCCCCGGAGACGGCCGGGTGGCCGGGCATAGGCCCGGCTGAATGGGGTTGGAGCTTCCGAAATGGAACAGAGACGAACATCACTTGGAGGAGGAAATAGAATGAACGTTATTGATAAAGCGCATGAATTGGCGAGGGCCATTAAGGACAGCAGTGAGGTATCGGATATTACCAGCGCGATGAAGGTTATCGAAGCAGACCCGGAGAGCAAGGCTATGCTCGACAACTTCCGTCAGAGCCAGATAGAGCTGCAGCAGCGGATGATGAGCGGAGATATGCCTCCGCAGGACGAAATGGAGAAGATGGAGAAGCTGTTTGAGGTGCTTAACCTCAATCTGGGCATCCGCCGTCTGTTCGACGCCGAGCGCCGGCTCAGTGTTGTCATTGAAGATGTGAACAAAATCATCACGGACAGCCTGTCCCAAATGTACGGCGGACAATAGGAAGCGGGAGACGGGATGCTCTCGGACACGGCAAAAGGGTGATTTCAAGGCCAATTGGCTCTGAAATCACCCTTTTCTGTGCGCTTTTGTGAATGATACCTATGAAGTGTGCTAATCCTGCTTCCCTTCAATCACACAGAGCAGAACGGCAGCGGCAATTCCCATGCGCCGGTCCAGCACACCCTGGCGGTCCTCGGAGAAGTCGGCGATGATCTTGGTGACGAACGGGTTGAAGTTCTGGCGGTAGGCCGGAATCACGAGGTTGCCAATCTCCACATTATATTGCTGCGGAATCAGCGTGATAAAGCGCCGCAGCAGGGCCGAGAATAAGCTGCCCTCCTTAATGAATCCGAGCTCGTTATCCCGCTTGTCGAGAATGGCCCATTCATCCTTGACGATGGATTTCAGGCCCTTGCGGCGGAGTGCGCCCAGAGATTCCCCGGTCTCTGAATCGTATACATCATAGGTAGCGCTGAAGTCGATCATATTGCGGGCTTTGATGCGCAGCAGCTCCTTGTCCATCGTCTCGTCGGTATATAGCGCGATGTCCTCTTTCAGCTTGAAGGCCTTCATTTGCGAGAACAGCAGCAGCTCCTCCGAGTTGTTATAGATGTGTACTTTGGCTCCCACCACAGAGAATACTTTTTTACGGATTATGTATTCGGATTGGTTCCAAATGCTATTCAAGGTAAATCCCTCCTCTTTCTGCCTCTATCATCTCACACCCTTGGCCTACAGGCTAGACCATAAACGGACTTGGACGAAGGCGCAATCAGTCTGCCGGAAAAATTACTGTGCTTGTCTCATAATTCAGGCCGCAGGTTCATAGAGTAGAGATATAGATTCAATCCCATCATCTTTTAGAGCGAAGGAGCGGTCCTGCAATGAGAAAAAAAAGTAAATTCAAACACTCCGTGTATCTGCTGGCAGCCCTGGCCATGCTGTTATACGCGCTGCCGAAGCTGTCTTTTCAGAATGGCCCCGGCTGGGTGCTGGGCTTCGGCGTTGTCTGGTGTATCTTCGCGTTCATGGTGATTGCCTCTCATCTGCATTTCATTATCGGAGTGGATGAAGAGAAGCAGAAGCGCCTGGATGCCGTCCGCAAGGCTAAGCTTGCGCAGTGGCAGGGCAAATGGAATGAAGAGGGCCGGGTGTCTCAGAGATCATAGAATTTGTATACTGTCATCCATTCTACAAGCACCCCCTGTCTGGCCATTGAGCCGGACCGGGGGTTAGCTGCGTGGACCGCTGTAAGTCAGGAATAAGCTGATGTGTGTTATATATATTCCCGGCTGTATTCATTGATGCATTTCCCGGGCAGGTTCATTCGGATGGCGTTCATCCGGCGTGTGGATAATGGCTTGTCATAGAGCTGTCATATCTTTGAAAAGATACAGATGAACCTGCTGTACTCCGGTGTTGCCAGCATGTATAATGGGTACAGAATAGTACAGATCGGGGTATGGGGGTGTAACAGTTGGAAGGTCAGGGCGATAACATCACAAAGCACGAACAACTGCTGCAGCACATTGAAAGCCTGAAGGTTGGAACCAAGATATCCGTCCGCAAGCTGGCCAAGGAAATGGGCGTCAGCGAAGGTACGGCTTACCGAGCAGTGAAGGAAGCGGAGAACCTCGGGATCGTCATCACCAAGGAGCGGATCGGTACGGTCCGCGTGGAGAAGAAGCCGCGCAATATTTCCGATCAGCTTACCTTCGGGGATGTCGTGGATATCGTTGAGGGGCATGTGCTCGGCGGAGCCGAAGGCCTGAACAAGCATCTTCACAAATATGTGATCGGCGCGATGAAGGTCGATGCCATGATCCGTTATATCGACGCGGACAGCCTGCTGATCGTGGGTAACCGCGATGATGTGCACTCGCTTGCGCTGGAGCAGGGGGCAGGGGTGCTGGTGACGGGGGGCTTCGGCACAAGCCGGGAGGTTAAGGCGCTGGCGGACGAGCTGGACCTGCCGGTCATCTCCTCCAGGCATGATACGTTTACTGTGGCTTCGATGATTAACCGGGCGATATTTGACCGGCTGATTAAGAAGAAGATTATGCTGGTCGAGGATATCGTTGAGGGCAAGCCGCGGCTGAATACACTCAAGATCTCCAGCACAGCCGGAGAACTGCGTGAATTATCGCTGGCAAGCGGCGAGCAGCGCTTCCCGGTAACAGATGAGTGGAACCGGGTCATCGGAATCGTGGGCCGGCGCGATGTGGAGGAGCTTAGCGAAGGCCAGAGCATCGAGAAAGCGATGGTCCGCAGTCCGGTCACCGCGGCACTCCAGACCTCGCTGGCTTCGGCGGCGCAGATTATGATGTGGGAAGGGATTGACTTTCTGCCGATCGTGGACCGGAACCGCAAGCTGGTGGGGTCAGTAACCCGGAGAGAGGTGCTGCAGAGCCTGCGCGATGCCAGCAATCAGCCGCAGCTTGGAGAGACCTTTGACCATTTGATCTGGAACGGCTTCGCAGATGAACGGGATGAGGAGGGCAGGCTGTTCTTCCACGGCTTCATTACCCCGCAGATGGCAACGGACCTTGGGACGATCTCGGAAGGGATATTGTCCACACTGATGACCCTGGCCGCCTTCAAAGCGGCCAAGGATATTACCGGGAACGACTATGTGCTGGACAACATGTCCACCTATTTCATCCGTCCGGTGCAGATTGAGCATTCCATCATCGTCATGCCGAAGCTGCTGGAGATCAGCCGCCGTACCTGTAAGCTGGAGATTGAGATCAGCTATATGGACACCATTGTGGCGAAGGCCGTGCTGATGCTCCAGTCCATTGACCACGGGTAGCTCGGGAGTCTGCGCACGGTAAGTGACAAGTGCCAACTCCTATCTCCTATCTCCTATCTATAACTGATTATCGTTGAACGGAAATTGAAGAGTTTCAGCCAAAAATAGACCAGACTCTCCTGGAGACCGGGAGGAGTAACTGGTCTGTTTGCGTCTATTTGCGTCTATTTTCGTTCGGCGGCAGGCTGCAGGTCTAAGGGCCAGGGGCCAGCGCTGCTGTGGAACCCCCTAGTTGGCTTAAGTACTAAGTGAACAAAACAGCAAGTGGAAAAAGAGCATTTGTTGGTTCTGAATTCACCGGTTTTGGAACAGCAAGTGGAAAAAGGACATCTAATTCGCCTCCATCTGCCCCAGGCCGGTGAAATGGACGCAAGTAAATGCCTTTTTTCCAACTACTTCCTTGAAATGAACGGTTGGGCCGAATTTAAGTGTACAATTTCCACTTCTCATTGAGGCTATCAGAGAGCGGGGCAGGGAAATCTTCAGCTTCCGCTCCGAATCCGGCTGTAGTAGCTGTAGCTGCGCAGTCCCGAGAAGATATTGAAGATACCCAGCAGCAGAAAAGCTGCTTCAATCACAACATTAAGCGTTGAGCCGCGGAAAATGAACATCGACATCAGGGAGAGCGTGACCAGCATTCCCCCCAGCAGCATATTCATGACCGAGCGCTTACTTCCTTTTACAAGCGGGTCGGCGGCCCGGCGCGAAGCGATGCTGTAGACGGCGGCGCACACCATGAAGATCACGAGCAGAGCAAACAGCAGATACTTAATGAGCATAATCATGAACAGCAGCCCCTTTGCGGAAGACCGGCCAGCGGTGATTCAGCCGATATTCTGTATTCTGTGATTTGTCCACTATTGTATCATGATTCCTGGCTCAGCTGCGCTTATACGGGCTGATTTCCACCCAAATCTGCAGCACTCCCTCCATTACCAGCATCGTGCGGATTTTGACGGTGTATTCCTTCTCGCGGACCAGATAGATTTTGCTGTCCAGCAGCAGGCGCGCCAGCTTCCCGTCGGAGTCGATATCGAACATGCTGCGTCCGCGCATCGGCTCCAGATCGCCCGCCAGCTTGCTGAGGACTTCCTTGGCGGTTACAGGGTCCAGTGCAGCCGTGCCCTCCTTAACCTTGCTGTCCTCGCTGCGCACCTTAATCTCCCGGATGACGGTGGAGGTCTTATTGTATTTTTTGAGCGTGAGAATGTCATTCCGGTACTGTTCAATTTCCAGCCGCAGATCCTGATTGTTGACCCAGAGCATGTTGTAGCCCATGTGATAAATCGCGTTATACAAGGCGGCTCCCACAATCATCCCGAGGACAAATACAGCAGCAATCTGCGAGAAACGGCGGTAGCGGTCAAACGGAGGAAGTCGCATTTATCTGTTCACCCCTTGAATTATAGGCAGTATGGAATGGCTGGTGTAACGGTTCTACTTGCCGCATACCCACTTGACCAGCTCGCTGCCCATATGAGCGCCCAGGAAGGCGAACACCAGATAGAGAATCTGCTTGATCGCCGGGGAGAGATTGCCTCCCAGCATGTTGCTCTCAATGACGCGCATCGGATCGATCGTTCCGCCTACGGCGGCGGCCAGCGCCCAGATTTTGATCCGGTCGGCAATTTCCAGCATGGTGTCTGTCGGAGGCTGCAGAGAGACTGCCGCACCGATTCCGCCCAGCATCGCTCCGCCCAATACAATCCCGAAGGCGATGAAGAAATCGAGGACGGCTTTGCTTAAGAAAATATTCATGACAAGCTCCTTCCTTGGATCAGGCGATAGCGTGTCGCTGCCTGTCCAGATGCTCTTAATCCATTCTATGGGCGGCTCCCCCTCTAATATGATAAAATAGTTTCATCTTATGTTTTGATTTGGAGCTGAAGGGAAGTGGGGAATATGAGCCCATTCGTGCATTTGCATGTGCACAGCGAATACAGTTTACTGGACGGGGCGGCGCGCATTACGGATCTCGTGCGCCGGGCCGGCGAATACGGCATGAAATCGCTGGCGCTGACGGATCATGGTGTGATGTACGGGGCCATCCCTTTCTATAAAGCCTGCCGGGAGCAGGGCATCAAGCCGATTATCGGCTGTGAAGCCTATTTGACCGCAGGCTCCCGCCGTGAGCGGGGAAGCCGCAAGGATCAGCCGATCTACCATCTGATTCTGCTGGTGAAGAATATGACCGGCTACAGGAACCTGATGAAGCTGATCTCCATCGGCCATCTGGAAGGCCAGCATTACAAGCCGCGGATCGACATGGAGGCGCTGGCAGCACACGCTGAAGGCATTATCTGCCTCAGCGCCTGTCTGGGCGGAGAGGTGCCGCAGCATCTGCTGCACGGGCGGGAGGACGAAGCGCGCAAGGCGGCGCTGCGGTATAAGGAGATTTTTGGCGGAGACTTCTATCTGGAGCTGCAGGATCACGGGATGCCGGAGCAGAGGCGGGTGAATCCGAAGCTGATCGCGCTGGCTGCCGAGTGCGGGATTCCGCTGGTGGCGACCAATGATGTCCACTATATGGACAAGGAGGATGCCGAGGTTCAGGATGTGCTGATCTGCATCGGCACAGGCAAATCTGTAGACGATGAGGACCGTCTGAAGATTGGCACGGATCAGCTGTTCTTCAAAAGCGGCGAGCAGATGGCTTCGCTGTTTCCGCATGTGCCGCAGGCGATAGAGAACACGCAGCGGATCGCCGAAGCGTGTAATCTGGAGCTGACCTTCGGCCAGCATATTCTCCCGGAATATTCGCCGCTGCCGGAAGGGCTGGATGCCGCCGCTTATTTGCGTGAGCTGTGCCGCAGCGGGCTGGAGCAGCGCTACGCGGACACGCCGCTCTGGGAGTCACCGGAGCAGAAGGAGACCGCTGAGAAGCGGCTTGACTATGAGCTGGGGGTCATCGAGAGCATGGGGTTCAGCGATTACTTCCTGATAGTCTGGGATTTCATCGCTTTTTGCCACCGGAATGGCATTGTTACCGGTCCGGGCCGTGGTTCCTCGGCAGGGAGTCTTACCGCTTACACGCTGAAGATTACCGATGTAGACCCGCTGAAATATAACCTGCTGTTCGAGCGTTTCCTTAATCCCGAGCGGATTACGATGCCCGATATTGATATTGACTTCAGCGACGAACGCCGCGATGAGGTCATTGCTTATGTGGTTGACAAGTACGGCAAGGAGCATGTGGCCCAGATCATCACCTTCGGTACGATGGCGGCAAGAGCTGCTGTCCGGGATGTGGGCCGGGCGCTGAATCTGCCCTATAACGAGGTGGACAAAGCTGCGAAGCTGATTCCGGGCCAGCTCGGCATCAGTATTACCCGGGCGCTGGAGAGTACACCTGAGCTGAAGGCGCTGTATGAGAGTAATCCGAAGACCAGAGGCCTGCTTGACATGGCGATGAAGGTGGAGGGGATGCCGCGCCATGCCTCTACACATGCTGCCGGTGTGATCATCTCCAAGGGCCCGCTGACCGATGCCGTTCCGCTTCAGGCGGGCAATGAGAGCACGGCACTGACCCAGTATTCCATGGAGCATCTGGAGAGCGTCGGGCTGCTTAAGATGGACTTCCTGGGACTGCGGACTTTGTCGATTATTGAACGCTGCATGAACTGGGTGAAGGAGATGACCGGCAGTGTTCCGGACTTCCGCTTCATCCCGGATCATGATCCGCTGACGTATGAAATGCTGGGGGCGGGTGAGACCACCGGCGTGTTCCAGCTGGAATCAGCGGGTGTCCGGCGGGTGCTGAAGGATCTGAAGCCAAGCGGATTCGAGGATATTGTCTCGGTGGTCGCTCTGTACCGTCCGGGCCCGATGGAATTCATTCCGAAGTTCATCGGGGGCAAGCACGGGGAATTCGAGGTGGTCTATCCTCACGCGGATCTGAAGCCGATTCTGGCGGATACGTACGGGATTATCGTCTATCAGGAGCAGATCATGCAGATTGCTTCCCTGATGGCCGGATTCTCGCTGGGCGAAGCGGACCTGCTGCGCCGTGCGGTATCCAAGAAGAAACGGGAGACGCTCGATCAGGAGCGCAGCCATTTCGTGGAGGGCAGTCTGAAGCAGGGCTATCAGGAGACAGATGCCCATGCGGTCTATGACATGATTGTACGGTTCGCCAACTACGGCTTCCCGCGCGCTCACGCTGCCGCCTATGGGGTCCTCGCTTTCCAGACCGCGTATCTTAAGGCGCATTATCCGGTGCAGTTCATGGCTGCTATGCTTACCGCCGTGATGGGTAACCACCGGAAGGTGGCGGAGTACGTACTGGAATGCCGCCGCTCCGGGATTGGCGTGCTGCCGCCTGATGTCAACGAGAGCGGTGTGCTGTTCACGCCGGTGCCGGGCCAGGGGAGCGGGCATATCCGCTTCGGGCTGGGAGCGGTCAAGAATGTGGGGACGCAGGCTGTAGAGAATATTATAACCATCCGCAAGGAGCGGCCGTTCGACAGCCTGCTCGATTTCTGCCGCCGGGTCGACTTACGCGTCTGCAACAAGCGCGTGATCGAATCACTGCTGCAGGCCGGGGCTTTCGACGGGCTGCCCGGACACCGGGCCCAGCTGCTGGCCATGCTGGATGAGACCGTGGATGCTGCGGTGAAATGGCGCAAGGAGCGCGATGAGCTGCAGATCCAGCTGTTCGATGATTTGATTGAGACGCCGAACTGGGAGATCCGTTACCCGGATATCCCGAAGTTCAGCGGGACTCAGCAGCTTGAATTGGAGCGCGAGCTGCTGGGCCTCTATCTCTCCGGCCATCCGCTGGATGACAGTGCGGCGCTGCTCGAGGAGCCGGGGATGCAGAAGCTGATGGATCTTGGCGAAGCGGCGGACGAGAGTATGACGGTGACCGCCGGTATGGTCGTATCGCTGAAGGAGATTACGACAAAAGCCGGCAAGGCGATGGCCTTTGTCGAATGGGAAGATCAGATCGAGCGCTGCGAGGTTGTCCTCTTCCCGGAGGTGTGGAAACGCAGCCGCGCCCTGATCGAGAAGGGCGCGCTGCTGGCCCTGCGCGCCAAGGTGCAGCAGGAGGATGAGGGCTTCAAGCTGCTGGCCGAGGAGGTGGCGCCGCTCACCTCGGACAGCGTGCGCGCGCTGCTGCAGCGCCGCAGCGCCGCGGGCCGGCCCGCCTACGGCGCGGGCCGCAGTTCCCCCGCAGGAGCGCCTGCGGCCGCTCCTGCAGCCCGTGCGGGCGCCGGTGGCCCCGGCGCCCGGCCCGGCGGTGCAGCT
>NZ_JABMKX010000033.1 GCF_013204885.1 Paenibacillus tritici
ACCTCTTGCGCGGCCTTCTCTCTCGTTCCCGTTAGCTTTCCCATTGGGTTCATCCTCCTCCTGTATTTAGTCTACATTTTTGTCGGGGAGGACTCCAACTTCTTTAGGGGGCTGTGGAGATCGTATTCGGTTTTCCGCATACATTCAGCCCCACACCCTCGCACCCGCTCATTGTATTCGGTTTTCCGCATACATTCGGCCCCGCACCCTCGCACCCGCACATTGTATTCGGTTTTCCGCATACATGCCATCCTCTTAAAAAGCGGCATTCGTTTCAGCGGAAAAAAGAACAGCAAGAGCCGCCTTCCGCCTGGCCAGCGGAAAACGGCCCCCTCTTTCTTATAACAAACTTATACGAAGCTTAGGACAGCTTCTCTGCGTTCTTGCCATCCTCGATAGCTTCAGCTACAGCGGTATCTGTACCGGTCACTGCTTCGATATCAGCTTCTACCACTGCCGCTTCCTCAGCTGCTTCATAAGCAGCTACCTCATCCCGTACGGCTTCCACCGCATCTGTGACTTCCACAGCCTGTTCAGCAATGCTGCTTACGGCGGCGACATCTGCTTCTTCCACCGAATCCTTGACGGACTTGCTCCATTCTTTGACTTCGCTGACTACCGTAACTACAGCTTCTTTTGCCTTCCCGTACAGCTCAGTAGTCTTCTCACTGGCCTGACCGGCGATTTCCTGGACCTTATCCACAGCTTCAGTCGTTCCTTCGGCAATATCCTTACGCAGCTCTTTACCGGGCTTGGGAGCGAACAGCAGCGCCGTCACCGTTCCCACGATACTGCCGGCAAGTACACCCCAGAACAAGTTTTTGGTATCCTTTTTCATCATCCATCTCTCCTTTGGTTGTAAGTGCCTCTGCCCGGCCACCCGGGCGATCGCCTATTTCTGCTATATCATAAGCACTCCGGGTATGTCCTGTGACTGATCAGCGCTTGATTTCGGAAGTTTTCTGCCTGGGGTTCGGAGTGATGGCATACCGGCAGCATTGGCCGCCTTCCGCCATACACTCGCTGCGGGTCACCTTCGCCTCCAGCAGCTCCTCGAACAAATGCTGCTCACACTCACAAGCCTTGCGGTATTCCGCGGCCACCTGGCGGATCGGACAGTTATATTCCCGCAGGGTATATGAACCGTCTTCTTCCTTGCTCCACTCCGCCATGTAGCCCCCGGCATTCTGAATCGAGGACAGCTCAGCGACCCGCTGCTCCAGATCACGGCTCTGCATCACCGGGGTATGCTGGGCAAGCATACGCCGCCTGCGGCCTTCAAACAACCCGTTGACAGCCTCCACCCCGCTTCCGTGGTCCAGCTCCCGCAGCAGCTCCAGAGCCAGATTGTGATAGCTTTTGGGAAAATGCTCTTCCGCCCGCTCCGTAAGCGAATATACATGCATAGGACGTCCCATAGCCTGGCGCACAACCTTGGTCTTGGCAAGCGACTCCTGCTCCAGCTGAAGCACATGGCGGCGGACACCCATCTCGGTAATGCCCAGCTCTTCCGCCAGAGCGCCAATGGTCAGCGGCCCCCTCTTCTTCAGCAGGGTCATAATCAGCCGCCTGGTCGAACCGCTCTCCTGACCTTTCTTCGCCATTTAAGGACCTCCTCTCTGTCTGACTTCTGACTGCACACGGCCCCGGTCCGGCTAACCCGTAACTTCGCTTCCCAGCTCCTGGTCGAGATACCTGCGCACCTCAGAGGCGAACTGCTCCAGAATATCCGGCAGCACCAGCGTCAGCGGATGCAGGGCCTGGCGTTCCCATACGAAATAATCCTGAACCAGCGGCTTGCGCAAGGCGACCAGGGATGTCAGATCTCCATAGATCCCGCTGTCTCCCAGCACCTTCTCCTCGTGAATGATGGAGATAATATCTTCATAGCTTCCCGCATCCCGCATAATAAATCCGTCGATCAGACAACTGCCCACATCCGTAACAACTTCAACGGCCAAGTGAAGACAGCGTTCCTGCACAAGACCCAGCATCGTACTGCCGTCCCAGGAAGACGCTGCATGGCGCAGACCTTCATTAAGATCAGGGATCTGTTCAAGGATAACTTCAATTTGCTTCCGGTTGACATAATACACGGCTGACCCTCCACCTTTAGAATAGCTATTTCCCCCGCTTGCCCCGGCGCTTCAGCCAGAACAGCATAACCACACATGCCGCCAAAAAAACAATCAGATACGTTAACGCTTCCATCGGATACTCAAGCTCGCGCATTCCTGTCACCGCTTTCCGTCCTTAATGGGTCCTTTCGCTTGCAGAACAGCCGGATTCTCAGATCTCGTAATCTACGGCTACCGACAGCTCTTTGACTTCATTGATATGTGCAATAACTTCCTTGTGGGCCGGATGAACCTGATACGCCTGCAAATCCTCCATAGAAGCTACCACGGTGACCAGGGCTATATCGAACGAACGCTCGGAATGAATCAGATCGGCACCGACCTCAATGGAGAGCAGCTGCGGAATTCTTCCTTCCATATTGCGGAGGACTGCAACGGTCTCTGCCACCTGCTCCGGTGACCGGTCCTTTAATTTGAAGAATACAATATGCTTGATCATCTATCCCGCTCCCAGCTCATGATTATTGTAAATTAGATTACTAAAAATATATCATAAACAGCAGCATTACAGAAGGAAACTTAGCTGTCCCGCCAAAACAGGAGCATTGCACTCTGGACGAATGCCTTGCTGTAATGGTAAAGTCATAACAGCTAAACTCGAAGAATCACCACTTCATTACATCAGTAAATCGGAGGAATTATGCCTAAGAATCAGCAAGAAACACATAAAATTCAGGCCTGGTCTCTGATCAACCGCAAATATCTTGGACAAGGCGTACGGGTCAAACGATTTCGCCGCCCCAAACGCAGCCAGATCCGCAACCGCGTTCTGCTGGCCATTCTGATGGCCAAGGACATGAAGCTCTCACGGCTCGCAGAAGAGCTCTCCGTTTCCTCACGCAGCGTAAGTGCCTGGGTATATGAAGGCCGCATTCCCTCCAGAACCAATCTGGATAAGGTCTGCCGCCATTTAGGCTATCCGCCCCATATCTTGTTCAACGAAGCTCTTCTGCGGCAGAGTCCGATTGTGTGCCAGCCCACCCCATCCCGTTTCATGAAAAGAACACTTGCCCATTCACCGCAGCATAACGCGATTCTGACCGGACTCTGCATGGTCTATGATTTCTCTGTAACCGATGTCAGCATCTGGATCGGCGTCCATCCCGGAACCTTCCGCAAGTGGCTGCACCATTGTCATCTGCCTACCCTGGCCCTGCAAGAGAAAGCCGAGAACTTCTTCCGGATTCCGCGGCATATTCTGTTTGCTGATTGTGAGCTGCATTAGATTAACATTCGCACATATGATGCACGGAGCTAGGTCCTTCTCGCAGCCAGGGGAGGGCCATTTGGCGTTGCGACTTCGCAGCCGTTACGGTTTGCGCGCAAGAATGTATCTCAGTATGTATTCATGAGTCCCGCCCTCCGGGCTGTGCAGGACCTCGGTAAATGAACCCGTCTCCAGAATCTCCGTTCCGGCAAAATGCGCCCTCAAATCGGCATCACTGAAAAAGTGGGCATATTTATCCACTTTATACTCAAAAGTGCCCGGCTCCAGCTCCATTCCGTATCCATTATGAGAGTCCTCATCAGAGAAGCTCGTGAAATAGAGCAGTCCTCCGCTCCTGACCTGCCCGAGACTAGCCTCAATCAGCCTGCGGCGGTCATCCGCAAGGAATAAATGCAGCACATCATAGCAGTATACGGCATCTACAGGCTGCTGAAGCTGCTGCTCCAGCGCCGATCCCGCGATGAAAGTGGTCTCCGGGTCCCATTCTGCGGCCAGCTCCAGTGCCGGTTCGCTTAATTCAACCCCATATACTGTGAATTCGGAGGCAAAGCCTTTGGTATTCCGCCCGTAACCGGCACCGGGAACCAGAATGGAGGATACTCCTGCCTCAAGAAACCGCTTCTTCGCCCATTCTGCCGACGGGCTGGGCTGACTCCCCCAGATCATCCCCTCCCGGGCGAACCTCTGACTCCAATACGTTGTCATGGAATTCCTTCTTTCTGTGATAGAAGTGGGCTGCCGGCTCTTAGTGGAGCTATAGGACAGTCCAATCCGGCAGCCCTGCCATCCTGCTCAGCGCCGCTTATTCCGCATGGCGTTCAGCAGCTTCACCCCGGCCCCAGCACCGGAAGTGTAATGATCATACTCCGGGGACTCCTTGGCATAGAGGGCAATCCGGCCCTCGGCATCATAATGGACACCCCAGCCGTATCTCTTGGGCAGCATAGAGGCGCGCAGACAAGGATGACTCTTCGCGAACAGCTCTGCCCATATCTCTTCCCGGCGGGATTCCCGCTCCTCTTCGGGTATGGCCTTGTGCCGCACATGCACCTGGTACAGCAGTTCTTCATGGTTATACCGGTAAGGAGAGCCAGCCAGCAGATGGTACTGAATGACATGGGCAGGCGGGAGCGGGCGTTCAGAGACCGGGATTATCCCCGTCTCTGCCGGGCAATCTTCAGCAACCCGGATAAAGGTATCGGTATAGCTCATTAACAAGCCTCCTTTCAGCGGCGGAAAAACCTTTTCTTCTATCATAGTTCACTCTGCTGCATCAGGCAAAGCCTGTAGGCGGAACAAAACCACCCTGCGAGTGGATAATGTAGGAACCTCTGCGTTCCAGAGAACTCGTAGGGCTACCTCCACTGTACCCATTTGCCCATTTCCGGGGCATCCGGCCTACGCGGCGCTACCAGTCCAATTGTGTTCGGTTTTCCGATTACATTCGGCTTACGTGGCGCACCCAGTCCAGTTGTGTTCGGTTTTTCGATTACATTTGGCTTACGCTTCCCACTCGGTCTAATTGTGTTCGGTTTTCCGATTACACTCTGGGCTCCTCATTTACTCATGCGCCTCAGAATCATTCAATGAGCAATTCTCCCCACGCTACGCCTCCTTATCTGCATCTGACGGATATTATAATTTCCTATACAAGAACAAAACGGCTGCCCCCTGTAGCTCAGAGGAACAGCCGCCCTGTCAGACAGCAATCTATAATGTTAACGGTCTACCAGCTGGACTTGGTGATACCGGGAATTTGCCCCTTATGGGCAAGCTCGCGGAAAACGATCCGGGATACCTTGTATTTACTCAAATACCCGCGCGGTCTGCCGGATACGGTGCATCTGTTTTTTTGGCGGGTGGCTGAGGAATCACGGGGCAGCTTCTGCAGCGCGGTATAATCGCCTGCCGCCTTCAGCTCTCTGCGTTTGTCTGCGTACTTCGCCACCAGCTCCTGCCGCTTCCATTCCTTGACTACCTTTGATTTCTTAGCCATTCTGTTAATCAACATCTCCTCTTAATTTATTTATAGATTTATTTATTCATTCAGAGCTGCGCTTAGAGCTTCAAGATTCTGGCGCATGATACTCAGATAATCCTGCTGATTCCGGGAGTCTTCGTCGGACAAGCCTTCAAGCGGATTCAGTACAGCGGTCTTGGCGCCTATTTCCTGGGCAATAGCGTCAGCCACACTAGACGATACCAGCGTCTCAAAAAAGATCGTGGTCACATCATTGGCTTTGGCAAGGTCTACGATCTCAGCCATTTGCGCAGCAGTTGGCTCCTGCTCCGGGGACAACCCGGCGATCGGCACCTGAGTTAGACCATATTGCTGTGCCAGATATCCAAAGGCGGCATGCTGGGTAATAAAGTCCTTACGCTTCGTGTTCTGCAGACCGACTCTAAACTCCTGGTCGAGCTGCTGCAGCTTGGCGACATAAGCTTCACTATTAGCCTTGAAGGCTGCGGCATTTCCGGGAGAGGCTGCGGAGAGCGCCGCTTCAATGGTACGGACCTCCCGGATGGCCATAACAGGGTCCAGCCAGACATGCGGGTCAAGACCACCATGGTCATGTCCGTGATCATGCTCATGGTCATGACCGGCCTCATCGGCAGCCCCTTCTTCATGAGAATGCTCATGACCGGCTTCCCCGGCTCCGCTCTCTTCATGGGCATGGCCGTGATCATGCTCGGCTTCGCTTCCCTCCATAATTTCCAGCCCTTTACTGGCCTCTACAGCAATCAGGCTGCTACCTGAAGCACCGTCTATAACCTGCTGTGCCCAGCCTTCCATCCCCGCTCCGTTATAGACAAGCACATCTGCGTCCGAGATGCCGGCCATATCCTTCGCAGTCGGCTCCCAGTCATGCGGCTCGATGCCGGCCGGGATCAGAAGCTCCACATCCGCAAGCCCGCCGGTAATGTTCTTCGTGAATTCGTACATCGGGTAGAAGCTGGCCTTAATATTTAATCTGTCCGCCGCCGGTGCAGAGGCAGCTTCAGTGGCCGATGGCTTAGCAGAGCTGCCGGTCGAAGCGGCGTTGCCCGCAGTGTTACTGCCGCAGCCGGCGATCATCAGCATGGCAGTCAGGGACAGGGCAGCAACCGGGCGGATTTTGAATTTGAACTTCAACATGAGTTAAGAGACCCCTTTTCTTAATTGGTTGTGGAAGGATGAGCACTGCGGCGGTTTCTAAGCTTAATCAGCCGCTGTACCCCGATGGTGACCAGCAGAATGACCAGCAGAATTAAGGCAATCGTGCCTCCGGGAGGTGTGTTGATATAATAGGAAGCCGTCAGGCCGCTAAAAACACCGGTCAGACCGGCGCCCACCGCAATGAATATCGCGGCGGTAAACCCTGAAGCGATCCTCAGCGCAATGGAGGCCGGAAGCACAATCAGAGCGGATACCAGCAGCACACCCACCACTGGCATTGCTGCGGCAACGGTCATGCCGGTCAGTACGGCAAATGAGAAGGACAGCAGCCCGGTACGAACACCGCTGATGCTGGCGGTCTCTTCGTCAAACGTCAGGCTGTACAGCGGGCGGCGCAGAACGATGAAGTAGAGGAGACCGGCGGCGGCCACTATGGCAATCAGCTTCAGCTGAGTATTACTGACGGCTACGATGGAGCCAAACAGATAGGAGCTGAAGCTCTTGGACAGATTCTGCTTCAGGCTCATCAGCACGACGGCCAGCGCCAGGCCTGAGGTCATAATAATAGCAACCGGAAGCTCACTGTATGTACGGTAAGAGCGGCGGAGCTGTTCGATGACCAAGCCTCCGGCAACAGCCACGCTGAAGCCGCTGAGAGCAGGATTCCACTGCAGCACGGAACCAAGCGCAACTCCGGCAAGTGATACATGGGACAGCGTATCCGCCATCAGTACCTGCCTGCGCAGCATCAGGTACACGCCAAGCAGCGGCCCAATCAGGCCGATCAGGCCTCCTGCCCAAAATGCGCGCTGCATGAATTCGTAACCAAGCATGTCCAGCCCTCCTGTTCTTGGCGTTCCAGAGTGATCACGGTATCCAGATAGGCGCCGGATTCCTCCAGGCCGTGTGTAACCATAATGACAGTCCAGCCATGCTGGCTGACGTAGTGGCGCATCAGCTTGTAGAACCCGCTGCGGCTGGCCGCATCCAGCCCCGTAACCGGCTCATCGAGAACCAGCACCTGCGGCTGCTGGGCCAGTGCCCGGGCGATACAGATCCGCTGCTTCTGCCCGCCGGACAGCTCACCGATTCTGCGGTTACGGTAGTCCCACATCTCCACCTGCCGCAAGCTGCTCTCGACGAGTGCTTCCTGCTCCTTAGTGAAGCGGCTGAATAATCCCAGCCTGGAGTAACAGCCGGAGCGGACCAACTCGATGACCTTGCTGGGAAATCCGGCATTGAAGGAGGCTACCTGCTGCGGCACGTAGCCGATAACCAGCCTGCCCTCTCCGCTGATCTCCCGGTTCAGGGAGACCGTCCCGCTCCATGGCTTCAGCAGGCCGAGCATCAGCTTAAGCAGCGTCGTCTTCGCCGCTCCGTTCGGGCCGGTAATTCCAATGAACTGCCCGGCCTCAATATCCAGCGACAAGCGGTCAATGACCGGCTCATTTCCGTAGCCGAACACCACATCCCGCATGGATGACAACATCATATGCCCTAGTCCTCCCTTCTTCGGTGGGACATGAAGTTTATTCGTAATAATTACGTTTTAACTCCATTGAGTTTATCGTAATTATTACGATCTGTAAACCCATGCCCGGAAATTAACCGGATTTGAGCTGATTCACATACCTATCCAGGCAGCAAACCAGGCAGCAAAAAGCCGGAACCGCCAAGCTTGATTCCGGCTTCCCTCCTATTCAGATCCTTATCTTCATGTCCGCAGCACTCTCTATTCCTGCCCCGCAGCAAGCAGCTCTTCTGCCGCCCAGGGCAGCGGATTGTTGAACAAGGTCCAGTCCTGCTTCATCTCCTCTGCACTCAGGAGGCAGCGGTCCAGGCGGGCTTCAATATCCTCACGGTTCATGCTGACACCGATGAATACAATCTCATTCAGCCGGTCGCCCCACTGCCCGTCCCACTTCGCCTGGACATCCGGCTCGGCGGCCAGCACCTCCTGCTGCTGGTCCTCCGGCATCGTCGCCAGCCAATAACCGGCGGGACCGAACTGGATGGACGGCCCTGCCTGGCTGATCGTCGCGGCCAGATCACCGTACGCAGCCAGCCAGACGAGACCCTTGGCCCGGACCACCTCAGAAGGCCAGTTGCTGAAGAAGAAGCTCAGCCGCTGCGGGTGGAACGGTGCTCTGCGCCGGTAGACGAAGGAGGTAATGCCGTATTCTTCGGTCTCTGGCGTATGCTCCTCCTTGCCCAGCTCAGCGATCCAGCCGGACGACTGGCTGGTCTGCTCGAAGTCAAACAACCCTGTATTCAGAATCTCGGAGGGGTCCACCTGCGCGTTCACCGTGCGGAGAATCTTCGCACGCGGCTGAAGTCTGCGCAGTACAGCCTCCAGCTTGTTCAGCTCATTCTCCTCCACCAGATCGCATTTGTTCAGCAGCAGGACATCACAGGTCTCAATCTGGTCAACCAGCAGATCGACGATATCCCGGAAGTCGCCTTCACCCGCCGTCATATTGCGGTCCAGCAGACTGTCGCCCGAAGCGAAATCATGCCAGAAGCGGTTGGCATCGACAACCGTAACCATCGTGTCCAGTCTGGCAAGCCCGGTCAGGTCGATATCCAGCTCAGGGTTCGCATAGGTGAAGGTCTGGGCTACAGGAACCGGCTCGCTGATGCCGGAAGACTCGATCAGAATATAATCGAAGCGCCCTTCCAAGGCGAGCTGGTTCACCTCGCGCAGCAGATCATCACGGAGTGTGCAGCAGATGCAGCCGTTGGACATCTCCACCAGCTTCTCCTCCGTCCGGGAGAGCGTGCTGCCGGATTTCACCAGATTCGCATCCACATTCACTTCACTCATATCATTGACGATGACGGCTACCTTGAGGCCGGCACGGTTATGGAGAATATGATTGAGCAGTGTGGTTTTGCCGGAGCCCAGGTACCCGCTCAGCACAGTTACAGGAATTTTGTTCATGGATGTACTCCTTATATCAATATAGTGGCGCTTAGCGGGTCTCGCGGTGCAGCGTGATGCGCTTCAGGCGCGGACAATATTTTCTCATCTCCAGACGCTCTGGTGTGGTTCTCTTATTCTTCGTAGTGGTGTAGTTGCGGTCGCCCGTCTCGGTGCAAGCCAAAGTAACTATTACTCTCACTAAAATCCATCTCCTTCCGATTAATCGTAATTATTACGATTTACACATTCTACATGCTTAAGCCCTCCAGTGTCAACAGGGTGACCTAAACATTTCAACTCTCTTAGATTAGTGTTCTTTACTGTGCAGGAATTACGTATAGATGGAATTACAAGCGGAAACGGCTTGGCCGTTCCTGTGAAGGATGGTACCGTTTCAGCGGGAATAAGCAGGATGATGATGAAGTGAAGCAACTTGGCCGCCTTCTTATGGGGACGGTACTATTGGAGCGGGAGAGTGAGCCATGAAGATACCTGTGATCATACTAAGCGGATTTCTGGGGAGCGGAAAAACGACCCTGCTGCTGAGTCTGCTGAAGGAGAGCAAGCTGAGGGGGCTGAACCCGGGGGTCGTCATGAATGAGCTGGGGAAAAAGGATGTAGACGGCTATATTCTGCAGGAGAGCACCGGCACCCGTGTAGAAAAGCTGCTGGACGGCTGCATCTGCTGTAGCCGTAAGGAGGAGCTGCCGCGCACCCTGACCGCCCTCCTGGCACGCCGGCCGGACATTATCTACATCGAGCTTACAGGTGTCGCCGACCCCGACGAAATTGCCAAATCGCTGCTGGCGCCGCCTCTGGCAGACAGGCTGAGCCTGCATCATACGGTCACAGTGCTGGATGCCGAGAACGCGCTGGAGTACAGCAGCCGCTTCTCGTCCGATAAGCAGCTCGTCCGTACGCTGCGCAAGCAGATCGCCACTGCCGACCTCATCATCGTCAACAAAAGCGATTTGGTAGAACCGGAGACGCTATGGAAGATCGAGAAAATGGTATCCAAGCAGAACTCGGAATCCGAGATTGTATTCACCCATTACAGCCAGATCAATCTGGCTCCGCTGCTGGCAGGCATAGTTGTTCGCGGGCTGAATAGTCCTGCTCTCCGGCGCGGCTCCGGCAACGTCAATGTCAGCGGCACTGCGCTTCAGCGGATGAACACCAGCGGCGGCAGCGCGACGGCAGTACATGAGCCGGCAGCCGGGACAGACGGCTCTTATTCCCAGGTTGCAGCAGTGACGTTAACCGTCCCCGCAGCTTGGAGCGGGGGGCTTAGGCGGGAGCAGCTGGAGGAATTTTTCCGGCAATGGGGGTACAGTCTGCTCCGGGCCAAGGGACATGTACGGCTTGCAGGCCAGGATTCCGTTCAACTGGTGCAGCTCGCGGGAAACCGCATTTCCTGGGAAGCTTCCAGTTATCCGGGCCAGCCTTATGTGGTGTGCATTGGCCTGAATCTGGATGAGAAGGCGATCAGCCGCAGCTGGGCCAGCTTGTTCAGCTAAACTATAAATTCAAGGTACGGAAGGGGCCGATGAAGCCTTGACAACCTTTACTCCGTTCACCCTATGGCCGCTGCTCTTCTCCGATACCTTCAAAACCTCATTCCTGGGCATTCTGCTGGAGGCCTTGCCGTTTGTACTTCTGGGGGCGCTGCTCTCCTCTCTCCTCCGCGTCTTCGTACCAGATGAGATGATCTCGCGCTGGATTCCGCGCCGCCCGCTTCCGGCAATCCTCTTCGGCTGTCTGCTCGGGATACTGTTCCCCGTCTGTGAATGCGGGATGATTCCGCTGGTGCGCCGCCTGATACACAAAGGAATGCCGCTGTACGTCGCAATCGTCTTCATCCTGTCCGGCCCGATTATCAACCCGGTCGTCTACGGGGCGACCCTTATGGCCTTCCGCTCCCATCCGGAGCTGGCCTACACCCGAATGGGACTGGCTTTTGTGGTGGCGGCGCTAATCGGCCTTATCCTCTATGCCACCGTCCGCAAGTCCCCCCTGCGCTTGTCCATCCGCCGTGAGGGAAGCGAGGTTCATCAGGCGGATACACGCGGCGGCCGGGTTGCGGCTGTCCTCGTTCATACTTCGGACGAGTTCTTTGAGATGGGTAAATATCTGATCATTGGCTGTCTGCTGACTGCGGGAATCCAGACCTTCATGAATCAGGGCAGCCTGTCCGCCATTGGTGAGCGGCCGCTCGGCTCCTATGTGTTCATGATGGGCCTATCCTTTGTACTCTCGCTCTGTTCCACCTCAGACGCCTTCGTCGCTTCCACCTTCCTGCATGTCTTCCCGGCCGGTTCACTGCTCGCCTTCATGGTGCTGGGTCCGATGCTGGACTTCAAGAATTCGCTGATGCTGCTGTCGCTGTTCAAAACCAGGTTTGCCCTGTATCTGTTCTTCCTCATCATCGCGACGGTCTTCACCGGCTCCGTACTGGCTTCACTCTGGCTATAGCTGCAATGAAATCGCGCATTCCTATAGGAGGATCTGCATGAATCATTCCCGGAGCATCCGGCTTCACTATTTATTCAGGGCGGTTATTCTGCTCGCCTTCGCCCTCTATATCGGACATCTGGTCCAGCAGGACGCCCTCCATTATTATGTTGCGCCCAAGCTGGCCCGCTGGATCAGATTATGTCCGGTTCCGCTCTGCCTGATGGCGCTCAGCCTTGGACTTCAGGCGGTCCTTGGCCGAAGCGCTGCCCTGTGTGACTGCGAGCACCGCCTGCCCCGTTCGGGCCTTGGCAGCTCCGCATTATACGGCCTGTTCCTGCTGCCGCTGCTGCTGGGCTTCCTGCTGCCCGACCGCGCACTCGGCAGTGCTGCTGCAGCCAAGAAGGGGATTGTCCTGTCTTATACCGCTGCGGAGCCCGGCAACGGGGCCAAGTTCACCCCGTCCAATCCCTATGAGGCCGAATTTGCCGAGCTGGCCGGCAAGCTGTATGAACAGCCTGTCATTCCGGTACACTCTGAGATTTTCTCTGAAACGCTGGGTGCTATGAACCTGTATAAATCACAGTTCGAGGGCAAGGAGATCACCGTATCCGGCTTCCTGTACCGGGAACCGCAAGGAGCCGGCCAGCCCGGCTATGCAGTCAGCCGCTTCCTGGTCCAGTGCTGTACGGCAGATGCCACTCCCTTCGGCATCCTGCTGCAGCCGGGAACACAAATAAGCCTGCCCGCCGATACCTGGATTGAGGTTCGGGGCAAGCTTCATGTGGCGCTCTTTGAGGGAGTGGAGACCCTGCAGATTGCTCCAGAGCGTATAACTGCAATGGCAGCGCCGTCCACACCTTATGTGTACACCAATGCCGATGCTGCAGCAGCCTGGGAGGAGCTGCAGCGCGCGGACATCAAATGACCGCATCCAGCGCGTCATCGTCATCCATAGATGAATCCGGATTGAAGATCTCCACCAGGAGACGGGCCGGAATGCAGATAATCTGCTGTTTCGGTCTGGAGATGAAGCCCATATCCAGCGCAATCGTCAATGGAGCATCCGAATAGATCATCTGAATGCCATAATCATACACCTTCAGCGTATTGTGGCCATACCTGGTGCGGATATCAATCAGCTGCTCCTTCTTGGTCAGCTGTACCGTCTGGTACAATTCGCCGTTCACCGTGATCCTTGCCTTCAGCTCCCCCTGACTGTACTGCTCCTTGGAGTTCGAGACCCACTTATAGCCGTAGATTGTGCCTGCAGCCAGCAATACGGCCAGGATCATAATGAAATCGCCGCGTTTCATGATTTGCACTGCGTTAATCCTTTCGCTGAGCCTTATTAATCGTAATAATTACTAATTACAATTAATAACATCGTAATTTAGCTTAAGGAGGTTTGTCAACGCTAACTTATCTCCGGACGTTGCCGGACCATTCCCTCAGCACCCTATCCAGCGCTTCCCCGTGAATCGGCTTGGAGATAAAGTCCTGCATCCCTGCCCGGAGGCACATGTCTTTGTCTTCCTTCCTGGCAAAGGCGGTGACAGCTATAATAACCGGCGACAGCCCCATGGTCCCGCGAATCTGTCGGGTCGCTTCAATTCCATCCATTCCCGGCATCTGAATATCCATGAACACCAGATCATAATGCCGTGAACGTACGGCTTCAACCGCCAGCTCCCCGTTCGAAACCAGATCCGAAGCGTATCCCCGCTTTTTGAGAAAGGCCTGGAGGATCTGCTGGTTCACCGGATGGTCTTCGGCAATAAGGATGGACAGCGGGCCGTATTCGGATTCAGGATGATCCATATTGAAGATCCCGCCCTTGTATTCTTCCGTGGCGGCAGCTCCCGCAAGCAGCGGTTGGCCAGACTCCTCTGCCGGACACATCACGCTAATCGTGAAATAGAATTCAGACCCTTCCCCTTCCATGCTGTTCACACCAATGGCACCATCCAGCAGCTCCACCAGCTTCTTGCTGATCGCCAGCCCCAGTCCGGTTCCGCCATACTTGCGGTTGATGGAGGGGTCCAGCTGGGTGAAGGACTGGAACAGCAGATTCTGGCTGCCCTGCGGAATTCCAATACCGGTATCTGTCACCGAGAACTTCAGAATCAGGGACCCGGGCTCCCGGGCCGCTTCCAGTGTCACGGACACGCCAACTTCCCCTTCTTCGGTGAATTTCACCGCATTGCCGACCAGATTCACCAGAATCTGCCTTAACCTGGTTTCGTCGGTAATCACAACACCCGGAATCTCCCGTTCAATGTCGCTGCGGAGAATCAGCCCTTTCTCCTGAACGCGCGGATAAAACAGCTCGCATACGTTCTGGACCACTTGCCGGATATCGACCGGCTGCAGATCCAGGGTCATCATGCCGGATTCTATCTTGCTGAAATCCAGAACCTCATTCAGAATATGCACCAGTGCGCCGCCGCTTTTAGTGATAATCTGGGTGTAATACTGCTGCTCCTCCGTAAGCTCTGTTCCTGCCAGGAGATCAGCCATGCCAATGATCCCGTTCATCGGAGTGCGCAGCTCGTGACTCATAATCGCCAGGAATTCCGACTTGGCCCGGTCCGCCTTCTCCGCAGATTCCTTGGCACGCACCACAGCCTTCTCCTCGGTGATATCGCGGAAGACAACCACCGCACCTTTGCGCTCCCCGTTATCGTACAGGGCCGTCATCCGGTATTTCACCAGGAAGGTGGAGCCGTCCTGCCTCCAGAAGATCCCTTCCTGCTCCCGGTCATAGGAGAGATTGGTGCTCAGCAGCTCCCCCAGCGTCTTTTGTCCTCCGGGATATAATTCACCATCCATCCAGGTCTGGGCGATCGTATGCAGCTTGATGCTCGCGGCCACTTCTCCCGGATGGTATCCCAGCATGACCGAAGCCGCCGGATTAATAAAGACGGTCTCCCCCTTCAGATTGATCCCGAAGATCCCTTCAGAAACAGAGTTCAGAATCAGGGCATGCTCATAGCTGAGCTTCTCAATCTGCTCCAGATACCGCTTGCGCTCTGTAATATCACTGGTAATTGCAAATACACCCACCACCTCATGGTCAACCAGAATAGGCACATAGATCATGCCTACCTCAACGATCCCCCCGTCGCGGCGGATAATCCGGGTATCGAAGGTCTGGGCTATACCTCCGGCAGCGGCAAGAAACCGCGAATTCACAAACTCCAGCTCATCCCTGTCAATAATTTCATCGTAGCTCGAATTCAGCAGAGTCTCCCGGGAATATCCCGTCAACTGTTCCAGACTGGCATTCAATGACTGTATGTAACCCTGCAGATCCATTGCGCTGATCGCGGACGGATTATATTCAAAAAGCGATTTGTAACGGTTCTCGCTCTCCAGCAGCTTCAATTCATATTGCTTGCGTTCGGAAATATTCCGGGTAACTCCGATCATCTCCGCAACCCCTGCATTTCCCGTCTGCGTATGGCGAAGCGTAGTCTCGACCCATAGGTAAGAGCCGTCCTTGCACAGAAAGCGGAAGACCATGGGCTCCAGCTGCAAGCCCTGCTTACTGCTGTCCAGATAAGCCTGCACCCTGGTATAATCCTCAGGATGCACATAGCTCATCCCGCTCTTGCCGGCCATTTCTTCCGGGGTATACCCGAACATCTGCCTGCAGACCGGCGAGGCATACAGGAATGTCGCCTGTTCATCGGCAGCGTTACGCGTGATAAAGTCCTTGGAATTCTCCGAGATCAGACGGTAATTCCGTTCACTGTCGCGGAGCTGCTCTTCCATCCTGTGACGTTCGGTAATGTCCTGCACGATGCCGCGGACCTGCTGAACTCTGCCGCCTGCACCCAGGATAACCTCCCAGTGAGCATAGATGAACTTTCGTTTATCCCTGCCCTCAATCCTGAAGACGGCTTCGCCGTTGATTCCCGACTTCAGGGTATGTTGCAACTCATTACGCAGTGCCTCCAGATCCTCCGGCACCACACAGGTGAACAGCTCGTTATAATCTGCCACGGTATGATTTCCGGTGTTCTCTCTTCGCTCAAAGATAGCCATCATCTGCCTGGAGACACTCAGCTCCCTGTTAATGGAATCCCATTCCCAGGAGCCCATCTGTCCAAGCTCCTGGGCAGAAGCCAGCATCTCTTCGTATTTCTTCCGCTCTGTAATATCCCGGGCAATGGTCAATAGCTGGCGCACTTCACCTGCGCTGTCACGCATGATCTGGAACGAGCTTTCAATCCAGATGTAATGACCATTCTTATGTCTGACCCTGCGGGTAAAGACATCGCTGTCCGAGAAGAGCTTGCCCTGCTCAGCCATCTCGCGCGCGTCCGCTTCATGATAATACTCCAGCTTCTTCCTGCCGAGCATTTCATCCGGCGAATAGCCGAGCAGCGCTTCAACAGACGGAGAGACGTAACGCAGGGTACCGTCCGGGTCCGCGAAGGAGATCATATCCGGAGTATGCTGTGTAATCAGCTTATAGAGATGATAATCCTCCTCGATCTTCTTCTCCGCCAGCTTCCGGGCGGTAATATCGGTCAGCTCTGCAAACAGGTGGGGGTGCCCGGCAGCCGCTTCATCATTAATAACAAAGATATGCAGCGCAACCCAGATCACTTCCCCGTTCTTACGCACGAACCGTTTTTCTGTATGTACAGCCCCGTCCGGGCTGTTCAGCAAGCAATCCATAATCTGTCCGTGGTCCAGGGCTCGTACATCTTCCGGGTAGACCATATCCAGATAACGCAGCGCCCTCAGTTCAGCCTCGGTGTACCCGAACATCCCGCAAAGGGCAGGATTGGCCATGAGCACAGTACCATCCATGATGGATACTGCCGCATATCCTATTGAGGACCGCAGATACAAGTGCTTAAATAGAGTATCGGACAAAGCTAAAGCCTCCTCTGTGAAAGTGGGGACATAAATTACTAACAGTATACCTTTTTTTCGGCAAATATGCTCCAGCACACTTGTAGTTAGTGTTAGTGGAATTAGTACACCTAATTTGACGGCAATGGTACATTTATAAAAATTAATTGGATAAACAACACTTACTCCGTCCAATTTCAGCAGAATTTATAGAAATCTGAGGATTAAGTGGACTTTTTCCAACTGCTTACTTGCAACACTCCATATAAGCAGAATTAAATGCCTTTTTTCCAACTAAGCCCTCCCTCTCAGCGATTGAAAGGCTACACAAACAACCGCCCGCGTCACTTGCATGACGTCAAGGCGGTTGTTATAGGATGATCATGGAATATATTAATCCAGTCTCCGGCGCGGCAGCCAGCAGGCGCAGAATACGGCAAGCGCCAGAGACAGACCTGCAAGCAGCCATTTATCGTGATCCCATTCGCTTCGGAGCAGTCCAAACAGATAGAAGTGTCCGGTCAGCTTGCCTTTGGTGGTGAAATCGAGCAGATACCAGGCGAATCCGGCAATGTATCCGGCGGAGATGTTGCCGGTCAGCAGCGCAGCCGTCGTTCCTGCTGTCCCGATGGCCACAGCGGTGATAACCGTCCCGCCGATCATCGGCCACAGTTCAAACTCAGCCCCGCCTCCATGCACCCAGGTGAACAAGGCAGTAACTGCAAGGAAGATAAAAAGCACGGTAAGCAGCCAGCGGAACAGAAATACCGGATGAGGACGTATCCGCTTGGCATAGAGCACTTCCCCTATCCCTCCGTCCTCCAGAAGACCCAGGTGAGGATAGACTATCAGCCCTATGAGGCTGATTAGCAGCTCTCCCAGCTTCGCTGTCTGCCGCCTGTCCATCAGCGACGGCTCCATGAAGAACGGGACGGCAATCAGAAGCGCGGCGGACAGCAGCCAGGAATAATGCAGGGTCAGCTTGAGGTTGTATCCGGCCAGCGGGAGGATGATCTGCCGGCTCATCTCAGCGCCCCCGGGTCCGGCGCCGCCAGGGCTCCCTTCGCCTTCTTCCTGTTCAGCGTCCCCGCTGAATCCAGCCGGCTGCGGTTTCTCTCCCATAACCCTGCCGCTCCTATAACCAGCAGGACCGTCAGCATCAGATAGAAGCTGCGGTTAAGCGCAATCTCATCCGCCCAGCCTCTGTACAGCTGATAGTCATCCGGTGAGTTGAACCGGATGAACAGCCGGTTCAGTCCGTAAGAGCCCATCAGCGGCAGTACCGATAAGAACCACCAGACGATCTGGAGGGCGATAGGCACAATTCCCCGCCGAAACAGCATGGAGCCGAACATTCCGAAGGCCACAGACACCCATAGCGTAGGCAGCAGCCACCAGGCGGTGTACCCGAGGAAGATCATTACGGCCTCTCCCGTCTGGCCCGTAAGTCCCAGTGTATCCACCGTCTGCCAGCCCCCAATGACAGCGAGGATGAGATAGACGAGAGACAGCATGATACCTTGCGCGATACACTTGGAGCCTACGTACACCCATGATGAGACCCGGCGGCTGTAGGTCAGCTCGCTCATCCGGCTGGAGCGGTCGCGCAGCAGCAGGAAGGCGGACAGGAAGACTGGAAAAATCCCTGCGGGCAGAGACATATAGTCACTGAAGTAACGTGCAGCCCCGGGCAACAGTTCACCGGCGTTCAATTTGGCGTTATAACTGGAAAGAATAACTGCCTGTGCCTTCACTGCCTCCTCGTAGGATTCAATAGGGAAACCATAGTCCCTAAGCCCTACCTTATACATGCTGTTTCCGCCAAGCTGCTTATCGATCTCCCCGGCAACACTATATACATTCGCCATAGTGTACTTGTCAGGAGTTAGCAGAATCCGATCAAGTTCGGAGACCGCTTTCGACAGCGCTTCCTTCTCCTCTGCTGTCAGCTTGCTCTTGACAGAGAAGCCCAGTCTCTGCTTATCCGTCGTTCCGGCATTCAGGTCGAAGTCTATTTCCCTCTTCATTCTTTGGGCCAGCTCCGTAGTGTTACCCGGCTGCTTCCTGCCGTAATACGGGTGCTCCGCAGTCCCCAGATTCTGCGTTGTAACGCTTGCTGCCGGTGGACTGAGTTCACCCCAGGTTTCCTCCGTAGCATATGAGGTGAAATAGAAGAAGACGCTCGCAATAATAAACAGATAGAACACCAGGCTGCGCAGAGTCATGCGCATCTCTTTGCCGATCAGCGCCATCATACCGGGGACTCCTCCCTGCGCATAAGGTGAAGATAAGCATCTTCGATAGACGGCACTGTCTGCCGTGCTCCTGCAAAGGGCTGCTCACCTGCCAGTACCCGGACCCGCATCACATTGCCCTCCGGCACAGCGGATAATACCGGGAACCGGTCACGGTCCCGCTCCCATTCCGCCCGGTCCAGCTCGGCGATCCAGACCTGCCCGGCAGCAGCGGCGGTCAGATCGCCTATCCGGCCGTGATAACGCAGACTTCCCTGATGCAGCACAGTCATCTGCTCGCAGGTGGATTCCACATCCTCGACCACATGTGTGGACAAGAGAACAATCCGCCCTTCCGCAAACCGGCCCAGCAGCCGCCGGAAGCGTATCCGTTCCTCAGGGTCCAGCCCCGCTGTCGGCTCATCAACAATCAGCAGCTTCGGTTCATGCACCATCGCCTGGGCTACGCCGAGCCGGCGTTTCATCCCGCCGGACAGCGCCTTGACCTTGGTCCGGCGCTGCTCCATGAGGTTCACTTGCTCCAGCAGATTGTCGATTCTCCGCTTCCGCTCCCCGCGGCCGGCAATACCCGAGAGCAGGGCCAGATAATCCATGGCCTCGTAGACGCTCATCCCCGGATAGAAGGCGAACTCCTGCGGCAGATAGCCGACCAGCTCACGGACCCGGGCTTTATCCCGCAAGGGGACGCCGCCGATCTCCACTGTGCCCGAGGTCGGTTCAAGCAAGGTAGCAAGCAGACGCATCAGCGTAGTTTTGCCCGCTCCGTTAGGACCGAGCAGGCCGTGTATCCCTTCGCCCACCCGGAAGCTGATATCCTGCAGTGCCTGCTTGCTTCCGTAGCTCTTGGTCAAATGATTAATAATTAGCTCCATTCCAGTCTTCTCTCCATTCTAAGCTTCTCCCCATTCTTAAGACTCCTTGTCTATGCGTCATTCTCCGGACTCCACGACAATTCAAGCCGCTCTATCAGCAGACCTGCTGCGATCAGAAGGAGCGAGAGCGCTACGCATAATCCCTGGTTGATCTGTCCAACCCTGATCATCAGGGCAAACACAGCCGTAAACAGAGTGATGCCCGATAGTGCCACTGCTTTGCGTCTGGCAAGTATTTTGCGGTTAAGCAGCACTTTCCGGGCTTCAAGCTTGTCATATTCCAGCAGACGGGCTTTGCGGTAGACCTCATCCAGAAATAGCTGCTCCTGTTCGTTTGACTTCACAATCCCCCTCCTCCTTGTCGTAGATCTGCCTCAGCTTCTTGCGCGCCCGGTGCAGCAGCACCTTGAAGCTCACCGTATTCCGGCCCATCACCGCAGCCGCCTGCTCATAAGACATCTGCTCCACATCCACCAGATAGACCGCCTGGCCGTAATCGGGCTTCATCTGGCGCAGCCTTCTGCGCCATTCCAGATCCTCCTCCCGGATGATGGCCACCCGCTCGGGATCATCCGAGCCCGCTGTATGTATGCTGCCGGTTCTTTCGGCCCTCTGGTCCTCTTGCGCACCGGACAAGCTCTGCTGCCTCTTCCGTTTACGCATAGAGTCAATGCTTTTATTGCGGAGAATGGTGAACAGATACGTTGTAAAAGATGCCCGGCGGTCATACTTCTCTGGGTACACCAGCAGATAGGCGAAGCAGTCCTGCGCCAGATCCTCGGCGGTATGATAATCACCGGTCAAGTGGTAGGCAAAACGCACCGCAGGCTCCCGGTACCGCCGGACCAGCCATTCAAAAGCCTCCAGACTTCCCTCCCTGAATCTGCTGAGCACCGCCTCTTCTTCCCCCGGACCCGCCTGCTGTGCCCCTGATTCCCGGCCTTCTGTATGCTCACTTCCGGTCCCGTTCGTCGGTTGCCTCCTCCTCTCCCGCTGTGTCATCCACTGGTTATTCGTTTCAGCCCGGCAAAAGGTTACACTCCCTGCGGATGAATTATTACCCTTCTCACGTGGTCCTCTTGGGAATTCTCACCGTCACGGCCGTACCCTGGCCGATTTCGCTGTGGATCGTGATCCCGTACGCCTCGCCAAAATAAATCCGGATTCTCTCCTGGGCGTTGAACAGTCCATACGATTTAGATTGCCTGCTTAATACCGTATCCATCGTCTCCTGGGTCATTCCCGGACCGTTGTCTTCAATGCTGAATACAATCGTATCTTCCTCGAAGCAAGCCCGCAGGCTGATCCTGCCGCGCCCCTCCCGCTTGTTGTCTACGCCGTGCTCAATCGCATTCTCTACAATCGGCTGCATAATCAGCTTGATCATATGATAGCCCAGCACCTCCGGGTCCACCTCATACACTACATCGAAGCTGTGGTCATGCATAATCAGCTGCAGATCAATATAAGATTTCGTATTCTCCAGTTCATCATGAACGCTGATCACATCCTGCCCCCTGTTCAGGGTCGTCCGGTAGAACTTGGAGAGGGTTGTGGTAATTTTACTGATGTCATAGGCTTTAATGCTTATAGCCTTCCAGTTGATCAGCGACAGAGAGTTATAAAGAAAATGCGGATTGATCTGGGCCTGCAGCGCCTTCAGCTCCGCATCCTTCTGGACAACCTTACTGCGGTAGACTTCATTGAACAGCTCATTCAGACTTTGCAGCATATCCTTGAACCGCGAGGTCAGCTCGCCTACCTCATCATTGGAATCGACCACAATGTCCACATGCAGGTCCCCGCGGGTCACCCTTTTCATCGTGCGGTTCAGACGGTAGATCCTTCTCACGAATGCATTGGACAACAGCCAGACCGCAGGCACCAGAATCAGCAGGCAAATCCCGACCGTGAGCATGGTGGCGCGGAGAATCGTCTTGGCATCGACACCGATCGAATTCTTGGGCATATAAAAGACAAGCTTCCAGCCCGTCACGCCCAGCACCTGGGAGATCACAATGAAATCGCTTGCACGCTCTTCCGCTGCCTTAGCCGATTCGAAGGACGGCAGCCCGTTGTGATAGTCATACACAGGCTCCCCCGCTCCATTCTCGACCAGGACGCCGTACTCACCGGAGACCACATTGGTCAGACCCGCAAAAATCTCCTTGCTGTCAAAGCCCAAGTAGATCAGATTGTCATATTGCGTTCCCGAGCCGCCCACCATTCTCCGCACTGCGGACAAGGCCGTGCCCTCCTTGATCCAATGCGTCTGGCCGCTGGCCATCGCCGCTTCATACCAGAGCTTCCCGGATACGCTGCTAATCGGCAAAATCGTATTCTTCCGTTCCGTGATATTATTCCCTGTATACACCGTCAGCTGGCGGATCTCTTCGTTCAGGAACAGAAGCGTATTGAACAGCGGCTCCACGATGGTGTTCAGATCATTGTACATATAATAATAATTATCGGAGTAATCATTGTTGAAGACGGACACCACACTGGAGTTGAAGGTGAACGAGTCCAGCGCGGCATTGAGCTTGCCGAACTTATAATCCAGATTGGCGGCGATCTCCGACACATTGTCGGTTAAGGTCAGCCGGGCCTGCTGAACGAGCAGATTCCTGGATTGGTCATACGAATACCAGCCAAGCACACTGAGCGGAATAATGATAACGAGCAGATAAGAGACAAACAGCTTATGCTTAATTCTTAAATTCCTGATGAACCGGCCCAATCGCTCCAGATCTACCCCTCCTGTCTTAAGCCTATAGTCCTTATAACGTAGCATTGACCCCGGCAAATAACAATCTGTAAAAGCAGCGGCCCCGCATAAGCCCTTCCCCCAAACAACAAAGGGGTGTCCCCAGCCGTTTCCGGCTTACAGGACACCCGCTTCCATGCAGTTTACGCTTACTCTTTGACGGCACCGAGCACGATTCCGCTGACGAAATACCGCTGCAGAAACGGATAGATCAGCATGATCGGAATCATCGAGACCATCACCTTGGCCGCATTGAGCAGTTGGCTCGACATATTCGACAGACGTTTGATCTCTTCCGGGTCGGTAGTGTTCATGATCGAATTCACGCTGATAATCAATTGCTGGATATACGTTTGCAGCGGCCAATTCTCCTTGTGGTTCATCAGGATCATCCCGTCAAAAAACGCATTCCAGTGGCCGACGACCGAGAACAGGGTGACTGTCGCGAGTGAGGGCAGGGAGATGGGGAGATAAATCGTCACCAGCGTTCTCCACGCCCCCGCGCCATCCATCCCGGCAGCCTCCTCCAGCTCCTTCGGAACGCCCTTGAAGAAGTTCATCAGCAGAATCACATTGAATACCGGAACGGCGGTAGGCAGCACAAGCGCCCAGATGGAATCGAGCAGCCCGTACGTATTGATCGTCATATACCACGGGATCAGCCCGCCGTTGAACAGCATGCAGAAGATAACGAACCACATATAGACATTTCTGCCCGGAAAATGTTTGTTCGATTTCGATAAAGGATAGGCCATCAGCACGGTAACCAGCAGATTGATGGCTCCTCCGAGCAGCACTCTTTTCACAGATACGCCAAAGGAAGTGAAGAAGCTGCGGTCACTGATGACCGACTTATAGGCTTCCAGATTGAAATCAACCGGCCAGAAGAAGACCTGACCCGACATGGCCGCCACCTTGCCGCTGAACGAAATAGCCAAGGTATTCAGTACGGGGGCCAAGGAGAGAAAAGCAATCACGGTTAGAATACAATAAATCACAATATCAACAGTCCGGTTGGTTCCGCGGATCACAGCAAATCACCTCTGTCAGAAAATACGGTAGTTGGCAAACCGGGCAGCCAGACCATAGGAAGCGGCAATCAGCACAAAGCTTACGACCGATTTGAGCAGGCCTACCGCTGTTGCCAGTCCATACTGGATTTCAAGCAATCCTGAACGGTATACATAAGTATCAATGATATCCCCCGACTCATAGACAATCGGATTATACAGGTTGAGAATCTGCTCGAAGCCCGCATTCAGCACATTGCCGAGGCTTAAGGTCGCCAGCAGAATCACCGTGGTCATCAGACCCGGAATCGTAATATTGGTTAACCGCTGGAACCGGTTCGCTCCATCAATGGCGGCTGCTTCGTACAGATTGGTGTTAATGGAAGTCAGGGCAGCGATGTAGATGATCGTATTGAAGCCGAATTCCTTCCACACATCGCTCGACACGATCACGAAGCGGAACCAGTGATTGCTCTGAAGGAACATAATCGGATCACCGCCGAACCACTGGATCATCTGATTGATAATGCCGTCCAGACTGAGCAGGTTAATCAGCACTCCTGATAGAATAACCCAGGACATGAAATGCGGCAGGTAGACAATCGTTTGGATGGTGCGCTTGAATTTAATATTCGCTACTTCATGGAACAGCAGGGCAAAGACAAAGGGAACGGTCAATCCGGCAATGATCTTCATCAGTGCAATGCTCAGGGTGTTTCCGAGAATCAGCCTGCTGTCCGGCAGGCTGAACATATACTCGAAATTCTCCCAGCCCACCCAATCCGAGTGGAAGATGCCCAGCGTAGGCTGAAAGTCCTGGAAGGCAATCACAATTCCGAACATCGGAACTACACTGAATGCTATGAGCAGCAATATGCCGGGGAGCAGCATCAGGTGGTAATTCCAGATGGAAGCTCTGCTTCTCATGGTGACTCAACTGCCTCAGCAACCTCTTTGGTGATTTCATCCCCTCCGATGCTCTTCCAGGTCTTCACGAACTTGTCGAATTCTTCAAGGGGAGAAGTGCCGGTGATGATTTTCAAAAAGGTCTCGTTTTCGAGTTTTTCCAGATTGGCTCCCTTTTTAAGCATCGCTTCGGTCTTGCCGTAGAACACAGGCTCCACCTTCACAATTTCTTTCGCTCCGGTGATGGAGGCGGCAGTATAGAAGGCCAGTGAATCGGCATAAGCGGGAATATCCTTTTTCGGATTCTCATTATTCTTCAAGACAGCCTTGACTCTCGGCAGGATGCGGGCCGGCAGATCGTCCAGCTTCTTATCCTTAATCGCCTTCTCATAGATCGGAACATCACGTGCCAGGGAATCCTGATAATCCAGCTGCACATTAATCGGATAATTGAGCCAGCCTACACCCAGATCCTTATACAGCTCCTGTGCTGTAGAATCAAGCAGGCGGATGCCTTCATACTCCACGCTGAGCATTTTCAAGGCAGCTTCGGGGTGTTCCGCCTTCTTGTTCACCACCATGAAGGTTCCCGACGGCGTGGATGGCACGATATTCCGTTTGCCTTCCCCGTCCAGCGGCACAGCCAGCGGCACCCAATCCGCTTCCGGGTTGGCCTTCACCGCATCAGACAATGCCCAGCCTCCGAACCAGGGGGCGAACAGGATACCGGCCCGGCCGCCTGATACCAGCCCGGCATTATCCTCGTACTTCCGGGTCAGGAACTCTTTGTCGATCAACCCGTCCGCATACATCTCTCTCAGCTCAGAGAGCGCCTGCTTGGTCTCTGGAGTCGTGGAGCCGTAGACGATGTTTCCCCCCTCATCCTTGAACCAGTTCTTCGGATAGGCATGATTGGCATTGAAGATCGGATCGAAGGTGAAGAAGCCGCCGTCTGCGACCACTGATTTATCGCCAAGCAGACCAATGGTATCCGCTTTCCCGTTACCGTCAGGGTCCTGCTCCTTGAACGCTTTGATCACAGTCTTCAGCTCATCCATAGTACTGGGCGTCTCAAGCTTCAGCTTGTTCAGCCAGTCCTGGCGTATCCACAGGAGCTGATAATTGCCATCGATGTTGGTATTGGGCAGCGCCATCAGCTTGCCGTCGATTCTTCCGGTGTTCAGCACCCGGTCTCCCGTGTAGGAGTTGTAATAATCCTTAATCAGCGGCGAGGCATATTGATCGTATAATTCAGTCAGATCAGCCAGCATACCCGCTTTGGCCATTCTCTTGAACTGCTGCTCATCCACCACCAGAATGTCAGGCAGGGAATTGCTTGAGATTGCCAGGGTAACCTTCTGGTTATACGCATCCTGGTCTTCCACCGAGAAATCGTATTTCACCTTTACGTTCAGGCGGTCCTCGACATATTTCAGATACTTGTTATTCTCCAGCGTATCTCCTGCCGGCAGGTTATTCCCCGATACGCCCTGTCTCCCCAGAGACACGGTAACGGGTTCTTCATATTTGCTGAAGGGTCCATCGTCCTCTTTGGCGGTGGCGGATGGTTCATTGCCTCCGGCATTCGTGGACTCACTGCCGGCGGGCGCAGCTACCTTCTCCTCCTTTGGACTGCTTCCGCAGGCCGCCAGCACTCCCAGCACCAATACCATGGACAGCAGCCAAGCCATAACACGAATTCTCTTCAATCTCATAGATGCCCCTCCCAAACTTTGTTATAAAACGCTTTCATGCTTACAGTTAAATTGTAAATTAGCCTGGAAGGGAGCGAAATCCCAAATTCTTTGGATACGCGTCAATTAATTTGGAAGCTATATAAGACGCACTTAAGATTTAAACTTGAAGCTTCATCGTCACTGCGGTGAACATTTGGACTTCCGGCCGCTGCCCATCCCCCGGGTGCCGTTATTCGTCCAGCATTTCACGATATTTCTGCGGACTGATGCCGTAATATTTTTTAAAGGTCTGGCAGAAGTAGGAGGAGCTCCAGTAGCCGGCATGTTCGGCGATATCGACGATTTTCATATTGGTGCTGTCCAGTAAATGCCGTGCCCGTTCCAGACGCTGCTGAGTGATGAATTTGATCAGGCTCTGCCCGGTTTCTTTCTTGAACAAATGGCTCAGGTAGCTGGGATTAAGCGATACGCGCCCGGCGATGACCTCCAGACTGATATCCTCCCTGAAATCCTTCTCCACAATCCGGATGACCTGCTGGACAATATGGCGTTTGCTCTCATCGGGAGGGCCGCTGTCCGGTTCTATTTCCGATAGCGCCTGAAGCAGCACTTGCTTCACCTCTGTAATCGAATCGCTTTTGAAGATGCGCTCTACCGTTTGCTGGAAATCCGCCTTCTGCCTGCGGGCCGACTGTTCAAACGCATTCCGCACCAGGTCCGAACACAGATACTTGACATATATCGCAGAAGAACCGCCGTTCCGGCTCAAATGGCTGAACAGAAGCTCAATGCTTTTGGCAGCGCCTGCATATTCCCCATGGGTAATGAATTGGTTGATATCCGCCATCAGCGTCTCTGTGCTGACAAACTCAGGGACACTGCCAGCAAGGTCATCACCGGCAAACAGCACCACCGTATCCTCAAAAAAGAATTTGTAGTCCAGCGTCTGCTCCATCTGCTCATAACACGCCGAAACCTCCTGCCAATCGGAGATCACGCTGCTGTATACGATGCAGCAATGCCGGTAAAAGCGTTCCGCGATCCGCTCCGCCAGCGCTTCACTCATGTCCCTGATCCTCTTTTGTCCGCCGCTGCCCGGACAAGGGAATATAAGGACACTTTGATATTCATTCAGGTTCAGCAGCTCATATTCACCGGCTGTGAGCTGCTCCGCCGCCTGCTCAAAGGCCTCGTAGCTGCGGTCAAAGAAACGCTCCTTGAAATCAATCAGCAGCAGAGCGGCCGGCTGCCCTCCGAACGGCAGTGCGGCATCATCTGCGGTCACCTGTACCCCGTTCAGCACATCGGTCAGCCACTTCTCCCTCTCGTACTCCAGACCTTTTTGATACCCCTGCATAAGCTCGGCAGTGCGGCGCTGCTGGGTGGCCTTATCCGCGCATTTCTGTATCACGCCCGACATCACCCCGGCGAACTCCTCAATATCAATCGGCTTCAGCAGATAACTGGAAGCATTGGTATAGAGCGCCCGGCGGGCATAGTCGAATTCCCCGTAGGCACTGTAGATAATAATTTCCAGAGAGGGCTGCGCCAGGCTGGCCTGCTCCGCCAGCTCCAGACCGCCCATGAAGGGCATTTTGATATCTGTGAGCAGGATGTCCACCGGGTTCAGACGAAGATACTCCAGCGCCTTCTCCCCGTTCTCCGCTTCGGTAACCCGCAGCTCGTAGTTCATGTCAGCGATCAGCCCCCGGATGCCGTCCCGTTCAATTTTCTCATCATCCACGATCAATATGGTAAACATAGAGTTCCCTCCTGATGTCTGATAGAATTATAAGTAAACGTTATCATTTCATGAAGCCTACACCATGAGGAGGTCCCGCCATGCGCCTGGCGTACCGCAAAGCCAATGCACTTTTGAATCAGCATATCTCAAATATCAGTGACGGACAAACCTCATTTCATATTCATTACTGGGGCTTCATGCCGAATCATTATAATAATTCCCTGCACCGCCATTCTTTTTTTGAAGTCTGTTATGTTCAGCAAGGCACCGGCTCCTACCAGGATGACGATGCGCTCTTCCCCCTGGAGCCGGGAACCCTGTTCTGCTCGCGTCCGGGCATCTGGCACCAGATCCGCAGTGAGCAGGGGCTGGTCCTGTTCTTCATTGCCTTTGAAATCGACGAGGCCCTAAGCTCTGCGGACGGTCGCAAGCCGTTTCAGGAACTCGCCGCCGGAGGGCAGCCCATAGCCCCGCAAGAAGCTGCCGCACTCTCTGCCCGAATCTGGCGGACCCTCTTCAGCCTGGCCGAGAGCGAAGCGGCGGTGTCTCGGCTGCCGATGAACCATCTGGCGCTTGCTCTGCTGCATTCCTTCCCGCAGGCATTCTCCCCCGAACCCCATCTGCAGGCCGGGGCGATGAAGGAGGACAGCGGGGAGCACCGCCATTTGGAACGGGCCAGGCGCTATATCCGCGACAATCTGTCCTCCCCGCTGCATATGGCCCAGGTAGCCCTGGAACTGGATATCTCTCCACGCCATCTGTCGAGGATCTTCCAGGCATGCCTGGGCCAGACTTTCGTCCATTATATTCAGGAACGAAGAATCCAACAAGCCAAGGATTGGCTGCTGCACACCGACTTGCCCATCAAAGACATCGCCGAGCGCTGCGGCTTCGAGTCTGTGCACTATTTCACCCGCGTATTCACCAAGCAGCTTGGTGTCTCCCCCGCCCGGTTCCGCAGATCGCAATTTGCAGACGGAAGACAGAACCAGAGCTAATCATCAGCAAATGTCCGGATTGTACAAAAAATCAGACGCCGTATTCAAAGATAATCCCGCAAGGACTCCTTACAATGGTTGTAAACCCTTAGAAGGAGTGAGTTCCCCATGTTTGTTAAACGACCAGTCAACCTTGTACGCAGCTCCATTCCTGTTCCTCAGGATGACATACCCTCGGCTGCTCCTCCCGCAGTGCTCCGGGAGGGCTATTCAGCGATTGCTGCTACCCTGCTTCAGCTCGCCAGCGGGAAGGGAAGCTGCAAGCTGTATGTAGCTTTGGACGGAACCCACGGTGCCCCGTTTCAAGCTGTTCTGCAAAAAACAGTGGAGGCGCTTGAGCAAGCGGGTCATTCCGTGTCCCTCATCGGCTCGGGCAGCTATCTCAAGTCAGGCGAAGAGCTGCGGGAGTTTTTCGCCGCCAATATTACGGATAACCGCGCCTTCGGCTATTTCACTGACGGCAGTATAGAGGATTATTTCCGGGACGGGGCCAGGGAAGAAGCCTCCCGCAGGCTGAGTGAGACGGAGCCGGGTACGGATTCGGCTGCATTCTGTCTGGTTTTTGGCCCGGGGGCTTACTGGCTTGGAGAGGGGCGGTTCGATCTGTCCTTATATCTGGATGTCTCGCGTGAATACCAGCAGGCCGGCCACCGGCAGGAGTTGCTGAGTTTCGGCCTCAACTGGAACCGGGATGCCGTGGAGAAATATAAAATCGCCCTGTTCGTGGAATGGCCTATTCTCGAAACCTACCGCAAACAAATCCTGGATCAAATGGACTACTACCTCGACCTGAATCAGCCGAAGCAGCCGGTCATGACTGCCGTGCCGTCCCTGCGCCGGATGATCTCGGATATTGCCGGGTCGCCGCTGCGGGTGAAGCCTTTTTATGCACCGGGGGTGTGGGGCGGGCAATTCCTCAAACAGCTGGCTGATCTGCCGGAGGATTGGGTGAACTGCGCCTGGAGCTTCGAGCCGATTGCCCCCGAGAATTCCATCGTTGTAGGGTATGAAGGCAAAGAGATGGAAATTCCGTTTCTGCTGGTCATGCAGCAGGAGCATCCGGCGATTCTGGGGGAACGTCTGACCGGCTTATTCGGAGATTATTTCCCGATCCGCTTCAACTATCTGGACACGATGGACGGAGACAATCTCTCCTGCCAGGTCCACCCTACCCAGGACTATATCCGCAGCCAGTTCAATGAATTCATGGCCCAGCAGGAATCCTATTACATCATGGAGCAGCAAGGGGATTCCGGGGTCTATCTGGGACTGACTGAAGACTGCACACCTGAGCAGTTCCGCCATGAGGTGCAGAAGGCCCAGGAGACGGGCATTCCGCTGCCGCTGACCGATTATGTTAACCGTTATGAGTCCCGGAAGGGCGAGCTGTTCCTGATCCCGCCCGGAACCGTCCATTCCGCAGGCAAAGACAATCTGGTGCTGGAGATCTCCTCTACCACCTGGTGGTTCACCTTCAAAATCTATGATTTTCTGCGCAAGGATCTGGACGGCAAACCCCGGCCGATCAACATCGACTTCGCCTTCGACAATATTGACTTCACGCAGAAGACTACCCGGGTTGAAGAGCAGCTCATGCCTTCGCCGGTGCTTCTGCAGCAGCAAGGGGAGAATGAAGAGTATGTGCTGGGACAGCGCAGCGATCTGCTGTTCTATGTCCACCGTGTTCACTTGAAGGATACCTGGAAAGACGATACACGCGGCGAAATGACCATGTATAATCTCGTTGAAGGAGAGGCCGTGCGGATTGTGTCTGCTGCGGACGAGGCGGTGTTTGTGGAGCTGCATTATGCGGAATCGTATATTCTCCCGGCTGTACTAGGGGAATACACCATCGTCAATACCGGTTCCGGCCCCTGCAAGCTGATCAAGGCCGGTGTCTCCGCAGCATGGGATGTGAGTCTCCTTGAGCCGTGATATCGTACTCGCGCTGGATGTGGGCGGAACCTTTATTAAGACCTGCGTGCTGGAGGACGGCCTTCCGCTGCAAGGCAGTGACATGGAATTCCCCGCCCTGGCTGACCGGGACCGGGAGACGATCCTTGACCATTTCCTATCTATCTTTCAGGCCCAGTACGACCTGTATCAGCATAGGTACCGGGACGCTGTAACGGACTGCCGCTATCATATCGGGATGGCTTTTCCCGGCCCGTTCGATTACAGGCAGGGGATCTGTCTGATCCGGGGGCTGGGCAAATTCGAGGCGATCTACGGGCTGAATCTGGGCCAAGCCTTACGCGCACGCTGGCCTGCTGGCAGCTCCGGGGAGTCCGGCCCGCTGCCGGACATGGATATCCGCTTCGAAAATGACGCCCGCCTGTTTGCGCTGGGAGTCAGCGCGGAATTCCCGCGCGAGCGGTTCATGGCCTTGACGCTCGGAACCGGGCTCGGCTCCGCCTTCATCGACAGCTCGCGGATCATGGAATACGGGCCGGGCATCCCGCCGAACGGCTGGCTGTATGACCAGCCTTATCTTGACGGCAGGGCGGATGATTGGTTCTCCCGCAGAGGCATCCTGAAGCTGGCCCGTGAAGCGGGGATCAGAGGGGCCGGGATCGGGGAGGCCGGGCTTCCGGGAGCAGAGTTGGATGTGAAGGAGCTTGCCATTGAAGCCAGAGAGGGGAATGCCGCCGCGCGCGGGGTATTCGCCAAATTCGGAGCCCGGCTCGGGGAGATGCTCCAGCCTTACGTGGACGGCTACCGGCCGGACTTCATCATGCTGGGCGGGCAAATCTCCCGAAGCCATGACCTGTTCGGCCCTGCCTTGCTGGACCGCTTGCAGAGGTCATGCTCCCCCGCCCTGACGGTCCGCACGGCGGAGCATGTGCTCGCCTATACCTTCCGGGGCATAGCCCGGATGTTCAGCGGGGGATAGGCGGGGGCATCGCCGGGTGCTTCACCATGCGCTTTCGCTGAGCGCTTCGCGGCGAGCTTCACCGTGCGCTTTCGCCTGGTGCTTCGCGGCGAGCTTCACCATGCGCTTTCGCTGAGCGCTTCACCATGCGCTTTCGCCGGGTGCTTCGCGGCGAGCTTCACCATGCGCTTTCGCCGGGTGTTTGGCCATGCGCTTTCGCTGAGCGTTTCGCATGTGCTTCGTCGTTGCCACCCGTGCAGCTCAGGATCACAAGTGGAAAAACGTTAAGCCTGTTGATTACCCAAAATAAGGTAGCAAAAAGGCCGCTGATTCGTTAAAGTGTTTGTACCCCTACAAACATACGAAACGAGGCGACCTCATGAAAAAGTCTACTTCAATATCAAAT
>NZ_JABMKX010000034.1 GCF_013204885.1 Paenibacillus tritici
CACAGTTTCCCTTTTAAACTCTTCGTTATATCGCTGACGCTGTTCTCCCATGTGAACACCTCCGTTACTTCTATTATCGGTCCGTACGTTAACGGTTGTCCACAGTCTATTCTAGTCGCACCATGGACCTTTATTAACGATTATTCCACTCCTAAACGTTCCTTAGAGAGACGATAAGGTCCACTCTGTCCGTTACACCGCAAAACGTGGTGTTTTCCGGGGAATAGGGTCTCTCAGGTCTGTTAGGAGCAAACTCGGCCGGGCGGGCGTAGTTCCGTGGTTCGGAACCTCCGGGATTCAAGCCTATTCACAAAATTAAATCTGATACTCTACTATTCCTTACGTTTCCGCGAGAAAACACAAACAGCATCAGTCCCGGACTTGACTGCCGCCCGGGACTGACGCTGTTATTTATCCATATTATTAGCCAAACAATCAATATCCGCCTTCAAGCAAGGTGATTGCATTGCCGTCAGGATCACGGAAATTCATTTCTTTACCGCCATACTCCATGGTTGCGGGGGGCTGACAATCCAGCCCTTTCGCCTTCAGCTGCTCATAAGTCTCGTCCAGACTGCTGCAGGAGAACACCAGATTAACCGTTCCGGTCGTAAGGTTCTCCCACTTGGCTGCATTCCATATAATAATCCCGGGCTGGCTGGCGTCTATAGCAACCTTGGCCCCGCCAGATTCTCCGTAACCCTCGAAGGGTACAGGTATGCCCAGTACCTCCGAATAGAAGGCTACTAAGGCAGCCGGGTCCTTGCTGTACAGATTGATGCCGTCAAAAGATGTAATCATAACGTGATCCTTCCCTTCATTGCTTGTAATATGATCCGGCTGATGTCAGCCTGTCTACGCTTATTGTACTTCCGCCGGACACGCTTGTATTGCAAAAAAACGACATTCAGCCCCGGGCACGGTTCAGTGCATCCAGCGGTGTCCGGCCGGCAAATTTCTTGAAATTATTGATCAAATGCGATTGATGGCTGTATCCGTAGGTGAACACCATATCCTGCATCACGCCTTTGCCCTGCGGGGAACGGTACAGATCCAGCCAGACGTTCTGGAAGCGGATGAGGTCGGCTACTTTTTTGGGCGGGAGGCCGATATGCTGCCGGAACAGCCGTTCAAGCTGGCGGTTGCTGATACCGGAGGTGCTCTCCAGCGTCCCTGCCGTCACGTTCCCTCTTGAAGTAAGCAGTCTGTGGACCGCATTCATCATCCCGTCACTGCTGCGGTTGGCCATTTCCAGTCTCCGCAGAAGGAATAATTCAGCCGCAGCTATGCGCTCGGACATCGTGCGGGTGCCCGGCAGCCTGTCTCCCAGCTCCTGGCGAAAGGTACGGAAATATTGCTCCACCGGAGCATGAACATTCAGCACATCACTCAGCGGCTCGTCTGCAAAGAGATGAACCGCCCAGAAATGAAAACGGATGGCGAAACGTTGTTTGTGAATAGGCATTGCTGTGCGCTCTACTTCAAATGGAGTGTCATTGATGCCGCAAAAAATGCCGCCGGACTCCCCAGTCCGCTCATCCCATTCCCATATGATGTCCGTACAGCTATCGGGTATGATCGTTTCTGCCCCGGGACCGGCACCTTCTTCTCTACTAAGGCCTGTCCCCTTCTCCGGCTGTCTCCCGGGCGTTGCGGCAGATCCCCAGAAGCAGCGGATATACGGCTGAAGCAGCCTGCCCGGCAGATATTCGCCGCCCCCGGCCGGATTGGCGGTAATCGGATGATACAGCTCCGCAAGATTATACATCCCATTCAGCCTCCTTCACTTCCTGACATTGTTTCTGATATACACAATTCTATCATATACCCGTTGCTTCTTGGTTAAACTGGGAATAGTCACAAGCTTTGCAACCATTTTGTTTGTAGCTGCGGGCTTATATGTTGTACAATGAAGGCTAAATGACTTTTTGAAGGATGGATTAATAATGTATATAGCAAGTGATTGGAAGGACTATGAAGTGCTGGATACCGGAGGCGGGGAGAAGCTCGAACGCTGGGGCGATATCGTGCTGCGCCGTCCGGACCCGCAGATCATCTGGCCGCTGCCCAGCGAGAGCGCGAAATGGCGCGATGTGCACGGACATTATCACCGCAGCTCCGCCGGAGGCGGGCAATGGGAGATGAAGAAGACTATACCGGAAGACTGGAAAATCAGCTACGGCAAGCTGAAATTCCACCTCCGCCCCACGAACTTCAAGCATACCGGCCTGTTCCCGGAGCAGGCAGCCAACTGGCGCTGGATGATGGACAAGATCGCTGCGGCTAACCGTCCGATCTCCGTACTCAATCTGTTCGCGTACACCGGCGGAGCCACTGTTGCGGCAGCAAGTGCCGGAGCTTCCGTAGTGCATGTCGATGCTGCCAAGGGCATGGTTCAGTGGGCCAAGGAGAATGTCGCCTTATCGGGCCTTGCCGACAAGCCGGTCCGCTACATTACAGACGATGTATTCAAGTTCGTACAGCGCGAACAGCGCCGCGGCAGCAAATATGATGCGATTATCATGGACCCGCCTTCCTACGGAAGAGGACCGGGCGGCGAAATGTGGAAGCTGGAAGCCAGCCTGTATCCGTTCCTGGAGAGCTGCATGGAGATTATGAGCGACCGTCCGTTATTCATGCTGATTAACTCTTACACAACAGGTATCTCTCCTACCGTGCTGCGCAACATGCTGTCGATGACTATGGGCAAACGTTACGGCGGCAAGCTGAACTCCGGTGAGATCGGTCTGCCGATCACCGCCTCCGGCATGAATCTGCCTTGCGGGATTCTGGGCCGCTGGGAGGCGTAAGCCATGACGCCAGCGAATAACGGAGTTCCTGAAGAATCCGGCAGCGGACAATCCCGGTTCGACATTCTATATGAGGACAACCATCTGCTGGGCATCGTGAAGCCTGTGAATATTCCGGTTCAGGAGGATGCTACGGGCGATAAGGATCTTCTGACTCTGCTGAAGGAAGATGTGAAGGAACGTTATGCTAAGCCGGGCAATGTCTTCATGGGCCTGGTTCACCGGCTGGACCGGCCTGTAGGCGGTGCGATGATCTTCGCCAAGACGTCGAAGGCGGCTTCCCGGCTGTCCGAGAGCGTGCGTACCCATGCCTTTCATAAGGTATATCTGACCGTGGTGCACGGCCAGCCTCCTAAGACACAGGGCAGACTGGTGGATACGCTGCTGAAGGACCCCAAGAGCAACACGGTCAGTATTGTCCGCCGGGGAACACCGGGCGGCAAGGAAGCGATTCTGGATTATACCGTGATTGGCAGCGCGGAGGGTTATTCTCTGCTGAAGATTAATCTCCTGACCGGCCGCTCCCATCAGATCCGTGTCCAGCTCAGCGGGATCGGCTGCCCGCTGTACGGGGATCAGAAGTACGGCGCCGCCGTGAACCGTCCGGGACAGCAGATTGCGTTATGGTCGGCACTCACCCGGTTCCCGCATCCGGTAACCAAAGAGGACGTCGAGCTGATCTCCCTTCCTCCAGGGGCCTATCCCTGGAATCTATGGACTCCAACTATTCAAAAGCAGGCTATCCGGTAACGGACAGCCTGCTTTTTGTGATAATACTTGTTGGATAATATAAGGAGAATCCGCTGATTCACAGATGAAGTGTTATATGCTCATACGGACTGAACCGAAGCCGGCGCCTCCACTCCCGGTGCTACCGCCATCTTCCCCATAAGATAGAGCAGCAGCTGCTGGTTATGGGAGGAAATAGGGTCCAGTGCTTCCGCAAAAAAGTCACTGCGGACCTTCAGTCCGCGCAGGGTCTCCTGCTGGCCTGTCTCGGTGATGCTTACCCAGACGATTCTGCGGTCGGAGGCATCGCGTTCGCGGATAATCAGATTATGCTTCTCCATCCGGTCAAGCAGCATGGTCACGGCCGCCGGACTGGTCGCCAGATGAGGGGCCAAGTCAGAAGGCTTCATCGCGTCACGCTCCTGCAGCAATTCAAGTACGGTAAGCTGGGCATCAGTCAGTGTAGGGGCAAGGTTGCTGTCCATATGTAACTTATAGTCTTTTAAGATCTTATGCCAGATTTTACTGAATTCAGTGGAGTGCACACTCATTCCTTCCTTTCCTGCGGATCTCTATCCGGTATACTTACTTTTTCGCGAGATAACTTCCATTTCCTGCAAGAGTACAAAAATAAAATCAAATTTGTCCTTCCGCCTGCTGAAAAAATAAACGGCGTTCGCAGCTCTCCAGACCTGAGCAGCTACACGCCGTTTATTATTTGATCCTATATAATTCTGCCCCGGTTATTTAACCGACGGGTATAAGCTGATGATCTCGTCCTTCTTCTCAACGGATACAAGCTGCTTGCCTGTAGACCGGCGCTCAGCAATCGGTGCCGATTCAGAGGAGAAGGAATGCACAGCCCCGCTCTGGGTAATGACGGTAAGCTCCAGCGGTTCCTTGCAATAGAACGCACCTGCTAGCCTGCTGCCATTCGGGCGTACCCGCTTGCCTTCCTTGAATTCAAAGGTCGGCATCCCTTTGCCTCCGCGGCTCTGGGAAGGATAATCCACCATCAGGGAGCGTTTGGCATAACCTATATCGGAGACAGCGAGTATCTCGCCTTCATCCTCGCTGACCCAGAAGCAGGAGACCACTTCATCCCCTTCACGGAGCTGAATCCCCCTAACCCCTGTTGCCACCCGGCCCATCGGGTTCACTTCACTCTCATTGAAGCGGATGCTCATCCCCTCGCGGGTAATCAGCACGATGTCCTTGTCACCGCTGCTCAGAGCCACTGTAATGATCTCATCGCCATCGGCCACCTTACAGGCGGCAACGGCTCCGGAACGGCTTGTAGAGTACTCCTTGAGCTCGGTACGCTTCACCTGACCCTTACGGGTGATGAAGACCAGACTTGCCGACGGGTCCTCCAGATTGCCGACCGGCAGTACGCTGACGACTCCGTCCCCCTTCGCCAGGCCGATCACGTTCACGATCGCGGTCCCCGGCTCCTTCCATTTGAACTCCGGTATCTGATGAACCGGAAGCAGGAAGTACTGGCCCTTACGGGTGAATACCAGCAGGCTGTCCCGCGTATTCAGATCCAGCAGCTTCACGATATGGTCGCCGTCCTTGACGCCAGAGGAGTGGCGCTCCCCGCCCGAGCGGGTGAAGGAAGGCATACCGGTCCGCTTGATATAGCCGTCAGAGGACAACGCCACGAGCACATCCTCGGCATTCACCAGAACCTCCATGTTGACCTTAAGCTCCTCGACCTCTCCCTGGATGAGGGAACGGCGTTCAATCCCGTATTTGTCACGGATCTCCAGCAGCTCCTTGCGGATCACGGCAATCAGCTTCTTGTCACTGTCCAGAATCCCCTGCAGCACAGCGATCTTGGCATGCATCTCATCCAGCTCCTTCTGGAGGGAATGAATCTCCAGATTGGTTAACCGGTAGAGCTGCAAGGTCAGAATAGAATCGGCCTGGCGTTCGCTGAAGCCAAACATCCACACCAGGTTATTCTGGGCATCCTGGCGGTTCTTCGAAGCCTTGATGGCAGCGATAACTTCATCCAGAATGTTCAGCGCCTTGACCAGTCCTTCCAGGACATGGGCACGGTCCTCCGCCCGCTCCAGATCGAACTGGGTACGGTGTGTTACCACTTCACGCTGATGGGCAATGTATGCTTCTAGGATCGCTTTGAGTCCAAGCTGCTGCGGAGCCTTGTTGACAATGGCGACCATGTTGAAATTGTAGGTGATCTGCAGATCGGTTTTTTTGAGCAGGTAAGCCAGAATGCCGTTCGCATCCGCTTCCTTCTTCAGTTCCACCACAATCCGCAGTCCCTCGCGGCCACTCTCATCGCGCACTTCGGCAATGCCTTCAATCTTCTTCTCCAGACGGATGTTCTCCATGGAGGTCACAAGCCGTGACTTCACAATCTGAAAAGGCACCTCGGTGATCACAATTTGCTGCTTGCCGCCGCGCAGATTCTCAATCTCTGTCTTGGACCGCAGATAGATGCGGCCTTTACCGGTACGATAGGCATCCATGATGCCGTCTCCGCCCATAATCGTTCCGCCTGTAGGGAAATCCGGCCCCTTGATGAAGGTCATGATATCCTCCAGCTCGATATTCGGCTTCTGCATAACAGCGATACAGGCGTCAATGACCTCGCGCAGGTTATGCGGCGGAATCTCTGTAGCGAACCCGGCCGAGATTCCGCTAGTCCCGTTGACCAGCAGATTCGGATAACGGGAAGGAACCACCACCGGCTCCTTGGCGGTATTATCGAAGTTGTCCTTGAACAGAACGGTGCGCTTCTCAATATCACGCATCATCTCCAGGGCAATCGGCGACAGGCGTGCTTCTGTATAACGCATAGCTGCTGCCGGGTCATCATCCATCGAACCCCAGTTACCGTGTCCGTCCACCAGCACATGCCCCATCTTCCAAGGCTGGGCCATCCGCACCATTCCGTCGTAGATCGAGGAATCCCCGTGGGGGTGATAGTTACCCATGACATCACCCACGGTTTTGGCTGACTTGCGGTAGGGCTTATCCGGCGTATTGCCTGAATCGTACATGGCATACAAAATCCGGCGCTGCACAGGCTTCAGCCCGTCGCGAACGTCCGGGATCGCCCGGTCCTGAATGATATATTTGGAATACCGGCCAAACCGGTCACCTACGACCTCTTCCAGAAAAGCCGGCAAAAATTGCTCTGATAAACTACTCATTTCCTCTTCACCTTCTGTTCCTCAATCTGTCCGCGTTTGTAATGATTGATGACCCAGGACGCTTGGCGCCTGAGATATTCAATTCATATTGCCTCAAAACGAAATCGTAATCCGGGTAGAAGGAATGACCGTAACTGCGGTGACTTTGGACTTCCGGCCGCTGTTGTCTCCAGATTTCTTGATTGAAACCGCTGATCGCGGTAGAAATCCGGAGACAAAGGCGGTCGCTGGCGCTCCTCCAGTTCCAAAATCCCCTTCGTTACTTTCCCTTCTATTCGTTTAACAATTCATAGTTCAGCAACCCGTGAATATCCCATTTGCTTCGCGTAAGTGATCATCAAAAAATTATAAACAGCGGAAGTTATCGTCACTTCCCACTACTACTTACGATCTTTGTTACTCCACGATTTCTGTGAAATCGACGTTCTCTACAATCCAGCGCTTCCGTGGGTCCACCTTATCGCCCATCAGCGTAGAGACGCGGCGTTCCGCCTTGGCGGCATCCTCAATCTGCACCTGCAGGAGCGTACGCGATTCGGGATTCATCGTTGTCTCCCACAGCTGATCCGGGTTCATCTCTCCGAGTCCCTTGTAACGCTGCAGCTCGAAGTTCTTCCCGAATTCCTTCAGATAATTCTGCAATTCCTCATCGCTCCAGGCGTAGCGGACTGTCTCCAGCTTGCCCGATTTGCGCGTCAGCTTATACAGCGGCGGCTGGGCGATATAGACCTTGCCGGCGTCAATCAGCGGCTTCATGTAGCGGTAGAAGAAGGTCAGCAGCAGCACCTGAATATGCGCTCCGTCCGTATCGGCATCGGTCATAATGATGATTTTGGAATAATTGCTGTCCTCTACGGCAAAATCAGGCCCGATTCCCGCACCGATTGCCGAAATGATCGCCTTGTATTCGTCATTCTTCAGGATATCCAGCAGCTTGGCCTTCTCGGGATTCATCGGCTTGCCCTTCAGCGGCAGAATGGCCTGAATCTTGGAATCACGGCCCTGCTTCGCCGAACCTCCGGCCGAATCGCCCTCCACGATGAAGATCTCGGTACGTGTAACATCCTTGGACTGTGCAGGCGACAGCTTGCCGCCAAGGTTCGAGCTTTCACTGCGTTTCTTGCCGCTGCGGATCTCGTCACGGGCTTTGCGGGCCGCTTCACGGGCTTTGGAGGCCTGGATCGATTTCTTCAGCAGGCTCTGCGCGACCTGGGGATTCTCCTCCAGGAAGCGGGCCATTTTCTCGGAGACAATGAAGTCCACAGCGCTGCGGGCAGAAGCACTTCCCAGCTGATCCTTCGTCTGTCCGACGAATTCCACATCCGACATCTTGATGCTGATGACTGCCATCATGCCTTCGCGCAGATCATTGCCCTCCAGATTCTTATCCTTCTCCTTGAGCAGCTGTGTCCGGCGGGCATAATCGTTCAGCACACGGGTATACGCTGTCTTGAAGCCTGTCTCATGCGTTCCCCCGCTGCGTGTTGGGATGGAGTTCACAAAAGAAGCGATGGTCTCCGTATAACCCGCATTGTACTGGAGCGCGATCTCGACTTCAATCTCGTCCTTCTCGGAGCTGAAATGAATCACATCGTGCAATACATCCTTGCCCTCGTTAAGGAATTGCACGAACTGGCTGGCGCCGCCTTCATAGAAAAATTCATCCTGACGCCCGCTGCGCTCGTCGCTCAGATTGATTCTGAGCCCGGAATTCAGGAAGGCGATCTCCTGTACCCGTTCGGCAAGGGTATCATAGTTGAATGAAATGCCCGCAGCGAAGACGCGAACATCCGGCTTGAAGGTAATCTTCGAACCGGTCTTATTCGTATTCCCCAGTATCTCAAGACCGGTCACAGGCTCACCGACATGTTCTTTTCCGCTTTTGTCGACCCAGTATTCGAAGCGCTGACGGTGAATCTTGCCTTCGCGGTAAATCTCCACTTCCAGCCACTCGGACAACGCATTGGTTACGGAAGCCCCGACACCGTGCAGACCGCCCGATTTCTTGTAGCCGGAGCCGCCGAACTTGCCCCCTGCATGCAGAATGGTGAATACAACCTGCGGGGTGGGGACTCCTGTCTTGTGCATTCCGGTCGGTATGCCGCGTCCGTTGTCAATGACGGTCACCGATCCGTCCTTACGCAGTGTAATATCAATCTTCGAGCAAAACTTGGCCAAATGCTCATCTACGGCATTATCTACTATTTCCCATACTAAATGGTGCAGACCCGAGGAACTCGTACTGCCAATATACATGCCGGGCCGTTTGCGGACCGCAACCAGACCTTCGAGCACCTGAATGTCGTCAGCATCGTATCCAGTCCGGCCTGCTTCGCCGTTCTTAGAGACTTTTGCAAACATATCGATCTGTTCGAGCATTCATGCTCCTCCTTCACTTGTCTTCCTATCTCTCTAAAAATGCAAACAAACGTTTTCGTTCACTTTGTACATTCTAATTCAAAATATCCCGTTTCGTAAAGACGGCGAATGAAATGATTACGGCAGCCAGTCCCCAAATCCCCAGAACCGCCATCGAAAAGCCCAGTGTCATGCCCTCTATCGGCGCAGGAGTCCCGGCTAAATAAGTGGTAAGCTCCATGTTGACCATAAATAAATATTTGGCCGCCGTCCAGGCAGAAGCCATGTTGGTCAGAATGGTCCCGGCAATCAGCGCCGCCATCATCACCACAATACTCGCAGCCGTGCTGCGTACCAGCACCGACACCATGAAGGCCAGCAGGGCCACCACTATGCTGACGAACCAGATCAGTCCGCCCTGCATCAGCAGATACTTCCACTGCGCCACGGCATGAACTTTGGACATATCGACCGTATCACCGCTTATCTGGAAGCCCGTGAAGACCGGAACATTGAATCCTTTATATCCAAAAGCCAGCCCCGAGATCAGATAGCTGATCACGAATACCGACAGGACGATCAGCGATACGAACATCAGCAGGGCTGCCATTTTGCTGAACAGCACCTTCCAGCGTCTGACCGGACGGGTCAGCAGCATCTTGATCGTTCCTGTCGTCCTCTCGCCGGAGACCAGGTCGGAGGCAACCGCCATGATCAGCAGCGGAATGAACAGGGACACGGAATTATTGAGGAATTCCCGGGTGAACGTGACACCGCTAGGCTCGTTCGGGTTCACATCGTGGTCCAGATAATATTGCAGCTGCTGGAGAAACACCCGCCGGTAGGACTTCCATTCCTCGGGAATCCGGTCGCTGCCGAGCGAGTTCTGGTTATCGGTGATTTGCTGCTGGATCTCCAGCCTCCAGTCAGAGTTAAACTTGTCACGGCTGCGTTCTGCTATACGCATCTGGGCATAGGTAAACATTGGCACCAGCACCAGCAGAATCAGCAGGATGACATAGAAACGTTTCTTTTTTATAATCTTCAGACACTCATTTCGGATGAGCGGCAGCAGGTTAGTCAATAGATTCACCTTCCGTTAGCTTCAAGAATAGCTGTTCCAGTGTTGGGTTAATTTTATGCACAGCGCGGACTTCTACCTCTTGGGTAACCAGCACGGCTACGATCTCCGGGATCAAATCCTCTTCCATCACCGTAATCAGGGAATTCGCGCCCATGCCTGCGATGATCGAATCATCCAGGGTCACCTCGTCCAGACTTAGAAGCGCAATATCCGGCCGCATGGACAGCAGGTCTCTCGCCCGCTCCAGCGGCTCCAGCTCCCACAGGACATAAGGAGAATTGCGGGCAACCAGCTCGTCTACACCGCCTACGGCGAGTACACGGCCTTTGCTGATAATGGCGACCCGGTCGCACAGCAGCTGAATTTCACTCAGCAGATGACTGGACACAAATACAGCCAGCCCTTCGTCTGCCAGCTTACGGATGAATTCGCGCAGCTCCTTGATTCCCTTCGGGTCCAGTCCGTTGGTCGGCTCATCCAGGATCAGCAGCCGGGGGCGGCCCAGCAGGGCTTGAGCTATACCCAGCCGCTGGCGCATACCCAGTGAATAGGTGCTGACTTTATCGTGAATGCGCTGATCCAGCCGCACAATGTCCACCACTTCGGCAATTCGCTGCTCATCTACTCCAGGCTGCATACGGGCGAAATGCTGCAGGTTCTCCCAGCCAGTCAGATATGTATAGACCTCGGGATTCTCGACGATGGAGCCTACGTATTGCAGCGCTTTTTCGGGATTCTTGTTCACATTATAGCCGCACACCGTGATGGTGCCTGCGCTTGGACGGATCAGGTCAACTAACATGCGGATGGTCGTTGTTTTGCCCGCTCCGTTCGGGCCGAGAAAGCCGAAGATTTCCCCTTTTTTAACGTCAAACGTAACATCATCTATGATCCATTTGCGGCCGATTTTTTTGCGGACTCCCTGGGCGGAAAGAACTACCTCTCCCGGTTCATCATGTAATGGTCTCGCCATCCGTATCCAACTCCTTGCCACAGTCATTTCTGTTGTAAGCTATTTGGTGCGCTCTTCTGTCCCGGAATTAACGTACAGCTTGTACAATCCGCTCACTCATCCGCTGATAACCGTCCCCATTCGGGTGAAAATGATCATTGGAGAGATACTTGTCCAGATGCCGGTCGAACAGATCAAAGGTCGGAACGAGCGTCATATTGCTGTGCTTGTTAATCATATCCATGGCTGTATTGTTCCACGCTGTTACGGCCTGATTGCCTGGTGTAAGCAGCTCGGGGATATCTCCGAAGGGATTATATAGGCCAATGTAATATACCTGTGCCTGCGGATTTATCTTTGCTACCGTATCCAGAATACTGCCGAGCCGTTTGGCCGCTTCAGGCAGTGCGGAGAGCAGCGATTCAGGGGTCAAATCATTGGCGGATGCAGTTGGTACGGGCTTGGAGCCTTCAACCTTAGGAGTAGCGGGGGTCCCCATAATATTCGAACCCCGGAACAGATCATTGCCGCCAATGGAGATCAGAATTACATTCGCCTGACGCAGCGCGTATTGCACGCCTTCTTCCTTCAGCTTGCTCTCCAGGGCGGTTGTGGTCAGGCCGTTAATTCCCATGTTGCCCAGCAGCTCAGCTTTGCCTTCATTGGCCGATAATGCTGTAAGCGTGCGTCTTACGAATCCTTCCCCGGAATTGTCGCCGGTCCCTTTGGCCAGAGAGTCGCCAAGCGCCAGAATCTTGTATTCGTCGCTTGCAGCGGCCGTCGGTACAGCCGTCTCCTGAGGAAGGGAAGACAGGAGCTTCTCTCCCTTTGGGTTCAGGATGTCGCCTACCGCATACACAAATCCTGTGATCAAAAGTAAAGTTGCCAGGATGGACACCAGGCTCACGGCCCGCCATGTCCATTTGGAATCATTCAATGCTATCCCTCCATATGCCGTACTATTGTCCAATGTCCATCATTTACAAATTTCTTAACTATGTAGATAAACATAATTCTTCTTTGCTTAATTTGCAAATATAACGGGGGAATGTTTAGGTGGGGGGCGCGGCTGCGGTGATTTTGGACTTTCGGCCGCTGTTGTCTGCAGATTTCTTGATTTATACCGCATCAGCGGTGGAAATCTGCAGACAAAGGCGGTCGCTACCGCTCCTGCAGTTCCAAAACCCCCTCCGCCGCTTCCACCTAAACGGTGGGTAGCAGGAAGGGCTACACGATGGTGCTGCGCTGATCGTGCGGGGCTACGATACTGCATCATGCAAACTGCATAATGCGAAACTGCATCCACTTCCTAGAATGCTAGTGGAAAAATGTATCTTAGTTCGTGGAATTCAGAGCTGTGGAGGGAAGCAAGTGGATAAACAACAACTAATAATGTTAGTTTTCGCTACTTTGGGTGGAAAGACATAATATAAGTGTTGTTTTTCCATCTGCTGTGTAAATACGGTTCATTTGTCCAACAGCAGGTGGATAAAATCCAACTGTTTCCTCTCCCCTATTATCCACATTGGAAGACGATACTCATTCCCTGGCTGGTTAAACAAAAAAACGCCCCCCGGAAACCGGAGGACGAATGATGCATACGAATGATGCATAAGAGCTAAGTTAAGCTAAGTTAAGACACGTTGAGTTGGATATTATTTACCGATGAATTCCTGAACCCAGTAATTATTGTCGAAGCCTACACCGATGTAATTGAAATTCGCACTCAGAATGTTGGCCTTGTGGCCGGGGCTGTTCATCCAGGCAGTCATTACTTCCTGCGGAGTCTTCTGGCCCATAGCGATGTTCTCACCGGCTGCCTTATAAGTGATCCCGAACGCAGACATCATATCGAACGGTGATCCGTAGGTCGGAGAAGTGTGTGAAAAGTATTTATTCGAGCGCATATCTGCCGCTTTCGCTGCAGCCACTTTGTTCAGGCTGTCGAGCGCGGAGACAGGGGCCAGTCCAGCTGCAGCGCGTTCTTTGTTCACCAGGGCTACTACCTGCTGAGTGTAGCTCGATGCGTTGTTACTAACAGCAGCAACGGTTGTCGGAGCCGGGGCTGGGGTTGTAACGGGCTTCGCGGTTGCAGCGGGTACTGCTACCGGCTTAGCTGTAGCTACAGGTGCAGGGGTTGCAACAGGCTTAGCCGTTGCCACCGGCTGTGCTGCTGTCGGAGCCGCTGCAACAGGGGTTTTATAAATAATGGTTTTGGTGACCGTGAACGTATTGCCATCAAGTACAAATGTCTTTGCATTGTTCTGTGTGAAATATTCCATGAATTGTGCGAAATTCATATCTGATCCGGCTGCCGCAGGGGCACCGGCTGCTGCGTTGGCCTGTAATGGAAGAGAAATACTAAGTGCCATAACAGCTGCTACACTTCCACCTATCATTGCTCTCAAAGTCTTGCTTTTCATTCTGCCATCTCCTTAATTCATGTTGTATTCTATCGTGCGGCCGGGAGTGTCGATCATCAATTGTTACAAAGTTGTAATTTGTTCCTCAGTCATTGTAACACATAATTATCGGCTGTGCGCTTCTAAATTATGTCATTTTTCTCGACAACCAAAGCTTGTCCGCTCCCGGTGCAAATCAACAATATCCCATAAAGGCAAGCTGGAAATAGAAAGATGATTGATAGCTTAAAGATAGCTAAACCCTTAAATTGCAAGCGGAAACGGCTTTGCCGTCCTTTTGAAGGACGGTACCGTTTCAGCGAGAAATAGAAGGATAAGTTATCGTGTGCAACATATAACTTCTTTTATTTTAAAAAACCGTCCTCTACAGGACGGTCCTTAGTCCTACCTTATATATCGGTCCGCTCACCGCTTTCTTTTAATGAAACGACTGCCAGAACTCCCCTTCGGTCGAGATCAGGCCCATAATCTCCGCATACGGAATCCGGAAGGTCGGGAATCCTGCTGCGTACGGAGCAATTTCATAAGGAGCAAAATAGAGATACAACGCCTCACCATCGACATAAAAAGGCTGATTGGCTGTAATGCCCTTGTACGTGTCCGGAAAAACATAGGAATACTGCGGATCATTCGCAATCTGCTTGCCGACAATGTCACTGAGCTTCTGGACATATTTGCTGCCGGGCTTGAACAGATCACTGAGACTGTAAAATTTGCCGGTGCGCAGGTTGATATGCTCATAGATCCGGGTCGGCATGCCATGGGCCGCTCCGAACGGGAAATGGTATCCGGTAAGCTCCAGCACCAGCAGGTTCTTACGGAAGAAGGATACGGCGAAATCCCCCGTATAGCTGAAATCCTGATCGGTTCCCCCGGTTCCGGCCCCATCTGCCAGGGACAGGCTGCGCAGCTTCTCATTTACGGCTTTGGATACCTCAATGACGGCAATGCCTTCCACCACCGGATAATAGACGAGGTAATCCTGGTTCGGCTTGAATTTCTTCTCCAGCACAGAGTACGGCGGTCTGAGCGGAATGACACCGTTCTGCCGCCAGACCTGCTTTCCTTTGCGGTCATAATATGCTGTGCGCAGATCAATATCCGCCCGGATCAGATTGCCGCTGAAGGAGAGTGAACCTGAGCCTGGGATGACCGGGGGCTGGGCGGATTTTTTGCCGCTGGTATCAATGAAATATGTCTCCTTGGCATCGTACACCGACGCCAGCCCCTTCTGATAATTGTTCACTCCCAGCAGCGGATGAGTGCTGAGTATTCTTCCCGTAAGCGCATCGGCGATCACATAACTCGAACCTCTGTAGGGCTGTGCGGCATACAGCGGCGTTCCCAGCGCAACGCGGTTCTCTCCCAGCTGCTGTACCTCATAATAGACTGCGGGAATAATCAGTTTGCCCTGCTTGTCGATCAGGCCGTAGGCATTGCCGTAATTCTCGGCTGTGTTGATCACCGCCCGGCCCTCGGAGAAGGGCAAAGCCGCTGTATACTTAGGCTCAATCGCGATCGTGCCGTCTGTGCGGAGATAGCCGTATTTGCCATCCGCCGTAGCCTGGAAGGCCAGTAGCCCATCCCCCGGATAACCGACAAAAGGATATTTGTACGTATGCTGCACGTTGCCTTGCAGATCAATCAGCGCGTATTCGCCTTCTGCTATTTTGACCAGTGCTGTCCCATCCGAGAAATCTCCGGCATCCAGATAGACGGCTGGCAGCACCTCTTTGCCCTGGGCATCAAGGAAACCGTAACGGGAATTGCCGGCAGTCGTGCTCTGCTTGGAGAACAGGGCCCGGCCTTCATGCAGCGAGTTCAGATAGTCATAACGTGCTGACGTCACCTCTTTGCCTTTCTCGTCGATAAAGGTGTAGCCCTTCGCGTCGGAAACCACGGCCCGCCCTTCGGCAAAGGGGCCAATAAATGAATATACCGGCTTAACCCGCTCCCGCCCGGAGCTGTCGATCAGACCGCTGACATTCCCGCGCTGCACCACCGCCAGTCCATTCTCCTGAAACTCTTCGGCATAATCATATCTCGGTTCAATTACGACCCGCCCGTCATTGTTGATGTATCCCCACAGCGTACCCTCCGTCAGCTTAAAAGGGGCCGGATGCAGCAGCTCTGCCCGCAGTCCTCCGCCGTCATCAGGGAGCACAATGAGCGCCTCCAGCGGCTTTTTGGAGTAGTCTACCCGATATAATCCCGCCTCTGCGGGAATCGTCACGAACAGATCCTCATCCGCGCGGATGAAATCCTCCTCCTGCTGCGGAATACACTCGTTCCAGCCGATGCCGTCCCACCGCCATACCTCCGCCACAATCAGACCGTTGTCTGTTCCTTTTCCCAGCTCGTTCAGCTTAATTCTCAGCATTCAGTCGTTCTCCTTTACAAGGGCTTTTGCCTATAGAATATGAGGCGAGGGGGGAAAGGGTGTGTATGTGCTTGGGAATGTAGACTGGGAATGCGAGAAATATGAGCGTAGAGAGTGCGGCGTTGTTTAAAAGAATAGTAAAAGGTACCCTGCCGTATCTGCGGTGATTTTGGACTTCCGGCCGCTGTTAGGTTTGGATTTCCTGATTCGAACCGCTATTTGCGGTAGAAATCCAAACCTAAAGGCGGACGCTACGCTCCTCCAGTTCCAAAATCCCCTCCGTTACTTTGAACCTTTTCTTCAGCAAAACCAAGATAAAACCTACAAACTACAACCTGCAAACCTATAACCTGCAACCTTAAGAGCAACACAAACACACCCTTTCGGAGGGTGTGTACCGGTTGTTCAAGGGCAGCTTCGCCTGCCCTTGGAATAGATATGATACCTTAGGGTAAGCTTCTGCCGGGCGTGGCTCGCTGAAAATTCGATAGTAATGCATAAACCCAATCATTTGACTCGGCCGAGCCTGCTGTCTCTCACATATGAAAAAATTTATCACCTCTCGTAGTTTAATCCTGCCTAAAATGCAACTTTCATCTCAAAATATCGACCGCAAACTAAATTTGTTGCACAAAAGTCAGCATTCCACCAGCCATTAGCAGATTAAAGGAGAGATTGTTGTATTTCATGCAGCATCCCCCCAAGCATCCCTCTATCCATGGAGAGGAGTTGCAGTTCTTACAACAATCTTTAATTACTCCGAACCCACCCGGCGGCAATATAGCCTGCTCCGTGATTACAACTGCGGGGTTACGAACTTTACCTCCGGATAGCGGCTATCTGGTCCTTGCATTAAGGTCCCGTTTTTATTTTTCAAATACAGATCGAAAAAATCCAGCATATAGGCGTTGATCACGGAGCTTGCTCTTCCGGGCGCCAACGCTCCTGTAATCCCCAGCCGTTGGAATACCGGTGAAACGAACTGTACATCCGTAAAATTCAAATGCTCCGTATCGTCTATATAGATGAGTTGTCCTCCTGCGGGAAGCGTTGCGCGCATCTTTTCAAGCTCCAGCTTTTTGTCCTCCCTCTCCTGATCCGCCCATTCCCTGGTCTTTCCCTCACGTTCAAGTTCTTCATCGGTGTATATACGATTATCCATCACCCTGCGTAATGTTTCGTAGTAGCTTTCCGAGTTCATGAACAGGAATGGCTTAGACAAACTCTCACGATCCCGCAGCCGGTAAAGTCCTCCATCCAGGTCGATTCCAGCCGTGATCCGCGGATCATAAGCAGCATCATAGGCCGTCGCCCCGCCGATCGAATGACCGAACACCCCGATATGGCCGAGATCAAGCCTCCCTTGCAGCTGACTTGGAATGCGTCCCGACTGGATAAGTTCGAATTGGTCCAGCACAGACGCCACATCAGCGCTTAATATTTGCCCCAACTCGTCACGGATTCCGGCTTGCGTCCTGAAATCTTGCTCTGGCGTGAATAAGTCATTGGTTGTAGCCGATGTGATCCGGCCGTCCGGAAATTCAGTTGCAAAAGTATTGTAGGTATGGTCGATCACTGCGACGATATACCCGTGGCTTGCAAGATTCTCAGCTTGTGAGGTATGAAGAAACCTGGAGGAACCGAAGCCGGGACTAGCCAGGATAACCGGGTATGCAGTCTGTGCCGAAGAGACCTTGGCCGCCGGATAAGCATGAGCGGACACATACTTCAGGTGCCCGAAAGTAAATCCGGGAAGGCCATAATTCTCCGCCATATAAGGTAAAATCGGAGTGTCGGGGATAAACGGGGCGTACTTCCCGGTGCCGGCTTCAGCCGGATACCATACCTGAACCATCAGTTCCCTTTTGCCCGTACCGGATTCTCCTAAGGTCTCCGCCCGGTTGGGATCGGTGAAATGAAAGACCTGCGTGCCTACCTTCAACCCGCCAGTTGGCGCAGGGAGACTGAATACAGGAAACACATACAGGAGGCACGCCGTTGCGATTAGTCCAAGCCCAATCAACAGGCGGCCCAGTACTCTGCGGATTCGCGGAGCTGTCCTCCCTGCTGTCTGTGTTCTGAATATGTTCCCAATGGAAAGTATAAACATCAGGATCGTAAATCCGTATAAAAATAACAGTTGAATCCTGTATCCTTCAATAAGCAGATGTACCGCTAAAATAATGAACCCGGCTCCGCTTGTCAGGAGCAGGGCAGACCTTCGTCTGCTCGGATTTAAAACAAACAGAATAGCCAGCAAACCTATACTTGAGCTGAACAGCAGCATTTCAAAAAACCTCACACCTATTCCCCCTAAAAACCAATCTCATCCATGGATAAGGTTAATATACAGGAACAACGCGGCAGGTACTATTGATCCAGATTACATTTGCCTTACAGGCAAGTAAGCACATAATCACTGAGATGGGTTTTGGAACTGGCGGAGCGGTAGCGTTCGCCTCCCGACTGGCGGAGCGGCAGCGTTCGCCTCCCAATCCTTGGGCCAAAATCCGTACGCCAAAAAGCGTTTGCGAGTTACCGCAAACGCTTATCCCTGCTTCCCCCGCCTTGGTGAGGTGATGGGAGTAACGGAGGGTATTTTGGAACTGGAGGAGCGGTAGCGCCCGCCTTTGTCTCCCGATTTCTACCGCGATCAGCGGTTTAAATCAGGAAATCGGGAGACAACAGCGGCCGGAAGTCCAAAATCCCCGCAGTTACGGTTAATCACCGAGCCGCTTACTTTTTCGACGAATATTTACGCATATCAAACGATACCGCTGCGATGATGATCAGGCCCTTGATGATCAGCTGGTAGTACGGGCTGATGCCGATGAAGGTCAGGCCGTAGTTGATCAGGGTGAAGATGATAACCCCGACCAGGACGCCGGGAACAGTGCCGATCCCGCCGGTAGTGGATACGCCGCCGACTACGCAAGCTGCGATGGCGTCAAGCTCGTACATGTTACCGTAGTTATTGGTCGCGCCGCCTGTTCTGGCCGCTTCGAGCACACCGGCCAGACCGTACAGGGCACCGGCGATGGCATAGATGTAGATCAGGTTCTTGGAGACGTTGATCCCGGATACCTTGGCTGCCTGCATGTTGCCGCCGATGGCGTACATGTTCTTGCCCAGCTTGGTTTTGTTGAACAGCACCCAGACTACCGCCGAGACGGCAAGAGCGATGAGAACAATATAAGGTATGGAATATTGGCCGCTGCCGATGAAGCCGGAGCCGATGTCGGTGAAGTCGGAACGCAGGCCGCCGATCGGCTGCGATTGGTTAGGGTCCATATCGAAGTAGAGTGAGTTCAGCCCGTAGACAATCAGCATAGTGCCCAGTGTGGCGATGAAAGGCGGAACATTCAGCTTGGAGACGATAATCCCGTTGACGAGACCGCAGAGCAGACCGGCAACTATAGCAATCAAGATAGGCAGCCAGACCTGCACTTGCGGCAGATCCGGGAAGAAGCGGCGGGAGTAATCCGGTATCTGCAGCATGGAAGCCGAGATGACCGCTGTGAATCCGACCACCCGGCCTGCCGACAAGTCGGTACCGGCGGTGATCAGGATGAAGGCTACCCCGAGTGCAATAATCACGCGTGTGGATGACTGAATCAGCACATCCCGCAGGGTGTTGATGGACATGAAGCTTGGCTCGTATATGATGATCCCCATAATCAGCAGTACCAGCACGATGTAGATTGCGTTTTGAGTCACGAAGGACTGCGCTCTTTTAATAGTCATAATTGTGTTCCTCCTTAATTGTTACGCGAAGTTTACGCATTCGTTGCTGAGCTTCTTCAGCTTGGCAGCAGCCCTATAGCCTTCGCCGTCCTGTGAGTGTAGCTCCTGATTAATGCTGTGCAGCGAGACGCATCACTTCAGTTTCCGTAGCCTGCTCGCCTTCGAGTATTCCTGTAAGCCGGCCTTCCGACATCACCATTACACGGTCGGACATCCCCAGCAGCTCAGGCATTTCCGAAGAGATCATGATAATGCTCTTCCCCTGCTTCGCCAGGTCGGCAATGATGGTATAGATCTCAAATTTGGCACCGACATCAATCCCGCGTGTCGGCTCATCCAGCAGCAGAACCTCAGGTTCGGTAAGCAGCCATCTGGCCAGCAGCACCTTTTGCTGATTCCCGCCGGAGAGATTCATAATCTGCGTTTTGGTGGTTGGGGTCTTGGTGCGCAGCTTCTCGATCATTTTATCGACTTCTACCTTCTTCTTGCGGCCGTTCAGCAGCAGATACGGCGTCTTATACCGGTCAAGGTTGGCAATAGCCCCGTTCTCATGCACAGACAGCACCGGAAAAATCCCCGTAGCGCGGCGTTCCTCTGTCAGCAGCGCCAGCCCGTGCTTCTTCGCATCCTGCGGGGAGTTGATCTTCACCTTCTTGCCGTCAATAGAGATGGAGCCGGATTTCACAGCACGTAGTCCGAACAAGGCTTCAATCACCTCGGTCCGCTGCGCGCCTACCAGACCGCCGATGCCAAGAATCTCACCCCGTTTAAGCTCGAAGGAGACATCCTTGAAGGATCGCGGCTCCGGTGAGGTCAGGCCTTCCACTTTCATGAACACCTTGCCTGGAACATTGGTGCGCTCCGGAAAGCGGTTGGTAAGATCGCGTCCGACCATCTTGGAGATAATCAGATCCGTGGTCAGCTCCGCTGACGGCCAGGTGCCGATCTTTTTGCCGTCCCGCATAATCGTGACTTCATCGGAAATCTCCAGAATCTCTTCCATTTTGTGAGATATATAGATAATAGCTACGCCTCTTTTTTGCAGGTCCCGGATAATCCGGAATAAATGCTCCACTTCCACGCTGGTTAAGGACGAGGTTGGCTCATCCATGACAATAACGCGTGAATGAAAAGAGACCGCCTTCGCAATTTCGATGGATTGGACCTTGGATACGGACAGCTTGCCCACCAAAGTTTCGGGATTCAGATCGATATCCAGATCTTTAAATAAGTTTTCTGTGTCTGTAAACATTTTTTTGTGGTCGATGAACTGAATCGGTCCGATGCCCTTGGTCGGAAAACGTCCTAGCCAGATGTTCTCCATGACGCTGCGGAAAGGTACGGGGTGCAGCTCCTGGTGAATCATCGAGATTCCGTGCTTCAGTGCATCGTTCGAGTTCGAGATGGCGGCCTTCTGGCCATCCAGAAAGATCTCACCGGCATCCGGTGAATAGATTCCAAAGAGACATTTCATCAGTGTGGACTTGCCTGCCCCGTTTTCGCCCATGAGTGCATGAACCGAACCCGGCCGAACCTTAATACTGACTCCATCCAGCGCCTTCACGCCGGGAAATTCTTTGGTAATGCCGTTCATTTCCAGCAAAAATTCAGTATTTGCCATGTTGTTACGCCCCCTACGCTTTTTTTCTTTTTCCATGAGAGGCACAGCGGTTCCATCCTGCTTCCTACCCGTAAGGAATTCCGGAGAGCGCATTGCAGCGCCCTCCGGGACTGGTATTTATGAAACTTATCTGTATCTGTTATTCATCATTACTTGGCGTCAGCTACGTTGTCCTTTGTGATCTTTTTGTAGGAGATCCATACATACTGGTTGTCAGTGATGTCGAAGCCTACGTTGTCTTTGGTAGGCGCTTCGCCTTTGGCCAGCAGGGCGGCCAGGGTGATTGCGGCTTTACCTTGGTTGTTGGCATCGTTCAGTACAGTACCAAGCATGGTTCCATCCTGCAGTGCCTGAACCGCTGGAGCGGTAGCGTCCACGCCTACAACCGGCATGTATTTGTCGCCGCTGAAGTATCCTTGAGCCTTCAGCGCTTCGATGGCACCCAGTGCCATGTCATCGTTGTTCGCAAGAACGGCTTCAATCTTGTCGCCGTGGGAGCCAAGGAAGGCTGCCATTTTTTCCTGGCCTTTTACCCGGTCCCACATCGCTGTATCTTCAGCCAGCTTCTCTACCTTGATGCCGGCATCTTCGATGGCCTGGATGGAGAATGTGGTCCGCAGCTCGGCATCCTGGTGTCCAGGTTCGCCCTTAAGCATTACATATTGCAGCACGCCGTCGCCGTTCTTGTCCGCTTCAGGGTGTGCCTTCCAGTAATCAACGATCAGCTGGCCGGACATGGTGCCGGATTCTTCGGCTTTCGCGCCTACGTAGTAGACTTTATCCCATTTCTTCATATCCTCGGGAAGCGGCTCGCGGTTCAGGAAGACGACCGGAATATTAGCGGTTTTGGCTTTGTCAATGATGACGCCGGCAGCGGTGCGGTCCACCGGGTTAATCAGCATGCCGTTATATTTCTTGGTGATGAACAGATCCACCTTGTCATTCTGTGTAGGCTGGGAGTTCTGGCTGTCTACGATGTCTACAGTGGCAATGCCCTTTGCAGCAGCGTCGATGGAGTTGCGGACCCCCGTCATGAAGGTATCATCAAATTTGTAAATCGCCACACCGACCTTTGGAGTCGCAGTTGAACCGGAATTCGCTGTGTTAGCCGCAGTGTCTGTCTTGGCTGGGTCAGCAGCCTTGTTATTGTTGCCGCCGCAGCCTGCGAGAGCTGCACCCAGCAAAGCACTGGCAAGTAAAACGGAAGTGACTTTTTTCATTTTTAATTGACCTCCTGAGGATAGTTCTTTATTTGTGTTGATCCCGGTGTGCCCCGGGTACATCCTTATTATGCCCTACATGAAAACGGTTGCGAATATAAAATACTACTCATTTTCATGAAAATTCTAATGTTTAAAACTTAAGTCTCTCCTACCGGACAAACGGGAACAGCAGCTTCTGATTCTCGGGCCACAGCATATTCTCCAGATCTATGAGCTTGGTGCCGGTATCCACGCGTTCGGGAATATCCATGCCTTCAAGCGCCTCCACCGCATATTTCACCGCCAGATACCCGTTGCTGAACGGATTCTGGATCACAGTCGCCTGCACAGTCCCGTCCTGCAGCGATTCCATCATGGAGGGAGAACTGTCAAAAGCAATCATTTTCAGATAGCCCTTCCCCGCGCTTTGAATGACTTTGGCTGCACCTTGGGAGGCAATTTCATTCAGGGTGGCAATTCCGCGCAGTCCCGGATGCTCCTCCAGCATCTCCCGGGTCAGGCTTTCGGCTTCCGATGTGCTGGAGGAGGTATAGGAGATCTGCACGACTTTGACATTCGGGTAACGGGCGGCGTAATTCAGAAAACCCTTTTCCCGCTCATCGGCATCCCTCGCTCCGTAATCAATGCTGCCTGTGGAGCCGGGGCCCTGATCGGGAGAAGAATTCGTGAAGTTAAGTATCCCGATTTCGCCATAACCCTTGAGCAGCTCAATCAGCCGCTCTGCGGATTTCTGTCCGGCCTCATAGCCGTTGGAGCCTACATATGACCGGACTCTGGCAGAGCCGACCTCAGCATCGACGGAGATCACAGGAATTCGCGAATACGCCGCCTGGTCCACGACCTGGGCAAGTCCCATATAGCTGCTGGCCGCGAGAATAATGACATCCGCCTTCTCCTTGATGGATTCCTCCACCATAACGATCTGCTCCTCAATATCACTCTCCGAATCCGGCGCTTTGAAGGTCAGATTGACATTGAATTCCTTCGCTGCCGCTTCCGCTCCCAGCTTCAGTGTGTTCCAGTAATCCCCTTTGTTCATCTTCACGACCAAGTGGATATTACGCGTCTTGCTGGTGCTGATGTATGCAGGTGATGCATTGAAGCAAGAGGACACAGAGATCCATAACACTCCGCATAACAGTATGGTGAGCCACACACGCAGGCTTCTCACGGGTTCATCTCCTCCTTCTGCTCTTCCATGCCTTCCCCCGCCGGGCGGGCCGGGAATATAAGAGTTACGACAGTACCTTCTTCGATTTCGCTCTGAAAAGAAAGTCCGTATTCCCGCCCGTAATAGAGGCCGATCCGTTCATGCACATTCCTGACGCCGACTCCTGAGCCGCTGGTGCTTTTGACGCCTCCGCTCAGAATGACATTCATCGTTTCCTTCGACATTCCAAGACCGTTGTCACTGACTCTGATTATTACAAGCCCGTCCTGAAGCTCGGCGGTAATGGAGATCAGCCCCTCATCCGGCAGCATTTCGATCCCGTGATAGAGCGCATTCTCCACGATAGGCTGCAGAATCAGCTTAATGGTCTGGCATTGCAGCACTTCCTCCTGCGCCGTGATTTCATAACGGAACTTGTTCTTGAAGCGGAAGCTCTGGATCACCAGATAATGGCGGATATGGTCCAGCTCCTCCTGGATCGTGATGATATTCTTGCCTTTGCTCAGGCTGATGCGGAAGAATCTCGAGAGCGACTGGATCATCGTGACGACTTCACCGGTTTTGCCGCGTTCGGCCAGCCGGATGACGGAGTTCAGCGTATTGTACAGGAAGTGCGGGTTAATCTGCGATTGCAGCACTTCAAGCTCGCCCTTGCGCTTCGTCTCCTGCTCATAGATGATCTGATCCATTAGCTGACGGATACGCTGGAGCATCATGTTGAAGCGCTTCGACAGCTGCTCCACCTCATAGGCTCCGCTGACGTTAATCGGCGTATTCAGATCACCCTCAGCCACCTGCTTCACGGTACGCTCCAGCTTGCGGATGGGGCTGGCAATCAGCCAGGACAGGAAGACCGACACCGCAATCACACAGACCAGCACCACCCCAAGAAACCACGCCAGGAACTGATTCAGATCGCGTTTGGTGGTGACAATCTCATCGTAATAGGCGACCCCGACGATCTTCCAGCCGGTCTGCGCCAGTGTACGTACGGTAATAAACCGCTTCTCTCCGGTCGATTCATCCAGATAGCTGCGGTAGGCATATTCCAGCACCGGCTCTACGTTCTCGTACTTCAGCCCGGCATAGATGAGCTGCTGCTGGGGATGGTAGACGATATTGCCGAGCGGATCGAGGATGTAAGCGTAGCCTCTTTTTCCCAGCTTGACCTGCTTGCTGAGCTGATCAATCGTTCTGAAATTGAAGTCCAGCAGCAGCACGCCGGTCCTCAGCTCCCCGTTCTCCTGGTATTGAATCAATTTGCTGATGGAGACCACCCAGGTGTACCTGCCCCGGAACAGATTCTGGATATGGGGGGCCGAATACGAGATCTCCGAGGTGCGTTTGGCCGTGGTGAACCAGCTCTGACTCTCCAGCCCTGTATTCAGGCGCAGGTTCTGTCCGGGCGTCCCTACAACATACTGGCCCTGCGGTGTAAAAACAGCCACGGATACCAGATCCTCGCGGCTGCTCATCAGGGTGTCCATCCGTTCATTGAGCAGCGGGGAGTCAATCGACGGACTGGAGGTAATCTGCTTCTCTGCGGTGGCAAAAATACTGCCCATCCCTTTCACATACAGCTCCAGGTTATAATTCACCTGCTCGATGATCTGCTGCATGTTGAGATTGGCGTTCTCTTCTGCTGTCTTGGCAAACTTGCCGTACAGCATGATGCTGACGATCACGGCAACGGCCACCGTGACCGCCGTGAAGGTCAGCGTAATAATCAGCTGAATACTCCGCAGCTTCGAGGGTATGCGCAGCTTGCCTCTCTTAGGAGAGGGCGGGCGCAGCGGGAAGACTGGCTCCTTGGGCTTGTTCATGGCTATTCTCCCCGTGAGCTGTTCTTATACTCTTTGGGGGATTGTCCGTATTTCTTGCGGAAGCAGAAGCTGAAATAGTTGGGGTCGGCGAACCCGATCCGCTCAGCGATCTCGAATGCCTTCAGCTCCGTGGAGCGCAGCAGCTCCTTCGCGGCCTCCAGCCGGATCTGCAGGAGATAACTGACGAAGGTCATCTTCATCTCTTTCTTAAAAATACTGCTGAAGTAACCCGTGCTGATATGCAGATGCTGGCATACCCGGCCGATCGACATATCGGATTCCTCATAATGGCTGCGGATATATTCCTTAGCCTGGTCGATCAGCTGCTTATAGCTCGACTGGCGCTCGGAGGCAATGGTATTCATCAGCCGGCTGCACACGGTAATAATCCACTGCCTGGCTTCACCCATATTGTTGAATTTGTTCATATCGCTCAGGGAAGTCAGGCCGGGGCCGATGAAATCATTCGTTTCGCTGCCGGATTCCTTAGCCACGCGCAGAATCGAAGTAATAATCTCCAGCAGGAAAATCTGATAATCCTGAGTGGAGACCTGCGCGGTATCAAGACCCCCGAACAGCTCGTCCACGACTTCCCGCAGCTCCTGGGCGGTCCCCAGCTTGATCGTGCGGATCAGCGACTGCTGGGCCAGCTCATCATAAGCCGGCATCTGGCTGGATCTGGACTCCACATCCTCGATCCAGATCACCCGGTTGTTGCCGAGAATCAGCCGGTAATCCAGGGCCTGCAGGGCATCCCCGAAGGAATTGAACAGCATGGACGGCGCCTTGCAGACGGTTCCGGCGCCTGCGGTTACCGTCAGCTTCAGGAAACGCTGCACATTCTGGCAGATTTCTTCAAGAATGGCGAACGTTCTGCCGGTAATATCGCTCTCCTCTGGGCTCTGGCTGACCGACAGCAGCACCACATCATCGCGGTGGATGAACACCTTGCCGAACTCATGCTTCTGGCAGATCTCCTCGGCGATATTCAGCACGGCAAACAGCTGCAGATTACGGTCCCCGGTGTCACGCAGCGATACCGGCCGAACTTCTTGAACGCCGGGCGTCCGCTCTGGACGGATATAATCAATACTGATAACAGAGGACTGGAATAATTCACCGGTCAGATTGATGCCGTACTCTGCACTTTTCTCGGCGATCTCGGCGGAGCGCAGACGGCGGGAGATCAGGGAGGAAAGGAACTGCTCCCGCAGCAGGGGCAGGCTTTTGCGGTAATGCTCGCTTAGCACAAAAACATTTTCCTTCTCGGCAATCTCGGTTTCGATCTGAGCTCTAACCTTCAGCAGGACATCAATCAGCTCCCGGGATGAGAAGGGCTTGAGGATATATTCGTCAATCTGCAGCTTAATGGCCTTCTGGGCATATTCAAATTCATCATAGCCGGTCAGAATGATAATCTTCGTATTCGGGTGACGGCTGCGGACCCATTCCGCCAATTGCAGTCCGTTCATGAAAGGCATCTGAATGTCGGTCACGACGACATCCGGCAGGAGCCGGTCTATGGCATCCGCTGCTTCACGCCCGTTCTCCGCCTGCTCTACCACCTCAAATCCGTACTCCTCCCAGTCAATCTGGGCGATAATGCCTTCTCTTACATCTTCCTCGTCTTCGGCGAGAATTAATTTGTACATGCGTCATCCCTCTTCGGATAGGATATGGAGTTTCACAGAACAATAATAGCTGATTCAACAGGTGCAATCTATGTTTAAATAGAAAAGGCCACAGGTTCCGGTGGTGCTGATATGCGGAAGCAATTCACTATATAGGCTGACCGGATATATTGCAAGTGAATATTATGTACATACTGTCACAATGAAATCCTGCTTATAATACAACATTGTGCCGATGATTCCGGCCACCCTTCAGAATTGTTGTACAAAAGGCAGCATTCTTCCTCCTCTGGTCGGCTTAACACGATAATTCTTGTAATTTGTGCAACAATCTGTCCAAATACCCCGGTATCCTGGAATCAGAGTTGCAGAACGTACAACATTTATGTCCACAGGGCTTGCTAAGAGGTCTCCATCCGCCTGCGGGAACAAAAAAAACCATCCCGATTACGCCGGGATGGGGATGTTCGGTTACACGTATAGGATTATAGCAGTGCTTTGTTGAAGCGGTAGCCTGTTGTCTTTTCAAAGCCGATATGGCGGTAAAAGGCATGTGCCGGAGCACGCTCGACCCGGTTGCCGCTCCGCAGGAACAGCTGGCAGCAGCCTTGATGGCGCGCCCAATCTTCCGCTGCAGCGACGAGCCTTTTGCCAAGGCCTTGTCCTCTAAGCTCCTCTGATACAATCAGCGCGGTAATTTCCGTAATACAATCGGCATGCTTGTAGTAGGACTTCACCTGTCGTAATCCGATCATTCCCACAACTTCGTTATTGAGTTCTGCGACCATTGTGCAGTGGAACGGATCATGCTCCATGCCTTCCATTCTCTCTTTCATCACGCTAAGCGTTGTCGGATAGCCGAATTCCCGCAAAAGGGCTGTTACTCTCTCCAGATCATTCATGCCGCATTTGCGAATTTGCAGTACCTGCTCCTGAGTACTACTGTTCATCCTCGTATACCTCCACTTGTAGCATAGACGCTGCCTGCTTGGCTGTCGTCCGCGCGATTTCAACATCTTCCGCTGAACTGAGTGTTACTGCCATCCGCCGTCCAGGGCGGATCTCCGGTTTGCCGAATACGCGAACTTGCGTACGGGGAAGGGCCAGCGCCTCTTCTATTCCGGTCACTGCAAAAGCTTGTCCGGCTCCTCCGGTCTTCAAGGTTGCTGAAGCTCCAGGGGTCAACAAACGTACCGCCTCCAGCGGAAATCCAAGAATGGCTCTGACATGCAGAGCAAATTCCGACAAATCCTGCGTAATCATGGTAACCATACCTGTGTCATGCGGCCGGGGTGACACTTCACTGAACAATACCCCATCCGCGGTGAGGAACAGCTCCACACCAAAAATCCCATAACCGCCAAGCTGATCCGTAACCGCCCGGGCGATTGCTTCTGCTTCTGCCAGCTGCGCACCACTCATCTGATGCGGCTGCCAGGATTCCACATAATCTCCATCCTGCTGGATATGGCCAATCGGCGGACAAAATAAGGTTCCGCTGACCGAACGGACGGTAAGGAGTGTAATTTCGCTCTCAAACGTAACAAAGGCTTCTACAATGACGCGTGTACCTTTGGCACGTGCTCCTTCCAGAGCCGTATTCCAGCAGTCTTCCGCATCCTCCGGTTTCCGGCAGACACTCTGGCCTTTGCCGGAGGAGCTCATGATCGGCTTAATCACACACGGTGTTCCCAGCTCTTCTACAGCCTGGCGCAGCTCATCCAGACTGTCAGCGAACCGGTAGGCAGCCGTCGGCAAGCCCAGCTCTTCGGCCGCAAGCCGGCGGATGCCTTCGCGGTCCATGGTAAGCCGTGCAGCACGGGCGGTAGGAACGACGAGGAAGCCTTCTTCCTCCAGCTCCACCAAGGCTCCGGTAGCAATGGCTTCAATCTCGGGTACAATCAGATCCGGCTTCTCCTTACGGATCAGCTGCTTCAGTGCTTCTGCATCCAGCATATCCAGTACATAAGAGCGGTGGGCAACGCCCATCGCGGGTGCAGCTTCATAACGATCCACAGCTACGGTCTCTACGCCAAGGCGCTGAGCTTCGATAATGACTTCCTTACCCAGTTCACCGCTGCCCAGCAGCAGCAGCTTCTTGCTCCGGGCTGAAAAAGGAGCTCCCCACATTGTCGACTCCAACCTCTTTTCGCAAATTTGTCTGCTGACTTCTCTATTTCTGTAAAATGTCGCAGTTTCATTGTAAATTTTCAGTCTTCTTTATTTTCATCCATCATCCACCAGATTGCAAGCATTCTTCGACATTTTCCTACAAACTTCACAGATGGCTGTCCACCAGATCGTCGAAAGCTTGCTCCTGAAGCCGTAATTCTCCGGCAATCTCGCCCCAATGCTGCGCTGAATCACCCCCTTTCAGAAGCTCCGACATGGCTGCCTCCCGCTCGGACAGCTCTTCACGCAGCCGGTCTGCCGCAAGGGATAATGCGGCCGCAGCCGCATCGGCATAGAATGTTAAGAGCGGCTGCTCCTGTGCTTCAGCCGCAGCTCCAACCGCTTCCTTGAACCACGGCTCTGCCGCCGAGCGGATCTCTGCCCGGCCCGGGCCCTCGAAGAAGTGGCGCGGGGATTTGAAGCGGCTCCACAGTCCGGCCCAGTCCATGGGAGCAAGCACGCAGTCCAGCTTCACCGGTGCGGGCCAACGCTCGTCCGGATTCTCCAGGAGCTGCAGCTCCTGCTCCGGGACGGAGAGCTCCGCGGCGGCTGCCGCTGCCGCCTGGGTCACGAACCTGCGGCCTGCCGACTCCAGCCGCAGGGTGGTTGCCCACAGCTCCTGCTCCAGCTCACGCAGGATGCTGCGCTCCAGCTCCCGCCCGCAGGCAATGAAGATGTCCTTCAGATTCCCGGCCTCTTCCCGGAGAATGGAGGGATGGAACGATTCCTGGAAGGAACGGCCGAAGGAGAAGGCAATGCGCTGCCGGACATGGTAGAGCAGCTCTGCGCCCTCACGGCGCAGGTCCCGGAGCGGCCGGTCCTCCTGGACAAGTGCGGCCAGCCGCAGATCCGCAGCTTCCCGGCGCTGCCGGAACTGCTTCATTCCTTCTTCCCGCTGGTCCGCTTCCATCAGCGCCAGCCGCTGCCACTCCTCTGCCCGGAGACGGACAGAGCTTAGGCTGTCTCTGGCCGCTGCCAGCGACAATCTCGGCAGCTCCTCGCCCGCGAACTCAGAGAGCGCCGCTTCAAAGCTGCCGAACCCGGAAGCCTCGTAGGCTTCTCTGACTCCGCGGGACTTGCCCTCCAGCGCAAGCAGGCTGGACACGCTGTAGATCCGCGGTGAGGTCAAGCCCCCGGCCCGCAGATTCTGCGCTACATGCTGCCGCACGGATTCAAGCTCAGCCTCATCTGAAGCGAGGTCTGAGGCATTGATGATGAAGAACATTTTGTCGAGCGCGAAGCTATCCTTGATTCTCCCCAGCTGGGCCAGCAGGCTCCGGTCGGCCTTGGAGAACGCATGATTATAATAGGTCACGAAGCAGATGGCATCGGCGTTCTTCATGTAGCCGAAGGTTACACCGGTATGCCGGGCGTGCAGGGAATCCGCTCCGGGGGTGTCCACCAGTACGATGCCGCTGCGCGTCAGCGGACTGTCATAATACAGGTCTGTGCTCTGCACGAAGCAGGCCCGCTTCTCATCGGCAACCAGAGCCCGGTATTCCTCCAGGCTGACCTTACGCTCTGTTCCCAGCAGCGGACCGGATTCCTCCCATCCGGCTGCTGCCGCGCGCAGGAATCCGGCGTGCGGCAGCGAGGAGGGATGAAGCCCGCCGGTCTGCAGCTTGGCTACCGCTGCGGTCCACGACTCGCGCTGCGGCGGCGGAAGCTGCAGCACGCTGAAGGAATGGAGGATATCTTCCCAGAAATCCTCCGCGCGCTTCATGGTGATGGCCGCCGTGCCGTGAGCGAAGCTGCCCTCCGGGGCCAGAATCCGCCCGACGGCCGCTGTAGCGGGATGCGGCGACACGGGCAGCACCTCTTCGCCCAGCAGGGCGTTGGCGAAGGAGGATTTGCCGGCGCTGAACGCTCCGAACAGCGCCATGGTGAAGCGGCCGCCGGCGAGATCCTCCGCCCGCGCCGCCAGGCTGCGCGCCGCCGAGGCCATAGCCGGCTCGCGGCGCAGCATCCCGGCCGCAGCGTGCAGCGCTGCTGCGGCCTGCGTCAGCCGGCGGCGTCCGCCTGCCGGCTGTGCCGTTCCCGCCGCCCAGGCCGGGGCGGCGGCAGGCTCTGCCGCTGCTGCGGTGCGCAGCGGCGGCGCTGGGCTGGCGGCGCGCAGCGCAGCCGCCG
>NZ_JABMKX010000035.1 GCF_013204885.1 Paenibacillus tritici
CGACGAGGTAGATAGGTTGGAGGTGGAAGTGCAGCAATGCATGGAGCTGACCAATACTAATCGGTCGAGGGCTTATCCAAATACACTAACACACAGATTCGTTTCGGATTCAGTTTTCAGGTGATCAAGCCTGGTACACCTTAAGCTGCATGTCCTTTCTGAGGACTGATCTTTTCTCGCAGCGATTTCGAGAAGCGGAAGCTTCGAAAAATCATGTTTGGTGGCGATAGCGGAGGGGTTCCACGCGTACCCATCCCGAACACGACCGTTAAGCCCTCCAGCGCCGATGGTACTATGACCGAAGGGTCCTGGGAGAGTAGGACGTTGCCAAGCACATGAAGCCATTGTTGAGCAATCAACAATGGCTTTTTTGTATGCTATAGGATAGTATTACATTGTGAATTTTGTGCATAGCTTGTGTGTAATTGTCAGATAAATAGAAAGTAATGAAAACTTATACACATGTGGATAAATTATATTTTAAATAGAGTACTCCCCAATTCATGTGGATATCATGTTGAATACTGTGGATACACCAGCGGGATTGTGGATGGATGCGTAAAGGAGCGTAAAGTTATGGACAAGCACAGTAACCTTTTGTGGACAGAGGAATTTATGGTGCATGCCAGTGATACGGATTACCGGTCAAGGGGTAAGCTATCCTTTCTTCTAGATATTATGCAGCGTGCTGCGGATTCGGCTGTGAGCAGTCTGGGGTTAAGTATGGATACCATGCTTAAGGCAAGAATGGGCTGGATGGTCATCACAATTGATCTGAATCTTCAGCGTCTACCTGCACTGAATGAGCTTCTTAACGTACATACCTGGAGTAAAGGGAACAAAGGAGCACTGTGGCAGCGGGATTATCGGATTTTTGATGATAAGGCTGGAGAATTGGCAGCGGCACGCTCGATCTGGGCGCTTGTGGATATGGATAAGCGGAAGATCCTTCGTCCGTCAGCCCTTCCGGTTGCTGTGGAGCCTTATCTGGAGGATTCGGTAGGAAGCCTGCCTGACAAGGTAGTGATTCCCGCTGATCTTTCAATGCAGGAAGTCTATCGCTACCAGGTAAGATATAGCGGGCTGGATAATAACAGACATCTGAACAATGCCCGGTATGTAGATCTATGCTGTGATGCACTGACGCTGGAGGAATGGGAAGAGCTGGAGCTTGGCGGCTTCCATATTACCTATGCTCTGGAGGCCCAGTATGGGGAGGAAATCAGCATTTTGCGGTCCTCTTTAACGGAAGAAGGAGTGTATGTGCGGGGGCAGGGCGGGGAACGGATATTTTTTGAGGCTTGCCTGAAGCTTAAGAGATAGGTTAATGTCAGGTATAATTACTTATATAGCGATTAATTGCGGCAGTTACCTGTATTTCAGGGGACTGTCTTTTTAGTATCCGGCTAATTCCTCATCTGTCACAATTACACAGTTGGCGTTCGTTATACAGGTGTACAAGGAAAATGGAGGTGATTCCTTTGGAGCAAGGCAACCCCGGGGGCCAAGTGAATCCAAATCGAATTGAAGAAGCAATTCATAGGGTACGTGCAGGTGAAAGACAAGCTTTCACGACACTAATTACTGCGTATGAACGGCAGATCTATACGTACTGCTATTGTATTTTGAGGAGCCGTGAAGAAGCAGAGGATGCTGTACAGGATATATTCGTTAAGGTATACCAGCAGCTTGAACGTTATGAGAAGCGGGTGTCTTTCTCGGCCTGGCTGTATAAGGTAGCGTATCATCATTGTCTGGATCAGCTTCGCAGGCTTAAGCGCCGTAACCGGTTGCTGTCCCTTTATAAATTACAGCTGGTGGGGCATCGTCCAGAATTGACGGAGGAATCCCCGGTGGACAGGATGTTCGGAGACCTTACTTCGGAGGAGCGGGGATTATTGATCCTTCGTGTCGTTGAACAATATAGCTTTGAGGAAATCGCACTGATTACTGGAAGCAGTTCGGCGGCTCTGCGCAAAAAGTATGAACGGCTCCGGAAGAAACTGATTCAGCAAAAAGCGAATGAAGGAGGAGGATGCACTCATGGAGAAGTGGCAGAATCAAACTGAGCAGCAAAGGATGGATGACATTCGCAGTAGTATCGGAAGAATACGGCTTCCCGTAGACAGCTATAATGAGCAGATTATGAACCGTATTGAACATTTGGGAATTAAAGGAGGGAATAAATTGCTTAAAAAGACGTTAGCAGCCGCAAGTATAACCGTAATGATCGGGTTAGGTACAGTAGCAGCAGGCTTCATCTCCCCGGTATGGGCCGATACATTGAGTCAATTACCCGTATTCAGCAGTATATTCAAGCACACGGACAACCCGGGCCTGAAATTGGCTGCAGAACAGGGCCTGACCACATCACCTAATATGAGCGTTACCAAAGATGGAGTGACGTTAAGTGTTACGGAAGTATTCTATGACGGTATTCAGCTGGCCATTGGATTTGAAAGAGCTGGAGTAGCGGATGAGCGGGTGCTGGCGGAGATTACGAACTTTAAAACCGATGAGTTTGACCAATCGACCAAAGGGCTGCTGGGGTTGCCGGAAGTTACCCTGGAATCCGGGGAGCGTCTCGGCTTCGGTTCTTCTTCTACAGGAGACGTACAGGGACAACCTAACACCCTTTTATTGGAAATGAGGGAATTGTGGAATACAGCAGCTTTAGGAGATGAATTCAAGATTAATATCAGTGTGCCGGTTGCCCAAATCGCCGAGCCCTTTAAATTCCAGGTAACGGTGAAGAAACTTGCGGAAGGAATCATCAAACTTACTCCGGGTCAAGGGGCAAGCAAAGACGCCTTCCATTATAAAGTGAAGAGTCTGGACATCACGCCTGCTGCCATGAGATTGATTGTAACCAGTGAAGGAGAAGTGCCTGCATCGCCGGAACAGACAGGAGAATATGGTCCAACTTCGGTATTCTATGAGCTTGTGGATGATGCCGGTAATGTTGTTACTTCCAAGCAAGGGTATGCCTTGATGAAGGCTGTTCAGCATCCTATTGTAGATAGCTTGTACAATACCTTCCCGCAAACCCCTAAGACGATTACGGTCAGACCTTATACATTGACTTTGGATAATGAGCTGAAGCTCTTGTTGGATGCTGATGGGAAACCGGTAAAAACTTATATTAAGGAGCTTGAAACAACTATAGTGATTCCTTAAATCTCCAAGCGCGGGAAAGCGTAAGGCAAGCCCCATTCCTGTCCGTATCTGCTTAGCAGATGCGGACTTCTTTGGGATTAAATCAGCGTTATCGGAATATAAATCTCACTTACCGAGTTGGGGTTATTCGGCCCGAGATAGTCTTTGCCGTAATATTCAAATTCATAAGAGAGATTCAGGCGGTATTCGGTTCTGGGCAGAAATACGCCATAGATATATTTGTAGGTGGCGGAGACTGCGGCTGAGGGTCCTTGATGCAGAAATCTGAGATAACGCGCCGGCGGCAAGATATGAATGGGCAGCCTGTTGTCTGTTTGTTCGCAGCTTGGTTGAAGGTTGTGGCCGGACGGTAATGGCGTTGAGGCGTCTAGCTGACATCCGCACAGAAAAGAGACCCCGTTATCCTCATAATTATCCGGCCAATAACCCAACTGGTAATATTGCTCCGGTTGCTTACGGCCTGGGATAGAGGAAATACCCCTGAATAACTGCTCCCATGCGGCCCCAATGATGGATTGATCCGTGGTAACGGTTATTAACGGTCCCTGGAGTCTGATTTCACCAAGCTCCATAAGCACTGGAGAGGCGCCGTTTTGGTTAGTCCAGTGCGGTAGATCTGTTCTCTGTATAGGGTGGAGCAGCAACGGGATATCCTGGTTGGACCTGTGGCGGATATGGGTGGGTGTTGTGCGCAGCAGTCTTTTGAAGGCCCGGGTGAAGGTCTCATAATCATTAAAGGAATAGTCCAGCGAGATCTCCTGAAAGGTTCGCCCCGGTCTTCTCAGGATATCCCGTGCCGCCTCAGAAATTCTGCGTCTTGCAATATAATCGCCGGGTGTGAGCCCGGTAACCCCCTGAAACAGGCGGATAAAATGGTACAGCGAATAGCCGGTCTCTCTGGAGAGGGTCAGAACAGACAACGGCTGGTTCAAATGCGATTCAATATAATCAATGGCTTGCAGAATAAGCTGATGGTTCTTCATTCATTCCTCTCCCTTATAATCTACTGTAGAGCCCACTCCCCCCATGAAGCAGCCCACTCAGGCACTCTGACTTGACGGACACGGTCAGCAGAAGGGAAATAAGCTTTGATATCAAGCACAGGCGTCCCAGGATAGGCATCAAGTCCGCTGACCTCAACCCTTCCCCTTTCTATGTCAACGGATAGAATACCGGCAACAGTAAGCCCAAGAGGATTCGGACGGACTGGTGACCTTGTCGCAAATACACCAGTTACCGGTGCATCGTAAGGAGGGTCGATTTGCGTAGTTTCCCGGAAGGATGGTTCTGCAAATTCATGAATCCACCACAGGATCTGGCAATGGCTAAACGCATCCAACCCCTTCAAGGCAGGCCTGTATTCGGGTCTGATCTCAAGACGCAGGTTATTCTGTGTTCCGGCTACTACTCCTACTGGTATAATATTATACGATTCTGATGGTAACATTGGCTGTGACTCCTTTCGGCTGGGGGATGGCTCTAGTCTACAGGAAATGAAGGACATTCAGCCTGATGATATTTGCGGACTTTTATGGCATGTTATAATAGGTTGTTGATATGGAGGGGAGAGAGCTATGAAGGTACTGGTACTGGCAGAGAAGCCATCGGTGGCCCGTGAGATTGCGCGGGTGCTGGGCTGTGGGAATAAACAAAAGAGCTATATGGAAGGTCCGAAATATGTGGTGACCTGGGCGCTCGGGCATCTGGTTGGTCTGGCGGAGCCTGAGGACTATAACAATAAATTCGCTGCCTGGGCGCTGGAGGATCTGCCGATTCTTCCGGAGAAGGCGAAGCTGAAGGTGCTGCGCGAGACCAGCCAGCAATACAAGGCTGTGCAGCAGCTAATGAAGCGGCAGGATATAGAGGAGCTGATCGTGGCGACGGATGCTGCCCGTGAGGGTGAACTGCTGGCCCGCTGGATTATGATTATGGCGGGCTGGAAGAAGCCGTTCCGGCGGCTGTGGATCTCTTCGCAGACGGATAAGGCGATTAAGGAGGGCTTCGCCTCGCTGCGGCCTGGACGGGACTTCGACCGGCTGTATGAATCCGCCCGCTGCCGCGCAGAGGCGGACTGGATGATCGGGCTGAATGTGACGCGGGCCTTGACCTGCAAGTTCGGTGCACCGCTCTCGGCGGGACGGGTACAGACGCCAACGCTGGGAATGATTATGGACCGGGAGAATGAAATTACCGGCTTCCGTTCCCAGGAATACGACCTGCTGACGGCGGATTTTGGGAATTTCCAGGCGGGATGGCGTGCGCTGGGCGGGGACGGCCGGATTTTTGACAGAGAGAAGACAGGAGTCCTTAAGGATAAGCTCACCGGCCGCAGCGGACGGATTACCAAGGTTCAGAAGAGTGAGAAAAGCGAACCCCATCCGCTGGCCTATGACCTGACGGAGCTGCAGCGGGATGCCAACCGCAAATTCGGCTTCTCGGCCAAGCAGACCTCAGGTCTGCTTCAGAAGTTATATGAGCAGCATAAGCTGGTTACTTATCCGCGAACGGACAGCCGCTACCTGACCGCCGATATGACGGGGACGCTAAAAGAAAGACTGGACAGCGTAGCTGTCGGGCCGTATGCGGCCTTCGCCAGACCGCTGCTGCGGAAGCCGCTGCCTATTACCAAAAGGATTGTAGATGACAGTAAGGTCAGTGATCATCACGCGATCATTCCGACAGAGCAGACGGTACTGCTTAACCTGCTGAGTATGGAAGAGCGGAAGCTGTATGATCTGATCGTGCGGCGGTTCATCAGCCTGTTCTATCCTCCGGCCCGTTATGATGCTGTAGCCGTGACCGCAAGCGTGGAAGGAGAAAGCTTCCAGGTCAAAGGAACCACGGTCAAGGATGCCGGCTGGCGTGAAGTGTACGGCGGTGATATGAGCTCAGATGAGGATGAAGATAGCGCATCGGATGAGCCTGCGGCAGGCAGTGTGAAGCTGCCGGAGCTGCGGGAAGGCGATAGCGTGAGAATAGAGCGCTGCATCATCAAGCCCGGACGGACGCAGCCGCCGAAGCGTTATAATGAAGCTTCGCTCCTGACGCAGATGGAGAAGTACGGGCTTGGGACACCGGCAACCCGTGCCGATATTATTGAGAAGCTGGTCAGCTCGGATACGATTGAACGGCAGGGGAACCTGCTGCATCCGACGGGCAAGGGCAAACAGCTGATTGAGCTGGTATCCGGCCAGCTGCGCACCCCGGAGCTGACAGCGCGCTGGGAAGCGGAGCTGGAGAAAATTGCGCGCGGGCAGGGGCGGCCGGAGCCTTTTCTGCAGGGCATCCGCAGTATGGCCCAGGAGCTGGTATCCGGGGTGAAGAACAGCGGAGCGGAATACAAGCCGCATAATGTCTCTACCAGCCATTGTCCGGAATGCGGAACGAGAATGTTAGAGAAGAAGACCAAACGCGGCAAGCTGCTGGTCTGTCCCAAGGAGGACTGCGGCTATACCCGGGCGGGCGAGAAGCAGCTCTCGAACCGCCGCTGCCCGCAGTGCCATAAGAAGATGGAGATGAAGGAAGGCAAAGCGGGGAGGTACGTGCAGTGCCTCGGCTGCGGAATTACGGAGACGATGGATAAAGACCACAAGCACATCAACAAACGCGAGCAGCAGAAGCTGGTTCAGCAGTACAGTAAGACGGAAAGTGCAGGCAACAATCTTGGCGATTTGCTAAAGGCTGCGATGGAAGCGAAGCAGAAGGGGAAATAGGCTTAAGGAATAAGACTGCCGGGGCATTCCGGTGGTCTTAAGGTCCCGATAAATATAGTGGAGCAGGTGATGAAGTGGCAGCGGCTGAAGGAAGAGGAGATGCAGTGACATCGGCAGGGGCTCCGGGTAAGAAGGGGAGCAGCCGGTTTTTCTTTTTGGTGATTGTCTTTATGTTCTGGTTCTCTTCTTATATCTATGTTCCGGTGCTGTCTCCGTATGTGGAGCATCTGGGCGCATCTTATGTCATGGTCGGTGCGGTGCTGGGCGTATATGGCCTGATGCAGATTCTGTTCCGGCTGCCGATTGGGATCGGCTCGGATGTTCTTAACCGGCGGCGTCCGTTTATCTATCTGGGGCTGATCGCAAGCGGAGCAAGCTGTCTGCTGTTCCTGGCAGGCGCTGCGCCGGGCTGGGCGCTGGCGGCGCGCGCGGTGTCGGGAATTGCGGCTTCGGCATGGGTGGTGTACTCGGTGATGTTCGCAGGGTATTTCCCAAAAGAAGAGGCAGGCCGTGCGATGGGGATGCTGCAGTTCACCACGGTTATTGCCCAATTAACCAGTATGATGGTCAGCGGTTATATTGTAGATCACTGGGGGTGGAATACTCCGTTCGTGATCGGAGGAATTGTGGCTGCGGCAGCACTGCTGCTTGCACTCCGCCTTCCTGAACAACAGCTGGAGAAGCGTAGCGCCATGCAGATTAAAGACCTGGCCGGAGTGGTGAAAGAACCGCTGCTGGTCAAAGTATCGCTGCTGTCCGTGCTGGCGCATTGTGTGCTGTTCATCACGATGTTCGGCTATACGCCGAACCAGGCGCTGAATATTGGCGCAAGCAAGGAGAGTCTGGGCTGGCTTACACTGGCTTTTATGCTGCCTCATGCGGTGGCTACTCTGTATGGCTCACGCCTGTTCGGCAAATGGCTGGGTGACCGGGGAACGCTGATGCTTGGCTTCGCGGGGAGTGCGGTCTTCACGCTGCTGATTCCGTCCATGCCGACGCTTGCCGCCTTGTGTGCCACACAGATCGGGAATGGATTCATGCAGGGCCTCATCTTCCCGCTGCTGCTGGGCAAATCAGTCTCGGGGGTAGCTCCGTTCAAACGGGCAACGGCCATGGGCTTCTACCAGGCGATGTATGCTATCGGCATGTCCGGCGGTCCTTTTGTGGCGGGATGGATGAGTGCGGCGTATGGCCTGCGCGGGGGATTCTGGCTTGGAGCAATAGCAGCGTCGCTGGCTGCGGTACTGTCCTGGTTCTGGATCAGAACAGCCGCAGAAAATGGCAAACAGCTTAGCGGAGAGCGGCAACTGCCTGGACGGTGATGTAAGGTTATTGGTTTTTTGCCGGAAAGGGTAATATAATAGAGAGCAGATAGGATGCTAGGAGGAGGGGCCGGAAGGATGGTTAAGGTGGTATTGCTGTGGTTCGCGCTGATCAATATTATCGGGTATGTAGTGATGTCGGAAGACAAGAACAAGGCCCGGAAAAGGCGGGATCGGGTGCCGGAGAAAACACTGTTCCTGCTGGCGTTCATGGGCGGCGCGCTGGGTGTGCTGATTGCCATGTATCGCAAGCGCCACAAGACAAGGCATACTTCCTTCAGGATCGGAATTCCGCTGCTGCTGCTGCTGAATATGGTGCTGTATGGGTATTTTTTGAGGTAAGCTGCTTGCAGGTTGGTTATGGCTGTAAATAATAGAAAGAGGTGGCGTATATGTTATTCTCTAAAATTGTGCTTGCCTATGACGGTTCAAAAGCTTCCAATCAGGCCCTGGAACGGGCGATAGAACTGGCAAAGGTAACTCCAGGGTCCTCCCTGTACGTCGTACACGCATTTGAATTCCCGCGGTTCTTCATCGGGGAAGCTCTCGCGCCTCTGCCGGCATCTGTGAACAAGGATTATTATGACCTCGCGGTCCAGACTACGGAAGAAGTGAAAAGCCGTCTGGAAGCCGAAGGCCTCAACGCTACGGTAGAATTGCTGCAGGGATCGCCTGCCGAAGTGATTCTGAATTATGCCAAGGAGCATGGTGCAGATGTGATCGTAATCGGCAGCCGCGGGCTTGGCGGAATCCGGGAGTTTGTTCTGGGCAGCGTCAGCCATAATGTCGTGCAGAGTGCGCGGATTCCGGTGCTGGTTGTTAAATAATAGAAGTTTAGTAGAGGAGCGCTGCGGCGTTCCCCTTTTTTTCTGTGGAGTTGGGCGGATTAGCTGGAATAAGCGTTTTTAAATATGCTCAAAAGCGAACGTTTTAGAGACATGATATGACAATGTTCGTGTTTAAGTTGACATGAAGTGTAGGGCATTGTTAAACTGAATCTATGAAGAGCTCGTATAAAACCGGGAATAAGGCCCGGAAGTTTCTACCCGGTAACCGTAAATTGCCGGACTACGAGGAAATAGGATAACTGGATCGGCAACCGGATGCCTCCCTCTAGACCAGGGTGGTGTTCCTGCACCCTCCTCTATTGAAGGACGGGTCTGAACAGGCGCCGGACGGTTATCTCCTGATTCCTTAGTAGTCCGGGTCCACCCGCAGCAGAATGCGTCTGGAATCCGGGCTATTTTGTTGTCGGAGGTACGGGAATCGACAGGAAACGGGACACACTTAGATCAGAGGAATCTCTATAACGGGAAATGGAAGGCTGGGTGAACGATGTCTGTGCAAGTAGGTGTCATTATGGGCAGCAAATCGGACTATGAAACTATGGAGCATACCTGTACGGTGCTTGAGGAGCTGGGTGTACCTTATGAGAAAAAGGTCATCTCCGCACATCGCACACCGGACCTGATGTTCCGTTATGCGGAGGAGGCTGCGGATCGCGGTCTGCGGGTTATTATCGCCGGAGCGGGCGGCGCGGCGCATCTGCCGGGTATGGTGGCAGCCAAAACCACCTTGCCTGTTATCGGTGTACCTGTGCAGTCCAAGGCGCTGAACGGCATGGACTCACTGCTGTCTATTGTGCAGATGCCTGCGGGCATCCCGGTAGCCACGGTAGCCATCGGCCGGGCCGGAGCGGTTAATGCGGGGCTGCTGGCGGCCCAGATCATCGGTGCCTTCGAGCCGGAGGTGGCGAGAAGGGTACAGCTGCGGCGTGAGGCCACTCAGCGCGAGGTGCTGGAAAGCAGCGAGAGCCTATGAAGCCGGAGGAGCTGAAGGGCGCGGGCCTGGAGGGCGGCGCGGAGCAGGCAGCCGGGCGGGGCGAAGCGGAGCGTACGGCGGAAGCTGAAGGCCGAGCAGAGCGTGCGGATAGAGATGAGGCTGGGGCGGAGCGAGTGACAGAGGCTGAGGACGCGGGAAGAATCGGGCGTGCGGCAGCTGCGGATGTATGGACTGCGGCGGAGCCGCCGCGGACGCTGCTGCCCGGCGCAACGATCGGCGTGCTCGGCGGCGGGCAGCTCGGGCGTATGCTGGCGCTATCCGGCAGCGCCATGGGTTACCGCTTCGTGGCGCTGGACCCTGCGCAGGATGCGCCCTGCGGGCAAGTGACGCCGCAGATTACAGCGGCGTACAACGACCGGGACGCCGCGCGCGAGCTGGCGCGGCGTGCGGACGTCATCACGTACGAGTTCGAGAACGTTGACGCGGGCGTAGCCGCGCTGCTGACTGAGGAATCGTACGTGCCTCAGGGTAGCGCGCTGCTGTACACGACGCAGCACCGGCTGCGTGAGAAGGCCGCCATAGAGGCGGCGGGCGTGCCCGTTGCCCCGTACCGCAAGGTCGGCAGCCTGGCGGAGCTGGAAGCGGCGGCTGCGGACCTGGGCCTGCCCTGTGTGCTGAAGACAGCCACAGGGGGGTACGACGGCAAGGGACAAGCCGTCATCCGCAGGGCGGAAGAGCTGGCAGCAGCGTTCCGGCAGGTAGCGCCGGGAGCGGCAGCCCCAGCACCGCAAGCAAGCGGGGTACCGGCTTCGCCTGGCACCTCGGGAGCGGGCGGTGCGCCGCTAACGGACACGGCTTCTGCTGAGGCCGCGCCGGGTAACGCACCTGAGCTGGTGCTGGAGAAATTCATCGCCTTTCAGTGCGAAATTTCGGTCATTGCCGCCCGGAGCGCATCGGGAGAGGTCAAGAGCTTCCCGCCTGCCGAGAACATCCACGTGAACAATATCCTGCACCTCTCGATTGTACCTGCAAGGGTACCGGAGGAGATTCAGCGGCGGGCCTGCGAGCTGGCCGAGAAGATTGTCTCGGGCATGGGCGCGGTTGGACTGCTGGCGGTAGAGATGTTCGTGACGAAGGACGGAGAGCTGTTCGTCAATGAGCTGGCGCCGCGTCCGCATAACTCCGGGCATTACACAATGGATGCCTGCGTCACCTCGCAGTTCGAGCAGCATGTGCGGGCGATCTGCAATCTGCCGCTGGGCGAGACTACACTGCTTACTCCAGTAGTGATGGTGAATGTGCTCGGCCAGCATCTGGATGGGGCCATTCAGGCAGCCTGCCGCGCGGATGAAGAAGCAAACAAGCCTGGGGTATCGCCTAAGCTTCATATATATGGCAAGACCGAGAGCAAGACCGGCCGCAAAATGGGCCATATCAACCTGCTCTGCAAGGATACCGGAGACGGCCTGTCCTGGGTAGAGCAAACTAACCTTTGGAGGAACTGACAAGCTATGATCGAACGTTACAGCAGACCTGAGATGCGGGCCATTTGGACCGAAGAGAATAAATTCAACGCGTGGCTGGAAGTTGAAATCTGTGCCTGTGAGGCTTGGGCCGAGCTGGGAGTAATCCCGCATGAGGATGCCGCGAAGCTGCGCAAGGACGCCAAATTCGACATCGCGCGGATCGACGAGATTGAACAGGAAACGCGCCATGACGTCATTGCTTTTACCCGTGCGGTCTCCGAGAGTCTGGGGGCAGAACGCAAATGGGTGCATTACGGACTGACTTCCACGGATGTTGTCGATACGGCGCTCGGTTACCTGCTGCGTCAGGCCAACGAAATTCTGGAGCAGGATATCATCCGGTTCATTGAGATTCTCAAAGATAAGGCCATCGCCTACAAAGATACCCCGATGATGGGGCGTACCCATGGTGTGCACGCGGAGCCAACGACTTTTGGACTCAAGATGGCGCTGTGGTATGAGGAAATGAAGCGTAATCTGGAGCGGTTCCGTCATGCGGCAAAAGGGGTGCAGTTCGGCAAAATCTCCGGGGCTGTCGGCACCTATGCCAACATCGACCCGTTCGTTGAGGAATTTGTCTGCCGCAAGCTGGGCACCAGCCCGGCACCGATCTCGACCCAGACCCTGCAGCGTGACCGTCACGCGGAATACATGGCGGCGCTGGCGCTGGTTGCCACTTCCCTGGACAAGTTCGCGACTGAGATCCGCGCTTTGCAGAAGAGTGAGATCCGCGAGGTGGAGGAGGCTTTTGCCAAGGGTCAAAAGGGTTCGTCCGCGATGCCGCATAAGCGTAATCCGATCGGCTGCGAGAACATCTCGGGCCTGTCGCGCGTGATCCGCGGCCACATGGTTACAGCTTACGAGAACGTGCCTCTGTGGCATGAACGCGATATCTCGCATTCCTCGGTAGAACGGATTATCCTGCCGGATGCGACGATGCTGCTCAACTATATGCTGAACCGCTTCGGCAATATCGTGAAGAACCTGACCGTATTCCCGGACAACATGAAGCGCAACATGAACCGTACCTTCGGTGTTCCGTTCTCCGGCCGTATCCTGACGAAGCTGATCGACAAAGGCTTCAGCCGCGAGCAGGCATACGACACTGTGCAGCCGCGTGCGATGCAGGCCTGGGAAGAACAGACCCAGTTCCGTGATATCGTTGAAGCTACACCGGAGATCACGGCTGTGCTTAGTCCGGAAGAGATCGAGGATGCGTTCAATCCTTCCTGGCACCTCAAGCATGTGGATACCATCTTCCGCAAGCTGGAGCTTATCTAATATTAAAAAAAGGTGAGTCAGTGGTGAACTGATGAGCTGGAGAAGAGATGGGCGGAGCGTTAGGGGAAGTTTGTTCCTGATATGCGTAGCATAGGAAATTGAAATGAGGTTTGGGTTAAAGGAGGAACGGAGAGGAATTTTGGAACTGGAAGAAGCGTCAGCGTTCGCCTTTATGTTTGGATTTCTACCGCTGCCAGCGGTTCAAATCAGGAAATTCAAACATAACAGCGATCGGAAGTCCAAAATTTCCCGCAGTGACCCTATTAACCCGACCGAAGGTGTATTCAATTCCTTGCTGCGAAGCGCAGGAAACAAGCCTCCCAAAGCTTTTAGCCCAAATATAAGCAAGATCATTTGTTCAAGGGAGGAAAGGTCATGACATCATCGGCCGTATCCACTGCCGTGGAACTCGTAAATGCGCCGCTGCTCTACAAAGGCAAGGTTCGTGAGCTGTACGATTTGGGGGATGAGGTGCTGATCGTCGTTACCGACCGGATCTCCGCATTCGATTATGTGCTGGACCCGGCGGTGCCGGACAAAGGCAATGTGCTGAACCGGCTCAGTGCCTTCTGGTTCGGCCAGACGAAGGAGCTTATCGAGAACCATGTGGTTCATATCGAGGTGGATAAGCTCGGGGATATTGCGAAGGACCGAGAAGCGCTAAGGAACCGTATTATGGTGGTCCGCAAAGCCCATCGGATTGATATCGAGTGTGTGGTACGCGGCTGTATTACCGGCGGCGGCTGGCGGCAGTATCAGGAGACCGGCCAAGTGAACGGCATCGAGCTTCCCAAGGGACTGCGCAAGAATGCGGTGCTGGCCGAACCGATTTTTACACCGGCAGCCAAGAATGACATTGGGCATGATGAGGACATCCCTTTTGAACAAATGCAGGAGCTGATTGGTGCAGAGCTTGCGCAGGAGCTTAAGGAGAAAAGCCTGAAGCTGTTCGCTTTTGCCAGAGAATATTGTAACGACCGCGGCATCATCCTCGCGGATTGCAAATTCGAGTTCGGGCTGCTGGACGGCAAGGTCATCCTGATTGACGAGATTTTTACACCCGATGCTTCACGCTTCTGGGCCAAGGACAAATACGCGCTGGATATCGAGATTGACAGTATGGATAAAGAGCCTGTGCGGACGTACCTGGCGGCCTCTTCCTGGGATAAGAACAGCCCGCCGGACCCGCTGCCGCTTGAGGTAGTTGAGGAGACGTCACGCCGTTACCTGGATATCTATCACCGTCTAACCGGGAAGGTATTATAAAGGGAAGTCTTGCTTCTGCAGAACCGCCATAACGTGTGAATTGCACTTCATACAACTAAATGGGTCAAAAAGTTTGAAAGATGCGGTTTAAATGTACTTTGTACAATTAAAATAGGCAGAATCACTCAAATACACGGCTGCAATGAAATTTAGCTGTACGAAATACAACTAACGTAAGGGTTGTCCGGTAAAACTTGATTTTAGCTGTACGGAATACAGTTAAAGTTACAGTTATTGTCTCAATCCACCGTAAGCGCAGGTGAGTGTTACTTTTCCAGATAAAGGCCCATCAGTTCATTAAATTTTAGGAGGAACTACAAGCATATGTTAAAAGCGACAGTCTACGTCACCATCAAGAAAAGCGTGCTCGATCCCCAAGGCGTTGCCGTTCAGGGAGCCTTGCACTCCGTAGGATTCCAGGAAGTTGAAAGTCTGCGGATCGGCAAGTATATGGAGCTTACCCTGGATACTGATAACCGCGCAGAAGCGGAAGGACGACTCAAGGATATGTGCGAGAAGCTGCTGGCCAACACGGTGATCGAGGATTACCGCTACGAATTGGAGGACTAAACGTCATGAAATTTGCTGTGCTTGTCTTTCCAGGCTCCAATTGTGATATTGACTGCTACAAAGCAGTAGAAGACAGCCTCGGTGAACCTGTGGATTATGTGTGGCATACGGCGACAGATCTGTCGGCTTATGACTGTATCCTCGTGCCGGGTGGCTTCTCTTATGGTGACTATCTGCGCTGCGGCGCAATTTCCCGGTTCGCTCCGGTCATGGCGGAAGTAGCCAAGGCGGCAGAGCAGGGCAAATTCGTACTCGGCATCTGCAACGGGTTCCAAATTCTGACCGAAGCCGGCCTGCTTCCAGGCGCGCTGCGCCGCAACATGTCGATGAAGTTCCGCTGTCATGACACGGTGCTTAAGGTCGTTAATAACACAACCCCGTTTACTATTGACTATGCGAAGGATGAAGAGATTGTCATCCCGATCGCGCACGGTGAAGGCAATTACTATTGTGATGAAGAGACGCTGGCTGAGCTTCAGGCGAATAATCAGATCGTATTCACTTACAGCGACAATCCGAACGGTTCAGTCGCCGATATCGCCGGAGTCAGCAATGTGGCGGGCAATGTGGTTGGTATGATGCCTCACCCGGAACGTGCAGCGAACAGCCTGCTTGGATCGGAAGACGGCAAACGGATGTTCACATCCATTCTCAAGACATGGAGGGATCGTTATGACGCAGCAAGTATCCGCTAAGGAGCCGACCGCAGAGCAGATCGCGGAGCAGAGAATCTACAGTCAGTTCGGGGTATCGGACAGCGAATATGAGCTCATTACCTCCTTCATGGGACGTAAGCCTAACTATACAGAGATCGGCGTATTCAGCGTAATGTGGTCCGAGCATTGTGCCTATAAGAACTCGAAGCCTCTGCTGAGCCGTTTCCCGACCAGCGGACCGAAGGTGCTGATGGGACCGGGCGAAGGCGCGGGAATCGTTGATATCGGAGACAACCAGGCGGTTGTTTTCAAAATCGAGAGTCACAACCATCCATCGGCAGTTGAGCCTTATCAGGGCGCGGCGACCGGGGTGGGCGGGATTATCCGCGATATTTTCTCCATGGGTGCAAGACCGGTGGCGCTGCTGAACTCCCTGCGGTTCGGGAAGCTTGAGAGCGACCGGGTAAAATATCTGTTCGAGCATGTCGTGTCCGGGATCGCAGGCTACGGCAACTGTATCGGCATCCCTACTGTCGGCGGGGAAATTATGTTCGATGACAGCTATGACGGGAATCCGCTGGTCAATGCGATGTGTGTCGGTCTGATTGATCATGATAAAATCCAGCGTGGTGTCGCCAAAGGGGTAGGTAATCCTGTATTCTACGTGGGTCCTCCTACCGGCCGTGACGGGATTCATGGTGCGACCTTCGCCTCGGTTGAGCTCAGTGATGAGTCGGAAGCGAAGCGGACGGCAGTACAGGTCGGCGATCCATTCATGGAGAAGCTGGTCATGGAATCCTGCCTGGAGCTGATCGACAGCGGTATCGTGCTCGGGATTCAGGATATGGGCGCTGCTGGTCTGACCTGCTCCAGTGCGGAAATGGCAAGTAAGGCAGGCAACGGCCTGGAGCTGTATCTGGATCAGGTGCCGCAACGTGAAGACGGCATGACCCCTTATGAGATGATGCTCTCGGAATCCCAGGAGCGGATGCTGTTCGTGGTTGAGCCGAAGGATGAAGCGCAGGCACAGGAAATCTTCGACCGTTGGGGCGTGATCTGCCGCAAGGTGGGGAAGGTTACGGACGACGGCCGCCTGAAGCTGTTCCATCACGGTGAAGTGGTCGGCGATATGCCGGTGACGGCTCTGGTGGATGAATGCCCTATTTATAACAAACCATCGGCAGTTCCTGCTTACTATGAGGAGAATGCCTCTATTGATACGCTTCGCTATGAGGAAGTGACTGATCTGGGCGGCGCCCTGCGCACCGTACTGGGCTCACCTACAGTAGCCAGCAAAGCATGGGTATACAACCAATATGATTATATGGTCCGCACCAGCACGGCAGTTCGTCCGGGTTCCGATGCGGCAGTGGTAACCATCCACGGTACACGCAAAGGCTTGGCGATGACTACGGACTGTAACGGACGTTATGTCTATCTCGACCCTGAAGTAGGCGGACGGATTGCCGTCAGCGAAGCCGCACGTAACATTGTCTGCTCCGGTGCCCAGCCGCTGGCGATTACGGACAACCTGAATTTCGGCAGTCCGGAGAAGCCGGAGATCTTCTGGCAGATGGAACGTGCGGTAGACGGTATGGCTGAAGCTTGCCGTGTGCTTGACACCCCTGTAATTGGCGGTAACGTCAGTCTCTACAATGAGAATGCTTCAGGAGCGATCTATCCGACACCGGTTGTCGGTATGGTGGGTCTCATTGAAGATACCGATCATATTACAACTCAGGCCTTCAAGCAGGAAGGCGATTCGATTCTGTTGCTGGGTGTTACCAAAGCAGAGCTAGGCGGCAGTGAATTCCAGTATGCGGTTCATGGCCTGACCGAAGGACGTCCGCCGGAACTCGATCTGGCAACGGAGCGCAAGCTGCTGGATGCCGTACTTGCTGCCATCCGCAGCGGGCTGGTCCGCTCGGCGCATGACCTGTCCGAAGGCGGCCTGGCCGGAGCACTCGCCGAGAGCTGCATCAGCGGAACCATTGGAGCGAATATTGAGCTGTCCGCCGGCGGACTCCGCCCGGATGTAGCGCTGTTCAGTGAGAGCCAATCCCGTATACTCCTGACTTCGGCGCCTGACCGTGCGGAAGAATTGCGGGCAGCGGTTGCCGCTTACGGCGTACCTGTAGAGGTCATTGGAACCGTTGGCGGGGACCGCCTGCGTGTTGCTCTGGAAGGATCGGCTGCACTGGATGAAGCCGTTACTGAACTCAAGACCATTTGGGAGGATGCTATTCCATGTCTTATGAAATAAAGACCGGGAACAAGCAGGAAGCCCCTATCCTGTGGACCGGCGACTTTTACAATGAAGGAACGGGCTCGGGAGATATTTTTGACACGTTAAAAGAAGAATGCGGCGTCTTCGGGGTCTTCGGACACCCGGAAGCCGCTTCCATGTCCTATTACGGCCTGCACGCCCTGCAGCACCGGGGAGAAGAAAGTGCGGGTATCTGTGTGGCGGATGGACGCGACTTCAACTATCACCGCGGCATGGGCCTGGTGAAGGAAGTATTCGACAAAGACAAGATTGCTTCGCTGATCGGGGACATGTCTATCGGGCATGTGCGTTATTCGACCAGCGGAGACAGCCGGCTGACCAATGCGCAGCCGTTGGTCTTCAAATACCGTGACGGCGATCTGGCGATTGCCACGAACGGCAATATCGTCAACGAACCGCTGATCCGCAAACAGCTCGAACAGGGCGGTTCGATCTTCCAGACCACCAGCGATACCGAAGTGCTGGCGCATCTGATCGCGCGTTCGCAGAAGGATTTTGTCGAAGCGACCAAGGACGCCTTGTCGCAGCTGGTCGGCGGCTTCGCCTTCCTGCTAATGACTAATGACAAGCTGATTGTGGCCTCCGATACGCACGGTCTCCGTCCGCTTGTGATGGGCCGGCTGGGCGATTCCTATGTCTTCGCTTCCGAATCCTGTGCGCTCGAAGTCATCGGCGCCCAGCTGGTGCGTGATATTGAGCCCGGCGAGCTGCTGGTGCTCGATAAAGACGGTTTCCGCGAGGACCGCTTCGCGGAACCGAAACGCAAAGCGCTCTGCGCGATGGAATATATCTATTTCGCCCGCCCGGACAGTGATCTGAACGGCTCCAACCTGCACTCCGCGCGTAAGCGGATGGGCAGCCGGATGGCGCTTGAAGCCTTCGTGGATGCCGATATCGTAACCGGCGTGCCGGACTCCAGTATCTCCGCAGCCATCGGCTATGCCGAGCAGACGGGCATCCCGTATGAGCTGGGACTGATCAAGAACAAATACACCGGCCGGACGTTCATCCAGCCGAGCCAGGAGCTGCGTGAGCAAGGCGTGAAGATGAAGCTCAGCGCTGTGCGCCGGGTCGTGGAAGGCCAGCGCGTAGTCATGATCGACGATTCCATCGTGCGCGGCACAACCTCGCGCCGGATCGTCAACCTGCTGCGCGAGGCCGGAGCGCTCGAGGTTCACGTGCGGATTACCTCGCCGCCGTTCAAGAATCCTTGCTTCTATGGCATTGATACCCCGGACCGCCGCGAGCTGATCGCCTCGTATAAGACGATCGAAGAGATGTGTGAGGAGATCAACGCCGATTCCCTGGCGTTCCTCTCCCCCGATGGACTGATCCAGTCCATCGGCGGCTATAATAGTGACGATTACAAAGGCGGATTATGCCTGTCCTGCTTCGATAATGACTACCCGACGCAGGTGGATTTCGGCGGGGAAGAGAAGGACGGATGCAGCTGTTAACATCCCCCTAAATCCCCCTTACAAAGGGGGACCCCGAAGGGCGCTGCCCTCCGGCCACCCGAAAGTTTGGCGGTAGGAGTCTGCTCTAAACTTGCTAAGAAGGCGTGGGTGCGGGTGCCCGCTTTGTCCCTGTGTGCTGCGCACGGCCGGGACACGCTTCACGGTGCTGCGGTGCCCCGGCGGCATGCTGGCCGCCCGGCCTTGGCTCCAGAATCTGTCCTGTTTGCTGCGCAAATCCGGAGATTCTGTCGCCGGCTAGGATGCGCACGGCTTCGCCCCGTGCGGAGGGAGCTCCCGCCCCTGCCCTGTTTGCTGTCGCAAAATCGGAGGGGCTGTCGCCTAAGAGAGCGCACGGGCTACGCCCCGTACGCAGAAGCCTGTAGAACCCGTCCTGTTTGCTGCGCAAAGTCGGGGGTTCTATCGGCTTAGGAGGCGCTGGGCTTCGCCCACAGCGCCGAGGTCTTGCTGCTGCAAGTGCAAGGCGCGTAATTCGGCTTGCGGCAGGGTTTTGACTTGGTGGTTTGGAAGTTATGGAGAGGGATTTTGGAACTGTAGGAGCGATAGCGTCCGCCTTTATATTTGGATTTCTACCGCGTTCAGCGGTTCAAATCAAGGAAATCCAAATATAACAGCGGCCGGAGGTCCAAATATCCATCGCAATAACGTCCACAAACCACACTCTATGCCCTGCCGCCCCGAACCGCGCTCTAAACTAACTTAAATGAGGTGCTCAAAAGTGTCGGAAGCTTATAAAAACGCCGGAGTGGATATTGCGGCTGGCAATGAAGCGGTAGAACGCATGAAGAAGCATGTGAAGCGCACGTACCGTCCGGAAGTAATGACCGAGCTTGGCGGATTCGGCGCCCTGTTTGGCCTGAATAAGGACAAATACGAGGAGCCGGTCCTCGTATCGGGAACGGATGGAGTAGGCACGAAGCTGAAGATCGCGTTCGCTGCGGACCGCCACGACACGATTGGCATTGATGCCGTAGCCATGTGCGTGAATGACATTGTAGTGCAGGGCGCAGAGCCGCTGTTCTTCCTCGACTATCTGGCCTGCGACAAAGTCGTGCCGGAGAAGATTGAGGCGATCGTGGCCGGAATCGCCGAAGGCTGCCATCAGGCAGGCTGCGCACTGATCGGCGGTGAGACTGCCGAGATGCCGGGCATGTATGCGGCAGGCGAATATGATATCGCCGGATTCACCGTAGGTGTGGCCGATAAGGCCAAGCTGGTGACGGGAGCGGACATCGCTCCTGGAGACATTGTGATTGGCCTGGCGTCGAGCGGGATTCACAGCAACGGCTTCTCGCTGGTGCGCAAGCTTTTGCTGGAGGAAGACGGATACGGCTTGGACGAGGTAGTACCTGAGCTGGGGGCGCCGCTGGTGGACGTTCTTCTGGCCCCGACCCGGATCTACGTGAAGCCTCTGCTGGCCCTGCTGGAACAGCTTCCGGTCAAGGGGATGGCCCATATTACCGGAGGAGGCTTCATTGAGAACATTCCGCGCGTACTGCCGGAGCATGTGAATGTGGAGATTAACTACGGCTCCTGGCCGATTCAGCCGGTCTTCAGCCTGATGCAGAGCAAGGGCAACGTGAGCAACCGCGACATGTTCACCACCTTCAATATGGGAGTGGGCCTGGTGCTGGTAGTGGCAGAAGCGGACGGGGAACGTGCGCTGGAGCTGCTGAAGGCCAGTGGAGAAGAGGCTTACCGGATCGGAACGGTAACAGAAGGAGAACGCATCGTTACCTTTACAGGAGCTGAAGTCTGATGGAGTGGAGCCGGATCGCTGTATTTGCCTCTGGTCAGGGCAGCAATTTCGCTGCACTGGTCCAGGCGCAGCGGGAGAACAGGCTGGGCGGGGGCCAGATTGAGCTGCTGGTCTCGGACAAACCGGAAGCGCTTGTGGCCCGGCGGGCAGAGGAAGCGGGAATTCCGGCCCTCCTGCTGCGGCCGAAGGACTTCGCGGGCCGCGAGCAGTACGAAGCAGCGATTGTAGCCGAGCTTCAGCGCCGGAACATCGGGCTGGTAGTGCTGGCCGGGTACATGCGGCTGATCTCGCCCGTGTTGCTTGCGCCGTATGCCGGACGGATCATCAACATCCATCCTTCGCTGCTGCCGGCCTTCGCCGGCAAAGACGCCATCGGTCAGGCGCTTGAATACGGCGTGAAGCTGACGGGGGTTACGGTGCATTTTGTCGATGGCGGCATGGATACCGGACCGGTGATTGCCCAGCGCAGCGTTGAGGTGAACCCGGGAGATACCGCCGAATCACTCGCAGAACGTATCCACCAGGTGGAATACGCCCTGTATCCCGAAGTGGTGGCCGCTATGGCCGCCAGTAAAGTGAAATTGAATGGAAGAATGGCGACTCTTGGCGACTAATTGCAGCAACAGGAATGCCTGCCTGTCATCGCACTATTCCCGGATAAATTTCGACATTTCAGGCAAGCCCGGCTGTTTCTGATATTTCTCGGGAAATATTGCACAAAGTTCGGAATTTGCCGAAATCACGTGCTGTTCAGCCTGGAATGGCGAAAATACTGGTTTGTTGGCGTAAGGACCTGCTGTAACGCAAGTGGATTTTCTCCATCTAATCCGGCTGATTTCCCTACTGAACCGAACGTAAGTGGAAAAAGTACAACTAAATCAAGCTTGTATAGAGTGAAGATCGAATATTGCAGCATTTAAGTGGACATTTTCCAACTAATTTCTATCTGACTGATCATAAGCCGAAATTAAATGACGTAAATCCACTTATCTCATAAACACTATGAACTCAATTATAAGCACGGGCCAAGCGGCGACAAAGATCCTGCGATCATAAGCCGCCACCATAATCTAGCGTGAATCCAGAGGAGGACTATTCAAAGTGAGTATCAAAAGAGCGCTGGTCAGCGTATCGGACAAACAGGGCATCGTGGATTTTTGCCGCGAGTTGTCTGCACTAGGCGTAGAAATCATCTCCACAGGCGGTACCAGCACACTTCTGGCTAAAGAAGGCGTTCCGGTCATTGGCATTTCCGATGTTACAGGCTTCCCTGAAATCATGGACGGACGGGTCAAAACCCTGCATCCGGCTGTGCACAGCGGCCTCCTTGCAGTTCGTGACAATGAGGAGCATACGCGGCAGATGAAGGAGCTCGGGCTTGATTACATCGACCTCGTCGTGGTGAATCTGTATCCGTTCGCGGAGACGATTGCCAAGCCGGATGTGTCGTATGAGGAAGCCATCGAGAACATTGATATCGGCGGACCGACCATGCTGCGTTCTGCGGCGAAGAACCATGCTTTTGTCAGTGTGGTGGTCGATGCGGCTGACTATGCGAATGTGCTTGAAGAAGTACGCACCGGTGGAGATACAACCCTTGCCACCCGCAAACGTCTTGCGGCCAAAGTCTTCCGCCATACGGCGGCTTACGATGCCCTGATTGCTGATTATCTGGCGAATGTCACTGGTGAACCGCTGCCGGAGCGCTATACTGTAACTTATGAGAAAATCCAGGATCTGCGTTACGGGGAGAACCCGCATCAGAAGGCTGCGTTCTACCGCAAGCCGCTGGCGGCGCAGGATACCCTTACTGCTGCCGAGCAGCTGCACGGCAAAGAGCTGTCCTACAACAATATTAACGATGCGAATGCGGCGCTCCAGATTGTCAAAGAGTTCGAAGAACCGGCAGTTGTAGCGGTTAAGCATATGAATCCTTGCGGAGTAGGCGTAGGCGCCAGTGTCTATGAAGCGTATCAAAAGGCTTACAATGCCGATCCCACCTCCATCTTCGGCGGAATTGTCGCAGCCAACCGGATCATTGATGCCGATACGGCTAATATGCTGAAGGATATTTTCCTTGAGATCGTTCTGGCTCCGGGCTTCACGGACGAGGCGCTGGACATTCTGACCAAGAAAAAAAATATCCGCCTGCTTAAGCTCGGGAACCTTAGTACAGCGGCAGCCCGTAAGAGCAGCTTTGTGGTAACCTCCATCGAAGGAGGAATGGTAGTGCAGGAGAGCGATGTGCACTCCGTGAATCCTGAGGAGCTGCAGATCGTAACGGACCGCAAGCCGACAGAGGAAGAGCTGAAGCAGCTGCTGTTCGGCTGGAAGGTTGTGAAGCATGTGAAGTCGAACGCCATCGTGCTGGCGGCTGATAATATGACCGTAGGCGTGGGTGCCGGACAGATGAACCGTGTCGGCGCCGCCAAGATTGCCATTGAACAGGCCGGAGAGAAGTCCCGGGGCTCTGTACTGGCTTCCGATGCCTTCTTCCCGATGGGCGATACGCTGGAAATGGCCGCGAAGGCCGGAATTACGGCAGTGATCCAGCCTGGAGGCTCCATCAAGGACGAGGAGTCGATCAAGGTTGCCAATGAATACGGTATTGCCATGGTCTTCACCGGCGTACGCCACTTCAAACACTAGCACGCTGGGAGGATCAGAGCCTTATGGATATTTTAGTAGTCGGCGGCGGCGGACGCGAGCATGCGATCATCTGGAGCTTGTCCCGCAGTCCCCGTGCCGGTAAAATTTACTGCGCACCCGGCAACGCCGGGATTGCGCAGCTTGCAGAATGTGTGCCGATTGGCGTGTTCGAGTTCGATAAGCTGACCGCTTTTGCCAAGGAACGGGAGGTTGGCCTGGTGGTCATCGGACCGGATGATCCGCTGGCGGCGGGAATTGTCGATGCCTTTGAAGCGCAGGGGATTCCTGTCTTCGGCCCGCGGAAGAACGCCGCAGAGATCGAGGGCAGCAAGACCTTCATGAAGGATCTGCTGCACAAGTACAACATTCCGACAGCAGCTTACGAGAAATTCAGCGATTACGGGTCAGCACTTGCTTACCTGCGGACCCGGGAGCTGCCGATTGTGATTAAGGCGGACGGGCTGGCGGCAGGCAAAGGCGTGACCGTAGCCTATTCCCGGGAGGAAGCGGAGCAGGCACTCCAGGAGATCATGGTGGACAAGGTGTTCGGCGAAGCCGGGGCACAGGTTGTGATTGAAGAGTTCCTGGCCGGGCAGGAGATGTCGATTCTGGCCTTTGTGGATGGAGAGACCGTGCGTCCGATGGCTGCTGCCCAGGACCATAAGCCTGTATTCGACGGCGATAAAGGACCTAATACGGGAGGCATGGGCACATATTCCCCGCTCCCGCATATTGCTGAGGACATTATCCGTGAAGCGGTGGAGACGATCATCGAGCCGACGGCGAAGGCCATGGTGGCGGAGGGGCGCCCCTTCAGCGGGGTGCTGTTCGCAGGGCTGATGATCTCGCCGGACGGTAAGCCGAAGACAATTGAATTCAATGCCCGGTTCGGTGATCCCGAGACGCAGGTCGTTCTTCCCCGGCTGCGGAGCGATCTGCTGGAGATCTTCGTCGCTGTGACCGAGGGCAGACTTGCCGATATCCCGATGGAGTGGAGCGATGAGGCGGCGGTCTGCGTTGTTCTGGCCTCCGGGGGATATCCCGGACCGTATCCGAAGGGGGTACCGATCAGCGGCCTTGAGGATAACGGTGCTGCGCTGGTCTTCCATGCCGGAACTGCGCGCGGTGAGGATGGCAGCTGGGTAACCAGCGGCGGCCGGGTGCTTGGTGTGGTGGGCCTGGGGGCGACTATTGCCGAAGCACGTACAGCGGCCTATGCGAGTGCGGAGAAGATTACTTTTCCCGGGAAGCAGCACCGGAGTGACATTGCCATGAAGGCGCTGATCTGAGGATAAAGTACCGGATTTCGTGCTATTAGTCCCAAAAAAGGACTGACAAGTTGTAGGAGAAGTGCTATAATACAACTCGTACGGGGGAAAATGTGCGGATATATACAGATAAAAGGTCTTTCCTTTCATGGAAAGGCCTTTTTTAAAATTTAAAATCTATAGGTTTCACCTGACCGCTTATCCTTCTATTTCCCGCAGACGCAGGAAACTGGAAAACCTCGTGCCGGGAAATGCTATAATAGTACGATATCAGCGATGCTGATGCGGATGTTTAGTTACAGATTTAAGGGGGAATTGGTTTTGAGTAAGGTAGGAAGAAATGACTTATGCCCATGCGGAAGCGGGAAAAAATATAAGAAATGCTGCCTGGACAAAGAAAAATCAGCGGTGGAGTCCATTCTGCGGCTGGTAACAACAGAGGATGCAGCGGCGCAAGTGGCTGTAACCGGTGAAATCCGGCAGGAACAGCCGGCTCCTGAGGCTGCTGTCTCTGCTGCCGGCGGCAAGCTTACTTTGCCTAAGCTGAAGAAGATGGTGGCACGTGAGCTGAACTGGGAGCATCCGGCCCATGAACAGCTTGCGCTGGAGCTGATCGAGAGCATGAGAGACCGGTATGACCGGGAGCTGATCCTGGAGGCGCTGGTGCTGTGGAACGGCTTCTCCCGCCAGACCAAGCCGGCGGTGAAGAAGACCGGCTCGTTCTGTGCGGCGATCGAATATCTGTTGTCCGAAGAATACGGCTTCATGCTGTCGCAGGCGGAGCTGGCTGACAAATACGAAATAACGACGGCTACGATCTCCCGCAAGGTGAAGGAAATATATAACTATGTCGAGGAATACGGCATGGCCGGAGAAGCGGATGAGCTGATCGCACTGAATGGTCCGGGAACACCGAAGGAGAAGGCGCAGGCCCTGCTGGGCAAGGCTATGGAAGCGAACTCTGCGAAACGCCGGATTCAACTGGCGGAGAAGGCACTGGAGATCTACCCGGACAGCCCGGAGGCCTATCTTATTCTGGCCGAGGAATCGGAGAAGGAGCAGGATGCGCGGGAGCTTCTTAAGGCAGGAATCGCTGCAGGCAGACGGGAGCTGGGCGAGCTTTATTTTACGAAGAACAAAGGGGACTTCTGGGGTCTGTATGAGACCCGTCCATATATCCGTATCTGCCAGAGCTACGCAGAATCCTGCTGGTTCGGCGGCAATGCGGAGGAAGCGGCAGAGATGCTGGAGCATATTCTGGAGCTTACTCAGGATGATAATACCGGTGCCCGCTATCTGCTGACCGCCGTATACCTGTACAGCAACCAGCTGAAGGAAGCCGAACGGATCATCAAGGACTACGGGGAAGAGGATGCCGCAGCAGCCTTTGCTTATGACCGGATGGTGCTGGAATTCAAGAAGAACGGGATTACCTCGCAGCTCAAAATGCTGTACCGTGTAGCCCGCGGAGTGAACAAGCATGTGCCTGATTACCTGCTGGGTGTGAAGCGGCTGCCGCATAATCTTCCGGATTTTGTCGGAATGGGCGATTCCAATGAAGCGATTGAATATGTTATTATGCACTCGCGTCTGTGGGCGGGTGTGCCGGACCTGCTCAAGTGGATGCTGAAACAATAGAATATAGTTGATCTGGTGATGATCTGAATATGAAATAGCTGACACAGTCCTTCGGGGCTGTGTTTTTTTGTATAATAATCCTTGCTATTTTAGTCTAATTAGACTATATTATGACATGTGGTCTAATTAGACTAATTTTCTGGAAAAGAGGTCCTTGTAATGTTATTTATTACTGGAGCAACTGGAACCGTTGGAAATCGGGTTATGCATTACCTCAAGCTTAAGGATGCCGAATTCAAAGCCCTTACCCGGACCCCTGAGAAGCTGTTAACAGACCGGACAGATCGTATGATGATTGTTACCGGCGATATCAAGAATTGCAGCGCCTGGTCAGACAGTCTGCGCGGCGTGGAGACCTTGTTCCTGATCCTTCTGGATGATGCTGAAGAGATTCTGCAGGCTGCTAGGGCCAAGGGTGTACGGAACATCGTGTTCTTATCCTCAGCCTCCATCAACCGCTCGGATGCCGGTTACAACGAGAATGCGATTAAACATAAAAAGGTCGAGGATCAGATTCAGGCGTATGGCTTCCAGTATGTGTTTATCCGGGCCGAGGCCTTCATGCATAATACCATTTACTGGAGGGACCTTTTTAGATACAATAAGGGGACGATCCGGTTACCGGCCCTGGAGGCTAAGCTGGCCAGTGTGCACGAAGCCGATATTGCTGAAGTGATCAGTGAGGTTGTTACCGATTTTGACAGATTCTCCGGGCAGGTCTTGACGTTAACAGGAGCGAATATTCTTAGCCAGCGGAACATATTAACCGAAATTTCTAAGCAACTGGGACAAGCAATTAAACTGGAAGAGCAGACCATTGATGACTTCCGTTCCTATATGAGCAAGTACATTGCTGAAGAGTACATTACTCTTAGAGTCCAGGACTGGGAGTATACGCTGAAGCATAAGCTCGCCGTGACAGACACGGTTCTGGCTATTCTTGGCCGGGAGCCTTATACGTTCAGAGAATGGATAGCGGAGCATCTCGGTGATTTTCAATAATGTATAGAAAGAGGAATTGTTATTATACCCTTATTAATACTGGGTCTGCTGAAGGATTGCGGACCATCCAGCGCGTATGAATTGTTGAATGTCTTCAAAGAACGGGATTACAGGTATCTAGTTCATATGACGAAGGGATCGCTGTATTACAACCTGCAGAAGTTAGCGGATGAAGGCTTGGTCCGGCTGGTTGAAGTCGTTAGCGTTAATAACTATCCCGAACAATACATCTACGAGATTACACCTCAGGGCGAGGAGCATTTCAAAGTGCTGATGGCCAAATACTCGCTGCAGACGGATGATGTTACGTTAACCTTCTATATGACCACGCTGTTTGCCCACCAATATGATCCTGAGCAATTCAAGTCGGCCGTAGCGGTACAGATGGAGCAGACACGGCGCAAAATTGCTGAAATTGATTCGGCGCTGAATGCCAAGCAAGATAGGATCTACGCGACGGCAAAGTCGATGATGAATAATGTCAGAGCGCATCATGAATTGAACCTGAAATGGTTTCAGGAGCTGCTCGAGCAGTAGGGCGGCGTACTCCCGGATCCTATGAACTGAATATTGTTGTATGAGCTCATACTCCCTTTTGTTTGCTGAATACGGCAGATACAAGGGAGTTTTGGTGTGCAAATAACCTGACATGATCCACCAGTAGTGGATGCTGTGTTGTGTGAAGAGGACAAGGGTTGAAAAAATGTCTCTGGAAGAGTATGTTACAAGAAGCGAAACGATAAGAAAGAGACAGTGAGGCGGGGAAAAAATGAGAGAAGGCGAAAACCGGATCGTAGGAATGGAAGATATTGTACGCGCACACCATGTGCTGCGGGAGGTTATCGTCCGTACGCCGCTCCAGCTGGACGCGGTATTGTCGGCTAAATACGGCTGCAATGTGTATTTGAAACGCGAGGATCTGCAGATTGTGCGCTCCTTCAAAATTCGGGGAGCCTACAACATGATCCGCAGTCTGTCCGAAGAAGACAGAACCCGGGGCATTGTCTGCGCAAGCGCGGGGAATCATGCCCAGGGGGTGGCTTATTCCTGCAAGGCACTCGGCATCAAGGGCAAGATCTTCATGCCCAGCACTACACCGAATCAGAAGATTAAGCAGGTCCGGCGTTTCGGCGGTGAATTCGTAGAGGTCATTCTGAAGGGCGATACCTTCGACGATGCTTACGATGAAGCACTGCAGGCCTGCATTGACTATAGCATGACGCTGATTCACCCGTTCGATGAGCCGCGCATTATTGCCGGTAACGGTACTATCGCCATGGAGATTATGGAGAGCCTGGACAAGCCTGCGGACTTCGTGTTCGTCACGATTGGCGGCGGGGGGCTGGCGGCCGGTGTTGCCACCTATGTGAAGACGGTAAGCCCGGCGACTAAGGTTATCGGAGTGGAACCGACCGGAGCAGCTTCTATGAGCGAAGCGATGCAGAGTGGTGAGGTCATCACCCTGAAGGAGATTAACAAGTTCGTGGACGGGGCAGCGGTGAAGCGAGTCGGCGGATTAACCTTCGATATCTGTTCGCGTCTTCTCGATGATGTGGTGAAGGTACCGGAGGGCAAGGCTTGTACCACCATACTGGAGCTGTATAACGAGAATGCGATTGTTGTGGAGCCGGCCGGTTCGCTTCCGATTGCGGCGCTGGATATGTACGCTGACCAGATCCGCGGCAAAAGTGTAGTCTGTATCGTCAGCGGCGGCAACAACGATATTGACCGGATGCAGGAGATCAAGGAGCGTTCCCTGATCTACGAAGGCCTTAAGCATTACTTCATGGTTAACTTCCCGCAGCGCGCGGGTGCCCTGCGTGAATTCCTGACCGAGGTGGTGGGACCCGACGATGACATCACCCGGTTTGAGTACACGAAGAAGAACGAGAAGGAGAACGGCCCCGCACTGGTGGGCATTGAGCTGATGTCTACCGATGCCTACACCCCGCTGATTGAGCGGATGAAGCAAAAGGGCGTGGATTACGTAGAGATCAACAAGGATGTCAATCTGTTCAGTATGCTGATCTGATTCGCCGGGTTTGTATGCGGATCGTTAGGCAACGGCAATGCAGCGGCAAACGCAGCTTCTAGAATAACAAGAAGACCCGCCCAGGGTTCCTGTGGGCGGGTCTTTCTTGTTGGATGGGACTAGTCATGCGGCGTGGAACGAGATTAATTGGATTTACTCCACTTACTGATGGACGGATGAATCCTGCCGGGGAAGCAGTTGGATAAACAACACTTAAATCTCCACAGCCCCCTAAAGAAGTTGGAGTCCTCCCCGACAAAAATGTAGACTAAATACAGGAGGAGGATGAACCCAATGGGAAAGCTAACGGGAACGAGAGAGAAGGCCGCGCAAGAGGT
>NZ_JABMKX010000036.1 GCF_013204885.1 Paenibacillus tritici
TATTGAAGTAGACTTTTTCATGAGGTCGCCTCGTTTCGTATGTTTGTAGGGGTACAAACACTTTAACGAATCAGCGGCCTTTTTGCTACCTTATTTTGGGTAATCAACAGGCTTAGAAAAAGGTATCTTAATTCCTCGATTTCTCAGTAATATAAGGAAGCAAGTGGAAAAAGGGCACTTATTTATATTGGTTTTGGCTACTTAAGGTGAAATGAGGGAATTTAAGTGTTGTTTATCCAACTCCTGTTCTAGAAGTGTTTATTTGTTCATCAGTAAGTGTAGGAAATCCATCTAATTCCTATCCGCTCCCCATCCCGGCGGCCTTCATTTGTCCCCGCAGACGATGGCCAACTGGTTTAGGCTATTTGACGCTTACGTATGTTTAATAGATAGAAAAAGACCCGCCCCATTAGCATGAGACGAATCTTGGAGGGCGAGTTTTTAGCTAGTAAGGCTTCAAAGAAATTTTATAGCCTACGTTATGTGCAACAGTGCTTTGTTTATCGTCCAATGAGGCCGGGGGCTGGCCGCTTTTTGTTGTTCCTAAAAACACAGTTACCCCCTATAATTGTATCCAAGCAGTCCTCGTTTGTAAGCCTCATGCCAGAAGTGTTCCTTCTACTTGCCAGAATCCGACTTTGAGATAGATGAACGGGAGTGTGCGAATGAGTGTAGATCAAATTCATCTCAGGTTGTTAAGAAGCTTGCTCTTGCCTCTGTTTATCTTATGGTGTACAACAGGAGCTGCCCACGCCGCTGCCGAAGAGCTGCCCGCACAGAATGTGCTGGTGCTGCATTCCTATCAGAAGGGCTTTGCCTGGACCGATGAACAAAGTGCCGGAATGGAAGAACGTCTGAAGAGCGCATCCAATCTTCCCGTGATCTACACCGAGTACATGGACTGGAAAAGGTATCCCACGCAGGAGAATCTCGAGCATTTCTACCAAACCATCAAATTCAAGTATCAGAATGTCCATATCGACACCATCCTTACAACGGACGATGCTGCGCTGAGCTTCGCGTTGAAGTACCGCCACGAGCTTCTGAATGATGCTCCGATCATTTTCAGCGGGATCAACGAATTGGGAGTGGCCGCTATCCCCAATCCCCACAACATTACAGGCGTTATCGAAAAAATAGATCCCAAACCTACCATCCGAATGGCTATGGACATCAATCCTTCCTTGAAGAAGGTGTATATTGTCTATGATAATTCGGAGAGCGGGCTGTCAACCGGCCAGATGGTGATGGATCAGATCGGCGCAATGAAGCTGGGGCTTGAGCTGTTCCCCATGAACCGCTTGTCCATGGAACAGATCCAAGCAACGGCGTCGTCGCTGTCCCCGGACAGTATTGTGCTGATGACTACATATTTTAGCGACTCTACCGGACGAATTGTCGAGTTCGACAGATTTGCAGGTGAACTGGGCAAGAGCAGCAGGGTTCCGGTATATCATATTTATGATTTTGGATTGAATCATGGCGCCTTCGGGGGCAGTCTGATCAGCGGCAGAATTCAGGGCCAGACGGCGGCTGATCTTGCGCAGCGTATCCTGCAGGGAGAGCAGGCGGGGAAGATCCCGGTCGTAACCGACAGCAATGTGCGCAAGGTGTTCGATTATAACGAGCTGCAGCGGTTCAACATACCGCAGGACAAGCTGCCGGAGGGCAGTGAGGTGATCAACAAGCCGTTCTCCTTCTATCAGACCTACAAGGTGCTGGTGCTGAGCATCGTGGCTGCTTTTGCGGTGCTGGTAGCCTTCATTCTGGTGTTGTTATTCTATGTGCAGCTGGTCAGAAGGATTAGAAGCAGCCTGGAAAAAAGCAATGAACGCTTCAGCCTGGCGACCTACGGCTCGGATGCGGTAATCTGGGACGTTGATATGTCTACGATGATCTATTATTTCTCGGACAGCTGGTATGAGCTGCTCGGGTATGCCCGGGATGAGATTAATGAGAGCCGCGGCGGCTGGCGGGATATTCTCCATCCGGAGGATGCCGAGCAGGAGAACCGGCTGCGCATCCAGCATCTGGAGGGTCGTTCTTCTTACTACTACGCTGAATACCGGATGCGGAGCAAGGCGGGCGAATACAAGTGGTTCCAGGCCCGGGGAAAGGTGCTGCGGAATGCAAGCGGCGGATATATCCGGTTTGCCGGGTCCATGGTGGACGTAACGGACCGCAAGGGCTATGAGAGCAAGCTGCAGATAAGCTATCAGGAGCTGGAGTCCACCTATGAAGAACTGACGGCACTGCAGGATGAACTGCTGGAGCAGTATAACAAAGTGGTGGAGAACCAGGCGCTGCTGCAGACCAGTGAGGAGAGATACCGGCTGCTGGCCTATAATGATGTGCTTAGCGGTCTGCCGAACCGGCTGTCGCTGTCCGAAGAGCTGAAGGCTTTCATTGAGGATCCTTCCAGCGGTCACGCTGCCCTGTTCTTCCTGGATATCGACAACTTCAAGTACATCAACGATACCATGGGCCATACCTTCGGCGATGAGCTGCTGGTGAAGGTAGGGGAACGGCTGCTTAGCCACTCTGACGGGCGCAGCAAGCATTTCCGCTTCGGCGGGGATGAGTTTGTGATTCTTTTCAAAAATGTGGAGGGAGCCGATGAGGTAATCCGTTATGCGGATGCCTTGGTTCAGGGCTTCAGGGAGCCGTTCCAGCTTCACGCGAGTGTCGTGCATATCTCGACCAGTATCGGGATTGCCCAGTACCCGGAGAACGGCCTGAATGCGGAGGAACTGCTGAAGAATGCCGACATTGCGATGTACAAAGCGAAAGAAGCGGGCAAGGGCATCTATGTGATCTATGGACATGAGATGCAGCAGTATTTTGATAAAAGGATGGTTATCGAGAATCATTTAAGAAGCGCTATTTCCAATAATGAGCTGTCGCTGCATTATCAGCCACTGCTGGATATGGGTTCTGGCGAGGTCTGGGGCTTCGAGGCACTGATCCGCTGGAATAATCCGGTGCTGGGCTTCGTATCGCCGTTATCCTTCATCCGGGTTGCCGAGGATTGCCGGCTTATTGTTCCTATTGGAGAGTGGGTGCTGCGCTCCGCCTGCCGGTTCATCAAGGATCTGCAGAATCAGGGCTATGAGGGTTATCATATCTCGGTTAATATCTCGGTCATTCAACTGATGCTGGAAGACTTCACGGAGATGGTGCTTACCGTGCTGCAGGACACCGGGCTTGCGCCGGAATATCTGGAGCTGGAGATTACCGAGTCGATCTTCATGGAATCCTTCGAGTCGATCAGCTCCAAGCTGGAAGCGCTCAAGAAGAGGGGCATCGGCATTGCGCTGGACGATTTCGGAACGGGTTACTCTTCCCTTAGCTACCTGAAGCAGCTGCCGATTACTACCCTGAAGATCGACAAATCCTTCATCGACAGCATTGACACTCCTAATAGTATGTCACTGGCCCGCTCCATTGTGACCATCGGCCACGATATGGGGCTGAATGTTACCGCTGAGGGGGTAGAGACCCCGGAGCAGCTTGCTTTTCTGAAGCGGACAAGCTGTGACAAGATTCAGGGTTATTATATCAGCAGGCCTATTCCGGAAAAAGAGGTTGCAGGCTGGGTTGCGGGACGCAGGGCGGGGTAGGTTGAGCTGTGAACCGGATAAGTCCGGGTTTTCTCGCAGAGTAATACGGCAACATGGAGAAGAAGTGGGATTATGTAGTTCACATGGAACCCTTCCGTGTCTCGAAACGTAACTATCCTTTATGATGTGATTAACTCTGAGTATATCAATAAGTGAGGTGTAGGTTTGTCATCCATTCTACTAATGATTTTTTCGATTAATTTTGCTCTCCTGCTTGTGCACGAAATGGATGCAATCCGAGCCAAAGAATGGAGAATGTTTATCTTCCTGAGAGAGTTGACAGATGAACGTGCCTTCAAAGTATTTACAATTTTGCATCTGCCGCTGTATGCCTTTTTACTGTTTTCCTTGATAAGTCAACATCTGTTATCTTTCATAATAATAGATATATTTTTAATTCTTCACTCGATCGCTCATTTTTTCTTTGAGAAGCATCCAAGTAATCATTTTAAGAACCTATTCTCTAGATTAATTATATATCCCATGGGCCTATTGGGTTTGTTGCATCTTGTTGGGTTACTGTATTGGTAGCAGCATCAGCCACCTATTGATTAGGTGGCTTTTTTATTGTGAGGGAAGTTGTGCTAAGAACAAAGGGGCAATGCTGATTCTGCCGAGTGTGGCTGAAGGAGAGTGATGAGGAGCAATAGTGCACCTGAATTACCTGGACGCGGGCTGAATGAGTAAATGAAGAGTATAAGTGCACCTGAATTCACTGGACGCGGGCTAGATGAGCCAATGAAGAGCAATAGTGCACCTGAATTCACTGGACGCGGACTAGATGAGCCAATGAGGAGCAATAGTGCACCTGAATTCCCCGGACGTGGACTAAATGAGCCAATGAAGAGCATTAGTGCACTTGAATTCATCGGACGCTGGCTAAATGAGCCAATCAAACGGGGGCTGTCCCAAAAGTAGATTTTCTACGGCGAAAGACCGTCCTCTTCATTCTTAATGCTACAAAAAGTGAGCAGAGCAGCGATTCTCCCGTTATTGGAGGATCGCTGCTCTGCGTTTTTG
>NZ_JABMKX010000037.1 GCF_013204885.1 Paenibacillus tritici
CGACTTGCATGTATTAGGCATGCCGCCAGCGTTCGTCCTGAGCCAGGATCAAACTCTCCAAATTGGTATTTAGAAAGAGCGATTGCTCATTTTGAAACATCTGACGAGAATTTACATTCTCATTTTGGAAGTCACTTTCGTGATTTCCGATACTCACTCGTTGTTCAGTTTTCAAAGATCAAGCTCATCTTCCGTCGCTGTTTTTTGTCTCAGCAGCGACCTTTATAATATATCACAGCGCCCTCGTTTTAGTCAACCTTTTTTTTCGATTGCTTTTTCCGGCTGATTTCCGACTGCATTGCTGCACATCGTTATGTCGGAGGGACGAGTTATAATTTAACATACGAACTGCAACCTAGTCAACCCTAAATATTCCCTCCCCTTTTAACTCTCATGCAGAGCAGGACAAATAAAAAAAGAGAGTACATTCACTCTCTCCATTCTCCTGTTAATGCTCTCTGTGTAAAGGTGCTTCCACCAGTAGCTTCCCGTGTAATTAAAGGGTATACCGGATGGTATGTCCATCCCCTGCTTCAACTGCCCATGAGGCAATCTCACGAATCAAGGATCGGGATACAAGCTTGCGCAGCACAAGCGGCAGCTCTGCCTGAAGGGGACTGAGTCCTGAATGCTGCAGAAGTTCTTTAATACTCCACGCCTCCTTACGGCTGCCCAGAATATGAAGCAGCATGGCACAACAGTCAGCCATCTTGGACATGAGCGCAAATTCACAGGCAAGCAGTATCAGCTCAATTCTCTGGTCCAGGGTCTCCGTGCTGATTGTCAGTTCCTCGTATAGCTTATGGACCGGTGAGTTCATGCTTTTGACTTGTCCCCACACTGCCGGTTCCGGAAAATATCCTGCTTCACTCACTTCGATCCGTGCCCAATGATACAATGCCATAAGCACGCAATTATAGGCATCCATGGTACATCCCGCTTCAATGTAACGTTTAGACTTGATATACATATGTAAAAAACGGGAGAATTCCATAAATAACACCCGTTCTTTGAGCGGACCTTCAAACTGAATCAGCTGCTTCCGCATCTCTGCCAAAATCCCCTTAGGGTCCCAGATCACCTCTCCGGATATCAGGCTGGCAAGAAGCTCGTTATTATCCCCGGCCATCACAGCACGTTCGAGTGCAGACAGACCCACATGCACCGATTGCGTCCGCTTATCCCCAGCAATGGTATGGGTTATGACGCGTTCCGTCTCCTGTTCCTCATGCAGCATGAGAACCACCATATCAAAATCGTGCAGCAGTGCACTCTGAAACGTGGCATCCCCTCTTTGCCGCCAAGCAACGGCTCCCAGAACATTCTCCTCAAATGTCTCCCCACTTAATAGGGTCAAATTGGACAGTTCCATACTTCCCTCCATTAAATTTGGCGATTTAGCACCCAGTCAGTTATAATCTCTATAAATAATATTATTCTACATATTCATGCCAGTTCCTCCTGTACAACCGAACTATATTTCAGTTAGGAGATCATGCTCATGAAATTTAAATCGGCTAAAATCAATGCCTTTCGCACCTGGGGACTGCTGCTAACCATGCTGGGCATGGGACTTATGATCATGGGAACCGCAGGTATTGTATTCTGGGGCTCTGCCGGCAAGGTAGTCGCTGCCATCGGCCTTGTTATTGGACTAATCTCCATGATGGCCAGTCTGGCTATCTATTTCTGGGCCGGCATGCTCTCAACCAGTGCAGTTCAGGTGGAATGTCCGGAATGCCATAAGCAGACCAAAATGCTGGGCAAAACGGACCGCTGCATGTTCTGCCACACGATCCTCACCATGGACCCGGCACAAGCAACCATTACTGCCGAAGAACTGGAACTCCAGCAGCTCAAGCATTGAACCTATTCCAGCAGAGGTTACTGAAATCATGTGAATCTAATACATTCTTGTACTGCGCAAAAAGGTGCTGTCCCAAAAGCCATGAAATGGCTGCTTGGGACGGCCCTTTGTTTTGGAGTAAGATCAACGTGGGCACTTGGGTGGACGCTGCGCGAACGGACCGTTATTCCAATCGCTGTGCTCTCCA
>NZ_JABMKX010000038.1 GCF_013204885.1 Paenibacillus tritici
TAACTGGTCGAGTAGGCGGGGCCTCTCCATCGTGGATTGCGCCCCTACCCCTCACAGATCCGTACGTGCGCAATTTACGCATACGGCTCTTCACCCCATCGTTCACAGTTGGCCTTAGTCGTAGATATTGACGTAGATCCGCGGCTTAGGTAGCTTGAATTCTTTAAGCACTTCGTAGAATCTCTCCCGGGTGAAGCTCCTGCGCTGACTTCTGCGGTTTAGCCATTTGTAAATCAAGTCCAGCGTTTGCATGTAGTAGGATTTCATTTTCTGCGCGTTATCCGTGATTCCGTAGTATCGGTAGTGACCCGACAATTTGGCCCGGATGACGCCTAGAAACTCCTCCTGCTTCATATGCCGATTCCACCTGACCCAGCTCTTCATGGCTTTGACCTTCTGTCTGAACTTCTTCCCACTCGTTTTACGCTTCACCCGGAAGGTTCCTCTTCGGCTCTTGGCGCAGTAGTGTGTGAACCCTAGGAAATCGAATGTTTTCGGTTTCCCTTCGCCCTTCCTCCGTGACTCCTCTTCCGCAAAACGACCAAACGCGATGATTTTTGTCTTCTCCTCCGCGATGCTTAACCCGAATTTCTCCAGCCGGAGTACGAGCGCGGTATAGAAGCGTTCTGCATCTTCTTTGTACTGGAAGCAGCATACAAAATCATCGGCGAAGCGCACCATTTCGGCTTGCCCCACGCACTGCTTCTTCACCGTCACGGTGAACCATAGGTCAAGGACATAGTGCAGGTAGACGTTGGCTAGCAGGGGCGACACCACCGAACCTTGGGGAGTTCCTTCCTCCGTCGGTTCAAAGTGTCCCTCCTCCTGTATGCCCGCTTTCAGCATCCGTCTCACCAACCGGTGGATGTTTGGATCTCCGATTCGTAGTTCGAGGAACTTCATCAGCCATTCGTGATCCACGTGGTTGAAGAAACCCGAGATGTCCGCATCGACGACATAGCTGGTTTTCCCATGTTCAATGACCCGGTTTAGATGTTTCAGCGCACTGTGCATGCTTCGGTTCGGGCGAAATCCATACGAGAAATCCAGGAAGTCTTGTTCATAAATGGCTTCGAGCACTCTTTTCAGCGCATGTTGCACCAGTTTGTCCTCATACGCAGGAATGCCTAGGGGCCGCATGCTTTTCTCGTCCTTTGGGATGTAGACTCTTCTCGCCGGCTGAGGTCTGTAGCTTTTTCGCTTTAGCCGGTCCACTAGATGTGCTACATTCGCTTCCACGTTGGTTTCGTACGTCTCTTTGGTCGATCCGTCGACTCCCGTTGCTTTTCCCAGTTTCATCTCTTTGTGACTTTCCATTAATGCTTCTGCGTCAATAAGATGTCCGATGGAGGTGAACCGTAACTTCGGATCTGCTTTGGCCATTTCTGCTATTCTTGCTAATTTCGTTTCCATTTTTTTTCCCACCTCTGCGTGTGGCCAATGTGTCCTTACCAAGATTGATAGGGTGTCGCCTGCCTTTCCTCCGCCCCCATTACAGGGGTTTCACAGGTCTTATGCGGCAATCCGACTCCCTGGACGCCGTTTGGCATTCTTACGTGTTACGGCTTGTTTGCCATACTCCTGTAAAGGTTCCTAAAGAGTACTTCTCTCGCAGAAGAGCGCCAGGGTCTCCCGAGTTGCTGAGTAACCAATGGGTATACATGCCTGGCTCTTCGACCCCGGGGAAGCTCCTCCATCCTCGCCCTTTCGGCTGGAGTCATGTTGTCTTCCGGGAGAATAAGCCCGTCGACCTTCCCGTTTATTGCGTTTCGAGGCTCAATCACTTTCAGGCCTGCATCCTAACTGTCTACGCTTAAACGGTAGGGTTACCCCTGCTGCTCCAAGACTCGCTATTGGTGGCGTGGCTTTCGCCTTTCCAAGCAGGGATTCCACCTGCTAAGTTACTCAACCTAGGCTCGGTCGCTCTATTCTGTACAA
>NZ_JABMKX010000039.1 GCF_013204885.1 Paenibacillus tritici
TCTGTGCAACTCCACATCCTTTCCCACTTAACACACACTTGGGGACCTTAGCTGATGGTCTGGGCTGTTTCCCTTTTGACAATGGATCTTAGCACTCACTGTCTGACTCCCGGCAAGAAGTAAATGGCATTCGGAGTTTGACTGAGCTTGGTAACCCTTGCGGGCCCCGCACCCAATCAGTGCTCTACCTCCACCACTCCATTCACCGAGGCTAGCCCTAAAGCTATTTCGGGGAGAACCAGCTATCTCCGAGTTCGATTGGAATTTCTCCGCTACCCCCACCTCATCCCCGCATTTTTCAACATGCGTGGGTTCGGGCCTCCAGTGCGTGTTACCGCACCTTCACCCTGGACAGGGGTAGATCACACGGTTTCGGGTCTACGTCCACATACTCAGTCGCCCTATTCAGACTCGCTTTCGCTGCGGCTCCGGCTTCTCACCTTAACCTTGCATGTTAAACGTAACTCGCCGGTTCATTCTACAAAAGGCACGCCATCACCCATAGAAAGGGCTCTGACTTTTTGTAAGCACACGGTTTCAGGTTCTATTTCACTCCCCTTCCGGGGTGCTTTTCACCTTTCCCTCACGGTACTGTTTCACTATCGGTCGCCAGGTAGTATTTAGCCTTAGCAGATGGTCCTGCTGGATTCATACGGGGTTTCACGTGCCCCGCACTACTCGGGATCCGTCTCGGAGAGAACACAGTTTAGGCTACAGGGCTTTTACCTCTATCGCGGGCCTTTCCAGACCTCTTCACCTACCATATTCCTTTGTAACTCCATGTGAGACGTCCCACAACCCCAAGGGGCAAGCCCCTTGGTTTAGGCTGTTCCGCGTTCGCTCGCCGCTACTGACGGAATCACTATTGTTTTCTCTTCCTCAGGGTACTTAGATGTTTCAGTTCCCCTGGTCTGCCTCTGCGTATCCTATGTATTCAGATACGAGTAACTGCGAATTACCACAGCTGGGTTTCCCCATTCGGACACCCCCGGATCAAAGCTTGCTTACAGCTCCCCGAGGCAGTTTCGTTGTTCGCCACGTCCTTCGTCGGCTCCTGGCGCCTAGGCATCCTCCGTGTGCTCTTATTAGCTTAACCAACGCTCCGATGTTTGGCTGATTCGCTCATCTTGTTTTGAATGCTGTTCATGGATTGCTCCATTCACCAACACATTCAAAGCCAAAGGTCACTTCATCATCCAAAATCTTCGCTTAGCATCACTATAATATTGAAACTTGTTTACACAAGTTCAGCTTAAAGGAATGTTCTAAAACGCAAATTCGTTTCGGTATCCAGTTTTCAAGGATCAAGTTCTTGCATATACTTTTGTAAAGAAGTTTTGGTGGAGCCAAGCGGGATCGAACCGCTGACCTCCTGCTTGCAAGGCAGGCGCTCTCCCAGCTGAGCTATGGCCCCAAAATGGTATTCAATTAAAATGTTATATGGTGGGCCTTGGTGGACTCGAACCACCGACCTCACCCTTATCAGAGGTGCGCTCTAACCAACTGAGCTAAAAGCCCATATAACAGATAACATTGTGAATCAATCAATAAATTGATTGTTCGCTTGGCGGCGTCCTACTCTCCCAGGACCCTTCGGTCCAAGTACCATCGGCGCTGGAGGGCTTAACGGTCGTGTTCGGGATGGGTACGTGTGGAACCCCTCCGCTATCGCCACCAAACGCATACGAAAGAGACTTGCTCTTTCAAAACTGAACACGAGTGAGTGTTCGAACCCGAAGGTTCACTTGTGGAAGCTTAGCTTCCGATTTGAATGTTTCCGTTGCAGGAAACGATTCTCCATAGAAAGGAGGTGATCCAGCCGCACCTTCCGATACGGCTACCTTGTTACGACTTCACCCCAATCATCTACCCCACCTTCGGCGGCTGGCTCCCTTGCGGGT
>NZ_JABMKX010000003.1 GCF_013204885.1 Paenibacillus tritici
AGCGCAGCCGCCGCCAGGGGCTGCACCCCCGGCAACGCGCCGGGGGTGAGGGTGCGGCGCGGCGGCAGCAGCGCCGTAAGTTCGTCCGCGCGCGCAGCCGCCGCGCGGTCCAGGGCGGCCAGCGCGGCGAGCGCGTGCGCCTGCCGCTGCAGGGCCGCCCGGCGGCGCGTAAGCTCCGCGCGCCGCTCCTCCACAAGAGGCGGCAGCTCATCCAGCAGCGGCTCGCCGAAGGCCAGGACCGCCCGGCGGAACTGCGCCTTGATCTCTGCCGCAAGCGTGCGGCAGAAATTAAGCAGCGCCTCGCCGGATGCACCGGTTCCCGGCTTCACCTGATCCGCCAGCCACTGCTGGCTCACCGCCGGGAACGCCTGCTTCAGCAGCGGCTCTGCCCCCTCCTGCCACAGCCCCAGGCCTTCGGCCCAGTCGCGTACAAGCTGGAGCGTATGCCATTCCAGCTGGGCAGTGATCTCCCGGATCTGCAGGCTGTGCCAGTGCAGCAGCCGCGCGGCTTGCTCCTTCTCCCGCTTCGCAGCGGTGAAGAAGAGGCCGCGCCGGAAGCCCGGCTGGAGGCTCTCGATATAAGCTCCCGCCGCATCCCTCAGGTCAGCCGGCATCAGATTGGTGTTCCCGAGCAGGGCGTCCAGCCTGCTGCGCAGATCAAGCCGCGCCTCTTCAGGCCGCTCCTCCAGCAATGCCTCGTCCTGCATGGTCCCCCGAATCTCAGCTTCCACGGCTTCCGCCTGTGCACCGCCAGCCTCTTCCAGCAGTCCGGCCCGCTCCTCCTCCTGCTCCTCACGGTAAGCCGTAAGTACGGCTGCCGCAGTATGGTGCATGGAACGGGATAGACTGTAGTCCAGCAATTCCCGCCGCTGCTCCAGCAGCCCGGAGATCACGGCCAGCAGGTCCTTCCATTGATTCAGGGGATGCCCCTCCACTTTGAGCGAAGTAAACAGAAGACCGGCAGAATGAATGCCCCATTCAAGGAAAGCGCTTTCCACCTGCTGCCGGTACTCCTCCATGGAGATCTCTTGTTCCCTGTGCTTGTCGATCTGATTAATGATAAGATACAGCGGCTTGCCCCAGTCGCTAAGACTTTTGGCGAACGCCAGATTATTCTCCGACTGCACATGATTGTAGTCCATCACATAGAACACCGCATCCGCCAGATGCAGCGCCGAGCGGGTAGCCGCCTGATGGCCTTCATCCGTGGAATCCACGCCAGGCGTATCCATCAGCACACCGTGCTCCCCAAGCAGCGGGATTTCCTCCCAGACCTCTATCGCCGAATATTCAGTCCCTTGGCGGCAGTAATCCTGAAGACGCCCCGGCGTAGTCTTAATTACCTCGGCACTCCTTGCGGCACTCCCGTTATACGGGTGAAGCAGTACCTCCGGGGCTCCGCTGCGAATGGATACAATATTTGCGCTGGTCGGTACCGGTCCTGATGGCAGCACGGCTTTTCCGCAGAGCTTATTAATCATGCTCGACTTTCCCGCCGAGAAATGCCCGCAGAACGCCAGAGTCAGCTCACCCGCCTGCTCCTTAACCTTAAGATCTGCAACAATCTGTGCACTCTCTGCTTCTCCCCATGTGCTCAGCCGTTCTTCCAGCCGCATAAGCGCTGATGTACCGGATACTTGCTCTTCCACCCTACTCCGTTCTGCTCCCACGACAAGCCCACCTTTGCTGCAATCTATAACTTGTGATTTAGGTTATATTGAATTCAGTAACTTTCTCCATAATTATTACATTTGTATGACTTACTTCACTGCAAGAATAGAACAATTCCATTTTATCATCAGATCGTCACAAATCAAATATACACGTTTACAAAATCAGCTATAATCCTTCACGAAAAACTAGACTTCGCAAAATACCCTTCCCAGAACAATATCACCTTTGAGGGAAAGAGAACGTTTCCTTTTCGACAAACAAGTGGAAAATTGTAGCTTGAATCATCAACTTTTGATAGTTACAGCTAAGCAAGTGGAAAAACAGCATCTGCTCCCAGTGATTATGCCATTCTAACGCAAATTTTGATTATTTAAGTGTTGTTTTTCCAACTACCTCCCCACCCTCGTCCATTTCTTCAATAGCAAGTGTTGTAATTCCAACTATTTCACGCTATATAAGACGCACTTAAGATTTGAACTTGAAGCTTCACCGTCACTGCGGTGAACATTTGGACTTCCGGCCGCTGTTGTCACCAGATTTCTTGATTTGAACCGCTCTTCGCTGATGAAATCCGGTGACAAAGGCGGTCGCTACCGCTCCTACAGTTCCAAATTTCCCCTCCGTTTCTTTTGCTTTTTGTTATTTTCTTTAGTGCTTCTTATATAGCTCCCCCAAATTTACGCAAAAAAAGAGAGGCTGTCCCTGGCAGCCACTTCCTGGCTACCGGACAACCTCTCTATCGTAAATAAAATTAAATTAAGCTGTTTCCAGGACTGGAAGCAGAATTTCGAAAACTTTGCCGTGCTGGAGAATAGTCAAACCGCGGGCTTTGTCCTTCATTACGACAACCTCTGGTTTCACAGACATACGTTCCAGGTAGAATTCAGGCACATCGCCGGAATGGCTGATGGTGATGCCTTCCACTTCCTGCTCTTCATTCTCTTCCATCGGGCTGTCCACTACACGGTCAAAAATATCGGAAAAAGCTTCAAAATTATCGGTGTATACAGAAATGCATTTCATCTCTATCCCATCCTCTTCTTCTCTAATTCTTTGTTAGGTTTCGTATGAACCTTATCTTTCCTGATTACAGCTGTTTTCATACGTTTTTTGCCCTCCCGGCATACATCCAGCAGCGGGCAGATCTGACATTGCGGATTCTGGGCCTTACAGTGATATCGTCCGAAAAAGATCAGCCGGTGGTGGGTCAGCGTCCATTCCTCACGCGGCACCGCCTTCATCAGCTTCTTCTCCACTTCCAGCACCGAATCTTTCCAGCCCGCGAGTGCGAGCCGTTTGGCTACCCGTTCCACATGAGTATCCACGGCAATAGCCGGAACGCCAAAAGCATTGGACACGACCACATTCGCAGTCTTGCGTCCGACCCCCGGCAAGGTTACCAGCAAATCATGAGCCTGGGGCACTTCTCCCCCATACTGCTCAATCAGAATAGAGCAGAGGTTCTGAATATGCTTGGCCTTGTTGCGGAATAATCCAATGCGCCGGATATCTTGCTCCAGCTCTTCAAGCGGCACGGAAATATAGTCGATTGGAGCCTTGTACTTCTGAAACAGGTCCTCGGTCACCTTGTTCACCGTTGCGTCCGTACATTGGGCTGAGAGCAGCACCGCAATGGTAAGCTCAAAAGCGTTGCTGTGATTCAGCTCGCAATGCGCATCAGGAAACATGCCTCCGATGGTATCCAGGATGTGGCGGACCTCTGCAGCTTTCATAGCGTCCCCTCCACAGAGTATATGCCCGCAAGTTGTCCCTCGCAGTCATACGGTCTCAAGTCTGAAGAAATATAAGCAAAGATACATTATATCGTATACTTTCATAGCGTTCAAGCGAACACCGTGCTGCCCTTATATTTCAAAAAAAACGCCTTGATCCAGGGCAGAACCAGGGATCAAGACGGTGTTTCACACGGAAAATCACCAAAACGATTATTGTTTCACAATTTCTACAACCTTGTCGTTGTTGAAATACATTATAATATTATCATTTTCTTTGAGAGATTGCACGGGTAAAGTCGTGTCACCTTGATGAATATATACATTCGGAGCCAGCACGAACTTATAATTATCATTCAGTGTGGCGCGTTTGGTCAGCACTTCATTCGTTGCGCTCTCATAACGGGCGAAGGTCCGGTTAAGCTGGCTGAACACAGAAATGATCATTACACCGCCCGCATCCTTACGTACCCATACCCGGTCCGAGGTGCTGATACCGCTAAGAGCGGTCGAAGCTACGCCGTCACGCATTATTCTTACTCCAGCGCTAGCATTGAAAGACTGGGAGGCTCCGGCATAATCCTTCACGCTGAACGTACCCGCCGCCGCATCCACTGCCGAGACTTGTCCGGCAACCTGCTTAACCGACTGCAGGGAGACCGGTGTGGACCCGTCAAAGGCGATGTTCACGAAATCTCCGGCCCTCAGCTCACTGAGTGCAATCTTCTGTCCTGCTTCATTGATAAGCGGGACAGATAACAGATTCAGCTCGCTGCTGGTGCTGCCGCCCTCTAATTTCACAGTCATCTTGTTCGTGTTGGCATTCACAGTCGCTATCTCAAGCTGAGTACTCCCGGTCACCCTTAGAATCGAGATCATATCCTGATTGTTCGAGAGAACTGCCGTTACCGGCACATTCAAAGGTACGTCCGTGATGGCTGCCCCGCTTTTGCCGAACATATCAATGGAGGACGGATACGACATCGTCAGCAATTGTCCGTTGCCCACCTTCAGCACAACCGTTCTGGACGTAGTATTAATGGCCGTCAAGGTTCCCGTGTATTTGGTAGTCAATTCAACAGACATCGCACGTTCATTAATGGAGGTCACATCTATCTTGCGGTTCTCCGTCAGTCTTGCTCCCATGGTGGTCAGCGAAGTCGTAATCAATCCGCCGTAAGCCATTTTTGTTTTCTCATCTAATTTGACCACATGGGCCTTACCATTATTATCTGTGAAGGTCAGGTACTGGGTCTTAGAATTGTAATCCACGACAGTAGCTGCGGTGTATTGTTCAATCTGACGGCTAAGCACTTCAATCTTCGTCACCTGATCACTGCTGTTCAGGGTAAGCTGCACGTTGTCTCCGCCTGTTTTGTCCGCAATCAGATCAGTCATTACCGGGCTGGTGACATTTGGAATAACAATGGCCGGAGTGGCTGCGAGCAGGTTAACCTCACGGCTGCCATCACTCTTCTGGTAGACGATCGTGGAATCCGTCAGCTCATAGATGAAGCCCTTCACTATGCGTTCTACTCCAGAGGTGACTTCTACAGAACGGATCACATTATCCTTAATGGTATACGAGACTGCAGCTCCGGTCTTCAATTCTGCCGGCTGGATGATCGTACTCTGGGAGCTGAACAATGTCGTTCCGTCTTCCCATTTGAAGCTTTCCACTGTGCCGTCCGCATTCTTGAAGGTAATGCTCTTGGCCGCAGCATCCACGCTTTGAACCGTGCCCTTAGCCGTCTTATTGACGATACCGGAAGTGACCTGCACCTTCACAACCTTGCGGGACCCGCTGAAGGTTTCGCGGAGCAGCGTAATTTTGCTGCCTGCGGTAATGGAAGAAGGCTGAATGACCGCCCCGTTCACATCCAGGAAGGCAGTTGCAGCATCATAGCCATACTGATCGTATCCGTTAGCTGAATCGACCCAGATTATACCCGGTGTAAGCTTGGTAAATACGCCTTCCGCCTGTTCAACCTGAAGGGCCGGATCAGTCAGCTCCACATAAGAGGCGTTATAGGTTGCTCCAATCACAGTGACCTTCGTGTAGGGCTGAATTTCATTCAGAGAGATCCGGTTCTCGGAGCTGCTTGTGAAATAAGCGGTATTCGCATTCAAAGTAAACTCCAGAGCGCCGCCATTACTGTACAGTGACAGCTTGCCATCCTTCAATGAACTGATTGTTCCTTTGAAGGTATTGTCATAATCCAGCGTATTATGTGCTTCAGCACGGCTGAAGAAGGTAGCGAGCTGTGCGCGGGTAACTGCGCCTTGCGGGTCGAAGCGGTTACCCGTAAGCCCGTTCGCCAGTCCCAGCTCCACGGCTGTGTTAATGTAGCCGCGCTTATTCGCAGAGACCTTGGCATCATCGGCGAACCCCGTCGGCTTACCGGCTGCCGCCGATGCTGAAGCGCCCTTACCCAGAGCCCGGATCAGCAATTCCGCAACCCATTCACGGCTGGCCTTGCGTTCTCCCCACGAGTTCTTGAGATTATCCGCTGCCATTTCGGTGGTCTTATCCAGAAGTCCCTGCTGGAAGGCCAGGATCACATACGGCTTATAATAATTCGTAACAAGAAAGTCATTCGGAAGGGCAACATCTGCGCTTGTATTCACATTGCCCTGCAGCTTCATGAAGCGCAGTGCCATCAGCACAGCCTCCTGCTGGGTAACGGAATCCCCCGGACGGAATAAACCGTTATTGCCGACAACAATCCCCTGGGTCGCCAGCTTATAGATATGTTTCTCGGCCCAGAAGCCTGTCTTGACATCACTGAAGATTCCACCAGCCTGTACAGCAGTCTGCGGGGCTGCCGCACCTACTGTTGCCCCGGTTGAAGAGTTATCGGCAAAAGCAGTCCCTGCTCCGCCAAGCACCATCGCACCGGCCAGCACGGCAGATACCGCTTTAACAGAATAAGATTGCACCGTACGTTTTATTCTTTTTGGACCGGACAATTCGATATTCCCCTCTCTATGGCTCATCTGAATTTTCTACGTTGGTACTTTCGTCAGCCATCCGGCTTATTCCTGCCTAATGCCTACAATCCGTTGTTCTCACGGGTGATGGGATGCACGAGATCCACATGCCCCATAAGACTCTCCACTTGCTCTCCGTCTACCAGTACATCGATATTCTTGACCTCATCGAACTGGAAGAAGGTCTGGGACAATGCGCTGATGGCCAGGGCTTCGCCGCCTGCACCAAGCTGTGCCTCATCCGGTTTATGGATATCCAGCACAATCTGTCCATTCGAGAACTCCAGCGATTTCAGTTCAATCTTGTTCCATAGCGGAATTTGCTTGGCATCGCTGCTGTTTTGCAGCGTTTTGAAGGCTTCTGTATATTTGTCCTTGGCATCCTTAAAGGTTATAGAGACCTCCGCCGTAACTAATTCGTTCTGTTCCTGGTCCGTATAATAAGCCTTAATCTGCAGGCTCTGCTTCTCAGGAGCAGCCGGCTTATCGGTAGCTGCCGGAGTCACCGTTGCTGTAGGCTCTGGCTCTGGTGTACTTGTAGCCTCCGGTGTAGCCGTGGGGCTCTCATTCACGGCATTGTTTCCTCCAGCACCGCTGGATACCGAGGTTGATTCCGGAGCGGATGTGGCCGCCGGTGCAGCCGTAGGTTTATCGCCGCAGCCCGAAATTACCAGGAGCAGTATTGCTGCCATTCCTGCATATGTCAATTTCTTGTTCATTTCGATGAACCCCCTCCAGATAAATACGGGCAGGCCGGGGCCGCAAAGTCCCTTTGACCTCAAAATAGGGTCCAAATCCGACTCTGCAGCCCCTGCTGCCGCCCGCTGTTATTGAATTCCGAGATACTCTTTAATTCCACTTACCATTGATGCGGCAACGCTGTTCTGCAATGCTTCGGTGAACAGCAGCGCCTCATCTTTTCTGTTGCTGAGATAACCGACTTCAAGCAGTACCGCAGGCATCTTCGTCTCGCGAATGACATGGAAGTTGCCGTAACGCACACCCCGGTTACTAAGTCCGGTAGCCTCTACAAGATACTTGTGCATCACATTCGCCAGAGCCTTGCTTGCCTCCCGCTGATAATAGGTCTCCGTTCCGCTCGCAGCAGATGACCCGCTGCTGTTGGCGTGGACGGATATGAACAAATCCGCTTTGAGGTTGTTCGCCATTGCCGCCCTGTCCTTCAGTTCAAGGAAAGTATCGTCACTGCGCGTCAACACCACATCAATTTTGTTCTCCTGCTTCAGCAGCTCAGCCGCTTTCAGAATGACGGCCAGATTAAAGTTCTTCTCATATTTGCCGGTAACGCCTACAGCCCCTGAGTCCTTGGCGCCATGTCCTGCATCGAGCACTACCAGCTTCCGCCCGCTGTTGCCAGGCTGAGTGGAGGTATCGACTGTACTCTGTGCATTTAAATCGACAACAATCAGTTTGGAACTGTCCCCGGATATATCCACGCTATAATTTTTGGCGGTATTCAGATCAATTACAAAACGGACAGTATACGGATCGGTGCTATACAGCGAATAGCGGATACCTGAAACATCCGGATAATCCGTAATTTCAAGCTTGCCGTTCAGGTTAGGATCAAGCGCTTGTCCTGAACCGAACACATCAGAGAACGTGGCATTCGGCAGATCGATCACAATCCGGTCCGGCCCGCTCATTTTGCTGACGCTAGGCTGGACGTTGCCCTCCAGGGCAATGGACAGCCTGTTCTCATTGAAGCTTATGCCGTTAATCATGCTGAGGTTGCTTGCCGGTTCACCCGGCGGCACTACAACACCCCCGCCGCCTCCGTTACCTTCTCCTGTGTCAATGTTAGGATCAGGAACTTGCGGGGTAATAAGCTCTACAATCTTCTTCGTGTTATCCCATTTGACTGTAAGTCCGAACTGCTCCCCGATAAACCTGATCGGTACGAGAGTCGTATTGTTCCGCAGGAGAGGTGCCGTGTTCAGGATCACCGTCTTCCCGTCAACGGAGGCAGCCGTCTGATTTACAATCAGCTGCATGGTCTTTCCTTGCTGTTCAATCGTAACGGTCTTGCTTGTCTGATTCCAGTCCACCTTGTATCCAAGGTTCTCAGCAATCATTCTTAGCGGCACCATGATGGAGTTATTTACATTTTCCACCGGAACACCTTGTCCTGCAGTCAGTTCCTGGCCATCCAGGAGGATCTTGTTCTGGCCGGCAGCGGCTTGTCCATGCCCCGGCAGCACCACAACAAAGAGCAGCATCAGCAACAGCATCAAAGCAAATTTCTTCATTCTTCACCTCTAAGACTCTAGTATTCCGCCCCCACTCGAGCGTTCTTGATGGCATGCCAACTGACAACCTTCGACATAGTTAAGACGCCCTTAGACCTTAAAAGTTGCGAATAAATACCATACAAAGTGGAAATGTCTGTGTATTCCCTGTGTTTACAATCCAAGATATTCCTTAATTCCAGCTACGATCTCACGGGCCAGATTGTCCTGCAGCTGTTCGCTGTACAAGGCTGCTTCGTCTCCAGGATTGGTCAGATAGCCTGCTTCCAGCAGAATCGCAGGCATCTTCGTCTCCCGGGTAACATGCAGGCTCTTCGAGCGGACACCATTGTCCTTGAAGCCAGTTCCCGCTACGAGATGCTTTTGCATGATTTCGGCCAGTGGAAGGCTTTCGCTGCGGCTGTAGTAGGTTTCGCTTCCGTTGACTTTGTCACGGTTCGGGTATCCTTTATCAAGTGAATTCGCATGCAGTGACACGAACAGTGTAGCGTTCGCCGCCTGGGCAATATTCACCCGGTCCTGCAGACCCAGCGTAACATCTGAAGTACGGGTATAGATAACATCTGCCCAGCCTTCCTGTGTAAGAATAGCCCCGGCTTTAAGGATCACTGCGAGATTGAAGGATTTCTCCAGCTTGCCGGTAAGGCTGACAGCCCCCGATTGCTTGCCCCCATGCCCGGCATCCAGTGCAATAACCGGTCTTCCGGTGAATCCCGGATTCACGGGTGTCCCCGGCCCGCTATTCGCCGCATTGAGATCAATAGTGACCAGTCCGGTACTCTCATCCGTGCTGACCTGATAATTCTGGTAGCCCGTCGTTTGAATGACAAATCTGACGGTTGCAGGATTCGTGCTGAACAACGCGTAACGTATCTCGGATATATGCGGGTAACCGCTGACATCCAGCTTGCCTTGCGGACTGCCGCCGGTGGACACTCCCGGGAAGCTCCCGCTGAAATCAGGGGCGAATACCGCTCCGGCAAAATCCACTACAATCCGGTCGGGTCCGGTAACTCTCGTAACCGTAGCCTTGGCTCCACCGGCAGCGGCGACAATCAGCCGGTTCTCGCTGAATACAGCCCCTTTGACTACCGGTGATGTAGCTGCTGGAGTGGGGGTAGCTGTAATACTTCCTCCTACCTCTTCCGGAATCTCTGTGCCCGTCTGAGGCGGAAGGGTCGGAGACGGTGAAGCAGACACTCCAGCAGGCACAGATGAGGCTGCCGGGGCTACAGTAGCTGTGGGCAGCGGATTGGCAGTGGCCGGTGTATCACTTGGCACTCCCCCGCTTAAGTAGACCGTCTTATCGGTATTATCCCAGCCGACGCTAAGTCCGAATTGCTCACCGACAAAACGGATAGGCACCAGCACAGTACCGCCGTTCTGCTTAGGCGCGGCGTTGAGCGTCAGGCTTACCCCATCGGCTTGGGCCGTTGTGCTGCCCACAGCGAGCTGGACAGACTTACCGTCCTGCTGGACGGTTACTTTGCGGCTGCTCTGTTCCCACAGCACTTCAAAACCAAGATTCTCCACCACTACGCGGATCGGGATCATAACGCTTCCATTCACGTTCTCAAGGATCACCCCTTTGGGCAGGGCAAGCTCCTTGCTGTCCATCACGATCTTCCCGGGCGTTGTCCCGGCTGCCGCAGCTTCATGGCCGGCGAACGACAGTAGGAGCAATGGCAGCAGTAATAGAAGCAACATCCGTTGTCCGGCTTTCTTCATCCTTTCCTCTCCTTTGGTCGATTGATAGATTTGCAGATAAGATTAAGACGACACTAATCCCCAAAAGTTGCCTACACAGGCAATAATATCTCGATTATAACAAAAAAACTTCTATTTCCGACACCCGGAAATAGAAGTTTTGTGTAAAATTAGTAAACTTGACGAATCTCTTCCCCAGTTTAGGCGAAAAGCTTGGCCGCATGGCGTTCTTCATAAGCGGCAATCTCATCCGCATGCTGAAGCGTCAGACCGATATCATCCAGCCCCTGTAGCAGGAACTGCCGGCGGTGCTCATCCAGTTCAAACGTGATGGCAAGGCCATAATTATCACTCAGCTTGTTGTTCTCAAGATCCACTGTAAGGGTGTAGCCATCATGCTCAGCCGTGCGGCTGAACAGCTCATCAACCTGAGTTTCGGAGAGCTTGATCGGCAGAATGCCGTTTTTGAAGCAGTTGTTGTAAAAGATGTCGGCATAGGACGGCGCAATCACCACTCTGAAGCCGTAATCCATGATCGCCCAAGGAGCGTGCTCCCGCGAGGAGCCACAGCCGAAATTCGCGCGGGAGATCAGCACAGAGGCTCCCTGATAACGCGGTTTGTTCATCTCAAATTCCGGATTGTCTTGTCCCGCTTCATCAAAACGCCATTCGTAAAAAAGAAATTGTCCAAATCCCGTACGCTCAATCCGTTTCAGGAATTGCTTGGGAATAATCGCATCCGTATCGACATTCACCCGGTCTACCGGGGCTACAATTCCTGTTAGCTTCTTAAACTCTTCCATTTGCTGTATCCTCCTGCTCTCTCAAATATTCTATGAGTTGACGGCTTCCGTCTTGTAATTCCAATCCCGTACATCCGTGAACCGCCCTTTGATTGCAGCCGCAGCCGCCATAGCAGGAGAGACCAGATGCGTGCGTCCGCCGCGTCCCTGGCGTCCTTCAAAGTTACGGTTGGAAGTAGATGCACAGCGCTGTCCCGGCTGGAGAACATCCGGATTCATCGCCAGGCACATACTGCAGCCGGCCTCACGCCATTCAAAGCCTGCTTCGGTGAAGACTTTGTCCAGACCTTCCTTCTCGGCCTGCATCTTCACGCGTCCCGAGCCAGGAACAACGATTGCTGTAACTTTGTCGGATACCTTATGGCCTTTGGCAACCTCAGCCGCCGCCCGCAGATCCTCAATCCGGCCGTTGGTGCAGGAACCGATGAAGACATAATCAATCCCGATTTCAGAGATAGGAGTGCCAGGAACCAGATCCATATATTCAAGCGCCTTCTCGGCTGCTTTGCGTTCATTCTCGGTGGTGAAGTCAGCAGGATTCGGTACACGGGAGTTAATATCCGTACCCATACCCGGGCTGGTGCCCCAGGTAACCTGCGGAATCAGTGTTTCAACATCGAATTCCACGACGGTATCATACTCAGCGCCTTCATCACTTACAAGACCCTTCCAGATCTCCACTGCGGCATCATACGCTTCGCCCTGCGGTACATACTGGCGTCCGCGCAGATAGTTGAAGGTCGTCTCATCCGGTGCGATCAGTCCCGCTCTTGCTCCGCCTTCAATCGACATATTGCAGACGGTCATGCGCTCTTCCATAGACAGTTCACGGATAGCTTCACCTGTATATTCAATAACATATCCTGTAGCGAAGTCTGTTCCGTATTTGGCAATCACGCCGAGAATCATATCCTTGGCAGTCACTCCCGGATTACGGCTGCCGGTGAAGCGGACCTCCATGGTCTTGGCCTTGGACTGCTGCAGACACTGGGTGGCCAGCACATGTTCAACTTCGCTGGTACCGATTCCGAAGGCCAGGGCACCGAATGCTCCGTGTGTGGAGGTATGGCTGTCCCCGCAGACAATCGTCTTGCCGGGATGGGTCAGGCCAATTTCAGGTCCCATAACGTGAACGACACCCTGGTCAATATCATTCAGATCGAACAATCTTACGCCAAAATCACGGCAGTTCTGTGAGAGCGTATCAATCTGCTGCTTGGAGATCGGATCGGTAATGTTGAAGCGGTCCTTGGTAGGCACGTTATGATCCATCGTAGCAAAGGTAAGTCCCGGACGACGGACCTTACGGCCGCTCAGGCGCAGTCCTTCAAAGGCCTGCGGAGAAGTAACCTCATGAACCAGATGAAGATCGATATAAATAATGCTCGGCTTACCTTCTTCTTGATGAATAACGTGATTATCCCAAATCTTTTCAAACATTGTCTTGTTGCCCATGAATTTCACCTCATATAGTAGAATCGTTCATTTGAAGAGAGTGTGGAGTCCCTCTTGAATGTTCTAAATATAACATCAGTACGTTTATAATTCCAAGATATGATTTCTATAGGGTTCATAGGTTATACTTATAAAGAGATGATCTACCCTATTAAAGGAGCTTTATATATGGAACTTAGACAATTGCAATATACGCTGCAGATTGCAGCCGAACGGAACTTCTCCCGCGCCGCAGAGAAGCTGCATATCGCCCAGCCCTCGCTAAGCCAGCAGCTGTCCAAGCTGGAGAAGGAACTCGGGGTGCTACTCTTCCAGCGGAATACCAGCTCTGTGGAGCTGACCCATGCCGGTGAGAAATTCGTTGAACAGGCCCAGGTTATTATTGATGCCGTGGAGCTGCTCAGACAAGAGATGTCCGACATCTCCCAGCTGCGCACCGGCCGTGTTATGGTCGGCAGCATGCCGATCACCGGAGCGCATCTGCTGCCGCATGTACTGCCTGTATTCAAGCATAAATATGCCGAGGTCGAAATCACCCTGCTGGAGGACTCCTCCATGAATCTGGAGAAGCTGACCGCCAGCGGACAGACCGATCTCAGCCTCCTCTCTCTGCCGCTCGCCATTCCGACTCTGGCCTACGAGGTGCTTGGTGAGGAGCGGATTGATCTTGCAGTCCCGCCGGAGCATCCGCTGGCTGGCCGTGAATCACAGGATATCCGCACAAGCCTGGCAGAGCTTAAGGATGAACCGTTCATTGTCCTTAAGGAGGGGCAGGGCTTCCGTAAAATGACAGTGGAGCTGTGCCGCGCAGCCGGATTTGAACCGCGGATTGTTTTTGAGAGCAACAATATGGAGACGGTGCAGTCGCTGGTTGCGGCCGGGATGGGCGTTACACTGGTGCCGCATTTCATCGCGCGCGCTCCCCGGAGCGAGTTCGTGCCGGTCTATCTTCCCTTGGCGGAGCCGGTGCCCAGCCGTACCCTGGTGATAGCCTACCGGCGCGGACGTTATTTATCCCGCGCGGCGGAAGCTTTTATTGAAACCTTCAAGGCAACCGTTGCCGGTCTCACAGACCACTAGAACTCCTAAATAAGCGTTATGAACGTCAAATGCCCGTCCGGCTTATGAAGTGATGCCGGACGGGCATTGTTGTAACTTAGTATATCTAGAATATTATTTACGCAGATTATGCTGTGAAATCAGACGGTTCTGATCATCGGGCAGGCGTGCTGTGCTCCCGTCAACAGGTCCCTTGGTACGGTTATCTCCGGCCTTCTCCTCTACAAATTCGCGGATCGTCTGATTTTGAAATTCGGCTGCTTCCTTGGCATTGTGACTCTGATCCTGCCTTGCATCGCTGCTCTTACTCAAATCATCCACCTCCTGGTCATAGATTATAAGTATTTTACCCGTTCCCCTGAAGCCCAAACATCCAATCCGCCGCCTGCACTGCCGGAATAAATTTGTCTGCGCCTCTTTGCAAACCCCGCTGCCCCATGGTATCCTAAGTGTCAAATAGTGAAACGTGCTGACGGGACCAGTAAGAATAGGCGTATATTCGTGTGCAGAGAGTAAATTCCTGAAGGCTGGGAGAATTTACCGCGGATGACCATTCTGAATCCTACCCCCGAGCGGCCTGCCCCGCAGGACGGATACTCCCGTTATGAGAATGAAGTCGGATGAACCCTCATCAATGAAGGTGGTACCGCGGAAGTTAATCATGCTTTCGTCCTTTGCTAAGTCTAAGGATGGGGGCTTTTTGTCATTTTCGGGCTTAACAGGCATTAATACTCGAGAGGAAAGTGAAAGACAATGACAACAAGAGTTGTGGTCAAAATCGGCAGCAGCTCGCTCACGGGTCCTGAAGGCGGCCTGAACCGGGAGGCGGTAGCGTTCTTCGCATCCGAGATTGCCGCCCTCCGCAAGGACGGCTGTGAAGTGCTGCTGGTAACCTCAGGGGCTGTGGCTGCCGGATTCCGGGGCATCGGCTATTCCTCCCGCCCAAGGCTGCTGCATGAGAAGCAGGCAGCGGCAGCGGTAGGACAGGTTATGCTGATGCAGGCCTATCAGGAGGCCTTCGCACAGCATGGCATCCCCACCGCACAGATTCTGTTGACCCGCACGGACTTCTGCAGCCGCCGGGCCATGAACAATGCCATGATGACTGTTGAGGAATTGCTGCGGCAGGGAGCCGTCCCCGTGTTCAACGAGAATGATACCGTATCGGTGGATGAGCTGAAATTCGGCGATAATGATACCTTGTCGGCGCTGGTCGCCAATCTCCTGAAGGCTTCGCACCTGCTGGTGCTGACCGATATGGACGGCGTGTACAGCGGCGATCCCCGCAAGCATCCCGATGCGGTGCGGTATCAGCATATTGAAGAGATCACGCCGGAAATCTATGCGATTGCAGGCGGTGCAGGCTCAAGTGTAGGCACCGGCGGCATGAGATCCAAGATTGACGCTGCCAAGATTGCCACACGGGGCGGCGTCCCGGTCTTCGTCGGCAGGGTGACGGAACCCGGCGATTTATCACTCGCAGCGGCCGGAACCGGCAAAGGCACGTATTTTGCCACCACCCTCTCCTCCCTGCCGGTCAAGAAGCAGTGGCTGGGCTTCATGTCCACACCGCTGGGATCATTATACGTCGATGACGGAGCCGTTGAGGCTCTGCTGCACGGAGGCCACAGCCTCCTGCCGGTCGGTGTCCGGCGCATCGAAGGCAGCTTTCATTCCGGGGACGTTGTTGAAGTGCTCGGCCCGGATGCGAAGCTGCTGGGACGGGGCATCGTCAATTATGATGATACCCAGCTCCGCAGCATCCAGGGGCTTCCCAGCCGCGAGATTGTTCCCAAGCTGGGTGAAGTACACCGGCTGGAGGTTATCCACCGTGACGAATGGATTACGCTTCGTTAAGCTCACCAGGCTTTTAGCGTATGCTCACCAAGCTTTTAGCGTATGCTTTCGAAGCGAGTTTTGTAAGAAGCTCTTTCAGAGAAGCATATGCGCACAAAACTTTTAGGGGGAATGGTCATGAGTGAAGTGGTACACAAAACAACGCTGGCCAAAGCGACCACCGGAGTGCTTGCAAGCCTGAATACCTGTCAGAAAAATGAAGCACTGCTTACAATGGCTGCAGCTCTCCGTGCAGAAGCTGACTACATTATTGCCGCCAACGCCGAGGATCTGGAGCGCGGACGGGCCAACGGCACGCCAGAGTCAATGCTCGACCGGCTGGCACTGGATACCTCACGGATTGACAGTATAGCTGAAGGCTTGCAGCAGATCGCTGTGCTGCCAGATCCGGTTGGCGACAATCTGGAGACCATTGAACGGCCCAACGGTCTTGTCATCGAGAAGGTAAGGGTCCCGCTTGGAGTGATCGGCATTATCTATGAAGCACGCCCTAACGTAACCGTTGATGCTGCCGGTCTGTGCCTCAAAACAGGCAACGCTGTCGTCCTGCGCGGCGGTTCCTCCGCCCTCTCATCTAACCGTGCGATTGCAGAGGTGCTGCACCGCGCGCTTGCGGGAACAGCCCTTCCTCCGGATGCCTTGCAGCTGATTGAAGATCCGAACCGCTCCTCCGTAGATGAAATGCTGAAGCTGAACGGACTGCTGGATGTTATCATCCCGCGCGGGGGAAGCTCCCTGATACAGAATGTGGTGCTTAATGCTACAGTACCCGTGATTGAAACAGGTGCAGGCATATGCCATACTTATCTGGATGCAAGCGCCAATCCGGAAATGGCAGAGCGCATTAGTGTGAACGCGAAGGCACAGCGGCCTTCGGTCTGCAATTCCATGGAGACGCTGCTGGTTCACCGTACTTATGCAGACCAGCATCTGCTTGCACTCGCAGAAGCCTTCCGCGAAGCCCGTGTGGAGCTGCGCGGCTGCGCGGATACCGTAGCTCTAATCCCTTGGGCTCTGCCTGCATCGCCGGAGGACTTCGCCACGGAATACAACGACTATATTCTTAATATCCGCATCGTGGACACTCTTGAAGCAGCTCTCGGACATATCGCCGAGTTCGGAACCAAGCATTCCGAGTGTATTGTGACAGAGGATGCCGCTCAGGCTGCCCGTTTCCTGCAGGAGGTTGATGCTGCGGCTGTATATCATAATGCCTCTACCCGGTTTACGGACGGCTTTGAATTCGGATTCGGCGCCGAGATTGGCATCAGTACACAGAAGCTTCACGCCCGCGGTCCTATGGGGCTGCCTGCATTGACTTCAACCAAATATATGATTCACGGCTCCGGCCAAATCAGGGGATAACTCACTCAACTTATAGGGGGACTGCCAGCCATGTGCCAGCAACCAGCAATTCCGCTCATCAATCATAATATCGTTTTTTATGGCGCAGGCTCCATGGCTGAAGCCATTGTGCGGGGAATGATCGCCCGGAATGTAGTGGAGTCGGGTAAAATCACTATGCTGAACCGCAGCAGCAACGAACGCCTGGCTGAACTCCGCAGCCGTTATGGCGTTCTCGGCACTAATGCTCCTGAGCAAAAAACCGAGGCCCTGCGCACTGCGCCAGTCATCGTCCTGGCGATGAAGCCCAAAGACGCAGCCGAGGCACTCCGCACTCTGGGCCCGCTGCTGTCGCCGGATCAGCTCGTAATCTCCGTGATCGCCGGATTGACCATCCGTACGATGCAAGGCTTGCTAGGCACACCGCAGCCCATTGTCCGCTCGATGCCTAACACCTCAAGCTCCATCGGCCTCGGGGCAACCGGTATCGCCTTCTCCAAGGAGGTTGGCGAAGAGAGCCGCCGTACTGCGCTTAACATTTTTGAAGCGGTTGGCTTAACGGCTGTCATTGATGAAGAACGGATGGAGACCTTAACCGGCATCTCCGGCAGCGGACCGGCTTACATCTACTACATGATGGAGGCGATGATTGCCGCCGGTATCCGCGGCGGACTGCCGCTGGAGCAGAGCCGCGAGCTGACTGTCCAGACGGTGCTCGGAGCAGCAAGAATGGTACAGCAGACCGGTGAAGAACCAGCCTCTCTGCGCAAAAAGGTTACCTCGCCGAACGGATCTACCCAAGCGGCGATTGAAGTGCTGGAACGCGGTGATTTCTTCGAGACTGTAATCGCTGCTGTCAACCGCTGCGCCGAACGCTCCCGTGAAATGGGCTCGGCTCTTGAGAACGAGCTGCGTTAATCTATTGGCATTATTCCTGTTATTATTTTGAGCTACTGTTTCTAACACAGACAGCCCGCAGATTCTTCCGGAGGAAGGAACTGCGGGTTGTCTGCTGTCTGCGGGTAAACTAGGGGTAACCTACAGGTATTACAAGAACAAACTTGGCTTAAGCTGTGAAACATCGTGGACTCTGTGTAACACACTGGGATCTTTGAAACACACTAAGATCTTTGAAACATACCGGACTCTGTGAAACACGCTGGACTCTTTGATACATAGCGAACTCTGTGAAACACGCTGGACTCTTTGATACATACCGAACTCTGTGAAATACGTTGGAGCTTAGGCCGCAGCCTCCGTCAATCTGTGGGATTTATACCTTTGAATCTTGCTTGCCGCCCACTTTCGGCAGATTCAGAAGGGTTTATACCTTTGGTTTCTTCACTCCGCCTGCTTCTGGGGGATTCAGTAGGATTTATACCTTTGGTTTCCTCACACCGCCCACTTTCGGCGGAATCAGTGGGATTTATACCTTTGGCTTCCTCATATCGCCCACTTTCAGCCGAATCAGTGGGATTTATACCTTTGGTTTCTTCATACCGCCCACTTTTGGCGGATTCAAAGGGATTTATACCTTTGGTTTCTTCACTCCGCCCACTTTTGGCGGATTCAGTGGGATTTATACCTTTGGTTGCCTCACGCCACCCACTTTCGGCGGATTCAATGGGATTTATACATTTGGTTTCTTCATCCCGCCCACTTTTGGCGGAATCAGTGGGATTTATACCTCTGGTTTCCAATTTTAGCCTACTTCCGGCGGAATGAGGTGCACTTCTGCTCCTTATTTTCGCCTCCCGCCTACTTCCGGCGGAATGGAGTGCACTTTTGCTCTTTATTCCCGCTTCCCGCCTACTTCCAGCGGAGTGGGGTGCACTTTTGCTCCTTATTTTCGCCTCCCGCTTACTTCAGGCGGTATGGGGTGCACTTTTGCTCTTCATCCCCGCTTTCCGCCCACTTCCGGCGGTATGGGGTGCACTTTTGCTCCTTATTCCCGCCTCCCGCCTACCCCCGGCGGAGTGAGGTGCACTTTTGCTTCTTATTCCCGCTTCCCGCTCACTTCCGGCGGAATGGGGTGTACTGCGGGCGACCTTCACTTTTACTCCCAACAGACGAACTCCCAACCATCGCATCAGCAAGAACACCCCCGCAGGAAGCTGCGGGGGTGTTCTTGCTGATCCGGGGCAGTGTGCCCCTCAATCCAATTTTACTAACTTAAGCTGTTTCGTTCACCTACAGTTCACTCCTAGCTCACCAACAGCTCACTCACAGTTCGCTTATAAGCTCATCTACAGCTCATGTATAACTCACTCACATTTCACCTATGGCTCACACTTATAGCTCACCAACAGCTCACTACGGCTCACTTATAGCTCACCAACGGCTCACTTACGCTCACTCACAGCCCACTTACCGTCCCCCACCCCGGAACTTCTGGGAATAGGCTTTGACATCCTGGGCGTTTTTGACCCGGTTGCGGGCCCATTCCAGCAGGATGCGGTCAATATAGCGGAAATGAACTTTGCCGGCGAAGACAGATTCCTTGAGCGCCAGCAGAATCAGCTCTTCGGGATACCGGTCTTCATCCACCCAGCCGGAGATGGACTCACATTCCATCGGTGACAACGGGCGGCCGAATTCCTTCTCGAAAATGCTGAACAGACTCCGGCTCTCCTCGGCGTCTTGCCCCGCCGGTGCCGCCGGACGGCCATAACCGCCCTCCGGGGCGGGAGCCCCGGAGTAATGGGCAGCTGCCCGTGAACCCGGCTCACTCCCGGCCCGGCCCGGCTTCTCCTGAGGATTCGCCTGCGCGATTTCCGCCAGAAAACCGCCGAGCTTGGCGTACAGGCCGGAGAAGTTGTAGCGCTCATAATGGATGTCCCGCAGCTCGTCGTTATCTCCGTCGATGCTGATGAACCCTTCCTTCATGAGCTTCTGCAGCTCTCCGGCAAGCACTGAGATGCTGCGCCCGGTTACGGCCTGCAGCTCCTCCAGTGAAGGGAAGTCTATGCCCTCCACTTGCCTGAAGGAGAGCAGGTGAATCAGCAGCATCGCCTCACTGCCGGTGAGATTCAGCTTCCTGTAATATTTCAAGAGTGCATAAGGAATGACGGCCATGCCGTTCTCCAGGCCAAAAGCAACGCCTTCGCCCCAGGTACTCCAACCTTTTCCGTCCATACGTTAGCCCCCTTTGCCCTTCCTTACGGGTAAAGACGGTACAGTGTACGAGGGAAGGCAATCGTCTCACGCACATGGTCTAGACCACAAATCCATGCTACTGTACGTTCCAGCCCCAGACCGAAGCCGGAGTGTGGAACCGTGCCGTAGGTGCGGAGATCCATGTACCATTTGTAGGTGTCCATCGAAAGATTATGTTCTTTGAAGCGGGCCTCCAGCAGCGCCGGATCGTCAATACGCTGTGATCCGCCGATGATCTCCCCGTAACCTTCAGGAGCGATCATATCCGCACACAGCACCACTTCAGGACGCTCAGGATGCGGCTTCATATAGAAGGCCTTGAAGGAAGCCGGATAATGGGTAATGAATACCGGTCTGTCGCTCATTTCGGCAATTGCCGTTTCGTGAGGAGCCCCGAAATCATCGCCCCAGGCGATTTCATAGCCTTTTTCATTCAGGAACTTGATGGCATCGTCATAGCTGATCCGCGGGAACGGAGCTTTGATGTTCTCCAGTTTCGAGACATCGCGGCCAACCGCTTCCAGCTCGGCACGGCAGTTCGTAAGTACGGACTGCACCACGAAGCTGATGAATTCTTCCTGCACGCACAGGCTCTCTTCATGATCCGTGAAGGCCATTTCCGGTTCGATCATCCAGAACTCGATCAAGTGGCGGCGGGTTTTGGATTTCTCTGCACGGAAGGTAGGTCCGAACGAATATACGCGTCCCAGAGCCATTGCTGCGGCTTCCATATACAGCTGTCCGCTTTGGGTCAGATAGGCATCCTCTTCAAAATACTTCGTATGGAACAGGTTGGTAGTCCCTTCTGCTGACGTCGGCGTCAGAATCGGCGGATCTACCTTCGTGAAGCCATGCTCATTGAAAAACTGCTGAACCGCGCGGATAATCTCCGCACGAATCACCATAACTGCCCGCTGCTTGGAGGAACGCAGCCAGAGATGACGGTGATCCATCAGGAAATCGACGCCATGCTCCTTCGGGGTAATCGGATAATTCTCGGTCAGATGAATAATCTCAATTCCCGTAACCGTCATCTCGTAGCCCGACTGGCTGCGGGGCTCTTCGCGGATAATCCCGGTCACATACAGTGAGCTTTCCTGGGTCAGGCTCTTGGCATCATTCCAGACCTGCTCGGGCACTTCTGATTTCACCACGACACCCTGAATATACCCGGTACCGTCGCGAAGCTGCAGGAACTGAATTTTACCGCTGGAGCGCTTGTTGTTGACCCAAGATCCGATCACAACACTCTCTCCGACATGCTCGTTCACGTTCTTGATTACACTCTTATTAGCCATGCCTACAATCTCTCCTCTAATTTAGCCGTTGATTCCTTGCACAATACGATAAGTATCGCGAGCGATCACAAGCTCTTCGTTCGTGGGTACCACAAGGACCTGTACCTTGGAATTCTCTGTAGAGATACGCCGCGGATCGCCCGAACGAACCTTGTTGGCTTCTGCGTCAAGCTCAATGCCCAGGTAAGACAGGTTGTTCAGCACCTTCTCGCGGAGCAGTGAAGCATTCTCGCCTACACCGGCGGTAAAGACGATAATATCCGCACCGTTAAGGGCCGCGGTATAAGCTCCGATATATTTGCGCAGACGGTATTCATACATTTCAAAAGCCAGGGAAGCATTCGGCTCGCCCTTCTCGTACCCTTCAATAATCTCACGCATATCGCTGCTGATCCCGGAGATCGCCAGCATACCGCTGTGCTTGTTAAGCATAGAGTTGACCTCACCGTGAGTCAATTCTTCCTTGTTCATCACATAAGGAACAATGGCCGGGTCAATGTCACCGCTGCGCGTGCCCATCATCAGACCCTCAAGCGGAGTCATACCCATGGAAGTATCTACAGATACACCTCCTTCGATAGCCGTCAGACTTGCACCATTACCGATGTGACAAGTAATAATCTTCAGTTCTTCCAGAGGACGTCCGACAAATTCTGCCGCTGCCTTGCTTACATAATCATGGGAAGTACCGTGGAAGCCGTAACGGCGGATCTTATATTTGCTGTACAGCACTCTTGGGATTGCATACAGGTATGCTTTCTCTGGCATCGTCTGATGGAAGGCTGTATCGAAAATAACCGTCTGAGGTACACCCGGCATATTGCTCTCGGCAGCAAGAATTCCGAGCAGCGCAGCAGGGTTATGCAGCGGAGCCAGGTCGAAGAGACGGCGGATTTCACTTTTGGCTTCCGTAGTGACAAGCGCGGATTCCTTGAAGCTCTCTCCGCCGTGTACCACGCGATGTCCCACAGCATTGATCTCGTTGATGGAAGCAACGACGCCATGCTCTTTGTCAGTCAGATTAGCCAGAACCTTGCGGATAGCCGTAGTGTGTTCCAGAATTTCACTGACTTCTGTAACTTCCTGCTTACCGGTTGGTTTGTGAGTCAGAATGGAGGAATCCATACCGATACGCTCTACAAGACCCTTCGCCAGTACGGATTCATCCGTCATGTCATAGAGCTGATATTTCAAAGAAGAACTGCCTGCGTTAATTACTAATACTTTCATACCCGGTCACCATCCTTGTCATACTTGAAGAAGCCTTCGCCCGATTTTGTACCCAGTTGTCCGGCACGCACCATCTTTTTGAGAATTGTAGATGGACGATACTTGAGTTCGCCGTATTCACGGAACATGTTCTCAAGTGCGGCAAGAACGGAATCCAGACCGAAGCGGTCTGCCATTTCAAGCGGCCCGTTCTGGAACTGGTAGCCAATACGCATAGCGTCATCAATATCTTCAGGAGAAGCGACACCTTCCTGCAGCACATGCATAGCCTCGTTAATGAACAGGCAAATGAGGCGCGAAGATACAAATCCGGGGGATTCGTAGATCATGACGCCTTTTTTCTCTACAATCTCATCAACAAAGGCTTTGGTATCTTCAAAAGTGCTGTCTGAGGTCTTCAGGCCGCGCACGATTTCAACCAGATCTACCTTTCCTACAGGATGTATGAAGTGCATGCCGATCACGCGTTCCGGATACATTGTCGAGCTTGCAAGCTCCGTCAAGCTGAGCGTTGACGTATTGCTGGCAAGAATAATGTGGCTCGGACACACCTGATCAAGCTGATTGAATACCTTTTGCTTCGCTTCCAGATCTTCAACGATGGTCTCAATGACCATATCGCAGGAGCTGAGTTCAGCGAAATGTGTCACTTTTTGGATGCGGGCCAGAATCAGCTTTTTCTCCGCCTGGGTAATCGCCCATTTCTCCAGCTGTTTGTCGAGACTGGTCTCAATCATTTCGTAGGAGTAGTTCAGTCTTTCTGCAGTTTTCTCCACCAGCATAACATCCAGGCCCTTGGCTGCCAGCATTTCGGCAATCCCTTGTCCCATTGTGCCTCCGCCGATGACACCGATCTTTTTAAAATTCATGTAAAAGTCTCCATCCTTTCAGGTATCTATACTTCTGTATTGTACCTTGTCTGTCGTAAAAAATAAGTAGCCCGACATATAATGATATCTTAGCATGTCTGAAAAGTAAAAAAAAATAACCGGCATAAAGAATTATGCCGGTAAAAGGACACTGTCACGAAATTGACAACGAAATTGCTCTCCGGAGAGAACTTCTTCCTTCATTAAAATGTCAAGAGAGTAATCAAATACATTTCTTTGCTTCTCCAGCAGCTCCTTCGTACGGATCATCAGTTCATCCAGGATTTTACTATTCTCCTTCATCAGCTCTTCCGTGGTAACCATCTGCAGATTCGCAATTCCGAGTGAGGTAAGTCCTGACTTCATCATGGTCTCGACAATATTCAGCGCCTGGTCGAAATCTCCGCGGGAGCCGGTACTGCGTCCTCCGTAATACATCTCTTCGGCGGCGGCTCCGCCCAAGGCAATCATAATCTGATTCTCCAGATAATCCTTCGTATACAGATACTGCTCGGTCTGCGGATTATGCCGTACATATCCGAGAGCCTGCCCGCGCGGGGTCAGCGTGACCTGACTGACGCTTCCGGGACGAAGCAGTTCAGCCATAATAGCATGTCCAAGTTCGTGAATCGCCACACGCTTCTTCTCTTCATGGTTGGTCTCGCGGTCGGTCTTCTCGCCCATCATCACTTTGTCGATCGCCATCGAGAGATGACGCTGCTCCACCTGGGTCAGATTCTCACGCATCATGTAGATCGCCGCTTCGTTCATCACGCTCTCCAGCTGTGCCCCTGAGAAGCCGTAGGCCTCTTCGGCAATTTTGTCCAAGCTTACCGTCTCGTGCAGCGGTTTGTTCTTGGCATGGAGATCGAGAATCGACTTGCGGCCTTTCTTGTCAGGCATATCGACCTGAATATGCCGGTCAAAACGGCCAGGGCGCAGCAGCGCCGAGTCCAGCATCTCTTTGCGGTTCGTGGCGGCTACCAGCAGAATACGCGGGGCATCATTGTTATAGATCCCGTCCATCTCGGTCAGCAGCTGATTAAGGGTCTGGTCATATTCACGTTGTTGTCCGCCTTCGCGTTTACCGCCAATGACGTCGATCTCATCAATGAAAATAATGGCGCTTTCCTTGTTCTCCTTGAGCGCGCGCGTGCGGGCATCCTTGAACAGATCGCGGACGCGCCCGGCACCGACGCCGACATACATCTCTACAAATTCACTGCCTGAAGCAGCCACAAACACCGAGTTGGTATAATGGGCGGCAGCTTTGGCCATCAGGGTCTTGCCTGTTCCCGGAGGGCCGGTAAGCAGAATTCCCTTGAGCGGGCGAATCCCGAATTTGCTGATTTCTTCATGACGGATGAGGAAGTCAAGGGCTTCACGCAGCTCCTGCTTGGCATTGTCCTGTCCGCCGATTTCTTCAAAGGTCAGCTTGGACGGGCCGTTCTTCTTGCGTTTCTTATCTGCGCCTGCATTGACGGCCAGACCGCCGCGCGCATGGGCAATGAATAGAAGTGCAGAGACCATGCCGAGCGCTATGATTACCGGAAAGATATTAATCCCGACAAAAACCATAAAAATCAGCATGACCGGAACAGCTCCGGCTAGTATTTCTTTCCAATACTTAAGCATTGTTCCACACTCCCATCTTGGCTGCCACACGCGGTAAAATAATAAACTTGCTCTCCGTGCCATTGCTCAGGCTCACATACACATTATTATCATCAATCTCTGTTGTAGCGGTAACCCCGCTGTACTTGCTGTCCTGCTCCTTAAGTCCATCAAGCTTGGCGGGGATTAATGTATACTTCCGGCTCTCCATGGCTTCCGCCACAGAGAACATCGCTTTATCCCAATATTCATCCAGCAGAGCGCTGGTATCCTGTTCCACATCAAGCTTCAGTGTCCGGCCATTAATGGCTGCACTGCCTTCCTTCGACACATACTGTACCAGCTCACGTAATTTCGTACCCGGCTGCAATTCAAGTTTCAAAGTGACTTCATTGCGTTTAATAGTAATATGGGAATCCTTCACTCCCTCATAAGAAGATACCAGCTTATGCAGCGGCTCCTGCACCACAAATTGACGGTAAGCATACCAGCCACCAAATAATAATGCAGCAGACAGCAGAGACGTTAGCAGTACAGGCACAAGACGCAGTTTCAAGAAACGTCCTCCTCTCAATAATGACCGAACATCCATCTATAATAATGACCAACCAGCGTGTCTAGCGCCCATCCGAGACTGACATGCTCTTAAGCATGTCTTGATACAAGTAGTAGTATATCACAGGTGTATATACGATTTTACATAAAAGTGTGAATATATTTAAAATTTTTGATACTAATTTCTGGATGTTTCAGTAGAGAGATTGATTTCCTTAGCCATATACTCAGCGAATTCTATCCATAGCTCAGGGTTGCTGCCTATGCTGCTGACCGCACCGCTATATTGATCCAGACAGTCCTTCAGCAGCCCGTGATAGCACTGTGGCACATGCTTCAATCCCCACTCTCCGCCTTCCTTTTTGGAAGACACAATTTCTTCACGCGCATAATACAGCACCCGGCACAGATTCAGTGTGTAATACACCGGAGCATCAATAATATTCTGCCTGGCATCCTCAATATCGCCCAGAATGGAATCGAGAACATATTGCCGGTCTACCGGCAGGAAGGCTTCGCGTATGGGTTCGCCGTACAGAATGAATCCCCGCTGATAGACGACAGCAAAGTGAGCGGCAAGATCCCCATCCTCCAAACCGCCGCAAATGTAATCCTCCTCCAGACTGTAGCGCTCCAGATGACCCTTCGAGAAATGGAATTCAAACGGCGTCGGATGCACGAAGTTCTTCAGATAACTTGTCAGGACAACACTTAGTTCAACTCCCCCCTGATTCGGCAGGCTATTGTGATACGCTACTACCCTCTTCGCAAGTCTCTTACTGACCTCCCCAGATAACTTGTCATGGACAACAATCAGCAAGTCGATATCGCTGGTATTCGGATTGAAGCAGCCCATCGCCAGCGACCCGTGCACATAAATCCCGGACAGATTTGCCCCCAGCTCCTCCTTGAACAATTCCACCGCCTGATTCAGATATGCCAAAATTTCCATTTCAAAATTCCCTCCTGCTTCATAAAATTCCGCGTAGTGTTGCTGATCCGATATACATGAATGGTATTGCTATGAGTGTATACTTCCGTGTATCCGAATGAACAGCAGAGCAGCGTGGAGCCGCTTCGGTAACAAAAAAGCGGGAGAACAGTTCAACTGTATCCCCCGCTTCTGCTATGGTTCAAGCCTTACCACCCGGCCGCTTATCATGCAGACGATTAACGGTTGGGCAGACTGTACCCTTCACCGATGGCGCTGCCGTCTGTGAAGCGGTAGAAGTTGTAATAGTAACGCCCGTCTTTTTTGTAAAAGAGCTGCCAGGCATACTCTCCGTTATATACTCCAGGCAGCAGGCGTTTAATCGTAATATCCGGCAGCTGGGCGGTAATGATCTCGCGCATTTTCGCTTCCGGGGTTCCTTTGCTCAGCTCTTCAGCATATAGATCATTGGCGCCTCCGGCAGGCTTGCCTTCCGTGGTAAAACGGACCCACACCATGATCTCCGTCCCTGCCTCATTCTTGCCGGTCAAGACCCAATAGATTTCATTCTCATTCCAGACTGATTTCTGGGCCTTGGTGACCTCTGTTAACCCGGCTCGCGTTCTGGCCAGCTCTTTGGCTTCACTCCGCTCGTTCCACTGATCCTTCATAATGTAGGCATAAAACTGGCTTAGTCCGAACAGAAGGAGCAGAACCAGGGAAATCCCCAGCAGAAGCCATTTTCTCCTCTTCTTCACCATACAGCTCCCTTTCCAAAACCTCTGTATTACCGTTTAAGCAGGCTCTCGAATGTTTCCTGTGCTTTGCGGCGGATCGCTTCCTCATCGAGTGTCAGGCATTGCCCGTGCTTCACCACCTGCTTGCCGTTGACCCATACATGCTCCACATCCTTGGCACTTGCCGAATAGACGGCGTGGGAGAGCAGATCGCTATGGGGCAGCAGATGCGGCTGGTCAATATCAAGCGCAATGAAGTCGGCCTTCATCCCTGCTGCAAGCCTGCCTACCTGCTTCAGAAAAATAGACTGCGCTCCATACTCCGTCGCCATCAGCAGCGCTTCAGGTGCGGGTACCGCTGTAGGATCGCCGCTTACGCCTTTGTGGATCAGCGCCGCCAGTCTCATCTCTTCAAACATATCCAGGTTGTTATTGCTTGCTGCGCCATCAGTACCCAGCGAGACCTTAACCCCTGCTCTAAGCAGCTCCGGGACACGGGCTACACCGCTGGCCAGCTTCAGGTTGCTGCCGGGATTATGTGACACGCCAACGTGATGGCGGGCCAGGATGCCGATCTCTTCATCGTTCAGATGGACACCATGCGCAATCAGCGAAGGACGGGTGAACATCCCCAGCTTCTCCAGATGCGCTACCGGACGGAGTCCGTAGTCGGCAACATTCTGCTCCACTTCATGGCGCGTCTCGGACATATGGGTGTGCATCGGGAGATCCAGATCATGCGCAGCCTCTACAAATTTCATGAAAAACTCTGGAGGACAGGTGTAAGGGGCATGCGGCGAGAGCATCGTAGTAATTCTGCCGTCGGCCTTGCCGTGCCAGTCACGGGCAAATGCAATCGCCTCTGCGAGCTTGGACTTCTGCTCCTCTTCCGGGCATAGCCCGATCACGCCGCGCATCAGCACAGCCCGAATCCCGGATTGTCCGGTCACTTCTGCTACCCGGTCCATATGATCATACATATCGAGGAAAGTCGTCGTCCCGCCCTTCAGCATCTCCAGTACGGACAACGAGGTTCCCCAATATACATCATCACCAGTGAATTTCGCTTCCATCGGCCACATCTTCTCCTGCAGCCAGGTCTGAAGCACCATATCATCACCGTATCCGCGCAGCAGCGACATTGCCGTATGCCCATGGGTATTCACAAGACCCGGCATGAACAGCAGACGGCTGCCGTCCACCACCTGAGCGTTCTCTTCCATGACAGGCTCAGCTTCACCTATGTAAGTAATCAGATCGTCCTCAATGGTCATATACCCGTTCAAGACCGGCTTGTCACTGCCCGGAACCAGGAAACGGCCATGCTTGATTATCGTCTTATTGCTGCTCATCTTCGGTCTCTTCCTTTCCATCATGCAAATAATAGGCCAGGCTCTGCAGATCGGTGGTAAAGTCTGCGGCATGAATCCGGATATTGGCAGGAGTCTTGAGAATAACCGGTGCGAAGTTCAGAATAGCCTCGATGCCGGAGTCTACAAGAATATCAGCTACGTTCTGGGCTTCGCTGTCCGGTACGGTAATGATCCCGATGCGGATTCCCTGGGAACGGATCGTATCGCCGAGCTCTTCCATCGGCTGCACAACCAGGGAGTTGATCTGCTGGCCCACCTTCGGCGGGTAAGCATCGAAGACGGCCGTAATCTTCATCGTATCCTTCAGATAGGCATTGTAATTGGACAAGGCATGACCGAGATTACCGGCGCCTACAAGAGCAACGTTGATTTGCTGGTCAAGCTTCAGAATATGACGGATCTTCTCGATCAGATAGGATACATCGTAGCCGATGCCTTTTCTGCCGAAATCACCGAAATAAGCCAGATCCTTACGGATCTGAGCAGGGTTCAGATCAAGCTTCTGTCCCAGCTCCTGAGAAGAAACGGTTGAGATTTCGCGTTTTTGGAGATCGTTCAGGAAACGCAGGTACACTGGAAGCCTGCGGACGACAGCCTCCGATATTTTATCCGATTTCATGTTTTCTCCTCCTAAAAGTTTGGATAGCATACGCTTCCTTGCATAACTTAGCTAAACTTGCCTCGAAAGCCGATTATAGGAACCGTGCCCCGCCGCCTGCCTAACTCGGCAGCTACAGCCGGGGCGCGGATCTTCAGGTTAACCATAACTTATTCATCATATCAATAGCAGAGGAATTAGGAAACCCCGCCTTCTTCCAGCCATTCGGCGATCCTCGGGACCATCTGATCCGTCAGCATATGCTCCATCTTGGGGCCGGGCAGAGAATACAGGAAGTATTTGCCATAATAAGATTCAATGACCCTGGTATCATATACAATAACGATTCCGCGGTCCTGCGCCGTGCGGACCAGCCGCCCGAAGCCCTGCTTGAAGCGGATGACGGCCTGCGGGACGGACAGCTTCATGAACGGATTCTTCTTCTGTGCCTGGAGCAGCTCCGACTTCGCCTCAGCCAGCGGATGATTCGGCGGCTGGAACGGAAGTCTGACGATCGCCAGGCAGGTCAAGGCTTCCCCGGGGATATCCACCCCTTCCCAGAAGCTGCTGGTCCCCAGCAGCACAGAAGCCGAGCTGTCCTGGAAGCGACGGATCAGCTTGCTCCGGCTGCCGCCCTCCACCCCTTGTCCAAGCACCGCGATATCCTGCGAGGCAAGCGCCTCCTTCAGCGGATCATAGACCTGGCGCAGCATCTTGTACGAGGTGAACAGCACCAGCATCCGTCCCCGGGTAGCTACAGCGGTCTCAGCAAGGGAATGCACCAGCGTGTCCACAAAACGGGCATCCCCTATACTTCCCTTGACGCTCGGGAAGTCACGGGGAATCACCAGCAAAGCCTGCTCCCGGTATTTGAACGGCGACGGAAGCAGTGCGGTCATCAGCTGCCCGTGCTCGGCAGCCTCGCCAAGACCCAGATTATCAATCATGAACTGGAAGGACTTATCTACGGACAATGTGGCCGAGGTCAGGATAACGCTCTTCTTCTTGTCGAAGAACAGCTCCCTGAGCTGGGTGCTGACATCCACGGGAACGGCGTACATCTGCAGCGACTTCCCCTTATAGTTACCGCTTCCCTCCAGCCAGTACACGATGTTCTCATCATTCAGATTCATGAAGAAACGGATCTGTTCCCTGATGGAGGCCAGATCCTTGAACAATCCGCTAATATCCGTGACAAGACCGTCCGAGGAGGACTGGCTGTCCGTGTCACGCATCTCACTGAGCATCTTGTCACCCCTGCGGATGATATCGCTCAAGCTGAGGTTAAGCGTATTCTCCAGGGCAGCCAGCTCTTCCCAGTCTTTGGGCTTCTTGCCCGGCTGCAGCCGGGCCACCAGCTGACCGGCTTCCCCGGCACCGGCATCGCTGCGCTCGGGCAGCAGCCCGAAGAGCCTGTCGCTAAGCGCATCCCAGGACTCCTTCACCGTCAACAGATCGGGATAGATCCGGTCGATCACTCCGCTCCATTCGGAAGCCTGCTCACTGCCGGAAGACTGCAGAGCCATGCGAAGAGCAGGCAGCTGGCCGCTGCGGCTATCCTTGTACAAGCGGGTAAGCGTATGGGCAACAGTGAAGTATTTCATCTGCATGCCAAGATGCTTGCCGGCGATATCCTCCAGATGATGAGCTTCATCAATGATGAGATGCTCATAAGCCGGAAGGAGCTGATGGCCGGCCTTGACATCAGCGAACAGCTTGGAGTGATTGGTAACCACTACATCGGATATCCCAGCTTCGTGTTTGGCCCGGTGGTAATAACATTTGCGGAACCAGGGACAGGCCCGGCCCAGACAGGAATCAGTGTCACTGGCAACCGTCTCCCAGAAATCACCGCCGCGTCCGCTTAAGTTAAGCTCCTCGTCATCCCCGGTCTCCGTCTGGGTCAGCCAGACGATCATTTGGGCAGCCGTAAGCGCTTCTTCCCTTGGACTTGTGAAGTCTTTTTTGTTAATTCTGTGTTCAAACTTGCGCAGGCACAAATAGTGCCCTCTTCCCTTGAAGATCGAAGCTTTGAACGGGAACGGCACCACACTGGTCAGCAGAGGGATGTCCCGCTCCCGCAACTGGTCCTGGAGGTTGATCGTATGCGTGCTGACCATAACCTTCTGGTTGCTGCGGACACTGTGATAGATAGCCGGAAGCAGATATCCGAGCGATTTGCCGGTGCCTGTTCCCGCTTCAATCAGCAGATGCTTATCCTGCTCCAGCGCCGTCATGACCTCATGGATCATCAGCTCCTGGGCCTCACGGCTCTCATACTGGGGAAGAGCAGCCTTCAGCCGCTTGGTTACCTCATCCATATATTCCTGGAAGGTAATGTTCTCCAGCGGATTACTGCTTCCTTCCTCCCGCGGGGAGGGAAGCTCCGCCCAGTCGCCCACGGCAAGCGCCAGCTGGCGGTAGAAGGTCAGCTCACCTTCCGGCTGAAAGGTCTCCATCTCCCGCTCTCGCAGCAGACCGTCGAAATACCAGGACAGGTCACTGTCTTCGTCCGCGAACAGCTCATTCAGCCGCTGAATCGTCAGGAGAGGCAGACTGTGCAGCTCCTCCAGACATTTAAGCAGCAAAATAGCCGTGGCCAGCGCATCGCTGTCCGCCTGATGGGGACGCTCATGCGTGATGCCGAAATGATGGCTCACCGCGCCAAGCTGATAGGTGCTCAGCGAGGGGAAGCATATTTTGAGAAAATCAATTGTATCCAGAATACGCCCCTGAAACGGCAGGTAGCCGCAGCGGTCCAGCGCATTCTGCAGAAAATGAAAATCAAAGGCTACATTGTGACCAACAAGGACAACATCATCCAGCAGCGGCACCAGCTCCATCATCATCTCATCCAGCTCCGGCGCATCCTGCACATCACTGTCAGTAATTCCGGTCAGGCCCGTAATAAAAGGAGGAATTGGTGCTCCGGGCTTGACGTAGGAACCATACACCCTGGAGATAGTCCCGTCTTCTTCTATAATGGCAAGGCCAACCTGGATGATTTCACCCACAGATTGGGTTCCCGTAGTTTCAAAATCAAGCACGGCAAATTTCATTATAAGTTCTATTCCCTTTCACTTGAGACTCTTTATCAGCATAACAGAAGTTACGAAAAAAGGCGATGCAAACCCCCGGGAAGTGGGGAGGTCGCATCGCTTGAAGGAACCGAAGATAAATTATAAAAGCGAAACCAGCTGATGTCCGAACTGGAGCTTCCCGCCCCGCCTGCGGCACACCTCCAGATTAACGTTCGGCTCCGGAAGGGCCGGATCATGCTGCAAGGCCTGGCTGAACAGCTCACTGGCTTCATTGAAACGTTCCTGCGAAGCACGGATACAGCCAAGCGCATTATAAATCATCGCCTTCAGCTTCGCCTCACGGATCAGGCCCAGCATATGGTTCAGGTGTCCCCAGGCTGTCTCCGCCTCGCCTTCCTGCAGATAAGCCATGGCCAAATATAGGCGGGCTGCCAGACTGTCAGGGTGTTTATCCGTGACCTGCCGGAACTGTTCAATACATTTGCGGTACATCAGCAGCTTGTAATAGCCCTGCCCCCTGACAAAAGCGTCCATGCCAAGCTCAGGCGCTTCCTCTTCGGGCAACTCCTCCGGCGGAACCTGAAAGTCCGCCTGTTCACGGAATTCGCTAAGCTTTTCGGCAAAGACCAGCCACTCATCCATTACATTATCGCTGATCCGGTGGAGCATATTATACTTAGATAAAAGGTCGCTTCGGCGGTCACCCTCCGCAGTAGGGAAGTCGGTTTGGATCTCCTGCAGCATCTTGTTCATCTCAGCAAATAAATGTTGAAACACCGGACATCCCACCCTTACTGATAATGAAGTCAGCTTAAGCTTGCCTGCCTTCATTTTTCACAAGAACAGGTGTCTTCATCCCTGCCATTGATTACATGGCTCAAACAGCGGGATTTAGGCAATCGTCGCGTGTAGCTCATGATCCGCCAGCTTCACCGGCTTATTGTCCGCATCGACAAACACTACAGTGGGCTTGTGTGACGCCAGCTCCTCGGAGGACATCACAGCATACGAGATAATAATGACGGTATCTCCAGGCTGCACCAGGCGGGCTGCCGCCCCGTTCAGGCAGATGACGCCGCTGCCCCGCGGGCCGGGAATGACATAGGTCTCCAGACGGGAACCGTTATTATTGTCCACGATCTGCACCTTCTCGTTCTCCAGCAGGTCTGCGGCTTCCATCAAGTCCTCATCAATGGTAATGCTGCCCACATAATTCAGATTGGCTTCAGTGACCGTAGCCCGGTGGATCTTGGATTTCATCATATGTCTAAACAAGTGCGCGCGCCTCCTTAGGAATAAATACGTTATTGTCAATCAGCCGGGTTCTGCCGAACTTCACGGCAAGTGCGATAATAACTTCGCCTTCCGCATCGCTCAGCCTGCTGCCGCCTTCCAGACTCTCAAGGTCAGGGAAGGTTAGAATCTCTGCGTAATCAATGACCGCGAGGGAAGATTCAGCAATCACCGAACCCAGCATACCGCGCGCTTCATCCACCGTACTGATTCTGCCCTCTTCAATAGCCTGACGCACTTCACGCAGCGAACGGGACAAGACCAGGGCCTGTCTGCGCTCTTCCGCGCTCAGATAGACATTGCGTGAGCTTAACGCCAGCCCGTCTTCCTCACGGACAATCGGACATGCGATAATCTCTACATTCATGTTCAGGTCAGCTACCATCCGGCGCAGAACAGCAACCTGCTGGGCATCCTTCAATCCGAAGAAGGCATAGTCCGGCTGCACAATATGAAACAGCTTGCTGACCACAGTAGTTACTCCGTCAAAATGCCCCGGCCGGGACGCACCGCAGAGCTGTGTGGTCAGTGAGGAGACCGAAACCCCTGTACGGATCGGCTGCGGGTACATCTCTTCCACACTCGGAATAAACACCAGATCGGCACCCTCGCGTTCGGCCAGCTCCAGATCACGCTGCTCATCGCGGGGATAGGATGCAAAATCCTCATTCGGCCCGAACTGCAGCGGGTTGACAAAAATACTCATCACCACGGTGCCGCTCTTCTCCCCCGCCTTGCGCAGCAGACTGGCATGTCCTTCGTGTAAATATCCCATCGTAGGCACAAACCCAACGGGTCCGTGTCCTCCTTGACGCATATATTCAAGCGCTTCGCGCAGTTCTGCAATGGTTCTGAGGACTTTCATCTTATTTCGCTCCTTTGCCGGCATTGCCGTATAAAGATTCCAGCACCGTCTCGTCCGCATTAAACACATGCTCCTGCGCCGGGAACGAGCGGTCCTTCACTTCCTGAACGTAGCTGCTGATTCCTTCACGGATCAGACTGCCTACATCCGCGTAGGTCTTGACGAACTTCTTCTCCCGGTAAGGAGAGGCATAACGCAGAACGTCATGGAACACCAGCACCTGACCGTCACAATAACGTCCGGCACCGATCCCGATAGTCGGAATGCTGACTGCCTTGGAGATGGCCGCAGCCACTTCCTCCGTCACTAGTTCAAGCACGATCCCGAAGGCTCCGGCAGCTTCCAGCGCCTTGGCTTCATCCATCAGACGCTGTGCATCCTTGGGGTCCTTACCCTGAATCCGGTAGCCGCCGATCATATTGACCGATTGCGGGGTTAAGCCGATATGGCCGAGGACGGGAACGCCCGCAGACACAACTGCGGACACGGTGGAGCAGATCTCCAGTCCGCCTTCCATTTTGACCGCATGGGCCTGACCTTCCTGCATCAGTCTGCGCACACCGCGCAAGGTCTCATCCACACTGCCGTGATAGGTCATGAACGGCATATCCGCGATAATAAAAGTATGCTGTGCTCCGCGTTTCACCGACCGGGTATGGTAGACCATATCCTCTATGGTAACCGGTAACGTTGTATCATAACCAAGCACGACGTTCCCCAGTGAATCGCCTACCAGAATCAGGTCTATTCCTGCTTCCTCAGCCAACAGGGCTGAAGGATAATCATAAGCGGTGATCATGCTTAGGGGCACACCATCCGTTTTCATTTTTTTCATTTTGATAATATTCAGTGCATGTTTGTCTGCCATTCGCTCTCATTCCCCTTTTCCATAAAATACGCGTTCTCCGCGCAAACAAAAAAACCCTTTAGCATTAGTCCGCTAAATAGGTCCGAAGGGCAAAAAAGAGTCACTCGCGATCGTCCCTTCTGTCTCGGTCCTTACGGCTCAGAGCAGAATCCAACGTAACCGTCACATCCAGTTATGAAGGTATATCCGGTAACACAACTTCCTGGTATAAGCTTCTCTTACACAAGTACAGCTCGCCAATGCGATGCCGCCTATGAACACAGTATATCAAAAAATTACAACAAATAACACCAAAAAATATGACAAGGGCTGTGACCCTTGCCATTCAGATCATTTCAACTTCACCGGACAGCACGCTGGTAATACCGCCTGTCCCGCTGCGCACCAGCAGTCCGCCGTTATCATCAAGCCCGACAGCAGTCGCCTCGGTGCGTCCCTGGGGAGTGTTCACGCTCACCTGGCGGCCCAGTGTGACCGACATCGACTCCCATAGCTCCTTCACAGGCTGGAAGCCCCGCTCCTGGTACAGGGCATACAAATATTCGAGTTCCTCCAGCACGGCTTCCGCAAGTCTTGTCCGGTCTACCGGAATGCCGCCGCCTTCAATCAGCAGCGAGGTTCCAATTCCCTTAAGCTCCTCAGGATAGTCCGCCTCTGTCAGATTGGCGGCAATGCCGATACCGGCGATACAATAATGAAGCCCGCCTTCTCTAAGCGAGGATTCAAGCAGGATTCCGCAGATTTTGCGGCCTCCCGCCAGCAGATCGTTGGGCCACTTGATTCCGGCAGGCACACCGGTTACCTCACGGATGGCTGTGCAGACAGCCACACCGGCCAGTAAAGTCAGCTGCGGAGTTAAGGCCAGCGGCAGCTCCGGACGCAGCACCAGGCTCATCCAGATCCCTTTGCCATGCGGGGAATGCCATTTACGGCCCATCCTGCCCCGGCCGCCGGTCTGTTCCTCAGCCATTACCGTCGTGCCCTCGGGGGCACCGATCTCCGCCAGCTTCTTGGCTTCCTCCTGGGTGGAGGCTACCCGATTCATCCGTACGATCTCGCCAGGCCAGCCCGATACGAAGTCCTCCCGCAGCAAGGCTCCCGGAGGCTGAACATGCTTGTTATTCATCTCGATCCATCCTTTGCGCTGCCTGCAGCAGTGATTGGGGGTCATTCGCAAGGTCTCCGGCAGCCACTGCCTGAAGGAGCCGGTGCAGCAGCACGCCCAGCCAAGGGCCGGGCCGCTTATCCAGCACCGCTGTCACCTCATGGCCGGTCACCGCCAGCTCCCCGAGTGTGCGGAGCGGCATAGCTGCGGCCCAGGACCGCAGCTGGCTGGTGGTGACTGGGGCGGCAGCATTAGGAGCGGGGGCCGCGCCAGATGTGGCAGCATCAGGAACGGCAGCAGCAGCCGGTGTGGCTGCGCCAGGGACCGGGGCGGCTGTGGCCCCCGCCGCCTCGAGCAGCGTCAGCCACCCTTCGGCGGCTGACGTGCCGTGGGCCAGCACGGCGGCGATCCACCGCCGCCGCAGCAGTTCCCCGGCGCCGGACACCTCCGGCGCCGCCGATGACAGCGCCGCGTCCCAGGCTTCGCGGACGCGCAGCACGGCGACGACGCCAGCACGCGTCGCCCCGGGGAACGTCCATGCCCGCAGGAGCTCATCGGCCGCAGCGGCCGACGATCCCAGGGCATGCAGCAGGAGCGCCCAACGCAGGCGGGCGTCCTGCAGGTGCCCGAGACCGGCTGTGCGTGCGGCGGCTGCCGCCAGCTCACGGCCGGTCCAAGGGAACGGCGCTTTGCCGCGCGGCAGCAGGCCGCTGCGCAGCAGGAGACCCAGCCCGCGCTGCGGGTGCGGGCCCAGGACGATGCGCTCTACCTCCGCGCGCACCCGCTCCACAGCAATATGCGCCAGCTTGTCCCGCTGGCGCAGCAGTCCGCGCCAGGTATTCTTCGCCACGGCGAAATCCAGCACGGAGGCAAAACGTACGCAGCGCAGCATCCGCAGCGCATCCTCGTCGAAGCGCTCCTCCGCTTCACCTACACAGCGGATCATACGGAGCTTAAGGTCACGCTGTCCGCCAAAGGGGTCGATCCGCTTCCCGTCCAGGCCGCAGCAGATGGCGTTGATGGTGAAATCACGGCGGCGGAGATCCTCCCGCACATCCCTCACAAACACGACATGCTCCGGACGGCGGTGATCGGCATAGCCGCTCTCCGTCCGGTAGGTCGTAACTTCCAGGCTGTGGCCTGCCTCCAGCACAGTAATAGTGCCATGCGCCAATCCTGTAGGGACACAGCGGGGGAACAGGTCCATAACCTCCTGCGGCAATGCCGAGGTAGTAATGTCTATATCATGCACCGGACGGCCGAGCAGCTCATCACGCAGGCAGCCGCCCACGAAATAAGCTTCATGGCCGCCTGCCAGCAGACCTGCAACTACAGCGCCGGCGGCTTCGGCCATGCCGGATGGTGCCATTGTCCATTCCATGCGGTGCTCCTTACCCCCGGACTCCATCGAGTCCGAGTACCTTGCGTCCAAGCACACGGTAATAGATATCTTCATATTGATTGGTAATCATATCCCGGCTGAAATCATTGCACGAGCGCTCCAGACAAGCCCGCCGGAAGCTCTCTACCATCGCATCGTCCGACAGTAGCCGGATGGCATAATCCGCCATAGATACTGTATCGCCGACCGGTGCAAGGAACCCGGTCTTGCCATGCTGAATCAGCTCCGGAATCCCTCCGGTCTGCGAGCCGACGGTTGGAACTCCGCAAGCCATCGCTTCCAGAGCGACAAGCCCGAAGCTCTCCTTCTCTGAAGGCAGCAGCAGCAGATCCGCCAGAGAGATCACCTGGGCAATCTCGTCCTGCTTGCCCAGGAATCTGACCTTGTCATCCAGGCCCATCTCGCTGATCTTGGCCTGGATCTTCGGCAGGTCAGGCCCTTCGCCGACCAGCAGCAGTCGGGATGGTATCCGCTGGCTTACCCTGGCGAATACATCCACTACGTCACTCACCCGTTTGACCGGGCGGAAGTTACTGATATGCATGAGAATCTTTTCATCCGGCGAGGCGAAATCGCCGCGCAGGTCAGTGACATCGCGGGGATAATACACCCGTTTGTCCACGAAGTTATACGTCAGATCTATTTCGCGCGTAATATCCAGCGCCTTGCGTGTTTCGTTGATCAGGTCCCGGGAGACCGCCGTTACGGCATCGCTCTCGTTAATGCCCAGCCGGATCAGATCCTTCAGGGATTCATCCTGGCCCAGAACCGTAATATCCGTGCCATGCAGGGTGGTAACCACTTTGATGTCGTTGCCCAGAATCTGCTTGGCCAGAAAAGCACATACCGCGTGCGGCACCGCATAATGCACATGGAACAAGTCCAGGTTCTGCATTTTGGCAACCTGCGCCATCTTGGTCGCCAGGGCCAGATCGTACGGCGGATAACGGAACACATAATAATCGTTAACCTCTACCTCGTGGTAGAATATATTCTTCTGAAACGTTCCCAGCCGGAACGGGATGCTGTGGGTAATGAAGTGGACCTCATGACCTTTTTCGGCCAATAGCTTGCCCAGTTCAGTTGCCACAACCCCCGAGCCGCCCAGAGACGGATAACAGGTGATGCCTATTTTAAGCCGCTCCATAGCTCCGCCCCTTCATCTAACATAGGTCTATTACTTCAAGTAATGATATGAATTTATTATAGTTGATTTCCGGGCTTTTTCAAAGGCTTCATTTATTGACAGGCAGCACTGAACACATCTACAGTATAGGGCACCTTGCTGGCGAACCCTTCGGCATACGGAATCAGTCTCCGCTGACCGAGCAGCATGTCTCTTGAACGGACGCGCTCTATATACCCTTCGGTTAAAGGAGTTGACACGGCATCCTCTCCGGGTGCGACCGTGAACTGTGAACGGTAGCAGGACAATGCCTGCTCCTTCAGCGGATACTGTGCGGTCACATCGACAATCAGATCGGTCCGTCCAAGATCATTAATGAAATAGAAATATAATTGCGGTTCAGGAATGGAAGGCTTGTCCGGCATATATTTGCGCAGCTTGGCGTTGAACACAGCTTCCTCCACCAGTCTGCTGCAGGCAATATGATCCGGATGACGGTCTTCCCAGTAGGGAGCGAACACAATGGACGGAGCGAAACGGCGGATTTCCGCAGTCACAGCTGCCAGATGGTCCTCTGTCATATACAGGCCGCGGTCAGGCAGTCCGAGATTAGTACGCACAACCGCACCCAGCAACTCGGCTGCCTGCTGCGCCTCCTGCTTACGAAGCTCCACGGTTCCGTTCGAGGACATCTCAGCCTGTGTCAGATCACACATTCCCACCTTGAAGCCCGCAGCGGTATGCTTGGCAATCGTTCCCGCCATACCGATCTCGGCATCATCCGCATGGGCGCCGAATACCAGAATATCGAGCTTCATGACTCATCCACACCCGGTTTGTATTTATGTACCAGCTCACGCCAGCCGAAATCTCCGCGGTCGATGGCTTTTACCAGAATCTCTGCTGTGGCAATATTGGTGGCTACCGGAATTCCGTATACATCACACAGACGCAGCAAGGCCGTAATATCCGGTTCATGCGGCTGTGCCATCAGCGGATCACGCAGGAAAATAATCAAATCCAGCTCATCCGTGGCCACCATAGAGCCAATCTGCTGGTCTCCGCCCAGCGGACCGGACATATAGCGGTGGATGATAAGCTTCGTTGCTTCCATAATACGCTGACCGGTGGTTCCGGTGGAATATAACTGATGCCCATGAAAGACATGCTCATAAGCGGTAACAAAATTAACAATTTCATCTTTCTTGCGGTCATGTGCGATAAAAGCGATTTTCAACATATAGCTCTCCCCTGTCTATTCTATAAAATGCTCAAACCCGTAGATGAGGCCGGTGTAGCCCATCACCTTCTGGATGCCCAGCTTGACTCCCGGCATATAACCGGCACGCTCATACGAGTCATGGCGGATCTTCAGCGACTGTCCGAAGCCGCCGAAAACCACTTCCTCCTGGGCGAAAACTCCCGGAAGACGTACGCTATGAATGCGGAAGCCATTATAATACCCTCCGCGTGAGCCTTCAATAAGCTCTTCCTCCTTGGGATGTCCCTGGCGAAGCTCCTGCCGCGCCTCAGAGATCATCTCTGCCGTCTTGATCGCCGTACCTGAAGGAGCATCCAGCTTCTGGTCTCCGTGATATTCGATAATCTCGAGATGAGGGAAATACTTGGCGGCCTGTGCAGCAAATTTCATCAGCAGAATCGCACCGATCGAGAAGTTCGGCGCAATCAGCCCGCCGATTCCCCGCTCCTGGCATTGCTTGTCCAGCCCGGTGATCTGCTCGGGCGTGAATCCGGTAGTTCCGATCACCGGACGAACGCCGTATTTGATAGCCAGTGCAGTATTGCTGTAGGCGGACTGCGGAATAGTGAAGTCCACCATTACATCCGCAGCCGTATCCGCAAGCGCGGCTTCCAGATTCGAAGTCACGCGCACCCCGCAATCCTCAAGGCCAACCAGACGGGCGGCATCTCTGTCTTGTGCAGATCGGTCAACCGCCGCTGCCAGTTCCAATTCATCATCCTGCAATACCAGCTTCACAACCTCTTTGCCCATTCTGCCTCCTGCTCCGGAAACAATAACTCTGATCTTGTCACTCAAATGAATTCTCCCCGCTTTCCCTGTCTCATCTATTATTGGATATATTTTTGCAGTGACTTCTGCAGATCCTTCATCAGCAGACGCAGTCCGCTGTCATCCGGGTGCAGCGACATCACTTCCTTTAATACAGCAATCGCCTGCAGATGTTCATTCATCCGGCTGTGCGCAATCGCCAGCCATACATAAGCATCCCCATATAGTGGGTCAAGCGATACAGCTTCCTTCAGCAGCGTAATCGGATGGTATGGATTCACCGCTTCCGCGACTTCATCCTCCAGCAGCCGCTTCGCTTCCTGCACGAGCTGCAGCGCCTGCAGATGCTGAAGATGGAGCTGGTACTCCTGTTTGGTCCCATCCAGTCTTCGAGCGGCTACAGCATGTTCAAGCGCTCTGTCCAGCATACCGCTGCGGGCATAGGTTATCGAACAGCGGTATCTTACTTCCGCATCATCCGGACTTGCTGCGATGGCCGCCTCGAACAGAGTGATCGCCTCCGCGAAGTCACTGCGCAGAATCGAGCGGTATGCCGCTTTTACATAATCATTATGATCCATATTCTCACCATCCTCACGGCTAAATCCCGTTAGTTTGGTACAGCATATGTAGCATAGGCCTAATCGGTGTTTTTGGGTGTCCAGCGCCCCGCATCCCGGGTATTGAACTTGTGCATCACCTTATTATGCGCTTCGGTTAAGTCTATACCGAGTGAATTGGCGAAACAAACGGTAATGAAGAGAATGTCACCCAGCTCAAGCTCAATTGAATTGTCGGCTTCATCCGCTTTTTTCGGCTTCTCGCCAAATTGATGGTTCACTTCGCGGGCCAGCTCACCGACTTCCTCGGACATCCGGGCCAGCATGGAGAGCGGACTGAAATAGCCTTCTTTAAATTGTGAGATATAAGCATCTACCTCACGCTGAATGTCAGCAAGACTTTTTTCCATAAATTGTTGTTTCACCCCCGTATGTTCTTGCCTTCTGTTTGCCCCTATGTTATCGTAAAGACGTTTTGAAGACAAATCTTTTTTGATCATTACATATTAAATTGCCCAATTAGAGGCATAGGCGAGGGATTATATGAGTTCATCCATTAAATTAGGCACCATCAGCAAAGCAGTGGCCCCCATCATGCTGGGCGCTGCCATTTACGCATTCGGACTACTGTATTTTATTGTCCCCAACCAGCTGATGGAGGGCGGAGTCACCGGGATTACCATCCTGCTCAATTACGCCTTTAACATACCCATCTTTTTGACGACACTGCTGCTCAATCTTCCGCTCTTCCTGGTCGGCTGGAAGGTGCTCGGGGGGAATCAGATCATCTATACCGGAGTGGGTATCGGCTCGCTGTCCTTATTCCTCTGGCTGTTTGAAAGAATGATCAAAGCGGGCTGGATTGTAACGTTCAGTACAGAGCATGATTTCATTCTTGCTTCATTATATGCAGGGGTCACACTGGGCCTGGGGCTGGGGATTGTCTTCCGCTTCGGGGGCACTACCGGGGGTGTAGATATTGTAGCGCGGATTCTTGGACGCAAGTTCGGCTGGAGTATGGGGCAGATCATTCTGGCGGTTGATGTGATCATCATCGGGGTATCCCTGCTCTACATCCCACGCGAAAAAATATTATACACCCTCGTGGCCGTCTTCATCGCATCACGCGTAATTGATTTCATTCAGGAAGGGGCCTACGCCGCCAAAGCCTTCACCATCATCAGTGATGAGGCTCCGCAGATTGCCGAGCTGATCACTGCTGAGCTGGAACGCGGCGTAACCTTGATCCCGGCGATTGGAGCCTATTCCAAGCAGGCCAAGCATATGGTGTATTGCGTGGTCTCAAGACAAGAGATCCGCCGCCTCAGCCTGCTGGTCAAGTCCATTGACCCTAAGGCCTTCGTCATTATCAGCGACGTTCATGATGTTCACGGTGAAGGCTTCCGGGAGACCTGAACCGCGTATCTTCCCGAAATCGCATTCAGATGCCCTTACATCCAAAAAGCTCCCTTCGTCCGCCTTGCGGGAAGGGAGCTTTTAGCTTTTCGTTACACAGTCTTCATATCCCGTTTCTGGCCGCGGTATTTGCGGTACGCAGCATAGACCAGTACGGTAAGAATGAACGCTCCTGCCAGAAGCCCCCAGCCGCCGTATTGCTGCGGAGCAAGCGGCAGCGACAGAGCCGGCTCATTACGTTCTTTGCCGAACATCACCCTGGCAGCATCCTGTCCGTAGGATACGATCTCCAGCAGGCGGGTCCGCTCCACCGGCTGCTCTGAGCTTGCTGCCCCTCCGGCATAGGATATCCAGGAATCAAATTCCTTCACCGTCTCGGCAGGGCGGGAGATGATCACTGCTGGCCGGATATTCGCATACCTGCTCTGCAGTCTTGCCAGTGCCGCTGTCCAGCTCTTCAGATCACTTGCTGCGGCACTTTGCTCCATATCATTCAGGTCCTCACGGACCAGCTTATAATACTGCAGCCACATCGGCTGCCGCGGATGATTCAGACTGTTGGCGGCAAGCCGCAGCTTGGCTGCAGCAGCTTCCCATCTCTGCGGGGCAGGCTGAGCCGCAGCCAGCTCTGACTTCATATCCAGGATCACGGACGAGAGAGCGTTGACTCCCTCCACGGAGGTTAATCCTTCAAAGGACGAAGCAATAAAGATCTGTGAGATCTCCTCTGCTTCCTTCCGGGCCTTAAGCACATCGCCTTCAAGCACATAACCATATAAGGCTTCCGCCGCCGCCTCCAGCCGCTTTGCTCCGCTTCTGGCAGTGAGTGCAGCGGGATCACTGGGGGCACCGGCTGCATCTATGTATACTTTGCTTACGGAACCCGAATGGGCAGCAGCCGCTTCAGCCTGAAGGCTCCACCCGCCAATGCCGGCCAGCAGCCAGCACAGCATCATTCCTGACCATATGAATATTCTTCTGCGCGGCATGAGACATCCCTCCCACCTTAATCTATGGCGGAGGGACAAGAGTTAGAACTGAGGATCAGCGCTTCGCGGCAGCTTTGCCCGGAAGCGCCGGACGCCTTGTCCTGCCGCAGAACAGCCAGGCAGCGGCTGTACTGAACAGCGTAAGCCCCATGGTGAAATACTGCACGGCCACCACATCATCCTCAAGCACCGAAGGCAGCCACGGGTATACGCCTGCCGAATAATCCACCATATCATTAGCGAACGTCCATAACAGCGCAACAGGCAGCATTCTCCGGAAGGAGAAGAACCGGGCATAGATCAGTGCTTCTACCGCCATCCCCGTATGCGAGATCATCAGCATCCAATCCTTCCAGGTGATGGAGTCGCCCTGATAACCGCCTGCCACGATCATGCTGACTGCCCAGATCCCATATTTCACAGAGGTCACTACAGCCAGCGCTTCGATTAACTGACGGACCAGCGTTCCTGTAAGCCCCTTCGGCGGATAGAGCAGCAGCAGCAATGCAGCCGTGAAGAACAGGCTCGCGGTAGGACTGTCGGGAACAAACGGCAGCAGCCAGAGCGGTTCAGTCTTCGCTGTGAACGCAAGCTGATTGCCATACCACATGTATCCGTACACCGTCCCCAGCAGATTCACTATCAGCAGCAGCCATATGATTCTTCTGTCCCTAAATAATCTCTCTAACCAATGACCCGGCATCTCAACAACTTCCTCCCGACTATGCAGCTTCATTTCACCACCACTTCATCACACACAAAAACCTGACCGCATTGTACGATCAGGTTTGCGTTAATTTTATTTTACTGTTCGCTTTTTTGTTTGGCAAGCCAGTCGGCCAGCCCGTCAATATCCTGGTCGGTCAATCCTGCTCCTATGGCCGTATCATACATTGGAGGCATTTGCCCTTTGCCTTCTTTGATAATAGCAAGGATAGCCGCCTTATCATGTTTATCCCCTACACCACGAAGGGAGGGCCCGCTTGCACCCTTCAAGTCCGTTGCATGGCAGGATATGCAAGTCGCCTGCTTGAAGGTAGCCATCGCCGGATCATCCTTGTCCACAATGGCAATGGCCTTTGGCTGAACGGCACTGGTGGTCGGCAAGCCTGCAGCCTTATTCTCGGCAGCTTTCTCCTCACGCAGGATATCCTCAGGGATCATGTTCGATTCAGCCATCTCATGTTTGTACTCTGTCCAGGCCGTATTGGTCAAGTAGATGATGGCCGCCAGGGACACGAACATCAGCGAGGAGGCAATCGGTCTGCGGTAGAACCGGCGCTCCCGGCCTGTATCGAGGAACGGAGCCAACAGCAGCGCCCCGAAGGCTACGCCCGTTACCCCCAGCGTTCCAAGCACGATATAATCACCGGATGCGTACGGGAGCTTCAAGTATTGATAGAGAAAGAGAAAATACCAGTCCGGGATAGGAATTACCGTCGCTGCCGGATTGGCGGGGAATCCTAGCGGTGCCGGCTCTGAGATCGTCAGAACCAGAATTCCCACCAGCACCACTACGCCAACCATCCATTCCTTGAGCAAAAAGTTAGGGATAAAGGCCTCCGATTTGCCCGGATAAGCCGTGTAATCCGGCGGGGTAATGAACCCGTTCCCTCTGCGGACCCGGGAATCCCCGACGAATACCACCTTCTCTTTGGAGTCGTCTCCGTGTGCCATGACAGTGCCTCCTATACGTTTTTTTACAAAGGACCGGATATGCCTTGTCTGCGGATCATGATGAAATGTCCGACTAGCAGAATAAGCAGCACCGCCGGGAGGAAGAATACATGCAAGGCAAAAAAGCGGGTCAGCGTTTCGGCGCCGGCAATTGTACCGCCCTGCATCAGCTCCTTCAGTACAGGTCCCATGAACGGAACCGAATTGGCAATCTCCAGCGTAACCTTGGTAGCGAAGTAGGCCTTATTGTCCCACGGAAGCAGGTAACCGGTGAGTCCCAGCCCCAGCATGACGAAAAAGATCAGCATCCCCACCACCCAGTTCATTTCACGCGGGGCCTTATAAGAACCGGTGAAGAACACACGCATGGTATGAAGGAACATCATAACAATAACCAGGCTCGCCCCCCAGTGGTGCATGCCGCGGACGATTTTGCCGAAGGCGACCTTCGTCTGCAGATATTCCACACTGGCATAGGCATTAATAATATCGGGTACATAATACATGGTCAGAAACATGCCGGATAGAATCTGAATTACGGTGATGAAAAAAGTAAGTCCGCCGAAGCAGTACACAAAGGCTGAGAAGTGGTGTGCCGGATTGACATGCTCAGGCACTTCGTGGTCGGCAACATCTCTCCAGATCGGTGTAATATCCAGACGTTCGTCAATCCAGTTATATACGTTTTTGAACACGCCGTTCACGCCTCCTTCTTGGCTTCCGTATTAGGAACGATTTCACCGAGATAGACCCAGCCCCCGTCAATCTTGGTGGTGTACTGGTCCAGCGGCTTCGCAGCCACCGCCAAATGCTGGCCCTGCTTCGTATAACGGGCGCCATGGCAAGGGCAATGATATTCATCAGGGTACGCCTTGTCATTGTTCCAGCCCACCGTGCAGCCAAGATGCTTGCAGATGGGTGAAAGCGCATAAATTTCTCCGCTCTCGTCTTTGCGGATCCATGCCGTCAGCATCGCTGTACTGGCATACCAGCCGTCCTGCTGTGGAAGCTCGAAGGTGAACTCCTGGGGTACGTCGGTAATTTTGGCCGCTTCCGCTACCTTGATGAAGTCTCCTTCGCCTTTTTTATGTAAGATCGGGTCCACGGCAAATCGAATCATCGGCAGGATAACTCCGGCTCCCATAAAAGCAGTCGCGCCGCCTAACGTATAGGTCAAAAACTGTCTGCGCGACATCTCATTTCGGCGAGGCGGTTCTGCTTCTTGCGGAAGTGACTCTTGCTCTTCATTAAGGCTGCTCATACTGTGTGTAACCCCCTTTTCAAAATGTGAGAAGGCTTCTGCAGAGTTATTACATAGACATCTAAGGTAAAAAATCCGTTTTCAATGAAAAATATCACATAACATATAAGTTCATCCTAATCATAGCTTAGGGTCTAAAACCCGTCAAGAATATTGTCTAAATTGTGACAGGCGTTTGAGGCTGTTTTTTAACAAATTGTTGATTTTCCGTCACATTTACTTCATTTCCCCTTCTGCCATAAGCCCTGAATTTCACCCCGCACATGCGTGCTGACAGCTGTCCGGGAATCCGCCGCTATCTCAGGCAGGCTAAGCAGTAAATCGCTTTCATAGATCTCCTCCCCGGACAGCCGCTCATTGGCAGACAGCACAACGGCGTACTGGAAGCCACTGGATTTGACTTTTCGGCAAAGCTCATTAATCAGAGCCGCACTGCCGGGTCCCGCATACTGTACCGCCGGGTATGTAACTACCCGCCCCTGAAACGGCTGTTCGATCAGCTCCAGGAAATCCCGCTGGCGCTCTAGCAGCGATACGGTCTCAGGAGGAGTCTCGGTACCCTGAAGTCCGCTAAAAGGAATTACACAAGTATCATAGAAGTGCCCATCTGTCTCCCAGCTTTTAGTATCAAAATCACTGAATTTCATAGACTTGCCTCCTCATGCCGAATCCGGCAACGATAATCATCACGCTAAAAGCATCATAATCAAGTAGAATCGACTTGGCAATCTTTAATATCGAGTGCAACATTAATTCAAAAAAAGAAATGCGCCAGGCGCATTTCCCTATGCCAAACTTTTCAGTTCTTCAGTCAGGTTCCGGAAAGCCGCCTCATCTCCGGCAGCCAGCGCCGTGTCGATCTTCCGGTACAAGATGTCGGTACGACGCTTTCTTAACGCTTCATCCCAAACCATTTCTGCAGCAAGCCCCAGCATCACTTCATAAGTAGCCTTCATTTTGTCCATTCGATACACCTCCGCTGTTTAAGAAATTCCGTATTCCAATGCCTTTTTCACGTAGCTTTCACTTGTGCGTGCCATTCGCAGCAGATCCTGCTGCGTCAATTCGCGGACCACTTTGGCCGGTGTGCCCAAGGAGAGCGTGTACGGAGGAATGATTTTGTTCTCGGTTACAACGGAGCCGGCTCCTATTAAAGCATATTCACCAATCTCTGCTCCGTTCAATACAATTGCACCCATTCCGATTAATGTGCCCTTGCCTATCCGGCAGCCGTGAATGATTGCTGAATGGCCCACCGAGATATCATCCGCAAGCACCAGCGGCAATCCCTCCGCTACATGGCCGACAACACCGTCCTGAATATTGCAGCGCTCCCCGACGATCACCGGAGCCAGGTCCCCCCGCAGAACGGCATTGAACCAGACACTGGATTGTTTGCTTATCCTTACATCGCCAACGAGCTTAGCGCCTTCCGCCACATATACTGATTCATCAAGCTGCGGTATGTAACTCCCATATGCAATCCGCATCTCTCTCCCCCTTACCTGAGCAGATGCTTCGGCACTGCCGCCTCACATCCCCAGGGCGTCATCATGACCACTGATCCTCCGGCATCCTCACCCAGCCTAAGCATACCCAGATGAAGCATCATCCGCAGAACACGCTGTTCCAGAATCGAAACGGCGTCATCGTAATAAAACGGTTTGATCAGCCAGCCGATCCCCTCAGCGAGCGAGGCTGTGGTCACCCATTTGTCTGCACTAAGACTGATCCAGTAGACCAGCGAGGGTAAATTTGGAATCGCCCCTTTATACAGTCTTAACCAAAAGGAGAATAACTGCATCAGCTTTTCCAATTTCCCCTCCTCCAGAAAATGACTGCCTGCGGCTGTAAGCTGCAGCCTGTAACCCTCCTCGGAGATCCAGCGGCGGTGGCGGGCATAATCATACAGCAGGGCAAATCTCGGCGGATAATGCTCACATGCTCTGCCGTAGCCGAATCTCCAGCCGCCTTTGCCGAGCAGAGGTTCCGCAATCTGCAGCGCATTCATCACACCCTGCTGATTACGTTTGTAGAGCGCGCCTTCCTGGTTCAGCTCAGGCTCATTCTCCTTCACATACCGCAGGAACAGCAGCAGATCCCCCGACAGCAAATCCCCCTCGCCCCGGTACATCGCCGGTTCCGGACTTTGAACAATGCGTTCCTTCAAATGCTCCCCCATCCGTTCACGGAAGCGGTTCTTCAAATCCAGCGGAACTTGGAACAGATACCTGTTCTGCTGGGAAGCGCCATTAAAGAGCCATCCCCCGTTCTTGAACCGGCTGACCAGTTCACGGTAGTCCCCGCTCTTGCCGGGCGCAGTATCGAAGGACGCCTGCCGGGCTGCGGCAAGCAGGTCTTCCAGGCTGAATTGGCTGCGTTCATCGAAGAGCAGCGTATTCAGAAAACGCAGTTCTCCCGGGGAACTCCCCTTGATGTGGGACTCCATGAACTCCCGGCTGCCCAAGGTGATTAATATACTCTGAATCAAATCATGTTTGGAATTCCGTTTGCACTCACACTGGTAGCGTCCCGCAATGGCGGTAAGCTGACCAATGTCTGCGTAAGTGAGCATATCCGCCAGATTCATCTCTCATCGCCTCACCGTTTTACTACCATTATGGGAAATACAGCCCTTTTTATTCCTTTTGCCGCAAAAAAAATAACCCGAAGGGTCGGGTTAATGCTGTTGTTGTAAAACATGACGGGTACAATTGTACAGTAACGGATTCCATTCCTGCTCATTTTTCTCCAGAATCGTCAGCGAGAGATTGCCGAGCCGTTCCGAGTATTTGTCTTTGTAGAGTGCCGTGTACAGCTGTGCAAGAAACCCTCCATGGGAGATGACAAGTACATTCTTGTCCGGGAACCGGGCCGTGACATCCTCCAGGAACGCAAGCCCCCGGATCTGAAGCGCCTGATCGCTCTCCTGTCCCAGAGACAGCTCTTTCCAATCCTTGCCCCACTTGGCTTCGCGGGCGGCAGCCGTCATGCCCTCTACCTGGCCATAGGCGCGTTCGCGGATGCGTTCATCGGGGTCCAGCAGAGGAATAGCCAGCTTAGCGGCAACAATCTTGCCGGTTTCTGCTGCACGGGAAAGACTGCTGGTTATACAGTAGTCCCAGTGGTAGGGCTCCTGCAGAAGCCGGTCACCCAGCATCTCAGCCTGCCTGCGGCCTTCATCATTAAGCGGGATATCGCTTTGTCCCTGAATTTTGCCTTCCGCATTCCAATCTGTCAGCCCATGGCGTATTAAGCCGATCAGCATCGCCTATCACCGTTCCCTTCCATTTATGTTTGCTTAATAATGTAACACGAATACAAACAAATGTCACACAAAAGCCCTCTTCCTATGATTAGGGAAGGGGGCTTTCATTGTCTGCGGTACCGGTTCAGGCGTACCAGCAGGAATATAGACAATCCGACGCCCAGCGTCGACAATACCATCCAGTATTGCGGGTGGGTAGGGCCCATATTGGCCACCAGCGGTTCAATAATGCCGCCTTCAGCTTCCACCGGATAAGAAGAGGACCAATCCAGGGTTAGACCTGCCACACCTGTCTCGACGATCCCGCTCTGAGCCGCAGTGGTATTCGCAGGGGTCTGGAACACCGTGAAATATAAAAAGCTGGAGATAAACACGGCCAGAAAACAGGCAATCCAGAGGGTTAAGCGGTGGCGGAAAACCGTCGAACTCCCCGCAGACTTACCATCGCCGGGCATAAGCCACGGACTCTCCAGGTAGATCCGCTCCATAACCTTAAGGTTAATGACTTCTGCCCGCTCATCACTGACATCAAATCTTGTATCCTGCATAAGCTCGCTGGTCTCCTGCCACAGCGCCCATTCGGCACTGCAGTAAGAGCAGCCGGCAATATGTCTCTCCAATCGAATCCGCCTGGGATCTGTGGGGGGAGCGTCCCACAAATGTGGAATGGAATCCTGCGCTTCCCTGCAATTCATAGGACTTACACCCTCTCAGCCTGCTCTTCAGCTTCAGGCTCATAGAAATAGGATTCAAGCTGCAGCTTCACACTGCTCCTCGCCCGGAACAACAGTGATTTCACCGAGCTGACACTTTGATCCAGAATCACTGCAATTTCCTGATAATCCATCTGATCATATTCACGCAGAATAAGCGCAGAGCGCTGCTTCTCCGGGAGATTGTTTATCGCTTCCCGTACGAGTTCCATCCGTTCCTTGCGCAGTGCTGCCTGTTCCGGGGCAACCTCCAGCGGTGCCACAGGAGTATATCCGCTCTCTTCAAGCGATACATTCCCGGCACGGTTCTTGCGCAGCTCGCTAAGTACGGTATTGCGGGCAATGGTATACAGCCATGTAGAGAAAGAAGCATCTACTTCACGGAAGGAATGAAGACTCCGGAAGGCTTTGTAGAAGGTCTCTGAACAGAGGTCTTCGGCAATCAGCTCCATATGGGAGTTCTTCAGCATGTGATACACAAACGCCAGTATTTTGCGTTGATAACGGCGCATCAATTCCGAGTATAATTCTGTATCTCCTTGCTTGATTAGCTGGATCAACTGGGAATCCGTCATGGTGAGTCGGCCCTCCTCGCCCTTGCACGTGTAATCCCGTCCGGTCCGTATCTACTTATACCGGGCAGGTAAGAAAAAGTTGCGGCATTGCTTCAAATTTGCATGACTACATCCAATACTTCCTATGTATATTCAACTCACCGTTATTTAAGGCTTGGTGTATGTAAATACAGAAAAAAAACGCAGACTTACAAAACTCAGATTCCTTTTCAAAAACTAAAAATGTTCCTATACCTGGAAAGAATCTATAAACATACTTAACCCAGTATAGCATAGTTACTAACAGGATTGCATTACTAGACTCCTAGACTAGAAAAAGACCGGAGGATGAAAGCGGTGTTATTTAGTTTGAATAAAGTGTTGACAAAATGTAAACGGATACATATAATAAAAGTACAGTATGGTTTCTCTCCACTCCTATCCAAACACTGCACGGTTCCAATTAATTGTGAACTGTAACCGCTTATTATGTAAGCGGTCTTTTTTTTGCCCATTTTTGCGAACAATTGGGGGAATGCCCCCACAGCATAAGTAAAGCCGGGGCATCCGCCCCGGCTCCACGTTACATATATACGGTGTAATCATTCTCCTGCAGCAGAACTTTGGCCCGCTCCATATCATTCTCCTGACGGAAGGAGAGGCGCATGATGCCGGGAACATCCTCCCGGCTCTCAATAATCTGCACGTTGCTAAGGTTAATCCCCTGATCGCCCAGCTCCGTAGCAATACGTCCGATGATGCCCGGATGATCGGGAACATCAATATGCAGATCGAAGAGCGGAGCTATCATTCCTTTGCGCCGCTCAGGGAGCTGGCTGCGGAAATGATTCGCCTCATGGAAGGCCGACTCAATCCCCTCCCCATCCCCGCTCTCCAGCAGATGAATAAATGAAGCTACCTCATCGTTCCAGTCCTTGAGCAGACGAAGCATCACTGAGCGGTTATTCAGCAGAATATCACGCCAGATGATCGGATCGCTTGAGGCAATCCGCGTAATATCGCGGAACCCCCCCGCAGCCAGTGTGCTGTACAAGGAGTCCGAATTATCATAGGCCTGAATCTGATTCACCAGCGCTACGGCAATGATATGCGGCAGATGGCTGATCGCTCCAACAATCTCATCGTGGCGCTCCGGTTCAAGCCGGACAATCTGCGCTCTCGTATGTAGAAGCAAAGACTCCAGCGCCTGGTATGCAGCTTCCGGCACACCCGGCGGAGGCGTAAGCACATAGTACGCGTTCTCGAACAGTAAAGAGGAGGCCGCCTCTACGCCCGAGCGCTCCGATCCGGCCATAGGATGACCGCCGATGAAATGTACGCCGGGCAGATCCAGCGTAAGGGCACAAGCGGCAATACTGGCCTTTGTGCTGCCGACATCTGTAATAATGCAGCCGGGCTTCAGCGGCAGCTTGCTTAACTGCTGGAGATAGTCCTCAAGCCTGCCTACAGGCACACACAGAAAGATATAATCCGCGTCCAGCGCAGCTTCCTCAAGCGACAGTGTAGCCTGATCGACTACACCTCTGTTAAGATATTTGGTTGCAGATTCAGGGCGGTGGGCATGGCCTACAACGGTCAGGCCCTCCTTGCCTTTGAAGCAAAGGGCCAGTGAGCCGCCGATCAGGCCGACACCGAAAATTGCTATTTTTGTCGTCATGTTCTTAGAACTACCTGCCTTCTGTGGTATCGTCAGTTCAGCTTCTGCTTGCAGTTATGCACGAATTTCCTGTTCCTGAAGTGCCAGCTCCAGAGCGTTAATGAAGGCTGTGTTCTGCTCGGCGGAGCCCACGGTAACCCGAAGGTAGGTCGGATAGCAGTGAAAGCCCGTTCTCACGATTAGACCCTGCCGCAGCAGGGCATCGAAGACTTCCGAGGCCGGCTTACGCACATCCACCATAATGAAATTGCCGTGAGCCGGGAAGGATTCAAGCCCCATACGCTTGAATTCGGCTTGAAGCTGCACAATTCCCGCACTGTTCAGTGCGCGGCACTGCTGCACGTACTCCTGATCGGAGAGTGCCGCGACAGCCGCGACCTGGGCCAAACGGGTAGTATTGAACGGCTCACGCACCTGGTTAATCAAAGAGATGATCTGCGGGCTGGCTACGCCATAACCGATGCGGAGTGCAGCGAGACCGTAAATTTTGGAGAAGGTACGGAGTACTACAAGGTTAGGATAAGTATCAATCAGCTTAATCCCGTCAGCGTAACTCAGATCCGTCACATATTCAAAATAGGCCTCGTCCAGCACAACCATCACTCCGGCAGGCACTGCATCCAGGAACGAAATCAGAGCCTCCTCCGGCACAATGGTTCCGGTTGGATTGTTCGGATTGCAGATCCAGACGATCTTGGTCCGCTCTGTAATCTTAGCCAGCATTCCATCCAGATCATGCGTTCCGTTCTTCAGAGGGACTTCAATGGATACCGCCCCTTCTATATCTGCATTGCTCTTATATACAGAGAAGGTCTGATCGGCCATAATCGTCTCATCACCAGGCAGGAAAAAGGCCCGGGCAATCAGGGCAATAATCTCGTCCGATCCGCATCCGAAAATAATCCGCTCATCCGTAACACCCAGATGCTTAGCAAGCGTTGCCGTCAGCTCGGCGGCAGAGCCGTCCGGATATAAATACAGGTTATCCAGCTCAGCTATAATAGCAGCCTTTGCACTTGGCGCAGCCCCGTAAGGGTTCTCGTTGGATGCCAGCTTAATCACTTCGCTTAAGCCCAGTTCCTTCTTGACTTCTTCAATCGGTTTCCCCGGCTTATAGACAGGAAGGTCAACGATATTCGGTTTTGGATTCATGGGTGATCCTCGCTCTCCAAAGGTTAATTAGGTCTAAAAAAACCATTATGGTCTTAATTGTGCCACAAATTCACGAATTTGCAACAGTCCGGCGCTTCTCGTCTGCGGCTCGGCCAGCAAAGGAATGACCTCCTCCACCTTGCGGACAATCGCGCTTCCGACTACTACCCCATCGCAGATCTTGGCAAACCGGGATACCTGCTCTCCGGTGGAGATCCCGAAGCCTACAGCGATAGGCAGGTCGGTAGACCGGCGCACAGACGCAATGAACTCATCTATTCCGCTGTGGAAGGCAGACCGTTCACCGGTCACCCCCAAGGAAGATACACAATAGACAAACCCGCTGGCACCTGAGACAATCCGGGCAATCCGTTCACTGGAAGTCGGGGCAACCAGCGGAATGAGGTTCACTCCGGCCGCACGGCTGCGTTCACGCATCTCCTCTGATTCCTCAACAGGCAGATCGGGAATGATCAGCCCGCTGATCTCATGGGCATCCAGCGCGGCAAAAAATGTATCGAGCCCCATCTGCATCACCGGATTATAATAAGTGAACAGGATGAACGGCAGTTCACTGCCGGCCTGGCGGGCTTTCAGCGCCGTCTCCATACAAGTACGGAGATGAACGTTGCTGCGCAAGGCTCTGGAGGAGGCCCGCTGAATGACCGGACCGTCAGCAAGCGGATCGGAGTAAGGAACGCCAAGCTCCAGCATATCCGCACCGGCAGCCTCCAGCTCAGAAATAATATCCAGGGTAGTCTCAAGATCAGGATCACCTACCGTCAGGAAAGGAATCAGAGCAGCCCGGCCTTCTGTCTTCAGCTTTTGAAAGGTCAGATCCATCCGGTTCGTGGTTTCGGTTGTCATTGGTTCTGCGCCCCTTCCGTGTACGCCATGATGGATTCAACGTCTTTGTCGCCCCGGCCCGACAGGCAGATGACCACAACATCATCCTTGGTCAGTGTCTTGCCCAGCTTCACCACATGGGCAATGGCATGAGCTGATTCCAGCGCGGGAATAATCCCTTCCGTCACGCAGAGCAGCTTCAGCGCGTCCAGCGCTTCCGCATCCGTAACCGGGACATACTGGGCACGGTGAATATCCTTCAGATAGGAGTGTTCAGGTCCGACACCCGGGTAATCGAGTCCGGCCGATATGGAATGGGCCTCTATGATCTGTCCATGCTCATCCTGCAGCAGGTAGCTGAGCGAGCCCTGGAACACCCCGCGGGTTCCCTTGCTCATGGTTGCCGCATGGAACGGTGTATCAATGCCTTTACCGGCCGCTTCTACACCGATCATCGCCACCTGCTCATCCTCCATGAACGGATAGAACATGCCGATGGCATTACTGCCTCCGCCTACAGCGGCAACCAGCAGATCCGGCAGACGCCCTTCCGCCTCCAGAATCTGGCGCCGGGTCTCATCTCCGATAATCCGCTGGAAATTGCGGACCATCATCGGATAAGGATGGGGGCCAACCGCAGAACCGAGCACATAGAATGTATCCTCAACATTGCTCACCCAGTAACGGAGTGCCTCGTTCCCGGCATCCTTCAATGTTCTGGAGCCGGAGGTCACCGGAATGACCTCTGCACCGAGCAGCTTCATCCGGAAGACATTCAGCGCCTGGCGGCGGGTATCCTCTTCGCCCATGAACACCTTGCATTCCATGCCGAGCAAGGCGGCCACCGTAGCTGTAGCTACTCCATGCTGGCCTGCGCCGGTTTCGGCAATCACTTTGGTTTTGCCCATTTTTTTGGCCAGAATGCCTTGTCCAATGGCGTTATTGATCTTGTGGGCACCCGTATGATTGAGGTCCTCGCGCTTCAGGTAGATCTTGGCGTCGCCCAGATGCTTGCTTAACCGCTCGGCATAATACAGCGGGGTCTCGCGGCCGGAATACTGCTTCAGCAGATAATCTATTTCCTCCTGAAAGGCCGGGTCTGCCGAGAATTCGCGGTAGGCCTCCTCCAGCTCAATCAGTGCAGTCATTAAGGTCTCAGGAACGAAGCGGCCTCCAAAAGAACCAAAACGTCCGTCCTTGTCCGGTACTTGTATCATAATTGCTTCACCCTTTCTACGAAAGCTGTCATTTTTATAATATCCTTACTGCCGTTACTCTCCACTCCGCTGGATACATCCACGCCATAAGGGGAATATCCGTCCAGCAGCTCATTCACGTTGTCCGGGTGAAGTCCTCCGGCTATAAATAAAGGCAGCCTATGGTTCGCCGCCGCTTGCTGGTATAGGGGGATTTGCTCCCATTCAAACGTACGGCCAGTACCGCCGCTGCCCTGTGGATCATAAGTATCCAGCAGCAGCGCGTCGATGGTGCCTGCGTAGCTGTCCAGGAGCGCATGAATGTCTTCCGCAGCATTAGTATCACGGCCGGCAACCGACAGAGCCTTCCACACCTTAACTTGCGGAAATGCCTGTCTGACCTCCGCGCAAACCTGCGGACTCTCCTGTCCGTGAAGCTGTACGACATCCAGCGGAACAGCTCTCAGCAGCTCTGCCAGCTCTTCGCGATCCGGGTTGACGAACACGCCCACCGAGCGGGGCGCTGTCTCAGACTCCCAATCCCGCAGCTCGGCGATCAGCTCCGCAGCCGCTTCAGCGGTAACTCTGCGGCGGCTGGGGGCAAATACCAGGCCGACATAATCCAGCGGCAAACTCTTCATAGATTTTAGCACTTCAACGTCCTGAAGTCCACAGATTTTTACCTGCGTATCAGCCATGCCGCTCACGGTCCTTCCCTGCAGGAAGGGGGCCGAGCAACTGATAGACGGCTTGCTCCACATCCGGCTGGCGCATCAGATATTCCCCCACCAGCACACCGGTTGCCCGGGTCTTGCTAAGATAAGCGATATCCTCCGGTCCGGTGATCCCGCTCTCGCTGATTACCGGAAGACCCTCCGGAAGCAAGGCTGCCAGCTCCGCCGTAGCGGAGAGCGACGTCTCAAAGGTCTTGAGATTCCGGTTATTAATGCCCAGCAGGACACCGGGATGTCCGGCTCTGCCGGTAGCGAGTACCATTTCCAGCTCGGCACGGTCATGAACCTCAATGAGGATGTCCAGTCCAAGCGCGGCGGCGGTATCCGTGAAGCCTGCGAGCTGCTGCGGTGATAGAATCGCCGCAATCAGGAGAATGGCATCCGCTCCAAGCAGGCGGGCCTCATAGATCTGCTTCTCATCAATGATGAAGTCCTTGCGCAGCAGCGGAAGCTTCACCGCCTCTCTTACCTGCTGGAGATATAACCCGCTGCCCTGGAAATAATCCTTGTCCGTTAATACAGACAGACAATCGGCTCCTCCCGCTTCGTAGCCCCTGGCAATCGCTACCGGATCAAAATCGGCACGGATCAAGCCCTTGGACGGCGAGGCCTTCTTCACTTCGGCAATCAGTCCCATCTGCCGGTTCCGCCGTTCCATCAGCGCTGCACGGAACCCCCGGGTTGCAGGCAGCGCTGCAATGGAACGCTCCGCTTCGCTAATCGACAATCGCGCGCTTAACGCTTCAACCTCTTTTACTTTGGTGGCAACAATCCGGTCAAGATACATAATCAAGCTCCTTTGTCATCGCTTTTAACTGTTCCAGTTTGCGGAGTGCCGCACCTGAATCCACAACTTCTCTTGCACGGTCAACGCCTTCTCTCAGGGTAGCTGCAAGTCCGGCGACATAGATACAAGCCCCGGCATTCGCTAACACGATATCGCGGTACGGATTCATCTGGCCTTCCAGCACGGTAGTAATAATAGCCGCGTTCTCGGCTGCGTCGCCGCCCATGACATCCTCCAGCGGATGCTGGCTGAGGCCAAGCTCCTGCGGCGTAATTTCATACGTGGTGACTACGCCTTGCTTCAGTTCGGAGACCTGTGTCGGTGCGGAGATGCTGATCTCATCCAGTCCATCCAGGCTGCTGACAATCATCGCCCGTTTGGAGCCCAGCTCACCCAGTACTCTGGCCACGGTCTCCGTCTTGTTAAGGTCATAGATGCCCATAAGCTGCCGGTCTGCTCCTGCCGGATTGGTCAGCGGGCCCAGCATATTGAACACTGTCCGCACTCCCAGCTCACGGCGGGGAGCAGCGGCATGCTTCATTGAAGGATGATAGATCTGGGCGAACAGGAAGCAGATGCCGATACTGTCCAGACATTGCCGCGCCTGATCTGCGTTCAGATGAATATTGACGCCTAGCGCCTCCAGCACATCCGCGCTGCCCGCCCGGCCAGAGGCCGAACGGTTGCCATGCTTGGCAACCCGCACAGAAGCGGCGGAAGAGATGATCGCCGAAGCCGTGGAAATATTGAATTTATGGATGCCGGAGCCTCCTGTGCCGCAGGTATCCAGCAACTGGCTCCGCTCTGTAAGCACATGAGTCCCGTGGCCGCGCATCGCTTCGGCGAAGCCGGTGATTTCTTCCACGGTCTCTCCTTTGATCCGCAGAGCCGTCAGCAGTGCCCCGATCTGGGCCGGAGATGCCGCCCCCTCCATAATAGTGCCCATAATCTCACGGGCCTGTGTGCGGGTAAGATCTCTGCCCTCAATTAGACCGGCAATTCCTGACTGTATTAACTGGCTTGCTTCCATAGTGTTGTCCTCCTAAAAGTTTTGTTAGGGGTACTTCCTGAATCAGCTTCGTACAAAACTGGCTCCGAAAGCATACGCTAAAAGTAGTATGGAGCATTCTCTGCTCGGCTCGGCTTCGTAATAACTTCTCTGCTATTCCCGGCTCACGGGGTATATTCGTACATGTAATCCTGGTTAATGACCTGCTTCTCCTTCACCTCGGCAGGGAACATGGCCTCAGCCATCCGGATCGCCTTCAGCATCCCCTTGGCTTTGTTCACCGTCTCCTCGTATTCCTTCTCCGGAACGGAATCCCAGACAATCCCTGCTCCAGCCTGCACATAGGCCCGGCCTTTGCGGAAGATGATCGTGCGGATGGTGATACACGAATCCATATTCCCGGAGAAGCCGAGATACCCGATGGCCCCGGCATAAGCGCCGCGCGCTTCCTGCTCCAGCTCGGCTATGATCTCCATCGCCCGCAGCTTCGGTGCGCCCGATACGGTGCCCGCCGGAAGGCAGGAGAGGAAGGCATCGAAGAAATCCTTATCCTCTGCCAGGGTTCCGGTTACATTCGAGACCAGATGCATCACATGCGAGTATTTCTCGATCTCCATGAATGAATTGCATTTCACGCTGCCGAATTTCGAGACCCGGCCCAGATCATTGCGGCCCAGGTCTACGAGCATCAGATGCTCGGCGCGTTCCTTCTCATCCTCCAGCAGCTCTGCGGCAAGCTGCTGGTCCTCTGCCTCTGTTGCTCCGCGCGGCCGGGTTCCGGCGATGGGCCGGGTCTCCACGCGGCCGCCGTCCACCTTAACCAGCGCTTCCGGTGAGGTGCCGACGATAATCTCCTCATCCATTTTCAGATAATACATATAAGGCGAAGGGTTCAGGGTACGCAGCATCCGGTACACATGCAGCGGGGATACCTCAGTCTCTATATGCATCCGCTGCGACAACACTACCTGGAAGATATCACCGGCACGGATGTATTCCTTGGCCTGCTCCACATTGCGGATATACTGCTCCTTCGTCAGGTTGGAGTGAATCTCGCCCAGTTCAATATCCTGCGGAATACTGCGGCGGTTGACGTTCTCCTTCGGGCCTTCCTTCTGCAGCTCCTCCGCCAGATTCTCTAAGCGGCAGCTTAACTCCTCATAATTGGCCCGGATATCGGAATCGGTATCGCCATCCTTGATATGCAGATTGCCCACGAGCAGGATCTGCTGCTTCACATGGTCGAAGACGATAATGCGGTCACAGAACATGAAGCGGATATCATCCATATTCAGATCATCCACGGCATGTGCGGACAGCTTCTCATAATACTGCAGCAGATCATAGCCGAAGAATCCGATGGCCCCGCCCGTAAACGGCGGCATCCCGTCCAGCTTGGGACTGCGGTAAGAGCGAAGCAGCGCTTTGAGCTCCTCTACGGGTTTGCCTGAGAGCTGCTTTTTCTCACCGCCGACCTCCACATGGATTAACCCCTTTTTACCGGAGATCATCAGGAACGGATCACTGCCGATAAAAGAATGGCGCGCCCATTGAATGCCGCCTTCTACGCTCTCCAGCAAAAATGCGCGATCCTGCTCGGCAAAACGCTGGAACAGGCGGATAGGCGTTTCCATGTCAGCCAGCAGTCTTTTCACGACCGGGATCAGATTATATTCGCGCGACAGCGACACCACTTCTTCAATGCTCGGATTCGTCACTTGGGTAACCTCCTAGGGTTAGTTAAGGTATTGTCCGAAATACAGAAAAACCTCTACCGGAGTAGAGGTTTGTTGGTAGTCAGTATGTGATTAAGCGCCTCGGACCGGCATGAACCCAATCGAATGCAGCAGATTCTCCTATGGATACAGGAATAGCGTGTGTGCAACACATAAGTTACCGCTATACAGGTATGCCAAAAAAAGAACACTGACAATCAAAGGTCTGCCCTATCATAAAGTCCTGCACTCAGCTCAACTATACTCAACTCAACTCATTCTAAACTCTGCTTTACTCGGCTAACTTCACTATACATGATGACAGAGGTCATTGACAACCCCGTATACGTAATTTATTACTTGCTCTGTGAGAGATCCGGGCGGAGCCGCTGGGCTTCGTTCAGATACACGTGGCGGATATCCCGCTGGGATTTGTCCGTATTCACTTGCACCATCAGGCGGATACAATTCGGCAAACTGCCCTTTACAGGAATCTCAACCGAACACATCAGCGGCACCATTTCCCAGCCTTCAATCTCGCGGATGGCCCGCGCCGGGAACGTCGCATCCAGATCCCCGGTCATCGTAATCCACACACTGCAAATATCCTCTGCGATAACGTCATTACGCTCAACAATTTCTCTAAGCAGAACAACCGTTTCACGTAAAATTTCCGTTTCATCATTTTGGGTTACGGTTGTTGCACCGCGTATGCCCCGGTTCACCATGGGCTCCCCTCCTTCTTAAGCTGAGCTATGACTTCACGCACATCGCCTGCCTGCACATCGTTCACGATGCTGACAGCACCAATGGCTTCGGGTACGATAAAAGTCATTCGGCCTTCCTTGAACTTCTTGTCGTGCATCATCGCTTCCATCAGCTCTTCCTCGCTATACTGCGACGGGAGCCGGGTAGGCAGTGACAAGGCCGTCAGCATGGACACCGTATCTTCATAGATCTGTCTGTCCCGCCCCAGCTTCGCTGCCAGGAGAGCAGAACCGGCCATGCCGATGGAAATAGCCTCGCCATGCAGGAAGGTGCCGTAACCGCCGACCGCCTCAATGGCATGTCCGATGGTATGTCCCAGATTCAGAATTGCGCGCTGCCCCTGTTCCCGTTCATCATTGCCGATGACAGCCGCCTTGATCGCGCAGCCGCGTTCCAGCGCATATCCAAGCGCTTCCGGGTCCAGAGCCAGCAGCTCACCGGCATGCTCAAGGCACCAGTAAGCGAACTCACGGTCCAGGATCAGCCCGTGCTTCACCACTTCCGCCAGGCCTGAAGCGACCTGCCGGGGAGGAAGTGTAGCCAATGTGTCCAGATCATACAGTACCATGGACGGCTGGTAGAAGGCGCCCAGCATATTCTTCGCCAGCGGATGGTTAACAGCAACCTTGCCGCCGACACTGCTGTCATGAGCGAGAATGGTGGTTGGAATCTGCATGAATCCGATTCCCCGCATATAAGAAGCTGCGACGAATCCGGCCAGATCTCCGACCACTCCCCCGCCTAGCGCCAGCACCGCAGAGCTGCGGTCCAGTCCGCCCTGAATCGCTGTCGAGATGACTTCTTCATACACCGCCAGGGATTTGGATGCTTCTCCCGCCGGAATAATGTGGCTGACCACCGTATATCCGCTGCTCCGCAAGGAAGCCTCTACCTGAGCAAGATAACGCGGAGCCACTTCACTGTCGCTGACCAGCAGCAGCGGACTGCGCTGCGCGAACCCGGCCTCACTACAGCGTTCGCCTATGCTGTTCAGCAGGCCGCTGCCGATATGAATAGGATAAGAACGTTCTCCCAGCTCTACTGTAATGCTGCGCATCTTAGTAGCTCTCCAGCTGAGCCAGGTAGTTATTATAGTTAGCGCGGATCTCCTCCAGGGAATCTCCGCCGAATTTGTCCAGGAACGCCTTGGCAATCTCCCAGGCAACCACATTCTCCAGGACGACACAGGCAGCCGGAACGGCGCAAGCATCGGAACGTTCCACCTGGGCAGTGAAGGGTTCCTTCGTATCAATATCTACGCTCTGCAGCGGTTTATACAGCGTCGGGATCGGCTTCATCACTCCGCGGACAACTACCGGCATTCCGTTGGTCATTCCGCCTTCGAACCCGCCAAGCCGGTTGCTTGCCCGGTAGTATCCCTTAGAAGCTTCGTACATAATCTCGTCATGGACCTGTGAGCCGCGCAGCTTGCCGGCCTCGAATCCGATCCCGATCTCCACACCCTTGAAGGCATTGATGGACATAACCGCTCCGGCAATGGCACCATCCAGCTTGCGGTCTGACTGCACATAGCTGCCAAGGCCGACAGGCAGGCCTTCGACAATACATTCCACAATCCCGCCGATGGAGTCGCCTTCTTCCTTGATCTTGTCTATGTAAGCCTCCATCTTCTGCTCGGTCTCCTTGTCCACTACCCGCACAGAGGATTCTTCAGTCAACGCGATCAGCTCATCGGCGGACAGCCCGTTAGCCGGCGCTTCAATCTCTCCGATCCGGATCACTTGTCCGGCAATCTTCACCCCGAATTCGGCAAGCAGCTGACGGGCTACTGCACCTACGGCTACTCTCGCTGCCGTCTCGCGGGCACTGGAGCGTTCCAGGACATTACGCAGATCAGTGTGGTTATACTTGAGTCCCCCGTTCAGGTCAGCATGACCGGGACGCGGACGGTTCACCCGGCGCTTCTCTTCGTCGCTGCCGGGAACCGGTTCAATATTCATAATGTTCTTCCAGTGGGTCCAGTCTTTGTTCTCCACCACAAGTGCGACCGGAGCTCCGGTGGTATAACCATGGCGCACACCGCCAACAATCTGCGCGGTATCCTTCTCAATCTGCATCCGCCGTCCACGGCCGTAGCCCTTCTGTCTGCGGTGCAGCTGGAAATTAAGCTCTTCAAAGTTAAGTGTCAAATTACTGGGCAATCCCTCAATAATGGCTGTAAGCTGGGGGCCGTGCGTTTCCCCCGCTGTTAAATAGCGTAAACTCATGCTGCGTTCCCCCTTCACACTTTTAGACTGTAAACCGCTAAAATGTTAAATGTCTTTGCTTATTATAGTATAGGCTCCCGGCTTTGACAAGAATGCAATGGCCTTATCAGCAGCAGCTCCAGGTACAAAACAAACGCCGCTCCTGCTCTTTCGAGTAGAAGCGGCGCTGCTGTGCGCGTCCCCGTTCAGGAGCCTGTCTCCAGCCTATCACTGCCCGGTGCAGGAAGGCGGCTGGAGGTTCTGCCTTCTTCCACGGTAAGCAGGCACTGCAGCTGCAGCTCCTCCATCCCGAGAATTTGCCCGCATTCGCGTATCGTGAGGAACCCCCGTCTATACGCGGTTATAACCATGCTTTTGTCCATCTGGATTAACGACCTTTCACTTGGCGTTAGGTTTCTTCCTACTTCTCATTATCACTGAAAAGCGGTTAAAGTATACCTGAGCCAAGTGATCACGCCCCAGTGCTCCAGCCGTTATTTCTTGCGGTAAAAGAAGGTTTCGGTAGACTCGAAGCCATACTGTGCAGGTGTGAAAATCTGCTCCGTGCTGCCCACAAACAGATACCCTCCGGGCCGCAGACTGGCCGAGAATTTGTGGTACAGCTTATTCTTGGCTTCTTCCGTGAAATAGATCATCACATTACGGCAGATGATCAGATCAAAACCTTCATCGAACTTATCCAGCAGCAGATTCTGCTTGCGGAAGTCAATATTCTTCTTCAATCCGTCACTGACCTTGAACACAGGGCCGTCCGGAGTGAAATACCGCTCCGCTACATCTTTGGGCACATCCTTCAAAGAACGCTCCAGGTACAGCCCCTGCTTCGCTTTGGCCAAAGCTCCGTCGTCGATATCTGTAGCCAGAATACCGGTCTGGGCCAGAATATTCTTGTCCGACAGGATCATCGCCAGCGTATAGGGCTCTTCCCCGGTGGAGCAGGCGGCACTCCACAGCTTCAGCCTGCGGCCGGAACGCTGGAGATCCGGCAGAATCACATCCCTGAGCACCTCCCAGCGGTTCGGGTTACGCCAGAATTCAGAGACATTGATCGTCATGCGGTCCAGGAATTCATAGAATAACGCCTTATCCTTCATCATTGCCGCAAAAAAATCATTAAACGTGTTGTACCCGTTCTTCATGCGGAGCGTCGTCAAACGCCGCTTCATCTGTGCTTCCTTATACTGGGCTAGATCAATGCCTGTGCTTTGTTTGATATTATGAATAAATCCGGTGTAATCCGGGTCCGGGGCCAATGAGGATTCTTCACGTTCAGCCATAATATTCTCCTGTCTCCCGCCCGGATCTTACATCCAGGCTGCGATGTCTTTATCATACTGTGCCAGTTCATCCGGAGCGAAGAAATTAGCGATTTCACGTGCTGCGCTTTCTGGCGAATCCGATCCGTGGATTAGATTAAGGGGAGTGTGGCTGGCATAATCACCGCGGATAGTGCCCGGCAATGCTTCGCCCACTTTGGTTTTGCCGATCAGCAGACGGGATAACGCTATGACATCATCGCCTTCCCATACCATGGCAAACACCGGACCCGAGGTAATGAAGCTCACCAGCTCCGGGAAAAAGTCCTTGCCTTCATGCTCTGCGTAATGCTTCTTCGCCTGTCCCTCTGTAACGGTGATCAGCTTGGCAGCAACCAGCTTGAATCCCTTGTCCTCCAGGCGGGTAACAATGCGCCCGATTAACCCGCGCTGTACACCGTCCGGTTTGATCATCAGATACGTTTGTTCCATAGAGTCACTCTCCAATTCCCCTTATTCTAATGAATAGGCTGTTTATGGTCACATATTATCAGAAACCCCGGCATCTGTGAACGTAAATTTGCATGTGTGTTATAAGTCTAATACGCGCGGCCGGTAATAAAAAAGGCGATGTCGCGCAAATTGCGCTTAGTCCGGTTGCGGGGCAGCTGGTCCAGCGCTTCTAGCGCCTTGGCGATATAGCGGGAAGCCAGCTCCTCCGCACGGGATATCCCTTCTCCGGAGAGAATCAGATCAATGGCCCGTCCAGCCCCGCTGCTGCCTTTCCGAATCCGGTCAAGCTCTTCGAGCAGCCCCTCGCGGAGCCTCGCATCCTGCAGGCTGTAGATCACTGGCAGTGTGATATTCCCCTGCCGCATATCACTTCCCGGAGGCTTACCGATTTGCTTCTCCGTTCCGGAGAGATCGAGCAGATCATCACGGATTTGAAACGCCATACCTACGTTGTATCCGTAATTATAGAGCAGCCGTGCCGTTTCCGGCTCCGCATCCGCTGCCAGAGCGCCAAGCTGACAGCTGACGGCAATCAGCAGCGCTGTCTTGCGGCGGATTCTCCGCAGATAATGGCGCACACTCTGCCCGCTGTTGAAGAAATCGCGGATCTGCTCCATCTCTCCGATGGACATCTCTACCATGGCTTTGGAGAGAATCTGATGAATCAGGGGATTCTTCAGCCCCGAAGTCATCACGAGGGCCTTGGCATAAATATAGTCCCCGGTATACATGGCGATCTTGTCGCCCCATTTCGCCTTGACGGTCGGCTCTCCCCGCCGGAGATCCGCATCGTCAATGACATCATCGTGAACCAGCGAGGCGCTATGAATCAGCTCCAGCGGGATCGCCACGCGCTTCAGCTTATCAAGGTCATATTCTCCGAATTTGCCGCCCATCAGGACGAATACCGGCCGGAGACGCTTGCCTCCTGCTTTGAGCAGGTGCAGCGAGGTTTCGCTGAGCAGGTCATCGTCCCCCTGGACGCTGCGGTACAGCTCTTTCTCAATCTGATCCATGTCTTTGTTCAGCAAGCCGAACATTTGCAGTCGCTTCATTCTTTCACCCGTGTCAGCAGATTGTGGCTCCAAAGCTCCATCTTCACTTCCTGCGGCAGCAGGCCCATGTCATAGGCATAGCGGAAATAGAGGTTCAGACCTTCCTGCTGCCTTTCCCCAAAGTCATAACATAAATTACGGAAGTAATCATTCCAATAGGAGGTTGTGCCTCCGATAGTGCAGCAGGCTTCTTGAATTACAGGTCCCAGATTACTCAGGCCGCGTCTCTTGCTTAGCTCGAAGGCTTCCGCAATCTCGGCAATAGCCTCCGGATTACGGGCTGCCGCCGCCCGGTTAACCGCCCATACGGCAAAGGTCATGCTACAGCCCGTCCATTCCTTCCACAGCCCGCCCAAATCCGTTACATGATATCCCTGATCCTGCCACGAAGCGCGGATGGCATGATCACCAATCAGCAGGCAGGCATCCCCCTGGTTCATCATAACGTTCAGATCGGGATCGGCACTGATGTACTCCGGGCTTGCACCTATGGCCTTGTGCATCAGAATCTTCAGCAGATTAACTGAGGTAGCCGAGGTATTCGTTACGGCGATCCTTGCATTACCTATTTGATGTACCGGCATTTTGGAGAAAAGAAAAATAGATTTGACCGGCCCGTCCGCACTGACGGACAGGCCGGGAAGCAGCACCAGCCGGTCGCTGGCTGCTGCATAGGCGAAGGAGGATAAAGCGCCTACATGGATATCCCCCGCTGCCATCCCCCGGTTAAGGACAGCCGGTACTTCACTCACCATTTCTGCAGGAAAACTTAAAGAAGAAGGATGGAAATGATGATAGACCGGCCATGAATTGGTATAGCTGATTTTGCCGATAACGGTGCGTTCCGGCTGTGTCATCCTTCATTCCCCCCATCTGCGAAATAAAGTATGTTCGATATTGAAGCTGTCAAGCACCTTCCCGACCATGAAATTCACCAGGTCATCCATGGTCGAAGGTCCATAATAGAATGCCGGCATCGCCGGAATCAGCTTGACGCCCATGCGGGACAGCTTGAGCATATTCTCCAGATGGATAGCATGCAGCGGAGTCTCCCGCGGAACAAGGACGAGCGGACGGCCTTCCTTCAGCATGACATCCGCAGCCCGTGTCATCAGATTATCCGAGCTGCCATGTGCTACAGCAGACAGTGTTCCCATGGAGCATGGCATAATAATCATGCCCTCCGTCCGGAAGGAGCCACTGGCAATCGAAGCGCCGATATCCTGTACAGGGTGATACAGAAGAGAACCGGGATAGCTGCCGAACAGCCCGGTTAACAAGCCTTCCCGGTCGGAGACAGCATAGCCCAGTTCTTCCTTGAAGACACGCCAGCCCGCACCACTCACCACCAGATGTACCGTGTAACCGAGCGAGAGAAGCGTCTCTGTCAGCCGGATGCCATAGACCGCCCCGCTGGCGCCGGTAATGCCGACCACGAAGTTTCGAGTCTTAAGTTCAGTCATTTGTAGAACTGCACCACCAGGTCAATCAGAGTAAAGGAAAAGACAACAATGCTCAGCACGCCGTTCATCGTAAAGAATGCCGTCTGCAGCTTGCTCAGATCACTCGGAGACACGATATAGTGCTCATAAAACATAATAATATAGGCAATCAGCATACCGGCGACATACCACCAGCTCAAATCGGTAATAAAGAGCAGCGAGATGAAACCAAGGGCCGTCAGCAGATGAAAGACCTTGGCAATGCCGAGCGCACGGGCTACTCCGAAGCGGACCGGTATGGAATACAGACCTTCCTTCCGGTCGAAGTCAACATCCTGACAGGAATAGATGATATCAAAGCCCGCTGTCCAGAACACGATGGTGAAATAAAAAATCATGGCTGTCCCGTCCACCGTTCCTGTAACTGCTACCCAGCCGCCGAGCGGGGCAAGGGCAATCGTAAGGCCGAGGATCAGGTGACAAGCCCAGGTGAAGCGTTTGGTGAACGAATAGAAGACCAGCAGGAACACAGCGATCGGCAGCAGCTTCGCCGACAACGGATTAAGCTTGAAGGCCGCCCAGAACAGCAAAAAGAACGAGAACGCGATAAACAGCGATACTTCTCCAACCTTCAACAGTCCTGCCGGGATGGCTCTCCCCGCTGTCCGGGGATTCTTCGCATCACTGATCCGGTCAATTAACCGGTTAAGCCCCATGGCCGCGCTGCGTGCGCCGAACATGGCAATAATCACCCAGCCGATCTGGCTCCAGGAGGGCAGTTCACCAAACATAACTACAGAACCCAGCAAAGCTCCCATAAACGCAAAGGGCAGGGCAAATACCGTATGCTCGAACTTGATCATTTGTAAAAAGATGCCGATTTTCTTAACCATTACAGTTCTCCTTGAGTCCAATATGTAATGCCGCGATGCCACCGTTCAAGGGGAACGATTCCACTTTGGTAAGTCCGGTATCCCGGAAGATCACTTCCAGCTGTTCCCTGTCCGGGAATAACGCGAGGGATTCAGGAAGCCATTTATATTGTTCATACCGCTTGGCGAAAAGCCTGCCCAGCAGCGGAAGCACACGCTGGAAATAAAAATAATAGATGCCTTTGAACGGCTGCTTCATCGGCTTGGACAGCTCCAGGCACACCACCATTCCGCCCGGCTTCACCACACGCTTCATCTCGTTCAGCACCTGAACGGGATCAGGCACATTGCGGAGCCCAAAGCCGATTGTGGCGTAGTCGAAGGAATTGTCGCCGAACGGCAGCTCCATCGCATTGCCTTGAATCAGGGAGATGCGGTCCTGGAGTCCCCGCGCTTCCACCTTGCGCCGTCCTACCTCCAGCATACCTGCGCTGAAGTCCAGCCCCATTACACATCCGGTCTCACTGGCATCCGCCAGGGCAATGCTCCAGTCGCAGGTTCCGCAGCAGAGGTCCACTGCCGAGTCCCCGCGCTTCATGCCCATCTTGCGCATGGTGAACTTCCGCCATGCCTTGTGGCGGCGGAAGCTCAGAATATCATTCATCAGATCGTATTTGCCGGCAATGCTCTCAAATACCGAATGGACAAACTGCTCCTTCGGCTTGTCGCCCTGCTCACCTATTACGGTAGCTTTATCTACTGTCATTCTCTAACCCTCCACGGCAGCTTGTCCGGAAATTTTCATTTGCAGAAGAAGGCGGTCCAGTGCAGCTCTAAGCTGGCCGGCCAGTTCCTCGTCCCTGATGCCCTGCAGCAGTCCCTGAATGGACTCAAGCGACCCGTGCAGCTTGTCCGTCAGCTGGGCATCGCATTTACATCTCAGCTTAAGCTTCTTCCAGTCCTTAATATCCAGCGTCTGACCCTGAAGCTGCTGACGCTCCTCTTCGGTGGCCGACTCCATCACCCTCCAGTAGGCATAGCCCCCCAGCGCACTTGCCGGGGCTGCTCCCCGGCGCAATTCCTGCGCTACAGTCTCGCACTGGCTGAATTCAACCAGCAGCTTCTCCCAGATGTCTCTCAGCGATTCTTCAATCATCGGTGTAAAAGAAAGAAACAGCCGCATATTGAGCTGTACCGTGTGCTTCAAGTATTGTTCAGCCGGGACAAGCCTTCCGCTCATCTGGCCGTACAGATTGGCCTTCATCACGTTGAAATCAGCGATAGCCGCGCTTAACATACCCACCATCTCAATCTGTCCCTGTCTCGCGAGCAGATGGTAGAACCAGCTGCTGAAGTAATCACCGGCCAGTACTTTGAGCTGGCGGGTGCGCATGACATCGCCCCCGGGCTCATCCTGATAACGGTCGATGCTCTCATGGGTATCCAGTCCAAGCTGGACAAGGCTGGTCACCAGCGTGAACAGCTCCCCCTGCTGGAATCCGGTCCCCCGGCTGCAGCCCAGAAAAATATATAACAAATGACCCCGCCCGTCTGAGAACGGCGGCAGTTCCGTATGCCGCTGAATCATGTCGTAGTCGGTGTAGGGTTTAGCCAGTTGCGGTATGCGGTACGGTTTCATTTCAGCCTCCGAAGCCATTGACGTTTGACTATATCTTTGTTCACAATCTTGTCTATTATATCACATGTTTTTTTGTCACGCACGGTTGATGCATTCCAGTTTCATTTACCCGTATTAGGGATAAATGAACTGCTTTTTCCACAGCTCGCTTTCACTAATGCGGAATCCGTTCTTAAGCGGGTCAGGAAGGGGGGTATTGCCTGCATTCCGGAGTGTTTCCTGCAGCTGAGGAGTCCATTCACTCCGGCGGATGTCTCCGGCAAGGAGCAGGCGGCGGGTATTCAGCCATTGATCCTCTGCCACTACACGCAGCAGCAGCTGATCCACGTTCCCCGTCTCCTGAATGGCGAAAGCGATAGCCAGAGCCATATTCTGATATAGCTCCTGCGGTTCATGGGCATCACCGTTCACCTTCAGATCCAGGGACAATACGCCGTTCTCCCAGCCGGCCTTGTCAATCATCAGACTAAATGGAATCCCGCTAAGCGCATCCACCAGATTATCATCCTCCAGGATCACAGCACCTGGTCCGATAGTCTGCAGCACGCCATAATTCCCCCGGGCAGTTAGAGCGTTGCCGGCCAGCTGCGGCAGCACCAGAGTAGTGGCCGCACTGAGCATTATTGCCGTTCCGATTAGCCAGTTCCGGTTCATGACAAGCCTCCCTTGCTCCAACCTGTAATACTCATGTTTCTAGTTATATTTTGAAAAAAAGCAGGCTATGCCTGCTTTTCAGCTTTCACTCTCTAATTGGCCGTGCTTGCTCCAGATTTCTGCCTTGCCGCGGATTTTCATTGCTGAGGTGTGATCGGTGAACTGGGCGATGAGCACCTCGCCTTTATCCAGCTTCTCCGTGTGGTGAAACCGTGTGTCCAGCCCTCTGGTCAGCCCGATCACCTGGACACCGTTCTCCTTGGCCTTCACTACGATGTAGTCGCTGCCGGACGGTACAGGATTCACTTCATTCTTCTTCTCAGTCATTGTGATCCTCCTCAAAGTTTATAAGCCTTTCAAAAACAAATGCCGCCTTGGAGGGCGGCATAGTTGTTATTCAGAGACTATGGGGCAGATATGTAGAAATCTTTATTTGATTCCGTCTTTCAGCGCTTTACCGGGTTTGAATGCCGGTACTTTGCTCGAAGGAATTTCGATTTCTTCACCAGTCTGCGGGTTGCGGCCTTTACGTGCGGAACGTTCGCGCACTTCAAAGTTTCCGAAGCCAACCAGCTGAACCTTATCTCCGCTTTGCAGGGCACCTGTGATCGCTTCAAAAACGGCGTCTACCGCTTTAGTAGCATCTTTCTTGGGAAGTTCAGTTGCTTCTGTAACTACGTTGATCAAATCTGATTTATTCATGTCTTCTCACCTCCCTGGGTAAAAGTTCCGGTATCATACACTGTTTCCGTTTCAACGTAAAATATACGTGATAATCCCGTTTATTACTAGATACTGGCACCTCTCTTCTAGAAGCGCAACAAACTTATAGTAATACAGCCCACCCATAATTTCAAGGCGTTCCTCAAAAAAGGAGCAGAAAGTAGCAGGTTCACGCTGATTTTGCTTCATCCGCGCAGTATATTACTGCCAATTATTCCGTAAAAACGGAGCCGTTCCAGGGAGAATTCCCCTTTTCAGTCTACCATTCATGGATTCACAGTTGAAGCCCGCCAAGGTCCAGACCTCGCAAAAAGAGCGGGAAAGGCTCCCGCTCTGAATGGAAATCTTATTCAGCTTTAGAGGATGATGGCGATCAGGCCGCCTGAGCCCTCGTTGATAATCCGGCCCAGTGTTTCCTGCAGCTTGTAGCGCGCATTGTCCGGCATCATGGCAATCTTGCCCTGGATGCCCTCGCGGACTATGGAATGCAGGGACCGGCCGAAGATATCCGATTCCCAGATTTTGATCGGGTCATTCTCAAAGTCCTGCATCAGATAGCGCACCAGCTCCTCGCTCTGCTTCTCTGTACCGATAATCGGCGAGAACTCAGACTCGACATCCACCCGGATCATATGAATGGATGGAGCTGTGGCCTTCAGCCGGACTCCGAACCGCGACCCTTGGCGGATCAGCTCCGGCTCATCCAGAGCCATCTCGGCAAGGGAAGGAGCGGCGATGCCGTACCCGGTCGTTTTGACCATCTCCAGTGCTTCCGAGAAGCGGTCATACTCACGCTTAGCATGGGAGAAGTCCTGCATCAGCTGGAGCAGGTGGTCCTTGCCGCGAATCTCTACGCCGACAACTTCCATGAGTACCTGATCATACAGCTCTTCCGGAGCGTAGAGGTCAATCTCGGCTACGCCCTGGCCCATATTCATTCCGCTGAGGCCTGCCCTGTCGATGAAATCATATTCCGTGAACTGGGACACAAGCCGGTCCACATCACGCAGGCGGCGGATATCCTTCACGGTATCGCGGACAGAATTCTCATAGCTGCTGCGCAGCCAGTGGTTCTCGCCCAGTACCATGACCCAGCTTGGCAGATTCACATTGACTTCGTGTACCGGGAATTCATACAGCACTTCGCGCAGTACACCGGTTACATCGTCCTCCGTCATATTCGCTGCACTGAGCGTCATGACCGGGATATCATATTTGAGGGCAAGCTCGCTGCGGAGCTGCTGGACTTCCTCGCTGCGCGGCCGGGTGGAGTTAATGACAAGCACGAACGGCTTGCCGACCTCCTTCAGCTCTGCGATGACGCGTTCTTCGGAATCGACATACGAGTTCCGTGGAATCTCGGCAATCGTACCGTCCGTAGTTACTACCACACCCAGTGTAGAGTGCTCCTGAATCACCTTGCGTGTCCCGATCTCAGCCGCTTCCTGGAAGGGAATCGGCTCCTCGAACCATGGAGTCGAGATCATACGCGGACCATTCTCATCCTCATACCCTTTTGCACCTTCAACCGCATACCCCACACAATCGACCAGCCGGACGTTGACCTCCAGGCCTTCTGCCACCTTGATCTGCACCGCATTGTTGGGTACAAATTTCGGTTCAGTCGTCATGATTGTTTTGCCTGCCGCACTTTGCGGCAGCTCATCAACCGCTCTTACCCGGTCTGCTTCACTGGTGATGTTCGGGAGAACAATCGTTTCCATGAAGCGCTTGATGAATGTCGATTTCCCCGTGCGAACCGCGCCGACGACGCCGAGATAAATGTCTCCGCCGGTACGCTCGGCAATGTCCTTGAAAATATCCACTTTTTCCAAAAGAGATCCCCTCCTCATATTACTCCGAAGAAAAAATGCCTGAAGAGCATCGACTTCGCGTTCCGCCGGCAAACTGACCCTTGCAGGACAACCACCGGACTAAGCTTTGCCCGCCCGAAGCCTAGCTACTGCCTGAGGCGGAACATGTTGCCCCGCGCTAAACTCCGAATGCTCGGACATGCATTTGGACTAGTATCATCATATGTATCCGTAATGGATTTATGACCAGCGTCCGCGCATTTTTGCATCTGAAATTTCGTATGCCCGCTCTAGCTCGCCACTGCGTCAAGACGCCCGGAAGTCTTCTCATCAATTCTATGAGGCCGGTTTGCTGCCTAGAACTGCTGTTTATCGGGGTCTGAAGTTATTAAGATGTACTAAGGGTTTGAACTTGAAGCTTCGTCGTCACTGCGGTGAACATTTAGACTTCCGGCCGCTGTTGTCACCAGATTTCTGGATTAATACCGCTGTTCGCGGTGGAAATCCGGTGACAAAGGCGGTCGCTACCGCTCCTACAGTTCCAAATTTCCCCTCCGCTTCTTTTGCTTTTTGTTTATTTCTTTAGTACTTCTTATATAGCTATTTTGCTTAAAAAAACAACGATCTCCAATAACCGGAGATCGCTGTTTTTGTGTCTGCATATACTATAAAGGTAATAAATTCCTGATAGGAGACCGCCTGTAGCTTCTACTGCTGCGGCGCCTGCGGGACGGGACGGCCCTCCACCCACAGGTAAGGGAGCGACTTCACAGGCACATAATAGGAGGCCTGCACCAGCTCCAGCCGCAGATCACGGTCTGCCTCAGGCACACCGTCATTCTTATCCATAGCTGAAGTGATATCCGCGCCGTAATCTACATAGACGGCCCCCTCCTTGTCCATCAGGAACCCGAGCGGCTGGCCGGAATATACACTGTTCAGCTTAATCCCCTCCGTCCCTGCCCGTTTGGAATCAATAGCCGACAGGCCCGGATACATCTCGTCTTCCGCAGGCAGCTTCCCGCCGTGTGCAGACTTATACTGGTTCACCTTACGCTGGATATCGTTTACCTTCTGTACGGTCACCAGGTCCATCAATTTAACCTTAGGGTCAGTCTCTTCATCCAGAATAAGAAAATAAGCGCTGCCGCCCTTCTCAAATGCAGCAGCCGGGATCTCATCGAGGTATCCCTCCTGCTGGAGCTTGTTCAGGTCAATCACAAATTTCTCATATCTTGGCGTGGCTTCCCCGCTGGTCAAGATCGGAAGCAGCCCCTCCTGCTCCTGATAATCGTCTACCGCGGCCTGCACCCGCTTCACACTCTCGCGGGCTCCGCCGCCGGGCTTCTGCTGGTCTCCGGGGTACATACAGCCGCCAAGTGACAAGATCAGCAGGATGAGCACCGGCAGCATCGCTGCTCTCCTCCGCCTCTTCCTCTGTCTCTCCGTGAGCTTCACCTGCTGTCTGGAGTCCATTCACAACCTCCTCTTTGTTGGTTTCTCTGCGTGCAGACGTCAGCCTTGACTGTCACCACAGCTCCTCCGCTTCTCCACGGCGCGCCGCTTCCAGTCTGCGGCGTACAGCCGCCTTAAGCGGGTCCTCAGGAATACGCACGCGAACATCGCCCCACACGGCGGCCTGACAAGCCAGGCGGACCCCTTCATCCAGCAGACTGCCCAGCTTGCGCTTCTCCGCTTCGGCAGGAGGTCTAAGCGCTGCCTGCTCCGTACTCTCCACTGACACTTTGCACATCATGCATCCAGCCTTGCCGCCGCAGCGGGTAGGCAACACGATTCCGGCCTTGCGTACGGCCTCCAGCAGCGAGACTCCAGGCTTAACGGAGGCGCTCTTGTTATCCGGAAGGAAAGTAACCGTTATTTTAGATTGAGCGTTCATTCTACATGCGTCCTTTCCTGTCATTCACTTAGATCTGCAACGATTCCGATATCCCCAGAAGCCCGTCCAGTCTCGACTGCACCTCCGGTTCCAGGTGATTCTCCTCAATGAGCTGGTGCAGGAGCGGCAGATGGGCAGCCACATCCCCCTTGATGAGTTCCGCGATGGCCAGGCAGCGATCCTCCCTGCCGCGCAGGAGATTGAAGATCAGCTCATGGACGACCGGCATCAGTGACAGACGGCCAATCCCTTCATAATGACTTGTAGGGGCATGTTGCTGCAGCGTACCGACATCCACAGCATATTGCAGGGAGCCGGCACCGATTCTGAACCCGCCCACCAGCTCAACCTTCACTTCTCCAATGAAATAGAGCCCGCGCATGGAGAAGCAGCTGCCGCTGAAGTCCTCTTCCGGGCTGCTTACGGTATACCTCAGCAGTGCCTGATGAAGCCGCAGGGTATCCTCCAGATCGCAATAGAGATCAATATCACGCGGGAGAGTATTCAGCTGAACCCCATGCAGCAACAGTCCGCAGCTTCCACCAAGCAGCCACACCGGCGGCTTGCCGAATCCGCAGAAGTCTAATTTCTCCACGATGCTGCCAAGCGCGGTCTCCACTGCATAAGGAATTCCTGAACCGGCCATTGATCACACACGCCCCATTCCTGTAAAATCATCTATCGATTCTGTCAGAAATACGTCTGTCTGAATATAATGTAAATGCTTACATAATTGAAGCGGCCCCGCCCAAAATTCCGATCAGCAGGAATACAAATGCGATCACGGAAAGAACGGCTCTAAGCAGGCCTCTGGTCTTGCTGCGTGCAAAAGTAATCAAAAAAACGGATAAGCCCATAATCAGTACCGCTATCAGTGACAGCCACATTTTTGTCATCGGGTCCATATTTCATGCGCCTCCATTTCACTTTACCGGGATTGCGACTATTATAGCGTGAATTCCGAACTTTTTTAAGTATAATTTTCAGGCCGCCACAAAAAAAGGCATAAACCGCGAAATCAGAATGATTCCGGTGTCTATGCCCAGTCTGAACAGCATCCATCCCGGCGGGGATGGATTTGCCTTACGGATATGCTATTTTTTCAGCATCATTTTCATTAATGACTCCATCGTACCGGAACCGGCGCCGCCTTTTTTAACAGCATTGACGATCTCCTGCACGGTAGCCTCGCTGACCGGTACCTTGGCCATGGCTGACACCTGTTTAATTAACTGGCGGAGCTGGGCTTCATTCTGCGTGGTCCCCGGCTTGACCGTTCCGGCCAGCTTTTTGATGGCGCCTTCGGAGATGTTTTTGCCCGTCTTCTTGTTGATGGCGTTCAAAGCATCCTTGGAAAAATCTTTGCTCACTGTTCATCCCTCCTCCGTAAGTCCCCATTACAACATATGAGAACCCCCGGTAAAAGGTGAACGTGATCAGGAATGCCACTGCTCCCAGGTCTCCTGAGAGATAACTTCCATCTCAGTCTTGCGGTCACGGCCCATCAAGGCTTCCACAGCATTACGCGGTGTTCTGCCCTTGAACAGCACATGATAGATCTGGTCTGTAATCGGCATCTGCACTCCCAGCTTGAGTGAGATGGCATAAGCGACCTCCGTAGTCCGGATGCCTTCGACAACCATGCCCATGGATTCCAGCACCTCCGCCAGAGGCTGACCCTGGCCCAGCATGGAACCGGCACGCCAATTACGGCTGTGCTGGCTGGTTGCAGTTACGACAAGGTCACCGAGTCCGGCAAGGCCGGAGAACGTCAGAGGATTCGCCCCCATCTCAACACCGACACGCGAGATCTCGGCCAGGCCGCGGGTAAGCAGCGCTGCCTTCGCGTTGTCCCCGAAGCCCAGACCATCGGACAGTCCTGCACCGAGCGCGATAATGTTTTTCAGCGCACCAGCCAGTTCTACCCCGAGCTGATCCCTGTTGGTATACACCCGGAAGTCATTGTTAATGAACAGACCCTGCGCCGCTTTGGCACGGCTCTCATCCGGCGAAGCCACCACAACAGTCGTCGGGCAGAGCCGTACAACCTCCTCAGCATGGCTGGGGCCGGAGAGCACAACAATATCGCCTTCGCTGCAGCCCAGCTCCTCCGAGATCACTGTCGACATCCGCTTCATGGTCTCGGTCTCAAAGCCCTTCGTGGCGTGAATACAGAGCATGTCTTTCTTCCAGAACGGCTTCAGGCTGTGCGCAACCTGGCGCATCCCGGAAGAAGGCGCCACAATGACCACCGCCTTGGAGCCGGAGACGGCAGTCTCCATATCCGTAGTGGCTATAATATTCCCGGGAAGCTTGATCCCCGGCAGGAAATGATGATTCGTATGCGCCCCGTTAATCTCGGCAGCCTGTTCAGGCTTTCGCGTCCACAGATAAACCTCCGAGTGGTTAGCCGCCAGCACAGTAGCCAGCGCAGTTCCCCAACTGCCCGCGACCAGCACGGTTACTTTATCAGACAACGCGATTCCCCTCCTTGGCTTTGGAGCCGATTTTGTTCTCACGGCCCTGCGAGATCTTCACAATATTGCTGCGGTGACGCCAGAACGCGAACAGTACGATGATCAGACTTCCCCACAGCTCTGGGGCCGTATAATCCGTGAACAGCAGGAATACCGGAGTCAGGGCCACAAAAATCAGTGAACCCAGCGAGACATACCGGGTAAGAACAATAGCGAGAATGGCAATAACACCGGCAATAAGCGCAGGCCAAAATACAAGCGTAGCCATTACGCCAATCGTCGTAGCAATGCCCTTTCCTCCGCGAAAGTGAAAATAGACCGGCCAGTTATGCCCGATGATGGCAGCGAGGCCACAGGCCACTGCAACCCAGGTTCCCCAGCCGCCGGCCCATGTACCAAGCCAGACTGCGGCAATTCCCTTCAGTACGTCCAGAAACAGCACCAGTATGGCCGGTCCCTTCCCCATCACACGCAGTGTATTGGTCGCTCCTGCATTGCCGCTTCCATATTGGCGGATATCAATCCCTTTGAGCAGCCGGGCGAGCAATACGCTGAAGCTGATGGAGCCAAGCAGATAGCTTATAACGATCACCAGAAGTTCAAACGCCACTACTCTTCTCCCCTAACCTTCGTTTTCGGATTTGCGCCGTGTAAAGAGACGGATCGGTGTACCCTCGAAATTGAATGCTGCGCGCAGCTTGTTCTCCAGGTAACGTTCGTAGGAGAAGTGCATCAGCGAAGGATCATTGACGAATACCACAATGGTCGGCGGCTTCGTAGCAACCTGGGTTACATAATTAATGCGCAGACGGCGTCCTTTGTCCGTTGGCGGAGGATTGATCGCCACGGCATCTGATACGACATCATTCACCAGATGCGTTGTAATGCGGAGAGCGTGCTGTTGAGCTACATGCTGTACGACAGGCAGCAGCTTCTGCAGACGCTGTTTCGTAAGTGCAGACAGGAACACGACCGGGGCATAGCTCATGAACAGGAAGTGATCCCGGATATTGCGTTCAAAGTTCTGCATGGTCTTGTCGTCTTTCTCAATGGCATCCCATTTGTTGACGACAAAGATCGAGGCTTTGCCCGCATCATGGGCATAACCGGCAATATGCTTGTCCTGGTCAATAATGCCTTCTTCGCCGTTGATCACAACGAGTACAACATCCGCGCGTTCAATCGCCTTCATGGCTCTCATAACACTATATTTCTCTGTGTTCTCATAGACCTTGCCGCGTTTGCGCATACCTGCAGTGTCGATCAGCACATAACGCTGGCCGTCCCGTTCAAAAGGCGTATCAATCGCATCGCGTGTAGTACCCGCAACATCGCTGACAATGACGCGTTCTTCGCCAAGAATAGCATTTACCAGCGAGGATTTCCCTACATTCGGACGGCCGATCAATGCCACCCGGATGACATCATCATCATATTCCACCTCAGTCTTATCAGGCAGACGTTCAACAACCGCATCGAGCAAATCTCCGATTCCGGTTCCGTGGCTTCCTGAAATTCCGATCGGATCGCCAATTCCAAGGCTGTAGAATTCATAAATATCTTCTGTGCGCTTCATGTTATCCACTTTATTAATAGCCAGAACGATCGGCTTGCCGGAACGGAACAGAATCTGTGCGACTTCCTCATCCGAACTCGTAAGTCCGCTCTTCGCCTCGCACATAAAGACGATTACATCCGCTTCTTCGATAGCCAGCTCCGCCTGAACGCGGATCGACTTCAGAATAGCGTCTTCACCGTCAATTTCAATCCCGCCAGTATCAATGACACTGAAGGATTTGCCGTTCCAGTCTGATACTCCATATATCCGGTCGCGTGTAATCCCCGGTTTATCTTCTACGATGGCCAGTCTATCGCCAATCAGCCGGTTAAATATCGTCGATTTACCGACGTTAGGCCTGCCTACGATGGCCACTACGGGTCTTGCCATATACATTCCTCCTGTCTTCCTACGTTACTCATCATAGCAAAAAACCTTACAATTGGCTAACTGCCTAATCACTGTCCTGCCAATCTGTATTAGCCCTGTAAAACACAATCGGCGAACCCTCTTATCGAGGGCTCGCCGATTACTTTACCCGTTATGATGAGATAACAAAGGGATTAGTTGTTACCCTTGAATTTGTCCAGCTTGTCGCCGAAACGTTCAGCCAGTGTAAAGCTGAGGCCTTCGTTGCTGAGCGATACGTTAGGATTGTTCAGCACTTCCTTAGGCGCTCTGTCTCTGCTGTTGCTGCGTTCTGGTCTGGCCGAAGGAGCCGGAGCTTCTTCTGTTTCCTTGATGCTCAGGCTTACGCGCTTCTCGGATGGATTGAAGTCAAGGACTTTCACTTGTACTTCCTGTCCTTCTTTGAGCACTTCATGCGGAGTACCAATGTGCTTGTGGGAGATCTGGGAGATATGCACAAGGCCTTCAACGCCTGGAAGCAGTTCAACGAATGCGCCGAAGTTCACAAGACGTTTAACTTCGCCTGTAACTACATCGCCGATGTTGATCTGTCCGGAAGCGGAATCCCAAGGACCTGGAGCTGCTGCTTTGATGCTGAGGCTGATTTTGCCCTTCTCAGGATCAACCTTAAGTACTTTAACGCGAACCTTATCGCCTTCAGATACTACATCAGATGGCTTCTCCACGTGGTTCCAAGCGATCTCGGATACGTGAACAAGTCCGTCAACGCCGCCAACATCAACAAATGCGCCGAATTGAGTCAGACGTTGAACCGTACCTTCGATGATTTGTCCTTCGGACAGCTCAGCCATAATCTTCTGCTTGTTAGCTTCGAATTCTTCTTCCAGAACTTCTTTGGCGGAGAGAATCACCTTGCTGTTCTCACGGTCAAGCTCTTTCACTTTGACACGCAAAGTGCGGCCTTTGTAGTCGCTGAAATCTTCAACGAAGTGACGTTCAACCATGGAAGCAGGGATGAAGCCGCGCGCGCCAACGTCAGCCACAAGGCCGCCTTTGACAACGTCAGCCACAGTAACTTCAAAGGATTCCTGGGAAGCAAAATATTTCTCCAGATCTTCCCATGATTTCTCGCTGTCGATTGCACGCTTGGAAAGCACCAGGCTCTCCTTGTTGTCGTTGATGCTGACAACCTTGCATTCCACTTCTTGGCCGACTTCTACCGCTGCTGCGGCATTGTCCAGCTGAACGGAAGACAATTCGCGAATAGGAATAACGCCGTCGTATTTATATCCAATGCTTACATAAGCTTGGTTATCTTCGATTTTGACGATTGTTCCTTTCACGGTATCGCCTTTTTTCAAGGAAATAATTTCCATACCTTCTTGGCTTGTCACTTCTTCTTCAGTACCTGCAACAGCTTCTGTGGATTCCACAGCTTCTGTCACTTCCACGGTTTCGTTGTTCTCAACGTTATCCGCAGCTTCTTGATTCTTGATTTCTTCAGACATGTGATTACCCTCCTCGATTCAAAACCCCATTTATTTAAACCCGCGTAGAGCAGAGTTCAAAACAATCATTACGCTTGGTAAAACCAATTTCACTTTGTAAATTAGTATGTTCCAAAAAATAGCGGTTATGCTGTTATTAATAAGCTATTCAAGGAACCATGAAATCCTGCCCTTATCTTACCGCGAACTGGGCTTGCCGGTACTGATCATTTCGTGGATACGGCCCATAATCACATCGGTTACCGCTTCCAGAGAATCGCTTCCCGCACCTTCAAACGAACTGAGGTCAATGGGCTCACCATATACCACAGTCATCCGGCGAAACGGCTTGTAGGAACCGATAATGGCTGCCGGTACAACGGCTGCGCCGCTGCGGAGCGCAAAGCTTGCCGCCCCTTTCTTGGCTGAACCGGAATCGGAATTCCGCGTTCCTTCCGGGAAGATGCCCATTACATGTCCGCTGCGGAGCGTGTTAAGGGACGTCTTAATGGATTCTTTGCTTACGCCGCCACGTTTGACAGGAAAAGCGCCCACTTTCTTAATGAGCCAGCCCAGCACCGGAACGTCGAACAATTCCGCCTTGGCCATGTATCTTACCTGTCGTTTCAGCTTAATGCCGAGCGTCATGGGATCAAGCAGGCTGATGTGATTCGCGCAGAGCAGGACCCCGCCCTCCTTCGGCACATTGTCTCTTCCCACAATCTTAAGCGGGAACAGAATGGCATAAATCAGGCGAAGCAAGGCAACGCAAATGGCATAAATCATAGCTAATTTCTCTCCCCGTCAACATAAGTTCTGCAGTGGGAGACGATGGCTTCCACGGCCTGATGGATATCCATATGCGTCGTATCCAGAAGAATGGCATCTTCGGCACGGCACAGCGGTGAAATTTCACGGCCTTCATCAAGCCGGTCCCGCGCTGCGATATCATGTTCAAGCTGCTGGAGAGTCACTGTTTCCGTATCCTTCAGTTCCTTATAACGACGGAGAGCACGCTCCTCCACACTTGCCGTCATGAAAATCTTCACTTCGGCATCCGGCAGTACGGTCGTACCGATATCCCGGCCATCCATTACGACTCCCTTGCGGAGCGCCATATGGCGCTGCAATTGACTCAGTCTGGATCTTACACCTTCAATCTTAGCATACTGCGACACTTGGCCGCTGACCTGAAGACTGCGGATATGCGGGGTCATGTCTTCCCCATTAATCAGCACCTTCTGCACATCTTTCTCCGGGAGAAGCTCAATCACCATGCCCTGGACCTTCCGGTCCACCAGCTCATGCTCCTCCGCAGCTATGCCTTCACGAATCATATACCAGGTGATTGCCCGGTACATCGCACCCGTGTCAACATAGATGTAAGACAGCTCCCGTGCTACCAATCGGGCTACAGTGCTCTTGCCTGCCCCGGCAGGTCCGTCGATGGCGACGTTAATTCTGTCGTTAGTATGTGTACCCTGCCTGTCCAACGGGGCATTCCTCCTCAACTACTCTTCCGCAGGAAATATGCCTATCGACATGTCTCTCTAGGAACTTGCTGATATTATCAAGAAAAAAGCAGGCATTGCCTGCGACTTATAAAATTATACCACAGTTTAACACTCAGTGCAAAATGACTGTGAGGTTTTTTGGGGAGAAAAAAGCTTATTTTGATGCCTTTTGAAGATTCCCGCGCAGCGGATCAGCGGTTGCGGAAATCAAATTGGCGTTCAAAACAATACCGGATAATTTTTTGGCGTTCCGCATCGGAAATTGCCGAGAATTTGACCATGACCAGATTCCGCCCGGTATCCAGCGGTTTCATCCGCACAATCTCGCCTTCAAAATGAACATGCTCTGTGCTTCCGTTGCGGTAGGATACGAGCAGCCAGCAGACCAGCTTATCCGCCACCTTCAAAGTAATCTTGGCATCGCTTAAGAATGACGTTCCTCCGCCGCCGATATCCTCGGTACGCACCAGAAACCGGCTGCCCATGGCATCTTTAACGGCAAGCTCCAGTTCGGCATTGACACGGAAAAAGCTGCGCCGCTGAATTTTGAAGATGGATTCCGCCGCAGGCTTGCGCAGCCGGACCATCCGGATGACCTCTTCCTTGAACCCGATCACATGGGTATTGAAATAATTCTTAATGCCGCCCTCTGTAATGAAATAGACCGACAGCTCGTCTCCGACGAACAGCTTCTTGAGCCGTCCGTTGCCCTCCTGCATAGGGATTTCTATAAGAAAGCTCTCATCCTCCATGTCGGCAATCCGCGCCCGGTACTCAGTCTCAGACTCCGCTGCATCGCTGGATGCTACCTGAAGGTGTATATATTCGTTGATTTTGGGATACAAACCAGTCACCGCCGCTTGAGTTAGTAATTAATGCTAAACCGATTATAGCATGGCCCCTCGCGGCTGGTCCTTATAATTTATAAAAGGCGCATTCCCGCAACCGGAAATACGCCAGTTCTATAGCATAGCTTGTCTCGCCGGGACGAAGAGCCCGGTTATTTATCCTGCGCTCCCGAAGAGGTTCGCACCTGCTCTACAGCTTCCTCATTACCGTCATCGGCATTCAGATAGATCCTGAACTGCGAGCCGTTGATTTTGCCGCCGAATTCATAAGTGAGCAGCTCCACCGCATCTTCATTCTCAATCCAGGCCAGCCGGTTGTACAACTCCTCGAACTCCGGATTAAGCATCGCTCTGGCTTCAGCCAGGGACAGCTTCGGCTTCGGCAATACACGCTTCTCCTTATGCTCCTGCACATAATCGCTGGCCTGGAAGCCTGTAGCTTCACCTGTGTCCAGCCCGACGCGCACGGTCATTTTCTCGGGATAGATCAGAACGCCGTCCTGGCTGCTGACGAAGGTCAGATTGCCCAGATTATCATATCTGTCCGCACTGACTGCGGTCATGCCGGGGTATCCCTTCTTCTTCAGGAAGCTGCCCGCCTTCTCCACCGCCTGCTTCATGGACACCTTGGCCGGACCCACCTCCCGGTTGTCGTTGTAAGAGATCAGCAGGCCGCCTTCCGCCGTGAAATCCATGGAGACCGGTTCCTTATGGTCACTGGATGTTACAGTGGCAGTATAAGAGGCCCACTCGGTTCCTTTGCCGTTCTCCTGAATCTTCACCTGAGCTTTCCCGCCCAGCCCGGCGAATTTCAGCGCCTTGGCTTTGACCTGCTCCCCTGTAACGGGCTTGCCGCCCAGCTTCTTCACCGAACGCTTGTCATAGATGCTCGCCACTGAAGGGCCATAATCCAGTTCCGGATAAGCCGCCACGCGTTTGTCAACGGTTTTGAACCCGTCTATAATCGTATTGTCTTCAGCCTTCTCCTCTGTGGCGAGTGCTGTCTCGACATCCATCCAGCGCAGCTTCTTGCCGATTACCTTGTCCTGAACCTTCTGCAGGTCCCTGGAGATTTCGGCGGAATTCTCGTAGAGTGTCTTCAGATTCGCCATCTCGCCCTCTGAGAGCGGCTTCTTGGTGAAATCACGTACCGCCGCCTTGTAAGAGAAATTTGCGATTTTGGAGAGGAATTCCTCCGTCTCACTGAACGGCAGCAATGTCAGCGGCAGCTGGTTAATCTCGTTCTGTGCCTCGCTGGTAATCCGCCATACATTGACCAGTCCCTTACGGTGCATTCCGTTGGAGGTGGTATTCACCGCAAGCGTATTCCCCAGCTCCCCGTGCAGCCGCTCCACATGAAAGGACAGATCATGGAACGCACGCTGATACTGATTCTCCGCCTTGATCAGAATAGAGTTCTTCTCCTGATTCTCCTGATACCCCCAGACCAGCGCTCCAAGCAGCAAGAGTGCGGTAAGCGGGAACATTATGGCACTTAATCTTTTGTACATAGGTCCGCATAACTCCTTTCGGTAGCTTATTGCCGTTAGTTTGACAATAACTGAGAAGTCTTATGCACCCGCTGTACCCAATAAAGGAAGTGAATACTTCCCACTTACACCCGTTCCTCGATTTCGAAGCCGCTAACACTGCTGCACAAACACTGCTTGAAGCCGGTCTGGATAACCCCCTGCTCCTTATTTCCTCTTAATATGTAGGTTTCACCGCACTGCTTGCAGACAATCCGAACTTTTACGCGCAAAAAAAGACACCTCTCTCCTTTCTGGAATTCCTGGCCTAACGGAACTGCCCTGTAGGATTAAGTGTGTCCATCTGTTTTATAGGTTAACCTCTTCCTCACGCTTCAAAAAACGAAACGGGGAACGGCTGTTGGCCCGCGCTACCTTCCCCATGCCCCCGTACCATAAGACGGCCATCAGAGGCACGATAAACCAGATCCAGTAGTTCGCTGTGGTGACCAGCAGAAAATCATAGATTCCATGCCAAAGCCAAGGCAGCAGCAAGGAAATCAGCAGTATTCTTCTTGTCTTGACCCCGCCCGAAAACTTGGCTCTGCCCATATGATATCCCATAATCACGCCAAACATGGCATGTCCGGAGACCGGGAGCAGCGCCCTCAAAATCATGGAGCCGATTGAAGCATTGCTGTACCATGCATACATTACATTCTCTATCGTTGCGAAACCGAGCGAAATCGCTACGGCATATAGTATTCCATCATAAGGCTCGTCAAATTCGGTATGATTATAAATCATATGGTACAGCACGAACCACTTCAGGGCTTCCTCGACACCGGCTGAGATCAAAAAGGAATCCACATACGGACCGCCGTCCAGACCAAGCACAAGGCCTCTCTGGATGATCATCACGGGGAAAACAACAAGCAGGCCAAGCAAAAACACCTTCAGCACCATATGGAGCGGTTCCTGATCATACTTGTCTTTCAGATAGAAAAAAGTCAGCAGCGCGAGTCCCGGTGCTACTGCTGACGAAATGACCGATAACAAAAGCACCGAATAGCCTCCCCTGCGCTAAAACCTGATTTTCTGCTGAATGGGGTTAAGAACCGCCCCGCCTATTCCTGGCGCTTAAAATGAGTGCATAACAGCTGTATGGCATTCTCCGCCATCACTGTCTTGCCGTATTCAGCCAGCACGGCCTGGGTCACCGGAGATGCATCTCCGAACTCTGCAAGCACGCCTACCAGCCCTGATAAGGCTGACTCTTCAAATTCCTTCGGGTCGAAGTAGAGGTACCATTTATCATTATAAGAATACAGTTGTCCTTGAGAAGTAATATTGCCGATGAGTACGTGAGCCGCTTCCACCAGAACCTCGAAATCGCGGAATGCATATACAATGGAGTCGCTTTGTTCAAGAGTAACTTCCATTTCGTAAATCTCTTCAGGCAATTCATCTTCCCCGGCCCCACCGTACTGATGGTGATCATATTTCCCCCGGGTCACTATAACGACCATGCCTTGCGCGGGCAATGCGAACACTTCCACGGCAAGCGGACCTGTGGCGTCAAATCCAAGCTCACTGTACGCCTGATCCATCATTTCCGTAAAAAGGTCGTGCACCTTGGGAACCTCCTGCCACATGTCTTCCTTCTGGATGCCCCGCTCGCTCAGGTCGTCAAAAGTGAGGAAAATCCGTATCTTATCTTGACTTAATCGCTCTATTCTCATGACAGGATCCTCCTTTTGCAAGCTCATTTAATATTAATGTATGATGAGTCCCGAGTAATGAGCCAAAAATGGTTACTATGTATGTATGTTATCATTTTGACGCTACAAATGCACGTAAATAAATATAGATTAGGCCCGATTTGCCGCCCATTATATGTAAAGCGGGACCGTTGAACTAAAAAAAAGAATCACTCCGGCGATGCCAGCATCGCCAAAATGATTCTGCAGCGGCTAAATCCGGTTACAAACCCGGTATGGCTGTATGAGTGTCTTTGAGAATCTGTTCTACCTCATGCTTCACATCGGGATTGCTGCGGATGAAATCCTTCAGCATGTTCAAATTCGATTCTTTGGACTTAAGGGATTCCTCTTTATGGGCGCTGCCGCCGGATACATGTGAGCCTGAAGGTTCATGGCTGCTGCCCGCAGCAGTGCTTCCGAAGCCCGTCATGGCCATTCCCATAATTTTATCCTTGGCTTTATCCGCTGCATTGTGGGAAGAACCGTTCGAGTTGAGCAGAGCAGACATCATGGCGCTGCGTTTTTTGGACATAATCATACTGGCGGCTGCCCCCATCAGCACTCCGCACAGAAATGACGAAGTATTCATATCTCTAACCTCCTTGTATGGTAAAATCATGCTTAGTGTTCGCGGAAAGACAGCGGCTCATACAGCCAAACAACAAGAAAGCGAGATGAAAAAAGTGGGTAAAGCAACAATAACGCTGCTCCTTGCAGCTTGTCTGCTGTCAGCTTGCAGCAGCGGCGGAAATTCGGGCAACCAATCCGCAGAGAATGATCCTAAGACTTCGGCAACCCAGCAGCCGGCGGCGGCTACGGCAACTACGGAGGCATCACCGGAGGCAACTGCTTCGCCAGGCGCGACTGCATCGCCGGAGGCCGCACCCTCCGCCTCCAGTGAGGTGAACAGCCCCGCCGCACAGCCGACAACGGCAGCCAGCGCTGAAGAGGTACCGCTGCTGTACCATATGAACAAGAATTACGACATCATCCCGAACGATGCCGCCACTAACAAAAAGGTGGTCCTGCTGACCTTCGATGACGGGCCGAAGGAAGCGGAATTAATCAATCCGCTGATGGATACGCTGGACAAGCATAAGGCCAAAGCTATTTTCTTCGTCAACGGTTACCGGGTGAAGGAGCATCCCGAGCTGCTGGAGCTGATTCACAACCGGGGCGGCATTCTCGGCAATCATAGCTGGGATCACATTGTGCTGAAGGACAAGTCCGAAGCCGAAGTGAAGAAGCAGATTGAGGATGTTCAGAATATCGTCAAGGAGATTACCGGAGAGACGCCACACTTCTTCCGTCCGCCGCACGGCGCTGGCGGTGATGTAGGCAAGAAGATCGCCGCTGAGAACGGCATGCTCTATATGACCTGGTCTGTCGGCTCCCTGGACTGGGAGATGAAGGCCAAGGACACGGGCAAAACGGAGAAGCTGATCACTAATGTGACCAGCCAGCTCCATTCCGGCAGCAACATTCTGATGCATGAGCTGCCCTGGACAGTGGAGGCGCTTGATACCCTGCTGACCACACTTGAAGGCAAGGGGTACAGCTTTGTCGATCCGCGCAGTATTGAGCTGAAGATGCGCTAAGCTCTTCCGAATACGTCTGATAAGCTGGAAGAAACGGCTGTCCCGCAGGGGGCAGCCGTTTCTTCATGTCCGCTTGTATGTAGCTCTGCATTACACAGAATGTTGTTTCTCCCCGCAGCGCAGGGTCAGCACATGCATCTCGGCGGGACTGCCCCAGCGCAGCGGCAGATGTGCGGTGCCGTACCCCCGGCTGATCAGCATCTTCAGCGGCGGGAGGGCGGACTCTCCGGCCCGGGGAATTTCGTACATCCCCGCATTATATTTACGGTAGAACTCATCGGTATGTCTATTCCTCAGCAAGGGCAGAACGACCTGCCCGCCATGCGTGTGTCCGGCCAGAATCAGATCTGCAGGCACTTCCTGCTGCCGGGACAGCCAGAGCGGATCATGGACCAGGATCATCCGGAAAGCTCCGGCATCCTCTTCAGACACGCCGGGCAGAGACGAATAGGCCATCTTGCCCCCTTTTCGCGGAAAATCAACCCCCGTAAGGATAAGCCGTGCTCCGGCCCGCTCCATGGAATGGTTCTCGTCCTCCAGCAGCATGGCGCCGCTGCCCCGGATCATACGGTCCACCAGCGTGATATTCGCCCGGTAATCATGATTGCCGTGAACCGCATACACAGGCGCAATCGAGGCGGCCAGCGTCAGATTGTCCAGCAGGCGCTCGATGGGGCTGCCCTTCTCTGTCAGGTCACCGCCCAGCAGAACAGCGTCCACCTTCCCCCGCAGCGGGTTCAGCATATCCTCCGGAAGCCGGCGGCGGTGAATATCGGTGATGAACAGAATCCGGAAGCCGTCGAACGCGGCAGGAAGCCGTTCCAGCACAATATCCTCGGCTATAATCTGTTTCTTGAAGGCGGCAGCAACCATCAGGATGCCCATAACCCCCGCCACTCCCAGACACACGGCCAAGAGAATGAGCAGCCAGGTCAATTCCATAATTTTCTCAGTTCAGGTGCCCCCGCAAATCCCCACCAGAGCAGGAACCCGAGCAGCATAAGAAACAGGACAATCAGTGAATTCACGAACATTTTGCTGAAGCGGATTCGTTCCGACGGATAACTCTGCGTACGCGACGGGGTATCCTCCCCTTCCTGCTGCACCGCCTCACGCTCAGGCCTTCTGGAGGCCCTGCGGCCTGATAAGCGGTCCTTTCTGGACAAGGTTCCTGCCGCGACCACCGGATTGTCCGTCCGTTCTGCAGCTGTATTAGAAGCAGGGGTTCTTTTATTCGTTTGGACTGGAGGTTGTTCTTCACGCTTACGCTGTTTCTGGCGGGACCTCACCCGGCTTAATTGTTCTGTCATGATACCCTCCTGTAACGAATGACCATACCGGAGAACAAATCTATAAGGAAATGGCACAAGATCGGTGCCCACAGACTGCCCGAATGGATATAAATAAGCCCGAGACCATAGCTGCTGAGGAATACCCAGCCTGTAGGAAGCCAGTGGCGCAGATAACGGACATGAATAACGGCAAACAGAATACTGGTCCAATACGGTCCGAGGGAATGCTGGATCGCTCCGCGGAACAAAAGCTCCTCACAGACTGCCACCACCGCAGAAATGACAATAATATGCCACAAAGGCCGTTTGCCGAACAAAAGTTCATTAATTCCCCCGTCATCCATGGCATCCTCAGGAACAATATGGGTCAACAGGAAATCAACGGCAAGCATAATTACCGCAAGGCCAAGGCCCCAATACACGAAATGTAGACTCTCCGGAAAATTTAATATGTGAATAGGATTTCTTTTCTGCAATAATATCCATATCAAACCGATAAATAAGGTAAGGCCCTGCGTAATATACAGATTAATGAGTAACAGCTTGTCTGTTAACTGCTGTGGATCGGCCTTTTTAATTTTGATTTCACCCAATTTGAATTTTTTCATTATAACCTGCCTGTTCTATAAATGTTTTGACATAAGATAATTTACCTATACGAAGGAGCACCTAATCATGAACAGCCGTACCTCCCGCACTCAAATGTTGTACACACTAGGTTTTTTGTTTTTTCTAATATCCGCATTCGCTTCATTTTTTACGGGAGTAAAGGTTGGAGCAGACAAGACCGAGGCTAAATATGCACAGCTGGCCGGCGACAAAAGTGCCGAGGAATTCTCCGGCTCCTACCAGCAGCAGGATCTTGTTACCTTTTATCATAACGTATTTTTGCCGTATCGGGAATTCAAGCGCAATTGGAACGATCAGGTGGACAGTCTTGCACGCAGCACAGACGAACGCCAGAACGCGGCCACGCTGAAGAACCTGGGTCTTCTGGCAGACAAGCAGTATGACAAGGTGACCCAGGATTCCCTCTTCACCAATTCTCCGCTGCTCTATGAATCACAGCTGAATATTCTTAAGAGTCTCACGCTCTTCTCCCAGGCCTCGGGCAAGGTATCGGCAGGTGCTTCCGGCGCGGAAGCCGCCAAAATACTGAAAAGCGACAACTTCACCACCAGCGCCGTGAAGTTCGGCCTGCTGGCACAGAAGAACTTCTATGACTCCATGCTCAAATGGGGGTCGAAGACCAGCCCGGCCATTCCGCAGAAGTCCGGCGGACAGAAGACGCTCACCTTCATCCAGTGGAAAAAAATGCCGCTGCTGCTGAAGAATGCATCCATCGCCGACATGATGCTGAACCGCGGCATCTATGCCAGCTACGATCCCCAGGATATAACCGCCAAGATTGACGATATGATCTATTCCGGGACAGCCAGCTCGCTGAGACTGAATGATATTCAGTCCTCAGTCACCCTGCTCATCTCAACCGGTGCGGTGCAGGAGCAGGACTTCATCAAATGGCGGGAACAATATTACGGCAAGGAAATCATGCCGCAGCTCCCGTTCTTCTATGAGTAGGACCAGTTATTGCATCATAACGAAAAACACGGTTCACTTCAAGGCAGCACGAAACGGAAGAATAGTATTGACACACTTGGCATCACCATGTTACATTATGACAAATTAATCAAGCAAAACCGATGATGGAACAAAGATTACTTGCAGTCTTCAGAGAGCCGGTGGGTGGTGAGAACCGGTGGCGGACATTAATCTTTAGCGCTCCTGAGATATTGTATTGAACCTTGAGTAGATACAATCGGATCACTCCGTTACCAGTGTGGCCTTTGCAGGCGAATGAGGCTGCTTCTTAACCGATGCAGTGAATTAGGGTGGTACCACGACAACTCTCGTCCCTTACTACGGCAGTAGTATGGGGTTGGGAGTTTTTTTATTGCCCTATAGCGCCCGAATCAGGCATTTCTGCACGCTTTTTCTTTTATGCGACAGCGCGTTACTTCAGTGTTAAGCTAGGATTGTGAGATCAGGTACTGCGGATTACCCCTACCGGGCAATCCTTGGCATATATATTAGCTTTCCCATTTGAAGGAGGACAAGAGACCATGTACAAAGTATTAGTATCGGACCCGATCAGCGATTTGGGTATTCAGCAATTGATGGACGCAAGCGATGTGACTGTAGACAAAAAAACAGGACTTAGTGAAGATGAGCTTATTGCAATCATTGGCGAATATGACGGCTTACTCGTTCGCAGCCAGACTACCGTAACGGACAAAATTATCGCAGCCGGTACTAATCTCAAGGTTATCGGCCGTGCCGGAGTGGGCGTAGACAATATCAAGCTGGAGGCAGCCACACAGCGCGGTGTAGTCGTTATTAATGCCCCGGACGGCAATACGATTACAACCTGTGAACATGCTTTTGCCATGATGATGGCCTTGGCCCGCCATATTCCTCAAGCTTATGCCAAGACAATCTCCGGCGTATGGGACAGAAAGACCTTCCTGGGTGTAGAGCTGCGCGGCAAAACACTGGGCGTGCTCGGAATGGGCCGGATCGGCAGCGAGGTGGCGAAACGCGCCAAAGCCTTCGGCATGGACATTCTGGCCTACGATCCGTTCCTCACGGCAGACCGTGCAGAGAAAATGGAAGTGAAGCTGGCCTCGGTGGACGACATTGTGCGCGGAGCAGATTTCATTACCGTTCATACCCCGCTGACCCCGGAGACCCGCCACATGATCTCGCGCCCGCAATTTGAAGTCATGAAAAAAGGCATGCGCATCATCAACTGTGCCCGTGGCGGTGTCATTGATGAAATGGCTCTGGTTGAAGCGATTGACAGCGGCATTGTAGCCGGTGCCGCCTTCGATGTATTCGAGAAGGAGCCGCCAGCGGCGGATCATCCGTTCCTTACGCATCCTAAGATCATCGTAACTCCGCATCTGGGTGCCTCCACGATAGAAGCCCAGGAGAATGTGGCTATTGATGTATCGGAGCAGGTGCTCCATATCCTGCGTAATGAGCCGTTCATCAACGCGGTCAACATTCCGCCGGTTGCTCCAAGTGTGATGAACAAGCTGCAGCCGTACTTCACGCTCGGCGAGAAGCTGGGCAGCTTCGCTACCCAGCTTACAGACGGAGCAATCCGTGAGATCCATGTCGAATATGCCGGCGATCTCTCGGATGTGGATACCCAGCCATTGACCCGTTATGTCGTTAAAGGCGTTCTCACCCGCCACTTCGCCGGTGATGTGAACATCGTCAACTCCATGCATCTGGCGAAGACCCGTGATGTGAACGTGGTAGTGACTAAGGCTTCCAAAACCAAAGGCTTCACGAATCTCATTACCGTGACGCTCAAGGCTGAGCATGACGAAGAGCGTCTGGTAGCCGGTACCCTGCTGCAGGGCTACGGCGAACGGATTGTACAGGTCAACAAATTCCCGGTGGATATCGCTCCTGAAGGGCATCAGATTGTAATCTCCCATAATGACAAGCCGGGGATTATCGGACTGGTCGGCACTCTGCTCGGGGAGAACAACGTCAATATCGCTTCCATGCAGGTGGGCCGTAAAATCGTCGGGGGAGCAGCCATTATGCTGCTGACCGTTGACAAGGCTGTTCCGAAGGAGGTCCTGGTTAAGCTGGCCGGACTGCCGGAGATCAACACCGCAGAGGAAATCATTCTGCTCTAGAACGCTCTAATATATCTTTTATGTACTATTAAGTAAAACACTCTAAAGGAGTACCGGCAGAAGCCGGTCACCCCTCTAGAGTGTTTTCTTTCTTTTAACCGGAAATGCGGAATGCCGGAACCTTCCGGCCGTCAATATCCGTAAAGCCGTATTTCTCCGCCAGATCTCCTACTCTCTGGGGAATCCCCGTCATAGTCATCACTTCAGGATCAGCAGCGAGTGCGGCGGCTGCGCGTCCGACATAGGCTGTAGATTCGGTAGTCTCAAGCCCCTCCTTCTCCTGCCAGTGCGCTTCGTCTGTACCGAAGCTCTCCAGGACCAGCTCCGTCCGCATCCAGCCCGGAGACAGGGGAATCACCGCGATGCTATCCGCAGCCAGTTCAATGGATAACCCGTAGGCCATACGCACCAGCGCATTTTTGGACAGATCATAATAGAAGTTCCCCGTGTACTTGTACTCATCCCAGAAGGTGGTATGAAGGATTAGCCCCGTCCCTGCCCTTTGGCTGCGCATCAGCGGGATAGCGTAATAATTGGTCATCAGCTGTGCCCTGACACCTGCAGTGAACATATTGTCCCAATGCTCAGGAGCCTGCTCCCAGAACGGGTCGTTCAGGATGGGCAGGTTATTGCCTCCCCAGACGTTGTTGACCAGAATATCCAGTCTGCCCTGCTCTGCAGCAATCTGTCTGATAGCCGCCTCTGTCTCACCATCCTTCGTATGGTCACAGCGGATCGCTGCACCCGACCCGCCTAAACGGTGAATTTCGTCCAGCACACCTGCAAGAGTCCGCTCGCCCGCCCCCTGCGGTGTGCCGGGATTCCTGCCCGTAATGTATACATAGGCGCCTGCTTTTGCCAGTTCCAGCGCGATCCCCCTGCCTGCCCCTCTGCTCCCTCCGGTTACTAGTGCGATTTTGCCCTGAAGATTAGTCATATGATTCGCTCCTCTCACTTGCTTCATTTCGTAATCATTATTAATATATACCTTATATATGACAACAACTGACATATATAATGAATCTATTCAGGAGGCAACCCATGAGAGCTGACCGTTTATTATATATTCTGCTGCTGTTGCAGAGCCGCGGGAAAATCAGCTCCAGGGAGCTGGCGCAGACTCTGGAGGTATCCGAACGGACGATCTTCCGGGATATGGAGGCCCTTAGCTTCTCCGGCATTCCGGTTCTGGCTGAACGCGGCCGTGAAGGCGGCTGGAAGCTGGCAGAAGGCTACCGGACCTCCCTGACAGGCATGAACCCCAAAGAGATTGCAGCGCTTCTCCTGCCCGCTGATCCGGCGATTCTGCGGGCTCTGGGAATCCAGGAGGAGTTCTCCTCGGCAGCCCGCAAGCTGCAGGCTGCCGCTACGAGGCAGCTGGTCACTCCCTTCAGCTTCCTCAGCCAGCGGATTCGTATCGACGGTGCGGGCTGGCATCCTTGCGGGTACGGTCGCTTCCTCTCTGCATGAGGCTGCAGCATTATATGATATCTTACAATAGACCAATTGCACTATTATCCCCTATAATATTACAATACACATCATTATTATTTAGGGGGAACTTACCATTATGGACTGGATGAACAAGCTGCCGTTGAAACAAAAGATTGTTACCGGCTGTTACCTGGTTGCCGCTCTATTCGCTGTCCCGGTGTTAATTACGCTGATTATCATGGACAGGCTGCTCATCGGCATCATTCTTGTGGCGATCCTGGCCGCACTGACTTACCCGCTTGCACGCTTCATTGAGAGAACGCTTACATCTTCGTTCGAGGACATTTCCAATGTGACGCACACGATTGCCAAAGGCGACTTCACCAGCCGTGCCGACGAGAGCGGCTCCATGGGAGACATCAGCCGTTCGTTCAATACCATGATTGATAAATTAAAAAAAATCCTCACCGACGCTTCCCAGATTACCCGGCAGGTGATGGATGCCAGCCGCGGGATTGAAGACAAGAATCAGAACCTGAAGTTTGTAATGGCACAGGTGGCCTCCTCCTCCAATGAGCTGGCACTGGGCGCCAATGAAATCTCAACCGATATCGCCGAGATGACAGAATCCATCAAGGATATTGAAACCAAAGTCTCCAACTATACCAATTCAACCAAAGAAATGAACAAACGCTCCGTACATACGCTGGAATTGGTTGAACAGGGTCGGCAATCGGTAGATACTCAGGCAGAAGGCATGCGGAAGAACATTCAGGCTACCCAAAAGGTTGCGGATACCATTGAAGCCCTCTCCCAGAATGCCCGCGGGATTACGATGATCACCAAGACGATCACCGAGATTGCGGAACAGACCAATCTGTTGTCGCTGAATGCTTCGATTGAAGCAGCCCGTGCAGGCGAGCATGGCCGCGGCTTCGCTGTGGTAGCCCAGGAGGTCCGCAAGCTGGCTGAGGAATCAACCGCTTCGACCAAAGAAGTATTCGGACTGGTACGCAGCATTGAGGCGGATATCAAGCAGGCCATTGATAACATTGCTATCAACGAAGAGGTTGTTCAGGTACAGAATGAGATGATTACGGAGACGGCCCATATCTTTGCTCAGATCGTACATAGTGTCCAATACATAACCGAGCAGATCGCCTCCTTCTCAGCAGAGAGTGACCTCATGCTGGAGAGCGCACTTAAGATCTCCGGGGCGATTGAGAATATCTCAGCCATTACCCAGGAGACGGCCGCAGGCACGGAAGAGGTATCCGCAGCGATGAATGAACAGATTCACGCCCTGCAATCCGTAGCCGACGAGACGGAGAAGATGACCTCAGCGGTGTTCAATCTGCAAAAAACAATTCATATTTTCAAATTCTAGCATTCCCGAAGAGAGGCACGCCTGCAGAATTTTTTGCGGGAGGTGTCTCTTTTTTCAACAAAATAAAAGATTGTTATGTAATATTCACAAATTGTTGAAATTGTGCATAAGGCCTAAAATACAGCTTTGCACTTCTTTACAATTGATGCTTTATAACCAGATTCCGGCTGTTCATTCGTTTTTCAAGCGTTGTAATTCTTAAGACCTATTGGAGAATACTTCAGCCCTGTAATTCTAAACTATCCATGTCTCTTAGCAGCAATAGACGGATGCAATAAGTCTTTGGACTCAACCCGTACAATTTCAGCGGTTATTGCCTATTTGCATTTTAAGACTTTAGTCTTCCAGACGTACCCATTTTCAAAAGTTTGAAAATCTAAATATTTATCGGTTTTTTGATCTGAATATTCGTCAAATTCCGAGTTTCTTCTCCCAGGGGTTATTGACAAAAGCAGAGCGAGGAATATATTGTAAAGGAAAATTCTCCATTCATTGATTTATAACAACATACCGGGCAAAATTCTCCGAAAGGGAATGACGCAAAGCCATGGATCTACAGTCTCATTTCTATTAGGTGAGATCATGACTGCCAGGTTGCTGAAAAACTGTGAACGCCTGATTTTTGCGTTTTTTATGGTGCTTCGTGCAACAGACCTGTGCTCCTACTTTGAGTACAGGTTTTCTATTGCTGGCATAAACAAATAACAACTTGCGGGGTGGATGTTCTGAAGACAGTTGCAGATTATATGGCGGAAGCATTACGTAATCTAGGAGTAACCCATTCTTTTGGAATCATAGGCAAATCTATTTGCCCCATCGCTTTGAAACTGGTTGACTATGGTATTGAGTTTATTCCCGGCCGGCATGAGGCGAGCTCGGGTTTTGAAGCCGGCGGTTATGCGCTAAAAACCGGCAGTCTCGGGGTTGCCTTCGGCACCTCCGGTCCGGGCGGAACGAATCTGCTTACCGCAGCAGCACACGCCAAGGCCAATAATCTCCCGGTCCTCTTTATTACCGGGCATCAATCCATTAAGGAGCTAGGCATTCCCCAATGCCAGGACTCCACTTCCTATCTGGCGGATTTGGCTGAAATGTTCAGACCCGCCACCCTCTTCAGCAAGCTGGTTGAACGCGGCGACCATTTCAGCACCATTTTCAATCATGCCCTGTCGATCGCCCTCGGTGACCGCAAAGGCCCCGTCCATCTGTGTATGCCGTTTGATGTCCAGACAGAGCGGCTTGAAGAATGCCGGATTGTTCTGCCGGAACGCAGTAAGCTCGTAAGCTATCAGAACTATGAACGGATTACTTCAGCGATCAATGCTTCAACCAGACCGCTCATCATTGCCGGCAAGGGGGTCAACCGCTCCGGCGCACATCAGGAATTAGTTCAATTCGCCGAGACCTTCAACATTCCTGTGGTTACCTCTCCCGGAGGCAAAGGGGCGATTGCTTATGATCATCCGCTCTACCATGGTCCGGTCGGAGTAGGAGGCTCTACACACGGGGATGAGCTCATGAACAACAGCGATCTGTTTATCGTCATGGGTTCCCGTCTCAGCGATATGACCATCTGTAATCTGAAGCCGGAGAATCACCCGCAGCAGTTAATCCAGTTCGATGTAGATCCGACCTTTGTCGGCAAAATCCTCACCTCACCGACCCTCGCTGTCGGCGGGGATGTACGGGACAACCTGGCGCTATATCTTCAGCTGGTGGACCCCTCAGCGGTAACCAGACATGAATTAGCGGTTCCTAACGATTACAATGATGAGCTGCCCGTGCTGACAGGACTCTCGCTGGCTTCGGTATTGAGCACGATGAGCGATTTGATTCCTTACAACAGCAGCGTGTTTGTTGATGACGGCAGCCATGGCTTCAATGCTGTGAAATGGTTCAATGTGAAGAAGCCCGGCAGTTTTATCTTCGATGCCTACTTTGCCTGTATGGGCAACTCCATTGGCATGGCGATCGGTGCCAAGGTTGCCGCTCCGGAGGAGACAGTCTTCTGCATTACCGGGGACGGCTGTTTTATGATGCTCGGAACTGAAATAAACACAGCTGTTTGCAAGGACATTCCGGTTATTTTCATCGTTGTGAACAATATGCAGCTGGATATGGCCCTCAAAGGGATGGAGAAAACAACCGGCAGGATTGATGGTACGATCTTCGAGGTTCCGGTAGATGCCGTGAAGTTCGCCGAGTCTCTTGGTGCAGCCGGCTTCCGCTGTGAGACTCAGGACGAGTTCGCCGCTGCGATTAGCGAGGCTGTCGCCCTTAACCGGGTAGCCGTGATCGAGCTGCTGACCGACCGTGATGAAATGCCTCCTACGGCCCATCGCACACTGGATCTCACATAAGCCGTAGTATCATACAGAAGTCCTTAACTTACTATCAGGAGGCAGACGCGTGAACAAGAACATGAACAGCGGACTTGAACATTTCGCTAATCTTTCAGGGGATTATGGGGCCAAAGCCCTAGCACCAATCAAAGAGCATTTTCCGGAATTAGCCGAGTATATCATGGGCAATGCCTATGGTGATATTTTTCAGCGGACCACTATCGGATCGGATTGGAAAGAGATTGCTGTGATCTCTTCGCTGATTACGATGGGTCAGTATGAACAGCTCGGAGTGCATTATGTAATGGCGCTGCGGGTAGGCATGACTGTTGAGCAGATCAAAGGCGTGCTGCTTCATCTCGTCCCTTGTGTGGGGGCTCCACGGGTGATTTCAGCCTTCAATGTCCTGCTGGAGACCCTGGAGGAAGTGAGATAATCATCTGCACAATTTTACAAATTTCGACTTTCAGGTTGCACATTTAAGAATTATCTGGCAATGTTTTTAGGGTATCACCACTTACAATTAGGGAGAGATAAACAACATGGGACAATTTATTTTGAAGACTGACACTGCGAAGAAAGTAATCAATATCGAGCTGGAGGGAACCTTTTCTAACGAGGACGGGCTCAAATCCATACAGGCTTACCAGCAGACCATCAACCCGATTACCCCTGCTGAATATGCACTGGATATCGACTGCCGCAAGCTGAATGTAACCGCACCTGATGTTGTGCCGCTGCTCGAAGGCTGCTTCATCATGTTCAAGTCTGACGGCTTCCAGAAAGTAAGTCTTACGCTGGAGAACAACCCGATCCTCAAAATGCAGCTGGCACGCCTGGGCCGCAAAGCGGGACTCGAAAACCTGGAAATCACTTCGACGACACAAGCTTAATGAACTAAAATTAAACCAAAATCAGCAGCTTGAAACGCATGACTTGGTTCATAACAGCAACTTCATGAGAAGTATCGCTAACCATACTTTTAGGAGGTTTACTATGGCAGGGATTCGCATTAAGGATATTGATATCTACCATCCAGGCAAAAGAATCGGCAATGATTTTTTCATTCAGCATTTTGACGACAAGGGTATTGATATCCGTGGACTGCTGGCTACTCTGGGCCGTGAGAATCGCTACAGCATCGACAGCCCGGATGAGAACTCCCTGACTATGGCTTTTGAAGCCGCGAGCAATGTTCTGGAGAAGACCGGACTTACCGGTCCTGATATTGATCTGATCGCTTACGCAAGCCAGACTCCTGAATATATATTCCCGACGAACTCATTGATGATTCACCGCTTAATCAACGGAGCTTCGCATACGATCTGTATTGACAGCAATGCCAACTGTGCAGGAATGACCGCTTCAGTTGAACAGGTCAGCCGCCAGATGATGGCGAACCCAAGAATCCGCCGCGCCCTGGTCATCGGCTCTGATTACGTTGCACCTCATGCCAATAAGAATGATCCGGTCTATTATGCGAACTTCGGTGATGCTGCTGCCGCGCTCATTCTGGAACGCGATGAGAATGCGGTGGGCTTCATTGACTCCATCTACCAGACGGACACCTGTGTGTACGGTAACTCTCTTTTCCCGGCAGAAGGCTTGGCACAGCTTGGGCGCACCGGTGTAGCAGCAGGAGAGTTCAATGTGAAGTTCATTCCGTTCGATGATTCCATCTGTGTGGACGCCGCTTCTGAATCCATCAACACCTTGCTTAGCAATAACGGAATCGCTCCTGAGTCGGTCAAGGCAGCCTGCTTCTCACAGCTGTCCCTCCCGAACATCAAGGCGGTCTCCGGCAAAACCGGCATTAACCCGGAGGCAGCAGTCTACATCGGCGATGAATTCGGCTACACCTCAACCAGCAGCCCGTTCATCGCCCTGCACAGAGCCGTCACCACCGGACAGCTTGAACGCGGAGACAAGGTCCTCTTCTGGACGGTAGGCGCGGGCTGGCAGAATGTCGCGTTCGTAATGGAGTACTAATCTTCTTCTAATTCAGATATACAAAACGTCCCGCAGCAGATTTCTGCCAGCGGGCCGTTTGTGTTAGAGGGTACATTATGATTATCTTGCGTCTGCTTCAGGCTCCGTCCTGTTGCTTGCCTGCGTGCTTCTCCCAGCCCATAGTACGCGATACCGCATCCTGCCAGGCGTTGTAGCGGCGTTCGCGCTCTTCCGGCTCCATCTGCGGTGAGAACACCTTCTCGGCCTTGTTGAAGCTCTCCAGCTGCTCACGGGTCCAGACTCCCGAGGTCAGTCCGGCAAGCAGTGCAGCGCCAAGGGCTGTAGTCTCCGAATAGGTAGTACGTGTCACATCGCTGCCAAGAATATCTGCCTGGAACTGCATGAGCAGATTGTTGCGTACCGCACCGCCGTCCACTCTCAGGCCGGTGAGGGGCATCCCTGCATCCTTTTCCATCGCTCCGATCACATCACGGGACTGGAAGGCCAGCGATTCCAGCGTCGCCCGCACCAGATGTCCGGACGTTGTGCCCCGCGTCAATCCGAATATCGCCCCCCGCGCGTACATATCCCAATAAGGCGCGCCCAGTCCGGTAAAGGCCGGCACCACCACAACCCCCTCGCTCTCCTCCACCTCGCTGGCCTTCTCTTCTGAGTCTGCGGGAGCAACGATGAGTCCGAGCCCCTCCTGCAGCCACTGCACTGCCGCTCCAGCCACAAACACACTGCCCTCCAGCGCGTAATAGAGCTCATCACCCATGCCCCAGGCTATCGTGGTCAATAGACCGTGGCTGGACGCAACGGCTTCCGTCCCTGTATTCATCAGGATGAAGCAGCCCGTTCCATAAGTATTCTTGGCGCTGCCGGCTTCTAAGCAGGTATGTCCAAACAGCGCCGCCTGCTGATCGCCCAGCACAGACCGGATGGGGATCTCCAGGCCGAACCACTGCTTATCACATGCTCCAAAGTCTCCGCCGGACATCCTTACCTCCGGCAGAATGGAGCGCGGAATGCGCAGCGCATCCATCAGCCCTTCATCCCATTTGCGCTCATGCAGGTTGTACAGCATAGTCCGTGAAGCATTGGTAACGTCTGTCGCGTGTACAGTGCCTCCGGTTAGCTTCCAGATCAGCCACGTGTCTATCGTTCCCGCCAGCAGTTCCCCTTTAGCTGCCCGGTCTCTTGCCCCTGGTACATGGTCCAGAATCCACGCCAGCTTGGTCGCCGAGAAATACGCGTCGATGACAAGCCCCGTCTTGTCCCCAATCACTCCGGCCATTCCCCGGGACTTCAGCTCCTCACATTGCTCTGCAGTCCGCCGGTCCTGCCAGACAATCGCCGGATAGATCGGTTCTCCTGTCACTCTGTCCCAGATCAGCGCAGTCTCCCGCTGGTTGGTAATCCCGATAGCCGTAATCTGTTCAGCCGGTGCAGAGCTTGCTTCAATGGCGTCTCTGGCTGCAGCAAGCTGACTCTCCCAGATTTGCTCCGGGTCATGCTCAACCCAGCCCGGACGGGGGAAGGACTGCTTAATCTCATATTGCCCCTGCGAGACTGTTTCCGCCTCTTCATTGAAGATTATCGCCCGTGAGCTGGTGGTACCTTGGTCTAAGGATAAGATCATAATGCCCAGCCTCCTGCAAGCCTTAGCTTGAAATATATGTTCCACGATGAACAAGATTAATGTAGTGGTTTCAACAAAAAGCACCTCTGCTCTCAGAGGCGCTGTCATGCATGGTCTCAGTTTACTGTTTTTCGACAGGAAGCCGCAGGGTAAATGTCGTGCCTTCTCCAAGCTTGCTGGAGGCGTAAATACTGCCGCGATGCGATTCGACGATATTCTTCACAATGGCAAGTCCAAGCCCGGTACCGCCCGTCTCCCCGCGCAGGCGGGCTTTGTCGGCTTTGTAGAACCTTTCGAAGATAAACGGCAGATCCTCGGGGTTAATGCCTGCCCCCTGGTCTCTGATCTGTATCTCTACATAACTCCGGCCTTCCAGCGTAGCAGTGTCCGCAAGGATGGAGATCCTCCGGTCCGCCGGGGTATGGCGGAAGGCATTATCCAGCAGATTGGTCAGCACCTGCTCCAGCTTGTCTTCGTCAGCAGCCTTAAGGAGCAGCTCCCGTTCAGGTAACTTCAGTTCAAGCATAATATCCCTTTCCTTGGCCCGGACCGAGAACTTGCGGTACACCCGTTCCAGCAATTCTCCCACATCCACCTGTGCCTTCAGAATGTCGGTATGTCCCGCTTCCATGCGGGCCAGATCCAGCAGATCCTTAACCAGACGTCCCATACGCAACGATTCATCGTGAATGACCTGAACCAGCTCGCTGCTCTCCTCCGGAGAGGAGGCCATTCCGTCCAGCAGCGCTTCGCTGTAGCCCTGCATCATGGAGAGCGGAGTGCGGATCTCATGCGATACATTGGCAACGAAATCGCGCCGCATCTTCTCCAGACGCACCTCCTCTGTCACATCACGCAGAACAGCAACGGCACCGCGCAGATTATCTTCGGAATAGAGCGGCGCCATGTGCACAGACCATACCCCTTGCCGGACATGGATATTGGAGCGTTCATCGCCCCCGCCCCTCAGTGTGCTGAAGAACAGCGGACGCAGCGGCGGCGGCACCTCACTCGAGGCGGCGCCCGGCGGCAATAGCCCGCTCTCCTCTTCCTGCTCCCAGGCAAGATCACTCCAGGTTTCCAGCAGGGTCTGTCCATGAGGATTGGTAAGAATGATCCGTCCTTCAATATCAAAGGTGATCACCGCATCGCTCATGCTGCGCAGGACACTGGATAAATGCCCTTTCTCGTTATTCAGACTGCGTATATTCTCTTCCAGCTCTGCAGCCATGTGGTTAAATGAGGTGGCCAGCTGGCCGATCTCATCGCTTGTAACCAGTGTCAGTCTGGTTCCGTATTCGCCGCGGCGGATATCGTTGGCAGCTTCAATGACTTGCTGCATCGGCTGTGTGATCTTCGTAAACAGGAATAATGCAAAGAAGGTCGTTAATGAAAACCCGATCATGCAGGTATACATGAACAATCGCTTAATCGCCCCGGAATTGGTGAAATTACTGTCGATATAAGGCAGCAGAAACAGCCCGAGTGTTATGAGCACGACAGCAACCAGACAGATGATCGTGATCCACAGCTTACCGACAAGGCTTCTCCAGAAGTTCACTTATTTAGGCACCTCAAGCTTATAGCCGACTCCCCATACCGTTGTGATCATAGCTGCCGATTCCGGGGATACCTTATTTAGTTTTTCGCGGAGACGCTTGACATGGGTATCCACGGTACGCAGATCTCCGAAGAACTCGTAATTCCATACATCCTTAAGCAGCTCTTCACGCGAGAATACCTTGTCCGGTGAGATAGCCAGGTAATGCAGCAGCTCATATTCCTTGGGAGTCAGACTTACCTCCTGGCCGCCTGCGCTTACGCGGTGGGCATCATGCTCAATAATCAGGAACGGGAACACGATATTGTTACTGGAATTGCTCTCTTTGGACAAAAATGCGGTTGCGGAAGAACGGCGCATAATCGCCTTGACCCGGTAGATCACTTCGCGCGGACTGAATGGCTTGACGACATAGTCATCTGCCCCCATCTCAAAGCCCTGTACCCGGTTAATCTCTTCACCCTTGGCCGTAAGCATCAGGACAGGGGTAGACTTCACCCCTCTGAGTCTGGTCAGCACTTCAATCCCGTCGATGCCCGGCAGCATGACATCCAGCAGAATCAGACCATAATCGTTCGCGGTTGCTTTGCGCAGGGCGATCTCCCCGTCTTCCGCCTCATCAATCTCATAGCCTTCTTTTTCAAGATACATTTTGAGCAGGCGGCGGATACGTTCTTCGTCATCCACCACCAGAATTCTATTCAAGTGCTCAGCCATTTACACAACAACCCCTTCATCAAATACAGTAGAACGTCACCCTGGATCATACGCGTGCCCGGAGAAGCAAAGGCTCATCAGTCCGTTCCCGCATATGAATGAAGTCCGGCAATCACCAGATTAACACCGACCAGGGTAAACATTACGATTAGAAAGCCGAGTACAGCGAGCCAGGCAGACTTGCGCCCCTGCCATCCGCGGGCCAGCCGCAAATGGAGATAAGCACTGTAGAACAGCCAGGTGACGAGTGCCCAGACCTCCTTGGGGTCCCAGCCCCAGAATCTGCCCCAAGCCACTTGCGCCCATATCATTGCAAAAATCAAAGCCCCCAGGGTGAAAATCGGAAACCCGATGGCTATCGCCCTGTAGGTAATTTCATCAAGATCATTCTCATCAATTCCATCAAGTACCGGATGAATGGCCTTGCCGAGCGGCTTACGCACGGCCAGCCGAAGAATACCATAGAGAAGCAACCCGGACAGCAGTGACCAGATCACGGTATTGAACTTGCGTCCTGCATTGACGCCGTTCATCCAGGAGGGCGCTTCAAACAAAGGCTTCTGCAACCCCAGAAACGGCTGGAAGCTCTCAATTTCGCTATGGTAAGGTGCCACAATCGGCGGCATTTTATAACTCACTTTCTCTATTGTACTATCTTCCTGCCCGGGGCTGTCAATCGTTACGTTCGTACGGACAAAAATAGATTCATAGCCCGCACCGCGGAAGGCAAAAACAGATCCAAGAAACCCAATTATAACAATGATCGAGAACAGAGTAAATTCGATCAGCCGCTGCTGCTTGCGGTCACTGCGTTCCTTGCTGTCGAAATTCACAGTCCGCAGAAGGTACATCAGCCCGGCCGCGAAGCCGACAGCGAAGAAGGACTCCCCGAGCGCGGCAAGCGTGACATGAATATTCAGATAGATCGACTTGAGCGAAGGAATGAGCGGCTGCACTTCCTGTGGGAATACCGCCGCATAGGCCATCACAATAATCGAGATTGGAACCGCGAATACCCCGAGGATAATTTTGCGGTAGATCGCGAAGATCACAGTGAAGGCAACCATCACCATCATTGATAAAAAGGTCATGAACTCATACATATTACTTACCGGAATATGTCCGGCACCCATCCAGCGGGTAATGAAGTAAGCCATATGGCACAGCAGCCCGAGCGAGGAGGCGATAAAAGCAATTCTTCCCCACCTTGCGGTATGCTCCTCCGGCTTCCTGCCCGACCATCTGCGGCCCATGATAGCAATGGTGAACAACATGAAGGCACCGCTGTATAAGAAGAATGCGGCTATAAAGACGTCACTGCTGAAATCGAGTAAGCTCATGCCAGGCCTCCTCCGTTGTCCAATGATTTTTCATCGACTGTCATGTCTACCTTCTCCAGAATGAAGACGAGCTCACGGCGGAAGCCGAACCAGTTCTTGTTCGTATGGCCTCCCAGCACCAGCCGCCCGCCTTCAACGATCAGCCAGATACGTCTATGCTGCCAATAGAAGCCGAGAATCAGCCCCAGCATAACAATTCCCGCACCGATCCAGACAAAAGGCATAGCCCGGTCCACCCGCACATTGAGATAGGTCGTGGATTCCGAGAAATCAACATCACTCATGCTGCCGACCTCAAACTCCAGAAACCGCCCGCCGCCTCCAAGCTTGTCGTTGATGGCGTTCTGCTGGAATTGCTCCTTGTCTACCTGCTTCGGGAAATAGAAGTACTGTTGCCCCCCTGCCGGCAGTTCAGGCCCGCTTATAAGAAACAGAAACGCCGGAGCATTCGGATAAGGCGATTTGGATACCGGACGGCCTTCGTCATTCAATCCGAAATCCATATATTTCTCCTTAAGCTCAAGGGTATACGGTCCGGCCTTGAAGCTGCGCTCCGGGTTCTTCATATCCAGCTTGAACTTGCCATAGCTCTCTCCAGTCGCCTTATTCACCAGATCAGGCTGCACTGAACGCAGCACAGGCGTCAGATCATAGTCAAACTGATACGCTTTCAATCCTTTGTAGCTGAGCGGAGAATTCACCTGAATATCATGCCTGGCCACTTCTGCAAGCTGAGGCTCCTTGGAGGGGTCGCCGCAATCAGCAGTACATTCATAGAGAACCGCCTTCGTCTCGTAGAGCTTCGGGAGAACCTTCCTGTCCCGGAATTCTTCGGGCATCTCTTCTGCGGTATAGAATTCTGCGGTGAACTTCTCATTCTTTAGGTACAGGCTGGTATCCGGTATCCTCACCGTCTCTCCCTGCGGAAAGGCAAGATGCTGGTCCATATTCAGTCCGGGAAGTCCCCTTGCCAGCACTGCGAGTAAAAAAATAATCAGGCCAATATGTATTACATAAGGTCCCCAGCGGCTGAAACGGTGTTTCTCGGCCAGTAAAGCGCCGCCATCCGTCCGGACGCGGTACCCTTTCTTCCTGAGCGGCTGCACTATTCGTGCCACCCATTCCTCCGGCTCCTGCTCAACCTCTGTACTCAGCGTCAGCTTTTGACGGGTCAGGAATTGGCGGTGCTTGCGGATCTTTTGCCGGGTTAAGGCCTTGTAGAGCGGAAGCACGCGGTCCAGGCTGCAAATGACCAGAGAAGCTCCGATCATAACAAGCAGCGTCACGAACCACCAGGATTCATAGGTATGCGAAAGGCCGAGTCTATAATATATATTCCCGGCTGTTCCATACTTTTCTTGATAATAGGTTGAAGCGTCAATATTCAGAAAGGTGCTCTCTTGCGGAAAAATCGTACCGAGCATCGCACCCAGCAGCGTCAGCACGATCAGGTAGATGGCTATTTTGACTGATGAAAAAAAGTTCCAGACCTTATCAATTACCCCTGGACTTACACGCTGGGAACGGCGGGCAACCCCATCGTAGCGCATCTCCAGGTTCTCGGAGGAATTCCATTCCTTCTCATCCAGCGGCTTGCCGCAGGCTTCACAGAGAACAGTCCCAACAGGATTCTGATGACCGCATTCGCATTTGGTGTTACTGATCAGCGGCACATGCTCCTTCATCGTCCCACCAGCTTTCCGATTTGCTCCTCAAGCGAACTCAGATCCAGCTGGCCGATATGAATATTGTCCACCTTGCCCTTCGTATTAATGAAGAAGGTGGTGGGCAGCGGCGAAATCCCGTAGCTGCGGACAGCATCACGATTCTTATCCATCACAACCGGAAAATCAATGTCCACGAGCTTCACGAAATTGTCCACTGTCATCTGATCCTCGCCTACATTAACGCCTAATACCACTACGCCCTGATCTTTCCACTTCTCCCATTGTGCCTGCAGGGCAGGCATTTCCTTCACGCAGGGAGCACACCAGGAACCCCAGAAGTTAAGCACCACTGACTTCCCTTTGTATTCCTCCAGCGTATGGGTCTTGCCGTCCAGTCCGAGCAGTTCAAAGTTTGGCGCTTTTCCGCCTTCCTTGGGTTTGCCGTCCCCCCCGAACACCGAGGAGCTGATCGCATAACCACCAAGCAGAACAATTAACAATAGTATCACGATTTGGATTGGCTTCCTGGCTTTGCCCATACAAGGGTGCCCCCTTCTGTGACGCAACTCATTACTTTAGTTGTCAGGTGTGAACATCCTATGAACATTATAACGAATATTGTCACAGTTTTAGGAGGGTTAATTGTGAACTTTATGTGTCTTTGCGTGTCTGATTGTCCCGCAGCATTCCGGCTTTGGCAATTTGCTGCAGATGATTGATCTCATCCTTGGTCAAATGGCGGTAGGAGCCGCGCTTAAGATTCTGGAGCATGATGTCTCCAAAAGAGATCCGCTTCAGACGGAGAACCGGATGCGACACCGCTTCAAACATCCGCCGGACCTGACGGTTGCGGCCTTCGTGAATGGTAATGCTGATAACCGCTTCCTTGTTGGCTTCATCAATATCCTTGTATTCGACCTCCGCCGGAGCGGTCATGCCGTCTTCCAGCTTAATGCCGGCCTTCAGCTTGTCCAGCGCTGTGCCGTGCGGCACACCCTTGACCGTGGCCAGATACGTCTTGGGCACATGATGCTTCGGATGCGTGAGCAGGTTGGCAAACTCACCGTCATTCGTCAGCAGCAGCAGCCCTTCCGTATCGTAATCCAGACGGCCTACAGGGTACACGCGCTCTGTAATGCCTTTCAGGTAATCCGTTACAACCTTGCGGCCCTTGTCATCCGAGGCGCTTGTAATTACGCCCTTGGGCTTGTTGAACATGATGTAGATCTTATTCTCGCCCCGGATCAGTCTGCCCGAGACTTTGATGATATCTGTTGCGGGGTCCGCCTTCGTGCCAAGCGTAGTTACGAGTTCCCCGTTGACTTCCACTTTACCGGCCAAAATCATTTCTTCACATTTGCGTCTGGACGCCACGCCTGCTTGCGCCAATATTTTCTGTAATCTTTCCATTTTCGACTACTCACCTCAGGTTAATGATAACCATCGGAGGCATAAATCACAAGATCATTCCACGGAAAAAATGCGCCGGGGCAAGTTTGGCTATGCGGCTCAACGACCAAAGGCGACATTTGATAACGTCCGGCCAGCTCCAGAATGAGTTTTCCTGCGGCAAATAACTGCTGCTGGCGTTCCGGCAGCTGCGGCATCTGGTCCGCCTCACCGTAGTTGCCTTCTAGACAAATATGAATATGCTCGGGGTCTGTCAGCAGCGGCGCAGCATAGACCGCCCCGCCTAGCCCGACCCAGAAGTCAAATCCTTTGCCGTTGATGGACGGACAGCGGGAATGATGCAGAATAAAGCCTTTGTATTCCACCCTTTGTCAGCCTCCCTCCGTTTGCTGAAATAGCATATGAAGGGAGGGGGCGGGCGGTGAGGAATGTTTGTTAAAATGTTTGGGGCGGCTGGGAGCCAAAGAAAGGGCGTTGACTAATCGTAACTCCGAGGAATGTTTGGACTTCCGGCCGCTGTTGTCTGCAGATTTCCTGATTAGACCGCTGTAAGCGGTTGAAATCCGCAGACAAAGGCGGTCGCTGACGCTCCTACAGTTCCAAAATCCCTCTCCGTTCCTCCGTCCACGCACGGGTAGACCTAATCACAAACAGTCCTCACCTCCAGGTGGGGGTGAGGACTGTAGGGCAAGGGCAGGGACAAGGGCAAGCGGCTGCCGGGCAGCGCTTGGGAATGAGCACTACCTTTATCAGGTGCATTAACACCCTTCATTTGCTCATCGGGCCGACTTTTCCTGAAATCAGGTGCATTAATACCCCTCATCTGCTCATCGGGCCGACTTTTGCTGGAATCAGGTGCATTAATACCCTTCATCTGCTCATCGGGCCGACTTTTGCTGGAATCAGGTGCATTAATACCCTTCATCTGCTCATCGGGCCGACTTTTGCTGGAATCAGGTGCATTAATACCCTTCATTTACTCTCTCCTGAAGGCCAACAATTGGAAAAACGTATCTTAATTTATTGGTTTCGGGGAAATATGGTGAAGCAGGTGGAAAAAGAGCATTTAATTTATTCAATTTACCAGCTCCATAAAGAAATACGAATAATTAAGTGTTGTTTATACAACTGCTGTTGCAGCAACGTCCATTCGTTAATCAGCAAGTGGAGGAATTCCAACTAATTTTCTTCACTTCACTTCACTTATCTAGCTACCCGAACACCAGCAGACATACAGCGATCGCCGCGATGAAGCCGACAATATCCGAGAACAAGCCTACCTTAAGAGCATAACGGCCGTTACGGATGCCTACGGCGCCGAAATAGACGGTCAGTACATATAAGGTTGTATCTGTGCTGCCCTGTATAGTAGAAGCAATCATTCCGATCAGGGAGTCCGGGCCGTGGACGCGAATCAGGTCTGTGGTATAGGCAAGTGATCCAGTGCCCGTCAGCGGGCGCAAGAGACCGAGCGGAAGAACTTCAGACGGAATACCAAGCCCCTGCATCAGAGGGCTTACAAAGCCCATGAGGAAGTCCAGCGCACCCGAAGCGCGAAAGACACTGATCGCCACCAGCATACCGACCAGATGGGGGATAATGGAAATCGCCGTACCGAATCCGTCCTTCGCTCCTTCAACGAACGATTCATAGACCGGAACCTTGCGGGTGAAGGCATACAGCGGGATAAAGGTAACCATTACCGGGATTGCCCAGGCAGAGATAAGACTGATCAGTTGTAACAAGGACGCCTCACCCCTTCACAGAAGAATGCGGGAGCGCCCCGCTCCCGTTCGCTGCGGCCGTGCCGTTCCTTAGGTGCGGCGGCGGTCCGGGCGGCCTGCGCAGCAGAGTCAGGCGGCGGCACAGCCTGTCCGCCGCAACAGCGGCAAGGGTAGCCACCGCGGTCGCCGCTAGCGTGGTACCGACAATGGCCGCCGGGTCCGCCGATCCGTAATTCAGCCGGATGGCAATCAGGGTCGCCGGAATCAGCGTGATGCTGGCGGTGTTCAGAGCGAGCAGCGTACACATGGCCGGCGTCGCGGTCTCTTTATCCGGATTAAGTGTCTGCAGCTCCTGCATCGCCTTAATCCCCATCGGTGTAGCCGCATTCCCGAGTCCGAGCAGGTTGGCGCTCATATTGGAGAGGATATAGCCGATGGCCGGATGGCCTTTGGGCACATCCGGGAATAGAAAGGATACTACCGGGCCCAGCACTCTGGCGATTTTTTTCAGCAGGTCGGCATCCTCCGCAATCCGCATGATTCCCAGCCAGAACACCAGCACGCTAATCAGCCCGAAGCTTACGGTAACTCCGCTCTTCGCACCGTCGAATACGGCGGCGGTGAATTCATTCATCCGCCCGTTGACCGCTGCGAATACGAACCCGATCAGGATCATCCCCAGCCAGATTCCATTTAACATACCTATCCCCTCCCCCGGTTCATTCTGAATACTGTTTATCTGTCTATCCGTTATTTCCGCTCAGTAGCAAGGCTCGCAGCGCGCTGCCGAATGCCTGCAGCCAGTTGCCCGCCGGATAAGCCAAGGCACTGGCCGAACTGTATTTTTTCACATACGCCGAAGTTTCCGGCGGCAGCTGATCCGGGGTATACACCGGAACCCGGCCGATCTCCTTGCCGCCCAGCTGGAGGATAATCACACCCTTTAGCCCGAAGTTAGTGCCGCCAGTATTGCCGCCCTTATTTACCCCGTCACCGCCGTTCGCTCCTGCATTACCGCGCGTATCTGTAGCCGCTCCGTTACCAGCTTGCGTACACGCTGCCCCATGCTCCCCGCTCAATACCAGCTTGTTGACAAGCCTTGCCTCTTCCCCTGCTCCGAGCGGATAAGCAAAGTCCTTGCCGGTCACCAGACTGTAGCCTTTGACGCCTTCTCCCCGCTCTACCAGCGTCTTCAGCGGATAATGGTTGAACCCGAAGTCCAGCAGCGAAGAATGGTCATTCCAGTCGTTGCCGTCGTTCAGCGTAACGGCCACAAGCTGCTGCCCGTCACGTGTAGCGGAGCTGACCAGGCAGCGCAGCGCTTTTTTGGTATACCCCGTCTTCACCCCGTCTGCCCCTTCGTAGAGACGCAGCATTTTATTCTTGTTGCTCCACTTGTAGTCCCATTTCTCATAAGGATTGTCCGCCGTCTTCTCTTTGGTGGCTACAATCTCCTTGAACACCGGGTTATGCATCGCATACGCAGTCAGTACGGCCAGATCATTCGCGCTGGAATAATGGCCTTCGGCATCAAGCCCGTGCGGGTTGGCGAAATGGGTATTGGTCAAACTCAGCTCCTGTGCCTTGGCATTCATCAGATAGACGAATCCCTGCTCCGAGCCGCCGACATGCTCGGCAATGGCGGTTGCAGCATCGTTACCGGAGCGCAGCATCAGCCCGTACAGCATATCTTTCAGCGTCATTTCTTCGCCCAGCTTCAGATACAGCGAGGAGCCCTCCTTGGCAAAAGCATTTTTGCCAACCTTGACCTTTGACGTAATGTCGCCATTCTCTATTGCCACAAGTGCAGTCATTATTTTGGTCAGACTGGCAATCAGCATAGGCTCATCCCCGCGGCTGCTGTAGAGGATTCTTCCGGATGCTACATCAATCAGCGCCGCCGCCCTGGCATGGGTAGAGATCGAAGTGTTCTCAGCCCGGATGGATGGCACCGGCACCAGCGCAAGCAGCAGCACGCACAATAGTAAGGACAGCAAAGATTTTCGGGTTAGTGTCTTCATGTTCATCCTCCGGCTTCTTATCCGTTCCTGGGGTAACGGTTCTTCAGTCTTGCCTGGTTGTACAAGTGTATGCGGGTCATGGGGCAGGTATGTCCTATCCTCTATTTGCCCGAAAAAAAGGGATACCAACCTTGTAAGGTGATATCCCCAAATATTTATACTCTATGGTTGGTTGCCCGTGAGCGAGTACCGGTTAGTGGGTGGACGGCTCGGTCTCCACTACCGTTTTGGTCACTTTGGCGCTGTGCACCTCTGCCCCCGCAGGAATGCCGCTGGGCTGGAACATATTCTGGATTTTATCAATCAGGTTAGGAGTGGCATCAATAATTTTCTCGAACAGATGGGTTTGATTATCGAGCGGCACAATATGTACCCCTTCTCTGCCAACGACCAGAAATGCGATCGGACGAATAGACACGCCGCCACCGCTACCGCCACCGAAAGGAAGCATTTTGACACCGGACCCGCTGCCGTTTACGCCTGGAGCATCGTCCTCCACTCTGTAGTCACTGCCGCCTGCAGCGAACCCGAACGCCACCTTGCTGATTGGCAGAATGACACTGCCATCCGGCGTTTCTACAGGATCTCCAACAATTGTATTCACATCAACCATGCCTTTGATATTTTCCATTGCGGTCTGCATGAGACCTTGAATCGGATGATCTGACATTGTTTTTCTCCTCCTCGTGTGTATATAAATGTACCTGCAGTATTTATCTTGCCCACAATGGAATGGAGTATGTAGTTTTTTTATGAACGCTCCCGGCTCAGTAGTTTCTTCCACCGGCCCAAGCCGCCTTCTACCTTGGAGACACGGCGCAGCAGTAGCAGCCCTGCATACATGGCATATCCGGCCGAAAGCTTGCCTGTGCATACCGCTTCCGTTGCAAACGAAGGCTCATCCCGAAATACAGGTGCCACAAACATTCTCGGATTATGCAGCAGTCTGACGAAGCGCGATACCCAGCCGATCATCGTCCACTTGAGTCCCCAGAGTGCCCCTACCGCCGTTGCGGTTGCCGCAGCATCCCCCAGGGAGAAATCCGTTGACCAGTCCAGCTTGGTAATCTTCACATGGGATAAGGTGTCCTTCAGCCATTTTTTGAGTCCCCGGGTGGCTTGCAACGCGGTACGTATATTTTTCAACCATTCCGTTACAGATTCCTTATCAACCTGGCCTTCCTTGTCACTGTCCAGCTTCACCGGAGCAATTCCGCTTTTTTCGACTTTGACCTTGATCCCCTGTTCGAGACTTTCAAATACCAGCGCGGGCACCTCATAATGAAATTTAACCAGTCCGAATACAGCCTTGATGTCAAATTCGATACGGTCATCCTTGCCCAGCCTGCATAAACGGAAATGAAAATGGATCGATGACGCCAGAACCAGCAGTAACAGCAGAATCACAAGCAACAGCAGGATTAATGGTATTCCCAGCCATAACGTCACAAGCTTAACCTCCAAGCAGCCTATAGAGTAATGTAATGTGGTGCCTCTGGATTAGTATGGCAATTGTGGCTGGATAAAATTCGGCTATTTCGCAAACATCTCCAAGAAAGTATATCTGTCTCCCCAAAAAATAAATGCCGCTGTCCCGGCGGGACAACGGCATATCTGTACAGCGGCAGTGCGCTGCGGTTATTCTTCCGGTTCATCAAAGGTCATCTGGCTGTCAAGCTTGCTGAACAGCAGCTGGGTTTCTTCTTCGAGACCTTCGGAGGTATCGAAGCTCGACGGCTCCGGCAGCTCCTTCAGACTGGCCAGCCCGAAGCTGTCCAGGAAGGACTTGGTCGTGCCGTACAGGATCGGACGGCCGACAGCCTCAGCCCGGCCCACTTCATGGATCAGATCCTTGTTGCCCAGCGTATGAATCGCCCGTTCGGATTTCACACCGCGGATCTCTTCAATCTCCACTCTCGTAATAGGCTGGCGGTAAGCCACAATGGCGAGTGTCTCAAGCGCCGCCTGGGACAGCGATGACCTTGAAGGCGAATACGCCAGACGTTCGAAATATTGCGCATGCTCAGGAAGTGTCGCCAGCCGGTAATTACCGGCAATCTGCACCACCTGAAGGCCGCGGCTCTGCGAGAGGTAATCCTCCTTCAGATCATCCAGTGCCCTTGTAGCCAGATCGGGCCGCTGCTCGGTAATCTCGGCAATCTGCCGGACCGACAGACCTTCATCGCCGGAGAGAAACAGCAGACCTTCAATAATTGATTTCAGCGTGTTGTAGTCCATTGACATCCTCTCCTCCTCTCCACTCCATTACAATATCGTCAAATAATTTCTCCTGATAGCAGAGAATAGCCTTCATCTTCATCAGCTCCAGGATCGCCAGGAAGGTAGCGACAATCTCATGCCGGTCCATCTCCTCATGCAGCAGGGACGAGAACCGCAGTCTGCCGCCCGTACCTTTGCGCTGCAACGCTTCCGATACTTCGCGAATCCGGTCCTTGACCGAAATCTCATCCCGGGTAATCCGCTGATAGGAGGTTCTCCGGGCGGCCTTGCTGAGTGCCTTGCGGAACGCAGCGATCAGGTCGGCGGTATGCAGACCCTTCAGCGTATGGTCAGTCTGCGCAGGAACAAAGGGGCCCAGATCCTCCGGCTCCTTCGTAAAAATTAGACTGCGCTCACTCTCCATATCCAGCAGCTGCACAGCAATGCTCTTGAACTTGCGGTATTCAATCAGTCGCTGCACCAGCTCTGCACGCGGATCATAGCCGTCATCCTCGTAATAATCGAAGTCCTCGATTTCAATCACCGGCGGCTTCGGCAGCAGCAGCTTGCTCTTAATCGACAAGAGGGTGGCAGCCATTACCAGAAATTCGCTGGTGATATCAAGTTCAAGCTCCTGCATCCCCTGCAGGTATTCCATATACTGCTCCGTGATCTCGCTGACCGGAATGTCCTGGATGTCGATTTCCGCTTTGTCAATCAGATGCAAGAGCAGATCGAGCGGACCTTCGAACGTCTCCAGCTTGTACAATACAGTCACGCGGTTTCCTCCAGCCCAAAAAAAGTAAAGTGCAGCGCCGCACGGACGCTACACAAGTAGAAAGATCTATGTTCATGCTTTCTTCTCATACCTATAAATAAGCACGACTTAGGCTGATCCGTCAAGAGGGGGATTATTTGAAAAGCTTGTTCAAGTTTGCCATTTCAATAGCGGCAGTCGCTGCATCCCAGCCTTTGTTGCCCGCTTTGGTCCCGGAACGTTCAATGGCCTGTTCAATATTCTCGGTAGTGACTACACCAAAAATCGTCGGCACACCGGTCTTGAGATTAATGGCCGCAACCCCTTTGGCCACTTCATTGCACACATAATCATAATGTGTTGTAGAACCGCGAATCACCGTACCGAGTGTGATTACCGCATCGTATTTGCCGCTTTCGGCCATTTTTTGAGCGATCAGCGGAATTTCAAATACCCCCGGGACCCAGGCAACATCCACTTCATCATCGGCTGCACCATGGCGTTTGAATGCATCGAGTGCGCCTGAGAGCAGCTTGCTGGTAATGAACTCATTGAAACGTCCAACGACAACCCCATATTTCAAACCCTCAGATACTAAGTGTCCTTCAAAATAATTCGGCATAATACTCATCAACCCTTCGTGTATAGGATAGGTAATCTATGATTAAATTTTGGTATTCTCATTTTGTTCGATCTTGTCAAAATTCAGCAGATGGCCAAGCTTGGCCTGCTTCGTATGCAGATACTTGGTGTTGTCCTTGTTCTCCGGCATCTGGATCGCTACGCGCTCCACCACCTCAAGGCCGTAGCCCTCCAGCCCCTTAATCTTGCGCGGATTGTTGGTCAGGAGCCGAATCTGGCGTATCCCCAGATCCTTGAGAATCTGTGCGCCGATGCCGTAATCCCGCAGGTCAGCCGCGAAGCCCAGCTTCAGGTTGGCATCCACGGTATCCAGCCCTTCTTCCTGCAGCTTGTAGGCGCGCAGCTTATTGATCAGGCCGATTCCTCTGCCTTCCTGGCGCATATAGAGAAGAACGCCTCTGCCGGCCTCTTCAATCTGGCGCAGCGCCGCTTCGAACTGCGGCCCGCAGTCGCAGCGGTGCGAATGGAACACATCACCGGTCAGGCACTCGGAATGCACACGCACCAATACCGGCTCGCTACCGGAGATATCGCCCTTGACCAGGGCAACATGCTCCTTGTCATCCACTTCGTTAGTATAGGCAATGGTCTGGAAATCCCCAAAATCCGTCGGCAGATTCACCGCTACCTCGCGGGTAACCAGATGCTCCTTCTCATTGCGGTAGTGAATGAGGTCTTTGATGCTGATCAGCTTCAGATCGTGCTTCTCGGCGATCTCAATCAGATCAGGCAGGCGGGCCATGGTACCGTCCACCTTCACCACTTCGCAGATAACGCCTGCCGGATAAGCCCCGCACATACGGGCCAGATCCACAGCAGCTTCGGTGTGGCCGGAACGCCGCAGGACTCCGCCCTTCTTGGCGATCAGCGGGAACATATGCCCCGGTCTGCGGAAGTCGGCCGGCTTCGCATTCGGGTCCAGCATCGCCTTAATGGTCTGGGACCGTTCTCCGGCAGAGATACCGGTAGTCGTATCTGCATGATCCACAGAAACGGTAAACGCGGTGCCGTGATTATCGGTATTCTGGCTAACCATCGGGTGCAGGTCCAGTTCTTCTGCACGTTCCGCCGTAATCGGTACGCAGACCAGGCCGCGTCCTTCGGTAATCATGAAGTTAATGACTTCAGGCGTGGCACGCTCTGCCAGAGCGACGAAGTCTCCTTCATTCTCGCGGTCCTCATCATCCACCACGATGACGACCTTACCGCGCATCAAATCATAGATCGCATCCTCAATCGGGTCCAGGACGCTGTCCTTATTATTTTGCTGGCTCATATTGCTGTCCTCCTGATGGCTATACGCCGCCTGACGGCTGCCGTATGCCTAATCTATAAATTATACGAACCCGTTAGCCGCCAGAAACTCATGGCTGATCTTCGAGCTTCCTGCATCGTCCTCATTGCCTGCACGCGAACCGTAATGGAGCAGATGATCCACGTATTTACCCAGCACATCGCATTCGATATTCACACGGTCACCCGGACGCTTGTGGGCCAGCACCGTTTCACCCAGCGTGTGCGGAATGATCGACACGGTAAACGTTCCGGCTTCTGTCATCACAACCGTAAGGCTGATGCCGTCTATCGTAATGGAGCCTTTGGGAATAATGAATTTGAACAAGGCTCTGCGGTCCGGCGCAATCTCGAATACGACTGCATTCTGGTCACGCCTCACGCTGCGGATCTCGCCGGTTCCATCCACATGCCCCTGGACAATATGTCCCCCGAAGCGTCCGCCGGCAGCCATCGCACGTTCCAGATTCAGTTTGCCCCCGGTGCGCAGCTCTTTGAGCGTGCTGTTGCGATAAGTCTCGGGCATGACGTCAACGGTGAAGTGATGGTCTCCGAGTGAGGTTGCCGTGAGACAGACACCATCAACAGCCACACTGTCGCCGATCTTCAGATCTCCCATAATAAGTGAGGCTCCGATATTCAGCACCATCATCTCCCCGCCGCTGGTGACGCTGCGGAGGACACCCACCTCTTCTATCAAGCCGGTGAACATACCATCCCTCCTTCATAAATTGCTGTAATGTTAACGTACCGGAACACCGCTGATACACACATTATCTCCGAGCACTTCCACTTCCAATCCTTCAAGCGTAACCGCATCGCGCATCCGTTCCACACCGCTGAAATCGAAAGCCCCCGCCGCATCCGCGCCGCCGCCTACAATCTTCGGAGCGAAGAAAAGCACGACCCGGTCAATAAGCCCCTGCTCCAGCATCGCCCCGTTCAGCGTACCGCCGCCTTCAAGCAGAATCGAACCAATCTCCATTGCGCCAAGCGCAGCCATAGCAGCCTGCAGATCAACCCGGGGACCGCTCCCTGCAGCAATCACCTGTACCCCTGCTGCAAGCAGCGCTGCTCTGCGGGCAGGATCGGCTGCTTCTGTAGTTACAACCACCGTAGGAGCCAGCCCGTCAGTTACTACAGCGCTGTCCGGCGGAAGCCGCAGCGAAGAGTCAATAATGATCCGGAGCGGGTTCAGTCCCGGCACATTCAGCCTCGTCGTCAGCGAAGGGTTATCGGCAATCACTGTATTCACCCCGACCATAATCCCCTGATGGCGGTGACGCAGGGTATGTACAAGCTCCCGGGATTCAGCATTCGAGATCCATTTGCTGTCACCGGTCCGGGTGGCGATTTTGCCGTCCAGCGTGCTGGCACTCTTCAGGGTCACGAACGGCTGCTTCGTCAAAATATACTTGATGAACTTCTCGTTCAGCCGGGCAGCACGGCCCCGCAGCAGACCAACTTCGACGTCAATCCCCTGTTCGCGCAGCATCTCAATGCCCCGGCCTGCCACCTGAGGATTAGGGTCCTCACAGGCGACTACCACTCTTGCCACACCTTCGTCAATCAGACGCTGGCTGCATGGCGGCGTGATTCCGTAATGGCTGCAGGGTTCGAGCGTAACATATGCCGTACTGCCTTTCGCTTTACCCGCTGCCATATTCAGGGCATGAACCTCGGCGTGTCCGGTCCCGCGCTGCAGATGGGTTCCAATACCGATCATGACGCCATCCTTCACGACTACGCAGCCGACCACCGGATTAATGCCGGTCTGTCCCTGTGCCCTCTCCGCCATATCCAGCGCAAGGGACATATAGAACTCATCATTCATCTTATCCATGTCTTGCCTCCTATCCCTGGCTGTATTCTCTATAATGTGTACAATCCAAACAGAAAAACCCGCCTTAATCTCCAGGAGGAGTTCAAGACGGGATATACGAGAGGTAACGGCAGCTAGAGTAAAAATATGCGTAAATAAACGCCTGATCCCAGGCATTGTGAAAGTTCGCACATAATAATCGAAAACACTGCAGTCCGGCCGCCTACGAAGCGCGGCACGTGAATCTCTCCTTCTTCCATCCAGACTATACTGTCGGTCCCGGAATTGCACCGGGTCCACCGTCCGTATGAAGCTCATACGAATCGGGTAGCGGACTAAGCGTCAGAATCGGCTATACTCAGCCAGATCCAGCAGCATCACCGCCGGTAGGGAATCACACCCTGCCCTGAAGGATTGATCTATTCAGTTAAGTAACAAGTTTTGCCTACAACAAAATTATCACTTCGCTGCGTGAAATGCAAGTGTGTTTCAGAAATTTACTATATTTATGTAACTTAGTTCCCCTGCATTCCTGACTCCCGCTGTTTGTCCGTTCTCAGCAGATCACGGATTTCTGTCAGCAGGACTACCTCCGGTGCCGGAGCTGGTGTCTCTACCACTTCAACTTTAACCGTCTCCTTGCGTCTGAACCGGCTGCTCAGCTTCACCACCATGAAGATCGAGAAGGAAATAATGAAGAAGTCCACCACGGTCTGCAGGAACAGTCCATACTTCACCTCCGCCTTGCCTACGCCAAAGCTAAGCTCCTTCAGATCAATGCCCCCACTAATCAGGCCGATCAGCGGCATAATGATATCAGCCACCAGAGAGGTTACAATTTTGCCGAACGCTGCTCCAATAACCACTGCTACCGCCAGATCCAGCACATTGCCTTTCATAGCGAAGCTTTTAAATTCTTTCCACATCACGATACTCCCTCCGAAACTTTGAATTTGAAATTATTATAGCATTTATAGATTGGTTTAAACACGCTGATGCGGAAAGTTTCCTTCCACAGAACAAAAAGGAGTATGCCGTGGAATAGTCTCGAGGGATAACGCTCCCTGCTACAGCAACAGTCCCGCCACCGCAACACTAACCTGCTTCTGCAAGTAAATGGAATAATGTATCTTATTTCGCCGCTTTTTGAAGAAAAGGCCTTAGCAAGTGGAAAAACAGCATCTGTTACTGGGCGTTTACTCAACTTTGGAAGAAGTGGGATGATTTAAGCTGCATTTTTCCAACTATTGTTTCACCAAAGCCCATTCCTCCATCAGCAAGTGGACAAAATCCAACTGCTATTTCCAGTCCCCTGCCAACCAAGCCTACTCAGCCGTTCTCAATCTATTTAAGACGCACTTAAGATCTGAACCTGAAGCTTCATCGTCACTGCGGTGAACATTTGGACTTTCGGCCGCTGTTTCTCCTGATTTCTTGATTGTAGAAACGGCTATGCCGTCCTTCAAAAGCGCAGCATCCGCTTCCGCTTCAGTGAGAAAGATAAAAAAGCAGGTATACGAACGTGTACCGTCCGTATACCTGCTGCTAATCATGTCTATCTTTGGTGAACCTCTGGTCAATCACTAATCTATCTCTGGTCAATCGCTGATCTATCTCTGGTCTGCCCTAATCCTGTTTGCGTGTTCTGCGGAATACCCGGCTGAGTATGAAGCCTGCGAGAATCAGGCCCATCCCTGTCAGGTAGATCGGCAGCGGGCTGCTCTCCCCTGTCTGGGGCAGCGTACCGCTACCATCTGTACTGGAGAGGGTTCCCTTAGGGACTTCCTCATCTTCAGCATCCACAGTGCCGAGCGGGAGGTCCTCATCAATAGCTGTCTCCGTCTCCGTTACAGTCGGCGCTGGAGTAGCTGACGCTGCCGGAGCCGATGGCTGCGCTGTTCCAGGCAGGCCCGGGCCGGCTGGAATCTCAGCATCGTCAATGATAATGCCTGGCGTAGACGTACCTGCCGGTGTAGGAACTGGTGTAAACACAGGGCCAACCGGCGGTGCTGTAAGAGCAGGAGTAACCCCTGGACCCACTGTATCTGTCGGCACTGGCGACGGAGCTGTTGTCGGAACTGGAGTCTCTACCGGTGTATCCGTTGGTACCGGTGTGACTGCCGGTGTCGGCGTAGCGGTCGGCTGAGCCGCAAGTGTATTATACAGCGTCAGATTCAGAGCGGCTGATGAGCCAATAGTCACCGGATGCTCGGTAGTATCCAGCACGTAGCCTGCAGGCGCTACTGTTTCAATCAGGATATAGCTTCCCAGCCATATGTTGTTGAATACAGCCCTGCCTGCCGCATCCGTGGTACGGGTATTCACCAGCACACGGTCGCTTCCATTCAGGCGGTAGAGCTCATAGGTTGCTCCGGCCAGTGATTTGGTTGTGTCGCCTGCATCCAGCTTATGAATGTTCAGCGTACCTCTGACCCCGCTGCCGGTTCCAGATCCGCTGGATACACCTACAATAACCTCTGTAGTGGTATCCTTATTGACAAGCTTAACATTATTGCCGCTGAAGTTAACGCTGTTGACCAATTTATCCCCTGTGTTCGCTACGATCAGCGATTGATATTCAAGCACATAAGCGGAATGAATATCCTGGAGGAAGCTAAGGACAAATGTCTGCTTGCCTTGTGCATCCGCACTTATATTCAAGCTGTAATCCGTATCCTTCACCAGCTTGTCACCGCTCTTCGTGATCTCTCCGTTCGCGGATGTTACTGTGCGGTACAGTTGGAAGCTGTCAGGCAACAGGATCTGATTCGTGCTAGGTACGTCAGTAATAACGGCATTCTTGACATGGGACTGGGTGCGGTTGATCGCAATCGTCCAGTTCAGCTTATCTCCGTTCTGCACACCTTTTTTGAACACATATTCGTCCCCATGCGGGATGTCTACCACAGCCTTCAAGTCTTTGGAGACCTGCTTCGTGCCATCCAGCAGCTTCGCCGTATTGGCTACCTTGGTTCCAATCAGTTGTCCTGCCAGGCTGGTCTTGAATACCACATAATAGGGCGAATTAATGGCGTTGGCAAAATCAACCCTCAGCTCATTGTTACTGCCCACGCTGTAGCTGTACTCATTCCCGTTAACCTCAGCACCCGGGCTATGGGTTCCGTCCTTCGCAATGTTCATCTTGAAGATCTTGAGTGAACCCGGCACCAGGGACTGTCCGTCGCCCAGTACATCTGTAACCCCGGGATTAGCGATGGCTTTGCTGTTGTAATTGACGCCCACGGTCCAGGTCAGCTCTTTGGAAGAAGCATCATAGGTCCCGGATTTGAACCCATTGTTCTTCACCTCAGGATTAGGAATGAACTTCCCGCTGGCTTCCGTCCACTGTGCTTTGTTCTGAGCGTCCTTCCAGTCAATCCGTGCGACATTGATGAAATCATTCGTATTGCCGGTAAGCCAGTCATTGCTGAATTCTGTCTGATAACTAATCGTATAAGTTCCAGTAACCGGTGAGTTGAACTTCACCTTGAAGCCATCGTTGGGCTTAACCGGCGAATTCACAAGCAGGGTATAGGCCGAAGGGTTAACCACTGTACCGGATAGGGTACGGACTACCAGTGAACCCGGGATAACTTTCTGTCCGCCCTGCGGAAAACTGTCGGTAACCACCACTTCGTTCATCGGATAATTATCGCCGTTGAATGTGATTTTCCAGTCCGTGGTGTGTGTATTGTAATTCACGCCGGACAGATTCTTATAGATAATAATAGGCCGGATCAGTTGAGTCGCCTTGCTGCTGTAGGTACTGTCAGAGACCGTGTTGGTGATCTTGGTATCGCTGAACACACGGTCTGCGGCTTTAGTCGTATATTCGATCAGATAAGCCGATTTCACTGTATTCTTGAACTCCAGTCTGAATCCATTGCCGGATGCGTCAGTAACAGGGCTTACAGTGTAGTCTGTACCTGCGGTCAGAGCTGGGCCTTTGGCTGCTTCTCCCGCTGAATTCAGGGTAACAGGATAAATCTTGACCGAATTCTCGACCAGCAGCTGGGAAGGATTGAACACATCCGTCAAAACCGCATTCTCCGGGGAGATCGTCCGGTTATTGTAATTGTATTCGATGGCCCAGTTAATGGTCTGAGTGCCCCAGTCATAGCGGACTGCTTTTTTGTTAAGGCTGCCGCCGCGTTCTATAACGACCGTATCCGAAGCGCTTACCGGGTCACGGCCATCTCCTGTGAAGGTTGCCGTATTGGTGAAGCTGGACAAGTTGTCATTGACTACCTGTGTCGTATAGGCAATGCGGTATGCTCCTGTAATCACGGGGTCTGTGAACCGAAGTGTCAGAGCTCCCCCGGAGACGTCCACAGTGTATTTGCTGCTGTCTACAAGCTGGCCTTGCGTTACCGTGCCGTCTAGCAGAACATTCAGCTGGTACACTGCAAGGGTAGCCGTGCTGTCCAAGGACAGCCCTGCCGGGATCGGGTCGGTCACAGCCGCATGGCTGACCGGCTCCAGTCTTTTGTTAACATCGACCGTCCAGGAAATATGATCTGCGTTGAAGCCGCTGGAGATCCCCTTCTTGGCAATAGTTGAACCTACTGTAGGCTTGAACGATACCGTAATCGTCTGCACACCGCCGTTCACCGGGAACAGGATCTGCTGGACGATGCTGCCGCTGATCACTTTTTTATCAAATTGGGTATTAATACGTAAGGTGCCCTGAACATTGGCATGACTCTCAATGTAGTCGTTGAAGGTCATCACTACCTGATGTGTGGACTGGTTGACTGTGAAGGTACCTACACTCCCGTCCTCCGATTCCAGTCCGCCCTGAATATCATTGAACAGCTGGAATTGCTCAGGAAGCTGGAAGGTGAAGCTGTCTCCCTGGCTATAGCCATGATCGTTTGGAAGCGCCCAGGTATAATCCAGCACCACTGTCGAATCCACATCGTAGACGCTGCCGGTCACCGTCTGGCCATCCGGACCATATACCGCCATGGACACACTGGTAATAATGTCCCTGTCCTGTTCAATCGCCGCCGCTGTAACCTGCTGGGTGAACCCCAGGCCATAGGCAAACTGTACGAATAACATCATCAGGACCACTGCCAGGCTTGTTCTTTTTTTTACCATTTTCCTATAATCCCCCGTTCTTTCGTTTGTTCTGAAGCAAGCATGCTAAAAAGATGGCTGTACGCACCGGTAAAGACACACTCCACCTGAAGTCTCGTTATGTATACGGGCTTAGAGTCCATCTTATGTAAATAAACCAGTAAACTTGACTTTTCTGTCCATTACATACGATATATACTTATATCACCTAAGAGTAGAACTTTAGAATCAGATATAATTAAATTTAAGCAAAAATATGTTTGGTAATTTATCTCAGGATTCAAGGAGAGATTCCAGTGAACCGGAATTTATTTTGGGACCGTCCCCATGACAGCGATTTCGTAATGCTCTCAGCCTCACATCTCATTGCCCTGTCTGTGATTGCCCTGTGCTGCCTGATGCTCTTCGCAGCCCGCTTCGCACTGCGCCGGCATTCCGGCCTGCGGCTATTCGTACGCCTGCTGCTGATCCTGCTGCTGGCCGCTTCCGAGGCAGGCCTGCATGTCTGGTATCTCTCCCAGGATAGCTGGAGTCGCAGCTCCTCCCTGCCGCTGGAACTATGCGGTATTACCCTGCTCTTATCCATAATCATGCTGCTCACACGCAGCAGGCTGCTGTACAGCTTTCTTTATTTTGCCGGGATCGGCGGTGCATTCATCGCTCTGCTTACGCCTAATCTGGTCTATCCGTTCCCGCATTTCCGCTTCCTGCTGTTCTTCATCGCCCACGGTTCGATTATTCTCGCGTCCTTGTATATGACCTGGGTGGAAGGATACAGGCCTGCCTGGCGGTCGCTGCTGTTCACTATGCTCTGCCTGAACCTTGTCGCCGCCTGTGTGTATGCCGCCAACGTACTGCTGGACTCCAACTATATGTTCCTGATGCGCAAGCCCAGCACCTTCTCGGTGCTCGATTATTTCGGCCCTTATCCCTACTATCTGCTGGTGGAAGAAGGCTTCGCCTTGGTCATCTTCCTCCTGATGTTTCTGATTTTCTTCAAGCTGCCGGAGCTGTACACCGCCCGCCGCGCCCACGCAGGGAGAAGAACCTTGTAGAGTTGGTTGTCCCGCTTCACGCCTACCTCCAGCGATACCAGAGGAATTAGCACCCAAAAAAGCACCCGGCTGGATAACCCAGCCGGGTGCTTTGGCGATACCGAGGAGAGAATAAATCTCCCCTTCGGCCTCTATAGCTTACTTGTATTATACTTCTACAACTTCAACGGTCACCATCTTGTCGCGGCCTTTGAAGGCGTCAACCTGGTCCATACCTTCAACCACTTTGCCGAATACAGTGTGTACTCCGTCCAGGTGAGGCTGTGGAGCATAAGCGATATAGAACTGGCTTCCGCCTGTGTTCTTGCCGGCATGGGCCATAGCCAGGGAGCCGCGCTCATGCTTGTTAGGGTTGATCTCACAGTTGATGGTGTATCCCGGGCCGCCGGCGCCGGTTCCGTTAGGGCAGCCGCCTTGTGCTACGAAGCCAGGGATGACACGGTGGAACAACAATCCGTTGTAGAAACCGTCTTTAGCCAGCTTCTCAAAGTTTGCTACTGTATTAGGCGCATCCTGATCGAACAAATCAATCAGTACCACGCCGCCGTTTTCGAGTGTAATTTTCGCTTGCTTAGCCATATGTAAATGACCCCTTTCGAAATGACAGATGTAGAACACTTTTATTAGTTTACTATGAAACGGGTCACAAAGCAAAGCAAGCGGGAAGTCTTCCCGCTTGCGGCTATAGGACTGCCCCTGCGGGCTTATTTGGCAACGGCCTGTTTGGCAATACGTGCAGGTACAAGGTCATTGGCCACGATATCCTGATGGGTCTCGCGGCGCACAACCAGATCACTCTGCCCGTTCTGTACGAACACTACCGCCGGACGGCGGATGCGGTTATAGTTGCTGGCCATGGAGTAATTGTAGGCGCCTGTGCAGGCAACAGCCAGCAAATCGCCGCTCTCCACCTTGGGCAGCTCTACATCCCAGATAAGCATATCTCCGCTCTCGCAGCACTTGCCGGCAATGGATACAGTCTCCTCGTTCGGCTCCGTCGCACGGCTCGCCAGCAGCGCTTCGTACTTGGATTCATACAAGGCCGGACGCGGATTATCCGTCATGCCGCCATCGACGGCTACATATTTGCGTACACCCGGGATCTCCTTGCTGGTCCCCACCGTATACAGGGTCGTTCCGGCATCGCCTACGATGCTCCGGCCCGGCTCCACCCAGATCTGCGGCAGCGCATCGCCAATGCCGGTGAAGTACGTCTTCACTGCCTCTGTAATCGCTGCGACATATTCCGACACTTCCAGCGGTGTATCGCCATCCACATAACGGATTCCGAAGCCGCCGCCCAGGTTGACTACAGGGAAGCTGATCCCCAGCTCTTCCTTGACTTTACGCGTGAATTCAGCGATCCGTTCAATGGCAAGCTGGAAGCCCTCAGTCTCAAAAATCTGCGAACCGATATGGGAGTGAACCCCCAGCAGGTTCAGATTGGCCTGGCTGTCTGCCTGTCTGACCGCTTCACTCGCCGAACCGTTGCCGATATCGAAGCCGAATTTGGAATCGGTCTGTCCCGTAGAAGCATACGCATGATGGGCATGGGCTTCCACCCCAGGTGTGACGCGCAGCAGAATGTCGACGGTCACTTCCTTGCGGGCAGCAATGGCCTGCAGCAGACGGAGTTCTACCAGATTATCGACGACAAAGCAGCCGATCCCCGCATCAATGGCCATTTCAATCTCATCCGGTGTCTTGTTGTTGCCGTGGAAGTGAATGCGTTCTGCCGGGAATCCGGCTTGCAGTGCGGTGTACAGCTCTCCATCGGAAACGACGTCCAGCGACAGCCCTTCCTCATCGGCCAGACGGCACATAGCCATCGTTGAAAAAGCTTTGCTGGCGTATGCCACCTGGAAGCCAAGACCCGACGCGGTAAATGCCTCCATGTATTCACGGCAACGGCGACGGACTAATTGCTCGTCCACTATATATAGCGGTGTACCGTACTCCGCTTTCAATTCTGTTACATCACATCCGCCGATCTCCAAATGTCCTGCATCGTTAATTCGGCTCGTCCCGTGTAAAAACATTGCGCAATCCTCCAGTTTCTGTGGAATGATCTGTTCCACCCTGTCTATTATATGTTTTGGAGCCCCGCAGCGTTCCTGAAAAAGGTCTCCAGAAATGAGATCCGGCTTATTACGGGGCTATTAAGTATATTCAGTATAACAGACAATGGGAACTCCATAGAATGGACTAATTTGCAGTTGTTTTGTATTTTCCTACGACTTGTGCTCATCTTCCTTGACAGGAGCCATACGGGTATTATCCCTTGTTTTGTTGAAGGATGGCCTTGTTTTGGAGCTGAGCACCGGCTGGCGCAGGAGAATTTCAGCCATGGCCTTTGCATTAAACGGTATAAACGGCCACATATAAGGAGAATTGTAGGAGCGGTGAGTGGTCAGCAGCACCACCAGCAGCGTCGTCCCGATCATGAAGCCGGGAATGCCAAAAGCAGCCACCGCGAGCAGCAGCCCCAGACGGACAATCCGGTTGGCCAGCCCCAGCTCATAGCTCGGTGTTGCGAACATCCCTATCGAAGCTACCGCCATGTAGAGCACCACTTCGTTCACGAACAATCCGGTCTGTACAGCGATATCACCGACCAGGATCGCTGCAATGAGCCCCATCGCGGAGCCGAGCGGAGTCGGGGTATGCACCGCAGCCATCCGCAGCAGATCCACCCCCAGCTCAACGATCAGAAACTGGGCAATGAGCGGGAGGTTAGCCGACTTTTGCGGACCGATAAAGTCCAGCATGGGCGGCTTAAGCTCCGGATGAAGAACCATCAGCATCCATAGCGGAAGCAGGAACATCGAGGCAAAGATACCCAGAAAACGTACCCAGCGCAGATAACTTCCCATAAAAGGGGTCTGGCGGTTCTCTTCCGCATGCTGGCAGAGATCGAAGAAGGTTGTCGGCAGAACCATAACACTCGGCGAAGTATCGACAAAAACAACTACCCGCCCCTCCAGCAGATGGGAAGCGACAATATCCGGCCGTTCCGAATAACGGACCAGCGGATAAGGGTTCCAGCCGCCGCCGACAATGGCCTCCTCAAGCTGCTTGTCCGCCAGGGGAATGCCGTCGAGATTGACGCTTTTCAGCTTATCGGTCACCGCCTGCACCTGGGTTTTGTCCACAATATCGTCGATATAGGCTAAGCAGACATCCGTCCGCGTCCGCCGTCCAATCTGGTGCATCTCCAGCTTCAGCCCGGGGTCGCGGATACGTCTCCGGACCAGGGCGATATTGCTCAGCAGGGTCTCCGTGAAGCCGTCTCTTGCTCCGCGGACCACCCGTTCAATCGTCGGTTCATCCGGGCTCCGGGAAGGATACGAACGGGTATCCATGATGATGACCTGCGTCTCCCCTTCAATGAAGAACACGCTCATGCCGGATAACACTTTGTTGATGCTCTCGCTGAGCAGCTCGCCTTTCTCAACCTGGACATGGGGAATATACTCGCTCATGAAGCTGGCGAACACATCGGTCGATAGATTATCCGGGGTCAGATAGGTCAGGCGCTTCAGAATTTCATCAATAATCGTGTCCTTGGCGAACCCGCTGATGCAGAGCAGCGCCGCACGGCGGCCGGCAAACGACATTTCCCTGAAGACGATATCAAAAGAGGAGCCCAGTCCCATGACCTCGGTCAGCGTTCTGTGGTTATCCTCCAGCACCGGCGAGATTTTGTCGTGGCCCTGCCAGTACTTAATGGACTCCTCCAGGGAGTCGGACCGTTCATTGTCCCGTTTCTGCTGCAAAAGATCCTGGGGCTTGCTTGCGGAATCCGCGCCCTGTTTGGATTTGGCCTTCTTCGGGGCCGGCTTCTCCGGCTGCCTTGGCAGGCTATTACGCCCCAGCTCGTCCTCTTCATTCTCCGGCTCTTCCTCATCATCCCCGAATAATCTGGCAAAAAAGCCTTTGTGGCTCTTGTCCTCCGTCTGCGCACCCAGCTCATCCGAGGCTTCTGTATCCTGTTCCTGGTCTCCGGGAGCGGCAGAATCCCCAGAGTTATCTGCCGCCTGCTGCGAATCGTCTGCCGCTTGGCCTTCAGACCCGGCATCAGCAGAATCCTCCTGCTGCTGACCGGACTTGCCCAGCTCATCTCCGGCTTCCATATCCTGACGCTGTCCGTCCTCATTCCCGGAGCCGTTCCCGGCCTCTTCCTCCGCCCCGGCGTCATCACCAAACAGACTGCTGAAGAATCCTTTGACACCTCCGCCGGACGCTGCCTGATCGTCATTACTTCCGGCAGCGTCACCGGTTCCGCTCTCCGCACTGGCATCATCTTCGGCAGCAGCGTCACCTGTAATTGAGCTGTCCTTCGCGCCTGCGGCATCTGACCGATGTCCGGCGCTTGCCGCACCGCCTCCGGCTTCCTCCCCGCCTTCAGTCCGTGCAGCGCCAGCCCTGCCGATGCCGTCAGCCTCTGCGCTGGCGTAGGGTGTGTTCTCCTCGACGCCTTCAGCCCGTGCTGCGCCTGCTCCGCCGCTTCCGTCAGCCTCTGTGCTGCCGTAGACCGCGTTCTCCTCCGCGCCTACGGCATCAGCACCATGCCCCTCGCTCTCCTCGCCGCTTACGGCATCTGACCGATGTCCGGCACTTGCCGCACCGTCTCCGGCTTCCTCCCCGCCTTCAGTCCGTGCTGCGCCAGCCCCGCTGCCGGGATCAGCACTACTCCCCTCGCTCTCCTCGCCACCTACTGCATTTGCGCTATTCCCTTCGCTTGCCGCTCCGTCTCCGGATTCCTCGCCGCCTTCAGCCCTTACTGCACCAGCTCCGGCGCTGCCGGGATCTGACGCAGCATCCAGGCCCGATGGGCTCTCCTGCCCGCCCTCAATCGGGCGGGTCACGGCTTCAAGCTCCGCCGATGCCTCCATCTCCTGACCCCGCCCGCTCCCAGGCACCGGAGTAGGGTCTGCCTGTTCCGGCGCATGCTCCTGTCTCTTTTCCAGCGCCGGCTTGTCTTGCTTGGAATCCGCCTTCACCTGATCGCCGCTATGAATATACCTAACCACCCCGCCGCCTCCTTTTACTGTTGATAGACAAACCAGTCGAACAACGATCCCGCCACCTTGCCGCATACCATCGCCATCAGAAGGCCGAACAACATATGGGTCATATTCAGGCGTTTGGCCAATATAGGCAGGACGTTCAGCACCTCCGTCAGCGCAGCAGCCAGCATGCCGATGAATACTCCGTCGAACAGGCCGACCCCCAGCTCGATGAGAGGCCCCGCCGACATTTTCCAGTTCCAGAAATCACTCATGGTCCCCAGCAGCGAACCCCCGACCATGGCTCCTTCATACCAGTGAACCTTGTCGTAGGAAGAGGTCAGCTGCGCCAGCCGGGGAACCATATCCAGCACGATGAATAACGCGATCACCCCGCCGCCCACAGCAATCCCTCCGGCAATGCCGAGCAGCAGATGAAGTCCGAGCGATAATTGTGCAGTCATGCTCACTCCCCCTGGTTACCGGAGGTGCCGTCTCCGCGCCGCTGTGTTTTTCTGTACTCCTCATTGACTACATATTGGTCGATATTCTTCTGATACAGGAACATCTCCACCTCAAGGGGGGTCGGCTCCTCGTTCCATTTCTTTTTGAACAGATGATTGAAAAAAATCACCATCCCAAACCCGATGCCCAGCGAGTAGGCGATCTGAAACACATAAGGATGCTCGTCCCTGCGGCCGGTCAGCATCTCCACAATCCGGATCTGCACCTCCTGCATGCTGACATCGGCATGGAAATTCATAATCGTCAGCGCCGAGCCGAAGAACAGCAGCAGCCACACTAATACGAACAGAGCCAGGGAAGGCTTGCTTGCCGTCGCAGGACCTTCAATCTGTACAATCGTCCGCCCTTCGCCGATCGGCTGAATCTCCGCATGGGGGAACAGCTCATGAATCCGCGGAATGACGGTCATCAGATCAATCAGAATCAGATTGCCGTCACTTTGCTGCGGCTGGATCAGAAGCAGCGAATATAGCGGCTCCCGCCACTCCGGCTCAGTGATCAGATAAGCTACATCACGCAGCATCACCCCATGGCCTTTGGGCACCGTAACCCGGTTCTTAAGCTGGATATAAATGACTGGAGCCGTGTGGTCAGGGTTCATCTGCGGCGCCTCCTCTAGTTAGGGTGTGAAGCAGGTGAAACGGGAAGAATAACGGTAGTATGGGAGAAAAGGCTTATTTTTACTCTTGAAGTCTGCAATTCATCTATACTTTGGGGGCAGGCGAAACTTTTTCTGCAACCGGACCGTCTATATTAACAGTTATTTACATAGAGAGGATGGAAGTCCAATGACAAAGACATGGCATGGTCCGTTACGGACGGTTATTATTGCATCTATGCTTCTGGGGTTCGTATCACCGCTTACCGCACATGCAGCAGAAGAGATTTATGTATACGATTCCTATACCAGCAAGAGCAGCGGTGTCCGGCTGTATTCGGTGAGTCAGGTAGACGGGGACAAGTACATCAATGCAGTCATTGCCCGGCAGCCGGACGGGACGTACGCCAAGTGGCAGGAGCCTTTTCAATATTTCCGGAAGAATGACAAAGGAATGTTGCAGTTAACGGGGAAGGATGATCCGGAGCAAGCTTATATGTACGATACACAGAGCCAGTCCATTGTGCGGCAAAGCGACTACACCCTCTCACCTGACGGCCGCTGGGGGATTCTGGAGCGTTCACGTTACGCGCGGGTTCCGGCTAATACATCAGACACCCTATATGAATACACGGCTAAATTTAATGATCAGTATCTGAGAAATACGGCAACCGGCAAAGTATCCGTCTATCATTCCACCACGAGCTACTATCATGCCTTATGGATTAACCAGCATACCCTGCTTGAGAGCGGATATAATGAGGCTGCCAGGCAGAATGTAATCAGCACTTATGACCCGTCCACCGGGAAGCGGCACGAGCTGCTGAAGGGTACCCTGAACAACTGGAACCTGACGAAGGGCATCCTCCAATATGTCAAAAACGAACCAAAACGTCAGCCGTGGATCTACAGCCTGAAGGACGGATCATCACGGCTGGTCAAAGACTCTAGCGAACTAGAAGTCCTGTTCCCTGTCTCTCCATCCCCGAAGCCGGAAGCCTCCTTGCCGCAGGATATGGTGCTGAAGGACCTGCCTGTCATGGAGATGCCCATCACTTTAGCCTATGAATATAATGTGAATCTGGACGGGGCAAGTGTCGATGTATCCACGATATTCTCCGAGGGCGGACAAGACTGGATACCCGTGAAGCCGCTTGCCGCCGCCCTGGGCTGGAAGCTGGAAGTGATGAATATTACCCAGACGGGCGATCCTTCTGCCGCTTACATCTATAAGATTACGAACAACGGCAGAGCTGCGGTTCTTACGCCTGTGAACAGCTTCAATTTGGCCAGCAGGCTGTATATCGCACCGGCGCAGTTGAAGGAGCTCGGCTACAAGAGCATCAAGTTAACGCCTTACTTGAAGTAATAACGCGTTTCACTAGAGCATGAGTGTAATGACTCTATAGACTTACCCCTGTCTCCATAGCAAAAAGAGGATGTTCCCGGACGGCGCGGCCGTATAGGAACATCCTCTTTGTAGTGTGGCAAAGTCCTGGGGTCTGTCCCCTCAGACTGCGGCCATTCGGAATTTAGTTAGGTTTGAGTGTCTCCATCTGGCCCCTCTGCTGGTTGGAGATGAAGAACAGAGCCGTCCAAATTAAGGCGAAGCCAATGATCTGCGGCAGGGTCACGAGCTGGTGATATACTACCCAGTTGATCAGAATCCCTGTCATCGGGAAGCTAAGTTCGGCCAGCGTGGCTACCGAAGCCTTGGTGGTGTTCAGTCCCTTGTAGTAGAGCAGCATACTGAGCAGTCCGGGCAGCAATGCCTGCAGCAGCAGATTAATGGCTACAGCAGCCGAACTGCCTATTCCGCCGGTCATCTGCCACGGGGCGCCCTCCATGCTGGTAATCACGAACAATAACGGCAGCGCAAGAATGAAGCGCAGCGAGGTTACCGTCTCGTATTTCATCGAACCGAGCAGATAACGGCCCATTACCGTGGAGCCGCCCCATAAGGCGGCAGCGCCAAGCGCCATAAGACTGCCTACGCCCATGAAGCTGTTCACATGGCCGAAGGGAATCGTCCAGCCGAAGGTCAGCAGATAGGTTCCGGCCAAGGCAACGATAATCAGCGGTGCGAAGTTACGCGGCAGGCGCTCTTTAAGAATAACAGCGGCAAGACCAATGGCGAACAGGGGCTGAAGCTTTTGCAGCAGCAGCACGGCATTGAAGTCTCCGCTGGATAAAGCCTTGGTGAACAGAATCGTAGCTACGGCTGAGCCGCCCCATGATACAACGAGCAGCGCCGCAGTCTGGCGCAGGCGGACGCCCTTCAGCTCGGCGCGGTTGCGCCAGAGTACCGGAGCCGCCACCAGAAAGAGCACAACATGCTCAAGCAGTACAATCTGGGAGGAGGTCAGCGATTTCAGCAGGATAATCCGGAACAGCGGGTCAACACCCCATAACGCCGCCCCCAGAACCACCAGCCAGAACCCGCTGCGCACCGGTGCGGTGCGGACTCCTTGGGATGAAGCAGATACATTACTCATCGTTCATTCTCCTTGTCGATACAAACCCTCGATAAGAGACCAAAAGCCCCCGCGTCTCCTGGAAACAGGACAAACATCGGGGGCCATTATCAATAAAGACAAACGGAATACACCCGTCGCCTTTATCTTATGATCCTCTCCCATCCGGACTTTACCGTCGGCTCTGGATTGTCACCAGATCAGTCGCTCCTCTTGTGATAGAGTAACGAGTCGCGGGCTTAGTTCGCTTGAACATCACCGCCGGTCAGGAATTTCACCTTACCCCGAGAATCTTGTATTCTGTTATTATTTTCACAACCTCAGGATAACTCCGTTTCTTCATTTCGTCCAGCTTTTTATGAAAAAACATCAGAGTTTTTCATTTCACAATCATTCCAGCATTCCTTAAAAAGCATTTCTTATATAAGACGCACTTAAGTTTTGAACTTGAAGCTTCGTCGTCACTGCGGTGAACATTTGGACTTTCGGCCGCTGTTGTCCCCAGATTTCTTGATTTAAACCGCTGTTCGCGGGTGAAATCCGGTGACAAAGGCGGTCGCTACCGCTCCTACAGTTCCAAATTTCCCCTCCGCTTCTTTTGCTTTTTGTTATTTTCTTTAGTGCTTCTTGTAGCATGAAGAGAATACTTCATGCTCAAATCCATATTCTGCTTCATTTGGCAGAAACGCAGGCTTATTGTAGAATAGATCAGGATTGAATGAATTATCCTTAAGATCACTAATTGGCTTGGAGGTCACTGTGAAAAGATCATTTCTGACTAATCTGCTCTATTCCATTCTTGCCCTGGCCGGAATCGCCATTACCGGCTTCATCGCTTATGTTATCGCTTCATTTACCGGCGGGATGCTCTTCTATGCTCCGCTTATGCTGGTCATCGCTTCAGGACTGGCCTTATTCGCCGTGATCACTATCTTCGGCCTGTTCAGCAGACGGCTGCGCCGGATCATCCTGGCCGCTTTTGCCGGAATCTGTGTCCTGGCAGCTGCAGGCCATGAGATCAGAGAGGCTTATGTGAACAGCCTTGCTGAAGTAAGAGAGCCGGAGGTGGACCTGCACCAGTATGCGCCTTTTGAGGTGAATACCAAAGCTGCTGTCCTGGACCATAAGGCATCCTACCAGCTCACAGAGCAAATGCCCCGTCTGGATGGTGCGACTGCACTGTATCCGCTGTATTCCGCTTTTGCACAGGCCGTATATCCGCAGGATACCTATAACTCCAGCATCGAGCTTACCGGGAATGATCTCGTCCTGTGTACCAGCACCTCTGAGGCTTACAAACGGTTGATCGCGGGCAACGCCGATATTATCTTTGCCGCTGCCCCTTCACTCGCCCAGACGAAACAGGCGAAGCTGGCGGGCCGTGAGCTGAAGCTGACCCCGATCGGGCGTGAAGCGTTCGTCTTCTTCGTCAACAAGCGCAATCCGGTGAACAGCCTGACGACGGAGCAGATTAAGGATATCTATTCCGGCACCTTGACCAACTGGAAGCAGGTCGGCGGCAAGAAGGCATCCATCCGGGCCTTTCAACGCGAGGAGAATAGCGGCAGCCAGTCTATGCTGGAGCGGATCATGGGGGACCGCCAGCTCATGAATCCCCCTAAGGACAATGTTGCAGACGTTATGAGCGGGATTATCAGCCTCACGGCCAGCTACCGTAATTACAATAATGCGCTGGGCTTCAGCTTCCTGTTCTATGCCTCGCAGATGAATGCCAGCGATGAGATCAAGCTGCTGGAGATTGATAATGTCCCGCCTTCCAAGGAGAGCATCCGCAGCGGTGAATACCCGCTCACTACCGAGTTCTACGCAGTAACGGCAGGAAGCACCAACCCGAATATCGAACCGTTCCTGGACTGGATCCTGTCTGCTGAAGGGCAGGAGTTGGTCGAGAAGACAGGGTATACTCCGGTGAAATAACGGACAGCGTACAAATCCCCTCTGCAAACAAGTGGAGAAAGGTATCCTAATTTATAAGCTTTCCGAAATCGCAAGCAAGCAAGTGGAAAAACAACATTTAATCTTGTTGGTTTGGCCTCATTCGCTTAATTCTGCTTATATAAGTGCCATTTATCCATCTGCTATCCCGCCAGAGTTCATTCGTGCATCAGCAAGTGTATAAAATCCATCTAGTATCGGCTTGCATAGCAAATAAGCAGCAGACCCTCCGGGAAGTCTTTTCCGGTGAAGGGTCTGCTGCTTGTGCAAGGCGCTGCTATTCTATCAGGTATGATCACTCACCCTCTGTAATGCTCAAAAATCCGTCTGCGCTTCGCTTCGTCCGGATCTTCCACTACATGTGACACCTTATCAAACACCATCGTAGCACGCTTCTCCGGTGTATACTGCGGCCAATCAAGCTCCGGCACAGCCGGATCTCCATGGTGGGCGAAGGCCGTCCAGGCCGCCCTCATCGCTTCCGCGACTTTGGCCATTTCCGGTGTCACACTCAGGCCGTATTGCTTCAGCAGCGGGAGATTATTGAAGACATACAGAATCTCCGCGCCGTGAATGGCCTTCTCCAGCAACGGATGTCCCGGGACCGTCCAATCGAACCGGTACATCCATACGGGAGCATGATCCAGCTGCTTCTCCGCGAACGAAATCGAGCTGGCCCAGAAGAACAGGTCGGTCAGCACCTCCGCCTGCCCTTCCCAGGTATGGCTGTAATCCGAAGTCAGCTCGGAGAGGTCCTCAATACCCATCAGCTGCTCCAGGGATTTGAGGGAACGCTCAAAGCTGTCGCCTCCCTGCCCCTCACGGAAGAACAGATTTCCTTCGTGCAGATTCGTTCCGATCAGTACCGGAATGCCGCTGGCGGCGCCTTCAACAATAGCCTGTGCCGGTTCAACCGGCAGGGTGGCCTGCTCAACTACCGGCTGGAAATACATGCTCATCGAGTCACCGGACAGCTTATAAGCCATCCGGGCTGCAGCTTCCATAATCTCCGCAGCCGGGAGTGTATGCAGCGGCTGCGTGTCACCGCCAGGCTGAAGGCCCAGCTCTGCCAGGAAAGCGGCTGCGATCTGTTCCCCCTGCGGGCTGCTTAAGGTCTGTGCCGCCCCGCTCTCCATGATCGCCTGTGAGAAAAGTCCCCTCGCCGCAGGCATCGCCAGCAGCGCGGCAATGCTCATGCTCCCTGCCGACTCTCCGAATACCGTGACGCGCCCCGGATCGCCGCCGAATGCGGCAATATTCTGCTGCACCCATTCCAGAGCGGCAATCTGGTCCAGGAGGCCCAGATTGGAGCCAAGCCCCGCTCCCAGCGGGGACAGATGCATGAATCCGAGCGGACCGAGCCGGTAATTGACCGTAACCAGCACTACCCGGCCGCTGGCGGCCATGCGGGTACCGTCGAACATCGGCTGGCTGCCCGCGCCGGTGACGAAGGTGCCCCCATGAATCCAGACCATAACCGGCAGAGCATCCTCCTGCTCTGTTGCCGGGGACCAGACATTGAGGTACAGGCAATCTTCGGAATATACCGGATTGCTGCCGCCAAACCGCGTACTGCTGGTGCTCACCGGCTGAAGGCTGACCGGTCCGAAGGCCGTCGCCTCCCGCACCCCTTCCCAGGATTCCGGCGGCTGCGGCGCGCGGAAGCGCAGCTCCCCGACAGGCGGGGCAGCAAACGGGATGCCGCGCCAGACATTCACTCCGTCGCCCTGTTCCCCCTTCAGTTTCCCATAGGCTGTATCCACCAGTTGTCCTGTCATTGCACTCATCCTTTTCGCTTTATTCCTCAGCTTTTTCTTCAACCACTACTTTGTAGAGCCCTGAGCGGAAGCGGAACCACTGAAAGATATGGGTCACAACCACTTTAAGCACGGCATAGCCCGGAACCGCAAGAATGATACCGAGCACACCGAACATTTTACCGGCAAAAATAATAACAAAAATAATCGTAATCGGGTGAATCTTCAGCGATTTGCCCATGATCTGCGGCGAGATAAACTTCCCTTCGATCAGCTGGACGGCAGTCCAGACAATCACCATCTTCAGCAGCATAAACGGCGAGGTTACCATCGCTACTACCAGCGCAGGTGTAATCGCAATAGCCGGTCCCAGATAAGGGACTACAGCCGTACATGCGGCAACGATAGCCAGTACCAGGGAATACTCCAGCCCGATAATCAGGTACCCGATATACAGCAGCGCACCGATACAACAGCTCACAATAATCTGACCGCGGATATACGAGGCCACCTGGCTGTTCATTTCCTGCATGACCATCCGGGACTGCGGCTGCAGGGCGGTAGGAATGAATTTCATGAGGTAGTCCGGCAATCTTTTGCCGTCGCGCAGCAGATAGAAGAGAATGAAGGGTGTAGTCACTACGGCCAGCACAATTTCGGTCAGCGTTCCTACGAAGTTGCCCACACCGCTGGCGGCATTATTCAGGAAGGTAGTGCCCCAAGCCGTCACTTTGCCGGTGATATCACTGAGATCCGTGCCTACACTACTCTGAATCTTGTTGAATAGCTCACTGCCTGTTAGCTGGAGGAACTCCTCCTGAATTTGGGTACTGTATTGAGGGAAATTATCGATCAGTCCCATCAGCTGGGTACGGATAATGGGAATCACCATAAGCAGGATCAGCGTGATAATTCCGGCAATCACGAGGTACATGATTACAATGCCGTAAGCGCGCTTCAGCTTGCTTTTCCGCTCCATACGGTCAACCAGCGGATTCAGCAGATAATAGGCGATCCCCGAGAGCAGCAGCGGTGCTGCCACCGTATGCAGAAGCACAGACAGAGGTTTGAACACAAACGGAATCTTTGAGAATATGAGCACCGTCAAACCAATCAGCAGCGCAATCAGAAGCCCCACCACAAACTTGTTGTTCAGAAAAAACCTTTTGAATTTATTCGGCCATACTTGCCGTCTCTCCATATCCTGCCGCCCCCTTGCTGCAACACTTACCTGTTTAAGTGTGATTAAATGCACTATGTATAAGCATAGTAATCCGGTGCCTGCAAGTCAAATTTCCGGCCTGTTCCTCCGGTTCCCCGCCCGCCAGACGCTTCAACGTAAATAACAGCCATTGTTAATATCAAAAGTCGCTCCGGTGTACGCCCTGGCTCTGCTGCTCAGCATAAAAGTTACCGTACCTGCAATATCCTCCGCCAGCAGCGGCTCCGGGGTTAATTGATGCTCCCGGTATTCCTGCTGCCTCCAGGCGGGGATATGATCCATCATGGGCGTGCTGGTCATCGTCGGGGCCACGGCATTCACGCGGATATAAGGGGCAAAGTTCATGGCGCAGCTTTTGGTCAATCCGAGGACTGCCGCCTTCGTCAAGCCATACACGGCATCGGAGCTGCCTTCCTGGCCGGATAGGGAGGACATGTTGAGGATAACCCCCTGACGCTTCCGCTCCAGCAGCAGGCGCCCGAAGCCCTGCGAGCAATAGACATATCCTTTGATGTTGATATCCATCACTCTGTCAATCTCCTCCGGGGTATACTCCAGCAGACTGCGACCCAGATAGATGCCTGCATTATTGACCAGACCGCTCACATCAACATGTTCCTGCTGTATGTATCCGAAGAAGGCTTCCACCTCCACGTAATTGCTCACATCCAGCCGGTAGGTGTACAGCTTGTCTGAATCCAATTCAGCACGCAGCTCCTCCAGACGCGGACCATCCAGATCGCACGCAATCACTTCAGCCCCTTCCTGCAAGCTGAGCTTAACAATCGCCTCGCCGATCCCGGAAGCGGCTCCCGTCACAATCATCTTCATTCCCTGCAGCATCCATTAACTCTCCTTCATCTGATAATCCTCTATGAATTAACTGTTAACTGTCTATTGAAACCGCAAATCTGCAATACTGCCTGTCCGCTTGAAGCCAATCGACTGATAGACCTTGTTGGAATCAGGGTTAGCGGCATCGGCATAGAGCATAGGGGTAAGGCCGCTATTAAGCAGCTCTGCACATAATTCCGCTACAACCGCGCTGGCATAGCCTTGCTTACGGAATTCATGGAGAGTAAAGACCTCATTAATCCGCCCGTGTCTGAACGATTGATGGGCCAGATTCGCCATTGACACTGCCCGGCCCTGATCGATCCACAAACGTAGCTTACCAGAGTCTGTAACCTCTTTGGCATGGCCGAGGAAGTTCTCCGGTGCACTCTCTGTACCGAACACATCCTCCACAAAACGGGCCAAATACTCAGCAATTACCGGGATGTAACTCTCATCCGCTTGCACAAGCCTACCGCTGACATTATGCGGATGCTGCACTTGAGGGCAATGATAGGCTTCCATCAACATATGGACGCGGGCTTGCTTGCCGGTTCTCCTGGAGTAAGCCTCCGCAAATAGTCTGCCCGTCTCCGGGGTACCCGTAACTCCAGGGAATTCCCGGTCCGGCAGATTCTCCAACAGTTGCTGAACAAGGGAATTACGCTTCCCCGCATCCATCTCCGCCGAGATCCACAGCCAGGGATTGAACCCCGCCGCATGGGCGAAGATCAGATCATCCTCGGGCGTCTTGATCCGTAGCGCTTCCTTGTTCCCCGCGATCAGATGAATGAGATTATACTCCGCCTCTTCCTGCATGAATGCCTTGCTGTGCAGCACACTGTCATCCGGCCCAAAGCTTACAAACATCCGGCTTCCCCCTCCTAGAGCTTTTCTATCTATTCTAAAGCTCCCCTTGGAAAAAATAAACAGCCCGCGCTGAATTATTCCAGCGGGCTGCATTTATCCTGCACTATCACTTCTTCTTCTTACCCTTTGCCCCCTTGGGCGTTGCGGCCTGAAGGCCTTCCTCATACGTATAGAGCAGGTTCTCTTCGAGCTGTTCTCCCTTTAGGACTTTACGTACCAGGCTTTTGGCAGATTTGGGGGTGATATCCCTGTACCATACACCTTCCGGGTAAGCAATTACGACACATGCATCCGAGCATCTTCCATTGCAGCGGGTAACTGTCGTATGAATCAGAGCATCTGCTCCCTGCTTCGTGATCTCATCCTCTATCGCTTCAGCGACCTCTTCTCCCTTGTGCTTCTTGCAGTCGCTTCCGTTACAGATCAGCAGATGGCTGACCGTTCCTTGCAGATTCCAAGTCGTCATGGACTTCCCGCTCCCCTCTACTACAACTATACCCTGCTTGTCTGTAACCCTAAACTTACCTGTCTTATAGAGGATCGTCAATAGAAGGAAAGGCTGTTATACTAATACTGAGAATGATTATCAACTATGAAAAGAGTGACTCCCAACATGCACACGCCACATTCCGGCAGTACATTGCCCAATCCTCACAGCTTCTACATCCCTGTACGTGTTACGGCGCTGGATAAGGCTACTTCTAGCCGGGAGGAGGCCAGCCGGCCCTGCTCTTCCCTGCTGGTTGTAGTTACCGGAGGCAGCGGGATGATCGAGCTGGACGGAGAACGGATTCGTCTGTCCGGCGGCCATATCTTATGCAGTGACCGCTCTGCACAGATTACTCTGCCGCATAAGCTACAGGGCGTGTGGATCGAATATGCCGTGATCCCCGGCAGCAGCCACCGCTTCAGCCCGTTAAATAGCGGTGAACCGCTCCGCAGTTGTCCGCCCCATATTGGCGCACTGGCTGCACGGCTGCTAAGCGGCTGGAACCAGCCGGAGCAGAAACCGCCGTTCGCCTTGCAGTTACTATTCACGCAGCTGCTCTCGGAGCTGTATGACAGTAATCCGGAATACACAGAACAGGCGGTTCACTGGCTTGACCTTGTGCTGCAATATATAGAGTCCCATTATAATGAGGATTTGACAAGAGGACAGGCCGCCGAGCTTGCCGGAGTGAGCGCGGAGCACTTCTCCCGCGCATTCCGTAAATCCACCGGCCAGACCTTTAATGAATATGTAACCCTGCTGCGCATCCGCAAGGCCCAGCAGCGTATCCTTACAGGTGCGCCGAATCTGAGCAGCCTTGCGCTTGAAGTCGGTTACAGCGAAGGAACTTATTTGAGCCGCAAGTTCAAACAGGTCGTAGGAATCTCTCCTGCCGCCTACCACCGCAAGAACAAATCCGTTGTCTCGCTGAACTTCAATCACACCGCCAGCCTTCAGGCACTTGAAGTGGTTCCCCGTCTCGGTGTCTATTCGGCCTGGATGGAGCGAAGGCTGCCTGTTCCCTCAGGGCACAAGCTCCAGGATGAAGGCAGCAGCTCCACAGGTCTATACGACCGATTATCCTCAGCACGGCCGGATGTGATTATCAGCTATTCCTTGCCTGACAAGAACAAACAGCTCCTGTCCGTAGCACCGGTTATTGAGATTCCCTTCATGCAGATGAACTGGCGCGAGCAGTTCCGGCTGATTGCCGAAGTAACAGGCCGTAAGCCGCAGGCGGAAGCCTGGCTAAATCTCTATGATGAGCAATGCCACCAGGCTAACCAGCAGCTTGACCGCAGGATAGGCGGCCGGGGAACCGCAATCGTCTGGGAGCTGGGTGCAGAAGCAGCTTACTGCTTCAGCAGCAGCTATGGACGCGGAACACAGATTCTGTATGATGATCTGGGCTTCCGGCCACCACTCAGCCTCGTTGCGGAGGGACTCATGGATAAGGGCTACCTGGAGATGGCCTTCACCGACATCGCCCGCTATCCTGCCGACCACATCTTTATTACCTCCAGTGCCGGTGCTGCGGAAGCGCTGGAGCCGCTCCGTGCCTTTCTTCACCCTGCTGATCATCGGCATATGGAAGGCACTTCAGGCAGGAAGATCTACTTCCTGAATCAGCCGGCCATGTTCTACGGCTTCGATCCGCTCTCCTCTGAGGCCCAGCTCAAGGTCCTCCTGCAGGCGCTGACATCATAAATTTACATGGCAGGACATCACATTCAGCCCTAGTGTAAATAGAGCAAACTCTGTAGAGTGTTATTGAGAATGATAATCGTTCTACATAAGGAGGCTACATCTTGAACCATCCCTATTCACGCAGTATTCATCTGAAACATTGGCTGTTCCTTCCGCTACTGCTGGCACTGACGCTAATAGCCTCGGCTTGTGGAAACAACACCTCTAACCAAAGTAACGGTGCTGCTGGAGCTCAGGCTACCGGGGCACCCGCATCCTCCACGCAGCCTGGCAAAGCTGAGGCCACAGCAGCTCCCGCCTTCCATACAGTGAAGACTGTTAATGGGGATATTGAAGTGCCGACTGCACCAGAGCGGATTGTCGCAGAAGAATATCTGGGCAGCCTGATTGCACTGGATACCATTCCAGTCGGCGCTCCCGGACTGACGCTTGAGAATATCTACTTCAAAGAGTCCCTCGCGGGAGTCGCAGATACCGGTACGTACGGAAAAATGTCACCGGAGAATATCCTCGCGCTGAACCCGGACCTGATTATCTCCGGTAACGCAGACAGCTATGCGGCACTCAGCCAGATTGCCCCTACGGTCATTGTGCCGTACGGCGATTTGAAGAATGCCCATGAAGAGCTGACCTATTTCGGCAAGCTGCTGGGCAAGGAGCAGGAAGCTGCAGCCTGGCTGGCCGATTATGATAAGCGTATTGCCGATGCCAAGGCCCGGGTGGATGCTGCCATTCCCGCCGGTGCCACCTTCAGTATTCTGGAGCATTCTGACAAGTCCACCTGGGTCTACGGAGACAACTTCGGACGCGGAGGACAGCCGGTCTACCAGGCCCTGGGACGCAAGCCGCCGGCAGATGTGGCCGCTGAAATTATGGAGAAGCAGTGGGCTGAGTTATCCGCCGAGACCCTTGGCAAATACGCAGGTGATTATCTGGTCATAACCGATAATACACGGACTATTGAAGACTTCCAGGCAGACCCGATCTGGGGAAGTCTGCCGGCGGTTAAGAAGGGCAACCTCTATGTATGGAAAGAAGAGCGTTCCTGGTACTATGACCCGATTGCCGTTCTGGCTCAGACGGAAGAGCTGGCCGACTGGCTGACTTCGGCACAGTAAGAGAGTGATAATCAAGCTGCCCGGGGGCCTTGAACGGCTTCCGGCAGCTTTTTTGTTGTTTACCCTATCCATTATTGGAGATAATACCTGTAGCCCGCCTGCCGGACCCGGCAAATCAGCCTGCGGAGCATGAAGGAGCTTACTCTATGAAGATTATCAGCATCTATGCCCTGTTCGCTGTGCTTACTCTCTCCATGATTACACTGATTGATGTAATAGCGGGAATCCGCGTGACTGAATCCATTCACTCCCTCTCGACCATCTTTGCCACAACCACACTGCAGGAATTCATATGTATCATGATCTTCCTCATTCTCCCGTTCATTCAGGTTGCCGTTCACACCTACTACCAGCGCCACCCGCGCCGCAAGCCGTCCCAATAATGCTGCCCAAGTTAACGGTATAAGCCGAATCTGCGCCGGACCAGATGAATCAGCAGCAGCAGGATCGGGATAACCGCACAGAACACCGGCAGAATAGTCTCCAGAAAAGCCTTCCCGTCATTCATATGCTCCGAGTAGTTCTGCGCGCTCACAAAAGAGCTGAACAGCATAACAACGCCTGCCGGAATCACCAGCCTTCTTGTGTCAGTAACCTTGAACAGATCGCTGGCTACAGCTACGGCGGCATAGCAGTAGACCGTCAGCTTGAAGAATACCCCGATAATCAGGGTAAGCATGACAAGCGCATCCAGGCGCTGGACGAAGTTGGCCACATTCACCAGGGTGATCGTAGTAAACATCGGAAAGGTTGTCCGGCTGTACAGATTCTCTCCAAGTACAGCCATTTCAATGGCATGTGTGAAGCTGAGCAGACAACCGCTTATGATGACAGCCACCATTCCGGTTTTCTTAACCTTCCGCGATCTGCTGAATTGGGGCAGGATCGTTGTGAAGCACACCAGTTCTCCGAACGGAAAGATCCAGATGCTGGGGTAAGCGGAATCCAGCGCTTCCACATAGTCACTCATATGCAGAGGGAACAGATTCTTGTACTCCACCAGCCCCGCAGCAATCACGGCAAGAATACAGATGCACCCCATAATAATTACGATCCACAGGAAAATCTCGGCAGTCCTGGCGAATACCTCAATCCCTTTGTTCAGGATGTACATTACGGCAATAATCATGATGGAATTAATGATAAGAATCGGTGTTTTGTCATAGGATGCCGTAATCAGCAAATCCCCGGCTTCCCGGAGATTTCTCGAGCCGTTATAGAGCAGCACCGGCAGAAACAGCAGACTTACCGGCCAGCCCAGCCAAGGTCCGAGAATAGTACGTGTATACCCGCTGATAATCTGGCCCGGGAACTGGAGATAGAGATGTGCGAACACCAGATAGAGCAAGACTCCTCCAGGAAGTGCAAACAGAACAGAGAGCCAGACCGCATGTCCGCTCTCAAGGCCAATAGGGACAAGTACGGCTGTCCCCAGCTCAAACAGAATAATCATCGCAAGCAGCTGGCTTGGGCCGACCACTTCTTTTCTCATACACCATTCACCTTATCTCTGCATTCAAGCTGCTTATTTACCTTCGGGAATATAGGGCTTCAGACTCATGCCTGTACTGCGGATATACCCTTTGATATGGAGGTCCAGTCTGCCTTGAGCGAAGAGCCTGCCCCAGTCTTTGTCAAGCGTCGCCCATACCTGAGGATTCTTCCGCTTCAGCTCGTTGCCGAAATTGAAAATATCACTTTCCAGCTCCTGCGCCTTCTGAAAAGCCTGCATCACTTCATCCCGCGTTTGCTTCTCAAGCTCCCGTTCGAGCTTCAAGATCTCTTCTCTGTTGCCGAGGTCCACGAAGCTGTCCGTTTCATTGACGCTCCCTTCTTCAGCAATCGTCACATGGAAGACCGGAAGTCCGCCCTCCATGCTGGTCCGTACCTCCGTTCTTGAATAGATGACATTGACGGCGATGGATTCTTTTTTATACTCTGAATCAATGTTGATCACCGTTTCTTCTATTTTATCAAGCAGCCACTCGGTTCCCCGTGCTTCCGAATCCTTCATCCAATAGAGCAGCTTGCCTTGTCTGAACACCCCAAGCCCATTCATCATCGTCTTGGTAGGCGTCTCGGATTGCTCCAGATTGCTGTTTTTCTTCCCCTCTTCAGCATCGCCATTGATCTTCACCGCGTTGATCGTCAGATCTCCTTCACCTGTGATGCCTTTAATTACATCGAATACGCTGATGGTCCGGTTCTCTCCCCATACCCGGGAGGTATTTTGAGTTTTTTTGACCAGCCCCAGAGCCGGCAGACTCTCCACAGCCGTCAGCAGCTTCATCACAGATGCGGCATCGCTGCCACGGGCGACCAATATTGCCGAATTCAGGCGCAGCTCATGGGAACGCTCGAAGATATCGAACACATCGTTAATTCCACTCCGCGCCAAGCTCTCCCCCAGAACAATAAGCTGGGTATGGGCGAAAAAAAGCTGGCGCGTCACATGCTTGGAGGCCCGCCGCAAGGCGCCGAACATGGTTTTGTCTGTGGCAGATACGACGACAACACCAGGCTTCCCGCTGCCCGGTGACGCACTCGTCGCCGTTGAGGTAGGATTGACCAATTGAAAGGTCACCCGGTATTCATCAGTCTCCGGCACAAGGTCCATTCCTATGCCGCTCACCACGGCCAGTTCATTCAATTCCCGGCTGTTCCAGCATCCGCCGAGCGGCATTAGAATTACCGCTATGGCTATCAGGCGCAGCAGTCCCTTAGCGTTCATCGGATTTCCTCTTTGAGGCTCCTTTGGGAGAGGCGGAAGTGCTGCCGGTGTTGGTCTGCAGGCGTTTTCTCAGCTTCATGAAGCTGATGGGCGAGCGGATGAAGGTATCCTTCAGGTTCTCGGGCACAAACGGACCCATAGGTATCATGTAAGGCACTCCGAGGGAACGCAGGCTGCATAGATGGGCAATCAGCATAATCGTAAAAATAGCGATGCCATACAGTCCCATAAAGGCGGCGATGCCCATGATCACAAACCGCAGCATCCGGATGGAGAGCGCCATGTTGAAGGCGGGTGTGGCGAAGCTGGAGATCCCGGTAAGGGAGACCACAATGACCATAGCCGGGGAGACGATCCCCGCCTGAACTGCCGCCGTCCCAAGCACCAGACCTCCGATGATGGACACCGTCTGCCCGATCGGGGAAGGCATACGCACCCCCGCTTCACGGATAATCTCAAAGGTAATCTCCATCATGACCGCTTCTACAAAGGCAGGAAAAGGGACTCCCTCCCGCTGTGAAGCCAGATTGATCAGCAGCGGTGTCGGGATCATCTCCTGATGGAAGTTGAGCGCGGCGACGAAGATCGCCGGGCCGTACATAGAAATGATCAGGCACACGAACCGGAGCATCCTTATCAGCGAGGAGATATCATAACGCTGATAATAATCCTCCACCGTGTGAAAGAACATGAAGAAGGTCGTCGGTGCTATCAGCACAAACGGAGTGCCGTCCACAAAGATGGCAATCCGTCCATCCAGCAGATTTCCGGCCACGCTATCCGGCCGCTCCGTATTATACAGCGTTGGAAACGGGGAATATTTGTTATCCTCAACGATCTGTTCAATGTAGCCCGATTCGAGAATGGAATCGACCTTGATCTCCTGAAGCTTTTTTTTGAACACCTTAATCGTCTCTTCGTCTGCCACCCCATGGATATACATAATAGTGATATCAGTATGGGTGATATCGCCCAGCTTCATCGTTTCGGTCCAGAGATCGGGGTTCTTAATGATTTTGCGGACCAGGGCGATATTCGTGCTGATGGTCTCTGTGAAGCTTTCTTTGGAGCCGCGGATAGCGACCTGGGTCCCCGCCTCCGTAACGGGTCTGACCTCACCGCCGCAGGTGCTTCCGCTGACCCCTTCCCCCAGCCCGTTGATCAGAATAACCGTGTCTCCCGACAGCAGCGCTTCAAGCAGCCCGTTGATATCCTTAACCAGCTTCTCCTTGCCGATGCTGAGGGCATTCTCTTTGATATAGCTGTGCACTTCCTCCGGGGTTACCGCAAGCATCGCACCGTCATTCAAGGCTTGAAAGGACATTACATGGGAGATGAAGTCCTCCACCATTCCTCGGTCTGTAATGCCGGTCATATATACAGCAGCCACACGGGCTGATCTATTAATTAAATCATAAGTGCGTACAACCAGATCCGGACTGTTCCCCAGTCTGGCTTGAATCGCGCGGATTGTCTCTTCCAGCTGAGTGGAGATCGGCGAATTATTGGCCTGCTGGCTAGTGCTGCCTGCCGTTTGTGCAGCATCAGCGGATTGTTGTGTACGGTTATCCATATCTGCACCTCCTGCCCTTACTATTCGCCCCCTATCCTTTTTTTATACAGCATATGGAATGTGTAAGAGAGGGCTGCTCTCATGCAAAAATAAGCTGTCCCTCCTACGGAATAATCCGTATAAGGGACAGCTTATGCAGGGGCTAACTAGGGGGATAACTAGTGGTTATCTGCTACGCCAAGCGCTTTATTCTTCTCCTTGAACCGGTCATTATGCGAAGAGACATAGGCTACCTTCTCAGCGTTAGGGTCAATATAGAGCTTCGCACTGTTCAGGGCAAGCACCGCATCCGTGAACGTTCCGGCAATCAGTCTCACCTTGCTCTCATAATCCACGAAGTCCCCGGCAGCGAAGACACCGGGCAGATTCGTCTCCAGCTTCCCGCTGACATTGGCGCACCACTCGCCCATATCCAGCCCCCAATCCTTCAGCGGACCGAAGTCGCTCCGGAGTCCATGGTTGACAATAACGGCATCCACCTCAAGCTGCTCATGCTCACCGGTCTGAAGATGGCAGACAGTCACCTGATTAATCTGCTCGCCGTCGCTGCTGTGCAGCTGGCTTACGGCACACGGCACACGCACATCCACAGAGGAAGCCTTCATCCGGGCAATGTTCTTCTCATGTCCGCCGAATTGCTCCCGGCGGTGCACCACCGCTACACTTGCGGCAATCCCCTCCAGCTCATTCGCCCAGTCCACTGCGGAATCACCGCCGCCCGAGATCAGTACCCGCTTGCCGCGGAACGGCTCCAGCTCCTGCACGGTATAGTGCAGGTTCGTCACTTCGTAACGGTCCGCCCCCTCAATCTCCAGCTTCGCCATCTTCAGAATTCCGTATCCGATGGTGAGAATAACGGTCCGTGTCCAGTGCTGCTCGCCTGTTGCCGAAGTCAGGATGTAAGTTCCGTCCTCCTGCCGGGCCTGATGTACAATCTGCTGCCCGAATACAATGGTAGGATCGAAGGTGCGGGCCTGCTCCGCAAGCTGATCTATTAACTGGCGGCAGAGAATGGGCGTTACTCCTCCGACATCCCAGATCATTTTCTCAGGATAGATCAGCATTCTTCCGCCCAGCTCTTCCTTCGCTTCAATCAGCTTCGTCTTCAGATCCCTCATCCCGCTGTAGAATGCCGTGTACATCCCTGCGGGGCCTCCGCCAATAATCGTCACATCGTACAGTTCCATTGATTCGTTCATATATTATCCCTCCAAGGTCTAGGTGTATTTAAGATTTGGTACGGGCCAGAAGATAGAGAAAATACGGAGCGCCGATCACCGCCACCACGATACCGGTAGGAATCTCGGACGGCTGCAGAATCCGGCGCCCGATCGTATCGGCCGTCACGACAAGCAGCGCACCGATCAGGGCCGACGCAGGCAGCATCAGCTGATGCTTCGGCCCCACCAGCCGTCTGGCCAGATGCGGGCCGACCAGCCCGACGAAGCCGATGCCTCCGCTTACGGCTACGCTGGATGCCGCAAGCCCGACCGCCGCCGCCAGCAGGCGGAACTGCTCTCTGCTCACATGGGCACCGAGTCCGGTAGCCGTCTGCTCGCCCAGGTTAAGCACATTCATTACCCGAGCCTTATAGAAGACGTAAGGCAGGAGAATGACGATCCAGGGAAGCAGCGACAATACGAACTTCCAGCTTGTTCCCCAGATACTGCCCGCCAGCCAGGTGGCGACGAACTGATATTTGTCCGGGTCGAGGCGCAGAGTCAGCACGATCATCGCGGCACTCATCCCTGCGGCCACTGCAACACCGGTAAGCAGCAGGCGGATCGGGGCAATGCCCTGATGCCGCTTGTAGGCAAGGGTATAGATCAGAGCGGCAGTACATGCCGCCCCGACAAAGGCAACGACAGGCAGCAGATAGACTGGTGCGGCCGAGGTCGTCGGATAGAATGACACCATCAGCATGACCATCAGTCCGGCTCCGGCATTGATGCCGAGAATTCCCGGGTCCGCCAGATCATTGCGGAAGACCCCCTGCATTACCGCACCGGAGACGGCAAGGGCTGTACCGATCAGAAGGGAGATTACAATCCGCGGCAGGCGGAATTGGAACAGGATCAGCTCCTGCTTATCCGTCCCCTTGCCGAGCAGCGTATCCAGCAGCTCAGACGGAGTTAATCGTATGTATCCTGTATTCATACTTATAATGAACATCATAATAATCAGAATGGCCAGCACGCCGAGTATCGTCAGGCCACGCTTACGCTTTGCCACTTCTGAGGAAGTCAGCTTATGACTCTGCATCCTTACAGCTCCCTTCTTTCTTTGCGGGCCAGATACAGGAAGAACGGCACCCCAATCAGTGCGATAATCGCGCCTACCGGCGTTTCATGCGGCGGATTGATCATCCGGGCAGTCAGATCGCCCCCCACAACCAGCAGCGCACCCAGCACCGCCGAGCAAGGAATGATCCATCTGTAATCCACCCCTACGAGGTAACGCGTCAGATGGGGAATGATCAGACCGACAAACCCTACGGCTCCTACTATAGCTACCGAGGCACCGGCCAGAATCAGAACAATCAGGGTACCGGCCAGCTTCACCAGCCCGGTACGTTGTCCAAGCCCCCGGGCAATATCCTCACCCAGGCTGAGCATCGTAATGGAACGTGAGAGAACAATGGCTCCGAGGATTGCCGCGCCCACCCATGGGGACATAATCTGGAGCTGTAGCCACTTGGTTCCGGCCAAGCCGCCTGCATACCAGAAGGCGAGATCCTGTCCTATTTTGAAATACAGCGCGATGCCTTCACTCATCGCCGAGAGCAGCGCACTGAGCGCAGCGCCGGCCAATACCAGCCGGGCCGGGGTAAGCCCGCCCTTCGCCAGCGAACCTACGCCGTAGACGATACCTGCTCCGGCTCCCGCCCCGATGAAGGAATACAGAATAAGATACATGAACGACAGATTCGGAAAAAAGGCAAAGCAGACGGCGAGCGCAAAGCCTGCTCCAGAGTTAATGCCCATCAGTCCCGAATCCGCCAGCGGATTGCGGGTCATTCCCTGCATAATTGCCCCTGCCACAGCAAAGCTGGCTCCGACCATTACTCCGCCAAGCACACGCGGCAGCCTTAGCTCACGGATTATCTGATGTTCTGTAATATCGGGATTGAAATGAAAGACGGCGGTCCATACGACAGAAAGCTTAATATCTGCCGCCCCGAACGATACTGAAACAGCGACGCCCAGCGCCAGCGCAATCAGACCGCCAATTAGAATTAATGTTGCCGCCCAGGGACGGGACCGCAGCTTCAGCGGTTCTGCCTTCCGGTCTAGTCCGCTCCCGGACACTGCCTGATGATTCATGTTGGTCACCTGTTTCCGTGAAATTGATTCTCATTCTCATTATCATATTGTAAAGGAACAGGCCCCTGTTGGCAATGGACAAATGAAAAATAACAACAGCCTATCCTCCTGAATACATCCTGTTAAAGATGCACCGGGAGCATAGGCTGCCAATTGGACTTGCTGACATATGAGGGCAATGCCGGAAGGAAGGTATTATACCTTCTGAAGCGTGCCGCCGAATAATTTGCGTATAACGCCCTGCAGCTTGCCGATATGCGGCACGAAGAGGCTTTTGTCATATACATAATTGGATTGGGTCACCAGCTGTGAATAGATCAGGAACAGGTTCGAAGCGAGTTCCCGGTCAATCTGCCGCTCATGCCCGATCAGCAGACAGGTCTCATCCAGTACCTCGTACAGCTCAAGCAGAGCTGCTTCGTTAATGGTCTTACGGCGCAGCGGTTCAAGGATCTCCGTGGCAATCGTGTCTATCCGCAGAATAAGGGCTGCCAGTCTATCGTTCACACGATCTCCTCCTGCAGTAACAGAAATAGTAAAAGCGCTTGCTTATTACCATCCTATGTCTGCCGGATGCCGGGCATGACTGTAGCGGCGAATGTCTATCTGTTATATTAATTTGGAGATCACGGTTCCGGCCAGCAGTTCACCCAGCGTCTTGTCCAGCGGCAGCGCCTTGTTGCCCAGGCAGGTTCTGAGCGCGGTCAGCAGCACCCGGACATCATATTTACTCGGATGGACGGGAATCACTTCTTTCTCCAGCGCGAGCAGATTGTATACTGCCATCATCGCGGAACGTACCGAATATTCCACAGTGAAGACGCAGTCGTCCGGCACTTCGGCGAACTGGCCGAGGAAGGCCAGATTCATGCTTCCCTGCGGTACAACCTGCGGACGGTCACCCGCTACGCGCGGCATGAACTGGGAGGTGATATAAGGCATCATGCAAGGGATCACGTTCGTGGTATGCTCCAGAATCTCCGGGATGCGGTCCTTCAGCCCCATATGATAACACAGCTCCTCCAGCAGCTCGCGGCCGGTACAATCGCTCATTTTCTTCTTAATATAGTCGCCTTCGGCATCCGGGAACAGGCCATACGCCCATAGCACCTTCACGTTATCCGGCTGGTTGATGAAATGCGGCTGCTTCGGTGCGGTCCAGGACATCATCCAGCTGGAGTCCTTGATCGTCACTACCCCGCCCATTCCGGGAGCATCTCCCGTCAGCTCAAGCAGATGCGGGAAGACAATCTCGTCATCGGTGAAGGTCATCGTGAAGGACAGCCATTTCGACTTGTCGATGTCTCCGCAGAATACCTCGGGATGGCCGAAATCAGGGGATTTGGCGGCCAGCTTCTCCCATAGACTCCAGCAGCCGCGCTCTGTGACGGACCGGTTCAGCACGGCCGGATGGTCCATATCGCCCAGGGTGGAATTCTCTGTCATTGAGCCGTTCGTGACCATCACCAGATCTCCGCGTGCTGTAGAAATGGTCTTAGGCGATCCGTTCACCAGGAGCTGAATCGCGGTTACCACCTTCTCGCCGCCGCTGAAATCAAGCTCCAGATCGGTTACCTGGTGACCCTTGTCGAAATGAACGCCTTCACGCTCCAGCCATTTCATCAGCGGCAGAATCAGCGAATCGAACTGGTTGTATTCGGTATGCAGAATGCCCTTTAGCTGGTTCATGCCGGAGATCAGGTGCATAAACCGCTCCATGTAACGCTTAACCTCAACTACGCTGTGCCAATTCTCGAAGGCGAACATCGAACGCCAGAAATACCAGAAATTCGTCTCCAGGAAGCTCGGGTCAAAAAACTGCTCAATCGTCACCGCGCCAAGTCTGTCTTCAGTGGCAAGGGTCAGCTTGCCCAGCTGCAGCGCGTGTGCCGTTGAGAGTCCAAGCGTAGAGAAGTCTGCAGGTGTGCCTTCTTTCTCTACCAGGCGGCAATGCGATTCAATCGGTTCTGCCAGATTCAGCTCACGGAACTCATCCAGGACTGTCCGGTCCGGGTTGGTCAATGATGGAATGAAGCCGAACAGCTCCATGAAGCATTCAAAATGCTCCTCAATCTCGCGTCCGCCCCGGGCGCTGTAGCCGTCCTTCGCATTGCCTGCCCCGTCCATCGAACCGCCATATACTGCCGATTGCTCCAGAATGTGAATATTCCGGCCGGGCATGTGCCCGTCACGGATCAGGAATGCCGCTGCCGACAGGGAGCCGATCCCGCCTCCAACCAGATAAGCCTTGCGCGAAGCGATGCCTTCCTGAACCTGCGGATGTATTCTTTGATATGTACCCATGTGTCCTCTTCCTTCCTTGATGTGGGATAAGTGCCTGCTAACTGCCTTCACTATACCCACGGTGATCAATGAATTCTATGGACAGCTTGGAGTGACTGTATAGGGATTACACATCCGCCGGACATTGTGTCATTACTTGGCTGAATGAACAGCCGACTGATAATGCGCAAGCCCCCGGGCAATACTTCCATCCATAATCCGCGACACCTTGTCCACGATCCCGGCCGGGTCTGTGTTCGCACCTGCTCTGAGCCAGTGGATGATCTGTTCGAGGATCGCCAGTGTGTAGAAATCGGCTATATCCAGTCTGGCCTGTACACGCACTTGCTCCGGAATCAGCTCTTGTCCCGGCCATTCCTGCGCGTCCAGCTCTTCCACTACCCGGATCATAACGCTATAGATTACCCCGTACAGGAACGTCTCCAGATGCTCGCGGCCAAGCGAATGGAAGGTATTCAGACAGATGGTTTTGTTATTCACGGTGTAGCGCAGGACACTCAGGAATCCTTGCTTCCAACCGGCCCAGCAGCAATATTGCTCAAGCCCTTCAATCACTTCGGACTTATAGATCCACCCGAGCAGCTCATAGATATCCTGAAAATGGTTATAAAACGTATGACGGGTCACCCCGCAGTCTGCGGTAAGCTGCTGGATCGTTATTTTGTTCAGCGGCTTAGTGAGCATAAGCTTTTTGAGTGACCGGGCCAAAGCGTTCTTCGTTAAAAGTGAATTGGCCATCTCTTCCTCCTGGACTCTGGATTTAATATTCCAATTATAACCAATTTCATCCCGGATTTCACCCTTACGACTCCGCCGCCTTAGTCAGGCACGCTCGCCGAACCGGACGGAATAGGTCTTATACCCGGTTTCATGAATCTCCAGGCAGTTCAATTGTTCCCCATATACACAGCCGCCGTCTATTCCAATCTTATCCCCGAGCGGGCTGAACCAGACACCTGCCCCATCCTGCAAATCCAGTGTAGAGGTATGTCCGAATACGACCGTCTTCACAGTAGAAGTTACGGGATGATTATAGAAGGGCTCACGTATCCATATAAAATCATACTCCCGCTGGCTCCTCCAGTCCGCAAGGGAAGGATCGATCCCGGCATGTACGAACAGATGGGTGTCCGTCTCATAATAGAAAGGCAGCGAGCTTAAGAATTCCAGATGCTCTTTATATTCACTGCGCATATATTCCTTCATCTCTGCGTAGTCCTTCCAGCTGGAATCCGGGCGCAGCAGAACCGACTCCCGGCCTCCGCAATAACTCAGCAAGGTCTGGAAGCCCCCGCCCGTCATCCAGTGGGTATCCCGCTTATCATCTTCCCCCGTCAGCGCATCGCACGCCATCTGGTCATGATTGCCCCGCAATACGATGGCCCCATGGTCTTCGGCGAGACGTTTCACCTGCTCAACCACCGCTCTGCTATCCGGCCCTCTGTCCACATAATCGCCCAGCAGAATTAACTGATCCTCGGCGGGTCTGTAATTGGCCCTGCGCAGCAGCAGGTTGAATTCCTGTACACAGCCATGAATGTCACTGATCACTAATGTTCGGATAGTCGCTCCCCCTCTGCTTAGATTTCTTAGGCTCAGAGTAATCATTATACTTATAAAAGCGGAGCTCTGCATGGTCCGGCTGCTGAATTTGTGTATGGGCCGGCTGCTGAAGGTATGTTTGCAGGCTGTTTTTTGCATGTTATTTGGCTTGCGGCGGATGTGGTTTGTATGGAAATGAGCACCTCTGACTACTTTTGGCAGAATGAGGTGCACTTTTGCTCCTCCTCGCCGACCACCGACCACTTTTGGCGGAATGAGGTGCACTTTTGCTCCTCCTCGCCTACCTCCGCTCACTTTTGGCGGAATGAGGTGCACTTTTGCTCCTCCTGGCCGCCCGCCGTCCGCTTTTGGCAGAATGAGGGGCACTTTTGCTCCTCCTGGTCGACCGCTGCCTGAGTTCTCCATATCGCTTACTCTTGAGGAATCAGAGGGATTATTCCCTTTGATTTCCTCCCATCTCCCACTTCTGGAGGAATCAGAGGGACTTCTCCCTTTGATTTCCTCGTATCTCCTACTTCCGGAGGAATCAGAGGGACTTCTCCCTTTGATTTCCTCGTATCTCCTGCTTCCGGAGGAATCAGAGGGATTTCTCCCTTTGATTTCCTCATATTTCCCGCTTCCGGAGGAATCAGAGGGGTTTCTCCCTTTGATTTCCTCGTATCTCCTACTTCTGGAGGAATCAGAGGGACTTCTCCCTTTGAGTGATTTCCTCGTATCTCTTACTTCCGGAGGAATCAGAGGGATTTCTCCCTTTGATTTCCTCGTATCTCCTACTTCTGGAGGAATCAGTGGGACTTCTCCCTTTGATTTCCTCACATCTCTTACTTCCGGAGGAATCAGTGGGATTTCTCCCTTTGATTTCCCCACATCTCTTACTTCCGGAGGAATCAGAGGGATTTCTCCCTTTGATTGCCTCGTATACCCTACTCCTATTCTCTATTTCCATCTTCTATCCCCACCCAAACACCAAAGAAGCTCCCCAGCTTCGAATTAGCCGGGAAACCTCTTTGGATATTGCACTATTTGGATATCGCTCTATTTGGACATCGCTCTATTTGGACATCGCACTATTCCGTTTGTGTGGAAGTCTGGTCATGCACAGGCCGCCCGGCAGTGCTGTCCCAGCGCCATGACGCCTCATGCCCCTGCATATGCAGGCCACCATACCATTCGTCTACTCCTTGTACTTTTACCCGGTCAGCGTTTCCGGCCAACACCTGCCCTCCAAGCGGAGTCAGCATAACCGGGCGGCTCAGGAATTCAGGTACTTCCCTGTAGTCTGTAACTTCTGCCGTACCGTCAATCGCCAGCAGCGGATGCCCCCCGGCGGTCAGTGTGCGCAGAACCTTCCAATATTCAGTATCGCCCATCCCCAGCCGGTGCAGTTCATCCGTAACCCGGCGGAACACCTTAAGCGGTGTATCCACTCCGTCCGCTACAGCTTGAAGGGTTGTCTGCTCAACAATACCGAGGCCGTTCTCTACCGAAGGCAGCCGTGAGAGATGGGCCTTGAAGGCATCATAGGCAAAAGAAAGCGCACCCTCCCCAAGCTCATCCCTTCTCTCCTCCAGCAATGCTGCCAGCTTCCCGGGATCTGCTGAGGCGTAAGCCTCCCACAGCAGGCTCCCGAGCTGAAGCTCCTTCTTGCCAAGGTTCTGCCAGGTCCCGGACAAGGTGCTAAGCTGATCCTTCGTAAGCTGTCCCAGACCATGGAACGGCTCAATTCCAGGGAATTCGCCGATGCAGAGCAGACTCAGCTTGGTGCGGCCAAGCTTGCGCCCCTTGAACCAATGCAGCAGATAGGCCAGCATACTCTGGTCAAACAGATCATGCTCGAACCACAGCACCACCTCATCATAACCGTGGAATCCGCCGAGAATCCGCTCCTGCTCCGCACATCCTGTCATATACTCAGCCGCCGGAATGCCCAGTGTGGCCTCCAGAACCTCCGCCCGCAGCCGCCGCTCCTGCTCTCTGGACAGATCTATGAATATCGGCCCGGCCGAATAGATTTCCCTCCAGACGAGCACATCTCCCTGGACAATTCCCTGCTTCAGCTTATCTCCAACCGAATCCCCATTCACAATATGCAGCATACGTTGTCCTCCCTCTTGTAACAGATGAAATGCAGCGGCAAGATCAGCAACGGGAAAAGCTCCCTTCAGCTTGCGTCTGCCGTCGTGCAGCCGTTTCTTCAGCGTCCCTGGCGGTATTCCTAAATACACGGAAATCTCCTGAAGCGAATAGCCGTAGAAATAGAACAACTGCAACGGTACCCGCAGCTTGGCGGATAACTCTGCCACGGAGCTGTGCAGCACCCGGGTCCATTCTTTGCGTTCGGCAATTTCCGCAACGCCGGGAGTAGACTCCGCGACATGTGCAGCAGCCTCCATAGGCAGCAGTGCCAGGCGCTCACGTCTCAGCTGCCGGTGACACTGCCTGACTACAATCGTTTTGAACCATCCCGGAAACGCCGCCGGCTCCTGCAGGCTGCCAAGGTTCATATAGGCCTCAAGGAACGCTTCCTGCACCGCGTCTTCAGCCAGCTGTACATCTCCAAGCATGTCATAGGCCACAACGTAAGCCATCCCCCGGACATGCCTGCTAAGCTCCCGGAATGCCTCGGCATTCCCCTTCTGCGCTTCTTCAATCCACTGCAGCATAGGTCTCCCGAACCTCATTTCTGTATGTTTTAGATGGTTCTAATAATAAGTGCCCTTCCGGAGGCAAAAGGTTACATGAATTTGTCCCGTTCTTGTCCCGCAGCCGGAACAGTCTCTCTCCGCCACCCTCCCTGTATTTATTGACCAGTGGCAGGTTTATATTTTGGTAAATTTAATTTACATTAATTAAATTTAATTCGATTAATTTTTAATAGTTTGTGATACTATTATTTCATTTAGCAAGATTATGCAGGCCAAAACTGCTGCCGGGAGGATCTTTAGCACACCCCATGGCCTTATTCACCGGAGACAAAACCAATTTCAGGAGGCGCAACATTGAATCATACACCCGGCAAGCTTTTTCTCTCCACTCTAATGATCGTTACTGCACTTTACACTTCAGCAGGAACCGCCACGGTCAGTGCAGCACCTTCACTAACAGGCATTACAGGCCACTGGGCACAGGACGAAATTACGGATTGGATGGACAAAGGGTTCATTCAGGGATACGCCGACGGCAGCTTCAAGCCGGATAATAGTCTGAAAAGAGCAGAATTCATGGCGCTGATTAACCGTGCCTTCGGCTTCACTGAAGCTGCTCCTGTCTCCTATAAGGATCTCTCTTCAAGCAACTGGGCCTATGCCGAGGTTGCCAAAGCAGTGAAAGCAGGATATATCAAAGGGTACTCCGATGGTACAATCGGCAGCGGCAAGACCATCAGCAGGCAAGAGGCTGCTGTAATCATCAACCGGTTATTGAAGCTGGATGCAGGGAAGACCGGTACTCTTTTCTCCGATTCCAGGGAGATTGCTCCGTGGGCCTTAAGTTCTGTACATGCAGTTACCTCTGCAGGAGTCATGAAAGGGTATTCCGAGGATAACAGCTTCAGACCCGGCAGAGATATCACCCGCGCGGAAGCGGTAGTCTCCTTGACACGGACCAAGACCATTGAGGCCGCCCCTTCCAGTACCCCGGGCATTGACGATGCGGGCACGCCTTCGGCGACAGCTTCTCCTACAGCCAGTCCTACAGCTACACCCACTGCCACTCCTACACCTGTATACAACGTATACGAGCCTTCTCTCCCAACGCCTACACCTACACCAATACCTACAACAGTACCGGAACCAACTCCTACAGCGACACCGGCACCCACAGCAGAACCAGTAGATCCGGGAGATACCTCCGCCCCTCTGCTAACCAGCGTAACTCATGGAGCGGTTTCTGTCGGAGATAATGTCTATGGCACAAGCAATGAAGCGGGTTATTTGTATCTGGTCCCTTCCACTGTTGCGGTGACCACGGCGGGCCTGGAGAATTCCGTCCTTGCTGCTCAAGGTAAAAAGCTTGCAGTAACCGCCTCCGTCTACTCTTCACTGAACACGCAGGGTCTGCCCGCCAATGATTATGTGCTGTACGCTGTAGACAGCTCCGGCAATATTTCGGCCCCTTCCAGCACAATTGAGCTTACAGCTATTGAACTGACCATAGGTCTCCCCGTCTCCCTGACGGAGTCCAAAATCTATGATGGCACAGCTACAGCAGCAGTAACGGCGGATTCGCCGCTTGGTATACTGAACGGCGACGAAGTCGAAGTCCATGCCTCAGCTTCCTACGACAGCGCAGCACTTGGGGTGAACAAGGCGATCACCGTGAGCTATACCTTAAGCGGAGCACAGGCAGCGAGCTATATTGCACCTGCTCCAACGATCGTAAATACGGGAAGTATCACGCTCAATCAGTTGACTATCGAGACCCCTGATTTGACCTTGGCGAAGTTCAAGGATGGAACTACGGCAGCGGCGGTGGCCCCAGGCCAGCTCATCGGGATAGTCTCCGGGGATGATGTCAGTGTGAGCGCAGTTGCCAATTATGATACCTCCGCAGTGGGTACAAATAAGACGATAACTGTAATCTATACCCTGAGCGGAGCCGACGCAGGGAATTATATTGCACCTGTGAACTACGTGGTCACCACTGGTGAGATTGACCGGGATCAGATCACCCGGACCAGAATCTATGACGGAACTACGGCAGCGGCGGTGACTGCCGGTGCGGTTACCGGCATTTTCCCTGGGGATGATGTGACTGTACATGCTGCGGGCACCTATAGCGATGCCAACGTAGGCGTGAACAAACTCATTACCATCTCCTATTCCCTGACAGGGTTAGATGCGGGCAACTACTATCCGCCTGCCAGCTATACTATAAGTACCGGTATCATCACTGCCTTGCAGTTGAACATTACCGCACCAGTTATCACGGAGTCCAAGCTTTTTGACGGAACCAGATCCGCTCAAGTCACTCCGGGCACGCTAAACGGAATTATTCCGGGGGATGATGTAACCCTCAGCGCAACTGCCACCTATAGCGATGCTGCTGCGGGGAGCGGCAAACTTATCACGGTAGTCTACACCTTATCCGGCGACGATGCTGGTAACTATCGGGCACCGGGGAATGATATGATCACTACGGGTGTGATTGTAGCACCTTAGGTCAATAGGAAGTAGCAAGGCATACAGAGATGAGCGGAAGCAGCCTTGCCAGCTTTTTGAAGGACGCGGTACCGTTTCTGTAAATTATATTTAAATAAAAGCGTCCCGCGAGCCGTGAATGGCTGGCTGGGACGCTTTTTGGGGTTGGGAAGCAAATACAGTAATACAGAGCATCCGGGCAGCGGAGCTGCGCTGGGGATCAGGATAAATTTCATCTCGGTACGGATGGCTGTGGGTCTGAGATGAATTCCGGGGGAATGTAGTCTGCTAACCAGATATTATGATTGCCGTGGTAGAATTTAATCCCTTCAGCTGCTGCACGCCCGGCATCAATGGTTAAGATTACAGGTCTGGAATCTTTTCGTGCACCAACCAGTTTTGCCGTATCCGTGTCCACCGAGAAATGAACGTACTGCCTCTTCATCGGTTTCAGGCCTTCATGCAGAATCGTCTCCACCCATTGTCTGGCAGTCCCGTGATACAGTACCGGGGGCGGAGTCTCATCCTTCTTGGCGATCTTCTGGGGCACAGAGTGGCCGTACAGCGCCCTGATCTTGCCTTCCACCATCTCATGCAGTTGTTTAGCCGATGCTTCTATCATCTTAGCCAGATCCTCAGCCGTAACTGAGTTCCACTGCTGATCAAGGTGCAAGGCACTCAGCAACTGTCCGATCTCTACGAAGCCCTCAGGATCTAATTCCAGTTCATATTCCCAAGGCGCATGACGCAGCGCATAAGAAACCTCTTTACTGAGCTTTGAATAATCCATGGCCAGTCCCCTCACTAAAATGTCTTATTGGTGCCAAAAACAACCTATATGATTACGTATGTTTAAGAGTGTATCACATATTACGATGCCAACATAACACTGAGAAGGCCATTAATGATCCTTTTGTAAGCGGGGCGGCTTGAAATTCAGTTACAGGTTTCGGTTACAGCAGTTACAGCTATCGTTTACAGGTGCAGCTATCAGTTACAGCAGTTACAGCTTTCGTTTACAGGTGCAGCTATCAGTTACAGCAGTTGCAACTTTCGGTTACAGGTGCAGCGATCAGTTACAGTAAGTGGAAAAGTGTATCTTAATTCGCTCCTTTTTCCGGAATGGACCGAAGCAAGCGGAAAAACAGCATCTAATTTATTCGTTTTCGTGACTTCGGGTGAAATGGGTGAATTTAAGTGCCATTTTTCCAACTGCTGATGTAGCAGGCCTTCATTCCCCTTCAGCAGGTGGAGAAAATCCATCTATTCCCGGTTCTCATAACCTCTGGTTTGTTCAGATCAGCGAGCAATATCACGCGCAAAAAACCGCCCCGGAAGGGGCGGTCCCAACTGCTTCACATACACCTTGCCGTTCCTTGCACCCGTCACTGTACATCACATACTTGAATCACGCTCAAGCCTTACTGGTAATCCGGCCCTCCGGTGGCTACCGCCAGCAGAGGGTGCTTGACTGCTGCACCGTCGCCCTCGCTCTACTGCTGCATCAGACCGCCGCACCGCTGCCTTCGCTCTACTGCTGCATCAGACCGCCGCACCGCTGCCTTCACTCTACTGCTGCATCCGACCGCCGCACCCGCGCTACTGCGCAATCTGCTCGCGGATGTTCGCGAGGATCTTCTTCTCCAGCCGCGACACCTGCACCTGCGAGATGCCGAGGCGGCTGGCGACTTCAGACTGGGTCTGATCGCGGTAATAACGCAGGTATACGATCAGGCGCTCCCGCTCGGTCAAGGCACCGATGGCCTCGTTCAAGGCCAGCTTGTCGAACCAGCGCTCCTGCGACTCGTCGGCAATCTGGTCGATCAGCGTGATCGGATCGCCGTCGTTCTCGAAGACGGTCTCGTGAATGGAGGTCGGCGGCTTGTTGGCCTCCTGGGCGAAGACGATTTCTTCGGGTGTCACGCCCAGCGCTTCGGCCACTTCACCGATGGTCGGCAGACGGTCGAGTGTCTTGGACATCTCATCCTTCATCTTGCGCACCTTGTTGGCCATTTCCTTCAGCGAGCGGCTGACCTTGAGCGTGCCGTCATCGCGGAGGAAGCGCTGGATCTCGCCGATAATCATCGGCACCGCATAGGTGGAGAACTTGACCTCATAGCTGAGGTCGAATTTATCAACGGACTTCAGCAGCCCGATACAGCCGATCTGGAACAAATCATCCGGTTCATATCCGCGGTTCATAAACCGCTGTACCACCGACCAGACGAGTCGGATATTGCAATTCACCAGCGTATCGCGGGCCGTATGGTCCCCGGCCTGACTGAGTGCGATTAGACGTTTGACCTCCGCATCGTCCAAATAGGTCGGCGGAGCTTTTTTTGACCCTGCATCCATGGCTCCAACCCCTAATTGTATAAAGCTTTTTTCGAAACGATGGTTTTCTTCATCGAGATGGAGGTCCCGCGTCCCGGCTCGCTGGTGACCTCGAATTCATCCATGAAGTTCTCCATAATGGTGAACCCCATACCCGACCGCTCCAGCTCCGGCTTCGAGGTATACAGCGGCTGCTGGGCCAGCTCCAGATCCTCAATCCCCCGGCCCTGATCCTCAATGGTCAGATGTACGGTCTCATTGTCAAGGGAAGCGGATATCGTGACAACGCCTGAGGGATCACTGTCATATCCGTGGATAATACAGTTGGTAACCGCCTCAGAGACTACGGTTTTCAGGTCATTCAGCTCCTCCATCGTCGGATCGAGCCGGGAGACAAACGCAGCCACCACTACACGTGCGAACGATTCATTCTCCGACAGTGCGGCAAACTGGACACTCATGAAGTTACGAGCTTCGCTACTAGTCATAACGCAACCTCCAAATCCGAGAGTGCGGCGCTCTCGTCGTCATATAGGGGCATGATTTTGAACAGGCCCGACATTTCCAGCAGGCGCTTCACGGGTGCGGTGGCATCGCAGACTGCCATTTTTCCGCCCTTGCTGCGGATCAGCTTGTACCTTCCGAGAATGACACCCAGCCCTGAGCTGTCCATGAACTGCAGGTCTCTCAGACTGAGGATCAGATGCTCCACCTGGCCCCGCATTATTGCTTCATCCATATCCATACGTACATAATCGGCTGCGTGATGATCCAGTTCCCCGGACAACCGGACAATCAGCACACCCCGGTGATGCTCCATCTCCACATGAGAATTCATACTTGCCACTCTCCTCTTCGTTGCTTGGACAACCGCCCTGTAACTTTTTAACTTTCCCCTACAAGGACAAGGTTTCTACACCGCAATTGAGGATTCCTGCCTCACGACAAAACTAGAAGAAAACCCCTAAGAACTTACACAAAGCACGCGATCAATCTACAAAATGCAAGAAATTAATCATTCGTAAACATAGAGCCCGTTGCCCGCTTGAACAGCTTCCACCAGCCTGCCTTGGCTACTGTTTCGCCTGCCTTCAGCTCATATTCCTTCAGAATACCGGTTCCCTGGTAGACTACCAGCTTGCCGACCGTCTGGCCTTCGGCCACCGGAGCCTTCACATGCTCATCCAGCACCAGCTCATGACGGATACCCTCCTGGGTAATTCCTTTGCGGAGCAGCACACTATAGTTCTCCTTCGCCACCAGCGGCAATTGCGTCTTCACACCCTTCTCGATCCTTACCGTACCGATGGTGTCGCCTTCCTTGTGAATCGTATGCAATTTATATTGGGAAAAGAGGTAGTCGAACATCGCCGATACTTCACTGTTGCGGGTTTTGGTGTTCGGCTCGCCCAGCACCACCGCCACAGCACGCAGTCCGTCCCGGGCCGCTGTCGCGGACAGGCAGAACTTCGCTTCAGAGGTATAGCCCGTCTTCAGACCGTCAGCCCCTGTATAGAACCGCACCAGCTTGTTCGTATTGACGAGCCAGAACGGCTTGGGTGAATCCTTGCGCAGGTAATCCTGATAAGAGCCGGTGTATTTGATAATCTGCTCATGCTTCAGCAGCTCCCGGCTAATTACGGCAATGTCATGCGCGGAGGAATAATGATTCGCAGCCGGCAGGCCGTTGCAGTTGGCGAAGTGAGTATCTTTGAGGCCCAAGGCCTCGGCCTTCTGGTTCATCAGATCCACAAAGGCGCTCTCCGAGCCGGCGATTTTCTCCGCCATGGCTACAGAAGCGTCATTGCCGGAGGCCATCGCGATACCCTTCAGCATATCGTCTACCGTCATTTCTTCACCCGGCTCCAGAAAAATCTGCGAACCGCCCATCGACGCCGCATACTCACTGGTCCGTACTTTGTCGGTGAGCTGCAGCTTGCCTTCGTCCAGCGCCTCCACGGTCAGCAGCATCGTCATAATCTTGGTAATACTGGCCGGCGGAAGTTTATCATGGCTGTTCTTCTCGTAGATAACGGTGCCTGTATCGGCATCCATGAGAATGGCAGAACGCGCCCCCGGCGCCAGTTCAGCAGCGGCAGCCCCTCCGGCATTGCCGGAATTAGCGGTGCCTTTGGCTTTTTCCTCCGCCCAGGCTCCTGTTGCTCCTCCCAGAACCGATACAGCGATGCACAGCACAAGCATAATATAACGAATTTTCCTCACAATAGTTCCCCTCCTGAACATTAACCTTCATTTCACAGGTACTGTGTTCCAGTTTCGTCAGAAAGGCAGGAAATTATTCCATTTCACGCACAAATTCACGCACAAAAAAAAGGGCTTCCCCCGGTATCTTCACAGATACTTGAGAAAGCCCCTTTCGGTAAGGCTATGAATAGCTTAGCCGCCGATAGCTAAAGCGCTGAAAATAACAGGTCCCACCACTGTGGCAACGGAGCCGACATCCTGGTTCTCTACAATCAGCTGATAGTTCTGGACACCGGCCGGGACATTGATATCTACCATATGCAGCGAAATAATGCCGTCGTCATTGAAAGTCTCCTCCAGCTCTACCCGTGCATAGAAGATTTCGGTGCCTGCCCGCCAGATGCGGACCAGCACATTGGGCGTATCCAGCGTAACATCCACGCCGATGGTGGCTTTCAGTTCAACCTTATTGGGGAAATGTCCTGGAACTGCGGGATCAATATAAACCGATGTTCCTGCAATCTGTATACCTGCCGGAGAAATAGGGACGGGGATGGAGACCCCGTTAGTAATAGGTGTAACTACGGATGCGTTATAATCCAAAAGTGTTTTGACCATGCGTTATCACTCCTTTTCATATTCTACTAAAGTATATGAAAGATATGAAAAAGAGCTTGTGCATTTCTATCACTAGTTTCACCTATTTTTTAGCGTGCGTTGCTATAATTCACGGCCGGACGGCTGCCGCCCTTATGCCCCAGATAGAGTCTGGACAATAAAGGAGAACGCACCGCCCAATTGGCGGCCAGCAGCGGCACCCCCACTCCGATCAGCGTAAAGGGCAACAGCCCGTAATCCGTCCCGAGGAGATATTTGAGCCCGTAATTCAACGGCAAATGCAGGTACATGATCGCAATGGAGTTACGTCCCAGGCTGCCCATCCAGTCCAGCGGAACAAGCTTCGAGAGACGGTACACCGCAGCGCAGATCGTCAATGAGATGAGCAGCGGCACGGCCAGATCAAGCAGCAGGGAAGTATATTCCTTGTATTTCATATTCAGGCTGTAGTGAAGCACACCTGACCGCTCCAGCAGCAGCACAAGAGCACATAGCGGAAGCAGCACCGGCAACGCCGAATAGCGGCGGATCAGCGCAGGGATCACCTGTTTGCCGTAGAATCCGATCGCATAATAAGTAATGGCGAGCAGGGACACATCTGCATTCCAGGGAAGATTGAAGTTCCTGAGCGCGGTCAGGGAGATGAGATGTGACAGGAGGTAAGCAGAAGCGATCAGGAGAAATTGCGTGCGGCGGGAATAACGGACAATGTATCCGAAGAGCAGCTGGGTGAACAGCAGGCAGGTGATGAACCAGAACACCCCGTAAGGGCCCGTAAGCGACAATCCCCCGTAGAGCAGTCTCGCTACATTCTCGGCGAATCCCCGTACACTGAAGTTGAACAGCAGCAGCACGGAAGCAATCAGGAGTCCGTAGGCAAAATAGGGAGTCATCAGCCCCTTGGTCCGTTTGGCCGCCCAGCCCAAATACCGTCCAGGTTCAACCGGCTTAAATACAAGTCCGCTAAGCATGAAGAACAAAGGCATCCGGAACCAGGACAGATAATGATTCGCTGCCGCATCGCCGGAGTGGCCCATTACTACAAATATAATACTGAATCCCTTGGCGGCATCAATCCATAATTGTCGTGGTTTGTTCACGTTCTCCTCCCATCTCCTCCCAAATCAGTTTTAATTTAATACAATTATAGAAGGGTTTATTTTTCTTTTCAAACTTACATGAAAAATTTCATCGGTATTCCTGAAAGTAAATTCACTTAACAACGCGGAACACTCTGCAAAAATAAGACGTTGTTCCTAGACGTGGGACACTGCCCCATCCGGGCTTCTCAATAGGGCTAAAGTCTGCGGTACGGTTCAGTTTTTCGATTACATTTGGCCTACTCGGCACTCCCAGTCCAATTGTGTTTGGTTTTCCGTTAATGTTTGTTTTCGTATCCGATACAAGCAAAGGGCCACCCGCTGCCGGATGGCCCTAGTCACTGCAACTATGATTAATACAAATGGCAGGCCGCCTGATGGCCCGGACCCAGCTCCCGCAGCACTGGAGCCTCTGACTTGCAGCGGTCCATCGCATACGGACAGCGGGGATGGAAGGCACAGCCTGTAGGCGGCGTCTCCGGGTTGGGAACATCCCCGCTCAGAACGATACGCTGCTTCTTCAGTCCCGGATTCGGCACCGGAACGGCTGACATTAATGCCTGTGTATACGGATGCAGCGGCTTGGCGAACAGCTCCTTGGTCGGCGCCAGCTCGACAATCCGCCCAAGATACATCACGGCCACGCGGTCGCTGATGAATTTGACCACCGACAGATCATGGGAAATGAACATATAGGTAAGGCCGTATTGCTCCTGCAGATCCTGCATCAGATTCAGCACCTGGGCCTGGATGGAGACATCCAGGGCAGATACCGGCTCATCGCAGACAATGAATTTCGGATTCAGCGCAAGCGCCCGGGCGATCCCGATCCGCTGCCGCTGGCCGCCGGAGAATTCATGGGGATAGCGGTGGGCCTGATAGGGGGACAAGCCCACCACCTCCATCAGCTGCTCGACCCTGCTTGTCAGCTCACCGGCGGGAGCAGAACCGTGGGTACGGAGCGGCTCCTCCAGAATGCGCTGGACCGTCCAGCGGGGGTCGAGTGAAGCATAGGGGTCCTGGAACACCATTTGCATATCCGTACGGAACCGGCGCAACTGCTCGGTATTCAGGCTGCGCACATCGGTGCCGCCGAATATAATCTCGCCTTCCGTCGGCTCGATGAGCCGCAGGATGGCCCGGCCGGTCGTGGATTTCCCGCAGCCGGATTCGCCGACCACAGCAAGGGTCTCCCCTTGCTCCACGGATAACGTAATGCCGTCCACGGCTTTTACAGCACCGACCTGCTTCGAGAAAAAGCCTTTGCGGACGGGATAATGCTTCTTCAGATTGCGGACTTCCAGTAATGTGGTCATAATACCCCCTCCTGCTGCAGGATACAGCGGCATGTATGGCCCGGCTGCACCTCTAGCAGCTCCGGAAGCTGCTCCCGGCAGCGGTCCACCGCTACCGGGCAACGCGGCGCAAACCGGCAGCCGGACGGCAGGTTGGCCGGATTAGGCACCTGCCCCGGGATCGAGCTGAGCCGCTCCTCGTCTCCCGCAAGCTGGGGCAGGGAAGCCAGCAGCCCGCGGGTGTAAGGATGCAGCGGATTGCTGTACAGAGTAGCCACATCCGTCTCCTCGACGATCTGACCGGCATACATAATGACAACCCGGTCACACATCTCGGCGACAACGCCCAGATCATGCGTGATCATCAGAATCGACATGCCTTCATTCTTTTGCAGATCCCGCATCAGATCGAGGATCTGGGCCTGAATCGTCACATCCAGCGCCGTAGTAGGCTCATCGGCAATCAGCAGCTGGGGATTACAGACCATCGCCATTGCAATCATAACCCGCTGCCGCATCCCGCCGGAGAGCTGATGGGCATACTGCTGCGCAATTTTTTCCGGCCGGGGAATCCCCACCTTGCGCAGCATCTCCACCGCCCGCTCAGCCGCCTCCTTCTTGCTCAGCTTCAGATGGTAGCGTGCGGATTCGGAGATCTGGCGGCCGATCTTGAACACCGGATTCAGCGAGGTCATGGGCTCCTGAAAAATCATCGCAATCCGGTTCCCCCGGATATTCCGCACCTCATTCATCGACATCTCCAGCATATCCTTGCCTTCAAAACGGATATGGCCGGAAGCAATCCGGCTGATCCGCTTAGGCAGCAGCTGCATGATCGATAGTGAGGTAATGCTTTTGCCGCAGCCGGATTCGCCTACAATGCCCAGCGTCTCTCCTTTGCGCACTGACAGACTGATGCCGTCCACCGCACGGATTGTACCCGCCGCTGTCTGAAATTCGGTGCATAGCCCTGATACTTCCAGCAGTTCTGTCATGATTGCCCCTCCTTAAATATCCCCGCAAAGTGATGCTTTAGCTTCGATGATTACTCAAGTGCTTTGCGGGGGCCCCAAAATAAAAATCAGCTCTCTCTATCTTCCACGCCCAGATATTTAAGGGCCGTCAAAGCATATACCTTCGCACATTGGATAATCTGCCAGACGGGCGCTTTCTCATTGAAATTATGAATCGTAGACAGCTCGGCCGGGCCGTATTGCAGCACCGGAATGTTATGCGTCCGGAAATGGCGCGCATCGCTGGATGCCCATTGCAGCACGCCGTAGGCCTCTTCCCCGCTTACTTCGCAGATACTCTCCACCAGATCCTTGACCACCGGCTCCTCATTGGAGGTCCAGTTGGCATTCCCCTGGAAGCCGAAGCCCTTCACTTCCGACTCAATGCCTGCCTCCAGCAGCAGGGAGCGGGCACGGTCCAGCACATCGCGGTAATCTACCCCGAACGGGACACGGGAATCGACCTGAATCGTACAGCGGTCAGCCACCACATTCACCTTGGTTCCGCCCTGGATGGTTCCGATATTGACCGTCACATGGTCGAACACCTGATAAGCGAGTGAATCTTCTTCTTCGCTTCCCTTCACATAATCCTGTGAGATGCGGATAATGTCCTGGACTTCCTTGGGAATATCCACTTTAATATCCCATAACCGCTGCAAGGCTTCAATGCCTTTGGCCGCCTTGACTATGGCGCTGTCTCCGACCACCGGCGACAGACTGCCGTGACCCGGCGTACCTTCCACGGTGAATTCAAACCAGCAGCTCCCCTTCTGCCCGATGGTCGGGTTCAGCGGGCCGGAAGGCTCGGCGATCACCGCCGCGGTTCCGGTGATCAGGCCGCGTTCCAGCACCCAGGGCACACCCAGATGACCGCCCGTCTCTTCATCGGGCACGATCAGGAGGGACAAGTCGCCTTTGAGCGGAACACCAAGCTTCGCTAACAGAGCGGTTACGTAGATTAATCCGGCCAGGCCCGCCTTCATATCTGAGGCGCCTCTCCCCAGCAGATAGCCGTCTACAATATCGCCGCTGAACGGATCAAAGTCCCAGCGCGACCGGTCTCCGGCAGGAACGACATCTGTATGTCCGCAGTAGATCAGCTTTTTGCCGGTCCGGTCCTCGGCCCCTGCACCCAGGGTAGACACCAGATTGAACATCGTTTCGGTGGCCGGATAGATCGAAGTGCCTATCCCTGCTTCATTCAGATAATTAATGATAAAAGCGCTGATCTCCCGCGAATCGCCCGGCGGATTCTCCGAAGGGAAACGGATAAGCTGCGAACACAGCTCCAGCAGCTCCTCCTGCCCGGCATCTATGGCCTCCAGCACTTTGCTTCTCCAGTCAGTCATCGTGTGAGTTCTCCTTTGCAGCCCCGGCACTGGCCGTTCAGACCAGGCACGGGGCTCCTCTGTATTGGTTATAGAGCAAACAGATTATTCTTGAATGGACAATGGATAGAAGCGGATCACTTCATCCGGGTAGAAGGCATAGCCGCTGATTGTATTACTCATGCCTACAATGCGGTTGTATTCGTACAGGTACGCCCAAGGCGCTTCCGTTGTGATAATCTCCTGAGCCTGCTTGTAGAGTTCACTCCGCTTCGCTGCATCGGTCTCCAGATTCGCCTGGTCCCACAGCTTGTCTACTTCAGCATTCTGGTAGTTGATGTAGTTGGAGGAACCTTTGCCGTACAGCAGGAAGCCGAGATGGTAGCCGGGATCATTGACGAATGAAGTCCATTTGGAGATATAAGAGGTCAGATTGTTGGTCTTCTGCTGCTCCAGGAACTGGGCGCGGGCCAGCTTGTTGATCTTCATGGTTACACCGATTTTGGCCAGCTCGGCCTGAATCAGCACGGCATCATCTTCCCAGTCGTCGAACCCGGAACCGAGGGTGAAGTCGAAGGTGAAGCCTTTCTCATAACCCGCTTCCTTCAGCAGCTCCTTGGCTTTGTCCAGATTATGCTCGTACACAAAACCTGCATCGGTGAAGCCTGGCGTGTTGCTGGCTACCGCGCTCTTCATCTGCTTGGCCTGGCCGTACATCACACCGCTCAGCAGCTCATCGTAAGGGATGGCATAGTTGATTGCCTGACGGACTTTTACATTGTCAAACGGCTTCACCTTGTTGTTCATGGCGAAGAAGAGAATCCGGTTGCTCGCATTGGAAGCGACGGTCAGTGCAGAATTGCTCTCCAGTGAGGCTACATCCTTCGGAGGAATCTCAATCGCCATATCGACATCGCCTTTGCCCAGCAGCAGCACGCGGTTCGAGGCTTCCTTCGTGAACTTCAGGGTTACCTTGCCCAGGCTTGGCGCACCCTGCCAGTAGCTCTGATTCGCGGTGAAGACCGCTTCTGTTGCGGGGTCCCACTTCTCAAGCTTGAACGGGCCGGAGCCGGCGGCATTCGTCTTGAGGTAGTCAGCCCCCTGTGCTTCTACAGCCTTCTTGTCCACGATGGAGAAGGTGTACATTGCCAGAATCTGCAGGAAATTATGATTGGCATTGGTCAACGTAACTTCTACCGTCGAGGCGTCTTTTACCGTAACAGTCTTGATCGAGGCCATTCCGTAGAGGAAGCTGCCGGAGCTTGATTTCGCCACGCGGTCAAAAGAGTACGCTACCGCCTCGGCATCCACCGGATTGCCGCTCTGGAAGCTCACGCCGGACTTCAGCTTGAAGGTATACACCGTGTTGTCAGCATTCACTTCCCAGCTCTCTGCCAGCATGGGCTTGATGTCTTCGGTATTGGCGATGCTTGCGCCATTCTCGGTCTTGATGCCGTAGGTGACCAGCTGATCATAAGCGGCAAGCACGAGCGTATCGGAGGTCAGATCGTTGGCTTCTGCCGGATCGAGCGTGGTGCCGCCCTCGGAGTAAGCCACGGTCAGATTCTTCTGGACCGGAGCAGCCGTCCCTGTGTTCCCTGTTCCTGCCGGAGTGGCAGCAGGGGTCTGCGGATTGGCGCTGCTGGCGCATCCGGCAAGCATGATCGAAAAAGCGACGAGTGTGGATAACAGTTTAACTTTTTTCATCGGGTAATTCCTCCCTTTTCTATATCCTGCCTGCATAACAACGCTGGTGCTGCTTGTGATCATCTGCCGCTGATGCTCCGGCGAGCCATGATCTATATTTATCGGGGGCTAAGCAGAGCAATCGGGGTTGTCCCCTGCTCCGCATTATTTGCCCGAACGCAACCGCGGATCAAGCACATCCCGGAAACCGTCTCCGAGCAGATTGAAGCCTAAGATGGAAGTGGCAATACCGAGTCCTGGAAAAGTAACCAGCCACCATTGCCCGGAAATGATGTATTCCCGGCCTTCGGAGATCATCGCGCCCCATTCGGCAATCGGGGGTCTGACCCCAAGCCCGAGGAAGCTGAGACTGGAAGCGGTCAGGATGGCGAAGCCCATCCCGAGTGTAGCCTGCACCATAAGCGGAGCCAGTGCATTGGGCAAAATGTGACGGTAGAGAATCACCGAATTCTTCACACCGATGGCCCGGCTTGCTTCAATATACTCCTTCTCCCGGAGCGAGACGGTCTGCCCGAACATCAGCCGGGCAAATTCAGGGATGCCGACAATGCCGACGGCAATCATCGCGCTGCTGAGACCGGCTCCAATCGAGGCGGCAATCGCCATCGACAAGACCAGGGACGGGAAGGACAGCAGTACGTCCATGAACCGCATGATGATGGTTCCGGTACGGCCCCCGTAATAAGCGGCTATTCCGCCCAGCGGCATCCCGATCAGAAAGGAGATCGAGACGGCGATCAGACCGGTCCAGATGCTGATCCGTGCGCCGTACAGCACCCGGCTGAGAATGTCGCGGCCAAAGTTATCGGTGCCGAACCAGTGGCTGCCGGAAGGTGCCTGCAGCTTGTTAGCCATATCCGTGACGAACGGATCATGCGGAGCCAGCCAGGGGGCGAAGACGGCTACCACCGTCCAGATCAGGATAAAGGTTAACCCTATGGCCGCCAGGCGGTTGTGCAGCAGCAGGGATAATAATGTCCGGGGCTTGGCCGGGGCCGGTCTGCCCGGGCTGCCCTGTGCTGAATGTGCTGCAGTGCTCACAAGCAATCTCCTCCTCTCACACAAGCTGTTCTATTCATAACGGATTCTCGGATCAATGAAGCCGTAGATCAGGTCTACAGCCAGGTTGATTCCGCAGTAGAGCACGGCACTGACCAGGGTGAACGCCTGGATTGGCGCATAATCCGCCGCCAGTATGGAGTCGGTCACATAACCGCCAATCCCCGGCCAGGAGAAGATGGTCTCCGTAATGACTGCGCCGCCCATCAGGAACCCGAATTGCAAGCCGAGCACGGTCAGAGTTGGAATCAGCGCATTGACAAGCGCGTGCTTGTAAATGACGGCTGATTCCCGCAGCCCCTTGGCCCGGGCGGTGCGGACGAAGTCCTGATCGACCACCTCCAGCATACTGGAGCGGGTCATCCGGGCGATGATCGCCATCGTGCCGGTACTGAGGCAGATGGCCGGAAGCAGCAGATGCGCAAGGCTGCTCCGCAGTGCGGCGATGTCACCGGACAGCAGACTGTCCAGCACATACAGTCCGGTGATATGCACCGGCGGGTTGAGGTCGCCGCTGATCCGTCCCATCGGGGCCGGTGCCCAGCCCAGAATGGAATAGAAGACATAAATGAACATTAACCCGAGCCAGAAGATCGGCACACACGCGCCTATCAGGGAGAATACGCGTGAGATGTGATCGAGCAGCGATTCCTTGCGGGTAGCGGCGACAATCCCCACCGGAATGGCTACCAGAACCGCAATCAGAATGCTGGCCAGCGTCAGCTCAATCGTAGCCGGGAAGCGCGAGGCCAGATCGCTGGCCACCGAATGCCCGGTGTGATAGGCATAACCGATATCGCCTTGCAGCAATTGGCCGATATACGCGAAGAACTGGATATACAGCGGCTTGTCCAGCCCCATGTCCTGGCGGATCTTGTTCACAATCTCCTCCGGCGCCTGCTCTCCGGCCAGCATAATCGCAGGATCACCCGGCAGTACTCTCGACAGAATGAAGGTGATGACGATAATGCCGAGCAAGGCTGGAATCATCTGCACAAGTCTTTTTAGTGTATAAGCGAACAATGAATCAACCCCCTTACGACTTCTGTGCCAACCATGCTGTGAATCCGCTTTGTGGACGAAATTCCGCGCTCATGTCAGGTACAGCCTGTTACTGTGTCTTATTAAAGTGTTGAGCTAATTCTACATAGAATTTCACAACCCCTCTACGTCCCGTTCAGCTAAAAAAAGGCACAACCGTTTGTCGGTTGTGCACTATTAACCACTATTAATGTCACATTTACTGACACGTTGTTCCGCGAATCTTCCAATCTGGTCTATTTTTCCTGTAGGTAGTAGTAAATCAGGCACAAATGGCAGACGAATTGCTCGCGCGGATCATTCAGATCGAAGCCGGTAATATCCCGAATCCGCTCCAGCCGGTATTTAACTGAGTTGCGGTGGATGTACAGGCTGTTCGCGGTCTCAATCAGGCTCCCCCTGCACTCCAGGTAATGGTAGAAGGTCAGCAGCATATTGCTGTCATGCTCCTGGTCATATTGCAGCAGCTTGCCCAGCTTCCGCTCGAACAGACGCTCGAACCCCGGACCGCCCAGCCCCTCCAGCAGGTGGTAGACCTCCATCTCTTCATAACGGGTGATCCCGCCCGGACCCTGGCCGAGCCTCCGGGAGATCGACAGCGCTTTGCGCGCTTCGTTATAGCTGGTATGGATATCCCACAGGTACTCGGAGGTCCCGATGCCGCACCGGTAGCCGCTCAATCCTTCGGTCTTATCCTGCAGCCAGCCTGCCAGCGTCTTCTCCCACCGTTCCTCCGCATCACCGCCCGGCGTGAATTTGCGCCCCTCCTGCGTGGGCAGGAACAACACCGCCCGGCTCGAACGGTACTCTACGTGCGGGGTGACTCCGCGCTTCTTCGCTTCGCGCTCCAGCAGCCGGTTCACTGTCTCCTCACTCGGCGCCGTCTCGCCTTCAATAACGGCAACCTCCCACTTATGCTCAGGATTCATCCCCAGCTGGCGGGCCCGGCGCTGCACCTCATGCCTCGACGGCAGCGGCGGGGTCAGCAGTTCGTCGATGAAGTTGCCGCGCAGCCTGAATTCGGTATCCTCGGCAACCTTCCGCCGCATCAGCTCCAGGGCAAAGACGAGCCGGGCCTGTTCGATGCCCACTTCCTCCATATCATCCAGCTGCTCTTTGTCCACCAGCAGCCGGGCAACCGTCCGGCGGTCCACATGGATATTCCAGTTCAGCGGAGTACTGCTCTGCGACCAGTCGTAATCGGCCGGTGAGGACACAATGATCTTCCGGTCCGTATCGACGAGTGCAACCGGGGCTTTGAGGAAATCCGCCACACTGTCGCTGACCGCCTGGATTCCGCTATTCTCCAGGACCATTGTCGTCAGTGTGCGGTAGACCTCCTCCGCACGGCGCAGCAGCATCGCCTGCCGTCCGAGCAGCAGCTCCATGACCGGCTGGGTGATATCCGTATATGGAATCTCGGGCGGAATCTCCACAATCGGGAGACCGCAGGCATTGCTGGCCTCGATCGCTCCTTGGGGGATCTCCTTCAGGAAGCGGGCCGGCTTGATCGCCAGCGCCGCTGCACCCAGATTGTCGAGCGTGTAGATCAGCTCAGTCAGCAGCGAAGGATCATGCCGGATCGAATACGCTGTAGTCAGCAGCATGACCCCCTCGCTGATCCAGCCCTTCAGATCAGGGACCTCCATAATGTCCACGAACCGGACCACCCTGTCCAGTCCCTGCTCGCCGCTAATGACCTTCGCTTTTCCCAGAACAGAGAGCTCCATCAGCTCCCGTAGCGTTATTCCTCGTGTATTCAACCTTCCGCCTCCCTCTGCTGTCTTCAGTATTTCATGATTTTTCCTGAAATATGCCCTAAGCCATGCCGCCAGCTTACATTCGCATTCCAGATATTTTATCAGAGATGCCCGCTCCGCCACAGGAAATATATATCCAACTGCGTATAATATCGGATTTGCGCGCGGCTGGGGCTTTGATTAGTCAGCTTGTACGGGCCTAGGGCGAGGTGAGTGTGCCGCGTTCGGCCCGTTCAGAGGGATTTATCCCTCTGATTCTGGGCGGTGGGCCGCGTTCGGCCGTTCAGAGGGATTTATCCCTCTGATTCCGGGCGGTGAGCCGTGATCGGCACATTCGGAGGGATTTATCCCTCTGATTCCGGGCGGTGGGCCGTATTCGGCACATTCGGAGGGATTTATCCCTCTGATTCCGGGCGGTGGGCCGTATTCGGCACATTCGGAGGGATTTATCCCTTTGATTCCGGGCGGTGGGCCACAATTGGCTCGTTCAGAGGGATTTATCCCTCTGATTCTGGGCGGTGGGGCGTGATCGGCGCGTTCGGAGGGATTTATCCCTCTGATTTCGGGTGGTGAGCCACAATTGGCTCGTTCAGAGGGATTTATCCCTTTGATACTGGGCGGTGGGCCGTGTTCGGCGCGTTCGGAGGGATTTATCCCTCTGATTCCGGGCGGTGGGCCGTGTTCGGTCGTTCGGCGCAGTCGTAGGAAATCCAAATGTTCACCGCCGCAGTAACGACTCAGCATCAAATACAAACCTTAAGTGTGTCTTATGTACATTAGCAACCATGAACAACATCGCCCTGCGGGTGGGTACTGTAAGAACATCTGTGGTGCCAGACAGCCTGTATAGCTAGCACCCTCGCACCAGTACATTGTATTCGGTTTTTCTGTGAAAACACTTCTTGCACAACCTGCGATAAACGCACGGACTACGTGGCACGTGCAGTCCAATTGTGTTCGGTTTTCCGATTACACACGGCCTACGTGGCACGTCCAGTCCAATTGTGTTCGGTTTTCCGATTACATTCGGCCTACGTGGCGCTCCCAATCCAATTGTGTTCGGTTTTCCGATTACATTCGGCCTACGTGGCGCCCACAGTCCAATTGTGTTCGGTTTAATACGAAAATAAAAGTATCGGAAAATGCGCCGCAGACTGGATTTTGACAAAAAAAGACCCACCGCCCCAAAATAACGTTTCGTTTTTTTGAAAAAGGGGAGACTATTGGATAGGATTTAATTGCACGCTATATCCTAACTGCTGGATATATTTCACATACCTATCCAACGGGTTTTTCTTGGACGTCTCATCGCCTAGTGAGACGTCTATTTCTTGGTATGACCTTTTCTCCCGCATCAGGGCATGGAGAATTCTAATCAGCAAATGCGCGGTGGCGACGTTTGCTTTTTTATCTCCCCGTCTCTTACGAATTCGTCGAAAGAATTGGCCGATCCGGTTCGATGAGCGAGAGTTCGCCCAAGCTGCCTGGCACAAGGCCCCTTTCAGATGCTTGTTCCCTTGCATCGTTTTTGACTTTTTTCGCTTTCCAGCGCTTTCGTTGTTCCCTGGACACACCCCCGCCCATGAAGCAAACTGCGCATCACTCGGGAACATTTCCGCGACATGCGGCCCCACTTCTGCAAAGATGGTCACGGCAGACGTCCGCTCAATTCCTGGAATGGAGTCAATTTGTTCAATCCTCTCCAGGTAGGGTTCTGCCTTCGCCTCGATTCGAGCTTCCAGTTCCGTGATCCTTTTCTCCAAATAGACCAAGTGGTCCCAGTGGTCTCGAATCATCTCGCGATGATGACGGCGCAACTTGCCATTGAGCGCGTCTAGCAACTGTGGAACTTTCTTTTTTAAACGGGTTTTGACCAGGTTTTTAACGGTCACTTCGTCTACGACCTCGCCGTCCATGATCTTCTGGAGCAGGCCCCGTCCCGAAACCCCATATAGATCGGACATAAAGGTGGTTAGCTTGATGTTGGCATCCTGCAGGATTTTGTGGATGCGGTTTTTCTCCGCCGTCACCGCCTGCACCATCTTACTCCGGTAACGGGTCAAGTCTCGCAAATCCCGGATGTCTTGTTCTGGCACCATACTGCCTTCAATGAGCCCGCAACGGTGCAATTGCGCTAACCAGCGCGCATCTTGCATGTCACTTTTTCGACCCGGCATATTCTTTACCCGCTGGGCGTTGGCCAAGACAAGATCACAACTGCCCTCTAAGATGTTCCATACCGGTTTCCAAAACACGCCGGTACTCTCCATCACCACCTCAAGGCACCCGTGTTCACTCAGCCAATCTTGCAGTCCTAACAATTCTCGGGTTGTCGTCCCAAAGGTTTTCAGGTGACATTGTGGTTTCTGTTCGATCGGTCCTTTTAACACGCAGGCCACAACGGTTTCCTGGTGCACGTCTAGACCCGCGCAACACATACGTACAGCATCCATTCCAATCATCCTCCATCGTCAGCTTACAAATCATGCGCTCGAGTGAGTGTAATTTAATACACGTACTTTTTGGGGGGTACAATAGGCGATGCTCGAAAAGCGCAATAGAACGGTTTTTCGCACGGGGTGTATCCCAGTAACCGCTTCCGCCCTTTGATTTGTATATGTAGTGTTGACGACTACAGCATCTTTTAGAATGGATGCGACGGATGCCACCCACTTATTTTCATTCCTGGGGGTGACAAGGCCTCTGTCTTGTCATGCCTGTTTTTCGATTACATTCGGCTTACGCGGTGCTCCCAGTCCAATTGTGTTCGGTTTTTCGATTACATTTGGCCTACGCGGCGCTCCCTGTCCAATTGTGTTCGGTTTTTCGATTACATTCGGCTTACGCTACCCACCCGGTCTAATTGTGTTCGGCTTTCCGTTAAAATTTGTTAAATAGATGAACAGACGACGTTCTGTTTTTAGCCGCGCTGCTCATTTTCATGCTGGAGTTGTGCCTTGAAAGACATGTTTGTTTTCACATACGTCCGGCCCACGCTACTCGCACCAGCACATTATATTTGGTTTTTCACATATAATCTTCTATCTGTCTGATGTGGATAAAAGGGCATAGTGGGGAGAAGTGCTCTTTAAATGATTCGAAGGCCGCATGAGTAAATAAGAAGCCTAGAAAAAGCCTAGAATTCCCTAACCATCAAAAAAGCGTCCCCCAGGCCTGAGCCAGGACGAACGCTTCGAAAGAGTGTGTCTGCGATTAAGCAGACTGCCTAAAATTCCAATTGAGAAATGTAAATTCGGAAAGTGTATAACAAGAGCTTAAAGATACCGGGCCACAAGGGACGGGGGCCCGGATAAATGGACACGCCTTCCGCTACACAGCTCTTGGGGGTGAGGCCGAGGCGGACGCAGCAGCAGCCGCACCAAGACAGAGTATGGGATCGAACGCACGGATGCCCAGCCGTTCTTCCAGCTCTGCTGCCAGTCCAATCGTAGCGAAGCCGGTGCAGGCCAGGACAAGCGCTTCGGCACCGCGTTCCACCAGCCGGGCAGCTCCGGCCAGAGCGCCGGCCCGTCCGGCAGGCGTACCCAGATCCAGCGTAGTTGTAACGCCGTCAGGACGGCCCATGCCCAGATAAGCCCCGCCGAGAATGCTGCGGATTAGTGGCGGCACCTCTTCCAGGATGGTCAGCACGCCGATCCTGCTGCTATATGCCAGGGCCATCAGGGCTGCGCAGGAGCCCGCCCCCAGAACAGGAACTCCCACCGCCGCCCTCGCCTCCGCCAGCGCCGGATCAGCGGCACAGCTGATGCCGATTGCCGTACACCCCTGCTGCTCCAGCTCCCGGGCAAGCGTGATAATCTTCGGAATGGACTCTGCTTCCGTCTCCTCATTGAACACACCCCGGGGCTGATCCGGAATGCAGCGGCTGATCACCGGCAGACCGTACCGGCGCTCAATGAGTTCCCCGTGCAGCCGGATCGCGGAGTCCTCCTGCAGCGTAATTACACGTATAATTCCAAGCATTCCCATCTCCTCCTGCTCAGCTATAGTGTGAACGTTCAACAACCGCCCGCTTACAGCAATTCCCCAGCCTGCATAATCAGCTTATCATCAATATAGACATCCGGCTTCATGACCACGGCATCAATGTGAACGCCAGCCGCTACTACCCCGCCGAACGTATTATTGCTGCCAAAAGCCACATGGATGGTCCCATAGACCTTCTCATCCTCCAGCACCACACCTGTAATTCTGGCCTTGTTGTTGGTCCCGATACCGAATTCGCCCAGCAGTCTGCCGTCACCGTCTCCAAGCATAGCCAGCAGCTTGCCGCCATTCTCCCCTTCGGCGCTCCTCAGGCGTCCCTGCTCCACCGTCAGGATCATCGGACTATCCAGTGCGCCAATGCCTGCAATCGAGCCGTCCACCTTAATCTGTCCGGTGGCTGTGCCTTCCAGCGGTGCAATATAAGCCTCCCCTGACGGCAGGTTGCCCGACTCCCCAGGATTCAGATACAAGCCGGTGCTAAGCACACCGTCCCGGCCGTCAATGGAGAAGCTTAAGGATAGTCCATCCTTCTCCACCCGCACCCGGCTTCCCGCAGACAGCAGCGCAGCGACCTGCTCGGTCAGAGTCTTCACCTGCGCGTAATCGGCCGTGATAGCGCCGTGGCTGAACATATCATCCGTCATCCCCGGCATGGTCGCCACCCGGGTTCCCGCTGCGGCGGCCTGCTTGCGCGCCGCCGTATGTGTCATCGAATGTGTCGTAATACATACGGCCACATCCGCTTTGGCCATAGCTTCGGCAACCGGAGCCGGCGGCTCCTCCCCGGACTTGCTCCGCGGCTGCATAATCAGCAGCATGGATTCCGCCCCCAGCCGCTTGCCTGCTTCATAGACGGATTCGGCCAGATCCCGCTTATCATCGTCGGCCACTACAGCCAGCAGCTCACCGCTGCCTAGCCCCAGACAATCCTTAAGAACATTCATGCTGATCCGTATTCTTTGCTCACTCATCTTCATTTCCTCCCGGGTTATACCATTTCTGCTACCAGCTTGCCCATCAGGGCATTGGACAGCACGGCAGGCACTCCTGCGGAGGCCGCCCACTGTCTATGCTGCTCCACATAACCCATACAGTCAAGCACTATCACATCCGCATGGTCCCGCAGACGTTCAGCAGCAGCGCGGAAATCTGCTTCTGTGCCGGTGTACGGTGAAGCCGCTGCGAACGGCAGCCGCATTCCGGCACCAGCGAATTTCTCAATCATACTGTCCTCCTGCTCCGGCAGCGGACCGATCAGTCCCAGGCGGCGCCCGTCCAGCATTGCCTGCACAACCGGAGGAATGATCCGGTCCGGTTCAATCAGATGGGCAACAGACGTACGCAGCCCCGGAAAAACACCGGTGCAAGCCAGCAAAATCGTCCGAATGCCTGCGGCTTCCATGGCATCAACCTTCCCTTGCAGCACGGATTGTATCCGCTCCCGGGAGATCACCGCAGCCGTTCCGTCTGCCATACGGGTTGTCAGCACATACTCCCCCGGGCCGGGACTGTAGTATTCACTGACCTGGGCAGCCGTGAATCCGTCCAGTACCCCGGACTGTATCAGCCCGGCCTTGCCTTCCAGATACTTCTCAATAATCGGCGCAACATCATTCCTCGGCGCTTGTCCAATCGTGATCAACCCGATATTCTTCATCCGCTTCCCTCCGCACGCTATTGGTATCCGCTGAGAATGTAATCGTAGAGCAGGCGCTGATTGAAGCTCAGCGCCTGCCTGTGAATCCGTTATCCTGTTAGCCAAAAGTTAGTGAGAGGCTACCGCCGGTTTACCCAGCGTCTGCAGCACTTTCATTGAACCGTACAGCTCGGTAATCTGTGCGAATTCCTCCTCGTTATAGAAGGAGCAGCTGCCTTGAGTGACTTCCTTGGCAGTCTCAATCGCGAATCGCACCGCCTGGGCAATATCCACCTCATGGCTGGCGCCGGTGCCGCAGCCGGGTACCATAGACTGGGCAGTGATCGCCAAGCCTACTACCGGAGCTGAGGTAGCCACCGCAGGCTGAAGAATCGAATTAATATGATACAGCCCGTTGCCGTAAGGCGTAATATCCTGAGTGGTCACTGGAAAAGTAACCGGATACTGTCCGGTCGTCATCTCCTTGATCCGCAGCAAATCTTCGCTGACCCGCAGAATGTAACCTTCCTTGACGGTAGGCGAAATGGCGATTCCCTTGTGATTCACCACGCGGTTGCCTTTGGTCGTATCAATAGACAGAATCGCTTCCATCTCCGGCAGCACCTCATGTTCATTCATCTGCAGGATATCCACAGGGGAATCCATGAAGTCCACCGGCTCATGCGGCAGGGTCGGGGCATCCGGGCAAATATGGGTGGTCACCAGTACATCGCCCTGCAATACATCCCCTTTGGCCTGCATGTCCGCCAGCTTCAGCGCCGATGCGATAGCCGCTACCGCGCCGTCTGCATCAGAGACAATACCGATCCGGCTGGGACGCGCCCCAATGCCGCCAAGTCTGCCGACAATGCCGAATGTTGGTGCTGAACCGCCGCCAAGCTTGCCGGCGCTGCCCGGGATCGTGATTTTGACGAATTCTGTGCTGCCCTTGTCACCTTCCACCTTCTGAACCTCAACCTTAACCGCAGGATATTCTGCGAATAACTGCTTGACCTGCTTACCGTTAACATAAGCGCTGTCCAGTGCGTTCAAGACTGTAATCGTTTGATGAAGTGCCATTCTGATTCCTCCCCGGTTGCATGCTCATGTTTGTGATGTTTGCATTTATACTATCTCAAACCACAAAATGTCCACAATGTACCGCCCTGCCAAACGTAGACAGCATTTCTTGTCCTTTGCAGATAAACCTTACGTCCGAGGACACTCTTCCTCCAGATGCCAGGCCTCAGCCTTAGTACACCGCAACCAAATGGAAACGCCTATGTCATACTTGGAAAGGCCGGTACCGTTTCAGCTAGTAAAATAAAGGGAATTGTCCCCAAATCGGCGAATAGTAAGAGATTATTAAGAAAGGCTACACCATCAGAATGTCAGAAAAGAGGTAAGTACATGAAGCGGGAACAGAAAGTACAACCAGAACAGCTCGATGAGATCATCGCTGAAGAAGCCCGGCGCTCCGGGTTCTCGGGGGTGGTGCAGGTCTCGCGCAAGGAACAGACCCTCGCAGCAGCGGCTTACGGCCAGGCCAATATGGCGGAGGACCGGGGCAACCGGGTGAATACCCGCTTCGGGATTGCTTCCGGGAGCAAGCTATTCACAGCGATAGCCGTCTGCCAGCTGGCAGAGCAGGGCAAGCTTTCTTTTGACAGCAAAGTACTGGAGATCTTGCATGAACTGGAGTTTCCTTTGTTTAACCCGGAGATCACGGTGCATGAGCTGCTGACGCATAGCTCGGGGATTCCGGATTATTTTGACGAGGAGACGATGGAGGATTTCGCTGCACTCTGGAACGATACCCCGATGTATACACTGAGGCGTCCCGTTGATTTCCTGCCCATGTTCGCGGCACTGCCGATGAAATTCAGTCCCGGCGAGCGGTTCCACTACAATAATGCGGGTTACATTATGCTTAGTCTGCTCATAGAAACGCTCAGCGGGATGAAGTTCACGGATTATGTGGAGCAGCATATTTTCCGGCCTTGCGGAATGCAGGATTCCGGTTATTTCGCCTTTGATGCACTTCCCGCCAATACCGCTCTCGGTTATATAGACAACGGTAACGGTCAAAGTATCAGTAACATCTACTCTCTTCCGGTTGTGGGCGGCGGCGATGGCGGTGCTTTTGTTACAGCAGCGGACATGCAAAAGTTGTGGACAGGCCTGCTCGCGCACAAGCTGCTGCAGCCCGAGACGACTGCCCTGCTGCTCACACCGCATATTCATGTGGATGAGGACACCCGCTATGGCTATGGAGTCTGGATCTCGGTGAGTAATAATGAGGTGTTAAAATACCATGTCATGGGCTACGATCCAGGCATCAGCTTCCGTTCCGCAGTCTATCCGGCAAACGGTGTAACCTTCACTGCTCTCAGCAACCATAGTGGAGATGTCTACCGGATGATGCTGGCCGTGGAGGAAATTCTACCGCGGTAAAAAGGTGTGTCCGCACGGAGCAGCACACAGAATTATGAAATAAGTGGAATTTGTACACTTCCTTCCAGCATAACGACCGCACCCCCTACAATAAATGGATAAACGTCACTTAATTTTACTGATTCCTCCTCTTAGGCGGGTATCTTGGATAATTAAATGTACTTTTTCCAACTAAAATCCAATTATCGTTCATTCAAGGAAAATTAAATGCCCTTTTTCCACTTGCATCCTACAGGGTTTCCTGAACAACCCAACCAGCCCAGCCCAACCAACCCAACCCAGATCAAAACAAACCAAACCAACCAAACCCAAAACCAAACCAAAACAAGCCGCACAACAGCAATTTGCTGATTGTACGGCTTGTTTGGTCATTCCTATGGAATTCAGCTATCCGCTATCCGGAACGACGGAACCGGAGTCCGTTCTAATACCGCGTAACGCCGTCCTTGGTCACCAGTGCGAATACCAGCGGCTGCGGCGGAACCGGCTGGGCGGAGATACGGTAAGCCTCCAGCACCTTGGCTTCGGCCTCCAGCACCTTGCTCTCACTGGCATCGTTCACATGCAGCACAGCCAATATATCGCCTGCGGCTACAGCGTCACCGACCTTAAGCGAGAGCTGGATGCCGACAGCCAGATCAATGACGGATTCCTTCGTCTCGCGTCCGGCACCCAGCAGCATCGCTGCAACGCCAATCTCTTCGGCCTGGATACTCTCCACATAACCTGCCGTTGCCGCCTTCACTTCGATGAACTTGCGGGCGGACGGCAGGGTGTCCGGCGATTCAATCTGTGTGACATCGCCGCCTTGGGCAGACACCATCTGCTTGAACTTATCGAGCGCGCTGCCGTCTTCGATATGGGACAGCAGGATGGAGCGCGCTTCTGCTTCGTCCTTCGCCTTGCCGCCGAGGACAAGCATCTGGCTGCCCAGGATCAGGCAGACCTCCTGGAGATCCTTCGGCCCGTGGCCGTTCAAGGTCTCGATGCCTTCCCGGATCTCCAGGGCATTGCCGATGCCGAAGCCCAGCGGCTGGTCCATGTCGCTGATGACAGCAACGGTGTTGCGGCCGAGATGAGTGCCGATATCCACCATCGCCTGGGCAAGCGCGATGGAATCGTCCAGCGTCTTCATGAACGCGCCGCTGCCGGTCTTCACATCCAGCACGATAGCATCCGCGCCTGCGGCAATCTTCTTGCTCATGACGGAGCTGGCAATCAGCGGAATGGATTCCACAGTTGCCGTCACATCACGCAGGGCATACAGCTTCTTGTCCGCAGGCGTGATGTTGCCGGACTGGCCGATTACAGCCGCGCCGATCTCACCTACCTGGGCAAAAAAGCGTTCCCGGTCCATCTCCACAGAGAAGCCCGTGATCGACTCAAGCTTATCCAGCGTGCCTCCGGTGTGGCCGAGGCCGCGCCCGGACATCTTGGCTACCGGAACTCCGGCAGCCGCAACCAGCGGCGCCAGCACCACGGTAGTCTTGTCGCCCACTCCGCCGGTAGAATGCTTGTCCACCTTGATGCCCGCAATCGGGCTGAGGTCCACCTGATCACCGGACATTGCCATCTCCAGCGTCAGATCGCCGGTCTCCCGCGCGTTCATTCCGCGGAAATACACGGCCATCGCCCAGGCGGATATCTGGTAATCCGGGATTTCCCCTTTGCTGTACCCCTGGATCAGAAAAGCTATTTCTTCACGGCTGAGCTCGCCGCCGTCTCTTTTTTTCTGAATAAGATCAACAGCACGCATTATACCTGCACCTCACGGACAAAGGAGCGCACCAGTCCGATGAATTTAGGCTTGGTCAGGTTCGCCACCTTCACCACCTGCTCATGGGTCAACGGCTCCAGCTCATCCCCGATCGCCATATCGGTGATACAGGTAATGCCGAGCACACGCAGCTTGCTGTGGCTGGCTACGATCACTTCCGGCACGGTGGACATTCCCACAGCATCGCCGCCGAGAAAGGCAAGCATTTTGAGCTCAGCCGGAGTCTCATACGTCGGGCCGCTGATACCGGCATATACGCCTTCCTGCAGGACAAGCGCTTCACCGTCCACCCCTGTTACATCGGCTGCAAGCTTTTTGGCAAGTGCGATATACTCGGGGTCATAGGCACGGGACATATCCGGGAAACGTACGCCCAGCTCCGGATCATTCGGTCCGATCAGCGGGTTGTCGCCCGTCATATTGAGGTGATCGGTAATCAGCATCAGGTCACCCGCTTTGAACGCTCTGTTCATTCCGCCGCCTGCATTGGTGATGACAAGTGTGCCTATGCCAAGCTTGGCCATTACATAGACCGGCAGCACTACTTTGCGCATCTCATACCCTTCATAATAGTGAAAACGGCCCTGCATGATCATAACATCCTTGCCTTCCAGCTTCCCGATCACGAACCGTCCGGCATGGCCTTCTACCGTTGAACGCGGGAAATGCGGAATTTCTTCATAAGGCAGATATACCGCATCTTCGATCTGATCGCCCAGGTCTCCAAGACCTGAACCCAGAATAAGACCGATGACCGGAGTATACGCGCCGAATTTGGATTGAATATAGGCAGCAGCTTCTTGAACCTGAGTGCCGTATGGGACGGTTGTTGATGTTGTCATAGGTTGATCCTCCCGGATATGAATTGTGTATTATAGGGTGTTCTATGGCATGAAGCAGATCTTACATTTTCGGTATAAAAGCCAGCACCAGCTTCAGGAACTGCTCGCGTACACGCTCCGCTGTCTCCATCACCTCTGCATGGTTCAAGGGCTGTTCCAGAATACCCGCAGCCATGTTGGTGATACAAGAGATCCCGAGCACTTCTATCCCCGCATGACGGGCTACGATGGTCTCCGACACGGTAGACATGCCTACGGCATCTGCTCCCTGGCGGCGCAGCATAACGATCTCAGCCGGGGTCTCATAGTTCGGTCCGAGCAGACCGGCGTATACCCCTTCCTTGAACTCGAAGCCCATACTTGCAGCAGCCTCCTTGGCGGCTGCAATCAGGCGCGGGCTGTACGCGGAAGACATATCCGGGAACCGTACGCCCAGAGCATTGTCATTCGGTCCGGTCAGCGGGTTGCGCCCGGTCAGGTTCAGGTGATCGGTAATCAGCATGAGATCGCCGGGGGTGTAATCGGTGTTAACTCCACCGGCAGCGTTGGTTACCAGCAGGCTGGTTACGCCAAGCTCTTTCATTACGCGTACCGGGAACGCTGTAGTCTCTGGGCCATAGCCTTCGTACATGTGGAAGCGGCCTTTCATCATGACCACGCGGCGGCCTTCAATCATGCCGATCAGCAGCTCGCCTTCATGTCCTTCCACCGTGGACACCGGGAAATGGGGAATTTCATGATAAGGAATGACTACTTCTTCTGTGATCAGATCCGCCAGAACACCGAGGCCGGAGCCCAGGATCAGCCCGATTTCGGGGGCGACGGTACATTTATCTTTGATGTATACGGCTGCTTCTTGGATATGGGTTGAGGTTACTGTGGTCATGGGTGGTTCCTCCTTGGGGTGTGTGGGATGAACTTAAGTTACCAGCGCAAAGCGGATTCGTCACTGCGGTGATATTTGGACTTCCGGCCGCTGTTGTCCCCAGATTTCTTGATTGAATACTGCTCCACGCAGTAGAAATCCGGTGACAAAGGCGGTCGCTACCGCTCCTACAGTTCCAAATATCCCCTTTGTTCCTTCAAGCTTGTTGGCTATTTCCTTAAGTTCATCTTGGTTTGATATTTAGACAAGCTCTGAAAGGAAACTCGTCCCATACTGCGGCGCCTTCGCCCCGAAGTTATCGGCAATGGTAGCCGCCACATCAGAGAAGGTCTGGCGGATGCCCAGACTGCCCGGAGTCTTGAATCTCGGGCTGTAGACCAGCAGCGGCACATACTCACGCGTATGATCCGTTCCGGCGTGAATGGGGTCATTGCCGTGGTCTGCGGAGATGATCAGCAGATCATCTTCCCCAAGGGTCGAGAGCAGCTCAGGCAGCGCCTGATCGAATACCTCCAGCGCACGGCCGTAGCCTTCAGGGTCACGGCGGTGGCCGTACAGGGAGTCGAAGTCCACAAGATTGGTGAACAGGAACCCATTGAATGGCTTACGCAGCTCATCAATGGTGATCTGGATGCCGTGCTCATTACTCTTTGTAGGGTACGTAGCCGTAACTCCTTCGCCAGTGAAGATATCATTGATTTTACCTACCGCAATGACATCCTTGCCGATATCCTCGAGTGCATTCATCACCGTCGGCTCCGGCGGCTTCACCGCATAATCATGCCGGTTCGGCGTACGCACGAAATTCCCCGGCTCGCCGACATAAGGACGGGCGATCACGCGGCCTACTGAGAATTCCGGGGCCATCGTCAGCTCACGGGCGATCTTGCAGGCGCTGTATAGTTCCTCCAGAGGAATGATATCTTCATGCGCTGCCAGCTGGAATACGCTGTCCGCCGAAGTGTATACAATCCATGCGCCGGTCTTCATTTGCTCCTCGCCGTATTCAACGAGAATCTCGGTGCCGGAAGCCGGCTTGTTGCCGATAACCTTACGTCCGGTGGCCGCTTCAAATTTCTCGATCAGCTCCGCAGGGAAGCCGTCGAAGTACGTATTGAAGGGAACCTCGATCTTCAGCCCCATCAGCTCCCAGTGACCGGTCATCGTATCCTTGCCTACCGACACCTCCTGCATTTTGCCGTAATAGCCTCTAGGGGCTGCTACCGGTTCAAGCGGCGGGAGCGGAGCAATATTGGCAAGTCCGAGCTGCTGCAGATTCGGAAGCTTAAGACCCGGAACCCGTTCCAGAATATGTCCCAGCGTATGGGAGCCTGTATCTCCAAAATTAGCGGCATCCGGCGCTTCGCCGATACCTACACTATCCAGAACAATAAATCCGATGCGTTTAAATGAGGACATTGCCGTCTTCACTCCTTCAGTAGTTTGCATAATCTTAGAGTCTGCTCTAAGCAGGAAGAAACTCCGGGAGAGCCTCTCCCGGGAGCTGTTTCTTCAGTATGATTCCATCATAACTTTCTTACTCACAAAAAGCATCTTTTTCCGTCGCCCGGCACTTCCAGGGCTGCCTCATCCTATAGATCCGGCAGCTTCGCCCGGGGATGGTGATTCTCGTAGACTTCCTTCATATTCTTGCGGGCAATTCCGCTGTAAATCTGCGTGGTCGATATATCGGAATGGCCCAGCATCTGCTGTACGGAACGCAGGTCTGCCCCGCCCTCCAGCAAATGCGCAGCGAAGGAGTGGCGCAGGGTATGCGGGGTAATGTCCTGCTCGATCCGGGCTTCACGCGCGTATTTTTTGATGATTTTCCAAAAGCCCTGCCGGGTCAGCCGTCCGCCCAGACTGTTCAGGAACAGCGCAGGCTCCTCCTGATTAACGCGCAGCAGCTTGTCCCTCATCCCCGAGGTGTAGCGGGCCACATTGTCCGCAGCGATCCTGCCAATCGGTACCACCCGCTCCTTGCCGGAGGCGCCGCTGCAGCGTGCGAACCGCAAGGCCGTGTTCACATCCTCCACATTCAGCGAGATCAGCTCCGTCACACGGATACCTGTTGCATAGAGCAGCTCCAGCATAGCCTTATCGCGCATCCCCTGGGGAGCGGCTTCATCTGGAGCAGCCAGCAGACGCTCGATTTCTTCAATGCTAAGAATCATCGGCGGCTTCTTGCTCGGCTTGATGGCCTCCATATCCAGAGTGGGATCTTGGCCGATCAGCCGTTCCTTCAGCAAATAATGAAAATAGGCACGCAGCGACACCGTATTGCGGTTCACCGTTGCCGCTGCTTTGCCCGCTCCGCGCAGGGAACCCAGATAGAGCATGATATGTGATCTTCTGATCTCTTCCCCTGCGGTCAACCCGCGTTCTTCCGTAAACTCCAGAAACTGCGAAATATCCCGTCCATAGGATTCCAGTGTACTAGGAGACAATCCTTTGTCCCCGGACAAATACTGCATAAACGGCTGCAAGTGTGACTTCATCAATTCACGCTCCTGTCATACTCAGGCTGCTTCATGCGGCTTCGCAGCGGGTTTAGGTCCAGCAGCCGGAACAGCCATACGTTCCATGACATGCTATAGAAGGATTCGACAGTCCTCTTCCTTTATCCTTCAAGCGGAGCCGTTACTCCCCATACCAGTAGTAGAGACGCAGGCGGTCGGCGGCGCTAAGCCCCTGCTCACTGTACTGGACATCCTGAAACGCCCGGACGGCTGTGCCTTCCGGAATTTCAACATTGCGGGCCGGACTGATCCATGCGCTGACCCAGCTCAAGGCATAATACAGCACACAGCTTATCGCAACCAGCAGAGTCATGAAGTACAGCCGGCGCACAGTTCGGGGCAGAGAAACAATCATCCGGACATTCCTCCTCAAAAGATGAGTTGATATAGCAGCTTGAATCTGCTTCGTACAGAACTCGTCCTTCACTGTATGCGCCGGAGGATTATGTTATGTATACTTAAGTGAAAAAGCTCCCTCCAGCCATTCAGCCGGGGAGAGCTTGCGCGGTAATTCCTCATCTGTATATGAGTTCAGGTTCTATATACGCTTATTCGGGAGTATTGCCGTCTGCATTATTCTTGTCCCTGCAGCGGTAGCAAATTCCGTGAAAATCAAGTCTATGGTCAACAACCGTGAAATTATATTCCTTCTCCAGCCGCTCTTCCAGCGGTCCCAGCCAGTCCTCACGAATCTCATCCATGGTTCCGCATTGCACGCAGATCAAATGATGATGATGATGCTTCGCCGTATCCGTACGCAGATCATAGCGGGCAACACCGTCTCCGAAGTTGATCTTCTCCACGACATGAAGCTCGCTAAGCAGTTCCAGGGTACGATATACGGTGGCAAGACCGATCTCTGGGGCCTTCTCTTTCACTAGCATGAATACATCTTCAGCGCTTAAGTGATCATCCTCGTTCTCCAGGAGAACTCTTAAGGTCGCTTCCCGTTGAGGTGTTAGCTTGTATCCTTGGGATTGTAGTTGTTGCTTAATTTTGTCTATCCGGGCTTCCATTGTCTGCCTCCCCCTTGGAAAATTACCGCACCGGGCTTCAAGCCACTTCTTCCATTATAGGGGGATTGCGTTTGAGAAGTCAAACGCTTTTAGCACATGGAGAAGCACGCTCTGAATGTCTGAATATTAGTCTGGACGGCCAGAACCGTCCGGGCCGCTCCCTCACCCTGCCGACACCAGCATTGGCGTCACCCATCGCATCATCGCCGGCGTAACCCAGGCCTCGAATCCCGAGATCCCCATCACCAGCAGTGCCATCCCCAAGGAGAGCAGAGTATACATCAAGAAAGGCCGGGTCACCTGAGTGCGGCGCTGCTGTCCCAGCACCCGGCTGCGGATCATCAGCAGGGAGAACCCCAGGGCTGCCGCACTGCATACCAGCAGCACCGGAATCAGCACCAGATTATGCGGGGCCACAGAGACAAGCGCAAACAACATCCCGTGCCAGGAGTACTGGCTGACCAGACAGCCGACGGTGAAGCCGATCAGCACGCCTTTGAGGAAATCCAGAATCAGAATCCCCGGAAGCCCGATCACGGATAAGCCGAGAACCCAGATCAGGCCGACCCATTTCAGATGAAAGGCAGCGATACTCCAGTACGAATCCTGCGCGGCAGGCAGTCCCTGCTGATCAACGGTCACGAAGAAGTTGCTTAAGTAATCCCCCAGCTCCTGCTGCTGATCCAGCGTAAGTGCAGTGACGATGAGCGCTCCGAATACAACCCCGACCAGAAATAATACCGCGACAAAAATATAAAGTGGCGTCTGTTCCTTCAGCATCAGCCTTAAACTGCGCACCTGACATTCCCCTTTCCGGTCACATGTTACACCATATGAGGGAATGTCCCGATCTATGACTTGTCCTTAGGTCCTGATCACCTTGCCGTAAGTGCCTCCGCCTCCTGAGGAGAGCGCAAGCCCGCCTGTACGGGCAAGCACAATCAGCTCGGCAAGCTCCCGTCCGGCAACTGCAGCAAGCTCGGCTTCACCCGCCTGATGCAGAATATTCATCTCTGTTCCGAACGCCTCCAGCAGCGTATTCAGCTTACGCTTGCCTAGCCCGGGAATGAACTCCAGAGGCACCTGATAATGATACGGCGGCCGATGCTGCGGGACCTGGGGCAGTGGACGGTCGGCAATGTGCAGAATGCGGTCCAGCACGCCCTGCACCAGCTTCGGACTGCCGCAGTACGGGCAGCGTTCTGAAGTGGCATAGGCCTCATCAATAATGCTGCCGCAGCCGCCGCAATACGTGCGGTGATATTTGCCCAGCCGGGGGTTCAGCCCGAAGTTGGCGCTGACCCGGCGTCCTTCCGAGCGCATCAGGGCCAGCTTCAGCTCCTGGAACGAAGGCTGCTGCATCTCAATCACATTATATTCGCGGCCGATTTTGCCGAGAGAATGGGCGTCGGAATTGGTCAGGAAGCTGTAGCGGTCAAGCTCCGAGATATATCCGGCCATCTCCGAATCCGCGCTGAGGCCAAGCTCCACTGCCGCGATGCGGTCCAGGTCGAATAGTTCAGCCATCCGCTCCGCTGAGCAGCCGTATAATCCCTTGTGCGGAGTGAAAATATGTGCCGGAATCAGCAGCCCTCCCCGTCCCGTAATCTCGTCCTGCAGCTCCCTGGAGGGGGCATAGAGACGCTGGGAGCTGAGATTCACATTGCGCATATGGGCGCTCATCCAGCGGCTGAAATCCTCCATCGTCCCAAGGTCCGGCATAAAGGCCAGGACATGGCACTCCCGCCGCCCGGGCTCACGGATCTCGATCTCGGTCCCCAGGAGGATCGTTGTCCCCCTGTAGGCAATTCCGCCGCCTTCTGCTATCGTCATCTCGCCGGAGTCAAGCGCAGCATGAATATCCCGCAGCACCCCCGGGGAATGGCTGTCGATGATGCCGATCAGGCCGATCCCCTTGCGCTCCGCCGCCTCCTTGGCAATCCCGGCGAAGGTCAGGTCGCGGCTGCCGCTGATTTTGACCGCCTGCCCCTCCGAAGTCCGCCCGATATGCACGTGCAGGTCACAGTATATGCTCTGAAGCGCCGCCTCTAGTGCCATTGTCCAGTCAGCGTATAGAGATGCCAGGCGTAGACAGCCATCATGGTCTTGGCATCGGCAATACGTCCATCTGCGATATATTGGTACGCCTCCTCCAGCGTAAGCTCGGAGACCTCCAGGAATTCATCCTCATCCAGCGCCATCTCACCCGGCTGGGCGTCCTCGGTCACATAGAGGTGAATAATCTCGTCGGCGAAGCCGGGAGAGGTGTAGAACGACTTCAGCAGCTTCAGCCCGCCGCTGTGGAAGCCCGTCTCCTCTTGAAGCTCACGGCCCGCAGCGGCCAGCGGATCTTCGCCTTTATCCAGCTTGCCTGCCGGAATCTCCACTTCGGTCCGGTGCATCGGCTGGCGGTACTGCTCCACTACCAGCATTTTGCCGTCATTCAGCGCCAGTACGGCTACGGCTCCCGGATGCTTCACAACCTCACGGGTGGCGGTATTGCCGTCCGGCAGCTTCACGGTGTCTACCTGGAGGGATATAATGTTTCCGCTAAAAATCGGCTTCGTCGATAACGTTTCTTCATCCAAGGCGGGATTGCTATTGATTTCATCTTTTTTCATAGATTGGTGGTCTCCTTTGGCATGGTTATGCATAGGGTGTATTATAGCAAACTTAAGAGGAAAGAAGGAATGCAGGCATGAATCATTGTCTTGTCCAAGCAAGCTCATCCGCAGTTACAATGGTAGGTAAACCGGAACAGATCAAGGCCGTACTGGCCGGGTGGATGAAGCAGTACGGGCGTGATATGCCCCTCTCCTACATCCTGCTGCTCCAGGCAGAATCGCGGATCACAGCTTCGAAGGCAGGATAATGCCGCATCGTATTGCGTTAAGCATATAAGTTATCTTTGAACAAGAAGGAGCTGTCTCCCGGTGAATCCCGGAAGCAGCTCCTTCTTTGTACTCCCTAGTCCCGGCAGGCTTCCTTAGGATTGCCGTGTGCCTGCAAGGACTTGAATCTTGATCAGCCTTTGAGACTCTCCGCCACAATCGCTACAACCAGGCGGGCCACCTTGACGATGTCTTCGGCCTTGATCCGTTCCTGCGTCGTGTGGATATCCTCATAGCCAACCGCCAGATTCACTGTCGGAACCTTCAGACCGTTGAACACATTCGCATCGCTGCCGCCTCCGGAAGCGAACAGCCGGGTAGTCAGGCCAAGGGAGGTAATCGCACGGTCTGCCAGCTGTACTACAGGATCATTCCCGTTGAAGCTGAACGCCGGATAGATGATCTCACTGCGGAATTCGCTCTGTGCGCCGTTGTCGCGTGCCGTAGTCTCCAGCGCCTCCCGCATAGAGGCAATCTGCAGCTCCACCTTCTCCTGCACAATGCTGCGTGCCTCCGCATCGAGCTGGACATGGTCACAGACTACATTCGTCGGTCCGCCGCCGGCGAACTTGCCGATATTCGCTGTGGTCTCCTTATCAATCCGTCCGAGCTTCATGGCCGAGATCGCTTTGCTTGCTACCTGAATGGCGCTGATGCCATCCTCCGGGTTCACACCCGCATGGGCCGATTTGCCGAAGATCTGCATCGTTACCCGCGCCTGAGTCGGCGCAGCGATGGCGATGGCCCCTACTTCACCGTTGGAATCCAGCGCGAAGCCCATCTCTGCATCCAGATGCGCCGGGTCCATCGCACGGGCGCCCATCAGGCCGGATTCTTCGCCTGTCGTAATGACAAACTGAATCTGCCCGTGCGGGAGCTTCTGCTCCTGAATGACCCGGATCGCTTCGAACAAAGCTGCCAGTCCCGCTTTGTCATCCGCTCCGAGAATCGTGCTGCCGTCACTTCTGATCCAGCCGTCTTCCCCCAGGGAAGGCTTGATATTCTGGCCGGGAACCACGGTATCCATATGACAGGTGAACAGCAGCTTCGGTGCGCTCACTCCGCTGTCCGCAGGCCAGGTAACGAACAGGTTGCCTGCCCCGTGCCCCGTTCTCTCCATGGAATCATCTTCCACTGCGCTCAGCCCCAGGCTGCCGAACTTCTCCTTCAGCACGTCGGCAATCCGCCGTTCATTACGGGTCTCACTGTCAATACGGACAAGCTCCATGAATTCATTGATTAACCGTTCTTGTGATATCACTTGGACTTCCCTCTCTTTCGCGGATACGTTACAATGGTTGTACTGCGTTCAATATAGAGCCTACGCTCTTAACTTAAACTAATCTCAAAGGAGTCACTCATGCAACGACAAAAATGGTTCAAAATCATCATCTACATCATGCTGTTCGCCATGATCGCCTCTACAGTGCTGTTCGTCATCGAACCGTTTATGGCCGGTTAATCACGCTTAGCGCGTAAGTGACAGCGCCCGGGAGACCCGGGCGCTGTTTGACTATGCCTGTATGCCTGTTCCTTACTCGGCCGAACTTACCGCCCCGGCAACCGCTTCATACGGGAATTGTTGCAGGAAATAAGGCAGCAGCTCGGAAGCCACCGTCTCTACGCTGAAAGAGCGCCCGGTGCATTCCGCAAGCGAAGTCACTCCGTATTCAGCGATGCCGCAAGGGATAATCCCCGCGAAGCCGCTCTGACCGATTCCGGCCGATACGTTGAAGGCGAAGCCATGGCTGGTGACAAAACCTCTGCGGAATTTACACTTGTTGAACTTGACGCCAATCGCACATATTTTCTCATCGCCGACCCATACTCCGGTATACCCCTGCTTGCGGGTTCCTGTAATCCCATAACCCTCCAGATAGGCAATGATCACGGACTCCAGCCTGCGCAGATACCCGTGCAGATCGACCTTGCCGTTCTCGCCCAGCTTCAGCAGCGGATAGCCGACGAGCTGGCCGGGGCCATGATATGTAATATCTCCTCCGCGGTCAATCTCAAACAGCGCAATCCCTTGTTTCTTGAGCTGTTCCCCGCTGAGGAGCAGATGCTCCGGATGATTCTGTGAACCGATGGTGTACGTAGGCGGATGCTGCACAAGGATCAGCCGCTCGGAGGCGGTACCTGCGTCAATTGCCTGTACCGCCTGCTTTTGCAGCTCCCAGGCCGCCCCGTACTCCATCAGCGGGAGATAGGTAACCTCCAGTTTGCTTAAGTTCAGGTCATCCATGATCATAAGGTCCCCTTTGCTTCTCATTCTCCCTGTCCCAGGAGTCCACAGCGGCCTTGATTAACTTGAATTAATTAGTACAGCTTCGTATCCGGCGTATACCCTTCCACGTTATCCTTCACGCGCTGCAGGAACCGTCCGCTGATGACCCCATCCAGAATCCGGTGATCCAGCGACAGGCAGATATTGGCCATCGACCGCACGGCAATCATATCATTGATGACGACAGGCTTTTTGACGATAGATTCAAAGGTTACAATCGCCGCCTGCGGATAGTTAATAATCGGGTAAGACAGAATCGAGCCGAACGAGCCGGTATTGTTCACCGTGAACGTGCCGCCCTGCATATCATCCAGCCGCAGCTTGCCTTCACGTGTCTTCAGCGCCAATTCGTCGATCTCGCGGGCCAGCCCGGCAACATTCTTCTGGTCGGCCTTCTTGATGACCGGCGTCATTACGGAATCCTCCGTGCCTACGGCAAGCGAGATGTTGATATCGCGTTTGACGATGATTTTGTCAACGGCCCAGACCGAGTTCATGATCGGGTAATCCTTGATGGCACTGACAACAGCCTTCATCAGAAAAGCCAGATAGGTCAGGTTAATGCCCTCTTTGCGCTTGAATTCGTCCTTCAGCTTGTTGCGCAGCACCACCATATTGGTCACATCAACCTCGATCATCGTCCAGGCATGGGGAATCTCCGAGACACTCTGGCGCATTCTTGTCGCAATGGTATTGCGGATCGGTGTAACATCAATCAGATATTCCGAGCTGCTGCCCCGTCCGCCTTCGATCTCAATCGTCGGAATCTTCGGCGATTCACTGAGATGCAGGCCGGAATTGCGCACCTGCTGATGCACATCATGAACCGGCTGGAACACCGGCTGCAGCGCTGCCGGTGCAGGAGCGGAGTCAGGTACAGGCGCAGCGGCGGGTGCTGCTGCGGGTGCTGTGGCTGCGGGTGCCGGCGGCTGAACGGCAGAGGCGCCGCTTGCAAGGAACGTGAGCACATCCTTGCGTGTGATACGTCCGCCCAGGCCGGTGCCCGGCACGGCCGCAAGGGAGATGCCGTGCTCGGCGGCCAGCGTCTGCACAGCCGGAGAGTAACGGGAGCGCATCGGAGCCGCGGCATCATAAGCCGCGGCAGCCGGTGCTGCCGGCCGCGCGGCGGCGTGAGGCGGCTGCGGCGCGGTGCCGGATACTGCCGCAGGTACAGCGGCAGTTGCGGGTCTGTCCCCAGCCGCTGCCTGCGGCTGGGCGGCAGGGCTTGGCGCGGCTGCAGCGGAACCAGCCACTGCGATGCGGGCGATGATCTCGCCGACGCTGACCGTCTGGCCTTCTTCCGCGAGCAGCTCAACCAGCGTGCCGTCCACCGTCGCAGGCAGCTCCGCGTTCACCTTATCCGTAATCAGCTCACAGATCGGCTCATATTGCTCAATGGGATCGCCCGGCTGCTTCAGCCACTTCCCGATGGTTGCCGATACCAGCGATTCCGCGAGCTGCGGCATAATTACATCCGTCAGCGTTGTATTGTCAGACATAATGTCACTCCTTAAAGTTTGGTAAGCATACACTTCCTGAATTCACTTCGACAAAACTGGCTTCGGAAGCAACGCTTAAGTTTGGTAAGCATACACTTCCTGAATTCACTTCGACAAAACTGGCTTCGGAAGCATACGCTTAAGTTTGGTAAGCCTATACTTCACGAATCCGCTTAGTACAAACTGGTTTCGAAAGCATACGCACGAAATCCTGCCTCAAATACAACATTCCACCACTTAAAGCGGCCAGAAGTCAAAAAAGTTGCACAAAAGGCAGCATTCCTCATCATCCAAGCGGATAAGCGAGTGAATTGTTGCATTTCATGCAGCAATCTATCCACCCCACCGCTAATCCCGAATCCAAGTTGCAATAACTGCAACATTCATGCCCAATATACATAGCAGGGTGAGCTTAAGTGTGAGGAGCTCACCTGCTGTTCCATATGTCAATTCTCATGTTCCAATATCAGTACTCCGCCAACCGCAGCATCTCAGCCTTCACCTTGTCCTTGCTCAGCAGGAAGAACTTCTCCATCGGCGGAGAAATCGGCATCGCCGGGACGTCAGGCCCGCACAGGCGGAAGATAGGTGCATCCAGATCGAACAGACAATGCTCGGCAATGATCGCCGCCACTTCGGCGCCGATGCCTCCGGTCTTGTTGTCCTCGTGGATAATCAGCACTTTACCGGTCTGCCGGACAGCCGCAATAATTGCGTCGCGGTCGAGCGGCTGGAGCGTGCGCAGATCAAGGATATGCGCGGTAACGCCATGCTCGCTCTCCAGCTCCTCCGCTGCCTGCATCGCAAAATGCAGCGGCAGGCTATACCCGATCACCGTAATATCGCTGCCCTCACGCAGGAGATTCGCTTCGCCGATAGGCACCGTGTAGTCGCCCTCCGGCACATCGCCCTTGATCAGCTTGTAGCATTTCTTGTTCTCGAAGAACAGAACCGGGTCCGGGTCACGGACAGCGGCCTTAAGCAATCCCTTGGCATCTGCTGCCGAGTATGGGGCCACAATCTTCAGTCCCGGCGTACCGAAGAAGATGGATTCAGGACACTGGGAATGATACAGTCCGCCAAAGATTCCGCCGCCGATAGGGGCGCGGATAACGATAGGACAGCTCCAGTCATTATTGGAACGGTAACGGATTTTGGCCGCTTCGCTGATAATCTGGTTCGTTGCGGGCAGCATGAAATCGGAGTACTGCATCTCGGCAATCGGCTTCATGCCATACATGGCAGCGCCGATAGCAACCCCTGCAATGGCTGACTCCGCAAGCGGGGTATCAAGCACACGTTCTTCGCCGAACTGCTCCTGGAGTCCCTTGGTAGTTGTGAACACGCCGCCCTTCACGCCGACATCCTCACCCAGCACGAATACCGACTCATCGCGCTCCATCTCTTCCTTCATTGCCAGCCGGATTGCATCAATATATTCCATCATCGCCATGGCTTAAGCTCCTCCCTTAAGGCCGGATTCATCGTACACATGCAGCAGCGTATCTTCCGGTTTCGGGAACGGTGCATTCTCCGCGTAGGTTATGGCCTCTTTCAATTCAAGATTATATTCGGCAGCCAGATCACGCTCCTGCTCGTCACTCCACAGACCGAGTCCGGTGAGATACGTGCGGAACGCGGCGATGCCGTCTTTTTTCCAGTTCGCATCGACTTCTTCCTGGGTCCGGTAAGCCAGATCATTATCCGAAGTGGAATGCGGAGAGAGACGGTACATCATCGCTTCAATCAAGGTTGGTCCCTCTCCGGCAACCGCACGCTCCCGGGCTTCCTTCACTACACGGTAGACCTCAAGCGGATCGTTGCCGTCCACCCGGATGCCGGGGAAGCCGTACCCCAGCGCACGGTCGCTGACCTTGCCGCCAAGCTGCTTATGAGCCGGGATGGAGATTGCATACTGGTTATTCTGGCAAAATATAATGACAGGCAGCTTATTCACACCCGCAAAGTTACAGGCTTCATGAAAATCTCCCTGGTTACTGGAGCCTTCCCCGAAGGTGACGAAGGAGACGAACTTCTTCTTCTGCATTTTGGCCGCCAGCGCGAAGCCTGCCGCATGTGGAACCTGGGTCGTTACGGGGCTAGAGCCCGTTACAATACGCAGGCGCTTGCTGCCGAAGTGGCCCGGCATTTGCCGGCCGCCGCTGTTGGGGTCTTCCGCCTTAGCGAATACGGACAGCATCAGCTCACGCGTGGTCATTCCCGCCGTCAGAACAAAAGCATAGTCGCGGTAATACGGAAGGAAATAGTCGTTCTCCCGGTCCAGCGCAAATGCAGCCGCGACCTGCGCCGCTTCCTGCCCGATGCCGGATACATGGAAGTTGATCTTCCCCGCGCGCTGCAGCAGCAGACTGCGCTCATCATATTTCCGTCCCAGCTGCATGAATCTGTACATATCAATAACCTGGCCGTCAGTGAGTCCAAGCTGCTTATGTCTGTTAACCGTTTCTACAGTACCTTGGGATTCCATATAAGAGGTACCTCCTAAAAGTTTGGTTGGTGTTAACCGTTCCGGGTCCGCAACTGTTCTGCCGGCTCGGAAGTGTTCACCTGATGTGTTAAGCTATGACTTAGCTTGTGCTTTGCCCTGATCCTATAACCAGGTACTAAATCCATTATAATCCCTTTCCCTCCAAAAAGAAAAGCCAAAATCACCCCACCACGCGGAGTCTTTAGGGTGAAACTGGACTCAGCTACTGTCCAGGGACCTAATATAGCCGGTATAGAGTCATTTAGGCGCTTCACGCGCCTTCAGCTCCTTCCGGCTAACTGTATAACCTCTGTATCGTATCCTAGTATCCGATTGCTCTTCCATCCACCGCCAGCATCGCTTCCCCGATAATCTCCGAGAGCGTCGGATGGGCATGAATCGCCTCACCGACCTCCCAAGGTGTTGCATCCAGGAGCTGCGCCAAGGCGGCTTCACCGATCAGATCGGTCACATGCGGCCCAATCATCTGTACCCCGAGAATATCCCCGCTCTTCGCGTCGGCAACCACCTTCACGAAGCCGTCCTTCATTCCGTAGACAATCGCTTTGCCGATAGCGGAGAAGGGGAACTTGCCGGTCACGGTCTCGCGGCCGAGCTGCTTCGCTTCCTTCTCTGTATAACCGACACTTGCCACTTCGGGCCGTGTATAGACACAGCGCGGGACCAGATGGGCTTCATACGGATGGAGGGCTTCGCCCGCCAGATGATTGACGGCACGGATGCCTTCATGGCTGGCGGCATGGGCCAGCTGCAATCCGCCGATGCAATCCCCAATGGCATAGATATGCGGTTCACCGGTTTGCATATTGGCATTCACCGCAATGACGCCTTTGTCGTAGCGGATATCTGTATTTTCCAGTCCAAGATTCTCGATATTCGCCACGCGTCCAACCGATACCAGCAGCTTCTCGGCCGACAGGCTCTGACTCTGCTCCCCCTTGCGGGCTTCAATCGTAATCCCCGTCTCCGACACCTTGGAAGTCTCTGCATCTACCGTGGTGCCGGTCAAGACCCGGACTCCGCGCTTCTTCAGCAGGCGCAGCAGCTCACGGGCCACCTCTTCATCCTCCTGCGGCAAAAGCTGGCCGGCAGCTTCGACTACAGTGACCTGCACACCGAAATCAGCCAGCATGGAAGCCCACTCCACTCCGATCACTCCGCCGCCCACAATAATAATGGATGCCGGCAGCTCCTCAAGCGTCAGCGCTTCCTCGCTGCTCAGAATTACCTTACCGTCCGGCGCAAGGCCCGGCAGAACACGCGGACGCGAGCCGGTGGCGATGATGAGATTCGTGGAGACCACGGTCTCCATCTCGCCATCCTCCATCTCCACGGCCACTGCGCCGCTGCGCGGGGAGAAGATCGACGGGCCGATAATCCGGCCCTTGCCTTTTACAATCTGAATCTTATGCTTGCGCATCAGATACTGCACGCCCTGATGAAGCTGCTCCACAACCGCTTCCTTGCGCTGCTGCACTTTGGGGAACACCAGCTCTACGCCTGTTGTCTTTATGCCATAGCTTTCGCTCTCATTAATTTCCGCTAATACCTCTGCACTGCGCAGCAGTGACTTGCTGGGAATACAGCCGCGGTGCAGACAGGTTCCGCCCAGCTTGTCCATTTCAATAACGACGACGGATTTGCCCAGCTGCGCAGCGCGGATCGCCGCCACATAACCGCCGGTACCTCCGCCAAGTATCGCCACATCACAGGTCATTGTCATGATATGTATCCTCCAGTCATTCCTCTAAAGTTCAGCCTAACCTATTATATTGTACTCTCTTTCGCTGGTAATACAAAACTTACAAACGTCATGTATGCATGGACTTTTACAGATTGAAGCGTTATCATATGGGTAAATTCCAACGGCTGCGAAGAGGAGCGACTGTTATGAAACTGCTGATTTCACGCTTCATTGCCATCCTGATCCTGGTGATCCCCGGCCTTCTGGCGATGACGGGCTTCCTGATGATGAAAGATGATCTGTTCAACTATTTCGCGATGCATGGCGACGACACGGTCGTACCGGACTTCGCGTGGCTGCATTTTGGCGGCGGACTGGTGCTGTTCCTGGCCGGAATGAGCTTCCTGGGCGGCTGGATTCTGACCCGCGACCGCAAGAAGAACTATGTGGGCCCCCGCTTCAGAGAGAAACAAAAAGCCGAGCAGCCCCCGTCCTAAGCCAACTTTTGTTCATAACATATAGAAGCAGGGGATGCCTCCAGCCATCATTGAACCGGCTGCGAGGCATCCCCTTGTTGTTAGCTATTGAACATTTAACTGGAGGACTCCCGATTCACACCAGACGCCGCGTGAACAGCACAATGTGCTCTGTGAGAATGCGCTACGAGTCTACGGCTCACAGGCTAAGAGTCTATCGCTCAAGGGTTACGAGTCCATCGCTCAGGCACTACAAGCCTAACACTCATGAGCTACGAATCTATCGCTCAGGCGCTGCGACTCTAACTCTCATGCGCTACGAGCCTGTCACCCAAGCGCTAAGTGTAGTTTGTACAACTATAATGCTCGATTTCGGTCCATGGAGAGGTAGACTAATGTGCCCGATCTTAGTTGTACGGAATGCATCTATCCGAACTTATTCGGTAATTCGCAGCTTTATAGCTGTATGAAATACAACTATCCGTGAGATTACGAGATACGAGATACGATTCACAGTATGCGGTTCGATAGTAGAGCTTACCAACAGCACAATTGCACAATGTACAACAGAAAAGAGTAATATCAGGCAGAATTCAGAGGCTATTGCACTTCGTACAGCAGAATTCAGGCAAAACCCGCTTTTCACCCTAAATCATCAAAATCTAGTGTACCAAATACAATAGAATGCAATTTCCCGCTGAAAAATCAGATGTCTATTGCACAAAATACAGTTACCTTATAAATCATGCGCCGCAGCTTCTGCATTCCATTCGCCGTATGCACCAGTGTGAGCATTACCCCGCTTCTTCTCACTTACAACACTTTCCACACTTACCGTACTTATCGCACTTACAGCACTTACTGAACTTACTACACTTACTACACTTACTGCACTTACAATACCTACTGCACTTTCCGTACTTCCCATACTTGTCGCATTTATCGCATTTATCGCGTTTATCGTACTTACCTCACTTACCACACTTGCCGCCTTACGCACTTCCCCTTACCCTTCCCCTCACTCATGCCTCAGCTATGACTCACTCATGCCTCACCCATGTCTCACCCATGTCTTACACATGCCTCAGCAATGTCTCACTTATCACTCACTTATGTCTCACTTATGACTCACTTATTTCTCACTCATGCCTCAGCCGCTTCTTTACTCCCCCGCACCAGCTCGCTGTAGAGGCCGCCCTGCTGGAGCAGCTCCTCATGGGACCCTTGCTGAAGCAGGCGTCCGCCCTCAAGCACCAGTATGCGGTCGGCAGCCCGGATCGTGCCCAGTCGGTGGGCGATGACGAAGCTGGTCCGGCCGCGCATCAGCGCCTGGAGGCCTTCCTGGATCTTGATCTCGGTCACCGTGTCGATGCTGCTCGTAGCCTCATCCAGCACCAGCATGGACGGATTCGCGAGAATTGCCCGGGCAATAGCCAGCAATTGCTTCTGTCCCTGGCTGATGCCGCTGCCGTCTACGGACAGCATCCGGTCGTAACCGTCCTGTAGCCTCATGATAAAGGCATGAGCATTGGCAAGCTTCGCCGCTTCCTCGACCTCTTCGTCCGTGGCATCCAGTCGGCCGTAGCGGATATTATCGCGGATCGTGCCTTTGAACAGAAAGGAATCCTGCAAGACGAAGGCCATCTGGCTGCGCAGGCTTTCCCGGGTAATCGTGGACAACTCCCGTCCGTCCAGCGTAATGCTTCCCCGGCTCGGATCGTAGAAGCGGGACAACAGGCCGATCAGAGTGGTTTTACCCGCCCCGGTAGGTCCAACCAGTGCAATCATCTCACCGGGCTTCGCTTCAAAAGAAATATCCTGTAGCGTATCCGCGCCCCCCTCATAGGAGAAGGACACGCCCGAGAATTTCACCGCTCCTTCCACATGCTGTAGCTTGACCGCCGCGCCTTCATCCCGGGCTTCCGTCTCTTCATCCAATACCTCGAACACCCGCTCCGCTCCGGCGATAGCCGACAGCAGCGTATTCCACTGATTCGCCAGATCGTTCAGCGGACGGGTGAACTGGCGCGCATATTCGGCAAAAGCGATAATAATCCCTACCGTCACAAGCCCGCGGATCGCAAGCAGCCCCCCGACTCCGGCAACGATAGCAAAGCTCAGGTTGTTCAGGCCATTCATCAGCTTGGGGATAAAGCCCGAAATTGCTTGGGCCCAGTATCCCGACAGCATAATCCGCGTATTGCGCTCCCTGAAGCCGGTAATCACCCGCTCCTCTTGTGAGAAGGCCTTAATAATCCGCTGCCCGGACAACGTTTCTTCGATGAAGCCGTTCAGTTCTCCCATATTGCGCTGCCGCTCCTTGAACAGCGGACCGGTCCGCCGGGTAATCCAGCGCATACCCAGCATCATCAGCGGCACTACAATGAAGGTCAGCAGCGTCAGCAAGGGACTGAGCCACAGCATTACACCGACGGTGCCGACCAGCGTCAGGATGCTGGAGAAAATCTGAATCGCCGAGCTGTTCAGCGTCGAGCTGATATTCTCAATATCATTCGTGAGCCGGCTCATAATTTCTCCCTGCTGCCTGCGGTTGAAGAAGGAGATCGGCAGGCGGTGCAGGTGCGCGAACAACTCCGTCCGCATACGGTAGACCGTCTCTTGGGCCACTTCGATCATCCAGACATTTTGCAGCCAGGAGACCAGTGAGTTGAGCAGATAGACCAGAGCCAGTATCAGCAGGAAAATGCCCCAGGTTCTGCCTCCCGCCCCGCCTAGGTAATCGTCCACCGCCCGGCTGATCAGATAAGGTCCAAGGAGCGACAGGCCGGAGCTTAACAGAACCATGAACAGCACCAGTACCAGCTTGGCCCTGCGCTCCGCAAGGTAATGCCATATCCGTCCTAATGTGCCGGACCAGTTCTTAGCCTTGGCCTTCGGCTTCCGGCTGCCCATCGCCCCGAAGACTTTGGCCTCCCCGTGACCTACCTCCAGCTTCGGATAGCGGAACGGCTCAATGAGTGCTTTGAACATGCTGCGCCTCCCCTGTCTGCGATTGATAGATTTTACGGTACAGCGCGGACTCTTCCATCAGCTCGGCATGGGTCCCTTGCGCAATCAGGCGGCCTTCATCCAGCAGCAGAATAAGATCTGCCGATGCGGTCGAGCTGATCTTCTGTGTAATCAGGAACGTCGTGCAGGACATTTTTTTGAGCTCCGCCAGCAAAAGCCCCTCAGTCACCGCATCCAGCGCACTGGTGCTGTCATCCAGAATTAGTATCGCGGGCCTGCGAACCAGCGCCCGCGCAATCGTCAGGCGCTGCTTCTGCCCGCCCGACAGGTTGACTCCGCGCTGCCCGAGCTGGGTGTCGTACCCCTGCAGCAGCGCTGCAACCGTCTCATGAATCTGGGCCGCTGCCGCCGCCTGTTCAATGTCCGCCTGACTCGCCTGGTCGTTCCCCCAGGCAATATTTTCACGGATGGAGCCGGTGAACAGCAGCACCTCCTGCGGCACATAGCCAATCGAGCGCCGCAGTGCCTGTATATCCATTTCTGTGTGATTTTTTCCGTCCACCCGGATCATACCGCTGCCGCATTCATACAAGCGGGGAATCAGCGTGACCAGAGAGGATTTGCCGGAGCCGGTTGCCCCCATGATCGCTACACGCTCGCCCGGCTGCACGGTGAAGGAGATGTCCTCCAGCACCTTAATATCACTGCCCGGATAACTGAAGCTGACCTGCTGGAATTCAACCTTACCTTGAACAGCAGGCGCCTGATGGTCAGAGCCCTTGTGGAATACACTCTGGCTCTGACCATGCTGTGAAGAAAGACCAGCTTGTACTGGCGTAGCTCCGTTCCCGGTCGTCATACCGAGCTCTCCCGGGCCTTCACTTGCCGACATCACTTCAGCAATCCGCACAGAAGAAGCCCGGGCGCGCGAGAAGCTCACCATAATCCAGGACAGTGCTGACAGCGCTCCCATGGTGCGCAAGGAGTAATTAATAACCGCAACCGTCTGCCCCAGTGTCGCATCCCCTGTGGAAATCTCGATGCGTCCGAACCATAACACTGCCAGAATCCCTGCATTCACGATGATCATGATGAACGGTGTCGAGGTCTCCGTCAGCCGCAGCGCAGCCACAGTCGATCTCATCAGCTCCCCGCTGAACGCAGCAAACCGGCCAATCTCATGGCCCATCCGCACAAATACACGAATCAGCCGGATACCGGTCAGATTCTCCTGAATGACCCCATTGACGCCGTCCAGCCGGTTCTGTACATTGCGGAACAGCTCAGAGGCCCGGCGCATCAGCCAGATCATGAAGATCACCAGAAACGGAAGCGTTACCGTAAGCAGCAGCCCCAGCTTGACATGCACCACGAGCGCCATAACCACGCTGCCTATCACAACCAGCGGAATACGGGTCATGAACCGCAGACCCATGAATATCGTATCCTGCAATTGAGACACATCACCGGTCAGCCGTGTAATGAGCGACGAGGTCGGGAAACGGCTGAATACATCGTAAGTGAAGGATTGTACCTTCTCATACAGCTTATCCCGCAGGTCGAACGCAAACCCCTGACTTGTATGAGATGCAAAAAAGGAGCTGAGTATTCCCGCAAGAAAAGCCACTGCCGCGCTCCCCACCAGCACACCGCCCCACAGCCAGACGACAGCCGTATCCTGCTGCCGGATACCGTCATCTATAATTTTGGAGATCAGCAGCGGCTGCGACAGCTCAACCGCCAGTTCGATCAGCATCATGACCAGCGCGGCAATGGCGGCGACACGGTATTTTTTAAGATAAGTGAATGTCAGCTTCATCGAAGATACCCCATTTGTTTATTCGTATAGCGCTTCCCGCAGACGGGTAGACATGGCAGAGCCTTGTCCCGACTTCAGAATAACCCGCCGCAGTGCCTTATTGCTCCGTTCAAGCTCGGTCAGCTCAGCCAGCAGTTCAGCCAGCAAAATCTCCGTATCCGGGGCCAGCTCCCCCTTCTCCCGAAGCAGGTCCACCCGCTCCTTGTATTGCTCCAATTTCTCTGTCACCCTGACCAACTTCCCTTCTGTTCACATCATTCACCTGCTGAAGACACAATTGGGTTCATTATATCACATCCCGGGCAGGAGCAATGTTTTCACTGGCACCCCCAGGCCCGAATATGATACTCTAGTAAGGTCGCCTTTTTCGGATGAATATTAGACAAGCTGAACAGCGAAAGGATAGATGGACATGGCACAGTTGTTTTTCAGGTATGGAGCTATGAATAGCGGCAAATCCATTGAGATTCTCAAGGTTGCACATAATTACGAAGAGCAGGGCAAGTCGGTGCTCCTCTTCACTCCATCCCTTGACGACCGGGACGAAGTCGGTTATATCTCCTCCCGGATCGGACTGCGCAAGCAGGCCATCCCTATCGACGAGAATACGGATATTTACAGCATCGTCAGCACCAGTCTGCCGAAGCCCCACTGTGTGCTGATTGACGAGTGCCAGTTCCTGAGCAAAGACTGCATCCTTCAGCTGGTGCGTATAGTGGATGAACTTGAGATTCCGGTGATGGCCTTCGGCCTCAAAAATGATTTTCAGAACAACCTGTTCGAGGGCAGCAAATATATGCTGATCTACGCCGACAAGATCGAAGAAATGAAGACTATCTGCTGGTTCTGCGCACGGAAAGCCACGATGGCGCTTCGGGTGGAGAACGGCAAGCCCGTATACAGCGGCAAACAGATTCAGATTGGCGGCAATGAAGCTTATTACCCGGTCTGCCGCAAATGCCACAAGAACCCTCCTTTGTAAAATTACCTTCCGATCCTATTTAGCCTATTGTTATGGATTTTAATCATTTTATAGAGAAAAACACAAAAGGGGCTGTCCCAAAAGCCATGAAATGGCGGCTTGGGACAGCCCTTTGTTTTGGAGTAAGATCAACGTGAGCACTTGGGTGGACGCTGCGTGAACGGACCGTTGTTCCAATCGCTGTGCTCTCCAGATTTTTTTCATTCCCCTTGGCGGTGAAAATCCGGAGACCAAGGCGAACGCTTCCGCTTTTCCACAATCGTTCCGTCCTCTCCGCTGTTTAAGCGGGAAAAGTTTCTAAAATCTTTCTAAAATCACAAAGAGAAACCGGCCTTTGGTAAAATGGAGTTACCATACAACCCTTTCAAAGGAGAGTTTTCTGTACATTCAATAGTCCATGGACCCACTTTGCTTGCCAATGGATCTGGAAGAAGATATCCCGGAAAGTCACCTCGTTCGCGCTCGTGAATGCCGCCGTCAATCGGCTGGACAACGCCATTTTTGACGCTGCCTATCCCGGCGGCGGCCGTGACAGCTACCACTGCCACCAATGACCAAAAACGCAGAGCAGCGATCCTCCAATAACGCGAGAATGGCTGCTCTGCTCACTTTTTGTAGCATTAAGAATGAAGAGAACTGTCTTTCGCCGTAGAAACCTACTTGTGAGACAGTTCCTTTTGATTGTTCAGTCTAATGAATCGCTTGCAGCGCCTTGTGCTCATCTTCCTTATGGACATACAGCTCATGCTGTACCGTTGCCTTGCCTCCGAAGGCGGCCCGCTGGGTGGTCGCAGACATCCCGCCGTTAATCTTGGAACGATGCGGTACGCCTGCTGCCGAGAGGCGGCTTTTGACTCTGAAATATTGTCCTTGGTCAAAGGTGGTGTATATTAATGTGCGCTCCCTCGGGATGAAGAAATGCCAGATGCCTTTCAGTACGCTTGCCATGCGCTCCCCTCCTGTCCCTGTGTAGCCCTCTAGTTCAAATAACGTTCCTGAAGAATCCGCAGATGATGCAGTTCATGTCCGATGATCAGACAGATCTGGGCTCTGACCGACATAGCTATAGTCCCGAAGCTGCCCCTGCGGGTATAGGCATCCTCTGTCAGACTATCTATCAGCGCCAAGGTGGACTCCCGGACAATCCGGTAGTGCGCAATCATCTCCTGCAGCGAGAAGCGGTCGAATTCACCCGCAGCCGCGTAATCATTCTCCTCATACCCCGGCAGCGGCGCCTGCTCTCCCCTGGCGAAACACAGCAATCGGTAGGACATAATGCGGTCGTTATCCGTCAGATGTCCGATGACCTCCTTGATACTCCACTTCTCCGGGGCATAGCGGTACGCGCCTTGCTCCTCCGTCAGTCCGCCGAGCAGAGCGAGTACCTGCCGGGTCTGCTCTCTTAGAATCACTTTCAATTCACCTTCTGGCGGAACCAGGGAAATATATCTGGACTGAAATTCGCTGTATTCGCCTTGTTCTGGACGTCCGATCATGGGAAAACTCCTCTCAAATACATTTTTTAAGAAATATTTGCCGGAAAGTGTCAAAAGCTGTTGTTGAATTTTATCCTATTATGTATAATATCAGGAAGTTAGCAACTTTGGAATTTGGGAGTGTAAGCATGTTGGATTTCGTGCTGTATATGGTATTTTCAATACTGGAAACTTACGCAATGTTTTATTTAGCTTTCAAAGTTTTCAAGATTGATATTTATCCCAAAGAAATGTTATTCGCTGGCGTACTTATGGCATTTGTATCGTACGTTCTCCGTAATGATTATGAATTGATATTAACAGATGTAGCTCTTCAATATCTGTTGACCTTCTGCTTTTTATGGCTTTTGTTTAGAATTCATATTTTTTATGCTGTTTCTATGACTGGCCTAACATACCTTGCCTATATGCTCATTCAGTCCACAAGCTACTTCATTCTGAAATTAACAGGCTTGTACTATCTGGATTTGCCTTATACGACAATGGGTGTTTTTATTCTTCAATTTATTTCTGCTATCTCTGCAATGATTACTGGGTTTTATATAGGCAAAAAGAGAAAAGGATTTGATTTCGTTCCTGACAAACAAAATGTCAAAGTAAACATTGAACTTCGTGAAATCAAAATCTTTATTCTAAGTGCACCATCCTTAATCTTTGTTATATTAATGGTGATCCTAACACAAAGATATTCGCAATATTTCTTCCTCATGCCCATGGTTTATGCCGTTCTGCTCTATGCTTACCTATATCTTTCATATAAAAAGGATCGAACTCACAATGAATTCATTAGCTAATAGAATTGCAATTGCAATCAAAAATGCAAATCCTGAGGAAACCCATTCAGTTGAAGTCATGCAATACTCATTGGGCATTATTTTAAACACACTGTTAATCATAGTGAGTACAGCATTCATAGGTCTTATTTTCGGCCGTTTTGAAGAATGTTTAACCTTTCTGCTATGCTTCTGCATACTACGCCTAACCTCTGGCGGTTTTCATTTAAAGACAGCTATGGCATGTAATATTGTCACTACTTTATTAAGTACCTTGTTACCTTCACTAATTTCCCCTTCAGACTCAGCACTTTGGATCATTAATATTATCAGCTTAGTAATAGTAGTTTTATTTGCTCCAAACCCGGACCAAAATGCAAGAATTCCCACTTCTATATATCCTATATTGAAGTTGGTTTCTATAGTAATAGTATCCTCTAATTTTTTCCTTCATTCGGCTGTAATCGGATTGGCGTTTTTAGTCCAATCATTAACAGTAATTCCTTGGACAAGGGGGGACAACGTTGAAAAAAACTATTGCTAAAAAAGCCTCTGCCGTTCTTGCTGGATCTGCACGTTTCTTTGTTTCAATTATGAAGCCAGCGATTCACAGCCCGGAAGCACCAAAAGAATTGCGTAAGTAATCACACAAGGATGGGGAAAACATGCGTATCTTACTAAACGACGGTTCCTCCCTTAGTATCAGGGAAGAAGATATATTGTATTTCTCCAACCATAAGAATACAATATTCGTCCATACGAAAGAAGGCGAATTTGTTCTCCCCACCACTCTTTCCGATTTATATGCAGCATACGGGGGCATAGGCTTTGAACGTCTTGACCGCAGTAATGTAGTGAACATTGGCAATATTGACGGTTATGATTCGGAACGGAAGATCGTTCTGTTCAATCAAGGAGAACAATTTGCTACTGTATCAGAATCCAATGAATCCAGAATCAAGAAATACCTGAGTACACGCCAAACCGATGTATAAAGGACTTATCTTCTGTCCTTAAAATGTCAAAAAAGAGCGATTCTCCGTTATTGGAGGATCGCTCTTTTTTTGGCTCTGAGAAATTTCACCTTTTGAAATGATTGGATGGTCCCCCGCTTAAACAGCGGAGAGAACGGAACGACCCGCGTAAAAGCGTCAGCGGTCGCCTTTGTCCCCGGATTTTCACCGCTAAGGAGAATCAATAAAATCTGGGGACAACAGCGACCCAAACAACGGTCCGTTTGCGGAGCGTCCATCCAAAGCGCTCCCGTCAATCCTACTCCCCCTCTCCCCAACTCAAAATCAATTATTATCACATATTATCCAACTTATGTAAAGATAAATTCAGAGGGCGAATGACAGCAGACGGATTTTCTTCCAGATGGTACCATTTAAATAGATTCGTATCCTTTGAATAGATATCAAGCGTTCCCTAACACTCTCAACCATGATGGAGGAATTCAATGGAAACTTACTTTCATCCTTCTCCGCGCCCCTCATCACTTGAGCTATTGTCTGACGAACAATTAATAAACATCTATGAATTGGCGCTGGAAGCCAAGGCTTCACCTGACTTTATCCAAATTATCAAGAATGTCCTCACTGTACGGAATCTATCAGACAGAGATCATTACGATGCTTAACCTGTAGTGTTCCAGCCTTTGATCATTCACTATCCAGTCCTACCCTGTTTGTATTAGTATGTTGGCCCGGTACTGCCGGGGTAACATACTTTTTGTTATGCTGAATTGTTTAATTTTTATGTTAATTTCAATATCTTTCCGCTATAATATTCATTGTGTTTGTTACCTATTTTGACAACAGAAGGGATGAAAGATTGCATGAGGCATAATTTACAGCATTTGCTGCATAAAACGTTTCTATCTTCACTCGCACTTACTTTGACTGTGTTGCCCTTAGGCGGAATGTATGCGGCAGCAGCCCCAGCCGACTCCACGATGAAGCTGCGGATTATGGAGACTACGGATATCCACACCAACCTGCTGTCTTATGATTATTACAAAAGCTCCACCGCCCTTACAGTCGGACTGGCCCGGACCGCCAATCTTGTGAAGCAGGCCCGCCAGGAGGCCGCCAATACGCTTCTCGTGGACAACGGAGATCTCATTCAGGGAACTCCGCTAGGAACGTACAAGGCGCTTGTCAGCCCCATCAAGGGCTCTGAGATCCATCCTGTATACAAAGCCATGAATCTGATGGGCTACGACGCGGCCACCTTTGGCAATCATGAATTCAACTACGGCCTGGATTATCTGGAGCAAGCGATCCAAGGTGCCAATTTCCCTTATGTTAACGCCAACGTGTATGTAGATGACAAAGACGGCAATCCCGATAACGATGTCAACAAATACAGCCCTTATAAAATCATTACGAAATCCTACAAAGACGAAGCCGGCGGCGTACAGACGCTGAAGATCGGTGTGCTGGGGCTGGTAACTCCGCAGATCACAGAATGGGATAAGAGCCATCTGGAAGGCAAAGTCATTACCAAGGATATTGTAGCAACCGCAGAGAAGTTCATCCCCCAGATGCGCGCTGCCGGTGCGGATCTGATTATTGCGATGACTCACTCGGGCTTCAGCGGCAATGCCCAGCCTTACGTTAAGGCAGAGGACGCTATTTTCCCGCTGAGCAAGGTTGCCGGTATTGATGCTATTACCTTCTCCCACACGCACAAAGTCTTCCCTGCTGCCGACGAGAAGTCGCTGGATGTGCTCTTCAAGGATGCCTCGGGCAAAATCCTGCCCGGCGTTGACAATGCCAAAGGAACCATCAACGGTGTCCCTGCGGTTCAGGCCGGATACGGCGGCAGTAATCTGGGCCTGATTGATCTGACTCTGGAGAAATCGGGCGGCAAGTGGAAGGTCGCTGCCTCACAATCCTCCACCAAAGCCATCTATGATGCCGTGGCCAAAAAATCTACGGTAGACGCAGATCAGGCCATTGTTGATGCCGTGCAGGCCGATCATGAGGCAACGATTGCCTATGCGAACAGTCCGATAGGTACGACTACCGCGCCGATCTACAGCTACTTCGGGCTGGTGCAGGATGATCCGTCGGTGCAGATCGTTACCACGGCGCAGAAACAGTATGTAGAGAAATACATCGCAGCCAACCTGCCGCAATATGCGGGTATTCCGGTTCTGTCGGTCGGCGCTCCATTCAAGGCCGGACGCAACGGACCGGAAGAGTACACAGACATTCCACAAGGGCCTCTGGCCATTAAGAGTGCCGGTGACCTCTATCTGTACGACAATACCCTGAAGGCGATTCTGGTGAAGGGCTCGGTCGTCAAGGAATGGCTGGAGATGTCTGCCGGCAAATTCAATCAGATTGACCCGTCTAGAACAGAGGCGCAGGAGCTGCTGAACTCCTCCTTCGCGGTCTACAACTTCGACATCATCGACGGTGTAACGTATCAGGTAGATGTAACCAAGGCAGCCAAGTACAAGCCGGACGGCTCCGTGAATGACGCTTCCTCCAGCCGGATCATCAACCTGCAGTACAACGGCAAAGCGATTGATCCGAATCAGGATTTCATCATGGCCACCAATAACTACCGTGCAAGCGGCGGCGGGAACTTCCCTGGTGTCAAAGGCAGCAAATACATCATCGACTCACCGGATGAGAACCGCCAGATTCTGATGGATTACATTACGGCGAGCAAGACCATTAATCCGTCCGCTGACAACAACTGGTCGATTGCTCCGGTCCCGGGTAATGTGAAGGTTACCTTCACTTCATCGCCTAAGGCGGAAGTCTATGCCAAGACAACAGATAATATTGCCTATACCGGCCAAATGGATGACAAAGGCTTCGGCATCTTCACCCTTGATGTAAGCAAATCGGTAACCCCCGAGGTTCCTGTGACCGATCCGCCTGCTGAACAGCCGGCAATTCCTGTATTCACAGATGTTCCTGTGACGCACTGGGCGGCAGGTTACATCAACAAGCTGGCTGAAGACAAGATCATCTCCGGCAAAACTGCCGATACCTTTGATCCGAACGGTCTGGTCACCCGCGCAGAATTCGCCAGTCTGCTGACCAAAGCCCTGAAGCTGAAGGTCAATGTCTCAACAGCCTTCACGGATGTACCAGCGTCTGCGTGGTATGCGGGGGCCGTTGCTGCAGCGCATGAGAACAAGCTGGTTAGCGGTGTAACCGCCAATACCTTCGCTCCCAATCAGTCCATTACCCGTGAACAGATGGCCGTTATGGTGAAGCAGGGGCTTGATCTGCGCGCTGGCAAAATATTAACCGCAGGTGCAGCGCTCCACTTCAGCGATTCTGCCTCCATCAGCGCCTGGGCGACCACCGCTGTAGCCGTCGCTGCCGATAAGAAGATTATTGCCGGACGCACAGATGGCAGCTTTGCCCCTAAGGCGACTGCTACCCGGGCTGAAGCGGCCAAAGTAATCTCCAATCTGTTATCTGCTTCTGTAAAGTAAACATTCCAATGAACAGATTACAAGGAAAAATCGCTGTAGTCACAGGGGCGAGCCGTCCCGGCGGAATCGGGGCGGCCATCTGCCGGGCATTGGCCGCTGAAGGAGCCAGCCTATTTTTCACCCATCTGTATGACTATGATCAAAGCAATAATCCAAGTGATGCCGATGAAAGCTGGCCTGAGCTTTTCGCTAAGGAGCTGCGCCAATTCGGTGTACAAGCTGAACATATGAAGCTGGATCTTGCCATGCCGGGTGCAGGCTCCTTACTGCTGGACGAAGCCAGCCAAGCACTGGGTTCTCCGACCATACTCGTCAACAATGCCGCGTATAGCGTCGATGCAGATTTCAGGCAATTGAACGAGGCGCTCATCGACGCACACTGTGCGGTGAATATCCGGGGAACATTCATGTTATCCGCAGAATTCGCCCGCAGGTTCGAGGCAGAACACACTTCCTCTTCCTCCCCCGGCACGTTCGGCGGACGAATTATTAACCTGACTTCTGGTCAGGGGAAGGGGCCGATGCCCGGAAACCTTGCTTATGCTGCTACCAAAGGCGCCATCTCTGTTTTCACCGAATCTCTGGCCGCAGAGCTGGCACCGCTTGGCATCACCGTAAATGCTGTGGATCCCGGACCCACCGACTCCGGCTGGATGTCTGATGAGGTCAAGCAAGCGCTGCTGCCCCAATTCCCAATGGGCCGGATCGGTATTCCTGAAGATGCAGCACGCCTGATCACTTTTCTCGCCAGCGATGATGCCGGGTGGATTACCGGTCAGATCATTCACTCCAGAGGCGGTTTTTAACCAAACCGCAGCCGCATCGGACGCCAAAAAGCCATCCTCCGCATCAGTGCGGGGATGGCTTTTTGGGATATACGGTCTATTCGATAATTTCTGTCTTGAAGACATTCTCCAGCTTACCGCCGAGCCGCTTCTTGAGGGGAACCTTGATATCGCGTCCCAGCTCCTTGAAGAAGGTCTCTGCATCGCATTTCACGTTCTGGGCCAAGGCAATAACGGTTCCGTCGCCAACGATATTCTGGTTCACTTCAAGCGGTACATCCACTTCAATATCGTATTTTTTGCTAAGCGTCTTGATGTATCTTGCAAAAATCTCCAGCAGCTCATCGTTATTAAAATTCTCGATTGCAGCTTTTCCTTTGCTGGTAAACTTCATATTGATTCTCATGTTTCGTATCCCCTTTTCTGTCTAACCATTTGTAGTTTGTTTATGGATCAAGATGAATAGATGGCTGCAAGAAAGGGCAACATTATTCATTTTTGAAGCTAGCTAAGCCAGGCCCTTCTTTACTTATATACGCCCTTGATCTGCTGAACTTTGAACTGGGCGAATTCCTTCAAGGACTGAATAACCAGATCCTGTTCCTCTTCCTTCAGCTCATAAATGCCTTCACGCAGCCATTCTCCGAATAAGTACGCTTGGCGGCCCTGACGAGGCTGTCGGCGCAAGCTGTCCAGACTTCCTTCGAACTTATCGTTCAGCACATCGGTCAGGTTGTATTTCTCGATCTTCTCTATTACCATTCCTGCCCCATATTCCGTTTCATAAACGATAACTTCGTCAGAATCAAAGGAAACGTATGACGTTTCTTTGTCTTCCTTCGCCCGGAATTCCTTCAGCTTGTTGAACGCCGTTTCGTAAATGTAATCCTGGGACTGATTATGCTGTGGCAGCTTATATCCCTGCTTGAGCGTCTTGATGTATTCAATATCAGGCATATAATCTGCCAGATGATACATCCGGTTCTTAAGATCCCCACCAAGTGCCTCAATGATCTTATCGAGGTTATCCTTCAGCGGAATACTCTCCCCCCGTTCAATCTTACTGAGCTGTGAATAGCTGATGCCGCTCTTCTCTTCAAGCCCCCTTAGGGTTAATCCTCGGGCTTTGCGGAAGTGCCGGATGAAATTCCCCAGCTCATCGGGGTAATTATCGAAATCGTTCATAAGAGCCACCTCTACCTATATCATAACACAAGACAACAATTTGTGTTTCATAATAACAATTGTTTGTGTAAATTCTTTGGACGAGAATCATTAAATCCCCGGGATGGCCCCTTAAGTACAATATATGCGCTGGCACCCCGCTCTAATTGTATGGATGTAATTTCCATAATTGAGAACAGGTTTGTTCTGATTTCCTTATTCTCTCAAATACGTCCCATTCTTATCCGATAAAAACTAATGTAAACATAAAACCACAACTGGAGGAATGTTCATGTCTTACACAATGGAAGTCAATGTTGCCAAAAACCAGGTGATCGTTAGAGCTTATGGACTTACAGAAAGTGACGTACCTGCATACATATCCGATTTCGAGAACGCGCTGCAGAAGCTGAAGCCAGGATTCACCGGAGTAACCGATGTAACGGGTTCCCCGACAGTACTCTCGCCTGAAGTAGCCGCTCTGCTCGCCCCCACCGGTGACCGCGCTATTGAGGCAGGGGTTGGCGGCTGGGTATACGTCGCAGACTCCCCGGTATGGAAAATGCAAATGAAGCGATTGTTCGGCAAATTCGCCGTTCATTACCCTACCTACGAAGAAGCCGATGCTTACCTGAACAGCCTGGGCAACCAGGCGGTTAATTGAGAGATAGAACAGGGTAATTGAGACATACGCGAATTTGTATGGAGCTGGAGCAGGAATTAATTGAAAAAGTTAATATCATTGCATACAACTAAGCCCCTAAGAGGATGTCTCAGGGGCTTAGTTGTTATAATTAAAATTCCTTTTCTGAATCATAAATTACATTTCCTGATTTAACAGCCAATCCGGTAACAAGCTGCTATAGATTCCACATGTAATGACCCAGGTGTTTTTTGAAAAAAGCCACTCACGAATGGGACCTATGTTAGCATACCAAACCTGAAACTGGCTCTCTAAGAGGTAGGAGTGTAAGGGATTGATTGGTATTAATAACTGGGTGGTGCCAGCTATGCTTGCGTCGCCTTTTTCATATTTAAAATTTAAAATTTGGAATTTTAGCATTTTTTCTTTTATTATATAATAAATAACATCTTCTAGGAGTCAGAACCATGGACAAAATGAAAAAAGAGTTGGTATTAAATCTTTTGGGTGTTTCCTTAGTACTAAGTTTATTGTATAGTTTTTTAATTGTGAATGTAGATAATCAATTAGTGACTGAAGCACCATACGTAAGTGATCCTGGTGGAGCAGTTATATTCGTGTATTTCTTTCTAATATTATACGTAATGCATCTTGTAATTAGCTTAGTTGGCTTTGCTGTTAAAAAAAGTACTAAGAGTTCTTTGTTTAAGAGACTCTTCTTTTTTAATGTCATAGGGCTAATTATAATTGGAATCGTTTATTTTATTGTTAAAGAAGGAATCGTATTCTTTTTGATTTTTTCTCTCGCCGTATACTCTCTAATCTCTGTAATCAATCATCGTATGGACTAATTGTCCGCAGTACAATTTTAATGTTTGCTCATAACTTGCCAATAAAAAACCGCCTTTTATTGGATTTTTGGAAACCCAATAAATAGCGGTATATATAGCTCATGGTAAAAAACATTTATCGGTTTAAATTGACCATTTTCCGATGTATATCGGTATTCTTGCATTACCTCAAATATCGAAATCCCCCATTAAACCCTTCACTTATCCTTATCCTAACCCTTTCAAGACACCTTATGCTCAATGCGCAGCTTGTCGGCTACCATGGCAATAAATTCCGAGTTAGTTGGCTTGGATTTGGAGATATTAATGGTATAGCCGAACAGGAGGGAGATGCTGTCGATGTTGCCGCGCGTCCAGGCGACTTCAATCGCATGACGGATGGCGCGCTCTACACGGGATGGCGTTGTCTTGAATTTCTCGGCAATGGCAGGATATAGCGTCTTGGTAATGGCTCCAAGGATCTCAATATTATTATAGACCATGGTGATGGCTTCACGCAGGTACTGGTATCCTTTGATATGGGCAGGTACGCCGATTTCATGAATGATCGAGGTGATGTTGGCATCCAGATTCTTGCCTTTGGACAGCGGAACCACATTACTGGAAGATCTGGAAGAAGAGTAGCCGGACATGCTTGCAGAAGTGCTCATGCTGCCCTGTGTGCCCACAAGCTGACGCACCCGGTTCGCCAGAACCTCCATATCAAACGGTTTCAGAATATAATAAGAAGCTCCAAGCTGAACGGCCCGTTGGGTAATATTCTCCTGTCCGAAGGCGGTCAGCATAATGATCTTGGGTTGAGGGTTCAGATCCATATCACGCAGGCGTTCCAGAACGCCAAGGCCGTCCAGATGTGGCATAATGATATCTAGAATAAGGACATCGGGAATTTTGCGCGCTCCGCTAAGCATTTGAAGCACTTCTTCCCCATTATAGGCGATGCCTGTCACGGTCATATCTTCTTGTTCGGTAATGTACTCGGCAAGCAAGTTCGTGAACTCCCTGTTATCATCGGCCAACAATATTTCAATATTCTGCACTGGCTGCTTCCTCCTCATTTATATCTGCTATTCAGAAAATAATGATCATCTTCTCTCCCTATAAGTTTCGACTAAGTTTCGACATCTGGATTGAATATCCTTCTGTCGAAAATTATTTTTCTTTATTTTTTTTGGACGTTGATTTATAATTAAATATTTTGTTTCACGATTCGATGTTAATCGGCGCTCTTCGACAAAAAAATCTTAAGGCTAAACCGCCTTAAGATTGTATTGAGGCTCCTGATCTTGTTGAACTACACCGGAATCCCTCAGCATCCATTCAATGAAGCAGCCATAACCCGACTTCGGATCATTGACGAATACGTGAGTTACCGCACCGATCAGCCGGCCGTTCTGGACAATCGGGCTGCCGCTCATCCCCTGGACAATCCCTCCGGTCTTATCAAGCAGACGGGAGTCAGTGATGCGCAGCACCATTCCTTTGGTCGCAGGAGTCTGCTGACGGGCTACATGAATAATCTCCACATTGAAGCGTTCGACCTGCTGACCATCGACTACCGTGAGAATCTGCGCCGGGCCTTCCTTCACTTCAGTGCTCATGGCTACCGGAATCGGTTCCTGATACAGGCTGTGCTCGGGATTGCGGGTCATTTTGCCGAAGATGCCGAAATCGGTGTTGCTCTCTACATTGCCGAGCACCTGGCTTTCCTTCAGAAAATGGGCCCGTTTCTCGCCCGGATCACCGTCCTGGCTTTTGGAGATGGAGGTGACACTGGACTGCACGATATGCCCGCTGCCCACCACGATTGGAGTTCCTGTGTTCATGTCGGTTATAACATGTCCAAGTGCCCCGTACACCCCTTGCTTCGGAGCATAGAAAGTGAGTGTCCCAACACCTGCCGCAGAATCACGGATGTAGAGGCCCAGCCGCCACACCTTGTCCGTGCGGTCATAGGCGGGCTTAAGCTGAGCTGTATGCTCTTTACCGCCGCGTTTGTACACAATGCTTAGGGAATTATTGCTTTTACCTGCATGCTCTACCAGCTTCGCGACCTTGGATACCTCGTCCAGCTTCACTCCGTTAATGGAGATCATCAGATCCCCCGGCATAAGGCCGCTGTTCTCACCGGGTGAAGTCTTGGACTGCTCCGATACTTCAATCAGATGATGCCCTACAACCAGCACGCCTGCTGACTTCACCTTCACGCCAATGGTTTGGCCTCCGGGGATGACCTTAAGCTCACTCCCGGTCCCCTGTACCGCCTTAAGCGGCTGATGTTCAAGTGGTGCTGCCTGGATCTGCGCGGGTCCCGTTATGCCTGATAAGCTGAGAAAGAAGGCAAATAAAAGGCCGGGCAAAAACTTCCTGAGGTTAGGCTTCAATGGCTGTCACGCTCCCTTTTGCTTCTTTCGCTTGACGAAAAAGGTGGTCGCCAATTGCGTACCTATAAGATAACCTTGCCCCCAGGCTTTTATTACTGTCAATCATTGTCCCGCTTAGCTTACAGCTGCCTTGCTGGCCTCGGCCAGACCCAGCATCTCCTGTGCGTGATGCAATGTTTTTTCGGTAATTTCCACACCACCCAGCATCCGGGCCAGCTCCATCACCCGGCCTTCTGCCGAGAGGGAGTCCACTTCGGTCATCGTGCGTCCGTCTTCGACTTTTTTGACAATGAGGTATTGATGATCTGCCATACAGGCCACCTGCGGCAGGTGGGTAATGGAGAACACCTGGCAAGTGAAGGATAGCTTGAACAATTTATCTGCGATGGACTGGGCTGCACGCCCGCTGACCCCGGTATCCACTTCGTCGAAGATCAGAACAGGAATGGCATCATGCCGGGCAAAAATACTTTTCATCGCCAGCATGATCCGTGACAGCTCACCGCCGGAGGCGATTTTGCCCAACGGACGCAAAGGCTCACCCGGATTCGGGGAGATCATGAACTCAGCGCTGTCGATCCCCTGCCGGGTCAGACGGTAACGCCGCCCTTCATACTCCATCCCGCGCGGGTCTTCGAGCGTATCCATCTTGACCTGAAGTGAGGTCCGCTCCATCTGCAGATCCTTCAGCTCACTCTCCACTTGGGAAGCGAGCTCCGTCGCACACTGCCGCCGCGCTGCGCTTAGGACCCGGGCCGCTTTCATTAAGGTGCTGAGCAGGTCATCGCGTTTGGCCGTTAATTTCTCAATGTATTCATCCTTATTCTCCAGAAGATCGGTCTCCCGCTGAATCTGCTCATAATATTCCAGAATCTGCTCCACGCTGTCCCCGTATTTACGCCGCAGTCCGGTGATCAGATCCAGACGGTTCTCAATGTCCTCCAGCCGGGCCGGATTGAATTCGATCTCTTCCCTGTAGTCACGCAGTTGAAACGCTACATCCTCCAGCTGGTAATAAGATGATTGCAATTGCTCGAAAACTGCCCTTAAGCCCTTCTCGTCATACCGGATTGCATCCTCCAGCTTGGAAATGACACTTCCAATGGACTCCAGCCCTTGCCTGTCATACAGCAGCTCGTATGCGCCGGATACTGAATCCATCATTTTCTCACTGTGGGATAGTTTTACCCGTTCTTCGGCAAGTAATTCATCTTCTCCCGGTTTTAGTCCCGCAGCAGAAATTTCCTCAAGCTGAAAACGGTACAAATCCAGCATCTGATACGCTTTTTGGCTGGTTTCCTGAAGTTCCCGGAGTTCTTTTTCCACTTTGGCAAAGGCCGTATATTTCTCCTGATAATCCGCTTTGAGCGGACCAATCACAGCTTCTCCATAGGTATCCAGCAATCCCAGGTGACGTTCTGCCTTCAGCAGATTCTGATGCTCATGCTGTCCGTGGATATTGACCAGCAGCTCGCCGATTTCACGCAGCATGCTCAGGTTGACCATTTGGCCGTTCACCCGTGAAGTGCTTTTGCCCTGGGAGGTAATCTCCCGGCGGATCACCAGATGCTCTTCGCGCTCTGCTCCGATGCCAAGCCGCTCCAGCGTATCCCAGACCGGATGACCTCCCGGCAGACTGAAAAGCGCTTCCATTTCCGCCTTGTCACACCCATACCGGATAGAGTCCGCTGAACCGCGGCCTCCGGCAATGAGCGCAAGCGCATCAATGATGATCGACTTCCCTGCACCGGTCTCCCCTGTAAGGACATGGAACCCCGGATAAAAGTGCACATCCACCGCCTCAACAACGGCCAGATTGCGTATAGACAATGTTTCTAACACGATTACAGCACCCCCGAAAAGATGATCGCTTATCTCTCCATAATCAGTCTTACGATATATATCCCATAATTTGTGCAATGACGTTCTTACTGTCTTCCGGCTGGCGGCAGATAATCAGAATCGTATCGTCCCCTGAGATGGTGCCCATAATTTGCGGCCAGTCGATATTATCAATCAGTGCAGCCACGGAATTCGCCGTTCCCGGAAGGCACTTCATCACGACGAGATTCGCGGAATAGTCGATCTGTACAAAGTTGTCCACCAGCACCCGCTTCAGCTTCTGGGTCGGGTTGTAACGCTGGTCCGTAGGCAGAGAATATTTGTAACGCCCGTCATCCATAGGCACTTTAATGAGCAGCAGTTCCTTGATATCGCGGGATACGGTAGCCTGGGTGACTTGAAATCCGGCTTCGCGCAGAGCTTCCACCAGATCATCCTGGGTTTCGATTTCCATTTGCGATATAATTTCTCTTATTTTGATGTGCCTGTGTCCCTTCATTGTTGCCTCCTGTATTTATATTGTGCTTAGCTGGATTCCCCGTCGTCCTTACCGAAATTGATCACATGAATGTTGGAATTCACCGTATCCACATACAATACACCGCTGCAATCCGGATAAATCAGCAGATAAGGAAGCAAGGTGTCGCGCAGGCCGCTGCCGGTGAATTCAAGCTCCTTGCGGGGACGCGACAGGATCACCAGATAGTAATGCTCCTCATTCTTGAGGGCTACATAATCAATAAACAGCCTGCTGTACATCGGTGCGCCATTCACCTGAAAAGACAGCGGGATCTTCAGCTTGCCGCCGACCACCTCATAACCGGCATCCTCCAGCAGACCGATGCACGGATGGCGCTGGATCACCTTGTTGATCGGCACCCGGTCCTTCAGGAAGGACTGCGGAGAGCCTTGCAGCCAGATGTAGATTCTGTAAATGATAAAGATTGCCGCCGCCAGTCCCATAAGTGCCACTACGGCCTTGTCCGAGCTCGCCACTCCCATCACCTCGGTGAATTATTCGCGTGAGGGCGGGTGAAATCCTGCAAATTCTTATTCTTGCAGCAAAAGAAACTCATCGCTTCGATGAGTTTCCCTGGTTCGCAGCGCTAAAGGTTGCATTCGCTTCCTTAATAACGGAATCTGCAAGCGCGGCGAAATTATTCGGCTGTGCTTCAGCCGCAGAAGGCTGCTCCACGGAAGTACCCTCCGCAGCTTCAGGCAGCAGCTTCCAGTGTGCCAGAAATTCGATATTCCCTTCCCCTCCGGTAATCGGCGAGAAGGTCAGCCCTTCCAGTCTGTAGCCCAGGTCAGCCGCCATGGAGAGCACGTTGACAAGCACTTCTCTGTGAACAGCCGATTCGCGCACCACTCCCGACTTGCCCACCTTCTCACGGCCGGCTTCGAACTGCGGCTTGATCAGCGCAGCGATGTCGGCGGGGCGGTTCAGCAGCGCCTTAAGCGGCGGCAGAATAATCTTCAGCGAGATGAACGACACATCAATACTGGCAAAGTCAGGCACAGGCCCCTTGAGATCAGGCGGGGTCATGTAACGGAAATTGGTCTGCTCCATGACGGTTACGCGCTCATCACTTCGCAGGCTCCAGTCCAGCTGATTCTGGCCCACATCAATTGCATACACATGGCTCGCACCATTCTGGAGCGCACAGTCGGTGAAGCCGCCTGTGGAGGAGCCGATATCCAGCATAATCCGCCCGTTCAGTGCAATGCCGAACTGCCGCAGGGCCTTCTCCAGCTTCAGGCCGCCCCGGCTGACATAGGGATGCACCGCTCCCTTGACTCTCAGGACAGAGCTGCGCAGCACCTTCATTCCCGGCTTCTCGATCCGTTCTTCATTCGCCAGGACAAGGCCGGCCATTATGGCCGCTTTGGCCTTCTCCCGGCTGTCGTAGAATCCTTGTTCCACTAACAGTACATCTATTCTTTCCTTAGGGTGTTCCATGTTCATCTCCCGATCACTGCAGTCCGGCTTCCATCACTGTTGTCAGGAGGTGGAAGTTGACTTATAAGTATAAGTGCTGAGTGCCTTCATCGCCTTGATTCGCCCGCACAACGCTTCAACGGTCAGCCCTGTCTCCTGGCGCTGCTCTTTGATCGAGCCATGTTCGACAAAACTATCCGGTATCCCCATCAGGTGGACACGGGCATCATAAATTTCGTGCTCCGCATAGAATTCCAGCACTGCACTGCCCAGACTGCCCGCCTGGCTTGCTTCTTCCAGCACCACCATGCTGGTTCCGGCATGTGCGAGATCCAGCAGCATGGAGTTATCCAGCGGCTTCAGGAAGCGGGCATTCACTACACCGACCTGAATGCCTTCACGTTTCAGCAGCTCAGCAGCCTCTTCAGCCACCTGAACCATCGGCCCGCAGGCAAGCACCGCATAATCATCACCGGCGCGCAGCCGCTCCCAGGTGCCAATAGGCAGGCTGTGAAGCTCTGCATCCAGTGCCACGCCTGTGCCGTTAATCCGCGGATAGCGGAAAGCGATTGGTCCATCATCATAATCCAGCGCCGTCTTCATCATGTGGCGCAGCTCATTCTCGTCCTTCGGCATCATCAGTACCAGGTTGGGAATGTGACGCATGAAGGCGATATCGTAGACGCCCTGATGGGTCTCCCCGTCAGCGCCCACGAAGCCCGCACGGTCAATGGCGAACATAACATTGGCATTATGACGGCAGATATCATGAACAATCTGATCATACGCCCGCTGCATGAAGGTGGAATAGACGGCAAAGACCGGCTTCATTCCCTCCATGGCCAGCGCCGCACACAAGGTGGCGGCATGCTGCTCGGCAATCCCGACATCAATCATCCGGCCCGGGAACTCCTTAGCGAACGGGAACAGTCCCGAACCGCCCGGCATCGCCGGGGTTACGGCTACCAGCCGTTTGTCTTGATGCCCCAGTTCAATCAGTGTCTGTCCGAACACCTCGGTGTACATCGGATTGCCGACGGCCTGAAGCACCTGGCCTGATTCGATTTTGTAAGGGGAGATGCCATGCCATTTATAAGAATCGACTTCCGCCGGCTTGTAGCCCTTGCCCTTGGTGGTCAGTACATGCACCAGAACCGGGCCGGTTACATTATCCGCCTGGTGGAAGGTATCAATCATCTTCTCCAGGTCATGACCGTCCACCGGTCCGAGATAAGTGAATCCGAGCTCCTCGAACAGAACGCCGGGAACCAGCATATTCTTCAGGCCGTCCTTCACATTCTGCGCCGTCTTCGCCAGCCGTCCGCCAATGGCCGGAATCTTCTTCAGCAGGCCTTCCACCTCATCCTTCGCCCGCAGATAGTGGCGGTCCGAACGGATTTTGCTCAAATAATTATGCATCGCCCCTACATTCGGAGCAATCGACATTTCATTATCATTAAGGATAACCATCAGCTTGCGGCCCTCATGGCCAATATGGTTCAGGGCTTCAAAAGCCATCCCGCCGGTAAGGGCACCGTCGCCGATCACGGCAATTACCTTATTGTCCCCGCCCTTCAAATCACGGGCCATCGCCATACCCATGGCTGCAGACAAAGAGGTACTGCTGTGTCCGGCTTCCCAGACATCATGCTCGCTCTCTGTACGCTTGACGAAGCCGCATAATCCGCCATGCTTGCGCAGGGAATCGAACCGGTCCTGGCGGCCGGTTAATATTTTGTGGACATACGCCTGATGCCCTACGTCATAAATCATTTTGTCACGTGGACTGTCATAACAGTAGTGCAGGGCCAGTGTAAGCTCCACGACGCCCAGATTGGATGCGAGATGCCCCCCTGTTACAGACAGCTTCTCGATCAGAAACTGGCGGATCTCCTCCGCAAGTGCAGCCAGTTCCCCGACTGATAGAGATTTAAGTTGCTGAGGATCATTTATTTGTGGAAGCAGCACGAGTATTCCCCGCTTTCCTAGATGTTGTAAAATATAAACCCCATTATAACACAAACGAAACGGCTGTCGAAACACAGCCGTTCCCGAAATTCCTCTAATGATCGCGTGACATCAGATAATCTGCAATCTCAAGCAGACGGGAAGGGTCCTGGAACCCGCCCTCAAGAACCGCATTATGCGCCGCAGCCGTCAGCTGCTTCACCTCTTCACGTGAAGCCTCAAGGCCGATGAAGTAAGGATAGGTCACCTTCTGCTGCTTGACATCGCTGCCGGTTTTTTTGCCCAGCTTGCTCTCATCACCAACCAGGTCAAGAATATCATCCTGGATCTGAAAAGCCAGACCAATCTGAGTCCCGAACCGGCGCAGCGCCTCCAGCTGACCTTCGTCCGCACCGGCAATTCTGCCTCCCGCCAGCAGCGAGAAGATCATCAGATCGCCGGTCTTATGCAGATGGATATACTGAAGCTGATGCAGGTCGGTTAATCCCTGCTCGCCTTCCATATCCGCAACCTGCCCGCCGACCATTCCGCGCGGACCGGCCATCTCGGCCAGATCCTCCACGATGGACAGCACATTCTCCGCTGGAACGCCATGCTTGCGGGAAGACTGCACGACACTGTAAAAGGCATGGGTCAGCAGGGCATCTCCGGCCAGGATCGCCGCAGCTTCTCCGTATACTTTATGATTCGTAAGCTTGCCGCGCCGGTAGTCATCATTATCCATGGCTGGCAGATCATCATGAATCAGGGAGTAGGTGTGCACCATCTCAATCGCTGCCGCTACGGGCAGTGCAGCTTCACGGCTGCCGCCCAGGGCTTCACAGGCGGCGATGACCAGCAGCGGACGCAGGCGTTTGCCGCCTGCCTGCAGCGAGTAGTCCATCGCCTCCCGGAGCACCTGAGGCACGATCCATTCCGCAGGCACGATTGCGCCCAGCGCCTCAGCCACCCAGTCGCCCACTTCGGCAATGTACTGCTTCAGCGGTTCACGCGCCTGTGTCTCTGCCGGGCTGCCGGATGGCTGATACTCAGAACGACTCATCGCCATCGCCTTCCAGCCGGGCACCGAACGGCTTCTTGCGCAGCTCGCCATCCTCCGATGTGATCATCTCAATCTTGCGTTCCACTTGCTCCAGCTTGCTGCCGCAGAGCTGCGAGAGCTTCATTCCCTGCTGGAATAAATCAATCGCCTTCTCCAGGGGAACGTCGCCATGCTCAAGCTCACGCACGATACCCTCCAGGCGTTCCATGGCTCCTTCAAAATCCAGTTCCGCTTCCTTCGTCATCGTCTCTAACATCCTCCTTCATTCCCCATACATGGCAGTTCAGCTGTCCGTCATTAAGCTTTATGTTGACCACATCGCCAAGCTCTACTTCCTTCAGCGATTTGATTAAATGCTGTTCCTTCTCGTCATAGACGAGACTGTAGCCCCGTGACATGACCTTAAGCGGGCTGAGCGCATCCAGATGGCGCAGCTCAGCCCCGTAACGCGCGCGCTTATCGGCAAGGCGCGCCTGCATGGCCCCGGCCAGCTCACGGGTGAGGCTGTCCGTGCGCCGGCGGGCAGCGCTGACGCTGCTAAGCGGATGGAAGCGCTGCAGGCTCTGGTGCAGCAGCGCGCTGCGCCCCTGTGCGCGGCTGTGCCTGGCTTCGGCGGCGCGGAGCAGGGCCGCGCGCAGCATGTCGAGCCGCTGCGCGTGCTGGGCCAGCTGCCGGCGGGGGCCGGCCAGCGCCAGCGAGCGCTGCAGCGCCGCGAGGCGTTCGCCGCCGCGCTGCGAGCGGCGCAGCAGCGCTTGGCGCAGCCGCTGCCGGGCAATGCGCAGCTGCCCGGCCAGCTCGGCTGCGCTCGGCACGGCAAGCTCCGCCGCTGCCGTGGGGGTTGCTGCCCGGAGATCGGCAGCGAAATCGGCGATCGTGAAGTCGGTCTCGTGGCCGACGGCCGAGATCACCGGAATCCCCGATGCCGCAATGGCCCGGGCGACGGCCTCTTCATTGAAGGCCCACAGCTCCTCCAGGGAGCCGCCGCCGCGCCCGACGATCAGCACATCGGCTTCGCCCATGGCGTTCAGGTTCTCTATGGCCTGCACAATGGACGGGCCTGCCCCCTTACCCTGTACGAGAACAGGGTAGAGAACAACCGCCACCTGCGGATAGCGGCGCTGCAGGGTGATGATGATATCCCGCACAGCCGCTCCTGTCGGTGAGGTAACCACACCGATCACACGCGGGTAACGCGGCAGCGGACGCTTGCGTTCCGCTGCGAACAGGCCTTCCTTCTCCAGCTTGCTCTTGAGCTGCTCGTATGCCAGATACAGGCTGCCGATTCCGTCAGGCTGCATGTGTGTCGCATAGAACTGGTACTGCCCGTCCCGTTCATATACCGTCACATTCCCTCTGGCAATCACCTTGGTGCCTTCCTTCGGCACAAACGGCAGCCGTGAGTTATGCGAGGCGAACATGATGGATTTGATCCGGCTGCTCTCATCCTTCAGCGTGAAATACATATGCCCGCTTCCGTGATGGGTGAAATTCGAGATTTCACCGCGAATCCATACATCGGACAGCAGAGAATCGGAATCCAGCTTCATGCGGATATACTTGTTAAGCTCCTTGATGGAGTAGATCTGCCGCTCTGCCGCCATAAGCCAGCCTACTTCAGGCCGTGACGGCGTTTGGCTGCGATCAGCGTGTTGCTCATCAGCATTGTGATCGTCATCGGCCCTACTCCGCCCGGCACCGGCGTAATATACCCGGCGACTTCCCGGGCGCTCTCATAATCAACGTCCCCGGCAAGCTTGCCGGTATCCAGACGGTTCATCCCTACATCAATAACAATGGCACCCGGCTTCACGAAGGAGGCATCTATGAAGTTGGCACGCCCGATAGCGACTACCAGGATGTCGGCCTGGCGGCTGAGTTCAGCCATATTCGCTGTGCGCGAGTGGCACATGGTAACAGTCGCATTCTCACGCTGGAGGAGCAGGGATACCGGCTTGCCGACAATATTGCTGCGGCCGATCACCACAGCATGCTTGCCGGAGATATCCGTGCCAGTCCGCTTGATCAGTTCAATGACTCCGGCAGGCGTGCAGGGAAGCAGACTGTCATCCCCGATGACCAGATTCCCCACATTGACCGGATGGAAGCCGTCAACATCCTTCTCCACCGAGATGGCATCAATGACCGCCTTCTCTTCAATATGCTTAGGAAGCGGCAATTGCACGAGTATTCCGTCAATATCGTCACGGCTGTTCAGATCTGCCACCAGAGCCAGCAGCTCCTGCTGGGTTGTAGCGGCATCCAGCCGGTGCACCTCGGAATGGAAGCCCAGCTCGATGCAGGACTTCTCCTTGTTGCGCACATAGACCTGAGAAGCGGGATCTTCGCCGACCAGAACGACAGCAAGACCCGGCTTCACGCCGCGCTCTGCTAAGTCTGCAACCTCCCGGGCAATCCCGATCCGAATGTCGTCCGATACCTGTTTACCGCTGATAATTGCTGCTGTCATGTAAGTCTCTCCCCTTTTATCTGAATCAAGCTTTATGAGCCTGTTAAAACTGCCTGCTGCCTGCCCCTAACGGCCGGTCGGTTATAGCTCTGCTCTAAGCGTATCCACATCCTGAATCATTTTGCCGAGGACACCGTTCACGAATTTACCGGAATCGTCGGTACCGAAATGCTTGGCCAGATCAATCGCCTCATTGACGGCAACCTTGGCCGGCACATCGCTGGCGAAGATCATCTCGAAGGTAGCCAGACGCAGAATCTGACGGTCTACCCGTGACAGACGGCTCATCTGCCAGCCCTTGAGGTAATGCTCCAGCATATCGTCGATCGCCATTTTGTGCTCCCATACGCCGTTGACATGCAGAATGACATACGCTTTCAGCTCAATCTCATCCGTAATGACGCGCTCGGTCTCATTCTCATCCGCCGCCTCTTCAATCAGCATCTCAACCGCCTCGGTAACCTCAACATCGTTCATTTCCATCTGATACAGGCTTTGAACAATAATTTCTCTCGCTAAACGTCTCTTCATCTGTTCCTCCTACGGTATGGTGTATCATTTTTCAACTACAACTACTGGCCCTCGCATCGCCCACTTGGGAGCAATTCAAGTGCATTTATACCCTTCATTTCCTCGCAACGCCAACTTTGGAGCAATTCAAGTGCATTTATACCCTTTATTTCCTCACACTGCCCGCTTTGGAGCAATTCAAGTGCATTTATACCCTTCATTTCCTCACACTGCCCGCTTTGGAGCGATTCAAGTGCATTTATACCCTTCATTTCCCCGCATCGCCCACTTGGCAGCGATTCAAGTGCATTTATACCCTTCATTTCCCCGCATCGCCCACTTGGCAGCGATTCAAGTGCATTTATACCCTTCATTTCCTCACATCGCCCACTTTGGAGCGATTCAAGTGCATTTATACTCTTCATTTCCTCACATCGCCCACTTGGCAGCGAGATAAATCAATTCCCAAGCTGCAAAAAACCGCGCAGCCTTTCTTCCGCAGGTCAGCAACTCAAAGTAACGGGTTCCAGGCTTCCGGGAGAAAGACTATCGCGGTTCATTTGAAGGGACGCCAGCGTCCGGACAGCCGTGCCACAATCTCCTGCCATTGAAACAGGGGACCCTGCGCGGTATCCTTTCTTTTGCCGAACGTATATCCGATGAACACTACCAGTGCAAAGAACAGCATATCCCAAAAACCGCTAATCAGATAAATCAATCCGAGAAAGACACCGAAGGTAACTCCGGTAATTCTACCCCCGTGACTTTCCCATACTTCTCTCCAGGACATAAGGGAAACCCACCTCTATTCCACTCGACTTTTGAAGCTTGGGGACTGTGTGAGGTTAGCAATGTATACGGACACATCTGCAACCGGAATCCCGGTTGTCTCCTGCACGAAATCATGCACCTGGCGCTGTACCTCCGTAGTAAGCAGGGGCAGCGAATGCTCGCCGTCGACTACCGCACGGATCATAATCTCAAGACCCGCCTGTGAGACACGGATACGCGATTTCAGGTCACGGATGCCCTTCACTTTGCCCGCTGCCTTCAGACTGAGGTTCTCAATCGTCTCCATTGAGATCTGAATATCCCCATATTCGGTACGCTGATCAACGGAGGGCAGGGAAGCACGGTCGCGGCGCAGGGAGATGTAGAAGAAACGGATGCTCAGCAGGAACAGAATGACCGCCACAGAGATCGCAGCGATATATACCGCCGGTCCGTCCTGAATTTCATACTTGTCCGGGATGACACCGCTTAAGAGGAGGATGGCAATTACAGATAGTATTCCAATACTTAAGCTGTAAAGGAACAGCAGAAGCCTGTCCAGAATTTTGGCCACGAGTCTCACAACCTCCTTAAATTAAGGTAAACCCTCGACGTACTGCCCGAGGGTTTAGGAAAGAACAAAGCCTTTACTTCACACGGATAACCGCATCTGTATCTTCGCTCTTGTCAATGCTTGTATTGCTTTTGAACTGCACATCATGAATATGCACGTTCACTTCCACAACGGTCAGACCGGTCATGGTCTCGATGGAACGCTTAACGTTGCGCTGAATTTCAGCAGCCACTTCGGGAAGACGGTTGCCGTATTCAATGATCACGGACACATCAACCGCAGCCTCGCGCTGCCCAACCTCAACCTTAACTCCCTTGGACAGGTTCTTGCGTCCTAGAAGCTCCACGATTCCGCCGGCGAAACCGCCGCTCATTCCGGCCACACCTTTAACCTCGACGGTTGCCAAACCGGCGATAACCTCAATCACTTCAGGAGCGATCTGGATTTCACCGATTTCCGTACGTTCATATTCTGTCGGCAATGTACTCATTTTGGACTTCACACCTTTCCTGCAAAAAAAAGTTGTTGGTACACTTCAAGCGGGCAGTTCGCCTCTTATTAAACATACTATATCATTTGGCGAACTTTATGACAAACGATGAGAAGTCGTCCTAAATTTCATACTCTTCGAGGAACTTAATATCGAAATTACCGTCCAAGAACACCGGATGCTCCAGCAGTCTCTGGTGGAAAGGAATCGTAGTATGTATGCCCTCCACAGCAAATTCGGCCAGTGCCCGCTTCATCTTGGCGACCGCCTCATACCGCGTCGGCGCCCAGACGATCAGCTTGGCAATCATCGAGTCATAAAAAGGTGAGATCGTATAGCCCGGGTACGCCGCACTGTCCACCCGTACTCCAAGTCCGCCCGGAGGCAGATAGAAGCCGATTTTGCCCGGAGACGGCATGAAATTACGCTCAGGGTCCTCGGCATTGATCCGGCATTCGATCGACCAGCCGTTAATCACAATCTCCTCCTGGGTGAAGGAGAGCGGATTGCCTTCCGCCACAGAGATCATTTCCTTGATCAGATCCACTCCGGTAACCATCTCCGTTACGGGATGCTCCACCTGGATACGTGTATTCATCTCCATGAAATAGAACTGGCCGTCAGGTCCCAGCAGGAATTCCAGGGTGCCCGCTCCCGAGTAGTTAACCGCCTGAGCAGCCCGTACAGCCGCTTGGCCCATCGCTTCGCGGGTCTCCGGTGTCAGGATGGAGCATGGAGCTTCCTCCACCAGCTTCTGGCGGCGGCGCTGCACAGAGCAGTCCCGTTCGCCCAGATGGACTACGTTGCCGTGATTATCGGCGATAATCTGAATCTCCACATGCTTCATGCCGGTAAGGAACTTCTCCAGATATACCCCGGCATTGCCAAAAGCCTTCTGGGCTTCCTGCTGGGCCGCTGTAATCTGCTTCACCAGCGATTCTTCGTCCTCGGCGATACGGATGCCTTTGCCTCCGCCGCCTGCGGTAGCCTTGACGATAATCGGGTACCCGATATCACGCCCCAGCATCACCGCTTCCTCTATATCCCCGACAATCCCGTCCGAGCCCGGTATAATCGGAACACCGGCCAGCTTCATCGTTTCTTTGGCAACAGCCTTATCGCCCATCCGCGTAATCGCATCCGGCGACGGACCGATGAAGGTAATATTGCAGGATTCACAAATCTCGGCGAAGTCCGCATTCTCGGCCAGGAAGCCATAGCCCGGATGAATAGCATCGCAGTCTGTCAGCGTAGCCACGCTCATAATATTGGTAAAGTTCAAATAGCTGTCCTTGGCGGGCATCGGTCCGATGCAATACGCCTCGTCAGCCAGGCGGACATGCAGGGAATCCCGGTCCGGCTCCGAATAGACAGCCACGGTGGAAATACCCAGCTCGCGGCAGGCCCGTATAATGCGGACCGCAATTTCGCCGCGGTTGGCAATCAGCACTTTTTGAATGTTCATGCGTTTCCTCCCAAAGTTTAGCGAAGCTTGCAAGCTCCTCCTAATTCTCGCGGCAATTATTCCGCTCTCACCAGAAACAGCGGCTGTCCGTATTCGACCAGCTGGCCGTTCTCAGCCAGGACAGAGACAATCTCGCCCTTCACTTCCGCTTCCAGCTCATTCATCAGCTTCATCGCTTCAATGATGCAGACCGTGGATTTCTCGCCCACCCGGTCTCCTACATTGACGAAGGCTGGCGTTTCCGGTGAAGCTGCGCTATAGAAGGTCCCTACCATCGGCGAGACGATTTTATGTAATGCGCCTTCAGCGGAGGGTGCTTGCTGCTGCGTGGCAGCAGGGACTTCACTGACAGCCGGAGGGGCAACAATCTGTGGACTTTGCGGCTGCGGGGCTGGCGTAAAGGGGTACGCATAAGGAGTCGCCTGAATTACTGTTCCATCAGCTTCAGAGCGATCCGGTTTGCGGATAGCCAGCTTCATACCTTCGCTTTCAATCTCCAGTTCGTGCACGGAGGAAGTCTGGTCCAGCAATTTAATTAATTCCTTAATCTCGCTTAACTTGAACATTGGGTAGTTCACTCCTTCAGCTTTCTCTCGAAGCCATTTTGGACGCGGGCTGTGCAGGGTACGTATCCGTTCTGACAAGCAAACCTGTGAGCCGGTCTGCCCCTGGTTCTCTTGAATCGGTGCTCTGTGTAACCGCTGCCTGCGCAATCTTCTTCTTATATGCATAGATAACTTTATGTATTATATCACAAACGCTAGAAATGGAAAGAGCCTGGGACGACCCCGGGCTCTTTCGGCATTTTATTCTATTTTCTCTGATTTTATTCAGGAGACTTATTGCTCGGAGACGTATTGGACCTTGATCTTGTCCTGGGTTACACTCAATTCCTTCATTACAAAGTCCACGATACCGACAGCCTGCTTCACATCCAGCTTGTCGCTGAGTACAACGATGGTATAGGCGTCGCCTGCTTCTTCCTTCACAATCGCTTCCCCGTATTTCTGCTGGAGTTTCTCTTCGATTCCGGTGATTTTGGACTCCTTCTCCTCCAGCTTGCTGAGCTGCTCCTGAGCCATCGCATTCTCGGCAGGCGTCTTATCCATATCATTAATCAGCGCCAGCAGATCATTGTGGTCCTTAAGATTCTTCTGCTCCCGTTCGTACAGATAGTTGGTGAACAGGCTGCTGGCCGATACGCTCTGCGAAGCCACTTCGTCCAGAATAGCCTCGTCGTTCTTCTCCGGAGTCTTGGCGGAGGCTGCAGTCTCCTTGGTGTCTTTGGTGTCCTTGGCATCCTTCGTGTCCTTGTCTTTGTCGACTGTGGCTGATGCCGCTTTGTCTTCAGCTTTGTCTTCAGTTTTAGCCTTATCCTTGTCAGTAGTTCCGGTGTCAGCCACCACACCAGTGTCCTCTGTCACGGCTGGAGTCGTATCGTCTTCGGTTACAACTGCCGCTGTCTCTTCATCCTTAGCGGTCTTGCCGCTCTCATTCACAGTTCCCACTGCGATCCCTTTGTCGGTGCTGACTTCTTTGATGACAAGTCCGCTGTCCAGCGTAGTGGCCGTTCCGCCGCCCGCCCCGTCTTTCACTGTGTCCACCTGAATGCTGCCTGCCGTTTCTTTGGGGATAGGGGTGCCCGTGTCTTCCGTGAACAGGTAATATGCCGAGAGCACCACCATCAAACTGAGCATGGAAACCAGCCAAATCGTTTGTCTTTTGCCCTTCATTGTATATTCCTCCTAAAATGTTGTTGCATATCCTCCGTGACTGCCCTGGTACAAGACTTCCTTAGAAGCATATGCTTGGACTTTCCACAGAATGCCTATTCCTGCTTGCGCGGGACGACAGAGATTCGGTAGCTTGGCACATTAAGCCCTTTTTCCACCGCTTGTTCTATGAGGTTGCGTACAACTTTGTTCTCTGCCCCCTTGGCGACTACCAGCACACCGCGCACCTGGGGTTTGATCCGTTTGGTAATGATCGGAGTCTCATCGCCTGACTGGCTGTAGGTGACGATCTCCCCGTCCCTGGAATATTGCGTGGTATGGCGTTTGCCGCCGCTGGCATCCGTCTCCTCGCTCTGTTGCTGCGAATCATTCATATTGCGCTGCACAACTATTTCCTCTGTGGAGTCTACGGTGACCATAATATCTACTGTGCCGACTCCAACAATTTTCTCCAGGATTTCCTTCGTGCGGTTCTCCATCGCCAGTTCGAGGCCGTCAAAAGAATTAGCGTTCCCGGCCTCCTGCTGCATGACGGTCTGCGAGGTCTCGGTAACCGGCGGTTCACGCCCCGTGTTCTCGTTGTCCAGCTTCTTCACATTCACGAAGGAGTTGAACAGCATGATCGCTACACCCAGCAGGCCGAGAATAATCAGCCAGCGGAATGTGTGGCTGCGCTTCGGGCTGCCGTTTCCGCCTCCGGCCCACTGCTCCAGCTTTTTCATCCATTTGCCCATTGAATTCCCTCCTTCTCTTATGATTTCACAGTATCGGACCCGGTGCTCTGTACCTTGATCAGATCGGGGTCCAGGTTCCAGTTCTTCTCCAGCAGCTCGATAATGGTTCCTGCTTCCGTCCCTGCGGCTGAAGCCGCCGGATCTGCCGGTTCTGCAACCCCCGGGGCCGCTCCCTGAGCTTCGCCATCCCCGCTGCCGTCCTCCAGGCTGACCTGGACCGGCTGGACAGGGTTAATCTGTATCGGACGGCCTGATGGAAGGGCAGCGGCACCAGAGCCCGGGACAGCGCTCTGAGCGCCGCTCTCCGCTGCCGGAAGAGCTACCGTGACCGAGGAGATCAGCGGCACATCCTTGCCGAGCGGAGCACTTGGATTCGGCCCCATAGCGAGGGCAACCGTAACCTTCACCCCGCCGATGCCGGTACTGCCGGCAATCTGGTCACGCATCTGGCCGGCAATCTCTTCGGCAGCCAGCTTCAGGCTCTGATCCTGTGCTCCGGCGGCAAGCATCCGTCCGTCCGCCAGAATCTTCTCCAGCGAGTCTGCGCCATCATCTTCCCCGGATAAGAGTCCCCCGCTTCTCTCCTGCTGCTGCATTGCCACGCTGAGCTCCTTGCTGGCATCCCCCTTCAGCAGAGAGACAAGCGGGCTGAGCATCGTCAGCAGCACCAGCAGACTAAGGACCAGTCGGGCGTAGCGTTCCATGGATTTGCTGGGCAGCAGCATCTCCACAAATGCAGCCATCAGCACTACCAGAATCAGCTCATGAAGCCAGCTGCTGAGCCAGGACATGGCGCACCTCCCTTGAAATGTGAGTTTCTACCGCATCATGACGGTCACATTGCCCGCAGTCAGCATAATGGTGACGGCCAGGAAGAACATCAGTGACACCGCAGCCAGCGCAGCGAAGACGTATATCATGCTTTTGCCGATCGTCTGCAGGCAGATTACAATCGGCGTCTCGCCCAGCGGCTGCATCACGGCGGCGGCCAGATTGTAGATCAGGGCGAGAATCAGGATTTTGATCGCCGGAAAAGCGCAGAGGAAGAGGATAATAATCACTCCCGAGAGCCCGATGGCGTTCTTCACCAGCAGCGAGGCCGAGATCACCGTGTCTGTCGCGTCCGCGAACATTTTGCCGATTACCGGTACGAAATTGCCTGTAATATATTTGGCGGCGCGAATGGTCACCCCGTCGGTTACCGAGCTTGTAATCCCTCTGACCGAGATCACGCCGAGGAAGACCGTAAGCAGCACTCCAAGCAATCCGGCCCCGATATTGCGCAGCAGGTTGGCGAGATGGGTCAGCTTGTACTTCTCCGACATTGCGCTCACCAGATGCAGCACCGCCGAGAAGAACAGCAGCGGGAAGACCAGGGTATGAATAAGTGTGCCTACGGTATGAATCATGAACACGATCAGCGGATGGGTTACCGACACCGTGACGATGTTGCCCATCGAAGCCAGAAGCGCGAACAGCAGCGGAATCATGGCCATCATGAAGTCGATCATCCGGTCGATGGCATCCTTGGCGTAGCCGATGGCGATGTTGAAGCTGTTGACAGCGATGACCAGCACAACCATGTAACAGAGCATATAAGCGATCCTGCTGACTGATTTCCGTTCAAAAGCGGTCTGAAGCGTCTCCAGAATCATGCTCAGCACACTGATCATCACAATCGTGACCAGCAGCTTGCCGTTGTAGAGCACCTCGTGCCACATGAAGTTGGTCAGGCCTGACAATACGCTTTTGAAGCTTAAGCCCTCATCTCCCGGCAGCAGCATATCCATCAGGGACGGGGTCCGGCCTTCGGGGAAAAATCCCCCGTAATCCTTCATCAGCTGATCCCAGTAAGACTCCACCTTATCCTTCGGCAGATTCTCGGCCTGCTGCCTTACCCACTGGTCCACAGGGGACGGTGAGCCTCCGCTGTCGCCTGAGGACGGGGCTGCCGGAGCCGGAGCGGCGCTTGAGGCGCTGGCGGTGTTTCCGCACAGCAGCAGCAGAAGCGCCAGCACAAGACACGGCAGAAGCAAGAGCAGCCTGTAACCTTTGGGCGGACGAAAAACACTGTGCTCCTGCATTCCCCTCACCTCCGTTTCCCTCCAACTTGTCCGGTTTCTCCTCTGCTTCAGGCCGGCAGCAGCTTCATCACCGTTTCGATAATGATGCTGATAATCGGCACGGCCAGCACCATAATCAGTACTTTCCCGGCCAGCTCTATCTTCGAGGCAATGGATTCCTGCCCGGCATCCCGTACGATCTGTGCCCCGAACTCCGCAATATATGAAATGCCGATGATCTTGAACACGGTTTTGATGTGGATCATTTCCATCCCGGAGGATTCCGCGACCCGCTCCAGCGTACCGAGAATCATTCCGATCTTGCCGATCAGGAACAGGAAGATCAGGATGCCTGCCGCCGTAGCGAGCAGGAAGGCGAATATCGGCTTTTGTTCCTTCAGTACGAGGATGAGGACGGTCGACAAGATGCCAATTCCCACGATTTGAATGATTTCCATAACGTCAGCCTATTGAAAAAGAAAAATCGTTTTGATTTCCTGAAGCAGTCCGTCCAGCATCCGGATGACCATAAACAGCACGATAATAAAACCGACAATCGTTACCCAGTGGGCGATATCCTCTTTGCCCATCTGCTTAAGCACCGTGTGGATCATGGCGATAATGATGCCGATGCCGGCAATCTGAAAGATCGCGTTGACTTCAATATTCATTCCTGGCACCTCGCTAAAAGATCAAAATGACGATCAATGCTCCAAGCAGCAGACCCAGGCTTTTACTCACTTTCTCATATTTGCCCTGATCTTCTCTGGCCGCTGTCTCCTCCTGCTTCAATTGCTGTAAAGCCAGTGCAATATGCGTACTCTGGTTGGACCGGTCACTGGTTCCGAGCGTGCAGCTTAGCTGCCGGACGATCTCCTTCTCCGTTCCTTTCAGCGATGCGCTGCTCCAGTGGGCTTCCATAGACCGCCGGATAGCTTCTTCGGCAGTGCAGTTCTGCGGAGGACTCATCTCCGCCGCTGCCATGAGGAAGAAGGCCTTCAGCGGCTCCTTCGTCTGCGTCCCGATCCGGCGCAGCGCCTCCGGCAGCGGCGTGTATCCATACTGGATCTCGGTCTCCAGCCGCTGCAGCGCTGCAATCAAGGCTCTGATGTGCCGGGGCCGGTCGGCATACTGGGCTGCCCGCTTGAAGCCGGCCAGCGTACCGGCCAGTACGATGAGTACTGCACCAAGCAGCTTAAGCATGGCGGTCACCTCCGCTCACCGGCTCCGCCCGGTCTTCCGGCGTCAGCAGCAGCGCCCGCTTCTGGGCGTCCAGAATGCGGAAGGACAAGCCCGACTCTGCGCGGTGCAGAATCACATACCGCTCGAACATGCGGTGCTCCAGCAGCCCGCCTAGCCCGGGCCGCCGGGCCAGCTCGGACACATCCTTGCCATGCGCGGAAGCGACCACCGAGATTCCCGCATGCAGCGCCTCTGTTACCGCTTCTGCATCCTCCATGCGGCCGATCTCATCGGCAATCAGCACGTCGGGCGACAGCGAGCGGATCATCATCATCATGCCTTCCGCCTTAGGGCAGCCATCCAGAATATCCGTACGCGGCCCGACATCGAAGGCGGGAATTCCCCGGCGGCTGCCGGCAATCTCAGAGCGTTCATCGACGATGCCGACCTTCAGCCCCGGACGGCTGCCCTCGCGGCCGCCCCGCCCTCCGGCCGAGAGCTGCCTGGCCAGGTCACGCAGCAGCGTTGTCTTGCCATGCTGCGGCGGGGACAGGATCAGCGTATGCATGACCCGCTGCCGCCCCCGGTCCAGCAGATACGGCAGCACTCCGTCGGCAATGCCGTGCACCTCACGGGCAATCCGCACATTGAAGCCGGTAATATCGCGCAGATGCTCAACCCCGCCTCCGCTTAGGACCGTCCGGCCGGAGAGGCCGATCCGGTGCCCGCCGGGGATGGTGATGAAGCCTTTGCGCAGCTCCTCTTCCATCGTATAGAGTGAATGATTGCTGATGAGGTCCAGCAAGCGGTGCGAATCCTCCCGGTCGGGCTTGTACGCCTCACCGGGAAGCAGGGTCAGACGGCCGCCAGCGCCTACAAAATGATATTTGCCGGAATAGTTAATCTCAAGCGGCCGTCCCTCACGGACACGAATCTCCTCCACCTTGTCCAAGAGCGCAACGGGGAGGCCGCCGAGCAGTGCTCTTACTCTCTCGGGAAACAACAGAAGCCAATCATTAGCCATACCAGGTACCCCCAAGCTGTCCTCTACTAAATAGCTTTATTCCATATTTATGCTTGTACTTGTAGTTTATGACTATCATCTATCATTTCTTCAGAATTCCGATTAAGAGAAAAGCCACCCCGCAGCCGATCCAGCCCAGCTTGCCCCATGACAACTGCTCTGCCATCCCTGTAAGCCCGATTGCCGTGGTCAGAACGAGAATTGTCGGTCCGACCAGCGCCAGCCCGGAATTGACGGCGAGCGCCTTATCCACCTGGTTCAGCTTCAGCATAATTATGGCAGCCGCAATCTCCACGCTGCCCGACAGCAGCCGCAACACCGCCATCCAGCTTACATACTTGTCCACATTTCCCCACTCCTTTGTTCAAATCTATGTTATCCATGGATATGCGGCGGCAGGCTGCTTTAGACAAGAAGAAATGATGGACACTAGCACATATTTCCGGGAGTGTGAAAGAAATCATAGTCCTATACGCTATAAAAAAATATCATCGGTATGATAAAATTAATTTTTCTTATATTAGGGCAAAGAAGGGGAGCACAGTCATGCAAGTTCGTAATTTAGTAGTACCGCTTGTATCAGGAACCATAGTCAGACAGGTAAAAGAAGTAGCCATTATCCTATTTTCAGCCTTCCTGGTAGCGGCGGGGCTTCGCCTGTTCCTCATTCCGCATCAGCTGCTTAGCGGCGGTGTAGCGGGAACGGCCTCTATCATCGGTTATGTGACACATCCAAAGTTTATCTCGCTGTATTATTTCGCCATTAACCTGCCCATCCTGGTCTGGGGGTTCGTTGCTGTGGGGAAGAAATACATCTGCTATAGCATGCTGTCCGTCCTCTCCACCACCTGGTTCCTGAACCTCATTCCTGCGGTGAAGCTGACCAAGGACCCGATTCTGGCCAGTATATTCGGCGGGGTGATTATTGCGGGCGGGGTAGGCTTCTCGCTGCGGGCGGGGGGCTCCTCCGGGGGCTTCGATATTCTCGGCTCTATCATTACCCGCAAGCGGGATATTCCTATGGGGACTGTGCTGTTCGTAATGGACGGTGTCGTCATTCTATGCCTGGGCTTCTTCAAAAGCTGGGATTCCGCGCTGTACGCGATGCTCTGTATCTTCGTCAAAAGCCGGGTGGTGGACATGATCCACATCCGCCATATCAAGCTGACCTGCTTCATTGTCACGAAGGAACGGGAGAAGATGCTGAACCGTCTGACCAGTCTGCCTCACGGCATCACGGTGGTTAATGCCGAAGGCGGGTACAGCCACGAGGGCAATACCATGCTGATGACCGTAACTACGCGCTACGAGCTGGCTGATCTGCGCAAGACGATTCTTGAGACCGATCCGAAGTCTTTTGTAAATGTGCTGGAGACGGTTGAGATCATGGGCCGGTTCAGACGCCTGAGCTGAGAAGGAGCGAACTTACCGCCTGTTCGCGGGAGCGCCCGGCAAGCGGCATATCCTGCGGCAAAATAAAAGAGTGCTGCTCCCACAGAAGCGGGTAACAGCACTCTTTTTAATTTTACGATGGTACAGTGTATTCGGTTTTCTGTGAAAATACTTCTTGCACAACCTGCGATAAACGCACGGCCTACGTGGCGCTCACAGTCCAATTGTGTTCGGTTTTTCGATTACATTCGGCCTACGCAGCGCTCCCAATCCAATTGTGTTCGGTTTTCCGATTACATTCGGCCTACATGACGCGTCCAGTCCAATTGTGTTCGGTTTTCCGATTACATTCCGCCTACGTGGCGCTCACAATCCAATTGTGTTCGGTTTATTCGATTACATTTTTCGATTACATTTGGCCTACGCGGCGATCCCAGTCCAATTGTGTTCGGTTTTTCGATTACATTCGGCCTATGCGGCGCGTCCAGTCCAATTTTGTTCGGTTTTTCAATTACATTTGGCCTACCCGGCGCTTCCGGTCCAATTGTGTTCGGTTTTCCGATTACATTTGGCCTACCGGCGCTCCCAGTCCAATTGTGTTCGGTTTTCGCAAATATCCGGCCCATGCTCCTAATCCGTTTAGACTCACCCGCCGCCAGAAGCCAAACAGGGACGCCCTCCAGCCTTCCTGCCGGAGAACATCCCTGATGTATGGTTATGCTGTAGACTAGCCCTTCAGCGGCTTAGCGGCGGTCCTGCGGACCTCCGACGAAGGCCTGCTCTGCCGTATCCAGATTATACGCCGTATGCAGCGCCTGAATAATCTGCTGCAGGTTGCCGGATTCGATCACACAAGATACCTTAATCTCGGAAGTACTGACCATCTTGATGCTTACCCCTTCATTCGAGATCACCTCGAACATCTTGGCGGCAACCCCCGGATGACTGACCATACCGGCGCCGACAATCGACACCTTGACCAGACTGTCCTCGGAAGTTACTTCACGGTACGGCAGCGCGCTATGCAGTCCTTCGATGACCTCTTTGGCCTTCACCAGATCACTGAGCGCTACAGTAAAGGAGAAATCAGCAGTCTCATTCTGCACCCCGCTCTGTACGATAATATCAACGTCCACACCCTCATCGGCCAGCTTGCCGAATACCTGGGCGAGTACACCCGGTACATCCGGTACCCCGAGAATACTGATCCGGGCCACATTCTTGTCATATGCTATTCCGCTTACTACCACACCCTGCTCCATGCTTGCTTCCTCCTTCACAACAGTACCTTCATTATGATTAAAGCTCGATCTGACGACCAGCTTCACTTGATATCGTTTGGCATATTCTACGGCACGCGGATGCAGCACAGCTGCACCGAGATTAGCCAGCTCCAGCATCTCGTCATACGAGATTTCCTTCAGCTTCCGCGCTGTCTTCACAATACGCGGGTCTGTGGAATAGATGCCGTCCACATCGGTATAGATTTCACAGACATCCGCTTTGATGGCTGCGGCCAGCGCTACCGCTGTGGTATCCGAACCTCCGCGGCCCAGCGTAGTGATCTCGCCATCCAGCGTCATTCCCTGGAAGCCGGCAACGATCACAATCTGTTCGCGCTCCAGCGACTCCAGAACACGGCGTGGAACGATTTCGCTGATCCGCGCACGGCCATGAGTCTCATCGGTACGGAACCCCGCCTGCCAGCCTGTATAGGAGACCGCACTCCGTCCCAGCCCGTGAAGAGCGATAGACAGAAGCGCTACAGAGATCTGTTCCCCCGTAGTCATCAGCATATCCATCTCCCGTGCGGGAGGCTGCCCGTTCAGCTGTTTCGCCTGATCGATCAGTTCATCTGTCGTATCCCCCATAGCGGATACCACCACCACGCAGCGGTGTCCTTCATCCTGCTTGGCTGCGATACGCCCGGCAACACGCTTCATGCGTTCAATGTCGCCGACGGAGCTGCCTCCGAATTTCATGACATAAAGTGACAAAGTTCCATTCACTCCCTATTTCGCTCTAAGTAGTAGCTTATATTTTGGTTAATGCTTTAACACAGTATAATACGAAAATCATACCATGCGTTAATGGTTTCACAAAATAAAATGCCTCCGCCGCAAAATGCGGGGAGGCCGGATGAAACCTGTGGAACCCTGAGCGGAAATCAGCTCCTACGCGCGGGAAATATATTTACCTTCGCGGGTATCAATCAGGAGAACATCTCCTTCATTAATGAAAAGTGGAACATGTACCGTATGACCGGTCTCCAGCGTAGCGGCTTTGGTTGCGCCTTGAGCCGTGTTGCCTTTAACGCCCGGTTCGGTCTCAGTCACCTTCAGCTCCACGCTTGTAGGCAGGTTAATCCCGAGGATCTCACCCTGGTAGCTGACGATGTTCACTGTCATGTTCTCTCTAAGGAAGTTAAGCTCCCATTCGAGCTGCTTGGCAGTCAATTCGAACTGGTCATAGGTTTCGTTATCCATGAACACATGCTCCGCACCGCTAGCATACAGGTACTGTACACCACGGTTCTCGATGATGGCGCGGCCAATGGTCTCGCCGGCACGGAAGGTGCGCTCAACCGTATTGCCGTTACGCAGGTTTTTCAGCTTGGAGCGGACAAAGGCTGCGCCTTTACCCGGCTTAACATGCTGGAAATCCAGGACGGTGAAGATGTCCCCTTCTACTTCTACGGTCAAGCCTGTCTTGAAATCATTAACTGAAATCACAAAAAATCCCTCCTGGAATTGATAAATTAACTGAATAGTAATGTCTTACAGTACCGTATAATCCTTAGATGAATGAGTCAGCAGCGCGATGCCGCTGTCGGTAATGACGATATCATCTTCAATCCGCACACCGCCAAGGCCGGCGAGGTAGATTCCCGGCTCCACAGTGACGACCATCCCCGGCTGCAGCACTTCATCTGCCAGCTTGGACAACCGCGGCCACTCATGTACTTCCATCCCGAGACCATGGCCTGTGCTGTGGCCGAAATACTCCCCATACCCGTAACGGGTGATGATATCCCGGGCCAGGGCATCGCATTCGCGGCCGGTCATACCGGGCTTGATATGCGCCAGCGCGTGAAGCTGCGCTTCCAGTACAACATCATAGATTTCCTTCAGCTTGGGGTCCGGTGATCCCAGAGCAATTGTACGTGTTACATCCGAGCAATAGCCGTCCAGCAGGGCACCGAAATCGAAGGTGACGAATTCGTTGTTCCCGATAATCTTGCTGCTGGCAACCCCATGCGGCATAGCCGAACGTTCGCCGGAGGCGACAATCGTATCGAACGAAGACGAAGTCGCACCATGCGTACGCATGTAGAATTCCATTTCCAGATCGACATCACGTTCAGTCATGCCCGGCTTGATCACATTCAGGATATGACTGAACGTGGCGTCAGCCAGATCGGCCGCCCGCTGCATCACAGCCAGCTCTTCTTCGTCCTTGAACATGCGCAGGTTCTCAACAGTCTTGGACAACGGCACCATGACAGCCGGCTGCAGAGCCTCGGCATACGCAGTGTACGCGCTGAAGGTCACATCATCCTGCTCGAAGCCCACCCGGGCTTGTCCGCCCTTCGGCAGCAGCTCACGTACTGTGTCGATGAATTTCGCTTCGTGCTGAACAACCTTGAGTCCGGTTACTTCTTCCGATGCCTGTGTCATATACCTGAAGTCCGTCAGCAGATAGCTGTCATCCCCGGTAACCAGCACATAACCGGAGGAGCCGGTGAATCCGCTCAAATAGCGGCGGTTATAGCCGCTGGTTATTAACATCGCATCCAGTCCCTGTTCCTGCAAAACCTTACGCAGCTTGGAGACGCGCTTGTTGCCCATTTTCATTCTCCTCTCGAAATAGCCACATTGTATTTTAACATAGTGGCAGGCCAACTGAGAAGTTTTTTCGCAGGCTCAGGCCAGCTTGGTCTGCTGCTCGCGTTTGCGCTCGTCCGTGTACTCGATCGCCGCTGTATATCCGATGAATAGTCCCCAGAGCAGGAAGAGGCAGAATTCGCTGATCACCGTAGTCCACGGCAGCTTGAACGGCGGCTGGAGCAGGAACCAGCGGGAACAGGCCAGGAACAGGGCCGACCACCAGAGAATCCCGTATAACATCCCCGGCCAAGGCCCGTTAAGCTTGCGGAATATAAGCACGTAGATCAGGGACGACAGGACAGAGAAGGCGATAAAAAATAAATATCCGAGCAGATACCCGGCAGGCGTCAGCAAAAAATCATGCTTGAAAAAGGGCTCCGCCAAAAATCCCGGAATGACCTTGGTAAAATGCAGGACATACATCAGCCAGTGCGCCCCTCCCCAGATCAAACCGGCGAAATAACCCAGTTCAATGGAAAAATAAAAGGGATTCGTCTGGACTGTCTTTTGCTTGCTTGAAGAACTCATAGAGCTCCCTCACTTTCGGTATGGGGTTAACCCGGTTTCCACTCCGCTCTCTATAGCTAGTATGTACAGCAAAAGGCAATCCAACTAGTAATGTGGTTAAAAATTAGTTACAATGTATTATATAAATCATATCAAAATACGGGAAGGTGAATTGGTTGTCCCAGGAAACTCCCAGTTACGGCGGCCAAGCCGTCATTGAAGGCGTCATGTTCGGCGGCAAGCATATCAACGTAACAGCCGTAAGACGGAAGAATCAGGAGATTACATTTTTGGAGGTGCCGAAGAGCGACAAGAGCTGGGTCCTTAGACTGCGCAAGATTCCGCTGCTTCGCGGCATTGTCAGTATTATAGATTCCAGCGCCAAAGGCTCGAAGCACCTGAACTATTCGGCTGAATCCTATGCCGAGGATGAGACGGAGCCGGAGGAGCTTGCGAAGCAGCAGGCCAAGGGCAAGGAGAAGAAGAAAGACGAAGGCTGGAGTCTTGGCATGATTTTCGGCGTAGCCGTGATGGGTATTCTCTCATTCCTGTTCGGCAAGCTGATCTTCACCCTGGTGCCGGTATTCGTCGAAGATTTTTTATTCAAGAATGTATTTGACAGCTATATTCTGCACAACCTTGTGGAAGGCGGCATCAAGCTGATCCTCCTGCTGGTGTATCTCTGGGCGATCTCGCAGACCCCGGTGATCAAGCGGCTCTTCCAGTATCATGGGGCTGAGCATAAGGTAATCAGCGCTTTTGAAGCCGGCGAAGAACTGACCGTACAGAATGTACAGAAATACAGCCGTCTGCATTACCGCTGCGGAAGCAGCTTCATGATGCTGACCATTATCCTCGGTGTCATTATCTACTCCGTCGTCCCATGGGATAGTCTAATGGAACGGGTGCTGCAGCGGATCATCCTTCTGCCGGTTGTCATTGGAATCTCGTTCGAGGTTCTGAAGGGCACGAATGCGGTAAGAGATGTTCCCGGCCTCAAGTATCTCGGGTATCCGGGACTGTGGCTTCAGCTCTTAACTACTAAGGAACCCAAGGACGATATGGTTGAGGTGTCGATCGCCTCGTTCAACCGGATGCGGGAGCTGGACGCCGCAATAGAAGCAAGAGGATATTCGGAGGCAAGTGTGTCAGGCGGCATTTTGGATCCTGCGAAAGGATGAGTGGCCAATGATCAGACATGCTTTGATTTTTTGGATTACAACAGCTCTTGCAGTATGGGGTTTGGTAGTGGATCTGATGGTACGCGGCATTGCGGCCCTGTCTTTCTTTATTTTCCCGCTCGTCCTGCTGGCGCTGCTATATTACGCCTACAAGGTGGCTCCCGGCAGAATGGGAGGCGGGCCCGGACGGCCGCGCACCAAGATCAAGCCTTCGGCCAAGACGATGTCCAAGGTTGCCGGAATCCGCAAAACCCAAGGCGTACCGAGTAAGCGCAAAAGCTATCCCTTCCAGGTGATTGAAGGCAGCAAGGGCAAGAATGACGACCAGCTTCCCAAATATCACTGAAAGCTAAATACAAGCTGCAAAAGGCATCTCCGCGTGGTTAAGACCACGTGCGGGATGCCTTTTTGGTTATCGCTTAGGAGAGGTAAGCTGACGGGATTGCTCCCGGATGTATGTAGGATATGCGGGCCGCCAATGGGTGAAGAAGTCTTCCCCCGCCAGAATGCCTGCGGTATACAGTGCATCACTCTGCTCCCGGGAGAGCCGGAACTGGGTGGTGGAGATGCCCAGCGTAGGAATTTTAACGGTACGCACGAACTTATCCGTCTCAATATACCGCTCGTCATGCGCAGACAGCATCGTCTCCACCATCGCCTGCAGCATACTGAACGGCCCGGTGATCTGATGCGGCTGCGGGGACGTCTTCCCGATCAGCTGGTAGCCTACCGTAGGCGTTCTGTGCTTGGCAGACGGGAAGCCGTGCTTCTTCTCCTCGAACAGCCAGAGCGGAAAGTTACTCAGTACCCCTCCGTCTACCATATAGATCATCTGCCCGGTAAAAGATTTCCCCCTTGCCGCCTCCCCGGCCAGCCGCAGGATCACGGGATCGAAGAAGTACGGAATGCTGCAGCTCATCCGCACCGCTTTGGCTACTTCGAAGCTGTCCGGTGCAATTCCGTACAGCTCCAGATCATCGGGCAGCACAACGATCCGCCCGCTTGTAATATCTGAAGCGATTACCCTCAGCTTGCCGCGCGGCAAGTCACGAAAGGTAACCACCCCTTTCTCCCGCAGGAGATTGCGAATCCACGATTCCAGCGCCTGACCCGAGTACAGGCCCTTCTTCAGCAGCACACGCAAGGCCGGTCCGACGAAGGCTGTATTGAACAGTGCCCCCCTCGTCAGAAAGGAGGTGAACGGCGTCTGCCGGATGATCCGGCTCATCGCCTCCCCGCTGTAGCCCGCTGCCAGCAGTGAGGCAATAATAGAGCCGGAAGAGGTCCCCGCTACCCGCCCAAAGGTCCGCCCTGCCCGTTCCGTCGCTTCCACCGCGCCTGCCAGTGCAATCCCTTTGACCCCTCCGCCTTCAAAAACTGCGTTAATCTCCATACATGGCAAACCCCCGTTCCATAGATTGTATTGTTATCTATGAGCACGGGGGACTATTCATGACATGAGATTATGGCTTAACTTACACATTATTAATTCTTAAAATAAAAGCTGAGCAGACCGGCCAGGCCATAAGGATTACGTACTACAATATCATTGGCCCGGAACAGAATACTGCCCGCAACCTGATCGTACTTCTCATTATACTTGAGCTGGTTGATAATCTGTTCCCCGCTCTGCCATTCCGCAGTTTGCTTGGTATCTCCTACTTTGTAGGAGGCCAGGCCGATGTATAGCTTGACGTTCGTTCCAGTGACTTCGTTCACCCACCAGTCTACCAGCTTGTCGTAACGAGCAGCACTGAAAGAGAGACTCCAATAGACCTGCGGGGCGACGTAGTCGATCCAGCCGCTCTTGATCCATGTGCGCACATCTGCATACATGTCATCGTAAGCAGACACCCCCGCGGTAGTATCCGAGCCGCTGCTGTCCGCCTTTTTATTGCGCCATACCCCGAACGGACTGACACCATAGGATACCGACGGCTTCGCTGCATGAATCTCCTGCCCCAGCTGTCGGATGAACTGATTGATATTATCCCGCCGCCAGTCTCCTTTGGTTGCAATGCCTTGCGAATTATAAGCCTTGAATGCAGGTTCATCAGCAAAGGCTACGTTGGAGGGATAGAAATAATCATCCAAATGCACACCGTCAATATCATACCCTCTGACCACTTCCATCACGGTGTCAATGATATGCTGCCGCGCTTCCGGAACCCCCGGATTGATGTACAGCTTGTTCTCGGCTTTGACGATCCAGTCCGGATGCTGCTTGGCTACATGGTTAGGGGCAAGACCGCTCGTGGAGGCATCTGTCGTAGCCCGGAACGGATTGAACCAGGCGTGTAGCTGCATCCCCCGGCTGTGGGCACTGCTGACCATATACTGTAACGGATCGTAGCCGGGTTCCTTCCCCTGTGTGCCGCTAAGCACCTTCGACCAGGGAACAATCTGTGAAGGATAGAGCGCATCCCCGGAGGGTCTGACCTGCACGAACACACTATTGAACCCGGCAGCCTTCAGCTTGTCCAGCAAGCTGTCGAATTCCCTCTTCTGCTTGTCGGCATTGCTGGCAGAAGACGTTGAAGGCCAATCCAGATTATACACGGTGGACACCCAGGCCCCCTTCATTGCCTTACTGGTTTTGGCCCCGGGAATGGAGGGTACCGTTGGCGTTGGCACTGTCGGTATCGGCACTACAGGCGTGGGCACGGTAGGTGCAGGTACAGTCGGAACAGCCGGTGTTGAAGGTGTTGCCGGTCCGCCGATTTCTATATTTGAATATAAAGCAATATGCTTCGTAGCCTGGTTCCAGACCACCTGCAGCCCAAGCTGCTCGCTGACAAACCGCAGCGGAACCATTACCCGGCCCTGCGTAATCTGCACGGAAGTATCCAGACTTACCGAAGCCCCGTTAACGATAGCACTCTTGCTCCCGCTGGTCAGCTTCAGGACATCATTTCCCTTACTGATGGTTGCTGTCTTGCTGGCCTGATCCCACTTCACACCGGCGCCAAGTCCTTGGCTGATCACTCCGGCCGGCACCATCGTTACATTGGAACGCGTAATATAAGGCGGTACGTCACTGTTCAGGGTCTCTCCATCCAGTTCAATGGTAATCTGCAAGGAAGCCGCACGCGCACCAGGCGTCCACATAGGCAGACATAGCATAACCACTAATAATCCCACAATCCATTTACGGTAATTCATAATTCCTCCCAGGTATTGAAGTTATATGTAAACAAAAAAATGACCCTCTCGTCCTTGGATAAGGGAGAAGGCCGCTCTTTTGTAAACGGAATCCTTCCTTGATGAAAAAGGAACGGTCTCCGTTTTGACGTAATAAAACTGGAAAGGTTGCGCTAATCAAACAAAAAAAGCCACATTTACGAATCGCTGGCCATCTCATGGTGAATATCGTATAAGGTCTGCAGACGCGCTTCATCCCGGCGGAAATACTCCACCAGCGTTTCGATCCGGGTGATGGAATCCCAGCTCAAATGATGCTCAATGCCTTCAACGTCCTTATAAATATGCTCTTGCTGTACCCCGATAATCCCGAGGAACTCCTCCAGCAGCTGATGGCGGTCCACAAGACGTTTCCCCACTTTTTTCCCTTTGCTTGTTAGGACAAGCCCACGATATTTCTCATAGATGAGATATTCGTCCTTATCCAGTTTTTGGATCATCTTGGTCACAGAGGAGGGATGGACTTCCAGTCCCTCGGCAATATCCGAGACCCGCGCATAACCCTTCTCGTCGATGAGCTTATATATGCGCTCCAAATAATCCTCCATGCTGGGTGTTGGCATTCTGGCTTACCTCTTTTCTATAATGAACGTAACGGTGGGACCGGGCCTTGCTCTAACAATGATACATGTTTCTGCCGCTCCTTGGCAAGTCCTGCCGCTCGGACTTACCTGCGCTTAGCGATGTTTACCAGGATTCCATTCGCCTGCAGATCGGCACAATAAGGCTATCCTCATCCCTAAGGAGCGTGAAATGATGACCATAATAACTCCAGAACACCCTCCTGCCAAAAAACAGCGCAAGCCTACCGGCCTGTTCATCCCGGAGCTAGTTTTTTTTGAACCTGACGCCCTGAACTATCCCAAAGGGGAGCGGATCATGGAATGGGTCAAGTCCCGCAATATCCCCTACCGCATGACGACTTCGCATAACCGGATCACCAATCTGCCCGGCGAGACCGAGGTAGAGCAATACAAAATCGCCAAAAGAACGCTCGTAGTCGGTCTGCGCAAAACCTTGACCTTTGACCAGTCGAAGCCGTCTGCCGATTACGCGATTCCAATTGCCACAGGCTGTATGGGTCACTGCCATTACTGTTATCTGCAGACCACGCTTGGAGCCAAGCCCTACATCCGTGTCTACGTGAATACCGGAGATATCATGGATGCGGCCAAAAAATATATCGTAGAGCGTTCCCCGGAAATCACGACATTTGAAGCCGCTTGTACCTCAGATCCGCTGGGGCTTGAGCATATTACCGGCTCCCTGACCGAATTAATTGAATTCATGGCGGAGGAGCCGCTCGGGCGGCTACGCTTCGTGACCAAGTACCAGCATGTCGAGCCCCTGCTTAAGCTGAAGCATAACGGACATACCCGGGTACGCTTCAGTGTGAATGCCGATTATGTCATCAAGAACTTCGAGCCTGCCACCTCACGGTTCGAGGAACGGATTGAGGCCGCCGGTCAAATCGCCCGTGCCGGTTATCCGCTGGGCTTCATCATCGCCCCTATTATCTGGCATGACGGCTGGGAAGCAGGCTATGCGGAGCTCCTGGAGAAGCTGGCCCATGCCCTGCCGCCCGGAATAGGCAACGGCTTGACCTTTGAAATGATCCAGCACCGGTTCACCAAAACAGCGAAGACGGTGATCGAGAAACGTTATCCGAAGTCGAAGCTGGAGATGGACATCGAGAAGCGCAAGAAGAAATGGGGCAAATGGGGACAGAACAAATATGTCTACCCTGACGAACAGCAAACCGCCCTGCGCGAATTCATCACAGAGCGGATTTTTGAGCATTTTCCGGAAGCGGCCATTGATTATTTCACTTAAGCTAGAAAATCAGCCAGCGCGGCGTGATTCCCTGCAGCCATATCGTAATGCGGAACATCTGATCGGTGAACAGCAAAATGCCCATGAACACCATCAGCCCGCCGCCCAGCTTCATCAGCAGATTGGAGTATTTCAGAATCTTCCGCGCGCCGCCCAGGAAAAAGGCCAGTCCGAAGAACGGCAGCGCAAAGCCGATACTGTACGCCGTAATCATGGTAAACCACGTTCCCGGATCACTGGCGGATAACGCGATAATTGCCGTCAGGATCGGCCCGATACATGGAGACCAGCCCGCAGAGAATCCAATGCCGAAGATGAAGGAGCCCAGGTATCCCGCAGGCTTCCATCTCAGCTCCAGCTTGCGTTCCCTGAGCAGGAACTGCGGCTGGAACACACCCAGCAGGAAGAGCCCCATCACAATGATTAAGACTGCCGACAACTGGCGGATCAGATCCCGCTGTTCATTGAAGAATTCGCCGAACAGCCCGGCTCCGAAGCCAAGGGTATAGAACACTGCCGAGAAGCCCAGGATGAAAGCCAGCGTATGCGAGAGGGTCCGGAGACGGACCTCTTTGCTGTTGCTTCCGCTCTTCAGCTCCTGCACCGATAATCCGGTAATATAAGATAGATATGAAGGATAGAGCGGCAGACAGCACGGTGATATGAATGACGCCACTCCGGCGGCAAAAGCGATTCCTGCATTCAGGTTGGACACTGGGCGCATCTCTCCTTCCATACTCGGGGTCACTTCGTATAGCAGTAGCTGTGATATGTAGTTGTGCTGAATCAAACCTACCAAACGTACAATTTTGGTTTTTGGTTTACGCAGGCAGCCCTTTTTTGCCGATCAGCGTTAAGGTCAGCAGTGCAATCAGCAGCAGGACAATCGTCGCTCCCGGAGCCAGGTTCCATACGCCTGCGATTACAAGCCCGCCGATCACGGCAATCTCGGCAATCGCTACAGACAGGATAACCGAAGACTTGAAGCTCCGCGACAGCAGCAGGCTGATGGCTACAGGGATAGTCAGAAGCGCAGATACCAGCAGCGAGCCGACAATCTTGATCGCCGTACTGATCACCAGCGCGGTCAGCACCGTAATCAGCATATTGAGCAGCTTCACCGGAAGTCCGCTGACACTGGCCGCATCCTCCTCGAAGCTAAGCAGGAAGAATTCTTTGAAGAATAGTGTAACTACCACCACTACAGCAATCGTCACGATTCCCACCACGATAAGATCAATATTATTCAGCGTATAAATGCTGCCGAACAGATAACTCATTACATCTGCATTATACCCTTTGCCCAGGGTGAAGAACAGTGAAGCCAGCGCTACCCCGCCCGACATGATGATGGCAATGGACAGCTCGGCGTAGCTTTTATAAGCCTTGCGCAGCTTCTCAATCGCAAACGAGGCCACCACAGCGAAGATCAGCCCCGCTCCCAGCGGATAAAAACCGGTCAGGAAGCCCAGCGCTACCCCGGCGATCGTCACATGTGCCAGCGTATCTCCGATCATGGACAGGCGCCGCAGCACCAGAAAAACGCCGATCAACGGCGCCGTAATCCCAATCATCAGCCCGCCGGCCAGCGCCCGCTGAAAAAAGTCACTAAACAGGATTTCCAAGATGTTTTTCTCCTTTTCCAATTAAAGCTATTCAAATGCTGAAAACCTATCAGGGCGAAACCTTTCAGGCGAAAGCTTTATCAAACCTTTTTCGATCCCTCCCAAACCCTCCCTTCGCCAAGGGAGGGCCCCAAGGGCTCTGCCCTCTGGACACCCGTTAAGTGCAACTGGCGTGGGAGGAGGGATTGTCGCAGTTTAGGGACGGTGGTGAAAGGAACGCTTTTCCTCCCTGCGGGATACGCTTCACAAATCGCGGGATCTAACTACGGTTAAGGGAAATTAATAAGTCAACAAATAAGAATACAAGGTCGTCCTATGTTGTACAATGGACGACCTGAGAGATAATAATAAAATGAGCGGCTAGAGCAGGTCTATTGCATAATGTGCAATAGATTCTTGATTTTGAACCATCAGATTCCATTCTATTGTATTCTGTGCAATTGAAAGTGGCAAAAAGCTTAAATATAGGCCATTTCAAAAGAATCGAATGTACAAAATACAATAGAACTGCAAATTGGGCAGCCATAGTAAACAATCTAATGTACAAAATACAACAGAAGTATAATTTAAGCAACATAGAAAACTGAACAGCGCATTAGTATAAATTGATCAAACGAACATCATCCATACAAACGAATTGTGTTCTAGCGCTGAGCAGGAGAAGCTGATGTTACTGAACGAACTCACCTCCGGATACTATCAGGACAGGGTATGCTGCAGATTATCAACGGCGCAGTCCTGGGCATCATGAGAATGGCGGCAGTAGAAATTGATCTTACCGTTCTTCTGGACCGGCTCGCTGCCGAGATAATTCTTCATCATGTCGATATCATGCGAGACCATCAGGAAGGTCATGTGGTGATGTGCGTGCATGTGCATAATCAGCTCGAAGAATCCGGCCTGTGTCTCGGCATCAATACCGACGGTAGGCTCATCCAGAATCAGCAGATCCGGATGGTTGATCAGCGCGCGGGCCAGGAAGACACGCTGCTGCTGGCCGCCGGACAGCTGTCCGACTCTTTTCTCGGCGATGTCCTGAATCCGCATCACTTCAAGCGCATCCTCACATTGTCTATGCTGGGCTTTGGATACACGCCGGATCAGGTTCTTGTTGTTATACAGTCCGGACAATACTACCTCGCGCACGGTCGCCGGGAACAAAGGGTTGAACGCATTCTTCTGCGGCACATAGCCGATCCGTTCCCAGTCCTTGAACTTCCGCACCGGCTGGCCGAATAATTTGATCTCCCCGCTGGTCGCAGGCAGAAGTCCGACAATCATCTTAAGCAGCGTGGTCTTACCCGCACCGTTGGAGCCGAGGATGCCGAGGAAATCCCGTTCTTTTACCGTATAATTCAGATTATGGATGACCTTCTGCTCGCCGTAAGAGAAGGACAAATCCTGTATTTCGATCATATGCTGATGGCAGTCCAGGGATACCGGTTGCATGTGAAGTACCGCCTTTCACTTATACTTTCCTTTTTATTGTAAGGCCAGAATGAGATTTTGCAAATTTTTCTCCATTAGCGTGAAATAATTGTCCCCATTCTTCTGCTGCGCCTCGGTCAGCCCTTCTACCGGATTCAGTACCATCGTAGACACGCCAGTCTCACTTGCCAGTGTTTTGGCCAGCTTATCGGACACCAGCTCCTCGAAGAAAATATAGCGGATGCCCTCTTCCTTAATCAGTGCCGCCAGCTTGACCAGATCCTGTCCCCGCGGCTCGGCATCCGGTGACAGCCCCATAATCGCGTGCTGCGACAGGCCGTAGTCACGTGCCAGATACGAGAATGCCTGATGAGATACGACAATCTCCTTGTTAGGCAGTTTGCCCAGCTCTTCAGTGAACTTATCATCCAGCGCACTTAGACGGTCTGCAAGCTTCTGGTAACGCTCTTCATAACCTGCTGTATGTGCGGGATCAACAGCCTGAAGACTGTCCTTGATATTCTTGGCCATGACAAGCGCCGACTTCGGACTCACCCAGGTATGAGGGTCCGTATGCAGGCTGTCGCCATGTTCTGCTTCTGTTTCTTCTTCACCGTGGCTGTGATCATGCCCGTGATCATGCCCGTCTTCCTCGTCGGTCATAATCAGCTTCACCCCTTTGCTGACTTCCACGGCCTTGGCTTCACTGTCACTGTCAAGGCTTTTGAGGAAATTAGGCACCCAGCCTTCAAGTCCTGCTCCGTTATAAAGGAACAATTGTGCCTTAGAAGTATTAATAATATCCTGGCTGCGCGGTGTCCAGTCGTGCGGCTCTACCCCAACAGGAAGCAGATTGATCGCGTTGATATCTTCCCCGCCGATTTCAATAGCGAATTCATATATGGGATAAAAGGTAGTAATAACATTAACTTTCCCCTCGGTGATGCTGCCGCTGCTCTTAGGTCCGCATGCGGCGAGTGCCAGTACAAGCAGCAGGACAGCGGAGGACAACAGCCCTTTTTGTAAGCTTTTATACAACATTTCTCTATCGACCCCTTAAATCGTAAATTTTACTATTAGAATTATAATAGTAATGGTTACGATAAGTCAACTCCGATCTGTAAGCACAGCAATCCCCGCTGCCTGGTGCCTGCGGGGATTGCGCTTATCTTATCTAATGCGGTTAGGCTCAGCCTGCCTTTACTTCACAATGGCTCCATTCGGCATACTGTCCGGTACAGTAGCGATCGTCAGCTGCTCGCCCTTGGAAGCGGCCAGGATCATGCCCTGCGACAGCTCGCCGCGCAGCTTCACCGGCTTCAGGTTCACAATACAGATCACCTTGCGCCCCACCAGCTCCTCCGGTGTGTAGAACTTCGCAATGCCGGATACGACCTGGCGCTGCTCGTATCCAAGATCGAGCTGCAGCTTCAGCAGCTTGTCCGCCTTCTTCACCGGCTCGCAGGCGATGACCTGGGCTACGCGCAGCTCTGCTTTGGCGAAATCGTCGATGCCGATTTCTTCCTTATGCTCCTCTTCCTCCGGATCGGCACCCGCCGCTTCCGGAGTCACAGCAGCCCCTGCAGGCGCAGCTTCCGCAGCTGCTTCTGCAGGCTTGCCGGCTCCCATCGCTTCGGCGATGTACGCCACCTCCTGCGCCACATCCAGGCGCGGGAAGATCGGGTCGCCCTTCACAAGCTTGGTTCCCGCTGGAATCAGGCCGAAGGATCTGCCGCTCTCCCAGGTGGTCAGCTCGCCCGGCTGGATGCCAAGCTGCTCCCAGATCTTCGCGGGAGCGCCGGTCAGGAACGGCTGCAGCAGAATGGACGCGGTGCGCAGTCCCTCTACCAGATGTCTCATCACCGAAGCCAGCTCCCCGCTGCGGCTCTCGTCCTTGGCGAGTACCCATGGCTGGGTCTCGTCGATATATTTGTTCGTCCGGCTGATCAGCGCGCCAATCGCAGTCAGGGCTACGGAGAATTCCATCTTCTCCATCGCTTCTTCGACCTTGGCATAAGTGTTCTGCACGGCCGTCTCAAGTTCACCGTCAAACGGGGTTACCTGGCCTGCGTAAGCCGGAAGCTCGCCGCCGAAGTATTTCTCCACCATCGCTCCGGTCCGGTTCAGCAGATTGCCCAGGTCATTAGCCAGGTCGTAGTTAACGCGGTCCACGAAGCTCTCCGGCGTGAAGGTTCCGTCCGAGCCGAAGGGAACCTCGCGCAGCAGGTAATAACGCAGGGCATCCAGTCCGTAGCGGTCAATCAGGGTAACTGGATCAACCACATTGCCCTTGGACTTGGACATTTTACCGTCCTTCATCAGCAGCCAGCCGTGTGCGAAGACCTTCTTCGGCAGCGGTTCACCCAGCGCCATCAGAATGATCGGCCAGTAAATCGTATGGAAACGGACAATTTCCTTTCCGACGATGTGTACATCCGCAGGCCAGTACTTCTCGTACAGACTGCGGTCCTCCGAGCCATAGCCAAGAGCAGTAATATAGTTGGTAAGCGCATCAATCCACACATACACCACATGCTTCTCGTCACCCTTTACCTTCACACCCCAGTCAAAGGTTGTACGGGAGACGGCAAGATCCTCCAGACCCGGCTTGATGAAGTTGTTAATCATCTCATTCTTACGCGATTCCGGCAGGATAAACTCCGGGTTCTCCTCGTAGAACTGCAAGAGGCGGTCAGCATATTTGCTCATGCGGAAGAAGTAGCTCTCTTCCTTGACCAGCTCCACCGGATGGCCGCTGTCCGGGCTTTTGCCGCCGGTAATCTTGCCGTCTGAGTCACGCTCAATGTCTACGAGCTGGGTCTCGGTGTAGAAGGTCTCATCCGAAATACAGTACCAGCCTTCATATTCTCCTTTGTAGATATCGCCCTGCTTCAGCAGGCGGTCAAAAATATCAGCAACCACCTTCTTGTGGCGATCCTCAGTGGTACGGATGAAGTCATCATTGGAGATGTCCAGCTTCTTCCACAGATCCTTAATGCCTACCACAATCCCGTCCACGAACTCCTGAGGGGTCTTGCCTGCCTTGCCTGCCTTCTCTTCAATCTTCTGCCCATGCTCGTCTGTTCCTGTCAGGTAGCGCACCTCATAGCCGCGCAGACGTTTGTAGCGGGCCATAGCATCACCGGCTACTGTCGAATACGCATGTCCAATGTGCAGCTTGTCGCTCGGATAATAGATCGGTGTTGTTAGATAAAAGGTTTTGTTCTCACTCATTCTGTTGTCATCCCTTCGTTATACCATCTCGTATTTACATATCCTGACGCAAAAAACTCCCGCCCCTATATGGGGCGAGAGTATACTCACGCGATACCACCCAAAGTTCCCCGGCTCCTCACAGAGCACAGGCTTCGCCAGTCCCTTCTCGGAACTGTCCATTAACGCTGGAACACGCTGTTATCTTACGCAGCCGTGACTACCGGCTCCCGCTCGAATACAGATCCTCCCGGACCATATTCAATCTGGCATCCCATACCGGCTCCCAGCAGCACCCGGCTCTCTGTAATGGTCGTCCACATCTACTCATCCGTTCCTCGGAATATTACGTATTATTCAAAATATACCCATCCAAGCTGTCCATGTCAAGTCGTATGCAGCGGCTTCTTCCCGGAGGATTGCTCCTCGCGGGGTGGCACCGGGTCAAGCCCCCCCGGATGGAAGGGATGGCAGCGGGCAATCCGCCGCGCAGCCAACCACGAGCCCTTCAGTGCACCGTGAACCTCGATGGCCTCCAGCGCATACGCCGAACAAGTAGGGTAGAACCGGCAGGTTGCAGGCTTCAGCGGCGAGATGAACTTGCGGTAGACCCGGATAGGGGCCTGTACCGTTCTTCGTAAGGTAGCCATATTCAGTGCCCCTCTTTGCCGTGAGTCGCCACAGCCGGCACTTCTTCTCTTCCCTGCTCACAATCCTTACAGTAACCGAACACCTCAAATTTATGCTTGACCACCCGGAACTGATCGGGCGGATCTGTTAGATTCATCGGACAGAACTGAATCGGGTAAGTCTTCATGCATTGAAGACAAATCATATGATGGTGATGGTGATCCTGACTGCAGCTTGCCTTGAATTTGACACCTTCTTCAAATACAATCTGCTCCAGTACCCCAAGCTCCTCCATGACACGCAGGTTGCGGTAGACCGTATCGAAGCTGAGCCCGCTGTACTTGCGGCCCATATGCTCATATACATCCTTCGCAGACAAATATCCCGTATTCTCGCCGAATAATCTGGCAAGCGTCTTGCGCTGATCGGTGATTCGCAGCCCCTGCCCCGACATGGCTTCCAGTATTTGATCTGTCGACAGCATTCGCTCATCTCCCATAAAATTAGGTCGTTTGTATTGCACTCTCTTTATAATGCCCCAAAAGCACTGCCCCGTCAATAAAACTGCCTTCGAGCTCCCGTATCCACAGATCTGCATCAGAAAACAAAACGGCAGCCGTTCCATCAGGAACGCTGCCGTCTGTGCTATAGAGAATATTTATTTCTTGGCCGGAAGCGGAGTGAAGACGAAGTTAACGGGCAGATTACTGCCGGAAGCCACGGAGAAGACAAGCTCCACTCTTCCTTCGTATTCTCCGGTACGATAGACTACCGCATTCATGTCCGACTTATCTAATTTGCCCTTGTTCGGCAGATTTACAATCGTGCCGTTCACCAGAACAGATCCCAGATAACCGCCTCCACGAGGGTTGAAGGTAATCAGGGTGTTCGCCGCAACTCGTTCCAGGACAATTTTGTACAGCACGCCGAAGTTACCGGCATTCGAGGCTGTAGTTTGGTTCATCGGGTCAATGCCATCCAGGTTCTTGTCGTTGACGTTATCGCCCAGAATCAGCTTGGATTGTGTGGCACCCACCAGATCCGTCACATTCATGATGCGCGTAGAATCAGGAAAGGTTCCCCGGGTATGCACACCATCGCGGTCGAGAACAGGCAGGTATGGCAGCTCAGCGACCGGATCTTTGGATTGTTCCACCATCACTACGTTGTATTGCACCGGCAAATCACTGAACAGATCCGCACTAAGCGATAGTACTTCTTTGGGCTTCATGGCAATCTTGTTCAGATCAGTCATAATAGGGATGCTTTGACCCGGCTGCAGGGTAATTTCTGATTGGGTTGCCCCTGTTACCATGGAATCAAAATATTTCTGAATCGAAATCTTACCCGTATATTCCGGTGATACAACCGGACCGGCAATACCCAGGTACTGGATCTTAATTGTCGTCGGATACAGGTTGTTGTTCGTAGCAATTACGTAGAGTTTCTGTCTGGTAGCCATGTTGTTCATATGGTGCACAAGGAAGCGAGTATTGCCTACAGAGCTCTCACGGTACAGTACGCCTTCCGTATTAACGGTCTCAGGACTGTTACTGCGGATCAACAAGTAGCCTTCGGACGACAGCGTATACGGCAGGTTAGGAAGCGCCGGGATCAGTCCGCCGTCCATGCTGATGATATCCCCCGGAATGGTGAACAGCTTCGTTACTTCATCCTGCGTATACAGTTGTTCACTGGTGATTGTAATCGTCTTCTCAAAAGTACTGCTAAGACCGTGCTTATCCGTAACCGTCAGCTGAATAGACGTCGGTCCCGGGTTAAAGTAAGCCAGGGCCCGGTTGTTCCAGGTGACCGTCAGCTCTTCATTCTCAGGATCATAGCTGGTATCCGTCAGGGTTACCGGCTCACCCATTTTGTATTCTTCTTTGTCTGTTGTGAATTGAGCCACTGGCGGCTGGTTAGGCTGCAATACCTGGATCGTTACCGGGTAAGGATCACTCCACAGGTTATTCGCATCACGCACAGAATAAGTAATCGTATAGAATCCCGGCTGATCATACACATCCATCTTATTGCCGCTCCACAGCTCTTCAACAATAGGAACACCGTTTGGTGAAGAACTGGTGGTCAGATAATTCACTGTAGTCTCACCGGCATAGATTTCCTTCGGCTGAACGGTGAAGGAGGCTGTCGGCTTCGTATTCAGCGTAAGAATAACCCGCTTCTGCACATTGTCAACGGTGTAGGGAATTTTGAGTGCAGAAGTTATAGAGGTTAACGGAATCATGAAGGTGCCTTTGAACTGGTAAGCAGGACCCTTCATGGTAACCTTGGTACCATCGACTGTGTATATCTTGCTGTCCGTCTTGAACCGCATAATGCTGGTGCCCTTGGTCACAATAACCTCTTTGGTCTTGGCGTCATAAGTGAAGGCAACGCCGACCATCTCCACCATTGCCCGAATGGATACATACGAGACACCATTCTTGACAGCCATTGGCTGATTGGCAGTGTACGGGGTACCATTTCTGAACATCTTGTTGCTGTTCATCATCAGGATCAGCTGGCCTCCGCCTGTAGAAGAGGTAGTCATACCTGGAGTGGCAACCGGCGGAGTAGCTGTAGGCATTGCCGCATCCGTTGGCATAGTACCGTCAACAGGAGCAATAGTAGCCTCAGGAGCTACAGTAGCCGCCGGAATCGGTGTTTCCGTTACTCCCGGAGCTGGTGTTGCTGTAGGAACAACTACTGCCGGAACCGGTGTTGGGGTTGGAATCACTGTACCTGCTGGCGGCTCGGTAACAAGCGGCGGCAGCGGATCTGTTGCCTCAGGCTGAAGCGGTGTTACCTCTGTGTCTACCGCTGCGCCCACATTCTCGGTTGTTGTAGTCTGTGTGCTGACAGGCGCTGCAAAAGCCGGAACGGCTGCCACGGACTGCGACACAGCCAATACTGCCACTAAAAACATTTTTTTCAAATTCATTGTACGACTCCTTCTGCTCCCATTTGTAGTGTATAAGGCAGTATCTTCATTGCTTTCTCTCCACCTTATAATCCCCGCAAAAACGCAACCGCCCTTCGCAGGACGGCAGTATATTTTGCCACGTTCATTTTACAAAACATAGTATTAGACGCAAGGAACAGCGAAAAGTTTCATTCCATGTAAAAGAAAATCAAAGATTATCCATTAATTACTAGATAACATCCAATATGTTGACACAAAAAAAACGATTGCCCTCTCCCGGGACAACCGCCATTCTTCCATCCTGACTATGAACTAACGGACTTCAGCCGTCCTGTACTTGCTGCGGTATTCCTTGGGCGTCATTCCCGTCTGCTTCTGGAATACCTTGGTGAAATAACGACGTTCCTGATAGCCGACCCCGGAGCTGATAACGGTGATGCTTTTATCGCTGCTTGATAGCATGAATTTGGCCGCTTCAATCCGCTGCTGCGTGATATACTCCACGAAGGTCATCGCAAAATGGTTTTTGAACAACAGGCAGAAATAACTACTGCTGATGCCGATCCTGTTCGCCACCTCGTCGATGCCCAGGTCAGCATTCAGGCGCTCCGTAATGTATTGTACGGCTTGATTCATGAGCTGCTCCGGTGTTTTTTTGACGGTATCCTCAGCCGCGGGAACTTCCTGGAACAACGGAATGCTGTTATACAATTTATCCTTGTACTGCTTGCTGCGGATAAGCGCGCCGATCTCCCGCACCTTGTCACCCAACTCCCCGTAGTGGATCGGCTTGCAGATGTACTCCTTCACGCCCAGACGGATCGCTTCGCGCGCATAATCGAATTCCTGATAGCCGCTGAGCAGCAGCACTTCGCTCTCCAGCCCCATCTCCCGCAGCTTCCCGATGAACACCAGGCCATCCATCACCGGCATACGGATATCGCAGAGCACCAGATCCGGCGGCTGCTCCTCAGCCATGCGCAGAGCTTCCATTCCGCTGCGGGCCATCCCCGCAACCTCCATCCCCATGTCCTGCCAGGGCAGAACTCTGTTCAGATTATTCAGGATAGGCGCCTCATCGTCAACCAATAATACTTTTAGCATAATGATCTTCCCCCTGCCCGTATTTTGGGATGACGCACTGGATGATCGTTCCTTCACCTGGACTGGCACATATGAAAATCCCGTACAGGTCGCCATATTCTATACGTATGCGGTCTGCGACACTGCGGACTCCCAGCCCCCGCCGTTCGAGATGTATACCCTGACCCGGCTTACCCTCCGGCTTCTGCTCTGCAGTATCGTTCACCATATACTGAAACATGGACAGCTGGGACGGAGTCATCCCGATCCCGTTATCCTGTATCCGCAGAATCAGATTACCTTGGGTCTCCCAGACCTTAACGCTCAACAAACCCTTGTACCCGATCCCCTCAAAACCGTGCTGAATGCTGTTCTCCACCAGCGGCTGGAGCGTAAGCTTCAGAATCCCGCAGCCCAGCAGCTCTACGGGTACCTCCAGCTCGTAATCGAACAGATCCTCGAACCGGAATTTCTGGATGTCCAGATAATTGCGCAGATGCTTAATCTCTTCCTCCAGCGTAATTTCATCCCTGTCCTGAATGCTGATCCGCAGGATGCTAGCCAGCCGGTATACCATCTCACTGACCTTGCGGCCTTCATTCTGCACAGCCAGCACATTGATCGACTCCAGGGTATTGAATAGAAAATGCGGCTTGATCTGCGCCTGCAGCACGCGCATTTCCGCCTGGTTCTTACGCTGCTGCTCGACATGAACCCTGCTGAACAGCGTGTTGATTTTGTCCATGAGATCATTGAAGCCTCTGGCCAGCAGCGTCATTTCATCATTGCCCTTCTCCTCGACACGGGTCGTAAGGTCCCCGTCCTCCACCCGGCGCATGAAGCGCACGATTACAGCAATTCCTCCTGTAATCCGGTTCATGAAGAACAGATTGAAGATGACGGCTCCGAGCAGGCACAGAAACATCACGATCACGAACCAGCGGGCAAATACTGTTACCTCACGAGACAGGGAGCCCCAGGAGGTGACGGAGACCAGGCTCCAGGGATAGTCCTTCAGATGGTAAACCGACAGAATGCTTTTGGAGCCGTCGAACTGTGTCTTGAAGCTCTGAAAACCAGGTTTGAACGTTATATCCTTCGTGGTGAAATCACGAAAATCCTGTCCGTCCAGCTTCCGGTCCGGGTCAAGGAGAATCATCCCGTCATCATTAACCAGCATGAAAGACACCTTCTGGTCGGTACCCCCGATCTTAAGATTGCGGAATATCGACTCGAACTCCCAGTTCTTGATCTGGACGACCAGAATGCCGATGTTCTGAAAGAAGCTAAGCTCCTTAATCAGCCGGATTTGCGTGAACACAGCCTCCGTCCCCGTCAGTTCGGGATACTCATGCGGTGCCAGCCATTTCGGGACCCCGTTAAGCTTCATAACCTCCTGGTAAAGCTCGCTGCCTTTGAATTTATCGTAGGGAAGTGTGCGGAAGTTCTCTTTATTGAAGACCGATACGATCTCCGAGCTGCCTTTGCCATTGAAGTTATACAGGAAGGCATAGCTGATCGACGGATGATTATAGAGCAGACTGCGGAAGTTGCGCTGGCTGGCGTTCAGACTAAGCTGCTCGGCATCGGTCAAATCCTGGGTGGAGGGATCATCCGCGCTCAGCGCCATATGAAACACCGAGGTCGCAATTCCGTTGTCTGTCACATTGTCCATATCCTTGAACACACTGGAAATACTGTAACTGATCGCTTTTAGCGAATATTCGGACTGCTGGCTGTACTTCTTCTCTATCGAATTATAAGTGACAAAGAACATAATCATGCCAAGAATGAATAACGGAATGATAATCAGGCCTAAGAATGCCGTAAATAATTTGTAGCGCAGATTCATCGGCCCGGACTCCTGACAAAAATGATGTTATCCTTTTACACTGCCTGCGGTAACGCCTTCAATAATCTTCTCCTGCAAAATGGCATAGATCACAATAACCGGAACTACACTGAACACAATCCCCGCCGACATCTGAGCGTAATTCATCTGATACTGGTCGCGGAATTGGACCATGCCCACAGGGAGCGTGCGCAGCTCGTCATTGGAGAGGAAATAGTTGGCCAGCAGGAACTCGTTCCAATTTCCCAGGAAATTAACAATGAATACCGTAACCATAGCAGGAACTGTCAAAGGTACAATAATTTTAGCAAAGATACCCGGGGCCTTCAAGCCATCCATGACCGCCGCTTCTTCAATTTCACTGGGCAGGGAACGCATGAATGCCGCCAGAATAATAATCGTGAACGGAATCGCATTGGCGATGTAGGGAATGATCAGCGCCCAGTGCGTATTCAGGATATGCAGCTTGCGGACAATCGTGTAGATGGGCAGCATCAGCGCGTTGTTCGGAATCAGCATCCCGATCAGGACCAGCGAGAACAGAATCTGGTTCCACTTGCCCTGGCGCATCCGGGTGACCGCAAAGGCAAACATCGAAGCCAGCAGAATAGAGACCACAGAAGCCAGAATCGAAATATATAAGCTGTTGAAAAAATAAGTGCTGATCTTGGCGTTCACCCAGGCTTCCACATAGTTGGAGAATTCAAAGCTTTTCGGGATGCCAAAAGGATTCAGGGCAATCGCATTGTTATCCTTCTTCACCGAGGAGAACAGGACGAAGAGGAACGGGAACAGCACAATAAGCAGATACCCGAGCAAGGCGATGTGCGGCAGACTTTTCTTCAGAGCGCGCGGCATCAGTATTCAATCCTTTCCGTACGGCGGGCAAACACCAGCTGGTAGAGAGCGGTTACCACGAGCGTGAACATGAAGATCAGAACGGCGATGGTATTGCCATACCCGTATTTGAAGTTGGTAATCGCATATTTGATCATGTAGGTGGCCATCACCTCTGTTGAACCTGCAGGACCGCCTTTGGTCATGACAATGACGATATCAGCTGCCTTCATCGCTCCGGCAATCGACAGCATAATCACTACCGAGATAATCGGAACTATCAGCGGCAGAGTGATGCGTGTGGCCCGCTGGAACCCTGTAGCGCCGTCTATCGCAGCAGCCTCGTCCAGTTCACCTGGAATGGAAAGAATGGCCGCCAGCACCATCACAATGTAGAATCCGGTCCACTGCCAGGCGTTCGTAATCAGAATTGACAGCATGGCGAAGCGTTCATCCGACAGCCAGTAGACAGGCTCAATGCCGACAAGGCCAAGCACTTTGTTGAACAAGCCAATATTCGGCTCATAGATGAAGCCCCAGAGAATCCCTATAACCGCAGTAGACATAATAGATGGCATGAATACAGCCGTCTTATACAGCCCCTTCAGCTTCTTCACATTAGCAATCAATAAGGAGAAGAAGACAATCAGCGGCACCTGTACCCCTACGGAGAACAGAATGAACCAGCCGTTATTTTTAACAGAAACCCAGAAGCGTTCATCTCCCAGGGCTTTTTTGAAATTGTCCAGTCCGGCGTATTTGACCGTATCGGATACCCCATTCCAGCTGGTGAAGCTATAGTAGATGGAGCTGAAGATGGGATAGATGAAGAACATAATGAACAGAACCATTGCCGGGATCACAAACAGGATGAACACCAGAGGGTTTCTCAGTGCCTTATTCATAACTACCTCCAAATTGCTTAGACATCACTCTACCCCACACAGTGGGGCTATAGCTTCGAGGCTCACTCAGGAACTTTGCGGGGACCCCGAAACCTATATCTCTTTAAAAATGCACCCTGGAGCAAGCACCAGGGTACATTCCATTTACCGCCTGTTATTCAACTGCTGCGTTGGCCTCTTCCTGTATCTTCTGCAGGGCATCGCCCATCTTCTCAGGAGTCGTCTGCCCGCCAATCAGGCTCTGAATCTGGATATTGCTGATCTCGGTGGTCACATCTGCCTGCACCAGGGAGTCAAAGGCCGGGAAGGAAGACTGGGAGCTGTTAAGCACCGCTACAATCTCACTCATCAGATCATCCGTAATATTCTTATTCAGCACAGCCTGATCAACCTTCATAGCCGGCAGTACCCCGTCTTCCACCAGACCGCGCAGCTGCATTTCTTCATTGAACATATTCTTAATGAAGGATTTGACCGCCGCAAGCTTGCGCTCATCTTCACCTGCTGAAGCCGAGAAGCCATAACCGTTGTTCACATCACGCATTAGGGCAGTCTGGTCGCCTACTCCTCCGTCAACCGGCGGAATATTGAAGAAGCCGACTTTGCCAATCAGACCTTCTCCGGATTGTCCAGCCTTGAATACGGAAGACTTCCAGGTGCCATCATACATCAGGATCGCTTCACCGCTGGTGAACTGGGTTGTATATTCAGCATACTCGAAGCCGAGCTCGCCCTTCTTGAAGTAGCCTTTATCCACCCATTCCTTGTATTTCGCCAAGCCCTTGATCACATTCGGGTCATTCCACTTCGCTTCACCGGTAGCGAACTTGGCGGTAACATCCGGTCCGGCATACCGGGACCAGAGATGGTTCGCAAGCATCAGCGGTACCCAGCCCGCCTTGGAGGCACCGGCAAGCGGCACTTTACCGTCAGCCTTGATATCGGCCAATTGCTGCTCCAGTTCGGCGAAGGTGGCCGGAGCCTTCCAGCCCTTACCGGTATAGTACTCTTTATTATAGAAGAAGCCTTCACCTGAGCCGCCGATGGGCAGGCCATAGATTTTACCTTCATATGTGAACGGGTCCAGATTGGAGAACTTATCCTTAATGCCTAATTCATCCAGAATCGGGGTCAGATCAAGCAGCTTGCCTTCTTTGGCATAGATCTTAGAATCCGGACTGCCGAACAGGTCGAAGATCTCCGGCGGATTGCCGGCCGCCATTTCACCGCGCAGCTTCTCCTTACGGTTCACATCCGAATCTACACCATCCAGCTTGAAGGTGAGTCCAGGCACATCTGCCTGCACTTTGCCAACCACATCCTCCAGAATCGCCAGCCGTTTCTGCTTGTCTGCACCTACCTGGGTATGACGTACTGTCATTTCAAAAGGCTCAGCGCTAACCGGTTCTTCCGTAGCTGCTGCGGTGGTAGCAGCCGCCTCATTGGTCGCAGCCGCTTCCCCTTTGTTGTTGGCCGCATTATTTTTCGTGTCTCCACAGCCAGTCAGCAGTGCTGAGGTAACAAACATCAGGGACAATAGCAGTGTTAAGCTTTTTCTCATTACGGGTGACCCTCCCTATTTAGTGGTTTCCCTTACAATTCTAATTATAGGAAATCAACTGGGTAATCGTAAGGTTAAGATTCATCTTCAATAGGGATAAAATCCTCTAATGTAAGCGAAATCAGTCAGGTTTAATGACATCAAAAAAGCGAAGCTTCTCAAATGGAAGCTCCGCTTGTTCATTATAGGTATGAGATTATACCAGAGCAGACTGGTTGCGGCCTTCTTCAATCAGCCGGTACGCACGCTGCACTTCCTCGTCGGAAGGTGATTCCACCCCTTCAAGCTCGTAGGGACGGTTCAGCTCCTTCCATTTGTAGATGCCCATCACATGATAAGGCAGGATTTCGAATTTCTCTACTCCATTCAGCGTGCCAATGAAGCGGCCGAGATTCTGCAGATCCTCTTCCTTATTGTGAATGCCGGGAACGTACACATGGCGAATCCACATTTTACGGTTATTATCTGATAGCCAGCGGGCCAGCTTCAAGGTACGATCATTGGATTTACCGGTCAGCTTGATGTGAGCTTCATCATCAATATGCTTCAGATCCAAGAGTACCAGATCGGTAACATCCAGCAAATCGCTGATTTTGGAGCCGTCATTATAGCCGTTGGTATCAAGCGTGGTATGCAGGTTCCAGCGTTTCTTCACCTCGGTGAATAACTGTTTGACGAAATGCGCCTGCAGTGTCGGTTCACCGCCGGATACCGTAAGCCCGCCGCCGGAGGTTTTATAATAATTCAGGTAGGGCTCAATTTCCGCCAACACTTCCTCGACGGTCATTTCCTTGCCTTCATTCAGTTCCCAGGTATCCGGGTTGTGGCAATACTGACATTTAAGCAGGCAGCCCTGCATAAAAAGCACGAAGCGGATACCCGGGCCATCCACCGTTCCAAACGTTTCCAAGGAGTGGATATGTCCTTTAAGCATGAGATGTCATCCTTTCAAAAAAACCTTAAAATTTTAATTAATTTTTAACAAGAGTTTACCGCCCTCTTTCAAGGGCGGCAGCTCCTTCATTATCTCAATTCTTTTAGAGCAAGAACCATTCTTACATGGAATCGTGGAACGTACGGTTGATAACATCCATCTGTTGTTCACGGGTCAGCTTGATGAAGTTAACAGCATAGCCGGATACACGGATGGTCAATTGCGGATAGTTCTCTGGGTGATCCATAGCGTCAAGCAGTTGCTCACGGTTAAATACGTTAACGTTCAAGTGCTGAGCGTTATTGTGGAAATATCCGTCCATCATGAAGACCAGGTTGGACTTACGGGAATCTTCGTCTTTACCCAGTGCCTTAGGAACGATGGAGAAGGTGTTGGAGATACCATCCTGTGCATCGGAGTAAGGCAGTTTCGCAACAGAGTTCAGGGATGCCAGGGCGCCCTTCTTGTCGCGTCCGTGCATTGGGTTAGCACCAGGAGCGAATGGTTCGCCTTTTTTACGTCCGTCTGGAGTTGTACCAGTCTTCTTGCCGTATACAACATTTGAAGTGATTGTCAGTACCGATTGAGTCGGCACAGCATCACGGTAAGTTTTGTTTTTGCGGATCATCGACATGAAGGTTTCAACCAGCTCAACTGCGATGTTGTCAACAGCATCGTCGTTGTTACCGTAGCAAGGGAACTCACCTTCAGTTTCGAAGTCGATGGCAATGCCTTGTTCGTTGCGAATCGGTTTAACCTTCGCATATTTAATGGCGCTCAGGGAGTCAGCAGCAACGGACAGTCCGGCGATACCGCAAGCCATTGTACGCAGAATGTCGCGGTCATGCAGCGCCATTTCGATACGTTCGTAGGAATATTTGTCATGCATATAGTGAATGATGTTCAGCGTGTTGACATAAGTCTTAGCCAGCCATTCCATCATTGGTTTGAAACGTTTCATTACTTCATTGTAATCCAGATATTCGGAAGTAATCGCCGGATATTCAGGACCTACCTGAGCGCCGGATTTCTCATCCACACCACCGTTGATAGCATACAGCAGAGCTTTTGCCAGGTTGGCACGGGCACCGAAGAACTGCATTTGCTTACCGATACGCATTGGGGATACGCAGCAGGCAATCGCATAATCTTCGCCCCAGTATGGACGCATTACATCATCGTTCTCATATTGGATGGCACTGGTTTCGATGGAAACCTTGGCACAATATTTCTTGAAGCCTTCAGGCAACTTCTCGGACCACAGTACAGTCAGGTTAGGTTCCGGTGCAGGTCCCAGATTGTACAGGGTATGCAGGAAGCGGAAGCTGTTCTTGGTTACACGTGTTGTACCGTCTTCAGCCATACCACCGATGGATTCAGTTACCCAAGTAGGATCGCCGGAGAACAGGTCGTTATAATCAGGCGTACGCAGGAACTTCACGATACGCAGCTTCATTACGAAATGGTCAACGATTTCTTGAGCTTGTTCTTCAGTAAGAGTGCCTTCTTCAAAGTCACGTTGTACATAGATGTCGAGGAAGGAGGATACGCGTCCAAGGGACATTGCCGCACCGTTCTGCTCTTTCACTGCTGCCAGATAACCGAAGTATACCCATTGTGTAGCTTCTTTGAAGTTCATAGCCGGCTTGGAAATATCCATACCGTGAGCTGCAGCCATTTGCTTCAGTTCGCCAAGAGCGCGCATTTGCTCGGACAGTTCTTCACGAAGACGAATGACGTCTTCTGTCATGGAATCCACTTCAAGCTCAGTCAGTTGTTGCTTCTTGTCCTTGATCAGGAAATCAATACCGTACAGAGCAATACGGCGATAGTCGCCGATGATGCGTCCGCGGCCATAAGCATCAGGAAGACCTGTGATTACACCGGATTTACGCACAGCTCTCATGTCTGGTGTATATGCATCAAATACGCCTTGGTTATGCGTTTTGCGGATGTTCGTGAACATGTCAACGATATTCTGCGGAAGCTCGAAGCCGTAAGCCTTAGTAGCGTCGATCATCATCTTGATACCGCCGAACGGTTGAATGGAACGTCTGAATGGCGCATCAGTCTGAACGCCTACAATCTGTTCCTTGTCTTTGTCAATGTATCCCGGGTTGTGGGAAGTAATGGTGGAGACAGTATCGAGGGATACATCCCATACGCCGCCTCTTTCTCTTTCTTCCTTGCTCAGTTGGGAGATAATCTTCCACAGTTCAGTAGTATTGCTGGTAGGACCTACAAGGAATTCTTCGTTTCCTTCGTAAGGCTTGATGTTCTTGGCGATAAAGTTGTTAACGTCAACTTTCTTAGCCCATGTACCTTTTGCAAAACTTCTCCAGCCCGACTTAACCTCTTGTACTTCTTTTTCAATCACCGACATGCTAAATCCCTCCATTTATATTTAGTATATTTGTAGAGATCGCGGGCTTGAAGGTTAATCCCGTGTCTCGTGATCCCGTAGCTACTGGTTGTTATAAAATTCACAATCGTGACTGTATAACTGGGATCTTTGTTTATATAAACATTTTAGTTTATTTTCTGAAAAAGGACTGTGACAAATATCACTCTTTCGGTGATATTTGTCACTTCCATCCAGTCCCATATTAACCTTTAACCTTATTCTTTGCCAGGCAACCGTTAATTAGTTATCGAATTTGCCGTAGAATGCGTTGCGGTATACATCAGCAAGCTCAGATACCAGCGGCATTTTAGGGTTGGCAGTTGTACATTGGTCTTCAAATGCACGGTCAGCCAGGTAATCTACACGGGATTCAAAGTCCTTAGGATCGAAACCAAGAGCCGAGAAGGATTCTTCGATACCGAGTTTTTTGTTCATATCGCGGATTGCATTGATCAGGCTGGTTACGCCTTCTTCGGTAGTACGTGCCGGCAATCCCAGAATACGGGCGATTTCAGCATACCGTTCGTCAGCTACAAAGTGCGAATATTTAGGGAATGAAGCGAACTTCGTGGGCTTCTTGGCATTGTAGCGGATAACATGCGGCATCAGGATCGCATTCGTGCGGCCGTGTGCTGTGTGATACTGTCCGCCCCATTTGTGCGCCAAGCTGTGGTTAATCCCCAGGAATGCATTCGCAAATGCCATACCGGCAAGTGTAGAAGCGTTGTGCATTTTCTCACGGGCCAGCTTATCGCCTTGCAGTGCGGATTTCTCCAGCCACTGGAATACCAGCTGAATCGCTTTGATTGCCAGACCATCGGTGTAGTCACTGGCCATTACAGATACATAAGCTTCGATGGCATGTGTCAATACGTCCATACCTGTATCGGCAACAGCGGTCTTAGGCAAGCTGTATACAAACTCCGGATCAATAATTGCTACATCTGGAGTCAGCTCATAATCGGCCAGAGGATACTTCGTATTATTGCCTGTTGTCTTGTCTGTGATAACTGCGAACGATGTAACTTCAGAACCGGTACCCGAAGTTGTTGGAATCGCAACGAATTTTGCTTTGTTGCCGAGCTTAGGGAATTTGTATACCCGTTTGCGGATATCCATGAACTTCTGCTTCAGACCGTTGAAGTCTGCATCAGGATGTTCGTAGAACAGCCACATTCCCTTGGCAGCATCCATTGGGGAACCGCCGCCGAGTGCAATGATGCAATCCGGCTGGAATCTGTTCATCATAGCCGCGCCTTTTTCTACAGTAGTGGTTGACGGATCTGGTTCAACTTCAGAGAATACTTCGATCGCTACAGGAGTCTGACGTTGACGCAGGTAGTGCTCCACTCTTTCAACATAGCCCAGCTTCACCATCATAGGGTCAGTGATGATTGCTACACGAGTGATGTCAGGCATTTTGGCCAGATACTGAGTGGCTCCCTTTTCGAAGTAAATCTTGTCAGGTACTTTAAACCATTGCATATTCACGGTCCGACGGTTCACCCTTTTCACGTTGATCAGATTGATTGCAGTCACGTTCTGCGATACAGAGTTGCGTCCGTAAGATCCGCAGCCCAGTGTCAATGAAGGGATATTAGTGTTGTAAATATCGCCGATTGCGCCGTGTGTTGAAGGCGAGTTGACGAGAATACGTCCGGTTTGCAGACGGTTCGAGAACTTCATGATAACTTCTTCGTTGTTCGAGTGGATCGCCGAGCTGTGGCCCATGCCGCCGAATTCAACGATTTCAGCTGCGCGTTCGATACCCTGGTCAGCATTCTTCACTTTGTAGCAAGCCAGAACCGGACTCAGCTTCTCAGCGGACAGCGGATATTTCGTACCTACGCCTTCAAGCTCAGCTACCAGGATCTTCGTTCCGGCAGGAACCTGGATACCGCACATTTCAGCGATCTTCACAGCGGATTGACCGACGATTGCTGGGTTAACCGCACATTTCTCTACGTTCATTGCGCCGCTTGTCAGCTTGGCAGCCTCTTCTTTGTTAACAAAGTAGCAGCCGTTCGCAATCATCTTCTTCTTCACTTGGTCGAAAATAGCTTCTTCAATGATAACCGCTTGCTCGGAAGCACAGATCATGCCGTTATCGAAAGTCTTCGACAGAATAAGGTCAGTGACAGCCTGATCAATGTCAGCACTCTTCTCAATGAAGGCAGGTACGTTACCAGGACCTACGCCGAGTGCCGGTTTGCCGCAGCTGTAAGCTGCCTTAACCATTGCCGATCCGCCGGTTGCCAGAATCAGAGCAACGTCCGGATTGTTCATCAGTGCGTTTGTTTTATCCATTGTAGGAAGTTCAATCCATTGGATGAAGTTCTCAGGTGCGCCGGCTGCTACGCCTGCATCATGCAGAATTTTGGCTGCTGCCGCACTGCACTCTTGCGCTGACGGGTGGAAACCGAATATAATAGGGTTACGTGTCTTAGCGGAAATCAAAGCTTTAAACATCGTGGTGGATGTTGGGTTGGTTACCGGTGTGATACCCATAATGATTCCGACTGGTTCAGCAATCTTCTGGAAGCTGTCATAAACGTTATCCTCAATAACGCCTACAGTCTTGTCGTACTTAATTCCGTGCCAGATATATTCAGTGGAGAAGATGTTCTTCGTGATTTTGTCTTCGTATACTCCGCGTCCTGTTTCTTCAACAGCCAGTTTTGCCAGGTACATATGCTTGTCGAGTCCCGCCAGTGCCATTGCATGAACGATTGTGTCTGTCTGCTCTTGATCCAGGCCCATGAACGCTTCGTGGGCTTTCTTTGCTTTATCCACCAAAACCTGAATATACTCTTCAGCGGTGGTTTGTTTCACTTGGGCGGCGACTTCGTTTTTAACTGCCATCTCCCTCGTCCTCCTGTCAATTTTTAGGTTGTTTCTTTCTATACATTTATCTTAGCACATCCGTTTCACCTTGTATAGTGAAATCTTTCACAAAGTTTAAAGTTTTTTTTGAGTTGTTTTCAAAGCGCTTTCATTCGATCATATACCGGCATTTTTTCCATATTATATGTAATATTTAATTGATATTTGTCTGTTCTGCGAACTGCAATCCTCCAGTTCCATCTTTAGTGTGTTCATTCTCGATCCATTCTCGCTTTTCTCCCGGTTGTCACCTCTAAATAATGGTAACCGCATCCAATTATTCAATAGATGTTTTGCCCCCGCGTTCATCCAGGTACACTGTGCCCAAATTATAAATATAAATCTCAGCGAGAAATAGAAGGATAAGTTATCGTGTGCAACATATAACTTCTTATATTTGTACAAAAAACAGGAGACGGCATCGCTGCCGTCTCCTGCTTGATTATTATCGCCGGGTACTACTCCACTTTGATGGTATCGAAGAATTTCTTCTGCACCGTTGAAGCTGCGGCATCTAGCTGCGCCTTGGAGTCCGTGCCTTCCTTGGCGAACAGCTCCTGAATCACGTTGGACATCGTCGCATAGTAATCCTGGGTATTGTACTGGGCTTCAGGCTTGCCGTCCAGCAGTGCCATAATGTCCGTATTATATTGATAGACAATGTCGGAGTACTTGTCGTATACCGATTTGGTCTTCTTGCCGAACTCGGAATCCGCAGCATAGTAATCGAGCAGCGGCGGAATGAAGTATTTGCCGTCCGCCTTGCGCTGCTGCAGAATCGCATCAAGCGCCTCCAGGCCTTTGTCAGAGAAATAATCGAAGGTAATATAACGGAAGGCCATCTCCTGCTCATCCTTGGTGGCGTTCGGGTTAATGACCAGATAATCTCCGCCGAGTACGCCGGTATGCTTCCCGCCCTTCTCAGCCGCCGGCATCGGGTAGGTCAGAACATCCTCAGGCTTCAGTCCGCCCTGATTGAGCGCCTGTTCAATGACACCGTCTGATCCGGCCATAACCATCGCTGTGCGGCCCTGCTGGAAGGCGCCTACCGCATCGCCCCAGCCAAGCGCCCAGTCCTGGGGAACCGCTTTGGCTTCCCATCTCAGCTTCTTATAGAAGTCCAGCGCTTTGATACCGGCCTCGGAATTGAAGGTTGCCACTACCTTGCCGCCTTCAATCTTCTGAATCTCCCCGCCTGCTTCGAACAGGAAGTTGGTCCAGTTCCAGCCTGCTTCGTTGCCTTTCCCCATTGGAGCAATACCCGAGATTCCCTTCTTGGGATCTGCTGCTCCTTTGGCCGTGTTCAGCATATCCTCCCAGGTCCAATCCATTGCCGGGACGGCTACACCTTTGGCATCGAGCATCTTTTTGTTAATCATTGTTGTCGTGACATAACCCTTCTGCGTTACACCGTACACCTTGCCGTCAATAATGAACTGGTTCTGCAGCACAGGATTGATCTGATCCTTGAACTCATAGTTGTTCCACAGATCCGTAACATCGGCGACCCAGCCCTTCTCCACCAGGAATTTCGCTTCAGTCGCATAGGTATTGAAGAAGGTAGGCGCTTCGTTCGCAGCCATTTTCACTCCGATCTCACTTACATTATACTGCCAGTCATCCTTGACTATCTCCACGTTCGGATAGACTTCCTGGAACCGCTTGATCTTGTCATCCTCCTGCGCTCTTACCTCGGTCAGGTCAGGTGTGGGATAGTGGATTTTGATCGTTACTTTTCTCTGGGTGATATCATCAACCGGCGCCTCTGTAGGAGCAGTGGTTTCTTCTGACGCAGTGGTCGCCGCAGGTGCAGGTGCCCCATCTCCTCCATTTGCCGCCGGCTTGTTCCCGTTATTATTGCCGCCGCAGGCGGACAATAACGTTCCCGTCACCAGGAGACAGGCTAACACGCTGGAAAATTTACGCATTGAAACTCCCCTTTTCCATTCATAATGTACTTACAAATTCATCTTAAAAGAGAAACCGTTTGCAAACGAGGTGTAATCATATTCCTTTCATGTGCAGGTATACGATCCGCTGCGCCCTATAGCCTCTTCCTGCTCATCCTTTGACCGCCGACAACGACACTCCGCGCATAATGAACTTCTGGAAGATCAGGAAGACGAGAATCGGCGGCAGCGACACCAGGAACAGGATGGCGAATTTGATGTTCGTATTCAGTGCTTTTACATTGATAACGTACTTATAGATCGCAGTTGCCAGTGTATATTTGTCCTCACTGTGCATCACAAGGGACGGCCAGAACCAATCGTTCCAGGCTGTGGAGAAGATAAAGATCGCCAGCGTTGCAAATATCGGAATGGACAACGGAACGGCAATGGTGAAGAAGCTTCTCGGCTCCGAAGCTCCGTCAATCCGCGCGGCTTCAAGAATCTCCGGATGAATCCCGTCGAAGAAATTCTTCAGCAGCAGGAAGAAGAAGGTATTCGCACCCGCCGGCAGCCAGAACGCGGCATACTGATTGAGCAGCCCGAGTTCCTTGAGATTGACAAAGTTCGGAATCATATAGCTGGTGGCCGGAATGAACAGCGTCATCAGGAAGAAGAAATAGAAGACCTTCCGGTAAGGCACATTCATCCGCGAGATGCTGAAGGCGGCAAGTCCCAGAACCACCAGGGTAGCTACCATATTTCCGGCAAAAATGTACAGCGTATTCCGCAGGAACATCGGCAGGTCGATGTAATCCAGCGCATCCTTAAGGTTGGCGAAATGCCACTCCTGCGGGAAAAAATGCGGCGGGAAGGAATTGACCTCGACGTTGGACTTAAGTCCGTTGAACATTGTCATGAGTATGGGATACAGCATGCTGAAAATCATTAATAGAATGAAAAACACCATGATTCCGTATACGACTCTGTTGCTGGTCTTCTTCAGATCGTGTTCGGAGAGAATCCCTCTGTCTGCGCTCTTCATCCTAGTTGTCCTCCTTGTTAAGCTTGAACTGTACAATGCCCAAACCGCCCAGAACAACAAACATCAGCATCCCCAGCGCAGTCGCGGTACCATAATCCAGTCTTGTAAAAGCATACTTCACAATGAGCAGCGCATAGGTCAGCGTCGCATTGTTCGGTCCTCCGTCGAGCAGGGCCATCTGCGACTGGTAGCCTTGAGAGGTAGCAATCACCTGCAGAATCAGCATCAGCAGAATCAGATTGCGCAGCGAAGGCAGCGTGATGTGGCGGATACGCGCCCAGACTCCGGCTCCGTCAATCTCAGCAGCCTCATACCAGTCCCGGGGAATACTTAGCACCGCAGCGAGATAGATCAGCATCCCCGAACCGAACTGCTGCCAGGTCTCCATGAATACCAGTGAGATCATCGACCACCGGGTATCCGTCAGGAAGGCGATCTGCTCTGCCCCCGTGCTGCCAATTACCGCATTAATCGGTCCTACGGGATCATACAGCCACCGCCACAGCCCGTACAGGACTACAGCCGGCATTACATATGGCAAATAGGCGGCCACGCGGACGAATCCGCCGAATTTCCGCAGCTCAGAGATCGCAATGGCAAAAGCAATCGGGACCCAGAAGCCGATCACCATGCAGAGCAGCATGTAGTACAAGGTGTTTTTCACAGCAATCAGCACATCCGGGTCGGTCAGCGCCCTCGCATAATTGTCCATTCCGACAAAGGTATTTCCTTTGACAAAATCTACGGTGTAGAAGCTGTACAGGAACCCTTTGAAGATAGGCACCCACATAAACATGATGAAAATAATCAGCGCGGGGATAAGAAACATAAAGCCCCAAAAATTCTTTTTCCAGCGGTTCTGCTTGTACGGCTTACTCTCTAGCTCCGCTGGCAGGTGATCATGTAACGCAGCAGACTGGTTCATTGCAGCTCCCTCATTCCTGTCGTCTTTCAGCACTTGATAGGAAAGTGCCTCCTGTCTTCATTGTAGGAAATGAGGGAGAGAGTTAACATGTCTATATCTATGGTAATCGTAAGCGTTCTTACTTCTTCAGTTCACTGGGGCTGATACCGTAGTATTTTTTGAAAATCTTGCTGAAATGCTCCGGCGACTCGTATCCTACCCGCTCCGCAATCTCATACCGGCGCAAATCGGTACTCAGAATCATCTCCCGGCTGTCCTCCATCCGCAGCTTAATGACATATTCCCACAGGTTGTAGCCTGTATTCTTCTTGAACAGATAACTCAGGTAGTTGGGGCTGACATGATTCTTCTTCGCCACCTCGTGGATGGTCAGACCCTTCTGGGCATAATTCGCGTCAATATACTCCTTCGCCTTCTGCACAATCAGGTTGCTGTGCGAATGCAGCTCCTCGGGCGATGGATCAGCGGCATAGTTATTCCAGTTGAAATCCCCGTAGTAGAACACATAATGATCGGCATGCTCGTTGTTCCAGAGAATGGCCTTCCCGGCTTGACGGTTCAGTACATCCATGAAGCTAAGCCCCTTCAGAATCTGGCTGATGCCGATGACGGCATTCAGCTGCAAATAGCGGTGAATATTGAAATGCAGGCTGCGTCCCAGCACATCAAGCCGGCTCACCTGGCCGGTTGCCGGTTCCTCGTAGCTCTGCTCATCCCATTGAATGATCACTGTAATCTCTCCGTCCGGGGAGTAGAAGGCTGTGGAATTCCACTCCTGATCCAGCAGCTCCTTGGCGATATTCAGGGCCGCGTAGCGCAGCAGATTGTGGTCGCGGGGGGTATATTTCTGCTCACGCCGATCTTCCGGCAAAGGAAGCTTGATTCTGATCACGGCAAAAAACGGGCCTTGCAGCCTCAGCTCATCCAGCTTGCGCAGCTTCTCCTCAGTTCCCAGCACCGCCGCAGTTTCCGTTAGCAGCGTATTCAGCAGCTCGCTATATTCTGGAAGCGGCTCCTCCAGGCGGAAGCTATCTCCAGTCCCATCCATATAGGTAGCCAGCTCCTGTGACGGTTTATCCATCTTGAGGACGACACTGCGGACTGAATCAAGGAACTGTTCACTGTTCAGCGGCTTGATCAGATAATCCTTGGCTCCCAGCCGGACAGCCATCTGGGCATATTGAAAGGTCTCATGCGCAGAGATGACGATCGTCTGCATCCAGGGTTTGGCCATTTTGGCATGCTGCATCAGCTCGATCCCGCTCATCGCACCCATCTGTATATCAGTGACGAGCAGATCAATCTCCTCCATCCGGATACAGTCCAGTGCCTCAAAGCCGCTGCTGGCGGTGTAAATATGGTCGATATCCAGCCCGGAGGCAGCCAGCAGGCTGCTCAGTCCTTTGCAGATCAGCGGCTCATCATCCACAACCAATATATTGAACATAAGGTTCTCTCCTCTACTCTATAGTCTCTGACTTCGGAAGTGTCACCGTCACCACGGTTCCCCCGCTGGCACGCGGCCCATAGCTGATGCCGTAGTCCGGGCCGAAATGCAGATGCACGCGCTGATTGATATTGCGTATACCGTATCCGCTGACCGGGCTGGGGCTGTCATCATTCAGCACGTGGTCAATGGCCTTATAATCGACCTGCTTATAACCGTTATCCTCGATGGTAATCAGAATCCTGTCCTTCTGCAGAACGGAGGTGATGATGATTTCGCCGTCCTCGCCCATGTTTTTGACTCCGTGAATAATGGCATTCTCGATTAAGGGCTGAAGCGTGATCTTGGGAATCAGATTGCTTGTGGTCTCAGGAGCGATGTTCCAGCTGACAGCAAACACATAATCGTACCGGTGCTGCTGGAGCTTGATGTAGGCACTGGCATGTTCAAGCTCCTCTTCGAGCGTGATCAGCTCCCGGCCCCGGCTTAAGCTGATCTTCATCAGCTTGGATAATTCCTTGATCATTTCCGCAGACTCCACGTTGCCCTCCAGCGAGCTTTTCCAATAAATACTCTCCAGGGTGTTGTACAGTAAATGCGGATTAATCTGCTGATAGAGGAGCTGGAGCTGCGCCTCCTTCTGCTTGATCTCCATCTGGTATTTGTACATAATCAGGCTGTTGAGCCTGCGGGCCATGTCGTAGGTAGACGCAATCAGCACACTGACCTCATCGTTGCTTCCCCTCCGGGGAGTCTCGGGCACACGGTTGCCGGGCTCATACTTGCGCACAAAAAAAGCCAGCTTCTGCAAAGGAGTCATCAGCGAACGCCAGAAGTAGGTAATAATAATCAGTCCGAACAGCGCGTACGCCACCGTTATGTATTGAATGACACGTTTCATTTCGTTCTGCTGCTGGAGCAGCGACTTGACAGGCACCTTGTACACCAGCTTTTGCTCAAAGGCATGATTGTTGTTCACCACATAGATGAAATCATCCGTGATGATATCCTCGGTCCCCTCGGGATCTCCCGCCTTGGAGCCGTCCGGCAGCGCAATCATCTCACCCGTAGAATTCGTTGTAGAGGCCAGTACGCGGTTCTCCATATCCGTCAGATAGATTTCCCCGTCGGGCAGAGAGATGGATTTGAGCGACTCGCCGATCTTCGATTCCATCTTGGTCACGACCAGCACGCCGATCGTCCCTTCTCCCCGGTAGATATTATTGACTGCCCTGACATAAGTGAGTGTCCTCAGATTCTCAGCCTGCGGGCTTAACTTCTCGGTGAACATCAGATAACCATGGCCCTTCTGCTGCACCACTGGTTCGAACCAATACGGCATTTCCCCCTTGGAGAAAAAATAAACCCCCGCCTTCTTCACCTGCGGAAAATTGGGGGCGAAAAAGTAGTAGTTATCCGGATCATACACGTACAGCGAATAGTAAATTCCGTCGCCGCGTTCCGCTCCCTGCGAATAGCTGCCCAGCAGCTTCTCTATTGTCTCATAACGTTCCACGCGCTCCAGCACTGTATCATTCCCGCTCATATTGAGCTGCTGCAGGACCGGATTCTGGATGATGGTGGTCGTTATTTTGTTAACCGTATCAATATCTCTGTTAATGATCGCGAAATTCTGCTTGTTCAGCTCCACATAGGCATTGGTCACATGGCGCTTGAGAATCTCCTCCGCCTTGTAGTTGCCGTAGCTGTTCAGAATCAGGATGGGCGAGATCATGATCAGGAACAGCAGGATCAGCTGCTGCTTGACATTTAGCTTAACGATGGGTTTAATAAGCATGGACAACATCTGGATTCACCTCCAGTTTCAATAATACAAGTGGAAACGGCGTTGCCGTCCTTTTAAAGGACGGTACCGTTTCAGCGAGAAATAGAAGGATAAGTTATCGTGTGAAACATATAAGTTCTTATATTTTAACAAACCTACAAGCGCTTACACAGGTTTATTTCAAAGTTCTTTATGTCTGTTTGTATGGAGTTTCACCATTGCATCAGCCATAAAATAAAACCAGCCAACACACGAACATACCGTGTTAGACTGGTTTTTACTGAATAGTACTTATAGCTGGCGTTCCTGCTTCTAAAGTTCATCCTCTATCCTTCTCAAAAAAGCAAGCACAGCCACAATCATCTGCTCCAGCCCCTGTGGTTCAATCGGAAAATGGCCTGCGCCCTCTAGAATCACAACTTCTTTTCTGCTTTTGAGATGATCGTAAAACGGTTTACTGAAGCGGTAAGGAGTCATGGGGTCTAATTGAGGATGAACGAGCAATACCGGACAACCCTCAAAATCCTCAGGATGAATCACCGGTTTCATATTCAAGAACGTTCTTAATAAGCGTAAGGGAATAGATGTGCCTGCGGCATGGGGATCATTCATAATGAGTCTGGTCAGCTCGGCGTTGTTCGTGATCCATTTCATCCGGGATACTTTATTCACAGTGATCTGCAGGGAGTCTAGCAGGGCAGGGAATTGATTCATACACCATCCCCCCAACCGGCTAATGAGTATGTTAGGAGCTAACTGATCACGAACCTTGGCATCACTTGTATCCACAAATGTCGTTGCAATTAACCCTTGGACCCGTTGACTTTGCACAGCAGTGTGATAAGCTAACATGCCTCCAATACTGGAGCCCAGCAGAATAATAGGCTTGCCGTCCCTGCTGAGCTCCTGTTCGATCAATTCATTAAGGAGGTCAATCCAGAGCTGATATTCCAATGATTCCACTGAATCGGTGTAGCTTAGACCATAAGGCGGCAGATCCGGCGACACTACTTCATAACCGTAGGTTTGCAGCATTCGTGCATAAGGCGCGAGCAACCGGCCATTGCCGCCAGCTCCATGAATGAAAATAATTTTTAAAGGTGCGTCAGAAGCAGGCATACGATCCAGATGAATATGAGCATGGTTCCAGGTCATCCACTCTTCTGCGGGTAAATGGGCTTCATTGATCTGCATGTCATCCGGGAAAAACTTCTGATATTGCTTCCAATAGGTCACCGATTGATTATAGGAAGAATCCTTGTTCATGAATAAGCTGTTCCTCTCTCAGGAGACCGGGATTTCTTTTTCCATAATGTAATCATCCATGACGAATCCGTTCCCGATATCCGCCACTTGTTCCCTGAGGGTCCGAAAGCCTTTTCTTGTATAGACCGCAATACTGGATTCATTATCACGATTGACCGTTAGCCAAATATGAGTCAGGTTCCGCTCCTGGCACAGCTTCTCCAGGAAGGCCAGTGCTTGACTGGCATAGCTGCGGCCCCTGTGCTCCTTGCCTATATAGAACTTGCTAAGGAAGAGCTTCCCTTCGTCTTGTCTGGCCGACAGATACCCCACCGTGGAGCCTTCCCCATTATGGATTAAGTAATATTCGTAACCCTGATCATGGATCTGCTGCGTAATCGCTGGAACCGACTGGTACTTGCCAAGCATATACTCGATCTGCTGAGAAGTAATAAGGGTGATATAATATTCGCGCCATATCTGTGCCGCTAACTGGGCAACCTCAGCAGTTTCTTCCGCTGAATGCACACGTAGAAATCTAAGCTTCATAATATGTACCTCCTTTGGGCGCGGACATAGCAGCCGATGCTCATGCTCTGGTGTAACCGTTCAATTGCAGCCAGGAGGCGCAGGCATCTGTCCAGGTCCGGGTATGAGGCTCTTCGGTGCCAAGCCCAATCCCATGTACGCCATGCGCATAAATGTGCAGATCGAACGGAACACGGTGACGGCTCAGCCCTGCGGCGAACAGCAGGCTGTTCTCTACGGGAACAGAAGCGTCATCCGAGGTATGCCAGAGGAATGTCGGCGGAGTCTCTGCGTTCACCTGGAACTCACTGCTGAGCCGCAGCGGCAATTGCTCATCCGGGGTAGCTCCCAGCAGGTTCTCCTTCGAGCCCTGATGCGTTATCCCTTCGGTCATCGAGATGACCGGATAGCACAGGATCAGGCGGTCCGGACGGCTTGACAGCCTCTCCAGCGGCTCCGGATGATCGGGATTTCCCAGATCATATAATACCCCGGCTGTTGAAGCCAGATGTCCGCCGGCAGAGAAGCCCAGAATGCCGAGACGGTCCGGGTCAATGCCGTATTCGTCCGCCCGGAAGCGGATCGTGCGCAGCGCCCGCTTCGCGTCCTCCAGCGCACTCGGGTATTGGTAAGGTGCTACACGATAGCGCAGCACGAATGCTGAGATTCCCAGAGTATTGAGCCACTGTGCAACCGGGCCGCCCTCGTGATCAGCCCGCATCGCATACCCGCCTCCCGGACATACCAGCACAGCAGCGTTCTGCTTGCCGCCCACCAGATAAGGTGTAATCGCAGGCTGGTCTTCTTCACTGTCTCCAAGCGCTCCAGGCGCACCTTCCGGCCATAACAACAACGTTTCCATCATCATCCCTCATGCTTTCCTTCTATAATAGAATAGATAATAGAGGACAATAGCTCCTCAAGGGCCATTCTATCAAGGTCTTACAGTTCATGCAATCCGGAGATCACCAGATCGGCATCCTTCAGCACTTCAGGCTTACCGATGCCAACGACCTGCATTCCTGCAGCCTTGCCGGCGGCTACTCCGGCCTCGGCATCCTCGAATACCACGCAGTCCTCCGGCTGAAGCCCCAGCTCCCGGCAGGCGGTCTGGAACACCTCAGGGTCCGGCTTCGCCCGGGCTACCTTATTGCCGTCAACAACAGCGTCGAACAGCCCGGCGATATTCAGTTTATCCAGGATAAATCCGGCATTCTTACTGGCGGAACCGAGGGCAATAGCCACACCCCGTGCTCTGAGTCCGCTCAGGTAAGCTCTGACGCCGGGCAGCAGCTCCGATTCATCCAGAGACGAGATATACTCTACATAGAGACGGTTCTTCTTATCTGCCATTGCAAGCTTCTCCGCTTCATTGAATTCCCGGCCGCCGATCGCAAGCAGAATATCCAGGGATCTCATCCGGCTGACCCCCTTGAGCCGTTCATTGTGTTCTTCCGTGAACTGGAATCCAAGCCCTCCGGCAAGCGAACGCCAGGCCAGATAGTGATACTTCGCAGTATCAACAATTACACCGTCCAGATCAAAAATAGCACCCTTCATATGCTCCAGCATCTTTTATAAGTCCTCCTCCCAAAATACAACAATCCGCAGCTCCATCCCCGGCAGGCACAGCTCAGGTGCGCCGCCGAATCCGGCGAAGGCTACCGCTTCACTGTTGCCTGGCGCTGCCGTAACCACGATCGCTTCCCGGCCAATCTCCAGCCGGAAGCTGCTGCCGCGCAGCACAACCGGCACCTGGACAGACTTCCACGCCTTCGGCAGTGCCGGATTCAAGGTAACCGTCCCCCCGTCATATTGCACACCTGCGAAGCCAAGGACCGCGGCCATCCATGCGCCCCCATTCGCCGCAGGATGAGTCCCGCCAATATAGAGGTCACCAACATATTGCTTCGATTCACCGGTAAGATCTACCGTGGCTGTGCGCATGAAATACGGATATCCCCAGTCCGGTATGCCGATGTCCGCTGCGGCAAGGGCGTAGATACATGCGCTTAAGCTGGAGCCATGCTCGGTGCGCGGCTCATAGAATTCCCAGTTGGCCTGTTTCACTTCCCGGCTGAACTTCCCTTTGAACAGATTCAGCATCAGCACGACATCCGCCTGCTTCAGTATTCTGGTAGTCGTCGCCAGTCCGTTGCCCCCGCCCCAATATTCATGAGAGTGGATGACCCTTGATTTCAGCTCAGCCAGGGTTACCTCCTCCAGCTTGAAATAGCGGTCAAACTGTTCGATCAGCAGGCTGTCCGGGTCCGGCTGCGGAACATACAACTGCTCCAGCATCTCTGTGAATTCAGCCAGGAACGGCCCGCCTGCAAACGATTCAGCCAGCTCCGCATACACAGCGGGATAGTTGTCCTCCAGCAGCTCCGCTGCCCGCAGGGCAATCTCCAGGGCTTCCTGCACCAGGGCATTCGTGAAGGCATTATTGTTCACCCGCTCATGATATTCATCCGGTCCGGTGACATCCAGAAGCTCATAACGTTTTTTCAGCGGATTATAGTAAGCATAGGAGTAGTAAAAGCGTGCGCACTCCCAGATCACCTCCGCCCCGCCGTCCGCCAGTATACTGTTATCCCCCGTGAACTTGATATACTCCCAAATCCCATGCACAACATCTGCACTGATATGAATCTGCTTATCCCGGAAATAGGTCCGCATCGGACGTCCGGTAAATACATCGTTCACATTGAACAGCGTGCAGGCATCGTCACCCGAATCCTGGCTCTCCCAGGCATAAAATGCGCCCGTATATCCATACTCCGCCGCCTTCCGGCGGGCACCGTCCAGCGTGTGGATGCGGTACATCATCAGATTGCGGGCGATGCCGGGATCACTGTGCAGGAAGAACGGCAGCATGAACATTTCCGTATCCCAGAATACCGCGCCTTTATAGACCTGACCGGACAGACCGCGGGCCGGAATGGATACCTTCTCCGACATCGTAGGTGCAATGATCAGCAGCTGATAAATACTATACCGCAGGGCGAGCTGCGCCTCTTCATCTCCCTCAATTACACAATCGCTGCGTGACCATCTCTCCTCCCACTTCCGCCGGTGAGCCTCCAACAGTCCGGCATACCCCTCCCCGGCTGCACTCCTGACTGTTGACAGCGCCGCTTCCCCGGGGTTGCCTTCCGCATCAAGACCCGTGAATACAGCCACATATTTGGTCCACTCATAGGTCTCACCCGCCTTGACGTCAAAAGAAAGATGACGGAGCGCCAGCTCTGGGTCCGTATCTGTATTTACTCCCATGCGTATGTCCATGTTATTATCCGTCCCGGTATCCGTTACCCGTTCCGCTAAGCCGAACTCAGCAAGCTCCGCGACCGCCACCGGCAACCGCAGCTCACCGGTAACAGCCGTTGACAGCAGCGCCCCGCTGACGGACTGTATCCGCTGCTCCAGCAGATGGGGGCCGTTGATATCCCACACCCTACTATCCATTCCTGTCTTAATCTCAACCCGGCAATCTACAGTGCTGTGAACCGTCCATTTGGCAGCCAGCACATGCAGCTGATCCATACTGACGAACCGTTCGGCAGTCAGAGTCAGCCTCCCGCCTTCACGGGTACTGAACACCGTCTCCCTCCGGTGGACTGCTGTGCGGAGATCCAGACTCTGGGTATGAGCCAGCGGTTCTGTCTCCAGCACACTAAGTACTTCTCCGTCACAGCTGATAACCGTGTATAGTCCATTCGGAGCGTTCACCGGCTCGCGCCACTTGTCACCCGACCTGTCATATATCCCGGCCAGAGTAACAGCCGTAAGCTGCTCCTTACCGTATTCCTCAAGCACTCCCCGGAAGCCCATATATCCGTTGCCGGTCATATATTTGTTGCCGTTGGTTGTGATCCTGTCAGACTCGAAGCTGTGCTCGCTTACCGTCCAGTTCATCACGCCATCATCCCTTCACCCAGCGGAAGCTCAGTTCCGGCTTCGTCCACCATCACCGGCTGATCATAGATCAGAACTTCCGTGCGTCCGCCATCGACAGCTCTGAAGCTCACCGAGTCTTTGTTCACTGTGATGCCCAGCAGTACCCCCTCGTACCTCACCTGGAAGCTGTAAGAGGTCCATTGCCGGGGCATCGTTGGACGGAAGGATAGACAGGGGCCATCGGAACGCATGCCGCCGAAGCCGTACACAATGTTCATCCAGGCTGCGGCGATCGAAGTAGTATGCAGCCCTTCTCGGGTGTTGCGGTTATAGTTATCCAGATCCAGCCGGGTGGCGAACTCGAAGAATTGGTAGGCTTCCTCCGGCTTACCGATTTCACAGGCCAGAATCGAGTGAATGGATGGCGAGAGCGAGGACTCATGAATACATCTGGATTCATAATATTCGTAATTCGCCAGCTTGGCTTCTCTGGAGAACTCCCCGTTATACAGGAACATGAACATCAGCACATCCGGCTGCTTGATCATATCGTAACGGTACAGGCGGTCGTATGACCAATTGGAGTATAACGGGAATTCGGTGACCGGAATCGAATGAATATCAATATGCGGCATATCAAAAAATCCGTCATGCTCCTCATACACGCCGCTCTCCGTGTCCAGCGGAATCTTCATGTGTTCGCGTTTATTGTCCCAATCGGCCAATTCCTCATCGCGGAGCGCGGTTGCGGCGGCGACGGCGGCATACTCATCCGGCACCTTCTGCTTCATCTCGGCAACCGTATCCAGTGTGAATTCAAACAACTTTTTCGCCATCAGATTGATATAGCAGTTATTGTTGACCATCAGCTGGAATTCGTCAGGTCCCATTACGCCAAAATATCCGTATTTCCCGCTGCGTTGTCCCCACTGGCCGCGGGAGGCGTAGAAACGGCTGATCTGAATCAGCATCTCGGCCCCTTTGCTGTAGAGGAATTCCCGGTCGCCCGTATTCTTCACATAATGCCATATGCCGTAGGAGACTGCCGTCCCGACATGAAGCTGAAGGTTGGAGTGCTGCCACAGGTCACAGCTCTCCGTCCCGTCAATCGTAGCAATCGGATAGAAGGCGCCTTCGCAGTCTACCTCCTTCCCGCGCTGCAGCGCCTCCGGCAAAGTCTTGTAGCGGAATTCCAGCAGACTGCGGGCAGCCTTGGGATTATTGAACAGATAGAACGGCAGACAGTAAGACTCCGTATCCCAGAAAGCAAGCCCCCGGTAGGCTTCCCCTGTTAATCCTTTGGCACCGATGTTGTAACCGGGATGATCCCCGTGATAGGTCTGAACTAACTGAAAGATACAAAAGCGGATGCCCTGCTGATTCTCAGGGTCTCCTTCAATGGTGATATCGCTGGTGGCCCAGATGCTGCTCCAATAAGAGGCTTGATCGGCGAACACCTCACGCTCCTCCAGCCGGTCAGCCGTTGCTGCAAGCTCCATCCCTTCTGTCCAGAGACCCTCCTCTGTCCGTGACGCACTGCTGTCAGCGACATGGACTGCGAGCTTAGTGAACGAAGCAGGCTCTCCCTGAGACAGGTCAAGCGAGAATGTCCGGCCGATGAACCGCTCACGCTCCACAAGCTCTGTATTTACAGGCTGGGAGGACTTCAGCAGAAACCCCGAGAACAGCTTATTCCCGGTGGTCAGCGTACCTGCCATAATAGCCGTAACTGCCCCTTCTCCGCCGCTGCGCAGCCGCTTCCACATGCTCTGGCCGCGTTCCTCATGAACCATCCCGAAATCAAGACCCGTGCAAATATCCACCGTGCCCGTGAAGTTAAGCGGCTCGAAGGTGACCTGCTGCAGCCCCAGATGTGACATCGTCATGCTGACCAGCCGGGTGAAGCTGATCTTTAGCTTTTTGCCACCCGCCAGATGCCAGATGAATTCCCTCTTATAGGTTCCGGTCCGCAGGTCCAGTCTGCGGGTATAGTCCTTAACGTTGCTGCGGGCCAGATCCAGTGATTCACCATCCACCGCTATCCGGGTATACAGCCAGTCCACCGCATTGACCATATAACGCAGCGACCGGATGATCCCCTTGTAGTGGTTGCCTACCTCCATCTCTTCATTCAAGCCGTTGAAATAGCTGCCCGGCAGCGAATCCCCGCTATAGCCCTCGTCCGCATACCCCCGTACCCCCATATACTCGTTGCCCAGTGAAAAAACCGATTCCGAAGTCCGGTTGCGTTCCGGATCAAAGCCTTCTTCAATAATTGCCCATGGATCGACCTTCAGATATTTATCAGCTACTTTTGCCATTTACGAACTCTCCTTCCCTAAGGGAATGCTCCGCCCGTCCCGCCGTTTGTCCACGGAAGCACAGACGCTCAGTTTCAGAGTATCTCTAAGCTCCTTCTGGACCAAGGTCTGTGCGTAAGAGAGTTATGTGTATTTTTACGGAATGCGGAAATCTGTGACCAACGCAAAAAAGCCGCTTGCTCCCAGGATCTATCCGGATTAGGAGACAGCTGCTATAATATTCTGTAAAACAGGGGAATTGAACCCGTTCTGGGGCGAAAATACACCAACTCTCACACAAATGAAGTGAAAATTATCACAATGTTAAAAATTCGACACTTTTGACGGGAAAATATTTACCCATAATGAGGAATTTCAAGGTATAATTAATTTAAAATTTACTGAAAAACTGAGGGAATAAAGGGGATGTCGATTATGATAAAGGAACATTATAATGTTATCGAAGCCCGCGGCAATACAAACTGTTTCTCCGAACAGAACTTTAACCGGCTTTTGGTCACAATGAAGGAACGCATGGTCCCAGAGGGTTCTCACCTGTTTTGGGAAGGCGACTTTTCGGATAAATTGTTTTATATCAAACGTGGACGAGTGAAATTAACCAAATCAACAGACGAAGGCAAAGAACTGATTCTGTATATGTATCAGGCAGGTGACATGGTAGGCCAGGCAGACCCGTTCTTCAGCACGAAGCATAGCTTCACAGCAGAAGTTATTGAGGAAAGTGAGGTTGGCGTTATCGAGCAGAAGGATCTTGAGATTCTGATCTGCCAGCACTGCGACTTCGCGATCGACTTCATGAAATGGATGGGCATTCATCACCGTCTCACACAGACGAAATTCCGCGACCTTATGATGTACGGCAAACCGGGTGCACTCTGCTCCACACTGATCCGTCTGGGCAATACGTATGGCGAGAAGACCGGCGACAGCATTCTCATCAACAAAAAAATCACCCACACTGATCTCTCCAACATGATCGGCGCTACCCGTGAGAGCGTCAACCGCATGCTGAGTGATCTGCGTAAAAAAGACGCGGTAGAGTATGAGAATGGCATGATTGTCATCAAGGATCTCGCGATGCTTCAGGAAATCTGCCATTGCGAATTATGCCCGAATGAAATCTGCCGAATTTAATTTCCTATCAATAATACCCTCTATTCACCTCATTGAAACATATCTGACCCCATAAATTTAATAGAGTGGTCGAAGGCGCCCTGTCCGGCGTCTTTTTTTCTTGTCTGAAGATGAATTCACCGCTCTAGAGGCACATCCTATGTACCTTTTACTTCCCAATTATCATAATATTCTGGTGCTAAAGGCAGATCCTCACCCCTCAGGAACTTCGCAGCATATACGGCTAGCGGAGAAGCAGAATCTAGGGTTATTCTAGTGATATCCACCCATTCCGCCCCACGGGAATCCTGTTCTTCGAACATTGAAATAGCAACAGGCCCCTCTTTCCCGGTCAATTCAACCTGATATAGGGCTGTCAGATGGTGCATATGCGTAAAGTTATCTTCGTTATACCGGATAAAGAAATCGAAAGTGCCCAGGTTCTGTTGTACCTTTACTGTATAACCAGTCTCTTCGATGAACTCTCTGATCAATCCGTCAACCAGTGATTCACCAGCCTCCAGTCTTCCCCCCGGCAGATCGTATCTTCCGCTATACGGGCCTCTTCCTTTATGAATTACCAGCAGCTTGCCTTTACGCTGGCAAATTCCATATACGCCAAAATGGTTAAAGCTTTCCATCGCAGCCCTCTCCTCGGTTCATTTTCTGGATTGCTCCCCTTCATTAGTAAGCTATACCCACACGAGCTCTTATGAAATCGCTAGCTTCAACTTGACTATAGGTGAATTCCGCTGTATCTGCTACAGATATTTCAGTACCGCCTTGGGGTAGAATGTCTTGTCTCACCCGATAGGTTCCCAAGCGTTCTCCGTTCTGCAGAGCGGTTGGGCACACAATGGTCCAATTAAGGTTCGATCGCTCCAGCAAACGATAGGCTTGTTCATGTTCTTCTGCGGCACGGGTAGACCTGCGTTTAGATTCGCTGGATTGGTAACGCAGGAGTTCAGGCGAAAGCTCACTTTGGAGTATACCCGCAGTTCCTACGGTAATAATGCGCTCTATTCCTTCCTGATACATGGCTGCAATGATAAAAGGCATACTGTCTGAAAGCGTGGTTGTCCCATCGGTGTTCAATGCACTAATAACTACATCATTTCCCTGCACTGCCCGGGCGACATCTTCTTGATTAAGAACATTACCTTCGATGATCGTCAGGTTGGCATGGAGCGGCTGAACCTTCTCCGGCGTGCGGACCAACACTGTCACATGATGTCCATCCTGAAGAGCATGGGTAACAATGTGGCTTCCCACCCGGCCGGTGGCACCAAGAATCAATATATTCATATGAAAATAACCTCCTGGTAAGAATTATCCCTATTATAGCAGGGATAGAGCGACAAAAAGCCCCGCAGCCATATTCCGGCTGCGGGGCTTTTTGTGAATCTAGCTTATTTTCTTAGTCTGCATATTAGCAGATACGTTACGCGGAGTTCGCACAGGTGAGATCAGCCAGTAGGCCATGCCGACGAATACACCGCCGCCGATGATATTGCCTAGCGTAACAGGAATCATGTTGTGCAGCCAACCGGCGATGCTGACGGTCTCAGGATGATTCGGCAGCAGTACTGCCACGCTCAGCAGCGTCATGTTCGCTACACTGTGTTCATAGCCGCTTGCGATGAAGGCGAACAGACACCACCAGATCAGCACCAGCTTCGCCGCTTCACTCTTGGCGCGGGAGGACATCCAGAGCGCCAGGCAGACCAGCCAGTTACAGAGAATGCCGCGGAAGAACAGCTCCGAGAACGGCAGGCTCATCTTCTTGGCTGCTGCCGCGAAGATCAGATGCTCGGCAGGCGCTGCCTTGAAGAGACCCGATCCCTGAATCAGCAGGGCCAGAACTACTGCACCGGCTACATTACCGAGGAATACCAGGACCCAGTTCTTCACGGTGTCCCAGACCGTAGTTCTCCCGGCAAGCGTGCTTACCGTGAAGAACATATTATTTCCCGTGAACAGCTCTGAGCCTGCGAATACAACCAGGGTTAGGGCAATCCCGAAGGATGCGCCCATTATCAGCGGCTGGAACGGTGACTTGATCGCAGCCAGCGGCGCCCCCAGCGAGAAGATCAGAATAATACCAATACCTACATAAGCTCCTGCCAGGAGTGCCGCCAAGAAATACTTGGGCAGGCTCTCATTCATCTTGTCGCGTTTGCCTACGGCTGTCTCAACGATATTCTCTACGCTCTGCGTAAACATATCAGCACCTGCTCTTCTTTAAATTTATAGCCTTGCTACTGCCGCAGGCAAAGTGACCTTGACGACTCCGCCATCCACGGCTACCGGATAGACTTCGGCCTGGCCCTGGTCCGGAGCCTGAACCTCTCCGGTGCGCAGATCGATTTTCCAATCATGCAACGGATCATACAAATAATAGCCTGATACTATCCCCTCAGCGAGCGGGCCGCCCTTGGGGTGGGGACTGTGGTTCTTAACGGCATATAAGGCGCCAGCCGATGTGCGGAATATGGCTAATTCCACCTCTCCTGCATTCACTACCCGGCCAATCTGGGGCATGAAATCTTCCACAGCTCCTACTGTATACTCCCGGTTACTCCGTTCCATTATGCTCTCTCCCTCTCCCCTTAAGACTATACCTGTGTCTGTTCAAACAACGCGGTGCGGGTGTTTTTGTCATCCAGCATTTTTTTCCATGGATCACTGACCTGTGCCAGGGCAAAATCTATACGTGCCGCCAGCTCCTTACGGTTGTCGTCACTGCCCATGACTACAGTCTGGATATGCTCCAGGCCCATACGCTCTACCCATTCAGAGGTTCTCTCCAGGTAATTCCCCGTTTCACGGTAATACTGGATGACCGCGGAGCAGACCTCAACCAGCTCTTCGTCGGTTTTCACCTTGCAGAAGGCATCCGCAATCCGCGGCTTAATCCCGCCGTTGCCGCCGATGAACACTTCCCAGCCGCCGTCATTGCCGACAATGCCGATATCCTTCGTGCAGGATTCCGCACAGTTGCGCGGACAGCCGTTCACCGCCATTTTGAACTTGGCCGGCATATCCAGCCGCTCATACTTACGCTCCAGCATAGCGCCCATGCCCATGGAATCCTGTGTGCCGAAGCGGCAGAACTGCGAACCTACACAGGTCTTCACCGTGCGCAGGGATTTCGCATAGCCATAGCCGGACGGCATATCCAGCTCCTCCCATACCTTCGGTACATCCTCTTTTTTGACACCTATCAGATCCAGGCGTTGACCGCCCGTCACCTTCACAACCTTCACATCATATTTCAGGGAAACATCGGCAATCCGTTTCAAATCCTCGGGAGTGGTAACCCCTCCGTACATCCGCGGGATAACCGTATACGTTCCGTCCTTCTGAATATTGGCGCTCATCCGTTCATTGACGAAGCGCGATTCCTTCTCGTCCTCATGGGTGTCCGGATAGATCATGCCCAGATAATAGTTCACCGCAGGACGGCATTTAGAACAGCCTTCCGCTTGCTTCCAGTCCAGCACATGCATCACTTCTTTGGTGGTTTTGAGGCCTTTGGCTGTAATCTCCGCTACAATCTCATCCCGGCTTAGCGGGGTACAGCTGCAGATGCCTTGCTTGGCGCTTTGCTGGAAGCTGTCTCCCAGAACGAACTGCAGAATCTGCTCAACCACAGGCTTACAGCCGCCGCAGGAGCGGGTTGCACCCGTACAAGCCTTAATCTCATCCACTGTAGTGAAGCCGTTCTCTGTAACTGCATCCACAATAGCCTTTTTGGTAACCCCGTTGCAGCCGCAGACGATTTCTTCATCGGCCATCGCTTCAACGGACATCCCCTTCTTGGCTCCGCCTCCGCCGCAGCAGCTGGTGCCCATAACCTCATCGTAGATCTCATTGGTCATCTCTGTGCCGTTTTTCACAAGCTTCTGCAGACTGGCAGATTCCGTAACATCACCGAACAGTACGGCACCGACAATTACATTATTTTTGAGCAAAATCTTCTTATACGTTCTCTTCCATTCATCCTTGGCAGAAATGACCGTATGCTCTGCTGTTTCGGTGAATTCTCCTGCCGAGAATACATCTACCCCGGAAATTTTGAGCTTGGTTGCAACGACCGAACCTTCATACCCTGGAGTCTGTACTCCCGATAAATGCTTGGCCAGAACCATGCCCTGCTCGAAAAGCGGTGCTACTAATCCGTAACAGGTGCCCCGGTGTTCTGTACATTCGCCGACGGAATACACATCAGCCATAGAGGTCCGCAGGTAATCGTCAACCACGATCCCGCGGTTAACCGTAATGCCGCTGTCCTTAGCAAGCTGAACGTTAGGTTTGATGCCGACGGCCATAACCACAAACTCTGCCGGCAGTTCACTGCCGTCACTGAAGCGCAGACCCGTAACCCGTTCATCGCCGGTCAGCTCAACAGTCTGTTTGCCCATGGCAAACTTCACACCCTGACGCGTAAGCTCTGCCTGCAGCATGGATGAAGCCGTGCGGTCCAGCTGCCGCTCCATCAGATCCTCCAGCAGATGCACAACGGTAACATCCATGCCCAGATTGACAAGACCCTTCGCTGCTTCCAGACCAAGCAGTCCTCCGCCGATCACAGCCGCCGTACGGTACTGCTTCGCTGCTTCCAGCATCGCATCGCAATCCGCAATATCACGGAAGCCGACGACCCCATCCTTGGTGCTGCCGGGTACGGGCAGAATGAAGGAATTCGAGCCTGTTGCAATAATGGCTTTGTCATAGGGAACGGCCATCCCTGTATCTGTAATAACCTGTTTGGAATTCTCATCAATACGGACAACTGTTGTTCCTGTATGCAGTGTAATGTGATTATCTTCATACCATCCGAGGTCATTCAGAATAATATCCTCAATGGTTTTACTTCCTTCAAGTACATAGGACAACATAATCCGGTTATAATTGGGGTGCGGCTCACTGCCGAAGACCGTAATATCATAAGCCCCGCCCAGCTTTAGAATCTGCTCAATAGTGCCTACTCCCGCCATGCCATTGCCAATCAGCACTAACTTTTCTCTTTCCGCTGCCACTGGTAGACCCTCCTTCAGAAAATCTGGTTTCTACTAATACTTACCTCATAGTGAAATTATACTGCCCCAAATTCCACGGCAAGTGTGACCCCAGTCACACTAGATGTGAAATTTTTCACAACAAGTGAAAGCGGCTTTTCCGGTTCTTTTAAAGGATGAGTTATCGTGTGCAACAACTAGATTTTTATATTTTAAAATAAGCAGATCTCTATGCTTTTCGCACAGAAATCCGCTTATCCGCTACTCTCTATTCCATTATCTCAACACCAGAGCAATCTCCAGCTTGTCCTGCGGCTTCAGCTTCATGTCCACTCCATTTCCCAGCAGAGCTTTATCATTGACCTTCAGCCTCCATTCTTCACTGCTGAGCGGGGTATATTCCATTACAGTGAGTACCGTCCGGTTATCATCCGCAAGCTTAACCATTCCACTGTTCTTCATCAGTGCTCTTACTGACATATCCTCTACAAAGGGAAGAACATGAGAATGCGTCAGCTCAGGCTGCTCGCTCCCCCCGTTCACGGTAATGATGACAGGATAGAACACCGTTCCTATCGCAGCCGGCCTTGCCGCTATAACAATTGCTGCCCCAGGTTCTACGATCGTGTTCAATTCTTGAATGCTTTTGCCGTTCACCTGGATCTCCCAGCTCATAACCGGATCCAGTGCAACCTTGTTCACCTCAAGAATACTGTGCCCGTCGGCTGCCAATCTAACAACGCCGCTCTTCTTGAACAGCTCTACTATCGAAATACCTTTAACATAGGCTTCGTTAAGCAGTCTGACAGAGCTTCCGGCTAATTCACTTTCACCCACCAGCACGGAAAAAGTTAATCCTTCGCCCCTGTTACCGCTCCCTGTATTCCCTGATCCGAAGCCGCAGCCGCTTGCCGTGGCAAGCAGGATAAGGCACAGCAACAAGCGCATCCATTTCGTGGACATTCCACGGCACCGCCTTCATATGTATTCTCCCTGACTGTTTAAGAATACCGCATAGGAGAAGGGTTCTCAAATTATTTCTGCTGGGATTGCCGTGAGCTTAACTACCTCAACAAGAAATAGACCGCCCTGGTCAAAGGATGCGGTCTGTTTCTGCTAAACCATATTCCAAGCCTCCGCCCTACCGGTTCTATTGATACCGCAGGAACAGGATGTTATTCTCCAGATGCACATGCTCGAAGGTCATACCTTCCAGCTCCTCAAGGCGGGCATAGGTCAACCGGTAAGTTGTGCAGGCATGGGCAGGCGGTGTGTAATCATTCGTGACTCTGCGAAGCTCGCGCAGAATCTCACCGGCGCCGTCATGCTCTTCTTCCAGATTGTGCAGCAGTCCGCGCAGCTCAGCGAGTCCTTCTTCACTTGGATTCTGAGTGTAGGCCAGCATTTTAGGGAATTCGCTCTCTTCTTCCTTCGCCGTATGCTGCAGCAGCTCTTCACGCAGCAAGTTGAACAGACGATGCATCTCACCCAGATGCGGTGAATCTTCTCCATGAACCCGGAAGACCTTGGTAACATTCTGGCTGATTAACGGAAGCTCTTCACGCAAGTAACGGTGATGCTTGTTCACGATATAATTCACCAGCTCCTCCGAGGAAGCTTCGTTCCAGGCCGTATCTTCTTCCAGCACCGGATGCTCATCCTGAAGCTTATTGAGATCCTGAACCATTGCTTCCGGGTCAAGCCCCTTCTCTGCAGCGGCTTCAGCCAGCGGCTTCGCACCTCCGCAGCAGAAATCAATCCGCTTAGCCTTGAAGTAATCTGCGGCCTTAGGGAACTGAAGGACAATATCCCTTACCATTGCTTCCGAAGTGAACCCCGGTTGAATTGTTATATCGTTTAATTGATTGGACGCCATTGTTGGCCCCTCCTCATGTTAGGTATAGGTTTTTCGTTGCTGATTACCTTTACACCTTAACACTGGCGGTAGGCCAAACTAGTGATTGTACGCACTGAATATAACAAATTTTAATGAACACAAATTTTTAACTCTCCGGGCGAAATGAGACATAGAGAGCAGCACTCTCCCAGTGATCTATTGTACTGTCGCCTGCATATAGGTCCGTTTGCCTTGTGCATCCTTCAGATAGGGGCCAAGTCCGGCGAACCGCGAATGATCCACATATACACCTGTCATCCATCTGCCTTCGGTCAGGCCTCCATTCCACTGCAGCACCAGATCGGGGGCGGAGATCCATTCCTGGTACACTCTGATATTCTTGTCCTTATATTCTTTGGCGGGTTTATTGAGCTCCATCAGGGGGGCCTGTGTCAGATAGGTGGGCACGAAATAGACAGAAATCAGCTCCAGATCCTCCTCACTCAGAAAAGCCTCTTCACCCAAATAAGGCTGGAGCAGCAGGGTATTCTCATACATCGACCAGATCACAGCCTGGAGTACCATGCTCTGGCTAATTCCATTATGAAAAGTAAACCGGCGCTTAGGACCGGAAGCCTCCCCTTCCCCATCCGTGACGGGTTCCAGGCAATGCCTCTCACAGCCGATACATTTCCAGCCGGACGGACCTTGAATCCATTTCTGAAATACGCTGCCGCTGTCATTGTCCCCTTTGTATAGGGAAGATATAATCTCATAGGGTACACCGATCCATGCATCCCATAGAGAAGCGGGGAGATGGCTATGAAGCATGAACAACACCTTGTCATAAATTAGCTGCACTCTGATCGAAGCGTTCTCCAGTTCGGCGACATCCTTTTTTCCATAGGTTATTTCCCGGGAAAACAAGGTGATGGTCATGATCCTCGCCTCCTAAAAGTTTTGTGTGCTTAAACATCCTTTGAATCAGCATCGTTCAAAACTTGCATCGAAAGCATCTTCTTGATCCTGAGCGCTATACTTACCAACATCATTTATTCTTTACCCTTGGGCTTTTCCTACTTTTGTTAACGCTTCCACATCCGTAATATTAGTTTGTTCTATTATATTACACAGGTTTGGCCTAAGTGCAAGTCTTATTTGACTAAACAGAACATAAAATTTGTTAAAAATGCAAATTCAGGCTGCTGTTAACAAAGAATAAACCCCTTACCGGCTTCCCGGCAAGGGGTTGTCATCAAAACTCGTTACTATTCAACCCAGCTCTCGGCCCAGGACTGAATTTGCTGCATGACCGGCTCAAGCGCACGGCCCTTGACCGTTAATTCATACTCAATCCGTACCGGAGTCTCCGGGTATACATGACGGACCAGAATACCTTCACATTCCAGATCCTTCATGCGCTCGGACAGCATCTTATCGCTCATTGACGGAATCAGCCCGGAAATATCCTTGAACCGCTTAGGGCCGCTCATCAATGTCTGAATAATAAGTCCATTCCAACGTTTGCCCAGAAACGAAAAAGCCGTTTCAAATCTCGGGCACATCGTAAGTGGATGTTCTTCCATGGTTATCACCTCTCACATATGAAGCTTACAATTAGTTAGTATATATAATTTTACCACATTTATTCTGGAATGAACATCGTTTACCAAAAAAAAGTTCATTAACCACAACTATTATATCCCGTTTGTCAATCCTTGGTGTCTGCTGCCTTCTCCCTTAGCTGAATGGCCTCCGTAACCACATAGGCTAGGTCGTCATTGCTGTACAGGGAAAGTACGCCCAGCACCGTATCATCCGAAATATATCCGGCTTCCTCCTCAGACACCGTCAACGCCAGCGCTCTGGCCAGTGCCTGATTGCCCTCCTGCTGCGGATAGGCCTGCAGATACAGGGCGTGCGGGTCCAGCCGGTTATTCACACACCACTGGGCAAACACCAGAATCATCATTTCCTCATCCCGCTTATAGCTCTCGATAATCCGCTCTTCCATTGACTTGTTGTCGTAATCCTCCATGTTGTTCTCCTCTCTGTTGCGAGTCCGGTCTCAACGGCTTAGCTTCGCTGCCAGCTCATGGCTCGGTAATACGGCCGATGCAGATATGCCGCATTGCTCGGGGGTCGCTATATTGCTCAGATAATGGTTGACCACTCCGCTGAAGCCTCTGCGCTCCAGCACAGTATCCCAGCTGCCGAAGCTCTGCGTGCGGGGCAATGAACCCTGCTCATATAATATAACCCGTTCCATATCCGTCACCTCAACGGATCTGCCGTGCCCGTGCAGTTCAAGCTTCTCCAGATCGGCCCCGGCATCCCGGACCATGCTGTAGTGGCCAGTGGTCCCGTTACTCCAGCCCAGCATCCCTGAAGCCTGCAAAAGCCTGTCATCAGCATCCGCCTTCAAGCTGCCGTGAAGCAGTTCATAATCACCGCCGGACAGCCAGAGCAGCAGATCCAGCATATGGATCAGGTCATCATGAATCGTCTCATGACTGCTATTCTGCTGGGGCTTCGTCCGGTGTTTGACAGCACTGCACTGGCTGATGCCTCCCGCCTTATGCAGCCAGGATTTGGCCGCCGCATACATCGGGGCATAGCGGCGGTTGAATCCCACTCCCAGCAGCAGCCCCTTATTCTCTGCAAGCTCTGCCATCCGCCGGGACTCTTCCAGATCATAGGACAGCGGCTTGTCCACATATACGGACACCCCCTGCTCCAGGCAAGAGGTAACGATTTCATAATGCGTAGTTGTGGGGCTATGTACGAATACCGCATCCAGATCCCAGGACAGCAGCTCCTTCAGTTCGGTGGTTCCTCTCTGAAGGCGATAAGCCTGAACGGCACGCTCTACCGTGGCTGTAGAATGACTGAGTACCCCTACAACCTCCGTCTGATCATGCCGGGAGAGCAGCGGTAAATAAACTTTACGGGCAATATCGCCGATGCCGATCATTGCCACTCTTTTACGGACAGGACTATTCATTAAGGCATCTCCCTTCCTACTTGGGGGTGATTTCTATCCCTTATAGGTGTATTATACCGTGACAAGCTGCCGGGACAATGATCTTTGCTTCAATAATTACTTTTTTTTCAGTATGATGAGATGAATGGAGAGAAGAAGGGGCATAGTACAATGAGCAAATGGCTAACGGTTATTCTGTATGTTTCGTGCATCATCCTCGCGTTTATCTACAGGTATGATATTCTGGCCTGGCTCAAAGAGGATCATAATTTGTTTTGGTCCATGCTCGCCGCCACCGTACTGGCGCTGTTCCCGGTCCTGCCCTACAAGCTCATCATCGGTCTGTTCGGATATGCCTATGGAAGCCTGAATGGTGCCATAATCTGCTGGATTGCCACGACTATAGCTGCAGCCCTTGTATATGGGTTCGTGAAATATATGTTCCAGAACCAGTCCATGGCTTATCTGAACAACCTTTCCGTGCTGGATAAATTCACCGCAGCTGTGCAGCGGCGCCCTTTTGCCTCCGTAGTGATCGCCCGGCTGGCGCCGATCATTCCGCAGATGGCCGTGAATATCTATGCCGGTGCTGCCGGACTGCCGTTCTGGAGTTATCTCGGAGCCACCGCTCTCGGCAAAATCCCCGGCATCGCCCTATACGCCTTCCTCGGAGGACAAATGTTCCAGCATCCGCGCAGTGCAGCCCTGGCTGTCATTGTGTACCTTGCGGTGCTGAGCGTTGCCGGATTATCCATGCGTCCGCGCTCTTCTGCCGGCCGCTGAGCCTGAAGAATCTCCGGCATGCTGGCAGTGAGCCTCTGTTTGATTTATAATTAGATTGTGATCTATTTAATTGCATTCTACAGATGGAGGGATAACAATGAGTGAATTTCAATCTGATTCTATAAACTTCAAGACTGAACAAGCCACCTTCGCTGGTGGATGCTTCTGGTGTATGGTATCCCCTTTTGAAGAACTCCCCGGTATCGTTGAGGTCATCTCCGGCTATACAGGCGGACATACCATAAATCCGACATACGAAGAGGTCTGCTCGGAAACGACAGGACATGTCGAGGCTGTGCAGATCACGTTCAACCCAGATATCTTCCCATACAGCAAGCTGCTTGAGCTGTTCTGGCAGCAGATTGATCCTACCGATGCGGGAGGACAATTCCATGACCGCGGCACCTCCTACGGGACGGCCATCTTTACCCATTCAGAAGAGCAGCGGCTGCAGGCCGAGGCTTCCAAGGCAGCCCTTGCGGCAAGCGGGCGCTTCTCCGCGCCGATTGTGACTCCGATTCTTCCGGCCAAGCCGTTCTACCCGGCGGAAGAATATCACCAGGGCTATCACCACAAGAATCCGGGCCATTACAAGCGTTACCGCAAGGGCTCAGGACGGGAAGATTTTATCGAAGCCCATTGGACGCACAAGGAAGACCCTAAGAGCCTGAAGGAGCGTCTGACCCCGCTGCAGTATGAAGTGACACAGAACAACGCTACGGAATCCCCTTTCCGCAACGAATTCTGGGATCATCACGGGGACGGGATCTACGTCGATATTGTGTCAGGTGAACCGCTGTTCAGCTCACAGGACAAGTACGATTCCGGCTGCGGCTGGCCGAGCTTCACGCGTCCGCTCCGTGACTATGCGGTCAAGGAGAAAAGCGACCTCAGCCATCTCATGGTCCGCACCGAGGTGCGCAGCAAGGTTGCTGATTCCCATCTCGGTCATGTCTTTAATGACGGTCCCGGTGCGAACGGACTGCGCTACTGCATCAATTCAGCGGCCTTGCGTTTTGTTCCCAAAGAAGATCTGGAGAAGGAAGGCTACGGCGAATACCGTGTTCTTTTCCAGCATGCCTGATATAGGTGATCAAGGTGGTACCTCTCCATACTGACAGTTATATAATTCAGCCAAAAGCCTCCAGCCCAGTAATCAGGGTCTGGAGGCTTTGTGTTATACATTACCGCCCGATGCGGTTATTTAATATTATCCTTGTCAAGCTCATTCTCAGCTGGAGCTGGAGCCGCCGCCTCTGAAGCCTCTGCGGGCGGGTTCAGCCGCTCCTGGTTCAACTCACGGTTGTTCTGGCGCATCTGTTCACTCTGAACCTGCGCCCGCCGCTTCAAGCTTCTCCGTAACCAGAGGACGATTGCCGCCACCACCCCGCCCACAATCAGCACAGGAAGTGCAGCCGCCAGCACAACTACAAGCCACTGGAACATCACAGACAATGCCTTCATGCTGCTCTTAAGCGCTTCCGAAGCCCGTTCAGCAAGCGGTCCCTGAGCCTTGGTCTGCGTGACGGCAAGGCTCTCTTCCGTCTGGTAGAGGCGAAGCTCCACAGTCGAGAAGGATACATTCTGGTCGATATAACGCATTCTGCCCTTGATCTGTTCGATTTGTTCCTGGATTGCCCCAAGCTGATTGGCGAATTGTACGAGATCTGCCGGTTTGGTCGCTTTTTTCATAAAATCAATATATTGCGTCTCCATCAGCTGCTTGGCCTTGAGCCGGGACTCCAGATCCACATATTCTTCCGAGACATCCTGTCCCTGAATGCTTCTCTGCAGCACATCATGCTTCACCTTCTCCAGGTTGTTAAGAAATGATGAGAAGCCGGACGCCGGCATCTTAAGGACGAATGTTCCGCCCTGTTCGTATTCGGACATATTCTCCGAGAATTCAATAATATAGCCGCCTGCGAGTGTAATCATATTCCGCACTTCTGTCTGTGCCGCCCCGTAATCGGGTACCTCCATATTGAGGTTAGCCTTATAGATCAGCTTCTTGTTCAGTCCTGCGACCACATCGGTTCCGGTGAATCCCGCTGAAGCGTCTGCCTGCTGCTCTGCTCCCGGTTTAGGCACCGCCGGATTCGCACCGCCGCCTTGCTGTCCTGCCTGATCATTAACAGCGCCCGCAGTATTGGCACTCTCTTCACTGACTTCCTTGGCCGCCGGTACGCTGTCCGTTGAACCATCTGCCTCCGATTCAGAGGTGAGTGAATTTGCTAACGGTGCTGCCGAATTCGAATCCCGGTCCGCCGCACCGCAGCCCGACAGAACCACCGCCATTACCAATAAACACAACAAATAATGCAGACCCCATTTTCGCATGTTCATTCCTCCAATAAATGTAATTGTATAACGCTTCCAGTATGCAGCTTCCGCAGCGAAAGGCCGTTCTCTCTCTCGGGTCTCCTCCGCGCTTATCCCTTTGACGTTCCAGAAGCTGGAAAGTTGCAGCCCAATTCGGAAAATAACAAACAGAACCGCTGCGCTGTGCAGGGTCCTGTTTGCGTAGTCCCGCTTTATTTGTTACAATTACGAGATAAAACGGCAAAAAAACACCAAATACCCCTATTCTATTCGACTAGAATAAGGGTAGGGCACTGTTCGGACAAGCTCCACCTTGCCGGACAGCTGTATTCAGTTCTTTCTTGCCGGTTTATGTTGCCTACAACTATAAGAGGAGGTGAACCCTCATGGCAAAAGACGTATTGTGCGCAGTTAATTCTTGCACCTACTGGGCTGAAGAGAACAAATGCAACGCCGAGTCCATCTTCGTTGCTTATCACAGCTCCAAGCAGCCTACACAATCTGAAGAAACAGATTGCAAAACCTTTGAAAGCAAATAATGAATGAACATTGAAGGGACCCTCCACGGTTCCTTCTTTTCCTTTTCTCATTCTATCAAGAATGAGAATTATTATCAAGTGTTTCCGGCAAAAAACAAAACCACTGGAACCGGGATGTCATCCCGATTGCAGTGGTTTTTCTGTACCCTTAAGCAGACGTCCAGACTGCTGATAGCTTTTTAACGGCTAACCGCACCGTTCTTCTCTCTTACCAGAACCGCAGCCTTCACCATATTGCGCAGTGCCGCTGTAGTCTCCTCCCAGCCCCGCGTCTTCAGTCCGCAGTCGGGATTAATCCAGAACTGCTGGACATCCAGCACGCGCAGCGCACGTTCGATAGCCGAAGTCATCTCCTCTACAACAGGTACGCGCGGACTGTGGATATCATACACACCGAGTCCGATGCCTTTATCATACTCCTGCTCCTCGAAGCTGACGATCAGCTCCCCATGGCTGCGCGAGGTCTCAATCGAGATCACATCCGCATCCATGGCAGAGATCGAACCGATCATGTCATTGAATTCACTGTAGCACATATGCGTGTGCACCTGGGTTGTATCCTTGACATGGTTCGTGGCCGTCCGGAAGGACTTCACCGCCCAGTTCAGGTAGTATTCGTGATCTCTCGCCTTCAGCGGCAAGCCTTCGCGGATGGCCGGCTCGTCGACCTGGATCATCTCGATGCCTGCCTCCTCCAGTGCAGATACTTCATGGCGCAGGGCAAGGGCGATTTGTCCCGCCACCGCCTCGCGGCTGAGATCGTCCCGGACAAACGACCAGTTCAGGATTGTGACCGGACCGGTCAGCATTCCCTTGACAGGCAGCTTCGTCAGCGACTGGGCATATAGACTTTCCTTGACGGTCATCGGCTCGATAAAAGCAACATCGGCATAGATAACCGGCGGCTTCACGCAGCGTGAGCCATATGACTGAACCCAGCCGCCTGCGGTGAAGAGATAACCGGCCAGCTTCTCTCCGAAGAACTCCACCATATCCGTGCGCTCGAATTCACCGTGTACCAGCACATCCAGTCCAAGCTCCTCCTGCAGAGTAATGGCTTCGGCAATCTGGCGTTTGATGAACAAGTCATAACGCTCCTGGTTCCAGACTCCCTTGCGCCATTTCAGGCGGGCCTGGCGGACTTCGGCGGTCTGCGGGAAGCTGCCGATGGTTGTTGTCGGCAGCAGCGGCAGGCGCCACTTCTCCTGCTGAACCTTGACGCGCTCTGCAAAGGGAAGGCTGCGGCGGTCCGGCAGCTGTGCCAGGGAACGCACCTGCTCTGCTACATCCTCACGCCCGCGCTCTGGAAGGGCGCGGAATACAGCCAGCACCTCACGGCTGCGGTCCAGCTCAGCGGCGTAACGCTCTTTCCCTTCGCTTGCGGCTGCCGCAATAAGCACCAGCTCCGCAAGCTTCTCATTGGCGAACGCCAAGGCATTCTTAACCGCTGTCTTGAGCTTAGCCTCTCCTTCAACCGTGACCGGAACATGCAGCAGGCTGGAGGCTGGCTGGAGAATCAGCCGCTCCTGAGGCACATATTGCTGCAGCTTGGCAACGAGCTCCAGCTTGGCATCAATATCTGCCCGCCAGATGTTGCGGCCGTCAAGAATACCGGCGCCGAGCGTCTTATCCTGCGGCCAGCCCAGGCGTGCAACCGACTCCAGATTCTTGCCGCCGTCATGGACGAGATCAAGGCCAATCCCCTGCACCGGCAGTGCGAGCAGCGCTTCAAGCGGCTCCGCAGCTTCAAAATACGTCTGCAGCATAATGTTAAGGCCTGGCACAGCGGCGCTGATGCCGCCGTAGATGTTCTCCAAGAGAGCGATCTCCTCTGCGGTCAAGCCGGTCACTATAGCCGGTTCATCAATCTGTACCCATGCGACTCCCTCTGCCTGCAGCTCCTGCAGCAGCTGTACATACAGCGGGAGGAAACGTGCAGCAACGGCTGCGATGTCTGCGGCCGGGAAGCCTTTGGACAGCTTAAGGAAGGTATAAAGTCCGACTATAACCGGTTTGCCCTCGATGCCTGCCCGCTCTTTGGCGAAACGGTAAGCGGCCAGCGGCTTATTCTCTGTCAGCGCAGGGGTTAGACTGCCGATCTCGGGAACGATGTAATGGTAATTCGTATTGAACCATTTGGTCATCTCGCAGGCTGTAGCCCCGGCATTCCCGCGGGCCATGGCAAAGTATAGGTCAAGCGGAATCTCGCCGCCCTTATATCCGTAACGCGCCGGTACTATACCGAACATCGCGGCAGTATCCAGTACATGATCATAGAAGGTGAAGTCCCCCACAGGAATCAGATCAATTCCAGCCTGCTGCTGGGTCTGCAAATGCTGAAGCTGAATCTCCTCCATCTGCGAGCGGAAGCTCTGCTCATCAATTTTACCGGCCCAATAGGCTTCCAGCAGTTTCTTCCATTCACGGTTCTTGCCGATTCTCGGATAACCGAGGCTGCTTGTCTTTAATCCCTTGCTCATAGGTGTCCACTCCTCTTATATTGTTCTTTCGCTTATGCCTGTAACCCTTAATCTGATGCCATCTTACTGCACGGATCCCGCGCCCGGCAACAGATTCCGGCGATTCCAGTTATACAGATTCCCTATAGCGGAACAGCAAAAAGCCGCACTCTCCACGAAGGAGGTGCAGCTTAAGCTGTCCGTACCGCCCGAATCAGAACCAGACCAGATAGACCACACCTGCAAGTACAATCCGGTAGATCGCGAAGGGCAGCAGCTTGACCCGGTTGATCAGCTTCAGGAAGAAACGCATCGACACCAGCGCGAACACGAAGGCGCTGATGAAGCCGGCAACGAAGAACGGCAAGGCGTCCAGCGTGAAGTACTGCCAGTTCTTCAGCAGGGAGATCAGGCTGGCTCCGGCCATAATAGGCACGGCCATAATGAAGGTGAAATCGGCCGCCGCCCGGTGGCTCATGCCCAGCAAAACACCGCCTGAGATCGTCGATCCCGAACGCGAGAAGCCCGGCCACAGGGAGATACACTGGATCAATCCGACCGATAGCGCCTGCCTATATGTAATTTGATCGACACTCTCTGTGGTGGTGATTCTAGGTGCAAACCGGTCGGCACAGATCATAAATATAGCCCCGACCACAAGTCCAATCAGTACGGTAGAGGTGGAGAACAGATGTTCATCAATATAATCCTCTAACAGAAAACCGAAGATTCCGGCAGGAATCAGTCCTACAATGACCTGAGCCAGCTTCAGCCGGCCTTCGGCAGGTGCCGGGGGCTGTCCTTCAGGGACTACTGCCAGTTCCTTGCGGCTTAATCTCTTCAGCCCGAGCAGATCAATGAACCGGTTACGGAAGATGATCACTACCGCCAGAATGGAGCCGAGCTGAATCACTACTTTGAACGTGTTCGCCGTATACTTTCCCAGGAACTCCTGGGATTTGAGCCACATATCATCCACGATGATCATGTGGCCCGTCGAGGATACCGGAGCAAATTCGGTAAGGCCTTCTACAATTCCCAATATAATTGCTTTGACAATGGTCAACAGCTCCATGGTTATCCTCCTTTGATTGGTCTTCTTAATAACTGTAAACATCCACAGCTATTTCTGAAACTTACAATTTTCCCGGCAGAACCACTATTGCTCCCGGAGCATACATCATACTAAAAGAAGATTAGCGGGGTGTACGCATGGTATTCACGGTTATGCAGCTGATTGGCGGCATTATACTCTCTGTAGGCTGGATTCCACAGATTGTACAGATAATCAAGACCAAGTCTGTCGCAGACCTTAGCCTGAAGTCCTACCTGCTGATGCTGCTGGGCATCCTACTAATGGAAGCTTATGCGGTTCAATTGGCCGCGCAGGGGGTTGGACTTGCTTTTCTGATCACCAATTCCCTGTCGCTGGCAGTTGTGTCCATGGTTGTCCTTCTGATTCTCCGCTACCGGACCCGCAGCAAATAGAGCAATACTGTACCTGCGTTCCGGCCCGATGTGCGATATACTTTCTATAAGAAGTGAGCGATTGGGAGGTTCAGTGTAATGAAGCAGAATAAATATGATGACTCGGGTTTCTTTGAGAATTACAGCTTAATGCCGCGCTCCACGGGCGGACTGGAGTCTGCCGGAGAATGGGATACCTTCCGCGGGATGCTGCCTGAGCTGTCAGGCCAGCGGGTACTGGATCTCGGCTGCGGCTTCGGCTGGCACTGCCGGTATGCCCGGGAGCAGGGAGCTGTTTCTGTGGTGGGCATAGATCTCTCCGCCAATATGCTGGAGCGCGCTAGAGCCATGACCAGCGATCCGAAGATTGAGTATCTTCAGCTGGCGATTGAGGATGCCGCCTTTGGCGCAGATTCATATGATACCGTTATCAGCTCGCTGGCAATTCACTATATTGAAGACTTCGGCAGTCTCTGCCGCCAGGTGCAGCATTGCCTGAAGACCGGAGGAGCCTTCGTATTCTCGGTCGAGCATCCAATCTACACCGCGCTGGCTGCGCAGGATTGGCACTACAGCCCGGACGGGGAGAAGCAGCATTGGCCTGTGGACAACTATCATCTGGAGGGGCTGCGGCAGGCCAACTTCCTCGATCATGAAGTGGCCAAATACCACCGGACCACCGCCACCTACCTAAATACGCTGATAGATTCCGGCTTCACCTTGAAGCGAATATCGGAGCTGCAGCCTACGCCTGAAATGCTGGAGAAGAATGCAGCCTGGCAGGAGGAGACCCGGCGTCCGATGTTCCTGCTGCTGTCTGCGGTGAAGCTGTAACGAACAGGAAGCTTATGTGCTGCGGGGATGGTACCGTTTCGGCAGGTTTTTCACAAAAAAAAGACCAGCCGGACTTAAGGTCCGCTGACCTTTGATCATCCCCGCGTATTACGGAGTTTACACTGCATTGTTTACATTAACCTTGTTATCCTGAGTCTTGGCTAGTGCGGACTGAATCTTCGGTGCTTTGACCCGCTTCGGTCTGCCCAGAGAAGTTGTAAAAGTGATTACATAACCGGCGACTACTACAGCCATCACTGTATACAAGGTTTCTCTTACAGGCATATAGAAAAGGGACAATGCCAGTACGATTACATCCATCAGGATAAATACGGTTCCCACCTTAATTCCCTTCCACTCACTGATCAGCAGCGACAGAATATCGTCACCGCCGCTCGCCCCGCCGCCTCGCAGGACCATTCCCGCTCCAAGACCTGTCAGTACACCGGACAACAGTGCCGCAACCGGCAAGTTATCCTGCAGATCAATCACCCATCCGGAATAACGTTCCATCAGTCCGTAGAATACCGTGAAGGCTATGACGGAGATGAACGTGTTCACCACGAAGGATTTTCCTTTGAAGATGATTGCGATTAAGAGTACTGGAATGTCCAGGACCAGAATGGTTAGTGATGGCGAAATCCCCAGTACATACTTGCCTAGCAGCGACAAACCTACGAATCCGCCTTCGGTCAAGTGGTTCTGATAATTGATGTGATAATACGTAAATGCAAGCAATAATGTTCCAGACAAAATAACAGCTAGTCGAAGCGGCAAACCCATGCCACTGTCTTGTTTCCTCATACTCGGTCTCCCCTTATCGTAAATGGCGGCTAGACGTCCCACCAGCCTCTACGACGGGTTAAACCGGAGGTGTTGCTCCTTCGCATACAATACTCCCCTTCCCTCGCAGAGACGGCCTCGTCAATGAACAACGATTCGCGCACATTCTACAGGGAAGCTAAGTGTAAGACAGATCATAACGTTTCCAAATCGTCCTTTGGGGAATCGTCCTTCGGGGACACATGGTATCCTGATCCTTTCTTTAGTTTGATATGTTCTGAATAGATTATACCACGCGGAGGGGCCATTCTAAACAGTTTCCAGCAAAAATGGGCAATCAGCCCTGATGCCGGAGCAGACGGTTGACGGTCTCGCGGCGGACACCGATCAGTTGTCCGATCTCTTCCTGTGTCAGCAGATCTGTTAGCTGGGCGCCATGTGAATATTCAGTCAGCCAGCGGGTCAGCAGGGCCATCCGCTCCCCGGGCGTTCCAACCGTGAGATGGTCGAGCCTCGTCTGCATGAACCGGACCTTCTCCTGAAGCAGGAGGGCGACCTCCATCACCTTATCGGGGTCCTCGCGCAGCTCGCGGTACCACTCCGCAGCCGGAATGAGCTCGACTTCACTTTTCATCATCGCCACTGCTGTGCCATGCGCCTCCTTCGGCGAAATGAGGGAATGATGCGGGACCGTCTCACCCGGGTATAGCAGGTTGAACAGTACCATGTTCCCGTTCTCATGCAGTCTCGTGACCTTGAACAGCCCGCTCTTGACCTTGAACAGGTTCTGGCCGCCATCTCCCTGCCGGAACAAGACTTCACCTCTGTGCAGAATCATTTCGCATTCTCCTTTACCTTCTCTGTATGTATACTTCTGATTATACCGAAATACGACAGTAAAATGGAGTGGCAAGCAAAGAAACCGCCGGGAAACAGATGAAATTCTCTGCTTCCCGGCGGTTCCGGGGATAGACATGATCTATTATTTGGCCGCAATCGGCTTCTTCCAGAGTCCCAGCATCAGCCCGGAGATCACGGAACCGATGATTACGGCCAGCAGGAACAGCGCCGCATTGTTGGACAGGAAGGCTACGAATACCCCGCCATGCGGTGCGGGAACATTGAGATTCCACAATTGGGTAAGTCCGCCGGCCACCGCTGAACCAATGATGCAGGAGGTGAGCACCCGCAGCGGATCTGCCGCAGCGAACGGAATTGCTCCCTCAGTGATGAACGACAAGCCCAGTACATAATTCGTTAAACCGGATTTACGTTCAGTCTCGGTGAATTTGTTCTTGAAGAACGAGGTAGCCAGTGCAATCGCCAGCGGAGGCACCATCCCTCCGGCCATAACAGCAGCCATCATCAGTCCGTTCGTGTTGCCGCTGGAGGCGAATACGCCGATAGCGAAGGTATAAGCCGCTTTGTTGAACGGGCCGCCCATATCTATGGCCATCATACCGCCAAGCACCAGGCCCAGCAGAACCTTGTTGCCTGTGCCCAGGTGATTCAGCGTATCTATCATCCCTGTATTGATCCAGCTGAATACCGGATTGAGCAGATATAACATGACTGCCCCGGTAATCAGCAGGCTGAACACCGGATACAGAAGGATCGGCTTCAGACCGTCCAGGGTACGAGGCAGACCGGAGAAGGCTCTGCGAAGCATAATTACGACATAACCGGCCAGGAATCCGGCAGCCAGGCCGCCCAGGAATCCGGCGTTGGCATTCAGGGCCATAATCCCGCCGACCATACCCGGCATAAGCGCAGGGCGGTCACCAATGCTCATCGCGATGAATCCGGCAAGAATGGGAATCAGGAAGTGGAAGGCTCCGTCACCGCCCCCGATGGTCTGGAGCAGCTTAACCAGCGGATTATCCACACCGGCAACCTGTTCAATCAGGAATGAGATAGCCAGCAGAATACCTCCGCCGACCACGAACGGCAGCATATGCGAGATGCCGTTCATCAGGTCCTTGTAGATTTTGCTTCCAATAGAACCGGACTTCACGGACGCTGTCCCCTCTTCATTGCGGCCGGAGCCGCGGTAGATCGGCGCGTCTCCTTTGACAGCGATGCGGATCAATTCCTCTGACTTACGGATACCGTCACTTACCGGGCGCTGGAGTACCGGCTTACCGTTGAAGCGCTCCATCTCCACGTTCTTGTCGGCGGCAATAATGACTCCGCTGGCCCGGGCGATCTCGTCCGCCGTCAGCACATTCTGCGCACCTTCCGAGCCGTTGGTTTCGACACGGATATTAACTCCCATCTCCTTGGCCTTCTTCTTAAGGGCATCTTCTGCCATGAAGGTATGGGCAATTCCTGTAGGACACGCTGTCACAGCAACCACGAAGCTCTGTGAATCCGGATTCCCTGTAATCATCCGTGCCGGTTCCGGCGCCTGAGCGGCGGCTTTCGGTGCAGCCTTCACAGCAGATGCCTTGGCTTCCGCTTCGGCCTGGGCTTCTGCCTCCGCTTGCTTGGCATCGAACAAGGCGGTCACTTCAGCAGGAGTCTTGGCTCCCATAAGCTGTTCGATGAACTCGCTTTCAATGAGCAGCCTGGACAATGCTGCGAGTGTCCGCAGGTGCATATTTCCAGCTCCGTCCGGTGCGGCGATCATGAAGAACAAGTGAGCCGGTGCTTCATCCAGAGAAGCGAAGTCGATTCCGGCGCTGCTCTTGGCGAAGACCACCGTGGCTTCGTTAACGGCTGTAGTCTTGGCATGAGGCATCGCAATGCCCCCGCCGATTCCTGTACTGGACTGGGCTTCACGGTCCAGTATTTTATCTTTGAACAGCTTCGCATCATTAATGCGTCCGCTGGCCGAGAGACTTGCAATCAGCTCGTCGATGGCGGCTTCCTTGGTCGTAGCCTGCAGCTCCATGATCATTGTGTCCTGGATCATCAAATCTGTAATTTTCATAAATGCTCAACTCCCCGAATGTACTTGAACTTCTTACCTTTGTAATTCATAGCGGAGACATTACAATCAGCGGCCGAAGCTGTTCAATGAGCGCTCTGTCTGCCAGATCATCGGAGAACGCTGTCGCACTCCCTGAAGCAACACCGGCCCGGAAGGCTTCCAGCACGTTCCCTGTCAGTGACAAGGTGCCCACGAACCCGGCAATCATCGAATCACCCGCACCCACTGAATTCTTCACCTGGCCTGCAGGAGCGCTGGCATGGTAGACTCCCTGCTCCGATATAAACAATGCGCCTTCGCCAGCCATGGAGACCAGCACATGCTTGGCACCGCCTTCCAGCAGCTTGCGTCCGTAAGTAATGATCTCCTCCCTAGTGCGGATCTGAACGCCGAACAGTTCAGCCAGCTCATGGTGATTCGGCTTAACCAGCAGCGGTCCGTGGGGCAGAGCATCCTGCAACGCTTGCCCGGTGGTGTCAATGACAAACTCCGCGCCCTTCTGCTTGCATACCGTAATCAGCCTGCTATAGAAATCTCCGCCAAGCGAAGGTGGCGTACTCCCCGACAGGATCACAATATCCCCCGGCTTCAGAGCATCCAGCTTGTGCAGCAGAGAAGCAGTCTCAGACTCCGTAATTACAGGCCCGGCCCCGTTAATCTCCGTCTCCTGACCGGCCTTAAGCTTGATATTGATCCGTGTGTCATCCTCTATAGGAACGAAATCGGAGGATATCCCCTCCTGGCGCAGCCAGGTCTCAATGTATCCCCCAGTAAAGCCGCCCAGGAATCCGGTTGCCGTATTCTCAACCTCTAACTGCTTCAGCACACGGGATACGTTGATTCCTTTCCCGCCGGGCAGCTTCATATCCCGCTTCATCCGGTTGAGCCCGCCTAGTGTAAGCTCTTCAACCTCCACGATGTAATCGACGGAAGGATTAAGTGTCACAGTGTAAATCATCATTCATCCCTCATTTATAATGTTTGTCTTGCGATCCAATCACACCAACGTATAATCAACGTCCAACTTGTCAAGCTGCCGGCGGAAGCTGTCCGGGGTATCCGTGTCGAGAATACAGTGGTCCATCTCCGTCAGATCCGCAACCTTGCAGAAGGAGATTTGCCCGATCTTGCTATGGTCTGCCAGCAGGATCGTCTGTTTCGCCACAGCGATCATCTTGCGCTTGGTGGCGGCTTCCAGCATGTTCGGCGTCGTGATGCCTTCGCGTATATCCAGCCCGTTGGTCCCCAGGAATGCCTTGTCAACCCGTACCATATCCAGCGAGCGTTCCGTCATCGGTCCGACGAAAGCCATGGTGTCCGGCCGCAGCATCCCGCCTGTAATCGAAACCTCGATATGACGGCAATCCTTCAGCTCATTAAGCGCCATGATCGAGTTGGTGATTACTTTGAGATCACGGAACGATTTCAGCGCCCGGGCAATGTGCAGAGTGGTGGTTCCCCCGTCCAGAAGAATCGCATCGCCTTCCTCTATCATCTCTACAGCCTTGCGTGCAATCCGCAGCTTCTCCTCCAGGAACCGGTCTTCCTTATCGGGAACAGCCGCTTCATAATTCACACTCTGCAGAGACACCGCCCCGCCATGCGTACGCTTCAGCAGCCGCGCTTCCTCCAGCTCCCGCAGATCCCGGCGGATGGTGGATTCAGAGACGGACAGCTCCTGGCCCAGCTCCTGAACAGAGGCTCTTGTATGCATCTCGATATACTGCAGAATCATCCGCTTGCGTTCCTCTTCAAACATGCAGCTCACTCCTTAGGATGTGCAGCTACCCGCTGCCGGATTCCTATATACACATCGTCTATTTGAGTTGGATTATAAGATGGACTGGTTAACAGTCATTATTGACTATTATTGATCATTTGTGCTCATTTATGATTGTAACAGCGTTTTCATAAGCTGTAAAGAGCTTTTTTATGCTTATTTCCCTCCCTCAAAAGGCTTCAATTTCCCTTTCGTTTGAAGACCTTCCAGCTTAATTCCGTAAGCATTGGCGCATCTATGCTCATTATTGCTCATTTCATCCCGGATCATTCCGGTTCATTCCGGGCGTGGGCAGCAAATTACCTCCTATTCGCCTATTTCATAACGGCAGTCCGCGACATATTTATATTACATATGGGGAAAAGCGGGTGAACAGGAGATGGCCTACAACAGGAACAATGGATACGGCAGCGCAGGCGGCATTGGCAACAATGCCGGCGGCAATTACAACAACGCAGGAGCAGACAGTGACGGACTCCTGGAAACCGAGGAGCTCAGTGCTGAGGATTATGCGATTATTTCCGCCGGCTTCGGTGTTCTCGGGGAACTGTTCGCTTTTCTCTCACTGGTTAAAGCCAAGCAGGTGACCAAGGAAACCGGCGGACAGGGAGGCACGGGTCTGGACCCGTTTCTGTTCGTGCAGTCGCGCACAAAAAAAGCAGCCCGACGAAAATCCCGCCGGCTGCGCTGATCTCTGGTTAGTCTGAACCCAGTGGTATTACATTATGCTTCGCAAAAATAACCTCTACACTCTCCCTCAGCTCCTCATCGGAGAGGAGAACGATCACAATAATATGCTCCAGATTAGCATGTCTGGCATAGGCCTCTGCGTCCTCCTGCGGAATTCCTATCCCGATCAGACTAACCGCAAGACTATCTGTCTCCAGCTCTGCCCCCGCCAGCTTGCGTGCTGCCGGACCTGCGGCGACCGCAGAATCGGCCACCATATCCAGCCCCACTCCAAGGCCGCGGGCTGTACCGAACAAGCCCCCGTTCCCCAGCCCCGTTTGTGCAGCGCCAATTCCGGTATCATGGCTGATGATCTCCAGTGTATTTTTCTGCTTCGTGACTGCGGATATATGCTTGGCCTTCATTCCATTCTCCTTCAATTCTTCGATTGCAAGCGCAGCATCACTCCGGTGTCCAAAAATCCCCAATACCAATGTAGGCACTCGGCATCCCTCCTGTAATCTTGGTATTACCACTCTGCCTGAGGCTTGAACCTGGCGGGGTTATGGCCCGAAGTGAATCAATCTCTTCTAATTCGGTTATAAAGATACGTATACATAAACTATCTTAAGAGACAGGGGGGGCTGCTGTGCTTCAAAGCAAGTATTTCCGGACCTGCCTGGCCATTATCGCCTTTTTGACGATTCTGTATCTGGGCTCCAAGGTCATTTTTCTATTCACGCCGCTCGTATCTATCATTAATCTGCTGCTCGTACCGATGATGCTGTCAGGCTTCATGTTCTATCTGCTGCGGCCGCTCGTCAATTACCTGGGGACCAAAAAAATCAACCGCGGGCTCGCCGTTCTGCTGATTTATCTGGTGTTTGCCGGGCTGTTCGTCCTATTCTGGGTGCTGGTCTGGCCGACACTGCGCGAGCAGATCCAGAATTTCATCGACAATACGCCTTTTCTGGTAGAGGGTATACAGAATCAGTTCAACAAGCTGCAGAATGATCCGTCACTCTCCCGCTTCTTCAAGGGCGACACGGATATGACCACACGCCTGACCGATTATCTGAATGAGGCTATTAACTGGGTAACCAATTCGATGTCCAATCTCATCTCAGTCGTCTCCAGCATTGTGGTGGTTATCGCAACCTTGCCGATCCTTCTCTATTACATGCTGAAGGATGGCCACAAGCTATCGCCGATTCTTCAGGGTCTGGTCCCGAGAAAATACCGCAAGGAAGGCCAGGATATCCTGAAGGCTATCGACACTGCGCTCAGCGGCTTCATCGTTACGCGGGTCTTGCTCAATGTGGTGCTGGGCATCTTGCTCTACATCGGATTCCTGCTGATCGGCCTGCCTTATTCGCTCCTGCTGGCCGTAATCTCCATTCCGCTGAACTTTATTCCTTATGTCGGTTCACTGCTGGCGGCGGTTCCCGTTATTATCGTAGGGTTCATTGAATCCCCTTCGATGGCTATCTGGTCGCTGGTTGTCGTTCTGATCGCGCAACAGATTCAGGATAATGTGCTGTCTCCGATCATCTACGGAAAGTCACTGGATGTCCATCCGCTGACAACCGTTGTGCTTGTACTGGTAGGCGGCGACTTCTATGGTATTATCGGCGTGCTCATTGCGCTTCCGGTATATATGATTCTCAAAATCCTCTTCATGAGTATTTACGAGATCATTGTCGCGGAACGTGTGGACCAGGCCGTTGCCGAGTCCGGCGCTCCGCCGGGGATTGAGATTGAGATCACCAAGGAGGATAAGGTGTAACACGTTCTCTGGCGGACCGCCTGGGGAGATTGCTTAGGTGGGGGCTGCTGTGTGCGGACCGCCATGGGATTGCCGGGGCGGAGACTGCTGTGTGCGGACCGACACGGGGATTGCCGGGGCGGAGGCTAGTGCGGACCGACATGGGATTGCCGAGGTCGGGGCTGCTGAGTGCGGATCGCCACCTATGTAAGCAAGTGGATAAACGTATCCTAATTTGCCCATTTCGGAGGATTACCCGGAAGCAAGTGGATAAACGGCATCTAATTCTATTGGTTTTTGCTAACTTGGGTGAAATGTGATTATTTAAGTGCTGTTTTTCCAACTGCTGTTCCTGACGCGGCCATTCGTTCATCAGCAAGTGGACAAAATCCAACTAATTCCCGGTATCATTACAGCGGGACTCTCGCGCTCATGCTCTAAGTAGCATCACCTGGGGTCATTCACGTTCATGCTCAAATCAGCGCTTCTTCCACCGCATTCATCCATGTTAAATCGAAAAGGCGGGCAGGTCTCCGATATGGGGACCTGCCCGCCTTGCTGCATGTGGTAATACCTCCGCGCCGGTATCTCAGCCCCGCAAGGAGCGGACCACGAAGATGTGGTTGCCCTTAGGCAGGTTCTGGCCGTCACGCAGCGTAACCGCACCTTTGGTATGGGCGACGATGGTCGCATTGAGTGCAACCAGCTGATCCCCTCTCCAGACGGTAACCGCTGATTTGAAATAGACGGCATTGTCAAACTGCTGGCGTTCTCTCATTATGTATCCTACGGAATGGAGAACCGGGGGCAACGCCCTCTCTTTGGGAGCCAGGGCTTTGATATACACTATATCGCGAAAAGGGACGGCAATCTCCTGATGTCCAATGACGGCTACCGAAGCTGCAAGATCCCATCTGCGCAGAACGCCTTTCATGATCGTATATGGCTGCTCTCCGCAGTACATAATGACCGGTCTGCCTACCCAATGCTTCATGGCTCCACCCCCTTCGCTGTGCCTGTGCTGCTTATACGTTCGGTATGGACCAGTCTATGCCTGTAAGCCCATGCTGCTCCAGATACTGGTTCGCCTGCGAGAACGGACGGCTGCCAAGAAATCCGCGGTGCGCAGAGAACGGACTCGGATGTGTAGACTGGATAACCTTATGTTTTCTGCGGTCGATCGCCGCTCCCTTGAGCTGGGCATGACTGCCCCACAGGATGAACACCATCGGTTCCGTACGCTCATTCAGCTTCTCCATAATCGCATCCGTGAAGGTCTCCCAGCCCAGACCCTTATGCGAGTTCGGCTGGCCTTCCCGTACCGTCAGCACTGCATTAAGCAGCAGCACCCCTTCTTCCGCCCAATGCAGCAGCGATCCGTGATTCGGCACCGCCACCCCGAGATCACTATGCAGCTCGGCATAGATATTGCGCAGAGACGGCGGAATCCGTACACCAGGCTCTACCGAAAAGCTTAGGCCATGCGCTTGTCCCGCGCCGTGATACGGGTCCTGTCCCAGAATGACTACCCGGGTCTTACTGTAAGGCGTCAGCTTCAGCGCCGAGAACAGCTTGTCCTTCGGGGGATAGACCGTATACTGCTTGTACTCACGTGCCAGGGCATACCGCAATTCCTCAAAATAAGGCTTCTGCGTCTCCTCCTGCAGCACCTCATCCCAATCATTCCCAAACATCCTATTCTCCTCCCACATACTCTACGGTTAGTATTGTTTCATTATCTGTTATTAACCAAAATAAGAGGAACTTATTTGCGGCCATAGTCCGCCTTGATCTCTCCCCATACCTTCGTCTGCCATTTCAGCACCTTGTTGTCATAGGTATGGCTGCGCAGCCAGCTCTCCGCCCGGTCAATCAGTACCCAGATCTCCTCTGTAGACGCGTCGCGGGGCAAGGTTGTGGCTACCTTCTTCTGCTTGACCCATTTCATCGCATTTACCGAATCACTATAGACCGTTTTGCTGCTGCCTTCTTGCTTAAGCAGAGCCAGTGCATGAACAATCGCCAGAAACTCTCCGAGGTTATTCGTCCCCTTGCGGATCGGACCGCAGGAGAAAATAACGTCCCCGGTCTGTGTATCCACACCCTTGTATTCCACAGGTCCGGGGTTCCCCCGGGTTCCGACATCCACCGAGATGCTGTCATAATCAATCTCTTCAGAGGTCTCGACACCTGCACTCCGGCTCCAGGTCCGGGCTGTCTTGCTCTTGCCGGACGCACCGGAGGACGCTGCACCTGTTCCCCAGTTGCCCTTCCAGCCTGCCTTGAAGGCCGTATCGGCAGCCGCTTTGCTCTCATAGGACTTGTATTTCGCTCCGGTATAATGATCCGTCTGCGCCTGGCATTCCGCCCATGTGCTGTAGACTCCAGGCTGCTTGCCTTCCCATACAACATAGTATTTCTGCTTAGCCATTCCTCGCGTTCCCTCCTGACGGGCATAACAATCGTCCGAAATCATATTGTAATCCAAACAAACGCGATATTGAAGTACAAATACACCTCAGAGCCTGCTGGTAATCTGAAATATAAATTGGATAATTCGCAGCAGGCGCGTTCATACTATTACGGCAGTGTTATTCCAGCACGGCAAGCGTAGTGTCAACAATTGTCTGGAGCTTGTCTTTATCCCTGGTGGCCTTGACCATCACCCGCAGTCCGACAAGGGCATTATGCAGGTAAGCGGCAAGCGCCGCAGCCTCGTAACGGGAGGAGAGCTCCCCGGCTTCCTGCCCGTGCAGGATCAGCCGTTCCATCAGACCTTCAGTGTTCAGGAAGGCCTCATTGGCTCTGGCAGCTGCTTCCGGATCATGGTTCGACAGCTCAACAGCCGTATTCACCAGCATGCAGCCTTTCGGTTCCGCTTCAGCTCTAAGGATCGTTGCCTCAAATAAGAGGCGGAGCGCAGCTCTGGCGGAAGTAATCCCTTCGATACGGCTCTCCAGCCGTGAACTCTGAATGGATGCAAACCGCTCCAACGCTTTTATATATAAGGTATGCTTGTCTCCAAAGGTATCATACATGCTTCGCTTGTGAATTCCCATGCCGGCTACAAGATCCTGCATCGAGGTTTTTTCGTAACCCTGCTGCCAGAAAATATTCATTGCCTTGAGCAAAACATCATCAATGTCAAATTCTTTGCTTCTCGCCATGATCATGCTCCTTTCGGGGTCTATTTTACCATTTATAGAACGCTCGGTAAATATTATGTTACCAATGTTAAATACATCACATTAATTCCGCACTAATCATTCTATATTAATTTTAAAGCAAAAGCACGTTCAAGCATTACACACCCCAAGGAGGTTATTCACATGAGAAAGATCGCAGTACTGCTTGCGGCATTCACCCTGACCCTGATCCTCGGATGCGGCAACTCGAACAACAACGCGGCAAATACAAATACGCCCGCAAACCCAGGCAATACCGCCGCCGCTACAGACGCCCCGGATGCTGTAACCTCGGCTTCGGTGGTCAATAACGGGGAGGATTTCAAGAAAGCGATCAGCAAAGACGGCACCTGGATTGCAGCAACCCTGAACGATCTGACCTTCACCGAGGAGCTTGTGGTAGACGGACAGTTCATCAATAAGGAAGAGCCTGCCCGCAAAATCGCGCTCTATACCCAGGATGCCGATCACAACATCACGAATTCCTTCAAGCTCACAGCGCCCAAATTAACGATCCGCAGTGAGAATGCCCGGATTCAGGGCGGCACCTTTGTGGGTGATGTCTATGTGGAGGCGGACGGCTTCGCGGTAGTGAATGCGACTATCGAAGGCAATGTGTATTTCTCCGATGCCAAGTACCAGGCTACCTATTCGGCATCAGACCAGGGTAAGGTAACCGGTGTAACTGAAGTGAAACAATAAATCCAGACTGTTCAGGGGTGCTCCGCTTCGGGCAAGTTGACCGGGGAGAGCACCCCTTTTGGGTTTTTATCCGCGAAAAAGAGGTGTTGTCCTATCATGATAACTATCCGTAAATACGCCATACTCCCCCTTCTGCTCCTGATGCTCTCCTCCTGCAGCGGACAAGAAGCGCAGCAGGAGCTGCAATACCGTATTCAATCCGGCCATGATCTTAGTATTCTTGCAACGACCGATACACATTATTTATCGCAAAGCCTGAGGGATCTCGGACCTGCCTTCCATCAGTTCCTGGCTGCCGGAGACGGCAAGCAGCTCGGATACAGCAATGAGATGCTGGAAGCGCTGGGTTATGACATCGGTATCCGCAAGCCGGACGCCGTCATCATCAGCGGGGATCTCAGCAACAACGGCGAAGAAGCCAGCCACAAGGACCTGGCCGGACATCTGAGTAAGATTGAGCGGGAGACCGGAACGCGGGTATACGTGATCCCCGGCAATCACGATATCCGGAATCCCTGGGCCCGGAAATTTCAGAATAAGCGCCAAAACGCTACCGATTCCGTTAACGCCAAAGAGTTCCGCAAGATCTATGGCAGCTTCGGTTATCAGGAAGCCCTGCTGACTGACGAGGATTCGCTCAGCTATCTGGCCGCCCCGTCAGAGGAGTTATGGCTGCTTATGCTGGATACTGCACAGTACGGGAACAACACAGCCCTGGGCCATCCCCAGCTGGAAGGCAGAGTAAGCGCCCATACCCTGGAATGGATTGATAGGTGCGGTGAGCTGGCGGCGGCAAAGGGTGCACATATTGTAGCGGTCATGCACCACAGCCTGATGGATCACAGTGACTTCATTCAGGAAGGCTTCACGGTGGACGACAACGAACAGGTCATCGCTGCCCTTAGGCGCAATGGAATTCAAATTACACTCAGCGGACATATTCATATTCAGGATATCAGTGAATATCAGGAGGGCGGCAACCGCATATATGACATTGCCGGCAGTGCATTATCGGTTTTCCCCCATCAATACGGACTCTTAAGCTACTCATCCGCCCGTCAGACGCTGGATTACAGCACAGCCCGATTAGGCATGGAGCCTTGGGCTGCAGCCACAGGCCAGACAGATCCGAATTTGCTTGGCTTCAGTGCCTACAGTGAGGCGAGTTTCCGCAAACGTTCGGCTTCCCGCAGTCTTGCCCGGTTGGCAGAGGACCCCGCTTACGCCGATTATACGGAGTCTGAGCTCCGCGAGATGGCTGATGTGGTGGGATTGCTGAACGAGAATTATTTTGCAGGCACCGGCAATGCTGCTGTAATTGCCACAGAAGGTTACCGGCTCTGGCACAAGGCTCCCGCCAGCGGGATGAGGAGTTATGTCCTGGGAATGGCCGCACAGGAACCGGAGAATAACCACAGGCTGCATGTGCAGCTACAGGAGAGGTGATGTTTGAAGAAGTGGAAATAGGTGTAAAATAGACAAGTATAAACACACCTATTTTGCTGAGGAGATGATCATTATGTTCACACGTATGGATGAGATTATGATTGAAATCCCAGACGTTGAGAAACCGGACCCTAACGCCGCTGCGGCTGTACAGGAGCTGCTTGGCGGTAAATTTGGTGAAATGTCCACACTCAACAACTATCTGTATCAATCCTTCAACTTCCGTTCCAAGGAGAAGCTGAAGCCCTTCTATGATCTGGTGATGAGCATCACAGCTGAGGAGTTAGGCCATGTCGAACTGGTCTCCCATGCTGTGAACAAATGTCTTAGAGGTTCAACAGCATATAAGAAGCCCGACTCCACTCCGCTGGATGCGGTCAAGGATGCAAGGCTGTCCTACCACTTCCTGGCCGGAGCCCAGGGTGCCATGCCATTCGATTCCATGGGCAACCCGTGGACCGGAGCCAATGTATTCAACAGCGGGAATCTGGTCGAGGATCTGCTGCATAACTTCTTCCTGGAGTGCGGTGCAAGAACACACAAGATGAAGGTGTACGAAATGACTGACCATCCGGCTGCCCGCGCAGTTGTCGGCTTCCTCCTTGTCCGCGGAGGCGTTCATGTGGTTGCCTATGCCAAAGCACTGGAGATTGCCACCGGCGTCAACGTAACCAAGCTGGTACCGATTCCGTCCCTTGACAATAAGGCATTCAATGAAGCCAGAAAGTACGAGGAAAAAGGGGTTCACACCAAGCTGTACACCTGGAGCGATAAGGATTTCAGCTCCATTGACCAGATCTGGAAAGGCACCCATCCGGAGGACGGCCTGCCGCTTGAGGTGATCAAGGGTGTTCCTGAAGGCGTGCCGATTCCTGAGGCTCCCGAGTCCAAAGAGGAATTCGCACCGGGGATCTCCGAAGAAGAATTCAAGGAAATTGCCAAACGCCTTAAGATGGCGGGCAATATCAAGGACTAAGTGCCGGGGCAATTATATAGGGAACAAAAAACGGATGCACCGGCGGTCCTCAGAGGGCTGCCGCTGCATCCGTTTTGTTGTGCCTTATTGTATGTTCACAGCTTCAGCCTGGCCTTCAAGCAGCAAGGATGTGCTTGCTGCTTCCCGGCCGTTCACCAGCAGCGTGATTTGATGTCCGCCGGGATAATGACGGCGGGTGGTCAGGTCAGCCCAGCGGTGCGTCCGCGTTCCGCTCAGTCTGGAACCTCCGGGGACGGTTTTGTCGGATAACAGAAAGAGCTTGCGCGAGGTCTTGCCTGCGGCCTTCACGAAGTCGATCCCGTACTCGATGCGGATACGCACCGGCTCCCCCTCCCGGATGGTGAGCGTATATTGCAGCTCACAGCTGTCACCGATCCTCAGCACAGCCGGCTGAGCCGCGAGGACAGCCGCGGAGACAAGTGGCGCGCCGCTCTCCTCGGGAGCATAGCCGAACAGCTCCATAATCTGCGGATCTGCCTTACGGATCAGCGAGCGGCAGCCATGCCGCACGATCCAGTCCGTGTTCTCATTACCGCCCTTCCAGCGGCGGGCTGTCGCTATAACGATATCAGGGTGATCCTTCGCGATATCATTCAGATGGTTGGCAACACTTTTGCGCACATAGCGGGACGGATCTGCCTTCAGCTTCTCCAGCACCGGCAGCACCGGAGACGGGTCGTGCTTGAACATCGGCAGCGCCTGGCCCCAGGGCAGACGGGGACGGCTGCCTTCACTGGCCAGCCGCCGGACATGCTCGCTGGGATGCTCTGCCCAGAGCAGCATCCGGGCCATCACTGCTTGCGGATCACGCAGCAGGAACGGCCTGATGGCAAATTCCGCTGAGGATTTCTCAGTAAACCGTTCCAGCGCCTCCATCGACAGCTCCCAATGCTCCCCGCTTCCCCCGTATACCTCAACGAAGTCGGGGAAGATCAGATACGGGAAGCCGACACAGTCTTTATCTATCGCATATAATATTCTCAGCGCTTCTTCATAGGCCGGGGGCAGGAAGCTGCCCAGCGTCTCCGTGATCCGCCGCATCCGCGCCTTAAGCTCCAGCTCCTCCCAAGGCTCCTTCATGGCTGCTGCAACGAAGCGCTCCACCTCAAACGAACCGTAGACGGTATGAATTTTCATACCGAAGCTGTGCAAGAATTCCTTGTTGTACATTGCTTTCAGGGGTTCCGCCATTCTTCAATTCCTCCTGCTGATGTTGTTCCATCCCATTGTTTGTATATCGTAACATACCAAACCGGACAGCCTTGTGTCATATTCCCCGGAGTGACTTTCTTCGGCTGGATATATATACACAAGGCTAAGCCTATGTTCAAAACCGTCAGCCTGTCGTAAAATATGATGAATAACCCGATGAAAGGACTGGGACTTTTGCCACAGACGCTTGTTAAAAATATTGATTTTTTCGTTGCCGCCCTGTCACAGACCTTTGTGTCCGCACTTCAGCTTGATCCCGACGGGATGTACTCTCAGGTAGGCACCGGGGTCGTTGAGAAGTTCTCCGAAGAGTATGTGCGGCTAAAAAGATACGACGGCACCACCTCGCATTACGCCCGGGACATCACGAAATTCCAGCGTAACCACAGCTGATGTTTCCCGCTCCTCTGCTGAGAATAAGCCGTTTTCAATAAGCCTCCCCTTCTTATGCTTAAGACAGACCCAGGACCGGAATCCGGGTCTGTTTTTGCAATTATTTTTCACAAAATATTAACGTGTGCATTCCATTAAACTATTGACTTGACGCTGCCGGAGAACTAAAATGAAATCGTTAACAATTCTATTTTCCCGGAGTGAACCTATGATTACCATCAAAGATATTGCCCGCGTTGCCGGCGTGTCCCATACTACCGTATCCAGGGCACTGAACGGCAACCCGCTGATCAAGAAGGCCACCCGGGACAAGATTGAACGGATCGCCGCAGAAATGAACTATGTGCCGAATTACAGTGCCAAGAGCCTGGTCACCAAGCGATCCTTCATCATCGGCCTGTTCTTCTCCAGTATTGAGCAGGGGACATCGGCCAGCTTCCTGGTGGATGCCATCAAGGGCATTACGCATATTCTCGACGAGAACTATAATCTGACGGTCAACGGGATAGACGGTGTTCGGCATTACAGCAACATTCAGCCGCAGCGCTTCGACGGCATTCTGGTCATGAGCCAGAGCGATGAGGACAATGCCTTCATCTATCATGTGAAGAAGATGGGCATTCCGCTGGTCGTGCTGAACCGCCAGCTGGAGGACCCAAGCATTATGAATGTTGTGGCCAATGACCGCGAAGGTGTCAAGGAAGCTATTGATCATGCTGTTCAGCTAGGACACCGCAAGCTGGCTATTATTGAAGGCAAACCCGGCTTCAAATCCTCAAGCGAACGCAAGCAGGGCTTCCTGGACAGCCTGATTGCCGGACGTCTTCCGCTGAATCCCGAGTATTTCATCTCCGGAGATTACAGTATTGAGAGCGGATATGCGGCGATGAGCAGGCTGCTTAATCTGGAGGATCGGCCTACGGCTGTATTCTGCTCCAATGACGATATGGCGATTGGCGCCATGAATGCCTGTTATGCCCACAAGGTCGATGTGCCGGAGCAGATCTCGCTGATCGGATTCGACGATATCATGTTCGCCCGCTATACGAATCCTGCCCTGACCACCGTCCGCAAGCCCATTGCAGAGATCAGTGAGCTGGGCATGACCATGCTGATCCAGCTGCTTCAGCAGCCGGAGACCCTGCCGCAGCAGCTATTCGTTAAGACCTCGCTGGTTGTACGGGATACAGTGGCGGGTGGATAGCCCGGCCGGATGACAAGCTGCTATTTTCTGCAGGGTACGGAGCCTTCCTGGACAAGAGAAGGTGATCCGTATCCTGTTCAAAATAAAATGTTAACGTGTGCAAATTATCTTGTATGTTAAAGGAGATCATGACCATTATGACAAACCGTTTATCCAGAAGCACTCATCCGGGGTTACCCCTGCATCGTGAACGGATGATCCAATTCGGCGGTGGCAACTTCATGCGTGCTTTCGTTGACTGGCAGCTGCAGCAAATGAACAATCAGGGATTATTCAACGGAAGCGCTGTAATCGTCCAGCCCATTGCCCAATCCGTCGGCAGAGTAGCCGAGCATATGGCTGAGCAAGACAATCTCTATACGGTGCTGCTTAACGGCATCATGGACAACGAGACCGTCAATTCCCGCGAGATTATCAGCTCTGTCAGCCGGGTGATTAACCCATATATGGATTATGAAGCTTATCTTGCCCTCGCAGAGAATGATGATCTGGAATTCATTACTTCCAATACTACCGAGGCCGGCATTGCCTATCTTCCCGGTGACCGTGCGGACAGCACGCCTCCGGTGAGCTTCCCGGGCAAGCTTACCGCACTGCTCTACCGCCGGTTTGAGCTTGGCAAAAAAGGCTTCGTTATCATCCCCTGTGAGCTGATTGACCGCAACGGCGAGAAATTGCAGGAGATCGTAGAGCGTTACGCAGCCGACTGGAGCCTGGGCGGGGAATTCCTGCAATGGCTGAAGTCAGAGAACACCTTCTGCTGCAGTCTGGTAGACCGTATTGTCCCGGGCTATCCGCATGAACAGGCCGCTGCTCTGGAAGCTGAACTCGGTTATACCGATCTGGTTATGGCGACAGCTGAGCCTTTTCTCTTCTGGGTGATTGAAGGCCCTGAATCCCTGACGGAGCGTCTGCCGCTGGCCAAGGCAGGACTAAATGTTGTGATGACTCCTGATATGACGGCATACCGGGAGCGCAAGGTTCATCTGCTGAACGGTCCGCATACCGCTATGGTCCCTCTGGGTCTGCTCGCGGGTCTTGCGACCGTTGAAGATGTGATGAATGACGGGACCTTCTCCCGCTTCGTGAAGCAATTGATTGAAGAAGAGCTGATTCCTATGCTGGATCTGCCCGCTGAGGAGCTATTGTCTTACGCCGGTGCTGTGCAGGAGCGGTTCAGGAATCCGTTCATCCGCCATGAGCTGACCTCCATCTCGCTCAACAGCATCTCCAAGTTCAAGACACGCCTGCTTCCGGTAATGCTGCGATACCAGAAGGAACGCGGCAGACTTCCAGAGCGGATCACGCTCGCCTTCGCTGCCCTGCTGCTCAGCTACCGGGGAGACCGGATTGCCCGGCAGGACAGTGCGGAAGTGCTGGCCGTGTTCGATCAGGCCTGGAGCGAGCCGTCTAGCTTCGTGAATACCATTCTTGGCGACACCAGCCTCTGGGGACAGGATTTGACCCTGCTTCCAGGAATGGGCGCCGCCATCACCGCCCACCTTGAACGGCTGGAGCGTGAGGATTCCCGCACGGCCTTACAGGAACTCGTCGGCTGAACCATTTTCCGCAAGACAAACTTTTAGGAGGGCCAACATGAAGAACTTAATGAAGATGAACCCGAGAGATACGGTAGCTGTAGCCTTGCGGCCGATTGCGGCCGGTGAAGAACTGTCCATCGACGGATTAACGGTGCGGGCAGCGCAGGATATTCCGCAGGGTCATAAGATTGCCCTGACGGATTTCAGCAGCGAAGATATCATTACTAAATACGGTTCCCCGATCGGCCATGCCACGGCTCCCATTGCGGCAGGTGACTGGATTCATACGCATAATATCAAAACCAATCTGTCCGGCGAGGAAGAATACGAGTATGTGCCTGACGTTCATCCGGTGATCTATCCGCGCCGTGATCTGACCTTCCAGGGGTACCGGCGGAGTAACGGTAAGGTCGGAATCCGTAATGATCTGTTCATTATACCAACCGTAGGCTGTGTGAACGGCATTGCCGAACAAATGCTTCAGGAATTCAAAGCCGAGCATCCCGATCTTGGCGGGTTCGACAACTTAACGGTGCTGAAGCACCCGTACGGCTGCTCCCAGCTTGGCGATGATCACCGGATGACCCGCAGTATTCTACTTGACGCGGTCAACCATCCCAATGCCGGTGGCGTGCTGGTCTTCGGCCTCGGCTGCGAGAACAATATTGTCTCCGAGTTCCGCAGCATGCTGGGCGATTATGACGAGTCGCGGGTGAAGTTCCTGGTGGCCCAGGAGGTGGGTAATGAGCTGGAAGCCGGTCTTGTGCTGCTGGAGGAGCTGTACGTAGCTGCTGAGAATGATGTCCGTGAGCCGGTGCCGCTAAGTGAGCTGAATATCGGCCTGAAATGCGGCGGCTCCGACGGATTCTCCGGCATTACGGCCAACCCGCTGCTGGGTGCGTTCTCTGACTTCATTATCTCTCAGGGCGGAACGTCGGTGCTGACAGAGGTACCCGAAATGTTCGGTGCGGAGAAGGTGCTGATGGCCCGCGCAGAGAGCCGGGAGGTCTATGAAGATATCGTATCGCTGATCAATAACTTCAAGCAGTATTTCCTCTCTTACGGCGAACCTGTCTATGAGAACCCCTCTCCCGGCAACAAGGCCGGCGGCATCAGCACACTGGAGGACAAATCGCTCGGCTGCACGCAGAAGGCCGGATCGTCGCCTGTGGTGGATGTATTGCAGTATGGCGTGAAGCTGCGCAAAAAAGGGCTGAGCCTGTTGCAGGCTCCCGGCAACGATCTGGTCGCCGCCTCTGCGCTCGCCGCTTCGGATTGCCAGCTCGTGCTGTTCACTACCGGCCGCGGCACGCCATTCGGCAGCTTCGTGCCTACGGTTAAGGTGGCAACCAATAACGATCTGTTTGCCAAAAAAGGCCACTGGATGGACTTCAACGCGGGTCCGCTGCTGGAAACGCCGATGGCCGATGTGCTGGAGGAATTCATCTCCTATATCATTGATGTCGCCAGCGGCCAAAAAACCCGGAACGAGCAGAATGAAGTGCGTGAGCTGGCTATTTTCAAAACAGGCGTAACTTTATAGAACTTATCATAATCCATCCAAAGGGAGATCCTATCCATGTTTCTAAACGAGGACTTCATGTTATCCGGCGAAACGGCGCGGCAGCTCTATCATAACCATGCCAAAACCATGCCGATTATCGACTACCACTGTCATCTGGACCCGCGCGAAATCTATGAAGATCAGCCATTCGAGAACGTGACCGCCGCCTGGCTCTACGGTGACCATTACAAATGGCGGCTGATGCGCGCCAACGGTGTGCCTGAATCGCATATCACCGGCGACGCCTCTGATTACGATAAATTTCTGGCCTGGGCCCGTACACTGCCTAAGGCAGTGGGCAACCCGCTGTACAGCTGGACCCATCTGGAGCTGCGCCGGTTCTTCGGCGTGGAGGAGCTGCTGAACGAAGCCTCTGCGCCGGCCATCTGGGAGAAGGTGAACCGCAAGCTTGCGGAACCGGCCTTCACCCGGCGCGGCCTGATCCGCAGCAGCGGCGTGAAGATCATCTGTACTACCGATGACCCTGCCGATTCGCTGGAGTACCACAAGCTGCTGAGAGATAGTGAGACCGCCTTCCAGGTGTTCCCGACCTTCCGCCCCGACAAGGCACTGAACATTGACGCAGAAGGCTTCGGGGCCTGGATCGGCAAGCTGGAGCTGGCCTCCGGCCAGCCGGTCAAGAGCTATGCGGCGCTGCTGGATGCCCTGCGTAGCCGTGTGGAGTTCTTCCACGAGAACGGCTGCCGCCTGTCGGACCACGCGCTGGATGTGCTGCGTTATGAGGCGGGGGAGCCGGAAGCCGTTGAAGCTATTTTCGCCAAAAGACTGCAGGGTGTGCCGCTCTCGCCACAAGAAATCACACTCTACCGTACAGAGCTGCTGACGGCGCTGATCGGCTTCTATCAGGCCAAAGGCTGGACCATGCAGCTGCATCTCCATGCTTACCGCAACAACAATACGCCGATGTTCCAGAAGCTTGGACCGGATACCGGATATGACGGGATTAACGATCTGCCGCTGACCACCGCGCTGTCGCAGCTGCTTGACCGGGCCGAGAGCGGCAGCGGGCTGCCGAAGACGATTCTGTACTCGCTGAATCCCGGCGATTACCCGTCCCTGCTGGCTCTGCTGGGCTGTTACCAGAAGGATACTCCCGGCAAGCTCCAGCTCGGCTCCGGCTGGTGGTACAATGATACGCGCAGCGGCATGCGCCATCAGCTGACTCTGCTGGCTGAAGGCAGCCTGCTGGGTAACTTCGTCGGGATGCTGACCGATTCGCGCAGCTTCCTCTCTTATACCCGGCATGAATATTTCCGCCGGGTGCTGTGCGGGCTGCTCGGTGAACTCGCAGAACGCGGTGAAGCGCCGGACGATCTTGGGCTACTGGGTGCAATGGTCGAGGGTATCTCCTATAATAACGCCGCCGGGTATTTCGGATTCCAGACCGCCGGCAGCGAATCCGGGCTTCCCGTCTAGATGGAGGGCTGCTGAAAATGCCGACAATCTATATCGCCGGAGACTCAACCGCTGCCCAGAAGGGCGGCGGGGAATGGCCGATGGCCGGATGGGGCGAATTCCTCCAGGCGTATGTCAGCCGTGAGGTGCGGATTATGAACCGTGCGATGAATGGACGGAGCACACGCTCCTTCCTCGCCGAGGGCAGGCTTACGGATCTGGAGCGGGATCTGCTTCCCGGGGACTTCCTGCTGATCCAATTCGGCCATAATGACCAGAAGCTTGAGGACCCTCTTCGTTACACGGAGCCGCATACCGAATACCGCCAGAATCTCAAGAGCTTCATTGATTCCGCCCGCAGCCGGGAAGCCGTCCCCCTGCTGCTGACCTCTGTCAGCCGCCGCCGCTTCACCGCAGACGGTGAACCTGATCCGCAGGCGGTCGGACTCTATCCGCAGGTCATGCGTGAGGTTGCAGTGGAGACCGGAACCCCTCTGCTCGATATTTTTGCCGCCTCCCAGCAGCTCTACCGCACACTGGGAGCGGAAGCTTCAATGGAGCTGTTCATGCATCTGCCGCCGGGCAATCGCCCCAACTACCCGGATGGCATTGCGGATGACACGCATTTCTCCCAGGCCGGGGCGCAGAAGATCGCAGCCCTGGTTGCAGAAGCGCTTGTAGAGTCCGTGTCTCAGTCTGCGGCGCTTGCCGGGCTACAGCCGTATCTGAGGGTGTAGCGTGTTACACGGCTTCTCTTGGATAACGAATTGGGCCGCCTGTGGACCTTAAGGACACAAGCGGCCTTATTTGCGAAGAATAACCGCTTTGCACCAACTTAAGGACTGAACTCAAAGGAGATACCTAATGACCGTTCCGTTTCACTTGGGCGTCCGCGCCCACGACATCAACCGGTGTCCGTTGCCGCAGCTGGTGGATAAGCTGAAGGAGCATGGCTTCCCGGCGATTCAATTTGCGCTGCATAAGTCTTTTCCGGAGAGTGTGGCTGGACTGGGTGCACTGAGTCCGGGGGCTGCCTCCTATTATGGCGATGCCTTCAGACAAGCTGGTATCCGGATTGCCGTCCTCGGCTGTTATGTCAATATCATTGATTCCGATCCTGCCAGGCGCACACAGGCATTGAGCGACTTCAGCACCCATCTGCGGCTGGCCCGTGACTTCGGCGCAAGTCTGGTGGGGACGGAGACAGGCAGTGTAGGTCAGGGATATACAACGGATAATTTCACAGAGGAAGCCTTTCAACAGGTGGTGGAGTCGGTTACAGCCATGGTTGCGGAAGCCGAGAGATTCGGGGTGACTGTCGGCATCGAAGCAGGCATCAATCATCCGCTCTATACGGCACAGCTAACCCGGCGGCTGCTTGATGAGGTGCCGTCTAATAATCTGCAGATCATTCTGGATGCTGCGAATCTGATGACGGTAGAGAATTACCTTCAGCAGGAGCAGATCGTTGCAGACGCGCTTGAGCTGCTGGGCGACCGGATCGCTGTCCTGCATCTGAAGGATTTCACAGTACTGGGCGGCGTTATCACCATCGTTCCAGCAGGGCAGGGAATGCTGAACTTCGCTCCGCTGCTCCACTACATGAAGTATAAGCGTCCGCATATCCATGGCCTGCTGGAGAGTACTCCTGAAGCGAATCTGAATGACAGCGCGCAATTCCTGCGGAGATTGTATGATGAGCTCTAAATGGTAAAACCAGTTCTAAGCCAAAACGGTTACGCCGTCCTTATAACTTATAAAGGACGTACCCGTTTTAGCGGGAATAAAAAGAAAATGCCCCGGCCAATTTGGCGAACGGGGCATTTTGGGGTGCTATTTTCATATTTGCAATTAAAATGCTGCACAGACTGCAACTCTTCTCCTGATGGATAACGTCTCAGGTAAAATTGTTGCACCAATGTCAACATTCTTCTGCTAATAAGCAGTTAAGTGGAGACAATTCCTGCATTTCCTGCAACATTCCTCCCCCAGCTACGGTTATTAGGGACAGCAAATTGCAAAATATACAACATTTCATCGAGGAGCACATTATTGTGTTTGCAGAGCCCGCTGCAGCATTCATCAGGTCCTCTGCCGGAACGCAGAGGGAAGCAGCGCTATTCCCCGGCAGCAGGGGAGATTACGCCTTTTTTGAGAATAATATTCCCGTACAGCGATTCTTCCCCGGTGATCAGAATGGCATAGCTGCTCTTGGAGCGGTTATAGAAGTCGAAACGTTCTTCATATTCGATCTGCGCTGTACGGTCATGCCGGGCCAGAATCTCCTTGTACTTATCCCATATCACCGGAACCGTGGGGTCCCCCTCCACTACAGCCATGAAGGCTGCCTGAGCCGGTGCATAATGATCCAGCGGGAGCAGCTCCAGGATGGCATCCAGCAGTTCAGGAATGCCGATTCCGTCAGCTCTTAAGACTCTGGAATGCAGCGCATGTCCCGGATAGTTGGCATCCGCCAGGACCAGCTCATCCCCGTGGCCCATCTCCATCAGGGTGCGGACGAGCTCCGGGGAGAGCAGCTTGGGTATTTTTTTGAGCATAACCTTCCCTCCGTTCCTCTCCCTGATCACATTCCGTAGAACGACCTCAAGGCTACCAGCTCATCAATCCGGTGTTGCGGCAGCTCACGCTCTCCGCCGATCATGCGGGTGAGGAAGGTCAGCTTCGCTGTATATTCAAGCCGCTCCATGTTCATGTAAGCAGCCATTACATCCTTGCCCCAAGTCAGGGCACCGTGACTCTCCAGCAGAACAGCGGTTTTCTTGCCAAGGAAGGGGGTTAGCGAATCCGGGATTTCTTCGGTTGAAGGCGTCCCGTATACCGCCAGTGGAATATCCCCCATGGCTATTACCGATTCAGGCATCATCATCTTGTCCAGGGCTTCACCTTTGATCGCAAAAGCGGTCGCGTACGGAGGATGCGCATGAACCACGCCGCCCATTTCGGGCAATTCATTGTAAATCTTCAGGTGCATCTTCACTTCTGTGGACGGCCGATAGCCCTCCGCCGCTTCCAGGATGTCACCCTGCAGATTTACTTTGACGAGCATATGCGGCTGCAGATAGCCTTTGCTGACTCCGGTTGGCGAAGCAAGCACCTCGGTTGCCGACAGGCGGGCCGAGATGTTGCCGTCATTGGCCGCAATGAAGTCCTTGTTGAACAGATTCCGGCCGATATCACAGATTAGCCGCCGCAATTCTTCTTCATGCTTATTCATAATTGCCTCCTTGATTACTGTGGGTAGAAATAATTAGATACAGCCGGCTGATACCGGACGGGCGTGCAGGAACGGGCTACAACTCTCCGGGCTTCCGGGGCTTGGATAGCTCCCAGCGCCGTCAATTGCACCACGATGTTACCGATGGCACTCGCTTCTACCGGTCCGGCGATGACTTCTTTGCCGGTGGCATCCGCAGTAAGCTGGCACAGCAGCTTGTTCTGGATTCCTCCGCCGACCATGTGAATGCAGCTCACCGTTCGGCCTGTAATGGCCTCCAGCTCGCGGATCGTGCCTGCGTATGACAAGGCCAGGCTCTCCAGAATGGAACGGATGATCTCCGCACGGGTCTGCGGCACCGGCTGCCCGGTGCGGATACAGTAAGATTCGATCCGCAGCGGCATATCCCCCGGTGTGCTGAAGAGGGGATCATTCGGGTCCAGAATGGCAATATCCGCCTTGGAACGGTCCAGATTCACAGCAAGCTCCGCTGCCTCCTGATGGGTGAGCGGCTCCCCCGCTTCGGTCCAGCTCCGCTGGGTCTCCTGCAGCAGCCAGAGGCCGGTGATATTCTTCAGCAGCCGGTTCGTGCCGCCGAAGCAGCTCTCATTCGTGAATCCGCAGGCGAAGGCTTCATCGCTCAGCACAGGCTCCGTGGTCTCCAGGCCTACCAGCGACCAGGTACCGCAGCTAATGAACGCGGCGGCTGGCTGCGGAGGATTAAGGCCGCTAATGCGGCCAGTACCGACAGAGCCAGAGTCATACGGGATGGAAGCCACGGCGGAAGCCGTATCATGCGAAGCCCCGGCAATGATCTTGAGCGGGCCGGTGCCGAGCTCTTCCTGGAGGGCAGGCCGGAGTTCCCCCAGCACGGTGCCAGCAGGAACCAGCCGGGGGATCAGCTCCGCCGGCAGCTCCAGCCTGCGCAGCACTTCCTCCGAAGGTACCGTTGAGTCCGCATTCAGCAGGCCGCTGGTGCTCCAGATGGTCTGCTCGGCGGCTGCAACGCCGCTGAACATATAATGGAACAGATCGGGCATCATCAGCAGCTGCCTGGCCGTACCCCGCAGCCCCGGATTCCCCTGAAGATCAGCAAATAATTGATATACCGTATTAATCAGGCTGGACTGGTTGCCCGTCAGCTTGAATTGTTCTCCGGGAGGCAGGGCCGTCTCCAGCACTGAAGCGATGCCCTCCATCCGCTGGTCCCTGTAATGATGCGGGGCATACAGCAGTTCGCCCTGATCATCCAGGAGACCGTAATCGACCCCCCAGGTATCAACACTTAGCGACTGGAGCGGCCCGTATCTTCCGGCAGCCGCAGCTATTCCCTGCTTCATCTCCTGCAGCAGCTGCTGCACATCCCAGTGCAGCTGTCCTGCAATCTCTACAGGACCATTAGGAAAACGGTGGATTTCCTCCACCTCCACTTTTCCGTCCGCGAAGCTGCCCAGCATTACTCTGCCGGAGCTTGCCCCAAGGTCAATGGCCAGCAGCTTAATTCCGTTGTCACCCATTATCTGCACACCTGCTTCACTTTGAAGATTTAGTAGAGCGGGCCAAAGTTACGGCAGGCTCTGTAATCGGCACTCTCCAGATCCTCTGTGCCGAACAGCGACCAGACGCGCGGACGGAAAATACGCGATTCTTCCACATTATGCATACTGACCGGAATCCGCAGGATCGAGGCCAGCGTAATCAGATCCGCTCCGATATGCCCGTAGCTGATTGCTCCGTGATTGGCGCCCCAATTATTCATTACATCATATACAGACTGGAAGGAGCCTTTGCCTGTCAGCTTGGGCGCGAACCAGGTCGTCGGCCAGGTCGGGTCCGTTCTCTGATCAAGCGTATCATGCACTTCTCCCGGCAGCTCCACAGTGAAGCCCTCCACCAGCTGGAGGACAGGTCCCAGGCCCTTGACCAGATTCAGCCGGGCCATCGTAACCGGCATTCCGCCTTTGGTCAGATAGTCTGTGGAGAAGCCGCCTCCCCGGAAATATTCCTGCGAAGCCGGGCGGAACTGGGTCTGCGCGAGACAGGCAGCCGCTTCTTCATCCGTGATGTCCCAGAACGGCTTGATGGCCGGTTTGCCGTCCATGCTCTGCTCTCCGGTGCCGTCCAGCGCCGCCGAGCCGGAGTTGATCAGATGCAGCAGACCGCCTGCCGCTGCTCCCTCCAGCTCATAGCCGGTCACGCGCTTGACGGCCGCCGGACTCCAGAACGTACGCACATCGGCAAAAATCTGCGCCGTGTTCGTCAGCAGATAATTGAACAGCATCGTTACCCCGTTCAGGCTGTCATTCTCGGTAGCGACAATATAAGGCGCCCGTCTGCCGTTCCAGTCGAACGAGGAGTTCAGGATCGTCTCCATGAAATCACCGTTCGGGAAGTGGTCTGTCCATTGACGCTGGCCCTGGAAGCCGCCCAGCAGGGCATTGTGCCCGTTCGCTTCTTCCTCGAAGCCGAGCTTCGCAAGCTCCGGGTTGCCGATCATCAGATCGCGGGCAATCAGCGCCATTTTGACACAGGTCTCCCATTGTTCTTCCTTGATCTCTTCGCTGAGCTGCAGATGCGGCGGGTTATTGTCCGCTCCCACACGGCAGTTGTCCTTCACCCAGGCCAGCGCCCGCGTGAATTCCTCAGGATCATAGATCCCTTCCTCAAATCTCCGTACATATTCAGACATATCAATATACTCATTGCGCATGCCAAGATACTCCTGGAAAAACTGCTCGTTCACGATGGAACCGGCGATTCCCATGGACACGGAGCCCATCGACAGATACGACTTGCCTTTCATCAGGGCGGCCGCCAGCGCAGATCTTGCGAATTGCAGCAGCTTCACCTGCACATCAGCCGGGATCTCCTCGCTGCTGGATTCCTGGACATCCTCCCCGTAGATCCCGAAGGCGGGAATGCCTTTTTGCGCATAAGCAGACAGGACAGCCGCCAGATACACCGCTCCAGGGCGCTCTGTTCCGTTGAATCCCCATACCGCATGCGGGATCGAAGCATCCATGTCCATCGTCTCTGAACCATAACACCAGCACGGAGTCACGGTAATGGATACGCCTACTCCCGCACCCGCGAACTTCTGCGCCGCCGCCGCCGCTTCCTTCACGCCGCCAATCGTAGAATCGGCAATAATACATTCCACCTGAGAACCGTCCGGATAATACAAATGCTCCTGCAAAAATGCTGCCACGCGCTGCGCCATGCCCATCGTCTGGGCCTCCAGCGATTCACGTACCCCGCGTCTTCTGCCGTCAATCGTAGGCCGGATACCAATCTTCGGATAATGTGCTGTCACTGCTGTTCCTCCCCGTGAATGAATAGATGATTGGATAAAATAATTACATTGGAGCTGCACACTCCGATTAGTAAGCGCTATCAAATACAGCCTGCTGCTGTCTGCATACTATGGCTATTGCCCGCCGACTAATCTCTTTCTTCTCCATCATAGATTTCCAGACCCTTAAAGTCAACACTATTCCACACTTTAATTTGATATTTATGTGGTTTTGTGTGATATAATCTGAATATATTGTGGTATTGTTCCTGTTTGAATGGTTTATGTTTTGTGGCGGGTTGTAGTACACTAGTAGTTATATAAGAAGCACTAAAGAAATAAACAAAAAGCAAAAGAAGCGGAGGGGAAATTTGGAACTGTAGGAGCGGTAGCGACCGCCTGAAAGCTTTCCGTAGGAAAGCTAGCATCGTAAGCATCAGCAGTCCCCCGATTTCATCCGCGAAGAGCGGTTTAAATCAAGAAATCTGGGGGCGGGCAGCGGCCGGAAGTCCAAATGTTCACCGCAGTGACGATGAAGCTTCAAGTTCAATACTTAAGTGCGTCTTATATACTAAGCAATAGAACTATGTAACTAAGGGTGGGCAACGATATGAAGGCTTTTGAACGGCGGGATCTGGTCATTAACGAACTCTACAGGCACAAAAAAGTCCACGTAGCGGACCTCGCACAGAAATTCAAGGTGTCGGAGGAGACGATCCGGCGCGATCTCGACCGGCTGGATAAAGAGGGCATTGCCAAGAAGAATTACGGCGGGGCTATTCTGAACGCCCATACCAACGAGGACCCCTCCTACTCTCACAGGCATCAGGTCAACCTTGAGGCGAAGCGGCGCATTGCCGCATGTCTGCTGGAGCTGATCAATGACGGTGACAGTGTGATGACGGACACCAGCACGACGGCTTTTGAAGGCTTGCGGAGAATCGTAGAGGACAAAAAAAATCTGACCATCATCACCAATTCCCTGGCGGTATTGTCAGAGTTCCAGCATTCCGGGCAGAAGCTTATCTCCACGGGGGGTATATTGGGGCCGGAGACCAGCTCTTTCGTAGGTCCGACGGCTTCACAGACCATTCTGAAATATAATGTGGATGTGGCGATCTTCAGCTGCAAGGCGCTCTCCATGACCGGCGGACTCTGCGATTCCAACGAAGCGGAGACCGAGCTTAAGGTACTAATGCAGCAGCAGGCGAGCAAAGTTGTACTTCTGGCGGACCATTCCAAATTCGACCGGATCGCCTTCATCCGGCTGTTCAGCTTCGACAAGGTTGATTATATCGTCACCGATCAGCAGCCGTCCGGGGAATGGATTGAGTTCCTCAGCAAATATCAGGTTTCTCTGCTCTATCCTGCTGTACAGGGTTGAAGACTTAACGGTTGTTCTGGAAAGCCTGAGCCGAAACATAGACAAACCTTTCCGCTCTAGCCATCATATGGAACTTCTGCTCCGGGAAATGGCGGTACAGGTGATCCACGAAATATCCCGGATTCTCCGCATTGCCGGCGAACAGGTCATAATGCAGCGGGATGACCGTCTCAAAACCGGAGGTCGCCGCGAACTCCGCCGCCTCCCGGTAATTCATATTGCCGACAATATTGCGGCTGCCCCGGTAATAGTCGCGTCCGTTAATCGGCAGCAGCGCCAGGTCAATCTTCCGGCTGCCGACCTCTTCAATCAGCTCAGGGAACAGAACTGTATCCCCGGCGTGATACAGTGTGACTCCGTTCAGCTCCAGGATATAGCCGACGTACTTGGGATGGCCCTGCTCATCGCGCTCCAGCTCCTCATGAGCCGCTGCAACCGGAAAGACCTTCAGACCATGGGCAGGTTCTGCTGCATCGGCAGGCACAGCAGCGGTAAGCCGCTCCTGCGGAATGCCCAGCTCCTGCAGACGCTCCAGGCAGACTGCCGGAGCCATGAACTTCGCCCCCGGATTCAGCCCGGCAAGCACAGGCAATGCCTCTTCATCCAGATGATCCGAATGGTCATGGGTAATCAGACAGACGTCCATATTCGTAATCTCCCCGGGTCCAATCGGCGGCGGGAATGTCCGGTCCGGGTTCGGTGATACATAAGGATCAATATACACCGTCACCTCCGCTCCCTTGATAATGACACTGGCTTGTCCCAGAAACCAGACGGCCACACAGCCATAGGGCACCCCGGTGGCCCGGATCTCTTCGATTAGTTCTCTTCCTGCTAAAGTCATAACTCTATACTCCCTTCCTCTCGGTCAAATTCCAGATTGTTATATTAGTGTATACCCGGCTGAAGCCAAATGGAAGCGCTTGTCCAAATCCCTGCTTGTTACCGGTGCCAAATGATGGGTACAATTATTAGATAATGTACTTCAACATAAGGAACAGGTAAAGGACAGGTGAAATGAATGCAGAATTACGGATTCGCCAGAGTCGCTGCCGCTTCCCCGGAGCTACGGGTGGCCGACTGCGTATTCAATGCAGACCAGATTATTGAAGTTATTCATTCAGCCCGAACTCAGGAGGTGGAGTACCTGGTACTCCCTGAGCTGTGCATCACCGGCTACAGCTGTGCGGATCTGTTCCTGCAGCCTACATTGCTGGACGCTGCACTTGAAGCTCTGCTCCGGATCACTGCCGCAACGGCAGAGCATCGGGTGATCGTCATTGCCGGTCTGCCGGTCTCCATTAAGAGCAGGCTGTTCAACTGTGCGGCTGTCCTCCAGCAAGGCCGGATTCTCGGGCTGGTTGTGAAGACCTGCATTCCCGGGTATAGCGAATTCTACGAGCCGCGCTGGTTCGCCGGTGCCGAGGAGCTGGAAGTGTCCGAGCTGCGGATCGGCGGTGCTGTAGTGCCGGTAGGCAATGACCTGATTTTTGCCTGTGAGAGTAACGGTAATCTCTCCTTCGGCGTTGAGATCTGCGAGGATCTCTGGGTGCCGGTTCCGCCAAGCAGCCTTCTCGCCCAGGCCGGGGCCACGCTGCTGTTCAACCCGTCTGCCAGCAATGAGCTGGTCGGCAAGGCTGATTACCGCCGCCAGCTGGTGGGCAGCCAATCCGCTTCCTGTGTGGCCGGGTATGTCTATGCAAGCTGCAATACCGGCGAATCAACAACGGATGTGGTCTTCGGCGGACATTCGCTGATCGCAGAGAACGGCCAGCTCTTGGCCGAATCAGAACGCTTCACCCATGAGAGCCGGATGATTACCGCTGACATCGACCTGCCCCGGCTGCAATATTCCCGCACCGTGATGGGAACGTTCCGTGCCGGCAAGGGCGGCCGCAACTACCGCGAGCTGCTCTACGCTTCGCCGGTCAGCGGGAAGAGCCGCCGGGAGCTGAAGCGGCCCGTAGGCGTCAATCCGTTCGTACCGGGCAATCCGCTCCAGCGGGACGAACGCTGCCGGGAGATCCTCTCGATTCAGACCTCCGGCCTGATGAAGCGTATCCGCCACATCGGCACCAAGCAGGCCGTGATCGGCATCTCGGGCGGCCTCGACTCGACGCTTGCGCTGCTGGTTGCCGTGCGGGCGATGGAGCTGCTCGGGCGTCCGGCCAGCGATGTGCTTGCCGTCACGATGCCCGGCTTCGGCACAACAAGCCGGACCTACGACAATGCTGTCGGCTTAATCAAGGCACTCGGCGCCTCGCTTAAGGTCGTTGACATCAAAGCCGCCTGCCTCCAGCATTTCGAGGACATCGGCCATGACAAAGATGTGCATGACCTGACGTACGAGAATGTGCAAGCCCGCGAGCGCACACAGATTCTGATGGATCTGGCCAACAAGAACGGCGGCATTGTCATCGGCACGGGCGACTTGTCCGAGCTGGCGCTGGGCTGGTGCACCTATAACGGGGACCATATGTCCATGTACAGCGTCAATTCGGGTATTCCGAAGACACTGATCCAGTATGTCGTCGCCTGGTATGCGGATCACGAAGCGGATGAGACAGCGGGCAAGTTCCTCTACAGCATCATCGAGACCGGGATCAGCCCGGAGCTGCTGCCGCCTTCGGCCACCGGAGAGATCGTCCAGCTTACCGAGAATATTCTGGGACCTTACATTGTGCATGATTTCTTCTTGTATTATATGCTGCGTACAGGCGCTTCCCCCGGCAAAATGCTCTATCTCGCCGAGCACGCCTTCGGCGGAGCTTATCCCAGAGAGCAGCTGACCGCCTGGCTGAAGGTGTTCGTCACACGCTTCTTCACCCAGCAGTTCAAGCGCTCCTGCCTGCCGGACGGGCCGAAGGTCGGTACGGTCAGCCTCTCGCCGCGCGGCGACTGGCGGATGCCGAGCGACGCTTCCGCCGCGCTCTGGCTGCGGGAGATTGAGGAGCTGTAGCCTGTAACATAAGACAAACGCAAAGAGGCGTCCCCGGTCATCATAGGATGAGGGGGACGCCTCTTGCTTTTTGCTCCATTGCCAGCTTCAATTATTCATACACATTATCAAGAATCAGTACTTCATCACTGCCGAACGGGGTCTGAATCGTTACGGTATCCCCCGGACATGCCAGCAGCAGCCCTCTGCCCATGGGCGACCAGATGGAGATACAGAATTCATCCAGCTCGGCTTCACCGGGGATTACGATCCGGTACGTCTCCGTCAGCGTCTCCTGACCAATCCGCAGCGACACGCGGGACCCGACCAGAACTATGGAACGTTCAAGCGCTTCGCCGTCACCGGACAGAATCCGCTCCACCGTCTCCTGATAATTCTTGATTATGGCCTGAACCTCGGCCCGCTCAGCCGGTGATTCCCACTTGCCTCTGTCCAGAATAGAGAATTTATGCTCATCAAGATAGACCAGCTGCTGTACTAGCTCTTCGCGCAAAGAAACCGTTCCGAGACTATGGCTCATAGTAGATTTCACCCACTTTCTTCATCAGGTCATGCTCGAAAATACGCTTGTTCAACCTCATAGCCCTCAGTCCTCCCGAATAGTAAAATAGATCCCGCGTGGGGATCTATTCTCTATGATAGCATCTTTCTATGGAAAGACAATCTCATGTATTTATACTCCTGTAATGTCCCTTATAATGTCACAACTTCGCTGCTGCCCTGCTGTACATATTCAGGTCCTGCAGCTTGATCAGCACCTTGCCGAACCGTCCGCCTTGGCGGATAACCACTTGTTGCCCCGGATACGCTGTATGCAAATAGTCCGTCACTGCCTTGCGGACAGACTCTGTCCCGTCCAGCTGATGCAGCGGCAGCAGCTCCATGACTTCATCAACAGCCGCCTCCAGCGGCAGCTCCTTGCTTTTCGTTTCCCGGGTCACAATAGATTCATAGCTGTAGCCCTTCAAATATAACAGCTGAAGCAGATAAGCCATGTCCGAAGACTCCATATGAGCTTCTTGTCCGGTCAGCAGTTGCAGCACTTCATTCTTCAGGCTATGCTCCTGAACACCCGCCGATGTACTGATATAACAGTATTGCCGGGCACAGCTAATCACCTTCTCCGTGCTCTCCCAGTCGAATACGGCCGGACACATGGATACAAACACCAGATCGAAGGCGTTCAGCCAGCCCCGGGCGGCAATGTCGATATGCTCAAACGCTTCACGCACCAGCTCCACCTGCCCGGGAGCCGCTCCGGCAGTGTTCTTCAGAAACAGCTCGGATAATGGAACGTTAGGCTCTACCGCTGTAACCTTGGCCCCCCGCTTGATAAAAGGGACGGTGAAGCCGCCCGAAGCCGCACCCACATCCAGTACGCTTAAGCCTTTGAAGTCCACGCCCTGCCCTTCCATCCAGCTGATAATCCGTTCGCTTCTGTCCCTCCCGGCGCTGCTGAATACCTCCTCGTTAAAAACCTCTGCCTTATGATCGAAGCTCTTGTGCGGGTCCATGCCCATCTTCTTGAACCTGTTGGCCATTGCCTTGGGATCTTCCTGCCAGGCCTTCTCCCAGACTTTAGCATCGAATAAATAGTTGTTCATCACTACTTCATCCTCTCCTGATGTTTTTATACAGACTTAACAGACTTTGAATATCTATGAAACCCGCCAAGTAAAAACGGCTATACCGCCCTTTAGGGACGGTATCCGTTTCAACGGGGAATAGCTGTAAAAAACAGCAGACAGCCTAACGCCAGAGCTTAATGCCAGGACCTCATTTTCTCGGCAAGCTCGGACATCATCTTGCCCCTCAAATAATCTTCCATCTGCCCTTCAGCCTTAACCATCTCCTGCTGAATCAGACACTCACTGGGATGGTCCAGAGTGCAGTCGAACAGCGAAGCGGTGCCTTCAATGGCATGGATAATGTCCAGGAAAGAGATCTCTTCCTGCTTGCGCCGCAGACGGTATCCGCCATTCGCCCCGGATGCAGACTCGATCAGCCCGGCCTTCACCAGCTTGGTCAGAATCTTGGACAAATACGTAGGCGATACGTTCTGCCGCTCGGCAAGCTGCTGCACCCCTACCGGCTTATCGGGAGTATGTGCCACCAGGAACAGCATCGTGTGCAGCGCGTAGTTCGTTGCCTTGGAGTATTTCATGTCTTGTTCCACCTTACATATGGACTTTGGTTCAATCACAGACTTTATTTATCTATAATATATTTTATACTGCACAATTGCAAGTGTGGGGACCTTATATTTACAAAAAAAACAGAGTCCCGTCATTTCTCAGGAACTCTGTACTCCGCTCACTTTTGAAAGGTATATTCAAATCTGTACTCCCCCGAGCCTAGCGTAAGCTTCACCGCCTGCGCTAGCTGCTCTGCGGAATGAATGCCGCGGACCTGCTGAAGCTGCTGCCCGCTCTCCAGCACCCCGGGCAGCGCCGCGTCCGGCAGATACACAGTAGCCGAGGTATTCGGCGGAACTACGGCGATCAGCTCTATCCGGCCGGAAGCTATCGTCCATTCGGAACGGATCTTCCCGTACATGGATTCCAGTCCGGCGGCAGCCGAGGTCAGTCCTCCCCCCGGATGAGGCTGGATCAGGAACTGCTTATAGCCCGGATAATCCTCCATCTGCTCGATACCGGCCACATAACGGTACAGGAAATCCCCTATCGCCCCGTAAGCATAATGATTGAAGGAATTCATATTCTTGCTCCAGAAGCTGCCGTCCTCCTTAATCCCGTCCCAATGCTCCCAGATCGTGGTTGCCCCGCGGGTGATCTGATACAGCCAGGACGGATAGTCGGTCTGCAGCAGAAGCTTGTAGGCAGCCTCCATATGGCCCGCGTCAGCCAGCACCAGATTCAGATAAGGTGTGCCGACAAAACCTGTTGTCAGGTGATACCCGCTCTCTTCCAGCAGCCCGATAAGCCTCGCAACCGTATGTTCCTTCGCCGTCCCTTCGACCAGTCCGAACATTAATGCCAGCACACAGGCCGTCTGGGTAGCTGCACCGCCCTCTCCCGCCGGGATGATGAACGCCTGATTGAACGCAGCCTTGACCCCGCTGTGAAGCAGCGAGTAATGCTGTGCGTCTTCTGTCCGGCCCAGCACCTTCGCGGTCTTCTCCATGAGCTGAACCGAATAGGCATAGAAGGCTGTGGCGATATAATTGCTGTCTGTAGCCCCCACATGACTGTCCGGCTTGGCGTCCAGACCCAGCCAGTCTCCGAAATGGACGCCGGTATTCCACAGGAACTCATCCGTTCCCTGCCGGCGGATATACTCCACCCAGCCCTGCATACTGCTGTATTGCTGCTCCAGAATCCGCTTATCGCCATAACACTGGTAGATCGTCCACGGACAGATGACCGCCGCATCGCCCCAGGCCGCAGAGGAATACTCCTTCTCCCCCAGCACATGGGGAATCACGTATGGGACTCCGCCGTCCTCCTGCTGATCCGCTGACAGATCTTTGAGCCATTTGCTGAAAAAGGGCGCCACATTCATCAGATATGCTGAAGTGCGGATGAACATCTGCGCGTCCCCGGTCCAGCCGAGCCGTTCGTCCCGCTGCGGGCAATCGGTCGGCACATCGACGAAATTGCCTTTTTGACCCCAGAGGATATTGTGCTGCAGCTGATTCAGTAGTGGATCGGAGCAGGTGAAGGTCCCGGTCGGCTCCATATCCGAATGCAGAACCACACCCGTGAAATTCTGTAACTCAGGCTGCGCGGGGAAGCCGATAAGCTGCACATAGCGGAAGCCCTGGAAGGTGAATCGCGGCTGATAGCTCTCTTGGCCCCCGCCTGCGGCAATATAGGTTACCGTCTGCCTGGCCGTACGGAGATTCTCGGTGTAGACATTGCCCTCCTGATCCAGCACCTCGAAATGCCGCAGCTGATATTCCTGCCCCGGCTCCCCTTCTACCGTGAACCGCAGCCAGCCGACCATATTCTGGCCCAGATCAAGCACGGTCTCACCCGCCGGAGTATGAATGAGGGCTACCGGTGTCAATTCCTGCACCGCCCTTACCGGAACATTCTCCTGTGCGAGCAGAATCTGTTTGGTATACGGAAGGATCTCCGCCGGCACCCAGCCCTTGTCGTCGTACTCCGGCTGGCTGAAGCCGCGCTGCTCCAGGCGGGCATCATAGGTCTCCCCATGATACAGCTCCGACATCAGAATCGGACCCGGCGATACCTTCCACTGCGGGCCCGTTCCGATGATCTGCTCCCCGCCATCCTCATAGGTGAGATGAAGCTGCAAGAGCAGCGCCGTACGGTCGCCATAGAGATGCTTTTGCTGATTCCAGCCCAGGTTACCTTTGTACCATCCGTTCCCGAGCCAGGCGCCAAGGACATTATTCCCCACCGCCAGCTGCCCGGTCATATCATACGTCTGGAACTGGAGGCGCTCTCTATAGCTGGTCCAGCCGGGGGTCAGAACCGCATCACCGACTCTTGCGCCGTTCAGCTCCAGCTCATACAGGCCGAGACTGGTCACATATATTCTGGCCTTGGTCACCTGCCGGTCCACCCGGAAATTCCCGCGCAGCAGCGGTACTTGATCTGCGTGAACGTCCAGACAAGCCAGCGGAGCCGTAATCCATTCTGCCTCCCACTCCTCCGGCGAGAGCAGTCCCATCTCCCACCAGGCCGTCTCCGACCACCCGGTTTGCCGGTTCTGCTGGTCCCATAGGGTAATCCGGTAATAATACCGCTGCCTGGACTGCAGCTCCAGCTCCTTCAGCTCCAGATGCAGAGACTCCCCGGACTCCACCCGGCCTGAATCCCATAATAAGCTGCTGCCGAAATCCTGTTCACCTGCAATCTGAATCTGATAGGCCTGCTGCCTCACATCACGCTCATCCGCTCTCATCTGCCAGCTGATTCTTGGATAACGGATATCCAGCCCCAGCGGATTCTCCCTGTATTCCACACGCAGTTTTTGGACAGCTATCATGGACCTCACCCCGTCTTTTCTAGGATTGACCCTATAAATATACAACGCTTTTCAGCTATTATAGAACCCAAGATTCGCTGCAAGACACGTAATCCTGAAGAAGGATTGATGTTAGCAGCAAATAGTGTTAGGCTATCAACGGTAAACTCATCACTACTTCAGCTCCACAGAAAGGTAATTCTATGATAAAAGTTGAACAACTGTCCTTCTCCTTTCCGCAAAAGGAGCTATATACAAACATCTCGTTCACGCTCGAAGAGGGGCAGCACTGCGCTTTCATCGGAACAAGCGGCAGCGGGAAAAGCACACTAATTGATATCCTGATGGACCCTGACCGGTACTTGTTCGATGGCAGGCTAGAGATGGAGCCCGGCTGCAGCATCGGGTATGTAAGCCAGTTCGCCCAGCCGGACACCTCTGCGGATACAACCGTTTTTGAATACATCGGGGCATCCTTCATTAAGCTCCAGAACGAAATCGAGTCGATCTGCTCTGAAATGGAAACGTCATCCGACATAGAGCCGCTGCTGGACAAGTATCAATTGGCGCTGGACGCCTTTGATGCCATGGGCGGGAATGATTTCGAGAGCAACATTCATAAGCAGCTGAATCTGGCTAATCTCATGAAGCGAAGAGATCTGAAGGTATCCGATCTGAGCGGCGGGGAATTCAAGCTGGTTCAAGTCATGAAGGAAATGCTTAACCGTCCCGACCTGATGATCATGGATGAGCCTGATGTATTCCTCGACTTCGATAACCTGAATGCGCTCAAGCAGCTGATTAATTCCCACAAAGGCATCCTGCTGGTGGTCACGCATAACCGGTATCTGCTGAATCATTGCTTCAACAAAATTATTCATCTGGAGAACATGGAGATTCAGGAGTACGACGGGCGGTATATCGAATATAACTTCTCCCTGCTTCAGACCAAAATCGAGCTGCAGGAGCTCACTCTCGCTGAAAAGGAAGAAATTGAGCGAAACGAGAATATCATCGACAACCTTAGAGCTATCGCCACTTATAATTCAGAAGCCTCCCGGGGGAGAGCACTGAAGGCCAGAGTGAAATTTCAGGAACGGCTGGAAGCGCGCCGGATTAAAGCACCCTTCGTAGATATTAAGCAGCCGGAGATCCATTTTGGAATAGATCATGATGTTCAGGACCTCACGGTGTTGAAGGTCGATCAGTATAGAGCCGCCTATGATGAGCTGCTGCTCGACAAGGTGAGCTTTGAGATGAAGTCTACGGATAAGGTCGCCCTGATCGGTCCCAACGGTACCGGCAAAACGACGTTGCTGCGGGATATTGCCAACAACCATCCGGATTCTATTACGCTCCATGCGGATGCGAAAGTCGCTTACCTCTCTCAGCTTCAAGGCGAAGTGCTGAAGGATTCCAATACCCTGCTTGAAGAATTCATTGATGCCGGGATGTCCACTTATGATGAGATCCGGGCGCATCTTGCAGGCTATGGCTTTGAAAGGGAAATCCTCAACCAGCGCATAGAATCTTTATCCGGCGGCGAGAAAAATCTGCTTCAATTGGCTAAGGTTGCTGTCAGTAATGCAGACCTGTTGCTCCTTGATGAGCCGACCAGCCATTTAGACACCTACACCCAAATCGCACTGGACCAGGCCATCCAGGACTACAAAGGTGCGATTCTCATGATCTCCCATGATTTTTATTCAGTGGTCAACGGGATGGATTATGTGCTGATCATTGATGATAAGACTGTTAGAAGAATGACGATCAAAAAGTTCAAAAAGATGATCTATGCCCGGCATTTTGATAAGGACTATCTGGAGCTGGAACAGCAGAAAAAAGCATTGGAAACCAAAATCGAATTGGCTCTAAAAGCTACTGATTTCGAGCTTGCCCAAAGTTTGATGGATGAGCTGGAGGCGCTGATTAAGCTGCTGTAGACGGGTCTGGAAGACTTATAATATCATAGCGGAGGTTCGGGCAAGACAGTGCACCGGCCCGCCCAAGTTTGCAGAGTCAGCCTTTGGCGGCTCTGTTTTGCTGTGTGCTTCCCTTGTTCGCCCTATGCATTGACAGCAGCGAAAAAAAATCGTTAAACTGGACATATCGCTTGGATCACAGCAGGGGGCAATCAGACATGAAGAAGCTTCTTCTATATCTGCATAAAATCCGTTTCAAAATGTTCGTAATCATTCTTGCCTGCATGCTGACGGTTGCGCTGTCCATCAGCCTGATTGCCTACAGGTATATTACAGACCTTCTGACCGAGAAACAGATGAGCCAGATGAAATCCTATGCCGACCGGCAGTTCGAGCAGCTGGAACGGATTATGTCAGACATCAGAGCCCCGCTGGGACAACTCGCCGGAAAGCTGGCCGAGACCGACCAGTCCAGCGAAGCTGTAAAGGGCGTGCTCCGGATGTACCAGTACTCGGTGTATCCTTTTTCAAGAGGCATGTATTTCATTGCCCCCGATTATTCCATTTATGAAACTGCACAGACCACCGTGCTGCCTGATGCCCTTATGAATCAGCTTTTTGCCGGAGCAAGGTCCTCCTGGACCTCCTTGCAGACCTACGGCCCCTACCAATCCGAGAACAAAGGCCTTGTGCTCACCATTGCCGTAACCGTTTACAGAGGCATGGATGTTCAAGGAATACTGGCAGCCGACATTGACCTCCTGGCCATCAACGAGCTGATCACCGGTATGAACCCGTCCCCGACAACGTCCACTTTGCTGTTCAACCGGGACCTGCAGCCGATCCTCAGCTCGGTCAAGGTCAGGCAGGATGAATACAGCGGTCTGTTTCCCCAGATTCAAAGCTTTCTTCTGCATAACGCGGACGGTGTCCTCCCCCTCTATAATGATCACGAAGAGTTCGTGGCGCTATTTGGCGGTCCCAATTCACAGGGCTGGCGGCTGGTCAGCTTTGTCGATAAGCAGGATATTCTCGCACCTGTCACCCGGCTCCGCTATTATGCCATCTACCTGGTTCTCTTCTTCATCCTGCTGTCACTGATTCTCTCTTTCCTGCTCGCCCGTTACATTGACGGCCCCATCTCCGGCCTTATCCTCCAGATGCGGCGGATCCAGAAGGGCAACCTCGGGCTGCGCGTCCAATTGAAGAGGAAGGATGAATTCCGTACCCTGGCAGATTCCTTCAATATTATGCTGGACCATATCGGTGAGCTGATTGATGACAAGCTGCGGACGGAGAAGCTGAAGAAGCAATATGAGTTCCGTGCCTTGCAGGCTCAGATCAATCCGCATTTTCTCTATAATACCCTCAATTCTATTAATGCCCTGGTCGATCTGAAGCGGACGGATGAAATCGCCAAGGTTCTGCATGCGCTGGTGAATCTGCTGGAATATTCAATGGGCAAAGGGGAAGCATTGACCAGTCTGGAGAAGGAGCTGGAAGGGTTAAGACATTATCTCTACCTGCAGCAGATCAGGTATCAGCACAAATTCGAAGTCAGCATTGACGTTGACGAAGCGCTGCTGGACTGCAAAATCATGAAGCTGACCCTTCAGCCGATTCTGGAGAATGCCATATTCCATGGAATCCGGGACAAACGGCGCGGAGAGGGCCATATTACAGTGCGCGGCAGGCTATTCAACTCCAGACTGGTGCAGCTCTCTGTGGAGGACAACGGCACCGGAATTGCCCCGGAGCGTCTTGCCGGACTGCTGGACCCGCTAACGCCCCCACCTGCTGCTGCCGGAGACATCCCCCATTATTCTTCGATGGGCCTGCGGAATGTACACGAACGGCTGCAGTTGCATTTCGGTGAAGCTTATGGCCTGAAGATTGAGAGCGCAGAAGGCGCTGGTACGATAATCAACATTACCTTCCCGGCGGTGAGAGGAGAACAGACAGATGAGCAGTAATCCGGTTGTACTGGACAAAATCCGCTGTATCGTGGTGGATGACGAGGCGCTGATCCGGGAACGGTTCCGTTATGCTTATCCGCTGGAGGAGCACGGGTTCGAGATCGTAGGTGAAGCGGAGGACGGCGAAGAAGCGCTGGAGCTATGCAGACAGCTCAGCCCGGATATCGTCATAACAGATGTGGTCATGCCAAGGATGAACGGCCTGGAGCTAACGGGGCAGTTGAAGCAGCAGATGCCAAGGATCAAGGTCATTATTCTGTCCAGCTTCCAGGAGTTTGAGTTCGCCCGCAAGGCCGTGATGTTAGGGGCGCTGGGATATCTGCTGAAGGTAACCTCAGGCTATCAGGAGCTGCTCGAAATCCTGGACCAGGCCCGCAGCGATATTGAGGCTGACCGTGAAAAGATGCTGTTGTCCATTGAGGAGCGCAGGCAGCTCCAGGACAGCCAGCCGCTGCTCCGCAAGCAGCTTATACTGGATATCCGCAGCGGAACGGTCCATTCTCTGACCCGGCTTAGCGGGACATGCGATTATTTGCACTGGCAAAAACCGGCACCGGCCTTCGCCCTGGGAATGGTCAGTATTGACGGTTACAGCCGTCTGTCCCAGACCTTTCACCCGAAGGACCTCACACTGTTCAAATATGTAATGATGAGAATGATTGAGGAGCTTGCAGGGCAGAATGTCTCCTGCAATGTATTCGACTGGGACCCGCAGAGCATTGGTCTCTGGATACTGCTTCAGGAACCGGAGTGGCATGCAGAACAGCATAAGCTGTTCTATGAGAGCATCCTCCATCACGCCCGCAAATACCTGCCCTTTACCGTATCGGTCCGGGTAAGTGCCGTACATCCGATGGATGCTTCACCGGAGGCATGGCCGGCAGCATTCGGCAGTGCATTTGAAGAATTGGAGCAATTGAATGCCGTGTTGTTCTATCACGGTCATGGCGGCTATCATGAGCATGACGCAGCGTACGGAGCCGGGAAAGAGAATGCCCCTGCCCCGGTGAGCCCTTCTTCCCCTGATATTCCGGATAACCCGGAGCTTCCCGACCCTGCCGAACGGCTTGACGGACTGGACGATCCCTCCCACCTTCAGCGGCTGGTGCATGAGGAATACATCCGGCCCATCGTCCGGTTGAAGCCGGAGCCGCAGGTGCTGCTCCGCTGGATGAAGGAGCTCACCCTGCGCTGGACGACTTCCGACTCCCATTCCCGCAGCCGCTATCTCACCGGTACTGACGGTATCGAAACCATCCATGATACAGAGGAATTTCTGTTAAGTCTGTTCCTGTGGAGAGCGAGTGAGAGCCGCCTCTCCTTCGACCAGCCGGTGCAGCGCTCCGAAATCCGCAAGGCGCTGAGTTATGTAGCGCATCATTACCAGGAGCCCATCAGTGTGGCGGATGTCAGCGGGTACACAGCCATTAGCCCCAATTACTTCAGCCACCTGTTCAAGTCCCAGACCGGGATCAATTTCTCCGACTATGTCACCCGTTACCGGATTGAACGGTCCAAGCAATATCTTAGGGAAACCGATAAGCAGGTGGGTGAGATTGCCGAACAGGTCGGCATTCCCGATTATAAATATTTCGCCAGAATCTTCAGGCGGCTCACCGGCAAGACCCCCAGTCAATACCGGGAAGAGGAGGGTGCCTGGAAGGGCAAAAAGTAGTTTTTCAAACACGAAAGAAATCGCCCTCCTTTCATGTGGCTGGCCGGACGGCAGCGATCCTACTTTCGCCCCCAAATCCCTTCAGTCGTGCAAATCTTGAAGCCCAGCTTACCCAACCCAAAAGACAAAAAACCAGCGATCCCAATAACGGGAATCGCTGGTTTCTTAACGTTTGAAGCTTTTGAGAAATTTGATAGCTGAATGGTCAGTAGAATATTTACTTTAGGACTGCTCTTCGTTACCCGGTTATAATTCTACAAGGCGTCTCCTGCAACCAAGAGCTCAAAAACAGAGCCTGCGGCAAACAGCGTTCCATCCTTCGGCTTAAACGTAACGGAGGTCACGGCGGCGTTGTTCTTCCACCGGCCGCCGTACAAGGCCAGCCGTCCGCCGGAAGCGCCGATCAGGGACAGAATATGCTTATGCCGGTCAGTGTCGGCATGCCGGACAACGGCAAGCGCTCCGCAGCCGTACTGCCCGGCTTCCGCTTCACCGCCGGGGATAACCCCGATTTCATTATCGCTTTGCAGCGCCGTCTCATGAGTATGCTCACTGGCTGACGCCCGGCGGACAGCATAGCTGGCAGCGGAAGCATCACCGTTCAGCTCCATCAGCAGCCGGTCCTCTTTCCCGGCGCCATTGGTTCTGGCAACGGCCACCGCCCGCAGCCCTACAGCTCCTGCCGGAACCTGGAGCGTAACGGAGGCTTCGCCGGAGGCAGATACAACATGCCGGGCAGCCGGTACTTCAGATTTATAGGCGCTGATGATCGACCCGGGCAGATAATATTCCCCGCCTATGCCTGGGAAGTAATGGAGGTGATTCAGCGCGTCCGTGTTCCTTCTGCGGCCGTTCTCCTGGCTGACCGGATAGAAGACCTCTTCAAATTCGGCATGCTGGCTCATCCACGGCTTATGGAAGACGGTACTCCGGTACTCCGGGTACATGACGACCAGATTGCCGAAGGAATCCGCAGGGGCTGCAGCGGCGGTTGACCAGCCCACCCGCTTCTCCGTGAAAAATTCATCAATGATTTTATTGTCCGCTATCCCCTCACCGCCCAAACGCTGAATGGGATAATTGGCGGAGGCCGTATCATTATTAAGCTGCTGATAGACCCGGTCGCCCTGACGGGTGACCAGGTTCTGACTGGATCTTAGATGCATCAGCAGGAGCAGATGATTGGCATCTGAAGGCAGGGTGCCAAAGGTGAATTTCTTCGACCGTTCGTCAGGCAGACGGTCCGCAGCCAGCCGTGCCTCATCTACCGCATACAGGGTCACAATAGAACCGGCAGCCCACTGGTTGACGCCGCCGGGAACATTCTGCCAGGGCCGCAGGGTAATGGAACTGATAGCCGCCGTGCTCTCCCAGGCCCCCGAATGACGCTGCAATCTTGTCTCCAGGGAAGAGCCCATCGTCTGCCATAACTTCAGGTTGTCGGTGCGGAAGGCAAACGGAAACAGCAGATAGCCGCCTCCGTAACCGGCAGCTGCCGGAGGAACGTCCACACCCTGTGCAGCATTAATATTCGTAGTGCTTACTGTTGTTACTGCCGAGCCGGCCGCCGTGAATTCCCTGCGGTTATAGTGGCTGGCCGTATCGCCATTCAGAATGACCTCGCAGAATCTGCGCTCGGTGTAGGTCTGCGCGGCGTTCACCTCAACTACCAGATGGCGCGTGCCAGCAGGCACGAGGCTGGCCAGGGAAGTGAAGGTTACGGCAAGCTCCGGTGCACTCTCCACCCGGATTTCAGCAATACGGACAAGCGGCAGTGCAGAAAGAATAGTCATGAATAATCGCTCCTTTGGATTATAGGATGGATAACTTATGCTTGCTTGTTCAAAAACAGACTGCTTAGTGATCCGGCAGCCGGGCAGCAGCGGCCAGACCGGCGGTTATCTGGTCGGCAATGAAGGTATCCTCTGGATTCAGCCCGCTCCCCGCTTCCCCCGATAAGCCTTCCGGCCATACGTCATCCGCAATATAGGCAAGCGCAGCTGTATCAGGAATCCGGCCCTGCCTGCGCAGCTCTCCTACTGCCGGAACCATCAGCAGCTCACCTGAAGCTGCTGTACCGGCAGCTTCCTCCGGCCAGCGGATATCGAGGTATGCCTCCTCCGGATAATAACCCGGCCGCAGCCGCAGGAGCAGCCGGGAGGCGGTCCACAGCCAGGGGCTCCAGCGCCCGTCTGCCTCCTGTCCGAACGGCTCTGTACATGTGAGAACTGCCGTCAGCGTTCCCGGTGCCGCAGGGCGGGTACTCCCGTATCCACCCGCAGCCGGAACTAATTCTCCCGCATAAATGATGCAGCGCCCGTTCTTTGTAGCGAGCTCAACTGCCTGCCGCTCCCCTTCCTTCCATGACCTCAGGGTCCTGGCTTCATATAAGGCGCTTACTCCGGCTTCCTCCAAGAAACGGTCTGCTGCCAGTTGTGTCCGTACAGGCTCCAGCTGTGCACCGTTCCACGCCCCCTCCCTGCGGAGCAGGCGGATCAGCCTGCTGACCGCATGATCCTCCTGTTCTGCTGCCCCTTGGAAGGCAGTGACACGGCATCTCGTAACCTCTGTCAGCAGGGCACTGCCAGGCGCAAGCAGCACCACGCGCTTGCCGCGCAGGCCCAGGGCAGCCGCACAGATGACCGCTGCTGTTCCCGCCCCGATGACTGCAAGGTCGAAGGTTCCAAGCAGCGGGACAGCGGGCTCCTTGTCCAGCGTACCTGCTGCACTGCCGGGAATAAGGCGGGCAGCCGCATTGCGCACATACCCTCTTGAATCCGAGACTGAGGCTGCGGCAATATTCATACTCAGCTTGTCATCCTCCCCGGCCTGTGACAGAAATGCGGCGGCCCTAAGCTCCAGGCTCCAGCGGAGCGATTCAGGCCGGTCGCCGTGCATCCGGTAATCCTCCCCCAGTCCGGCGGACCCCAGCCAGGCCTTAACCGCAGCCGCCGCTTCTGCTCGCTGCTCCCTGCTTAGGAGCCGCAAGACGGAAGACAAGTAGTCCAGCAGAAAAGTGCTGTGCACAGCACCCGGCTGTTCCGCGAGGGCAATAACGGCCTCCTTCAGCCCGGCAGGGCTCCTCAGCATACGCAGGAGGACAAATGAAGCGACCCAGAAAGGCACACATTTCGGATGATTGCTGAGCTTGTTGCTGTCCCTTGCAGCTATAAGGCCAAGCAGATATGGCACAGGCTCCTCCCTGCCGAGCATCGCCAGCGTAATGGCTGAGCAGAAGGCGCCGCCGGCAGCCTCATCTTCGCCTTCAAGCTTGCCGGCCAGTAACGGGATGATCTCCGGGCCGCCGGCTGCGGCTGATGAACGGCCCAGCAGCCAGACCGCCTTCCAGCTCTCTTCCGTCCCGAGATAACCGGCAAGCTGCTCACTATACCTCACGGCCTTGTCCCCATCCAGCTCCAGACCGGCCAGATCCCCCTGCCTGAAGCGGAGATTCCGCCCTGTGCTCCGCTGCAGATCTTCTTGCTCCAGCACGCCGCGCTCTACCAGCCGCTTCTGCAGCAGGGAGCGGTCCAGTTGCCGGGGGGTGCAGTCCGCCTTCAGGCTTAACGCCGCTGCTACCCCGGCCGCTTCCCCGGTTTTGTGCATATCCTTCTGCATCCGTATCCCCATACTGACATCTCTTTCCGCTGACAAGGCACGCCCGGCCACCAGCAGCCGCTCCAGCCCTTTTGGCAGCAGCGCCCCATACGGAATATCGCACCAGAGCCCTTTGACGAACAAGCCCATGACTGCAATCCACAACTGGCTGAATTCACTCTCATTGCCTGTATCGAAGCCGTGATTGTCGAGATGAGAATAACTGCGGGCGATAACCTCCGGGGAGGGCCGGTCTTCGATGTAATCCCGCAGCACAATGGTTGCGTCCCCTTCAATAAGTCCGCCTTCCCTCACACCGAGCATAGAGGAGACGGCGAAATAACGCGCCCCCTGTTCAACTCCTTGCCTGACCCACTCCCTGCCGCGGATGAAGGCTCTCGATACGTCCCACGGATCATAAGGGTCTACCCAGCCGGCATCCAGATTGTCATAACCAATCTCGCCGTCCAGGACTCTGCGCGGGATGAACGAATAGTTATGATAGATGCCGTCCAGTTGACGGCCGTGCCGGAGCTTGCCGCCGGCCATGCGCACCAGATGGGCGTTGCCGGTGCTGTCGATGGTAACCCCGGCGCGGACTTCAAGCGGCCCGGCAGGAGTCAGAAGCAGCACACCTGCCACCCCGTCTGCTTCCTTGATCACCTCATAGACAACAGAATCCAGCCACACCCCGATTCCTAGTTCGCGGCAGAGGGCTGCGAGCACCACCCGCTTCGCGTCTGGATGGAAGCCCTTGGTCTTCCCGCCGAAGACTGCGGCTGCTTCTGCAGTCCGGCGGTCGATCCCTTCCTGCAGCCCTCCGGGAGACCCGTAGTAATAACGGTGGATTCCTCCCCGGGTAGCGACTCCGCCGAGTGCGGTATCGCTCTCAACCAGAATAACCCTGGCGCCTTCTTCGGCGGCCGCAATGGCCGCCACACAGCCGGCTGTTCCTCCCCCAACAACAAGCACATCCGCCTGCACTGCGTGTAACTGACTCATGTCCACACCTCCCGTTGCTTAGCCTTTGATGGAACCGGCCAGACCTTCAATGAAATACCGCTGCAGGAACAGGAATACGATGATAATCGGTACAACAGACATGACTGCTCCCGCCGCCAGTCCGGTCCAGTCCACGCTGTTGGTCCCGAAGAAGTTGTACATGCCGACCCCCAGCGTACGAAGCGACGGCTTGCTTAACGTAAAGGTCAGCGGGACAAAGAACGCATTCCAGGCCCCGATGAAGCTGAATATAGTCACCGTACCCAGGATCGGCTTAGACAGCGGCAGCATAATGCTGAAGAACATACGGAAGTAACCGGCGCCGTCAATCGTGGCGGATTCCTCCATCTCTTTGGGCAGCGAGGCGAAGTAGCCGACGAACAGCAGGATCGATACGATCTTGGACGGGCCGGACTCGGCCAGGATGACTCCCATCAGCGTATTGTTGAAGCCCAGTCCGACGATCAGCTCGAACAGCGGAAGAATAGTGAAGCCTTTGGGCAGGAACATCGAGATGATCAGCATCGTCATAATCAGCTTTTTACCAGGCATGGCACCTCTGCCCAGCGCATACCCCGCCATCGAGGTAATTACAAGTACGAGCATGACCACCGATGCAGTGACAATAACCGAGTTGAAGAAGTATTGATAAAAGTTAGCCAGCTCCCAGGCCCGTACGAAATTATCGAAGGTCGGCTCTTTGGGGATAATGTTAATCCCGCCCAGGAACATTTCACTTTGCGACTTGAAGGAGGAGGAGATGATCCAGATAAACGGATAACTCCAGATTAAGGTGAAGCCCAGCAGCAGGAGCTGGACGGGCAGTTGTCTGAGCAGACGGGTTAGCCGGTACATGGTTATTCCGCCCCTTTCGTGCCGGATCTGCGGGCATATTTGCCGGTCAGCACCTGGATAATGACTACTACGAGAACCGCCAGACTGAACAGAATGCCTGCAGCCGAGGCAAAGCCGTACCGGGAAGAGCCGCTCTCCGGCTCGAATGCATAACGGAAAATATAAGTCTGGACTACATCGGTAGCTTTGACAGGGCCGCCTTCGGTCATCGTGCGGACCAGATCAAACGGATCCAGATTGTTGATAAAAGTGAGCAGTGTAATTACAAGGCCAATCGGTGCGAGCATAGGAATGGTGATACGGAAAAAGCTCTGTATCCTGCCTGCCCCGTCAATTTTGGCCGCCTCATACAGCTCAGCCGGTATTGTCTGCAGCCCCGCAAGCCAGTAAATCATCGGTGTGCCGAAGCTTTTCCAGACCGAAACAGCCAGTAGTGTGGGCAACGCCAGAGCAGTAGATCCCAGAAAGTTAATCGGCTCGCTTATGATACCGGTGTTCAGCAGCATCTCGTTGACTGCACCGCCCAGCGGATTCAGCAAAATCGAGAAAATAACACCGATAACCGCCGTTGTTGAGATCACAGGCACAAACAGCAGCAGCCTGTAGATATTCCTCCCCGCCAGAAACTGGTTATTAAGAATCACCGCCACGACAAGCGCCAGCGGCATCTGGATCAGGACATGAGTCAGTGCGAAGAGGAAGGTGTTCATAAAAGCGTTCCAGAAGCCCGGATCGGCGGCCACTTCCCGGAAGTTGCCCAGACCTATGAAATCTGTCGGCCAGCCGATGCCATCCCAGTTGAAGAACGAATAATACCAGCTTGCGAGCATCGGCCATAAGGTGAAGGCGGAAAAGAACACCAGCATCGGCAGCACGAACAGGTAATGATAGCGGTGCTTCTTGATTTGTTTGAACAGCTCCGCCCTTCTGGAGAACGGAGCCTTGCCGGCGGGAGCAGGAATCGTCTGCTGTGGTGTGCCGTAGCCCATAATGTATTCACTCCTGTCTGTTTCTATAGGGTTTCCGGACCCTAAGCAGCGCTTATTCGATGATATAGTCCTGCATAGGGTCCCAATCCGGGTACTTCAGATCCTCTCTGGAGAAGGTAATACCGCCGTCGTTAGCCATCTTGATCTGCTCATCAATTACCTTGTTCGCCTTGGCATCATATTCCTCTGCGAGCGGAACCGGGTCTTCATTACTCATGACCGCCTTCAGGAAAACCTCCTGGATTTTGGGCTTCGGCATCGCGTCGCTGATGCTCTTCGAGAACTGGTCATAGTTCTGGTTGTTGGTATTCACCGCCGGTGCCATCCTGATCGTCTCATCCATCACCTTCACCATTTGCTGCATATCTGCCGACATCTCAATGCCTTCCATAGCTGCCGGCATCAGCACCAGCTCTTTGGCATATTCATAATTCGCCCGCTCGAACTCTTGCGAGCCCAGGAAGTCCAGCACCTTCCACGCCGCTTCCTTCACCTTCGACTGGGAGCTCATAGCATACCGCGGCTCGGCAATCGTTGGTGTATCCCGGTATCCGCTGCGGCCCGCATCTGGAACCGGCGCTGCCGCAATGCCCATATCCATGCCTTCGTTCAGCTTGCGGATTTCCTCCGCCTGCCAGGCTGCACCGATGAACATCGCCACTCGTCCGGCTGCGAATTGCTGATGCATCTGCGCTGTATCCCAGTTCTCCCAGCCCGGCGCCACAATCTTCTGTGCGTTCAGCTGGCGCAGGATCTCTACCACCGGTGTCGCTGACTTCGCCGAGAACTGTCCGCTCTTCAGGTTGATGATGGTATTGCCCTCGTATCCGATTACACCGCCTTCAAGCCCGGACCCCAGGCCGGACACGCTTAATCCGAACACCGCCGGAGCCTTGCCCATCATGGCAAAGCCGTATACCTGCCCTTTGCCTTCCTTCGTTATCTTCGTTGCCGCTTCCACGAATCCGCTGTGTGTCTTCGGGGGTTCACTGTAGCCGAACTGCTCCAGAATGGCCTTGTTGTAATACAACGGTCTTACTTTATCGAAGCGCGGGTCGCGGACCGGGACACCGATGATCTCCCCGTTCACCCGGGTCTGGCTGGTGCGGCTGAAGGAGCCTTCCGGGAACCGCGCCAGGAACGCATCATCCATATAGCTGTCCAGCGGTTCCACCCATTTGTTGTCGTAGACGGTTCTTGCCTGCGGCTGGCCGCCTTCGATGAAGAAGATATCCGGGCCTTCATTGGCGGCAAAAGACAGCTGAAGCGCATTGTTATACTGCTCCGTCGGGTTGGCGATGACCGTCACTTTGACGTCTGGATTCGCTTTCATGAAAATGTCCATTTGTTCCTTGTAAAAAGCCTCGTCCCCGGGTCTGGCTGAGACCATGGAGAAATTAACCTTCTGCACCACAGCAGCAGTAGCTGCAGGTGTGGCCGATGAACCGGCCGGAGCCGCCGTGCCGCTGCTTCCCGCATTGTTATTGCCGCCGCAGCCGGCAAGCACTCCTGTCAAGGCAAACATCGTGGTCAGCGTTCTCATCCATGAACGTTTTGTTGTCAATTGCATACACTCCCCTTTGGTAGGCTCGGTGATTGATGGAATCATTCTGTATTCTTACAGCCTTATTGTAGCAAGTACCGCAATTTCAGCGTATCCCATCCTTCTACGAACAGGGTGGATATATCTATCCACTTGATACGGTACGCCAAGCAGAAACGGCTATGCCGTCCCTTTAACGGGCAGCAACTGTTTCAGTGAAAAATAGAAGGATAAATTATCATGCAAAAAAGCAGTGTTTGCCCTGACAGGCAGACACTGCTTTTTTTATAGAGTAGACACGTATAGTGTATCCCCTCGAACGGCTACTCAGGCAAAGACAATATGCACCGTATGAATCTCATACGGTTTAAAATCAAGGCGGATCGCCGGTCCGTCCACCGCTTCTGTCTCCAGCGGGCGCTCCATCAGATCGCGCAGCTGCCAGGAGACGGCGGAATAATCGCTGCTGACATTCGCTGTGCAGCGTGTTCCTGTATACTCATGCAGCCTGACAATACATCCGCTGCCATCCTCCGCCAGCTTGACGGCATCGACGGCAATGTTCGGGGCATCGCAGGTGAGAAGTGATTTGCCGCTTCCGGCGGCATATCCTCCTTCTACGGCCAGGAGCGGATGATTCAGCGCCCAGGCCTCCTGCACCGTTCCCGCTTCCACCCAATCCCCCTGATGCGGAAGCAAGGCATAGGTGAAACGGTGCTCGCCCTGGTCGGCCAGCCGGTCCGGGCTGGTTGCCGATTTGATCAGCGACAGCCGCATCGTATGATCCTTGATATCGTATCCGTATTTGCAGTCGTTCAGCAGGCTGACGCCATAGCCCCGCTCCGACAAGTCGGCCCACTGGTGGCCCACACTCTCGAACCGCGCATAGTCCCAGCTCGTATTCCAGTGGGTCGGACGCTTCACATTGCCGAACTGAATATCATAGGTGGCTTCCGTTGCCCGCACGGCAACCGGGAATGCCGTCTTGAGCAGCTGGTGCTGTTCATGCCAGTCCACCAGCGTCTCGAAGTCCATCCGCGCGCTTCCGCTATAGACCTTGACCTTCTGGATAATCGTGGAATCCATGTACTTCCAGGTGAACTCCAGCACTGCCTGCAGCGGGCCGCATTCGGTCAGCTTGACGGAGCGCAGATCGGTGACCACCCGCATTTTCTCCTGATAATACAGATCAATATCCCAGGCATCGAACATCTTCGGCTTATCTTCAAATACCTGCAGCACGTTGCCGCATTCACCCGGTGCCAGCACCTCGCGTGCAGCGCTGCGGTCGAAGATCCGGCTAAGCTGACCAGCCTCATTCCACTCCAGAATATAGTGAGGAGTGGTTAATGTTGAATCCTGATGACTAAAGGGAACAGACTGCTCCCGGCTCTCTCCCGGTACACCGCCCGCCGTAGCTGTGATCACTGCACTGCCCATCGCCGGTACCGCAGCCGTCTCGACCAGCCAATGACCGCCGGAGCGCTGGACTGGCAGGTAATTCCCCGCGGCATCTGTCCAGGTGACGTTCTCTGCGCTGTGAGGAATGGCTGCCAGCCTGGTGCCTGCAAAGAAGGCACTGTTAAAGACCGTATATTCCCTGTGCAGCGGGGCATCTGCCGGCTCAGCAGATGAGGCGAGGCCGACAGGGCCAGCGTCCTCCGGCTCAGCAGATGGAGTGAGACTGACAGGATCAGCGTTCTCCGGCTCAGTAGATGGGGCGAGGCCGACAAGGCCAGCGTTCTCCGGCTCAGCAGATGGGGCGAGGCCGACAAGGCCAGCGTTCTCCGGCTCAGCAGATAGGGCGAGGCTGACAAGCCGCGCAGCCGCAGCATCCCTTGCCTCCAGACCAAGCTGCTCTGCTTCCGCATATTCCACCCGTGAATCCTGATACACCTCATGAATCGAGGAGCCGGGAATAATATCGTGGAACTGGTTGCGCAGAATAATCTGCCAGCCTGCCAGCAGCGATTCCACAGGATATTGCGTGAATCCGCCGCTCTCCGCCGCCCATAGCATTTGCAGCCACTCCGCTTCACGGTACAATAGCTCCAGCTTGCGGTTCATTCTTTTATTATAGGCCTGGCTGGTATAGGTCCCCCGGTGATACTCCAGATATAGCTCCCCGTCCCAGGTATGCACATATTGATCGGTGCCCTCTATGGTTTCATGGAGCCGTTCGAAATATTCCGCCGCCCGCCCCGTCTTCACCTGGGGAAGACCCGGCATCGTATCCAGCCTCCGCCGCATCTCCAGCATCTCGCGGTTGACACCGCCGCCCCCGTCCCCGTAACCATAGGACAACAGCAGTTCTCGGTTCAGGTTCTTGTCACGGTACTGGTCCCAGATGCCCTGCACAGAGAAGGGCTCGATCAGGCCGTTATACGTATAATACCAGGCACCCGATTCAGGCCCCTCCGGTGTGGTGATGAAATGGGTCAGCACCTCGCTGCCGTCAATTCCTCTCCACTGGAACGTATCATGCGGCATCCGGTTGTATTGGCTCCAGCTGATCTTCGTCGTCATGAAGGTGTCAATACCCGACTTGCGCAGAATCTGCGGCAGCGCCCAGCTATAGCCGAACACATCGGGCAGCCACAAATATTTGCAGTCCACTCCAAACTCCTCGCGGAAAAACTTCGTCCCGGACAGAATCTGGCGCACCAGTGACTCCCCACTGGTCAGATTGCAGTCCGCTTCCAGCCACATCGCCCCTCCGGCTTCCCAGCGCCCTTCCTCTACCCGCTCTTTAATCTCGCTATAAATCTCCGGGTAATCCTGCTTAATATACGCATAGAGCTGAGGCTGGGTCTGCAAAAAAACGTATTCCGGGAACTGCTTCATCAGGCGCAGTACGGTCGAGAAGGAGCGCGCCGCTTTCTCGCGGGTGTGGGTAAGCCGCCATAACCAGGCCACATCAATATGTGTATGGCCGATGGCTGTTACCGTAACCGGATGCTCCTGCTCCAGCCGGGCCAAGGCTTCCAGCAGGCTCTTCTCGGCCTCCTGGACGGAAGCATAGAACTCAGCGCTTCCGGGTCTGGACCAGTCCAGCATATTGAAGGCACGGTTCAAGGCCATCAGCAGCTCTTGCTTCTCCACCTGGCTCTCTTGAAGCTGCTTGAAGGTGCCGATCGCCGCTCTGCCGGTATAATACAGATTGTCAGCTGATTCATCCAGATAAGCCAGCTCCGCCCGCTTGATTTTGTGTTCCTGGGGAATCAGCTGGCCGTCCCCGTTCAGACCCGACCATAAGCGGAAAGTGAAATCCAGCTCCCTGCCGGCCGCATCGTCTTCAAGAAACACCTCCTGATGGTTCGAGTCCACCCCCTGATACGGCTTGCCGTCGAGGAACAGCAGAGATTCGAACCCGCTGTTGTTGCCCCCGCCCGTGCGGCCGAAATCGAACAATCCTACAATACGTCTGCCCTGCCAGTCAGCAGGAATCGTTATCTTCCTGTGCAGCCACAGGTAGACATCACTTCCGGTCCAGTACTCCCCCGTCCGGAGCTTCTTCTCTCCTGCAAGAGTGGAGGGATAGACACCGTTCTCTCCCTCCAGATCCTCAGTAACCTGCCATTCATCAAGCGCAATCCGCTCACGGTACCGGTAACCCTCCAGCTCTCTCAACCGTGCAGCCAGCTTCTCTTCTGTCCAGAACATCTTCATTCTCATTCTCCTCCCATATATAACACGTGTTATTAAACGAGCAAAAGGAAGGTGCTAACTTGCACCAGATCTGCACCTGATGCCCACTTCCGGCGGATTGAGGTGCACTTCTGCTCCTCATTTCCGCCTGATGCTCGCTTTTGCCGGATTGAGGTGCACTTCTGCTCCTCATTTCCACCTGACGATCACTTTTGCCGGATTGAGGCGCACTTCTGCTCTTCATTTCCACTCCCAGTCCACTTATTGGCACTTTCAGTGGGACTTATCCCTCTCATTTCCGCTCCCAGCCCGCTTTCGGCGCTTTCAGTGGGACTTATCCCTCTCATTTCTAGTTCCAGACCGCTTTTGGCGCTTTCAGTGGGATTTATCCCTTTCAGTTCCGCCTTTAGCCTAATTCCAGAGGATCCCCTCCACCTAAGAAGGGGTGGCACCTAGTAGACTATAGTAGCTTCAGTCCATCCAGCGCGGCTCCTGCTGCAATGCTATAGTTGCTGCCACCGTGCTGCAAGCGCGTTTACGCGCTTTCTCCTGCCCGCAGTACCGCAGGCAACCAAATTTTGTCCAACTGTACTTTCGCGCCGTCCCTGTCCACCCGCACTCTCTCGCTGCCCACGCTCATCTGCGTATGCAGGCAGCGCACGGCCTCCTCTCCCATACTGACGTATGGAATTTCTACGCAGCTTAGGGACGGCAGGCTCAGCCGGTGGCCTTGAATCGTATTATCTGCCGCCATTAGCCGCAGGTCTTCACCAATCCGCAGGCCCAGCTTATGAGCCGCGCGGTACAGGTCGGGAATCGCACTCGACCAATTGACCAGGAGCGGCGCATAGGGCTGTCGACTATCCCGCACCAGCTCCCGATGACTATCCCGCTCCAGCTCCTGACGACTATTCCGCACCAGTCCCTGACGACTATCCCGCGCGAGTCCCTGCCCGCCATCCGGCGCCAGCCTCTGCAGGCACTCTGTCCATCCATCGCCATGTTCCTCCAAGCGAATCACAAGCGGCTCGAATCCATGTGCGCTGCACCAGCCCGTGTAGGCCTCGCGCCGGTTCCGCTCCGCCCAGTTATCCTCTTCAAGCTCATGGTATACCTCGGCGTAGACCGGCCCTAAGTGCTGTGGTGTACCCTCCCGCATTAAATAATTCAAAGCGGTCTCCACACTGCCTGAATAATCAGCGAGTACTGAGTACACCCCGGGTACCTCGGCATATCCCTCGACGGAGACATAAGGGATTCCGGCGCTATTTATGCGGGATGCCCACTCCTCATCCTGGTAGCTGGTATGATCCAGGGTCACAATCCCGTCGATCTTTCGACGATGATACAGCTCCAGCAGCTCGGCCCTGCCCTCAGCGTTCCCCTTATGGCGCGGCGAGCAGAGCAGAATATGATACCCGCTCTGTTCACACTCCCGCTGCATGCCTTCCAGCAGCCGGGTGAACAATGGATGACGGGTATCTCCATAAGCGGCTAACGTCATGCTTCTTCCAGTCTTCATGCTGCGCGCTCCGGCGTCCACATGGTAGTTCAGCTCCCGGATGGCTTCCAGCACAGCTTCGCGGGTATCTGCTCCAACCCCTATGCCCGGCGTATTATTCAGCACCGCAGAGACTACACTGCGCGACACTCCCGCCCGCTTGGCTACATCAAAGCTGGTTACTCTTTTTTTGCCCATATTAGCACCTCGGAGAGATTATAACACGTGTTATAAAAATTTGTATAGCGCTTTCTTCCAGCCAGTCTTATATCCTGCCTTATATCCGTTCTTATATCCCGGTGGAAGAAATTCATCAAGCTAAGGCATACCCAAAAGAATGCCCCGCAGCCATGAATAATCAATCATTCATGGCTGCGGGGCACCCGCGTGCTGTCCGTGGAAGACCTTCCTGAAGCACCGGTCCTGCTTCCTTTGTGTGCGCTACTCTCTTCCGCTTGGCAGCTGCTTATTTCTGCAGCTCCTGATCCTTTTCCTTCAGCAGGTCAGCGTATTCTTCCTTATATTGCTCCAGCTTCTGCTTGAGCTCGGCATTGCCTGGACTCGCTTTCAGCAGACTGCTGGTAGTCAGGATATTACTGACAACGGAGTCAATCCTGGCGTCGATCAGCTCAATTTTGCTTTTGGATACATTCAAGGCAGGATCAGGTGTACTCACCGGCACAGGACCGACCAGGGAGCTCTTCTCGTCGGATAACGGAGGGGCCGATCCCTTTTTATCATCCAGACTGATCGTTTTGCCCGCTACTGTTACCTGGAATCCGGCCAATTCGCCGATTGCGCGAACAGGCGCATAGCTTTTGCCGTCAATGACGATGGCCGAATCGGCCAGTTTTTTGCCGTACACCTTCACGATATACTCCGCCTGAATGGCCTTTCCTACAAGCGTTGCAGAAGCGCCCAGCGCCTGCGCACCCACCATCAGTATCGCTCCGGCAATGAATCCGGCCGCAATCTTTTTCATAAGAAATTCACTCCCCGTAGAAGACTATAACTATCATTCTATCATCTTACAGCCGCTAATGCTGTCATTTGCTAATAAATCAGCTTATACCAGATTTTCCCAGCAGACTGGTGATAGAAAGAGTAAGACGCCTTATCCGTCAGATCAGGCAATCTTGAGGATTGACAACTCTCTTGTTCCTCTCTATTATAATTAAATGAGAATGATTATCATATTCATTTAAGCCATTAAACACCCCAAAGGAGCCTCACCTATGCCAACTATCAAGAAATTGTTTCTTCCGTTAACCCTGCTTCTCTTGGCATTCATTCTGGCCTCCTGCGGCCAGCCGGATAACACGACAACCGCTGCTCTAACTGCCACCGCAACAAGTGAAGCAACCGAATCTCCTGCGGCCAACCCGTCTACAGCGGAAGTTGTGGCCACAACGCGGACGTATACGGATTACAAACAACGGAAGGTCGAAATTCCCGCCCATCCCCAGAACATCGTGTATGTCGGCAGCAATCCGGGTGATCTGCTTGCGCTTGGGGTCAAGCCTAAGGGAGCTTCACTTAGTGTCATCGGGACACAGGTTGCTTACCCCGATCTGCTCGAAGGTATTGAAGATATCGGCTATCCTTTCTCACCTGAGAAGATCCTTGCCTTATCCCCGGACCTGATCATCTTCGACGACTGGGATGAAGCCGGGATTGAAGCATTAAGCCAGATTGCACCAACCGTGGTTGTTGGACTTGACGGCACCTTCCCGACCGAAGAACGTGTCCGTCAAATCGCTGATTTGTTCGGCCGCACTGCACAAGCGGATACCTGGTTCAATAATTATAACGCGAAGGTTGCCTCCGTGAAGAAGCAGCTCAACCTGACGGAAGGCGAAACCGCCACCTCTCTGCTGGTGCTTGGCTCCGACCTGTACATCATGGGCAACAAAGGCTTGAACGAAACGCTGTACGGTCAGCTCGGATTCAAGCCTGGTGAAGGCGTACAGAAGCTGATTGATGCCAATGAACGGTTCGCAACTATCTCCGATGAGGTACTGACGCAATATATAGGCACGCATATGTTCATCCTGACGGACACCAGCAGCAAGACGGTTACGAGACAGACAGCGCTTATGGACAGCGGCCTATGGCAAGCCATTCCTGCCGTCAAGGAAGGCCGTGTGTACACGCTCGACAGCAAGTATAACTTCGACGACCCGATCACGCTTGACCGGCTGCTGGATGAAATCGCGGATATTTTTAGCAGCAAGGGCACCCAGTAAGCTTCTAACCGCGATCTGAGGAAAAGGGATGCCCCGGGCCATACGACGGCTGCGGGGGCATCCCTTTGGTATGAGCAAACCAGCTTAGCTTGAAAATCTTGCAGCTTCTTCTCTGTCCGGGCCAAGCGCTGACAATATCCGCCCGCACAGCTCCATCGTCTGTACATTATCCCGTCCGCTGGAGAGCGGTGCTTGCCCCTTCCGGCAGCAATCCATGAAATGCTCCATTTCCCCCACAAAACCGCGAAGGTATAAGTCCCTAAGGCCGCCGGACATTGCAGATGCCGAAGATGTCAGGATGGTATCCTCTTCAGCCAGCGATTGCCAGGGCAGTGTGCTGCCAGCGTATGATCTGTGGATCGTGAGTCTGTTCATCTCATCAGCCGCGGCAAAGCCTTCGTCAAACGTAACCAGCACGCTCTCGCTCTCCCTGGACCAGGCACTCATGCCGGAGAAATAGATACTGCCCACCACACCGCCGGCACACTTCATGGAGAGGCTCATCGAGATATACTCCCCGCTGCTGCCTGACATGCCTGACACCTGAATAACCTCCCCGAACAAATAACGGATCAGATCAACCATATGAATAGCCGCAAGCTTAATGAACTGTTCCTCATCCTTGCAGAAGGGGGTACTGTCCACTGCGAATTTCACCTGAAAAGATCTGGCGGCACCCAGACTTTCCTGGTCAATCAGCTGCTTCAATTTCATATAGACCGGGGCATACCGCTTCATAAAACCTACCATCAGGACAACCCCGGCTTGCTCCGCAGCCTCTGCCAGCCCCAGCGCCTCCGCTGCATTCCAGCCCAGCGGTTTGTCTACATAGACATTTTTGCCGGCCCGGAGACAGTCCAGCACAAGGCAAGGCTGATCCCCGGGCTGGGCCACAACCACAACTCCGTCACAATCTTCATTCTCCAGCATGGCCGTATAATCCTCATAAGGTCTGCCGCTGCTGCCAAAACGCTGAAGCGCCGCTGCCGAACGCTCCAGACTGCGGGTTGCAACGGCCTGAATCTCCGCCTTCGCTTCCACCGCCGCAGGATAGATATTCGTGGCGGCATGGAAGCCTGCCCCGATGAAACAAAGCTTGGTGGTATTCACTGGCTGAATCACTCCTCTTGGCATATAACTTCGTATTTGCCTTCATCTTAACGCAGACGGCCGCCTAAAAAAAAGGACAGGCGTCCTATCCCTAGGAGTACCTGTCCTTGTCGTTGTCTCAGTCCTTGTCCTTGTTCCCTTCCTTGCCTCACTATTGTCCCCTATACCTGCATCTCACTCAGCTTCAGCGAAACCGCGCTTTTCGGAGCCATGGAGAAGGTCAGCACCTCTTCCCCCTGGAGCTTCACGGCTACAGTCTCTTCCGCTTCTCCATCGTTGAACAAGACTACCGCAACCGATCCGTCCCTGTTGCGGAAGGCAACGGAGCGCAATTGTTCATGGCTGGCGGTGGTCCCGAGACGCAGCGCCCGGGGCCGGATGACTTTGCTGAAATGGGCCAGCGCATAATAGTCCAAGGTATACGTAAGCTCCCTGGTCTGCTGGTTGACCGTCACCACCCCGCGGCAGGTGCTCTTGCCGAAGCCGGGAACGGCCGGGCCGTTCTGTTCATCCAGCGCCATATTCCAGAGTACGAACGACTTGCTGTGATTCCGCAGGATCTCTATCCCCGTACGCATCACGTTGGAGAAGGCCTGCTCAAACGGCGGAATCCACTCCCCGCCGGAGCCTTCGGTGAAATGCACCTCTGTATCCGGGTAAGCCGCCAGCACTTCCGATTGTGCAGCCGGAGCGCCTCCGTACCAGTGCCAGGCTACGCCATCCACTTCAGCTTCTGCCTGCTCAAGAACAGTCAGCGGATAGTCCGGCCGGTCCCAGTTGTGATCGTAGCAGAAGATCTTCGTGTTCAGCCCGTGCTTCCTGAAGCTTGGCTTCAGCTCTCTCTGGATGAACTCCCGCTGCTCCTCCGGCAGCATCAGCATACTCGGATAATGATGCGGTTCATAGAGCGGCTCATTCTGCACGGTAACGGCATAGATAGGCAAACCGTGAGCCGCGAAGGCCTGAATATAACGGACAAAATAATCGGCATACACCCGGTAATTCTCCGGCTTCAGCTGCCCGGCGATCATCGAGCCGCTGGTCTTCATCCAGCCCGGTGCGCTCCAGGGCGAAGCCATCAGCTTGATCTCCGGATTCAGCTTCAGCGCCTGCTGTAATAACGGAATAATGTCTGCTTCATCATGGGCGATCGAAAAGCGTTCCAACGAAGGATCGGTCTCCTGTTCCGGCAGATCATTATAGCTATAGACCGATCTGGCATAATCCGACGCCCCCATGGGATTCCGCAGGAAGGACAGGCCGATGCCCTCCTGCGCATGAAACAGCTTGCTCATGACCTCTGTTCTTTGTGCTTCGTCAAGCACCTGATGGATCAGATAGGCAGCCGAATCGGTGAAGGATGCCCCGAAGCCATCCATCTCCTGATAAGTCTGGCCGGCATCAATCTCTACGGTGACCGTAACCGCTTCAGCAGCTGGCTGCGGCAGCTCTGCTGTGGATTTTTCCACAAACAGCTCATCTTCTCCGCTGGACTGGTACATGATAATATCCCGCATGTTCTTTCCCTCCCTCCTGCGCCTCGCTTATTGAATGCCCAGCTTCTCCTTGTTGGCCTTCATCTTGCCGCTGCGGACCTCCACGATCTTATCCCAGCCGTTCTTATCCAGGAAGGCTTTATACTCAGCCAAGGTATTTTCAAAGGACGCGTCGTCCTTCGCACGGATCATGCTTACCATGGAGGTATTCCAGTTGGTATTGATCGCGCTCAGGCCGCGGGCTTCTGCCGTCCCCTGATCAGGATTGATATTCTCCAGGATGAAATGCGGCTTCAGCTTGCCTTTGCCCCATTCCTGCATTTGCTTGATCGATTCAGGGAAGGCATCCTTGCTCAGCGCTTTGTGGCGGTCATGTCCGAAGAACATGAATTCACCCATCCGGTAATCCTTCTTGAACTTATCCGCATTGTTAAGCTGCAGATCCTTCACTTCCGGCAGCAGTTCAACCGTTCCGTCAGCATTGGTCTTGTAGGTCACGCCTTCAACCCCGTAGTTCATCAGCTTCTGTCCCTCTTCGCTCAGCAGATACGTGAAGATTTGGATCGCCTTGGCCGGGTCCTTGCAGTCTTTGGTGATGTAGCTGATCATCCAGCCCGTAATACCGGATTGATTAAGGGTAGGCTGATGTCCTGCTGTGCTCTGCGGGCCGTCGATGGCGATATACTCTTTTCCCGGATTGGCACTCATGAAAATCTGCAGGTTCCCGCCCTGCTGGGGCGTACCATCGAGCAGCATTGTGGCGTATTTACCGGATTTCACCTTTTCCTCAAACCCTGTGCCGTCATCTGCGAAGCTGTCATCACTGATCGCCCCGTCTCTGTAAGCAGCATTCAGCGTCCGCAGCCAGGCCAGATAATCCTCATCCAGATTGCGGTTGTAGAACTTGCCGTCTTCAGTCTCCAGCGGAACCCCGATGAAGTCCTGCAGTACATCCCCCAGCGAGCCGGTACCCTCCCCAATCGCATTGAAGCCGAAGGGAATCATGTCCGGGAACTTGGCCTTGATCTCGCTCAGCACCTGCTTGAATTCTTCCGGGGTCCCGAAGGACGGGCTGCCCAGCGCCTCATAGACATCCTTGCGGATCACAAAAGCCGTCTTAGCCGGAATGTTACCGCTGTCATAATCGGCCTGTGTATTGGAATAGTTAGGATAGCCATAGGTTTTGCCGTCCTTCAGCTGGAACCAGTTCAGGGTGTCGGCAGCAGCCACCTTGTTGAAATACGGATCATATTTCTCAGCCAGCTCGTTCAGCGGTAGCGCCCAGGTAGCGGCTTTTTGCACAACCGGAGAATTCGAGTCAAAGATCGTCAGCAGATCCGGCATATCGCCGCCTGCGAAGAAGGTGTTCAGCTTGGTATCGTCCCCGGTAATGAACTTGATATTGATGTTCAGATCCTCTTTGATCTTCTTGGTTACAACATCCTTGCCGAAGTCCGTATTCCACCAGTCCGCGTTGACATACCAGGTTAATTCTGTAGTCTCACTCTTCTTATCCAGCTTCCAGGCCGGGGTCTCCGGGTCTGCCGTGTAGCGGTCTTCAATCGACACCTCGCTGGCTTTCTTGGAGCCGCCGTTTGAACTGCAGCCTGCCACAACCAGCATAGCCGAGAGCAGGAGCAGCGCGAGCTTCAGACTCTTTTGACCCGGGAATTTCTTCATCTTAATCATTAATATACCTCCCTGAAATATGATATTGAAATCATTGCCCTACTCCTTGACTGCCCCCACCATCATGCCGGAGATAAAGTATCTTTGAAGAATGGGATACATCGCAACAATCGGCAGGGTAGTAATGACAATGGTTGCCAGTTGAACCCCTTTGGTGGTGGTTTCAATTACGACGGAGCCGCCGATGTTCTGCATGGACTGGGTCTGCGACTGCACAATAATCTCATACAGCTTCATCTGCAGCGGGTACAGTGCCTGATCGGTGATATATAACTTCGTGGTCATGAAGTCGTTCCATTGCCCCACCCCGTTGAAGAGGGCGATTGTGGCCATAGCGGGCATGGATAGCGGAATGAAGATTTTCAGGAAAATATGCCAGTCGCCTGCGCCGTCGATCTTAGCCGACTCTTCCAGCGAATCCGGGACGTTCCGGAAAAAATTCATCAGAATCACAACATCGTAATAGCTGAATAACGCCGGGATAATATACACCCAGAAGCTGTTCAGGAGACCGAGGGATTTAATAAGCAGATAAGTCGGAATCATCCCGCCGGAGAAAAACATCGTAATGACGCCCATCGCCACATACAGCTTGCGGCCGCGGATATATCTTTTGCTGAGACCGTAGCCGATCATGGCGCAAAAGAACACATGGGTGATGACCCCGATGAGCGTTTTGGCGACGGAGACAATGAAGGATTGCCCGATGCTGCTGTCATTAAATACCGCCCGGTAATTCTCCAGGGAGAATTCCTTAGACCAGAAGATGAATCCGCCCTCGGCCAGCGCCTTGCCTGAACTGAGCGATGAAATAATAACGTTCCATAAGGGAACGAGGATAATAACCATGAACACACTGAGCACAATCATATTGACCGCATCAAAGATCCGGCTGTCGAGATCTTCTTTAACCACCTTTCGATTCACACAAAGACCTCCCTCTATAACACCGATTGATTATCGTTCAATTTACTGGTGACTTTGTTGGCTGTTACGAGCAGGATCACCGACACAATGGAGACACCCAAACCCACGGCGGTGGCATAAGAGAAGTCTCCCTGCGTCATCCCCATGCGGTATACATAAGAGTTGATAACCTCAGCCTTGGCCCGGTTCTGGGAGTTCATCAGGACCAGCGTCTGATCCAGATTCGAGCCGAGCAGACCGCTTACCGTCAAAATCAGATTCAGGCTGATAATCGGCTTCATGTTCGGAAGGGTGATGTTCCAGATTTGGCGGAGCCGGCTGGCTCCATCTATTTTGGCCGCTTCATAGTAGGTCGGATCGATCTTGGCCATAATCGCCAGATACAAAATCGTGCCCCATCCGGCTTCCTTCCAGATATCGGACAGCGTGGCAATCCACCAGTACTTGCCTGCATCTAGCAGAATGTTGGACGGCTTCGAGATCAGCCCGAGATTCAGCAGCAGCTCATTGAACAGGCCTGAGGTGGAGAACCAGGTGATCAGCATCCCGCCGAGTACGATCCAGGACAGGAAATGCGGCAGATAGGAGATCGTCTGGACGAATTTTTTGAAGCGGCCCATACTCAGCTCGTAGATCATGATGGCGAGAATAATCGGAATGATGAACCCGATCCCCAGCTTCAGGAAGCTGATCCCCAGGGTGTTCACGACCGCATCCCAGAAATATTCGTCAGACAGAATAATCTTGAAGTTATCCAGTCCCACCCAGGGTGCGGTTGATAGCGTATCAATGACCGTGTAATTCTTGAAGGCGATGCTGAGGCCATAGATCGGTATGTAGCAGAAAATAATCATAAAAATAATGCCCGGCAGCACCATCGACTGAATCTCCCACTGCCTTTTGTAATCGCTTGCAAATTCTTTGATCCGCTGCCCCATAGACTTCTTGGCGGACGGCGGTATTGAAGCTGAAGGTGCTGGAGCTGTTTTACTCATGTTCTTCTCCCCTCCCAATCAAGAAATGGTCATGCAAATGTCCGGTTCAATAAAAACGTTTTTATTTTTGGGCAAGCAGAAACGCCTGCACCGACCTTCAAAAGGATGGCATCCGTTTCAGCGAGAAAGAAAAGCAAGATTTATTGCGCGAAGCATATAAATTCTTATCTTTCAGAAAAATCCCCCTGCTATTCATGTAGTTAACACCATTCCTGCACGCTAAGTGCGGTCCTTCCGCTCCAGCTTCACATGACTTGAGCCTCTTACGATAAGTTCACCCTGCAGCTTCTGCACGGCGCCTTGCTCCTTCTCCTGAATCATCCGGACCAGATGGTCGATCGCCAGCATCCCCTGCCTTGCAATCTGATTCCGTACGGTCGTGAGCGGGGGCGAGTAATAGGGGGCAATGTCAATATCATCGAAGCCCATCACACTGACGTCCTGCGGAACTTCATAGCCGTAGCTCTTAAGCGCTTGAATACAGCCCATTGCACTGATATCATTCCCGGCCAGGAAGGCGTCGGGTAACTTCTCGGGATGCACGCGGATGAAGGACTTCACGGCATTATAGGTGCTATCCTCCTCAAAATAACCCTGAATAATATAATCCTCATCCACCGGGAGCTGATATTGGCGCAGCGCCGCCAGGTAACCTTCCCGCCGCTGTACGCTGTCGAACATCGTATCTACGCCGGAGATATAGGCAATGTTCTTATGCCCAAGACTGATTAAATACTTCGTCGCCTCATAGCCGGATTCGTAGGAATCAAAAATAATGCTGCCCATCCCCTCGTCTTCCAGCACCCGGTCCAGAAACACCGCCTTAATCTTGTCTTTCTTCATGGCGGCAATGTCCTTCTCGTCAATGCCCAGCTCTTCATAGATAATGACACCATCCACGCGCCGTCCGAGAATATTGCTCATAATGACATGTTTGTCCTTGGTGACAAATACATTCAGGCCATAGCCCAGGCGGTCGCATTGACGGGCCATCGACTCTACCAGCTTGTAGAAGTACGGGCCTGACACACTTGTGGTGAAGAACCCCAGCATCTTGGTGGTACCGGATTTCAGCAGCTTGCCGTTCAGGTTCGGAACATAATTCAGGCGCTGGGCGACCTTCAGCACATGGGATTTGGTCTCCGGATTGAGGACATCCACATCATTCAAGGCGTTCGAGACCGTGGAGATGGAGACCCCCGCTTCTCTGGCTACGTCTTTGATCGTTATCTTTGCCATATCATTGTTCCTCTTCAATAAAAACGTTTTTATAGTTTATAAAATAGCATGAAACCGTTTTAAATACAACACTTTTTGTCATGAGGGTTGTTCAGCCACCTTTTCCGCTAATTATTGCCCGCCGAACGCAAACATAATCTCAGCTTCGCACACTCGTTCACCGTCTACTGTAGCGGTCCCGGTTCCTTTGACAATCATTTCTTTGACCCGGGTCACTTCAAATTCAAGGCGCAGCTGATCCCCCGGCTTCACCGGATATCTTCTTCAAGCTCGGTGATCCGGTCTACCAGGAGAAACGGATAACGGTGTGGAATCCGCGCCTGAATTTCATTAACGTCCAGCATACAGTAACTCCCCTGTGTTCAAATTTATCTAATTTTACTATAAAGCACCGGGATTTAGCTATGCCGGAGTTATGCCGATGATGATGCGTTCAGGTGCACTTGTGCTCCTTATTTCGGCCTGCCGCCAGCTTTTGGCAAATTCAGGTGCACTAGTGCTCCTCATTCCCACCTGCCGCCTGCTTTCGGCAGATTCAGGTGCACTTGTGCTCCTTATTCCCGCAGCCGCCTGCTTTTAGTCAAATTCTGAGGGATTTATCCCTCTGCTTTCCCCACTCTGCCCACTTTTGGCGGATTCAGAGGGATTTATCCCTCTCCTTGCCCCACTCTGCCCACTTTCGGCGGATTCTGATGGATTTATCCCTCTCCTTGCCCCACTCTGCCAACTTTCGGCGGATTCAGAGGGATTTATCCCTCTCCTTGCCCCACTCTGCCCACTTTTGGCAAATTCAGAGGGATTTATCCCTCTCCTTGCCCCACTCTGCCGACTTTCGGCGGATTCAGAGGGATTTATCCCTCTCGATATGGGAAGTTCGTTAGTTAAATTGGACTTATAAACTTTGAAAGACAATTAACTTTTCCATACACCAAAAAACCTTGAAGATTCAAGGTTTTTTGGATGGACACTATGGATGAGTGTCCGGATATCAACTTAATAGTCAGGTGAGTGGCGGATAGCAGGACTCCCATCCGTGTTGTTACCGGAATACTTGACCGAACCTGCCTTCCACGGTAGAAGCAACTCTTATTACACTCACCTCACGCTATATGCTGCTAATATCTATGATCCTCACACGGTAACTCTACTTCCTACACACTATCTACTTTTTCTCTCAGTAACTCTACTCCCTACACACTATCTACTTCTTCTCCCAGTAACTCTACTCCTTACACACTATTTACATTCCCTCACAGTAACTCTACTCCTTACATACTATCTACATTCCCTCCCAGTAACTTTAATCCCTACACACTATCTACTTTTTCTCCCAGTAACTCTACTCCCTACACACTATCTACCTTTCCTCACACCCCCACGCAACTCTCCACTCCGCTTACACCTGTCCAGCTGGAGCGGGGACCGCATTCTGCGGGTTGCCCTCTTGTCCCAGCTTCCGTAGCTTGCGGTTGAAGCCGATGAAGAGGATGGCTCCCAGGAGACTAGTGATTACCTCGGTAATGGTCATCGACCAGATCACCCCGTGCAGGCCGAAGAAGTGATGCAGCAGGATAATGACCGGGATATAGAGTACACCTTGCGTAACCGCGACAACTGCGGCCTGTGCGCCTTGGCCTGTAGCCTGGAAGATACTCATGAACAGACCGGTGAACCCGTTGAACAGCGCGGATACCAGCATCGCCCCCAGGATATAGGTTCCCATGCCGATCACTGAGTTATCGCTGGAGAACAGATGCAGGACCGGCCCTCTGAATGCAAAGACCAGGGCTACAAATACTAACGAGATGCCCGCAATATAACTGAAGGCGTACTTCATGCTGGAGGTAAGTCTGGCCCTGTTCTTGCTGGCATAGGTGAAGGCGAAGAGCGGAATCAGGCCCAGGAACAGTCCCATGGACAGGAACTCCGGAATCTGCACAATTCTCAGCGCTACCCCGAACCCGGCTACCACATTCTCACCATACTGGATGGAGTAGTTATTAAGCAGCAGGGTGGACACGATCAGAAAAGCGCATTGCAGCAGCTCAGAGATGCCGACCTTATAGATCTCCAGCTGATCCTGCAGGGATATTCTGAACTGCTTCAGGAATCCCCGCAGATTCTGGCTCCGCTTCTCCAGGTAATAGAGATAATAGACCGCAGACCCCAGGTTAGCCAGGCACATGGCCAGCGCCGCACCTGCGACATGCCAGTCCAGGATCAGAATGAACAGCGGATCAAAGATCAGGCTGAGCGCTGTGCTGATAAAGATACCATACATGGACTCCTTCGACGCTCCCTCCGCGCGGACTAGCTGCTCCAGCGCAAAGTTGAGCACGACCGCAAAGCCGCCGGCGAACAGCGTCAGGGCATAGGTCTTCGTGTAGCCGAAGGTTGCCGCATCCGCCCCAAGCAGCCGCGTGAGCGGGTTAATGGCCAACATGGCCAGCAGGGCGATAACAAGGCCCGCAATAATGCTTGCATAGAAGGTATATCCGGCGATCTGCTTGCCTTTTGCGGTATTGTTCTCCCCGGCCATCCGGGTGACGAAGGTTCCGCCGCCTACCCCGAACACGTTACCGAAAGCCATCAGAACAGTGAAAATCGGCAGGCCCAGTGTAATTGCCGTCAGCATACTTGTGTTATGCAGGAGGCCGATGAAATACGCATTGATCACATTGTATACCGTTCCGACTGACATGCCGATCATCATGGGAACCGACAAATGGAAGATAGCCTTCTTCATTGGAGCGGACTCCAGGTAATATTGATTGGACACTTCTTGTTTCATAATTCATACCTCCGGTCGTAATTACAGGCTTTGATTGACTTTGGACAGCAGCGTTAGCAGGGCGGATGCCTCCTCCTTGGTGAGCTGGCGGGTAATGCCTGCTTCCACATCCGCGAACATCCGGTTGAATTCCTCCACCAAGACAACCCCTTTCTCCAGCACGGTAAGCCGCTTCTGCCGCTCGTCCTTCTCATCGGTGACGCGGGCGATGTAGCCTTTCTTCTCCAGACCCTGGAGCATGCTGGTGATGCTGGCTCCCCGCCGCTTGAACTGCTCCGCCAGATCCTTCTGGATCACGCCCTGGTCCTGATTCTCATAGATATATCCGATCATCCGGCCTTGCGCGGAATTCAGGCCCAGCTCGTTCAGCCGGGCATCGGCAGAGCTCTTAAGCTTGAGGCCAATCTCACGGAACAAATCGGAATACGGTGTATGCAGAATGGGTTCAGTCATGTTCAAGTCCCCTTTTTATTTTAGATAGAATTATAAGTAACAAGTCAAATATAATACATAGAACTCTAACTGTCAATGTTCTAACTATCCAGGTGCCGAAGCAGACCCGGCTCTCCTCCTTCCGGCATTCTTCATTGCGCTGCTGTAGTCTGAATGTACAGCCGGAATGTAAACTGAGTTTAAACTACACTTATCCCGCGTTGGCTACCGGTGACAGTTCATGAAGGGGCCCTCCCGAAACCTGACGGCTTCCTGCCGGGGAAGTGTATGCTTCCCGAAACGGCAAATACCAGAGGCGGCCCCCCCACATGCCGGGAGCCAACCTCTGGTACGCCGTACTAATGCTTCAAGCCATAACGCCGGTACCTCATCACTCTGCGGTACATGGATTTATCCTTGAGCTGATTAAAAATATAAGGATCGGGATTCATGTTCACTTCAATAATCCACGGCTTCAGTGAGCGGTCCAGTCCGATGTCTACACCAAACTGCCGGTGATGCGGAAAAGTCTTCTTCAGTTGTACCGCTATGCGTGTGCCCAGCCGGTTCATATCCCCCTTAAGCTGCATAAGCTGCTGCGCAGACAGATGGGTGGAGAGCAAATGCTCCACTGCGGTCGGTTTGCCGCCGCTGTGGTAATTGGTCACAATTTTGCGCGGATGCCCGAGCCGGCCGATAATCCCGGTAGCTTCCCAGACCCCCTTGGGACTGAGCTGCACCATCACCCGGATATCGAAACGGCGCCCGTTATGCTTCAGCAGATGGACGCCTTTTTGCAGCAGATAACTCCTCTTACCGAGCTTCTTCACGAGACTGTGATGAAAAGCCTCAAAGGTAGTGAACCGGCGGAGGGTCTCCTCATACTGGTACGTATATCCCTCCCGCTCTCTCCGCTCCGCGCGGATTACTCCAATGCCATACGTTCCCCGTTCCGGCTTGATATAGATCATTCCGTAACTGTGGATCATCTGCTCCAGATTGCGCCTGCTCATTCTCCGGGTATCGGGGATGAAGGACTTAATCCACTCGTTCTTAAGCAGCAATTGTGTCTTATACCATTTGCTCTGTCCTGACTGAACCTTTTTGGCGGTCACTTATGCACTCTCCTGTCCGGGATGGGAGCCAGTGCTCCCTTTTTACATATAATTACATATTCACTGTATCCTATGCCGCTGGAGGTGCCCTTGAATATATCATTTGTCCCGTACGGAAAGATTAACTTTATCAGGATGATGGCCCTATCAACCGACGCTCCCCAGGCATACCCTAGTGAAGACGCTCAAATGTCAATATATGTATGGAGATGAATCCATGTCCGTTGCTACGGTAAGTGTGACCTCAAGTGCTCCTTCGATCGACATCCTGATCCCTGCTATCGAAAAAGATCTCGCCACCCTTCCTTATGTGATTGATAGTCTTCGCAAGTATGTCCAGCACCCTATCAGCAATATCTATATTGTCTCGCCGAATAACAGTAGAATCAGACAACTGTGCTCCCGCAAAAGCTGTGTTTTTGTCAATGAAACCACCGTCCTGCCGTTCACTAAAAAAGCTATCCGCTATTCCTCCACCCGCTGGAACCGCTCAGGCTGGCTGTATCAGCAGCTGCTTAAGATGAACGGGGATCATATCTGCCGCGAGAAATATTTCCTGGTCATTGATGCGGATACGGTGCTCATTCGTCCCCATCGGTTCCGTTCCGGCGGGAAAAGCATCTTCTATTGCCGTAACTGGAGCCAGCCGGAGTATTTCCGCACCTACCGCAAGCTGCTCGGTGCCGCTGCCTCCGCCCCCAAATCTTGTGTCACCCACTATATGCTGTTCGAGTCCGCGAAGCTGGCCAGTCTCAAACGAACCATTGAAGCAAGGCACGGAATGTCCTGGCATGCCGCCGTTATCCGCAGTATCAACAAGAAGAGACAGTTCGGCTTCTCCGAATTCGAGACCTATGCCAACTACGTGTACAGCGGAAACCGCACCGCCGTGCTGCTCAAGAACGCCAAGAATAAATCGCTGAAGATCCCGGCAGGCTCCCTGACGCAATCGCAGATTCAGAAGTATGCCGGGTCTTACCGTTCACTCTCCTTCCATCAGCGCAAGGGATATTCTACTCCGGGCAAGCCCTAAGGAGGCACGCAAAGTGATGCATACTATCCTTCTGTGCGGCGGCTCCGGCCAGCGGCTATGGCCTCTGTCCGGCAGCATCCGCTCCAAGATGTTCCTGCAGCTGCTTCCTGCACCGGACGGGGGCACGGAGTCCATGCTCGGGCGGGTATGCCGTCAGCTCGCTCATGCCGGACTGGACGAATCCCTGCTCCTGGTAGCACACCAGGAGCAGGTCGCCCTCACACAGCGGTATACCGGAAGCCGTTATCCGGTCATCGGGGAGCCTTGCAAGCGCGGCACCTTCACTGCAGCCGCCTTGGGCGCCCTGCACTTGCTTGCTGCCGGAAAGGCACAGCCGGAGGACATCGTCTGTATCGCTCCGGCCGATATGTTCGCGGATGACGGCTTCTTCCGCCAGTTTCACCAATTTGAAGATATCCTGGCCGCCTCGCATGCTGAGCTCCTCCTGCTTGGAACAGGGCCTGCTTATCCCTCGGAGCAATACGGCTATATCGTCCCGGCACAGGGTGACTCCGGCGTGTATGCTCCGGTATTATCTTTTGCAGAGAAGCCTGATGTGGCTGGAGCCCGGGAGCTGATGCGACAACAGGCGTTATGGAACTGCGGGGTATTCGCTTCGCGGCTGAGCTTCCTGCTGGAGCATCTGGAGAGGCTGGGGCTGCCTGCCGAATCCGCGGCATTGACCGCGTTGTATCCGGGGCTCCCGGTCCGCAGCTTCGACAAGGAAGTGGCGGAGCGCAGCACCAGAGCTGTCGTCGTAAGACATGAAGGCGAATGGTCCGACCTGGGAAGCTGGGATACGCTGACGGACCGGCTGCCTTCACAGGTCATTGGAGAAGGCGGGCTATGGGGAGAATGCGGGAACAGTCAGCTTATTAACGAGCTGGGGATACCGCTGCATGTCATTGGTGTCCCCGGTATAGTCGCCGTAGCCAGTCCCGATGGCATCCTGATCGCCGGCAGGAAGGAAGCAAACCTCATCAAGGATATTCTGATGGAGAATTCAGCAAAGGAGATGCGGTATGGAGAAACGGGCTGGGGCAGCTATACTGTCCTTGACCGTGAGTCAGGCGGCGCCGGCCTTGTCCTTACGGTAATGCTGACCCTGCTGCTGGACCATGACATACCTGAAAGAGTCTGTCCGCATTCCGCCAAGACCTGGATGATTGTGTCCGGTCATGGAGAGGTAGCCGTGGACGGGCACACATCCGCCGCAGCTGCAGGGGGAAGCTATACCATAGCCAGGGGACAACGACATACGGTCCGTGCCTTCAGTCCAATGAAGCTTATAGAGGTGCGGATAAGTGAAGCAGGCGATGACGGGAAGGACTACGGCTGCTGACAGGAAGCTCCCGGGCTTCTTCGCAGATCCCGCCTCACACTCAAAAGGGATACCCCAAACGCCAACCACCCGGCTGTTTGCGGTATCCCTTATTCGCGGTGAAAGCTGTTGCCTGTCCTTAGACCATCCACTGGCGGATCGCCGGATAGTGCAGATTCTAGAGTGACGGCGGCAGGAACTGGAACCACTTGAAGTCAAACCGGCTGCCCGGCAGGAACAGGAAGGTGACGGTCAGGCTGCCGCTGACCGGCATGTCCAGGCTGAATTCACGCTCCGTGTAGCTGCCGCTTCCGGCGAATTCGATCAGCTGCTTCGTTTCGCCGCCGGAACCGCTGAACAGAATCTGCAGGGTATTGCCCGCAAGCGCCGAGCGTCCGCAGATGACCAGCCGTGAGCATTCCGCTGCTCCGAAGTCCATTCCGGCAAATATAAGCGACACATTGTTGCCGATTCCCTCGACGGCATCCTCCGTAATAGTGAAGGTATCCCCGTAGACCGCAGTGTTGTCCAGGGCATTCAGACGCTCGAATGCCTTAGGCTTACGTACAAACGAGAAGCCCTTCAGATGAATCTTCTTGCGCACCACGAAGGACAGAGAGGTGATGCCCGTCAGCCGTCTGGGAAGCGTATAATGCTCTTCCTGATATACATTCCAGCGGGATGGCTTCTGGTAAGTCACAGTGGTGAGCCGCTCGGCACCAGGCGTACCGGGTATACCTTCCCATATCTCCATCGGAAATTCCTGATCATCGAGCGAGAAGACCGGCAGAATGATCTCATCGGCTCCATAATCCCCGAAGTCGATCCGTTCGAAGCAGATCCGGCTCTCCCCTTCGCGGGCCGTGGCGACCCCCCGTTCATTGCCGTTGGTCAGATTCCGGCTATGGCCGCTGCTGAACCCGGAGGAGACAAATTCATACGGATTCAGATAGGCCTGACCCAGTCCGGTCAGCTTGAATTCCATTTGTGAATAGAGCCGTATCCCGTCAGCGCCATTGGCTGTTCCGCAGCGGATATACACCTCTCCGTCTCCCAAGGCCGTAATTACCGCCTCATGCCCATTCGTCTCAATCGTGGCAATATTGGCATCAATCCCGGCGGCATTGGTAATCCGCCACTCGACATCTTGCCACGAGGCACCCTGCGGATGAAGCCTGACGCGGACCGGAAGCGACGGCTGCTCCGGCGTCAGAACATTGCCTCCGGGACAGATAATCTCCAGCTTGCGGACCGGGATCTCTCTATCCCGGCCGCTCTCCGGATACCCGGATACAGCATCCGCCTCCAGCGGGTTATACGCATACAGATACAGCTCATCTTCGGCGGCCGTTCCCGGCGCTGGAAGCACCGATTGTAGGGTAAGCTCAGCAGAAGCCAGATTCTCAGAAGCTGCCCGCAGGGTAATCATACCGGCATCCAGTGTTCCGGCAATCACTGCCAGCAGCTTACCGCTGAACAACCGGCGGTTTACTCCCTTGTAGGAATCATAGTCCGTGCTGTCCCCGTTATCCAGGCCAATCAGCCGTCCCGGACCTTCAATACTGAGATGAACCCGGTTATTGGCATTCGCTACCGGGCGCCCCTCCTGGTCCAGTGTGCTGATCGTTACAAAGATAAGATCCGTGCCGTCTGCTGTGATTACCCGCTTGTCGGGAGCAAGAACAAGCGAAGCCGCATCTCCGAAAGAGGAGATTTGCTCTACAGCAACGATCTCCCCCTGCTCATCATAAGCCACCGCCCGCAGGATACCGTCCGCGTAAGGCAGCTGCCATTCTCCAAGCAGCTTGTGTCCGCGGGCATGATCGATCTCCACAATGCCCTGCGAGATTTCATTCATGAACAGCTCCATACGGGGAGCATTGGAACAGACACGCACATCAATCAGCTGGCCCGGGGAGAAATCCCAGTACGGGAAGATATGAATCATCGGATGATTACGGTAATCTGTCCATTCCGCCTGATAGATGTAGTAGGAATCCTTAGGGAAACCGGCGGTATCCAGCTGCCCGAAATACGAATTCTTGGTGTGATACGGAGTAGGCTCCCCGATATAGTCAAAGCCTGTCCAGAGAAACTGCCCCAGCGAGAAGCCCGCATCCCGGTCAGCGGTGATGCAAGCCTCTGTACTCTTGGCCCCCCAGCTGGTCGAGCTATTCCCGAGGGAAGAGCACTGCTGGTCATCATCGGCCAGCACAGACTGGGCCAGCGGGAAATGGTAGATTCCCCGGCTCTGCACCGTCGAACAGGTCTCACTGCCGTAGATGATCCAGTCCGGATGCTCTTTGTGATGCTGCCCGTAATATTTCTCCGCGTAGTTATAGCCTGCCACCTTAACGATATCTGCGCATCGCTGCGCATTCTCCCAGGGCATATAGTTCGAGCCGATGGTAACAAACGCATTGCGCTGCGGATCATGGGCCAGCACCTCAGCCTGCAGCTCCCGGGTAAGCTCCTGGCCCCGGCTGTCTGCGTGAGTGTCATAGATCTCATTGCCGATACTCCACATCAGCAGGCTAGGACGGTTCCGGTCGCGACGCACCCAGCTGGCAACATCAAGCTTCCACCACTGCGGGTAGAACCGTGCGTAATCATAAGGCGTTTTGCTGCGCTCCCACATATCGAAGGCTTCCGACACGATCAGCAGCCCCATTTCATCGGCCAGCTCCATAAGCTCTACAGCCGGCATATTATGCGCGGTACGGATGGCGTTGACTCCCATCTCCTGCAGCAGGACGAGCTGGCGGCGCAGAGCCGCCCTGTTCACGGCAGCCCCCAGAGCGCCCAGATCATGATGCTGGCAGACTCCGTTTATTTTGACATGACGACCGTTGAGGAAGAAGCCCCTCTCACTGTCCAGTTCCAGGGTCCGGAAGCCGAAGCGCTCCTTCTCCGTTTCAATGACCTCATCTTCTGCGAGCAGCTCCGATTGCAGGCTATAGAGATTGGGACTGCAAATATCCCATAACAAGGGCTGATCCACCGTCAGACGGCTCTGGCTATGTACGGTTAGCCCCTCCTGCACAGGCACCTCCGTGGTATGCCCGGCAATTACCGCTCCTTGCGCATCCAGAAGGCTGTGCCGCAGCTTCAGCCTCGTACCCTGTGCCGCAGCTTCTTCAGAGAGATGCAGCTCCGCATCTACATCCACTATCCAGGACCCGCTCGCTCCTGCTCTGGCAACAATATAAATCCCGTCAGCGGCGATACGGGTCTTCGGCGTCGTCTTGAGCCAGACCGGCCGGTAGATTCCGGCCCCGGAGTACCAGCGGGAATTGGGGGCTTCGTGAATCACACGCATATAGATCTCATTCTCTCCCGCTATCAGGTACGGGGTAATGTCAAATTCAAAGGTAGAATATCCGTATTTCCACTCCCCCGCCGCCTGCCCGTTCACATATAGTGTCGAGTTCATATACACTCCCTCAAAACGCAGGGACACCAGCTCATCATCAGGCACTTCATCGAAGCGGAGGCTGGTGCGGTACCAGCCCTCTCCGTTCTCATAGAGGTTCCGGGTATCATAGATCAGCCAGTCATGCGGCAGCGTAACCGGCATCCATCCGTTATCTGCTGCGGCCTCCGCGAGCCCAGTATGAAGCGGCTGCTTGCAGAACTGCCAATTGTTGCTAAGTTTCTTCCTTATACTCATTGCTGTGCTTCCTCCTCTGGATTCCCATAGCCGGGCTTAGCGGTTCAAATAACGTTCATAGGCGGCTTGCTGGATTTCAAGTGCCCGTCCGATGCCCAGATCCTTCATCTGCTGAACATACTTGTCATAATGGTCTATGGAATCCATGCCCAGGATGATCTTGAGTTCGGTTTCCTTCACAAAAGTATGGATGTCGTTCATTATACTGCTCATCTCATCCGCTTCTTCGGCAGTCGGCGTTACGGGAGGCAGCAGGTGGCTCTCATGATTGGTCTGCTTCCAGATGCCGATGGATTCGGTTGTTGCCGGATATTTGGCCGGGAGGTTATTGTCCTGCTGGATCATCGGGAAGTTGGTGCCGTGCGAATATTGCGTCATGACCTGGTCGCTGCCCAGCCCGTCCGGATTCTTGACCACAAGATCGGTATAGACAGGCTTGCCGTCCTCCAGCGTATACGTAATGCCTTCAATCCCATACGTATTCAGCATGCTGCCTTCCCTGGTAAAAGCATAATCCAGCCAGCGCATAGCGGCCTCGGGATGCCGGGTTGTAGCCGAGATGGCCGCAGAGCTGGTCCCGGCATAAGCATTATCCAGCTGGCCGAACTCCGGAAGTCCGCCTTTGACAGCAGAGGGGTAGGGAGCAGCCGCGAAATCTGCCTCTGGATCACCGGCCTGCACGGCCGAATTGTATTTCTCAATATAGTACTGCCAGCCGATCGTTGCCCCGCTGACACCCGAAGTCATCTTCTTATCAACGGTAGCTGCATCAATCGAGGCGAAATCCTTGTCAATCAGCCCTTCCCGGTACCACTGGCTCATCGTGTTCAGGTACTCCTTGTAACCCGGCTCCAGATAACCGTAGACCACTTTTCCGTCGTTGACGTAGAAGTTCCCCATTACACCGAAGGCCCCGGCGAACCCGCCGGTCCGTTCCCCCAGGAACATGGTGCGTAAGGTTAAGGGGGATGCGGCCTGTTTCTTTTCTTTAAAAGCAGTCAGCACAGTATGCCATTCCTCAATCGTCTCCGGGAGGCTGAGATTCAGCTCATCGAGCCAATCCCTGCGGATAATCGGCCCGCCGTAGACCCTCCCAATCTCCGAGCGGATGAACGGGAAGGCGTAGTAGGTGCCGTCATCGGTTTTGATCATTTTGTCGATATCCGGGTTCTCCTGAAGGGTCCGCTTCAGATTAGGAGCATACTGGTCAATCAGATCATTGAGCTTCAGAATATAACCCTGCTCCACAGCTTGATCCGGACCGCCCGGGTATTGCAGCCAGGTATTGAGGAAAATATCCGGCAGCTCGCCCGATGCCAGCAGCAGACTGAATTTCTGGTCGGTCATGGGTGCTCCGCCAAGCTGCCGGATGGAGATGCCTGTGCGCTTCTCATATTCTTCATCAACCGGCAGGCGCTCCGGCGTGCCTCCCGGCTGTTCGTTCATATATGTCAGCTCCAATCCGCCCGGCACCGGATAAGTGAAACCGCCGGCGGCTTCACGCGAAGCAGACGTATTCCCGGCAGGAGAGCTTGGAGCGCTGTCAAGGTTCCTGGGGCTGCTGCAGCCTGCGGCAAGCAAGGCGAGACCCAGCAGAGCAGCAAGCGGCTTGTTCCATCTCAATGATGTCATCAATGATAAGACCTCCGTAATAAGGTTAGTCTGAGGACTTGGTGCCTCTCCAATGTAAGCTGAATCTGGTAACCATTCAATATTCAAAATGGGGAATTGATGGTCAAAAACGCAAAAAGGCGGACAGCAGCAGAATATACAAAACCTCTTTGCCGGCCGGAGAGCCGCAGGGAGCTTCCCCGGGCCTTCTTACCTTCAAAGAGGTTCTGTTGCTATACCATATGAAAAACGGGCTGAACCGGAATGAAATGTACCGGCACGCCGGGATACCGCAAGGCCAGCCGCTCTGCCAGCAGCTTCATCCCCGGCGCTTCACTCTCGGCGTGGCCCAGCATAATCAGCGCCCTGTCCCGGCCCTGCCGGAGTGCATCCCGGATATACTCGGGGGTCTCCCACTCCGGGCCTTCTCCGGCGATAACCAGGTCGAGCGACTCCTGCTCATACAGCGGGATTGTCGATGCACCGCCGCCACGGTAGCCGACCAGCACGCCTACCCTGCTGCACCGGGCAGACAGATTACCGGCCGCACGGATATAAGGAATATGCAGTTTGCTTTTCAGATATCCGGCGATCTCTGATACCGTCATCCCGGGAATGGAGAGAATCGACACATGGGGCAGATTCCGCTCCACATACGGCTCCCATTCCAGCTCCCGCAGCAGCCCTTCCATAATCCCGTCCGGTGTATAACGGTGCACATAGTCATGGAAGCGGTAGATCCCTATCCCGGAACCTGCAATCAATGCCGATTTCTGCCGGAAGACAGAATCATTCTCCAGCCCTTCGCGCCGGTCCTGATGACTATAATACACACCTTCATGCGTAATAATCAGATTGGCGCCAAGTGTAAGCGCCTGCTCAATGACCTCGTGGGAAGCGGAGAAGGCGGTCACAATCCCCAGCACTTCCGTCTCGGGGGCACCCGGCTCCAGCTTGTCTACAGTATTGTGCGGCTCCGGGATCCCTGCTTCTAAATGCCTGATAACCTCTCCGAAGGTCAGTGTCATGCTTCCCTCCTCACGACCGGGGTACACAGTCTGTATGATCTTGTTCATGTCCCTTACCCTCTCAGGTGATCAATAGATGGTGCGGTTGCCGGCATCTTCAATTCCGCTCTTGCGGTAGAAGTACGTATTGATCTGATCACGCCACTCCTTGGCATGGGCGGCCTGTCCCTTAAGGCGTTCCTCCACCTGTGTGTATAGGCCGTCCGCGATGCTGCCCTTCAGTCCGCTCCACGCGTCCAGCAGCCCTTCGGCACGCTCCGCACCCTCAAAGTGGGTGTCGTAAATATGCTGAATCACTGTTTTGCCGGAATGCAGCACATGGGTATACGGCACATGATGGAAGAATAGCAGCAGCTCATCCGGGCATTCCTCCAGTGAATCATAACGGAGGGCGTTGCTGCCCATATACTGGGCACTATAGCCGGTGCCGGTAGCCACGGTCCGGTCTACCCCAATGCCCTGATGATCCGCATAATGGTAGGTGCCCCACATGGAATATTCATAGCCGTCCACATTCGGGCCGTAGTGATGCTCGGGATTGATCATCCAGCCCACTCCAAGCGGTGCCGTATAGGACTCATAGATCTCCCAGGAATCCAGTAAAATCCGGCTGATCACGCCAGCGGCGGCAGCCTTTGTTCCAAACGTCAGAGCGATCCACTCGGCGGCAATAGCTTCTGAACTCAGCTCCGGGTTCCAGGCCAGACGCCCGAAGCCGTAGAGGTTAGCCTGGGCCAGCAGATGGCCGGTCCAATTCGCGTCATTACCCACATTGGATACCGCAGCCACTCCGCTTAAGCGGTTGCCCCACAGCGAGCCGTCAACAATCCGCTTCACCGGAGCCGTTCCGCCCTTGGCCAGTGTATCGAATTCCATAATCTCCTTCCACTGCGGGACCAGATAGCATACATGACGCTGCTGTCCAGTGTACTCTTGGGCAATCTGGAATTCAATGACCTGATTCGTCCGCTCCAGTGCCCCGAACAGCGGGGAGACCGGCTCTCTGACCTGGAAATCCATCGGTCCGTTCTTGATCTGCAGAATAACGTTGTCGTTAAATTGGCCGTCCAGCGGTTTGAAATGATCGTAGGCTGCTCTGGCCCGGTCCGTCTTGCGGTCACGCCAGTCCTGCTTGCAGTTATATACGAAGCAGCGCCAGATCACGATGCCGCCGAACGGTTCGAGGGCTTCCGCCAGCATATTCGCGCCATCGGCATGATTCCGCCCGTAGGTGAACGGACCGGGACGGTTCTCTGAGTCAGCCTTGACCACAAACCCGCCAAAATTAGGAATGGCGGCATAGATTTCTGCTGCTTTGGACTTCCACCATTCCCGTACTCCGGCTTCCAGCGGATCTGCCGTGCCCACTTCACCCTCATGCATAGGAGCAGCGAAGTTCACACTCAGGAACAGACGGATGCCATAGATACGGAAGATACCGGCGATTCGTGCAACATCCGGCAGGTAAGTGGAGATGAACAGCGTCTCCAGCGCATGGACGTTCACATTATTGATGGCAATGGCGTTGATGCCTGCTGTAGCCATCAGCCGTGCGTAATCCGTGATTCTGTCCATATCTTGCGTGAACTGATTATTCTCATACAAGAAGGACCGCCCGGAATAGCCGCGCTCCACGCTGCCGTCGAAATTATCCCAATGGTTAATCATACGCAGCGAGTTCACCGGATTCACCAGCTCATCCAGATTCTCGATGTCGTTGCCGCTGGCGATGAGGCGCAGCAGATGGAAGACCCCGTATAGGACACCCGCCGGAGAGGAGGCTCCTATAGCGATGCACTTCAGGGACTGGCTGGTGCGGATCACGAACCCTTCGTCCCCCACCGCCTTAACGGTCTTGTTATCATACATATCCTTAATCAGCGGATGACCGCCGCCAAAGGTACCGAACGCTACCCGGAATCCCTCCGGCTGCGGAGCAGACACCGCCTGGATGTCCAGCAGGGATGCGATGCCTCTCTGCCATTCACGAAGTGCAGCCTGGAGCGTATCATGCTCTTCCGTAACGGATACGGCTCCGCACCATTTCGAGTATTGCATATATAGAGGTCCTTGCGGCAGCTTCGGATAGCTTAACCACGCATTGTATCCGCTGTCATTTCGTGCGGCATTCCCATTCCCGGATTGTTGTCCCATGTCCTTATCTCCTCCAGTTCATCTTGTATACTAGATGCTGTTCAGGTTCATCCTACCACGCAGCCGGCAGCCCGGAACATTGTCAAATCAAGCTATTATTTACCCAAATCAAGCAGAAACGGCTTCACCGTCCTTAAGAGGGCGGTACCGTTTCTGCGAGAAATAGAAGGATAGTTTATCGAGTGAACCTATACTTTCTTATGTTTCAAGCTGAACTCTTGTATACTTTAATGAATAAAGCATGGCGTACATCCATTCATTCTAATATTCTAATCCAATGTAAAATGTCAGGGGGCGAATCTATTGGTGGCAGCTTTTGTACCGCCTGTACCGGGGCAAAGTCTTAGTGAGACCATCATCCCGGATGTGAAGACCACACTTAACCTGTTCGGCATGCACCTGCGCAAAGTGAGCGCGGAATGGGATTATCCGCAGCATGCCCATCCCCAGTATGAATTCAATTATGTGCTTGAAGGAGAGCAGCAGCTGATTGTTAACAACCACAGCTTCCTCCAGCGTGCCGGGGATCTGGTCCTCTTAAGGCCGGGCGATACGCATTCCAGCCGCAGCGGAAACGGCAGGCCTTTTACGTATTTCTGCATCCATTTCGATATTGATGATAAGCTGCTGATCTCCTTGCTCAGCCGTCTGAACCCTGTGCTGTTCACCTCAGAGAGCCATATTGCCCACAGATTGGGACCGGTTCTGAGCAGGCTGGTGGAGATTGCAGCCTCAGAGCCGGGCGGCATCACCATGTCTCAGCGCATGAGGCTGCAGGCTGCCGTCTTCGACCTGTTCGCCCAGCTCTGGGAAGTCTTCTCACTGGAAGCCGATGTCTCCTCCCCCGGCACCTATGAGAAGATCGAGCTGGCCCACCAGATCCGCAGCCGCCTCCAGGGGCTCGTCTATCAGCAGTTCAAGCAGGAGCTGCCGGGTGACAGCCATTACGGTATAGATGATATCGCCTCTGAGCTGGGGATCAGCGCTTCCCACTGTTACCGGGTGTTCCGCCAGGTATTCGGCATCTCCCCCCGGGTCTATCTCTCTGAGCAGATGCTGCATGAGGCCAAGGTGCTGCTGGATGACCACAGCCTGTCTGTCAGCCAGATTTCCAGCCTGCTCGGCTACCGTGATATCGCCCATTTCAGCCGGCAGTTCAAGCGCTGGAGCAGCCAGTCTCCCCGGGAATACCGCGAGTCCGGTGAATAGAACACTGCGTTTCAGCGGGCAGGGTAACGGACTACTTTTTGATATAAGTAGCGAAATGCTCCTGAAGGTTCTTGGAGTCGATATCTGCCCGCAGATGGTGATGCACCAGCTCGTCGATCCGGGCGGTATCTCCCTGCACGATATAATCCAGTAGCTGCTGATGCTCCTGCCGAATCGCTGCCAGCTTCTCGTCCTTCAGCATATGCAGCTTGCGGTAGCGGATATAATGCACATTGAACTGCTGCAGCACGCCCCACAGGAATTCACGGCCGGCCAGGCCGAACATGGTGCGGTGAAATTGATCATCGAGCTGCAGGAACACCTCTGCTCCCTCCTCCTGCTCAATACATCTCTGCTGCTGCGCAAGATTGTCCTTCAGCATATGCAGTCCCTTTAATGGGAAATTCCCGGCCAGCGACTTCATAATCTCCTTCTCCAGCACATTGCGGAGGTAGATAATCTGTTCCACCGACTCCAGATCTATGTACGAAACGAGATTTCCTTTTTTGGGATAAATGTCGACGTATTGCTCCAGGGCCAATTGCTTCAGCACATCGCGGATCGGCGTTCTTGACAGCTGGAAGCGCTCGGAGAGTGCAGTCTCACTGATCATCGCCCCCGGCTTCAGCTCAAGAGAGAGGATCTCCTGCTTCAGATAGGCCATTATTTCTTTTTTGGAAGTCATGGAATAGACCAACTTTCTGTACGGGATTCTTCTCCCCCCATTATATAGAAAAGAGATACGAATTTCATTGACAAAGATGAGAGCGTATTCTATGATCATTACGAATCATATCTTGTATACAAGTTCATTCTACCACACAATGATTCATCCGTAAGGTCAATTGTCCCAAGGCTTCAGATGGTTATCATTTGTATTTATGTTTATCTACAAGGAGGAAATGACAATGAATATGACTTGGAGATGGTATGGCGAGGGCAACGACAACATTACCCTTGATCACGTGCGTCAAATTCCGGGAGTAATGGGCATCGTCTGGTCGCTGCACCATAAGGTTGCCGGTGAGGTCTGGGAGATGGAAGAAATTCAGAAGGTGGCCGATCAGATTACAGCCAAGGGCTTCAGCACTGCGGTTGTTGAGAGCGTCAACGTTCATGATGATATCAAAATCGGACTGCCGTCCCGCGACAAATATATCGACATCTATATTGATACGATCCGCAAGCTGGCCAAGGTTGGCGTTAAGGTCATCTGCTACAACTTCATGCCGGTGTTCGACTGGACCCGTACAGAGCTGTACAAGGAGCTGCCGGACGGCTCTAATGCACTCTTTTATGAAAAGGCTGCCATTACCGATAATCCGCGCGAGATGGTGGACCGGATTCTGAAGGGTGCCGGAGAATTCACCATGCCGGGCTGGGAGCCGGAGCGTCTGGCGAAGCTGGATGAGCTGTTCGCGTCTTATGCCGATGTGACCGAGGACATTCTGTTCGACAACCTGAAGTATTTCCTGGAGCGCATTATTCCGGTATGTGAAGAAGTGGATATCCGTATGGCGATTCACCCTGACGATCCGGCCTGGCCGATCTTCGGACTGCCGCGCATTATCCGCAGCCGCGATTCTATCCGCCGGTTCCTCGACATGGTAGACAGCCCGTATAACGGACTTACCTTCTGCACAGGGTCGCTTGGAACCAACCCGCAGAATGATCTTCCGGCGATGATCCGCGAGTTCCATGACCGGATTTATTTTGCCCATATCCGCAATGTGAAGGTATTCGAGAACGGAGACTTCATTGAAGTATCCCACCGGGGGCAAGATGGCAGCGTCGATGTAGCGGAGGTTGTCAAGGCTTACCATGAGAACGGATACACCGGCTATGTGCGTCCGGACCACGGCAGACATCTCTGGGGCGAGGAGAAAAACTGCCGTCCGGGTTACGGTCTATACGACAGAGCCATGGGCATCATGTACCTGCTCGGCGTATGGGACAGCCTGGAGAATGCCAAGGGGGCGAAATAATGCTGAGCCTCACCAGAAGCAGCATTGCGGACCGCGGAGCCTGGGAAGCCGCAGGTGTAGAGCTGCCGCAGTTCGATTTCGCAGCGGTCGCGCAGAATACGCTGGAGAAGCCGGAGTGGATTCACTTCGGCGCAGGCAATATCTTCCGGGGCTTCGTGGCCAATGCCCACCAGAAGCTGCTTGACAGCGGTAAGGCAGACACCGGCATCATTGCTGCTGAGACCTTCGACTTCGAGATGATTGATAAGGTCTACAAGCCTTATGATAATCTGACTCTATTGGTGCTGATGAATGCGCGCGGCGACTTCCAGAAGCGAATCGTCAGCAGCATCGTGGAAGGCATCACCGCAGACAAGACCCGGGAAGCGGATTACAGCCGCCTGACTGAAGTATTCGAGAATCCCAGTCTGCAGATGGCCAGCTTCACCATTACGGAAAAAGGCTACTCCCTCACCGGTCCGGACGGCCAGTATCTCGGCATCGTCGAGCAAGATATTGCCGGCGGACCGGATCACCCGGTCCATGCGATGAGCATAGTCGCTTCCTTCGCTTACAAGCGTTATCTGAAGGGACAGTTCCCGATGACCTTCGTCAGCATGGACAACTGCTCGCATAACGGCGACAAGCTGAAGAACGGCATGGTCACCATCGCCAGAGAATGGGCAGCCAAGGGCCATGTGGAAGAAGGCTTCGTGTCCTATCTTGAGGATGAGCAGAAGATTACGTTCCCGCTGTCCATGATCGACAAAATCACGCCGCGTCCGTCCGAATCTATTCAGGAAGCGCTGCTTGCGCAGGGTATCGGCGGCATGGATGTGATCGTCACCTCGAAGAATACGTACACTGCGCCATTCGTCAACGCCGAGATCAGCGAATATCTGGTGATCGAGGATAAGTTCACGAATGGCCGCCCGGCGCTTGAAGATGCCGGCGTCATCTTCACGGACCGCGATACGGTCAACAAGGTGGAGACCATGAAGGTGACTACCTGTCTCAACCCGCTGCATACGGCGCTGGCTGTAACCGGCTGTCTGCTCGGGTACACACTGATTGCCGATGAGATGAAGGACGCCACGCTTCGCAGACTCGTGGAGACCATCGGCTACAAGGAAGGGCTGCCGGTTGTGGTAGATCCGGGCATCCTGAGTCCGAAGCAGTTCCTGGATGAAGTGCTGCAGGAGCGGTTCGCCAACCCGTTCATTCCGGATACCCCGCAGCGGATCGCAACCGACACCTCGCAGAAGGTCGGCATCCGCTTTGGCGAGACCATCAAGTCGTATATCCGCCGCGAGGATCTCGATCCTTCGCAGCTGACTGCCATTCCGCTGGCGATCGCCGCCTGGTGCCGGTACTTGCTTGGCGTGAACGATGAAGGCGCTGCGTTCACGCTAAGTTCCGATCCGCTGCTGGATTCGCTGCAAGCGCGTCTCGCAGGAATTACGCTGGGCGCGGATGCTGCCGAGGCCGCAGGCGTGCGGGCGGTGCTGGAGGATCAGGCCATCTTCGGCGTAGATCTGTATGCCGCCGGACTGGGCGGGACTATAGAGGCCATGTTCACCGAGATGCTGGCCGGACCTGGCGCGGTAAGGGCTACGCTGGAGAAGTATATCGGCTGAGTGTAGCCGGATATACGGATACACGTAGAAATGGCTGTACCGCCCATAATTAAGGGCGGTACCTTTTCAGTGGAGTACTATTATAGAATGCTCCATGGAGCAGACGTCTAAGTCCATATTGAAAGACCGGGAGCAATGCTCCCGGTCTTCTTTTTGCAGCTGTAACCTGCTTATTCACTCTATGACCGAATTCTATTGCAGCAAATACATTAAAATGCGATTCACAGACCTCTTTATCCTTATTCTATTGCAGAGAGTGCAATTAGAAGCTATCCTCAGTCTACTCTACTCCTGTACATCAAACTCGCGGTACTCAAAATAATCAAAATCCGCCGGATGCAGCGTCCCGCTAAGGTCCTGTGCACACATACCGATGAAGGTGCCGGTGAACCGGATATAGGCCGGGAAATCATCGGACAGATGATAGATTTCCAGCGCAGCGCCGATTTTCTCCCAGGCGGAATCCCCGGTACTGTAATAGAATTGCGCCCATTCGCCGTCAATAACCACCTTCAACCCTACGCTTGCTCCCGGCTCCAGCGGAACTTCAGGCGTGAGGGTATCTTCATAGACCCCGTCCTTGGAGCGGATGATGCCCAAGGATTTCCCGTGGACTTCATCGTGAGTGATCCGCAGATAGAGATAATCCTTCGTGTCATAATAGACGATCAGACCGGCCATCTGCTGGAAATGCTGCGGCTCGAATTCAATTGAAGTCTCGGCGCTGCAATGAAAAGCCTGCTGGCGCTGTGCAACGAGGCTCTGGCGGTGCATGGAGCTCATAGATTCCCTGCCCCGCAGGCGCAGAGTTCCGGGACGCTCCTGAAGTGAAAGCCATGAATCATCGGCAGGCACACGCAGGGTACTCCAGCGGACGTCCAGCTGCGGAGCATCGAAGTCGTCGCGGGGAGCCGCTGCGGCAAAAGGATGCGCCGGAAGATCCGGGCCTTCCACCGTAAGTGCAGGAGCGTTCCCGCCGCCGGGCAGGGCAAGCCACCCGTCTGCCGTGAATGTGACGCGCTGAATCGCGGTCTCCCGGCCCAGGTTGCAGTAGTTGTCCTTCACGGGACGACCGCACAGATGCACCATATACCATTCTCCGGTCTGCGTCTCGACCAGACTGGCATGCCCCGCCTTTTGCAGCGTAAGCTCACGGTTACCGGCAGAGGTCAGCAGCGGATTGTCGGGAGCGGTCTCATAAGGGCCTTCGATCTGCTTCGAGCGAGCTACAGTCACCGCGTGATTATACTGCGTGCCTCCCTCAGCCGTAATGAGATAATACCAGCCGTCCTTCCGGTACAAATGCGGCCCTTCGGTAAGCTTCAGCCCGGTTCCCTTGTAGATCGGAATGACCGGACCGGTCAGCCGCTGCTCAGCCGGAGAATATTCCTGGAGCACAATCCCGGCGAAGCTGTTATTGCCGGTGCGGTGATCCCACAGCATGTTGACCAGCCATTTGCGCCCGTCTTCATCATGGAACAGCGAAGGGTCGAAGCCGCTGCTGTTCAGATACACCGGCTCAGACCAGGGACCTTCGATATTCTCGGCAGTCACCAGATAGTTAGGCGTATCCTTGAAGGCACCCTGTCTGCTTTTGACATCGGTATAGATCAGATAAAAGAGTCCATCAGCGTAAGTCAGGCAAGGTGCCCAGATGCCGCCTGAATCCGGGTCCCCCTCCATGTTCAGCTGAGACTTGCGGGTGAGCGCATAAGTCAGCGGCCGCCAGTTCACCAGATCGCGGGAATGATGAATCCGCACACCGGGATACCATTCAAAGGTTGAGGTAGCAATATAATAATCTTCTCCCGCCCGGCAGATCGACGGGTCCGGATGAAATCCGCGCAGTATCGGATTATGAATCAAGTTTCGGCTCATTATTTCTCCCCCAATGCTTGCCGTCCTGCTTCCAGTAAGGCAATGATTTTGTCGGTATCGTAGATACAGCCCTGCCAGGTTCCGCCGCTTGCCGCCTGAAGTGCAGCCCACAGCCGGGTATCATCCGGCAGGCCCGGATCTACTGCAAGGCCCGGATGCGGCGTCCGCGAAGCCAGAATCAAGGTGCCAGCTTCCTTGGACAACGGCTCTTCGCCTTCGCCCACCAGATTCACGCTTCCTTCCAGCCGCACCGTATCAATCAGTACCTCTATCCAGTCATTATCCCGTAATTTGCCCAGGGGACCGCCCGCCAGCGCTTCCGGTCCCATATGACCGATACAAGCTCCGGTGGATACACCCGAGAACCGGGCATCCGTGATCAGCGTGACATATTTGCCGTAAGGCAGATGCTTGAGCGCGGAGGTCAGCTGATAGGTCTCCTCCATGCCGGTCCCGCTGGGTCCACGGCCGATGACTGCCAGAATATCTCCGGCCTGAACCATGCCCAGCTTGATGCTCCGGATGGCGGCTCTCTCTGTAGTGAACACCTTCACTCTGCCGGTATGGCGGTAGACTCCCTCACTGTCCAGGACGGCAGGATCAATAGCCGCCGACTTGATGACCGCTCCTTCGGGGCAGAGATTCCCGGTAGGGAATGTCATCGTGGAGGCCATGCCCTGACGCTTGGCCTCTTCCGGGCTCATAATCACAGAATCCGGGTCTACTCCGTCCGCCTCCAGCAGCCGCTGCCGCATCTCCGTCCGGCGCTGCGAGGTCTCCCACCAGTCCAGATTCTCGCCCAGTGTCCGTCCCGTCACCGTAAGCACGGACTCGTCGATCAGCCCCAGCTTCCGCAGATGGAGCATCACTTCAGGAACGCCTCCTGCCAGGAACACGCGGATGGTCGGATGCGGCACCGGACCGTTCGGCAGGACACTGACGAGGCGGGGAACCATCCGGTTGATCCGGTTCCAGTCCTCAACCGTCGGAACCTTCAGACCTGCGGCATGGGCAATGGCCGGCAGATGCAGCAGCAGGTTCGTAGAGCCTCCGAAGGCGGCGTGCAGCACCATGGCGTTCTGTATCGCCTGGTCCGTAAGAATATCACTCATTACTATCCCGTTCTGGTCCATCTGCTGAAGCGCCCGGGCGGACTGGCGGCCGATATTCTTCCAGACCGGCTGCCCCGAGGGCGACAAGGCCGAATGCGGCAGCGCCATGCCCAGCGCCTCTGCAATCACCTGGGCGGTTGCGGCAGTGCCGAGGAATTGACAGCCGCCGCCCGGCGTCGCGCAGGCCCGGCAGCCAAGATCCGCCGCTTCTTCAAGGGATAGCTCCCCGTTGCTGTACCGCGCCCCGATACTCTGCACCTTCCCGGCATCCTCCCCGTCAACCGGCGGTAAGGTAACACCGCCGGGAACGATGATCCCCGGCAGCTTATGCATACCGGCAATAGCCAGCAGCATGGCGGGCAGGCCTTTATCGCAGGTGGCTACCCCGACCACACCCTTGCGGGTAGGCAGGGAACGAATCAGCCGCCGCAGCACTATGGCTGCATCATTCCGGTAGGGAAGGGAATCGAACATGCCCGTGGTTCCCTGGGAACGCCCGTCACAGGGATCGCTTACATAACCCGCGAACGGAATCCCCTCAATGGCCGTAATCTCCTCAGCGATCTCCTCCATCATTACGCCGATTTCCCAGTGGCCGGTGTGATACCCGAGCGCCAGCGGACTGCCGTCCTCGCGCCGGATTCCGCCCATCGTTCCGAGAATCAGATATTGCGGCCGGTTCAGCAAAAGCGGATTCCAGCCCATCCCCGCATTCTGTGTCATGCCGAAGATTTCACCGCTTGGGGCGTTCCGCAGCACCTCTCCGGTAATCGGCAATTGGCCTGCCGGTCCTTCGGCAGCGGTATGTACAGGGACAGCTTCAATAACGTCTTCCTTCATAAGCTCTTGCACCGTCAATCTCATATGAATTCCTTCTCTCCCTCAGAATGTAATGACACAGATGTCTATGACGCTTAAGATACCTAGACTCCTAAGACTCAAAAATACTTAACACAACGAGAGCTTCCTCGCCAGCCGCTGCACCTCCCGGACCGCAGCCTCCTGCTTCGCGGTGAATGCATGCTGAAGCATTGAAGTGCTTACCGCAGCAATAACCTTGCCTGCGGCATCGAGAACCGGCGCAGCCACACAGCTGATGCCTTGAATAATCTCTTCCCGGTCCATGGCATAGCCGGACTGCCGAATACCGGCCAAGGCCGCTGTGAACGCAGGCCAGTCCGTCAGCGTGTGTGAGGTCACCGCAGATAAGCTTTTGCCGGGATAACGCCGTTCGAGTTCTTCCTCCGGCAGCAGCGCCAGCATCATCTTGCCCATCGCTGTCGCATGTGCCGGGAACCGCATCCCCGGACTGGACTCCAGTCTCACAAGGGATTGCCCCTCCTGCTTGGCCAGATAAATAATCTCATTCCGGTCAAGCACCGATAGCTGAAAAGTCTCCCCCACCGCCCTGACACTCTGCACCGACTCTGCCAGGAACCGCTCCACGAGATTCGTGTTCTGCTTAAGAGATTCATTGTATACCGTGTTATAGTAGGACACTCCCGCACCAAGCGCATACCGCTCGCCCGCATCCTTCGCCACCCATTGCAGTGTTTCCATCGTGCGCAGCAGCGAGAACATTGAGCTTTTGTTAATGCCCGTTTCCTCGCACAGGTCCGTCATTTTATGCGCTCCGGGCGTTCTTGAGATTGCTCTAAGAATCAGATCAGCCCGTTCCAGCGCCGGAACCCAATACTTCTGGTCCACACTTTCATTCCCCTCTCATAAATCCATTGATTAAGCCTTTCGAGTTCACTATAATAATCATGTGTTTATAATACCAAACCAGGAGGCAAAAATAAAATGAAAATTGTCCACCCCACCGCAGGTGTAATTCCTCCCGTTCCCACGATTCTGGATCAGTCCGGAAAATTCGACCGAGCCGGTATGAAGCTTCTGATTGACAGCCTGGTCTCAAAAGGGGTTCACGGTCTGTTTTTCCTTGGGACTGCCGGAGAATTCAGCCTGTTCACCGCAGAGCAGCGCGAGGAGATCGCCGAGCTCTGCCTTGAATATACCGCTGGCCGCCTTCCGGCCTGGATCGGCACCGGCAGCAACACGGTCTCCGAGACCCTCCGGCTGTCCCGCCATGCTGCTGAACACGGAGCAACCGGCATCGTCGTCATTAATCCGTATTACTATAAGCTGAGCGGAGACGCGCTGTTCGCACATTATGCTGCTATTCTGGAGGCGGTCGATGTGCCGCTCATGCTGTACAACTTCCCGGCGCTGACCGGCCAGGATCTGAGTCCTGCCTTCGTCAGCCGCCTTGCCGCAAAGTATCCGAATGTAGCCGGCATCAAGGAAACCGTGGACCAGCTAAGCCATATCCGGCAGATGATCATGCAGGTCAAGGCTGTGAGTCCTGACTTCTCCGTCTTGTGCGGCTTTGACGAATATTTGCTGCCAACACTGGCTGCCGGTGGAGACGGGGCGATCGCTGCCAGTGCAAACTTCGCTCCGCAGCTGATGCTTGGCGTGTACGACAGCTTCAAGAAGGGGGACCTGGCAGGCGTCCTTCAGTTCAACAAGCAGATCGTTGAAATTCCGGCGCTGTATGGCATAGATGATCCTTTCATCGCTTCTATCAAAGAAGCGGTTCGTCTATCCGGCGTCCAGGTATCCACCTACAGCCTGGCTTCACCGGGCGCTTGGAGTGCGGAGCATGAGCAGAGTCTGAAGGAGATTTTCAGCCGGGCGGGTATTGCTCAGGGCTAAGTAGCGGGGGAAGCTGTGGAGACTGCGGGAACGCCAGAGGATGCCGGGGGAACGCCGGGGAGATGCCGAGGGAACGCCGGGGAGATGCCGAGGGAACACCTAAGGGATGCTGCCCCCGCCGCCCGCAAGCAAGTGGATAAAGGTAGCTTATTTTCTCGGTTTCGGCGGAATATGGGTAAGGAAGTGGATAAAGAGCATCTACTGGTGGCCGATTCAGCTACTTTGGGTGAAGTGCGAGGACTTAAGTGCTGTTTATCCAACTCCTGTTCTCGCAGCGTGGATTCGTTCATCAGCAAGTGGAGAAAATCCAACTGCTTACGTTGCAGCGTGAGAAACAGCACGAAATAGCGAGAAATAGCAGGAACATTTGTAACGGGCAACTTTAGATCCAATTAAGGGATGCTGAGGGAATGCCGGGGAGGATGCCGAGGGAACGCTGAAGCGCTACCGCCTCCCGCCCGCGAGCAAGTGGAAAAAGGTAGCTTATTTTCTCGATTTCGGCGGATTATGGGGAAGCAAGTGGATAAAGAGCATCTACTGAGAGTCGTTTCAGCTACTTTGGGTGAAGTGCGGTTATTTAAGTGCTGTTTAACCAACTCCTGTTCTCGCAACGTGGATTCGTTCATTAGCAAGTGGAGAAAATCCAACTGCTTACGTTGCAGCGTGAGAAATAGCGAGAAATAGCAGGATCATTTGTAACGTGCAACTTTAGATCCAATTAAGGGATGCTGAGGGAATGCCGGGGAGGATGCCGAGGGAACGCCGGGGGGATGCCGAAGGAACGCTGAAGCGCTACCGCCCCCCGCCTGCAAGCAAATGGAAAAACGTATCTTAATCTCTCGGTTTCGGCGGATTGTGGGTAAGGAAGTGTATAAAGAGCATCTACTGGTGGCCGATTCAGCTACTTTGGGTGAAATGCGAGGATTTAAGTGCTGTTTATCCAACTCCTGTTCTCGCAGCGTGGATTCGTCCATCAGCAAGTGGAGAAAATCCAACTGCTTGCGTTGTAGCGCGAGAAACAGCGAGAAATAGAAATAAATAGAAAGAAATAGCGAGAAATAGCACGAAATAGCAGGAACATTTGTAAAGTGCAACCTATAAACCTAAAAATACTATAATTCCAAAAGACTGCCCCGGGAACCTTCCCGGGGCAATCCCATTCAAAAATTAGTCCTGTTCGCTAAGCTTCAGTAATCTGGCGATGTTCTCGCAGGTGCGCTCGACGTTGGCCGGTCCTTCGGCCAGCAGCTTCTCCAGGCTTGATGCGCCCGGGACAATCCCGAAGATGGCGCCGATGCCTTCCGAGTAGAGCGGCTCAATGCCTTCGCCGATGTATCCGGCCAAGGCGATTACGGTCTTGCCGCTGGCTTTGGCGGTGCGGGCTACGCCATACGGGGTTTTGCCGAGTCTCGTCTGGAAGTCGATGCCCCCCTCGCCTGTAAATACAAAGTCAGCTTCCACCAGCTTCTCTCTGAGTCCCGTATATTCAATCATCATTTCGATTCCCTTCTGCAGCGTCGCCTGCGTGAAGATCATAAGACCTGCACCAAGCCCCCCGGCTGCACCGGCTCCGGGAAGATCACGCACATCCTTGTGAAGCTGCTGCTTCACAACCGCCGCATAGTGGGCCAGATTGGTGTCGAGCTGCTGAACCATATCGGGCGTAGCCCCTTTTTGCGGACCAAATACGGCTGATGCTCCCTCGTCGCCGCAGAGCGGATTCGTCACATCACAGGCGACTATTAGCTGGACCTGCTGCAATCTGGCATCAAGGGAGGTAATGTCGACTCTGGCCAGCCGGCCCAGACTGCCGCCTCCGCGCGGGAGCGGCTCTCCCGCTTCATCCAGCAACCTCACCCCCAGCGCTTCGGCCATTCCTGCACCGCCGTCATTGGTTGCACTTCCGCCGATGCCGATAATAATTCTCCGGATGCCGCGGTCCAGACATTCCTGGATCAGCTCGCCCGTCCCATAAGTGGTGGTGACCAGTGGATTCCGCTCAGCCTTATCCACCAGCCCAATCCCGCTGGCCGAGGCCATCTCGATTGCCGCTGTCTGGCCGTCACCAAGAATTCCGTAGGCTGCCGTCACCGGCTGTCCCAGCGGCCCTGCTACCTGCGCATAGTGAATCTCTCCGCCGGAAGCATCGACAAGAGCCTGCACCGTCCCTTCTCCCCCATCTGCCATTGGGACATGTATATAGGATGCGCCTGGGTATATTTTGCGAAGTCCGGCTTCCATCGCCATACAAACTTCCTTCGCGCTCATACTCTCTTTGAAGGAATCGGGTGCCAGGACAAAGGTTCTCTCTTTCATAACCGCACCTCATCTATGATATGGATATTATATTTCATCCCTTCATTATATTTCTCCCCAACCCTATAACAGAAGACAAAAAAAGCCAAATGAGTTACATTTATTAGCAGTAGTTATCACGATATACTCTACTGTAAGCGTTATCACAAAATCACATGCGGAGGGGATTCTATTCGTGTACACGCGTATCATCACCTTGATGAACAACCTGAAGCTCCGGACCAAGCTTTTCCTCTCATTCGGCTGCGTCGTCCTGGTTCCGGTGTTAATTGTGGGGGTGTTCCTGACCAGTGAGCTGCGGAATATGGCGATGAACAATGCGCTGAAGCAGATTACGGCCAACGTCGACCGGGTGAAAAAAAGAACCGGCGAGATGCTGAACGTTCCGCTGGACATCGCTTACCGTCTATCCAACGACAGCCGGCTGGAGGAGGCCGCGAACCACCGCTATGAATCGGTCTACGATGTGGTGCAGGCCTATTGGGATTATCCCGACTTCCGGGATTTTGTCCGCCTGTACAATGAAATCTCCAGCATCCGGCTGTACATCGACAACCCGACGGTGCTGAATAACTGGGAGTTCCTCCAGGCTGATCCGTCCGTCACACAGGAGCCCTGGTACCAGCTTGCCCTCGCCCAGAAAGGACTGGTCTTCTGGAATTATATCCGCGACAACCGCAACGGGCAGTATTATCTCAGCCTGATCCGCAAGGTGGATTTCCTGAAGCAGCGGACCACCGGCGTACTGATCGTGAATGTCAACTCGAACCAGCTTAACAGTATCCTGAACCAGGAGACCTTCGAGACGATTATTGTCGATGAGAATGACAACATCGTCGCCTCCAACCGTGCGGATACGCTTGGCAAGACACTGGGCGACATCAACCTCCAGCCGCTGTCCTCCCTTACCGGACATGGACTGGCGGACATAACGATTGACGGCAAGCCCTCCAAAATGCTGATTGATGACTGGCATCCCGGAGGGAGCCTGAACAGCCTGCGGATTATCTCGATATTCTCGGTAGAGGATATTGTGGGCGAGCCCAACCGGATTATCTCCCTGGCCTCATCCGTCATCCTCTCCTCCCTCTTTCTCGCAATCATCCTAATCTACTACTTCTCCCGGCTGCTCACCGGACGGATGCTGCACTTAAGCAAGCATATCTCTAAGGTCGCCTCCGGGAATCTGGCAGCAAGGCTTGTGATCGACGGCAAAGATGAGATCGGCCAGCTGGCCCGGCAATTCAACCATATGGTGCGCAATATCAACGACCTGATGAGTGAGGTGCAGGAGTCCAACCGGCAGAAGAATGCCATCGAGCTGAAGCAGAATGAGATCAAATTCAAGATGATGGCCAGCCAGATCAACCCCCACTTCCTGTTCAATGCCCTGGAATCCATCCGCATGAAGGCCCACACCCGCGGCCAGACCGATATTGCACAGGTTGTCCGGCTGCTGGGCAAGATGATGCGCAAAAACTTAGAGGTCGCCGGCGGCAGGATCACCCTGCAAAGTGAGCTGGAGACCGTCAATTGCTATCTGGTGATCCAGAAATTCCGCTACAATGACCGGCTTGCCTACGAATTGTATGTAGATCCGGCAGCGAACGGGGTCCGGATTCCGCCACTGATTATCCAGCCGCTGGTGGAGAACTGTGTCATTCATGGTCTGGAGGACCGGATGGACGGCGGCATGGTCAGGGTCGATATCCGGGTGGAGGATGATCTTCTGAAGGTTCAGGTATCGGATAACGGAGTCGGCATCTCCGACGCGCGGCTTGATGAACTCCGCGAGATGCTGGACAACAAGGATGACTATGAGTCCCACAGCATTGGAATGCGTAACATTCATCTGCGGCTGAAGCTGACCTACGGCCCGGAATGCGGGCTGATTCTGGCCAGCCAGAGCGGATACGGCACACAGATTAGCTTCGCCATCCCTTTAAGGAGTGATTCCTATGTATAGCGTGTTAATTGTTGATGATGAATTGTCTATCCGTGAAGGACTTGTCACTCTGCTGGACTGGGAGAGCCTGGGCTTCCGGGTGGTGGACACGGCGGCCAACGCGATTGAAGCCAGGCATAAGGTCGAGCTGTACTCCCCGGATCTGATGATTGTGGATATCCGTATGCCCGGGAAGGACGGTCTGGAATTGATCGGGGAGCTGCGGGAGGATCAGGCGGATCTGCATATCCTCATCCTGAGCGGCTACGCCGACTTCAGCTATGCCAAGCGTGCGCTATCCTACAATATCGACAACTATCTGCTTAAGCCGGTGGACGAAGATGAACTGCAGGTGTATCTCACCAACCTGTCCGGCATACTGGACGCGCGGACTACAGACCGCAAGAATCATGCTGCCGTTAAGGTCTGGAGCCGGGAGATGCTCGCCCAATCCCTGCTGATGGAGAGCAGCGTGCAGCCCGCACCCGCTCTGATGGAGTCAGCTCAGCAATCGGGGCTGCTCTGGGATTCCTATCAGGTTGTCCTGATCCGGCTGCTGCTGCAGGATCATGCGGACAACGGGCCTTCCAGCAGCGTCAAGTCCAGGCTTGCCGTAAGCTTCGAGGAGAACAACTGGGGCATTGTATTCTCACTGGATTCTTATCTCGGCGTACTGCTTCAGCCCTCTTATCAGAAGGAGCTTGTAAGCAAATTAATGGCCCAGCATATCCGTGAAGCCGCTGCCGCAGAGGGGCTGGAGTGTATCATCACCGCCGGGGACAGGGTGGATAGTCTGGGCGGACTCCCGGTCTCCCATCAGTCGGCGCTGGCCCGGATGAAGGAGCATTTCTTCTATGATGAGCCGGGGATGATCGGCCCGGATTCTCTGAAGCTGAAGCTGGGGCCGCCTGCGAATCCCCAGGATACGGAGAACCGCCTAGCCCCGGTGATGGACCGGCTGTATTTCGCCATGGATACCGGTAACCTGAGTGCGATCCCTTCCCTGATTCAGGAAGCAGGCGGCCTCATGACGGCTGCCGGATGGTCCGAGATGGCGGTGAAATCCTACTATGTCCGGGCAGTCACTTCAATATCGGGCAAGCTCTCTGTTCATTATAAGGAGCTGGGCCTTGCCCAGACCCGAATGGACGGACAAATCCAGCAAATCTACAGACATACCTCTCTCCCCCAGCTCCAGCGTTATATCTCTGGTCTGCTGGAGCAATATGCAGCCGGGATTACCCGTGACGATATGGATGTGCTGATGAAGCGGATGGTCGATCTGATCCACCGGCATTTTGACGAGAATCTGAAGCTGGAGACTCTGGCAGATGTATTCGCCTACAGCAGTGCCTACCTTGGCAAGCTGTTCAAGAACAGCATGGGCTGCTCCTTCAACACTTATCTGGATACCATCCGTATAGAGAAGGCCAAGGAGCTGCTGGATCAAGGCTCCAAAATCCATCAGGCGGCCAGCAAGGTCGGGTTCAGCGATGTCGATTATTTTCGTGAGAAGTTCAAAAAAATAGCAGGAATCTCTCCCTCCGCTTACCGGAGAAAAGACACGGAGCATGAAAATGACCTTTCAGAAAGCGCTTACGAAAATAACTGATTCCCCCCTGTTTTTACACTTAAATCTTCGGGTGTTCCCTGGCCTGCCGGGAGATTATGATAAAGCTATATCGAAGGAGGGACATAAATGAAAGCGATTACCACCATGACGAAGCCGAAGCCGGGAACCCCAGCTACACGCTTCTGGGCGAAGTTCCGGCAGCAGAAATATCTCTATATGATGGCTGTCCCTTTTGTGCTCTGGGCGTTTGTTTTCAGCTATCTGCCGTTATGGGGGTGGATGATGGCCTTCCAGAAGTATAAGCCGGGCAAATCCTTTTTCGAGCAAAAATGGGTTGGCCTCCAGTACTTCCGGGAGCTGTTCCAGGATGAGCAATTCTTCAATGCCCTGCGCAATACCCTCGCGATGAGCATTATGGGACTGCTGGCGGGATTCATCATTCCTATCGTCTTCGCTATTCTGCTGAACGAGGTTAGACTGCAGGTGCTGAAGCGCTTTGTGCAGACGGTCTCTTATCTGCCGCACTTTGTGTCCTGGGTGGTTGCCGCCGGGATCATTACCAAGATGCTCTCCACCGACAACGGGGCTGTGAATGACCTGCTGATGGGCCTTAATATAATCAGTGAACCGATCCAGTTCATGGCGAAGGGCAACCTGTTCTGGGGGATTGTTACCGCATCGGATGTCTGGAAAGAGACCGGCTGGAACACCATTATCTATCTCGCCGCCATCTCGGGGATCGGACCGGAGCTGTACGAAGCCGCCAGGGTAGACGGGGCCAGCCGGCTGCAGCAGGTACGCAACATTACACTGCCGGGCATCCGGGCGACCATTGTCATCCTGCTCATTATCTCCATCGGCCATCTCATCAGCATCGGGTTCGAGAAGCAGTTCCTGCTCGGCAACAATCTGGTGCGTGACTATTCGCAGACCCTCGATCTGTATGCGCTGAATTACGGGCTTGGCATGGGACGGTTCTCTTTCGGAACGGCCATTAATATTTTCAACTCCGTGGTGAGTGTGATTCTGCTCTTTACCGCCAATGGCATCTTCAAAAAAATAACCAAGGAAAGCATCATATAGGAGGCCCTTATGCGAATCAAAAAACTGGCCGCCGCATCCTGGTCGGACCGCATCTTCGATTTGGTTGTCTATCTTGCGATTACTGTGGTGACCGTTGCCACGCTGTACCCTTTTCTGAATGTGCTGGCGATTTCCTTCAATGACTCTACGGACAGCATCAAGGGCGGGATTACGATCTATCCCCGGGTGTTCACCTTCAAGAACTATGAGACGATCTTCGCCTTCTCGGGACTGATTACCGGGTTCAAAATATCCGTCCTGCGCACCCTGATCGGAACGCTGCTCGGACTCATCAGCGCCTCCATGCTGGCCTTCACCTTAAGCCGCGTGGACTTCCAGGCCCGCAGGTTCGTCTCCACCTTTCTGGCCTTGACGATGTACGTATCGGGAGGTCTGATCCCCTTCTACATCCTGATTAAGGATCTGCATATGATGGGCACCTTCAGCGTGTATGTCCTGCCGGGTCTGGTCAGCGCCTTCAACGTGTTCGTCATCCGTTCCTTCATCGACGGTCTGCCGTATGCCTTACAGGAATCCGCCAAGCTGGACGGAGCCAATGACTTCACTATCTACTGGCGTGTCATTCTGCCGCTAACCAAGCCTGCGCTGGCGACCATCGCCCTGTTCCTGGCGGTCGGCCAGTGGAATGCGTGGATTGATACCTACCTGTATAACGGCTCGAAGGACTCCCTGACCACTCTGCAGTTCGAGCTGATGAAGGTCATTCAGAGCACCACCACCAACGCGGATAATTTCCGCGGGCGGAATATGACCGAAGTGATGGCCCAGATCTCCCCTGAATCCGTCAAAATGGCCATTACCATCGTCGTCACCGTACCTATTCTGATTGTATATCCGTTCCTGCAGCGCTATTTCGTCAAAGGCATGACGCTGGGTTCGGTCAAAAGCTAGTGCGCCTTAATCAGCGGTATCCTCAGGCCCCGGCCTGTATACAATATGTTCTCACCAGACAAAGGGAGGGTTTCTATTCATGACAAGAAAGACAGCGAAACCGTATGTGGTGCTGATGGTTCTGACCTTGCTGCTCAGTGTGCTGGCAGGCTGCGGCGGGGGCAACAATAACAACAAGAATACGGCTGAGAATACCGGTGCCAAAGCCACGAACAGCGGCAACGCTACGGCAACGGCAGAGGCTACGGAGGCAGCCGAAGACTTAAGTCCCCTGACTCTGTCCTTCTTCGCGGAAGACCCCAATCCGAACTGGAACAACATGAAGGATGAGGTCAGCACCGTCATTACGCAAAAAACAGGCGTTACCCTCGATGCCGAATTCGCTGTCGGTGATCCGCAGCAGAAGATTGCGCTGATTGCAGCCGGCGGTGAATATCCCGATATTATTTCGGCCAAAGGCGATATCGGCAAGCTGGTCGATGCCGGTGCCGTCATTGACTTGACCGAGCTGATCGACAAGCATGCCCCCAACATCAAGCGGGTGCTGGGCGAGAATCTGGCCCGGGCCAAATACACCAATGAAGACCAGTCGATCTATGCCATCCCGACCTGGGCAGCCGTGGATGAGAAGAAATTCGTGGCCGGCGGCGGCTTCGAGCTGCAGCACCGGGTGGTGAAGGAAGCCGGGTACCCGGAGATCAAGACGGTCAAGGATTATGAGAACGTCATTAAGGCCTATCTGGAGAAGCACCCTACCGATGAGAACGGCAACAAAAACATCGGTGTATCCCTGAACGCAGACGACTGGCATATGTACATTTCTGTAACCAACCCTGCGGTTGCGACAACAGGCGGCTCCGATGACGGTGAATATTTCATTGATCAGGAGACTCACGAAGCGATCTATCACTTCCGCCGCCCGGAGGAGAAGGAATACTTCCGCTGGCTGAACCACATGAATGATATCGGCCTGCTCGACAAGGAGAGCTTCGTACAGAAATACGACCAGTACAAAGCCAAAGTGGCAACAGGGCGCGTACTCGGCCTGATCGACCAGGACTGGGACTACAATGACGCGCAGCAGGCTCTGAAGACTGCGGGCAAATTCGAGCAGACCTACGGACACTACCCTGTCACCTTAACCGAAGAATACAAAGAAACCAGCTTCTGGCCTACCGGCTTCATGGGCGGCTATGGAATCTCAATCTCCTCCACTAATCCTGATCCGGTCCGCACGATCAAGTTCCTGGATTACCTGGCCTCCGACGAGGGACAGATACTGAACAACTGGGGCATTGAAGGCAAACACTACAAAGTGGAGAACGGCAAACGGGTGGTGCCAGCCGAAGTTCAGGACCGCATTAACAATGATAATACCGCCTTCACCAAGGAAACAGGCATTGGCTTCTACTGGAACATGATGGTTCACTACGGCGACGGAGCCAAGGATGCTACAGGCAACTACTACACCAAGAACTTCCCTGAGCAGCTTGTGCTGGGCTATAGCGATGTTGAGAAAGAAACACTGGCGGCTTACAAAGCCACGACCTGGAAAGACCTGTTCCCCAAAGAAGAGGAATTCAAGGAAAAAGCATACGGCGCAGCCTGGAACATTGCGATTCCCGGTGAGGATGAAGTCTCCATTCTGGGTAATAAAATGAAGGATATTACGTGGAAGCGCATCCCGCAGGCGATTCTGGCCAAACCGGCTGAATTCGATAAAATCTGGGATGATTATATGGCCGATCTGGAGAAAGCCGGCGTTAAAAAAATGGAAGCAGGCTACACCAAATATGTGCAGGACCGTGTGGCGTTGTGGACCAGCAAATAAGGATTCATATAAGTTGAGCCTAAATGCACAGATCAAAGGAGTAGTCGCCACTGCGGAGATTTTGGACTTTCGGCCGCTGTTGTTTCCAGATTTCTTGATTTATGCCGCTGTTATGCGGTGGAAATCCGGAAACTGATGATGCTTCCGAAGTGAGCTTTCCTGCGGAAAGCTTTCAGGCGGTCGCTAACGCTCCTACAGTTCCAAAATCTCCTCCGCTGCTCCCTCCTTTATCTGAAGATTTATAGATCAACCTATATTTCACTACAGTAGGACACCCGTGCGGGGAATTGCACGGGTGTTCTTTAATCATACAGCCATAATAAAACAGCGAACCTCCAATGAAGGGAAGTCGCTGTTTTTACATTTTGACCCTTTGACCTCTTAGAGATAATTGGCTTCATAGACCCGTTGCTGCCGCGCCTCAGCCAGGATCAGGGCTTGCAGGCGCACCCTTTCCCAAGAAGCTTCCAGGTTGTCCGCCCGTTGCCCGCTCATCATCTCCGCAAATGCTTCAAGCTGGCTCACATAATAGTTCATCGGCTCGAATTCGCACAGGGTGCTTCGGTTGTCCGGGAGATCGTGCCGGATTTTGATTTTGTAGAAGCCTTTGACCGGCCGGAAGAAATCCGGGACTGTCAGGACTGTCTGATCGAAATACAGCGTATGACATGCCCGGAAAGGCAGCTCGAAGGAAGTGAGGCACTCGGCCTTCAGGCCGTTCTCATAGTCCAGCGCCGCCTGAAAGGTCCAATCGCAGCCATCCGGGCCATCGAAAGCCGACTGCGCCCTAATCCTGCTGGGCTGGAGCCCGGCAAGGGTCTGCACGAATTGCAGCCAATAACAGCCCAGATCGGCAAAAGCCCCTCCGCCCTTAGCCTGCACACTGCGGTAATTCCCGGCATGTCTGTTCTTCGCGGGTACAGAGATTCTTGTACTGATCCGGTGTAGAGCGCCGAATTCTCCCGAGTCCACGATGGATTTCAGCGCCTGCTGCCAAGGGTGGAAGGCAATCATCAGACCTTCGGCGAGCTTCAGATCAGCATAGCTTTGCTTCACCAGCCGTAACCGCTCCGCTTCTTCAGGATGCAGGCACATCGGCTTCTCCACCAATACATGCTTCCCCGCCTGCAACGCCCGGATGGCCCATTCTGCATGAAGCTCATTGCTGAGTGCAATATATACGCCATCCAGATCGCCAAGCCCTAGCAGTTCATCCAGACTGCCTGCCACATAAGGAATCTGGTAAGCTTCCGCCATTGCTGCCGCTTTATAAGCGGTCCGGTTGGCGATTGCGGTAATGCTGATCTTCTTGACAGCCCGCGCAGGCTCCAGCATGGCAGGTACGGCAATGTTCGAGGCACCCAGGATACCTAGCTTGTAGACAGGCTGTTCCCCTTCAGTCTTCATACATGTGTCAGCGCAGCATAGGTGTTCAGATACAGCACATTGCATTTGGAGCAGGCCGGTGACAGCCCTTCATCCAGAATCCGCCGCAGCCTGTCGTAGCGCGCAGAGTTCCATATTTCTGTCAGCGAGTACTCCTTCACATTACCAATGGCCAGCTCGCCAAAAAATTTGCAGGCACTCACCATGCCATTCGGTGCAATATCCACCCGGGTGCTGAGTGCGAGACATTTGGACGTACTGCGGGATTTCATCGGCTTACCGGCTACAAAATCCTCGATTTCATCAAAATCAAGCCCCGGCTGGTAACGAATCCGGGTATTATGCCAGGTGTTGCTGTTGATCCGTCTCAGGTCTTCGGTCAGCCTGGAGATGTTCTCCGGCTTGATGTGGTATTTGAAGGCATGCCAGCTGCTCCGGTGATCCGGCGGAAGCTCCGCCAGCCACTGAAAGTGCTCATCGTAGAAGCGGTCCATCGCAAAACTCGTTTCCTCAGAGATATACCACGGGAAGCAGAGCAGGACCAGATCCACACCCTTTTGTTCAAAAAACTCCACCAGCTCATACAACCGCCCAATCATGTTGTCATTAATCACATTGTGCACCGAGATCCGGCCGCGGAAGCGGCCTTGCTCGCGCAGCTCCAGCAGCCGTTCAACACTCTTGACCACCTTATTAAAGGACCCTTTGCCGCGCAGGAAATCATGCTCCTCCTCGAACCCTTCAATGGGGATCAGCAGCTCCAGATTATCGGAGATGGCGCACAGCTCCTCTTCAAACTTAGGAATCATATAGGCATTGGTGCAGATCGTGGTATCCCGGGGATGCTCCCTCAGCAGCTCCAGAATCTCCTTGGCATTCCGGTGGAACAGCGGCTCGCCCCCCCACAAGTACAGACGGGACTGGGCTTCATCTGTCTCCTCCAGCAGCCGCTGAATCATACCCAGATCCATATCCAGGTTCTGCTCGTCGGCGTCCATATCATGATGGTAGCCGGATTCATTCCACTGATAGCAATGCTTGCAGCGGAGATTACAGCGGTTGGTCAGCTTCAGGGACATAATCTCCGGCATGACAGTTTTGAAGCCGGGGTCCAGCTTGCGCTCTCTGTGCGGAACTACGACGTTCTTAATGGTACGCTTCAAGGCCTCGAAGGACTTGGCATCAAGGTTCACTTTACTGGTTGGCTGCATTAGCGTCTCCCTTCCGCTGCGGATAATAGCTCCGCATAACTTGACGTATAATCCGGATATTGGCCTCTGGCCGACCGGAGGTTGTCCGACAGCTTGCGCAATTCATCATAATCATAGCCGCTCCCGGCCCAATCCCCGTAACGGATGCCGTAACCAAGCTCCACCCACAGATCACTGTTGATCTTCTCATGCGGGCCAAAGGGGTCCAGCAGCACCAGCGGGGTACCCGAAGCAAGTGAATCAATCAGTGCGCCGCCTCCCGGCTTGCTGATCACGGCGGATGCCTGCCGGATCACTCCGTACATCCCGTCCTGATAGTTACGGCTGGGCGGGAAGCTCCCTGCCCCGGTGCCGGTCACCTCGGCAAAAGGCGGGAAGGTGTACTTCCCGTTACTGTCACGTTGCCAGGTCCGCCACTGCGGGTCATTCATATAATAACGCCGCCCGCGGACGGCCTGCCCAATCTCCTGAACGCTGTAAGCGGCGATGTCCAGTTCATAGCCTGCCGACTCCAGGGCATCGAACTTCTCGCGGAAGGTTCCGATACCCCAGCCTCCGCCATGAACCACCAGCCTCCCGTTCCTGGCCGCAGCGGGCAGCGGTTCCGCAGGCTCGGCATCAATGCTGTACAGGATCTCACGTGCCGCGGGATCATACATGCTCACTTCACGGTAGCCTTCCGCGTAACCGGGGTTCAGCTTGCGCAGATTCTTCCAGGATGGCGACAGGTCGGCATCAATATACAGCAAATCCGCATACACAGGCATCCCGGCAATCTCGCGGTACCTGTCCATCACATGGACCCAGTGCCCGGACAATACGATGAAATGCTGTCTTTGCTCCTGCTTCCATTGCCGGAACAAGCGTTCAACGGCGGCGGGATCCAGGCTGCTGCGGATATCGGAGGGTATTTTCTGTGAGGTCAAGGCTACGGCAAAGCTCTGCTGGTACGCTTTGCGGTTGTCGTCCGTCCGCTTTTTTTTGCTGTCAGGCATTAGGCTCTCAAAGACTTCAATCTCCGCCTGGATGCCAAGGGCTGTGAATTTCCGTTCCATCAGCAGGCCGGGGACATAGAAGCCCAGTCCAAACCCGGAGCATAGAATAGTCACGGTGTTATTCATGGGAGGGTTCCTTTCTTTATCGCAGTATTGTGTAACCGGTGCGCAAAAGAGATTCATCCAGCGTGCGGGTGAGCCAACGTTTGCTGTCCTCATTCCGGTAGGCGAGTGCTGCATACAGCTTGCCCTTAGTGGAACCGGTAGCGCGGGAGGGGTCAAGCGGCTGGAGTGCCGATGAGGTCAAGGGAATCACCCCTTCGCCCTGGTCCAGTGTAAATAAGCTGCCGTTCTCCTCCATCCGCTGCAGCAGTTCCGCATAATGAACCTTGCCCATAGCGGCCAGGGGTACCTGTACCAGACAGGTGTACATCCCCTCCTGCTTCAGACGGCGGTCCACATGATGCTTAATCAGGCTCATCGACTTGCGGGCATTGATCTCTACCAGCGGCTCCAGGCTTCCGTCGCGCAGCACCATGGAGTCTACGCACACATCACCGTAATAACCGTCGGCATACAGCTCGCGTCCTATGCTGTGCATGGTCTCCCAGTATCCTTCCCGGTCCAGCTTCTCAAGCAGAGACGGCCCGGGAGAATGGGACTCCCCGAAGGCAAAGCCCTGGTTCACCAGTTGCTGAACGGACAATATGGAGATCCGGCCTTCGGAGTCAATATGAAATTGGCAGGAGAAGTCTGTCTCCCGGTCCAGCAGGGGCTCGAGGACAAACCGGATTCTTTTCCCCTGGTTCCGGCTGGACTCCAGATACCCGGCCATTCTCCGCAGCATCCGCTCAGAGTCTACGAGCTGATTGCCTTTGCCGGATACCCCGTACTCGTCCTTGATCAGAAAGGCCCCCTTCTCAAGCAGCGCTGCTCCCGATTGCAGCAGCTCCTCCATACTACGGACCACATGAGCAATATTCGGCAGCTGCAGCCTGTCCCGCATGGCCGCAGAGTAGGTTTTGGTGTTGACTGCGCGTACAGTCTCTTCATCCGGGAGAACGGGCAGAAGCTTGTACCGCCTTACGGCCTCATACGTTCCGGGAAGCACAGCAAAGGGTTCAAGCAGCGATCCTGGCGGAATTAACCCGCTTAGCTCCGGTCCAGGGTTCAACCTGCCCAGCAGTTCAAATACATTCAGTTCGTCCAGTCCTGTACCGGGTTCCTCTGCTCCCAGGGTCATTGGATGGAGATTGGTCCGGAAAGAGTAGCCAAGCGATTGCAGATAGTCATATTGAGCCTGGTCCATCCCATGGCGGGTTAGAAGAATATCGCCGTTTCCGCAGAAGGCAAACAGCATTTCATCCATGGCCTGTACGATCCCCAGTGCCTTCGCATCAGGAATGGCCGGCAGGGAAGCCAGGTCCTCCTCCCGCCAGTACCGTTCCGATTCCAGACTGCCGCAGTGCACAGCGTTCTTCATTGTACGGCAAGCCCGGCCACATAAGCCGAGAACCGGTCAACGGATTTCAAATGTTCAAGATCAAAGGTATCGAAATCTACTTCTACATTGAATTCGTCCTCGACTCTCAGAATAAAATTGATGATTTGCAGCGAATCAAGTGCGGCGTCCAGCGTCAGATCGGAAGCTCCGCTCAGCGTCTGAAGCAGGCCCGGCTCCTCCTTGATTTCTGCGATAATCTCAATGACCTTCTGCTGCATGTGAATACCCCTTTCAGTAGGCATAATTGGAATGAATAAGATGAATATACCAAATCCCTAACTGTTAATATATGGTTGAATGCGCCAAAATATTGAGATATACTAGGATGGGTTCCAGGTACACACCCTGAGGAAGCAGGAAACGGAGGTTTGTTTATGGAAGTTTTTCCGGTATTTACTGGGGAATATCTATTTGACTCCTGTTCGCCAGTACAAATGCTCCTGACTCACCAAACGGTCACTTCCGTACGTCATCAGCATGATTTCGTAGAGCTGGCCTATGTGGTTCAAGGGAAAGGGATTCATCTGGCGGGTGAGGATAAAATGCAGGTGATGCAGGGGGATATGCTCGTGATACCTCCCGGCGTTTCGCATGTCTTTCACCCGCAGGATCTGAGCGGGACAGAGCCGCTGCTCATCCTCAATTGTATGCTCAGGCCGGAGCTTGGCAGGATGCTCAGCGAGCTGGCCGGGCCATTCTCTGAAGAGGATCATTTGCCGCTACTGAAGCTGCTGGAGGTGAAGCAGTGGTTCGGATACAGGGAGAAAAACAAGGAGCTGTCCTTCCTGCTCCGCCGTATGCAGGGGATGCAGAACAATAACACGCTTCAGGATCAGCAGCAGCTATACCCGCTGCTGCGGCAGCTGGCGAAGCTCATTATGCCCGCAGCGGCCGTTCCTTTCGTTCAGCGGCCCGGGCTGGACTACGATCCGCTGCATGATGTCATCCTCTATATGATCACGAATTACAGCGAGAAGATCACGCTGAATGAGATGAGCCAGCAGATCGCGGTGAGCTCCCGCCAATTTCAGCGGTTACTCAAGAATAAGACCGGCCGGTCCTACATCCAGATTCTCCAGGAGATCCGGATGAAATACAGCTGCATTCTGCTGCTGTTCACGGAGCTTGGGGTACAGTCTATTGCCCTTGAGGTCGGAATTTACGACATGAAATATTTCTACCGGCTCTTCCGTGAATATAGCGGGATGACTCCCGCTTGTTACCGAAACCGGTTGCATCATCACTATGTGTCAGCGAAGGAGATGATGAGCAGTGTTGAACATTGCTCCCGTTAAGAGTACTCCTTACCCCACCCTGCGCAGTTGTATTGATGACTGTATCCAGTCTGTAGCGCTATGGAAGGGACGGGACAGCAAGTGTATGTACGGCAATGCCTGGCAGATGTCCCTGGAGAAGCAGCAGTTCCCGGATCAGCCGCTGATTGAGCGGATACGCCTGCCGCGGATCAGTACAGATTACCTGTCTGCCTACCACGGCCTTACGTTCAGTTATATCGAGCGGGAGGGGCCGGCGTTGGAGAAGAGCTATATGCTTGATCTGCTTGAGAGCCGGTTAGCTTCGGGAATGCCGGTTCTGGTCGGCTTCGATTCCTATGACTGCCCCTGGTGCGTGGCCTTCCGCAGGCTGCATACCAGCCATGCCTGTCTTGCCGTGGGTCTGGACCGGCCCGGCAATATCATCTACCTGACGGATGCCTACTACGGCAAAACACTTGAAGCCGTGGATTTCGATATCCTTGAGCAAGCCTGTCACTTCTATGCCTTATTCGAGCCTGGGGAGCCTTCGCATACCTGCACAGATTGGCAGACCACACTTCAGGGAATGCTGAACAGCCCGGCTAATGAGATGCTGCCGGATCAGGTTGGCGTCAACCTTAGAGCTTATGCCAATGCCTATCTGGAGACAGGGATCGCCTCCGATGGTTCGGCTGAAGCCAGTTCTAACTTCAAGATCTACGCCAATGCCCTGCCGATCAGCAGAATCCGGTTCAGCCAGTTCCTGGAGCTGCTTCACCGCGAGGCCGGTGCGCCCGCGCTCTCCCGGGCTGCTGAGGGCTACCAGCATGCAGGAGAGCAATGGGATCTGGTCAATCAATTCATCATCATGGTGATGTGTTCCGGCAATAAGCCCGCGGCGCGGGTGAAGATTCATCGAAGAATGTGTGAGATCATCAACCAGGAGGAGCAGCTTCTGGAGGAGCTGCTCCAGTTGACGATGCAGGTAAGCTAGATAAGACGCACTTAAGTCTTGAACTTGAGGCTTCGTCGTCACTGCGGTGAACATTTGGACTTCCGGCCGCTGCCCGTCCCCAGATTTCTTGATTTATTCCGCTCTTCGCGGTGGAAATCCGGGAACAAAGGCGGTCGCTACCGCTCCTACAGTTCCAAATTCCCCCTCCGCTTCTTTTGCTTTTTGTTTATTTCTTTTGTGCTTCTTATATAGATGCCATATCTAAGTGGAAATTGTACATCTAATTTCGCACCATTGGCGCAATTCTAATAAGCAGTTGGAAAAATGTAGCTTAATCGCTCCCATTCTAGCTAAATCCCTAAGGTTCGGCGGATTAAGTGTACTTTTTCCAACTGCTTCCTCACATTACTCTTATTCAGCAGAATTAAGTGCCTTTTTTCCAACTCTGTCCGTCCTCCCCTATACGCCTACACAAAAAAAAATAGAGCAGCAGTCCACCAAAAGGTGAACCGCTGCTCTATCCTATTTGCGCACCGAAAGTACGAACTTCTCCAGCGCACTTATATCCGTAATACTCTGATTACAGCCGTGATTATCCATACATACGTATTGGCCCACCGAAGCATAATTATCTGCCGCAGCAATCTCCGGTTTGATCTTGACCGTCAGGAAGGCAAGCTCCTGCTGGCGGTTGCAGAACAGGCAATACCCTTTCTTGTGCGTCGGTATCAGTCTGCCTTCTACACCAATGAACTGACCTTCGTACGGGTAGACGATGAACAGCTTGTTCGTGGATATATCGACCCAGGCCAGATACGTCACATAGCGAAAATCAATCGACTGCAGATCAGGTAGCTTCATCTTCTTATTCTTGGGAAACAGCTTCTGAATCTGCTTCAGGGTAATCGGCGGAAACGGCTCCAGATAAGGCTCCAGCCCGCTCGTATACTGCTGGAAATCCTCAGCCTTCTCGAAGGAAGAGATGGCTCTCAGCATGTGCTCCTGATCGGTGGTCAGGGAAGCAAAGGCCCCCGTCACTTTCAACTCAGCACTGTATCTCACGGTCTCCAGGACCCGGCGGTCCGCTACAGAACGCAGTGTTTTCAGAACAAAATCCGCTTGCTTCTTAATGTAATTATATTGATGGTTTCTAATAAATGTTGGTTGCACAGCTCTTCAGCCCCTTATTTGTATTGATCAAACCAAGTAAGGTGCAGAGCCTGCGATTAGAAACGATAAAATCAGTTTGGGCGATCAAGATCTTCCTGCCGCACCCCACGCAAAGTATCGCCCCGGATCAGGCTCTGCATGAGGACTTCCTAGCTAATGAGCAATTCGTTGCCATCAGTGTAACCCCCTATCAACGTACATGCCAAAATTATAGCAGGAAATCCGGCAAGGGACAATTGATAATCCAGCCGCCTTACGTCTCACAGGCATGGGGTTTTGTTAGGCTGTATTTTCAGCTATAATTTTTGAGGTCTTTCTGAAAACATGTCACATTCCTGCCTCATCATCCGTTGTACAGATTGAAAGGGGGAGAAATCTTGGAGGATGAAACTATACATCATACTATTCGTGAGGTGCTGGACGGCAATCTCGATAAGTTCGAGCGTATCCTGCTTCACTATCAGAAGCGGCTGATTCTCTACTGTTATCATATGCTCGGCTCTTATCCCGAAGCGGAAGACGGCGCCCAAGAGGTCTTTCTCAAAGCTTACCGCTCTTTGTCCGCTTACCGGCCTGATGTGCCGTTCACAGCCTGGCTGTACAAGATCGCTTACCATCACTGTATTGATGTGATCCGCAGACGGAAGCTGAGCAAGGCGCTTAGCCTTTTCTATCAGGATGAGCGGGAGTACCGGCCGGTGGATCAGCAGATCGAGGCCAAGTTCCCGGATGAGAAGGTTCAGCGGGCCATGGCGATGTTATCGGCTGAAGAACGCAGCTTGTTGATCCTGAGAAGTGTCGAGGAGCTGAGCTATCAGGACATCAGCCTGATGCTCCATCAGAGCAGCACACGACTTAGGAAAAAGTATGAGCGGAGCGCCAAGAAATTCCGCAAATATTATACTGAGGCAAAAGGAGAGGATTATTATGCCGTCTTACAAAGACACGGAGCTGAAAGAAATCCTTCTTAAGGAAGACCTTGGAGATGTCGATCTGAGCGGCCGCGTGATGAAACAGCTGTATGCCGAACAACATAAAAAGGAGCGTTTTTTCATGAAATATAAAGTTGGAATACTGGTTATTACAGGTATGCTGCTGACCGCATCCTCCGGGTTCGCTGCGGTTCACTACCAGAGCTTAAGCAATAAGAAGGGAGAGATTACTCTACAGGTTAAGCCTGCCGCAGAATTCAAGGAGGTTCAGGCGGAGGATATCCGGCGGCTTGATTACAGCAGGGAATTAGGGGAAGAACTGCTTGAAGAGGGCACCGCAGCCATCTTCTATGTCCTGCCCCATAACCCAGACGGAGTGACGGATACCCGGTTCAAGCCTGTCCGCTACACAGACCTGGCGTCACTCCAAGCCAAGCTGTCAGGACAATCTGTGACGGTTGCAGAGCGGCTTGGCGACGGATATTCCTTCCATAGTGCTTCAGTTCATTTCGAGCCGGTCAATCTGGTCCATCCCCCTGCCCCTGAGGAAGCCGCCGCTACAGCGGACAGACTACGCAAGCAGGCTGAGCAGTCCGGCAAGGATTATGCCATGCTGCCGGTGGGACTGTCAGACCGTCTGCTTAGTCTGACTGCCGCTTACCGGAAGGGTAACCAGGAAGTCACTCTACACATTAGCAGAACCAACGGCCCGGTTACACAATACATGGACGAACAAGTTGATTTCACCTCAGAGAAGCTGGACGTTAAGGGAGTAGAGATGCTCTTCACCAAGTACAGAGGCGGCAATAATCTGACATGGACAGCCGGAATTCCGGGCAGCCGGGAGATGCTCCATTATCAGCTCGACGAGATGAGCGGCCAGGATTACACCAAAGATGAGCTGGTCCGGCTGGCAGAAACGTTATTGAAGTGAGCCTTGTAGAGGATAAGGGCGTAACCCTGTAACCCCTCCGGCTGGCATAAGAATGGCTGCATCCTCCCTATTGCGGGAGATGCAGCCCTTCTTCTCTATTGCAAGGGAATAATAACTTCTGCCCCGCCGGTCGTAAGAACCTTAATCTTATCCTCGTCCAAAGTAACGTTCAGCAAAGACAGCGGGTCATGCTCCAGGATATTTCCCGGCAGTTCCGTTAGCTGAGCGGAAGGAACAGGGACAGCCGAAGGATCGCCGTATATCGCTGAGACCAGCCAATGAATTCCCGGCTCCAGGGAGGCGGTCAATGTCGGCAATACCGTCCGGGGGCGAAGCAGATTCGTATTGGCATTCGGCCAGATCAGCTCTGCCCGCATATAGCCGGTTAACCCCCGGATACCGCTCGTTCCCCACGCCGTTGCCGCCGCCGCACCCGATCCGCTGAGCTGCTGCGCAAGCCCGGTCTCCTGTCCCAGGGCGAATCCGCCCTCCGCGGCATCCAGCGCCCGGCCTGTCTCGATCCGGTGTACCCGGATATGCCAAGGCAGACCCGCCACTACCCATGTTCGCACCTCTACGTCCGCCCAAGGCTTCCAGACGGACCGCAGGAGATTGTCCAATATCTCCGATTCCAGGTTCCGGCGCCGTACACGGTAGAGATGCTCCCCCGCTTCGCTAAGCGCAAGCATGGAATCGAAGGCCCCCTGCGACAATCCCCATTCCGCACGGGGCACACTGAATCCGAAGCCCGTGGAATAGACGAATTTCTCGTATTTGGCCGAGGTATGGGTGTGCTCATTGGTTGACAGATGCCCGCTGTTGAAGGCTGCTGTATGACCGGAAGCAGGCTCCCGTACCAGGACCAGATGTGCGGGCTTCTGCACACTCACTGCCGGAATCTCCGGCAGCGGCAGCTCCTGCTCCCTCCAGAACGGATGCTCCGCACCGAGGGCCAGCGGCAGGAACGTCTTCAGCGCCCAGTAGGGTGAGCCGGGGGCATTGTAATTCTCCGCCATAACCAGATTCGGATATGTATAACCGATGGTCAGCACACCGGCGGCATCGAAGATCGGTTGACTGAACCACCAGCGCAGATTGCGCAGGATGATCCCTTTGACAGTGCCGGCGGAGAAGCCTTCGACCTCTGCATAGGCCAAGGCGCTCCAGAACGCCGACTGGGCGAACCGGTAGGCCAGGCTGCGGCCGTAAGGAAGCGCAGAGCCGTCCGGGGCGAACCAGGCCACGAATTCAGCGGCGAACAGCCGGGCCCGTTCTTTGAACTTCCGGGCCCGCTCCGGGTCCTCCTGCCCCATCAGCTTCGCATACAGCAGCGAATAATAATGGATGGCGAAGGGTCCGTAATAATCACAGTGTCCGTCCACACCGTCACTGTACCAGCCTTCACCCAGATAGAAGGCATCCATCCGCTCCAGGTTGCTCTCCAGTTGAACCTCATCATAGGGACGTCCTATCGTGCGGAACCCGACATTCACCAGCACGTTGAAGAACAGCCAGTTGCAGTCATAGCAGGGATGAGAATTGATCTGATTCAGCCAATTATACAGATGCTCCTGCTCCTGCGGGGCAAGCGGGGACCAGATCTGGTCCGGGATCGCTGCGAGCGCGAACCCGAAGGCTGCCATCTCCACCAGCCGCTGGTCGTAGTCCCGCACCTCTCCCCAATATTCTTCATGGCCGGGATCGGTGCCATGCCGGATACCGTCCAGCACTGTGGGCCAGAGCTCACTGTCCCCGCCTCCGCCCAGCAGCGGAATCAGCCCCCACAGCACCCGGGAGAATCCCTCCATTCCGGCAGTCGCTGCCGGATAACTTGCCCCTGTCCGGCCGATGTCAAGTCTTGCACCGCCCTTGCTGTACAGCGGACGCAGCGGGTCTGTAAGCTGTTCAAGCGCGGCCAGCAGATCCTCCCGGGTCTGTAGCGGATTGTCGCTTATCCTGGTCATCATAATCCCCCTACTCCCAGTAGAACGGGCCGGCTTCTTTGATCCGGGCCAGTGCTTCGACATAGAAGAAATCGCCGTAGATCAGCGGCACATCAATATTCCGGTTCTCCGGATAATTGCTCGTGCCGTGAAGCAGCAGCCCCTGTTCCTCTGCATCATCCCATGTTCCATAATTCCGGTAGAGGGATTCTGTAATTCTCAGCGCCCCATTCCGGTATACATGAGCCTCCGAGGCCTCCACCTGGCTGGCCATCAGCAGCAGACCGCTCGCCGCGCAGGAACCTGCCGAGGTATCACGGATCTCGCCAACCTCACCCGGAGCACGGAAATCCCAATGCGGAACCTGATCCTCCGGCAGACGGGTCAGGAAGAAATGCGCGACCTGCTTGGCCGCATGGAGGTAACTCCGCTTGCCCGTATGATGATAGGCCAGCGACAACCCGTAGAGTGCCCAAGCCGCGCCGCGCGACCAGGCCGACTCGGGTGCATAGCCTTGTCCGCCGCGCTTCTCCACCACTTCGCCCGTAACCGGGTTGAAATTGACAATGTGATAGACAGAGCCGTCCGGCCGGATGAAATGCTCCAGCACCGTATCCATATGCGCTTCGGCGATATGCCGGTAGCGCGGGTCTCCGGTGACTTCGGAAGCCCAGAACAGCAGGCTGGTGTTCATGCTGCAGTCGATAATGGCGACTCCGCTGTTGTCCTCGCCTTCTCTCCACGGATTCCAGGCCCGGATATAACGGCCTTTAAAATTGAAGCGGGCAGCCAGATAATTGGCAGCCTTAAGCGCCCGGACCCGCGATTGCTCTGCGCCGGTCAGCTTGTAGTTGGCTACGCTGGTCAGCAGCCACATGAAGCCCAGGTCGTGGTCCAGCTTCACGTATCCGTCCAGCACCTCGTCCAGCCGCTGCTCGCAGCGCTCGGCAATCGCCTTCAGGCTCTCGTCGCCGCTCCCGGCATAGAGCTGCCAGAGCATTCCCGGCCAGAAGCCGGCCGTCCACCAGCTCGGCGCCTCCAGTACATACTTGCCGCCTTGGCTCGCATGGGGGAACTCGGCCCCTATGCTCACACTGTTCCTTCTCGTCTTCTCCAGCGCCTTGCTCCAGGCCTCATCAACCCAGGCCTGCTGTGTGGTTCCGCTCATCTGAATCCCGCCTTTATCTGAATGATATACCCTGTATCGTCACTTATATAAATTGAAAAGTAAAAGCCAATACACCCACTGCCCCGGGCTGAAGCGCATGGAAGTCCAGACTATGCCACTGCGTCTCCCGGCCAAAATGATCCTTGTACGCATGTACCGTAATCTCCGGCTGCACGATCTGCGGATTATAAGCCACCAGAACGCCGCTGCCATCAGCTCCCGGCAGCAGCACGTTGCCCGGCTCCGCCAGCTCCGGTCTGCGCCAGGTGACAAACCGCTCCGTCCAGCCTGCCGGAGTCCCGGCATACCGGTAGGTGTCGGTCAACTCCAGACGCGGCAGCTCCTCCTTATGCCATACCAGCGAGCGGACCAGGGACTGCAGTCCGGCTACCGGATAGGCGCGCGCCAGCTCCAGCATCAGCTCATCCTTATCCGGTGCCGCAGCGGCATGAAGCACCTTGGAGCAGAACCCGCGGCCTGCCCCCTGGTACTGGCCGTCAATGACCGGGACCGAATGGCCCTGCGATCCGTTGCAGTCATACCCGTAACGGCCGGCTCCGAAATAGTCCGCCGTATACTCCCCGCTGCCCAGATCGGCGGCGAAGATCTCGCCCCGTCCGCTCAGAATGAATTGGCCCAGATCATTATGGTTATGCGGCTCGTCGTTGTGGCCGCCCTTGGCGGCGAAGCCGAAGGCGCCTGCTGTGGACACATGCCGCGATACCAGCCAGGCGGCATCGGGAAGATAGCTGCTGCCTGCCTCCCAAGTGATGTTCTCTTTACCCGCTCTTGTCCAGATCAGGTTGCGCAGAGCCGGGGCGAAGCGGCTGCAGTGATCCTCCGTGAACGGGGCGCGCAGCGCAGACGGAGGGCGCAGGACACCGGTATAGACCTCCGCCAGATAATGGGAGAGTCCTCTATGCACCCTAACCTGAGGCACCGAGTCGGAGAAATTGGCGACATAGCTGCCGTCGATGAAGCATTGCTGCTGGAAGCGGGCAATCTGTGCCACCTTTTCCTGCTTGAACCAGTCCAGTCTGCCACCGCTTCTCGCCCGCAGCAGATCGCTATAATAAGTGAAATAGCCAAACCCGTAATTCCAGTAGCCCAGCCCCTCCTGACAAGCCCCGTCCTCCCCGAAGCCCTGCAGATAATAATTCATGCTGCTCTCCGTCTTCAGCAGGATATCCGTCAGCCTGGCCGGGTCCTTCACAAGCAGCAGTGCTGCCGCCCCGATGGAGCCTGCGCAGACTGCGGCCCAATTGTGGGTCGAGGTCTCCCAGAAATACGGGCCATGCTCAAGGAACGGCTGGAAGATTCTGCGCTCCAGCTCACTGCGTATCCGGGAGCGGAGCAACGGCGGAAGACGTTCTCCGAGCAGCAGCGATATTTCACTTAAGGCAAAGCCCGTCTCGGAGGAGAACAGGTCAATATGCCGGTTAATCTCTGAGGCATCATGTTCTGCGGGCAGATGGGCGGGTACACACCAGGTATATTCATCGCATATCGCCCACAGCACATCGGCCAGCTTTTCCAGATGCTCCGTATTCTCCGGCTCCAGCAGACTTAAGAACACATAGGTATTCAGCCTTCTTCTCCGTTCAAAATAAGGACGTTCATACTCCAGCCTCGAACCTGTCCGCCCATACAGGGTAAATAGAGTGTACGTAAGCTGCGGTATGGGCTGCCCGTCCAGCCTCTGCGCCTCTGCGCGGATCTCGGCAAGGTCTGCCTGCAATATTTCCGAGGATAACGCCTGTGTCCAAAAAGCTTCCGAATCTCCCTGCGGATAATATAAGCTTAGATCTGCCGGTATCATGTCCTGTATGATGGCGGCTAGCTCCAGTTGATTCATAACTTCTTCTCCCTTCTATTCCAAAGCATGATCCCGCATCACATTCTCGCCGTCTGCGATGCTCAGCGCCGTCCATTTCATGTCTGCCCCCGACCAGAAGGGATCTGCCGGAGGCAGCCCCAGCGGCAGGAAGACAGCGGCGCACAAATAGAGACTGCCCGTGTTGATATAGCTCTCTGCCAGCTCCGGCTGGTAGCCGTAGATGCCTGGGCGCAGCCAGCCGTTCTCATCCAGCGTGCCCGGATACTCCATGATCCGGCGGATCACGGCGGTCAAAGCGCAGCGCACCTGTGCCGGAGGCAGCGTGTCTTCCAGGAAATGCTGGAGCGCCGCCTGGGACAGCAGTTGGAACGCACCGAAGCGGTAGACGATCGAACGCCCCAGGAATGGATACGTTCCATCCGGTGCGATACTCCGTTCCAGAACGGAGGCATACCTCTGCGCCCTGTCCATGACGAGTGGCTTGAGCAGAGCATACTGCTCTGTTTCCTGTTCAAAAAGAGCCAAGATATCCACCAGCATCGGCTGAATCACAAAGCTGTTGTAATAATCCCAGTGAAAATCCTTCCCGTCTCCGTATACGCCGTCGCCCTTGTACCAGTCCATGAACATATGGACGGCATACCCTACCCGCATCCGGTCATATTCCGGGTCGCCCAGCATATATAATGCCGCTTCCACCATCGCACTGAACAGCAGCCAGTTGCTGCCGCTTGGAGCAGTCCGGCGCGTCTCTTTCAGCGCCAGGATCAGATGGCCTCTGACCCGTTCGGACAGACGGGCTGTAACCGCTTTCGGCGCACGCACCAGGGCATGGGCCAGAAATGCCGCATCGACCAGCGGCTGGCCTTCCGTCTTGAACTCCATATAGTCAGGCGACTGCGGATCGACAGCCGCATCTATGGCTTCCAGCATCAGCCCGGCATAACGGACCCTAAGCTGTTCTTCTTCGCCCTCAAGCCCTTCAAGCTCCAGCCATGGAGCCATCCCGCAGGCCAGCCGTGCAAAAGCCTCCAGATGTGCAAACTGGCTCCGGTCACTGTGAAACTCCGTAGGAAGCAGTTCCTTCAATCTCCGCGCAGCCAGGGCTTCCAGGACCGGCCCCCCGATCTTCAGCATCGTATCCAGCCAGTAGGTACGCTGTTCCATCCCATCCATCTGCCATTCCACCCTTTCAGGTATTCTTCTTCTCTAGTGTATTGTGGTATTATTGCAATGTCTTTGCGAATAATGATGATTTATTGCGTATATTGTGATCAGCAAGTTAGGAAAGGGGCCACCCGGATGAAGCACGCCCGGTATTATCAATCGTTCGACGGGGATATTCTGGCAGGGATCGGCAATTCCCCGATCTCGCCGACGCGGGATTTCCATATCCATGACCACTATGAAATTTTCCTGTTTCTCGGCGGCAGCGTGAACGGATTCGTGGACCAGTACAGCTATCCGCTCCAGCGGGGCGACGTTCTTCTCTTCAACAACCATGAGATTCATAAAATCATCAACCGGTCCCCGGACCCCTACGAACGGCTCACGATTCACTTCAAAGCTCCGCTGGTCTACCCGTTCTGTACGGCGACGACCAATCTGCTCGCCTGCTTCCAGAACCGCCAGCCCGGCGAGAATAACCTGGCCCGGATGGAGGAGCCGCTGCTCTCGGAGTATACCGACCTGGCCCGCCTTCTGATTGCGGCCTTGGAGCATAAGCAGTATGGCAGTGAGGTGCTGGCCCTGACTTACCTGATTCAAATCCTGGTGCTGGTCAATGAGCTGTACAGCCGTACCCGTTCCGCCGTTCCCAGCATGATCTCTTCCCATATCCAATCCGCCATGAGCTATATTGATAACCACCTGCATCTGAACCTGTCGCTGGGGCACATCGCCGGAGAACTGAACCTGGATAAATACTATCTCAGCCATCTGTTCAAGCAGCAGACCGGCGGAACCGTCTACCGTTATGTCCTGCTCAAAAAAATCGCGTTATCCAAGCAGCTCCTGGCTGCCGGAAACTCCGTATCCGATACCTGTTACCTGTCCGGCTTCAATGATTATGCCAACTTCATCCGCACGTTCAAGAACATCACCGGCATCCCGCCCGGTAAATATGGAAAATAAAGACGGCACCGCCCCTATCAGCTGCGCTGCCGTCTATGCGTAAGAATTAATAATTTTGTTGTTGCGGGATTAGCCGTGACTCCAGAGAAGTTTTGGACTTCCGGCCGCTGTTGTATTAAAATTCCCTGATTTGAATCGCTCTTCGCGGTAGAAATCCTAATACAAAGGCGGTCGCTATCGCTCCTCCAGTTCCAAAATTCCCCTCCGCCACTTTTCCCTCGACTCAAATTTTTAAAATCGATCTTTATACCGGCTGCCGCTACCGCTCCCCTCCCTTATACTCTGTAGGGCTTACGCCGGTATATTCCTTGAACACCTTGGAGAAATAATGCTGGTCTCCGAAGGACAGCACCTCCGACAGCTCCTTCACCTTCAGCTCCGGCCGCTCAGCGATAAGCCGGCAGGCTTCGGCAATCTTCAGCTGCATCGTGTAATGCACGAAGGTCTGGTGCGAATATTTCTTGAAGATCCTGCTCACATAGGAGGGGCTTACATGGAACTTAAGCGCTACATCGGTAATCGAGAGCTGGGAGTACTTATGCTGCTGCAAGTACTGCTCGAGCTGCCCGAACAGCTCCTCGCCGCTCTTCTTCCGCTGCCGTAGCTCGGCAATCCCATCCGGCAGAGCCTCGGCACTGCCTTGCTGCTGCTGCTCCTGCAAATGGGCAACCAGCCGCTCCATTACTTCCGCAAGCTGCCCGCGCTCGACAGGCTTCAGCAGATAGTCGAACACCTGCAGGTTCAGCGCTTTGCGCGTATATTCAAAATCACTGTAGCCGCTGATCAGCACAGCCTTCAGTTTCGGATTCACCTGCCTGCACTGCCCGATCAGCGCAAGCCCGTCCAGCTTGGGCATACGGATATCGGTCAGCAGGATATCCACCGGATGCGTCTTGATATATTCCAGGGCCTCCAGCCCGTTCGATACAGTGGCTGCGATATGCACAGGCAGCTCCATAGACTGCATAAGGGCCTCAATATTCCGTAGAATCGGCTTGCTGTCTTCGGCAATAATAGCGGTATACATCGCTGTCCCTCCCGGTCTAGTAGAAGTCTTTGCTCATGGATGCGATAATCTGAACTGTGGCGCCCTGCCCCTCCCCGGAATGATTGTAGATGTTGAAGAACAGCCGGTTGGTGTACATCAGCTTCAGCCGGTTCACGGTGTTCACAATGCCCATATTGCCAATCCCCGAAGTATGATGCTGAAGCTCGTACACCCCTGAATCCGAGCCGTCGATTTTATCCAGAATCTCCTTGATCCGGCCCGGCTCGAAGCCCTCTCCGTTATCGCGGATTTCGATGGCCCACAAGCCGTTATACACCTTCACCCGCACCTGGATCTTCCATGGAGGGTCCGTATTCCTGAAGGCATGTTCAATACAGTTCTCCACGAACGGCTGGATGACCAGACGGGGCAGCTCAATCCGGTCATACACCCCGTCTTCGTCAATCTCCCACTCCAGATCGTCCTCGAAATTCTGCTGAATCAGGGACAAATAATGCCGGGTATGCTTCAGCTCCTCCGTCAACGTCACATGCTGATAAGGCGACGATACAATATAGCGCAGGCTGTCCGACAGGTGCTTGCACATGTCAGAGACGACCCCATTTTTACCTTCCTGGGCGGCAATGCTGATGAGGTACAGGACATTATGGATGAAATGGGGAGCAATCTGTGCTTGCAGGGCGGAATTCCGCGACTTCACTTCTTCATGCAGCGCAAGCTTTTCCCGTTCAATGGATTCCTGCAGCCGTTCAAGCAGCTCCTGAAACGCTCCATTCAATTGAATCAGCTCATTGTTGTGGGTCCGGGTATCCGCCCTCACATTCAGATTGCTATAGTTCACCCGCAGAATCTGGCTGCGCAGCTTACGGATGGGAAGCAGCAGGTTCTTCGTAGAGAAGTAGATGAAGATGAACGAGAACAGAATCAGCGCTGTAATGAGCAGAATGGAGATGTATTTGACAGAGTTGACCGGGCCGAGCACCACATTGCGGGGGTTCACCACATACGTAGTCCAGCCCGTTTCGGCAGACCGGTGATAGGCCACATAGTTCTGGCTGCTGCTTAGATAGATTCCGTTAGATGGTGCAGAGGCTGTGAATTCAGGGACTTTCTCTCCTTCCTGCAGCACAGGGGAGCTTGAGACCAGCCGCTGCTCCTGATCCATGATATACACCTTGCCGCCCGCAAGGCCCGCAGCCGCCCGGTTCAAATACCGCTGATCCAGCTGAACCGCCAGATAGCCGAACACCTGGCCGTTCTGGTTCATAATCGCCCGCACAAAAGAAATGGCATTCCCCGGGTGGCGGTACAGCGCGTAACCGCTTGCATTCCAGGTCGCCAGCTTGCCGCTGATCTCTAGGAATGGCCTAAGCGAAGCCGGGTTCCCGGCGGTTCCGATATAAGAGGCCACCCCGGCCCCTTTTAGGTCATAAATAATCATATCTTCAATGTTCAGACTCGGACCCAGCGCCTGGAACATAATATCCTTAAGCCTGCGGCTCCGGGTAAGGCCCTCCAGGGTCAGTTGCGAGTAATCGCCCTCGGACAGGAGTGTGAACACCTCTTTATTCGATAGAATCCGCTGGGACAACTGGTTCTGGTTATAGATATAGAGGTTCAGCTGATCGCTGACTTTGACGGCGGCCAGCTTCATTTCATTCTCTGTCTTGTCCTTCAGCGGCTGGATGACCATATAGTTCACATAGACCAGGAAGCAGCCCAGCACAATCAGCAGGAGCAGCATGAAGGTGAAGAAGAACTTCGTTTGCAGACTGGCCTGAACCCTGCCTCTGCCCAATTTGTTCAGTAGGTTAGCCAAGTTGAATCCTCCCTGAAGCGTTTGATGCTCCTTACTTTACAACCAAACAGGCAAACCGACAAGCGGCCGCGGAGTTCAGAATATTACACAGAAAGAGTCAAGTACAAACATGTACCTTACGCAATCCTCATTCTATAATCAAAAATGTAAACGGATTCAATCTACAGAAAATTTCATAACGGGGGCGATCACATGAATAGCAAACTGAAAAAAATCGCAACAGGCGTACTGGCCGGTGTAATGACCTTATCCCTGGCGGCGTGCGGGTCAGACAATTCAGGCTCCGGCAATGCCGCGGCTACCAACAGCGGCGGAAACGGAAACAGCGGCAGTGGCAGCAGCGGCGGCAAAAAGGTAACCATTGAGCTGGCCATCTCCAAAAGCTCGCAGGATTCGGCGTTTGTGGCCCAGGATGTACTGGATGAGTTCGAACAGAAAACCAATATCAAAGTGAATCTCCAGTTGCTTCCGGCAGAACAGACCGCCACCGTACTACAGACCAAGCTTGCTGTCGATGAGGTCCCTGACCTGATTCAATACAATCTCGCCAGTGCCACCACGGATCTTAACCTGGAGCGTAACTTCGAGATTCTCGACAATGAGCCGTGGGTAAGCCGGCTGCTGAACAAGGACGTTCTCTCCGCCTATGGTCATGTATACAGCTTCCACTACAGCCAGGATACAGGGATGCAGGGAGTGGTCTACAACAAGGATATCTTCAAGGAGCTGGGGCTGAGCATTCCGAAAACCTACGAGGAATTCCTGGCGGTGTGTGAGAAAATCAAGGCCAGCGGCGTTACACCGGTCTTCATGCCGTTCAAGGATAACTGGGCGGCGAATATCTGGCCGGCTGCCGCTTTTGCCGACTGGGCGGCCAAGAACGAACCTTCCCTGTTCGAGGACATCAATGCCGGCCGCAAGAAGTGGTCCGATGTTCCGGAATTCGCGACCTTCCTGGAGCAGCAATACGAGGTCTACAAGAAAGGCTACACCAACACTGACATCCTCAGCGACAGCTATGATATGGCCGTGGGCAAATTCCTGAACAAGGAAACCGCGATGATGTTCATGGGAGACTGGCTGATCGTGAACGTGGCGGAGAAAGATCCGAATGTGCATCTGGGCCTGTTCGCCATCCCTTCCTCTGACGATGCAAGTCTGGGCGCAAGCCCGCTGGGCGGCCAGTTGTTCATTCCGAAGAAAGCCAAGCATATGGATGAAGCGAAGAAATTCCTGGAATTCCTCGCCACCAAAGAAGTTGCACAGAAAATGGTTGACAGCCAGGCCTCCGTCTCCAACTTCAGCGATGTCACTACGCCGAAGCTTCCGGAATACAAGCAGGAGATTGTCGATCAATATATCACACCGAAGAAGACTACGCTGACTACCGATGCTTACATGATCGTAGACCGCAGCGAGCTGTACCGCCTGCTTCAGGATGAGTTCGCCGGCGGGCTGGACGCCAAGGGCGTGCTCAAGGCCTGGGATGAGAAATTCAGCCAGCTGATGAAGGACAAAGGCGTCGAAGGCTTTTAATTAGAGCGGATAACCATTACAACAGGCAGAATAAAGTCCGTCCGGGGCTTTATTCTGTTCCTGGCTATAGAGGAGTGTGAAGAGATGAAAGTATCCAAGAGACTATACTCGTATTACCTGATCTGGCCTGCGCTATTGATCTATTCTGTGTTTTTCGTGCTGCCTGCGCTAACCGGACTCTTCTATTCCTTCACCGACTGGCGGCTGGACCGGGAGAATATCCAGTTTATCGGCTGGGACAACTTTGAGCGTATTTTCACCGACAGAACCCTGCTGCTCGCCATCAAAAATACGGCCATCTTCGCCGTGGTCACCGTTATAGGCAAGAATCTGCTCGGGATCGCGCTGGCGGTCGGCTTGAACATGAAGCTAAAATCCAAAAATCTGCTGCGGGCTATTTTCTATTCTCCGTCAATCCTGAGCGTTTTGGTTATTAGCATTGTGTTCACACCCATGCTGCGCTCCGACGGAACGATTAACCGCATCTTCGAAGCTGTGGGTCTGCCTTCGCTGAGCCAGGCCTGGCTGACCAATCCGGCCCTTGTCATCTGGACCGTAGCCTTCGTGTCCATCTGGCAGCATACCGGCTTCCAAATGGCAATCTACCTGGCCGGACTCCAGTCGATCTCCAAAGAGTATTATGAAGCCGCCACCATTGACGGCGCCGGTTCCTGGCGCAGCTTCCGCAGCATCACGATTCCGCTGCTGCTCCCTGCGATCAACATCAATCTGATGCTTACTCTGATCGGCGGCCTTAAGGTGTTCTCCGAGGTATTCGTGCTCACCGGCGGGGGACCCGGCAATGCCTCCCAGGTGGTCGGTACAATCATCCTGCGCTCGTTCGGAGAGGGAAGCTGGGGGCTGGGCACAGCCGTCAACACCCTGCTGTTCGCTGCCGTAACGATCATTGCCATTCCCCTGCTGATCTTCATGCGGCGTAAGGAGGTATCGGAATAATGAGCTTTTCACGTAAAATGGCCTGGCGCAACTATGTAGTCGAAGGGCTGCTGATCCTCGCCTCCCTGCTGATTATCCTGCCCCTGCTGATTATGCTGTTCGGAAGCTTCATGACCAGCGCCGAGGTGCTGAAGTTCTCCCTGCGGCTCCCGGAGAAGTGGAACTTCTCCAACTATACAACGGTCTTCCGTGAAGGGGGACTGGGGCGCGCGTTCCTGAACGGGATGCTGATTACCGGCGTCTCTTCTATTCTGAATATCTTCACCTCGTCGGCGGCCTCCTTCATTCTCGTGCGCCGGGAGACCAAATGGTCGAATTTCCTGTACATGTTCTTCTTCATGGGCCTGATTGCGCCGATGTCCACGATTACAACGATCCGCGTTGTGCAGTGGATGGGCTTCTACGGCAGCATCACCAGCGTCATCCTGATCTATGCTTCGCTCAACACGGCGTTCAGCGTGTTCCTGTACAGCGGATTCATCCGCTCTATTCCCAAAGCGCTGGATGAGGTAGCTTTTCTGGAGGGTGCAAATACGTTCGATGTGTTCTTCAAAATTGTGACCCCGCTGATCGTTCCGGTCAACGCCACCGTAGCGATTATGGTCTTCATGTCCGTCTGGAACGACATTACCATTCCGCTCTACTTCCTGACCGACAGCTCGGACTGGACGATGCCGCTGTCGGTGTACAATTTCTACGGCAAGTACAGCCGGGACTGGAACCTGATCTTCGCCGATCTGGTGCTGACCTCGCTGCCTGTGCTGATCCTGTACATCTTCTGCCAAAAGTACATTGTTAGCGGACTTACTGCGGGGGCGGTGAAGGGGTAACCTCTGCCTTTTTGTGGCTTTCTTGGACGAATGGATTATTCGGGCCGGAGCATCAAGACATAACATACAGCAGACAACCTGATGCGGCCTCCGGACATAACCGGCGCGCCTGCCCATCCGGTTGTCTGTCCGCCGGGCCCGGCGAGTCCATGAGTTAGAAGCACATGAAAGGGGTTTTTAATTGTGAATACCAATATGGAAAACCGCAGAAGAAATCTAGCATCAGGTTATCCTTATGTGTTTGTGAGTTATGTTGCTAGCAATGGTGGTGGCCATGTTGCTGTCGTTGATCCTGCACAAAATACCGTCATCCAACGGATTAAGGTAGGCTTCAACCCCGGACCTATGTGCTTGAATTACCAGGAGGATAAGCTTTATGTAGTGAACATCGATCAGGATTTTGTCACTGTCATTGATACGTATACCTTAAAAGTTATCAAAACGGTTCACATTGGCAGTCCCTCTACCAATAGCGCTCCTGTTGCTATCTTCGCTGCTTCTAGCGTGAACAAAGTCTATGTAGCCCATTCTGGTGACAGGGCCGTGACAATCATTGACTCCGTCACGGATGAGGTTATTAAGCAAGTAGATATGGTTCCAGCCGGAAGTGGCTACCCGTTTGCCTTTGCGAGTCATAAGAATGCCCCCTATGTCTTTGTTGCATGCAAGTCTAAAGATACTGATAACGGTAATGTTGTCGCCATTTCCTATCTGGATGATAGCGTTTATCCAGTTGGAGATGGAATTGAGCTTACCTTTGACGGGACCCACAACCCCTTGACCGCTCACCCATTAGGACAAACACAAGTCACACTTGGGCCGACTGGGATGTTGACTTATTTTGGAATCCATGAAGTTTATCAGTCCAAAACACTGAGTCTGTTGGATAATACGGTATCCGGGGTCTATCTGGACAACGGATTATTATTTTGCATCTCCCAAGAAAATAAAACCTACCTGAAACAATTTAAAAACCTGCGAATTGACTATAAGGGACACATTACCTTTGATCAATTCACAGAAATATCCAGTTTCAAAGGCCAGGATAAAATCCGTGCTTCAAGTAATCAAAATTATATTGGCGTCACCATACAGCCCACTAATTCTCATACAGGTGGTCTGCAAATCTACGATGTAAACGCTGCTAGTTCACGATTTGTTCCGCTCTCCCTTGTAGGTGATTTAGCGTTTGCCGGTGACAACATGGCCTATGTAGGAGATATGATGGCGATTATTCCAATTGATGTGGTAAGGGCAACAGCCCTCCCCGGTATACTGATTGGCATAAACTTCATGGATCTCCTCACTGTCAAAAATATTATTTCCGGTTATAGCTATCAATCCTTATAGCAGCATAGCGGCCCATCCTATGGGTCACTCAGCGTTACGTGAAGCTGTCTCTTCAGGTCGAAATGGACTTGGGGGCAGCTCTTTTTGAGCAGGTATAACAGCAGATATAACAAGAGCTTATGTATTGTAAACGACTTTACACCAACCCTTTTTGTGGCCTTCCTGGACGTTTTGGTTGTTCTGTGTGGAAAATATAAGCATAACCTATAACAGACATCCAAATGCGGCATCCGGATACTATCTGGCGCGCCTGCCCATCATGGTTGTCAGTCCGCCGGGCCCGGCGAGTCCATCAGGTAGAGCACAAGAAAGGGGATTTCATCCGTGAATTCGAACAAGGCAAATAGCAGCAAGAATTTACCCTCAGGGGATCCTTACGTTTATGTGTCTTATGAACTTGATTATCAAATCGGGTATGTCGCTGTTATTGATCCTCTAGAAGATAAGGTTATCAAAAGGATTCAGGTGGGCTACAACCCTGGCCCGATGTGCACTAATATCGCAGAGACAAGGCTTTACGTACTTAATACCCGTTCGAGTTCGGTCACCATCATTGATACGGGTACATTTAACATTATCAAAACCGTTCGCGTTGGCACTGTTGGCAGCACAAATACCGATCCTGTTGCTATCTTCGCTTCACCTTACGGTAACAAAGTCTATGTAGCCAATGCCGGAGATCAGAACGTTACGATTATTGATACCGATACGAATACGGTTATAACAAATTTGGATATCGTTCCTGGCAAGCCAGGCAAGCCTTTCGCCTTTGCGAGTAATGAGAATAGTGATTTTGTCTATGTTGCCTGCAGGGTTGCCGATAAAAAAGATTTTGTTGTCGCCATTTCCGTTGAAGATGACTACCACGCTTTTCCGTATAATCAAGGCATCGAGCTTACCTTTGACGGGATCCGCAACCCCTTAACTGTTCACCCGGACGAACCCACGCAAGTCACGCTTGGGCCTATAGGCATGGCTACCTATTTTGGAAATGGTAGTATTGGCTTGCCCAACACGTCAAGTGTGCTGGACAATACGGTATCTGGGGTTTACCTGGACAACAAATTATTATTCTGTACCACGCAAGAAGAAAAGGCCATTCTGAAACGGATTACTGACCTGACTGTTGATTGGAAGGGAAACATCACCTTTGATAAAGTTGCAGATGTTCCCAGTTACAAAGGCCAGGATAAAATTCGTGTGTCACGTACGCAAGAATATATTGGTGTTACCATTCAACCCACTACTTTACCGACAGGTGGCCTGCAAATCTATAATGTACACGGTGCCAGTTCCTGGTTAGTTCCACTCTCTTATGTCGGCGATCTGGCATTTTTCTCAGACACCAAGGCCTATGTGGGAGAACTGAACGCGATCCGTCCGATTGATCTGGCAACCGCAAAGGCTTTGCCCGCTATCCCGATCGGGTTCGCAACTGACACTCGTATCAAAGTCAAGAATATTATTTCGGGTTATAGCAATCAGTCAACATAGGCCCTGAGCACAAGAAAGGGGATTTCATTCGTGAATCCGAACAAGGAGAAGGCAAACAGTATCAGCAATTTACCCGCGGGCGGCGATCCTTACGTCTATGTGTCTTATGAGCTTGATTATTTCATTGGATATGTTGCTGTTATTGATCCTGTAGAAGATAAGGTTATCAAACGGATTCAGGTTGGTATGAACCCTGGTCCTATGTGCATGAATCCTGTAGAGAAAAAGCTGTATGTAGTGAATACCCACGGGAATACGATCACCGTCATTGATGCGAATACATTTAACGTTATCAAAACCATTCGCGTTGGCACTCTCGTTGGCGCAAATGTCGAACCTGTTGAAATCTTCTTTGCTCCTAATGGTTATAAAGTCTATGTAGCCAATTCAGTAGATCATAGTGTTACGATTATTGATGCCCACACAGATACGGTTATAACCAATGTGGATGCGGGCCCCGGTACACCTTTCGCCATTACGAGTAATCAGAATAGCTCCTATGTCTATGTTGCCTGCAAGCTTGCTGATAAAAAAGATTATATTGTTGCCATTTCCGTTGACAACAACTCCACTTTTCAGTATGGCAACGAATATGAGCTTACCTTTGACGGAATTCACAACCCCTTGACACTTCACCCGGATGGACATACCCAAGTCACACTTGGAACAACCGGTTTGCTTACTTATCTTGATCTTTTTGCACAAAGCGTCCCCCGCACGTTTAGTTTACTGGACAATACGGTATCTGCAGTTTTCTTGGACAATGAATATTTATTCTGCACCACGGAAGAAGGAAAAAGCTATCTGAAACTATTAGTTGGCCTGGAGCTTGATATGCAAGGAAATGATCAAGGCTATACTTTTTCAGAAATCCCCAGTTACAAAGGCCAGGATAAAATTCGTGTGTCGCGCAATCAAAAGTATATTGGCGTCACCATACAGCCCACCACTTTCCCTACGGGTGGTCTGCAAATTTTAAACCCAACCGGTAGCCAGTCCAGGCTCGTTGCGCTTGATTCTATCGGCGATTTGGCGTTTTACTCAGACACCAAGGCCTATGTCGGAGAACTAAGCGCGATTCGTCCGATTGATCTGGCAACCGCAACGGCCTTGCCCGCGATCCCGATTGGGTACGCAACCGACACTCGCATTAATGTAAAGAATATTATTTCCGGTTAGCAAGCAATCATTATAACAGAATAGCAACCAAACCTATGGTCATTTAGCGTTGCAATAGAGCTGCCTCTTCAAGTCGAAATCGACTTGGGGGCAGTTCTTTTTTGAGCAGGATAACATATACCTGCACCCCAAACATAACTTATAACAAACATCCAAATGCGGATTCCGGACAAAATCTTGCAGCTGTCCACCCTGGTTGTAGGTCCGCCGGGTCCAGCGAGTCCATCAGGTTCAAACATAAGAAGGGGGATTTAATGTATGAATCCGAACAAGACAACGGCAAACAACAACAGGAATTTAACCTCAGGTGATCCTTATGTCTTTGTAACGTATGAAGTTGACTATCAATTTGGATATGTTGCTGTTATTGATCCGGTAGAAGATCGGCTTAAGGGACGAATTCCGGTGGGTATGAACCCTGGCCCTATGTGCATGGACCCCGCAGAGAAGAAGCTGTACGTAGTAAATACTGGCGGGGATACAGTCACCATCATTGATACTGCAACCTTTAACATTCTCGCTACCGTTTTCGTCGGCAATGGTAATGCCACACCTTCCAATCCTGTTGCGGTCTTCGTTGCCGCTTACGGTGACAAAGCCTATGTAGCCAATTCCAGCGATAAGGACGTTACGATTATTAATACCAGCACAAATACGGTTATAACAAAAGTGGATATGGGCCCCGGTAAGCCCTTCGCCTTTGCGAGCAACAAGAATAGCCCCTATGTCTATGCCGCATGCAGGGTTGCCGATGGAGACGATTATGTTGTCGCCATTTCCATTGAAGATGACAGTGGTTATCTCTTTGGCATTGAATATGAGCTTACCTTTGACGGAACCCGTAATCCCTTGACCGTTCACCCGGATGGGCATACTCAAATCACGCTGGGGAATAACGGTATCATGTGTTTTTTTGATGATAATGTGAAAGGTCAGCCTACTACGTTTAGTCTACTGGACAATACGGTATCCGCAGTCTTCCTGGATAACAAATTGTTGTTTTGTACCACGCAAGAAGGAAGAAGCTATCTGAAACGATTCACTGACCTTACCGTTAGTTCGAATGGAAGCATAACCTATGAAGATTTCAAAGATATTAACAGTTACAAAGGCCAGGATAAAATTCGTGTGTCGCGTAATCAAAAGTATATTGGCGTCACCATAAAGCCTACTACTTTCCCGACGGGTGGCCTGCAAATTTATAATTCAACCGGTACCCAGTCCAGGTTCATTTCCCTTGCTTCTGTTGGCGATCTGGCTTTCTTCTCAGACACCAAAGCCTATGTAGGAGAACTGAGTGCAATTCGTCCCATCAATCTGTCAACCGCAACGGCTCTGCCCGCTATCCCGATTGGGTTCGCAAGCAATGACCGCATCAATGTCAAGAATATTATCTCCGGTTATCGCACTCAATCCTAGTAAATGCCGGCGGGTCCATCAGGTAGAGCCTATGAAGGGGGTTATCATTCATGAATCCTAACAAGGCAACGGCAAACAGAGATAGAACTTTATCCTCAGGTTATCCTTACGTCTATGTTAGTTATGTATATGATTATGTTGCCGGGTATGTTGCCGTTATTGATCCTGTTCACGATGAGATTATCCGAACTATTACCGTGGGCTTCGATCCTGGCCCTATGTGTCTGGATATAGAAGAAAAGAGACTTTACGTGCTGAGCAGCAAGGGCAGCTCGGTCACCGTCGTTGATACGAGTACACTTGACGTTCTGACTAGCTTTCGCGTGGGCCAATCAAATGATTCTTACCCTGTTGCTATCTTCGCTTCTCCTTTGGGCGGTAAACTGTATATAGCCAATTCCGGTGAAAAAACAGTTGTGATTGTTGATACCCTCACGAATGATGTTATAAAAGATGTGGATGTGGGCCCAGGCAAGCCTTTTGCCTTTGCGAGTAATGAGAACAGCAACTTTATCTATGTTGCCTGCAAGGTTGCCGATGGTAAAGATTACGTTGTCGCCATTTCCTTTGAGGATCACATCGCTTACCCGTATGGCAAGGAAATGGAGCTTACCTTTTACGAGGGCCTTAATCCCCTGACCGTTCACCCGGATGGGCACACCCAAATCACGCTGGGAAATTCCGGCATGCTGGTTCACACTGATGAACAAATTGGCAAGCCGGTTACGTCAAGTTTGCTGGACAATACAGTATCCGGCGTCTACCTGGACAACAAAATGTTACTTTGCACCACGGACGAAGGAAAAAGCATTATCAAACAAATCATTAACCTTGCCGTTGATGAAGATGGAAACATAACCTTCGATGATTATGCAGATATCCCCAGCTACAAGGGGCAGGATAAAATCCGTTATTCGCGTATGCAAATATATGTTGGCGTCACCATTCAGCCCACAACTACACCGATCGCTGCGGTGCAACTCTACACTCTAACCGGTATCAATTTCCCGTTAGTCAGGTTTCCTTATGTAGGAGATCTGGCGTTCTCCTCGGATACCAAGGTCTACGTGGGACAAACTAAAACGGTTCGTCCAATTGACCTGACAACCGCAAGGGTCCTGCCCGCTATTCCGATGAGTCCCGAAAGCACCGATAATATCCAAGTCAGAAATGTTATTTCCGGTTATCGCAACCAATCCTAATAGCATCATGGCAGCCATCCTATTGATCATTGAGCGTTAAAGATGAGCTGTCTCTTCCAGTCGAAGCTGGCTTGGAGACAGCTCATTTTTTCCATTGCGATCAACCGGATTAATCGACAGTATGTCCAACCTTCAAGCAACCGCTCCTCCTTCACGACTGCTGCTCATTTTTGGCAGAATGTGGTGCACTTTTGCTCCTCCTTACCGACCGCTGACCACTTTCGGCGGAATGAGGTGCACTTTTGCTCCTTCTTACCGACCGCTGACCACTTTCGGCGGAATGAGGTGCACTTTTGCTCCTCCTTCACGACTGCTGCCCGCTTTTGGCGGAATGAGGTGCACTTTTGCTCCTCCCTCTCATTTCTACGTGTAGCCCATTTTCGGCGGATTCAGAGGGACTTATCCCTTTCATTTCCACGCGCCACTTTCGGCGGATTCAGAGGGATTTATCCCTTTCATTTCCACGCGTAGCCCACTTTCGGCGGATTCAGAGGGACTTATCCCTTTCATTTCCACGTGTAGCCCACTTTCGGCGGGTTCAGAGGGATTTATCCCTTTCATTTTCACCCGTAGCCCACTTTCGGCGGATTCAGAGGGATTTATCCCTTTCATTTCCACGCGTAGCCCACTTTCGGCGGATTCAGAGGGACTTATCCCTTTCATTTCCACGCGTAGCCCACTTTCGGCGGATTCAGAGGGATTTATCCCTTTCATTTCCACGCGTAGCCCACTTTCGGCGGATTCAGAGGGACTTATCCCTTTCATTTCCACGCGTAGCCCACTTTCGGCGGATTCAGAGGGACTTATCCCTTTCATTTTCACCTGTAGCCCACTTTCGAAGCATTCAGAGGGATTTATCCCCTTCATTTCCACCTGTAGCCCATATTCGGCGGATTCGGAGGGAGTCATCCCTCTCATTTCCACGTATAGCCCACTTTCGGCGGATTCAGAGGGACTTATCCCTTTCATTTCAGTATGTTTACGAAGAGCAGCGGTTCCCCTATACTGGAGAACCGCTGCTCTATTTGACTTATAGTTAGTTTGGAGTTAAGCCGGTAACTTAGAGTTGAAGCTTACATCTCCAGCTTACCTATGGCCCCAGCAAATTAGCGATGACTTGCGCACTTTCGGCGCGGGTCATGGTCTCCTGCGGCGCGAATTGCTGGTTGCCGCGTCCTTGGATCAGGCCCGCCTGTTCAGCGGTAACGGCAGCGTTCTTCGCCCAACCCTGAATCCGGGAATAGTCACTGAACGAGCTGGCAGCGGATTCACTGCTGTTCTTGCTTCCCTTCAAGTGTTCGTACGCACGGACGATCATGACCGCCATCTCCTCGCGGGTAATGCGTTCATTCGGAGCGAAGGCATCCTTACTGCGTCCGTGCACGATGCCCGCTTCTTTCACTGCCGCCACAGCTTCAGCGTACCAGGACTTGGCGTCCACATCGGCAAATGCGGATGGGCTTGCCGACTTAAGGCCAAGCGCACGTGTAATCATCGCGGCGAATTGCGCCCTTGTGACTTCTCCTTGCGGCTGGAACTCGCTGCTGGAAATCCCTTCGATGATATGCTTCGCAGCCATAGACTTAATAACACCGCTGGCCCAGCTATTGCCGCTGACATCCGAGAATGTCTTGTCATACTCCAGCACCGCATACTGGCTGAAATGCTGCACACCAGCGGTAAGTTTACCGTCTGTCAGCGTGCCGCCCATGTATTCCACGGCCCCGTTGGCAGCAATATAGTAGAGGCCGAGTAAGCTGCGGTTAGCATTAGGATCAACCGTGAAGGTAAGCGTCAGCGGCTGGTTAAACGTTGTGACCGGTACGGCAGTGCCGTCCGCAGCCACAAGCTCCAGGCTGAAGCGGATCACATCACTTGCCGCCGTTAACTGAACGGCCCCATTGACCGCCGGGTTATTTATGATCTGCTCCGCAGCAGCTCTCGCTGTCTTCACGGCAGAGAGCCTGAGCGCCGATCCTTCCGGCTGTCTTCCAGCAACGGCAGCCTTCTCCCGGATGCTCTTCAGCACTTGCGGACTCAGTTCAACGGCAACTGAGTTCCAGGCAAGACGCAGGGTATTCTCTCCTGTTATTCCTGATACATCTGCCGGAAGCAGCACGGATGCTATAGCATCGCTAAGCTGAACGGTTATAACTCCGCCAGCCGGTGCCGGGAAATCTGCCGGTGCAAGAACCTTCTCCGTCTGCGGTGAAGATGACGGGGCTACAGCTGGCGTTGCAGCCGGTGCCGGTGCCGGTGTCCATACTGGCACTTCCGCAGGAGCAGGCGTTGCTGTCGGCACCGGAGTTGGCGTCGGAGTTGGTGTCGGAGTCGGAGTCACTTCCGGCGGCAGCTCCTCTTCTTTTACAGTGACTGTTCTTGTCACCTCAGCAGCCGCATTGCCAGCTGTATCAGTCACATTATAATGATACACATAGCTGCCTGCTGCTGAAGTATCCAGCGTCAGCACGGTCTCCCCATCCTGCGTAATCGTTACAACGATACGGTCTGTAATATCGCCGTCCCGGTCATCTGCCGCTGTAGCTCCGGCATCCGTATAGCTTGCACCTTTTTCCAATTGAACGGATGCTTCACCAAGCAAGGTAATTACCGGCTTCGTTACATCCGGATCGAGCGCAACCACTACCCGTCTTGTCACTTCAGCAGCCGCGTTGCCCGCCTTATCACTGACATTATAATGGATGGTATAGATATCAACCTTGGAAGTATCCAGCTCCGTCAAGCCATACACTTCGCTGGTGACCGTTGTCGAAATACGGTCCGTTATATCTCCGTCCTGATCATCATTGGCGGTAGCTCCCGCATCGGTGTATTCCGCACCAACCGGTAGATTAACTGTCGTCTCACCATTCAGGGTAATCACCGGCGGAACCCTATCCGGTACCGGTAGCGTGATTGTACCGCTGGCAGTACCTTCTGCCGATGCTTCTCCCTTGCTTAAGGTTACCGAGAAAGTGAAGCTGCCCTCTGTGTCCTCCGTTGCTCCCCGGAATGCAGACAAGGTAATGTCCCCCAGGGTAACCCCGGTGCCCTTGAAGCCCGGCAATCCGCCGATGGTCTGCGCCAGCCAGATCCGTACAGCCTCTACACTTCCCGCTGTCTCCTTCTTCACGCTGTACTTCGCGCCTTCAAGGATGCTCTTCGCCTCAGTGACAGCCTGCTCATTCTCCACACTGGACTTATCTCTGGCTACCGCCAGATAGCTGATTAGCGGAGCCTGACTGAACGTATTATTCACCGAATATTTCACCGTACCGCTGACCGGCAGCGTGAAATCATGCTGAACCATGACCCCATTCGGGCCTGCAACCAAGCCGGTCTTAACGGTCTCATTCACGACCTTCCCCTCGGCATCCACATAGCTGAGTGTAATATCCATGGTCCGGCTGGCATTGTTCCACCAGTCCAGATGGTAGGAAGTAATCGTGTATGGGCCCGCAGAGAGCGGCAGATTGTAGACGAGCGGCGTATTCTTCGTATTCGAGCTGTATACCCCTGTCTGGGCCTTATCGGTAGTGACTACAGCACCGCCCAGCCCCTTAGGGTTATAGTTCGCCCCCGTGTTGGTATGTCCCCATACCGTGTCCTCTGCCGACAGCTGGTCTGCTTTGTTATTCAACAGGCCTTCACCTGCGAAATTCTTAATCGTCGTAAATGGCGGGGTGTCGCCGTCCGCTGGGACTCCAGGGTCCAGGAAGTACACAAGCCCTTGTGGCACCACCTCCACATAAGCCGTGGTCTTCAAGCTTCCGTAGGAGCCGGTTATAGCCACCCTTTCAAAAGGATTGTTGAAGCTGACCGCTTCCAGATTCCACTTCACAGCCACCTGTAATTTCGTACCGTCTGCACGTGTGGCTTCCACGGTGGCGGGAAGCTCCGGCAATCTCCCTACATAGGTCGCCCTGTCCGGAATAGCCGCAAGCTCTCTCACATCTCCCGTAGTCAGCATATTCCGGGCGAACGTCAGGCGTGCTTCAAGCTGCGCAGCCCCTTCCTGGTCCAATCTGTTCAGAACCGGATCACTTAGTGCTGCCTGGGCTGCGCCCAGTGCATGAACGAAGGTATTCCAGTCCTTCTCGGGGAAATCGTCCTCTCTGCTGATCTCCAGCGCAGCATTCACCGCCTGCTGAAGCCCCGCCGTATCCGGGCTGCCAGCCCCTTCCCCGCCGATGACCGCTACGGAATCAACGGCCAGGGTTCCGCTCAGCACCTTGATCTGGACGGTATGCTCACCGTATTTCAGCCCGCGCAGCGTGAAGGCCTGATACAGCTCCCTCGCTGCCGCCGTACTGCCCGAGACCACTTGGGTCTCCCCGTCCACTACAGCTTCCAGCTTGGCCGAGCCGTCGTTCGGCCCCAGAATATCAAGTCCCGTGCCGTTAAAAGTATACTTCAGCACCGCACCCGCACCCTGGCTGGTAGACAGGGACCGCTGATATACATACATGCCTTTTCCATTCTCATGGGCCCAGGCACCCTCGTATTCCAGCTTCGCCGCTGGTGCCTGCGCCAGATCAGCCATCTCCAGATTATCCAGCTGCTCTGAATAATAAGGCGTATATCCCTCCACCTTCTCCACCTTCAGATTGTCGAAGCGGACATGGTAGAAGCCGCTCGCGAGCTGCACGCGTCCGGACAGCTTCGGATTCGGGTCGGTGTATGCCGCAAGCTTAACATCATCCAGATAGGCGGTAATCTTGTCACCGGCAACCTCGATGGCAAGGTTATGCCAAGCATCATGTGCGGTGTCAAATCCGTCAATCTTCACGCCGCCGGAGCCAGTGCCGGTGGCTGCATTGCCGCTGGCTACAACGGCGCCACTGGACAGCAGCTGCCAACCGCCATCGAACCAGAACTTAAGCGCATAAGGAGTACCGTTAATTGTCTGCGGGCCGCCTTGATATCTGGCTCCAATCGCTGCGTAATTGTTCCCGCCATACGTACTGTTCTGTTCAAAAGACACATCGGCGCTGGCCTTATAGTTGGTCCAGCGGTAATCGCCGATTACGGTGACCGGATCTCCGCCGTTCCAGGCACCGCCCACGCCGGTAGTTACCTGGTCCAGCTGTTGCCGCAGCACATAGTTATCCGTGCCGTTAACCAGATACCCCTCGAACGCGCCGTTGAGATCCTGGGTATAGCGCGGAATTACACTCTGCGGCCCGCCGCGTGAGCGAACATAGCTCTCTACGCCTGTAATTGTGCCGCCCTCTCCGATAACGGGAACGGTTTTGTCCCCATAATTGAAGTCATCCGCATACAGCATCTGATCCTCCGTATTCTGTACGGACCCGGTAGCATCGGTGTCAAGCACCGTACGTTCTCCTTCAACCGGAAGCGGCGTAACGAACTCTTCATTCGTGCGGTTATCCAGTGTGGTTACGGTTACAATCGAGAACGGCTTCACACGTACGGTATACAAGCCGCTGCCATCGGCGTGGGCATCACCAAGGGGCTTCATATAATTGCTGTTAAAAGCCTGACCTGTGTCAGCCGCACGGGTCTCCCACACCTCCAGCGAAGGATTTCCGGTATAGCCCATGTTCACGGCCTGGAGCTTGTAGATCTTCTCATACTGGCTGTCATTGATGATCACGGTCGAGAAATCCTGCTTGTCAGGAGCGGCAAGCGTCATGTAGCTCGGAGTGCCGTTACGTCCGCTGACCGGATTCGTACCCGTTGCCCCGGTGTAGCTGGCCTCGGGAACGGCTCTCCAGATGCCAGCCGTATTGTCTTCATTCTCCCAGCCGGTTTTGGCGAACCCGTTAAAATGCTTCAGAATGACCAGCCCCGCATCATAATGAATGAAGCCCGACCACGGGTCACGCGCACTGAGCAGCTCTTTGAAGGAGTATTGTCCACCTTCATAGAAGGAGCCAATCGCCGGCTGATAGATGAAATGCGTCCGCCGGGAATTCACGAAGCCCTTGATAATGGTATTGCCCATCTCCAGCGGCCCGCCGGTACCGCCAATTCCTGTCCCTGCCACTGACGGGTCCTTCATATTATTATTGGGGCGGAAGGCCGAGTTACTGAAGGTAGCCTGCGCCTCGCTGTTCCAGATTTCCTTGTCGAATTCATCGGCCAGCCGTTTGAAATTGCCTTTGCTGTCGTCATCGGTATTGTAATGGAATCCGGCAGCAGCTACCGCCTCACGCAGCGACAGATCGCTCACCATGGCATCCCCGAAGGAGCCGATGCCGACCTCGTCGGAAATCACCAGCTGGATACTGTGGTACAGCTCTTTCTCCTGATCGTTTTTGAAGCCCTCAGCATCCCCCTTGACCCTCTCGCCATACTGCTTCGTCCAGGCCAGATCCGGCGCGTGCTCATTAATATGGGGATTCACATAATCCACCATATAGCCATATTCACGGTATGCGGCCAGAATGGTGTTTTTGTACCAGGTATAAATCTTGTCGTTATTGTTAGCCCAGGCTGGAGCATTCCAGCGCAGAAAGCTCACCTTGACCGCCGGATTAATAGCTTTGGCATCCGCCGCAAGCTGGAAGCCGGGATGCCGGGCTACATTAGCCTCTTCATCCTCCGTGCGCATCGTTGAAGGGTCAGGACCGGTAGAGTTATTGCGGTCATTGCCCATTTCAATCTTGACATGGTCGATTAGCGGGCGGTCGCCGCCGAACAGGATCTTCAGCATTTGGGCATAAGCCTCCGGCTGCTCTGACTTATAGTCCATCAGCAGGGAACTTGTGCTGTTGCCGCTGAGTACACCGAACCCCTTGAAGGTCAGTCCGTTGACATTATCCGGCCGGATATCGTTCCCATCGAGCAGAATCTTGGTTGTAAAAGCTGCGGTCTGGCGGGCGTCATCCATCTCTTGCTTGATCGCGCCCCTGGCAACAGCAAACCAGCTAAGGATCGGCTTCTCCCCGGAGACATAAGCATAGGTCAGCGTCATCGGACTGCTGGTATCAATATCTCCGGGAATGGTAAATTCACCGGAAATAAATTTCGTGCTATTCGTGTTGAACTGAGCAAACGGGATCGTCTTAGTTTCCCCGGTGCTATTCTGATATTCCAGCCGGGGCTGTATTACACGATTACGGGTACCGGAATACCATTCATAAAAACCGCTGCTAAGCGTATAGGTCCCAGACTGAAGCGCTTTCAATTTATAGATAATATCATTACTGGCAGGGTCTGCGCGCAGCCCGACAACCCATAGGCTTGGATCAGCGGCAGGATCGGTAAGATTACCGTTCTTGGAATTTTTCACTTTATGAATGGAATCATCGAATCCCCAGTCTGTGGTACCGGCGACATACCTCTGGTCCGGTGACGGGTTAAGCAGCTCACTGCCGGTCAGTGTTCTGACCGCTTCGTATAGAGGTGAAGCAGAAGGACCATTGCCAAAAGAATCGCCCCCTCTGCCGCTGTCCACAAAGTAGACTAGCGGACTGCTGGCTGGCGGAACCACCTCCACACTTGCCGTGACCGGACCGCCGTTTGCATTTCCAGTGACTGTCACGGTGTCATACGGTACATCGAAGGTATCTTCGCCGATGTTCCAGTTCACCGCCGCAGCCTGACCTGCAATCTCGATGCTTGCCGGAAGTGTCGTACCTGCGGTAGTCTTAGTGCCCATATAAGCCGCAGCATAGACCGTATCGTCGGCAGCCGCCGATGCCGACGGCAGACCGAGGGCAGGGAACATCCCGGCTACGAGTGTAGCGGACATCAGCACGGAGAATAGCCTTTTGTTAACGCGGTTCTTTCTGTTCATTCATTAATCCTCCTCTTCTCATTTAAGTAAGCGTATTCAGCAAGTCGTTAGAAGAATGATTGACTTGGGCAGACCTTCGTCTAAATTCACAATGCGGATATAAAAATACCTGGCAGACTGCGAAAAGCTGCAACTGCCAGGCTGTTACTCTAACCAGTACAACGTCAGATTTAAACGGGTGGATGAGGCGCTATGATGCCTGAAGGACTACAGAAGTGGAGCCAAGGAGTGGAGTCAACCCCTTCAGGTGCCATTCCCAGACGAAGACGGGAGTTTGTCCATTTGGGGCGTTTGGCCCGGCGTAACGGACCCCATGGACTTTATTCTTGGAATCTCTGCTCTAAACATCTCGTAGAGAGACGATAAGGGCTCCTCAGTCCGTTAAACCGCCAAAAGTGGCGTTTTCCAGGGAATAGAGTCTCTCAGGTCCGTTAGGAGCAAACTCGTCTGGCCGGTCGACTGGCCGGTATAGTTTCCTTTTACGGAACCTCCAGGGTCTGACCCTATTCACAGAAGTTAGTTTAGTTGTACCAACAGAGTGCAGTTAAGCACACAGCGGCCGGAGGGCCAAACATTCTCTGGAGTCACGGCAATCCCTAGTAAAAAATATAAGTACAATCTATATATTTCTAATCAGACTCTTCTACCCTTTAATCCCCGATGCGGCCACGCCCTGCACGAAGTACTTCTGAAGCGCCAGGAAGACAATCACTACCGGAATGATGGACACTACACTCGCCGCCATGATCAGCCCGTACTCGGCAGAATACTGGGAGATGAACATGCGCAGACCGATCTGGATGGTCTTGAGCTTCGTGTCTGTCAGGTAGATCATTGGCCCCAGGAAGTCATTCCAGGTCGCCACGAAGGTGAAAATGGTGAGTGTGGACAAGGCCGGCTTGGACAGCGGCAGCATGATTCTTGCCCAGATTCCGTATTCGCTGAGCCCGTCGATCCGGGCGGCTTCACACAATTCATCAGGTACGCCCTGATAGAATTGACGCATCATGAACACGCCGAAAGCCGAGAAGGCTTGCAGCAGAATGATTGCCAGGTGAGTATTATTCAGCCCCATGTAGCGCATCAGAATGAATTGCGGCACCATATAGGCCTGCCAAGGAATCGCGATGGTTGCGATGTATCCCAGGAAGATTACATTTTTGCCCCGAAAATGCAGCTTGGAGAACGCATACGCCGCGAAGCTGGAAGTCAGCAGTTGCAGAATGGTAACAATAATCGATAATTTCGCTGTATTGTAGATGAAGCGTCCGAGTGGAATCCGTGTCCAGATATCCGCGAAGTTCTCCCAGCGCGGATTCGCCGGAATCCACTGCATCGGGAAGGAGAAGACATCCTTGTTCAGCTTGAGCGAAGACGACAGCATCCAGATATACGGTACCAGCATCGCCAGCACGGTCAGAATTAACAGGGCATATACAAGCACCATTAAGCTGATTCTAAGTCCTTTACTTTTACCAACCATATCTTATAGATCCCCCTATTGTCCGTATTTCTTCTCGCCGCGGAACTGGACGATGGTGATGCCAAGTACCAGCAGAAAGAGTACAATCGCCATGGCACTGGCATATCCGTAATCAAGCGAGCGGAACGCCGTATTGTAGATTTGATAGACCATAACCCTGGTAGAGTTATTTAGCTGGTTATCGGCGCCGGCAAACAGGTTGATAAAGATATCGTAGACCTTGAACGAGTTGATGACCAGAATCATCAGAACAAAGAAGGTGGTCGGTGCCAGCTGCGGCACAGTCACATTGCGGAACCTTCTCCACGGGCCTGCACCGTCCAGCTCAGCCGCCTCATACAGCTCAGGGTTGATCCCCTGGAGGCCAGCCAGATAGATGACCATATAGTAACCCATATTTTTCCACACCGTGAAAAGAACTACCGTAAACATCGCCCACTGCTTATCTGCCGCCCAGCGGGGCAGGTCCTCCAGCGGAATACCGGTCAGGGTATGCAGAATGTTGTTGATCGGACCCATGGTCGGGCTGAAGATGAAGTTCCATACCGCCGCAACGGCTACCAGGGAAGCCACATAGGGGAAGAAGAAGACCGTTCTCATGAAATTACGGCCCATAATCTTCTGGTTCAGCAGAATGGCCAGAGCCAGCGCTACAATCATGGTTAGCGGGACAACTCCGATGGTGTACACAATCGTGTTCCACAACGCTTTGTGGAAGGTGGTGTCTGAGATCAGCCGGGTGAAATTGTCCAGCCCGATGAACTTCATCGGATTGGCCCCGTCCCATTTCACAAAGGCAAGAATAAAGGCAAAGATCATGGGCACCAGTGTGAACAGGGCAAATCCGATAAAGTTCGGCGCAATAAAGCTGTAAGCGACCAGGTTATCCCGGAGGCCGCGCGACAACCGGCTTTTTGGGCTCTTATTTGTACGCAATAGGGTTTCGTTCTGCATTTGTTCTCCTCCAAACCTTATATAACATCCCCGCAAAGTAGGAATTAACTCCAAACCTATTCTGGTGCTAGGCTGTTCTTCTATTTATGCTCTTCTATTTATACTCTTCTTATATAGAAGGCGGGCAGTGCCCGCCCTCCGGGATTCTAACGTTCTCTGTCTAATTAATTGTTCAAAAGCTGGCCCACACGGTCATTCATATCCTTCAGACCTTCATCAATCGAAGCGTTCTTGGTCATGATGTTATCATGTGCCTCATTCAGAATAACCTCGATGTCTGCACTCTTCTCGTGAATCGGCATTTCCAGATAAGTCTGAACGGTATTCAAAGCAGCCTTGCTGTTCTCGTCAGCCGGGAAGCCGTCGATGGAAGTGATAGAATTGATAACCTCATCATTCTTGATCGCAGGAATCGTACCGGTAGAAGCAATCACCTTGGCGCCTTCTGCCCCGGTTACGAAGTTCATGAAGTCAAGCGCTGCTTCTTTGTGTTTGGACTTCTGGTTAACAGCCAGGGAAGTAATCGTTCCCAGCGTAGTTCCGGCTTCAACGCCGTCAGGATGAGGGTATTTCACGATGCCCCATTCCGCAGATTGGGATTCGCCGCTCTTCACCTTCTCAATCTGGGTGGCGATGAACCAGCTGCCCATGTTCATCATGGCTACGGAGTTGTTGTAGAATACGCCGGAGTAATGCGTGCTGGAGGTCTTCAGGGTCGCATAATCCATGACGATGCCGTCTTCCTGCTCTTTCAGAATCCGCTCATAGGTAGGCTTCAGGAAATCATAATTACCGCCGACCACGGTGTTCTTGCCGTCCAGAATCCCGAACAATTGAACTGCGCTCCGCCAAGTATGGTAGTGGGCACCGTATACTTTTTCCGAACCGCTGCCGGAGGTCATCTTGCGGGCCAGCTCATCATATTGGTCGAAGGTCATGTCGTTGCTTGGATAGTCCACGCCCGCTTTGTCAAACAGGGCCTTGTTGTAGTAGACCAGCCAGAAGTCACTGCGGAACGGAAGCGCATACACCTCGCCGCCCACTTCAATCTGTTCAACGGTGCCGCCATATAGGGAAGGATCAATGGATTTGTCACCCATGTAGGTCTTCAGCGGCTCCAGATGATTCTGCTTCACCAGGTTCGAGTAGCCGGGAATATCTTTAATTGTAAGAACGTCCAGGTCCGCTCCGCCGGAGAGCTGTGTGCTGAGCATCGTCATATAGTCCGTGGAGCCTAGATCGACATATTCGATGGTTACGTTCGGATGTGCAGCTTTATAGGCATCAATCAGCGGCTTGTAGTACGCAGTGGCTTCCCAGTCCCACAGTGCCCATTTCAGCGTCACAGGGTCCTTGCCCGGTTCAGCGGAAGCGGTTGCAGCGTTGCCCGAAGCGGGTGCGTTGGTGGCAGCAGCCTCTTTATTGCTGTTATTGCCGGAGCATCCGGCCAGCATGCTCACGGAGAGCGCAGTGGCAAGGGTCATGCCGTAGAATCTTTTCAAGTTCATTCAAATATCCCCTTTATCCTCTAATGGTCTATCAGTGACCGGCACATGTTCCCCCGGCCTCAGTTCAAAGTGTAAGCCTTTTCAGAGCGGATTGGGATGCAATATCGAACACAGTTCATTCACTTTTCTGTGTTGTTCGCTCCTCTGCCCGCTGTAAACCTGTAATTTCTTATCCGAAACCTGTAAAATTCTCAGCTTATCCGCCTTACTCTATATTGAAACACAGGAATATGCTATGGTATGTGAAAACGCTTTATAACTCTTCACCTATCCTAAAGGAGTGTTCACGACGGTAAGAAAATCTACTATTAAAAGCCGCATCATCCTGCTCATGACCGCCTTTGCCCTGCTGATTGCGTCGCTGCTGTCTTTTTTCAGCTATGAATTGATTACTTATTATCAGCGCAAAACCACGATCCAGGCGACCGAGTTCAACCTGCAGCTCGTCTCCCATATTATTGAACAGGACCTGATCAACCTGACTACGCTGGCGATGACCAGCAGCACCAACTCTTCTACGAACACTCTGCTTACGGAATACTTCGGTTCGGCGGAGTCTAGTCCCAAGCAAGCGGTCAACGTCTTCAACGCCATGCAGGAGGATCTGCGGATCAACCGTTCCTATAGCTATGTACGCCGCCTGATTGCTACGGATAACAGCGGAAAGTTTCTGCAGGTTGAGAATTTCGGCACTTCGATTCCGCTTACGATCCACAATATCGGCCAGGTTACCGGCCTTACGAATGATGCTGAAGAACAATGGGACCGGGTGATTAAGGACCCGCTCTCCAATTCCTATGGTATCCCCTTCGTGTTCCCGATCTATGGCCGGGGGGCCACCCGGGTCGGAACGGTCTACCTGCTCGCGAGTACCTCAGTCATCACCGATAAGCTCAAAGGATATTCCTTGCCGGAGCACTCCCGGCTGCTGCTTACGCTCGGCGGTCATCATTATCAGCTTACCGGCGATCAGGTGAATGCTATAGACGGGCCGTATGAACCGGTGGCTTACACCAATGACAAGCCTGTCGGACCGGATACCGAGCTGTCTATGGTTAAACTCAGCGATGAGCCAGAACGCCATATCGTGGTATCCTATCCCGTACGGAGCGGAGTCATGCTCTCGCAGACTCTATCGAACGACCAGTTCGCGCCCAAATCAAATATATGGATTCTGGTCCTGCTCAGCGTCTGTCTGCTCGTTCTTGTCTTAAGCGCTATCATTACGGTATATCTGACCCGCACGATCAGCCTCCCGGTAGAGAAGCTGAAGAAGCGCATGGACAAAATTGCCCAGGGCAACTTCCTGCTGGACCGCAATATTGAATGGAACAGCGAGCTTGGCGATGTCGGACGGGGTATTAACCGCCTGTCCCAGGATATCGTGGCCCTTATGGACAGCCGGCTGGCGGACGAGAAGCAGAAGCAGGAGCTGGAATACCGGATGCTCCAGAATCAGATTAATCCGCATTTCCTGTACAATACCCTGAATTCGATCAAATGGATGGCGACGATCCAGAATGCTACCGGCATCGCGGAGATGACGACCTCCCTGTCCCGGCTGCTCCGCAGCATTGCCAAGGACAACCGGCGGTTAATGCCGCTGAAGGATGAGCTGAGCCTGCTTGATGACTATTTCCTCATTCAAAAATACCGTTACGGCAGCACCGTTACCATGGTCAAGGAGATTGAGCAGGAGGAGCTGCTGACCGGGCTTATTCCGCGCTTCACGCTGCAGCCGCTGGTGGAGAATGCGATCTTCCATGGCATTGAGCCCAAGGGCAGAGGCGATATCATCATCAGGGTGTCGGGAAGCGGCTTCGCTGACCTTCTTGTCACCGTTGAGGACAACGGTGTCGGCATGAAGGAGGAGCAAATCTCAACCATCCTATCCGTCCCCGGGGACGAAGCCAAGGGAATGCTGGAGAATGTCGGGCTACGCAGTGTGAATGAACGGCTGCAGCTCGCTTTTGGCGGGGAGTACGGCTTGTCCATTGAGAGCGAGGTCGGCCGCTATACCATTATGAAGCTGCTGCTGCCCTTCTTGCAGGAAGAATAGCCGTACATTAGGCCCGTTACCGCAGCGGCGGTACAATGTGTTCGGTTTTTCGATTACATTCGGCCCGTTACCGCCGCAGTGGTGCATTGTATTCGGTTTTTCGATTACATTCGGCCCGTTACCGCCGCAGTGGTGCAATGTGTTCGGTTTTTCGATTACATTCGGCCCGTTACCGCCGCGGCGGTGCATTGTGTTCGGTTTTTCGCTTACATTCGGCCCATTACCGCCGCATTGGTGCATTGTGTTCGGTTTTTCGCTTACATTTGGCCCGTTACAGCCGCAGTGGTGCATTGTATTCGCAGGTAATGTTTCAGCGGGTGCGCAATTTAGCAGGATATTACAGCAATCTGAGCAAGGATGTGATGAACGGTGATCAAATTATTAATCGCAGATGACGAGGCTCTGGTCTGTATCGGACTGCAGTCCATGCTGAAGTGGGAGCAATTCAACATAGAGATTGTCGGCATCGCCCACAACGGTGCGCAGGAGGAAGAGATGATCGACACCCTCCGCCCGGACATTGTCATCAGCGATATCAAAATGCCGATTAAAAGCGGCCTGGAGGTCGCCGGTTCGGTCCGGCAAAAATACGGCCGGCTCCCGCTGTTCATCATGCTGACCAGCTATGAAGAATTCCAGTATGCGCGCGGAGCGATTGAGGTCCAGGCTTCGGATTACCTGGTGAAGCTGGAGCTGACCCCGGAGGCGCTGGCGGAGTCGATCCGCAGAGCGACGGCAACCCTGGAGGCCTACCAATCCATCGACAGCTATCCGAAGCTCGTTCACCGCGGAAATCTTCAGGCCCAGCGCGATAAATTCTTCATCCGCCTGTTCAACAATCTGTTCGAGAACAAAAACCAGTATCTTCTGCAAAAGGAAGATCTGGAGGTGGAGCTGTCCGAACCGGCCTATCTGGTCTGTACCTGCCGCATTCTCGGACCGGATACGGTCCCGCCGCGCGGCGATAAGCTGGTCGCCTTATGCTCAAGCACCGTACAGATGGCGAAGGATACCCTCTCATCCATCAGTGCCTGCTATGTAACCAGTCTGGATCTGCGCAACTTCGCGCTGGCCCTGCCTGTCCCGGGCACTGATCCGCAGCTCTGGATGGAGGATATCCAGAAGCTGCTGGCGGATATGGCCTCCGTGCTGCACAACTATTTCAATGTGACAATCATCGGGGCCATCGGCTTCGCGGTGGAAGATCCTTATCTGCTGCGGGAGAGTTATCTCGCTGCCCGGAAGGCGCTGCCTGCCGCCGTTAGAGAGCGTTCGTTCGTCTTCTTCACAGAAGGCGAAGCCCCTCTTCAGGAGCAGCTGCTGTTTGATTTCTCCGAATCGCGTTCGGAGATCCGCCGTGCTTTTGAAGAAATGGATACCCGCGCCCTCTACACGATTATCTCCAGAATGATCGAGATCTTCGACGGACGGGCCGACCTGCTGGTTCCCGCCACCGATGCTGCCTGCAACATTCTGTATATGGCGACCTCTCTGCTCGCGGACGGGGAGAACATTGTGGAGCAGATCTTCGAGCATGAACCGGAGGGCTACCGGGCCATCTATCAGATGCATACCATCGAAGAGATCACCGGCTGGCTGATCCAGTTCCGGGACGGCTGTGCGGATATTCTCTCGACCCGCAGACAGAGCTACAAGGAACAGGTCGTGAAGAATGTCCAGGAATATATCAAAAGAAACCTCGGCACCAAGCTCTCGCTCCATCAGGTGGCGGATGTGTTCAACTTCAGCCCCAACTACCTGAGCCATCTGTTCTCCAAGGTCGCCAAAGTGAACTATGTTGAGTATATCACAGAGATCAAAATCACCGCCGCCAAGGAAATGATGCTCCGCGGCGAAGGCCGGATCTACGAAATCTCGCAGAAGCTGGGCTACGAGAGCGCCTTTTATTTCAGTAAGGTATTCAAGAAGGTCACCGGGCTCTCTCCCCGGGACTACATGCAGCAGATCGAAGCGGATACGGGGAATGTGCGGGGGACATGAGTTGGTGGATGGGGAGAGTTTTATAATGAAAGGGAGTATATACAGATGAACAAAGGGCAAATCGTATTTCTAAACGGAGTTACCAGCTCCGGCAAAACTTCCATAGTAGATGCTATACAGTCGAGATCGCCAGAATTCTTTTATGTGGTAGCCAATGATCTGTTCGAAGAAACGATCGGAGAACGTTACTTGCGTGAAGATTACTGGAAGTATCTTAGTGAAGCTATTATCATGATGTATCATACAGCCAGATTATTCTCTGATCATGGCAAGCATGTGCTAATTGATGGCATCCTTGTGGAGAGACCCGGGCTTGCGCCCCATTATGAACAAGTGCAAAGTATTTTTGCCGGATACCCGTTAACCATGGTTGAAGTGTTCTGTCCCTTGGAGGTTTGCCGCCAGCGCAATCTTGCCCGTGAACACAGAGGCGAAGGCCAGTCGGAGGAGCAGCATAAGCTGATGGCCCGTAACATCGAGTATGGCTTCAAGGTGAACACGCATGAGAACACCTCTGAAGAGTGCGCGGATCTGATTGTGGGGCATTTATTCGGTGAGCGTAGCTTAGAATGATATGGATCAGGGTGACGTTACCTGCTCGGAAAAGCGGACAAGGCTGCCTGCATAGGCAGCCTCTTTTTAATTGCATATAAACTGGATAACGGGCTGTGGCAACTACCGGACTCAGATGACGCTATAACGCCAAAAAACCAACTTTCCTTGTGTATTGTGGACTCAGGGGCCCTTATGTCAGCAGATTAGCCACATGTAGGGGTTCCCCTCACCACCTTCATAAAAAGGTGGCACATTTTAATGTAAGCGCTCCTCAAAATCTGCTTGAAAGAACCCTAAAGTGATGGTAGGATGAAGACGAAGATTTAGTAAATTTATTAACTAAAAAGGCGTGAGCAGCTTGGCAACGATTAAAGACATCGCCCGTGAGGCCGGCGTATCGGCCGCAACCGTATCGAGAGTGCTAAATAATGACCTGTCTCTGGCAGTCAGTGAGGAGACACGCAGCCGGGTGTTCGCCGTGGCCGGGCAGCTTGGCTACAAGCCCTCCCGGGTGAGACAGCTTAAGCGGGAGACGGAGCTAGGCAGCAAGACGATCTCTCTCCTGCTCTGGTGTACCGCCGAAGAGGAACGGGACGACCCTTATTACGGCTCGATCCGGCGCGGTGTAGAGCTGCGCTGTGAGGAGCTCGGCATCCGCCTCGGCCAGACGCTGCGCGGGCGCACCGCGTTCGCCCCGCTCCGTGCCGGTGATGGTCTTATCGTCGTAGGCGGCGGCTTCCATCCGGGGGAGCTGGAGAAGCTGCATTCAGACCGCACCACCACCGTGCTTGTCGATCAATACACGGAGCGCCCGGAGTATGACTCCGTGCGGACGCATTTCCGGCAAGCCGTTGATCAGGCGCTGGGCCACCTGCTTGAGCTGGGCCACCGCGATATCGCCTTCATCGGCGGCGGCAGCGAAGGAGAACGCCGGAGGCATCATTTCGCCCGCATCATGCAGAGCCAGGGCTGTTACGATCCCGCACTGATCCGTACGGGAAGCTGGACCAGTGCTGACGGATACCGGATGATGAGCGAGCTGCTGTCAGGCGTAAGGCGGCCCACGGCCTGCTTCGCGGCCAGTGATCCGCTGGCGGTCGGTGCCCTGCGCGCCCTGCATGACCACGGCGTAGAGGTGCCTGCCGGGATGGCCATCATCGGCTTCGATGATATCGAGATGGCCGCCTACGTGCAGCCCCCGTTGACTACCGTCCGCGCTTATCCCGAGCAGATGGGCAAAGCTGCGGTCCAGCTGCTCGCCGAGCGGTTCGAAGGGCGCGAGGCCCCGTCGCATACGATCATCGGCACGAAGCTGATTGTCCGGGAGACCAGCGGCGGGACAGCGAAGTAACAGAAAGCCCGGTACACACAGAAATCATGTAATGCGTACCACCGGTACAGAAGATTCAGACGGTCCAGGCATCCGGGCCGTATCTCACTTCACAAGGAGAGTTATGAATATGAACATTTATGCAGACGAATCGCTGGGGCTGTTCCACCTTCAGTCCAAAGACACCAGCTACATTATCCAACTGATCGAAGGTTATCCTGCCCATGTCTACTGGGGCGCCAGACTCCGGCATGATAACAGCCTGGCCGGGGCACTTGAGCTGCGCGAACGTGCCTCCTTCTCGCCAACCCCGGTGCTGGCGAAGCCTTCCCTCTCGCTGGATGCCCTGCCCCAGGAGTATCCGCAGTACGGGACGAGCGATTTCCGGCGCCCGGCTTATCAGGTTCAGCTTGCTGACGGCACACGGATCTCTGAACTCCAATATGCAGGTTATGTAATCACACCCGGCAAGCCGGCGCTTGAGGGACTGCCAGCAGTCTACGCGGAGAGTGAAGCAGAAGCACAGACACTGGAGCTTACTCTGAAGGATGACTACGCCGGTCTGACGGTCAGACTGCTCTATACGGTGTTCGCTGACCATAACGCGGTTACCCGTTCCGTCCGCTTCGAGCATCACGGTCAAGCGCCGCTGCGGCTGGAGCAGGCCCTTAGCGCATCGGTCGATTTCGCCGATTCCTCCTATGACAGCCTGCACCTGAGCGGCGCATGGGCCAGAGAACGTCATGTTCAGCGCCGTCCGCTTACTCCGGGTGCTGCCTTGTCACTCGAGAGCCGCCGTGGCTCAAGCAGCCATCAGACCCATCCGTTCCTGGCGCTGCTCCGCTCTGGTGCAGATGAAGACCAGGGCGATGTGTATGGCTTCAGCCTCGTCTACAGCGGCAGCTTCAGCGCTACTGCCGAGGTGGAGCAGTTCGGGCAGACCCGGGTAAGCATCGGGATTAATCCGTTCGACTTCTCCTGGCTGCTGGAGCCGGGAGAGTCCTTCCAGACCCCGGAAGCCGTGCTCGTCTATTCCAGCGAAGGCATTGGCGGAATGTCGCGCACCTATCACCGGCTGTACCGGACCCGTCTGTGCCGCGGTGTTCACCGTGACCAGGCCCGGCCGATTCTGGTCAACAACTGGGAGGCGACCTACTTCAATTTCAACGCGGACACCATTGCGACCATCGCCAAGGAAGCAGGTCCGCTCGGTATTGAGCTCTTTGTCCTCGACGATGGCTGGTTCGGCAGACGCGACAAGGATAACAGCTCGCTGGGCGACTGGTTCGAGGACCGCCGCAAGCTGCCTGAAGGTCTGGCTGATCTGGCAGGCCGGGTCAATCACGAAGGCCTTAAGTTTGGATTATGGGTTGAACCGGAGATGGTCTCGCCGGACAGTGAGCTGTACCGCAAGCACCCGGACTGGTGCCTTCATGCCGAAGGACGGCGCCGGACGGAAGGCCGTAACCAGCTTATCCTGGACCTCTCCCGTCCCGAAGTCTGCGACTATCTGTATGAGACCTTGAGCACCGTCTTCTCTAGCGCACCGATAAGCTACGTCAAGTGGGACATGAACCGCAATATGACGGAGATTGCATCAGCCGCAGCCAGCCCTGAGCGGCAAAAAGAAACCGCCCACCGCTATATGCTGGGTCTGTATGATCTCCTGGAGCGCCTGACCTCGCGCTTCCCTGACATTCTGTTCGAGAGCTGCTCCGGCGGCGGCGGCCGGTTCGATCCGGGCATGCTGTTCTACATGCCGCAGACCTGGACCAGTGACAACACCGATGCGGTTGAACGTCTGGCTATTCAATACGGTACCAGTATTGTCTATCCGGCCAGCAGCATGGGCGCCCATGTGTCCGCTGTTCCGAATCATCAGGTGGACCGTATCACCTCCCTTGCTATGCGCGGCGATGTGGCAATGAGCGGTAACTTCGGCTATGAGCTGGACCTTACGAAGTTCACTGAAGCAGAGAAGAATCTGGCGGCCCGGCAGATTGCCCAGTACAAAGAGATCCGCACCCTGGTGCAGCAGGGGGACATGTACCGCCTGCTGAGTCCGTTCGAGGGCAGCGGTGAAACGGCCTGGATGTTTGTCAGCGAGGACAAGACGGAAGCCTTCGTCGCCTACTTCCGGGTACTCGCCATCCCTAATCCGCCCATCTCGCGTCTTACGCTCAAGGGACTGAACCCTGAGCTGGATTATGTAATTGAGACCGGGGCTGCCGGTAGCAGCGAGCATCTCCACGGCGGTGCAGGGGCTTCTGCGACAGCAGAGGGCGACAGCGCCGCTCCGTTCCGGGCCGCCTTTGGCGGCACACCGCTCGGCGGCGACCGCCTGATGCGAATCGGCCTGGTGGTCTCCGACCTGCGCGGCGATTACGCAAGCTGCACCTATCGCCTGAGAGCGGTACAACGCTAATCCCAGACTGAATTATCCCCCTGTCCGGGGATCAATCCTACCGAACCATGAAAAAGAGACTGTCCTTGTAATCTAAAGGACGGTCTCTTTGTGGTGTCAAACTCCACCTAACGGTAAATTATGCTGATGCTTACCGGGATTACTCTTGATCCCGGCCGAGCAGCCCGCCAAGCGCCTCAGTCACGTTCATGCCGGTAAGCGTCTTGGTCAACTCGGGAACCTGGGCCATGATTTTGGCGATGTCCCCGGTAATTTTGTTCACGCCGGAGGAAGTGCCGTCCTGGGAGATGACAGTAATCTTGTCTACCTTGGCGAGCGGAGCAGCAATTTTGTCAGCCAGCTCCGGCAGAATCTTCAGGAATTCCACAGTCAACGCGGCTTGTGTGAACTGTTTGTACGCTTCCGCCTTCTTCTGTAATGCCCCCGCTTCCGCCGCTCCGGCGAGCTGGACGATTTCCGCATTCGCCTTCCCTTTGGCCAGCTCTGCTTCTGCTGTGGCCAGTCCGCGCTTGGTCGTTGTAGCCGCTTCTGCCTCCGCCTCAAGAATCTGCCGCTGCTTGGCGGCTTCCGCTCTCATAACCGTAGCCTGATTCTCCGCCTGGGCAGGCTTGATCACCGTCGCCTCCAGCTCCCTCTGTCTCAGCTCCACTTCAATCTCGCGGACCGTCCGGTTGGCCTCTGCTTCCATCTGTGTGATTTTGACCTGTTCCGTAACCAGCGACTGCTTGATCTTATTCTGCTGCAGTTCGTAGGCCAGATCCGCCTGTGCCTTCTTCACCTCTGTCTCCAGCTTGAAATCAGCCTGCTTAATGTTCAGCTCCTTCTCGAACAGGGATTCCTTCGCACGGGCGGCAGTCCCCGCTTCAATCGTCGCCTGATGCGCATTGGCTTTGGCAATGGATGATTCCTTCTCCGCCTCGGCCTGCTTGATCTGAATGTCGCGTTCGGCTTCCGCCTTGGCAATGCTGGCATCGCGGCGGATACGCTCAATCTCCGGAACCCCCATATTGTCGATATATCCTTTGTCGTCCGTAATTTTCTTGATGGTGAAGCTGACGACCTCAAGCCCCATCTTGTCGAGATCCTCCGAGCAGGTCTCCCGCATCTTGCTGTTGATTTCGTCAGGGGTCTTCAGAATCGACTCTACGGTGAGCTGTCCGATCAGGCCGCGCAGATGACCTTCCACCGAATGCAGGATAATGGTCTCGCGGTCTTCTTCCGGCCGGTCAATGAACTGTTCACTGGCGGTCAAAATAGCCGTTGGATCGCTTTTAATCTTAATCTGGGCTACCGCCTCCAGGTTAAGCTTGATGCCCTGACGGGAGAACATGGCCTGCGCCGGGATCACATCGAAGCTCATCAGCATCATGGAGATGGTCTTATTATTCTGGAAGCCGGGGATAACGAACGTTCCGCCGCCCTGCACAACTCTTTTTCCGCCGAGGCCATATACGATCATTGCCTGATTGGGCGGAACCTTTTTATAAGCGGTCACGATACTGGATAAAGCCAGCAGAATTACAACAACGATAGCTCCAATTACATACAGAATAACCATCTGGTCCGACACTCCCCGTTAATTTTGTCCGATTTCCCTCTCAAAAAGGGTTACTGCTGCGATTCCCTTATCCGCCCTCACAATAATCACCCTGTCGCCCCGCATTAGCTGCTGGCCCGCTTCAGCCCGCACGCCAATCGAGCGCATGGTCCCGTGCAGCACATATTTCATCTCCCCCACTGCCCCGTCCTCTGCGGCGACACTGATGTACCCAAGCTGGCCTGCCGGTTCGTAATCCAGTTCACTCATGCTGCTGTCATACCGGGTCATTACCCGGGCCAGCACCGTGTAGAGCAGGATACCGGGCAGCAGGGCAACCAAAGTGCAGATCAGCACCACTGCAAGCAGCTGCATTCCGCTGAACCGGGTAAGCACGTACCCCGTGCCGCCCCAGACTGTAACAAATACCATCAGCGGGAGGATGGGCAGGAATCCAGGTCCCCCGCTGTCACCGCCGCCCGTATGCAGATGACCCGCCAGGCCGTGACCATGAATGCTGCCGCTGAGGAGGAGCAGGAGTCCGACCCAGAAGCAGACGATGAATACAGTAGCGATAACAATCCCTTCTTTCATGCCTTTCATTTCCGATTGAATACAGATTGAACAAATTAGTTAATTTACGTTGTTATACGATTTATCTTCCCTCTTATAGGTGAGACCCTCTTGCTGTCCTGCAAGGATAGCAAGTTGAAGCGGATGGAGCTGTGCTGGCTGCACAGCATCTCAGACTGCTTACTGCTTACAGATCAGCATCCGCTGAATTGAGGTGCACTTCTGCTCCTCCTTCTTGCCTCCTGCCCGCTTTCGGCGGATTGAGGTGCACTTTTGCTCCTCCTTCTCACCTCCCGCCCAATTTCGGCGGATTGAGGTGCACTTCTGCTCCTCCTTCTCTCCTCTCGCCCAATTTCGGCGGATTGAGGTGCACTTCTGCTCCTCCTCCTCGCCTCCCGCCCGCTTTCGGCGGAATGAGGTGCACTTCTGCTCCTCCTTCTTGCCTCTCGCCCTCTTTCGGCGGATTGAGGTGCACTTCTGCTCCTCCTTCTTGCCTCTCGCCCGCTTCCGGCGGAATGAGGTGCACTTCTGCTCCCCACAATGATCATCGTTTCACGGACAGCAAAAAGACCACAGCAGCAGGGCTCTCCGTGGTCGGTTATTCGATCATGGCGCTCATCCTCTCTCTTCGAGGCTTACGGGGTTAGCTGACGGATTCGGGCAGCGAGATTGCCCTACCTTGCCGCAATGCCATAATTGCACGCGGCAAGGATTCACCCCGGGTGTGAGGCAGCGATTTTGAGCAAAAGAATAGCCGCCTTCACCAGTTGGGTCCCCCGTTCCCGTTACGGAATTCAGCCGTTCAAGAACAGTGTCATTTCATTCGGTTGTTGATTGAATCTTACGCCTGCAGCCATTTAATGTAAAACCCGGCGGTTGACAACAGAAGCCAAAAATACCGTCCCTTCACGAATGAAGGCGTATTCTTCGCTGGCGCTCTTAAGCGGCCGGTGATTTGCTCGTTTTTGCTCGTTTTTCCATAACCGGTATTCTTGATCCCTTATCCCAATATATTAAATTTGAATTATTCACATTACAGACACTAATTGCTCATTGTGCATTCTTTCCCTTTGGGCAATAATATAGTCTATAGGTCATATTCAGCCATTCACTTCATATAGAAAGGAGGAAACTGGAAACTTGAACTCCAAACTGAATCTGCGGGACAAAAAAAAGGAAGCCACCGCCTACGCCTTGGCCGTAGCCGCCTTCGAGCTTGCCCTTGTGCATGGAATGGATGGCTTCATCGTTGACGATGTGGTCCGGAAGGCCGGATACTCCCGGCGGACCTTTGCCAATTACTTCTCCTGCAAGGAGGAAGCCGTGGCGTCCTATTTCATTAGCAGTGCTACGAAGGAGGACGATAAAAGTCTGCTTGCCGGGTTGCCGCCGGATGCTACACCGCTCGACGCCCTGTACAATCTGCTCAAGCTGCAATTCACCTCTGAGTTCCTGCATAAATTGCGGCAGTTCGTATCGCTTGCGAATCAGTATCCGTCCCTGGAGCCTTATATTCTCAGCGTATTCCGCCGTCTGCAGATCGCAGCACAGGAAGTGCTTGAGCAATTCTCCCATGGGCGTTATTCCGACGGGTATACCCATCTGCTTGCCGGTGCTGTCTATGGAGCCTTCGTGCCCATAATGGACGGACGGCTTAATGTTATGCTGCCGGGTGAACAGCAGAGTGAAGGCTCCGGAGCTATGCCGTTTGATCAATATTTGAATTCCATGTTTGCTTACTTACGCAACGGCTTCTAAATTCACAGATAAAGAGGAGAAACCATTTCATGTCTACCTTTCTATACCGCTTAGGGAAATCGGCTTATTCCAAGCCCTGGTATTTCATCGCAGCCTGGATCATCGTACTCGGTGTTATAGGCACCCTGATTGGAGTTAACGGCATTCAGTCCAGCTCCGAGATGAAAATTGAAGGCACAGAGTCGCAAAAAGTGCTGGATAAGCTGACTAAGGAGCTGCCCGCTGCTGCCGGCGGCCAGGCAAGCATCGCCTTCACTGCACCTGACGGAGAACGTCTGGATACGCCTGAACGCACAGCGCTGCTCCTGAAAGCCATTAATGATGTCTACAACATGGAGTATGTAATCAACCCTGTGGAGCTGGCTGCCCAAGCTGCCGCCGCCGCAGGCCAAGCCGCTGCCGCTGATCCTTCTGCCGCCGCAGGCCAAGCCGCTGCCGCTGATCCTTCTGCCGCCGCAGGACAGGCCGCTGCCGCTGATCCTTCCGTCGCCGCAGGCCAAACCGCTGCCGCTGATCCTTCTGCCGCCGCAGGCCAACCCGCTGCCGCTGATCCTTCTGCTGCCGCAGGCCAGGCTGCTGCCGCTGACCCTTCTGCCGCCGCGGGCCAGGGCCAGGCGGCCCCGTTCGGCCCGCTGATGGCTGACGGCGCTCCGGTTCCCGGCGTGATGCTGTCGGCTGACGGTAATATTGCCTTGTTCCAGTTCCAGTTCACCGTGCAGCAGACCTCGCTGCCTTCGTCCGTACCGGACAACATTATTGAATCCGTGACCGAAGTTGAACAGTCCGGCTCAGGGATCACTGCCATTCCAAGCGACTCGTTAAAAACCATCCCGGCCATCGGTTCCACTGAAGCTATCGGTGTTGCTGTTGCTGCCGTCGTCTTGTTCATGACGCTTGGCTCGGTGGTTGCTGCCGGTCTGCCGCTGCTTACCGCACTCCTTGGGGTCGGCATCAGCGTCGGAGGTGCGTTTGCCCTCGGCAGTCTGATCCAGATGAACGACATTACACCGGTTCTGGCCGTTATGATCGGCCTTGCTGTAGGGATTGACTACTCGCTGTTCATTGTTAACCGGCAGCGCCGTCTGATCCTTGATGAGAAATTAAGTGCAGCAGAAGCGTCCAGCCGGGCACTCGGCACCGCCGGCAGCGCCGTATTCTTCGCCGGTCTGACCGTAATTATCGCCCTGTGCGGTATGCTTGTCATTGGCATCGGCTTCTTATCGACTATGGCACTTGTGGCTGCAGCCAGTGTTCTGGTCAACGTACTGCTGGCACTGTCCCTGCTGCCTGCGCTGCTTGGTCTGGTCGGTGAACGTATCGTAACTGCCAAAGCCCGGACGAAGAACACCGCTGCCGGTACCAAAGCGCAGCACAGCTTCTCGCACCGCTGGGCTAATGCCACAGTGAAATTCCGCTGGGCCATTATTGTTCTGGTCGTGCTGGTGCTTGGAACAGCCGCCATTCCGGTGACCAAGATGGAGCTGGGTATTCCATCCGGCGCCTCGGCGAACCTCGATACTCCGGCCCGCCAGAGCTATGATGTGATCTCCAAGGGCTTCGGCGAAGGCTTCAACGGCCCGCTCCTGCTGGTAGCAGAGCCGAAGAATCCGTCTGATACCCTCTCGATGCAAGTCGTAGGCAAGCTGGTTCAGGAACTGCAAATGCATGATAACGTTACGCTGGTATCCCCGCTGGGTGTAAATGCCACCGGCAAACTCGCCATCATCAGCCTCATTCCCAAAACAGGTCCTACAGACACTGCAACAAGAGAGCTGGTGCATGAACTGCGTGATCCGGCGTCCAGTCTGGCCTCCGGCAATAACATTAATCTTGGCGTGACGGGCTTCACCGCTATCAACATTGATATGTCCTCCAAGCTGTCCGATGCGTTCCCTGTATACATCGGCATCATTGTCATTCTGTCGCTGATCATTCTGCTGCTGGTGTTCCGGTCCATTATCGTTCCTATTAAAGCGACCATCGGCTTCGTACTAAGTATTATTGCCACCTTCGGCGTAACTACAGCCGTCTATCAATGGGGCTGGCTGCACTCCCTGTTCGGCTTCGATACCGGCGGGCCGCTGCTCAGCTTCATGCCGATCCTGGTCACCGGTATCCTGTACGGGCTGGCAATGGATTATCAGGTCTTCCTGGTCAGCTCCATGCGTGAGGCTTATGTCCATGGCCGCCATGGCAAGGATAGTGTCATTCACGGCTACGATCTGGCCAGCCGGGTTGTCCTTGCCGCAGGCATTATCATGGTCTCCGTCTTCGCCGGCTTCATCTTCGCCCCTGATGCGATGATTAAACAGATCGGCTTCGCGCTGGCCTTCGGTATCCTGATTGATGCCTTCATCATCCGGATGACGCTCGTTCCGGCCGTCATGGCCGTCTTCGGCGACAAAGCCTGGTGGCTGCCGAAATGGCTGGACCGCCTGCTGCCGAATCTCGATGTTGAAGGCGATAAGCTGATCGCCAAGCTGAATGCTGAGAGTGGACAAAACAAGTAGAAACGGCTTTGCCGTCCTAGTAAGGACGGTACCGTTTCAGCGAGAAATAGAAGGTTAAATTAAATAGAGCCTGCGGCATCGTCCGCAGGCTCTATTTTGATATAATGGCTATAATTGAATTCAGATACTAAGGAGGCATACCTATGAACATCATAGAACTCGACCTTGCTCAGAATCAGCAGGAAATCTCCAGGCTCCTGGAGGAACACAGCCGCCGAATGGACAGCAGCATTCCGCCTTATCAACGTGAGGTAATCTCCCTCGCCGCTTACGAGAACGGCATCTTCGTTGGCGGCATTACCGGGGAACTGGTCTGGAATATCCTGAATGTGCATTTGCTGGCCGTTGACCCCAGATACAGGGGGCATGGACTCGGTGGAACTCTGCTGAAGGAGCTGGAAGCCAGAGCAGCGGGGCGCGGCTGTAAAGTTAGCGAATTGACCACGATGAGCTGGCAGGCACCGCATTTTTATCAGAAGCAGGGGTATGAGATCTTCGGTGAAATCAAGGATTGTCCGAATGAAGGCCAGACGAAATATTATCTCCAGAAACAACTGAAGCCCGGCTCCCCCTCTAAGGAGGTCCCGGCGCTTCGCACTATTCCGTTCAAACTACACTGAAAATAACATGCTTCCCGGCAGCCGCTGCCCTCCTATAATAGTCCAAAAGTCCGGTAAACTGACTCTTCACCTGCTGCCTCAACGCCTCATTAATGTCACCCAGCTCCAGCTTGTCCAGGTCCACCTGCTGCATCGCCGCAATAATATCTTCCAGTTCATCCTGCTCGGTGCAGGCGAAGAACCCGTCCTCCTCTTACACATGGACGCCGACAACAGCTTCACTTAACGGGTCCCCTTCGATAGGTTCACTGGCCGAGATTTTCCGGTAAGCGCGAGATGCAGCTCCTCTCACAGCTTATCGATATCGTAGTGTTCACTTCCGCCTTCAATCAGCTTCTCCAGCTTCTCCAGCTTCTCCAGCGTATCCATCATCTCCGCCCCGTCCATCTCCATCATCCGTTCCAGCGTATACTCATCCACCATGACATATTGACCCTTGGTGCAACGCATACGAATGACACTACTTGAAGTGTTTCAAAGCCTTCCTGCCTCGAATGAAAAAGACATTAAAGGCTCGATTATTGTACAAAAGGCTTGTGAGTTACCCGTAAAGTTTGTCTTTGTCCGCAACCGTAGTCAAAAACGTGAGTGGGAGGATTATTTTTCCACTTTACCGATGAATTCAGCAATTTGGAAAACCAGTCTGCGCTTCAGCAGCTCATAAGTTTATTTCTCGAAATGTCCCAAGCGAAAACAAAGAAAACAAAACAACTCTATTTTTAAATCACAGGAGTAGCTTCATTTTTATCCATCTATATCAGGTGTTACTGCTAAATCCAATATGGGTTAGCAGTAACAGAAGTGCCTGTAATGCAGACAGCAGCACATAGGAGTTTATTTATGAGAAAATCGATGTTCATTTCCAGTCATTCTCTCTCATATGAATGAGCAGAGGAAGAGCTTATTTCTATATGAAAAGTAATATATCAAATACACTCATAGGCATTTATCTTCAGAAGCACACTTCATGTGACAATTAATAGAAGATAAATGGAAAATGTTGTTTTAAATGAAATAATAGGCTAATATATTATTAAGGAAAATAATGGAGTTGATTGATACTAATTGCATTTATGGATTCAAAGTCGAATGCTGCTGTGTAGGCAGAATAAGTTAGTATAAATTATTAAAAGGAGGATTTATTATGAAAAAAATTAAATTATTCACATCCGCTCTTTTATGCGCTTCAATGGTTTTTCCATTTTCGGCGTATGCAAATTCTCTAACTCCTAAAGATGAGAACATTCAAATTGAAGGTAAAAAAATAGCAGATAAATATAATGTTGGTGACAAACTCTCTGAAACTGATCTGAAATTCATTCTTGATAATGGCTATTCGGTAGAAAGTAGTGCTGCTAAGTCAGAATACTCAATAGCTTCTGCAGATAGTTGGAGTATATATGGTATGAAACGAAGTGGAGATAACTCAGTAGAGGGTGAAGTTGGAGGGAGTGTTACAGTTGATGTTGGATTAATATCAGTTAATGTATATGGAAATTTGTCAGCGAATAGAGTTCATGGGGCTGTTACAAACACCACAGCTCAATACAAGTTTGTAGCATACGGTTTATTATCAACGCAGTCTCCGTATGTTGGTAAAGTTGCCGACTGGACTCAGACAGCAAGTGGTAGTACATCAGCAAGCGTAGGCATTTCAAAACTCACATACGCAAATGTTTCTGTTTATATGATGTATCCCGAAGCTGTTTTCACTCACGCTGGTGGGATACTAAATGTAACTGGAACAGCGACAAAACAATAATAATCTGAATAATTATTATATAAAGAGCTATGTCAGAACAAATTTTCTGACATAGCTACTTTATCTAACGAAGGATGAATGCTTTGGGTAGAAAAATTTTACTAGTCGCTTTAACCTTTATATTTATGCTCTTTACTTTTGCCTGTAGTTCTACAAGTCGTGATAATGGACTCGTTGAATCACTCCAAGAAACTTATTTTGAAAATGATCAAGTAGCCGGATTTTTAAACACATTTACAAATCAAATTGATATTACTACGACATACTATTCTTTTGAAATCAATCAGTTTTTTGGAAGTTTAATAAAGATAGATGAAGAAAAACTCAAGTTAATAGTGTTGTCTAAAATCTTAAACATGACAGAAGAAAAAAATCTTAGTAGGTCACTCGCAGAAGAAAAAAACACGATTTCTCTTGCAGAAGAGTTAAAGGTTCAATTTGATAGTGATTTAAAAAATAAAATTAATAATTCCTTGGAAGAGCATTTAAAAAACGAATTAAAGCAAACTCCTGAATCTGATCAAACAACGATAAATATTAATCATCAATATAAACTACAAATCCACTACAATTACTTATTCATTAATAACATATTAAATATGAAAATATCTACACCTGTTATGAATCTTATTAAAGATAATTTAATAAAAGTTGAAGATAATTTAACTCAAATAGAGCAAAAAAGTATGAAAGCCATCTATTATACTTATTTTATAAAAAAATGGTTGGAGATACCGATAAATGAGAAAGATATAATTGAAAAGCTCAATCAGTTAAAACTTGCTGACGGCAGTTATCTCTTTCTACCAGTTGATGAGCAGAAAAAAATAGAAATAAATGGTAGCGAATATGGAGATATTTTATCTACAAGTTTAGCAAATGAAGTATTGAAAGATATCAATGGAATTAATAATTCTAAGAACAAAGAGAAAACGCTAGAATATATAGATAACTATCTTAAAAAAAATAATAAGTCCAATTATGAGAACTCTACTCTATATATTAATGATTTGTATGAAGTTGTTCATTTAGCGAAGATAATGGCATATAATGAATAATATAAAAAACTTAATCGCTGAGACGGAGTGAAAACTTTGGAAATAATGTGGCCCAATCTCATATTATCTTTAATTATTTTAGGGATATTGGTGTTTTCAATCGTTAAAGCTGTCGGTGCATTATTAAGAAAGTTTAAGTTAAAAAATAATAAATAGAGTCTGAAATATGAAGTGATCTTTCCTGGTATTTCACCGGAAGATCGCTTCCCTCTTTTTAAATCAATATGTAATAATCTTAATATTTTTGGCTGTAACCTCCTCCTCATGCCTGCCAGTCCCGAAATCCTCTCCTTCCTCATGAATTTCTTTCGAATGCCCGTTGAAGAAATCCAGCACAAGTTGATTCCACAATTTTGTTGCTTCAATTGACTCAGGACAAAGCGTTTATCGTCGTTTCATACTTTGCCCAGTTGCGTATCTACTGCTTTGAAATGATCGCTGATTAAAATCCGGCAACTGTGCCCTATGAAAATAGAGTTGCTGCTATACTGTAGGTAAGATCTACAGCCGCTACATCATAACCATTTGTTTCCAGATTGTCTGTAAGCGAGGTATGCAGCAAACTGGAGGTACCGAGGCCAGAATTGATCAGGATCAACGGATAAGATCTTCTGAGCGCAGTCAGTCGGCATTAGGAATAGCCTTCGTATGAATGTAACAGTAATAATCAAGGGAGAATGATGGGATTCCCAAGGATCCGGCAAAAGCTTCCCTCTGCTTACTGCTCTTGCCTGCGGCCGGATACCAGACATAAACCATCACAGCTCTCGTGAATTCCCCGGGTCAGGTTTGAGAGGTTCAGGCATCTGCTCTCGGTGAGATGAAAAGTCTGCATTCAAACCATAGTTCATATACCCTCCCTCAATAAAATACAGCTGCCCACGCTCCACTCTTTTACAGAATAGGCGACAGCAGCCGGGAAATCCCCTCTTTCAGCTTGATCAGCAGCGAGCGCTGCGTATAGCGTTCAAGGGTAAGCTCAGAACACAGCCGGGTGTCGTTCAGGAAAATGTCCTGGAGCTGTCCGGCAATCTTCCGGTCGTACACGATGGCATTGACCTCGAAATTCAGCCGGAAGCTGCGCGAATCAATATTCATCGTCCCCACGGAGGCAACCTCCCCGTCTGCCACAATGGTCTTGGCGTGCAGGAAGCCGTTCTCGTAGAGCAGGATTCTGGCCCCGTAGTTCAGCAGATCTCCGGCATAGGCCCAAGTGGCCCAATACACGAACGGATGGTCCGGCTTGTTAGGGATCATGATCTGCAGATCCACTCCGGAGAGCAGGGCGATTTTGCAGGCATCCATGAAGCTTGTGTCCGGAATGAAGTACGGGGTCTGAATATACACGCTCTCCTTGGCCGACAAAATGAGCTTAATGTACATGTTCTTAAGGTGCTCTGTTGCCGAATTGGGGCCGCTTGTAATGATCTGAACCGGGCTTGTCCCCGTATGCGGCTCTGTGCCAAAGCTGAACTCCCCGTAATCGCCCCGCTCATGCTTCCCGGCCTGATGCCAGTCGAGGATGAATCTGCCCTGAATCTGATTGACCGCATTTCCGGTGATCCGGAGATGAGTGTCCCGCCAGTAGCCGAACTTCGGAACCTGACCCAGATATTCATTCCCCACATTGAACCCGCCGATATAGGCGGTACTGCCGTCAATAATACACAGCTTGCGGTGATTTCTGTTGTTGATCCGGAAGTTCAGCGGCTTCAGCAGAGACGGGAAGAACACTTCGACCTCTCCTCCTGCCGCACGTAATTCCCTGAAAAACCGGGGGGATATCCCCTTGGAGCCGACCTCATCGTAGAGCAGCCGCACCTTAACGCCTTCCTGCGCTTTCCGGGTTAATTCATCCCTCAGCTGCTTCCCCAGAGCGTCCGGCTGAATGATGTAATACTGAACATTGATCTCTGAACGGGCAGAGCGGATATCCTCGAACAACGCGGCGAATTTCTGATGGCCGTCACTGTAGATGACAATCTCGTTATCGCTGGATAGCAGGCCGTGCGACGAGCGGATGTTCATGTTGATGAGCTGTGTGTATTTTTGCAGGAGCTGCGACTTATCCTCCTCGCTCTCGGCAAATGCCGCCAGCTGCTTATCTGCTTCGGCCTGGACGTATTCCTGCTCTTCTATGAAGAGCTTGTAGAAATTCTTCTTTTTGAGATTACGCCCGAAAAAGATGTATAGGACAAATCCCAGAATCGGTATGAAAAACAGCACCATCAGCCAGGCCCAGGTATACCCCGCCTCCCTGCGTTCAATGAATAGAAAGCCCAGTGCCAGAATGATATTAATGAGGGTGACGACTGTGGTTAGACTTGCAAATTCCATGCTCTTTCCCCTTCCTCTGTCTCTCTCTGCTGCCTAAAAGTCCTCCAGCACCTTGGACTTGTCGCCATACACCTTGTCCAGATGCTCCTCTCCCCAGTAGCATAACAGGTCCAGCGCGGGCTTCAGTCCCCAGCCATAGGCCGTCAGCTCATACTCCACTCTGGGCGGGATTTCCTGATAAATCTGCCGCGTAATAATCTCATCCTTCTCCAGCCCTCTTAGCTGCGTGGTGAGCATTTTTTGCGTAATGCCGGGGATGAGCCGCCGCAGCTCGGAGCTGCGCTTATGTCCGGTCATGAGATGGTAGATGATTAATGGCTTCCACTTGCCGCCCATCACTTCAAGCGCTGCCTCCACTCCGACTTTGTACTTTTTGGGAACACCATTATTGTTCTGTTCAGTCATTGCTGCTGCCTCCGTTATGTAGGGAACTTCAATGTTCCTATGGAACATACACCTTCCTATAGGACATCAAAGTGCGTACTTCCACATTATTTTATTCCTGTTTATAATAGCATCAGCCAAGGAACATGGCTACAAACTCGCAACTTCAGAAAGGTAGTGAAGATACACATGAGCGTATTAATCGTTGTTTCGCACCCGAGGCAGGATTCCCTGACCTTCCAGGTTGCCCGCCGTTTCGCAGAGGGATTGAACCAGGCCGGCCATGATTATGAGATATTGGATTTGCATGGGATAGGATTTGACCCTGTTCTACAGGGGAGGGAGGAACTCCATATGACCGCAGGTGAACAGGAACAGCCCTATTCTCCTGAATTAGAGCGGGAAATGGAGCGGTTGCGGCAGCATGACGGCCTGGCCTTTGTTTTTCCGCTGTGGTGGTGGCATCTGCCGGCCATGCTGAAGGGATATATCGACCGGGTGCTGAACAACAGGGTTGCCTACGGCACAAGTAATCTGCATGGTTATCGTGCGCTATGGCTGGCTCTGGCAGGCGTAACGGAGGAGCAGATGAAGAAACGTAATTATGATGAGGCCACCACGCGTCTGCTGAACGTGGGAATTGCCGATTACTGTGGAATCACAGACTCCAAGGTTGAATTCTTTTACGAGACCCTGGATTCGCCGCCCTCGCATTATGAAGTGCTGCTTGAACAGGCCTATCAGGCGGGACTGCATTACGGCAAGGGGGAGAACTGACAAATCACAGAAATGAGGGGGATTACAGCATCACATCAAATTCATTCACATAAACTGCGTTGCCAGTCACTTCTATAGTGTTGCCGTTGTCCGACACGGACACCCTGACTCTTCCGTCCCTGCCGATCTCAAGGCCCTGCTCAATTAGCAGCTCGAAGGAGGGGGCTTGTCCGCCGATGTACCTGGAATAATAAGCCCCCATCACCCCAGAGGCGGTGCCAGTCACCGGGTCCTCGGTGGTCCCAGAGAACGGGGAGGAAAAATGGCGGGCGTGCATATGTGCCTCAGGATCATACGTCTGTTGGCAGAACGGGTGAATGGACGAGCGGGGCATCTCCTTCAGCACCTCAGGGAACCGTTGGTTGTCAGGCTGCATCCGGGTGAAGGCGGCTAAGCTTTTGATAGGAACCAGCAAGGTCCATGTTCCCGTACTGCCGTACAGCGTTGGCAGGCTCTCATCAATATCACCGGGCTCAAGGCCGATCGAGCGGGCCAGGTCCTCAAGTGATCCTTTAAAAGCTTCAAACTGGGGGCTGGCCTGTCTCATCGTCATATAAAATCCGCCGTGTTCTTCTGTGAAGCGGATGGGCAAGACCCCTGCCTTGGTCTCGATGGTCAGCTCGCTGGCGTCTCCAAGCAGCCCCTTCGTCTTCATGGCATACAATAACGCCATGGTCCCGTGGCCGCAGAGATTAATCTCATGCCCGGGTGTAAAATAGCGGATTCTGAGATCCGCCTGGTTGGATTTTAGCGGAAATGCCGTCTCATTAAAACCCACCTTCGCTGTAACCTCCTGCATTTGCTGCTCCGTGAGACCCTCGCCGTCCAGGACCACCCCTGCCGGGTTCCCTTTGTTTGGAATGCTGCTGAACGCATCGTAATGATAGACTTTGATATTCTGCACACCTGCACCGCCTGTCTTTTTTTCTTAATATGTTAGCATAATTTCATTGCTTTTAGCTTAGAAATTTAGATAAAAAGATGCTGTTTACTTCCTGCCTCAAGCACCGGTACCTGCATATTGTGTTCGGTTTTTCGATTACATTTGGATCACACGCCCACGTCCCTGCATAGTGTGTTCGGTTTTTCGCATACATTCCGTCCAAAGACCCCGCGCTAGCGAATTGTGTTCGGTTTTTCGATTACATTTCGCCCGCGCTCCTCCGCACTGCCCATTGTGTTCGGTTTTTCGATTACATTTGGATCACACGCCCACATCCCTGCATATTGTGTTCGGTTTTTCGCATTCACACCAAAAAACAGCAACGGATCGCCCCCTAAAGCGGACGGTATCCGTTGCTGCAATCATAAAGAATATACGATTTGTCTACTCTGCTGTCTATTCAGCCATCTGCTCGGCCGCATCCTGCTTCCCCAGCCAAGCTAACTCCGCCATAGCCCGAAGCGGCCCGCGGATACCTTCCGCCACTTCCGCTTCGCTCTGCGCTTCCGGCTTGTCACTCCAGATAGAGAAGGTGCAGCCGATGATCTCGAGCGGATAAGCGCCGCTGTATTCCTGCTTGGGTGCTCCAGTCTGGATCGGGAATAGTCCCGGATGCCAGGAATCGCGGATCTTCTCTCCAGTCGGATAAGTGTAGCCCGCATTTTCGCCCAGCACGTAATACAAGTAGCCATCGTTGAAGTTAATCACCTGATGCCCTTTGGCCATAATGTCTTCTACCGGGGCCATCATCGGGTGCCACTTCGTCCAATAGGTAATCTGAATGGAGGATTTGGGCGCCACTCTCTGGGTCTGGTCCGCACGGTACAGGCCATCATTCCAGGCACGGACGGTCCAGCCTGCCGACTCCAGATGTTCAGCTACTCCGTTGAGATAGTCAATGTAAGTGTCTACTCCGGTTCCGCTTTCGATGTTCAGGACCTTCCGGGCATACTCCGCGAGCTGTGGATACTTATCGAACTCCGCGAAGTTGATGAATTCATCCCCGCCGATATGAAAATAACGGCTGCCGGCAAATAACCCGGCATACTCGTCAATCAAATCCAGCACGAACCGGCGGGCGGCAGGATTCGTAATATCCAGTGCACCCGGAGCGGCATTACCCTCCGAATCCTTAAGCAGCCACTCGGGATGAGTACGCAGCGCCTGTCCCAGATGCCCCGGTGAATCCAGTGAAGGAATAATATCTACATGATACCGCTGGGCCGCATGGATAATGGCCTTCATCTCCTGCTTGGTTACATATTGATCCGACATCACCTCGGGATGGCTCTCGCTCATTAGCCGGAAGCCTTCATTCTCAGAGAAATGAAGCTGCAGCGTGTTCAGCCGGAGCCGGGACATCGCCCTAATCTGCTCCAAGATCCAATCTTCGGTATAGAATTTACGGCCGATGTCAATATGCAAGGACCGTTCCGGCATGACAGGGTAATCGGTTATTCTTCCATAGGGCAGGAATCCGTCAGTTACCAGCAGCTGCAAAAGCGTCCGCATGGCATACATTACGGCTCTTTCGCCAGGAGCCGTGATATGCACAGACTCGCCGATGTCAATCACATACCTCTCCGGGCTGCCGATGCCTCCGCCTGTCACACCTGCTCCGTTATCTTCGTTATCTCCGCTGTCGTTCAATTCAATGATAATATCTCCTGAAGCGGATGACTCACCCGCTCCATAAACAACAGACAGGAGCTGGTCAGATGGAGTCAGACTGCCCGCGTATTCCGAGAGAACAATGAGAATGGTGTCATTCAGCACCCGATTGCCCTCTGACCTTGCATTGTCTACAATTCTAATCCGGGACTCGTCAGACAGGCGCCATTGCCCCTCAGAAGCCTTAATATACTGCTGTACGCCCGGAAACGGGCCTTGATCACTCGTTAGCTTATCCATCCTCTGCGGGTCACCTCTTATATTACAGCTTTATCTTCAGCATCTTCTTCACCCTTGGATCTCTCAAGGGATCAGTCCAGCCGGATGCCTACGGTTAGTATCTCATGACTGCCCAGTTGCAGCTCCAGTGCATTGGCACCGCCCTGCTTCAACCGTGCATTCTCCTCCGCAACCTCAGCTTCCAGCACATTCGATAGATAGAAGCCTGTAACCGGAAGGTCTGTGTCCAGCTTCAGTTCACCAGGCTGGTTCGTCATATTGAACCAGCGAAGCAGCAGATCGCCGCTCTCCCTGTTCAGCTTGAGTGAGGAGAAGGCTGCACGCTGGCCGCTCCAGCGGACTGCCGAATACACGGCAGGCAGATGTCCCGTATGAACCTCTGCCTGAGCACAGGTCCAGGGAATCTGGAACTGGTAAGCAGCGGCGGCAGCGCCGGAGAGGACTGCATCTCCGTTATGCGGCAGGAGCAGCATGTCTGCTGTCTGTTCACCCAGGCACTGGGCTTCCGGCGTAGGGAACCAGCCCCAGTCGCCCATCTCCCCGACACTGCGGAGCAGGGTAACAGCAATGGTATTGCGTCCGTCACGCAGAATCTCGTATTCCTGGAGTCCGAGATTGGCGACTGTCAGGCCTGCGTTCTCTCCCGACACATCCACGAAGCTCTGCTGATGCTGTGCATTACTCGGGTTCCGCCACTCTGGTGCTGGCTCGTTCGGCCGTTCTGCCAGCTCGAACATCGAATCTACGCGGTGCGACGCTGCGGCAAGATCCGCAGGGAACAGCATCCGCAGACGGTGGTCCTTGGCTGTATTCTGGATGTAGCTCTTCACTTCCAGGCCTTGGCCGCTGCGTTCCAGTCTTAAGACAGTCCGCAGCTTCAGGGTTACCGTTGCAGAAGCGCGCTGCGCCTGCCGCTCGGGATAGTAGACCAGCGCCCGCTGCTCTTCTTCCAGCAGCGCGTCTGCCGCAGCCGGAATCTCCCAGGCATGGGTAATTTCTATGGAAGCCCGGTACGGCGTATCTTCACTGATAGTGATATCAGCCGCAAGGCCCTTGGTAGTCAGCGCCGCTTCGCCCGCTGGCTGTCTGTACATGTATTCGTTCCCGATATCTCCGGTATTCTCGTAGACACCGAGGTCACGGTAGACCTTCCCGCTCGGCTTATGCTCCAGTGTGAAGGAGCCGTCGGCCATAACCTCTACCCGCAGCGTATCGTTCTCCAGCATACGCCCGCCGCGAACCAGTGAAGCCGGGACGGAAGTCACCGCTTGTATGTTATCCGCCGAAGCGCTTCCGGCAGCAGCACCTTCAGCAGCAGACTCCCCAAGCGGACGAACCCAGGCGTAAGTGCGCAGCCCCAAGGCAGGCACATCCGCCGCCTCGAAGGTCAGCCGCACCTTCCGGCAGCTATACGGCTGACGGAACCGGTCATCCGGCAGATCATAGCCGAAGGACAACCCCAGATCCTGGACGGTACAAGGAATCCGGTTACCTTGTTCATCCACCAGGATTCTTCCGCTCAGATCCTCCGCCTTCATGAGGCGGGCGTTCTCTTCAAGCGGCAGCCCATCACGCAGATACTGACGGGCCGCGTCCAGCTCTACGGTCACCGTACCAGTGCGGCTCCAGCCGCTGGTATTCGTTACCACAAGCGGAAGGACCTCTTCACCGTAAGCGGCGAAGCCGGAGGTGTCCACCGCTCCGGTGATCGCCTGCATACTATCCGCTACGATGCCTTCGGCCGTATGATAGCTCTTGTCGAACCGGGTGATCATCTCCCGGTGCACCTCGTCCACGCTGCAGCCGCAGATGGAATCATGCGGATGGTTCTGGAGCAGCGTCTTCCACGCATAGGTGAACAGATGATGCGGATACTCGCCGCCATGCAGCTTGGCAATAACCGCCAGCGGCTCGGCCACCTTCTCCAGCATGGCCTGTCCCCGCTGGTTCAGCTGCTTCAGATACACCCGGGCGGAAGCCGTGTTGACCAGCGTCCCCCAGCCGTCGGTGCGCTGACTCCGCAGCTCGCCCTTAACAGTGGAGAGGCTGCGGCCGGCAAGCGAAGTCCGGACCGCTTCAATATAGTCAGGGAAGTTAGAATGAACGAAAGCAACCTCCGGGTGCAGCTTCTCCGCCGTGCGGATCGCCTCCGGCAGCTCGGTCTGCAGCGGCTGATGATCGCAGCCGTTCATGAACAGGAGCTGATCCGTCGCTGCATACTGCCTGGCATCGGCCAGCTTGCGCTCCCAGAAGCGCTGGGCCTCCTCAATCTCAACTGGAATCTCATTCCCGTTAGAATACCAGTTGGCGAACAGGATACCCAGCACCTTCGACCCGTCCGGTCCTTCCCAGACCAGCTCCGAGAAGGAGGATTCATAACCGTCACTGGAGACGGTATTGTTGAAGCCCGTCGGCTTCACCCCGCGTCCGAAGAAGGCATTGGTGATGCCTGCCTGAACCATGAGCTGCGGAATTTGTCCGGTCAGCCCGAAGGTGTCAGGGAAATAACCGATTTTGGATACCTCTCCGTAGACGCCCGCGTCCTGATGCCCTAGCTGCAGATTGCGGACATTCGCTTCCGGGCTGGTAAGAAAAGCATCCTGCAAAATGTACCACGGTCCGATAAATATCCGTCCCTCACGGATCTGCCGCACCAGCCGCTCCCGGTTCTCTGGGCGGACCTGGAGATAATCCTCAATAATAATCGTCTGCCCGTCGAAAAAGTAGCTTTTGAAGCCCGGGTTATTCTCAAGCGTGTCCAGCAGGCTGTCCACCAGGCGGATAAGCCGGAGATGATGGCGTTCATAAGGGAGATACCATTCCCGGTCCCAGTGCGTATGCGAGATAATGTGCGCTGTCTGTTGTTTTGTCATAGCTGCTTACCCCTCAATCTCCAGCGGATATTCCTCCATATAGCTCATCAGTTCATCCACAGTGGTGAAGGCCAGACCTGTAACGGTATCCGCACAGCCGTAGTAGATGGCAATCCGTCCTGTAGCCGCATCTGTCAATGCCGCGCAAGGGAACGTTACGTTCGGCACATCGCCCACACATTCATACAGCGTCTCCGGGCCGAGAATGTAATTGCGCGAACGTGCCTTCACCTTCCAAGGCTGATCCAGATCGAGCAGCGCGACACCCATGCGGTAGACAAACCCGTTACAGGTGTTGATTACGCCATGGTAGATAAGCAGCCAGCCCTTGTCGGTTTCAATCGGAATTGGACCGGGGCCAATCTTTTTGGACTGCCACGCGGAAGCATCGCCGTCCACCGTACCCATTACATAGCGGTGTTTACCCCAGAAGGTAAGGTCAGGACTCTCACTGTAAAAGATATCGCCAAACGGCGTATGCCCGGTATCACTCGGACGGCTGAGCATCGCATAATTTCCGCCGATTTTGCGCGGAAGCAGCACGCCGTTGCGGTTATACGGCAGGAAGGCATTCTCCAGCTGATGGAACGTTTTGAAATCAAACGTATATGCCAGTCCAATCGTCGGCCCGTGATAGCCGTTGCACCAGGAGACATAATAACGGTCGTCAATCTTGCAGACGCGCGGATCATAACGGTATTCCCGCTTGATAATCTCTTCATCGCCCTCGAATACGATCGGCTCATGATTGATTTTCCAGTTCACACCGTCTTCACTGAAGCCGGCGAAGATATCCATGCTGACCGATCTGGAATCACAGCGGAACACGCCTGCGAAGCCGCCCTCAAAAGGAATCACCGCCGAGTTAAACACACTGTTCGAGTTCGGGATAGCGTTGCGCGGAATGATCGGGTTGGCAGAATATCGCCATACAGGCGAATGGTTGCCCTCCGGTTTCTCCTGCCAAGGGATGTTCGGTAATGCTTCTCCAATAATTGTACTCATGCTCAGTTCTCCTTTGTGTGTGAAAAAGTAGGTTATAACAAGGACCGCACTCTATGTGCCGGACCGTATGTTTAGAGAATGCCTTCCTTCAGCGCCCGCAGGATTAGCTGGGAGAACAGGCTGTTCGACCAGGCGAACCATTTACGGGTGAACACCGACGGATCGTCAGCGAGGAAGCCTTCGTGCATATAGCCGGTATCGGCATCGGTAGCTTCAAGCATAGCGATAAGGGCAAGCCGTTCTTCCTTGTTGTCTGCCGTGATTCCCTGCATGGACAACGCCATATGCCAGATATAACCCGGAGGGGTATGCGGACTGCCAATCCCTTTGGCGGCCTTGCCCTCGAAATAGAACGGATTCTCGCTGCTCAGCGCAAAACGTCTTGTATTCTGGTAGACCGGATCGTCATTCGTCACGTAGCCCAGATACGGAATGGACATCAGGCCCGGTGTTCCGGCATCATCCATCAGGCTGTAGTTGCCATAGCCGTCTGTCTCGTATGCGTAGATCGGTCCGAATTCCGGGTGGCGGTAGGTGCCGTACAGCTTGATGCCGTGGTCCACCTCCTGCTCCAGTTCCTTCAGCTCAGCCAGGAAATCCAGGTCCCGGAATACCCACTCGGCGAAATCCTGCATCTGGCGCAGTGCCACAACGGCGAACATATTCCCCGGAATGTTGTAGTGGAAATCGCAGGCATCGTCGCTGGAGCGGAAGCCGGACCAGATCATTCCGGTGTAATTCACCGGCATACCTAGGCCGCTATTCCGGATCGAATCCTCCATAATCCCGTTGTTCCGCGTGAAGCGGTAAGGGGACTGTTCGGCGTGATGCTGCTCCCGCTTGAACAGATCGGTGATGACCCGCAGCATTTTTTTGAAATCAGCGGTGAAGAAGTCGGTCTGCTTCGTCTCTTCCCAGTACGCATGGGCCAGCCGGATCACGAAGCACAGCGAGTCAATCTCGAACTTGCGCTCCCACACCCAGGGCGACATCTCCGTCACATCCCCGGCATTCCAGTGCCAGTCATTGGCCGTCTCATTGAACGCGTTGGCGTAAGGATCAATCAGCACATACTCAGTATGACGTTTGATCAGCCCGCCGATAATACGCTGCAACTCCGGGTCCTCTGCGGCAAAAGGCACATAATGAATGACCTGCTCCACGGAATCGCGCAGCCAGCAGGCGGGAATATCGCCCGTAATGACAAAGGTGGTTCCGTCCTCAAGCAGCTTGGTGGTCGTCTCCAGCGTATTCGGGAAGCAGTTGCGGAACAGGCGTTGCAGCTTGGGCCGGTGGGCCAGCTTCTCTTCAGCTTCGGCCAATACGGCCTGAATGGATGACGGGAGCGGCAGCTCCGGCATCTGAATGCGGGGAAGTCTGAATTGTTCCAAGATGATAGTCTCCTTCGGCTTAATCTATAGTGTAGCTGAAATAAAGCTATTAACTTAAAGCTTGCTCGTCACTGCGGTGAATATTTGGACTTTCGGCCGCTGTTGTCCCCAGATTTCTTGATTTAACCTGCTTTTCGCAGTTGAAATCCGGTGACAAAGGCGGTCGCTATCGCTCCTACAGTTCCAAAATTCCCCTCCGTTCCTTCTAGCTTTTGTTATCTTCATTTATTCAGCTTATTTAGAATGAATAATCTTGATTGTCTTGATCTCGAACGGGTGGAAGTCAAGCGTCAGCTCTCCCGCCTCATCCGGCAGCAGCTCTGTCTCCTCTTCTAAGGCATTGGACAGATAGATTGCCGAATGCGGCAGCGGCCAGCCGATCTTGACGGTCTCACGGCCTCCAGCCGATTCATACAGCCGCAGGATGCTGCCGCTTCCGTCCTCCGCCAGCTTGACGGTGTCCAGCACAACTTGCTTCCCTTCGTAAGGAAGGAAGGTGCCGGCCGGCGGACGCTGCCCTGCACTTGCATCACAGGCTACAGCATAGGAAGTGTGATTCAGCGCGGCAGCTTGACGCTGAGTATGCGCACTGCGCCAGTCTCCTGTATGCGGATATAGGGAATAAGTGAATTCATGATGGCCTTGATCCGCCGAATGATCCGGCCAGCGCGGTGCGCGCAGCAGGGACAGACGGATCGTGCTGCCCTGCGTGTCATAGCCGTACTTGCAGTCGTTCAGCAGGCTTACGCCGTAATCATGCTCCGACACATCAGCATACCGGTGTCCGCAGACCTCATACTGTGCCTGCTCCCAGCTTGTGTTGCGGTGCGTGGACCGCTCCAGGGCACCGAACGGAATCTCATAGGTAGCCTTGCTGGTCACTACATCTACCGGGAAGCCAACCTTCAGCAGTTTATGCGCTTCATGCCATTCTACCTTCGTCTTGAAGTCGATCCGCCGGTCACTGTGATACAGGATCAGCTCCTGCGCGATTTCGGATTGGCCGATGCTCCAGCGGAAGGACAACACCTCGCAGACTGGCCCTGAGGACAGCAGCTTCTTCTCCAGCAATACCGCTTCTCCGGCAGGCTGCTCTTCATAACGGCTGTCTATATCCCAGGCATCCCATAGGATAGGGCGGTCATGGAAGAAATGCAGCCGGTTGAGGCGCTCTCCGGCCTTGACAATCTCACGCCCGGCTTCCTTATCGTACAGGCTGATGATCTCGCCCAGGGCATTGAACCGGAGACGGTAATAACCGGTCTCCCATTCCAGATCGAACGAAGCTGCGGCTGCCGATATTAGCTCATCTCCGCCATTGTCGCCACGCGTGCCTTCTCCGGCATCTCCGACAACTCCGCTATCTCCACCATTTCGGTCATTAGCTACAATTCCGCTATTTTCAACGCTACCGTGAACTCCACTGTTTCCGCTGTTACCGCCAACTCCGCCGTTACCGCCTTCACTGTCCGTCTCCGGCTGCTCATCTCTCAGCCACACAGTAACATACCCGAAAGCCGGAACCTCCGGCACCCGGACACGGAGAACGGCTTGTTCTCCAGCAGTAACCAGCTCTGATTCCAGCCGGGTTCCGCTCTTGTCATATATGGCTGAAGCGGAAGGCTCCACTCCGGTCAGCTCCAGTTCGGCCACCATATCCCGGGTCCAGCCCAGACCGTTCAGAATGACATAAGGCTGTCCCTCTCCACGGGTGTCAATATCCGATACGGCGGCCTCCATCACCGACTTCAGACTGCTCTCTCCAAGAGCGAAGATACTCTGGTACTCCTTGTCCGAGGTCTGATAGACCTCGGGAATCGACGAGCCGGGAATAATATCATGGAACTGGTTGAGCAGAATCAGCTTCCAGCCAGCATGCAGGTCCTGCCCGATCTCTTCCCGCTGCTGCGGCTCCAGATACTGCCCGGCCAGCGTCTGCCACAGTTCCGCTTCCCTGTACAGAATTTCGGCCTTGCGGTTATTGCGCTTGTTCCGGGCATGTGTGGTATAGGTTCCCCGGTGCAGCTCCAGATAGAGGTCGCCCTGCCAGACCGGCAGCTCAGGCTTCGCCTGCTCGATGCCTGCAAAGAAATCAGCCGCCGTGCTGTAGCCGGAGGCCGGCTGGCCTACCATCAGCTCCGAGCGCGAGAGATATTCAAGCATCTCCCGGGTCACCCCGCCGCCCCCGTCGCCGTGTCCGTAGAGCAGCATTTGTTCGCTGTGTACGGCTTTTTCACGGTAGGACTGCCAGTGCTCATGAATATCCTTAGGCAGCGTACTCTCATTCACTCCGTGGTTCATATACGACAGAAGTGCCGTTCCGTCGATGCCTACCCAGTGGAACAGATCATAAGGGAACAGATTCGTATCATTCCAGCCCAGCTTGGTGGTCATGAAATAACGGACCTTGCCGTGCTTCAGGATCTGCGGCAGGGAAGCGCAATACCCGAAGGTATCCGGCAGCCATTCAATCTCGGATTGCCGTCCGAACTCCTCCTGATAGAACCGCTGCCCGTACAGCATCTGCCGCATCAGGGATTCGCCGCTGGGAATATTCAGATCCGGCTCCACCCACATACCGCCAACAAGCTCCCAGCGGCCTTCAAGAATCCGCGCCTTCACCTTCGCGTACAAATCAGGATCATTGTCCTTAAGATAAGCGAATAGCTGCGGCTGGCTCTGGGCATAACGGTAATCGGGATATTCCTCCATCAAGGCATGAACCGTGGAGAAGGTCCGGCTGGTCTTCCTCACCGTCTCCCTCGTCGGCCATAACCAGGCAATATCAATATGTGACTGCCCGATCATATGAATGAAGCCTTCACTGTTGCCGCCGATGGCCCGTACACTTGCGGTCAGCGCCTGCTCAATATCTCTAATTCTGCCGCCTTCCCGTCCGTCCACAGGTTCCACAGACACATATGCATCCATCGCCTGGTGCAGCGCTTCAAGGATACGGACGCGCCGGAAGTCCTGCTCCGGCAGCAGCAACGCCGTATCCCGGATGACAGTCACTGTATACATCAGCGACTGTACCGGCAGGTTAACCCTGACGAGCGCAGCAGTGATGGACCGGATGGGCGGCTGAATCACCGCCTGCTTGTTCAGCGGATCATCCGGCTCGGGAATTGGATCATAGAGCTCGATCTCAAGCTCCGGGCTTCTTCCGTCGGAGGCAGGGTCAAGGGAAACGAAGGTATGATTGCGGTCCAGCCCCTGACGGGAAGCTCCGCCTACACGCAGCAGCCCTTCTCCGCCGGAGTGGAAAATGATCCCTGTGTCCGCACCGGTCCACTCTGCCGGAATATCAAGCGTCGTGCGGAAGAAATAAGTCGTCCCTTGCACACTGGGGAACAATCCGAAGGATTCGCTGCCCGCATAAGGCTGTAATTCGTCATACTGCCCCGGCAGCCGGTAGGTTGTGGAGAAGACCTTCCAGTCTTCAATCGCCCGGTATTCCAGCCACTGCGCTTGCGAACATTCGCGGATAAATCTATCTATTCGTTCCGTATTCATTCGTTCCATCACTAACCCTCCATCACCGCAAGATCTGTATCCAGCGTGTCGGTCACATTCCGGCCGACTCCGATCCGGAAGATCCCCGGCTCAACCACCGGTTTGTAATCCTGCCCGATATAGCTCAGGTGCTCTGCACTCAGCTTGAATGTCACAGTCTGCTTCTCTCCCGGCTCCAGAACAATCTTGCGGAAGCCCTTGAGTTCCTTGGCCGGTCTAGTCACCTTACTGACCAGATCGGAAATATATAGCTGCACGACCTCCGCACCGCTTCGGGAGCCTGTATTCTCCACTTCCACTGTAACTTCAGCCGTTCCGTCTGCTGTGATCACCGCCGGCTCTACCTGTAGTCCGCTATAGCTGAATTCGGTGTAGCTGAGTCCGAACCCGAAAGGATACAGCGGCTGCGAATCTCTTTCAAGATAACGTACGCCCCGGGAACGTTTGCTTAAGTAATATACGGGCAGCTGTCCTACATCCGCAGGAAGGGAGAGAGTTAATCTGCCGGACGGATTCACATCGCCGAACAGGATGTCCGCAATGGCATGACCGCCCTCCTGCCCGGGATACCAGGCTTCCAGAATGGCATCCGCCTGTTCGTCAATCCAAGGCTCGGCAATAGGACGTCCGTTGATATATACGACAACGACCGGTTTACCGAGCGTCTTTAGCTCCTTCAGCAGCTCCAGCTGAACGCCGGACAGATGAAGCGACATCCGGTCAATGCCTTCGCCGCAATCCATATCGCTAAGCCCATTCTCCGTTACCTTCGAGGCGCCGGTCCGCAGATCAATGCTGCCTTCGCCGAAGTCTCTGGCGCTCGACCCGCCCAGCGCCAGCACAATCGTATCCGCTGCTGCCGCTGCCTGGAGTGCAAGCTCGAAGCCCTCGGTGGAGCTGTCTTTGATCCGGCAGCCCGGCGCATAACGTACCCGCTCCGGTTCAGCCGCAAGCTTAGCCCGTATCCCGGTCAGCACTGTCGCTACCCGGTCACGCGGCTGCGGAGAGGTGTAATCTCCAAGCTGATTGTAGCCGATATCCGCGTTGGGGCCGATAACGGCAACTGTGCCTTTGTCTTTCGACAATGGGAGGATACCGTTATTCTTCAGCAGTACAATTCCTTCTGCCGCAACGCTCCGGGCCAGCTCCGCATGCTCCCGGCTGCCGATCACCTGCTCTGCCCGGTCCGGATCAGCAAACGGCTGTTCGAACAGGCCCAGCCGGAACTTCAGCTCCAGCACACGTGCAGCCGCTTGATCCACCAGCTGCTCATCCAGCCTACCGGAACGGAGTGCCTCCAGCAGATAGCCTCCGAACATGACACCGGACATCTCCATATCAATCCCGGCGGTGAGCGCCTGCACTGCCGCATCTTCCCCGCCGTCCGCGGTATCATGGCCCGAGGCCAGCATGTCGATAGCGCCGCAATCGGTAATGACCATGCCCTTGAAGCCCCATTCGCCGCGCAGGATATCCTCCAGCAGCTCCTGATTGGTTGTGCATGGCACTCCGTCAATCTCGTTATAGGCGGGCATGATGGATACTGCACCGGCTTCCACCGCTTTGCGGAACGGGTACATATCGACCTCCAGCAGCTCCCGCTTGCCGATATGCGCCGGACCGGCATTCCTGCCGCCTTCCGAGCTGCCGTAAGCTACGAAGTGCTTGAGGGTCGCTCCCACGCTGGTCGCGCTGTCCAGCCGGTCGCCCTGCAGTCCTTCCACAGAAGCTACAGCGAATTCACCGATGAGATACGGATCTTCGCCGAAGCACTCTTCGGTCCGGCCCCAGCGAGGATCACGCACCACATCAAGTACAGGGGAATACGTTACGGCGCCCCCCTGTGCCCGGGTCTCCAGTGCTACCGCGCGCGACATCTCCCGGTAGAGATCCACATTCCAAGTGCTGCCGATCAGCAGCGGAACCGGAAATACCGTCGCCCCGATCGCCATATGCCCGTGCGAGCATTCCTCGCCGATCAGTATGGGGATACCCAGCCTGGAATGCTCCAGCACATAACGCTGGATGGTATTCACAGCTTCGGCTCCGGCACGCGCCCCAAGTCCGCTCTCCAGAGTGACCCCTGTCCAGGGATCTGCCCGCAGTGTGCCGTATAATGCGCCGATGCCGCCTTCGCGGATCTGGCGTTTGAAGTCTTCTGTCAGTTCTATCTTTCCTTCTGTATGATCATAGGTCTGCCACCCGAACAGCTGAACGAGCTGGCCTACCTTCTCTTCCGGCGTCATCAGCCCCAGCAGATGTTCTGTCCGCTCTTTGACGGGCTTCGCAGAGTCTTTATATAACATTACGGCTCCCACACCCTTTCTCCTGTTGTACTCCCGCTATATAAGATGCACTTAAGATTTGAACTCGAAGCTTGATCGTCACTGCGGTGAACATTTGGACTTTCGGCCGCTGTTGTCCCCAGATTTCTTGATTTGGAACCGCTCTTAGCGGTAGAAATCCGGTGACAAAGGCGGTCGCTACCGCTCCTACAGTTCCAAATTTCCCCTCCGCTTCTTTGCTTTCCGTTAATTTCTTTAATAGTTCTTACATAGACTCCTACTCCTTAACCGCACCCACAGTAAGACCCTGAATGAAGTAACGCTGGAAGAACGGATACGCAAAAATAATCGGCCCGGTAGCCAGTACCACCATCGCCATACGCGAGGTATCCTGCGGCATATTGCGGAGTGCCTCCAGGCTGAGCGAGCTGTTCTGCGAGTTCTGCAGAATGAACTGCATACTGGTCTCAATCCGCATCAGCATCGACTGCAGCGGCACCAGATTTGGATTATCAATATAGAGCAGGGCATTGAACCAGTCATTCCAGTACCCGAGGGTACTGAACAGCCCGATCGTAGCGAGGCCCGGCAAGGACAGCGGCAGCACAATTCCCAGGAAGGTGCGGAACTCTCCTGCGCCGTCGATTTTGGCCGACTCGATCAGGGCATCCGGCACGCTGGTGATGTAGAACGTACGCAGGATCATAATGTAAAAAGCATTCACCGCCAGCGGCAGCACCAGCGCCCAAATGCTGTCCTTCAGGCCCAGCATCTGTGTCACGACAATATAGGTCGGAACCAGCCCGCCGTTAAACAGCATGGTGAAAAAGGAAAAAAACGCGAAGAAATTGCGGTATTTGAAGCTTTTACGTGAAATGGCATAGGCATAAAGTGAAATAATAAGCAGGCTGACAATCGTACCAATGACCGTTACCGCAATGGTCACTCCGTAAGAACGGAGCAGCGTGTCCCCTGAGCTAAATACATATTTGTAGGCTTCCAGACTCCATTTGGCCGGGATTAACTGATAGCCGTCCCGCGCAAGCGCCCCTTCGTCCGTGAACGAGATGAGGACAACGAACAGGAACGGGAAGATACACAGGATGGCAAAGCCTCCGGCGATACAGTTGAAGATGGTGTTCAGCACCGGCGACAGCCGATGGAAATCGCGCGATTTCACAGGATTAGCAGACATTTGGATGACCTCACTTTCCTTCATTTTCCCTAGAATAAAGCACTGTCCTTATCGAATTTGCGCACGATGTAATTAGAGGTAAGAACCAGCACGAACCCGACCACTGATTGATATAAGCCCGCAGCCGTACTCATTCCGATCTCGCCGGTAGTCTTAAGTCCACGGTACACATACGTATCAATTACGTTGGTCACGCTGTAGAGCGTCCCCGAATCTCTCGGCACCTGATAGAACAGCCCGAAGTCGGCATAGAAAATCTTCCCGATCGCAAGCAGCGTCATAATGATAATGATCGGCTTCAGCATCGGCAGCGTGATGCTGCGGATCTGCTGAAGCTTGCTGGCTCCGTCGATCATCGCCGCTTCGTAGAGGGACTTGTCTATGCCCATAATTGCGGCGAGATAGACCACGCTGTTATAGCCGACGGCCTTCCATAGGAACACGAATATAATAATGAACGGCCAGTATTTCGATTCCGAGTACCAGGAGATATTGCTGCCGAACATGGCATTAAGCAGCCCCCGCTCCGAGCTAAGGAAGCTGAATGCGAAGTATCCCACAACGACCCAGGACAGAAAGTATGGCAGGAACATGCCTGTTTGATAGAACTTGGCAAGCTTCTTATTGGCAATCTCGGACAGCACCACCGCCATCAGCACTGACAGGATCAGGCCAAGGATGATGAAGGCTAAATTATACAAAAGAGTATTGCGTGTGATCAGATAGGCATCATTGGTGCTGAACAGAAACTTGAAATTATCCCAGCCGACCCATTTGCTGTTGATGATGCTGGCCCAGAAGCCATCCCGGCTGAAGCGGTACTCCTTAAATGCAATGACCGTACCCACCATCGGCAGGTAGGAGAAGAATAAAAACCACAGTGTGCCCGGCAGAACCATAAACAGCAGCACTTTATTTCTCAACACGTCTTTGGCGGACTTTCCTATTTTGCCCATATTCCTAGTTCCTCCTATACCGGAAATTTCTTCCGTTGATACAAAAAGACCGGGCCAAGTCTAATCACCCGCCCGATCCTTGAATAGAATGCTACTTATTGTTCGCTGCTTTCCAGGCGTCGATCTGGGTTTGGGCTTCGGCGATGATTTTATCCAGACCGGCGGCTTTCAATTTCTCATTGGCCTTGGTCAGGTATTCTTCCGAATCTACAGATCCGGTCATCAGCGGTGCCCAGAATTCTTCCTTCACGTTCTGAACGGCGGCGATTTCATTCGTCACCTTGGAAGTATCGAAGTTGAAGCCGAGCAGCGGTGCATTGATACCGGCATCATTGAACTTCTTGAATTCTTCCCATTTGTTCTCAGGGTCGCCTTCGTTCAGGTAGTTGATCATAATGTTACCCAGGGAGAACGTTGGCATATCGTAGTTCTTCGCATCCGGGAGGTTCTTGATCATGTTGTCGCTGACCTTCTCGTAATGCACGCCCTCGATACCGGAGTCAATCATGTTGCGCAGCTTAGGGTCTGTATTCAGCAGGTTCAGGAATTCCATGGCTTTCTCAGGATACTCGGAGTTGGCGGAGATCGCCTGCATGGAGCCCATAACGGACCAATTATAGATATAAGGCTTGCTGGCTGGTGTCGACACTACAGGATACCCGTAGCTTGCGGACCACAGATTGTCGGCCAGCGGCTGGGTGGACGCGCGGTCGGTGAACCATTTGCCGGCTTTGTACAAGTCATCCACAGACGATGTAGTGGCTACTTCAGAAGAGATGTAACCTGCCTGGTAGAATTTGCGGACCGTCTTAAGCGCTTCCTTGAGCTCAGGAGTTTCGAGGATGTTGACCACTTTGTAGTCCTTGGTGTCCATATATACAGCCATCGGCATCTTCTCGATCACATAGTCAAAAGGCATGATCGGCATGAAGTCCTTGACCATCGCGTACGGGGTCACTCCAGGCTCGTTTTCCTTGATGGTTTTGAGCAGCGGCTCCAGATCAGCCATCGTTTTCACGCTGGTCAGATCAAGCTTGTATTTGTCCAGAAGCTCTTTGTTGAAGCGGAAGACTTCCTGCGCCGGAAGCTCTTTGTTGGCCGGAATCGCATAGTTATGTCCGTCTACCTTGGAGCCTTCCAGGAAGGCCGGATCAATGGTGTCCACAATGCCCTTGCCCTGGTTCTTCAGCAGCTCATCAAGCTCCAGGAAGGCACCCTTACGTGCATTCTGCACATAATCGAAGGCCCAGGAAGAAGTGAACAGAATATCCATTGGCTCGCCCGAAGCAGCCATAACCTGCATTTTTTGCGTATAATCCCCGAAGTCGAGCATTTTGATATCGAGGGTTGCGTTGATTTTTTCAAGTGTGTATTTATTGACTTCTGCAAGCACCTTATCCATATCCTTCTGCGGCGGCCCGATAGTGTACCAGATCAGCTCTACAGGCTTCTCCGTAGACTCCGTAGCTTTGTTGCCGCCTGAAGCCGCTTCTCCGCCTGCATTCTTACTGTTGTTCCCACCACATGCGCTAAGCGCCAGTGAGACAGTTAAAAGCGTTGTCAACAACAAGGAGAAGTGTTTCTTTTTCTTACTCATTTGCCGTACCCCCTTTTAATTAGCCGTCCGGAAAACCCAGGCCTGCCGGGCATTTCCGGCTGCTGGCTTCCTTGAGCTATATCTTTACTTTATAAGATGAAAGCATTTTCAAATAGAAGAGAAACTATATATATTCAGGTATGAAATAAAGAAATAACCTCACATATACGTTTCCCCCCAGTGCCTCCATTAGAGCAGCCCTTTGAATTCCGTCGGTGAGATGCCCACATATTTCTTGAATTGCTTGTAAAAATAGCCCATTTCCCAGTAGCCCACATTCCTTGCGATCTCGTGAACCTTCAGGTTCGTCGAGCGGAGCTGCTCCTTCGCCCTGTCGATCCGGTAACGGTTCATGTATTCCGCAAACGACTCTCCGGTTGTCTTATGAAAGAGCTGTCCCAGATACACAGGGTGAATATTGAACATGAAGCCGAGCTTCTTCAGCGACAGATCCTCACTGTAAGACTTCTCGATATAATTCAGCACCTGGTTCACCACCGGGCTCTTCAGCTCCCGGTCCAGCAGCTCAATAATGCTTGCAGAGGTCTGCTGGATGGCAGCGGACAGCCCGGGCAGCGAGTTCGCCCTGCGGATCGCCGTTAACCCCTCGGCAATGAACTCACGCTCCATCTCACTGCGTATATCCTTGATCAGCATCCGGAAATACAGAATCCATTCTACCGAAATCTCCCGGAGCAGCTCGGGTGTTAGGGCCTCCATAGCTTTCCCGGAGAAATACAATTCAATTCTCTCTGTCAGCGCTGGAAGATTCTTGCCCATAATCAGCTTGGAATACTCGCTCCAGTCCTCTGGCAGCACCGCCCCCAGATCCTCCTTCCGGTCCTTCAGCTGCTCATAATGAATGAGGCTCTGCTCCGGATGAATCTCCATGAACTCCTGGGCCTGCTTCGCCTGCTCATAGCTGGAGGGTGCAGCATCCACTCCCTCCACAGCCGAGCCTACGGCCGCGCGCAGACCTTGGCCTGCAGCGCATAAGCCGGAGATCTCCTGGAGCATAGAGGCCATCTGCTCTGCTCCCTTGGGAGCTTCTTCATAGTTATGTATGAGCACCAGATCATTGTCGGAATCCCAGAACATGAAGAAGGAAGTCTGTGCACTGACCAGATCCTCCACGTTCTTCCGGAAGGCTTCCGTGGACGGATCTGCCTGCACCAGGGCAACCTGAACATATCGGCCGCCGAGCGGCAGGCCAACCAGATTCAGCCGTTCGGAACGCTCCCCGGGATCAATCTGCCCCCGCAGCCAGCGCAGCAGCACATTATCCTTCAGCACGGAGTTCGTATATTCCCACCACTGCGTATCCAGCCTGGAGACATCCAGCTTCTCTACAATCGTCTCCAGCGTTCGCTGGAATTCCTCCAGATTGATCGGCTTCAGCAGATAATTCTCAATTCCGAGGGTTAAGCCTTCCTTCACATACCTGAATTCATCATATCCGCTCAGGACAACCACCTTCATCTCCGGAAGGAATTCCCGGGCGGCGCGGATCAGCTCCAGGCCGGTCATCACCGGCATGGAGATATCGGTAATCAGAATGTCAGCAGGGGACTCCCGCAGCCTATTCAGCGCTTCCTGCCCGTTCTCCGCCTGGCCTGTAATTTCAAGACCCAGCTGCTCCCAGTCCAATATATCCTCTAGGCCGCTAAGAATGAACGGCTCATCATCCACAATAAACACCTTATACATCAATGGTCTCCTCCTTATGGGGATATGGAAAAGTTATCGTAACCACCGTACCTGCGCCTGCTTCACTCGTCAGCTCCACCCCGTACGGCTTACCGTACATGAGTCTTAGACGCTCATGAATACTTCGCAGCCCGAAGGACTCCGATCCGGACAATTCGCCGTTATCCTCCAGTACTTCGCGGAGCCGGCTCAGCCGCTCCTCTGCAATCCCTTTTCCGTTATCCGTGATTACTGCCCGGATATTCCCCGAGTCTGATGTGATCACAATGCTAATCACATTATCGGTTTGTCCGGTCCGCATGCCATGCAGAACATAGTTCTCGATGACCGGCTGCAGGGACATTTTGAGCACAGGCAGCTCTTCCAGCTCCTTGCTGCATTCGATGGTATATGCGAATCTGTCCTTGTACCGGATACGGAATAACTCCAGATACAGGCGGCATGCCTCCAGCTCATCCTTGAACGTATATTTCACCTTCGGGCGGACATAGGATTTGAACAGCATGGACAGGCTGTAGATCATCTCCCCCACATCCTTCGCGCCGCTTGAAATCGCCCGCATCCGTATCACTTCCAAGGTATTATAGAGAAAATGCGGATTCACCCTGGCCTCCAGGGTAGCAATCTCCGTATGCTTCTGCTTGATTTCCGCCTTATACACCTGATCAATATACTGGTTCAGCTCGTCCAGCATGCTGTTGAAGCTCTTGGCAATCTGGCCCAGTTCGTCTTCGCGGCCGTCCACAATCCGGGTGTTTAAATCCCCGTTTTTCACCTTGCGGGTGAAGCGGATGATACGGTGTGTTCTTTTGGCAAAATTAGAAATGAACATCGCCGGCAGCAGCACAGCAAACAGAATGCAGACGAGGGCGATGGTAATAATAGTGCTCTGCGCACTGCTGTAAGTCTCGGCCAGCTCCTTCTTGGAGATCAGGCTGACAACAGTATAACCGCCCTGGCTCTGGGTCAGACTGGTGACCTCCATCCCCTCTATCGTAAACTCCTCGCCGGCGTTAATCCCTTTCAGCTTCGGCAGCTTCCGGCCGTACCCCTTACCCGAGGAATCGAAGATGACCTCATTCTGGGCCGAGAGCACGAGGATGTCGCCTTTGAAATCCTGCTTATAATTGCTCATGGCCTGCCGGATGGATTCGGAGTCGAAGTAGACCAGGATCTGGCCGATGTTGAGCAGCGAGGACTTATTATTAATGGGTATTTTCACCGAGAACATAGGGGTCTTCTGTATACCGATACTCTTCAGCACCCAAATGTTCGGGACCGAGACGAGGCTCTCCTCATCCAGAACCATGGAATCCGGGACAAAGGAATGCGCCGCATTGGTAGATATCCGCTCGAATTGCCTGCGGTTGTTGTAGTAATACATCACCTGCTGATTGGCACTGTAGAGGATCAGGCTGCGCATATCGGGATCATCGTCAATCTTGTTCTGGAAATACTGAACGGCGTTGGACGTAGACTGATCCCCCAGCAAATAGCGGTCCAGCCGGTGTTCAATGTAATCGCCGAAGGGATTCTCCAGCAGAAAAGTAGTATTGCTCGCCAGGCTCGCGTCCCGGTAGACGTCACGCATCATATCCTGGACGGATTGATATTTACTCTCCACATAGTTGCTGATGCTCTCCATCGTCTTGCGCTGGATATCCATCTGCCGCTGCACTGCCGAATCAGAGATCAGCATCAGCACCAGAAACGAGAAGACAATAATCGTTGCAATGAAGATGCATGACACAATCAGCGTAAAACGCATAAACATATTATCTTTGAAATATTTGCGGTATAACGAAATACTGCGCATGGTCCACCTCCTCTCTATAGGATACACAAGAAGCGCTCCCCTCTGATGAATTTTTTCAGAGGGGAAGCGCCTTGGCTTACTTCATATAATTCAGCAGCATCTGCGCAGCTTCTGCACGGGTGGCTGGAGCCTTCGGAGCGAAGGTTCCGTCCGCCCGTCCTTTCACGAGGCCAAGCGCTGCCGCTTCAGCCACATGTCCTGCTGCCCAGTCCGAGATCTCGGCGGCATCCTTAACAGACAGGCTGCCCGCTGCGGCCGGACTTGATCCCTGCTGCTTATGGTAAGCACGCATCAGGATAACCGTCATCTCTTCGCGGCTGATCTCCGCATTCGGCTGGAAGGCTCCCGGCGACCGGCCGGTAATCAGGCCCGCCTGTACCATGCCGGAGAGTGCCTGCTGATACCAGGCGCCTTCCGGGACATCGGCGAAGGCGGCGGTACCGCCGTCGCCGCTTAAGCGCAGCGCCTTCGCTGTAAGCTGTACGAATTCAGCCCGGGTCATGTTCCGGGCAGGCTGATAGGCCAGCTCCGAGACCCCCTGGATCAGATGCTTCGCCGACAGCTCGCGCAGCGCATCAAACGCCCAGTGCGTGGCCGGCACATCACTGAATTGCTTGGAGTACTCCAGCAGCGCATAGGTGCCCTTGGCGTCAAGAGATGCCTTCAGCCCGCCGTCTTCCGCTACTCCGCCCAGATAAGTGAGAGAACCGTCACTTTCTACCCGGTACAGTCCAAGCAGCTTGGACTGGAATCCCTCAGCCGTCCAGCTCAGACTTACCGGCTGAGGATAAGCTTCGAGCCGGCGTAGCGTTCCGTCCGCCCCGGACAGGCTCAGATCATACTCCAGCAGCTTGCCCTTAAGCGTTACGCCGGCTTCTGTCTTCAGCACGGCCCCGTCCAGTGCCTTCAGCCCGGTCTTCAGCAGGAGCTTCGCCCCGCTGAGTTGATCCGCAGGCAGGACTCCGGCCAGCTGCCCCAGCAGCTCCGGCACCAGGACAAGCCCGATTCCGTCTCCCTGCACACGCAGGGAGCTTGTTCCGAGCAGCTCCCCGGCATTCACCGGCAGCTCCATCGCTGCTGCCTGTCCGAGCTGCACGGTCACGACACCGTTCACAGCAGGACTGCTCAGCTCAGCGGCTGAAATCACTACAGCCTTAGGCTGTGCACCAGCCGTTGGCGATGGGGTTGGCAATGGCGATGGGGTTGCTGCAGGATTCCCCGACCAGGCAGGCGGGGTCGTCGGCGTTACGGCCTGACGGTTCACAGCCAGTTCGATGGACTCTGTCTTTAGTATATCCACATAGGGACGGTTGCCGATGATACGGGTGTTGATTACCTCCACCTTGTAGGCTCCGGCATCCGCAGCCTGAGTCTGTCCAATGGTCAGGCTGCTTCCTCCGGCACTCTCCAGCATAAGGTCATTCTTCAGCCAGCGGTAGCTCAGCTCTCCATAAGTTGCAGTGGCAACCACACTGAAGGTGACCGGGTTGCCTTCCGTTACCGGATTAGCAGACACGGTGAACGATTGGACGGCGGGGGATTCATGGGCCGGATATACCTTGAGCGTAAGCTCTGTTCCGGTGATCCTGCCCGGATCTCCTTCTCCCTTGCCGGTGAGCACCACACGATACTGCGTTCCGTTATTCTCCACTCCCGGAGTGAAGCGGTATACCGCTCCGGTAACCCCCGGAACCGGCAGCCACTCTTCAGCTTCAGCGCCTCTCATCTCCCACCGGATGGACGCAATATCCCCCACCGGCTCAACCACCAGCGTCAGCGGTTCACCTTGAACGGTCTCCAGCAGCGGAGGCAGATCGGTCCCGAAGGCCGGAGTGATCCATTCCTCCCCGGCCGGAAGCACCTGCAGGGTATATTCAGCTTCTCCGGTTAATCCGCCTTCGCCGGTCACGACAGCCTTATACCGGTAGCCGGTCATCGACTCTGACAATTCGGCAAGCGTCAGCGCCTCGCCCGTTCCGACGGGTTCACCATACCCTGCTCCCTTGTCCACATACCAGGTGTAGGACAGGGTTCCGGCTCCTTGGCCCGCAGCGCGGAGTATTTGGGTTGTTCCGGCCCGCAGCGAGCCTTCACTGACAATCTGCACCTCCGGTGCCTGGAGTGTCCATTTCGCCGTCAGCGTCAACTCGCCAGGCACCGTCCGGCCGGCGAAATCCCATTTCTCTGCCCCGTTGTACCAGCCCTCCAGCTCATATCCTTGCTTCGTCACAGCCGGAGCGTTCAAGGGTTCACCGTACACCGCCTGAACGACTGTCTCGGCCGGACTTCCTCCATTGCCGTTAAAGGTCACCTTATGGAGTCCCTTGAGATATAGAGGCTGCGACTTGTTCCCGCTGTAATCCTCCATCACTGCGGTCACCACTTTAGCCGTTGAGGTGAAGCTCAGACTGGCTTTGGTCGTGCGGCCGCGGATAATCATCGGCCTGTTGGCCGCATCTCCTGAAAAATAAGTTACCGGGAAGGTCCTGTCCTTGCCGTCTTCATTGATGTACAGATACCGCCAATCTCTGGTAGTCGGCATCGGCAGGTTCAGCGTATTGCCATTCCAGGACCAGGACTCAGCATAAGGCTCCGACACCGTGTCGATAAAGGTTCCGTTATAGCTGACCTTGTCGGTATTGCCTGCTTGTACAGTCACTGTATACTCGTCACCGTTCACAGGCATATCCTGGAACAGGGCGGAAGTTGTGCCCTCCGGCAATGTCATCTCCCTAGATACAGGCTCCGGTGTAGTAATCCAGTTGGTAGACTTCACCGTAACCTTAACCGCGCCCTCTGTGGCACCTGGATTGGACCACTTCACCAGGAAATCACCATTCGCAGCAGACTCGGCTTCAACCCCGGATACCGCCGAATTCAAATCGAAGGATAGTGTGGCCGCATCTCCTTCACGCCCGTCGGCACCTACTGCAACCACCTTCAGGACACCGGATTTGGACGAAAGCTTCTTAATATAGAAGGTCTCGTCGTACTTGCCGCCCATGAACTTGTCGTTCACGTATACATTGTATTGCTTCACCTTGGAATAATCAGGCTCCATCTCCCACTTCACAATCATCTCGTCCGTGCCGGGCAGAGCCTGCGCAATAGAGAGACCGGCAGGAGCGGACGGCAGAACAGCCGAGCCGTCATGAATCCGGAGCTGGCCGATATTCATCTGGTAATCCGCAATCGTACTCTGTCCTGGAGTGAACACAAGACCGAATGCGGCGATATCCCGGCCGGCGTATGCTCCGAGATTCAATTCGGCAGACACCCAACCCGCCGTGTGCTTGCCGCTGTCTGCAACAGGCACCTTCACTACTTCCGACGGATTGTCCTGGAAGATTAAGCCCGCACTCAGGACGGAGGCATCGTCAGCCGAAGGCTTGTTATAGGCGATCGACAGCTTGGAGTCCGCCTTAACAGAGAGGTCGCTCTTGTACAGGCGCAGGAAGTTCTCCTGATCCAGTGCCCCGTTCACTACCAGCGAGCTGCCGCCGTTATAGCCGCCGATCTGCTTGTAGTTCATCCGTGAATTGGCCGAGATGTCATATTCCGGACCATAATCGAAATCCACATCCAGCTGGTTGCCTGTAGTATCCTGCCACCATTGCCAGGTCACCGGAACATCCTGCAGACTCATGTTGGACCACTCGTCCCCGCTGGATTCAGCTCCGTTCACATAATAGGACAGGCCGTGGCCAGTATTGAAGTCTGTATAGAAGTTGGAATCCTTCACCACCGAACGTTCCGCGATGACCGAAGCGATTCCCGGCCAGTAGCGGTTATCGGCATATACATCGGATACGGTATTCGTGGCTGACACCGCTGTATGTTCAGGATTCACGTTCGGTCCCGACCACCAGAGCTGCTCCCGCAGGTTCGTCATCCACTGGTATTTGTTATCCGAGCGGTTCGAGACCGGCCAGGACTTGTTCATATCCTCATCGAGACCCGCATGGACAAAGTCAGCTCCCAGCGTAGCGAGACTAAGGCGTGGAAGCCCCCCGGCCAGCTTATTGCTAAGCGCTGTGCCCTGTACGCTCTTGAAGCGGTCCCGCCCTGCTTCGAGTCCGGCGAAGCCTACATCGTAGAGGTCAAAGTCCGTCCCCTGTGAGCTATTCAGATTATTCAAATAATTCACCGCAGCATTGATCTGTGTATTGCCCATTCCATAATCGAAGAAATACGAGTTCGAGACCTGCTCCTTGGTTGTCTTGTCATACAGCATAGAGATATTGTTATCGTTAAACGTTCTGGCGAAGGTATTTGCTCCCGAGGCCGTATTCAGTGAATCATACCACTGGACATACAGCCCGCCCTTTTGCAGCGCTTTCATAAAGGCCATATAATCAGGAACATCGGCCGGAGCAACGTTCGGGTTCTGCTCCTCCTGGTTCAGGAAGTAACCATCATATCCAAAATAACGGGCCATCTCAATCATTTTCTCCGCGACCGGGAAGTTACCGTTCTCATCCTTCACGATCATCTGTTTGTAGGTCTGCTGCCCCCGGTCATTATTGGAGAAAAACACACCGGCCAGCGACATCACCCCGTTCTTGTGCGCAGCATCCGTATACGTCGGATTGGGAATGTTCAGCATCCCGAACTCGAACCATTTCTGCTGCCAGTCGGACTGGGCCAGATCATCGTAATATTCCGGCGGTGTATACGCCGTTGCCGTGCCGTGCCAGTAGGAATAATAGTCAATGTACTGCCAGAAGTTGAAATGGTATTGGGCAAATTTGTTGGTGTAGGGAGCATTCTCGATGAACGCATTCCCGTAGTCGCCCGCTACGTTGATCATCTGCACTTCCGGATTCAGAGCAGGATTCGCCTGTGTCTGCTTGAAGGGCGTGATCCGCTGCTGTAGCGGCACCCGGGAACGCAGCAGCGCCGCATCCTGATCGGTCTGCGGACTCCAGTCCGCAATCTGATTACTGGTGTAGCCGTGTACGCTGGGCTGATTGGCTCCGTGTGCGCTTTCATCCTTGAACGGCCAAGTGTCTCCGGCCAGAGCTGTCTGCGGCAGCAGGGTAACCAGAAGCGCTGCGCTTAATACCGTTCCTGTGAGCTTACGAATTCTGCGTGTTCGGGGTTGAGATACCATTGTTCACTCTCCTCATTCTGGGGGTCATCCTCAGCTCCTCCGGTTCAGACACGGATTCATGAGAACGCATTCATAATGAAACGATTCACAATCATTAGAGTCACAACAAATGAATTCCAATTCCCTTCTCTATATTTGATTATCCAACTACTGTTCATCCAAGCTTACTATATAGCAGCTCCTGCCCCGTCACATAGAAGCGAAATTAAAGATAAGCTGGTCAAATTAAAGGAAAATGAGGAATATAGGGAATTTAAGAGCAAAGTAAATACGGGTATCGCCGCCTACAAAGAACAAGTGGAAAAATGTAGCTTAATCCGCCGATGTCCGGGAGATGTACGGAAGCAAGTGGAAAAACAGCAACTACTATGGGCAGTTTCTTCACTAAAGTGAAAATCGCGCTAAATTAAGTGCCCTTTATCCAATTACTGTCCCAGAAACGTCCATTTGTTCATCAGTAAGTGGAGGTAATCCATCTGCTGTTTTCGCTGACCTCATATTCAGGGGGAGGGCTTGTCCTGTATTTCAGAACAAGATCACTCTGCTGGTGGATAATGTAAAAACCTCTGCGGTCCAAACCACCACTCGTATGGCTACCTCCCCATACCCGTCTACCCATTTCCAGGGCATCCGGCCCATGCACCCTCGCTCCCGCACATTGTACTCGGTTTTCTGTGAAAATAAGTCTGGCACTGCGATAAACGCACGGCCTACACGGCGCTACCAGTCCATTTGTGTTTGGTTTTCCGATTACATTTGGCCTACGTGGTGCTCCCAGTCCAATTGTGTTCGGTTTTTCGATTACATTCCGCTCGCACGCCCTCGCACTCTCCAATGTGTTCGGTTTTCCGATTACATTCCGCTCACACGCCCCCGCACTCCTTGATGTGTTCGGTTTTCCGATTACATTCCACTCGCACACCCCCGCACTCCCCAATGTGTTCGCTTTTTCGCTTACATCCGCCCTTTGCACCCTCGCTCCTGGAGATTGTATTCGGTTTTTCACGCACATTCTAGGCTCCTCATTTACTCATCCGGCCTCCAGGTCATTCAACGAGCACGACTCCACACGCCATGCCCCCCTTATACACAACAGACGGATATTATAAATTCTGCACAACAAAAAACAGCCCCCACCGGGAGCTGATTGTCTTGTGTACCGCCTCATTCTCTTCACTCACCCAACTTACTCAGAAGCCGGGTAAGGATCGATTCTCTGGATGGTTCCGTCTGCATTGTATTGAAGCTCGGTGTATTTCACGCAACGCTTGTGGTTAACCCCTTCCGATAAGGAGCTGTCGTGATAGAACAGGTACCACTTGTCTCCAAATTGCACAATCGAGTGATGGGTAGTCCAGCCGATGACCGGAGAGAGAATCTCGCCTTTGAAGGTAAACGGCCCCATTGGATTCTTGCTGATCGCATACACCAGCGTATGCTTGGTACCTGTAGAGTAGGAGAGGTAGTAGTAGCCATTATACTTGTGGACCCATGGGCCTTCAAAATATCTGCGGTCCTCATCCCCGGCCAGAATCGGTTTCCCCTCTTCATCCACAATGGATATCTCTGTTGGCTCCGCCTGAAAAGTCAGCATATCCTCGCTTAATCGCGCTACACGCGGTCCAATCGCCGGTGCATCCAGCGCAGGTCCTTCCGCATCCGGCACGAAGGTGCCGGTCTGCCATTTTTCCAGCTGTCCGCCCCAGAGTCCGCCGAAATAGATATACGACTGGTTGTCCTCATCCACTAATACCGCCGGGTCTATGCTGTAGCTGCCTGGAATATAATCCGGCTGCGGGTTGAACGGACCTGCCGGAGAATCGGAAGTGGCCACGCCGAGCCGGAAGATTCCGTCATGGTCACGGGCCGGGAAGAACAGGTAATAGGTATTGTTCTTATAAGCTGCGTCAGGAGCCCAGAGCTGCTTGGATGCCCAAGGAATATCCTTCAGATGCAGTACCTGGCCGTGATCGGTCACAGGGGAATCGAAATTGTCTATGGACAGAACATGATAGTCTTCCATCTTGTACTGGTCACCGTTATCATTGCTTGGTTCGTCATGGTCGAGATCGTGGGACGGATAGATGTAGATTTTGCCTTCATAGACATGGGCGGACGGGTCCGCCGTATAGATGTGGGTTACCAGTGGTTGATTGGGTTGTGGTGATGATTTCATAGGACATCTCCTTTGGTGTTGGAATAATAGAATCTCTCAAAATAAGCAGGACTTGCATTAGCCGCACCATCGCCCGAGGCGTGCAGACCCAGGCAGACCCCTGTGAATCCGCCGTTCACCTCCGGTGACAGGACGGAGACATGGATCTGTTCCTCGGCGACATGCCAGGTGACGCCATCCTCCGAATAGGAGCAAACATAGAACAAGCCGTCAGAATGTAAACGGAGCTGAACCGGACCATGACCGCTCACCTCATACCGGTGAACCTGCCTCTGCTCCCCGTTCTTGACCACAAGCTCCATCACCCGGCTGCCGCTGCGTCCAGCCAGTCCCCAGAAGAGATACCCCCGGTTGTTCAGACGGGCGGCCAGTCCGGCTTGTTCGCCTTCGCGAACCGGATCAAAGTCAAGGCTGACTCCCAGCTCCATCCGGTGATGCTGCTGGCGGATACAGGCCAGCACGGCGGGTGCTTCATCGTCCAGCGTGTAGGCATTGCCCCGGAGGGTAAGGCTCCCCTGGCGTTCTGTCCAGGAATATCGCTCTTCCTCATAGCTGCGGAGAAAAGCCCATTCCGGGCCGAAGCCCCCGCTCAGCTCCATACGCTGAATACTAACCTCTGCACTGCATTCAGCAGCGGATACTACCGTACCTTCATTGTTGTCAATCATCGGCCAGCCGTCTTCCGTCCACGTGACCGGAGCCAGGAAGGTCTCTCTGCCCAGCGGAGAATATTTGCCTTCCACCGGGCGCATCCCCAGGAAGACCGCCCACCAGTTGCCCTTCGTATCCTCCACGAGATCAGCATGTCCGAGGCACTGGACAGGATGGTCCTTCAGTCCGCGGTGAGTCAGGATCGGCTCCGGCTTATCCTCAAACGGCCCGTAAGGCGTGCTGCTGCGGGCAATAATCTCGCGGTGATCCACAGAGGTGCCGCCTGAAGCAGTCATCAGGTAATAGACACCTTTGATCCGGTACAGATGCGGGCCTTCGACCCACGGACCCTCATCCCCGCTCCAGATGTTCACTGGCTCAGACAGCACCTTACCCGACACCGGATCAATCTCATACTGAATAATATGGGATTCGTAGCCTGCCCCGTTCTGCACAGTCACATAGGCACGCCCGTCATCATCGAAGAACAGCGAGGGATCGATTCCCCCATGCGGCAGCAGGATCGGATCAGACCAGGGACCCTCAGGCTTGTCCGCAGTGACATAGAAATTCCCGATCCCTCTGACATCCGTAGTAATCATATAAAAGCGGCCCGCATGATAACGTATGGTAGCGGCGTAAATGCCGGACGAGCTCTTGGTTGTCCTCAGATCCAATTGAGACTGCCGGGTTAATACATGCCCAAGCGGTGTCCAGTGGATCAGATCTCTGCTATGAAAGATCGGTACGCCCGGGAAGTATTCGAAGGAGCTGTTGATCAGATAGTAATCTTCATCTACACGGACAACACTGGGGTCAGGATAATATCCGGCGATCACGGGATTGCGATAATTCATAGAATGCACCATATCCTCCCTCTAAAATGAAAGCAAGCGTTTACAATCAACATTATCATTCTACAAGCCCATCTTGTTTTTTCCCATGCACATAATAAAGAACTTCCCCCGAAAATTATAAGACATGCCGCCCTTCTCCGATTGTAATCTATATAAAAGCTCCCTGCTCGCCATTTTGCTAGAGCAAATGGTCATTTTTTGCTGAGTTTACCGGTAGCCCCAAGTACTCTCAGCCGACAAAAAAAGAGGGCCGTCCCCGGTCATCATCTGACCTTGCGGGACGGCCCTCAACATGCTAATAGTTCGCCGCTACAAGCATAGCTAATATAGCTTAACTGCCGCGGCCGGAGGGTCAAACATTCTCTGGAGTCACTGCAATTCCATACTAGAATACAAGCTCACTCTCTCTAATCCGTCGTATCCAGCTCCTCAACTTCTCACCCTTCTGGCAAAATCCACGAACTGGAATTTGTCCAGCCGGTGTCTGGATTCGGTGTATTGAAACAGCACGGTGTTCTCCAGATACACGTAGTTCCGCACTACCACAATATGTTCGTATTTTTTCAGATCCAGCAGGCGGCCATCCTCCTCGGTTGAGGGTTCCACAGAGATCAGCTTTTTCGCATAACTGATCTTCAGCCCCAGCCCGGTCTCCAGATATTCGTAAATAGAGCCTTCTGCGATCTCCTTGCTCAGGAAGGGAACAATATCGGCGCGGAAATAGTCCTTGTCCAGAATAATCCGCTCTTCTTCAATCTCTCTGGCACGGATCACCTTCCATACCGGAGTATCCCCGGCAATGTGAAGCTGACTGGCCAGCAGAGAGCCCGCCGGCTCTAGGACGGTCTCCTCCACCAGAGTCCGTGAGGGCACCCCGAGAGTCCCCGACATTTCCTGAAAGGATATCAGCCCGGTCACCGGAAAGTCCATCCGGGTCCTATCCAGCACGAAGGAGCCTCTGCCTTTGATTTTGTTGATGTACCCCTCACGGAACAACAGGTTCAGCGCTTTGCGCACGGTCTCCCGCGAAGTCTTGTAGGCCTCCGCCAGCTCACTCTCGGAAGGCAGCTTAGTCCCTGGCGCTAATTGCCCTGATTGGATGCGGTTGCTGTATTCCGCGTAAATCTGCAAATATATATTTTCTCTCATTTATAATCACCGTCCTATATTGTAACACGCCCTTGCTTCGTTGGTTTATAAGCAAGCGGATTAGTCACGGGTGAGTGTTTTTTTACACCTCATTGAGACTCGTCCGCCAACTTTTGGGGATTCAAGTGTACTTATACACTTCATTCGAGCTCATACGCTAACTTTTGGGAATTCAAGTGTATTTTTACACCTCATTGAGGCTCGTCCGCCAACTTTTGGGGATTCAAGTGTATTTATGCACCTCATTCAGGCTCCTACGCCACTTTTGGGGATTCAAGTGTACTTATACACCTCATTCGGGTTCGTCCGCCAACTTTTGGGAATTCAAGGGTATTTATGCACCTCATTCAGGTTCGTCCGCCAACTTTAAGGAATTCAAGGGTATTTATACTCCTCATTCAGGTTCGTCGGCCAACTTTAAGGAATTCAAGTGTATTTATACACTTCATTCGGACTTCCCGTCCACTTTCAGCCGGTTCAGCGGGATTTATCCCTCTCTTCCCGCTCCCCACTTCCACGCCATCCAGTCATCCTATCTTCCCCCATCTATAGAAAAACAGCCCCGCAGGGCTGTTCCTCTCCTTACCATTCTCACCTGCTCCGCTCAGATTACCCCTTGAGGTGAACCGTTAGAATACTCGTCTGCTTCGCAGTGACAGGTCCACTCTTCTCCTCGATCCGCTCCACCATCTCCTGCCCGGCAGGGATAATAATCGGAGTGATCAGCGGGTAACCGGCAGCGCGGATGGCGTCCATATCGAATTCCAGCAAAAGCTCGCCGGCCTGTACCTTATCCCCGATATTTTTGCGCGCGGTGAACCCGCTGCCTTTGAGCGACACGGTGTTGATCCCGACATGAATCAGCACCTGGACACCGCTGGCGTGCTCCAGAATTAGCGCATGTTTGCTCTTGATTACATGGGCAACGGTAGCATCGAATGGAGCGTATACCTTGCCCTCCGAAGGTTCAACGGCAATTCCTTCACCCATTTGCTTCTCGGCAAAAGCGGGATCAGGAACCTGCTCCAGCGGTACTGCAGTTCCGCTCAGCGGTGACGCCAGTTCCAGAATATTCACCGGCTCCTGCGAGCCTTGAACGGAGCTGCGGCTATTCAGCTCGTTACTTGTGTCTGTTGGACCGGATACCGCCGCGCCTACTCCAGCCGCTTCCGGTTTGTTCGCGGCCCGCTGCACGACTGCCCGGCCATACAGCACAGTGGCTACAAACGGCACGATCAGCACGATAGCCATACCAATGAAGAACACTCCCCACTGGTTAGGGAAAATCGACAGGAAGCCGGGAATTCCCCCTACGCCAATGGAAGTCGCGCGAACCTGATTGATGGTCAGCAGGACTCCGGCTAGGGCAGAGCCGATCATCCCGAAGATGAACGGGTAGCGGTAGCGGATATTCACCCCGAAGATCGCCGGCTCGGTGACGCCGAGGAATGCCGAGATTGAGGACGTTACAGCCAGACCTTTCGTCTTCTGTTCTCTGACTACAAAGATCATGGCGAGCGCCGCAGCACCCTGGGCAATGTTGGAGAGAGCCAGCATCGGCCAGAGGAAGGTGCCGCCTTCGCTGCCGATAAGCTGAACATCCACGGCCAGGAACGTGTGATGCATCCCCGTAATAACCAGCAATGCATAGAATCCCCCGTAGATTACGCCGCCCAGAATTGCGAAATGATCGAATATATAGACCAGCCCGGAGGTGATTGCATTGGCAATACCGAACGTAACAGGCCCGATGATTGTGAAGGCCAGGAACCCTGTAATCAGCAGAGTCACCGGCGCTACCACCAGCAGTTTGACAGAATCATGGACCCGCTTATTCAGGAACTTCTCAATGCGGGCCAGAATGTAAGCCGATACCAGGACCGGCAATACCTGTCCCTGATAACCGATCCGCTCCAGATGCCACCCGAACAGGTTCCAGGTCGGAACGGTCCCGTTCGTAGAGGCTTCTGCGTATCCGTAAGCACTTAATAAATCCGGATGAACCAGAATAAGTCCTAATACAATCCCTAGCAGCGGACTGCCCCCGAAGCGGGTCACGGCCGCCCAGCCGATCAGCGCAGGCAAGAAGGTAAATGCCGTGCTGGCAATCGTATTGATAATCGCGGCGATATCCTTCCACTGCGGATAGACATCCACCAACGACTGGCTGAAGAAAATCCCCGGGCCCGTCAGCAGATTGTTGATTCCAAGCAGCAGACCAGCAGTGACGATGGCCGGAAGAATCGGAATGAAAATATCGGCCAGCGTCTTAATCGCCCGCTGAAGCGGATTCTGGTTGCGGGCAGCGGCTGATTTTACCTCATCCTTGGAGGAACGGGCACCGCCGGTCAGTTGAATCATCTCATCATATACTTTATCTACCGTTCCCGGTCCGATCACAATCTGGAATTGCCCCTGGGAAGAAAATTGTCCTTTGACCAGGTCATTTGCGTCCAGCGCCGCCGAATCCACCTTGCTCTCGTCATAGAGCGAGAATCTAAGCCGGGTCACACAATGCGTTGCAACCTCAATATTCTCCTTGCCTCCAACCGCCCGGACAATCTCTTCAACATTTTTGCGGTCTATAGCCATATTTTCACTCCTCGCGTAGTTTATGATTACTCCTGGCTGATTAGCCACATATATGAAGCATACGGACTGAGCTGAAGCTCTTGCGTGAATGCTGGATGCTCTTCCGTATTGCCTAGCAGAAGCTTATCTTTACCGGCTACATTTAAGTACGCCCATTGCTCCTCCCGGAACCGGAAGTTGACGTCTTTGCTGCTGAAGTTCGAGACCACCACAAGCGCCTCACCGTCTCCCGTCCGTGCATAAGCAAACACCTCGGGATGTCCTTCGTCCAGCCTGCGGTATAAGCCTTCGATGAAGACCTCATGTTTTTTGCGCAGCGCAATCAGCTTACGGTAGTGATGAAAAATAGAATCCGGCCGCTCCAGCTCCCTCTGCACATTGATATCCGGGTAACGTTCATCCACCTTCAGCCAAGGCGTACCGGTAGTGAATCCGGCATTCGGGCTGTCCTCCCACTGCATCGGGGTACGTGAATTATCCCGCGAGCGTTCCTGAAGGATAGCAAGAGCTTCCTCGGGGCTTGCCCCCTGCTCACAGAGAATACGGTACATGTTCAGCGATTCAATATCACGGAACTCTTCGATGCTCTTCCATCTCGGATTCGGCATCCCGATCTCTTCACCCTGGTAGATATACGGTGTGCCCTGAAGCCCATGCAGTGTTGTTGCCAGCAGCTTGGCGCTTTCTTCGCGGTAAGTCTCATCGTCGGTGAATCTGGAGAGGGCCCGCGGCTGATCATGATTGTTGAAAAATAAAGCGTTCCAGCCACCGCCCTCCTGCATGCCGGTCTGCCATTCACTGAACAGCCGTTTCAAAGCCTCGAAATCGTAGGGCATCAGCTCCCACTTCCGGCCGTTCGGATAATCCACCTTCAGATGATGGAAGTTGAAGGTCATAGAGAATTCCCGCTGCTCCGGGTTGGAATACCGGATGCACTGTTCGAGCGTAGTGGAGGACATTTCGCCGACCGTGATCATCTCATGCGGGCCAAACACCTCATCATACATCGCCCTGATGTATTCATGGACACGTGGACCATCGGTGTAGAATTTCCGCCCGTCCCCCGGTGGCACACTCCCGTCATCGTCCGGGAAGCGCTGGTCCTTGGAGATTAAGTTAATGACATCCATACGGAAGCCGTCCACCCCTTTGCGGGCCCAGAACAGCATCATCTCATTCACCGCTTGTCGGACCTGCTCGTTCTCCCAGTTCAGATCAGCCTGTGTTTTGTCGAACAAGGTAAGATAATATTGGCCGGAAGCCTCATCGAACTGCCAGGCGGGTCCGCCGAACTTGGACTGCCAGTTGTTCGGCAAGCCGCCGCCGGGAGCCGGGTCTCTCCAGATATAATAATCACGGTACGGATTATCCTTGCTGGAAATGGATTGCTTGAACCACTCATGCTCCGTCGAGGTATGATTGACAACGATATCCGTCATCAGCTTCATTCCGCGCCGGTGCAGCTCCTCCACAAGCTCGTCAAAATCCTCCATCGTACCGAAATCCGGGTTAATCCGCTCATAGTCGGCAACATCGTAACCGTTATCATGTCCGGGCGAGACATATACCGGCTGCAGCCAGACGATATCAATCCCCAGCTCCTGCAAATAATCCAGCTTCTCCGTCAGACCTCTTATATCTCCCGTTCCGCTACCTGTCGTATCCTTGAAGCTCTTCGGGTACACCTGATACACTGTGGACCGCCGCCACCATTCCGAATGCCGGGCTTGGCTCAAAGTTAGCACCTCCATGTAGAATTTCTGTGTTGTCCTCCAGCAAAAATCGCTTTATTGTCATTCATTACACTTGTATATACAAGATCAAACACCTCACACAGTGTAAACCTGTATATACAGGTTGTCAATATGGCTGACTATTGGAAGATGTTGCAGAGTTGACTAGCTGACTATTGGAGGATGATGCATATAATACTGACTGCCATGAGCGAACTGCAGTCGCAGCATTGCTGCCCCCAGCTCAAATCAGATTACCGGTTATCCTTGCGGAGTATAATTAGTAGGTGAATTAACGAGTGATTTAGTGGGTGGATCAAGAGTGGATAAGTAGCTGGTCCGGCAGGGGATTAACGGGTGAATTGGTAGATGTTGGATTATTAGATGGGTAGTTAATAGGTAGTTAGTGGGTAGATAGTTGATTGATAGTTAGTTGGTAGGTAGTGGATAGATAGTTGATTGATAGTTAGTTGGTAGGTAGTGGATAGATAGTTGATTGATAGGTAGTTGGTAGGTAGTGGGTAGATAGTTGATTGATAGGTAGTTGAGAGGTAGTTAGTTGATTGATTGATAGCTGGGGCAGGAAACTCGCGGATATAAGGTAAGCAGGTGGAAATTGTACATTTAAATTCCGTCAAATAGGCTTCAGAGGGAATTTAATTGGATAAACAGCATCTACTAGGTTCCATTCCCCTGCCTCTGGGCATTTGAAGCAAAATTAAATGTAATTTTTCCACTCGTTGTCCTACTTTTGTATTTCTGCGTTAAAGCAAGTGCCTTTTTTCCACTTGCTTCAAGCAGGCTCCAGCGGAGCGGTGGCGTGGCGAGGGACAGCGACTTTGTTCCGCAGTTGGCGCGACGAGACGAAGTACACAGCTGATTGCCCTCCCCCTTCTCCATTCGTCTACTTCTGGCGGCATCCGGCATAATGAGGTGCACTCCTGCTCTTCATTAGCTTATTTAGCACGCGCCCACCGAATTCAGGTGCACTACTGCTCTTCATTAGCTGATTTAGCACGCACTCACTAAATTCAGGTGCACTATTGCTCCTCATTAGCTTATTAGCACGCGTCAGGTGAGAACGGGTGCACTCTCATAATTTCCCAAACAATAAAAAAACAGCGCCCCCTCCCCGAATACCGGAGACAGAAACGCTGCCTATTACTAGTCCTCTTTACCTCACTGCACCTATTTATACCTCTTTGAATCTCTTTGAATCTCTTTGTATCTTTCTATAACTCTTTTAGCTCTTTATATCTCTTTTCTCTTTACATCTCTTTTTCTCTATAACTCTTTTTTCTTTACATCTCTTTTCTCTCTATAACTCTTTTTTCTTTCCATAACTCTCTTACTCATGATTACTCCAAATACCCCTTAACCAGACCCAGCGGCAGCAGCTTCGGCTGCTCGCAGGTGGTGGTCAGCTCGGCGTAACGCCTCGAATCGGAGCTGGTGTGGAAGGCGTGCATGATCTCCAGCACATGATTCGCCAGCTCGCCGTTTGCCCGCGGAGTCTCACCGGTCTCGATGCAGCGGGCCATATCGGCCACGCCAATGCCCCGGCTGTTCCCCTCATAGCTGTGAACCACCGGGATTTCCTTGAATTCTGGGCTATGCGCCGGACGCAGCAGGATTGGTCCGCTGAAGGTATTCGGGTCAGGCACAATCAAGGTGCCCAGCGAGCCGTAGATTTCGATTCGCGGCAGCGTGCTGTGCCAGACATCGAAGCTGGTAATCATCGTAGCCACGGCACCGCTGGCGAACTGAATCGTTCCGGCCACATGCGTAGGCACTTCGACATCCACCACCTTGCCGAACTTCTTCTCACTCGTGATCGTCCGGGTGGGGAAGGAGGTTTTGGTCATGCCGCAGACCGTTGTAGCCGGGCCCAGCAAGGACACCAGTGCCGTCAGATAGTACGGACCCATGTCAAACATCGGGCCGCCTCCGGCCTGATAATAGAATTCAGGGTCTGGGTGCCAGCTCTCATGACCATGGCAGAGCATGAAGGCCGTGGCTGCTACCGGCTCACCGATATAGCCGTCCGCAATCAGCTTCGCGCAGGTCTGCAAGCCTCCACCAAGGAAGGTATCCGGGGCGCAGCCGAGGAACAACCCTTTTTCCTGTGCCAGCTGAACCAGCTCCGTACCATGCTCAAGCGACAGCGACAACGGTTTCTCCACATAGACATGCTTACCTGCGAGCAGCGCCTGCCTGCACACCTCGAAATGATAATTAGGCGTCGTCAGATTCACGACAATCTCAATCTCGTCTGAAGCAAGCAGTTCCTCTGTTGTCCAGATATTAGGGACTCCATAGGTGTCCGCTGCCTGCTGTGCCCGCTCCAGGTTAAGATCCGAACAGGCATAGACCTCTGTATTCACGAAGGTTCCGGTCAAATTCTCAAAATAAATACTGCTGATATTTCCGCAGCCGACGATCCCTACCTTTACTTTACGCACACTGTTTCCCACCTTGTCCCGGTTTATTATTTGGCTGCCCACAAGAAGCCCCGACGCATCAGTTCCTTGGCTTCCGGAATATCGAATACATCCGCATGATGTCCAAGCGCGTTATAGAATACCTTGCCCTGACCCCATTTTTTCGTATAGACCACCGGCATTGTGATGACACCATTGGCCGAATGCTCCCCTTCGCTCATGACAAAAGTAGTAGTAGCCAGTACATTCACCGCCGGATCAACATGCAGATAATACTGCTCCGACTTCACCATGAAGTCCTGCATACCCTCGACAATCGGGCTCGAGCCGGATTTCACGATATTCACTTCATAATCCACCCCATCGTTGAAGGGATGCGCCACCCATTGTGATCCGGTCAAAAATTGCCATTCGGTACTGGTACGGAAGGAGTCGCACATCCCGCCGTGACAGCCCGCAATACCTACGCCGGAAGCCACCGCCGCTAGAACCGACGCACACTGCTCCCCTTTGATCTCGCCCATCGTCCACACTGGCACAATCAGATTCAGCGCCTTCAGCGCTTCAGCATCGTTGAAGCTGTCCAGCGTATCCGACACTTCAACCTCGAATCCTTCATTGGTGAGGATATCCGCAAAAATCGCAGCAACCTCATTCGGTTCATGACCATCCCATCCGCCTTTTACAATCAATGCCTTCTTTGCCATATCAAGTTCTCCTTTGTATCTTAAGATTAAATTGAGATTGTAGAATGATTAAGCTTGCCTGAAGAAATTGTAATCCATTGCGGGCATTCCTGCTCGTCATTTTGCTTGTGGGAATGGTCATTTTTTGCTAAATTTAAGGTTGTATGCTGCGATTAGCAGAGTATCACTGAAACCGCTTCCTGGGGAAATCGCCGGGAGGATGAGAACAGGAGCAATCATGAGAGCTTTTCACGAGAACAGAACGTATGGGTCGGCGTTCCCCTTCACCGCCTTTGTAAGTCACAATATAGATTTCCTGGCCCACTGGCATCATGATCTGGAGATTGTCTATGTCCTGGAGGGATCCATCCGCATGGGGATCAACTCCGAGACACGGGTGCTGACCGCAGGGGATCTGGCCGTATGCAGCAGCGGTGATATTCATTATTATGACAGCAAGAACAGCCAGTCCAAGCTGCTGATGATTATTTTCAATCCTTCCCTGATCGGATATCCTGCGGGCTGGCCCTTGAATATGCGGCTGATGTCCCCTTTTCTGGAGAACCAGCCGTCTACACCGGAAGTAGAGATTACCTATCACCGCCTGCCCGCGATCATGCAGGAGCTGCTCCAGGAACATACCCGGAAGCTTCCGCATCACGAACAACTGATGACCGGGCTTTTGCATGAGCTGTGTGCATTGCTCCTTCGGCATATGCCTCTGGATATCGTCAACCCTCACAAGGACAAGCGGCGCATCACGAATATGAAGATCATGCAGGAGGTGCTGGAATACCTCGACGTCCATTACATGCACCCCATCACCCTGGCCGACGCCGCGCGGCACGCCAATATGAGCCTGTTCTATTTCTCCCGCTTTTTCAAAAGCATCTCTGGCATGAGCTACGTGGCGTACCTGAACAGCATCCGCGTCAACCAGGCAGAACGGCTGCTGCTGGATACCGACAAAACCATTCTGGACATCGCGCTGGAATGCGGCTTCTCCAATATCCGTACCTTCAACCGTGTGTTTAAGCAGGTCAAGCTGCGGACACCGAGCGAGCTGCGATAACCATTCATCATCCAGGAGGCTATTATATAGTGAAAGCTCTAACAAGCAATTCTGCAAGCAAACGCAACACCGTCTATATCATGCAGCTCGTCACTATCTTTCTCGGATTTGTGGTCTTTGGCATCTCTGAAAATATTAAAGGACCCGCCATCCCGCGGATTCAGCTGGCCTTCAACCTTAATGAAGGACAGCTCGGCACGCTGCTCTCCCTGAATGCGCTTGGTTATCTGATCGCCTGCTCGTTCACCGCAGTGCTTGTCCGCAAATGGGGCATCAAGGCAGTCACCATTATTTCGTTCGCCTCGATGGTACTCTCGGGTGTGCTGATCTTCCTCTCGCACAGCTATCCGCTGTTCGCTTCCTCTTACTTCCTGATGTACATCGGGAACGGGATGCTGGAGATTGGACTGGCGATTCTGGGGGCACGTATTTTCGTCAAAAACACGGGGATGATGATGAACCTGTCCCATTTCTTCTATGGACTAAGCTCGACTGTAGCACCGTTATTGGCTACCGGGGTGATGTCGCTGAGTGTACTCGGGCATACGCTGGACTGGCGGGGGATGTATCTGGTTATGCTATCGCTCTGTCTGCTGCCGATCCTGTCGGCGCTGCGCGGCACGTTTCCCGGTGATGATCTGCCGAATGAGGACCGTACCTCCTTCCGTACCCTGATGCGTGATCCCGCGCTCTGGATGATGGTGATGATTCTGTCGTTCGGCGTTGTCTCAGAGCTGGCCGTGGGCGGCTGGCTGGTTAATTTTCTGGAAAAAGCCTATGCCTGGGATACCGTCCGCGCTTCCGGCTTATTGTCGGCCTTCTTCCTGCTCTTCTCGCTGGGAAGGCTGTTGATCGGCCCGCTGACAGACAGGATTGGCTTCGTACTCTCGCTGATTATCTTCTCCTGCTTCTCGGCGGTTTGTACCTTCATCGCGCTGGTCGGCGGGGAGAGTCTTGCCTTTCTGTTCGCTATATCCGGGGCCGGAATCGCTATTATCTATCCTACCGTGATGGCTTTTATTGCCCGCCGTTACCCGAACGGAAGCGATACAGCCATTACCTTTGTCGTCACGTTGATGGGTCTCGGAAGCGTCATCGGCAATTACATCATCGGCTGGGTGATTGAGACCGTCAAAGGAGTATATGGCAGCACTTCAGAGCTTGGCCTGCTGCGCGGTCTTCAGGCGGGGTACGGCTTCATCGGCTTATGCGCGGCCGTCTGCTCCGTGTCGGGGATTGTGCTGTATGTATATTTGAAGCGGAGACAGGAATTGATCTGAGAGCCGGATTAGGGAGGGCAGCAGCCCCCCTCTGCTCCTGCCTTTTACAAATATGCCTGAAACTGTTGCAGCACCACCGCGTACCCGTTCCCGTACATGTGAACACCGTCCATCGTGTACTCTTCCTTCAAGTTCCCTTCTTCGTCAGTTAACCCTTCATTGACATTAATGAATAGATATCCATGCTTAAGCGCCAGTTCCTCCACAGCTTGATTTGCTTCCAGCAGCGCCGCATTCGTTCTCGTCCGGAAGTAGTTCTCTTTCGTCTCCTGATCCATCCCGGGGAAGTCGGCCTTGGCGTTCACCGGATAATAAGCCATGACATACACCTTGCACTCAGGCAGCCTTGCGCCAATCCGGGTCAGAATGTCATCGTAATTCGCAAGCAGCTTCCCGAGCTCATATTCACCATCCGCTGAGCTGATGTCGTTGGTGCCAATATTAATGAACAGCCTGGAAGGCGCAAGCTCCAGCACACATTCCTCCAGCGACTCCAATAATTCACGTGACACATAGCCTGCAATCCCGCGGTTATACAGAATCGGCTGCTTCTCCAGCGTCTGCTGTAATTCATTCACCGGAAAAAACTCCATCAGCGAGGAGCCCGCCAGTACTGTCTGCCCCTTCTTTGCATATGTATTCAGAATAGAATACTTCTTCACCTTCTCTTCTTTCTCTCTCTGCCACTGAAGCTCCATCATCTCGTCAAGCTCTTCCTGGGGCAATCTAATCTCCTCCGTTCTGATACTCTTCGCTACTATTCTACTATTCTACTATGGTTATACTTCATTCCCAAGCTTGTGACTCCGTCCCAATGATGTCCGAAATATGCTAATTCATCTCCATGTAAGGTTTTTGTTCTATGCACACGTGTTCCGAAATACCTTAGATATCGGGTGCGGTCAGAGGTGCACATCTGGCTCGATTGCCCGCAAGGTACCGGTACGCCGGACCTCAATTCTACTGTTGAAGGGCGGAATGTTTTTTGAAAAAGGTTGTAGGCTTGCTTCTGTCGGTTGTCATGTTGTCTTCGTTCTATGTTGCCAGTCCTCCCAAGGTATCTGCCGCGACCCCCATTGTGGTCAATACTACGATTGTAGTTCCAGCAGGCCAGACCTTTAACGGCAGCGGCCAGACTTATGTGGCCAATCCCAGCACCCTTGGAGACGGCAGCCAGGCAGAGAACCAGAAGCCCATCTTCCGGCTGGAAAAGAATGCTACCCTTAAAAATGTAATTATCGGCGCTCCCGGCGCAGACGGGGTGCACTGTTATGGAAATGCAACCCTCTCCAATGTGACCTGGCAGGATGTCGGCGAGGACGCATTGACGCTGAAGGCCTCCGGTACAGTCAATATCACAGGCGGCGGTGCGTACAAAGCTTACGATAAAGTATTCCAGGCGAACGCTGCGGGCACCATCAACATCAAGAACTTCAGAGCCGACGATATCGGCAAGCTGGCCCGTCAGAACGGCGGCACCTCCTATGCCGTGAACTTCACCCTGGACAACTCGGATATATCGAATGTTAAGGATTCCATCTTCCGCACAGACAGCAGCAGCAGCGCCGCCAAAATCACCAATACCCGCTACCGCAATGTGCCTACCCTGTTCAAGGGTTTTGCCTCGGGTAAGACCAGCCAATCGGGCAATACGCAATATTGAGGTTAGGTTAGCTTAGGTTAGTTAGCTGGCGTAAACTATACACAGATTTCCACTAACTGCCTCCCTTTCGGCTTCGCCGGGATGGAGGCGGTTTCAGTCTGCGATTTGATCTATTTTGGACACATCTGCCTCTCTCAACTCTATCGACAGTAGCTCGCGTGATATGCTATCATGATACACTGATAACGTATTAACGAACTAAAGTAACCGATACTGCACGCAATCTACTAGGGGGATTAGAGAGATGAAGAGACAAGGAATATGGGTTCTATTCGTAATACTGGCGGTTGCCATAATCGGAGGCTGTTCCAGTTCAGGAGGCAAGGACGGGCAGCTGGTGATCGGCATCGACGACAAATTTGCCCCGATGGGCTTCAGAGATGATAACAATGAGATTGTCGGCTTCGATATCGACTATGCCAAGGCGGCTGCTGCTAAGATGGGCCGAGAGGTCACCTTCCAGCCGATTGACTGGTCTGCCAAGGAGTCGGAGCTGAACAGCGGGCGGATTGATATGATCTGGAACGGATACACCATCACGGATGAGCGCAAGGACAAGGTATTATTCACCAAGCCGTATCTTGAGAACAGTCAGGTGGTAGTCGTACTGGCGGATTCAGCGCTGAATAAGCTTCAGGATCTGGCCGGCCACGAAATCGGTCTGCAAAGCCTCTCCTCTGCTGCCGATGCCCTGGATGCGAATCCGATCAAGGCGGAGCTTGCAGGCGTGTCCGAATTCACCGATAATGTGCTGGCTCTGACCGATCTGAAGTCCGGGCGTCTGGATGGAGTTGTCATTGATGAGGTTGTGGCCAGATATTACATAGCCAAGGAACCGGACACGTACAAGTTGATGGAAGAATCACTGGCTCCTGAGCAATACGGCATTGGCATCAAGAAAGGCAATGAAGACCTGCTGACGGAGCTGCAGAAGGCGCTGGACGAGCTGAGCAGTGACGGCACCGCCGCTGACATCTCCACCAAGTGGTTCGGCGAGAATAAGGTTCTGAACTAAGACATGAATATCGACTACATTATCAGAATTTCCGGACCGATGCTGGAAGGCGCCCGGACCACGGTGCTGCTGTTCCTGATCGTAATCGTATTGTCCATTCCGCTCGGGATGCTGGTCACCCTGATGGCCAAAAGCACAGTTAAGCCGCTGGCCTGGATCGCACACACTTATATTTACGTTATGCGCGGAACTCCGCTGCTGCTGCAGCTTTTCTTCTTTTGTTTTGGCTTGCCGCAGATCCCCGTGATCGGGCAATATCTGGTCATGGACCGTTTTGTGGCGGCCAGCCTTGGGTTTATTCTGAATTACGGCGCTTATTTCGCCGAGATTTTCCGTGGCGGGCTGCTCTCGATTGATAAAGGCCAGCATGAGGCCGCCAAGGTGCTCGGGCTCAGCAAATGGCAGACCCTGCGCAAGGTGATTCTTGCCCAGATGTTCCGGGTGGCGCTGCCGGCGGTCGCCAATGAGTCCATCACCCTGGTTAAGGACACGGCTCTGCTGTATGCCGTGGCTGTGCCTGAGCTGCTGAATTTCGCCAAAACCGCGGTGAACCGTGATTTTACCGTCACTCCCTTTGTCGTAGCGGGCGTCATTTATCTGCTGATGACGCTGGTGCTTACGCTATTCTTCAAGATCCTGGAGAAACGTTTCAAATTTGAATAGAAGGGCTGTTAGGCTATGAGCAGTATGATTGAAGTACGGCAATTACAGAAATCCTTCGGCAGTCTGGATGTGCTGAAGCAAATCACTTTTGACGTCACCCCTGGTGAAGTCGTTGCCGTGATCGGACCTTCCGGCTCCGGCAAAAGCACCATGCTCCGCAGTCTGGTGCATCTGGAAGAGGTCACTGGAGGAAGCATCTCGATCTGCGGCAAAATGCTTGTCGAGAACGGCAGCTACACCAGCAGCACAGCTATTAGGGAAATCACCTCGACCATGGGCATGGTGTTTCAGCACTTCAATCTCTTTCCGCATCTTAGCGTAAGGGATAACCTGGAGCTGGCTCCGAGAACGCTGAAGCGCGAGAGTGTGCAGCAGATCACGGCCAAAAGCCGGGAGCTGCTCGCCAAAGTAGGTCTGGCTGACAAAGCGGATGTCTACCCCTCCACGCTGTCAGGCGGACAGAAGCAGCGCGTGGCTATTGCCCGGGCAATGATGCTAAGCCCGGACATTCTCCTGTTCGACGAGCCGACCTCGGCGCTCGATCCTGAATTGACCGGCGAGGTATTGCGTGTCATCCGCCAGCTTGCCGAGGAGAACATGACGATGATAATCGTCACGCATGAGATGAGCTTCGCCCGCGATGTCGCCGACCGCGTCTTCTTCATGGACAACGGAGAGATCGCCGAGTCGGGCACACCCGACGAGATCTTCGGCAACCCGAAGCTGGAGCGTACGCGGACGTTTTTGATGCGGGAGTAAGTATTCGGGAAGCTTGTAGAGACCAAAAAAAGCAGCGCTTCGTTTAGCACTTAAAAGGACTTTGTTTAATGCGAGTCCTTTTTCTTCTTCTACAAACGATTCCATAATATAAGAACACTCAACTGCGTAGCTGCCAGGAAGAGAACTGAAGGTTGTTGCCCTATGGATAACGACTGAATAATAGGAATAAACATTACCTGACCTCCATATGTATAACTAATCTTTGGTACTCGTTTAATAGACGATCCAATTCCCTCGATTTATTCAATACGCGATCATCCAATAAACCGTAGTCTTTAGCCAACCCGTTCATTTCCTTTCGTTTTTTCTCGATCTTTTGCCGTAGGTTATCCATAAATATGATTCTCCCATATTTTGTCGTTTAACCCATTCTAACAAGAGTTACCCAACTACGAAAAAAACCTTTTAGGATTCACACATTAGGAATTATTTGCCCAGTCTTGGACACAAAACAACCTCCGCTTTTAAAACACGGAGGTTGTTTTGTCTGATTTTTTAGGAATGGTTTGCCTAGTTAAATTCATTTTATTTTTTTGATGCAACCGATGTTTCCCATTCTCCATTACTACCCTGAAATATAGTAGATGATACTTTTTCATTATTTTTGTTGATAAAGCCCAAAATTACGTCTTTTAAGTCTTTGTTAATTAAAATTACAGTTGGAGATGCTTTCTCATATTTCTCATTATAATATTCTTCATAAATAAGTTTTGAGATATTTTCGTCATCCTTGTAAAGCTCCGCCAACTTATCATTAAGAGTCTCAATATCACATACATAGTAATGTTCTTTATCAATATCAAAAGCCAAAGAAACTTGGGTTAAAACATCCGATTTGATTTGATTACCTTCTTCTGTAGAATCCACTCTGTTATTGGTTTGGTTAGTATAGATAGCGAATCCCGTACCAACAATTAGTATGAATATTGCAACTAAAATAAGAGAGGTCTTTTTTTTAAAATTCATCATCTCACTCTCCATTCATTAAAAATACTATATAACTGTAATATTACCTAGATGGTCACAGTATATTTTCACTTTAGCATTATTACTATACGAACCATTATTATACAAGTTAAATTCACCTTCCACATACATATATTGAGGTGATATTCTATCATAATAGTTAACATCATTTATAGTCCAACCAGATTTAACGGATTGAGACCAGGAGTCAGATCCTTCAAGCCAAACTTGATCTACACCATTATATCTAAAGGTTGCATCGAGACCATATCTGGCTACAGTTTCAGAAGAAGAAACTATGTAAAAGTTGCCACTATACGATTTGCTTGCATATTGCCAAGACAGAACCCTTGACGGAGATAATGTTGTTTCACTAATTGTGACTTTTGAATATAATACTAGACCATCATTTAGCAAAGTTTTTTCATAGCCTTGGGCTTCATAATCAATAGCATTATCAGTAGTCAGGGAAACTTCTCTTGGTTCGGAAGTAGCGGCATTTGTTGTAGTTGGATTAACTACATAAGAAATTGAAAGGATAATGGCGATAGCTAAGATACGAAAGGCAATGCTTTTTAATAGACTTGTTCGCATTTCTACTTACCTCCTAAATGATTTATAGAGAGAACTACACAACGTATCACTCTCTATCCGAATATTTTGTCAGAAGAGCAATATCCGGAATTATCCTTCCAATATTTACTATTATAAACCTGTTTATACCTATATACAATTATCATTTGGTAAATATGTATTTTAAATTATTTCAAGCCTATAAATATCCAAATCAGATTAATCAAACCTATATCAAGCTTTTTAAGGTACTCACTCCACTTGTGCTTTCCGCACAACCAGAGTGAGAATACTATAGCAATATAACGTTTATTCTCCCTCTTTCATTTCCTATGCTACCAACCTTAGAATCATAGGACAACTAAACAACCTTCGCTTTTAAAACACGGAGGTTGTTTTGTACTGATTTTTAAGAACCTTCACCATTTGAGAGCGTTGATACGGTTACAGGAAAGGAACCGTCAGGTGGTATGGGCGGTATTACTCCCAAGAACAATGAACTACAAAGAAGGCTCAATAGAAATAGGGATGAGAGCCATATGCGCATCTTCGATCACTCCTTTCATAAAATGCTCATACTTTTCTTTTTGTTCTGCCAAAGCCTGATTTCGATACTGCTCAAAAAAGGCCGCACAGTTTATGATAAGGTTCTTGTTGTTAGCTGCAATAGAATGGGACAGCGCTTTTAGCAGCCGATCGATCCCTTCTTGATACTGATGATGAGTTAGACAGTACTTAGCCAGTTGATAGCACAACTGCGCGTAGCGGTCACGTTGGAACACATCCAGATAATAAATATGGCCAGGCCAGGAATCGTTCGTCAGTAACTCAGCTATTTGATCTTTAAAATGAGCAAGCACTGCATCAGCCTCATATTCAAAACGGTTGACTGCATTCATGATGGTAAGTAAGCTTGGAAGCCATTCCTCCGGGTGTTTATCTAGAAAAGTTAGATATTTGGACAAACAATCAAATTGTCCCATAAGCACATGCAGGTTATATCGATTGGCCTCAGCAAATCGTTCAAATTTGCGGACTTCCTTCCAACCGCTATCATCCAGATCTTCAAACCATCTCAAATCCTCATAACCAGCAATATACTCCAGAGCTTGTTCATAGTTACCCATCCATTCTAGAGCATTCCCTTTCAGCAAAAAACTCTGCCCGTAGTAAAAGACCAAATGACGTTCTGTGGTAAACGGTTCAGATTCAGTAATCCCTCTCCGCGGACATTTTTTCTTTTGGAAGAGGATAATAGTCAGCAAGGCTTTCATTTCATCGGCATATTTGATCACTTGGTCCCATTGTTGTAGATTAAAATGAACATTGGCTAATTGCAGCAGGCCGTCTAATTGAATATTTTCGGCAAGACGCTTCCGATAAGGCGCAAACTTTAGCGCAGCCTCATGGTTTTCCTTTAGGTCAGTGCCTAATCTTGCTCGAAACCATTTGTAATGACTGGTGGCTAGCCGCTCAGTATGTTGCTTAATCTCATTTTCACATATACAGCGGTAAAATGGAATGGACGCCCTCCACTCTCCTTGTGCAAACAGCGACTCAGCTAAAGTGAACACATCTTGAATATGAACAGGTTCTTCCGTGATTTGGTTTAACACAGCAACAATTAAATCCTCTTTTCCAAGTTGAACACATCGCAGTAGAAAATTTTTAATCTTTTTCCAATGGATTTTACCACTAGCAAAACATTCAGTCACATAGAACTCATACAGCCATCCAGAGGGTTGTCCTAACACCTCTCCGATTAAATCTAACTGCCTAACTGGTATGACTTTTGAAGGATTTCCAGTAAAGATAGCACTTAATGAACCGCGGTTTATCCCGCTTTGCTGTGCAAGTTCATGCATTGTGACATTCTTCTGTTCCATCTCTCTCTCAATCAAGGTTAGTATAGACGCTATTGGTTCAGTAAGAGAGCTAGGGTTCGGAACATGATTCTTTTTGCTCAATATGATGTTCCCCCTTCTCTTTTATGGCCTGCTCGGGAAAAGTATATTGCAGCGTATTTTCCAAGCTGTGTGCTTTCTATCGGAGCATGTCCATATTTTAGGATATGGGTAAATTGTACATCAAAGAACTTTTAAGTTCAATTATCAGATCAACAATACAACTTACAACACTCTGCTAATCTCCTATAGGCTTGGTCTACACTTTTATATAGAGAGAGGTGGGCCTTTAATGAAGGTAGCAAAACAAGTAGGAGATCAAATACGACACTATCGAAATCTTAAAGGACTGACCCAGGAACAACTGGCAGAAGTAGTAGATACATATGGCACCTATATCGGCCGATTAGAACGCGGCGAACAAAACGTGCAACTTGAAACCTTAGAAAAAATTGCAGATGCTTTACAAATAAGCGTTTACGCCTTATTTAATCATCCCCAATTCGACCATTTGAATAACCAGGAATGGATCTGGCAGGTTGTCCATCTGATGGAGGAACAATCTACCGATGATCAGGAGAGGGCTTTCCGTGTGTTAAGTGAGATGTTTAAGAAAACAGCGAAATAAATGATTACACTTCAAATGAATTTATAACAAGACGTAAAATCCAAACACAAAGCGGGCAACGCCACTCAACTCAGGCGTTGCCCGCTTCTTTATGATGAAATATTATAATTTATGTTGACGACCACATATTTAGATGTTATTGTAAGTGCATGAAATATGTTGACGACCACATAAATGCGAGGTGTTTGTATTGGAGAATAGTAACAACAGCGAAACCATGAAGGATGAGATCAGCGCCATCGCCCAGTTCCCTGTAAGCTTTTCGATCTTCAGTCTGGCTCGTTCCCATCACCGGATTGCGGGACAACTGCTTCGCGAAGCAGGTTTATACCCGGGGCAGGAACTGGTGCTGATGCAGCTATGGCACCGCAACAGCCAGTCCCAGAATGATCTCACCAAATCATTGCGTCTTGATCACTCGACTATAGCGAAGTCCGTTCGTCGTTTGGAAGCCGCCGGTCTCGTCACCTGCAGCCGGTCCGAAGAGGATAAACGTGTAACCCTCGTCTCCCTCACCCCAGAAGGGCGTGACATTGAATCCAGAGTCAATCAAGCTTGGCGCCAGCTGGAGGAGTTATCGACGGAACAGCTTAGTAAGGAAGAAAAAGTACAGTTTGAAGCCTTGGCCAAAAAGATAGCTGCGACATTAGAAAAATAAATGAAGTCCAATCCATCAATGAAAAATTAGAAGGAGTGATAAGCATGTCTAAAAAATCTATGCAAGCAGTTCTGGTTAACGAATACGGGGGTCCAGACGTTATGAAGATTGAGAGCGTTGACCGTCCTCAACCGCAAGTGGATGAAATCCTAGTTCGTATCGTGTATGCTGCGGTTATCCCGCTTGATTTTAAGATTCGTAACGGTTGGCTTCAAGGTGTTTTTCCTATAACCTTCCCCTACATTCCAGGTTTCTATGCTTCGGGAGTTGTCGAAGAGGTGGGACCAAGCGTTACGGAGTTTAAGCCCGGTGATCGCGTTTTTGGCGGCATCAGAGGAGCTTATGCAGAATATGGCGTTGCGAAGGAACAAGACTTAATGACGATGCCTGAAAGCCTCACGTTCGAGGATGCTGCAACCATCAAAGCAGGGGCTGAAGCCGCCTGGAAGTCCTTGTTCACGGAAGGCGAACTCCAGTCCGGGCAGACCCTTCTGCTCCATGCGGCAGCAGGCGGTGTTGGACAATTTGCAGTTCAGCTGGCTAAATGGAAGGGAGCTACCGTGATTGCCACGGCATCCGCTTCTAACGTGGACTTCGTTACATCGCTGGGGGCTGATCAAGTCATTGATTATACCAAGGCCAAATTCGAGGATGTCGCCAAAGACGTAGATCTGGTTGTGGATACCGTAGGAGGCGAGATAGAAGACAGATCCTGGAGTGTTCTGAAAAAAGGCGGAATCCTGGTCTCCCTGACGCAAGATCCATCCCAGGCAAACGCTGAAAAACATGAGGTTACTGCTAAGTTCAACACAAAATTCACTACCCGGGAAGACTTGCACACTCTAACGAAGTTAATAGCCGAAGGAATAATTACAGCCGAGATTGATTCTGTATTCCCGTTTACCCAAGCGGATCAAGCACTGGAGAAAAGCGAAGCAAGGCATGGACGGGGAAGAATTTTGCTGAATGTAAGCTCTACCTGATGAAGGGACACTACGTAGTGCAGGGTGCACTGCGTAGTGTTTTTTTGCTTGCTTGGCGTGACAGATAAGCTAAGTGGAATTAGTACATCTAATTTCGAGCCTATGGTGCAATTAGGTAGCGTCAAGAAGTTTGTGTAAGAGAGTAGAAGTACCTCCCCGGGTTACGGGTTGGGGGTGTAGGTGTTTCTGGGGGGAGGGGGAACCCCGACCCCCAGAAACTGGATTCATCCGCTATGCTTCATCGGGTGTAGGCACGGAAGGGTAGCGGGATTCAAAGAGCTCAAGGAGCTTCTTTTTAACGGGTTCCATCCCAAAGCCGGGGACGACCCGCTGCGCATGACGTTCATTGTAGTCGAGCATTTCCAGATACACGATTTTCTCCGCCGCATCCATATTCGTCAGACTGTTCATCGGTTTCAGGCGTTTGCGGATTTCCTTGTTCATTCGCTCAATCGGATTCGACGTGTAGATCGCTTTGCGGATGGGCTCCGGGTACTTGTAGAACGTCAGGAGGGTGGACAATTGCTCCTCCCAGGACTTCATTTCTTTCGGATATAGCTTGTTCCACTTGGCTTTGACCGTATCAAAATTTGCCCGGGCCACGACCT
>NZ_JABMKX010000040.1 GCF_013204885.1 Paenibacillus tritici
ATCTCCACAGCCCCCTAAAGAAGTTGGAGTCCTCCCCGACAAAAATGTAGACTAAATACAGGAGGAGGATGAACCCAATGGGAAAGCTAACGGGAACGAGAGAGAAGGCCGCGCAAGAGGTGTTGTCTGGCATTAAGGCGGCGGTGGTTGCCCGGAAATATGGGGTGACCCCAGCGACGGTGAATCAATGGGTGAGAGATTACCGAGAGGCCCATGGGGAACAAGATCATCCGTATCCCGAGGAGCAGGTGGAGGAACTGAAGCGCCTTCTGGAAGTCGAGCAGAAATACGAGAAGGCCGTCAGAATGCTCGGCGAAAAGGAGTTAGAGATTGAGATTCTACGTGAACTGCTAAAAAAGCCAACCCCTGCTTATCCGAAAAAATCGAGGTAGCCGACATGTTCATTAAGCAGGGGAATTCCGCAGCCTTCGTGCTGCGAATTATAGGGCTCGCACAGTCAACGTATTATGACCGTATGAAACGTAGATCTCGGTCGCCACAGGCCGCACCCAAGGGGCGCGGGAGACCCGTGCCCGGATACTCCATTACCGAGTCTGGAGAGAAGATTAGCGACGAGCAAATCCAGGAATGGCTGCTGGAACTGGTCGCTGGAGAAGAGCACGTGTACGGGTACAAACTGCTGGCCAAGTGCTTGTGGAACCAGTATCGGTTGAAGCTCAATCACAAGAAAAGCTACCGGTTGTGTCAGGCGCTGGACATCCTGCAGCCCCAGCGTCAGAAGCGCTTCAAGCATCCCCGGAAACTGCCCGAGAACCGGCTGATTACCGGACCGGGCCAGCTGTGGCAGATGGACATTAAGTATGGTTACGTGGCGGGGCGTGACAGGCATTTCTTCGTCCTGAGCATTATCGATGTATTTACCCGGGTCATTGTGGGTTACCACCGGGGAACGTCGTGTGAGGCGAAGCACGCCTGCCAGACGCTTTGGAGAGCCCTGGACCAGCACTGCGCCCCTGGGAGCGAACGTCCTGTCATCCGAACGGATAACGGACCTCAGTTCGTCAGCCACCTGTTTGGCGACATGTGTGAAAGCTGGAAGATGACCCATGAACGCATTCCTCCCCGAACGCCGGATTTGAACGCGTTTATTGAATCGTTCCACAGCAACATGGAGAGAGATCTGTTCCGCAAGGAGGAATATGCAACGTTCGAAGGAGCCTATGAAGCCTTAGACCGGTATATGGACTTCTACAACCACCGGAGAATGCACACCAGCCTTCGCAACCTGCCGCCAGTTCGATTTTCGGAGTGGGTCATGAGCCTAGAGGATCGGTCCGCCTTCTTCTGGCCAAGGAAAAAAGCGAAATAAAGAGCATGGCTACGACACATGTCGGTTTTATGCGGGGGACTCCGTAATAAGGGGGTCGCACCG
>NZ_JABMKX010000041.1 GCF_013204885.1 Paenibacillus tritici
GTGCGACTAGAATAGACTGTGGACAACCGTTAACGTACGGACCGATAATAGAAGTAACGGAGGTGTTCACATGGGAGAACAGCGTCAGCGATATAACGAAGAGTTTAAAAGGGAAACTGTGAAATTTATTCAAGAACAGACGAAGAGCTTCAGTGAATTAGCGGAAGAGCTAGACATCCCGAAAAGCACACTGCATCAGTGGATGGGGCAATATCGAGAGCTTAAGAATGAACCGGTAGCGAGTGTGGATCGGGTGAGGGAGCTCGAAGCAGAGCTGAAGGAAGCACGGCGTCAGCTCAAGGAACACCAAGATCAACTTGCCGACCGGGATGAAGAATTGGCTATCATAAAAAAAGCAGTGCACATCTTCAGCAGACCAAGGAACTCCGATTCCAGTTCATGAAGGACCATCGCTCCGAGTATCGCTTGGAGAAGATGTGCATAACCCTACAAGTATCCAGGAGCGGGTATTACAAGTGGCTGAGCGCCAAACCCAGTCCACAAGAACTCCACAAGGCTGCGGTGAAGGAGCGAATCCGGTACCATTTTGCCGACCACAAAATGCGGTATGGGAGTCCGAAAATCACCCGGTTGCTGCACCAGGAAGGCTATACCGTCACGGAACGTACCGTGAGTGTGTATATGCGGCAAATGAAGCTACGCTCGGTGGTATCTAAACCCTACCGCGTACAGACCACCGATTCTAAGCATAGCAATCCCATTGCACCGAACACGCTGAACCAAGAGTTTAAAGTACTGAAACCGAATACGGTATGGGTGACTGACATTACGTATATCCCTTGCCGGGGAGGTCGCTTGTACCTGGCCAGTGTCATGGATCTATGCACGCGTGAAATCGTAGGCTGGCGGTTGTATAACCACATGGAGACTAGCCTGGTTCTGGACGCCCTGCAGGCGGCCTATACAGCCAAACGGCCTGGTGCGGGACTCTTACACCACTCGGACCGAGGGTCTCAGTATACTTCTACTGAATACACCCAGCAGCTAAAGACATACCAGATGGAATCGAGCATGAGCCGCAAAGGAAACTGTTACGATAACGCCTGCATTGAGTCTTGGCACAGTATCTTAAAGAAGGAACTCATATACTGTAACCCCCGTTTTAAAACGCCTGAGCAGGCTTACCAAGCCATTTACCAGTACATTGAATTTTACTATAACCGTAAGCGAATGCACGGCGCGCTAGGGTATCTTTCACCCATCCGTTTTGCTAAGCAATGTACTGAAAAATCCGTTGCGTGAGCGTCTACTTTCTTGACAAAGGTCCA
>NZ_JABMKX010000042.1 GCF_013204885.1 Paenibacillus tritici
TAAGCCTGTTGATTACCCAAAATAAGGTAGCAAAAAGGCCGCTGATTCGTTAAAGTGTTTGTACCCCTACAAACATACGAAACGAGGCGACCTCATGAAAAAGTCTACTTCAATATCAAATATTCTGCAATTGCTGATTCCCGAGGAACAGATAAAACCGATCTTAAAAGAATTAAAGTATGTTGACGTTGCGCGTAAGTTTACCGTTTATGATTTGTTTTTGTTTTTAGCTGAAGCTGCATTCCAGCAGTGGGACGGATACCGAGACGGCGCACAACGGATGTCCCTTTACGGGCAACATGCGGTGAATTACTCAACGCTTTCTAAAAAGGCCAAAGGGGTTGATTTTCAATTATTTAAGCGTTTGCTGACGCTCATGATCGGGCTGTGTAATCGGAAAACGAAGCGTACGCTCGGTATCCCAAAAGAGCTGTTAATCGTGGATTCTACCACCATTTCCGTCGGTGTCGGTCGGCTACCTTGGGCACCCCTCAAAGGCCAAAAAGCAGGTGTGAAGCTGCATGTCGGATTAGTTGGGGACTCGAATGAATTACACAAAGTGACGGAGACCACGGCCGAACGGCATGATTTAACCAGCTGCGCCTCCCTGCTGGACAGCCTATATATTTTGGTGGGAGACCGCGCTTACGGGAAGCACGGGCTGTTTGATCGCTATCAAGAACAGAAAGAGCGGCAATATTTTGTCATTCGGCTTAAAGATAATACCACGCTCGTCAATCCGATCACGCGCCTGCGAAATCGCCCTTTTGAGGGAAGTGTCGAGCAGGATTTGACGTGCCAATTAGGAAAGGTTAAGGCACTCACCAAGAATCGGTTTCGGGTGGTGATTCTTAAAGATCCTAAAGGGAATCCCGTCCTTCTTGCGACAAACTTGCACTGGCACTCCCCAGAAGCCATAGCAGACATCTATAAGAAACGTTGGCAGATTGAAGTTTTTTTTCGCTGGATCAAGCAGCATTTAAACATCCCTAAGTTGTTTGGAACCACAGAAAATGCAGTGTATGGGCAGCTGTACGTAGCTTTATTGGTTTATGTGTTGCTAAAGTTTCTGTTTGAGCAGGGGAATACTAAGGTGCATGTTAGCGCTAGATTAACGTTCGCCGAGTTTGATCGGTTATTTACGCTGCAAAGGCTACCTGTGGAGTGGAAGATTTATTTAGCCCATGCTATTGATTTAATTACCAGAATATAGGTAATCAACAGGCTTA
>NZ_JABMKX010000044.1 GCF_013204885.1 Paenibacillus tritici
ACCTCTTCTCCCGAAGTTACGAGGTCATTTTGCCGAGTTCCTTAACGAGAGTTCTTCCGCGCGCCTTAGAATTCTCTTCTCGCCTACCTGTGTCGGTTTGCGGTACGGGCACCTTCTCCTGGCTAGAGGCTTTTCTTGGCAGTGTGAGATCATGACCTTCGCTACTACAATTTTCGCTCCCCATCACAGCCTAGCCTTCATGATGTGCGGATTTGCCTACACATCAGCCTCACTGCTTAGACGGACATCCATCAGTCCGCGTCACTACCCTCCTGCGTCACCCCATCGCTCATAGCGGATTACGGTGGTACAGTAATTTCAAACTGTTGTCCTTCGACTACGCCTGTCGGCCTCGCCTTAGGTCCCGACTTACCCTGAGCGGACGAGCCTTCCTCAGGAAACCTTGGGCTTTCGGCGGATCAGATTCTCACTGATCTTTTCGTTACTCATACCGGCATTCTCACTTGTGTAGTGTCCAGCGCTCCTTACGGTACACCTTCAACCCCTACACAACGCTCCCCTACCCCAGATGCAAAGCATCTAGCCATAGCTTCGGTGGTGTGTTTAGCCCCGTTACATTTTCGGCGCAGAGTCACTCGACCAGTGAGCTATTACGCACTCTTTCAATGGTGGCTGCTTCTAAGCCAACATCCTGGT
>NZ_JABMKX010000045.1 GCF_013204885.1 Paenibacillus tritici
CGGGTACGGGGACCGTGTCAGGCGGGCAGTTTGACTGGGGCGGTCGCCTCCTAAAGAGTAACGGAGGCGTTCAAAGGTTCCCTCAGAATGGTTGGAAATCATTCGCAGAGTGCAAAGGCATAAGGGAGCTTGACTGCGAGACCTACAAGTCGAGCAGGGACGAAAGTCGGACTTAGTGATCCGGTGGTACCGCATGGAAGGGCCATCGCTCAACGGATAAAAGCTACCCTGGGGATAACAGGCTTATCTCCCCCAAGAGTCCACATCGACGGGGAGGTTTGGCACCTCGATGTCGGCTCATCGCATCCTGGGGCTGAAGTAGGTCCCAAGGGTTGGGCTGTTCGCCCATTAAAGCGGTACGCGAGCTGGGTTCAGAACGTCGTGAGACAGTTCGGTCCCTATCTGTCGTGGGCGCAGGAAATTTGAGAGGAGCTGTCCTTAGTACGAGAGGACCGGGATGGACGTACCGCTGGTGCATCAGTTGTTCCGCCAGGAGCATGGCTGAGTAGCTACGTACGGACGGGATAAGCGCTGAAAGCATCTAAGCGTGAAGCCCCCCTCAAGATGAGATTTCCCA
>NZ_JABMKX010000046.1 GCF_013204885.1 Paenibacillus tritici
ACGCCTATCTGGAAAAGAAAGAGATACAGGCGGTGGTGAAGTACAGCAGCTACCACAAGGAAAAGACTAAAGCCTGGAAAGCGAATGTTGGTAAAATCGAAAACTGGACATACGATACAGCTGAGGATCACTGGACGTGCCCAGCTGGGAACAGGCTGCATTTCCACAGGGAAAGCAAGGAGACCCTAGAGAGTGGCTATGAAATTCGCAGACGGCATTACCGAAGCAGCTCCTGTGAAGGCTGCCCTCTAAAGGAGCGCTGTACGAAAGCGGCAGGAAATCGGGAGGTGGTCGTCAGTCTGGAACGGCTGCGATACCAGAACCAGGCACGGGAAATTCTACGGAGTGAAGAGGGCTACGCCTTAGCGGTACGCCGAATGACGGAGCCGGAAAGTGTATTCGGACAACTGAAGAACAACCGGGGGTTCCGGCGATTTCTGCTTCGCGGCGTGGAGAAAGTGACGCTTGAGGTCGGATGGCTTTCCCTTGCTCATAATCTGCTGAAGCAAGCCGCCAATGACCAAAAACGCAGAGCAGCGATCCTCCAATAACGGGAGAATCGCTGCTCTGC
>NZ_JABMKX010000047.1 GCF_013204885.1 Paenibacillus tritici
AGGCATGACAAGACAGAGGCCTTGTCACCCCCAGGAATGAAAATAAGTGGGTGGCATCCGTCGCATCCATTCTAAAAGATGCTGTAGTCGTCAACACTACATATACAAATCAAAGGGCGGACGCGGTTACTGGGATACACCCCGTGCGAAAAACCGTTCTATTGCGCTTTTCGAGCATCGCCTATTGTAACCCCCCAAAAAGTACGTGTATTAAATTACACTCACTCGAGCGCATGATTTGTAAGCTGACGATGGAGGATGATTGGAATGGATGCTGTACGTATGTGTTGCGCCGGTCTGGACGTGCACCAGGAAACCGTTGTGGCCTGCGTGTTAAAAGGACCGATCGAACAGAAACCGCAATGTCACATGAAAACCTTTGGGACGACAACCCGAGAATTGTTAGGCCTGCAAGATTGGCTGAGTGAACACGGCTGCCGGGAAGTGGTGATGGAGAGTACCGGCGTGTTTTGGAAACCGGTATGGAACATCTTAGAGGGCAGTTGTGATCTTGTCTTGGCCAACGCCCAGCGGGTAAAGAATATGCCGGGTCGAA
>NZ_JABMKX010000048.1 GCF_013204885.1 Paenibacillus tritici
TCCGGGTACTTGTAGAACGTCAGGAGGGTGGACAATTGCTCCTCCCAGGACTTCATTTCTTTCGGATATAGCTTGTTCCACTTGGCTTTGACCGTATCAAAATTTGCCCGGGCCACGACCTCATCCGGTGCCGTATACACCGTCTTCAGGGCTTCCAAGACATCGGTTTTGTGCTCGATTCGGATTTTGGGGAAGGTGGCCCGCACTTTGTGCACCACACAATGCTGCACATCGGCCTGCGGATAGGTCTCTTTAAACGCTGCATCCAGTCCTGGAAGCCCGTCAAACACACCGAGCAGCACTTCCTGCGCTCCGCGGTCGTACAGGTCTTTCAGCACCTCCCGCCAGCCGTTTGAACTCTCTTGACCGCCCACGTAGAACCCGAGGATTTGGCGTTGTCCCTCTTCGTCGATCCCCATCGCAAAATAAACCACCTCACCACGGACCGTCCCCCGTTTGAGCTTCACGTACAGCCCGTCCAGGTAGATCACGCTGTAGCGCTTGCTCAGCGGTCGTTTTTGCCACTGGTGGATATCGTCCAGGACGGTAGCCG
>NZ_JABMKX010000049.1 GCF_013204885.1 Paenibacillus tritici
TCTTGGACGTCTCATCGCCTAGTGAGACGTCTATTTCTTGGTATAACCTTTTCTCCCGCATCAGGGCATGGAGGATTCGAATCAGCAAATGTGCGGTGGCGACGTTTGCTTTTTTATCTCCTCGTCTCTTACGTATTCGTCGAAAGAATTGGCCGATCCGGTTCGAGGAGCGAGAGTTCGCCCAAGCCGCCTGACACAAGGCCCCTTTCAGATGCTTGTTCCCTTGCATCGTTTTTGACTTTTTTCGCTTTCCAGCGCTTTCGTTGTTCCCTGGACACACCCCCGCCCATGATGCAAACTGCGCATCACTCGGGAACATTTCCGCGACATGCGGCCCCACTTCTGCAAAGATGGTCACGGCAGATGTCCGCTCAATTCCTGGAATGGAGTCAATTTGTTCAATCCTCTCCAGGTAGGGTTCTGCCTTCGCCTCGATTCGAGCTTCCAGTTCCGTGATCCGTTTCTCCAAATAGACCAAGTGGTCCCAGTGGTCTCGAATCATCTCCCGATGATGACGGCGCAACTTGCCATTGAGCG
>NZ_JABMKX010000004.1 GCF_013204885.1 Paenibacillus tritici
AGATTAACGTTCGCCGAGTTTGATCGGTTATTTACGCTGCAAAGGCTACCTGTGGAGTGGAAGATTTATTTAGCCCATGCTATTGATTTAATTACCAGAATATAGGTAATCAACAGGCTTAGCGTTTTTCCAACTAATAATACAGAGTGGATGCTCCCCATGAACGCCATATAATACACCAGTTCATTTCAGCGGAAAAGTAGCCGGGAATGGCGATCTAATCACAACTTGGGAAGGTGTTGGTTTGCCCTCCGGGATGATTTTGTTCTTTTGACTGTACCCCACACAAATATTTGTATAAAGTGGAGCTATGAAGAGTCTTATTGTGTGAGAGGAGCGGATGTAATGTGAAAGAAGTGAGTGTGGAATTACCCTTTAATCTTAACGGCGGAGAGACGGAGTATCAGAGCAGGGTCTGGCAGGGACTAACGCTGGGCTGGCGCGAAGGCCATCTGCTGCTGGAATTCCCGGCTGAGGCGGAGAGTATATCGAGCGCGGTGTATGGCGGAGGCACAGGACGCCTGAAGCGGGCAGTGAATCAATATGTCACCCGGGACTATGAATGCAGCAATCCGGTACGGGATATGGAAAATAAGCTGCGCGAATGGGGGTATGCGCCAGAAGGATGCGCAGGACTGATGACGGCCGTTCCGCTGGAACATGCCGCAGTTGCCGAAGAGGATACCGGATCAGCGGGGATATTCTGCTGCGTGACAGCCGCTGCCGGCAATGCCGCCCGGGCCGGGTCGCAGCGCAGCGTACTGGCAGCGTACCGTCCGGGTACGATTAATATCATGCTCGGCATTGACGGATGGCTGTCGCCGTCGGCCATGGTCAACGCTGTGATGACAGCTACGGAAGCGAAGGCTGCGGCGCTGGCCGATCTCGGAATCCGCGATTCCGAGAATGGGCTGATTGCCACCGGAACCACTACGGATGCCATTGTGCTTGCAGTGAGCGGAAGCCGCCGCTATGCTGCGGAGCATGTATATGCCGGAACCGCTACCGACCTTGGCGGAGCTATCGGCAGACTGGTGTATTGCGCGGTGACGGAGAGCCTGCGTTCGGTGAAGGCAGCGGAAACTCTGCGGAGGGAACAAGAGGAAGCGCCGCAGGCTGCACAAGCGGTAGTGGCGGAACAGGCGGGACAAATGAGGCAGACGGAGCAGGCGGTACAGGCGGGACAAATGAGGCAAACGGAGCACGCGACGCAGACTGGAGAAATGAGGCAAACGGCGCACAGGGCACAGACCGGACAAATGAGGCAAACGGTGCACAGGGCACAAACCGGACAAACGGCACAGTCGGCACAGAGGGGGCAAGCTCAGTTATCCGGGCAGCCTCAGAATGGCGGCCGGGAATGACGGGAACGGACTGCTATACACTGCAGCTGGGAATGACGGGCAAGAACTGCCAAACACAGCTGCGGGGTGAGCGGAAGTGAGGCTTGCCTTAATTCTACTAGCTGCTTATGTTGTGGACCGGATCGTTGGCGATCCGCGCAAGCTTCCCCATCCTGTTGTCTACATGGGGAAGGCTATTACTGCGATAGAGCGGTTTATCCGCCGCTTCGCCTCGGCGCCTCGTGCCCTTAAGCGGGCTGGCCTGCTGCTTCCGTTGCTGGTGGCGGGCGGCGCATGGGTGCTGACTACGCTGCTTGTCATTCTGCTCTACCGCCTATCTCCTTGGCTGGCTGGTGTTGCCGAAGTGTGGCTAATCTCCACGACGATCGCCTCCAAAGGCCTGAAGGACGCAGGGATGGCAGTGTATGCCGAGCTGCGCCAAGGCGATATCCCCGCGGCCCGCAGGGCGCTGGGGATGATCGTCGGCCGGGATACAGCCCACCTGGAGAGCCCGGAGATTGTCCGCGGCACGGTGGAGACAGTGGCGGAGAATATCGTGGATGCGATACTCTCGCCGCTGTTCTTCGCCCTGCTGGGCGGGGCACCGCTAGCTATGGCTTACCGTGCGGTGAACACGCTGGATTCCATGGTCGGTTATAAGAACGATAAATACCGTGACCTCGGCTGGGCGTCTGCCCGGCTGGACGACATCGCTAACTACATACCGGCGCGAATTACAGCGCTATTGCTAACCTTATGTGCGGCGCTCTTGCGTCTGGACTGGCGAAGATGCTGGCGCACCGTGCGGCGGGATGCCCGTCTTCACCCCAGCCCGAACAGCGGCTACCCCGAATCGGCGGTCGCCGGAGCGCTGGGCATCCGCCTGGGCGGAGAGAATGTATACCATGGCGTAACCTCCTTCCGCGCTTACATGGGCGATCCGCTGCGGACGACGGAGCCGGAGGATATTATAGCAACTTCGCGGCTGATGATGCTGTCTTCCGCCATATTTGTCTGTTTATGTGCAGCCGCCGCTATGCTGTGGCATGGGATTGGAGGCTGAGCGGGGTGGAGATGGACGAGAATGAGGGCAAGGGCAAGGGTAAGGACGAGAACAAGGACAAGGACAAGAACAAGGATAGGGATAAGGATAAGTATAAGGATAAGGACCAGTATAAGGACCAGTACAAGGATGAAGACAAGGACAAGGATAGGGATAAGGGTAAGAGTAAGGGAGGGCACTTGAAGGAGTTGCACCCGGCAGAACACGGTGCCCTAAGTGATCTGGCACATCAGATTGAGGTGGAACTGGTCCTGATCCGCCACGGGCACACCCAGTGGAATGCTGAACGCCGCTATCTGGGCCAAACGGATCTGCCGCTGCTCCCGGATGCGCATCAGCAGTTGTCCGCACTGAGGAGCCAGCCGGTACTAAGCAGAGAGTTCAGCCGCGTCTATTGCAGTGACTTGCGCAGATGCAAGGAGACGCTGGCAGACATGGCTCCGCATCTGGAGCGGCAGGCGATCTTTGACCCGCGGCTGCGGGAGGCAGATTTCGGCGCTTGGGAAGGCTGCACGTATGAGCAACTGAAGGATAACAGGCATTATCGCAGCTGGATCGACGATCCCGGGTCGGTAACCCCGCCGGACGGTGAGCCGTGGGAGGAATTTGCAGCCCGTGTAGACAACTTCTGGTCTCTGCTCCAGCGGGAAGCAGAAGCAGGATTATGGTCAGGAGTAGGAGTAAGTACGGGAGCAGGTGGAAGTGCAGAAGCAGGGGCTGATATAGGGGCAGGGGCAAGTGCAGAAGCAGGAGCAGATGTAGGTACAGGAGTAGGAGCAATTACAGGTGCGGGAGAAAGAACAGGAGCAGGTGAAGACTCTAATGCAGGAAAAGGTGCAGGAGCAAATTCAGGAGCCAGTGCAGAAGCAGCAGTAGATACGGGAGTAGGAGCAAGTGCAAAAGTAGAAGCAGGAGCTGATGTAGGAGCACTAACAGGATCAGGAGCGGTGCTGGTACATGAGGCTTCTGTAAGGCCGGAAGAACATATTACGAGTGGATGTACTCCAGAGACCACAGCAATGAAGCTAGGGTCAACGCAGGTTCCTAAGGTTTATCGTGTGCTGCTGGTAACGCATGGCGGCGTAATCCGGCAACTGCTAGCACGGATCGTCGAAGGCATGACGTTCTATGCAGCAGCGGCCCCGGCTCCGGGTGAGGTTATGGTAATGAATCTTCGCTGTCAGGCGGGAGTTTGGCGTATGATATCATGCGAAATCTAGCGGCTGGAAACAGCAGGGTGAAGCAGGAAATAACAGGGGATAGTAGGGGATAGTAGGGAATAGCAGAGAGTAGCAGGGTATATAGCCCGGATTAGCAGGGGAGCAGGACTTACCAATTGGCCGTGTAGCTACTTTTAAGGATTTGAGAATAACAAGGTAGCCATATTGCCGGGAACAGTCCGGTATAGCTGAGAGTAATTTGAAAAAGCAGAAGGTGATTGCACTATGTGCAACAGAATGAGGGGGGAAAGGTCCAAAAACACATTCTATTGTATTTCCTGCAGCAGAATATCGGAAATGGGCCCGATTAGGGTGGAAATCCAAAATTCTAATGTACATAGTGCAACAGAACACAGAAAAGGATAAGTTCTCCCCACTTCTACTGTACAAAATACAACAGATCACCCAAGGTGAATCCTGAACAGGCACGCCAGCCCTGAACAAGTCCGACAGCCATGATTCACGCCCGGTAGCTGTTTCACGCCCTATAGTCCTGATCACGCTCGATAGCCCCAGCCACACCCGGAAGTCCCCAGTCCCCCCGCTTGCCCATCCATAGAACCACGGCCGGAAGAAAATCCCGGGGCGGTGGTTCTTTTTTTACGGCTGCGTCTGTGCCATGATATCTGTGGGGGCGATCACAGGATGTTCAAGGATTTCAAGCTCATTGCCGGACGTCCGGTATATATCCAGGTGAAGGATTATATGAAGCATCTCATTATCAAAAGCGCGCTCCAGGGCGGCCAGAAGCTCCCTTCGACACGCGAGCTCAGCACCTTGCTGAAGGTCAGCCGCAACTCGGTAATTTCGGCCTACGAGAGTCTTGAAGACGATGGCTTCGCCTACACGGTGCAGGGCCAGGGCAGTTATGTCTCACAAGGCGCAGCGGCGCAGAGCGGCCCGGAGGCGGCCTCCTGGACTCTGGACTGGACAGAGCGGCTCAGCAGCCAGGCGCTGCTCGCGGAGGAGCTGGACATTATGAAGCGGGGGATACGCGCGGAGAAAGGAACGATTTCTTTTACCAGCATCGCCCCGGATGAGCGCCTCTTCGAGCTGGATCAGGTCCGGAGAGCTTTTCTGGAACGTATGTCCGTAGAGGGCAACGTTCTGCTGAATTATGGATATGCAAAAGGCTATAAGCCATTAATAGACTATCTTAAGCAATATATGGAGCACAAGGGCGTGGATCTGCGCGGGAAGGATCTGCTGATTACTAACGGGTTCACGGAGGGTTTTGACTTGGTGCTGTCGGCTCTTGGCAAGCGGCATGGCGCTGTGGTCTGCGAGAATCCGACCCATCATACGGCGATCAAGAATCTGAAGCTGCACGGCTTCGGCATTCACGGGGTAACGATGGAACGGGACGGCATCCACCTGGGAGAGCTGAAGCGGGCGCTGGAGGAGCGGGAATTCGACTGTGCTTATCTGGTGCCCTCCTACCATAATCCCACCGGCATCGTCATGTCTCCCGAGAAAAGACAAGGACTAATGAAGCTGATGCAGCACTACAACGTGCCGGTGATTGAGGACGGGTTCAACGAGGAGCTGCGTTATTCTGGTGCCCATGTGGCTCCGCTCATTGCGGCGGCGGGCGGCGGGAACAGCGTGATTTACCTCGGCAGCTTCTCCAAGGTCCTGTTCCCCGGGCTGCGGGTGGGCTGGGTGCTGGCGGATCAGGAGCTGATCTATTATCTCGAAAGCGTCAAGCGGGCACGCACCATTCATACCTCGACGCTCGACCAGTCTATTCTGTACCAATACCTGCTGGGCGGCAATCTGGAGAAGTATCTGAAGAAGGCCCGGCTGGAGTATAAACGCAAATACGAGCTGACCTTGGCCTGCTGCACCGAGCATATTCCTTATGCCTCCTTGTCGGGGGACGGGGGGCTGCATCTGTTTGTAACGTTCGCTGAAGGCTTCAGGACAAGGGAGTTGCTGGCGGCGTGCCATGCGCAGGGGGTTATTTTTACAGCGGGAGACATTTTCTTCACAGACGGTACAGGGCAGAACACGCTGCGGCTGGGCTTCTCCAGAGTGGCGGATGAGGATATACGCAGAGGGATTGAGATTATCGGCAGGACAGCACGGCAACTAATGAGAGGATGAGGTGCAGATATGATCAGAGTAGGTGTCATTATGGGCGGCGTATCGTCTGAATATGAGGTGTCGATGAAGACCGGCAGGGAGATGCTGAAGGCGCTGGACCCGGCAAAATACATCGGGATTCCTGTACCCATCACCACGCGTAAAGAGCTGCTGGAAGGCGTAAAGGGGCTGGACTTCGCTCTGCTCGCCCTGCATGGAGCCTACGGAGAGGATGGCACCGTACAAGGTACGCTGGAAACGCTCGGTATTCCGTATTCCGGGAGCGGGGTGCTCTCCAGCAGCTTGTGTATGGATAAAAGTCTGGCGAAGACGCTGATCCGCAGCCACGGGATTCCCACCCCTGACTGGCTGTGCTGGGACAGTATGAAGGAATACGAACCGCAAGCCGTGGAACGGCTCGGTTATCCAGTGATGGTCAAGCCGAATTCGGGCGGCTCAAGCATCGGCATGACCAAGGTGAATCATCCGCAGGAGCTGCGGGGGGCGGTGGAGAAGGCTTTTGCATGTGCCGAAGAGGGCCCGGTGCTGATCGAACGTTATATCACAGGGCAGGAGATTACCTGCTCGATCCTGGCGGGAGAGATGCTGCCGGTAATCGGGATTCAGTCCCTGGGTGCTGACTGGTTCGATTATAGCGCCAAATACGAGCAGGGCGGAGCAGAGGAGCGGATCATCGAACTGCCGGACGCCGTGGACGAACGGGTGCGGACGGCGGCGTTAACCTGCTACCGGGCGCTCAAATGCGCCGTGTATGTCAGAGTGGATATGTTGCTGAAGGACGGCATTCCGTATGTGCTGGAGGTGAATACACTGCCCGGGATGACCGCAACCAGCCTGCTGCCCCAGAGTGCTCAAGCGGCTGGTATTTCCTTCAGTAGCCTGCTGGATAAAATAATAACCGGATCGCTGCAGGAGCGCGGAGGGGCGGGGCTGGAACCGGAACCGGAACCGGAACCGTTGCAGGGAAAGTCGGCGGATTCACCGGATAACGATCTGCCGCAATATGCTGAAGCAGGGGGTGTCAGACGATGAGAAAAGGTCAATCTGCACTGCTGAACGGCAGCAGCTCCTTGTATGAGGAGTTCGTTACTCCCCGCTTAAGGGACATTCCGCCTTCGGGCATCCGGGCTTTTTTTGATATGGCTGCGGGTAACAACAATATTATATCACTTGGGGTCGGCGAGCCCGACTTCGCTACTCCTGAGCAGGTAAGGGCCGCCTGTATCCGCGCGCTGGACCGTGGAGAGACAATGTATACCCCGAACAGTGGAATGCCGGAGCTTCGGGAAGAGATTTCCGGCTATCTGCGGACCGGCTTCGGACTGAGCTATGAGCCAGCGGACGAGATACTGGTTACGGTAGGCAGCAGTGAAGCGGTGGATCTGGCATTGCGTGCGTTCATTGCTCCCGGGGATGAGATCCTCATTCCTTCTCCGGGCTATGTCGCTTATGCTCCTATCGCTTATCTGAACGGCGCGACGCTGGCTACGGTGGAGACGAGGGTGGAGGAGGGCTTCAAGCTTACAGCCGAAGCGCTGCGGCAGGCGGTTACGCCGCGGACGAAGCTGCTGATGGTGAATTTTCCAAGCAATCCTACGGGGGCGGTCATGACTTACGAGGATTGGCTGCCGGTCGCTGAAGTGGTGAAGGAGCACGGGCTGATCGTAATTTCGGATGAGATCTATGCCGAGCTGACCTATGGCGGAAGACATGTGAGTATCGCCTCCCTTCCCGGCATGAAGGAGCGGACGGTGGTGATCAGCGGGTTCTCGAAGGCTTTTGCCATGACGGGCTGGCGGGTGGGGTATGCCTGCGGGAACCGCGAACTTCTCGGGGCCATGCTGAAAATCCATCAATACACCGCCATGTGCGCACCTGTGCTGGGTCAGATTGCCGCTACGGAATCGCTGCGCACGGCGCTGCCGGATAAAGACCGGATGAAGGAGTGCTTCAGAGAACGCCGGTCGCTGCTGGTGGAGGGTCTGCGGTCCGCCGGACTGTCCTGCCATATGCCGGAGGGAGCCTTCTACGCCTTCGCTTCCATCGCCCGCACGGGTATGGGATCAGAGGAGTTCGCCTTGAAGCTGCTGAAGGAGGCTGGCGTTGCAGTGGTTCCGGGCCATGTGTTCGGAGCTGGTGGAGAAGGATATATCCGCTGCTCCTATGCCGCTTCTACGGCGAAGCTGACCGAAGCGCTGGAGCGGCTGGAAGGCTTCATGAAAGTGGACACCCGGAAGGGAAAAATCTAATTGTAAGATTATTTTATATCACCTATAATCCTTAAAGGAAGAAATAGGGATAAGATAGAGTAGATTGGCTTGCAGCCAGTTCAGCGGAGGCCCCCTTCTTCGAAGTTGGGGGGCTTTTTATGTTTTTAAGCTGAAGAGAGTTGTGGGACCGGATGGGTTTTGTGAAATATCAAGGACGGCGTAGCCGTTCAACTTGCAGGGGAATCACTCCTGCATGATCTGACAGGAGGCAATATCATGATCGCAGCCATTCAAGAAGTAACCGGACGAATCACCCCGCCTGACGAACAAGCCGCACTGCGCGCGGTACTCCGCCTGAACAGCCTGACCAAGCCGCCCGGCAGTCTCGGGCGGCTGGAGGAGCTGGCTGTCCGGCTGGCCGGAATCTCCAGAGATGAGCAGCCCAGTTACGGCAAACGTATGGTAGTCGTTATGGCTGCGGACCATGGGGTCTGCAGTGAAGGCGTCAGCGCCTTCCCGCAGGAGGTCACCATACAGATGGCGTATAACTTCCTGAACGGCGGGGCTGCGGTGAACGTGCTGGCCCGCCAGGGCGACGCAGAGGTGCGGTTCGTGGACATCGGGATCAACGGGGACATAGCCCACCCGCAGCTTATTGACCGCAAGGTGCGCCGGGGTACGGATAATATGGCAGCAGGTCCGGCCATGAGCCGGGAGGAGGCCATGCGCGCGGTTCTGGTTGGGATTCAGGTGGCCCAGGAGGCGGTACAGGACGGCGCGGAGCTTCTGATTACCGGTGAGATGGGAATCGGCAATACAACAGCCAGTGCTGCGGTATTATGTGCACTGGAAGGGATTCCGGCAGAGGCGGCAGCCGGACGCGGCACAGGCATCGGCGATGAGCGGCTGCAGCACAAGATCACGGTGATCGAACGCGCCCTGGAGGTGAATGCCCCGAATCCGGCAGACCCCATAGATGTGCTCTCCAAGGTCGGCGGGCTTGAGATAGCCGGCTTGGCCGGTCTGATTATCGGGGCGGCCGCGCTGCGGATTCCGGTCATTCTGGACGGGTTCATTTCCGGGGCCGCAGCCTTGGTGGCCAAGGCATTGGCGCCGGAATCCACGGCTTACATGATCGCTTCCCATGTCTCGGGCGAGCAGGGCCATAAGCTGATGCTGGACCGTCTCGGCCATACGGCCCTGCTGGATCTCGGGCTGCGCCTGGGTGAAGGCACAGGCGGCGCTCTGTGTCTGCACTTCATTGATGCGGTCAGCCGGATTATGCGGGAGATGGCCACCTTCGAGAGTGCGGGAGTCTCCGCCTCGGAGAGCGTATGAGTATCCTTGTAACCGGAGGGGCACGCAGCGGCAAAAGCGGCTTCGCCGAGCGCCTGACCCGGAAGCTGGCCGTTCCGCAGCAGGCGGTCTACGTGGCGACCGGACAAGCATTCGATGAGGAGATGGAGGCGCGAATTGCCCTGCACCGGCAGCAGCGGCTGGAAGACGGCTTCCGGTGGGAGACCCTGGAGGAGCCGCTTGCACTCACGGCGCTGCTGGAGCGGCTCTCCGGCAGCGGGCAGACCGTGCTGGTGGATTGTCTGACGCTTTGGCTGTCGAATCAATTGCTGGCCGTGGAGGAACGGAGTGACAGGCAGCAACGGATAGAGTCTGAGATTGCCGCCCTGGAGCAGGGGGTCGCCAGCTTCCAGGGGACGCTTATTCTCGTTACTAATGAAGTAGGCGACGGCATTGTGCCGGAATATGCACTTGGACGGCTGTACCGTGATTTAGCCGGGCGGATGAACGCCCGTTTAGCTGCCCGCTGTGAACAGGTATTCCTGGTTACGGCCGGGATACCGGTTGAGCTAAGAAGCCGGGAGTATCTTCTGTGAGTGCGAGGGGAAATGCCGCTGCCGCCTTTCAGTTCCTGACACGGTTCCCGGTCAGGTACAGCCCGGACTTCTCACCCGGGCTGCTGCGGGCAAGCGTGGTCTATTATCCGCTTGTCGGTGCGGCAATCGGACTCAGCACCGCACTTGGCGCCGCAGCGGCAGCCTGGCTGCTGCCGGCCTGGCCCGCCGCTGTAATCACCCTCATCCTGTGGGTGGGTCTGACCGGCGGGCTGCATCTTGATGGCTGGATGGACAGCGCCGATGCACTGCTGAGCTACCGCTCCCGGGAGCGGATGCTGGAGATTATGAAGGACAGCCGCGTAGGCGCTATGGGCGTGCTGGCCTGCGTGCTGCTCCTGCTGCTGAAGGCCTCGCTGCTGGCGGCATTTATCGGGGGCGGCAGCTTCAGCCTGCTGCCGCTGCTCCTGCTGCCGCCGGTCTGGGGCCGCTGGTACATGGTGCGGGCCATGGCCCGCTATCCGCTGGCCCGCGGCAATGAGGGGCTGGCCGCCACCTTCGGCGGGCTGCCTGCCCGGCTGGAGCGGCGCGCGCTTTTAAGCGCCGCGCTGCTTACGCTGGCCGCAGCCGCAGCGCCTCTGGCGCTCGGCGCGGGCAGCGGGGCCTGGCCGCTGCTTGCGGCGGCGGCCATCCTGGCGCCGGTGGCTGCGGCTGCCTGCGGCAGGCTTGCAGCACGGCGGGTCAGCAGCCGGCTCGGCGGGCTCACCGGCGACGTCTACGGCGCGCTGTGTGAGCTGCTGGAGACGGTGGTTCTGCTTGTGCTGGTGCTGGTGCAGCACAACCTGCTGTAGCAGGCCGCATCCGGCCTGCACTCAAGGCGCGCATAGCGCTCGAATCGTTCGGCGTTCGCCGCCCTGCACTCAAGGCCGCGCAGCGCTCTAATCGTTCGGCGTTCGCCGACCAGCATCAAACCCGCGCCGTAGCGCTCAATAGGACTGCACCGCCGTCAACTCCGGCCGCAGCAAGAAAGCGAGGAAGATGAACATGGAAGACACATCCGCAGGTAAGACCGCAGCCCAGGCAGGAGCGGGAGAAGCAGCGGAGGCGAATTTCGAGACTATTGCTCCATCGGCCCGTCAAGCTACAGTCCCATCTGCCAGTCAAGCAAAAGCTCCAGCGGTACACCGAGCCGCAGCTCCATCGGCCCGCCAAGCTACAGCCCAGCAAGCTGCGGCGCTATCGCCGAAGCCCGGGCCTGCCGCTGTGCTGATGATCCAGGGGACCGCGTCCGATGTCGGCAAAAGCCTGGTCACTGCCGCCATCGGACGGATCATGACCAGGGACGGGTACCGTACGGCCCCGTTCAAATCGCAGAATATGGCGCTGAATTCCTATGTTACAGCGGACGGCAAGGAAATCGGCCGCGCCCAGGGGATGCAGGCGGAAGCCTTCGGCATTACGGCAACCAGCGATATGAATCCAATTCTGCTGAAGCCTTCCGGTGAGATGAGTGCGCAGATCGTGGTCCACGGGGTGCCCCATGCCGCGCTCAGCGCAAGGGAATACCGGGAGAAGTTCCTCCCCGAAGCCAAAGGGACCGTGATGGATGCGCTGGGTCGTCTGCGGGAGGCCTATGATATTGTGCTGCTGGAAGGCGCGGGCAGCCCGGCTGAGATCAACCTTAAGGCCCGGGATATCGTCAATATGAATCTGGCCGGCTGGGCAGATGCGCCGGTGCTGCTGGTCGCCGACATTGACCGGGGCGGCGTCTTTGCCTTCATTGTCGGTACGCTGGAGCTGCTGGAGCCACAGGAACGCGCCCGGGTCAAAGGCTTCGTTATCAATAAATTCCGCGGGGATGTCTCCCTGCTGCAGCCCGGACTGGACTGGCTGGAGGAGCGCACCGGCATTCCGGTGCTGGGCGTGCTGCCGTTCCTGCCGCAGCTGCGGATTGAGGCAGAGGATTCCGTAGTTCTGGAAGGAACGTCCGGACGCTTCCGGGGGGATTCAGCGAAGGAGCTTGATATCGCGGTCATCCGTTATCCGCGGATATCCAACTTCACCGACTTCGATCCGCTGGAGGAGGAGCCGGATGCTGCCGTGCGTTACGTTACCTCGGCAGACGAGCTTGGAACACCGGATGTCATCATCCTGCCGGGCACGAAGAATACGGCGGCTGACCTGCAGTATCTGAGGGAGCAGGGGTTCCCGGAGGCGATAGAACGTGCGCTTGGGCAGGGAACACATCAGCTTGCCGGAATCTGCGGCGGATATCAGATGCTGGGATTGAAGCTGCTTGACCCCGATGCTGTAGAGAGTGCAGAACCTGGCGAGAGTGAAGGTCTCGGCTATCTGCCGCTCTCGACATCGTTTCTCCAGCAGAAGACTACGGTGCGTGTGAGCGGAGGGCTGGCTGGGGGCCATCCCCTGCGTTTAAGCCCCGCAGGTACCGGAAGAATGGGGGAGCTGCCTGTGACCGGGTATGAGATACATATGGGAACGACAACGAACCATGACCCGGCCTCCGTCTTGAGCCTGTTTACGATTGCGGCACCGGAAGAGCTGGCTGTGCCAGAGGGCTGGGGAACTCCGGACGGCAGAATCTGGGGCAGCTATCTGCATGGGCTGTTCCATAACGATGAGCTGCGCCGGAGCTGGCTGAACGGGCTTCGTATAGCCAAAGGGCTGGCGCCGTTAACCGCAACCTTCTCGGCCGCTGCTCTGCGTGAGCAGGAATTTGAGCGGCTGGCGGATACGATGAAGTCACATCTGAACATGGCTGCGGTTTATGAGATTATGGGCTTATCGGCAGGTGCGAACTAGAGAAGCTGGAGGACTAGAGAAGGAGGGGACAAGAGATGGTATTTGCAGTGCTTCTGTTCATTGTGGCCGGTCTGGCTGAGATCGGGGGCGGATATCTCATCTGGCTATGGCTGCGGGAATCCCGTCCGCTATGGTACGGATTAGCAGGCTCCGTCATCCTGATTGCTTATGGAGTAATCCCAACCCTGCAGAAGTTCCCATCCTTTGGCCGGGTGTACGCCGCTTATGGCGGAGTGTTCATTGTGCTTGCTGTGCTGTGGGGCTGGCTGGTGGACCGCAAAACCCCGGACTTCTACGACTGGATCGGAGCGGGCATCTGCGTGATCGGTGTATCCGTCATTTTATGGGCACCCAGGCATTGAGCAGGCGATCCCACCCCATCCTTTGCTTCATCAACCGGACCATCTACATAGCCACATAATCGCATCAATCAACCAATCGAATCATCGAACCAATGGCACCAATCAAAACATCGAACCAATCAATCCAATCGCGCCAATCGGACCAATCGAATCAACAAACCAATCAATCCAATCAAACCAATTGAAACAATCGAAAACAAACATGTCTTTCAAGGCACAACTCCAGCATGAAAATGAGCAGCGTGGCTAAAAAACAGAACATCGTCTTTTCATTTATTTAACATATTTTAACGGAAAACCGAACACAATTTGATTGGGTGCACCGCGTAGGCCGAATGTAATCGAAAAACCGAACACAATTGGACTGGGTGCACCGCGTAGGCCGAATGTAATCGAAAAACCAAACACAATTGGACTGGGTACGCCACGTAAGACAAATGTAATCGAAAAACCGAACACAATTGGACTGGGTACGCCACGTAAGCCAAATGTAATCGAAAAACCGAACACAATTGGACTGGGTACGTGGCGTTAGCCGAATGTAATCGGAAAACCGAACACAATTGGACTGGGTACGCCACGTAAGCCAAATGTAATCGAAAAACCGAACACAATTGGATTGGATGTGCCACGTAGGCTGTGCGTTTATCGAAGGTTGTACCAGACGTATTTTCACAGAAAACCGCACCAATATACCAATCCAATCAATCCAATCCGTTCAACCACACCAATCTCACAACCTCATCAGACCAAAAAGCAGTTCCATTAGCCAAGAGGCGTCTGGAACTGCTTTTTAACTTTTGCTATATAGATATGCCCCTCACACTGGAACTCATCCTGCCACTTTTCTACGCATTCGTCTTAAGGTACATAGCCTATAAATGTATATTGTACAATTAAAAGACCGCGAAACCCCAGATAAATCAACTTAAATGTACTCTGTGCAATTAAAAACAGCAGGGAGCCCTCGTTTGAGTAATATGGGCGAGTTTAATTGTATGAACTACAATTAAACTTACCATAAGCGTAATCTCCGCCATTTTAGTTGTACGTTATACAGTTAGAGTTACTGGAGCTGGTCTCATCCCTGGTCTCATTCCTGTTTCCATCCCATCCCTCAGCCTCAGCCTCAGCCTGTTGCCATTCATACAAGCCCGGACCCCTCCGGGAATTCCCCGGAATTCACTATATAGAAGGCTGAAATGGTAATAGCCGCCAGGCAGGTGACAGGAAGGTGGCAGGCTACCAGCTAAATCTTAAACTGCTCGACCGCCTGCTGCAGCTTCACCGCCTGCTGATACAGATGCTCGACGGTCATGGCGTGGCCTTCCAGCTCCTCATGCTGGCGTGCAGAATTGTCGGCAAGGGTGTCAGCACTTTGCTGGGACTTGGCGGTAATCTGCGCCGTTTCCTCCACGGAGGCACTGACCTCCTCGGTGCCTGCGGAGATCTGCTGGGTAGCGGCAGATACGGACTGGATGCTGTGGTTGATGCTCTGAATGAGGATCAGCAGGTGGTTGAAGGCATTGCCTGCTTCTACAACCTTATTCACCCCGGAAGCGACCTCTGCGTTGACATGGTTCATTTCCGATACCGAATGGTTCATATCTTCCTGCAGACTGAGCAGGAATTCACGGATCTGTTCATTGGAGGTCTTGGATTGCTCGGACAGCTTACGCACTTCCCCGGCAACGACAGCGAATCCCCGGCCATGCTCGCCCGCGCGGGCGGCTTCAATGGAAGCGTTGAGCGACAGCATCTGAATCTGCTTAGTAATCTCGGTAATGCCCTGCACGACCTCGCCGATCATGAGGGAGCGTTCATTCATCATCCGGAACTGCTCCAGCGACTGTTCGGATGCCTGTTCAACCTGGCGCATCTGCTCCACTGCACTCTGGGCAATATCATTGCCGCTCTGGGCTTCCGTGGAAGCTTCGCTGATCTGCTCGGTGACTTCACCGGCGGCGGAAGCGATATGCTGGATGCCCATATTGATCTCATCCATGGCCCGGGAATTATCCCTTGCACTGCTGGCAATCATGGTGCTGCCCTTGCCGATCTCCTCTACAGAGGATGCCGACTGTTCGGCCATGTGATTCAGAATCTGGACACGTGCCTTCAGATCATTGGAATCGGAGACTACCGTACCGGAGGTATCCAGCACATGTCCGATCATCTCCTTCAGCCGCTCGCTCATGGTGCGGAAGCTTTCAGAGAGCTGGCCAACTTCATCCGTGCCTTTGAGGGTGAGCGCTTCAGTGAAATCACCCCCGGCCAGCTTGTTGCTGTAGGCAGCCAGCTGGGTGATCGGGCGGGTGATTCTGCGGCTCATGTAGGCTGCGGCCGAGAGCCCAATTGTAAGTGCCAGCAGGGTAATGCCTGTACTGGTCCAGAGAATGCTGCTCATTTTGTCTTTTACAAAACCCATATCCGAGCTTACCGCCACAATCATTGTGGTTCCGGGAACTCCAACATAGGCACTCTTATGTATACCGTGGTTGTCTTCATAGATTTCACTAAGTTCGGTTTTTCCTTTGGAGGCTTGCTCCATGGCAGGCGACACCTCAATGGCTTCGTCCGGCTTAAGCTTGGCGCCATGATCCGCAGTCAGCACCTTGGCCTGGCCCTCCTTCAGATCAATAAGGAAGACGGTCTCCACATCCAGCTTCTTCCGCTTCTCCTCAAAAAAGAATTCGACATTGGTCCGTGCCTGTTCATTCTTGTTAAGCGTCTGCTGCGCACTGGTTGCATTCAGGTTCTTATATACATCCTGGGCGGCGGCAGTCAGAGACTTGTCGATCTGCGGCATCACATAGCTGTTTATCGTACCAATAGAGTTGACATAGAAGCTGATACTTAACAAAAGCGAAGTGAGTAACAAAACGACAAACAGCAAAAGCGTAAACTTGCGGCTAATTGATTTTTTGAAGCTAAACATGGCATTCGCTCCTTTTCCGTAAAGTGCATCTTAATCTCCCAAGCCGGACAAAGAGCCAGCAAGCTGCAATATATTCCATGGGTATAGGTCATATATTATGGTTAGCGGAAGGTGATTGATAACTATTCTATAGAATTAACCTCAGGTTGAATAGTGAAAAATTGCTATATACCGCATTATTTTCAGAAAAAACTGAATATTTAAGAAGTCGATCACCAATTTGCCAAAAAGAATGAATCAATTTCCATTTTCATGAAAAATTAAAATTCCATAGCATGTTAGCTTTATATGTGATAGAGTATTAGTGTTTTGTGGTCAGAAGCTGATCTCCGCGGTTCGTAACCATCCCGCGTAACCAAAACTAGGAGGAGTACCAGGCACTATGTTTAATTTGTTGTGGGGAGCTTTATTTGTTGTTGTTAATTTTGTGTTTTTTCTGATCTGCTACCGATTTTTCGGTAAAAAAGGGCTGTATGCCTGGGTCGGCATGGCAACCGTGGTTGCCAACATCCAGGTAGCCAAGACGATTGCGATGCCGTTTGATATCGTCATGACGCTGGGCAATACGATGTACGTCACACTCTATATGACCAGTGACCTGCTCAATGAGCGGTACGGCCGCAAGGAAGCGCGAAGCGCCGTATGGTTCGGATTCTTCACCTTGCTGATGACGACCGTCATTATGCAGATGGTGCTGAAGTTTGAGCCGCAGGAGACGGACATTGCCCAATCTTCCCTGCAGCTGATTTTTGGCCTGATGCCAAGACTTGCTCTGGGCAGTCTTACCGCGTATTTCATCAGCCAGTTTCTGGATGTGCGGCTCTATTCGTGGATACGGAAGTACTACGGCAGCTCACGCCAGCTCTGGATCCGCTCGAACGGCAGCACGATGGTTAGCTCTTTTGTCGATACGCTGATCTTCTGCACGATTGCTTTTGCCGGAATGTATGATCTGAAGGTATGGACCGAGATTCTGCTGACCACCTATCTGGCCAAGTTCATTCTCACTGCCGCAGGCACGCCGGTATTGTATCTCGCCCGCTCATTCAGATTTGCCGAAGAGGAACAGCCGACCGCTCTGCGGGAGAACGGACAGCTTCCTTTATAGATTGCATGTTGTAATAGAAGAGCCTCTCATTATAAAACCCCAGCCCCGGGATCTCCCGGGCGGCTGGGGTTTTTGTTAAAATATAAGTTGTAGGTTTCACCTGATTACTTAAAGGTTCAGCACAGTCCATTCTTTGGGGAAGCTGGTCAGAGTCTGCGGGCCTTCTGCTGTAACCAGCACATCATCCTCAATGCGCACACCGCCCAGATTCGGGACATAAATTCCCGGTTCTACCGTGAACACGTTGCCGTTCTGGATGACATCCGTATTCAGCCCATGCAGCGAAGGATATTCATGGGTGTCCATGCCAAGCCCATGCCCGACACGGTGCATGAAGTATTGGCCGTAACCGGCGGCTTCAATCACATCCCGCGCCGCCTGGTCGACTGAACCGAAGGTCGCTCCGGCCACGGAGGCGGCAATACCGGCTTCATTGGCCGCCAGCACAGCATTGTAAATATCCTGCAGCCGGCTGTCCACTTCTCCCACCGCGAAGGTCCGGGTGATGTCAGAGGCGTAGCCTGAGGCATAGACTCCCAGATCGAACATAAGCAGATCGCCCGGCTGAATGAGGCGTTCCCCCGGGACGCCATGCGGCAGGGCCGTGTTCGGGCCGGACAGCACCATGGTGTCGAAGGAGGGGCCGGAGGCACCCACTTTTTTCATCAGATATTCAAGCTCGGCAACCAGTTCAATCTCGCTGATTCCGGCTTTGACATGCGACAGGCCGCGGCGGAGAACCTCCTCCACCAGCTCGGCGGCATGCCGCATGATGCGGACCTCCTCCGGTGTCTTGATTGCGCGCATCGCGCGGAGCAGGTGGCCGATATCACAGTATGAACCGGCTGCGACGGATTCGGCCAGCAGCTCATACCGGCTGACGGAGAAGTGTTCCTTCTCGATACCGAAGCTGCCCGGACTTCCATTGCCGAAGCGTGACTTCAGCAGGGCGTAGGGATTGTCCGTATCGCTATGCGTCAGAATCGTCTTCACCGAGGAGGCAGCCTGCGCCGCTTCGGCGTCCAGCGCCGGAACGATCAGCACCGGCTCCTTGCCGCGGATCAGCAGCAGGCCCAGGAACCGTTCATGCGGGTTGCTGGCGAAGCCGGTCAGATAGTATACATGCTTAGGATCGGTTACGAGCAGGGCATCCAGGCTTCCGGCTGCCATGTCCTGCTCCAGTGTCTGCAGAGCTACATTCATTTCAATAGTTCCCCTTTCATCTACACGCTATCAACAGCAATGCTCCCATTATAATTCATAATCAGGGAGCCTGCACATCCCGGCGGCCCGCAGGATCAGGCGTTTGAGGGAGAGGGGCGCCGGGTAATAGTTGCCACTCTATCTATAATAGACTTACAGGAGGTTATGAATATGTCTCGAACGGGAAAAAGAATGCTCTCCCATATAACTCTGCTGCGCGGAACCCTGATCCTGCTGACGGGCCTGCTGTCAGCCTGCACCAATAATACTGACGCTGAGCCTGGCGGAGCTCCCGCTGCAACCGGGGGCACTCCGGTAACGGAAGCACCGGCGGCGGTCACGCCGGAGGATTCTGCTGCTGAACCGGGGCGGACGATATCCCCGGAAGTTCCATATACAGTACATACACTCGCCAGTGGACTGGATGTTCCGTGGGAGATGGCGTTCGCGCCGGACGGGCGGATCTTCTTCACCGAACGGCCGGGCAGCCTGCGGGTGATCGAGAACGGCAAGCTGCAAGAGACTCCGCTGCTGGAGTTCCCTGCTCCATTTATGAGCAAGGGTGAAGGCGGACTGCTGGGCCTGGCGCTTGATCCTGAATTTGAACGTAACGGATTCGCGTATGTATACCATACTTACCGGACGGAAGAGGGAGGGACGGCGAACCGGGTGCTGCGGCTCAAGATTGGAAGCAGCACAGCAGAGATCAGCCGGGTGCTGCTGGATCACATCCCGGGCGATACCAATCATAACGGCGGACGGATCAAGATCGGGCCGGACGGGAATTTGTATGTCACCGCAGGGGATCGCTACGAGCCGGAGCTTGCGCAGGATCAGACCAGCCTGGGCGGCAAAGTTCTGCGGATCACCACCGCAGGCTCCATCCCGGAAGATAACCCGTGGCCCGGATCGCCGGTCTACAGTATGGGCCACCGCAATCCGCAGGGCCTGGCCTGGCAGCCGGAGAGCGGGGTGCTCTTCAGCTCTGAGCATGGTCAGTCTAGTCATGATGAGCTTAACGTCATTGAGGCCGGAGCCAACTACGGCTGGCCGCTTATTGAAGGCGATGAGACCGGAGATGGCGAGCCGAAGCTTGTAGCTCCGCTGGCCCACAGCGGGGATGAGACCTGGGCCCCGTCAGGCATCACCTTCATTACACAGGGGCCCTGGTCCGGTGAACTGCTGGTTGCTACTCTAGCAGGGCAGCAAGTCTTGCGGGTATCGCTGTCCTCTTCAGGCGGTAAGCCTGCTGTCACAAGCTTGTTCAAGGAGAAATACGGAAGAATCCGCAATGTGGCGGAAGGGCCGGATGGTACGCTGTACCTTATGACGAACAACCGTGATGGCCGGGGGAACGCGGATGAGCAGGATGATAAGCTGATTGCGCTGCGGCCGAACTGGAAGTGAGGAAGGCTTGCGGTGAACTGCTGGATTCACGGGACTATTTTAACCCTCAGAAATGATGTAACATTAGCTTAGCGCATACACTCGGATAGGGAGAGCGGTATCATAGCCAAGCTGCCCGCGAGAGAGGGGAAGAAGTCCATGCAAGGACAAACTGTACTGATCACCGGTGCGAATTCCGGGATGGGGCTGGCTACGACAGTAGATATGGCCCGCAGGGGAGCAAGCGTGATTATGGCCTGCCGCAGCCGCAAGCGGGGCGAAGAGGCTCTTGCGGAAGCGGTGCGGCAGAGCGGCTCCGGCAAGATCCGGCTGATGCTGTGCGATCTCGCTTCATTCGCAAGCATCCGTGCTTTTGCCGGGGAATTCACCGCCGAATACCCTGTGCTTGATGTTCTGATCAATAACGCAGGTGTGGTCGCGCTCAAACGTGAGCTGACAGCCGATGGATACGAGCTGGATCTGGGCGTTAACCATCTGGGGCATTTCCTGCTGACCGATCTGCTGCTGGATAGCCTGAAGGCCGCTGAACAGGGACGGATTGTAGTAGTTGCTTCCGGTGCGTTCAAGATTGGCAGGCTGCATCTGGAGGATCATACGTTATCCCGTGGCTTCAATCCGGCCAAGGCATACGCCCGTTCCAAGCTGGCCAACATTCTGTTCACCCGCGAGCTGGCTTCACGCCTGCAGGGCACCAGGGTTACTGTGAACTGTCTGCATCCCGGCGCGGTAGGGACGAGTATTGGTGTGAACCGGGAGACGGGCTTCGGGCGCGGCGTGCTGAAGCTGCTGTCATACTTCTTCCTCACCCCTGAGCAGGGCGCGGACACAGCGATCTATCTGGCGACCGCACCGGAGCTGAGCGCAGTCAGCGGACACTATTATTACCGCCGCAAGATTAAGGAATTAACGCCACGGGCGAAGAATGCAGATGACGCTGCACGCTTGTGGAAATGGAGTCTGGAGCAAACAGGGCTTGACTAAAAGCTTCAAGTTCAAAACTAAGTGCGTCTTATATAGTCACTTTGAGGAGGAATCATAGCATGAATTGGCAGGCTTACAGCATAGAGGATGCAGCAATTGAGGATTTGGGGGAGATTGTGGAGATCTATAATTCGACGGTTGCCGGAAGAGTGGTAACTGCGGATCTTGAACCGGTCAGCGTGGAGGAGAGGGTGGGATGGTTCCATGAGCATAGCAGCCATCACCGGCCGCTCTGGGTACTGAGACATGGGGACGAGATTGCGGCCTGGTTCAGCTTCCAGTCGTTCTATGGACGCCCGGCTTACAATGGAACAGCAGAGATCAGCGTCTATGTGAGCGAGAAGTTCCGCGGCAGCGGCGCCGGAAGTATTCTGCTGGCTAAGGCGGTTGAGGAATGTCCGCGTCTGGGCCTCCAGAACCTCGTCGGCTTTGTCTTTGGCCATAATGAGCCGAGTCTGGCCCTGCTGCGGAAGTTCGGGTTCGAGGAGTGGGGCCTGCTGCCGGGAGTCGCCGTGCTGGATGGAATCCCGCGTGATCTCGTGATTATCGGCCGCAAGCTGTGAAGGTATAGCAGGCTATCGCACGCAGACACAAGGTATGCTTATTGAGGCTGCGGAGGAGCGGTGGAGGCGGGCTGACATTCCTCTTCCGTGATCCAGGATTCCGACCAGTCCTGCAGATCGCGGATGACCGATTCCAGCGCCCGGCCTTTGCCTGTGAGCGAATACTGGATGCGGACCGGGGTCTCAGGGAAAACCTCGCGCAGCACGATGCCCTCCTGCTCCAGCTCCTTCAGCCGTTCGGACAGCAGCCTGCCGCTGACAGGAAGCGAGGACTCAATTTCCCCGAAGCGCTGGGGGCCCTGCAAAAGCTGATAGATGATTAAGCCCGTCCAGCGTCTGCCGATAATATCCATGCTTTTTTGTAACCTTGGACATAAGTCTGTGGATTTCATTAGGCTCACCTCTTACTGTACATTATAAACGAAAAGACCTATGCCTAAAACAAAATTGCCCGAAAAGAACACCATGAAAGGATGATTTCCCTTGGCTAAAAAGAAGAAGAATACACCGGCCCCGCGCCCTGCGGCAACGGATGCCCCGGCAACCCTGAAGGATATGCTGAGCGGCGAGGTGCTGGAGAAGCTAAAGGCGCAGTCCGATGCGCTCAAGGCTGAAGAACGGGACAAGAAGGAGGCTGCCCTAAAGGCAGTCGAGGATAAGCGCAAGGCTGAGCAGAAACGGCTGGAGAATGATTTCGGCCACCTGCTGGAGAACAGCAATCAGGACTGGTCCAAATTTAAGTAAAATAATTCTTTACCAGAATAAGGGTTGACAATCTGCTGCAAGGCCATATATTATTGGGTTTATCATTTAGAGAAGGGAGGCTGACGGGTCATGATTGGAACAAATGAACGGAACAGACAGCAGGATCACCTGACAACCGCATATGTACGATCTGATCTCATCGCCTTCGTCCGGAAGACATAATGCGCAGGGTACTGCTGCTGATGTCTGAACTGAATACGGGTGTGCTTTGAACGGGTGCAAGCTTCAACGGGAAGCTGCACCTTGCACGCCGGGAGCCGCATGATCAGAATCTGATCTGCGGCTCTTTTTGTGTACCCTGAAACTCGAAATTTACTGAACCCCCTATGGAACCAAACCAGAAACCCAACCTGAGAGGAAATGAACAAATAGATGAATAACATGACACCCCAAGCGGGGGAGATGTCCCGCTACAAACATGAGGTAGCCCTTCCGGGCGGCGACCTTAAGGTCTACGCCAGCGAGCAATTATTCGGCTCACTGGATTACAAGGTCCTGGAAATGGCCAACAACAATCTGCAGATTCCGGGTATTGAATATATGAGCTATACGCCCGATGTGCATGTAGGCGTCGGAACCTGCATCGGAACTACTGCGGTCTGGGATGCCGCGACCGGCTATGTGTCGCCGTCCATCGTGGGCAGCGATATCGGCTGCGGGATGCGTGTGCATCTGACCAATCTCCATATGGATGATCTGCGTGAAGTGAAGCTGCGCCGGAAGCTGGTCCGTGCGATTGAGAAGTATCTGCCGATGGAGGCCCAGCAGCGCGGCCATTACAGTGATATCCGGCTGGAGAATATTGTCCGCAAGGGACTGCATGGCCTGCCGAACAAATATGTTCCGGACAGCTACACTCCGAAGAAATCAAGCGCGCTGTCCCATGTGGAGATCAGCAAGCTGGCCTTCGATGACGAGATTCTGAATGAGCTGCCGGATATGGCCTGGCACCGCGGCCACCGCCAGCTCGGCACGCTTGGCGGCGGCAACCATTTCGTCGAGATTCAGGCGATTGAGATCGCTGAGGAGCAGCGTGAGGTCGCTGAAGCGTGGGGACTGAAGGACGGGCAGATTGCCGTGATGATCCACTCCGGCTCCCGGGCCTGGGGAGGCATGGTCAATCAGTTCTGTACCCCGGCCTTCGCCAAGGTCATGGGCCAGCTTGGATTGGGCAGCGCCGACCCGCGCCTGATCTATGCGCCTCTGGCACATCCGCAGGCCCGGCGTTATGTTAATCTGATGTACTCGGCGCTGAACTATGCGGTGGTGAACCGCCATCTGATCGCTTATGGTGTACGTGAAGGCTTCCGTGACGTCTTCGGTACGAAGTGCGAGCTGCGTACCCTCTACGATCTGATGCACAATTATGCCTGGGAAGAGGAGACTTCCTCGGGCACCAAGTTCGTGCACCGCAAAGGGGCGACCCGCGCTCTGCCCGCAGACCATGCGGATAACCCGAAGGCTTATGCGGCGACCGGGCATCCGGCTCTGATTCCAGGCTCGATGGGCACCGCTTCTTACATCATGGTCGGCCAGCCCGGAGGAGAAGAGAATTATTATTCAATCTGTCATGGAGCCGGACGCATTCGTTCCCGCTCGGCAACGAAGCGGCTGGTGTCTGTCCATGAATTTTCCCGGTCGATGAAGGTGGGGACAGCAGATGAGATTGTAGTGAATCAGCATTCCCTGGAATCTATCATTGACGAATCTCCCCAGGCCTATAAGAATGTAGATGAGATCATAGAAAGCGTTACGGGCGCCGGCCTGGCTGCCGTTGTGGCCAAATGCAAGCCGCTCGCAGCGATAAAGGGGACGAAATAAAGATGGAGCAGGAGAATAAGAAACCAGCTGTGATCTATGAATATCATGAGGACAGTGCCGGAATCATCAAAGGTTATGAGGTGTACGCGCGCCTGGTAGACGGTATACTTGAAGCCCTTCACACTCGTTACGGCGTCCGTTATGAACTGTATGCCAGCGATGACCCCAACAGTGAGTACTGGAAGCTGCTGGAGAACGATGTGCAGAGCGGGAATGCCGGAGTGGAGCATGTGGCGCGGATTTTTGACCGCCTGGAGGACCGGACGTTCGTGTTCGATGATGAGAAAGAGCAGCCGGAGTACCATATCCATCTGTCGGTCCGCAATAATGTGCTGGCTTATCCGGCCATGGGCGTAGCTCTGGCACGGGTGCCGGTGTTCCAGGAGAACGGCATTAACTTTCAGGATTATGTGTTCGCCGCATCCGATGCGCAGCTGCAGTTCTTCCTTGGCAATGTGCGCAACCGGCAGCGGGAGCAGAATATCAACAAGGTGACGGTGTTCACCGACAGACGGAATGGGATTTCCCGTGAGGATGAACCGATTACGCGTGCTGTAAGGCGGGAAGAGGTGATTTTGGACGCCGGTATCAAAAAAGAGATTTACCGCTCACTCGACCAGTTTTTTGATAGCGACCGCAGCTTCTATGTTACCTATGACATCCCGTATAAACGGGGGATTCTGCTCTACGGGCATCCGGGCAACGGCAAGACTACGCTGGTCAAATCCATTGCCGGAAGCGTTCCGGGACCTGTGCTCTACTGGCAGATTACGGAGTATACGAGCAGTGAATCAGTGAATGAGGTGTTCGAGGCTGCGGCCCGGCTGGCACCGATGGTGCTGGTGATTGAGGATATTGATTCCATGCCGCAGGAGGTCCGCTCCTTTTTCCTGAACACGCTGGACGGGGCCACCTCCAAGGAGGGCATCTTCCTGATCGGCACCACCAATTACCCGGATAAAATCGACCCCGGCCTCATGAACCGCGCCGGGCGCTTCGACCGGGCTTATGAGATTAAGATGCCGAGCGAGGCGCTGCGCCTTGAATACCTGCAGCTTAGAGGCTTCTCCGCCTTCGTTGGAGAAGAAGGCACGGCCACGGCTGCGCGCCTGACCGGAGATTTCTCCCTGACCCAGCTGGGGGAGCTGTATGTCAGTGCGGCACTGGAATGGCATGAGAACGGCACGGCTGAGGTGGAGTCGCTGGTGCGGGGGATGCGCGGCGAGCTGGACAAAGGCCGCAAACGGGAATGGATGAAGGATGCTTCGTCCAGTATCGGATTCTATTGATTAGTCGGCTGGAGATAGTCCCTATGCGCTCGCGGCAGGGCCTGAACTGAATACGAAGCTGTACCGGAGGGAGCCTTGAGGCTCCCTTTTTCCAAATATAAAAATTTAAATGCTAAAAGACGGCAAAGCCGTTTCCACTTGTGGCAGGACAAGATTTCAAACATACCAGTGTGCTTATTTGCGGAGATGTATCTCATTCCCCCGCTGATTCAAGTATTGTGCGTAAACTTCGGAGTGCGGCGGGTGATCTAAGTGGAATTAGTACATCTAATTTGGCGTCAAAGGTACACTTATAGGCAGCAGTTGGACAAACAGCACTTAATCGGTCCGATTTCTGCTGAATCCAGGGGGTTGGGTGGAGTAAGTGGACTTTTTCCAACTGCTTCCCCACAACTCTCCATTTCAGCAGAATTAAGTGTCTTTTTTCCAACTGCTTCCCGTTAACAAACTCAGCTTCCCCTCTGTCCCCTCAGCAACGGCGCGGATACGGGGAATTTCCTGCAGAAGTGTAACTTTTGGCGTTCTCATACGTGGATGGAGTAAGGGGGGAGGAGATGGAGCCGAATTCGCTGGATGAGGTATACGAAAATTATGTTGCGGACATCTACCGCTATCTGCGCTCCCTCTGCCAGGACCACCATGCGGCCGAAGATTTGATGCAGGAGACCTTTTACCGTGCTTATCTGTATCTGGAGGATTGCCGGGAAGAGAAGATTAAGCCGTGGCTGTTCCGCGTGGCTTACAATGCTTTTGTAGATTATAAGCGCAAGGAGAAGCGGAGTGTGGCCAAGGAAGCCGGTTACTTCAGCAGTCTGGTTCATCCGGACACGACAGAGGGGACTTTGCTGCGTCAGGAACGCTGGGAGGAAGCGGCTCTGGCGCTCAGTCTTCTGCCGGAAGGACAGCGCCATGCGCTGCTCCTGCATGATTATCACGGGCTGAGTTACAAGGAAGCCGCAGACATTATGGATGTGGGCCTGTCCCAATACAAGATACTGGTATTCCGCGCCAGGCAGAAGCTGCGTGAGGCGGAGCGGAGGAGGAATGAGCATGAGTGAGGAATTCAAAGAGAAGCTGCGCCAATACAGCGAAGGCACCCTTCCGGAGGAAGAGCGTGAGGAGCTGGAGAGTGAACTGGCGAAGCTTGAAGCGTATCAGCAGTATCTGGAGGAGCAGATGGAGCAGGAGGAGCAGACCGGCGGACGGTGGACCAAGGCGGACCCGGAAGGAGGGGCAGCTCCAGGGCCCAAGAAGACGAAGAGGAAGGCGAAGCGAAGAGAAAAGTCTATTATCCGCCGGGGCAAATGGAAAGCACGGATCACCAACACGTTCACTGTATTCTCTGCGCTTCTGATCTTTACAGTCATCAGCAGCATTATCACAACGGTCTTCTACAGCACCGGAGACCGTGGGGACACTTACAGTGATGTAGTGTCATCGGCGATTGCCGTTACCCGTCCCAATACGACGGTGAGGCTTTCATCGAACGCGCATTATTTTTTCCGCCTGGAGTTAACCGGGAACCTGCTGAGGCAGGTGGGCGGCGAGAGCATTCAGGTGGGCAACTATACCCAGAACCTCTTTCTGGGAAGAGGCAATCCTGGGGAGTTTAACTGGACGGATGAGCGGAATGGGTCCGGGAATATTTTTTATTATCCGTCTGCGAAGGGCACGGCCGGGAGAGGGGATAACAGCGATCAGTGGAAGAGGCTGGAGAAGCTTCCTGAAGGTACGGTTGCTGAGGCGTATCTGTCACTCGGCCATTTATATACCACAGATGAACTCCTGAAGCAGCTGGAGCCGCTGAATCTTCAGCCGGTCTGGTTCGGAGCAGATGCCGGACCTTCAACGAGGGAGGACGATGTGGTCGTATATCCGCTTGGCTTCCCTTATCAGCCTATGTGGCATAAGGACGATATGAAGAAATCCGAAGTCACCACTACCAAGACAGGCTGGTTCAGCTCGGTATCCTCCTATAGCAGCGTATCGCCTTCCGTTGATGAATACGGTAGCGGCGCGTTGCGGGATGCCAACTTTATCAAGACGCTTAAGCTGCTGCAGCAGCATCAGACACTCGCGGGCAGAGCGGTGCATATCAATCAGTTAGACACCTCTCTGGCCTATCTGGAACAGAATGGGGTTAAGCTCTATGGAGCCGTTGTCACCGGACCGGTCAAGGAGCTGCTGAAGCTGCGCGAAGCCTCCTGGGTAAGCCATTTACAGGTAGGGGAAGTGCGGCTGTGGAACTGGCAGGAATAATTGGAGTTAAAGACTACAAGAATAGGAGATTTCCCATGGAAAAGAAATTGCGTTCTTATCTGATCCAAGAGAGTAAACTTCCGGTCAACTGGAATGAGATTAGTCCGCTTGGAGTGGATCAGTACCTGTGGCTTCACAATGGATACCAGCCGAAGGTCGAGGTCAAGCTTTGTTACACGGGTGAGCGATTGCATATAAGGTTTCAAGTCTTTGAGGAGAATCCGCTCATCCGCTACCATAGTCCCGGTGATCCTGTATATAAGGACAGCTGCGTCGAATTTTTTATCCAGCCGCTTCCTGATTCGGATGCCCGTTACCTGAATTTTGAGCTGAATGCGGCAGGCGTCCTTCTGTTGCAGCTGGGTGAGGGAAGAGAGCAGCGGATTCCGCTTGCACAGGATTCAACAGAACTTTTTCAGATCAAGGGGGACTTTCATGCGAATGCTGGGCAAACAACCGGGGAGAACACCTGGTGGACACTGGAATTTTCGATCCCCTTTGCCTGGCTGCAGAGCCTGTTTCCTGACTTCACGGTAGCATCCGGGCAGCTTCTGCGCGGTAACTTCTATAAATGCGGGGATGAGACGGATATACCCCATTACGGATGCTGGAACCGGGTGGATTCAGCTTCGCCGAACTTTCATTTGAGCTCCTGCTTCGGTGAATTGAAGTTTCAATAGGTAGGCTTAATCGCAGCCGCTTGGCTATACCCTCATCTGATATATCAGGTGGGGGTTTCTTTTTGAAATATATTGCGGAATGAGTCGAAAAAAGCGGGATTATGCAATTAATCTCTTGATCAGCTAAATAACCATGATCGGGGTTTTAGTATAATTATCTTTAAGAAGCTAAGGTATGCGCTGTAATGTGTTCATTTATCAATTACTCGTTTCCTGTCGTTTTTTCTTGAAGTCTGGGGTCATATGAAAGATACTTAAGTTTATTTACTGTAGTCTATGAAGCATGGCGGGAGAACTATTTCGGCCTTACAGGGGGGTGGCAGGTTGGGTACGGGAATCACCAGGTGGACTCTGCGTTCCAAATTCATTGTGATGTTGCTGCTCTTCGGCGTGCTTCCCATGCTTGTTATCGGCTGGGCCGGTTATGATGCCTCCAAGCGTACGATTATTCAACAGGCAGTGGAAATCCAGTCCCGTTTGCTCGAACAGACGGTTGCCTCCGTAGACAGTGAGCTGTCGATGTATCAAATGCTCGCCGGATCGTTCGGGCAGGAGGAGAGTGTCCGCCAGATGCTTGATCCGGAGTCTTCTCCGGACGATCTGAGGCGCTACGTCAAGGAATGGGATATGTTCAACCAGTTGCTGAGCAAACTGGTCTTCTCCAAATTTGAAGAGACGCCCTCAATTGTGATCTACGGTTATAACCGTAAAGTGTTCACAAGCTGGGGGGCGGACGGCACCAGTCTGGCCGATTATCTGGACAGCAATACGGAATTCAGAAAAGTACTGAAGGCCGCCAGCACCGGCCGGTTTGTATGGGCGGCTCCGCATCCCGTCTTCGACTTGTCCAGCGCGGCCGAGCCGATGTTCACCTATGTGGCCGGATATACGGATGCCGATACCGGCACAGAGTTGGGGAAAATGCTAATCTCGGGTTCCTTAACCGCCTTGGTAGAAGATCTGGCCTCCAATAACCGGTTTGTCATCGCGAAGCCGGAGGGTTCACTGGTGTACTCCGTCCCTGGGGCCGCCGTACCTGAAGCCGTTCTTGGGGAAGCAGTTGCTGCTTCTTATATCAAGGGCGCAGCTGTGCTGAACCGGGGAGAGAGTATGAACAAGTCCCTTTATATATCCGCGAAGCTGCTGAACGATTGGGTTGTTGTTAAGGAGATCCCCTACCGCAGTCTGCTGTCAGAGCTTGGGGAGATCCGCAATATCATGCTGCTGGTCATCGGACTCTGTGTACTGCTGTCTATTCTGCTTGGGCATTGGTTCACCGGCCGGATGCTGCGGCCGATTAAGCAGATGGTCCGGGTCATGAGAAGGATCGGGTCAGGGGAGTGGGCGCATCTTCCGCTGATCCGCACCGACCCGGAGCTTGACCTGCTTCAGCGTTCATTTCTGAGCATGACCTCCGATTTGAAGGAGCTGCAGGAACGTATGGAGGTCGAGCAGCAGCAGAAGCTGGAGCTGGAGCTTGAATCACTGCTGGCGCAAATTCAGCCCCACATGATCAAGAATACGCTGGCAGTGGTCAGCGGGCTGGCGCTGCGCGGCAAGACGGAGCAGATCCGCGAGGTCGTCCATGCGCTGGGATATTTTCTATCCTCCAAGATCTACCCGGAGAATCCGCTTGTCACCATTGAAGAAGATTTGGATGCGCTACAGCACTACCTGACCATTATGCGGATTCGCTACCCGGACCGGATTCATGTCCTGATTGATGTGCCGGATGCGCTGCTTGGACAGCATATTCCCCGCTTTACTTTGCAGCCGCTGGTGGAGAATAGTATCTATCACGGGATGAAGAACGATGAAGCCATTCATATCTGGATTCAGGCTTATGATATATCCGCCACCTTCACCATTTCAGTAGCCGACAACGGGGCAGGCACAGCCAAGCAGCCGTTCGAAGCTGCCGTAGAAGGGGAGGATACGGGGCGGGTGACTGCATACTCCGGCATTGGGTTATCCAATATCCGGCAGCGTATAGCCCTGTATTTCGGCGGAGCCGGGACCCTGCGCTTCGAGAGCCGTCCGGGAACCGGAGCTCAGGTGGAGATCACACTGCCCAAGCGGCAATAAGCAGAAGAAGCTGTCTATATAAGGAGGGGCAACATGACCATTCGAACGATGCTGGTGGAGGATGAGTGGCTGATCCGGGAGGCCCTGCTGAAGACCATTCCCTGGGAGCGGTACGGCTTCGAAATTGCAGGGGAGGCGGGCAATGGAAGTGAAGCGCTTGAGATGTTCATCCGGCTGCAGCCGGATGTGGTGATTACAGATATTCGTATGCCGGGCATGGACGGGCTGGAGCTGATTGCCTGCATCCGCGAGATATCGCCGACGGTACTGATTTGTATCTTAAGCAGCCATACGGACTTTCAGCTCGCCCGGCAGGGCATCCGCTACGGCGTATTCGAATATCTGGACAAGCTGAATCTGTCATCCGGCGAGATCGAACACTGTCTGGCAAGATTGTATGAGACCTTTCAGGGGCACTCCCGCGAGCGTGACGTTTCCACGCTTCCGGTAGAGCCGCAGCAGGAAGTGCGGAGTCTTGAGCTGCAATCTCCCTCTGCCTGGCTGAAGCAGTTCAGGATACAGGCACGGGAGTGTGCAGGCTGGAGATGGGTCATTATGCAGATCAGCCGGGAGACATGGGAGCAGACGGATATTCATGCCTGGCTGGAGGAATTCCCGTATCCGGAGGTCATTAAGGAGCGGCGATTGTTCGTGGACGCAGAGCAGCGGCTGCATCTTATTATGGAGGGCGAGATCGAAGTGCCGCGCCTGCTGCTGGAACGTTATGAGGATACCGGTATCCTGATCAGCTCCAGGGTGGCTGGACCGGAGGAGTGGGAGAAGGCTTACCGTGAGGCTGAAGAATTGCAGGCGGATTTGTTCTATACGGGCTGGAACCATGCGGTGGATTATGAGCACAAGCGTATCTATCAAGTCTCTGGCCCGGCGCTGACGGGCGATCAGGAGGATAAGCTGATAGCTTTGCTTGCGGTCGGCAATGCCAATGCGATCCTGGAGTGCCTGGATGAGCTGCTGCTGGATGCGCAGCGGCGCAGCGTTCATCCGAAGCGGTTGATCCAGGCGCTTACAATGCTGCTGACTCGGAATATCCCCGGTAAATATCTTCAGCGCGAGCATACCGCCGTGTGGGGGGAAGCCATCGGCCGCATTCATTCCTGTACAACCGCCGGAGAATTCATGGAGCGTATGTCATCTGCTCTGAGGACGGTGATGCAGGACAAGGACCGCCCGGTAACCATGGATGTGGAAGTTGCGCTCCGCTATGCGCAGGAGCATTATGCAGAGAAGCTGACGCTTGGCCGCCTGGCCGGTGCTGCGCACCTGAATCCGAATTATTTCGCCACGTTATTCAAGGAGCAGACCGGCGAGACGCCGATGGCCTTCGTGGCCCGTCTGCGCGTAGAGAAGGCCAAGGAGCTGCTCAAGCGCCGCGAGGGGAGTGTCCAGGAGATTGCGGAGCAGGTAGGTCTGCATAATCTAAGCCACTTCTCGCGGGTATTCAAAAAGATGACCGGACAGACTCCCTCCGAATATCGCGGATAATCTGTATTATAGAATACAAAACTGAAGATCGGACTAGTCAAGGGATAACATCCCTTTTTTTGTGCGCATATGTCATGTCAATGTTATGAAAACGTACATGAAAGTTACTGAAAGCGCAAACAAAACTTTATTATTATGAAGGAATCAACAATTGTACTGAGTTGTGTGCAAAGACAACCGCCTTAAACTGCTTTATATTTACATCAAGTGAGGAACACTTACACAACCGACCTTGGAGGGGAATACATGAAAAATTGGATGAAGCCTTTGATTGGAATTTCGGCAAGTGCAGTACTTCTGGCAGGCTGCGGCAAGGACACAACAGATCAAGCAGCGAAGGGGACCCCGGCTTCGGAGCAAGAGGTGGCCATTAAGTTCATGCTGTGGAATGATAGCGCCTCAGAGCGGATGTATGATGAACTGGCCCAGGCGTTTGAAGCGAAGAACCCGGGTCTCACCGTTGATTTCACCAAAAGCGATGCCAATACCTACAGTGAACGGTTGACGGTAACATTGACAGGCGGCGGAGAAGTTGACGCTTTTGCTTTTAAAAGTCTGGACGAGTACTACAAGCTGGCCTCGTCGGGACGCGCATTGGCGCTCGATGATTATGCGGCTGCTAACAGTGCCGGGCTGGCTGGCGTGGAGTCTTCCTTGGACAACCTCAAGATTAACGATAAGCTGTATGGCTTGCCTTTCCGCTCTGACGGCTGGGCGCTCTACTACAATAAGAATCTGTTTGACAAGGCGGGTGTTGCCTATCCGGGTGACGATCTGACCTGGGAACAATATTTGGAACTGGCTAAGCAGATGACCAGCGGAAGCGGACAGGACAAGATTTACGGCTCCTTCATGCCGGATTGGGCGCAGACCTGGTATTCATACGGACAGCAGCTTGGCGCCTCGCTCTACAGTGAGGATCTAACGCCTTATATTGAAGGGCTTAAGCTGCGTAAAGAACTGTCGGACAGCGGCGCACAGCCTTCCATAGCCGAGAACAAGGCCACCAATGCGCATTACAGAACGGCCTTCCTGACCGGTAAATATGCAATGGTTGTGACGGGAACCTGGTTCCCTGGCATGCTGGAGCAGGATAAGAAGGACAGCAAGCTGAACTTCGATTGGGGAATGACCTATGTCCCGCATCCGCCGGAGGTTAAGAAGGGCACCACAATGACCGCGGTAGTTGTCCATGCCGTGAGCTCGGATTCCAAACATCAGGAGGAGGCCAAGAAGTGGATCGGCTTCATCTCCAGTGAAGAAGGACAGCAGATTGTGGCTAAATACCAGACGCCGGCTTCAGCAGCCGACAGTGTCAAGGACCAGTACAAAGCAGCTTTTACCAATGATGCGGTGAATCTGGATGCCATCTTCAATATTACGTCTGTTCCAGAGCGGGAATTACGCAAAGGGATTACCCAAATGAATACGATCGTTACAGAAGAAGGAGAATTGGCGCTCCTGGGCGAGTCAACACCTGAGAAGGCGATTGAGAACATTAAGAAGAGAAGAGACCAAGAGATTCAATAGATCAAGAGCGGGGAAGTGATGACATGTCTTCTTTGAATAAAAGCGTACCGGCAGCGCAGGGAGCCAGCCTGGCCAAAGGCAGGGAACCATCCTTGTGGCAGCGGATGATGCATCCGCAAGCGAGAACGGCCTATCTGTTCCTCCTGCCTAATCTACTGGGGTTCCTGTTGTTCATTGCCGTTCCGAGCGTGATGGCGCTCGGACTCGGCTTCACGGAATGGGACGGCTATAATCCGGTGAAATGGACCGGACTGAGCAATTATGTCCGGCTGATGCAGGACGAGAACTTCCGGATTGCTCTCCAGAATACCCTGCTCTACACCTTCGGCTCTTGTCTGCTCGTTATCATTGCCTCCCTGTCCCTGGCCTTGCTTGTTAACCAGAAAATGAAAGGGATGTCGCTCTACAGAGCAGCCTTCTTCTTCCCCCATATCGCATCATTTATCGCGGTGGCAGTGGTCTGGCAGGCCATCTTCAATCCGACGCTCGGGCCGCTGAATATGTTCCTTGGCAAGTTCATGGATCATCCGCCCGGATGGCTGATCAGCTCAGACTGGGCTCTGTTCAGCATCATCCTTGTCTCCGCCTGGAAGATGGCCGGCTACTATATGCTGCTGTTCCTGGCCGGCTTGCAGGGGATTTCCAAAGAGCTATACGAAGCAGCCAACATCGACGGCGCCAATATACTGCAGCGCTTCCGCAACATCACGCTGCCGATGCTGTCTCCGGTCACCTTCTTTGTCATCATCACCTGCATTATTAATCTGTTCAAGTCCTTTGATCTGGTGTATGTCATGACCGGCGGGGGGCCGGGCCGTTCCACGAAGCTGCTCGTCTATGATATCTTCGTCCAGTCGTTCCGCAATTCCGCATTTGGTTACGCTTCGGCCGAAGCCATCGTGCTGTTCCTGATCGTTCTGGCGATTACGTACGTTCAATTCAAGGGGGAGAAAAGATGGGTCAATTACTAGGCCATGCCGTGCCAAAATCACTGTCACATCTGTTCATGATCCTGATCTCGCTAATCATGATCGTGCCCTTCCTGTGGATGCTCTCCACCTCCTTCAAGCTGCAGGAGGAAGTGTTCCAGTATCCGATCCAGTGGATTCCGCAGGTATTTCACTTCGAGAATTATGTCGAGGTCTGGACGAGTATTCCATTTCCGCTATACTATTTCAACTCATTGAAGGTTTCCGTTCTGGTTACTTTGGGCCAGCTTATCACATGCTCTCTGGCCGGATATGCTTTCGCCAGACTGGACTTCCCCGGGAAAAACCGGCTGTTCATCATGTATTTCGCGGCCTTCATGATCCCTTATCAGGTCATTATGATCCCGCAGTATTTCGTGATCAAGAAGCTGGGCCTGGTGGACAGCCACTGGGCATTGATTCTGCTGGAAATCTTCAGCCCCTACGGCGTGTTCCTGATGCGGCAGTTCCTCTCCGGTATCTCGAAGGAGCTTTCGGAAGCGGCCCGGATCGACGGCTGCAACGAATTCGGCATCTTCGCCCGGATTATCCTGCCGCTGGCCAAGCCGGCGCTGGCGACACTTGGCATCTTCGCCTTCTCCTGGGTGTGGAATGACTTTCAGGCTCCGCTTATTTATCTTACCAGCGACAGCCTCAAGACCTTGCCGCTTGGCCTAGCTAGTCTGAACGGGGAGTTCACCTCGCAGACTCAACTGGTTATGGCAGGCACCGTATTGTCACTTATTCCAGTAGTCACCGTCTTTCTGTTCTTCCAGCGGTACTTTATCTCGGGCATTACAGCCGGCTCTGTGAAAGGATGATACCTGTGAAGGAAATAATGGCACCGGGCGTGAAGTGGCATGAGGCCATCGACTTCGCCGTGCTCAAAACAAAACGCAATCTGACCCGCCATAATCTGCAATTCCCGCATATCTCCAATGACAAACGTTATGAATGGGGAGAGAACGACGACTGGATCGAAGGCTTCTGGACCGGGATGGTCTGGCTATGCTACGAGTACAGCGGGGACGAATATCTGCGCTTGCAGGCCGAAGCCCAGACGAACAGCTTTGACCTCAGGCTTCAGGCCAAGCACGCTCTGGAACATCATGACATCGGTTTTCTGTATGGGTTGTCCGCAATGGCGGGCTGGATTGTCCAAGAGGATGAGCGGCACAGGGCGCTGGCGCTGCGCGCCGCTGACCATCTGCTGGGCCGCTGGCGCGAGTCTGCCGGGCTCATCCAGGCCTGGGGGCCAGAGGGTGATCCGGAGAACGGCGGGCGTATCATCATCGACTGTCTGATGAATCTTCCCTTGCTGTATTGGGCCTCCGGGACAACCGGCGATCCCATCTATGCGGAGATTGCCGCCCGGCATGCCAAGCTGTCGCGGAAGTTCCTTGTGCGGGGAGACGACTCGTCTTATCACACCTTCTATTTTGACGGCAGCGGGAATTCGCTCAGAGGGGGAACGCATCAGGGCTACCGCGACGGCTCTACCTGGACGCGCGGACAGGCGTGGGGAATCTATGGATTTGCTCTATCTTACCTCTACACAGGCGACATGGATTTCCTGGAGACCTCGAAACGTCTTGCCGTCTATTTCATCGAGCGGATACCGGCGGATGGGATGGTCTATTGGGATTTCGATGTTCCTGTGAACAGCTCGACCAGCCGGGACAGCTCAGCTTCCGCCATTGCCGCTTGCGGCATGCTTGAACTGCTGGAGCATCTGGCGCCCGCTGATCCGCTCGTTCCGCGTCTGGAGGCAGCGGTCATGCTGACCATGACGGCCTTGGCCGAGTCCTCGCTGGGCATGGCTGAGGAAGACGAAGGCCTTATCGACCATGGCTCCTATCATGTCAGGGGCGACTATGGGCTGGATGGTTATATGATCTGGGGCGACTATTATTATCTGGAAGCCCTGCTGCGTCTGGAGAAGCAGATTCCCGGATATTGGTATGAACGGGAACAGGCCTGAAAACTATGAATCATGGAGGGGTAGCCATGCAATTGTTCACTAGGCCATTCGTCAAGCCGTTGTTCGTCCGTCTGATCATAGGAGTAACCGTCCTGTCTCTCATCCTTCCTGCTGCGGCCTTGCCGCCGGCGGAAGCGGCGGGTACCGTATACGTCAATGTGAACTATGATGAGAGCGGAAATGCCAAGAATACGAAGCTCTATAACGGCTCTACCTACAGCGGCTCAGCCGGGGGAGGCTGGGGCATCTATAATTCTGCGGCAGACACAGATTATGTGACTATAGCGAACGCTCCCCAGCGTGAGGATTACAGCCTCAAAATCGTCTCCAATACCAAAAATGTAAATACAGGCAGGAACAATCTGGGCGGAACGGCGACCGGCAATACCGGCATCGCCGGGAAGCTGGTGCTGGAAACCTCGGTTTATATGAACAGCACAACCCACCGCCGGGAGATTCAGCTCAGAAGCCTGAATGCCCCTTCCCCCGCTACACTCACTACCAATGTATCCGTCCTTACTTTCAATACCGCAGGAGAAGTCCGGGGTGCCGGCAATCAGTTCCTGGCCCGCTACGAGAAGAATTCATGGTACAAATTGAAAATGTTCGTGGACAGTACGGCCCGCACCGTCTCTTATTTCATGAATGACCAGTATGTGGGGACAGCTTCGCTGCCTTCCAGCTGGCTGAATATCAGACATATCTACCTCAATCAGTACTTTCAGAACGGCCAGCAGGGGGAATGGCTTGTTGACGACCTGAAGCTCGCGGATTACGTGCCGCTTACGGGAATCAGCACTTCAGTGACAACGCTTGAGCTGGCGGAGAGTGCCAGTGCCAATATAGCGGTTACGGTATTGCCGCAGGATGCTTCCGACCAGCGCCTACTATGGAGTACGGCTGATCCTTCTGTAGCGACAGTTACTTATGGCACAGTCCACGCGCTAAGCGAAGGCAGCACTACAGTGATGGTAAGCACTTATGAGGGTGATTATTCGCTCACGGTCCCGTTAACGGTGACCAAGCCTGTGCTGCCGCAAAGCCTCTCGCTGCCGAATGAAGTCAACTTGACGGTAACAGGCCAACAAACCTTGAAGCCGGGGTTCCAGCCCGCGAATACAACGAATCAGGCTGTGGTCTGGAGCTCTGCCGATTCTGCCGTTGCAGCTGTAGATGCCAGCGGAGAAGTCACCGGAAGGTCGGTGGGGTCTACGGAGATTACAGCAGTGTCACAAGCCGATCCGGCAGTCTCCGCAGCCGTTACCGTTGTGGTTACTCCATATATCCCTGTTACTGCCGTTACCATTACCTATTCACCCCCGCAGCTCTCCAAATACGACAGCTTGCAGCTTATCGCGGATGTTGAACCTGCGGATGCGACGGATTCGCAGTTAACCTGGGTCTCTGACCGTCCGGATATCGTACGTGTGGCTGCGGATGGCACATTGCAGGGAATTTCCGTCGGTACGGCTACGGTGTCTGCGACTGCGGTTAATGGAGTGTCGGACTCGGTTACCCTTGAAGTGATAGCCGCTCAGCCGGATAATCCCCAGGAATACGACAATATCAGGCTGCGCTGGAAAGAGTCGCTGACCGGTAAAGATTCTTTGGATGTAAATGATCCGGCGGTCCAAGCCATTCTTCAGGCCAACGCAGCTGCAGCTCAGGGGTATTGGGAGAGCATGCAGCTTATACCCGGCGGAACAACGCTCTGGACAGATCTGCCTGCGTCTAGCAGTGACTCCGCTTTTATAAACAGCCATTATACCCGTTTGAAGGCAATGACGTTAGCTTATCAGACCCAGGGAACCTCCGTCTAACATCATTCCGGGCTGAAGGACGATCTGCTACTGGCCATGGACTGGATGTTGGATGAACTATATACAGATTCGGGCAGCGAATTCGGCAACTGGTGGAACTGGGATATCGGTGTTCCCAACCGGCTGGCTGATATTCTGATTCTGATGTATGACGAGCTGGCGCCGGAGCAAATCCTGCGGAATACAGCAAGCATAGATCATTATATCGGGGATATCACCGCCCCTTCTTTTACACAGACAGGTGCCAACCGCTCCGATATCATGCTGATTCAGATCCGTATGGGACTTGTCGAACATAACTATGACCGGCTGATTCAGGCCAGGGACGGAATGAGCGAGCTGTTCCAGTACACGGCGGCTGGCGACGGGTTCTATGAAGACGGCTCGTATGTGCAGCACAGCACGATAGCCTACACGGGAAGCTACGGGGAGGTTCTGATCCAGGGGATGGGGAACCTGCTGTTCCTGCTGAACGGTAGCACCTGGGAGCCGGTGGTTCCCGGGGTGAACAATGTCTACAGGTGGATCGGCGAAGGTTTTGCTCCTATCCTATACAAAGGCCAGGCTATTGATATGACGAGAGGCCGCGCGATTGTGAGACCGGCTGCAGATGCCTATTATTCCGGCAGAAACATTCTGGCAGGCATCGCCCGAATTGCGCAGACCTCGCCCCCGGAGCTTTCGCTGAGATTAAAGGGCCTGGTTAAATATCATATCGGGTATCAGCTGAGCCAGGGCGCATCCTACTATCAATTCCCGCTGGATCTGGCGGATACGATCCGGCAGTGGGTGGACGATCCTGCGGTTGTTCCTGCCGCCGATATTCAGGCGCACTACGAGTTGAACGGCATGGCCCGCAGTGTGCACCGGGGTGAGGACTTTCTGTTCGGAGTCAGCAAAAGCTCAAAGCGTATTGCGACCTATGAGCTGACGAACGGAGAAAATCCCAAGGGCTGGTACACCGGCGATGGAATGACCTATCTCTACAACCGCGATCTGTCCCAGTATACAGGCAGCTTCTGGGCCACGGTGAACTGGAGCCGGCTGCCCGGCACAACAGTTGTCTCCCGTCCAAGGAATGCCGGTGACTATCAAAACGGTGACGGCGAGGCGGTGCCGCTTAACGCCTGGGCGGGCGGAACAACACTGGATACTTTCGGGGCAACCGGCATGAAGCTGATTCAGAACGGCACGCAGATGCAGGCACGGAAATCCTGGTTTGCTTTTGACAACGAGATTGTTGCGCTGGGTGCAGGGATTACAAGCACGGATAATCTTCCTGTAGAGACCGTCATTGAGCAGAGGAAGCTGAAGGAGGACAACTCCAATAGCTTCGTCCTGGATGGTGAAGCCCTGAACGGGAACATTCCGGGTCAGGAGATAGAGAACCCGTCATGGGCTTATCTCGAAGGAAATGCGGCAGATTCAAATATTGGTTATGTTTTCCAGGATGATTCATCCATCAGGCTCACCAGACAGGTTCAGGAGGGAAGGTGGTCCGACATCAATCTCAGCAATCCGCCTTCCTCCACAACGCCAACCGGACTGCTGCAGAATTACTTTCTGACGATGTGGATGGATCATGGGAGCAATCCTGTTGACAGCCGGTACGAATATATGATTTTGCCGAATGCCAGCAGGCAGGCCACGGAAGCCTATGCCGATTCGCCGGATGTCACTATTCTCGCCAATTCACCAGCGGTCCAAGCTGTGCGGGAGAATACGCTTAACGTTGCCGGGTATAATTTCTGGACGGATACTCTGACTTCGGCAGGAGGTGTGACCTCGAACAAGCCAGCCTCTGTCCTGATCAGGAACAATGCCGACGCTGGCACCATTAAGCTTGCCGTGTCCGATCCTACACTGGAGAACCAGGGTTATATTGAGCTGGAGCTGGATACGGAGGCAGCAGGCATACTGAGCAAAGATGACCGGATCGAGGTCACACAGCTCTCGCCGAAGCTGAAGCTGAAGATCCATACGGCAGGCACCCTCGGGCGAACGATGCTGATAACGCTGCAAACGGCATCTGCGAATAAGTGAACTAGCACCTCAATCAGGAGGCGGGCCGATGGCTCGTCTCTTTGCTGTGAGCGGGCTTGGGTACGGGGAGTTGGCATCTTGGCTGCCTCACAGAATGCGCCAAAGCTTGCGGTAGGCACGTGGAGAAATCCCCTCATTGGCTGTGAATACCCTGCTGAAGTAGTGGATATCGGGATAGCCGACCCGTTCTCCCACGGCCTCAATCGACTCATCCGTCTCGCGGAGCAGCTTACGTGCTTCCCGGTGGCGGATGGACCGGAGGAATTCACCGGGAGGCATCCCGGCAATCTCCCGGAACAGCTTGGAGAAATGGTCCTCATGCATATTCATCGTTGCAGCCATAGACCGGTTGGTCCAGCGGCCGGCGGGCTGAAGCTCCATCTCATCAATCAGCAACCTGATCCGCTCCCCGTGCACGGAAGACTTGGCCAGCCGCCGGGAGCCTTGGGAACGCAGCAGGGAAGTCAGAATGCCCAGCATCAAGCCCCGGCAGACCCATTCATAACCGGCTTGCCGCATGGTGAACTCATGAACAAGCTGCTCCATCGCATGGACACATTCGGGAGACGGCGTATACACCGGTTCTTCTGACAATGGTGAAAAAGGGGCGGTTACGGCCTCCAGAGCGAATTTATGGGGAAGCACCTCCTCCTCGTTGACCAGCATATCTTCTTCCCGCGTAATGACGGATTCGCCAAAAAAGTCGAAGTGGATGCCCAGCAGCTTAGAGTCGGAAGCCGAAACGATCATGTTCTGATGGTAAACACCAGGGGATAGAAAAATAAGCTGACCGGAGCTTAAGCGGAACTCCTTATTGTCCATCCGGGTCAACAAACTCCCTTGACGGATGTAGAGCAGCTCGAAATCATACAGCCTCCGCCTTGGAAAAATGCAGGGGGCCAGGGTCTGCAGCTGTGCGTAATGGATTCCAGGCGACCATTCACGGGAGGGTACCTGTTTGCTCAAAGGATAGGATGTTTCTGTCTCGGGCATGCTCAATCCTCCTCTAGAAATATGACCGGAATCGTCCAAAAGTTATCTATATCCCCTAAATAAATAGAGGTGTAAAACCATTATAATTTAATTATATCAAGGAAAAAAGAACATTATTGCAGAATTCCTGAAAAACGGAAAATAACAAAAATGAGGATGGTAATGATGAAAAAAGGAATTAATATCTGGTCATTTCCCGAGGGTATGGCAATTGAGGAATGTGTGCGCCTAGCTAAAGCGGCAGGGTTCGACGGCCTTGAATTGTCTATGAATGAAAGTGGTGAACTCAGTCTGGAAACCAGTGAGAAGGAAGCATTGAAGCTCAAGGAATCCATTAACGAGACCGGCCTGGAAATTGCCGGACTGGCAACGGGACTGTACTGGTCTTATGCGATGACCAGCGAATCGGTGGCCAACCGGACCAAGGCAATCGACGTATGCAAAAAGCAGCTGGAGCTTGCTGCTGTGCTTGGCGTGGATACGATTCTTGTGATACCCGGTGCAGTCGGGGTGGATTTCATTCCTGGCTGTGAGGTTGTAGCTTATGACAAAGCTTATGACAGGGCGTTAGAGGCGATTGGTGGTCTGGCGCTGGAGGCAGAGAAAACTGGGGTTTCCATAGGGATCGAGAATGTGTGGAATAAATTTCTGCTGTCCCCGCTTGAAATGCGTGCGTTCATTGATTCGGTTGGCTCCGGCTATGTAGGTTCTTATTTGGATGTGGGAAATGTGGTACATTCCGGCTATCCGGAGCAGTGGATAAGAATTCTGGGACACCGGATCAAGAAGGTTCACTTCAAGGATTACCGCCGGGAAGCGGGAGGACTGCACGGATTTGTTGATCTGCTGGCCGGGGATGTGAACTATCCGGCTGTGATGGAAGCGCTCCGGGAGATTGGATACGACAACTATGTTACAGGTGAAATGATTCCGGCTTACACTCATCATCCGGAGCAGATTATTTTCAATACTTCTGCGGCTATGGATGCTATTCTGCAACGTTCCAGCCATAAGGCGTAAGCGGGGTGAGGGAAATGCTCAAGGTGGGTCTGGTAGGGTTTGGATTCATGGGCCGGATGAACTTTGATCAATACGTCCGGCTTGGCGAAGACGGGTACGGGGTTACGTTAACTGCGATTTGCGACCCGCAGATTGAGAAGCTGAAGCTTGTGAAGTCCGGCGGGAATATGAACACAGACCAGGAGATATACGATTTATCCGCCTATAACCTGTATGAGGATTTGGAGGATATGCTGGCCAATGAGGAGCTGGATGCGGTCAGTCTCGCAGTCCCTACCTTTCTGCATGCTGAGATGGCCTGTTCTCTGCTGGAACGGGGCTACCATGTGTTCTGTGAGAAGCCAATGGCCAGGCATTCCCATGAAGCGTGGAAGATGGCGGAAACGGCGCGAAGCAGCGGCAAGAAGCTGATGATTGGTCATTGTCTGCGGTTCTGGCCGGCATATGAATATTTGAAAAGACTTGTGGAGGACGGGGAATTCGGCCAGGTTACCGAAGGCTGCTTCTACCGGGGGTCCGGTGCACCGAAAGGCTGGCTGGTAAACGATGAATTGAGCGGCGGCTGTATGCTGGACATGCATATCCACGATACCGATATGATTCATTACTTGTTCGGGAAGCCGGACAAGGTCTCGGCGCTGGGAAGGAATGTCCTGCCGGGCAGCGGCTACGATATAGTGTCCTCCCATTATTATTACAAGGACGGCAAGGTAATCAACGCCCAGGCCGATTGGACGCTGGAAGGGGACTTCGGCTTCAGCATGGGCTTCCGGGTCAATTTTGAACAGGGTAATGTGGTGTTTGACGGCAATGTGCTTAAAGTCAATCCTGTCGGGCAACCGGGTTATACTGCCTCACTCTCCCCGCATACCGGCTATTACAGAGAGTTGGTCTATTTCCTGGATGCCATACTGCAGGATAATCCGGTCACAGTATGTCTGCCCGGGAGCACTGCACAATCGCTTGAGATCATTGAGGCTGAGATGGAGTCCGCAGGGCGGCAGGGAGCCTGGGTATCCCTGTATGGAGCGGATATGAAGAAATATAATTCAGAATAATCGGAGGACATTCCTATGCTGAAAGTAGGCTTGATCGGCTTCGGATTTATGGGCCGGATGCATTTTGACAATTATGTCCGGTTGACGGAGGAGGGCTATCCGGTTGCATTAAGCGCGATATGTGATCTGCGGATCGAGGAACTCAAGGGCGGCAAAGCAGACGGGAATATGAGCACGGCCCGTGAAGTCTATGATTTGTCTTCTTACAATCTCTATGATGACCTGGAAACAATGCTTGAACAGGAAGTGCTGGATGTCGTTGATATCTGTGTTCCTACTTATTTACATGCCGGGATAACCTGCTCGCTACTGGAACGCGGATATCACGTTTTCTGCGAGAAACCGATGGGCAGAACTTCGGCGGAAGCACGGAGGATGGCGGAAACGGCAGACCGCAGCGGCAGGAAGCTTATGATCGGACAATGTCTCCGTTTCTGGCCGGGGTATGAGTACTTGAAGGAGACTGTGGAGTCAGGCAAATTCGGTGAGGTGACCGAGGGGTATTTCTACCGCGGCTCCGGGGCCCCCAAGGATTGGTTCCTGGATGAGCAGCTCAGCGGCGGCAGTATTCTGGATATGCATATTCACGATACGGATATGATCAGCTACCTGTTCGGCAAGCCGGATAAAGTCTCTACTCTTGCCCGCAATGTCTTACCTGGCAGCGGTTATGATCTTTGCTCCACCCATTACTATTATAAGGACGGAAAAGTAGTCAATGCCCAGGTCGATTGGACGCTGGAAGGAGATTTCGGTTTCTATATGGGTTATCGGGTTAACTTTGAGAAGGGCAATCTTGTATTTGACGGGAATCAGCTTAAAGTGAACCCGAACGATGGACCGGGCTTTATTGCTGAGCTCTCACCGGATACCGGCTACTACCGGGAGCTGGTTTATTTTCTGGATGCGGTTATTCACGATAAGCCGATTGTGGTATGCACCCCGGAGAGTGCGGCAGAATCGCTTGAAATTGTTGAAGCGGAAGTACAATCGGCAGATACTCAAGGGGAATGGGTTGTGCTGGATTGATGCAAGGATGACCTAACGAATCCCCTGCTTACTTGCTTCTCCCCCCTGCACATCGTACAATTATAGGACGTAAACTTGGATCTGAACATGAAATGGCTGAGAGTCGCAGTTTACAGCGCTTCTCGGCCATTGTGTTTTTTGAAATGCCGGGTAGGATGACAATAGGAATGGGGAGTGGATGCAGATGAAGGTAGGCGTGGTATCGGATACACATCTCTCAAGCAGGGCCAAGGGGCTGCCCTCCGTGCTTATGGAAGAATTCAGCAAGGTGGATATGATTCTGCATCTGGGCGATTGGGTATCGCTGGAGATCTACGATCTGCTGGCCGGGCTTGCTCCGGTAGAGGGAATTGCCGGCAACAACGACGGATATGAGATTATTCAGCGCTTCGGAGAGAGCAAGATCGTTACGCTGGAGGGCATGCGTATCGGGATGATTCACGGACATGCGCCGTATTCCCGTAAGGGGACGGATGGGAATGCGCTGCTGGCCTTTGAAGGCCAGGAGGTGGACTGTATTCTCTTTGGCCACTCCCATCAGCCGCTGATGCGCCGGGAGAATGGTATTCTGCTGTTCAACCCAGGCTCTCCTACGGACAAACGCCGGGAGAAGCAGTATTCTTTCGGCCTGATGGACATTGAAGACGGGAAGATCACAGCGCGTCATGTCTTTTACGATTCGAGAGACTAAGGGAAAGCAGGGGAGCCGTTATGTTGAATTACCGTTTTGAACGGGCGGAGCTTGCAGATGTAGAGGAGCTTGCTCCACTCTTTGACGAATACCGCAGCTTTTACGGCCAGGCTCCGGACCCGGAGGCTGCCCGGGAGTTCCTGGCGGCGAGGCTGCAGAATGAGGAATCCGTTATTTTTATGGCCGTTGCCGGTGAGGGTGCAGAACGCCGCACGTATGGCCTAGCCCAGCTATACCCCTCCTTCTCTTCCATCTCGGTCCAGCCGGTATGGATTCTGAACGATCTGTTCGTAACGAAGGAGCAGCGCGGACAGGGACTTGGCTCACTGCTGCTTGAAGGCGTGAAGGGATTCGCACAGGGAACAGGCGCCAAAGGCCTGACGCTGTCTACAATGACCACCAATACCGGTGCACAGCGCCTATACGAAGCCCAGGGTTATGTGCGGGACGAGAGTTTTTTCACTTATCATTTATATTTCTGAAGTATAGTTAGGAGAGTTAACGTGGTAGAGACAAGCAACAAGCTGGCTGTGTTTTTTGATCTGGATGATACGCTGTATGACCATCTGGTCCCGTTCAGGGAAGCCGTTCGTGAGGTACTGGCACCTGACGAGGACAAGCTGGATTACGCGGAGCTGTTCTATACCGTACGGCATCACAGTGACCTGCTGTGGCCGAAGTATCTGAGCGGGGAGCTTGAGCTGGAGGAGACGCGGGTGATGCGGCTGGAGCTGGCTTTTGCCGAGTATGGCTTGCACTTGACCCGGGAGCAAGCTGTGCGGATACAAGCTTCCTATATTGCCCGCCAGTATACGATTGAGATGATCGAAGGTGTGGCGGAGCAGCTTCAACGGTTCATTAGCCTGGGGCACCCGGTAGGCATTATCACCAACGGCCCGCTGGAGCACCAGACGGGCAAGCTGCGCGGGCTGGGCATCGACAAGCTCATTCCGCCGGAGATGATCTTCATCTCGGACGCTGTCGGCCTGGCCAAGCCGGACCCGGCGATCTTCGTCCATGTTAATCAGATGACGGGAACTTCACCGGAGAACAGCCTCTATGTAGGCGACACCTGGGCGAATGATGTAGTGGGTGCGCTTGCGGCCGGCTGGAAGGTCTGCTGGTATAATCCGCGCGGGCGGAAGCCGGGCACGGATCATACACCGAGCTATATTTTCACCAATTATAAGGAGTTCAGTGAGCTGCCGCTGGTGTGAGACTGGCTTTAATTATACTTTCCATAGTCTTTAATGATTACCTTGGGATGGAATTCAATCTCAACCGAAGGATAAACTTTGTTCCAGTCGGTACTTTTCCACTCTCTGTATGAAAGACTGTTCCTCACATACTGTCCGATGCCCAGACTGTCTACATGGTGCTGCTGTAAATTCCGGATCATCTGATTTCCCTCGGAAGACAATTTGGCGGATATTTCCTTCTCCAGCTCTTGGCGATCTGCCTTATTCTGAAGTCTGAGGCTTCCGGTATACTCCAGGACAGAACCCTGAATGGAGGCACTGATCTTTACTTTGAATCGGGAATTCTCCGACCTTATGACTTTAAGTTTATGCTGGCTGCCCAGAGAGCTGAACATGACTATACGCTTACGGCCCCCGTCTTCACCCAAATTGAGTGCCACCTCCCCTTGATTGAGACTGCCCCGCAGAAGAGCAAAGATCATACCGTCTGCTGCAGGGATTTTCATACGGTAGCGGTCTTGCTCGAAGCAGGCAATTCCTTCAATAACCACATGATCTTCCGTCTCCTTAATGATGGGGGCAATGGGATCAATACCATCGTCATTGTAATCTCTGGAGAACTCATACAAAGTAATTTGAGGAATACTATTGCGGCCGCCCTCTTTTTCCAGCAAATGGTCGACATACTGCCCGGTGTCCGCATGCTGTTTGTAATCCTTGGATAACAGTGCACCTGCATCCCCGTCAACAATGGATACTCTTACCCCAAGGGCTACCGATGGGTCCCTCATAAGGGTATCCAGATAGTTTCCGAGTCCCGCTTTGGTTAGATTCAAGCCAAATAAGACATTCCTGAGTTGTCCGCTCACCAAAAATAATTCGGTTTTCCGGGAAAATTGCAGCCTTGCTTCTTTGATGCTATCCGCCTCTACCACTAATAACTCCCTTCGGCTTACGGACTCCGGATTGACTACTGGAATGCTGGAGGTCACTTTAAGCCTTTGATCCTCACTCAGATCATAGCTTGAGGTCTGTACCATTCCCAGACGCTCCAGAATTCTTTCGTCACTTTTACAACCGCTTAACAGGAACATGAGAACAATCACAGCCGACAGCTTACGCATATGAATTCCTCCGTTTTCTTTGAACAAGCAGCAGAACTACCAGCAGCAGAGGCAGGCCGAAGGCGATTCCGGTAGCAGCATAACTCAGATACATAATCCATGTATTAACCTGGTCCAGAGTTGTGGGTATATAGGAAACGACAAAAGAAATTCCAACCAGAATGCTGCACAGGATAGAAATATTTGCGCGGGGAAGAATTCTCTGCACTGATTCTGCCGCCGCCCACCAATACATGACAACAGTAACAAGAATAAGGAACAGAAAGAATCCATATAGCAGATTCTCCAGCCGTTCAACAAAGGGGAGCTGAATGAAGGCCAGTAAATCCAGCAGGGGATAGAGCAGTTTTTTTAATTGGCCCAGGCTGAAGAATCCGAAGCAAATGAAGGCAAAGCTGATATATGCCACACTTAAAATCGTATTCCCCGCATAGACACCGCGCATAGATTTTTTCTTATGATCCATATAAGGGAGGTACAACAGAGACAATTCATACCCGAGGAACGCTGTATAGATATCCAGTCCCCCCCGTACCATATCGTGACCTTCCTTGAAAATAAAGGGGGTCAGCCGGACCCACTGGAAGTTAGGTATAAATCCCAGCAATAATAGATACATCCAAATGGTGACCCAGAAAAAAACTGTCGTAGCTTTGGAGATGGTATAAATCCCTTTCGTAAGCAGCAATAAAGCCAGCAGGTCTATGGCCAGCTTGAAGATCATTGGATTGGTCGTGGGAAAAGAGATCATTTGAAAGAGCAGCACGTATTTTTTGCCAATCATACATCCGAAGATTAACCACACAGATGACAATCCTATATATAGCGGATACAGCACCACTTTGGAGATAGACTGTTCCAGGATTAAGAATATAGACCGTCCCTTACCCATATGGTACACCAAAGAAATCAGGTAGATATTTAGAGAAGAGATCACAAAGCAAGGAACCATAAACAGCCATCCGTTTGTCCCGAAATACTCGGCCAGCTGGCGGGGCAACGTGAATATAATGATCCCCGATTGGGTCATGTACACCAGGATGGTGATATGAAAGGGAGTCAGTTTCTCGGCCATCACAATTTCCTACTTTCTCATTTTCTGCCTGATAGTATTAGGTGTCCGGGTCTGGGACGGACGGGTCTTGAGCAGTGCAAACGGAGCGCGGATGAATACATCCTTCCAATCTGTACCTTTCATAGGTGCAACAGGGGATAAGTAAGAAGAGCCGAGACTGGTAAGGCTCGAGAGATGGATGATAAGCAATGCTACTCCCATCGACAACCCCATATTTCCCCATATTCCAGCCAGGATAATGAGCCCGAAACGAACCAGACGGATGGAAGCGCTCATCATATAGCTGGGAATTACAAATGAGGCAATCGCTGAAGAAGCTACGGCAATAATCAGGATATTGCTGGTTAATCCGGCTTGGACCGCGGCTTGCCCGATCACGATCCCGCCTACAATACCGATGGTTTGTCCGATTTTGGTCGGAAGACGCGCTCCCGCCTCTCTTAACAGCTCAATCATGGTTTCCATCAGCAACGCTTCGTATACAGGGGGGAACGGAACTCTGGTTCTGGATTCAGCCAGGGTCCGTAGCAAGGCTTCCGGAATCATCTCATAATGATAAGTGGTTATGGACACGTACATCGCTGTGAATATGATCGTTATAAGCAGAGCCGAATATCTTAACAGTCTCAGTGCCGTTCCCAAAGCCCAGCGCTGATAATAATCATCGGGGGAAGAGAAGAATTCAAAAAAAGAAGCCGGAGCACTGATAGCGGTAGGGCTGTTATCAATAATCGTAATGATTTTGCCGCCCTCCAATTTGGATTCAGCAGCATCCGGCCGCTCTGTCGTCAGAAATTGCGGGAATACCGAATTGGGGTTATCTTCAATGAACTGGCTTAACATCGCACCTTCATTGATCGCATCAATCTCTATTCTTTGAATACGCTTCTGCAGTTCCTCCACGTACTCCAGATTAGCAATTCCTTTAATATAGAGGATATACACATCGGTTTTGGAGATCTCGCCTACAGAGCAGCGGATCACTTTTAAATGTGAACTTTTGATCCTCCGCCGGATTAGAGACAGATTCGTACTAGCGGATTCCACAAAAGAATCATGGGGTCCGGTAATAATAGTCTCCGTTTCGGATTGCACTAAGCTCCGGGTTTCAGGCCCGTAAGCGTCAAGCATATAGACCTGATCCATATGGAAAATGGCCACACTGCCCCCCAGTATGCCAACCACTACCTTTTTAACATCCGCCTGAAAAACAAATTGTGATTGTTCCAGCAGTTGTTCTATCTTATCGCCTTGTGGCCTTGCAAAAGGTTCCAGAATTTCATCAGTAAGAAGCTTGCTGCTTACCAAGTGGGGGAAATAGACGATATCGACCCGTATCTCCGGGAAGTTCCGCCGGGATAGATCAGCACATTGGTCAAATTGCTGAAGGATGTGCTGTAAAGACGGTGTCGTTTTCTGATCTCTTCCCATATCAAGCAGCCCCCAATCGTAATTATCAAAGGTAGTATCCCCAAATATTCCAAGGCTATTATAGGCAGGATGAATACACAAACGTTAAAAAGCAGCGATCCCCGTTAGTGGGAAACGCTGCTTTCTGTTCGTGTTGGTATTAATTCGCGAAGCTGTACGTCGGATCGGTTAGATTCAGCCGTTCTTTGAGGGCGGCGGTGGCATAAATCTTATTGTCATCTGTGATGAAGAAGGCATCGACCTTCTCCGGCAGTGCTTCAAGATACTTCATGCCGTCTTCAAGGCCCATCAGGAACACGCCGGTAGACAGAGCGTCCGCATCGGTTGCATTCGGACTCATAATAGTAATGCTCTTGAGTCCGTTCTGGGAAGGGAAGCCTGTACGCGGGTCCAGGATATGATGGTAACGTACCCCGTCCTGCAGGAAGAAGCGCTCATATACCCCGGACGCGTCAACCACCTCATCGGTAACCTTAATGGTTCCCAGCTGGCTGCCGCGGCTCTGATCGGGGTCCTGCAGGCCGATATTCCACGGAGAGCCATTGGGCTTGTTGCCAAGGGCGATAATGCTGCTGCCCCCGAGATTGATCATCGCGCTGTTCAGGCCTTCAGCCTTAAGATAGTCTGCGATCCGGTCAGCCGCATAACCTTTGCCGATTCCGCCCATATCCAGCACCATGCCTTCTTTGGCCAGCTTAACGGTCTTCGCAGCCTCATCTACAATAACATCCTTGTAGTTGGTCAGGCTCCGGGCCTTATCAATGGCAGCCTGATCGGGCACATGTTCCCCGCCTTCGCCGATTGCCCAGAGATCTACAAGCGGTCCGACCGTCGGATCGTACAGCCCCTCCATTTCTTCGGCGTATTTAAGGGAGAGCTTCACAATATCCAGTGTTTCATCGGACACGGCAACGGCTTCCTTACCGGCTGCCTGATTCACAGCGTATAATTCCCCGTCCTTCTTGGTACGGCTGAACTCCGTGTCCATCCGTTCCAGCATGGCCTGGATATCATCCATATTCTTCTGCGCTACCGTATCGCCGAACACCTTGATATTCACGACCGTACCATAAATATAAAACGTCTGTTCCAGGGACTTCGTATCGCCATCCTTAGAGGCCGTTGCGCCGCCAGGGGTTGCCGTAGCAGCCGGGCTGTCTTCCCCCTTGTTGCCCAGGGTAAGCCAGATTACCACAGCCGCAGCGATAACAAGGACGAGAACGGCCAGAATTACAACGGTTTTTTTGTTCTTAGATGTTTTTTTGATTTCAGACATATTCCACCATCCATACAATTAGTTTCGTGGTTGCATCTTTACTATCATACCCCAGAAAGAATGGCAATGGATACTCATTTGATGACATTTTGTGCAGAAGAGCCGCTTGCAGGGAGGGAGCAGCAGGTAGAATATTGTCTGGGAATATTGTCTTCTTCCCGTTGACATGGTAAATTGCTGGTACCTAAGCAATAGCTGAACCCGATAGGAAAGGAGCTTCACCCATGTCCATTGACCGCAAGGCGTTGATCCTGCAGGCAGCAACCTTGTCCTTTGTACAATTTGGCTATAAAGCTACGACTATGGATCAGGTATCCAGAATCGCCAATGTGGGCAAAGGTACGATTTATACCTTTTTCAAAACAAAAGAAGAACTGTTCGAGGAAATTCTGGACAAGGCTACCTCCGAATTAAGGTCGGTGATGAGCCGTGTAGCTGCGGAGCAAACAACCTTTGTCCATAAGCTGCTCAATCTGCTGGATTCCATTCTGGAATTCCGTTCAGATCATGAGCTGTTCGTGAAGCTGGCCCAGGAGGTGCGGGATATCGGTACGGCCCAGGCACTAGAAGGGGTTAAGCGGATGGAAGAATACGCGCTGGAGTTCCTCCAGCAGCAGATTGAGGCGGCTATCGGCAGCGGAGAAGTGAAGCCCTGCGATTCCAGTGTTGCCGCATTTATGATTCTGCGTATGTACCTGGCTCTGACCACAGAATGGAATAAATCCCATGACCCGCTGGACCAGGACCGGATCAAAGAGCATATGATTCTGTTCATTTCAACCGGAATTCTGCAATAACATGAGAGGAGGGTGAGCGAAGTGGAGGAGTACAACAGCAGCAATGAACTTAACAGTCAGGAGGGGCCGGCAGCTCCCAAAGATCCGGTGCAGCGGCGGGACGGCTTCTTCGTCATGTTTGAAACAGCGATAGAGGCGACCGCCAGGGCGGAAGGCAAGCCTTCGGAGGAGGTCTATCTGGAAGGGAACTATCTTATTGATAAGGCCAGGTACATAGGCGGGGTTACGGATGAACAGATGCTGGCGATGCTCACAACCTGGGCCGGCTTCCGCCAATTGGTGCATAGCATCGGAGTGTCCGTGAAGACCGCAAGAGAAGGGGAAGAGGTCTCTTTTCTTATGCAGAATTGGGGCAGAACCAGCAAATATGAGACAGGAACACAGCACCGCGTCGTCTGTCCGGGGGATGGCACAGAGGTGCTGCTGGTACTGGATGAGATCGCCTGGTCTGAGGAGGATACGGCTCCCGGCAAATATGCCTTTGAATTTGGCGGCGAAGGGGAGCTGGCAATGGCGAGCATTGTCCTCTATCTGAATGACGGGTATACTGCGCCTGAGCTTACAGCGGAACCTCCGGTTGACTTCGATTCCCAGCCGTACCGTGAGATGATTGCGAAGTCTCTGTTTCATACCGGCAACAACCGGCGGCTGAAGAAGGCGATAGACAAGGCGGCGAACGGCGAGAATGTGACTATTGCCTATATTGGCGGGTCCATCACTCAGGGGGCCGGTGCTAAGCCGATCCATACCGAATGTTATGCCTATCAGTCTTACCTGAGATTTAAGGAGCTGTTCAGCAAGGGTGGAGGAGAGAACATCCATTTCGTCAAGGCCGGGGTTGGCGGAACGCCCTCCGAGCTTGGGGTGATCCGCTATGAGCGGGATGTGCTGAAGGATGGCGCTGTAGCACCGGATATCGTAATCGTGGAGTTTGCAGTGAATGACGAGGGGGATGAGACGAAGGGCAACTGCTTCGAGAGCCTGTGCCTCAAAATCCTGTCCGCCCCGAACCAGCCTGCCGTAATCCTGCTGTTCAGTGTATTTGTGAATGACTGGAACCTGCAGGAACGGCTCTCTCCTGTGGGCAGGCGCTATAATCTCCCGATGGTCAGCATCAAAGATGCGGTGACCGGGCAGTTCCGGCTCAGCAAGGCAGAAGGGAATATCATCTCGAAACGGCAATTTTTCTACGATATCTACCATCCTACGAATGACGGGCACCGGGTAATGGCGGATGCTCTGGGTTACCTGTTCGCTGAGATTAGCCGGTCGCTTAGAAGCGAGGAAGAGGATTGGACGGCTGGGTTACCGGTGTTTGGTCATGATTTTGCCCGCATCCGGCTGCTGGACCGCAAGAGTGATCTGAGTACTGAGGCTGCCTTGATTGAGATTGCAGCAGGCGGCTTCCACGGAACGGATGAGGATCTGCAGCAGGTGGAGATGGATGCCGATCACTTCGGATCTCCGCAATTTCCGCATAATTGGCTGCACACGGCGTCCTCAGGTGAGGCCGGCTTCAGGCTGACGCTGGCCAGCAAGAACCTGATCCTGGTCTTCAAGGATTCGGGCAGCCCTGATTTTGGCAAAGCGGAGGTCTGGGTTGACGGCAAGCGGGTCCTGACCGCTGATCCGCATGTGAATAGCTGGACACACTGCAACGCGGTGATTCTATATCAGAATGAACAGAGCCGGGAGCATGTAGTCGAGATCAGAATGGCGCCTGGGGATCAGGACAAATGCTTCACCATTCTGGGCTTCGGTTATACCGCATGAGGATTAACTAATCAAGCATGAATTCCCTGTATTTGTCCTTGCGGGGATTGAGTACGAACAGAATTCCGCTGGCATAGCCTGAGACGGCATTGAAATTCCGTTTCAGGGTAGCTTTTCCCGTCAGATAGGTCAGAGTCCAGAGCAGAGCCGCATAATTCTTAACGGGTGCTTTGCGCAGATTAAGCAGATAATAATGATTGACTGCGGTAGCCCGGGCCACCCGGCCTGCCTTGTCACGGGAGCTGGGGGATTCATGGTGGAGGATCTTCATCTCCGGGTTAATAACCAGCTTACCGTATCTGCTGGCCAGATGGCACATATAGATGTCGTCCGCCACTGCATAGCTGGTCATCCACGGATAGGGCTTCATATCCTGCAGCGCCAAAGTACGGAAGGACATATTGCAGCCGTGGAAGAAATCCGTCTCGAATATATTCTCGGTCTCCCCCCACAGCAGCAGGGAACCGGCCAGCGTGCTTGCCGACAGTCTGCCTGGGGAAGCCGACATTTGACAGGTCAGTCTGCCGAGCAGCTTGCCGGACTTACTGCTGGAGAGACCCTTGGCGATCCCGCCGACCCCGACAATGGACGGGTCTGAGTCATAGGTATCCAGCATCCGGCGGATATAGAGCGGATCGTCCAGCTCTGCATCGTCATCGAAGCTGAGCAGAATCTCACCGTCGATGAGACCGAGGGCTTCATAGCGGGAGAGCCAGACGCCGGGTTTGGTTTTGCGGTAATAACGCAGCTCCGCATCAGGCAGACGCCCGAGCACCTTGCGGAAATAATCCAGCACATGCTCTTCGATCTCGCCGTCGTCCACAATCAGCAGTTCGATGGAGATATCCTCCAGCCTGGTCTGTCCGCCGATGGATTCAATGCAGAGGGTCAGATCGCTGATCCGGTTGCGTGTAGGAATGACTATAGACAGGTCATGCATGCCGCTGACTCCTTTCGGGACGCGTTAGACCGTCCGCTTTTAATTAGAGATACAATCGTAGCTGCTCTAATTTTACCCGCCCCGTATGCCGGACGTATATACCTCTTTGGTTTACTTTTATCCTGAACGCTTGCCGGAACTGAGGATACAGGCATTCGGAAAGTTTGTTTGTAATTTTCGGTTTATAACTATATAATAGTAAGTGTGTAAGAAGCACGAAAGAAATTAATAAAACCCTTCAGGAGGAATTTCCATGAGAATTGATATATGGTCCGATTATGCCTGCCCGTTCTGCTATATCGGCAAAAGACGGCTGGAGCACGCGCTGAGCCAATTCCCGGGCCGTGACAAGGTGGAGGTGGTGTTCCGCAGCTTCCAGCTGGACCCGAATGCCCGCATCGATGAGACGAGAGATATCCACGAGCTGCTGGCCGGCAAATACGGCATGACCCGCGACAAGGCGAAGGCTATGAACGCACAGCTTGGAGAACAAGCGCAGGGAGTGGGACTGGAATTCAATTTCGATACGATCCGTTCGACGAATACCTTCGATGCCCATCGTTTGAGCCACTATGCGGCAACGGAAGGCAAAGCCCCGCAAATGACCGAACGGCTGCTGCGTGCGTATTTCACCGATTCTCTGAATCTGGGTGACCGCAAGGTGCTGGCTGAGCTGGCTGCCGAGGTTGGACTGGATCAGGCGAAGGTTACCGCCGTGCTGGACAGTGAGGCTTATGGTGATAAGGTTCATGCCGATATTGCGCAAGCCCAGCAGTTGAATATTACCGGCGTGCCCTTCTTTGTCTTCAACAATAAATATGCGGTGTCCGGTGCCCAGCCGGGTCCGGTATTCACTGAAGTGCTGGACACCGTGTGGGCCGAGGAGCAGAATACGCCTGTGCTTCAGGTAGTTGGCAAGCCGGAGTCCAAGGCTGCTGCTGCGGACGGCTGCGATGACGGCTCCTGCAGTATCTGATTGCGGTCAGAGGCAGTGGAGTACACAACGAATGGATGCATCAAACCCCCGCCGCATGTAATTCATGCAGCGGGGGTTTGATTTTTGTACAGGAGCCACTCCCCTTGGGCGAAAACCCGAACAGAATTGGACTGGGTACGCCGCGTGGGCCGAATGTAATCGAAAAACCGAACACAATTGGACTGGGAGCGCCGCGTGGGCCAAATGTAATCGAAAAACCGAACACAATTGGATTGGGAGCGCCGCGTAGGCCAAATGTAATCGAAAAACCGAACACACTTCCGGTCTGTTACCGGAACGAAGTCACCAGACTGGAGAACAAGGTGCGCACATCATGCTGGTACGCATTGATCGGCTCTACCGGACGGTTCAGGCCAAACAGGGTGTAGACGGCGATTCGGGCGGCGCGGACAGAATACTCTTCCGTGAAAACGATATCGTCCGGGATCTCGCAGTATTGGCCGATAAAGGCCAGATTGGTTGAGCCTTCAGGTACCACCTGCGGCCGGTCGCTGTTCAGGCGCGGCATGAACTGGGAGGTGATGTACGGCATCATGCAAGGAATACAGTTGGCGGTAGCCATGATCTCCTCCTTATGCGCCTCGAAGTGCAGATGTCCGATCAGCTCCTCCATAATCTCCTCGCCGGTACAGTCGCACATTTTTTTGTGCACATAATCGCCGACCTTGTCCGGGTACAGGCCATATCCCCAGAAGACCCTGACATGCTCCGGCTGGTTGCGGAAATGCGGCTGGAACGCCAGCACGACAGACATCAGCCAGCTGGAATCCTTGAAGGTGACGAGTGCGCCGGTTCCGGCCCGGTTGCGGGTGAACTTCTCCATAAGGTCGAAGAACTTAGAGTCCTGGAAGGTTACCGTGAAGGATTCCCATTTGGATTCATCCACATGATCGTCGAAGGAGGAGGGATTGCCGAGACCCGGCTTCTTCGCGGCGATCGTCTCCCACAGCTTCCATGAGCTGCCCTTACCGTTCATCCCGGGAGCAGAGGTCATGGACCCGAGGCTGGAGCCTTCGGTCATCGAGCCGTTGGTCACAATGACGCGGTCGCCTTCATGAACCTGGATCGTGTCCTCCACGCCAGCGCGGACGACCTTCATCGCTGTTACAGTAATGCCGTCGCCTTCTTTGAATTCCAGATCAGTTACCGTACATTTCAAGGTGAAGTCTACGCCCAGCGGCTCCAGATATTGATGCAGCGGCAGAATGATGGAATCATACTGGTTGTATGGGGTGCGGGTTACGCCTTCAAGTGTTTGAATTCTAGGGAACTCGTGCATGAAGCGCAGCATATAACGTTTGAACTCAACCGCACTATGCCAAGGCTGGAAGGCGAAGGTGGTCGCCCACATGTACCAGAAGTTAGTGGTGAAGAAATGCGGGCCGAACCAGTCGTTAATCCGCAAGGTGCCCAAGGCTGGCTCCGGCGTAATGATCAGCTTGCCCAGAGCCAGGCGGTCTGCCATATCGAAGCCCATAGAGGTGACGTCCTGAACCACGCCTGCGCTGTCAATCAGCCGGGCCTGGCCGCGGGTTGGATTGGATTCGTCGAATTGAACGATTTCTTCCCGTAGCGTCAGCCCCGGCTGATCAATGGACGGAATGGTGCTTAATAGCTCCCACAGGTTCTCATAGGTCTCATCGTTCAGCATCCGGCCGCCGCGAATGACATACCCATGCTGTGCATCGCCGGCTCCGTCATTGCTGCCGCCAAGGATCTTCATCTCTTCAATAATGTGAATGTTCTGTCCGGGAAAATTGCAGTCTCTAACCAGATAGGCCGCACCCGCAAGGGATGCAATGCCACCGCCTACGAAATATACCTGCTCGTTACCGTACTCTTTGTTCACTGATTACCGCCTCCATAGGTTTGCTTGAATACTGGACCTGAACCGAGTGTAATCCTGTCACGGCCCGGAGGGTATGATCAAAGCAATGGATCTGTATAAAATTTGGACATATGGAACAAAGTGTAACGTTTTTGAGCAGAAAAAAAGCCGCAACCACAAAGGTTACGACAATTCCTTCTCATATTCATGCAGCGCCTTCAGGAAGTTCCCTTCAATCAGCACGCTGAGCTTCCCGATGATCTGCTTGGGCTGCTCCTTCATCCCTTGCTGCATCCACTGAATCACAAGTCCGGTGAAGGCCAGCGTGTAAAAGTTAGCGATAAACTGCTTATCCGCAGGCCCGACATTCATTCCCTCCGCCAGCTCGTTGATGACGCCCATCACCAGATCATGGGTCACCTCATAGAGATACGCGTCCAGATGCGTCCGTCCGAGGGAGTCCAGCGTATTACAGCAGAATGCCTTATTGCTCTCAATATAACAGAATATTCTATAAAATCCGTCTGTCCACGTGCTGTAGCTGCGGTACTGGGCAATGCTCTCGACGGCCTCTGTTCTGTATATCCATCCCAATAGGTCAAAGATGTCCTGGAAATGATAATAGAAGGTCTGCCGGTTCACACCGCAATCATCGACCAGATGCTTGACGGTGATCTTGTTCAGGGGAAGATGCCCCATCAGGTCCTTCAGGGAGCGGGCGAGCGCATTTTTGGTCAGCAGGGAATTGGACATAAGGGTCATCAGCTCCTTAGCGTCTGTGCATATATTGTACCAGCATCCGGCCGCCCTCCACGATCAGACCCAGAACGAAGCCGCCTGCCGTACATATTAGAAAAGTAAGAAAACCCGCAAGATCCTCCCAGCCCGACATCTCACGGTAGGTGTAAATATACATGAGGCAGATCCCAAGCACGATCCCTGCTGTGGAGAAGGTCCATACGAGCCGGGCACCGAGCCAGCCGAAGCCGTTAATGATCCCGGAGAACACAAGGGCCAGAAGCGCCCAGCGCACACCAAGCGTAAGATTGAAATCATCCCCAAGCAGCACGAACCGGTGCACAATCAGCAGCAGCCATACCATCAGCGCGTAACCGGCACACCATGCCAGCCAGCGGCCCGTCCGGGCAGGAGGCAGGATCTTCATAAGCAGCTCACCCCGTGTACAGATTTATACCTCTTCCAGTTCCTCGGCACTCTGCAGCAGGAACTTCAGGAGGTTCGGAATATCTTCCATTTGGTCTTCCGTGATTTGCCGCTTGAATTGCAGCTCTACACAGTTATTGTACGTATCGTTCTCCTGCCCGTAGCGGAAGCTGAGCGATTGCACAGGCTGGAAATCGGGTCCCCATATGGTAGTCAGGATCTCTTCGATAGCCGGACACTGCACGTTCACATCCTCAATCTCCATATAAAAGCGTATTAAAAGACTACAGCCGGGATCACTGCCCGGTGTTTCGAGAATTTCATCGCCCAAATCTTTCACTGTGGACTGCAGCAGAATCTCGGAGGTTACATTATGGCCTTCGGTCCGCTTGAACGCGAGGCTGAATTCCCGTGACATCAGCGCAAGATTGAGCAGATCGGAACGGTCCGTGACCATAAGAATTCCATCCAGGTTATCGTAGTCGTAGATCTGGTTCTCCATTGCAATTTTAATATTGTCAAAGACAGTAGGATGGAACAAGAGCGGCACCTTCTTACGTTTCTCTGTATTGTACCATGACCAGAAAAATAGTGGTTGGGTATAGACACAAAAGGTACCGCGCACAGGGAAAGTACGGGTACCTAGATTGAAGCTTGCTCAACTGCACTTCCGGCCAGGAATCAGTTCGTGGGTGCAGGTGCAGTATATTTCAGGAAGGTCTTCGGAATTGCACTCTCAAAAGTCAGGACTTCACCCGTAGTCGGATGAACGAACGAGAGTACACGGGCATGCAGCCCGAGACGGCCGACGGCCTTGGTCTCTGCGCCGTACTTCTTGTCACCGGCAATTGGATGCCCGATGTCTGACATGTGGACCCGGATCTGATTCTTGCGTCCGGTCTCCAGATGTACCTCCAGCAGGGAGAAGTGGCGGTTCGCCTGAATTAGCTTATAACGGGTTACGGCATGCAGCCCGTCTCCTTCATGGGGACTGGAGTACATCTTCAGCGTTGAGGTCTCCTTCAGCCAGGAGCTGATAGTGCCTTCGGCTTTTTTGACAGCCCCTTCCACAAGAGCCACGTAGGAGCGCTCCTTGACGGTCTCCTTCCAGCTGTTCTGCAGGGACTGCTGAATCGCTTCGCTTTTGGCAAACATCATGACGCCGGAGGTATCACGGTCCAGCCGGTGTACCACAAAGACGCGGTTCTTCGGATTGCTCAGACGGACATGCTCCATCAATTGGCGGTAAGCCGTCAGCTCGTTGTCTTCTCCGGTAGCAATGGACAGCAGGCCGGCATCCTTCTGAATCACAATGATATCGTCATCCTCATGAACAATGGTCAGCCCCAGCATCTCTTTGGCTTCCGCCTGCTTCTCCAGATCAATGGTCACGGTCTGACCGGGATGCAGCTGATGGTTATGCTTCGTCACCGGCTTGCCGTTCACAGCAATCTGTCCGCGGGAGAGCATGGATTTGATGGAGTTGCGTCCCCGGCTGGTCATCGTCTTCAGCAGAAAAGCAAGCAGTTCCGCAGGCTCGGTTACCGTATAGGATTTGGGCGCGGCCGCCGGTTTGGCAGTGGCTCCGGATCTTGCTCCCTGTTTATGGTTAGAGGGCTTATTCCCCTGGCTTCTGGTTCTTCGTGTATTCATACCTGCATTCTCCGTCCTCTAATATTGTACTCCTCAATATACCATGGGCCGGGAAGAAATACTACGGAAGGCGCCGGGACGGCTAGACATAAATGAGCAGGCCGATTATAAGGAGCAGGGAGAGGAAGCCGTAGCTCCAGGCCAGGATGGTGGCGTATTTGTGCTCCCGGAGCCAGCCTCTGCTGCTGTAAATCCTGACATCTACAGCCAGCAGGAGTATAGCGGAGAATAACAGCATCCCGGCGATGCTTCCCAGTAATCGAACCATACGTTCCTTCCTCCTTGCACGGATATTGGACTGGGGCCGAACTTATTTATGCTTGAGTCCGACTCTCCGGATATGCAGGGTCAGCTTAATATCCACACCAACGCTGCTGTACATGCTCTCCCAGTCGTTCTTGTCGTGAACATGCTCCTTCCAGTAGGCCGGATGATGGCTTCTGATCATTTCGCCCATGCCGAAGATATCGGAATGATCCTTCTGCGTCTGTTTGACCAGCCGGGTCAGTACCGTCTGAATCTGCTGCTCGAAATCCCGCTCAATCTCACGCAGCTTCAGGGGAGAGTCGATGGGAATATCGCTGCTGTAATGCTCATCCAAATCCCCCTCCAGGAAAATATGATAGCTCAAATGCGGCTTGCCGTCCCTGATCTCACTGCGGGTCCGGGTGAAGCGTTCATTAATCTGGGTCATAACGATTCCCAGGTTCCCGGTATGGAGCATAGTGGAATACCCGCCGGGGTCCATCCCCATCATGGCCATGAACCCGCCGATCTCTATAGGGGCAGTCTTGCTGACCATCTTGCCGCCGCTGAAATAAGCCAGCCCTTCGATCAGAATATTGTCCCTGTTGCGCAGTGCGACATAAGGCAGATAGGCGCTTTGTCCCCACTTGGAATCCGCTGACCAGAAGGTGCCGATATAATCGCGGGGGAACTTGCCGGAGGAGACCGATTTCTCCATCATCGACAAAATATAGAGCGTAGGCACGCGCTGCAGCGGCGGATTCACATCCATAAATGCCGAAGCGCGGCCCTCGGAGACGAGCAGCCAGGTTCGGCGCCGGATTTCCGGATTGCGCCGGAGATAATCATTCAGCTCTGCAAGGCTGCCGCGGGCAATATCCTCGCTGATGATGACGATCCGCAGGTGAACCAGATAACGCGGGTCGGCAATCTGCTGCTGCAGGTTATTCATGGCATCGTCGAGGGATATGCCGTGGACCTTCACCACCCAGACGGGACTGGTCTTGCTGTCACCGGCACTCCCACCGCCGGTGCCGGGTCCAAGGGGAACTCTGCCCGGGACGGCAATCTGTGCGGTGACACTGATCATCTCAGCCGGCAGACTGCCGTCGTGGATGTGTGTGACTCTGTCTTCCATTTGCACCTCCTCCGCAGAGATCTTGTCAATGGACAACCCGAGGACAAGGGCGCGGTCTTCAATCTCCACCTGATCCCAGCATCCGCTGAGCAGCGGGGCGGTTATAACCAGCATGAGCAGCAGGGCGAGTGTACGCGGAAGCTGCCTGTTCATGAGGGCACCTTCTTCCCGTGTCGTCTGATCAGATAGACCGTCCATAAGAGCAGCGAATAGCCCAGCATCATTATCATACCGGCATTGCCCAGATGAAGAGACCACCTGTAGGTCTCGAACACATTGGAGGGCAGCATGGCCAGGATGAACATCACCGGCAGCAATACACTTGAGGCCATACGCTGGTCGCGGAGACGCAGCAGCTTGTGCAGCAGGTAAGCTGATATGTAGTAGGTCGTATAGATCGTCGTGAAGACAGAGATTACCCAGATGATGATGAAGATAGCATCCAGCCGCTCCAGGAACCCCTCACCGAAGGCCGCCGAACGGGCCATCTCCAGTGTGGGGTAGATTAGCAGCTTGGTCTCTTCGGCACCGAACATTCCTACAGAGGCAATCACAATCAGCACGTAGACCGCCCCGGACATGAAGATGGCCCAAGCTCCTGCACGAACGGCATGATTCGGCTTCTCCATCAAAGGAATCAGCAGCACTACAACGAAGGAGCTCTGGAACAGATAGGTGGCCTGCCGTGCGCCGTTCCAGAACTTAACGCCAGGTGCCATCAGCACAGGCTGCAGATTGAGCATGTCCACATTTTTGAGCGAGATGAGGATGGTGACCAGAATAGAGCCTACAATCAGCGGCAGATAGAAAGAATGGATATAAGAGAACTTCAGAACATTGCGCCTGGAGGACAGAAGACTGATGAGCAGCATCAGGAATATAGTTGCTTCTATCGGCGTTTTTTTATACAGCACGGTTGTGGCCACATCCCCGAACTGGCGTACGGTGAGGCCGGTCAGCACAATGAACAGCAGCATGATAGCCAGGGTGAATACAGCGGCAAGCGGACGCCCGATCAGCCGGCGGCTGAACACAAACAGGGTCTCCTGGGGGAAACGCTGGCACAGGGAGACCAGCAGCCAATAGATGATGAAGGAGATCAGCACACCGCTTAACGCCACGAACGGAGCGCTGGTGTTGCCCGCTTCTGTCATATAGCGCGGGAAGCTCAGGATTCCCACTCCGATAATCGTGCTGCTCATCACGGCTACCGCGCGCAGCGTTGTGATCTGGCGTGGCTTATTCATTCTTCTCATCTCCCTGCCTGAGAATCTGGTCTATCGCCCGGGACGGAACACTGCGGGGCAGCCTGTCACTATCCTGGGTATGCAGGAAGCTGGGACGGCGGCGCATCCACCATAGCGGCGCCCTTACCAGAGTATCCTTGAGATCGCGCCATTTGCCCGGAATGAACGGGGACATATACGGAACCCCGAAGGATTCCAGGAACAACAGATGGTTCAGAATCAGAATCGTGCCGATCATGCCGCCATATAGGCCGAACATACCGGACAGGATGATTAGCGGAAAGCGCAGCATTCGCAGGGCAATTGCCGCATTATAGGCGGGGGTGGCGAACGAACCGATCGTCGTCAGAGCTACTATAACAACAGTGATCGGGCTGGCCAGCCCGGCGCCTACCGCTGCCTGTCCGATGACAAGGACGCCTACAATAGATAATGCACCGCCGATCATCTGCGGCAGACGGATCGTCGCCTCACGCAGGACCTCCATGGACACCTCCATGATCAGCACCTCCACAACTGCCGGGAACGGTACGCCCGCTCTTCCGCCCGAGATGGCCACCGCAAAATCCGTAGGCAGCAGTTCGGGGTTGAACGAGATGACAGAAACATATAACGCCGGGAAAAAAAGCGAGCAGGCCAAAGCAATCAGCCGGATGATGCGGATCAGGCTGCCCATAATGAAGCGCTCCGTGTAATCATCCATCGTCTGAAAGAACTGATTGAACAGGGCGGGAACAATCAAGGCAAACGGCGAGCCATCGACGAGAATGGCCACCCGCCCTTCCAGGAGTGCGGCAACGGTCTTGTCCGGCCGCTCGGTGCTCTGCACCTGCGGGAAAGGGGACAGGGGCTGGTCTTCGATGAACTGCTCAATGTACCCGGCATCCAGGATGCCGTCGGTATGAATCATCGAGATTCTGCGCATGGCTTCCGCAACCAGAGCACTGTCAGCGAGGCTGTCTATGTAACACAGAGCCACTCTAGACTGGGTACGCGTACCGAGCGGACTGATCTCAATCCGGAAGTCCGTACTCTGCAGCCGGTAGCGCAGCAGGGAGAGGTTATTCTCCAGCTTTTCCACATAGCCTTCCCGGGGACCCCGGATCACCTGCTCCGTCTGCGGCTGCTCTACACCGCGCATCTCGATCTGCCGCATGTCCAGGTGGAGCGCTTCGGGAACCCCGTCAATCAACAGAATGAGGTCCCCCTTCACGGCGGCCGGAGGAAGCCTGGACAGGTCTGCCGTAGTTGTCCCTTGTGTGACCTGGACTACTGTGCTCCAGATATAATGGGTCATTCCGGCTGCTTGATCCGGCATTCCCGGATGTTCAGAGGGGCGTGCCATTAGCGGCTTCAGCACATGCTCACGGACCTGCTCCGTATTCACGAGGGAAGAGAAGAAGATCATCGCGGCCTGGTGGGTTCCGAAGAGCTGAAAGTCCCGTACGACCAGATCGCCGTTCTCCCCGAGCCGTGCCAGAAGCTCCTGGATATCGGTCTTCAGGTTGCCTGTAAGCTGGCTGCCGCTGGCCGGCTGCGGCGAAGAAGCCTGCTGCTTGTGTAAGTAGGAGGTGTATTTATCCTTCCAATCTTGCAAATAGGTTACCTCCTTAACAGGCAATTGGATTGAATCTATATAAAGTGTTGCTTGATCTTGCTGTTTTTATGTAATTTCTAGGCAACAAGCTCTGAAAGAGTGCTAGGATATCTGCTTCAGGCGGTTGCTTGGCAGCCTGTTGCCCGGTAAACTAAAAGATAGAAAGTCTTAAGGAGTATGAAGAGCTATGGAGATGCAAGGAACATTAATGGAGCAGGCCCAGGCCGAGCTGCAAAAATATTACGGTTATCCCGATTTCCGGGAGGGCCAGAAAAAAATTGTGAACAATCTGCTGGAAGGCCGCGATACGCTGGGTATTCTGCCTACCGGAGGCGGCAAATCCATCTGTTATCAGGTTCCGGCGCTGCTGCAGCCGGGGCTTACACTGGTAGTCTCACCCCTGATTTCACTGATGAAGGACCAGGTGGATGCGCTGACTACGGCAGGGATTCCGGCGGCCTATATCAACAGCACCTTAAGCGGTAAAGAAGTAAATGATCGCATCCGCGCTGCCCGCCGTGGTGAACTGAAGCTGCTCTACGTAGCCCCTGAGCGTCTGGAGCTGGACTGGTTCCGCCTGGAAATGGCGGGTCTGTCCATCTCCTGTGTGGCTGTCGATGAGGCGCACTGCGTCTCGCAGTGGGGTCATGACTTCCGCACCAGTTATCTGGCGGTCTCCCCGTTCGTGGAAGAGCTGCCGCAGCGTCCGATTCTGGCCGCCTTCACAGCTACGGCTACCCCGGAGGTCATGGAGGATATGGTCCGGCTGCTGCGCCTGCGTGAGCCGGGCGTCTTCATGACCGGACTTGGCCGCGATAATCTGGCGATGTCAGTGCTGCGCGGAGAGAACAAACGCGAGTTCGTGCTGGATTATGCGGCGCAGCATGCCCACCAGCCGGGCATCGTCTATGCCGCCACCCGCAAAGAGGTGGATGATCTCTATCAGCGCCTCCAGGCCGCAGGCGTTACAGCCGGGCGCTATCATGCCGGAATGAACGACCAGGAGCGGGCGGACAGCCAGGAAGGCTTCCTCTATGACGATATCCGTGTCATGGTCGCCACGAATGCCTTCGGGATGGGGATCGACAAGTCCAATGTACGTTATGTCATTCATTACAATATGCCGAAGAACATGGAGGCTTATGTCCAGGAGGCGGGCCGTGCCGGGCGTGACGGGGAGCCGAGTGATTGTATTCTGCTCTTCAGTGCGCAGGATATCATGACCCAGAAGTTCCTGATTGAGCAGAACCCGCAGGACACGGAACGCAAAGCCAATGAATACCGCAAGCTCCAGCAGATGATTGATTACTGCTACACCACCCGCTGTCTGCGCAGTGCGCAGCTCGACTATTTCGGGGAGAGCCATGACGATGACCATTGCGGGATCTGCAGTTCCTGTACCGACGAGCGTGAGCTGGTGAATATCACCGTAGACGCGCAGAAGATCTTCTCCTGCATCCACCGGATGCGGGAGCGCTACGGCGTGGCGCTGGTCTCATCCGTGCTGAAGGGCTCGCGTAACCAGAAGGTGCTGCAATACGGCTTCGAGAAGCTGCCGACCCACGGCGCCATGTCCAGCCGCAGCGAGAAGGAAATTACCGAGATCATCAATATGCTGATCTCGGAAGGATATCTGGCCTTGTCTGAAGGCCAGTATCCGGTGGTCCGGCTGCAGCCGCTGGCAGCCGAGGTGCTGCGCGGCCAGCGCCAGGTGCATCAGCGCGTGGCCCGGACGCTGGTCACCTCCGGCACGCGGGACCGCAGCCGTTCGCGCGACACTTCGCCGTCGGCTGTCAACGAGACGGTGTTCGAGCAGCTGCGCCTGATCCGCCGCGAGCTGGCAGGGCGCGAGCATGTGCCTTCGTACATCATTTTCAATGATGCAACGCTGCGCGAGATGAGCGTGGTTTGTCCGCAGACGGAAGCGGAGATGCTGAGGGTGAAGGGTGTCGGTGAAGTGAAGTACCGGAAGTACGGCAAGGCCTTCCTGGAGTTTTTTCAAAATGACATGTAAAGAAGGTTATAAGGCATGAGAATCGTCCTGGCCACATTAAATGCCAAATATATTCATACCTCGCTTGCGATCCGGCTGCTGAAGGCGTATAGCGAGCATGAATTCAAGGATATCCTTTTGGCGGAATATACCATCAAAGATCCCGCGATGAACATCGTGTCTGACCTTTTTCAGAAGCAGCCGGATGTGATTGGCTTCTCCTGTTATATCTGGAACATCGAAGAGACGATCAAGCTGGTCGGCATTCTCAAGCAGGTGATGCCGGAGGTGAAGATTGTGCTCGGCGGGCCGGAGGTATCCTATGAACCGCTGTACTGGATGAAGCGGGAAGCCGGAGTGGACTTCATCGTGAACGGTGACGGGGAGGAGACCTTCCATCATCTGCTCCAGGAGATCCGGGACGGCCACAAGTACCATTTCGTCTACGGTGCGGCGTACCGCAAAGGCGAGGAGCTGATCGTCAACCCTCCCCGTCCCAAAAGCGACCTCAATACCCTGCCGACCCCGCACCGGTTCGCCGAGGATCTGCCGGAGCTGAGCAAGCGGATTGTGTATTTTGAGACCAGCCGGGGATGTCCCTTCAACTGCCAGTTCTGCCTGTCCAGCATTGAGGTGGGCGTGCGTTATTATGATATTGAACGGGTGAAGTCCGATCTGCTGTATCTGATCGAAGGCGGGGCCAAGGTCATCAAGTTCCTGGACCGTACCTTCAACATCAACCGCAATTATGCGATGGAAATGTTCCAGTTCCTGATCGACAATCATCAGGGCTGCGTGTTCCAGTTCGAGATTACCGCCGATATTATGCGTCCCGAGGTGCTGGATTTCCTGGCACAGAATGCGCCTCCCGGAGTCTTCCGCTTCGAGATCGGCGTCCAGTCCACGAATGACGAGACGAATGAGCTGGTCAAGCGCCGCCAGAACTTCACCAAGCTGTCGCGCACCGTGATGAAGATCAAGGCCAGCGGCAATATCGACCAGCATCTCGATCTGATCGCCGGATTGCCGATGGAGGATTATGCCACCTTCCGCAAGACCTTCAATGATGTATTCGCCATGGAGCCGGAGGAGCTACAGTTAGGCTTCCTCAAAATGCTGCGCGGCACCGGGCTGCGCGCCCAGGCCGCCAAATACGACTATACGTATATGGAGCATGCGCCATACGAGATTCTCAGCAGCCATGTGATGCCGTTCTCGGATATTATCCGGCTCAAGCGGCTGGAGGATGTGCTGGAGAAGTACTGGAACAGCCAGCGGCTGGCTCATTCCGTCAAGTACCTGATCCGCTATGTCTTCCCGTCCCCGTTCGACTTCTTCCAGGAGTTCGGTGACTACTGGGAAGAACGGGGCTGGCAGAAGATCGGGCATCAGCTGGAGGATCTGTTCACCCGGCTGCATAACTTCCTGACGGACCGTGGCACGGCCTCCATGGAGATTGTCACCGGCCTGATGAAGCTGGACTACTTCCTGGCCCATAAGTACAAGCCGCGCAAGATCTGGTGGGAGGATGTACTCGATAAGTCAGAGTGGGCGAAATACCTGAAGCAGATTGCGGAGCAGCCGGAGCGGATCTCGGCCAAGCTGGCCAAGTCCCGTGTCAGCGAACGGGAGCTGCAAAAGTTCATCGTGCTGGATGTGCTGCCCTTCCGGCTGGAGCCGGTGCTGGCGTCGATCAGCGGGCTGCGGTTCGACGGCTTGGCTGGCGCGGAAGCAGAGCCGCAGACTGAAGCTGCGGCTGAGGGCGGCGCTGGAGCTGGATCGGCGGCTGTAGACGCCGATGGTTTGGCGGGCGGCCTGGTAGAGAATCTGAGGCTGCACATGGCGGTTAGCGGGAGCGGCAAGAATGAGGGCGGTATGGTTGCTGCCGGGCAAGCAGACGCAATGCATTCAGCAGTAGCGATAGCCGAAGGAATCGTACCGGCCCCGGCCGATGCGCATCCGGGTGCAAGGGACGGCCGAACGCTGCTGGTCGTCCTGTATCAGCAGGACGAGAGCCAGCGGGCGCAGTATTACGCTTTGTCTTTATAGGGAAGAGTGACCTGATCTCACCAGACACAGGCCACGTGTAGGTGAAAAACCGAACACATTCGGCGTTGCGGAGGCGCGTGGGCCAAATGTAAGCGAAAAACCCAGTACATTGACAGTTGGCCGACTACAGTGACATCGCTGGGGGCCAGGCTTGCCCTGAATGGAGAATGGCAGCTTTATGCTCCATTTGGTCTGGAGGATTCTAAATGACGCAATTTTATCTCATCCGCCATGGTGAACCCGATTGGGAGATTAATGAACTGTACCAATTGAAGGGGCATGGCCGGGACCTGGTCCCTCTTACGGATACGGGGGTTCGCCAAGTATACGAGGCCGCGAAGGATGAACGTTTACAAGCAGCGGAGATTATCGTTTCTTCTCCATATACAAGAGCACTTCAAACGGCAGCTATTTTATCCAAGGAACTGGGTTTGGACATAAGAATTGAATTCGATCTAAGGGAATGGCAGCCGGACTTAACCTTTCAATACGGTTCATTGGAGCGGCTAACTGAGCTGGGGAACGATTATGATGCTAACCATGGAGTTTACCCTCCCGGAGAGACCAAACCTTGGGAATCCAAGGAAATGCTGAGTAGCCGCGTGGAGAAGGTGATTGACCAATATCTCGGGTTTCAAAAGGTGATCATTACCGGACACGGGATGGCTATCCGTACCCTGATAGGGGAAGCTGCAGAAACACCGCATGCTTCAATTAGCGAGTATACTAAAACAGGGAGTCCTCTGAAATCTAAGCTATTCTCAACAGTACATCATTGAGATTTACCTCTATGCAGTGTTAAAATCACTAACGAGATGCCAATAAAGGAGCCTACACCTATCATGTGGACTACTCTGTAAGGATTAATTAACCGGAAGAATGCCAGATCAGCAATAGTGGAGATCACTATGCTATTAGGCATGACTTTCTTTAATCTTACAGGGTATGCAGGGTAGGTTTGCTTCATAGACCGACACTTCTGCGGATACCTTCGGGTATCCTTTTTTGTTGCCGGGATACCGCATCTCTATGGCTTCTTGCCTGCTTAACCTCCTAAATAGTGAACGGGGGAACGAATATATGCAACCTAAATTGGTCCTAATCGAGGGCTTACCCGGCTTCGGGAAATCCACAACAGCGCAACTGATTTCTGACATTCTTACGGAGATGAACATCCCGGTCCGGCTCTTTCTGGAGGGGGATTTAGATCATCCGGCGGATTATGAGGGCGTCGCTTGCCTTACCAAAGCCGAATACGATGAGCTATGGATGACCAGCGGGAATACAAGGAATATATTAGCTTCACGAACTACTTATCAGGCCAGCCATTACCTTGTGGAATACCGTAAAATCCTAAATGAATACGGGTCCCTTGTGCCAAAGGAATGGATGGATGTTTTTGCCCGGAATGATGTGTATGAATTGCCGCTCGCTCAGAACAGGGAACTGATTACGGCAAGATGGAGGCAGTTTGCGGAGCAGGCTTTGCAGAGGCCGGACACGTATGTGTTTGAGTGTTGTTTTATACAGAACCCTGTGACCATGGGGATGATTAAGCATGATGCAGCCAAGGAAGACACTATAAGCTACCCTCTGGAACTGGAGGCCATAATAGCGGAATTGAATCCGCTTCTGATTTATGTTGAACAGGATAATCTGGAGCATGCTTTCCATAAAGCGGTCCGCGAGAGACCCCTGGAGTGGTCGGAAGGATTCGTCGAATATTACACCAAACAAGGCTATGGCTTAAGACGGGGTCACCTGGGCTTAGAAGGAACTTTGAAGGTTCTTGAGGCAAGAAGGGAGCTGGAGGAAATTATATATAACCGCTTAAATATTTCCAAGACCAAAGTCAATAATTCATCGTATGATCTTCCGGCGTATAAACAAGTTCTAGCAGGGATGCTGAAGCCTGGAAATCCTGCATGAATTGCAACAATCGGTGCTGCTAAGCTATCGGTATGGTGGAATCCTGCACCAAGTGCAACAACTGGTGTTGCTAGAGCTCTGATTTGTTGGGAATTATGCAAAAACTGCAGCATTTGTTGCTGCTACGGTACCACTATGGCGAGAATCCTGCAAAAGGTGCAACAATGCCTATAATCGCTACTGCCGGGTCGGCGGCAGACTTTGCGGTACAGTGAAGCTAGGGGATTACCGTCGAGCTTAACTTAGTGCTGTGAGCAAAAGGTTACCGTCGAACTTAACTTAGCGCTGTGAGCAAAGGATTACCGTCGAGCATAGCTTAGCGCTGTGAGCAAAAGGCTTACCGTCGAGCTTAACTTAGTGCTGTGAGCAAAAGATAACCGTCGAGCTTAACTTGCTACGGCTAAGGATACCGCAGAGCTTAGCTTGTTTGCTAGCTACAGCTAAATAAACCAACAAAGAGGCACTCCACCGCGGAGTGCCTCTTATCACCATCTATGCGGATCAACATGAATCAGCGCCATGAATCAGCATTGTGCTCCACCTGCGCCATAGACTATTCCGCCGTAGGTTGAAGCCGCATGGATTCGGCAGGCAGGTGGCGGGCGAGCCAATCGAGTACATCGGCAGTGACCTCGTCCCGGTTGACCTCGTTCAGCATCTCATGCCTGCCTCCGGGATATAGTTTGTATTCTACGTCCTGTACCCCTTGTTCCCTGTACAGCTCGGCCAGACGCTTCACCCCTTGACCGTTCATCCCCACAGGGTCCTTCTCTCCGGCGAACAGGTAGACCGGCTTGTCACTGCATAGGGTCCGCAGAGTGGACTTGGTATGAAGCTCGCGCAGCATATGGAAGAAATCCCGGAAGAAACGGGTGGTACAGATCGCCCCGCAGTACGGATCAGCAATGAACTGGTCCACCTCCTTGGGATCGCTGCTGAGCCAGTCAAAAGCCGTCCGCACCGGAGAAAATGAACGGTTATAAGCGCCGAAGACAATCCCGTTCAGCAGTACGCTGCGATGGTGGTCTCCCTGCAGCCGCTGCTGCACGGCCGATAAGGATTCTGCCATCCGCAGCATACTCCGGGGCCCATTGGTACCACTGAGGATGAAGCCGCTGTAAATTTCATGGCCTTCTTCACACATCAGCTTTTGAGCGAGAAAGGAACCCATGCTGTGGGCGAACAGGTAGATAGGAGATTGCTCATGGCGGGAGCGGGCAATGCCCCCAAGCTGCAGGAGATTGCGCCGCATCCAGTAGAAGCCGTTCTCCCCGCTGTCGCCGAGCAGATTAACCTTGCCTGCGGTAAGGCCATGGCCCCGGTGGTCATTGGCATACACCGCATAACCGGCTCCTGTAAGCGCCGACGCCAAGCGGGCATACCGAGCGGCCGTCTCACACATGCCGTGCGCAATCTGCACAATCCCCCGGATATCCGCTCCTGCTTCCGGCAGCCACTCGTAGACATGGATTTTGACGTCTAGTGGATCGGTCATTGTGAAGGTATTCTCTATCATCGCCTGTCCTCCTGAAAAGTTAAAGTTCAGCAATCCTAGCGTAAGAGTACTTCGTTGAAAATTTGATCCGTCCCCATATTCAAGTTACGACGGGATACATCCGGCTGCTTAGGGCAGATAAGAACGCAGCACGGTAGACTTCCCTTCGATGCTGTAAGCGCCCAGGCTCGAAGGGAGCAGGTAGCATTCCCCTGCTGCATAAGGCTGGGAACCGCCATCCCAGATCAGGTGGCCGCTGCCTTCGCAGATCACCAGAATGGTGAAGCTGTCGGTTGTTGTGGCCAGCTGCCATTCACCTGCAACGACACCTTTTTCCACAATGAAATAAGGGGAGGAGGCAATTTGCAGCCATTCGCCGGCCACTGCGCTATCGGTCTTCATCGAAGTGGCTCCTGCGCCTTCATAGGCCGTAACATTCAGGGAATCCTCAATATGCAGCTCGCGCGGCTTGCCGTCCAGGCCCGGACGGTCGTAATCGTAAATCCGGTATGTAGTGTCGGAATTCTGCTGGATTTCCGCTACAACCACTCCGGCGCACAAGGCATGAACAGTACCGGCGGGGATATAGAAGGAGTCTCCGGCTGATACAGTCACTTCCTGCAGGCTGTCCATCACGGTTCCGTTCTCCAGCGCTTCCTGCAGCATCTCGCGGGTTACGCCTTCCTTCAGGCCGTAGATGATTTTGGCGCCCGGTTTGGCATCCAGCACATACCACATTTCTGTTTTGCCCAGTTCGCCCTTCGGTAATCCGGCATAATCATCAGTAGGGTGTACCTGTACAGAGAGATTGTCATTGCAATCGAGCAGCTTGATCAGCAGCGGGAATCTTCCGCCATCCTCCGTAATACCCTTGCTGCCGAACCACTCATGCCCGAACTGCTCACGGATGGCATCCAGACCTTGCCCGGCCAGCTCGCCGTTCACTACAGAAGAGGTGCCGTTCGGATGGTCAGCGATCATCCAGCCTTCGCCGATATGGCCTTCCGGCAGATTAAGGCCGAATTTCTCCAGCGCCCGTCCTCCCCAGACACGCTCTTTGAACTCCGGCTGAAATTTCAGAGGATATGGTTTCGTCATTACAACATCTTCCTTCCTGATAATAGAATAATCATTCGTTATATTGTGGCTGTACATCTCAACCTTATTCTGTCCGGGGAAGCGGAGAAAAGCAAGGCGCACTTCATCTTCCTGTGGACCTGCAATGCCGCGTTCAGTGAACGGCTCCCTTTTTCTTCTCCACAGCGATAACATAAGGGGCAGACTCGCGCTGAAGCTGCCGGTACACGATGGTCTGCGCCTCCGGCTGGGCCAGTCCGGCGGCCCAGGCTTCGACAGCGGCGGCTTCGCGGCCGCCGCCTTCGTGGCCGGGATACAGCACGGCCGTGATGATCCCGCCCGGGCGCAGCAGCAGGAGCGCCGCCTCCAGCGCGGCCAGCGTGCTCTGCGGCTCGGTGATGATACTCTTATCGGCATCGCCCGCAGGCAGATAGCCGAGGTTGAACATCACCGCCGAGACCGCCCCGCGCCAAGCGGGCGGAACGGCTTCAGCCATAGCTGCATGGCTCTGCTGCAGCAGCGTTACGGGAGCCAGCGCAGCAGGCGCTTCCTCCCGGGCCAGCCGCAGGCGCTCTCCGGCGAGAGCCAGCGCCGCGTGCTGGATGTCGAAGCCGTAGACCGCGCCGCGCGGCCCGGCCGCCCTGGCGAGGAACAGGGTGTCGGCACCTGCGCCCACAGTGGCGTCAATAGCCAGGCCGCCGGGAGACAGCCGCTCCCCGGTCAGTTTGTGGGCGAAGCTAAGGACGGACATGAAGCCCATTAGCCCTTCCTCCAATACTTACCCTGCCAGGTATCGCGGGCGGTCAGCTCATGATCAATGGCGTTGAGCACTTCCCATTTTTTGAGGCTCCACATCGGGCCGATCAGAGCCTCGCGCGGGGCGTCGCCGGTCAGCCGGTGGACAATCATGTCCGGCGGCAGGATTTCCAGTGAATCGGCAATCAGCTTCACATATTCATCCTGCTCCAGAAACCGCAGCAGGCCGGCTTCATACTGCTTCACCATCGGCGTTTTGCGCATGAGGTGGAGCAGGTGAATTTTGATCCCCTGCACGCCCATATGGGCTACAGCCGATACGGTCTCCAGCATCATTTCATGCGTTTCCTGCGGGAGTCCGTGAATGATGTGGGTGCACACCCGGATGCCGTGACGACGCAGCTTGGCAACAGCTTCCGTATAACAGGCCGAATCATGCGCCCGGTTGATCAGATCGGAAGTGGACTGGTGAATGGTCTGGAGCCCCATTTCAACCCATAGATAGGTGCGCTGGTTCAGCTCGGCCAGATACTCCACAACATCATCCGGGAGGCAGTCCGGGCGGGTGGCAATAGCCAGGCCGACGACCCCCGGCTGCTGCAGGATGACTTCATAATATTCCCTCAGCTCCTCTACCGGAGCATACGTATTGGTATAAGCCTGGAAATAGCCGATATACTTGGCGTTTGGCCACTTCAGATGCTGGCGGTCGCGGATATCATTGAATTGGGTGACCAGGTCATTCCGGCGGCTCCCGGCGAAATCGCCTGACCCTCTGGCGCTGCAGAAGGTACAGCCTCCTTTGGCAATGGAACCGTCACGGTTCGGACAGGTGAAGCCCGCATCGAGCATGACCTTGAACACCTTGGTATCCATCTGCTCGCGCATTTCATAGTTCCAGGTATGGAACCGTTTGTCCCCCCACAGCAGCGGAGAGGAGGTCTGTAGAAGATTAGACATGTGCAGCTCCTTTCATTAACCTTCCCATTGTATCAAAAATCCAGGATGAACGTAACAATCCCACCCGGAATTCCGCCGAAAATAAAGCTGAAAATAGGCTGCGGATCAACGGGAATTCGCTTGAAAATGCTTACATAATGTGTTATATTTAAAGAGTAAAAAAAGCCGCTGCAGCAACCACAATCACATGCTTGAATTCATAATTTCGTGTCGTCCGGTCCATAATAAACCTTAGAGGTGATAACGATGAATTCTCAAACGGTATATGCTGATAACAAAGGTTCGATTGATGTGCAGCTGACTCCCGACGAAGCTCTCGCCCTGACAGGCGTGGAATTTAACGGCAACCACAAGATCAAGACCGAAGCGCAGCGCAAGATCCGCAGTGCATTCGAGAAGACGTTTGAGTTCAATTCCCCGGCCAAATAGATAGGATACCGTGATAATAAGGCGGATCATATTTCAAAATACACCAATAAAGGGATTTCGTCCGGTCATTCAGACCGGCCGGGATCCCTTTTTTTCTTTTTGCGCGCGATGATCTGAACATGTCTGCCCACCTAATAAGGGCTTCCTGCTTAAACCTCTTTACTTTTGCCGGTAAGTTCGGCACAATATTGCAAGTGGCAGTTATCCTATTCACAGATAAGGCAATAAGAGATAAGCGGAGGAGTACCTATGCGTTTACGCGGAAGAAAAGGAATACGTGAAAGTCTTGAGGAGCAGACCGATCTGGTCATCCTGGAACCACGCAGCCTGAAGGGCCGGTGGTCCGAATTGTTCGGCAATGACCATCCGATTCATGTGGAATTCGGAATGGGCAAAGGGCAGTTTATCAGTCAAATGAGCTTCAAATATCCGGATATTAATTTTATCGGCGTTGATATGTACGATGAACTGGTGCGGCGTGCCGCCGAGAAGGCCAGAAATGTATGGGAGCCGGCAGGCGAAGAGACACCGCCGAACGTCAGAGTGGCGCTTGCCAATATTGATTATGCGGAGGAAGTGTTCGCTCCGGGCGAGCTGGAGCGGATCTATCTGAATTTCAGCGATCCTTGGCCGAAGAGCAAGCATGCCCGCCGCCGTCTGACCCATCCGCGTTTTCTCGACAAATACCGCGGTCTGCTTAGCCCGCTTGGCGAGATTCATTTGAAGACGGATTCCCGGAGCCTGTTCGAATTCTCGCTCAACGCGTTTGCCGACTATGGCCTGCAGATGAAGAACATCTCTCTGGACCTGCATGAGGGCGGCGTGATCAACGAAGAGCATGTGATGACGGAATACGAGACCAAATTCTATGGACGCGGCGTGAACATTCACCGCTGCGAAGCCATTGTTGGGGAAGAAGCGCTGAAGCAGTACCAGGCTACCCGTCTGGATAAATACCGTCTTTAAGCCAGCGGAAGGTTTCTGCCCCCAGACAACGGACAGATAAGGGATATCACAGTAAAAGGCAGTCCGGGGCTTGGCCCTGAACTGCCTTTTACGTCATTCCGGCTTCTTCTTTGTTCAGCCTGCCGGTCATACTCCGGGCACCTTGCAGCGTTGAATCCGTAGACGCTGTAGCGGCTTCGCAATATTTGGCGTAAGAGTATAAAATAGGCGGTGCAGGGCAAGTGTGGTAAGACGATTGAATGCCCGGCATCATACCCACAGTGCAAGCGTACCGGCTGCGACACCTGAGCCGATGACTGCGCCTGCCAAGACGTCCGAAGGATAATGCAGTCCGAGATAGATCCGGGAGAAGCCGACCGTGCAGGCCAGCGGAAGCAGGATTGCGGTCAGGACAGGGTAGGCTATCATATAAGGAACCGTTGAGGCGAAGATAGCGGTCGTATGGCCTGAAGGAAAAGAATGGTCCTTAAGCGGATTACGAAAAGTATGGGTGTCCGGCAAGGTCAGATAAGGACGCATACGCGGGTACAGCTTTTTGGCGACGGCTACGGGCACATGGCTTACAGCCAGTGCGGTGAGCGCTTGCAGTCCTGTTGTTCTCCAAGGCTGCGGGCACAGTGCCCAGATCAGAACATTGATGCCAATGGCGCTTGTCGCACCTCCGAGATGAGTGAGGTAATAGAGCCAGAAGTTCAGAAAAGAATTGTGCATCCGTCCGTTGATCCATTGAAAAAGGCGCTGCTCCAAGAGATGCAGTTTCTTAAATAAAGGTCTCATATCTTGTCCCTCCGAATAGTCCGGCTAAAGAGATCTGGCGCAGCTTAAGCAGCAGGCTCTATGTCCTGAAGCTGTCTTTATCATACGTTTTTAAGGTTGTCCGTTCAAGAAAAAGCTCGGGTCCGCTCGAAAAATGTCTCTTTTGACTTCGGAGGCCCTTACGACTTACAATGATTCAAGCAGGAAGATCCCGTTTATAAGGTAACAGAGAAATAAGGAGCCGATCAGTCAGGCGGAATCCATATTCATATCTTCTGGAACGGGACATAACCCACTGGGAATCCTGCCCGATAAAGGGAACATTCTAGTCTACTGTAAGGGATGCAACAAAAGGGTCAGATAGAACGTTAACAAGCAGAGAGAGAGACAAAGAACATCTAGACTTGTAGACTCGGAAAAAGGGGGCATCAAAAGATCATGACAGACGCACTGTTTGTTACGCTCCAAGTGATCTTGGCAGCAATTGCAGTTTATCAGTTTGGATTTTCACTGTTTGGACTGCGCAAGAAGAAGAACAAGGTTAATCATGCGCCGCAAAAGTCATTTGCCGTACTGGTTGCTGCGCACAACGAAGAAGAAGTGGTCGGCGCACTGATGGAGAATCTCAAGCAGCTTAATTATCCCCAGGAACTGTACGATGTATTTGTTATCTGTGACAATTGTACAGACAGTACAGCTGCAATCGTCCGGGAGCACGGCATGAATGCCTGTGTCCGTACCAATGCGAACCTGCGCGGTAAAGGCTATGCGATTGAGTGGATGCTGAAGGAGCTGTGGGCATTGCCGCGCCAATATGACGCTGTCGTAATGTTCGATGCCGATAATCTGGCGCACACGGAATTCCTGACAGAGATGAACAATGATCTGTGTTCAGGCGGACGCGTCATTCAAGGGTATATTGATACCAAGAATCCGGAGGATTCCTGGATCACTGCTGCTTACGGCGTATCCTACTGGTATATCAACCGGCTCTGGCAGCTGTCTCGCCATAATCTGAAGATGGCCAATTTCCTCGGCGGAACCGGAATGTGCTTCGAGACGAACCTGCTCAAGGAAATGGGCTGGGGCGCAACCAGTCTGGTTGAGGATTTGGAATTCACGATGCGCAGCGCCTCTAAGGGCGTGTATCCAAGATTTAATTATGACGCCAAAGTGTTTGATGAGAAGCCGCTTACGTTCAAGGCTTCCTCCAGACAGCGTCTGCGCTGGATGCAGGGGCACTTCACCGTGGCCCGCCGTTACTTCTTCCCTTTGCTGTGGCAGGGGATCAAGGAACGCAGCCTGACCAAGTTCGACCTGGCGCTCTATGGGGCGAACGTATATATTGTGCTGCTTACGTTCCTGATGACTGCCGTAATGTTTGTAGACAACGTATTATTCGATGGTCCGAATATCGCCAATATTTATGGCCATCTGCCGCTCTGGCTGGGTTACCTTGCCGTCGGCGCCAATATTTTGACCTTCCTGCTGGCGATGGTGCTGGAGCGGGTGAAGTTCAAGAAGGTCTATCTGTACCTGCTGGTCTTCCCGGTCTACCTGCTCTCGTGGTATCCCATTACGTTCTACGCGTTCTTCACGCAGAACAACAAGCAGTGGAGCCATACCAAGCATACACGCGTAGTGCGGCTTGAAGAGGTGCAGAGCAAGCAGGTCTCGTAGGTTCGTGCGTGAATATAATTGTTGCAGAAGGTGTTGACACCTTCTGCATGATGTTGTATAGTATTCAAGTATGCAAAACATAGGGATTGCAAGCAGAAGCACCGGCTTCTCACCTGAACGGCTAAATTGCCGTCTGGTTTTGATCTCAATGCTTTATGAATGGTTATAATTCATGAACGTTGATCAAACGGGGTGTCGGGGAATTACCGGCATCCCTTTTTTATGGAGAACCGCAATATATTTCCCAAAGAAATCCGGAGGTGGAGTATTATCAGTAAGGAACATATGATCAATGATGAAATTCGTGCCAAAGAGGTTCGGCTGGTCGGAGCAGAGGGTGAACAAATCGGGATCAAGCCGATCCGCGAGGCGTTACAGATGGCGATCGATCTTAATCTGGATTTAGTCAACGTAGCACCGCAGGCGAAGCCGCCGGTATGCCGCATCATGGATTACGGCAAGTTCCGTTATGAAACGCAGAAGAAAGAGAAGGAAGCCCGCAAGAACCAGAAGATCGTGGATCTCAAGGAAGTCTGGTTCCGTGCAAACATTGAGGAACATGATTATCAGACCAAGTTCCGCAATGTGATCAAGTTCCTGGGTGAAGGCGATAAAGTGAAGTGCTCCGTTCGTTTCCGCGGACGTGAGATTACCCACGCTAGTATCGGCCAGAAAATCCTGGAGCGCGTGAAGAACGAAGTGGAAGAAATTGCTGTTGTTGAGCGCCATCCCAAGCTGGAAGGCCGCAGCATGATTATGATTTTGGCTCCAAAAGCCCAATAATCCTGGAGTCATTTGCACAGCAATTTGGCGCCGCATAATATTCAAGGAGGAAACACCATGCCTAAAATGAAAACACATAGCAGCCTGAAAGGCCGCTTCAAGATCACTGGAACTGGTAAAGTATTGCGTTACAAAGCCCACAAGAACCACTTGCTGTCCCACAAATCGAAACGCGCAAAACGCGTATTGAACGGCAATCCGGTAATGGCCCCTGGGGATGTAAGACGTTTGAAACAAGGACTCGCTAACTTGAAATAGTTAATCACACATTTTTGGGAGGTTTATTAATATGGCAAGAGTTAAGGGCGGATTTGTAGTTCGTCGTAGACATAAAAAAGTATTGAAGCTGGCAAAGGGTTATTTCGGTTCCAAGCACCGCATTTTCAAAACAGCTAAAGAGCAAGTAATGAAGTCGATGGTTTACGCTTACCGTGACCGTCGTCAGACCAAACGTAACTTCCGCAGACTGTGGATCGTTCGTATCAATGCAGCAGCTCGTTTGAACGGTCTTTCTTATAGCAAGCTTGTATACGGCCTGAAACTCGCTGGTGTAGAAGTTAACCGTAAGATGCTGGCTGATCTGGCAGTAAACGATCTGAACGCATTCAACTCCCTGGCTGTTGTGGCCAAAGAGAAGATCAACGCGTAAGACGATAGAAATCGAAAAGCACCGCCTGCGGGAGTTTCCCGTGTGACGGTGCTTTTTTGCGCGGTGAGAATGGACGGGTATGTTGCACGTTGCCCTTCTGGAGCCAGTTGTGCTGGGGTTTGCTATTCCCAGTATTTTGTTGTTCCGAGCAGAGAAGCCAGCTTCTTGCTGCTGGCGCGCCGCAGCTTGCGCAGTGCTGAACGTTCGTCGGCAGACTGGCAGATCAGCTTCTCTTCATCCGTCTGGGCAACGACAGCCGGTACAGGACACGTAGAACCGTCTTCATTGACGGCGACGAAGGTCAGGAAGGATGTGGCGGCAACCGCGCGTTCGCCTGTGTACAGATTCTCTGAGATGATCTTAACGAATACCTCGATGCTGGTGCGTCCGGTCCAGGAGACGAAGGATTCGAAGCAGACGGAATCCGTTGGCCGGATCGGCAGAAGAAAGTCTACAGAGTCAGCGGAGGCGGTCACCACGTTGACACGGCAATGGCGCATAGCCGAGATGGAGGCCACTTCGTCAATCGTGCTCATCAATTTGCCGCCGAACAACGTTTTGTGATTGTTCACATCATTCGGGAAGACACGGCCGGTTTTGAATACGCGGGACTCATGACAGTATTTGAAGTCTGGTGCAGCTTGTGGTGTGTGTTCTTGTTCCATTTTTCAGTAACTCCCTTTGCGTACAATATGTAATCATACATGATAATAGAAAAGCCGTCCCTGTGCAATAATAATGTTAATGCCTTGGAGCCAGGAGATACATTTTGAGGTTTTCTAACATTGAATGGACATAGAGATTACGCGACATGTCAAGGTAAGCGATTTCTTGTTGAAAAATGCAAATTATTATTGACCTGAGGTCATTAATAGACTGGATTTTAGCTTTTTTTGCAGGTATAATTTGTACTAATGGTATGTCCAAGCAGAACACAGAAGACATCCAATTTTCTAAGGGGGATCACTTTCGATGAAGAAGTTTTACCAACTATCTTTGGTTATGGTTATGGCCTTCACTGTCATTTTGGCAGGATGCGGTAACAATAACAGCGCTAACTCCGGTAACGCCGGAACAGCGACTACTGCACCATCTGACGCAGCGGCAACAGAAGCACCAGCAACAACTGAGGCTCCTAAGGCTGTCAAGCTAGGCCTCGTAACTGACGTAGGCGGTGTTAATGACAAATCCTTTAACCAATCCGCATGGGAAGCACTGGAGTCTCTTAAGAAAGATGCTGGAGCTGATATTAAATACCTGCAAAGTAAATCCAATGCAGATTATGAGCCTAACCTTAACCAATTCGTTAAAGGCGGCTATGATCTGACTTGGGGGATCGGTTTCGACCTTGGTGATGCTGTACTGAAGGTTGCCAAAGAGAACCCTAATGCTAACCTGGCGATCATCGACAGCGTAGTAGATGCTCCGAACGTTGAATCTGTAACCTTTGCTGAGAATGAAGGTTCCTTCCTGGTAGGTGTTGTTGCAGGCCTGACAACCAAAACCAACAAAGTCGGTTTCATCGGCGGTATGGAAAGCCCGGTTATCAAACGTTTCGAAGTGGGCTTCAAAGCCGGCGTAGAAGCTGTTAACCCTAAGGCAGAAGTGAAGATCACTTATGCAGGTGCTTATGACAAGCCGGATACTGGTAAATCATTGGCTGCTACTCTGTACGATGCCGGTAACGACATCATCTTCCCGGCTGCTGGCGCAACAGGCAACGGCGTGTTCAATGAAGCTAAATCCCGCAACAAAGCCGGTGGTACTAAAGTATGGGTTATCGGCGTAGACAAAGACCAATCCCTGGAATTTGGCGATGACGTAACTCTGACTTCCATGATCAAGCGTGTAGACGAAGCAGTTAAGAAAGTCTCCCAGCAGGTGGTTGACGGAACCTTCAAGGGCGGTACTATCACTGTTCTTAGTCTGAAAGACAACGGTGTAGGCCTTCCTGAGACTTCCAAGGCTAACGTTAGTGCTGATATTCTGGCGAAGGTTGATGAGTACAGCAAGAAAATCGTTGATGGAACAATCGTTGTTCCTTCCAAATAATTCAATGTCTCACCTTTACTGGATCTAACATAACGCAGAAGCAGGGCCGGTCTATGTGCTGGCCTTGTTCCCTGTTACAACATCTGTTATAGACAATCACAACTGTACCGTCCTGTTTGGGGCGGTACAGCCGTGTCTTTAAGGCGAAAATTATATATTCTGTGATGAGGGTGATTCCATGAGTGCTGCGGCTCCTGTCGTAGAGTTGAAGCAAATCACAAAACGCTTTCCCGGTATCGTTGCGAACGACTCTATTAGTCTGACGCTGGAAAAGGGGGAGATCCATGCGCTGCTGGGTGAGAACGGGGCAGGCAAATCGACCTTGATGAATATCGTATTCGGACTGTACCAGCCCGATGAAGGCAGCATCGAAATCGACGGGAAACCGGTTATTATTGATAACCCCAATAAAGCTATTGAGCTTGGCATTGGTATGGTTCACCAACATTTCAAGCTTGTAGATCCCTTTACGGTTACCGAGAACATTGTTCTGGGGATGGAGCCGAAAAAAGGTCTTAAAATCGACTATAAATCCGCTGCGGAGCAGGTTCGTAAGCTATCGGAGCAATACGGTCTTCAAGTCAATCCGAATGCCAAAATTCATGACATTTCGGTGGGCATGCAGCAACGGGTAGAAATTATGAAAACCCTGTACCGCGGAGCGGATATACTTATATTCGACGAGCCTACCGCTGTACTAACGCCGCAGGAAATTACGGAATTGATGGCGATTATGAAGCGGCTCGTTGCAGAAGGCAAGTCCATTATTCTTATCACACATAAGCTGAAGGAAATTATGCAGATTTCCGATCGTGTAACCATTATCCGGCGCGGTAAAGTGATTGATACGGTGAAGACCTCCGAGACCAATCCTAATGAGCTGGCGGAGAAAATGGTTGGACGCGGAGTCACGTTCAAAGTGGACAAGCAGCCAGCTCATATTGGCGATAGTATTCTGAAGCTGTCAGGTGTCCACAGTAAAAGTAAGGATGGCGTCTCTGTACTGAACGACCTGAGCTTTGAAGTGAAGGCAGGTGAGATTCTGGGGATTGCCGGAGTGGACGGGAACGGCCAGAGTGAGCTGATTCAGGCGATTACCGGGCTGCGTAAGATTGATTCCGGCTCGATCAAGGTCTCGGGTAAGGAGATTGCCAATCTGTCGCCGCGCAAGGTATCTGAAATGAATGTCTCCCATATTCCGGAGGACCGTCACAAGCATGGTCTGGTGCTGGACTTCACGGTCAGCGAGAATATGGTTCTGGAAACGTATTATATGAGCCCGTATAATCAGAACGGATTCCTGAACAAGGATGTGATTAACCGGCATGCAGAGGATCTGGTGAAGCAGTTCGATGTGCGTACACCATCCATTGAGAACAAGGCGCGTTCATTATCCGGCGGTAATCAACAAAAAGCGATTATTGCGCGGGAAATAGACAAGAATCCGACTCTGCTGATTGCTGCACAGCCTACCCGTGGTCTTGATGTCGGGGCGATAGAGTTTGTACAGAAGCAGCTGATTGCCCAGCGTGATCAAGGCAAAGCTGTATTGCTGATTTCTTTTGAGCTGGATGAAATTATGAATGTGTCCGACCGGATTGCTGTTATTTATGAAGGGCAGATTGTCGGAGAAGTATTCCCGCAGGATACGAATGACCAGGAACTGGGTCTGATGATGGCGGGCAGTCTGAAGCGGGGAGGTCATGCGGATGTCTAGAATCCGGAAAATATTCGCAACAGACAGCTATATTGTTCCGCTTGTAGCCATTCTGCTGGGCTTTCTTGTCGGGGCTGTTGTTATGCTCATTGGCGGTTATGACCCTATAGCGGCTTACTCCGCGCTCTTCAAGCGTGTGTTCGGCAGCCCGTATGATTTCGGTGAGGCTGTACGTGAGATGACTCCGCTGATGCTGACAGGTCTGGCCGTAGCCTTCGCCTTCCGTTCAGGAATGTTTAACATTGGTGCGGATGGGCAGGTAATGATCGGCATGACGGCTGCATCTGTTGTCGGTATCAAGCTTGGCGGGGTATTGCCAACCTTCCTATTAGTGCCGCTAGCGGTGATTGCAGCTGGTGTATGCGGCGGACTGTGGGCCGGTATTGCCGGATATCTGAAGGCTAAGCGCGGCATTAATGAAGTTATTACAACGATCATGTTGAACTGGATTGCATTGTTCCTGTCGAACTATATTGTCCGGACGTTCTTGCTGTTAGAAGGGCAGAACCGGTCGGAGGATAATCCGGCTTCTCTCTCCATGACCTTCCTGTTCTCCACCTTTGATAATGCCCGGCTGCACTGGGGGACGGTGATTGCCCTTGCGGCTGCGACCTTCTTCTATGTCTATCTGTGGAAGACCAAGCAGGGCTACGAGATGCGGGCTGTGGGTCTGAACCCGCATGCTGCAGAATATGCAGGGATGAATGTCGGACGCAACGTGGTCAAAGCGATGTTCATCAGCGGCGTGTTCGCCGGACTCGCAGGCGCGGGCGAAGTACTGGGTGTATTCCATTATCAATCGGTATTTGCAGCTTCACCAGGCTATGGATTTGACGGTATCGCTGTTGCTCTGCTCGGACTGACCCACCCGCTGGGTGTTATTCTGGCAGCTATTCTATACGGTACACTGACGTATGGTTCTGCCGGAATGAGCTTTGGTGCGGATGTGCCTCCAGAGCTAATCCGTATCGTCATCGGTTCGATTATATTCTTCATTGCTGCGCAAGGCATTGTACGCTGGGTGCTCAAACCGTTTTACTTCAAGCGCAAGAAAGAGAAGGTGTTGTAGATGGAAATCTTAGGCCAATTGCTCAATACGACGCTCGTATTCTCCACGGCGCTAATATTTGCCGCCCTTGGCGGCATCTTCTCTGAACGATCCGGTGTCGTGAACATTGGACTTGAAGGCTTGATGATGTTTGGTGCCTTTGCGGCAGCAGTAGGCGGTTACTACGCCCAGGAAGCAGGAATGGGTGAATGGGCGCCATGGGTTGGCGTACTTAGTGCGATGGCTGTAGGGGTGATTGGTTCACTGATTCATGCGGTGGCTTCTATCACCTTCAAGGCGGATCAGACCATAAGTGGTACGGTTATTAACTTCCTTGCTGCAGGCAGTACACTCTACATGGTTAAGCTAATCTTCGAAGGATCCGGTGAGACCCCGCTGATTGACGGCTTCAGCAAGCTGCCTGTTCCCGGACTCTCCAAGATTCCGGTCATTGGAGAGGGGATATTCAACTCCTATCCGACGACGTACTTGGCGATTATATTGGTTATTGTCATTTATTTCGTCTTGTTTAAGACTCCGTTCGGATTGCGTCTGCGCGCAGTAGGCGAACATCCGAGTGCGGCTGACACCCTGGGGGTCAATGTCAACAAGATGAGATATATCGGCGTAATGCTGAGCGGCCTGCTTGCAGGGATCGGCGGAGCCACGATTACTCTGACCACTACAGGTACGTTTGCACATAATACCATTTCCGGACAAGGCTTCATTGCCATTGCGGCGATGATCTTCGGTAAATGGAATCCGCTGGGTGCGTTCGGCGCTGCCGTATTCTTCGGCTTGTCCCAGGCGATCCGTAACTATGTGCAATTGTTTGAATGGTCCAAGAACATTCCTCAGGAATTCATCTTCATGATTCCTTATGTACTGACCATTATCGTACTGGTGAGCGCAGTGGGCCGTTCCTCGGCACCGAAGGCGCTCGGTGAACCGTACGACCCGAGCAAACGTTAGGATTAAGGCGTACCATCCATAGGAATGAATATCACAAGAGCGCATTTCCGTATTCAGGGAATGCGCTTTTTGACGTTTAGGGTAGCAGGTGCGGATTACATTGAAGTCCGGAGCCGGGCAGATGTACAGGCAAATACCGGGGGAGGCGCATAGACTGATTAAGAAACTTAAGGAGGAGAGATATTATGGCACAGCCGGTTACGAAAAAACAAGTGATTAAGCTAATCGGAAAAAATATCGTTGCAGTAAAAAAGGATGGTTCCAGGGTGACGGGGAAATTGGTCCGCATATCAGGAAACCGACTTATCCTGCAGCGTATCAGCGGTAAAAAAGTGCAAACCAAGGCACTGATTCCGCTTGTGTTGTTTGATTTGCTGGCGGTTGGTACGGCTCCTTACGGTTATGGCGGAGGTTACGGATATGGAGGCGCCCCTTATGGAGGCGGTTATGGTTATGGTCCTGTTCCCCGTCCCGGTCCTTACGGGGGATATGGCCCCGGTTACGGTATTCCGCCTATCGGCTTCTTTTAAGCCCTGAAGCCTGAAGGCTTATTAGCGGAACTGTTTCTCAAGCTCATAACAGTAGTTTTGCGGTTGATAACGGGCTACGCTGTAGCCCAATTTTTCATAAAAGGCAAGAGCGGCGGTATTTCCCGTATCTACAGAGACTTTTGCTCTATGACATGCACGGGATAGTGCAAACCGCTCGGCTCTGTCCATAAGCATATTTCCGTAACGTTTACGCTTTGCAGCAGGTGTAATGGCCAGCATATCGATGTATAACAAATCACCATGCAGCATGAAGTGCACGAACCCTACCGGGTCGCTTTCGTAGTCTGGACAAGCAACCAGTGTGACTCCCTGTCCCAGGCGGCGGGGCAAATCCTTCCTGATCTGATTAATAATCGTCTGCGGAAGATGGGATAACGGGACAAGCTGTTTTTCAATCAAGTCATATATCACGGTGTCATCCTGCCTGGGTCTGCGGTAACGAATCATCATAAATGCCCCCTTTCCACGCATCGTCGTACATCATATGCCCGGGGGTGTGTGGGCGTTCCGGCAAAAATAGAACAACATTTTATGAAGAATTTAATGTATAACCTGCAGATGGGTATTGACTAACCGTGTGAGGAATCATATAATGTGTCTAAACATTTAACGAGCATACATGCATCGGCGATGATGAGGACGAAGTTTTAAGGGCTCTTTTGTTCAGAGAGTGAGAGGAACTGCTGCAACCTCCACCAGAATCCCTTATATACGAGCTCACCTCGGAGCTGTTTCCCTGAAAGGTCCATCAGCAAGAGCGGTGGAATTATTAGGGGGAATCGTTTGGTCCGCGTTACGGACTTCAGGTTACAAAGATTTGGGCCCTGCCTACATCGATGGATTTTTGTATCCTGATAAGGCGTTGCATCGTGAGATGTAATGCAAACTTGGGTGGTACCACGGAAGCTAAACCTTTCGTCCCTCACGCGCTTCTTCTGCGCGTGGGAGGCGAAAGGTTTTTTTGTTGAATAGGAAGGATTTACGGCCTGTTCGCTAATATTAATGGATGAATGTGAACGATCGAAGGGAGGAATACTGATGAGCGCGCAATTACCGGAAGAAGTGCGGTCGATAGAGCAGTTACGTGAGAAATGGAAAAATCCAGAGGTGGTTTCGGGTTCCGAAGTCCTCCTGCGCAGTCTTGTACTGGAAGGTGTAGATACTGTATTTGGATACCCCGGCGGTGCTGTGCTCTATATCTATGATGCTCTTTATGGATTCGACGATTTCAATCATATTCTGACACGCCATGAGCAGGGAGCGATCCATGCGGCTGACGGGTACGCCAGAGCGAGCGGTAAAGTTGGCGTATGTATTGCCACTTCAGGCCCGGGGGCAACCAATCTGGTGACAGGAATCGCTACAGCTTTTATGGATTCGGTTCCGCTGGTGGTCATTACCGGTAACGTATTCTCCAGCCTGATTGGCACAGATGCTTTTCAGGAAGCGGATATTACCGGGATAACGATGCCGATTACGAAGCACAGCTATCTGGTACGGGATGTTGAGGACCTGCCGCGCATTATTCATGAAGCCTTCCATATTGCGAATACGGGACGCAAGGGTCCGGTACTGATTGATATTCCGAAGGATGTATCGGCGGCGATGACATTGTTCACTCCGGCAGAACAGCAAGGGGTCAACCTTCGAGGTTACAATCCGCGCACGGTTCCGAATAAGCTGCAGTTGGATAAGCTGGTGAAGGCGATTGAGGCAGCGGAGCGTCCGATTATTATTGCAGGCGGCGGAGTTATCTACTCTGGAGCGCATGAGTCCATGTATGAATTCGTGAAGCGCACGGAGATTCCAATTACTACTACATTGCTGGGCCTGGGATGTTACCCGAGCGGCGAAGACTTATGGATGGGAATGCCGGGAATGCACGGCACATACACCGCCAATAATGCCATTCAGCAATGCGATCTGCTGATTAATATCGGTGCCCGGTTCGATGACCGCGTAACCGGCAAGCTGGACGGCTTCGCTCCCAAAGCGAAGATTGTGCATATCGATATTGATCCGGCCGAGATCGGCAAGAATGTAGCAACTAATATTCCCATTGTGGGCGATGTTAAGACGGTTCTGGAGATGCTGAACCCGGATGTGAAGCGCGCTTCGAAGGCTGATGCCTGGAGAACACAGATTGCCCAGTGGAAGCTGGACCAGCCGTACCGGTACAAGGATTCGGAGACAGAGCTGAAGCCGCAATGGGTGATCCAGATGATTAATGACACCACCAATGGCGAAGCGATTGTGACTACAGACGTAGGCCAGCATCAGATGTGGGCTGCTCAATATTACAAGTTCAACCATCCGCGTTCATGGATTACTTCGGGCGGCCTTGGAACCATGGGCTTCGGATTCCCGTCGGCGATCGGGGCCCAAATGGCCCATCCGCAGCGGCTCGTAGTCTCCATTAATGGTGACGGCGGGATGCAGATGTGTTCCCAGGAGCTTGCCATCTGCGCGATCAATAAGATTCCGGTCAAAATTGTTGTAATCAACAATGAGGTGCTCGGAATGGTCCGTCAGTGGCAGAACCTGATCTATGAGAAGCGTTACAGCTATACCGATCTGGCCGGCAGCCCGGACTTTGTGAAGCTGGCTGAGGCTTACGGTGTGAAGGGCCTGCGGGCAACGAACAAGGAAGAAGCCAGCGCCGCCTGGAAAGAAGCTATGGAAACACCTGGACCCGTCCTGGTAGAATTCGTTGTCCCGAAAGACGAGAATGTCTACCCGATGGTAACCCAAGGGTCTACCATTGATCAAATGCTGATGGGGGATGAATAACAGTGATGAGACATACGATTGCTGTGCTTGTAAATGACCAGCCTGGCGTGCTGCAGCGGGTATCCGGATTATTCGGCCGCCGGGGGTTCAATATTGAGAGTATTACGGTTGGGCAATCCGAAGAGGTCGGATTGTCCCGGATGGTCATAGTAACATTAGGTGATCAGCATACTCTGGAGCAGATCGAGAAGCAGCTCTACAAGCTGATTGATGTAATCAAGGTGGTTGATCTGGGTTCCAAGCCTATGGTTGCCCGTGAGCTGGCGCTTATTAAGGTCAAGGCAGAGCCGTCCGAGCGGCCTGAGATTATGGGCGTAGTCGAGACCTTCCGTGCCTCGGTAGTAGATATCGGTACGGCAAGCCTGCTGGTGCAGGTAGTCGGAGAGACTACCAAAATCGATGCAATGATTGAGCTGCTGAAGCCTTATGGCATTAAGGAGCTGTCCCGGACAGGAGTAACGGCGATGATCCGCGGGAATGCCTGATCGTCACAATTTACAGCTTTAACGAATTACTGCTTGTGTGCATTAATTTAATTAAGATTAGGACAGACTTTGCCCGCTAAAGAGCGGGGGCTTGAGGAGCACGCTATAATAGAATAAGCCTAACAGGAGAGTGTTCTTGAAGCACCCGCTCTTTACGATGGGTCCCAAATTAAAGGAGGATTTTGACAATGGCAGTTACAACGTACTATGAACAGGATGCAGAACTTAGCGTTTTAAAAGGAAAGACAATTGCAGTAATCGGGTACGGTAGCCAAGGACATGCTCAGGCACAGAACCTGCGTGACAGCGGTCTTCAGGTTGTCATCGGTCTGCGTGAAGGCAAATCTTTTGAAACTGCCAAGAATGACGGTTTTGAAGTATTGTCTGTAGCCGAAGCAGTATCCCGTGCTGATGTGGTGCAAATCCTCATGCCGGACGAAACACAGGCATCCGTATATAAGAATGATATCGAACCGAACCTCAAGAATGGCGCGGCTCTGATGTTCTCTCACGGCTTCAATGTACATTTCGGACAGATTGTTGCTCCTAAGGATGCGGATGTGCTGTTGGTAGCACCTAAGTCCCCGGGACACATGGTACGTCGTACTTATGTTGAAGGCTTCGGCGTTCCCGGCCTGATCGCTATTGAACAGGATGCAACCGGCAATGCTAAGGCTATTGGTCTGGCATATGCCAAAGGTATCGGCTGTACCCGTGCGGGAGTTATCGAAACTTCCTTCCGTGAAGAGACCGAAACGGATCTGTTCGGTGAACAGGCTGTACTTTGCGGCGGTGTGTCCGAACTGATCAAGGCTGGTTTCGAGACATTGACTGAAGCCGGATATGCGCCTGAGATGGCTTACTTCGAGTGCTTGCATGAGCTGAAGCTGATCGTTGATATGGTATATGAAGGCGGATTGTCCAGCATGCGCGATTCCATCAGTAACACTGCAGAATACGGTGACTATGTAACCGGACCACGCATCATTACAGCTGAAACTAAGAAAGCCATGAAAGAAGTGCTGGCTGATATTCAACAAGGTAAATTCGCCCGCGACTTTATCCTGGAGAACCAATCCGGCCGTGCCTTCCTGACCGCTACCCGCCGTAATGAAGCCGCTCATCCGGTAGAAGTGGTTGGCAGCCAGCTGCGCGAAATGATGCACTGGATCAAGAAATAAAATCATATACTTAAGAATACAAGTAACCATAGTGTGATTCTCAGATGCGGCCGTAATTTTGCGGGCCGCATTTGAGGGTTTATGGACAATCTTCAGGAGGTGCTCAGCATGCGGAAAATTTATGTGTTCGACACGACGCTGCGTGACGGGGAGCAGTCGCCGGGTGTGAACCTCAATACGCGTGAGAAGGTGGAAATTGCTTATCAGCTGGAGAAGCTGGGGATTGACCGGATGGAAGCAGGCTTCCCTGCGGCTTCGCCGGGAGATCTGGCTGCGGTTAACGCGGTAGCCAGAGCCGTCAAGAACGTTACGTTAATCGGTCTCTCCCGTTCCAGAGAGAGTGATATTGATGCGGTTAAGGAAGCGCTGCAGGGGGCACAGGACCCTTGTATTCATATTTTCCTGGCTACATCACCGATACACCGGCAGCACAAGCTGCGCATGGATAAGTCACAGGTGCTGGAAACGGCGCAGTCGGCTATCCGCTATGCCAAGAAGTATTTTCCCAAGCTGGAGTTCTCGCTGGAGGACGCCGGTCGTACCGAGCGTGATTTCATGGCAGAAATGGTAGCTATGGCGATCCGTGAGGGTGCGAATGTAGTGAATATTCCAGATACGGTAGGGTACCTGAATCCTTCGGAGTACGGCGCTATCTTCAAATTCCTGAAGGACACTGTTCCGGATATCGAACGGGTTCAGCTTAGCGCCCATTGTCATAATGACCTCGGTATGGCCACTGCCAATACGCTGGCTGCGATTCAGAATGGTGCAGATCAGATTGAAGGCACGATCAACGGGATCGGGGAACGTGCAGGCAACACAGCGATTGAAGAGGTAGCATTGGCGCTGGAGACCCGGAGTGAATACTTCGGAGCCAGAACCTCTCTGGTCCTCTCGGAGATTTCCCGTACCAGCCGCTTGGTCAGCAAGCTAACCGGGATGGTAGTACCCGGGAACAAGGCCATCGTCGGCGCCAATGCCTTCGCCCATGAATCCGGGATTCATCAGGATGGTATGCTGAAGGAGAAGACCACCTACGAGATTATGACACCGGAGACCATTGGCCTCAAAGAAAGCAAGCTGGTGCTCGGCAAGCATTCCGGCCGTCATGCCTTCCGTGACAAGCTGAGTGATCTTGGCTATGAGGTCGCCGAGGAAGATCTGAATACTGCTTTTGCCAAGTTCAAGGATCTGGCGGACAAGAAAAAGGAAGTCTCGGATGAAGATATTCTGGCTCTCCTGGAAGAGAAGCTGATTGATACGCCTGAGACCTTCAGTCTGCAGACCATATATGTTACGTATGGTAATGAGGCTACGCCAACAGCCAAAGTTATTATTAACGGGCAGGACCCGCAGCCGATTGTCGCTGTGGCTGAAGGCAACGGATCGGTAGACGCGATCTATAATGCCATTGACCAGGCCACAGGGGAAGAAGTCACACTTGGGGATTATTCGATCAAAGCCGTCAGCCGGGGTAAGGATGCCCAGGGCGAGGTCCATGTCGTGCTCTCTCAAGGCGAGGTTGCTGCACAGGGCCGCGGACTTAGTACCGATATTCTGGAGGCAAGTGCCAGAGCCTATCTGGATGCACTGAACAAGCTGATTGAGAAGCGTAAGACATACACCAAGCGGGAACATGCTAACCTGTAATTGCTCAACAAACCTAAATGAAGCTTCACCGGACCAGCACGACTTCTCCGGGGACAGCTTCTTTTTTTTGTTCAACAATCTGTTGAAAATCTTTTTTTGGCGAGAATGCAGGCGGAGAATCCAGAATATCCTCTATTGAAACAAGTTTGAGCGGAAAAAGTTTGAACAAGATTAGTCTGAAAAATGAATTTTAATTCACAAATTTTTATGGATTCCTCATATTATGCATTTGAAACACCTTTTTTATCGTAAAAGGTGTTTATTTTTGTTTTTATCTATGATGTATCTCATAATCTTGTTCAGAAAATGTTCAGTAGCAGCCTTTACAGTTACAGAAGTGCTTTATTAGCGAAATGGAAGGTCCACATACATATCTGGGATAGGGGGACGATCGGGGAGAGGGCAAGAGATAGCGGGGAAATAGCCGCAGAGAATAGTGAACGATTATAGCAAGAGAGAGAGGTAATAACTATATGAAGAAAAAGACAATTGGCGCTTGGATTATTGTAGTCATGCTATTTACACAGTTTGCCAACAGTTTTGGTCTCATCTCGCAGGTTAATGCGGGGGGGACAGAGATAACAGATCCACTTATTACAAGTGTGACTATGTCAGTCTATGACAATGGTGTTCCTGTAACGGATGTAGTCTACAAGCAGGGAGCTGAAGTTAAACTTACCTATAATTGGGAGCTTCCAGATAACCACAATTATAAAGGGGGGGATACATACTCCTTTGATTTGCCGGACAAATTTGTGCTCGCTTCAGATATTAAAAATGTACCACTTCAGGCTGACGGAATGGACCTAGGGTACTTCGATGTACTTAAAGGCAGCCCGAACAAGGTTGTAATGACCTTGGGCAATGAAGTTGATAAGTTCTTCGGAGTGCATGGTGCCTTTACAATCAAAACCTCCTTTGATATGACCAAATTTACTGAAACAACGGTACAGACGATTGTTTTCCCTATTGACGGAGGCAATCAGACAGTTACAATTACTTTCGAGCCTAAAGTAGACTCGACAATCTCCAAAAGCGGTGTTCCTAAAGGAACTAACTCAGGTAACGTAAATGCTAAACAAATTGTTTGGAGTGTGGATGTAAATAAAGTATTGGATAGTGTCTATGGAGCTAATGTCATGGATACGATTCCTGCAGGTCTGACTTTGACCAATCCGCTGGATGTGAAGGTATATGATCTGAATGTGAAGCTGAACGGATCAGTTACTCTAGGGTCTCAAATTTCAAGCTCTAAATATTCCGTTACAACTCCTTCGGGTAATCTGAATGTCGCATTCAATGACTCGCCAATAACTGGAGCTTACCGTGTTCAGTTCACGACCGATATCACGGATGCAACGAAAACAAGCTTTACGAATAATGCTTCATTTAGTGGAACAAACTTAGATCCTGTTCCTGCATCAGCAACAGTGAAAGTTACTAGAGGGGCTTATCTGGACAAGAAATCATCTGATTATAATTCTGCAACTCAGGTAACTTACTGGGAGATCAATTATAACTATAATGAGTCATCGGTCCTCAAAGATGATGCTGTGTTAAAGGATTATTTCAATGACTCACAGGAATTAGTACAGGGCTCCGTAAAGGTATTTCCCGTAAGTTTCCTGAACAGTGCGGCAGGAACAGTTGGAACCAATGAGGTCAGTAATTATACTGTCACTCCAGCAACCCAGCCAGGGAAGAACGGATTTGAACTGAAGTTCAATGAAAATATCAACAGTGCCTACCAAATCCAATACCAGACAAAGGCGATTAACCGAGTTGAAGGACCCGAGACTATTAAGAATTCGGTTACTTCTGGATCTACAACTATAGAAAAAGAAAAAACTATTAATCAGGTGATTATTAATAAGTCTGCAAAAGTAAACTACAACAGCAAAAAGGTTACTTGGACAGTGGCTATTAATGGTGACAGCCATACGATGGAAAATGTAGTGGTTAAGGATGTTTTCACCAATAAAGGACTGGAAATTATTCCTGGAACTATTGTTGTTAAGCAAGGTACATCTACGATCACCACGGGTTATGCTATTGAGAATCTAGTTAATACTACAGGTTTTGATGTTGTATTCAGTTCACCAATCACTGGACCATATACCATAAGCTATGATACTTATTTTGATAATAAGTGGTTGAACTACGATTGGCTTACAAACGATGCCAACTTTGAGAATCAAGCGAAGGTGGAATGGAATTATCCTGGTTCCTCGGTAGTTAAAACAAAAACTGTAACTGCAAACTTCAATCCTAACCCTGAAGAGAAAGCCAACGGTTATAAGAGTGGAAGCTACAATGCACAAGAAAAGGAAATTACTTGGACGGTTGGGGTGAACTATAACCGGCATTCACTTACAAATGCTAAAGTAATAGATAAATTGCAGGATAATCAAAAATTCGTGCCTTCTTCTGTGGAAATATACTCTATGAATGTTAACGGAAATGGAACTTATTCCCCAGGGTCAATTAAGCTTGTCCCTGATACAGATTATAATGTTACCTATAATGAAGTGAGCAAACAGCTGCAAATAGATTTCACAAAAACGATCACAATGGGTTATATTATTACTTTTAAAACAAGCCTTAAAGGCCAATTGATTAACACATCAACGATGAACAACACTGCCAACCTGTATAGTGGTACAAAAGAGGAGTCCAAAGATCTCACGGCCTCGCTCAATATTCCCAAAGCCGGCGAATATGTTACAAAGTCGGGTACACAGAACAATTTGAACATTAAATGGACTGTGAATATTAACCACAATCAGTCTTACATTGAGTCAGCCAAAATAGTAGATGATCCAAGTAACAATCAAATCCTTCTTCCGGAATCGTTCAAACTGTATGGTACTACAGTCGATTCGGTAGGTACTGTTAGTAAGGTGTCTACACCGCTAACTAAAGGAACAGATTATGATCTGGTCATCACTACAGACCCTGAGTTTGGTAAACAACAGTTTGTACTCAGTTTCAAGGCTCCTATAGAGAAACCATATATTTTGGAGTATGAGTCACTGATTGTAGCCAACAACAAGGACACAGTGTCCAATGTAGTGAATATAAGTGGCGAAAACTCAACTACGATTACCAAACAAACCAGCAAGGATGTTACAGTCGCACTGTCTGACGCAGATGGAGTGGGAACAGGCATTAGAAAAAACCTGAAGGTTGTTAAAGTGGATTCGGCCAATCCTTCCGACAAGTTAATTGGTGCAACATTTGCACTTTATCGCAAAGCTGGGGGAACAGAAGCTGTCTTTAACACACTTACCACCGATATCAACGGGGAAATAACCTTTAAGAATCTATGGCCGGGAACGTATACGCTGCAGGAAATTGCTGCGCCAACTGGTTATAATCTCGATTCTACCCGTCATCCGGTCACTTTTGATTCCACACTGGAAACGACTGTGACTGTGAAAAACCAGAAGACAGTAATAGCAACACCGGCGCCTACAGCAACACCGGTACCAACAGCAACACCAACAACAGCACCGACATCAACACCAACAACAGCACCGACAGCAACGCCAACAACAGCACCGACAGCAACGCCAACAACAGCACCGACAGCAACACCAACAACGGCACCGACAGCAACACCAACACCAGTACCAACATCAACACCAGTACCAACATCAACACCAGTACCAACAGCAACACCGGTACCAACAGCAACACCAGTACCAACAGCAACACCAGTACCAACAGCAACACCGGTACCAACATCAACACCGGTACCAACATCAACACCAGTACCAACATCAACACCAGTACCAACATCAACACCAGTACCAACATCAACACCAGTACCAACATCAACACCAGTACCAACATCACCGCCGGTGTATTCCACACCGACGCCTGTAACATCAAGTGTGCCTGGAGTTGTCGGTACACCAACACCGGCACCATCTGCAACACCAGCGCCAACAGCTACTCCGGATGCTTCAAGCACGCCTGGAGCAACTGCAACACCGTTGGTGACGCCATCAGCAACACCAGTTCAGCCTGGAACGGTCAGCACACCGACACCGCAAGCTACACAGGTGACTACGATTGAGGATATCCCTATCGAAGGTGAGATTCCACTGGGTGGCATTCCTAGCATCGGCGAGGAGCCTGAGCATGGTAAGGTAACGATCACACCGGATGGCAAATGGATCTATACTCCTGATCCTGGTTACACTGGCAAGGATAAATTCACGATCGTAGTTACGGATGAGGATGGCAACGAGGAAGAGATTACGATTGAAGTTGGAGTCGATGAAGTGCCTAAGGGCACGGTTACAGAACCATCGGACAACGGCGGCAACGATGGACTTCCCGGCAAGCTTCCACAGACCGGAGAAGAAAGTCCTCTCCCGCTGTATCTGACTGGCGGCGGATTGATTCTTCTGGGAGTTCTGCTTTCTAGAAGATTCAATGCCCGTAAGAAAATGTAAGATATCTCTTAGTACGAGACAGCGACAAAGGGAATAGGGCAACATACAAAGACACCCGCAGAAGGCTGCGGGTGTCTTTGCTCTTTTATAAGAAAATTACATACTTCGGAGGTTAAGATGTCTCCATTCATCATACCAGCGCTTAATGTTGGCAGGCGGTTCTACGCTGAGTTCCCGGCTCAGAAGATCCGTCAGAATATGATACTGCTCCTCTACTGCCGAACGCTCACCAATGCTGCTATAGACCTTCATCAATCCCAAGTGGCCCTGTTCAAAATATGGCTGAAGCTGAACCACCCGCTGGTACACGGTTACCGCTTCCGCGATCCGGCCGCTGCTGATATAGAATTCAGCGATTCCCATGGCATGATGCAGCCAGATGGTCCGCAGCCGCTGCCGTTCACCTTCGGCCCATAAATAATCGTAATCGTTCAGATAGTCACCGGAGTAAAAATCAAACAACCGCTGATGTTCTTCGAAGTTGTCCTTATTTATGGCATCCTGGGTAAGAATGCCCTTCTCCCATTCATAGCTGTCGATCAGCAGGCTGCCCGTTTCCAGAGTGTAACCTTCACCCCCGCTGACATTGCTGATCTGCAGATCAATCTCTGCCTGCTTGAGGCATTGCCGAACCTGATATATCGTTGTATAAAGATGGGTAGAGGCCTTCTTGGCATTGAAATCCGGCCATAGCAGATCGGTTAAGGTATCTTTGCTGACAAAACGGTTGCGGTTATGAAATAAATAAGCGAATAATTCCTGTGCCTTGGAAGTACGCCAGCGAACATTGGGCAGCGGCTGGCCGTTTCGTTCAAACCGTAAAGACTGGAAGCTGCGGATCATTACCGTCTCAATAGGCTTGCGGGAATCCTGTTGTGTATTGCTCATACGTTGCTCCAGCCGTTCGATGGTCTTCAGCAGACGGCCCCGCTGTACCGGCTTCAGAACATAGTCGAGCGCATACAGCTCAAACGCCTCGATGGCGTAGCTGTTATGCGCAGTAACAAAAACAATGCTTGCCTGTGGACATAATCTTTGCATCGCCTCGGCAGCCTGAACCCCGTTCATCTCGGGCATATCAATATCGAGGAAAATAACATCAGGGCTGAGCTGTGAAGCCGCACGGACCGCCTCGGAAGGATCCGTATAAGCAGCGATTACATTTATGGTAGTCAGTTCCTCCAGCATCATTTTCAGCTTCATGAGAGCAAGCCGTTCATCATCTACCAGCAGGGCTTGAATCATTTCTATCCCACCACTTCATTAAGGAATGTTGTCTTCTCATAGGTTGATAAGGTGTATTCTACCGCATTACGTCGCAGATTGGACAGAATTTGGAAAATTATTTTCTAATCGGATAGATTGAGCGGGTACAACCTATAATGTTAGCATAATTCGACAAGGATGCTGGTTTTCCTCCCTTGGAACTGCTGCAGACGTTGATTTTTAATCGGGATGTAGCTTTTATAAAAATAATTTAAAAACCCTGCAGGGGAACCCTGGGCTCCGGCGTCTAACGTTATGTAACTGAAGGAGGGAAGAACGACCTTGGAAGAGACGGAGTGGATTACTGCTGTGCTTAGCGGAGAGCATCAGGCTTTTGGGAATCTGGTGACGCGTTATCAAGGCATGGTGTATAGTGTATGCATCAAAATTACAGGAGAAACCGAGTCCGCCAAGGATATGGCTCAGGAAGTCTTCATCAAAGCCTATAAGGCCCTCCCCTCCTTCAGAGGACAGTCTTCCTTCTCCACCTGGTTGTACCGGATTGCTTACCGTACCTGTCTGGACTGGAAACGGGCCAACGACCGGGAATGGCGGCACCGGAGTGCAGCGGATTACACAGAGAATGACTGGGTGACTTCACAGACACCAGAGCAGGCAGCGCTTCGCAAAGAAGCCTCCCGGGAGCTGGGTGAGAACCTGAATAGTCTGGCGGAACCGTACCGGTCGGTTGTGCAGCTGTACTATTTTCAGCGTCACTCGTATCAGGAGATTGCCGAGCAAAAAGGAATTTCGGTCAAAACGGTTGAATCGCAGCTCTATCGGGCCAGACAGATGATGCGCAAAAGCGGGGAGGAATGGCGATGAATTGTGCAACAGTAAAGGAATGGATGCCGCATTATATTGATGGACAGCTGTCACCTGAGGCGCAGCATACGATCCGCCTGCATGTAGAGTCCTGTCCCGGCTGCGCAGAATGGCTTGAGGAAGCGCGGGGGCTTGCATTGATGTGGAGCGAGATGGAAGCCGGACTGGACAGCACCGGACAGGAACCTGTGATACCGTTTGAATTCCCTGATTTTACTGGGGAGGTTATGGCTCAGATTAACCAGCTGGAGAATGGACGCAGAGAACGGGTGATCAAATCTACGATGTCCAGACGGCGCACAGGAACCTCCTGGATGCATTACGGCGTAGCGGTCGGCCTGACGTTTCTCCTGCTGCAGCTTGGCGTATTTGAGAATTTTGCCTACGGCATCACCGAGATTAACGGCCATATGTCCACTTCGGTCAGCTCCTGGTTCGGCCCGCAAAGCAACAATCAGTAGATCAACAGCGGCTTTCCCGGCAATTCCATGCGGAAGAAGCACGTTTAGGATACAAGGCACACTGCTGCCTGATGTTCCATAATACTTTTGGGAGGGTAACATATGATTAAGAAAAGACGCTGGCTCACCTTTCTCCTGGCCATGGTTCCGGGACTGGGCCACATGTATCTGGGCTTTAAAAAAATGGGCCTGGAGTATATGATTGGAGCATCACTGTGTATTATATTTATTCCGTCCATGCCCACAGTGTTTCCATTCGCGCTGGCAGCCCTCTGGTTCTACCAGTTATTCGATGCGCTGCAAAAAGCGGCCTGGATGAAGGTGACCGCTGCCGAGCATGAACGGATGATGTTCCACCCGGACAGCTTTGGAGCCCCGTGGACCATGGGCATTACGCCCCCTCCGGTGTATCCGCATGATGATGTGAACCCGGTGTGGGTCGGCATCGGCTGCGTCATAGCAGGGATTCTGTTAATGCTCATTACGGCATTTCCAACCCTCTGGAGAATACTGAACGATATGAACATCGGGGCGGTCCTGTTATCGCTTGCATTGATCGGTTATGGACTTAGAATGCTGAAGAACAATTCAAAAGTATAGTGAAATGGGGACATGAATGATGGGGAGATGGAAAATCGGCAGCTTCACCGCCGCAATAGGCTGCATTGTAGTGGGGGTTATTGTAGTACTTGCCCAGTATGGTGTTATCACTTATGAGGTGCTGGGTTATATCTGGCCAGTACTGCTTATCCTGTTCGGCCTGGAGATGCTGCTTCGGCTCTTCATTAAATCGGATGTCAAAAATCGTGTGAGCGGCTGGGCCATTGTACTGATTCTCGTGCTTGTTGCTGCAAGCGGGGCGCAGACCGTCCTGGCCGGCGGTTCACTGAGCAGTATCTTTGGCAATACCAAGCTGGTGCCGGTGGACGGCAAGGTGGAAGTGCAGCAGGAAATCAAGACGGTAAGAATTGAATTGCCCCAGGGCAAGGTTAAGCTGGAGGGCGTGCAAGGTAACGCAGTGGAGTACGAAGGGAAGCTGGAGCTGCCGGGCAATACTGACAATGAAGCGGCAAGCGCGCTGGAGCGTAAGTGGAAAGTCACCACCGAAGGCGATACGCTTGTCATGGAGCTGGAGGGTGAATCAGGCTGGCTCTCCAATATCCAGATCGGATTCAATAACAATGCTCCTTATCTGAATGTCAGCGTTCCGCAGAATTTGGCTATTGAGGTGGAGACCAGTGACGGGTCCATCGAAGCCGGTGGACTGGCGGCAGGGGTCAATGTGGATACGAGCAACGGTACTATGGATATTCATGACGTTTCCGGAGGGGTGAAGGCCCATACCAGCAACGGCACATTGACCGTACAGAATATACAAGGGGATGTAGAGCTGGTTAGCTCCAACGGAGCGATTACGCTTGGTAACATTGACGGTGCCTTGTCTGCCAAGAGCAGCAACGGCAAGATTACGGTTAACTCTGCTGTCACAGGCAGATGGGAGCTGAAGTCGAGCAACGGCAAGATTATGGTTGGCCTTCCGGCTGCAACGGATGCCAAGATCACTGCGGATACCAGCAATGGGTCGCTTAAGGGAAATGTAACCTGGGACGGCGAGGACGAGGATCATGGCACGGCTGTACTTGGCAAAGGAACACATGAGGTATCCTTATCTACCAGCAATGGTTCGGTAACGGTGGATACGGCACAATAATGAATGGAACAAAGAGCTGTTGACCCCAAAGGAATTGCGGGGCAACAGCTCTTATTGTTAAAATATAAGGATTTATATGTTGCACACACGATAACTTATCCTTCTATTTCTCGCTGAAACGAATGCCGTCCTTAACAGGACAGCAAGGCCGTTTCCACTTGGGAAGAGGCAGAGGTAGAGGCTGCTTCTTACCAGGCGTAGGCCTTAGGTGCTGCACCGCCCGGTCCGGGGAAAATCTCGTCCAGACGTTTCAGCACGGACTCGTCCAGGACGACCTCCAGACTGCGCAGCGCGCTCTCGAACTGCTCCAGCGTACGCGGCCCGATAATAGGAGCCGTCACGGCCGGGTTCGCCAGCAGCCAGGCCAGGGCGATATTATCCTGCGGCTCGCCGAGCTCCAGGCTCAGTTCGGCAAAGGCCTCCAGCTGCTTCTTGTACTGCTCCACACGTTCGGCGTTGCCGCCGCTGCGGCTGCCTTCAATCTTCTTCAGCGCATTGCGGCCGAGCAGCCCTCCGTCCAGCGGGCTCCAGGGAATAATTCCAAGCCCCAGATGCTGCGCGGCAGGCAGGACCTCAAGCTCGGGCAGGCGGCAGGTGAGGCTGTATTTATGCTGCTCTGACACCAGACCCAGGAAGCCACGGGCCTTCGCTTCCTGCTGGGCGACGGCAATATCCCATCCGGCGAAGTTACTGGAGCCGACGTAACCGATCTTGCCCTGGCTGACGGCAAGCTCAAAGGCGCCCCACAGCTCGTCCCACGACACGTTGCGGTCGACATGGTGCATCTGGTAGAGTTCAACATGATCGGTCTGCAGACGCTGCAGAGAGGCTTCCAGGTGCCTGCGGATAATATAAGCGGAGAGGCCGCCCTCATCGTTCGGGCCATCCAGCTTATCGCTCATTGCACCATAGACTTTAGTGGCCAGCACAACCTTCTCCCGGCGTCCGCCGCCCTGTTTGAACCAGCGTCCGATGATCGTTTCGGTAAGGCCAGAATTCTCGCCCCATCCATACACGTTAGCGGTATCAAAAAAGTTGACTCCGGCGTCCAGCGCCGCATCCATGATGCGGAAGGCTTCCTTCTCATCGGTAACCGGGCCGAAATTCATCGTTCCCAGACAGAGGCGGCTAACCTTCATGCCGGACTTGCCAAGCTTTGCGTAATGCATCTTCATCTCACTCCCTCTTCAATCTGAATAGGTATCCGGGAAGTACAACTGCCCATTAATTGTAATTCATTGCAGGAATGAGGGCAAATCAGTCTATCCGGATCACTTATAGGCTCTATCTATGAACGTGATAGAATCTATATCTTTGTCCTTTCCCCTCCGTTATGATACAACAATATACAGAAGAACTATGTCTGCGAGCAGCAGGACTAACTAAGGAGTGACAGGAATGAGCGAGGTCAAAAAAATCGCCGTAATTGCCGGGGACGGTATCGGACCTGAAGTTGTGGCTGAAGCAGAGAAAGTATTGAAAAGAACGGAAGAGCTGTTTGGTTATACGTTTGAAACGGAGCATGCCTTGTTCGGCGGAATTGCGATTGATGAACGCGGAACTCCGCTGCCGGAGGATACGCTTGCGATCTGCCGCAGCGCGGATGCTGTACTGCTTGGAGCCGTAGGCGGACCGAAATGGGACAACAATCCGAAGGAACTGCGTCCGGAGACCGGACTGCTGGGCATCCGCAAAGCGCTGGGGTTATTCTCCAACCTGCGTCCGGCTGTAGTCTTCGATTGTCTGAAGGATGCTTCGACGCTGAAGCCTGAAGTGCTGGAAGGTACGGATCTGATGGTGGTGCGCGAACTGACAGGCGGGATCTACTTCGGGGAGAAGCTGCGCCGTCAGGGTGAGCATGGGGAAGAAGCCGTAGATACTTGTGTCTACAACGTAACAGAAGTGGAGCGGATTGTCCGCCAGGCGTTCGAGATTGCCGGCAAGCGCCGTAATAAGCTGGCGAGTGTCGACAAAGCCAATGTACTGGAGACCTCCCGTCTGTGGCGTGAAGTGGTGAACAGACTGGCACCGGAATATCCGCAGGTAGAGCTTGAGCATGTGCTGGTGGATAACTGTGCGATGCAGCTGCTTCGCCGTCCTTCGAGCTTCGATGTCATTGTGACGGAGAATATGTTCGGGGATATCCTTAGTGATGAAGCGGCAATGCTGACCGGTTCCATTGGAATGCTGGCCTCCGCTTCGCTGGGAGAAGGCAGCTACGGCCTGTATGAGCCGGTCCACGGCTCTGCGCCTGATATTGCCGGACAAGGACTGGCGAACCCGATCGCAACGATCCTGTCGCTCGCGCTGATGTTCCGCATGACCTTCGGCTACGAGAATGCAGCCGCTGCCATCGAAGCCGCTGTCGCTGAAGTGCTGGATGCCGGTCACCGGACCAGCGATATCGCAGTGGATAAGAGCAAAGCGATCAGTACTACAGAGATGGGAGACCTGATCGTAGCCGCTATCCGTAAGGCCTAAGTTCTACCACATATATCCCTTTTGACGCAGAACGAAGAAAAACTTCACAAAATGTTGCTTATTTATAATTATTATAAAAAAGTAATCAATGTAATATTGACTTTGATTTTGTACGATGATAACATTTGTTCTGTACCCTTTAGAAGGTAACCATCCATCAAAATCAAGAAAAGCATATTACATCCGGCTACGCCCGGCAGTTGTTTTTCTTACATATTCAAAGGAGGATTTAAGCAATGGCAGAACGTTTGGTAGGTAAACCCGCCCCTGACTTCTTCATGGAGACAGTAACAGGCGACGGTAAGGATTTCGGTAAGGTTAGCTTGTCCGACTATCGCGGCAAATGGCTTGTATTCTTCTTCTATCCGCTTGATTTCACTTTCGTATGTCCAACTGAAATCACAGCCTTGAGTGATGCTGCTGCTGATTTCGCAGAGCTTGATACAGAAATTCTCGGTGTGAGCATTGACTCTATCCATAGCCACAAGGCTTGGTTGTCTACACCTAAGGATATGAACGGTCTTGGCCAGATCAACTTCCCGCTCGCTTCTGACATCACGAAGAAGGTTGCCAGCGATTACGGCGTCCTGATCGAAGAAGAAGGTATTGCTCTGCGCGGATTGTTCATCATTGATCCTGAGGGCGAACTGAAATATCAAGTCGTTAACCACAATGATGTGGGCCGCAGTGTAGAAGAGACATTGCGTGTTCTGCAGGCTCTCCAATCCGGCGGGCTGTGCGCTATGAACTGGAAGCCAGGCGACAAGAACCTGTAAGCTTCGCACTTCATAAACTGTGACCTTTGAGATACTAAGAGGACCTCCTTTCCGGGAATATTTTCCTGGCGGGGAGGTTTTTTGCACCAAAGACCTGTACCGTCCGGGTAAGCGTTTGAAAATGGGCGTAAAGGTTAATATATAGCTTGTAAGGGGAGGAATCTCCCCCGCCACTTTGTAATATACTAATAGGAAATCGACGTTAACACTCAAGGAGGGTGAACAAAAATGAGCTTTTGCTGTGGAGCGAGTATGGTTGGAACAAAGGGAACCCTAAAACATTATCGCACGCAAGTCCATAATGTTCCCCTGCTTTTTTGTCCGGTATGCCACCGGGTAGAGGTCCATTACAAGGTCGAAAATGAATATGAGATTCTGGCAGAATATGCCCATGGCGACGGTGTTACCGATGTTGATTTCCAGGATTATGTGATGGAGGACGAGGAAGCGATCTTCGAGAACGTCATTAACGTGGAGACCGAGGACCCGCTCGCTATCGTACGCAGCCAGATCGACATGTCGCTTGACCTCCTGGCCGTAGCCAAGCAGATTGGTGACTCCAAGTGGGAACGTGAGCTGAAGAAGCGTCTGGCTGTAATGAGCCAGCGGCGTCACCGGCTGCAGCAGAAGGCTTGAGTCTCCCATGCTTCAATTAGGTCATAAATAAGCGAGCCTCCGCCATTTGCGGGGGCTCTTTTCAATGTATTTGCAGGAAACGTAACATTCTCACAATATTAAATGTGTCTTAAGAATCATTTTAAGGATATTTTCGTCATTCGACAGATTCTCTGATTGCGTTGTCTTCTTCTCTTGGATATGATTGGAATATAGTTGAAACGGTTGGATAATATAATACGATTTCCGAATGTTCTGGCGGCTTCGTCATATACTCATATACATAGTAATTTGATGTCGCTTAAGCGTCTTCGTCAATTGCAGTAAAAGGGGGAACTTCGTATCGTGATAAGCCAATATCAGGAAAGCTTGCTGTTGCCGGCAAGAACGTTTCAATCTGGTGCAATGGATACTACTTTTGAGGATGTGCTGGAGCACATCGACAGCGGAATTCTGCTTTTTGATGATGAGGGAGTTCTGACCTTCGTCAATAAGCAGATGTACGGTATTCTGGAGCTTACTCGTCATTCTCTTCTGGGCTGCACAATGCATCATCTGTTATCCCATATTCAGCTGAGCCGCTTCAAGAAGAAGCAGGTCTTGCGCAGTTATCGTGAAATGGTGCTCAAAGGTAAGCCAAGCTATGAATTTGTTGATGAATATGGACGATACTGGCGTGCTTCTCTCGTCAGCGGAGAGCAAATGAAGGGAAGCTACCTGTTCACGCTCAAAGAGATCTCCGATTACAAGCTCATCGAGCAGACGGCCTACCAGAATGACAGCCTGGCGATGCTGGGCCGGTTATCGGCCTCGATTGCCCATGAGATCCGCAATCCGCTGACCGCTATCCGGGGGTTCATACAACTGCTGCATCCTCATCTCCACTTGCTGGGCAAAGAGGAATATGCGAAGATTATATTAGCTGAGATTGACCGCGCCAATGACATTATTCATGAATTTCTGACCTCCTCTAAGCCTTCTGTACCGCAGGTTGGCTTGATTCCTGTCTCCGCCCTGCTGAAGGAAGTGGTCCTGCTCACAGAGAGCGAAGCCTTGATGAAGGGCTGCCAGATTAATCTGCAGGTGCTTCAAGAGGACCTGTTCATCTCGGGGGATGTTAAGCAGATGAAGCAGGTTGTACTTAACATGATCAGGAATGCTATGGAAGCCATCTCCGAACTGGAGGATGATTCCATGGGCAGAATAGAGGTCGGTGCCCGCAAAGAAGGGACAGAGGTGCGCATCTTCATCTCTGATAACGGCAAGGGGATGGATATCTGCACGCTCGACAGACTGTTCAATCCGTTCTTCACCACGAAGGAGAATGGAACGGGACTTGGACTCTCCGTCAGTGACCGGATCATCAAGAATCATGGGGGCTGCATTTCGGTCAGCAGCCAGTTGAATGAAGGAACCCGGTTCGTCATTTCCCTTCCGCTGATTCACTAATGATTACAATAAACCCGGCACTTTCTAAGCATCCGGGTTATCATCTATATTCAAGGGCTGATTCCTGCAATGCACGTTCAAGTGCGGGAGATCAGCCTTATCTGCGTTATTAGCGTGAGACAACCAGCATACGGGGGGATGAAGCTTGATCTTGGAATGGAGCAGTAATGCGGATATGGCCGAGCTGCAAGGGGAGGCTGTATGTCTCATATTCTCAGAGACACAGGTGCTGGGAGAGGGACTGCCGGCGGAATGGGCCGAGAGAGTCCGCTTATTATCCGGAGCAGGGCTCTTTAGCGGTAAGCAGGGGCAAATATATATCCTGCCCGCCATGGACCGCCCGGAGCAGCCGGTAGTCATTCTGGCCGGAAGCGGGAAGGGCCGGCCGGGGGTTCACGAGCTGCGGCAGCTGATGGCGCAGACTGCCAGGGCTGCATACAGACTGAAGGCCGCTTGCCTTGTTGTGCAGATACCGGATGATCTGAACCGGCTGCCTGAGTCGCTGAAGGCGGAGCAGGCCGGTCAGGCCATCGCGGAAGGGCTAATCCTGGGGGCGTACCGCAGAAGACAATATAAGCTGGAGCAGACGGCATACGCTGGTCTTGAGACTGTACGTCTGCATATGGAGCGCTCCTGTGAGGCTATGGAGGAGGAGGCCTGGAAGCAAGGAGTCAAGCGGGGGCAGGCCTTTGGGGAGGCGGCCAATCTTGCCCGTGATCTGACCAATCTGCCGGGGAATCTGCTGACTCCGTCAGGTCTTGCGGTGGCAGCTATTGAAATTGCTGAGCGGCACGGACTTCCGGCTGAAGTGCTGGATGAACGTGAGATGGAGCTTAAGGGAATGGGCGGATTGCTCGCCGTCGGTAACGGCAGCGTGAATCCGCCCCGAATGATTGTCATCCGCTATCAGGGGACTAATCAGTGGGAGAATGCCGTGGGGATTGTGGGCAAAGGCATCACCTTCGACACCGGAGGCATCTCGCTGAAGCGGGCAGCAGGCATGGAGAGCATGTTCAGTGATATGGGCGGTGCAGCAGCGGTCCTTGGGGTTATGGACGCGCTGGGGCATTTACGTCCCCAGGTCAATGTAGTCATGCTTATTCCGGCGGCAGAGAATATGCCGGCAGGGAATGCTTTTAAGCCGGGGGATCTGATCACTTCCTTCAGCGGAAGAACGATAGAAATCATTAATACCGATGCAGAAGGCCGGGTCATCCTGGCAGATGCCCTTACGTATGCAAGGGAGTGGGGAGCGGAGCGGATCATTGATGTAGCCACGCTGACAGGGGCTGTGTTGTCCATTCTGGGCGATGTGGCTACAGGTGCAGTAACCAATGACCAAGCCTTCCTGGAAGAGATTCTGGAGGCCTCCAGACGGTCTGGGGAGCCGATCTGGGAATTGCCAGCCTATCCTGAGTTCAGGGAGATGCTGAAGAGCGAGGTGGCTGATCTGCGCAATGCTGCCGGAAGATATGGAGGTGCCAGCACGGCGGGACTGTTCATTGGAGAATTTGCCGAGGGGCTGCCCTGGGTGCATCTTGATATTGCCGGGACGGCCTTTCTGTCGTCAGAACGGGGAGTGAATCCCAAGGGAGCCACGGGTGTGATGGTCCGCACGTTGCTGGAATATCTGCTGCACGCAGCTTCTGACCCGGGATTTCATCCCGGCCAGTGATAATACAAACAGCCGCAAGTCTTCAGTTTCCTGAGGACCTGCGGCTGTTTGCTGATTGGAGCCGTGTTCCGTTTCGCCTAATGGATGGCAGCCTATTTACGGGCCTTCATCTGGGCCGTTAAGGATTGGACACCGTTCATAATCTTGTCCCGCGTATTCTTATTCTTCAGCAAGTAGGCTGCTCCCAATGCTACCGTTGTAAACAATGTTTTTTTGGTGTTCATGGTAATTCCTCCTTGGTAAGAATCTGGTTGTAAAAGCTTATAACTAACATACCCGCATGCCAGGGTTTCTAAACGAAAAAATACCAATCCCTGTCCGCAAACGCTATGTGCTAGTGTTTGCCGGACAGGGTATTTCCGCTGCAGGACAGAGGGGAATCCATGGATGCTGCGGGGCAGGTTTTACCTTTGTCACAGCCGGCGCAGGCGCCTTCCTTGCCCTTTTGGGCATGGCGGTAGATCATCCAGCCGGAGTACCCGAAGACAAGCGTGATAATCAGAATATTTATGATCATAGCTGCTGTCGCTTCCTCTCACTATAACTTGGACTTGCTGCTGTTACGACCATCCTAACAAACGGCCGCCCTGATAAATCACCAGCGACACCGCATAGGCCAGGACCAGGGAATATCCCATGGAGAAAAAGGTCCATTTCCAGGACGCGGTCTCCTTCTTGATGACGCCGACAGTGGCCAGGCAAGGAATATAGAGCAGGATAAAGGCCATGAAGCTGATCGAGCTAAGCGGTGTAAAGACTGATGCAATCTGGCCTTCCAGCCCTGCTGCATCGGGAGCATGGTAGATGATGTTCATGGTGGAGACCACAACCTCTTTGGCGAGGAAGCCGGGAACCAGCGTAGAGCCGGCCTGCCAGGTTCCGAAGCCAAGCGGCTCCAGGAGCGGAGCAATGAATCCGCCGAATTTGGCCAGGAAGGAGTGATCCATGTCCACATTAACTCCGGCAGGACCGGCGTAAGACATCAGCCAGATCAGGACCGAACCGGCAAGGATGATGGTCCCCGCTTTGCGCAGGAAGCCTTTGCCCTTCTCCCAGGTACTCCGTCCCAGCGTCTTCAGCTGCGGCATCCGGTAAGGAGGCAGCTCGATAATGAAGAGGGAGGATTCATTCTTGAACAGATACCTGGAGAACAATTTGCACAGAATCAGGGCGAAGACTACGCCCATAACATACATCGCCAGCACGGCAGTTGCCTGCCGGGCCGGGAAGAAGACTGCCGCAAACAGCAGATATACCGGCAGCCGGGCTGAACAGGACATCAGCGGCAGCAGGAGCGTGGTCAGCATCCGTTCTTTGGGCTGCTCAATACTTCGGGCAGCCATAATAGCCGGCACGTTGCAGCCGAAGCCGATAATGAAGGGAATGAAGGCTTTGCCGTTCAATCCCATCCGTTCCATAGTGCTGTCCATCAGCAGGCAGACGCGGGCCATATACCCAGAATCCTCCAGGAAGGAGATCATCAGGAAGAGGATGAAGATCTGTGGAACGAATACGACCACGCCGCCGACACCGCCGATAATCCCGTCAACGATCAGGGCGTGCGTGAATTCCGAAGCCCCGATGGCCTGCAGCAGCGAGTTCGTCCAATCGCTGAGCGGACCGCCTATGAAGCCGTCCACCACATCCGATAAAGGCCCGCCTGCCCAATCAAAGGTGGTTTTGAACATCGCGTACATAAAGAGGATGAACAAGGGAAGTCCGAGAAAACGGTGAGTGAGGATGGAATCCAGACGTTCAGTCAGATTATGCGGTTTTTGCATAGTGGCATCAATAGCGGCTGCACATACCACGCGGATGTAGTCCATACGGACGGAGCGAATCCACTGCGGAAGGGTGAGTGCCAGCTTCTGCTTCTGCAGCCTGGTCTGACAATCGTCGCAGAGAAGCATCAGGCCGGAAATATCGATCCGTTTCTTGAGCAGCTCGAGGACTACCGGATTCTGCTCCATGAATTGCAGGGCAACCCAGCGAAGATTAGGCAATCCCGGGAGCTGCTGTAGTTGACTAATCATAGATGCAAGCGTTCCTTCAACAATCCCGCCGTAATCCAGATGGAAATTTGCAGCCGGGATATTCGCCGGCTCAGCCACCGCGCTGAGCACCTGGCTGCTGCCTTTGCCTGTTCTGGCAATCAGCGGCAGCACGGGAACACCCAGCTTGGCCTGCAGGGCTTCAGGGTTCACCTGAATGCCGCGTGCCTTGGCAACATCGGTCATATTCAGTCCAAGTATGGTCGGCTTGCCGTATTCCAGCAACTGCAGCGTAAGCAGCAGATTCCGTTCCAATTGCGAAGCATCGACAATATTGATCAGCGCTTCGGGTGTCTCTTCGATCAGATATTGGGCGGCAACTCCCTCATCGCGGGAGAGGGGATGGAGAGAATAGATTCCGGGTAAGTCGATCAGCTTCCCGGCCCCGTTTTTCAGACTGCCGATCTTTTTCTCCACCGTAACGCCTGCCCAGTTCCCTACGTATTCATACGAAGAAGTTAGGGTGTTGAACAGCGAGGTTTTGCCGGTGTTGGGATTGCCCACAAGTGCGATAGAACTCATGAGACCTTCACCTCTATCATAGATGCTTCTTTCCGGCGGATAGCAAATAGCTGACCGTTGCACTCAAGAGTAACCGGCCCCATAAAAGGCCCTTTGCCCTTCAGACGGATCATTACACCCTCAGAGACTCCCAGATCAGCCAGCCGGCGCCGCAAGATAGGGTCCATGCCTTCTATTCTTTGAATGGAGCCGGTAGAGCCCGGTTGTAAACGTAGTAAGGAGCAGGATGATAAAGCCATTGTTATCCCTCCAAAAGAGACTGATAATCAATCTCAATGATTTCTTGTAATGTAGCATTTTTTTGACATATTATCTGTGATTAATATCATTGTTTCTTTCTGCGGAAATGGATATGGGAATTGCTGAAATTTTCTTTACAATATATTCTTCATTAAAGTATGATTGAACGATAATGTAAGCATAGTATGAAAATGATACCCCGAAGGGAGAACAGATTGTGAAGACGAATCAGAGTAAAATTGTCGATTGTACCATCCGCGATGGGGGACTGGTGAATAACTGGGATTTCAGTATTGAATTTGTTCAGAAATTATATGCCGGTCTGAATGAAGCCGGTGTTGATTATATGGAAATCGGATATAAAAACTCGCCGAAGCTGCTGAAAGGGGCAGAGGGTGCAGGACCATGGCGTTTTTTGGATGATGACTTCCTGCGCAAGGTGATTCCGCAAAAGGGGCACACCAAGCTGTCGGCTCTGGTCGATATCGGCCGTGTGGACGAGAATGATATTCTGCCCCGCAGTGAGAGCATGCTCGATCTGATCCGCGTGGCCTGCTACAGCAAGGATGTGGACAAGGCCCTCCAGCTGGTGCAGACCTTCCACGACTTGGGGTATGAGACAACAATTAATATCATGGCCCTGTCCAATGTGATGGAGAACGAGCTGCTTGAAGCCTTTGAGCAGATCCGCGACAGCGTTGTAGATGTGGTGTATATCGTGGATTCTTACGGCAGCCTGGATCATAATGACTTCCATTACCTGGTGGAGAAGTTCAAGACGCATCTGCCGGAGAAACGCCTGGGTGTACATACTCATAACAACCTCCAGCTGGCCTTCTCCAATACGCTGATTGCAGCCGAGAAGGGGGTAGAGCTGCTGGATGCTTCCTGTTATGGAATGGGCCGTGCCGCAGGCAATTGCCCTACCGAGCTGCTGGTTACCCATTTGAAGAATACGAATTATACCCTCCGTCCCGTTCTGGATATTGTTGAGAATCTGATGATTCCTCTGCGTGAAAAGGAAGAGTGGGGATATATTATTCCGTATATGATTACAGGAACATTAGATGAGCATCCACGCTCAGCAATGGCGCTGCGATCTTCTGCCGATAAAGACAAAGCGGTTGACTTCTATGACAAGCTCACAACACCTGAGGTTAATTTCGGGGATAAATAACCGTCTGGAAGGAGAAAGCACTGGCCTCTATTGTAGGCAGGTGCTTTTTTTCTGCCAGAGCTGCTCCGTTTCAATATTGTAGGTGGCTAATGTAACTTTACGGAGCCATCCGGCCGATATTTATACATAGGACAACATATACATCTACCTGTTATTATAGATATCATTTTAGACGCGAGGGACTTATGAGACAAGAAGAGAGAAAGACGATTCATGCGGCTATTCTAGGAGCTGTGCTATTCCTCCTGATCCAGATTTTTCGTACACCGCTGGGCCATATTGAGGATAAAGATTTATTTATGGCGTTTTATCTCATTTTAGGCTGCTGTACGGTGGCGTTTGGTTTTGCGGTTTTTGCCCAGGGCTGGCTGCTGTTCGCCAATAGATTATCCAGAGCAAGGCTGTATACCTCTGCATTATTTCTGGGCGTGTGCATCTTTGATTTCCTGCATGTCCTCGGGTTTGTAGGCATTCCCGGAATCACCTCTTATATCAGCCCCGCGCAGTCCTTATGGCTCTTGACGTTCTCCCGGCTGGCCAGTGCGCTGGGCATTATGCTTATATTCAGCAGGGCAGATCAGCCGGTTGGAACAGGCGGCAAGGGCAAAGTGTTCCGGAATTCATTTGTGGTCATTCTGCTGTCCCTGGTTGTGTTCAGCGTTGGCAACCTGATTGTCTCCGGGCTGGCGGACGAGCCTTGGGTCGAAACCACCAGAAATCTGATGAATATGGCGGTACTGTTTGTTTATTTGCTTGGCGCAGCCTTTATTATCTATCCCGGCCAAAGGGAGAAGTCGGCCTCTCTGCTGATTATTATCCGTTCCCTGGTATTCTTCTCGCTGGGCCAGGTGTTCTTCATGAATCTGTTCAGTGTTGGAGATATAGACTATCTCTTCGGAATGCTAAGCAGTGCGGCGGCTTATTATCTGCTGCTTACCGGGGTCTACCGATTGACGATTGAGGAGCCGTTTCAGGAGAATCAGCAGGCGGAGGCGCGGATTAATTATCTGGCATATCACGATGAGCTGACCGGTCTTCCGAACAGACGCCGCCTGATGCAGCGTATGGAAGAGGTGGTTCGCCAGAGCGAGCAGGACAAGAGCCGCGGCTTCTCAGGGCTTGTCATTATGAATATCAACCATTTCAAGAATATCAACGACTCGCTCGGACATTATGCCGGAGATCTTCTGCTGCAGCTGGTCTCCCGGCGGATCGCGGATGAGGTCAGAGTCAATGAAGAGCTCTACAGTATGGGGGCGGACGAGTTTGCTTTTCTGATGACGGAACGGACGGGTCTGGAGAATTGTCTGGTCCGGGCGAATGAGCTGCTGCGGCTGTTCGAGACACCGGTGGGTCTGGAGTCGGGAGAATACCATATCTCGCTTAGTCTGGGAATGAGCATTTATCCAGGGGACGGAGACACGGCTGAGCAATTGATACAGAATGCGGATACGGCTGTCCACAACGCCAAGGAGCAGGGGGTGGAGATCCGCCGCTATATTCCGGCTATGCAGATGAAGGCGAAGGAACGGCTCAAGCTGGAGAACGACCTGCGCCGGGCGCTGGAGCGGGACGAGTTCTATCTGGTCTATCAGCCCCAGGTGTTGCTTGAGACGGAGGAGATTGTCGGGATGGAGGCGCTGCTGCGCTGGAACCACCCCAAACGCGGCTTGGTCTCCCCGGTAGATTTCATTCCTATCGCTGAAGAGAGCGGGCTGATTGTTCCCATTGGGGAGTGGGTGCTCAAGACGGCTTGCCAGCAGAATAAAACGTGGCAGAATGCAGGCTATCAGCCGATTTGTGTGTCCATTAACCTGTCTATGCGCCAGTTCCTGCAGCCGAATCTGGCCGGCAAAATTGATGCCATTCTGAAGGATATCGGCCTCGACCCCAGCTATGTGGATTTGGAGATTACGGAGAGCATGACGCTGGACAAGGAGACGGCCTTCGACCAGTTGAACCGTCTGAAAAGACTTGGCGTATGTATCAGTATTGATGATTTCGGGACAGGCTACAGCTCCCTGCATTATCTGAAGAATATGCCGATTGACCGCTTGAAGATCGACCGTTCCTTTGTGTCCGATGTGATGGAGGACAGCAACAATGCGGCCATTGTCTCTACGATTACCTCCATGGCCCACCACTTGAAGCTCAAGGTAACCGCCGAAGGCGTGGAGAACAAGGAACAGCTGCACTTTCTGCGCCAGCAGCATTGCCATGAGGCGCAGGGATATCTGTTCAGCAAGCCGGTGAAGGCGGCGGAATTTGAACTGTCTTTTTTGAAGCCCCTGCTGGAAATGCCATCATAACCTCTCAAAATCCGCTTCTAACAGGGTTGCAATTTATTCCAAGTGATGCTACAATGTTTCTTGTACTCAATTTGAGTTGCGGGTGTAGTTCAATGGTAGAACTTCAGCCTTCCAAGCTGATAGCGTGGGTTCGATTCCCATCACCCGCTCCATATGATTTTTCATCCAAATCCCTTGCGCCACAAGGGTTTTTTCTTTGCGCAATTTTCGACATACGACAGGTGACAATTGCTTCATGGGGCAGTTCATGGGGCAATTTTCTTTGCTTTTGGATTCATGGCTTCCAGTGGAGCGATTAGATTACGATTGACCGGCTCTTTTTCGTGGGTGTAGCGATCCGTCGTCTCCAATTTAGTGTGCCGTAAAAACTTCTGTATGCTTCTCTGGTCGGCACCATGTTCCCGAAGGAGGGTAGCGGCTGTATGACGTAAGCCGTGAAGCTTCACATGAGGGAATCCATTCTTCTTTAAAAATTTTGCCCAAGTGTTGGTCGCAGTAGAAGGGAAATACATAACGCCTTTACCGCTGTGAAAGAGGTACTGTTTGTCTCCACCAAGCCATTTCGGGCATCTGAGCTTTGCTTTGCGCCACTGCCGTTCATAGGCTTGTAATTCCTCCATGTACCATTTGGGCATCGGTACCCACGCCTCAGACTCTTCAGTTTTAACTTCGCTTTCCACCTTTTGGCCGTCCTGATCAATTGTGATTTGATTTTCAATGTAAATTCGATAATGCTGGTAGTCCAAAGACGGCAACTCCACAGCAAGAAATTCTCCCCGTCTGAATCCCCCAAGCATCACGCCTGTGAAATACAACCTCCATCTGGTAGGAAGCCTGTACATGGCCAGCAGTAGCTCTGCGACTTCTTCCTTTGTATAATCCTGCTTGATCGCATTCATTCTTTTCTTCTCTTTTTTATTTACTGTTGGGCGGTCAACTCCGTTCATTGGATTCTCAGTAATTACTCCCCAAGCATGAGCTTTGTCAAAAATGGACTTAATTGCTTTATAAATGTTAAGTTTCGAGTTAATCGCAAGAGGGTTACCGTTTTTCAAATTCTTCAACCCAGCGAACCACTCCGCAATCCATAATGTTGGTATTTCATCCATCCACGTATCCCCGAATTCAGGTATCAAACGCGCCTCAATAATGTTATTTGTATTGAAAATGGTTTCACCGCTCATGTTTTCTTCGGCATAGACCTTCCTCCAAGTTGGAATAAATTCGGCGAAGGTCTTCTTTTTTGAGCGGTTTCGGTTTTTCCCTTTGTCTTGATGCTTGCCTGTTGTTACAAGCTGACTCCATTTGTCCTCCTGAACAGCCAGCCAGGATTCTCTCTTCTTATCTGACCTTGCACTGACGACCTCTGGCGGCATCTCCACAACCATGGAACGTTTCGGGCGGGATGCTTTCGATGGGTCGCGCTCAACAAGCTTGTACCTGTTTCCGCCAAGATGTTCACTCCAAGCCATTTCAGACCACCATCCTCAAATATGCAATTACGACTCTTCGTCCTGTTCCGATCAGTTCACCGATTAACTTATCCCCATCTCTAAAAATTCGTCCATACGCAGGAAAGTTAGATCCGGGTATTGGGGATTTCACTTCTTCTTTGGTATACATTGGTTCATCACCTCCTTTAGGGAACGTATGTTCTGTTTTTAATCAAAAAAATAGACTTCTTCTAATATTAAAAATCAAGCCAATTGCATGATAAAATATCCAGGGTTCTATTTGGAATCATTATTTGTAAATCAGACATCTGAATGACAAAGTGTTCAATTTCTAAAAGTTTGAAGTTAGGGGCCAAGGGTTCTCCGCGAAGTACATTTATTCTTTTTTTTACAGATGGGAGATGGATTCCGATATGTTCAGGCAATTCTGTATTAATTAGCAATTCAGTATTTAGTATGGAAATACCAAGCGCATCATCATTAATATCTTCTGGAGTGGTTTGCTCAAATGGTTGATTTAGAGGTATGGAAGCTACCTCAATCCCCCAATCAAAAACACCATCTTTAGGTTTAACAATAAGCCATTTAGGTATTTCGGCTCCCTCGCTGTATCTGTAAATAACATTTAGTCTATACATCGAATTCCACCTTTGTCACCTGTCCTTGGATCAGTACTTCATCAATAGGGAAAACCTTTGGAGGAATGCTTTTATTTGCTGCCTGCAGGATTATATTGTCTCCCTCATAAAAGACCCTCTTCAGCGTTCCCTCTTCACCGTTTACAATGACAACCCCAATTTTCCCATGCTGACAATATCTCTGTTTTTTTACAAGAACCCGCATACCTTCGCTTATACCTTCTTCGATCATGCTATCGCCCTTGACGATCAAGAAGAAGTACTCCCCATCTGATATTGAATCTTTGGCAACTATCTCATAACCAACAACATCCTCGTGAACCAGACTGTTGTATCCTGCTCGTATCTCTCCATAAATCGGAATTTGAACCATCTCCACTTTTGTCATGTCGATATCAAATGTCTTACTTGGGTTAAGTGTGTCGGTTTCCCCACCAGTCAGATATCCGAGAGGTATTCCGAAGAAATTGGCAATTAATTGTAATGACTTAACCTGCGGATTTTCTGTTCTATTGCTGAGGATTTGAGACAGGGTGGTATAGGGAATTCCGGTATCCTTAGCCAACTTATATTTACTGATTTTATTCTCGTCCATAAGCGTCTGAATTCTTTCGGAAATAGTACTCACCACTCAAAATCCTCTCTTTACTATGTCTCTTATGAGTTATAACTCAATGAAGTTATAATATATTGATTCAGTTAGGTTTGTCAAGGAATACAGAGAAAATAGAAGGAAATAAAGGATTATATTACTCATATGAGTTATAATGAGGATTGATTATAACGTCAATGAGTTATATTATCGTTTCAGGAGGTGAGCACAATGGGGATGGAAATAGAAAATAATATGCAGCGATTAATTGATGAGCGGGGTTGGACAATCTACCGACTTGCCAAAGAAAGTGGAATTGCTGTATCTGCATTGTACAACTTAGGCAAGAAAAAGCAAGGTCCGTATGCAGAAACCCTGGTTAAATTGGCCAATGCCTTGGATGTGTCCTTGGATGAACTGGTCCGTGAAAAGGTAGGTGTGTTAGAGAATGACAACCACTGATCTCATTGAAGCAATTCGCGCCGACATCAAACAGGGATTGCGTGAGGAATTATTGGCTGAATTGCAACCCGAAATTCAGCGGCAACTGCGGTCGAACATCTTCGACTTAAAGGAAGCCGCTGAATACCTGAAAGTATCCACTCAGACAGTTCAGCGCTTAATTAAAGGTGATGGCCTTCCCTACTTCCGGCAGCGTAAGCAATTATTCTTCCGCCAGATCGCGCTGGACGGATGGATAGCCAAACAAGAACAGAAAGGAGACACCCCATGAGACAAACATGGATACTGACCCAGAATGACCCTTCGGCAGAACTGCTGAACCAATTTGAAGGTATTCTGGCTGCATTGCAAAACGGTGCCCGCCTTAACGAATCATGGCAAGAGCCGGGAAAGCTTGTAGTGGAATTGTGGGAGGGTGAGCCTGGATGATTCGCGTAACACGGAAAATTAGTGATTTAGAGCTTAAAGCCCGCATTCTGCTATACAAGCGCCTCGAACGTAGCGCTGCGGCATCCGGCCATACGCAAGTTGCCGCCTACTGCCGCCGCAAGCACAACGCCTGCAGGGAGCTGTTGACGGCCGAGTGGGACCAGCCGCTGAAACGGCTGAGGGCCGGATGATGCCGGATGAGCTGCTAGAGTACCTGGGCGAATTGTTTATCAAAGGTCGGTATCATAAGCGGTTCGGCATGACGTTCTTGCAATTTACTGAAGCTTGTACAAGCCAGGGAGCCTATTACAGGTTGTCGCGGCGGACGTTGTTCCAGCAGTGGCTGGGGCGGGAGAGGGGGTGAGACAAGCGAATGGATTTTCAAACTGAAACGGCCAAATTTTTGGCTCAAGTTACCCTCAGCGTGAAAACAGAACATGATTTGGCTGAATTGCTGGCATATTTAAGTGCTGGAATTGGTGCACTTCTCTTCATCAATCTGAAGAAAGAGGGCCACGCTGAAATGATTGATTTTATGAGTGCTGACATCAAACGTTCCGCAGCCAATGCTGCAAAAGACCCGGGTTTGCGTTTGATGCAACTGATGAAAGGAGTTGAAAGAGGCGTTGAGTAAAGTAACTGGACCTCTTGAGGTCATTGACTATTGCGCTAATCCGAAATGCCAGGCGGAAATCATGTTTGGCCAAAGAGTCTTGAAACACGGCAAAGACCTCTACTGTGGCAATAATTGTTTGTGCGAGGGTATCGGTGCTGTGGTGATCAAGGCAGAAGATTCTCCGAAACATGAAAATGACCCAACGGATTAGGGCCCGCCAGGTCATCGCTTTAAAATCACTACACTATGATGAAGTCAGTGTACCACTGACCGAGAGGAGACGCAAGATGAAAGCTACTGGAATTGTTCGCCGTATTGATGATTTAGGTCGTGTTGTGTTACCGAAAGAGCTTCGCCGTACATTAGGGATTGCTGAAGGTGATCCGCTGGAAGTGTTCGTTAGTGGAGACAGTATCATGTTGAAGAAATATAACCCAGGCTGCACCCTTTGTAGTAGTTCAGAAGAAATAGAATATCTCTCAGGCAAGCCGATTTGCCGTGCCTGCGTGACCCGCATTGTTAAGCTTCAACCCGTGGCCGCGAATGAGAATCACCTTTAAACTACTCGATTTTATCCACTGTGAAGTCTGCGGTTATCTTGTCTCTTCCCAATTCATCCGCAATTGGAACGATCGTCAAGTCTGTACTCATTGTATTACATCCCTATTATCCGAGGAGGATCACCATGCCCGTACAAATCAACATCACTGGCGATAACGCCAATCAAGCCCATCAGGAATTTATGAATCTTCATTCCCTTATGTCCGGAGGTGGTGCACCGAAAGCTCCCGAAGCTTCAACCCCTGCGCCATCCGTCCAACCTCCGCAGCCATCCGCGCAGCAGACTTATGGGCAACCGCAGCAGCAGCAGCAGCAGCAGTGGCAGGCACCACCGCAATCCGGAGTACCTGCTCAGCCTCAATACGGTCAACTACCAGCAGGCCAGCAGCCCCAACAGAGCTACGGCCAGCAAGCTGCACCTGGCGCTGTGCCAACCTCAACCCCAGCTTACACGCTGGATCAGCTCGGCGTGGCCACTCAGCCGGTTATGGATGCGGGGCACGCAGATCAACTGATTGGATGGCTTCAGCAGCACGGTGCTGCCTCCTTGACCACACTGGACCCTAAATTCTATGGCGACTTCGCTACCTTCCTGCGATCCCTGGGGGCGCGGATCTAATGGCGGGCGGTGAGATTGCACACGCGGAGCGGGCACATGCCCTGCTATCAGCCAGCGCGTCCCACCGCTGGCTGCACTGCCCGCCGAGCGCAAGGCTGGAGGAGACTCTTCCTGATACTACGAGCGAGGCCGCCAACCGTGGGACGCTGGCCCATGAGATCAGTGAGCTGAAGCTGCGGAAAGCCTTCACGGATCAAATGCCAACGCGAAAGTATAATGCAGCGCTGAAGAAGTTCAAAGCCCAAGCCTTGTACGAGCCGGTTATGGAGGAGCATACGAACGCTTACCTGGATTACGTCCAAAAGATTGTTCATTCGTTCCCTTCGCCGCCCTTTGTGGCCATTGAGCGTAAGGTGGACTACAGTGACTACGCGCCCGAAGGCTTTGGCACCAGTGACTGCATCGTTGTAGGTAGTCGGCAGCTCCACGTGATCGACTACAAGAACGGGTCCGGGGTACCCGTAGGCGCAGAGGATAATCCGCAGATGAAACTCTATGCGCTGGGTGCGCTTAAAGCCTTTTCGTTACTGTTCCCGGTTGATACTGTGCATCTGGCCATTGTGCAGCCAAAGGTGCGGGCAGAGCCGTCAGAGTGGTCCCTGTCCGCAGCGGATCTGCTGGCCTGGGGGAAGAGCATCAAGCCAATTGCCCAGCAGGCATTCAACGGCGAAGGTGCCTATCAACTGGGCGATCACTGCAAGTTTTGCCGGGCGGTGGGTCGCTGCCCTGCTCAGGTTAAGCGGGCGTTTGAAGCGGGAGAATCCCTGCCTGTGAAGCCGCCTCCGCTATCCACTTGGGCCGAATTTGCAGAAGCGTTACGCCGCGTGGAGCCTGTGGTGGCTTGGTTCACAGGGGCGAAGAAGCTGGCTCTGTCTGAAGTGCTGAAAGGCACAGAGCTTCCCGGCTGGAAAGCCGTGGAGGGTAGAGGTAGCCGAGATTATGCCGACTTGGATAAGGCCTTTGCCCATTTGAGAGAAAAAGGTATCGAAGAAGCCGTGCTGTATAAACGACAGCCTTTGACGCTGCCGCAGCTGGAAGAAGCGCTGACGAAGGCGGTTTACAAGGAACTGCTGGAGGATGCAGGACATGTTAGCAAGAAGCCAGGAGCGCCAACACTGGCTCCAGAAGACGATAAGCGCCCAGCATACAATGGCCAAGTTAAACCGGAGGATGTATTCAGTACACCGCCGGAGCAATCATAAACCCAATTCACAGGAGGTCACACAACCATGAATCAAGTCGATACTACTGCAGTAACCACAGGACAGGTCAGACTGAGCTTTGTTCACCTATTCCAGCCTCACGCTAATCAGCCGGGACAGGAGCCGAAATACAGCACTACTATTCTGATTCCGAAATCAGATTATGCGACGATGCAGCGGATCAATGCCGCCATTGAGGCTGCCATTCAAAAAGGTGTTGCCGCAACTTGGGGTGGTGCCCGTCCACCACAGCCAAAAACGCCGATTCATGACGGGGACGGGGCGCGTCCGAATGGCGATCCCTTTGGTCCAGAGTGCAAAGGTCATTGGGTGCTTACGGCCAGCAGCAAACAGCAGCAGGCCGTAGTGGACGCGAACCTGAATCCTATCTTGAATCAGACTGAGATTTATTCCGGCGTGTATGCCCGCGTGAATATCAACTTTTTCCCGTATGCGAATAGCGGTAATCGCGGTGTTGGTGCGGGCCTCGGTCCAGTGCAAAAGCTGGCTGACGGTGAACCGTTGGGTGGCCGGATCAGCGCAGAGCAGGCGTTTGGTGGGAATGGCGGCGGCGTAGGTTTTGCACCGGCTCCAGCACCGCAGGGCTTTGATCAAATCCCGCCGCAGCAATATGGCCAGCAACCGCCTGCGCAACAGGGATACGGGCAGGCCGCGCAGCAGCCGCAGTATGGGCAACAGCCTCCAGCGCAACCGGGCTATGGTCAAGCACCACAACAGGGATACGGGCAAGCACCTCAAGCACCACAGGCTCCTCAGCAGGGTTATGGCCAGGCTCCACAAGCGCCACAATATGGGCAGCAACCCGCGCAGCCTGGATATGGCCAGCAGCCACCTGCGCAACAGATTGACCCCATTACGGGCAGACCTCTGCCAGGTGGCGGCGTATGGGGGATCTAATCTGGAACCTCAGTATCGACATTGAAACCTACAGCGACATAGACATCAAGAAAGCGGGATTGTACAGATATGTACAGTCCCCTGCTTTTCAAATTCTCCTTTTTGCTTACTCCTTCAATGGAGACCCCGCCGTTCAGATTGTGGACATGGCGCAAGGCGAGAAGATTCCACAGCATATCATCGACGCCTTAAGAGATCCGAACGTCATCAAACACGCATATAACGCAGCTTTTGAGTGGTACTGCCTCAATAAATTCTGGTCTTCTCCCGTCGAGCAGTGGCGCTGTACGCAGATCCACGGTCTATACTGCGGATACCCTGCAGGGCTGGGTAAGGTTGGTGAGGCTCTCGGCCTGCCACAAGATAAGCGAAAGATGGGCGTAGGAGGATCGTTGATCCGAACGTTCTGTGTGCCTGTGAAAAAGCCAGCGAAGGCAAATGGTTACCGTGCCCGGACACTTCCGCACCATGAGCCTGAGAAGTGGCAGCTATTTAAAGAGTATTGTGTCGGTGACGTTGTAGCGGAGATGGAGATTTTGCGAAGGCTATCGGTGTTCCCGGTTCCTGATGCAGAATGGCAGCTATGGCAAATGGATCAGCGGATCAACGTTCGCGGCATTGCTTGTGATCTTCACCTGGTCGAGGGCGCCTTGGCGGTGGATGAACAGATTACGGCGGAGCTCATGAAGGAAGCCGTACACCTTAGCGGCCTTGCTAATCCGAAATCAGTCCAGCAACTCAAGAAATGGCTGACTGAGGAAATTGGCGAAGAGGTGGAGGATCTAAAGAAGGATACCGTATCCGGATTGATTGAATCAGTGGAGGAGGGCAAGGCCAAGCGCGTGCTGGAGATCCGCCGGGAGCTGTCCAAGACCAGTACCAAGAAGTACGTGGCCATGAAGACGGTCGCCTGTGAGGATGGCCGTGTACGCGGACTGCTTCAGTTTTATGGAGCGAATCGCACCGGACGCTGGGCAGGCCGGCTGGTACAGGTTCACAATCTACCAAAAAATAAGATGGGCTTGGAGCTTCTGTCGTTCGCTCGGCAGCTTGTCCGGGATCGCAGAGTGGACATGTTGAAGTTTGTTTTTGGAAATGTACCTGATACGCTCTCGCAACTCATTCGGACGGCGTTCATAGCTACAAGCGGCAAGAAGCTGCAGGTGGCGGATTTTAGCGCTATTGAGGCCCGGGTGTTGGCGTGGTTGGCTGGAGAGCAGTGGCGGCTGGATGTATTTGCAGGGCACGGCAAGATATACGAGGCTTCGGCTGCGCAGATGTTTGGTGTTCCACTTGATGAAATCAGCAAGGACTTACGACAAAAAGGTAAGGTATCTGAGTTGGCGCTAGGCTACCAGGGTGCTTCAGGTGCGCTGATTCAAATGGGCGCATTGGATATGGGGCTTTCAGAGGAGGAACTTCCGGAGATTGTGACCCGCTGGCGAAACGCGAATCGGCGTATCTGTGATCTATGGTATGCCTTTGAACGGGCAGCTGTTCAGGTCATGGAAACCGGAATGCCTGTTGGTATTCGGGGGATCGTCTTCGCTCGTGAGAGTCATCACGGCAATGGGCTGGACTTCTTCACTGTGCAGCTGCCAAGTGGCCGTAAGCTTTATTATGTAGCGCCGCGCCTGGCACAAAATGACTTCGGCAAGCAGGCGCTTCACTATATGGGGCCGGATCAGAAGACGGGCAAGTGGACGCTGATATCCACATATGGGGGCAAGCTTGTGGAAAACATCGTGCAGGCCATCGCCCGGGACTGTTTGGCTGTCACTCTTATCAGAGCGGAGCAGGCAGGATACAACACTGTGCTGCATGTTCATGATGAGCTTGGTATCGAATCGGACCGACCGGAGGATCTGGATAAGGTTTTAGCGCTGATGAGTGATTCGATAGATTGGGCTCCAGGTCTTCCGCTCAAGGGAGCCGGGTTCGTAACTGAATTCTATATGAAGGATTGATCATAGTGGATTATACGATAAATCAGAAAGCAAAAGACGCTCTGAACCGCCTTGCGGCTATGCCCGGCATGTCTGCGGTCAAAGATCAGGTGGATCAAATGGTTCAGCTCAAAAGAGTATCTGACCTGCGCAAGCAAAATCGGCTAAAGACGGAGCCACAAACCAACCACATGATCTTTACAGGTAATCCGGGAACGGGCAAAACGACAGCGGCCCGCCTGATCGGGGAGGCATTTGCTGAAATTGGATTGCTGAAGCGTTCAGGCAACGAGGTACCGTTTGTGGAGGTAAGTAATTCAGACATTGCTCGTCCCCATGTCGGAGAATCAGAAAAAATGATCGTGACTAAGTTTAAGCAGGCAAAAGGCGGGATTTTGTTCATAGATGAAGCCTATTCGCTGATGGGTAAGGGCGACCACGCTACAGATATGAAGGTTATATCTGCGATTGTTCAATTGACAGAAAATATGCGTGATGAAGTCGTAGTTATCGCCGCCGGTTACCAGAAGGACATGGCCAAGTTTATGGCTTTTAATAGTGGCTTGGCTTCTCGGTTCCCGACTACCATCCATTTCCCGGATTATGCTGTGCCGGAGCTGGTGCTGATCGCCCAGAAGATGCTCCTGGAGCAGGAGTACCAAGCGGCGCCAGATTATCTGGACGCCCTGGCCAGCGTGATGTGGATCGAGCGGAGTCGTCCAAACTTCGGCAATGCCCGCACAGTGCGCAACCATGTCGAGCGCTCAATCCGGCAGCAGGCGGTTCGGGTTTCACAGATGACCCGGCCATCGCGTAAAGATTTAGCGCTGATCACGGCGGCAGACTTAGTTCACTCCGTTCAGGATGTGAAAAATTCAGAAAAGGAATTACTTCAAGAAACGATTAAGGCGGCCCAGACTCGGCTGTTTGAGCTGGACATGCAAAGTATCCTAAAGCGAAGCCCACAAGAGAGGGTGTGATCCTTATGAAAACGCCGCAGCAGGTGGCGGCCGAACTGGTGGGCCGCCTTAAGCGGGAAGGCTTTATTGTTCAGCGCTATGACAGCATGACCACCACCAGCATTTATCTGAAGCTGGACTATGGCGTGGCTAACAGCATCCGGATCGGGGACCACAAGGGCAAGAAACAATACAAGTACCGGTATAACGTAGACATCGGCCGGAAGCAGATAAACCGTCACAGCACGGGCGAGGGGTGGCCCCGCTGGTATTACCCGGAGACAGAGCTGGAGGCGCTGGTGCGAGATGTGCTGAAAGAGCGCTCCCGGATTAAAGCGAAGCATGGTCCAGATTCCTATTGGGCCCTGATGGCAGCCAAACAGTTCGAGAATCACGGCAGTAAGGGCTTCTGGAGCAGTGCGAGATTAGTGTAAGGAGGTAAGGGCTATGATCATTCCCTACAGGATGAATTTGGGATCAGACGAGGGCGACGCGGAAATTGAAGATTCGGAGCTGATAGGCCTCACAGAAGAAGAGATTAAGGAAAGAATTTACCAGGCGATTTGGGAAGATGCGAAACAATACTTGGACGCGTGGCCAGTCAAAGAAGCTGATTCCGATGAGACCTGACCCCTTCTTCCAAGATGTTCCCTGGGACATTATTACGAATGAGAGCGGCGAGGTGCTGGGAGAAGTTTTTATTCTTCTGCCGGTACGGCCGCCAAGGAGGCGACAATGCAAATGGGGTACGACTTCTACATTACGCCCGAAGAATATGCCCGCGCCGCAGCCAATGGAATAAAGGCCAATACCTTAGAGGTGCGTGTACGCTGTCTGGGCTGGGACAAAGAGCGGGCCATGACTACGCCGCCGCGTCGGGTATCCGATCATTCTGCCTGGCACGCACTGGCTGAAAGTAATGGTATTTCAAAACATCTGTTCCGTGTACGAGTCAATCGGAACGGATGGAGCCCAGAGCGCGCGGCCACGGAGCCGCTTACTACTAAAGACCGACGGCGTGAGCTTGTCCTGCAGGCAAAAAGCTATCAATTAAAATACCCGCCGGAGGTTTTGGCCCGTGCTGCAGCTAATGGGGTACGGCCGGACACTTTTTATGCGCGGATTCATCGGGGCTGGGACGTAGATCGGGCAGCGGATACCCCGCTAATCTCTCCGGAGCAAAAGGGGCGGAATCGGGTTCAATGGCTGCGGGAACGTGGACTTGATCCAAGTGCCTCAGTATTTCAGAAGCGATGAGCCATTGACGCAAACTATGAAGGAGTGGTTTTTATGAATAACGATATAGATCCTTGGGAAATGGATTCTTTATGGCTAATGATGGAGTATAAGCGATTAGTAATACTTGAATCCAATGGAGAAACAAATGCAGATGCTCCTTATGATGCTGATCAGTTGGAGGAAGTAATCAGTCATCGCCTCAGAGAATATGCCATAGACCGCTAATACACAGTACGAGAATTTAACCTATTAGATGATTAATGACTAAAGGCGGTATGCCCTGTGAATTATAACCGATCAATAACCATATCAGCGGCCGGCAGCCGCCGCGCGACACACTGGCCCGCTCAGACTCTGATGTGGTCTGAGCTGGTCGAGCGGCTGCGGGTGGCCACACGCGGCACGGAGACACTGACGCAGTATCTGGCGCTTCCAAAGAGCCAGCAAGATGATCTGAAGGATGTCGGGGGCTTCGTTGCCGGTACTCTGGACGGTGGACGGCGTAAGGCCAATGCGGTGATCAGCCGTGATGTGCTGACGCTCGACCTGGACAGTATTCCTGCCGGTGGAACAGCGGACGTCATGCGCCGACTGGACGCCCTGGGCTGTGCCTATGCGGTGTACAGCACCCGGAAGCATGAGGAGTCAAGGCCGCGGCTTCGGGCCTTAGTGCCAACAGATCGGACCGTATCTGCAGATGAGTATGAGCCGATGGCCCGGAAGCTCGGGCAGATCCTGGGCATTGAGCTGTGTGACCCGACCACTTTCGAGGCTTCACGGCTCATGTACTGGCCGAGCTGCAGCGCAGACAGTCAGTATGTATTTAACTTTGGGGATAAGCCGTTTGTATCTGCAGATGGCCTGCTCAGCATGTACAGCAATTGGCGCAGCATCCAGGAGTGGCCACAGGTGCCTGGAGCCAGTGAGGCCCATGTCCGCCTGGCCGCGAAGCAAGGGGACCCTTCCAGTAAATCAGGCGTCGTCGGTGCGTTCTGCCGGACGTATGACATTCATCAAGCCATAGCTGCGTTTCTCCCTGGGGCTTACTTGGAGACCGATGACGGTACCGGACGTTTGACCTTTGCCGGAGGCTCTACCGTGGGCGGGGCGGTAGTGTATGACGATGGCCAGTTTCTATACTCCCATCATGCTACGGACCCGACCAGCGGCCGCCTGGTCAACAGTTTTGACCTGGTGCGGCTGCACCGGTTCGGAGCAGCGGACGATGAGGCCAAGGCGGGTACACCCACGAATAAGCTTCCATCCTATTCGGCTATGACGGCGTTCGCCTTGGAGCTGGAGCCTGTAGCCGGGCTGCTGAAGCAGGAGAGGTATGAGAAAGCCGTGACCGAGTTCAACGGAGCCGGTCCGGCATTCCCTGTTCCTCCCGAGGATCTGAACTGGATGCAGAAGCTGGAGATCAATAGTAACGGCATGTATCTGAAGACCGTGGATAATGTGCTGATTGTATTGGAGTATGACCCGGCCCTGCGGGATAAAATCGCTTTTGATGAATTTGCCAATCGAGGGCTGGTGCTTGGCTCACTACCATGGGATAGCCGTACCGAGCGGCGGCCATGGGCCTCATCTGACGATGCGGGAATTTACCATTACACCGAAAAAGTATACGGCATTGCTGTAGAAGCGAAGATCAACCATGCGTTGACGATTATTACCCACAAGCGCCGATTCAACGATGTGCAGCGCTATCTGGAAGGGCTGAAGTGGGACGGTGTGCCCCGGCTGGATACCCTGCTGCGAGATTACCTGGGCGCGGAGGACAATGTGTATACTCGGGCCGTGTCCCGTAAGTCCTTGACGGCGGCTGTGGCCAGAGCCATGGTCCCAGGTGTCAAATACGATTATATGCCGATCTTAGCCGGTCCGCAGGGCTTAGGTAAAAGCACTTTCTTGCGGCTGCTGGGCAAGCACTGGTATTCCGACAGCTTAACCACCTTCGAGGGGAAAGAAGCCTGCGAGATGATCCAAGGCATCTGGATCAATGAGGTGGGCGAGCTGACGGGGATGAGCAAGGCGGAGACGAACAGCGTCAAGCAGTTCCTGAGCCGGACAGAGGATATCTACCGGGAGGCTTACGGCAAACGTACAATGCCGTATCCCCGGCGCTGCGTGTTCTTCGGAACCACCAATGACAGCGAGTTTCTGCGGGACCGGACCGGTAACCGGCGCTTCTGGCCCGTGGACGTTGGGCAGCTTCCTTCTATTAAGAGTGTGTTCCGGGACCTGGAGCCGGAAGTGGATCAGATTTATGCAGAAGCCTTTGTGCGCTGGCAGCTGGGGGAACCTTTGTATTTATCTGGAGAGGCTGAGGACTTGTCCAAGCAGCAGCAGGAGGCCCACAGGGAGAGCAATGCCAAAGAGGGGATCATTAAGGCGTTTGTGGAACGTCCGGTACCGGAGGACTGGCAGAAGCGGGATGTGGCCACACGGCTAATGTACTGGGGCGGCGAATTTGGTAGACCCCATGAAGGGCAGGCGGGGCCCCGGGACCGGGTATGCGCCGCAGAGGTGTGGTGCGAGTGCTTCAAGTCGGACATTAAGTTTATGAAGCAGACGGACGCCCGGGAGATCAATGGGATACTGGGGTCAATGCCTGGTTGGGAAGACTACCGAGGGCGCTTCGGACCATACGAAACGCAGCGCGGTTATCGGCGGAAAGGCAGCATACCATGTTGACACTTAATTGTTGACAGTCCCGAAAGTGTCAACAAAAGCGGTGTTGACAGATTTATAAGTGTCAACGTGATTGTCAACATAAGTGTCAACCGCTAAAACCCTTATAAACTCTATACTTATTATACTTTGTTGACACTGTTGACACTTAAAACTATATAAATAAGAAATTAAAGAATTATAGATATTAGGCGCGTACGTATAACGCTTAATACGCCTAATTACTAGAAAGTTACGCACGCATGAGGCGCACACGCGTAACACAGCATGAGGAGGTTTGTCAAGTGAGAGAGCGCGACATAGAGACTTATCTCCGGAAGCGGGTCAAGGCTTCTGGTGGCATCGCCTATAAATGGACTAGCCCAGGGAATGCGGGTGTGCCTGACCGGATTGTCATTCTGCCGTTTAACCGGGTGCACTTTGTGGAACTTAAAGCACCTGGCCTGAAGCCGACGCCGTTGCAGCTGGCGCAGCACCGGGAATTAGCAGCCCGAGGCTGCAGTGTCTGGGTGATCGACAGTAAAGAGGGCGTTGATGCTTTCCTGCAGGAGGCGCGAACATGACGGCGCTGGTGGAGAAGCCCCGGCAGCAGTTCAAACCGTGGGATTATCAGCGGTACTGCATTAACCGGCTATTGACCGATGATGCACTTGGATTGTTCTTGGGCTTAGGGCTTGGGAAGACGGTCATCACGCTTACCGCCATCAATGACCTGAAATATAACCGGTTCTTGATCCGGCGCACGCTTGTCATTGCGCCGAAGAAGGTTGCGGAACTGACTTGGACCACAGAGGCGGCCAAGTGGGAACACCTGAAGCATTTGCGAATCATTCCGGTACTGGGAAGCCAGCAGAAGCGGATTAAGGCCCTGAATACACCCGGCGATGTGTGGGTGATTAACCGGGATAACGTCAAGTGGCTGGCGGAGTATTACCGGAATGCCTGGCCGTTTGATATGGTGGTACTGGATGAGTTGTCCAGCTTTAAAAACCATCAGGCCCAGCGCTTCAAGGCCCTAACCTGGATACGGCCACACATTAAGCGGATTGTGGGCTTAACCGGTACACCTGCACCGAACGGGCTTTTGGACTTGTGGGCCCAGATGTTCCTGCTGGATCAGGGGGAGCGACTGGAGAAGCGGGTCACACACTACCGCGAGAAATACTTCCAGCACAACTATAACGGATTCGGGTATACGGCCAAGCCGGGAGCGGATGAGGTGATTCACCGGCAGATCGCTGGTCTTTGCATCAGCATGAAGGCAGAGGATTATCTGGAGCTGCCTGATTGTATTACGAACATTATCCCGGTGGCCTTGGATGACAAGGCGGCGGCCCAATATAAGCGAATGGAGCGGGACCTGCTGCTGGCGATAGAGGACACTGAGATTAGCGTAACCAGTGCAGCGGCGCTGACTGGCAAGCTGCTGCAGCTTTGTAACGGGGCTCTATATGACGATGAGCGCGGCGTGCATGAACTTCACAGCTGCAAGATCGAGGCGTTCATGGAATTGGTGGAGCAGCTTAACGGTGCCCGTGCCCTGGTGTTCTATAACTTCCAGCACGATCTGGCCCGCTTGCACAGCGCCCTGAAGGGTTCCGGCTTACGGATCAGAGAGCTGAAGACGCCGCAGGATCAACTGGATTGGAATGCCGGGCAGGTTGATATTCTGCTTGCCCATCCGGCCAGCGCTGCCTATGGTCTCAACCTGCAGGACGGCGGGAACCATGTCGTATGGTTCGGGTTGAACTGGAGCTTGGAACTGTACCAGCAGGCCAACGGGCGTCTGCATCGGCAGGGTCAGAAGCAGAAGGTCATTCTGCACCACCTGGTTGTCCAGGGCGGCGTGGATGAGGATGTCATGGCAGCGCTGGAGGCTAAGGCGACCACACAGGACAGGCTGCTGACAGCGCTTAAGGCGAGAGTGGAGAGGGTGAAATAGATGGGTAAAGATCGTTCGCGTACATCCATACCTAGCCGGGATATTGAGTACAAGTCCTACGGTTCCGGAACTGTGCGGGAATACAAGTTATCACCGGAGCAGCTGGAAGAGGTCCGGCAGAAGTATCCGGCTACGAAGCAGGATAAGCAATTTGTGAAACCAATTGTGCAGAATACACCAGTCAAGGGGGAGAAGCGGATGGGTAAATTTATGATGACAGAAGCGGAATTTAAGGCGGCCCGGGCAGACGGCAAGACAATCGCGCAGATTGCGCAGGAGCAAGATGTGGCCGAAGCTACTATCTACAAGCATATGAGTAAATGGGCAGAGACGCCCAAGGAAACCCAATTGCTTCGTGAAAAGGAGGCGCTGCCGCCGCAAGTGCCGGTGGGTTTACCGGAAATGTACAAGAGGGCGCAGCAGGAGATCGAGGAGCTGAAAGCGGCGTTGTCCGTCACTCAGCCGATATCCCATGACATGATTAAGAGTTATAAGGCTGAAGCTGAACACTGGAAAGCCCAGGCTACGGAGGCGGTGGCGCTTGCCGGTAAGGCTGCCGAGGAGTCGGCGGCAAAAATTGAACGGATGAAGGCGAATCTGCGAGCAGGGACAGACGCCCGTAATGCTGCTGAGGATGAACTTGTTAAAGTGACTGATGAGTGTAACAGTCTCCGAGACCGGTTAGAACAATCGGGATGGTACAGGGAAGCGGCTGAGCGGGATATTGAGCGGCTAACCTCAGAGAATGGCCAGCTTCAGGAGGAACTGAACCGGATGATTACGGAGCGGGATGATCTGATGGCTGAGAATGATCGCTTGAGTGACTTACTTCGGACTGCGAACCGGACAGTTCCAGAACCAGCCAGCGAAGTACATCTGCTGGACCGCAGCATCGCAGATCTGACACGGGCACGTTGGATTCTGGACCGTTTATCCGCTTCAGGTGAATAACTTAACAGGGGGTCACAGCATGAAAGCAACTTGGATCGAAACCCTGATCGGGCAGTATGCTGCAGAGACGCATGTGCTGGAACGGTACCGGGATACCCTGGACCTCTCCCTGCCTGCGGCAGCAGAGGAGGCCGAGACGGTCTCTGGGATGCTGGCAGACATGCGATACGCCTTAACCTGGATGCGGCGCGGCAGACGGCCAGGGAGCCGCAGAGGAGCTGAGCGGACGGACGTTTACCGACAGCGTGAGATATACATCAAGCTTTCCGCCAGGGAGATCACGGAGCTAGAGCGGCTCCGGCTGGTCGATGCGTTGCTGGCGCTGAGTGATCGGGAACGCACTTGCTTCCTGCTACACATGGCGCAGGGCTTGACGCTTCAGGAGATTTCGGATAAGCTGAGATTGTCTAAAAACACTGTGCGCGATTACGTTGATAGGGCAAAAAAGAAGATTTCTTCGGACTTTTTATGATTCTTGCCGCACGTATTGCCGCACACTGAGCCGCACAACCTACAGTACTATAAGTCTGTCTATCACGAGTCCTCCAATGCGGAGGGCTCTTTTTTGCGTTTTTGAAGTAGATTTCAATCCACGTACCGATAATATAAACAATAATACATTTATTATTACTTGTGTAAGTACTTGTGTAATTACTTGCATAAAAAGGCCGTCGGATGCGACGATTCGTCGCGCGATGTGAGGGATTTCAATCCACGCACATCTCCGTCGAGAAGCGCTGTTAGCACTTCTCTTCGATCCGAGGGCCGATAGATTATTTAATTTTCGGCCCGGATGATGATAATGGCAATTCGCCAACGCCAAAATCTAAACCACATCCGGCATTCCTCCTCTCAGAAGGATACCATTAATTGTATAACAAACATTACCAATTGTCACGGGAGGATAAACGGAAAAAGCCCGGCATCACTCACCGGGCTTGTCTGTTTTAGGTTTACGGTTGTATATGCTGGCCGCTTCCTTCCGCTCCAGGACATCGGACCGGAGGAATAGGCGTTCGCGGCCGGTGTCCTTGATCGGCACAAGCTTCCCGCTCTGAACAAACTTGTGCAGGTTCTGCCGGCTGCAGTCCATGATCTCCATCGCTTCCGATGTGCCGACTACTTCCCGGGCGATCCATTCGGCCAGTTCTTCCTTGCTGGAAAAGTTGTACATTACCACTTCACCACCAAAATAATCAGGTTAATGATGCTTATGGCCAGCGTAGCATAGGTTACCATGTTTGTAGCCTTTTGAGTCATATTTCATCGCTCCCGTCATTATGATATACTGGAAGAAAGACAGCCCTTGTTATTCATCCCCTACCGCCTGGCCCCTTGCGGGGCCGAGGTTTCGGGTTTCACTACTTGAGCAGTAGCTTGATGAGGGTGAGGATTTGGACAATCAAGCCGATGATTGCAGTCACCGATTTGATTTTGTTGTCCTTATCCTCTTTCTGTCTTTCTTTCCTTGTCTTCAATATCATCACCTCCTCTATATCTTTATTATAACATATTAGTTTACCATCGTCAACATATATATGATTAGAGTCCGGTCATTTGATCGGGCTTTTTTCTACGCCAAAAGAAAGCAGGTGGGTGAAATGCCATGAAATTAACGGAGAAACAAAAACGCTTTGCTGATTACTTTATCGAGACTGGGAATGCCACGGAATCGGCGCGCCTTGCCGGGTACAGCCGTAAGACAGCGCCAGATATTGGCCACGAAAACCTGCAGAAGCCCCATATCCGAGAATACATCGAAGTGCGGGTCGCGGAGAAGGATGCCAAGCGGATCGCCAAGCAGGATGAGGTGCTGGAGTTCCTGACGCATGTGCTACGAGGTCAGGAACAGGAGCAGTTCCCGCTTGGCCTTGGCATGGGGGAGCAGAAGCTGGTTAAGAAGGATCTGAACGGGGCGGACCGGATCAAGGCGGCGGAGCTGCTGGGCAAGCGGTACGGTATGTGGGTGGACCGGCAGCAGATTGACGGTACCTTGGGCGTACAGATCATTGATGATATAGGTGGTGATCCGGATGGAGCAGACGACACAGCAGATTAAGCTGTCCGAGATCGTCACGCCACAATTCAAATCCTTCTGGCGGGCTTCAAACAGCCACCGCTATCTGCGACATGTCCTAAAGGGCGGGCGCGGGTCAGCCAAGTCAACGCATATCGGGATTAAGGTCATCAAAGATGTGATGAAGTACCCAGTAACAGCGCTGGTTATTCGGAAGGTCGCCCGTACGCTGGAAGAATCCGTATTTGAGCAGCTCAAGGAGGCCATTGAGATCCTGGGCGTGTCGGCCTATTGGCGCGTACTTAAATCCCCGCTCCAGCTGATTTATCTGCCCCGTGGGAATCGGATTATTTTCCGAGGGGCTGACGACCCGCTGAAGCTCAAGTCTATTAAGGTCAGCAAGTTCCCGATTGCGATTATGTGGATCGAGGAGCTGGCCGAGTTTAAAACGGAAGAAGAGGTTACGACCATCGAAAACTCTGTGCTTCGTGCAGAGCTGCCCGATGGTCTTTTTTACGCCTTTTACTATAGCTACAACCCGCCGAAGCGTAAACAAAACTGGACCAACAAGAAATATGAGTCCCAGTTTAAACAGGCGAATACCTACGTGCATCACTCCACATACCTGGATAACCCACATTTGTCCAAGGCATTCCTGGAGGAAGCCGAAGAGGCCAAGACCAAGGGGAAGATCGACAAAGACGGCCTGTCCCTTCGTTACAAGTGGGAATACCTTGGCGAGGCCATCGGCAGTGGAGTTGTGCCGTTCGATAATCTCAGCTTCCGTACCATCACGGACGAGGAAATCAAGAGCTTCGACAACATCCGGCAGGGCATTGACTGGGGCTATGGCGTAGACCCGGTATCCTTTGGCCGCTGGCACTATGATAAGACGCGCCGCCGCTTGTACGCTCTGGATGAGCGGTACGGGGTGAAGATCAGCAACCGGGAGCTGGCCGAGTGGATCAACACGCGGAAGTATCACGATGTGATGACGACAGCAGACAGCGCTGAGCCGAAATCCATTGATGAGATGAAGTCCCACGGCATCCGGATTCGCGGAGCCAAGAAGGGTCCTGGTAGCGTGGAGTATGGCGAGAAGTGGCTGGATGATCTGGAAGAGATCGTGATTGATCCGAAGCGGACGCCCCACACGGCCAAAGAGTTCGAGGATATTGATTACCAAGTGGACGCGGACGGCAATCCACGCGCCAAGCTGGAGGATAAGGACAATCACAGTATTGACCAATGCCGCTACGCCTTAGAAGGCGATATGGACCGTTCCGGCGTGTCGTTCAAGAAATAACAGGAAGGGAGGGGGACCGATGGAGACCCTACAGGAGATACTGGAGAACTTGAATGCCAATGCACCGATGACGTTGGAGGAGATCATTCAGGCAGAAGTCAGCGACTGGGAACGGTCTGAGGAACGCAAGTGGATGCTGACCGGCAAACGCTATTATCGGCTTAAAAATGACATTCTTGATCAGCGCCGGAAGACGATTGATGCTGAGGGGCGGCTGGTCGCTGCGGACAACCTGGCGGATAACCGAATTCCTCATGGATTCGTCCGCAAGCTGGTGGACCAGAAGGCCGGCTATCTGCTTTCCAAGCCGCTCCTGCCAAAGACAGAGCTGCCGTCTTATCAGGATGAGCTGGAATTGTTCTTCGATGATGACTTTAAGCGCTTATTCAAGAATGTGGGCAAGGATGCCGTCAACTGCGGTAAAGCCTGGCTGCATCCGTATTACACCGAATCCGGCGAGCTGGCGTTTATGCGGCTGAATCCCGAGGAGTGCCTACCGATCTGGAAGGACGCTGCGCATACGGAGCTGGCCGCTTTTGTCCGGGCCTATGCGATTGAGGGCTATGTGGCCAAGAAAAAGCAGACCGTCAAGCGTGTGGAGTGGTGGGATCTGGACGGCGTGCGTATCTACGAGGAAGAGGCTGGTAAGCTGCGGCTGCTAGAACAGCGGAATCACCTTGCTGTGATTGAGGGCACCGGCGAAAAAGCGCTCAATTGGGAGCGGGTGCCGTTTGTCTGCTTCAAATACAACAGCGAGGAACAGCCGCTCATTGAACTGATCAAAAAGCAGGTCGATGACTACGACAAGCAGAAATCGGCCAACAGCAACAACCTGGAGGACCTGCCGAACAGCATATATGTGGTCAAGAACTACAGTGGCCAGGGCGGCGGCGAGTTCAGGGAGAACATTTCCCGCTTCCGGGTGGCATTTGTGGATGGTGACGGGGGCGTGGATACCATCAGCCTGGATCTGGATACGGAAGCTTACCGCAATCACATGGACATGACCCGCAAGGATATATTCGAGTTTGGACGCGGGGTCGATACCCAGTCCGACAAGTTTGCCAGCGCTCCCTCCGGCGTGGCCCTCCGTTCCTTGTATCAGGATTTGGATCTGGATTGCAACGACATGGAGAGTGAATTACAGGCGGGGCTGAAGCAGCTGCTCTGGTTCATCGACACGCACCTGGCAGCAGCAACGGGCAAAGATTATTCCGAAGAGCCGGTAACCTTCATTTTCAATCGGGATGTACTCATCAATGAGTCTGAGGCCATCACGGATGCCAGTAACAGCACCGGGGTGATCTCCAGAGAGACGATTGTGGCCAACCATCCGTGGGTCACCGACACCAAGGAGGAACTGGCACGAATCGAGGCCGAAGAGCAAGTAGCTCGGGACAAGATGGAGGATTACGGACTGCCTCCGGCTCCAGGAGGTGACGGCAATGCTAAGCCTGCAGACCCGGAACAAGGTTGACGCGCTTATCGCCGCTTTGACGGAACGACTGATTCCTGGAGTTCAGGGGGCCGGGGAGCTACCGCTGGCCGCCATTGACTCCTTGGCCGGACTGATTGCATCATCTTCAGGGGAGGTTCCAGATTCGCCGTCCCCTATTTGTGGATTCATTGCTCCCGCTCCCCCGGAAGAGGATGAAGAATGAAGACGGCGGCGTACTGGTCTGGCCGCATGGAGCAGCTCAATGAATCCCTGCTGAACAAGGGTGTCCCTTTTACGAAGGCAATGCAGAAGGAATACCGGAAGGCTCAAATAGCCATTCAGACGGACGTCAATAATTTTTACCAACGCTTCGCGGATAATAATGGCCTGGTCAGCCTGGCCGAAGCGAAGCGGGTCCTTCGTGCCGGCGAGCTGAAGGAATTCAAGTGGACTGTTGAGGATTACATCGCCCGCGGCAAAGAGAACGCCATTGATCAGAGATGGATGCGGGAGTTGGAGAATGCCAGTATCCGAGTGCGTGTGACCCGGCTGGAGTCGATCCAACTACAGATGAGGCAGCACATTGAGGAAATGTCAGCGAAGCGCCTGGCTGGCACCACGGGTCTGCTGGGCAATGTCTACAAGGATGGGTATTACCGCAGTATATTCGAGTTGCAGAAAGGGGCAGGCATCGGTGCTTCCTTCGCCAAGATTGACAAGCGGCAGCTCGAAGCCATCCTCTCTGCACCCTGGGCACCGGACGGCAGCAACTTCAGCAGTAGGATCTGGGCGGACCGGGTCCGGCTCAATGGAGAGCTGCGCAATCTGTTTACTCAAGGCTTAATCAGCGGAAAAACCTCCAAGCAGATGATTCAGCAGCTGCAGGATCGGCTGGGCGTATCATACCGTGCAGCAGAGCGGCTGATCCTCACCGAGTCCGCTTACTTTGCGGGGCAATCCCGTCTGGCCGGATATAAGGAGCTGGGCGTGGAGCAGTTCCGTTACATGGCTACCTTGGATAAGCGCACCTCACCGACCTGCCGAGATCTGGATGGTGAAGTGTTCGAGGTGACCGATGCTCAGCCGGGCGTCAATTATCCGCCCATGCACGTGTATTGCCGATCCACGACAATCCCGCATTATGACGACAACATCAAGGAGCGGGTCGCCCGAGACGATGACGGCAAGACGTACAAGGTGCCGGAGGATATTGATTATCCGGAATGGGAGAAGAAGTACGCTCCAGAAGCGGCTCAACCGGCAGAGGTGGAGACTCCACCTAAGAAAGGGCCAGAAACGCCACTGCCGACGATTGAGATCCCAGGACAGCCGGATAAAGGTTTGCCGATACCGGGTGGGCCTACATCGTCAGTCATTCCACGAGAAGACACCAATCCTGCACCGCGCCCCTTTAAACCAGCCGAATCCCTTCAAGCGGCTGAAGAGGTGGCACGGAAAGATTATGGATTTGATGATGTGGACTATACCGGTATGGACTTGGAAAGCGCAAATGATCTGAATAAGGCGATTGATGGTGCGTTGCAGGAGCTCCCCGGGATCAAGGGATTTGTGAAGACGCTCAAAGCAGTGGACACTGATGAATATGTCGCGCAAGTGTCTATGGGACTGCGCGAAGCTCCAGACATACTACATGCCGAATTGCGGATTTCGACGCATTATTATAACTCGACCGGAATTGATGATATAATCAAGGCGTCTACGGAGGCAAAGTTTTGGCCTGTCGGTGCCAACCGGCAATCCATCTTCATTCACGAATTTGGGCATGTGGCTGAATATGCACATGCGCTTAAGATTATGGGTGGGTGGACCGGCGTATCCATGACAGCCGATGAACTGCAGATTGCATCTATGCGGATTGCACGCGGCACCTTATCTAAGGAGATCGTAGGCGAGGCGCTTGCTGTCTTAGGCATCCAGAATGTACCTGGAAATATTATGGACGAGTTGAGCCAGTATGCGACAACGAACACGAAGGAGACACTGGCCGAGGCGATTGGAGAAGCTGTTGGTATTGAGAATCCGCGTAGGCTGTCCGTGAAAATCAAGGAGATTCTGAAACGCAAGATGAAGGAGGTTGGGCTGTAGTGCAACTATATGTTCCCCCAAAGCTGCTGCCTTGGGTTACCTTCGGTAATGATACAGTCCATCTGAAGGAGAACGCACCAGAGGAAGTAAGGCCGCTTTATGAGAAACTAAAGGCGGATATGAAAAAGTCATATGATACGACTGTTCCGAAGGATGGGACATTCCCGAAACTCTAAGCACTCTCCAAACCACGGAGGTGCTTTTTTCATGCCGTCTTTTTGGTATTGCAGACGTTAAAGAACAAGACATCACCGGACGCGACCGGGTAAAAAGCGAAGATGAAACGGAGGAATCCTAAATGAATAAAGAGCAGTTTATTGCCATCGGATTGACAGAGGATCAGGCGACAAAGGCAGCGGCCGCTTCAGCGGATGAGTTAAAGGGCTTTGTGCCCAAGGCCCGATTCGACGAGGTGAACGAGGCGAAGAAGCAGGCCGAACAAGACCGTGACAAGGCATCGGGTCAGCTTGAAGAGGTAAAGAAGTCTGCCGGTGATAACCAGGCGCTGAAGGATCAGATCACGAAGCTGCAGGACGAAAATAAGACGGTTAAGACGGACTATGAAGCCAAGGTGAAGGACCTACAGTTGACCACGGCGCTCAAGCTGGCGCTGGCCGGTGAAGCACATGATCCAGATATCGTTGCTGGACTCCTGGATAAGACCAAGATTGAACTGGACGACAGCGGCGCTGTGAAAGGCGGGCTGGATGATCAGGTGAAGGCCCTGCGTGAGAGCAAGGGCTTTTTGTTTGCTGAAAAACAGGAGGCCAAAGGGCCGACCTTCAAGGGTTTCAAATCGCCGGATAGCAAGGACCAATCTAAAGGTGAGGGCGGGGCCAGTGTCGCCGCAGACTTTGCCAAGGCGGCCAATGAGTCCGGGAAAGCGCCGGCTGCTGCCAATAACCCATGGGGTTAAATCAGAGAGGAGATTAACAAATGCCATATGTAAAAGGTAAAACAACGATCAGTGAGATTAATTTTTTGGCCAGCTCCCATGTCATCGCTCACACCTATCAAATCAGCGATGTGGGTGTAACGGCTAATGCACAAGGACGTAAGCTTGTTCCTGCGGGTACCGTGTATCCGGCTAACGATAATACGGCGATCGGTATTACTTATACCGATACCGATGTCACAGAAGGACCGCAACCCGGTTCTGTTATTATCGAAGCTTGGATTCTGGAGGAGCGCATGCCGGTAGCTCCGACAGCCGCGGCTAAAACAGCGCTGACAGCCAATTCAAAAATCAAATTTAAGCAATCCGTAGGAGGTTAAGACAATGCCAAGCGTATTTGAACTTTTTACACAGCCGGAAATTCTGAATTATCTGGAGAATCGTCAATATCCTGCGCTTCTTGGCGAGAACCTGTTTCCAGAGGTTAAGCGCGAATCTCTCGAATTCGACATGATCAAGGGCGGAAGTCGTCTCCCAGTCGCCGCCAGTGTACACGCCTTTGATACGGAAGCCGAAATCGGCAGCCGTGAAGGTAGCAAGGAAGCTCTGGAGCTGGCGCTCATTAAGCGCAAGCTCCAGATGAAAGAAAAGGATATTATTGCTCTGGAGAATCCCCGGACGCCCCAGGAGCAGCAATATCTTATGAGCCGGGTCTACAACGATATTGACGTACTGGTCAATGGTGTACGGGCAGAGGTTGAACGTTTCCGCATGTCTGCTCTGGCCAATGGTACGATTCCTATCAATGAAAATGGGTTGAGCCTGGTTATCGACTATCACGTTCCTGCTGAACATAAGGAAGTCCTGTCGGGAACCTCTCTATGGACTGATCCGAGTAGCGATCCGATCGGTGATTTAGAACGGTGGGTAGATGCACTTGACGAGAAACCAGCTCGCGCACTGACCTCTTCATCACTGCTCAGTGCCCTGCTTCGGCATCCGAACATCATCGGTGCCCTGTACGGGAATAACTCGCTGCGTGTTCCAACACGGGCGGATCTGAATGCCTTCCTTACGCAGCATGAGCTGCCGACTGTAGCGGTGAATGATAACAAATACCGTAGACAAAATGCCGACGGTACCTATACCACACATCGCTACTTCCCGCAGAATAAGATTGTGCTGTTCGGGGCTGATACACTGGGCGAAACGATTTACGGACCGACCGCTGAGGAAATTCGCTTGGCGCGTGACCCACAGATTGACATCAAGAAAGTGGGGCAGGTTCTGGCTATGGTTTATGAGGAAGGCAAGGACCCGGTTGCTACATGGACGAAGGCGGTCGCTACAGCCCTGCCAAGCTTCCCGGAAGCCGATAATGTTTTCCAGGCGACAGTATTGTAATCACAGGGCGGTTCGCCGCCCTTAAGGAGGAATTTTCGTGAAAGTGGAAGTTAAGGGAATCCCGATCCGGCATAACGGCCAGTTGTATCAGAAGGGAGAGTCCTTCAGTGTAATGGAGAAGGAATATGCCCGTTTGGAGCAGTATGTGAAAGTTCTGGAAGAGGATGAGAGTTCAGCGCCGCTTCTTGTTGGGGAGATGGACTTGCCTGCTCTCAAGGATTATGCAAAACAGCAGAGTATTGATCTGGGCAAAGCGACCAAAAGGGAGGATGTCCTGGCCGTGATCCTGAAAGCAGGTGAAGCCGGTGGAGGAGCATCTTAAGTATCTGCCCAAGTTGAAGGTGCTGCTGGGTATCCCGATCGAGAACGTGATGAAGGATTTCCAGCTGATCTTTGTCCTGGAATCCATTGTTCAGGCGATCAAGACATTCTGTAATATCACCTCAATTCCGCGAGAGCTGGACACGGTGGTCCTGCAAATTGCCGAAGATTACTACCGGGCGAAGTATCCGACAGAGTTCGAGCAAACGGTGCCGGCCGTTACCAGCATCAAGCGCGGGGATGTCACCACAACATTCGGATCTTCCAAAGCGGTGGTAACGGTAGGCTCTGGAGCTGCCTTCGTCCGTAACTATGAGGCGCAGCTGGTCGCCTTCCGCAGGATGAGGTGGTAAGTATGTCATTTGGCAATGTACTGGCGGAGCGGGCGGCTATCGAGAGCACCTATGAAGGCTTGTGTTCCGTTTTCGAGATGCAGAATGTCAAAGACCCGGTAACCGGTAAAACGCGGCAGCAGCCCGTTCCTGTTCTGATTGATGAGCCGTGCGCTCTGTCACAGTCCTCTTTGCCCGCAGCCACTCAGACGGTGACGGCAGATCAGATCAATTATGACGCCAAGCTGTTCATTTCCCCGGATGTGATTATCAAGCCCGGCAGCCGGATCACGGTGTTGCAGAACGAAATGGTATTCCAGGGAGAGCAAGCCGGACAACCATTCCGATACGCAACCCATCAGGAGATCAAGCTGCGGGAAGTGAAGAACGCATGAGTGGGCTGGGAAGCTTTGACTTCAGCGATGTGAAGAAGCTGCAGAAGAACCTTCAGCGGATGCAGAAGGAATTCCCGGCTTTCATGGAAGACTGTACACGGGAGCTGGCCGGACGACTGCTGGCGAAGACGATAGCCCGGACGCCTGTGCTGACTGGAGACCTGCGGCGAGGCTGGCAGATTGGCCAGGTGGTCCGGCTTCCTGGCGGCGGAGTACATGTCGAGATCACGAATAATGTGGAGTATGCGTTATACGTTGAATTTGGTCATGTCACGCGGCTGAGAACAGGCTGGGTTAACGGAAAGTTCATGCTGACACTGTCCGAGCAAGAGCTGGAACGGGAGTTGCCGGGCATCATGGATCGAAAACTTAAAAAATATATGGATAAGCACATGGGGCGGTGAGTATGCAAGACGTTAAGAACGCGCTCATAAAGAGGCTATCGTTATTTACTCCGGAGTATCCCGTATACGACGAAGCCGTGGAGCAGGGTATGGAGCAGCCGTGCTTTTTTGTGCTGTTGTTGGAGTCCAGCCAGGCCCGCGAGATTGACCGGCGGTATAAGCGGTTCCACCCCTTTGATGTTCATTACTTCCCGGACCCGGACGCGCCAGCGTTGCGGGAAGCCTGCGAACAGATGGCAGAGCGGCTTTATTCAGAGATTGAGTATATCAGAGGCGCCGAGGGTGGCTACCGGGGAACAGGTATGCGACATGAAATTGTGGACGGGGTGCTGCATTTCTTCGTTCAATACAACTTCCATATCCTCCGAGAACGGGAACCGGAAATTAAAATGCAGACAATGACCGAAAGGAGCTGGATTAAGTGAAAGAAATTGTTAAGTCAATGAAATCACCTGCAGAGGAACAGGCCACCAGCGTACAGAGCGCACCAGAGGTAGAATCCACTGCGGGCCTGTTTGCAAAGGAACAGTTCCTGGCTTCGGCTAAGTACTCTTATCAAGATAAAGATGTGCTAGCGGCACTGCTGGAGGATAACCAGCTGTATTCAGCAACCGAGGCCCAGCAAGTGATTGAGGATTTTAAGAACAAGGAGGCGGAGTAAATGGCTGGAGGTACTTGGACACTGCAAAACAAAGTTAGACCAGGTGTGTATGTCAACGTCGAATCTTCGGGTGGGACGTTGGGAGCTGCGGGTAGCCGGGGCGTGACGGCACTTGCGCTGTCCCTGCCGTGGGGCGCGGCTAAGGTGATTACACCGATTGTGGCCGGCGAGGATACGCTGACCCGGTTGGGCTATGATCTGACCGCACCGGAGTTGCTGCTGGTACGCGAGGCTCTCAAGCGGGCACGGACCGTCCTGCTGTACAAGCTTAACGAGGGCACCAAGGCAACGGCAGCAGCTGGCGCACTGACGGCCACGGCGAAGCATGGCGGCCTGCGCGGGAATGCGTTGACCGTGGTGGTGCAGACCAACCTGGATGACACGACTAAGTTTGATGTCAAGACGCTGCTGGACGGTGCTGTGGTGGATACGCAAGTGGTGGCCAACATTGCCGGACTGGTCGCTAATGATTGGGTGGTGTGGAGCGGAACCGGAGCGTTGACAGCTTCAGCCGGTGCGCCGCTGGTCGGCGGGGCCAATGGCACGGTAACCAATGCGGACCATACGGCATTCTTGGCTGCACTGGAGCTGTTCGACTTCCAGACCGTGGCGCTTCCGGCTACGGACAACGCACTCAAGGCCGTATATGCTGCCTTCATTCGCCGTCTGCGGGAAGCAGAGGGTAAGAAGGTTCAGGCGGTTCTAGAAAACTATCCTACCGCAGACAGCGAAGGTGTGATCAGCGTCCGTAACGGCGTAGTCCTGTCAAACGGCACGGTCTTGACGGCGGTGCAAGCTACGGCCTGGGTGGCGGGAGCAACCGCTGGTGCTGAGATGAATGAGTCACTGACCTATGCGGCCTATGATGATGCGGTGGATGTGGCACCGCGCTTCACAAATAGCCAGATCGAGGCGGCGTTGAATGCGGGAGAGTTTATTTTTACACCATCTGGTAACCGCGCGGTTGTAGAACAGGATATTAATACCTTCCTGAGCTATTCGCCCACAAAGAATAAGTCGTTCCACAAAAACCGGGTAATTCGCGTGCTGGATGGCATCTCCAACGATATGAAGCGGATCTTCGAGGCTTCGTATATCGGCAAGGTATCCAACAACACCGACGGCCGGGCGCTATTTCGGAAAGAGATTGTCGTCTATCTGACTGCGCTGCAGGAGATTGATGCGATTCAGAATTTTGATTCTCAGGCGGATATTACCGTTCTGCCGGGGATTGATTCGGACGCCATCTATGTCGAAGTGAATATCCAGCCAGTGGATTCGGTGGAAAAAGTCTATATGAAAGTGCAGGTGAGATAAAATGGCATTTTTGAAAGCCAGTGATACAATCTCCGGTCAGGAAGGCCGGGCCTACGCCACAATCAACGGACAAGTAGAGGAAATGTTCTACATCAAGACGCTGGAGGCTTCCGTGGAAAAGGAAAAGGCTGATGTGAAGACTCTCGGCCGCCGGGGTACCCAACATAAAGCTATCGGCTGGAACGGTACCGGCAGCATGACGATTTATTACGTGACCAGCCGCTTCCGCCAGTTGATGCTGGATTACATGAGTTCCGGGAAAGATACGGACTTCGATGTGACCATTACGAATGAGGACCCCAACTCTACGATCGGTCTTCAGACGATCACGTTGCTGGGCGTCAACTTAGACAGTGTGGTTATGGTCTCGTTGGATACAGAGTCGGATGCGCTGGAAGAGGATATTGACTTTACCTTCGAGGGCGTAGATATGGGACAAGCATTTGACGCACCAACATCAAGTCAAAACTAAAAAAAAGAAAATACAGGAGGAATGTAGACTATGAGTGAGTTTTCAGCATTTTTTGCACAAGCAGCAGCCATCGAGGCCACAGAGGAATTTATTGTGTCCAAGCGCTTCAAGGACAAGGAGGGCAAGCCGCTCCCATGGAAGCTCCGCAGCATCACCGAGGATGAGAACCAGGAGCTGCGGAAAGCTGCTATGAAGAAGGTAAAGGGCCGCAATGGTGCGTATACCCCTGAATTCGATTCCAATGAATATCTTGCTAAGATGGTAGGCGCTTCAGTGGTCTACCCAAACTTGAAGGATGCGGAGCTGCAGAAGTCCTACAGTGTTCGGGGAGCCGAGGCCCTGCTGCGCAAGATGCTGCTGCCTGGTGAGTTTACGGCCCTGATGGAACATGTCAATGCGCTGAATGGGTATGACCAAGACCTGAACGAACTGGTGGATGACGTAAAAAACTAATCAACGAGGGCGATGGTGAGGCGAATTTTGCCTACTACGCCCTCCATGAACTGCACATACTGCCGCATGAGCTGATGGCCCTGAGCCTTCGTGAGCGTGCAGCAATTTATGGCATGATCTCCGTCCGGATCGACAAGGAGAAGAAAGATCAGCCGAAAGTTCGCAAAAAATGATAGACCCTTCCTTCCCTTATTTGGTATATTGTTTGTAAATATTACCTATGGGGGTTGACATGAAAAAGTTTTGGAGTGGTTTATTAATCGTTTGTCTGCTGCTGGTTTTCTCGGGATGTTCGTCTTCTAATGAGGCTGATGATCTGACCATGGATAAGTTTATCGAAGCTTTCAATAATTCAGGGGAAGAAATTAGCAGTACAGTTCCTTTAGAAGAGAATAAAGGAATTGATAAGAATAAAAAGCCTAAGTATGAAATGATACAAGCAAATGATGGTCTTATATTCTATCTGGGAAAAAACCCGGTTAAAATTTATGAATATGAAACAGTAGAAAAACTGAAAAAAGCTAAAGAAAAATATTCTTCTATAATGGAAGACTGGTCGATTAATGGCAGGTTTGTTTTGGAGACAAAAAATGAAAGAGCCAAAGAAATATTCAACAGTGTAGAGTAAGCGCATTGAGCATCCCACACCGGGGTGCTTTTTTCATGCCGAGAAAGGAGGGAAGCCATGGCTTCAATCGAAGCGAGTATTAAGCTGTATGAGGACTTCACCCAGCGTTTGGCCACCATGAACAGCGCAATGAATGCAACCATTGCCATAATGGAGCGGCTCCGTGCTCAAATGCAGATGGCGATAGGGTTGCAAATTAATGTCGGCAATGCCGTCGCGGAGCTTCAGCGAATTAAGGAATTGCTGACAGCATTGGGGCCGGGCAACGCCATTCAACTATCTGTTAATTCGGAGCAGGTCTTGCAGCAGCTCCGCACGGTCCGGCAGCAGATCGGTTCTGAATTTGGTTCTACGGTGCTGGAGGTTAGGCTGGCCACTTCGGACTTCGCGGGGCAATTGGCGACCATCCAGTCTTCTTTGCCTGCGGTGCAACTATCTGTGTCGCTCGATACGGCCGGAGCTGTCAGTTCTGCAACCGCAGCCAGTGAGCAAATCAAGCATGCAATTGGAACGATTACAGCCGCGCTGAAAATCGAAGTACCCGATATGTCGGCGCAGCTGGCAGCACTTCGGGCAGCGGTTCCGCCAATCTCAATTCATGCAACCTTGGATGCTGCTGCTGCTCTGTCTGCTGCCTCTCTGCTGGGGGCGCAGTTGCGGACCCGAATTGGCACAGTATCTGTAGATGTGAAAGTGGAGTTGCCAGAGGCAGCGGCTGTAAGGTCACAGCTTCAATCTCTAATCCATAGTATGGGTAGCCACACGACAGCGATTCGGATTAGCGTAAACTTGGACACCGCTCACGCGCTGCACCAGGCGTCACTACTGCGGGCACAGCTTGAGGCAAGGATTGGCACCATTACAGCGACACTCAATTTGACGTTACCGGCTACCCTTGACACGTTGCTTCATTCCTTGATCCGGACCGTAGACAAATTACGGATACTGGTCAATCGGCTACTGGGGAGTGGTGGTGGACCTGGCGGCGGAGGTGGTGGTGGATCTGGAGGCCGTGGCGGCGGAGGAGGAGGTGGTCTCGGGTTAGGCAATATACTTGCAGGGGTTGGCGGTGTCATGGGGGCCAAAGCTCTCGGCACGGCGATGCTTGGCGGGGCAATGGAGCAGCAGAAGATGGTGGACATGTTTGTTGCCCGGACCGGAGATGCTGAAATCGGCACGGCGATGTTTGAAAAATTCAAGGCCGATGCTCTGAAGACGGGGCAGGATGTCAATAAGTCGCTGCAAAGCACGCTGTCGTTCTTTTCCACGACTCAAAACACGGATCATCTCGAAAAGCTGAACAACTTTGCTCAACGGATGAATGCGTTTGACAGTGCGGGGAACGGCATAGAAGGCGCCGCCTTTGCGCTAAAAGAGGCGATGAGCGGGGATATTGTCTCTCTGGCTGAACGGTTCAATATGTCAAAATCAGATATTAAAGGACTCAATATTGACAAGCTTGGGAAAGCCGGGGATATGGACGGCTTTATTAAGGCCTTCGACAAACTGCTCGAAAAGCAGAAAATGGGTCAAGCAGCCTTTGACCAGATGATGGCCAGCCCAGCTAAACAGGTTGAAACTCTCGGTAACAATGTTCGCTCCATGTTCGCAGATGCAGGCGGAGATGCAATGAAATCATTGACCCCGCTGATCACTCGGTTGAATGCTGCTTTCCAAGCTGGTAAATTCCAGCCTTTCTTCGATGCGCTTAGTACTGGACTGGATTTTGTCGTACAAGGCGTTATGAAGTTGATCGACTGGATCACTGCGGTCTACACCTATTTTTCGGAGAACTGGTCATGGATTGAGCCGATTATCTCCGGTGTAGGGGCGACGGTGCTATCCTTAGTTGCAGCGCTAAAACTGGTGTCTATTGCCCAAGCAGCAGTGAACGCCGTCATGAAGGCTAATCCATATGTTCTTATTGCGACATTGATTATTGGCCTTATCGTCTATTTCTACAGGTTGTGGAAAACTAACGATGAATTTGCGGCCGCAATGATGCGGGCCTGGAACGTGATCCTTGGCTTCTTCGATAAGGTTCCGCTATTTTTTATGCGGATAGGGTATGGAATCGCGGATGCGTTCAGTTATGCAAAGATCGCTTCGCTTCAGATATTGGAAGATTTAGCAAACGGAGCTGTTGATAAAGTCAATAGTTTGATTGATACACTAAGCAGTATTCCAGGAGTGTTCATAGACCCGGTAGATCATGTTACATTCGCCGCCAGCGAAGCTGCCAAGGAAGAAGCTGCCCGCCAATCTAGAGATGCGGCACTAGCAGCAAAAGAGGCAGCTATTGATGATAAGGCAGCCGCCCGTGAAGAGAAAGTGCAGAAATTCCTCAAAGACCGCGAGGATAAACGTGCTGCCGCTGAGAAAAAAACCAAGGAAGAAGAAGAGAAGAACAAAGCTGGCAAGCCCTACGACTTCACCGACTGGAACAAACGTGCCGATGCGGCCCGGTCACCTGTAGGCGGAGATGATAAGAAAGATAAACTAAAGAAGGTTGATAAGGTTGGCAAGGTTGAAAAGCCGATCGACATTTCCAAGGAGGATCTGAAAATCATGAGGGACGTCGCGGAGATGAAAAACATCCAGAACTTTGTCACGCTGACCCCAACGGTGCAGGTGAAGACCGGCCCGGTGACTAATCAGACCAATCTGGATTCCATCGTCAAGAAGATCGGAAGAGCTCTTACTGAGGAGATTGCTTCGACGGCGAAGGGGGTGTATTCCTAAATGGCTAAAGTGCCTATGCCTAGAGGATCTAGAGTGCCAGTGCCTAAAGTGCCTAAAGTGGCTGAAGGCTATAGCATTGAGCTGAGCTTTAATAACCGGGCCATATGGTTCGAGCTTCCCGTGCTGCCGGAAGAAATTGAGATCAGTGGCGAAGGGGACGGGGAGACATACACCATCACAGATCTGGGGCAGATCAATGTGATCAAGGCCCCAGTACTTAAAACGATTCAGTTCGAGAGTTTCTTCCCAGCCATCCCCCCAGGCAGCACCTTACCCAGCTATGTCTCCTCCGCCAATTGGGGGCAGCCTGCGGACTACATTATGCTGATTGAAGACTGGATGAACAAGAGGAAGCCTATTCGGTTCATTTTCACCAGTCTGGGCTTGAAGATTAATCTGGCGATGAGTATCGAAATCTTTAACTACAAGGAAGTGGCTGGCAGGCCTGGCGACTTTGAGTATGAGCTGGAGCTGAAGGAATACGTCTTCTATGCGGCCAAGAAGGTGACGCTGAAGACGACACCAACAGCCAGCGGCACTAAGACCACGGCGAAGAAGGAACCGGCCAAGCGGGCAGATGAGCGGGCCAAGCCGAAGACGGTCACCGTGAAGTCTGGTGATACCTTGATGAAGATTGCCAAGCGCGAGCTGGGGGATGGTGGCCGGTGGAAAGAGATCCAAAAACTGAACGGCCTCACGGACGCGCAGCTGAAGACACTCAAAGTCGGCAGCGTCCTGAAGCTCCCGGGGTGATGACATGGAACTGCTGATAGATAATAAGGACGGCAAGGTGTGGGACGCCTCGGGCATTGTGTCGGAAATCACCTGGAACACCTACCGGATCGGCAAGCCGGCTTCCTTGGAATTTACGATCATCGACCGGGGGATCTACCAGGACAAGGGCTTTAAGATCAATAATGGCGATGTGGTCCGTTACACAGATGAAGGGCAAAAGGTCTTTTACGGTTACATTTTCAAAATAGATGATGGCCGTGAAGAGGAGATCGAGATCCTGGCCTATGACCAAATCCGGTACCTGATGAACAGCGGCACCTATGTTTTTACGAAGCTGACAGCCACGAAGATCATCCAGAAGATTGCTGCGGATATGCAGTTAAAAACAGGGGTGCTGGAGGACAGTGCTTATGTGATCCCTTCGCAGATCGGAGACGGCAAACCGTTTATTGACATGATCTGCATGGCGATGGATCAGACGCTCATCAATTACGGCACCAATTTCGTATTCTTCGACGACTTCGGCAGCTTGAGCCTCCGAAATATATCCGGGATGCGGTTCCCTTTGGTTATCGGAGATGATTCACTCATGACTGACTATTCCTATTCTCGGAGCATCGACGATGAGACCTATAACCAGATTGTCCTGTATCGGGATAATAAGGAGACCGGTAAGCGCGAGACTTACGTCACAAAGGACAGCAACTCTATTAAGAAGTGGGGGCTACTGCAGCTTTATGAGTCAGTAGATGAGAAGCTGAACCCGGCACAGATTACAGAGCAGCTGAACCAATTGCTATTTTTAAGGAATCGGGAGTCCCGTTCTCTCTCGGTGGAAGCTCTGGGAGACTACCGGCTCCGGGCCGGGTGCTATGTTAATCTCTATATCAAAAAAATGAGTATCAATAAATTTTTCCTGGTCGAGACCTGTACCCACAAGAAGTCGGACGGGGTACATACGATGGACCTGGAGCTGAGGCTGGTGTAACTATGCTGGAAGCTATTAAGCAAGCCGCTTTAGGCGCGATGGATGCGGCGGGGCCGGTCATTGTGCAATTAGGATCTGTAACACAAATTAATCCTCTCAAGGTGATGGTCGATCAACGACTGGAGCTGACAGAGGATTTTTTCGTTATTCCTGAGTCCCTGACCAAGCTGGAACTGGACCTGAAGCACACTCATTCTATTACTGGATCAGGATTAACCCAAGAGGCATTGAAAGACAAAATAATCATTCGTAAAGGGCTGGAGGCTGGCGACAAGCTGGTGCTGCTCCGTATGCAGGGCGGCCAGCGTTACGTCATCCTGGATCGGGTGGTGTCGCCATGATCCCACAATCCGATGAAATTGTTCTGAATGAAGATATGGAGGAAACGCCTGAACCCAGTCTGACCTATAAGCTGGACCTGGTGAACGGACGGATCGGCGCGGTAGCGGTGGACGGGTTGGAGGCAGTGAAGCAGGCTGTCTTCAAGATTCTGGCCACCGCTCGGTTTGAGCATCTGATTTACAGCCCTGATTACGGCAACGAGGCGGATGTGGGCGGAGTACGTGGGCGGGCTGTCTTCGAGACGGAGATCGAGCGCTGGGTGAAGGAGGCGCTGCTGCAGGATGACCGAATCGTATCAGTGACGCAATTCCGTTTTTCCTATGATGGGGACACGGCACTGGTGCAGTTTGAGGTGGAGAGCGACTACGGCAATTATACGGATAGACTGGAGGTGTAGCAGAGGTGTATGAGAATCAGTCATTTGAAATCATCCTGGAACGGATGCTGGAGCGCGTACCGGACAGCCTGGACAAGCGGGAGGGCAGTATTATTTATGACGCGTTGGCTCCGGCTGCCATCGAGCTGGCACAGCTGTATATGGAGCTGGACATTAATATTAATCTTATCTTTGCGGATACCTCCTCCGGGGATTATCTGGATCTGGCCATTGCCTGGTCCGGTGTCGTCCGCAAGCCTGCGACCCAGGCTCAGCTCCGGGGGTTATTTTACAATGCGTCCGATGCCCTGATGGATATTCCTGTTAATAGCCGGTTCGCCATTGATACGATTACGTACAAGGCGGCAGAGCGGTTGTCGCTTGGCGAGTACCGGATGGTGGCGGAGATCCCGGGCGCGGCAGCTAATGGGGTTTTTGGCACACTCATGCCCATTGATTATATCAATAATCTGGCACGGGCAGAGCTGACGGAGTTGCTGGTACCGGGAACAGGCTTGGAGACAGATGAGGCGCTACGGCAACGCTATCGGGATGCTGTACGGCGGCCGGCTACCAGCGGCAACAAGTACCATTATATTGAGTGGGCTTTGCAGATTCCCGGCGTGGGCGGTGTCCGGGTCTTCCCTCTTTGGGACGGACCGAAGACCGTAAAAGTGGTGATTGTGGACGCTGAAAAGCTGCCTGCCTCTGCTGTCCTGGTGCAGCAGGTTCAGGACTTTATTGACCCGGTACCGGGGCGCGGTGAGGGACAGGCGCCCATCGGGGCCGTGGTGACGGTGGCTTCGGCGGTTGGCAGCGTCTTGAATATTGATGCCACCGTCACTCTGGCCGCAGGATATACGCTTCAAGGTGTGACAAACGCTTTGAAGGAGCGGCTGGAGGCGTGGAGAAAGAACGCAGCGTTTGAATCGACCTATGTCAGCCAGGCCATTATCGGCGCGCTACTGCTCGGGACCGATGGGGTGCTGGATTACTCCGAGCTGCTGCTTAACGGGGATAGCGGGAATATCGCACTAGGTGATGAGGAAGTGCCAGTCATCGGGACAGTGGAATTGGAGGTGTAGTGAATGGCCTATCCGGAATCGGTAGATCAATTTGCCGATAAGCTAAACAAGAGTCCGACCGACAAACCGTATGTCGTGGAGGAGCGTATTCCCTTGCCGACCGGCAGTTACGATGGGGATCTGCAACATGACAACATCAATAATCAGACGATCCGGGTATATACCGGGTCACGGTATACCGGCGAGGAGGTGACCAACTGGACACTCTCCATTCCAGGGATTGCCCCGTGGCGCCGGTCAATCAAGATTTATTCCAGCGCCCCCGAGGTTTTTGTCACTTATGAGACGCCGGGAGATACCGTCGAAGCGGACGACATCAATGCCGTGCAGCACGCGATTACGGCCACGCAGGTTGAAGTGAACCGGTATAAGGGTGTGAACGACGCGCTGACTGGAAACATACGGGAACGGCTGACCACGGTCGAGAGCAAGAAGGCGGACAAGACCCAGGTGGATACGCAGCTGCTGGCCAAGGCGGACAAGGCAACCACCTATTCCAAAACGGAGACGGACAGCCGCATACAGGCCGTTGTCGCGGCAGCTCCGGCAGCGCTGGATACGCTCAAAGAGATTGCCGACGCGCTGGACAATGATCCGGACTTTGCCGGGACGATGACCACGCAACTGGCTGGAAAAGTGGACAAGGTATCCGGCAAGGGGTTATCCGCGAATGATTACACAGCTGCTGATAAGTCCAAACTGACCGGCATAGAGGCGGGGGCCAATAAATACACGCATCCCGCCAATCATCCGCCGTCGATCATTACCCAGGACACCGGCAACCGGTTCGTTACAGATGCTGAAAAGGCAGCCTGGACAGCCAAGGAGACACCGGCAGGTGCGCAGGCCAAAGCGGACGCAGCCGCTGCAGTTGTGGCGAATGAGTTGACCGAGCATGTGGCAGACGGGACCCGGCATATTACGGAAGCCGAGCGCAGCGTCTGGAATGCCAAAGCGCCGACTACTGTGGTGACGCAGTCCGCTGCGGGTCTGATGGCTGCAGCAGATAAGTCCAAGCTGGACGGGATCGCGGCGGGAGCGAACAACTACACCCACCCGGGCACGCACCCACCTTCGATTATCACTCAGGACGCTTCAAACCGGTTTGTAAGTGATGGAGAAAAGGCAACCTGGAATGCCAAGGCTTCCACAGCAGCAGCCACAACCAGCGCTGCCGGTCTGATGCTCGCCGCTGATAAGGCGAAGCTGGACGGTATTGCTGCCGGTGCCCAGGTCAATGCAGTGACCAGTGTCGCGGGCCGCACCGGGGCGGTGACGGTGATTAAAGCAGATGTCGGGTTGGGGAGTGTAGAGAACCTGGGGCTGGCTACCCAGGCTGAGGCCGAAGCTGGAACCAGCGCGGCCAAGTACATGACTCCACAACGGACCATGCAGGCGATAGCTTCCCGTCTCGCCAATGTGGGCGGCGGGGATATGCTGAAAAGTGTATACGACACGAATAATGACGGCAAAGTGGATCAGGCGGCGCTGGCTGACAGCGTTCCGTGGTCTGGAGTCACGGGGAAACCCGCAGCCCTGCCTGCAGCCGGCGGTGCAGCAGACGCCATCAACATGCTGGATAATCGTACTATCGTAGAGAAGCCCAGCGATCTAATGTCCAAAAAGCTCAGTGGTTCGTTCAAGTCACTGGCCGCTGTCAGTACTCCGCCCGTGTCTGCTTCGGGAATGTATGTGTATGTGCTTAACGTCGCTGGCTGGTCTTCCAATGAAAGTTCTGGGGGCTGGCCTATTCAAATTGCTATAGGTGGAAACGGACTGGCTTTCAGGCAAGGGCTCAGCGCTGACACCTGGGGAAGCTGGACCGCGCTCAGTAACAAGGGTGCGATGACCTGGAACCAGCTCAAGGGGGTGTGACGGATGAGTTACGGGAAATACCCTTATGGAACGCTGCTCTTTGCTGCCGAGCCAGAAGATACCGAGCCGCAGCCAGAGGATGGCCTGGACCTCATGCAGTATTTGCCGGATTATTACCGGGGCGTCAAAGAAATGGAGAGCCTGCAGGATTCGCTGGGCCGGGAGATTCTTGCGCTTCGGACAGGCGCGGTCGTCGTTTTGGCTCAGGCTTATGTGGAGACGGCCACTCAGAGCCTGGGCCGCTGGGAGGCGGAGCTGGGATTGAGTACTGACCCTTCCAAGTCCGCAGAGAGCCGCCGGGAGATCATCAAGGCCAAGCGGCGCGGCGCGGGGACGACAACCCCCCAAATGATCGAACGGGTCGCTTCGGCGTTCACCGGTGGTGAGGTGGTAGTTGAAGAGGTGCCGGGAGAATACCGGTTTGTGGTCCGGTTCGTTGGGTCGTTAGGGATACCGTCGAACATGGCCGGCCTCATTCAGATTTTGGAGGAAATCAAGCCGGCGCACCTGGGCTATGAATTTATTTACACATACACCTTCTGGGACTCTCTGAAGTCCCTCACCTGGAGCGGTGCGAACGGCAAGACCTGGAACGAACTAAGAGTATATGGATAGGAGTGGGAGCAATGAAAACAACGGGTAACTTGGGGCTGAAGAAGCCTGAAGGTACAGACATTGTAGATATCAATGATCTGAATGGTAACATGGATATTTTGGATACAGCGGTGAATACCATTGCGCAGGGTTTAAACAAAGTGTCCAGCTTCGGGACTACGGCAGGCACGGGCACGGCGTATACATTGGGGCTGACTCCTGCTCTTGCAGCTTTAACAGCAGGTACGCGAATTAGCTTCAAGGCGCACGTTGCTAGTGGCGCTAATCCCACACTTAACCCCAATGGCTTAGGAGCCAAACCTTTAAAGAAACCAAACGGTAACGCCGCCGTCCTTGCTCTGAACGGAGTCTACACAGTTGTGTATGATGGCACAAATTTTACGTTACAGGGTGAAGGGGGTGAATACGGGAACGCAACGGCGGCAGATGTTCGCGCAGGGAAAAATATTGGTACCGATAATGGACTGGTGCAGGGCACGGCCACGTTGGTGCTAACACCGGGCACAGGTCCATATATACACGCTTCGGGTGGAAGTTATTCCAGCAATTCTTTAACTGGAAAAATAGTCTTTGTAGAGCCATTTCGGGATTTGATTCATCAGCGTATTGGGCTTCGAGGTACCCTTAAAGGCCAGGGCGGCCCGACGAACACGGGAGTAGAAATGATGGTTGCTAACCGGTATCTAAACGCCATTAATAGTCCTGCTGGGGAGAATGACTTTGATATAGAGGTGGAGGTGCCAACCGGTGGCCTTGTGATAACGTTGAAAACGGCCAATTCAAGTACTTATGCTATTCTTGATAACTTTCAGATCGTATCCAATATCCCTTCGGTGGTTCCTTCAATGGTTTCGTTAGATGAGGGGCCAGCGACGGCAGATGACGTCCTTGAAGGTAAAACAGCATATGTAAACGGCAATAAGCTTGAAGGCAGACTTTGGAATGCAAGAAATCAGCTAGTGGGCAATATGCGCGTTCAAAGTGTTTTACCCGGACAATTGGTTGTATTCCCCACCGTTGGAGGCACTGCCGCGATTGATAACCAAAGCACATTTAACATATGGGATGATAATTTCATTGCCGCCAATATTAAATCTGGTGTCGAAATGCTTGGTTTGAAAGGGGAATATACAGGCTATCAACTCGAAAAGTTTTCGGAGAATTTTACTCAGTTTGAAGAATCTACTGATTCAACTTTATCATTTTCCGTTACAGTCATGACTTCAAAAAGTTATATCGGTCACCTTCAATCAATAGCACTTACATCTGTTCCCGATCTGATGAATTGGGTTACTGGTGACGCATTTCCGATGAAATTCGGGGGCAGTTGTCACGTCCTTGATATAGTACCGGATATCGCGGATAGAGGTCGCCGCTATATTAATCTTGACACTCTTGGTCCGGTCTGTACGATAGGTATTATTGATAATGGAGACACAGTGGCCTTACAGATTAAAAGGGTATATATGGAACCGACTTATGTTATGATTTTTTTCTCGTATATCTTCAACACACAGGCGAATTTCCAGTATTACGGTTATCCTAAATTTGATGTTGAATTAGGAGGGACGTTTTAATCAGATAAATATCGACATAATATTTCAATCTATGACGCCCTTCACAGGCGTTTTTATTTTGCCCTCGGATCCCCGAGGGCTATTTGATTTTAGGGAGAGGGGAGCGGGGGGAATGGATAGCAATAACGTCAATAATCTTGAAAAACTGCTGCCGCTCGCAGACAAATACGGCCTTGCTTATATTGTGTCGCTGGTACTGGTCTTTATAGTCTTCGGCTTCATCCGGGACATCCGGCGTGGAAGGTGGGTGCCCCGTGAATTATTGGATAAAGCAGAAGAAGACCGGGACCGGCTGCAGGGTATCTTGGACAAAGAGCGTTCTGATTTTATGGCGCCTACGCTTGAAGTATTACAGCGATTGAAAATAGATCATGCCGCAAGTAACAATGCTGGCAGTGATGAGGACAGGAGTGGATAAACGTGTTGAGTAGACTATTCAAACGATTATCCCAGCATAAAGAGAGAGAGAACGAGCTGGCGCGGGCATCCCGCAGGGTATCATTTTCGATTTCCCGATACAAGAATGTATCCAAAGAAATACAGCAGGAAATCGAGAACAATGGTTTCGCAGAATTTTTAATTTATGATCGGGGTGTTAATAATGGGGGGCACTGATATCTTGCTGTTAATTGCATATGGTATTTCATTCATTTGTGCGCTGCTGCTGATAGCCGCGCTTTTTTTGTACTTCCGCAAGAGGTTCCGGGCGCGGGTGGTCAGTTTATTCATGCTGGCTGCCTTCTTCTTCCTGGGGGCTTACACAGTCAAGATGGCCGTGGCGTTCTGGATTCGCTTCACTTCGGCTTCTGGCGGCGCGGCGGTCTATGCGACACTTAAATCCAATGCCTGGGCCGTGGCGCAGGTCGGGACCACCGTAGGGCTGCTGGTGCTTACAGTGCTGATGTATACCAAAGGGCAAGACATCTTTGTGTCACTGCCTAAAAGGGGGAAAAGAAGCCATGAAAATAGCCATTGATGCAGGACACGGCCCGCAGACGCCGGGCAAACGCTGCCCAGATGATAGCATGAGGGAATTTGCTTTTAATAGCGTGGTGGCCCGGTACGTCCGGGCGGGCCTGCTGGAGTATGACGGGGTACAAACGATGTATACCCATGCTGATAACGGCAGCCGGGATGTGCCGCTGAAGGAGCGCACCAACGCCGCCAACGAGTGGGGAGCTGATCTGTTTGTATCCATCCATGCAAATGCCATGGGGTCCGGCTGGAGCAGCGCGCGGGGTATCGAGACTTTCACCTATGTAACCCGCCCGGCGTCTGCTGTGGCGCTGGCAACGGCCGTGCAACGGCAGCTTGTCAAGGCAACCGGCCTTTATGATCGGGGAGTCAAGGCCGAAAACTTCCACGTTCTTCGGGAGTCCAGGGCCATATCCATCCTGATAGAGTGCGGGTTTATGTCCAATCATGAGGAAGCAGCACTGCTCAAATCGGACGGCTACCGGCGGAAGTGTGCGGCGGCCATTGTGGCCGGGGTTGTGGAAGCGGTGGGATTGAAAAAGAAGAAGGAGGAATCAAACGATATGCGAGTAGATAAGGCGGGAACGGTAGTCAATGGTAACCGGCTAGGGGAAGATAGCGTACTGATCGAGGGTCGGGTATATGTGCCACTGGCTGCTATTGGTAAGGCTATCGGTGCGGCTGTGAACTGGAACAACGTCACGAAGACGGTGACCATTACAACCAAGGGGGCTAAATAATCATGAACAGCAAATGGCGAAACTATGGTATGTGGGTATCCTTGACAGCAGCCGTGCTGCTGGGCGTTCAGGCGGTTGGGGCGATCTTTGGGGTGCAGTTGGCCCCAGAGAAATACGATGAGGTTACAGCGGCCGTCAATGCGGTTCTGGGCGTGTTGGTGGTCCTGGGAATTGTAAGTAATCCAGCAGCGGGTAAGGGCTACACAGATAAGGAATAGAATTATCTGCCCACTGGCTTCAGCTAGTGGGCTTATTGCATTTTTCATATATTTTCAATTAATTTTTAAATATAGCTATTTTATCTCAATAAATGATATTATTCGTTATATACTAACATTTTATGAGATAAATTGAGGTGGCGGCTTTATGTTAATAAATAAGTTTATAAAAGCGCATCGGTTTACTGAGCATCCATTTTCCAAGGTGGCTGCTGAAAAAGAAGATCTTCTTGATATGTATTTTGTTGAACCTCGTTATTTTTCCGAGGCCCTTGGCGACGCTAATCATCCCAAATCATATGTGGTCTTTGGGCCGCGTGGAGGTGGGAAGAGTGCAGTTCGCTCAATGATAGAAAGATATTGCGATTCAGAATCAGAGGTTCAAGATATCGGAGGGCGGGTTCTCTCTATAACTTACGATGACTTTACTGCGCTACGATTAGGACAAATCAATACTATTACACTGTCAGATCATATAAATGAAATTCTAAAGCGCGGTGTTTCTAAATTGGCGGTATGCCTTGTTGAACGAGGGATAATCGGTGAACATATGCCTCTAGAGAGCAGAGGATTACTTCGGTGGTACATTGACGAGTATATGAGTGACTTATCCAGAATTGAGCTTGATAGTATCATAAAATCGTTAGAGTCCAGAAATGATAAAATGAAAGCCCTCCTTTCAAACGCTATGGAGATGTATAATGTTCTTATTAGTGTACTTAAACTTGAACGTGTTGAGCCTAAAACACCTACGGATACCCCGAGGCAAAAACGAGATGCAATTAGTTCTATACATATAATGGAGACATTTACGAAATTGGCTAGTACTTTTGAATATGAGGCGGTTTATGTCTTAGTAGATAAGGTAGACGAAACGGATTCTACAGGTGGGAATAGTTACAAAGCGGCTAGACTCGTAAGTCCTATGTTAACCAACATACGATTGTTAGAAATTGATCGTGGAGCATTTAAGTTTTTTCTATGGGAGAATGTTAAATCTCACTTTGGAGAAGAATTAAGAACTGATCGTATCACAATGAAGCCAACCGAGTGGTCAGATGCGGATCTTCAAAGAATGTTTTTACGACGAATTGCTGCTTACAGTCTTAAAAAAGCTAGTGTCGAATCCCTTTTCGAAGCGAGTATCCAAAACAAAATCATTAAATTACTCGTTAGTCTTTCCTTTAAATCTCCGCGAGACCTTAACCGGATCATGGAATCTATTTTTGCAGAAGCTGCAGTTGACGCGACCCCAGACGATTTGAAGATAAACTGGTCTTCCATTAAGCAAGGGATTAATCGTTTCAGTACTGATCGAGTCTATGATTTATATACTCAAGAGGTAGTAAATAGAATACTGAGACTCGAAAAAGAAATTTTTACGATTTCAGATGTAGCGGCTACTTTTAAAGTGACTGGCGGGAAAGATCTAGGAGAAGATATCCCTGATAAAACGGCTACAAATAAAGCTAGAAATATTGTGGAGAAATGGAAAGGTAAAGGCTTAATTTCTCAAGTTGAATCAGGATTTCAAATTGATAAGACAGGTCGCCGTAGACCTGTAAATCAGTATGGAATTCTAGATCCAAGAGTTATTTATCTAATAGATCCTGTAAAGTATTTAGAGAGCATCGAATAAAATCTATATGATGTCTTACAAAATACTAACTAGCGATAAGGATTTCTTTGTAGCCGCCTTGGCTCAATCCACAGTGTCAGTGTGGTACCGGGAAGAACCGGACCCGATTGGTCACATAATGGATTACGGTGGCATCGTAGAAGGCTATACCCCAGAATCAATTAAGATAGCCGGTACCCGGTTCATCCGGGAGCGATTTGAATTTCGGGCTAAAGTTTCAAAGTAAATCAGCCTCTGCCAATGCAGGGGCTTTTTTCTTGTGGATAAAAGAACATACGTTCGCGTATACTGTGTGTATGGAGGCGATAACATGAGCGTGAATAGTGGTAGTAAAATGGTTACACCTGAAGAGAGAGAAATGGTCCGAGATCTGATCCTGTTGCCTTACATTGACACCATGATCAGCAGGAGCCTGAAGGAGATCGAGCTGTCGGGAAATGTACTCAGAAGGGCGTACGTAACGGCTGGCCGCTATATCCAGAAGCGTATCATTCAAGATGTGTACCAGCTGCGGCAGGAACTGAAGCAGCGGAATATAAAAGTGGTCGAAGAGAGTCAGGATGATTTTGTAATTTACAACACAATCTTTTGCCGGGGATACCAGGAGCGTTTCGGGCTGACCCGCGATGTGGTGCGTACCGAGATCAGCTTGCGGCTCACCAGGTACACCGCCGATCTGGCAGAATCGTTGCGAGAACAATTAAAGCCCCGGTGAAAAGTCCCGGGGCTTTAATGCTATTCCTCAAATAATTCGTCCATCAAATTTTGTATTTCATTCTTTCTCTTCCTGGTATCGGTCTTATCAATCGTTACACCATCGCCTTCAAAAATCAGGGTGTCTCCTGCTTTAGCTTCTGCAGGGACTTCTGATTTTAAAATATCTTCAGTGGTACCATCAAATTCAACAACGGCATATTCTCCTTCAAACCGATCTATAATGCCCTTCCGCATTTACTTGGCCCCCTTGGTTGACATAAAGGTGATTTTGGTACCGTCACTTATTGCGGTAATTGTACCCTTTTGGTCGGTTCTCAGTACTGTGGCATTAGCAGTTTTCAATCTGGCCAATATGCCGGAATCCGGATGGCCATAATTATTTTTACCCGTGCTTATTATTGCATAGGTAGGTTTGACAGCATCCAGGAATGCTTTGCTGGTCGAGCTGCTGGAGCCATGATGCCCGACCTTTAACACATCGGCCTTCAGGCTCATTCGATCCGCAAGCATATCATTTTCAGACTTAAGTTCAGCATCACCGGTAAATAAAAACGACTTACTCTTATAAGAGACCTTCAGTACAGCACTCCAATTATTTAAATCGTCTCCGTAGGAGTTGACGGGGGCGAGGAATGAAGCATCTACGCCCTGGAGCGGGATTTTAACCCCTTTGCTGACTGCCTTGATCGTCCGCCCTTCATTTTTGACAGCGGTCAGGAAATCCTTATATGTCTGGGTTGTATGCGAGACCTTTGGAGCATATACGGATTTTACCTCCAACGCCTTAAGCACATCATCCAAGCCACCGATATGATCCGCATCAGGATGAGTGGCAACCATGGCATCGAGCGTCTTAACTCCTAAAGCATTCAAATACTGAACAACCTTTGTTCCTTGATTATTGTTTCCCCCGTCAATCAGGATGTACTGATTAGAGGGCGTACGGATCAGAGTGGAGTCGCCTTGCCCAACGTCAAAATAGTATACCTGCAGGGTGCCGGCCGCTTGTTTCTTTGGTAATAGCAGCGCTGCTGGAGCCGGTGTGGCCGCCGGTTTACTTGTGGGCTTGGTGGTTGCCTTTACAGCGGGTTTTTTAGTAGCTGCCGGCGCCGGCTTTGATCCTCCACCATTGTGATAATGGTACTCCCCATTTTCAAGCCCCCATTTAGCACAATTGGTGCGGCAATAATGCCCGCCGTTTGCGTCTGTTCTTCCTGGATGTGCTTCAGCGATCACAGGCAGTAAAATTAAAACCAACGAAATGAATACCGACATAAAGAGTCTTTTTTTCACTTGAATCCCCCTGATATAATGTTAATTTACAAAATAAGTCTATCAGATGGAGGTAAATTTTACTATATGATTATAGAAAATACCCCGCTAGCCATACTGACCAGCAGGGGGTACGCTTATATCTCAAACTCTTCCCACCCTGGCGACAGCGGCTTCTCTGGTAATTTCTCCATCGCTCCCGGTTCCAGGATCACCAGCACCGGCTCCGCAATGTCCACCAGCGCTCCAATCTGCTTTGGGCCGCCCTCAAATGTCCCCACCGCTATGACTTTCCCGGTCTTTCCTTTATGATAGCCCGCCGTGATTTGTACAGGCAGCCCAGGCTTCAAATCTTCTAACTTCATAAGCTTAGCGCCGCCCCCGTGCCTTGATCAGTGCAACCACAGACAGCACCAGCGCCACCCCGATAACAACCCATGTGATTATGTTCAGCATGTCGATTCCTCCTTATTATTTGAACTCAACAGTAATGTAAGATAAACCCATGTCGTCAATCTTGTTGAGTAAATCATCCCGACCTTTTTCTGTGCGTACCAGCTCATATTCTTCACCGTTATCCTCTATAAGCATAGCTATCAGTTTGCTTTTGCTTCCATTTTCAAAGACATTGATTTTCATTTCTCCCTCCATTTCTCGTGTACGCCCGTCAGAAGATTATTGATTGGCAAACCAATTGCCATTTTGGTATGATTGGGTGGAGAGCAGGGGGCGCAACCCCTACTCTCCGGGAACCTATTTACGTTTGCCTCGCGGGCTGCGTTTTGTGGTTCCTTTCTTTTTGTCCTTGAGCAGCAATGTTGCTGTAATGAGTTGGATGATTGCTGTAAGGAGCGTTACCCAATCCTTCATATGCCTTGTTCGCCTCCTTTCCGGAAGTGCTAATGTTTTACTTCCTAAATATAATATACACTATACTAAACAATAAGTCAAACATAATATTTGTCTTTCTAAATATAATGTTCTATAATGTGGACAAACAGATAGAAAGGAATATGCATATGGGTTTCTCTTTTAAGCCATTATGGCGACTGCTTGTTGATAGAGACATGTCCAAAACAGAGTATCGTGAAGCCCTCGGCCTATCCTCCGCCACCTTGGCTAAGATGGGAAAAGGTGAGTACGTATCTATGGAAGTGCTGGACAAAACGTGCAAATATTTTGGAGTGCCTTTACATGATGTTGTAGAGCATATAGCAGAGCCGCCACAGGAGTGATCCCGGGCGGCTCTTTCAATGGGGCAGAAATGGGGCAAAACATTTTGAGGTATCTGTATTTATCTGATATGAATAGATGTATCCATTTGAGCAAATACCGTGTTTTCTCTCATTATGTCTGGTTCTGATTTTAACTGATGCGGCCCCGCTTCAGCCTTCCAAGCTGATAGCGTGGGTTCGATTCCCATCACCCGCTCCATATTTTAAGCCAAAACCTTTGTATATCAAGGGTTTTTTTGTTGTTTTGGAGTGGTTGGATTAGAAGGTGGATGAAGCTGATGGGTAAGGATAGGGTGCAGGGAAGAAGACGTAGTGGCTGGGCGTGAAGGAGAATACATACTTAACATAGTAACAGAACGTAAGTGAGTGCATAGTAGCAGTACATAGTGAGTACATAGTGATAGAACAGTGCATAGGGACAGAACATATACATGAGAGTGCATAGGGAGAGAACAGTGCATAGGGAGAGAACAAAAAGAATGGAAAGTAGGAGAGTACGTTATGGATTCATGCACGTACTCAGACATGGCATCTGCCCAAGAAACTCAACCGTAGCTTATCGAAATATAGGAGTCTCACTAGCCCACGAAAGTAGGGTGCAGCTTCATTCAAAGGGAAAAGTCTCTCTGATTCGGCCTGAATTGGGCGATAGTTGGAAATCAGAGGGATAAATCCCACTGATACAGCCGAAAGTCGGCTATTCGGAAAAATCAAAGGGATAAATCCCACTGATGCAACTGAAAATCAGCTATACGGGAAAATCAAAGGGATAAATCCCACTGATACAGCCGAAAGTCGGCTATTCGGAAAAATCAGAGGGATAAATCCCTCTGATGCAGCTGAAAGTCGGCTACACGGGAAAATCAAAGGGATAAATCCCACTGATTCAGTTGAAAGTCAGCTAAACGGGGAAATGAAAGGGATAAATCCTACTGATTCCGCCAGCTGTTGGAGATACGGAAATTAGGTGGGCTGGATTGGAAAGGTGAGGAGTAGCTCAAAGGCTGTATAAGCTCCAGCATATCCAACTCAGCCGAAAGTCGGCGGCAAGAGGAAATGAGGAGCAGAAGTGCACCTGAATCGGCTGAAAGTCGGGGGCAAGCGGAAATGAGGAGCACAAGTGCACCTGAATCGGCTGAAAGTCGGGGGCAAGCAGAACTGAGGAGCATTAGTGCACCTGAATCGGCTGAAAGTCAGCGGTAAGCGGAAATGAGGAGCACAAGTGCACCTGAATCGGCTGCAGTCGGCGGTAAGCAGAAATGAGGAGCATTAGTGCACCTAAATTGGCCAAAAGTCGGCGGCAAGCAGAATTGAGGAGCATTAGTGCACCTGAATTAGCCGGACGGAATTTTAGAGTTAAAAAAGGCAGGCCCCCGATTCTCCGGGGGCCTGCCTTTGCTGATAAATGTGTCCTGATAACAGGTAAAGCCTGCCCTGGACGTTAAACGGTCTTCAGGAACTCGACCAGGGTCAGCAGGCCTTTGTCGAAGTTCTCGAGATTGAAATGCTCGTCCGGAGCGTGGAGGTTCTCGTCATCGAGTCCGAAGCCCATCAGGACCACCGGAGCCTTAAGGATGCGGGAGAAGCTCTCCATGATCGGGATGGAGCCGCCGTCTTTGGTGAAGAGGGCACGGGTGCCGTATACCTTGCCGTAAGCATCGGCAGCGGTCTGCAGGATCGGGTGCGAAGGATCAATATTGAAGGCGCGTGCTTTCTCCATCTGCTTCACCTGAACCTTGGCGCCCTTTTGGATATTGGCCGTCAGATGGGCTTCAACGGCATCGAGAATATGCTGCGGGTCCTGGTCGCCGACCAGGCGGCAGGTGATTTTGGCATGGGCTTCCTTAGGGATAACCGTCTTGCTGCCTTCACCCTGGAATCCTCCGTATACGCCGTTCAACTCCAGCGTCGGACGCGCGCCGACACGTTCCACGAAGGTGTAGCCTTCCTCGCCGTATAATTGCTCCAGGCCAAGCGCTGTCCGGATCTTATCCTCATCCACGCCCTGCTTGGCGAACTCTTCGCGCAGCAGCGGGGATAGGGCAGGTACGCCTTCGTAGAAGCCATCTACCGACACGCGGCCTTTGTCATCGTGAAGGGTGCTGAGCAGCGAGACCAAGGCATGCAGCGCATTGGGAACACCGCCGCCGTACGAGCCGGAGTGCAGATCGGTCAAGGCGGTGCTTACAGTGACCTCCAGTGAACATAATCCGCGAAGTCCGGTGCAGATGGCTGGACGTCCGCGTTCCAGCAGGGAGGTATCCGAGACGAGGACGGCATCTGCTGCAAGCTTGTCCTGATTGGCTTCCAGGAATGGCGGCAGGTTGACGCTGCCGATCTCTTCTTCGCCTTCGATGCAGAGCTTAATGTTCACAGGCAGCGTACCTTCCTGCTTCAGAATAGCCTCGATAGCCTTGATATGCATAAACACCTGGCCTTTGTCATCCGTAGCTCCACGCGCATACAGCTTACCGTCGCGGATCTCAGGTTCAAATGGAGGGGTGGTCCACAGGTTCAGCGGGTCAACCGGCTGTACATCATAATGTCCGTATACCAGAATGGTCGGCTTGCCGGGTGCGTGAAGGTAATCTGCATAGACCACCGGGTGTCCGGCTGTAGGGTGCAGCTCGATGTTCTCAAGGCCAGCACGCTTCAGGGTCTCTACCAGCCAGCCGGCAGCGGTGTTGATATCCTCCTTATGGATGGAGAGGGCTGAAATGCTGGGAATAGCCAGCCATTGCTTGAGTTCGTTCAACTGGGCTTCGCGCTCAGCCTGAAAATAAGTTTCGTAAGACATAGTAGTTATGTACCTCCTTGGAATTCGCTGCTTAATGCCGCAGGTACCCGTATGATGCGAAGCATAACGGCAGGCCTCTGCGGCTCAGGTTCGGCAGTGTAATGCATCCATTATACTGGAGATAGTCCTATGGATCAAAAAGGAGTGTTCAAACCGCTGGCCGGCAGGATGGCGGATGGTATTTTCACGGATAACCAGTTCCGTTCAGGTCGTTGATTACTAACAGTAACCATGATAGACTTAGTTAGCTTAAGCGGCAAAAAGGCACAATTAACTGCTTGGGTTACATGGAGGTAACTGCCTTGAACAATCAAGTGAATGAACGGCAAGAGCGGCAGCAGGAGCTTACGGTGCTTGAAAATAGTACAGTTACCCGGCAGATCCTGGACCGTGTTGGCGATAAATGGAGTATGCTGATTATTGTGAACCTTGGTGTGCAGCCTTTGCGGTTCAAGGAACTGCAGCGCCGTTCCAGCGGCATCTCGCAGCGGATGCTTACCCAGACGCTCCGCCATTTGGAACGGGATGGTCTGGTGTGGCGCAAAGCTACGCCCACTGTTCCGTTAACGGTGGAATACGGGCTTACGGAGCTGGGTGAATCTTTGCTTGCCCCGCTGACGTCACTGGTAGAATGGGTGAACGGCAACCGTGGTGAAATTGTCCGGTCCAGAACCGGCTACGACAAAAGTCATGGGGATACAGATACAGATACAGAAATAGAATCAGAATCAGCATCGCCTCAAACGGCGGGAGCGATAGGAGCGGAATAACAGTGTCAGCGAATGTACCGGCAAGTGTTCAAGAGCAAGCAGAAGCAACTATACAGAAGAACGGGAACCCGTCTTACATATATACCTATGCCCATTCACCGGACGAGACTTCCCTATGCGGCATGGAGCTGCGCTGCCTGTTCGGCCGCGAGATTCCTGTGGCGATATTCGCCAGCGGGATTCAGGTGGATGTCAGCCGCAGCCCTTTTATTAAAGAGCGGATTGATGTCATGTACGAAGGGGATACCCTTCCGGAGATTTACAAGCAGACCGAGCAGGTGGAGGTGGGAGAGCGGACCTTCAAGGTTATTTTTGTGAAGACGAATGATTTGACGCCTGAGAATAAGATTGAATATGATGAGCGTAGAGCGATTGAGCGGGAAATAGGGATGCGCATCGAGGGAGAAGCGGATGTGAATCAGCCGGAGCTGGTGTACGGGATTGTAACGCTGGGCGGACGCTGGTACTTCGGCGCTTATCACAAGAACAAGGCAACCTGGTTCCGGCAGATGAAAAAACCCCGCAGCTACTCTATAGCGCTCAGCACACGTGTGGCCCGGGCGGCGGTGAATATGGCGGTTCCCCGCATAACCGGAGTGAAGATGATAGATCCTTGCTGCGGAATTGGCACGGTTATGGTGGAGGCGCTGTCGATGGGGATCAATATTGTCGGCCGTGATATCAACCCGCTTATTGCTGCCGGTGCCCGGACGAATATCGCCCATTTCGGCTTCGAGAGTGAAGTGACGCTCGGGGATATCGCAGACATTGAGGAGCATTATGATGTGGCTATCGTGGATATGCCGTATAACCTGTATTCCCGGATTACCCCCGAAGAGCAATTTGCGATTCTGACGCATACACGCCGGATAGCAGACAGGGTGGTCATTGTGGCGATTGAGGCCGTAGACGAGATGATTGCCGCTGCCGGATTTACAATTATAGACCGCTGTGTGGCGCGAAAAGGCGCGTTCTCCCGTCATTTGATGCTGTGTGAGTAGAGTGAGTGGAATGAATGATACTGCGGAGGTTGCCGCAGTACTCCAATCTCCATATATCTGAGTAAAGGCGGTGGGCTTGTGGAACAGAAATGGTTATCCTGGGCCAAAGAAATTCAAGGAATTGCCCAGACGGGACTGACCTATGCCAAGGATGTATACGATATCGAGCGTTATCAGGCTTTGCGGGAGCTGAGTGTAGATATTTTGGCGAATTATACTTATGAGAGTAAGGAACGCATCCGGCTCTCCTTCGCTGGAGAGGGCGGATACAGCACGCCTAAGGTGGATATTCGAGGAGTGATTTTCCAGGATCATAAAATTCTGCTCGTACGCGAGAAGCTCGACGGAAAATGGGCGCTGCCCGGAGGGTGGGCGGACATCGGCCTGTCTCCGAGCGAAGTGGCTGTTAAGGAGATTGCCGAGGAATCCGGTTACCAGGCCGAAGCCGTCCGTCTGCTCGCAGTACTAGATAAGAAATTCCATCAGCATCCGCCGGAGCCTTACCATGTCTATAAAATGTTCATACTCTGCAGAGTTACTGGCGGTGTAGCGGCAGGCGGGGTGGAGACAAGCGCTGCGGGATTTTTTGCCGAAGAGGAGTTGCCTGAATTGTCTGAAGAACGCAATACGGCCGAACAGCTGCACACCTTATTCCAATATTTACATGATCCCGAAAAGGCAGTAATATTGGACTAAAGCACTGCATATGATAAATGACCAAGGGTGTATATAAGTTTAAAGGATACATTTTTTGGTTAATATTATTTATGTAAGCCTTTCCAATTATATTCCGCTGAGCCTTTATATCTAAAAAATTCTCGGAAACCTATCTTTTTGGGTCAAGCGGTCTACATTTTTTCCTCTGCTTTGACGATAGATATTTGTAGGAGGGGATCGCATGGAACAAGAAGAGTTAAGACTTCCGCTTACGCAGGAGGGTATAACAAGACCTGCAGAAGGCAATATCGCCACCGGCCTGGTATGGGGTGTCCTGATTAGTATTCCCTTATGGATCTCGGTGATTGGCTGGGTTATGGGCATCTGGAAATTCTAAGACCTGTTCGCAGCAGTAGCTATATACCTATACTAACTTGCAAATATACAATGAAGGCTGCCTCTTCCAAGTGAAGAAGCAGCCTTTTTATACATATAAGGAGTTACAGGTTGTGGTTGGTATGCACCAGCCGGAAGGTCTCGCAGATGACCCGCATATTAGGGTCAAAGGACTTACCTTCGCGCTGGAGTTCCCGGGTGAAGAACACCTCATGCTCGTGGCGCCAGGATTCGAGGCTGCGGTCATCCTCGCCTTCGGAATAAGCAAATTCCGCTGTGACCTCAGCGAACGGGACAATCTCAACCTTCGTAGTCTCGATGATCCCGCGCGGCTGTCCTGTGCTGTCCAGCAAGATGGACAATCCGCCTGCAAAGGGCAGGGGGAGTCCTTGCGCTTCCAGCAGATCATAATTCTGCGCCGTTCCGGTCTTGATTCCTCTCAGGACCAGATCAAGCAATTCATCCGCCAGCCGGGGGTTGTCGCCAAATGCCCAGGCGCTGTCGAATTTGTCGGCCGCCTCTGGATGTTGAACAAGATAAGTCTCCCAGTATTTCGCAATTTCCGGGGTTAGTGTCATTACGGTCACCTCTGTCTTCGGATTTATATAAGACGCACTTAAGATTTGAACTTGAAGCTTCGTCGTCACTGCGGTGAACATTTGGACTTCCGGCCGCTGTTGTCCCCAGATTTCTTCATATATCCCGCTCCTAGCGGTAGAAATCCGGTGACAAAGGCGGTCGCTACCGCTCCTACAGTTCCAAATTTCCCCTCCGCTTCTTTTGCTTTTTGTTAATTTCTATAGTGCGTCTTATATAGTTGCTTTTTGTATAAATATTACTCTGTCGCTTCGTTTAACCAGCTGTTGTACAAGTCATCCAGCTCTTGTTGGACGGCATCGCGTGTGCCTTGCAGCTCGGCCAGTCTCTGCGCATCGCTGGCCAGCTCCGGGTCCAGCATCTCGGCATCGATCCGGGCGAGGCGGGACTCCGCAGCGGCGATGTCCTGCTCCCAGGAAGCCGCCGGACGCGGCTTGCGGTTCGGGGCGGCAGATGCAGCTTCGCCGGAGGGCTGCCCGCCGTTGTTCCGGCGGCGTGAAGCAGCGTCCGTACCTGCTGAGGCAGAGGCAGATTGTGCTGCCGTCCCGGCTGCAGCGGGGGACTTGATGCTGCCAGCAGCAGAAGGTTCAGACGCTACGGCTTTCCGCTGGGCAGCGGCGGCTTGCTCGGCCTGCTTCTCCTTGTAATACTCATAATTCCCGGAGAAGGAGGAGAACTGTCCGCTATGAATACTCCAGAGCTTGCCGAAGCAGCGGTTGATGAAATAACGGTCATGCGATACAGCCAGCACGGTACCGGGGAACTCCTCCAGCGCTTCTTCTAGGGCTTCGCGGGAGTCAATGTCCAGATGGTTGGTCGGCTCATCGAGAATAAGCAGATTCGGCCTGCGGTGCATCAGTACCGCGAAGCGCAGCCGGGTCCATTCACCGCCCGAGAGATTGGTGATGTTCTTGAAGACATCGCTGCCGTAGAACAGGAAGCGGGCTAGCTGCCCGCGGGCTTCTCCTTCTTCCAGGCCTGCTTCCTCGCGGAAATACCGCAGCACGGACTGCCCGTTCTCCTCCGGTACGGCTTCCTGGGCGAGGTAACCGACAACGGCTCTGGAAGCAAGTGTACAGCTGCCGCTGTCCGGTTCCTCCTGGCCGAGAATCATCCGCAGCAGGGTGCTTTTGCCAGCGCCGTTGCCGCCGATCAGTGCCGTGGTCTCTCCGTATCTCAGGATATCGCTGGCAGCCGAGAAGAGCTTACGCTCTCCGAAGGCCTTGCTAATTTGGTCAAGGATTACAACCTGATTGCCGGTCCGGTCGTCCTGCTGGAGCTGCAGATCCATGGATTTGCGCTCCAGAACCGGACGTTTGACTCTGACCATCCGGTCCAGTGCCTTCTGCATGGAAGCTGCCCGGCGGGGGAACGAAACGTTCTGCGGATTCAGCTTCCCCCATTCAATCAGCCGCTTGATGCTCTCCTGCATCTGCTTGATCTTCTTCTGCTGCTCCTGATAATCGGCGAACTGCTGCAGGAGTCTGGCTTCCTTCTCGACCTGATAGCCGCTGTAATTCGTATGGAAGGTGAAGGCTTCCCCGTCTTCGATCTCAATGACCTTCTTCACGACGGCATCGAGGAAATAACGGTCATGGGAAATGGCCAGTACGGTGCCGTCATAGCTCTGGAGGAATTGCTCCAGCCATTCGATAGCATCCATATCGAGGTGGTTGGTCGGCTCATCCAGCAGCAGAATATCGGGACGGCGCAGCAGCAGCTCGGCGAGGCCAACCTTGGTCTTCTCCCCGCCGGAGAGAGAGGAGAAGCGGCGCTCATACTGGCCGGTTCCAATACCTAGCCCGGAGGCAACGCGCTGGATGGAGGATTCAATTTCATATCCGCCAGCGGCTTCGAATTTGTCCTGCAGGTTGCCGTATTCCTTAAGCAGACGGTTCCAGGCCTGTTCATCGTCACTCGCACCGGAAACGGACATTGTCTGCTCCAGCTCCCGCAGGCGGCGCTGCCACTGAAGAGGCTCAGCGAAGCTGCGCTGAAGGACGGCATAGACGGTTTCATTGTCACCCACCTCCTGAATCTGGGCGAGCAGGCCAATGACACTGCCCCGGCGAACCGAGATCTGCCCTTGATCCGGGCGTTCTTCGCCGCTCAGCAGGTGGAAGAGGGTGGTTTTGCCGCAGCCGTTGCGGCCAATCAGACCGATTTTTTCGCCTTGGCGGATATCGAAGGTGACATCGCTCAGGACGAGCTGGGCACCGTGGTATTTTTGGACATTTTGACATGAGATGATCATCATTATTCTCCTTTATAGGAATGCCCTGACTACTACAAAACAACATAAAAAGGCCGCAGGGAAATTTCCCTGCGGCCTAAAAATTCTTCGGGTTAAACGATCCGTTGAAGTGTAGGCGAGAAAGGCATTTCACAATGTTGTAGTGTTATTAAGTTCTTATAAATGGACAGACTTCTCCCGTTGTCCGGATTTACATGAACGATGCCCGCCATAATATTAATCAGCCGGCTGCTAACACTGTTGGTCCGATTGTGATCCATTCTCCTACACCTCCTTTTTGTAAATTTAGAATTAGTGTAACCAAAATGACGTGAATAAGCAAGGGGGAATTATGCCCGCCCAGGTATAAATGCATAGATCCACAAGTAGTATGGAGTGTGGCGGAGAGGGTTGCCCTCAGATAAGCTGCGGGAAAAGAGGAGAAATATGGCGATTTTTAACGGATTACTAGGCAATGCGTCCCAGGTTGAGCTAGGTGCAGTACAGCGGGAATATGCGCAGATTCTGGCTCCGCAGGAGAAGATTGAACGTGCTTATAAGCTGATCCGGGATATGTTTATTTTTACGGACAAACGGCTGATCCTTGTAGACAAGCAGGGCATGACCGGCAAGAAAACAGAATATCATTCGGTTCCTTACAAAAGCATCAGCCATTACTCCGTGGAGACCGCCGGGCATTTCGATCTGGATGCGGAGCTGTGCCTGTATATCTCAGGAGCGGCGCTGCCGCTGAAGAAAACCTTCAACAAATCCGTCAATATCTATGAGGTCCAGGCTGTACTGTCACAATATATCCTGAAGTAGCGGGGAGCGGACAGCCGGTCGTATATGAAAGGGAGGTCGTCGCAACTCTATAACAGATGGATTGAATGGTTTCCAGACCTGGAACTGCTTCCATCCTGAAATTTGTGCATAGCTCACAAAAAAAACGGCGGCAAATTTACAGTCCCGCGGAAGTGATTGACAGGGGTTTCGGGCGTGCTGTTAAATGACACTAACTTGAACGGCAGGGAGAGGGAAAGGCGGTGGCGGCATGACGAGAGGACCTGTGATCGGAACGGCAACCATGGTGGTCAGCCCGCACTATCTGGCATCGGCAGCGGGGGCGCGGATCTTGGAGAAAGGCGGCAACGCCTATGATGCGGCCGTTGCAGTCAGCGCTACGCTGGCTGTGGTCTACCCGCATATGACCGGGCTCGGCGGCGACGCCTTCTGGCTGACCTACAGCGCTGGTGAAGGGCGCGTGCGGGCCTATAATGGCAGCGGACGCTCGGGCTACGCCGTCCGCCGGGACTGCTATGCCGGGGAGGGGGCCATCCCGCGCCGGGGGGTACGCAGCGCCATTACGGTACCCGGAATGGCGGATAGCTGGGAGGCCGTCCAGCGGGAGTATGGACGGCTGACGCTCGCGGAGGTGCTGGAGCCGGCTATCGGCTACAGCGCCGGGGGATTCCCGCTGTCGCCCGACCAGCACGGGGGCAGCCTGCTGGCCGGAGCCGCGCTGACTCCCGAAGCGGCGGCGGTCTATCTTCCCGGCGGCCGGATTCCGGCGGCAGGCGCAAGGTTCGTGCAGCGGCAGCTGGCCGGGACGCTGCGGACTTTGGCGGCGGGAGGCCGGGATGCTTTTTATAAAGGGAGCATTGCTGAAGAGATAAGTGAATATATGCTGGCTTCCGGCGGCTATCTGACCCGGGACGATTTCGCTGATCACCACGGGAGCTGGGTAGAGCCGCTCAGCACGGATTACCATGGATATACGGTCTATCAGGTTCCGCCCAACTCGCAGGGATTCACGGCGCTTATGGCGCTTAACATATTGGAGCATTATGACTTCGCAGACATCGCGCATGGGTCGTATGAATATTATCATCTGCTTGTGGAGGCGCTGAAGCTGAGCTTCCGCGACCGGGACCGGGTGCTTACAGACCCGGACTTCAGCAGCATTCCGCTGGAACACTTGCTGGGCAAGCCCTATGCGGCTGAGCTGGCAGCAATGATCTCCCCCCGGCAGGCGTCTGTAATAAACAGTGAACCGGTCGGCCGGGATACGGCTTATGCTGCTGTGGTGGATGGGGAGGGCAATGCGGTTTCGTTTATTCAGAGTCTGTATTTTGAGTTCGGGTCAGGCGTGGTAGCCGGGGATACGGGCATTCTGCTGCAGAACAGAGGGTCCTTCTTCTCGCTTGATCCGGCCCACATCAATCGGCTGGAGCCGCATAAGCGCACATTCCATACGCTGATGCCGGCGATGGCCTGCCGGGAGGGCAAGCCTGCCTACCTCTATGGCACACAGGGCGGTGAAGGGCAGCCGCAGACCCAGACCCTGCTGCTCACGCGGATGCTTCACTACGGCATGGACCCGCAGACTGCGGTGAATGAACCCCGCTTCGTCTGGGGCAGAACCTGGGGAGATCCGACCCAGGAGCTGAGAGTCGAGAACCGGGTGGAGGCCACAGTGCGGGCGGAACTGGCGGAAGCAGGGCATCTTGTCCGCGAGGCAGGGAGCTATGACGGTATAGTGGGTCATGCCCACGCCATCTCGGTGGATGACAACGGCTACCGCAGCGGAGGCACGGACCCGCGTTGTGACGGAGCGGCCATCGGGTGGTAGGCGGCTGGATTCGCTCGCAGCGAAGCGGGAGAGACTGAATAACCCGGCCCGGCCGGGAGGAAAGGCAGGGAGCAGCATGGCTCTTCATAATCTGCACGGCGCATTCCGGGTACCGGAGCTTGAGGTTCCCGGCAGCGGACACGGGGTTTTGCAAGGTCTAACCTTCACGGTAAAAGATGTCTTCGCAGTAGCCGGGCACCGTTCTTCCGCCGGCAATCCAGACTGGCTGCGCAGCCATGAACCGGCGGCGGCACATGCAGCCGCTGTCCGCAAGCTGCTGGAAGCGGGAGCTACGCTGCGGGGGGCTGCCCACACCGATGAACTGATGTACAGCCTCGGCGGTGAGAATTATCATTACGGCACACCGGTGAATCCGCGCGGGGAGAACCGGATTCCCGGCGGTTCATCCAGCGGGTCTGCGGTGGCGGTGGCCTGCGGAAGTGTGGATTTCGCCCTTGGTACGGATACCGGAGGATCGGTGCGTGTTCCTTCGGCTTATTGCGGCGTCTTCGGCTTTCGGCCAACACACGGCGCGGTGTCACTGGAGGGAGTGATTCCGCTGGCACCGGGTTTTGACACGGTGGGCTGGATCGCGGGAAGTACGGAGCTGCTGCTGAAGGCAGGCCGCGTTCTGCTCGGGCCTGTGGACAGCGGCGGAGCCGGGGCTGCCTGTAGCGGGGATAACAGCATGGAGCAGAGCGGGGGAAGGATGGACAAGTCTGCTGGTGAGTACATGGATGTGAATGGAAGTGAGTGCGCCGGCAATCGTACGAATGCGAATGGAAGTGAGTGCGCTAGTAATCGTACGAATGCGAATGGAAGTGAGTGCGCTAGTAATCGTACGAATGTGAATGGAAGTGAGTGTGCTAGTAATCGTACGAATGCGAATGGAAACGGGTATGCCGGTGACCATACGAATGCGAATGGAAGTGAGTGCGCCGGTAATCGTACGAATGTGAATGGGAGCAACCCCGCGGGTAACCGCAGGCCCGCCCGTCTGTTCATCCCGCCGGAAGCATGGGCATTAGCTGAGCCGGACAGCGCGGCCTTCCTGAAGTCGGGCCTGGATAAGCTTCAGTCAGGGGCTTCCTTGCAGGCTGCTGAAGCAGTGATTGCCCCCGAAGGCTTGAAGACCTGGATGGATGTCTTCCGGGAACTGCAGGGTGCCGAGATCTGGGTAACCCATGGCGAGTGGATCGGACGGGAGCAGCCGGTCTTCGGGCCGGATATTGCCGCCCGGTTCGCTTGGGCGGCGGGGCTGGCCGGGGCGGATCACAGCCCCGCCCTTGCCCTGCGCAGCCAGATTGCTCAGCGGCTGCGGGCGTTGCTCGGGAATGACGGCTGTCTCGTCATTCCGACTGTGCCGGGGCCGGCTCCGCTGCGCGGGGCTGCGCCGGAGCAGCTGGAGCGCAACCGCAGCGGAGCCATGATGCTTAGCTGCATGGCCGGACTGGCCGGGCTGCCGCAGGTTACGCTGCCGGTGGCGGGACCCGGCGGATTGCCGCTGGGACTCTCGGTCATCGGCGGGCCTGGACAAGATCTTGAACTCCTGTCGTGGATACAGGAGATATGGCTGTAGCTGCTATGCAGGCAGCTCAAGGATCAGCGGGGCCTGAGCCAGGCGCTGCAAGTATTGTTGTTACAAGTGGATAACTTGTAAGGAATAATCATCTAAGCTCTAGTTCTCTGTACGCAGAGAATTAGGGCTTTTTATTGAAATATAAGAATTTATAGGTTGCACACGATGGTGAAGCCGTTTCTACTTGCACAGCACTCTTATTGTGGATGAGAATTGGAAATCCAAAGGATAAATGCTCAGAGCTGCCTAAAGTCGGCTACACCTAGTGGGAACAAAGGACTAATCCTTCTGTTTCTGCCGAGTGTGGTTGAAGGAGAGTAATGAAGAGTAGTAGTGCACCTGAATTCAGCGGACGCGGGCTAAATGAGCCAATAAGGAGCATTAATGCACCTGAATTCACCGGACGCGGGCCAGATGAGCCAATGAAGAGCATTAATGCACTTAAATTTACCGGACGGGGGCTAAATGAGCAAATGAAGAGCATTAGTGCACCTTGTTACGGCGAAGACCACCAGAAGTCGGCGAATGGAGAATGGTTAGGAAACGGCACCGTCCTTTAAGAGGACGGCGAAGCCGTTTCTGCTTGTGTGGGAATTATAATATCCGTCTGTTGTGGATAAGAGGGGCATAGCGTGGGCCGGATGTATTCGAAAACAAACATGTCTTTCAAGGCACAACTCCAGCATGAAAATGAGCAGCGCGCCTAAAACAGAACGTCGTCTGTTCATCTATTTAAACAAACTTTAACGAAAAACCGAACACAATTAGACTGGACGCGCCGCGTAAGCCGAATGTAATCGAAAAACCGAACACAATTGGACTGGGAGCGCCGCGTAGGCCGTGCGTTTATCACAGGTTGTGCCAAATGTATGCGGAAAACCGAACACAATGTGCGGGTGCGAGTACGAGGCGTAGACGGTCTGCCCTGGAAAGGGGCAGACGGTAGGGGGAGGTAGCCATACGAAAATGGTCGGGACCGCAGAGGTTCTTACATTATCTATCCGCAGGGTGATCGGGTTCCTTAGCATTCATTCGTAATTGGTTATCCGATAACAGCCCATAAGCCGATAAATCCACCGTTAACGTAATATTATCTAACACAAACGAATAATAATCTAACATTAATCTTCCCAATAGGGTTCATTTTATCTATAATGTTACATAAAGTAACATTATAGACCGTAAGCAACATTATGAAACCACAAAAGGAGGGGTGGCCTATGCATCTTACCGTGGAAGAAGCGTTGTCCATTTATCCTTTATCCGAAGCCAAGCTTATCGCAGGGTCCAGGGGGAAACACCGGATTGTGAAGTCGATCAATGTGATGGATGCACCGGATATCTCCGACTGGATCAAAGAAGGGGAAATGCTGCTGACCACAGCCTATCTGATCAAGGATAGCCCGGGGGATGCTTCGGCACTGCTGCAGACGCTGAACCGCCGCGGCTCGGCGGGGCTGGGGATTAAGCTGGGCCGGTTCTGGGATGCTGTGCCGCAGTCGCTGATTGCCGAAGCGGAGCAGCTGAATTTCCCGCTCATCGAGCTTCCGTTCCAGTTCACGTTCTCCGATCAGATGAATGGCCTGTTCCGTGCGGAACTCTCACGCAGCGTAGGTGTCCTCCAGAGCATGATGGAGAAGCAGCGGCTGCTGATGCGCCTCGCTTTGCGTTCCGGACGCAGCCGTCCGCTGCCGGACTCCGTCTCCGAGGTGATCGGTTATCCGCTGGCAGTTATCAGCGCCCGGGGGACGGTGGTCTTCAACAATTCGGGATACTCCGAGAGCGAGCTGCTGGAGGGCTGGCCCTGGCAGCCCCGCAACCAGCGCTTCCGGCTCGGCGGGGGCACGGGCTTCCGGATTCCTCTGCTCCAGGCAGGGAAATGCCAGGGGTATCTTCACTATTGTGATATTGATCCCTTGCTGCTGCCTGTGGAGGAGAGTCTGTTCGTCCAGGGAGCGGAGCTAATCTCTTATCACATTCATGCCGGGCTGGAGGATTATTTCGAGCATGCCGGACACCGTGAATTCAGCGGGCTGCTGCGGCGTTACCTGAAGGACGGACTGAAATCTGCAGAGCTGTCGCAGGCAGCGCTCAAGCTCGATATTACGCTGCTTCAGTCCCCGTTTCAGCTTGTGCTTACCGAGGTGACCGCTGCGGGAGAGGCCCGGCAGGGAGAGCTGCTGCGTCTGAAGGAGGAGTATTCGGAGCATCCGGCGCTGCAAGGGCAGGGGGCGATTCACTGGATGATGGAAGAAGGGCTGCTCTCGCTGTATCCGGCCGGACCTTATCAGCCGGAGCGGTTCCGGGAGCTGATTCGTGAATGCTTCGGCAGCCTGAAGTCCGATCAGGGGGAGGGCCCGCGGTCCGCTGTCAGCAGCGTGAAGGTGAGGCCGGAAGAGTTGAAGGAAGCTTTTGCCGAGATTACAGAATGTATAGGAATGTCCCGGCAGTGGGGGGCGCATGGAAATGTGGTGCATTACCGCCAACTGGAGCTTGATTTGCTGCTCAGCAAGATTCCGGCAGCGACCATGGAGCGTTATTACAGCGGCAGCCTGCGCGGATTGCTTAGCCGGGAGCCGGAATACGTCAAGGAGATGCTCCATACACTGGAGGTTTATCTGGAGAATGACGGCCATGTGAATGAAACGGCTAAGAAGCTGTTTATTCACCGCAATACGGCGACTTACCGGATGGAGAAGCTTAGCGAGCTGCTGGATGTGGATTTCAAAAAAATCAATGATCTTATGAAGCTAAAGCTGGTATTCCTGTTCCGCAGCATGCTGGAGCGTGAATAACGGGCCATCCGTAGAAGAATGCCATGAAAAAGGAGTGGAGAACAATGAAGGTGGCCGGAATCTATCTGGCGGCAAGCCGGAGCATAGGTGCAAACGTCTCTGCAGGTTCTCTGAACCGGACGGGGGACAGTTCCCCCGGTGCAGCAATGCTCCGTGAGCTGGAGAACTGCGGGCTGGAGCCGCTGGTGGTGGTCGTCCGGGCCAATGATCCATTAAGCTGGCTGCCGCCCGCCGAGAACCTGGAGAACACCCGGCGCATTGAGACTTGTCTGACGGCACACCTGGGCTTGTCGTTCTCGCTTCGCTGCGGTCTGAATGCTGTCTCTCCGTTTCAGCCGGATGCGGTAGTCATTGCGGATGCAGACCAGCCGCTAATCGAAGCGTCCTATGTCCGCCGGTTAATCCATACCTTTGAGCAGGAGCAGGGGCTTGATTATGTCGCAGGTACCCGTGAAGGGCTTCAGATGGCGCCTGTTCTGTTCGCCAGATCGTTGTTTGGCGGACTTCAGGAGCTGGACGACGGGGACGGCATAGCGGCCATTATACGATCTCCGGAATACAAGGGCATAACATTACAGGAGGAGGCTGACCGGATGTTCACAGAGGCGGAGCTGCCGGGAAGCTTCGGGAAGCTGCGGTGGAAATAGGGTGCGCGTTGGGACGGCAATGGACAGTGAATTCTTTATTTTCCGAAAATGTTGTTAGATAACCTCACTCATATTACAGATAATTTGAAGTAACTTCGTGCATCAAGCACAAAACCAGCCGCGGTTCTTATCACGCAATACAAAGCTATGTTATATAAATTTACGTAACTGCTGCGCCTCAGTATAGTAGAGATACATTAATGGCCACAGCCATTAGGAGAGATCTTCTGGAGGAGGAGTATTATGAAAAAAAGGGGTCAGGCAGCAGTCACATTCAGCTTGATAACCATGTTCCTGCTGGCGGTGATCTTAAGCGGGTGCGGCACGAACAATACAGCATCGAATACGAATGCAGCGGCAACGGAGGCGCCTGCGGCAAGTACAGCACCGGCAGACAGCGGGGCAGCAGCAACAGAGCCGACAGCAGAGAAGCCGACGGTTGCTTTTGTCTATATCGGGCCTCCGGGTGACGGCGGATATACGTATCAGCATGATCAGGGCCGCCTGTATATGGAGAAGGAGCTGGGGATCAAAGCGGATTTCGTGGAGAATGTACCGGAAAGCGCCGACGCCGAGCGGATCATCACGGAACTCGCACAAAACCATGATATTGTGTTCACCACAAGCTTCGGCTATATGGACTTCACCTTGAACGTAGCCGGCAAATTCCCCAATGTGAAGTTCCTTCATGCCTCCGGTTACAAGACAGCCGAGAACATGGGGACATACTTCGGCAAAAACTATCAGGCCAGTTATCTGTCCGGGATTGCAGCAGGCAAAATGACGAAGAAAAATCATCTGGGTTACGTAGGAGCCTTCCCGATCAGCGAAGTGATCTATAATCTGAACGCCTTCACCCTGGGGGCGCAAAGTGTAAACCCTGATATCAAGGTGGATGTGGTATGGACCAACACCTGGTATGATCCGGCGACTGAACGTCAGGCGGCTATCAGCTTGCTTGACAAAGGCGCAGATGTCCTGCTGGCCTACCAGGATTCACCGGCTACGCTTCAGGCGGCGGCGGAACGGGGCGCTTTTGCCGGAGGAAATGACTCGGATATGGGAAAATATGCACCGGATAACTATCTGACCAACCCTGTATGGAACTGGGGCCCTTATTACGTCAAAGCCGTTCAGTCCGTCATGGACGGAACCTGGAAGAGCGAGCGGTACTCCGGCGATATGGCGGACGGTATGGTTGAGCTTGCACCGTTTGGCAACAAGGTTCCGGAGGATGTGAAGCAGCTGGTGGAAGACGCCAAGACCAGAATCATCAGCGGTGAGCTGGAGGTATTCACCGGCCCGATCTCGGACAACAAAGGCAAGGTCGTGGTTCAGGAGGGGCAGAAGCTGACGCTTGAAGAAGTGCTTGCCATGAACTGGCTGGTCCAGGGTGTGGAGGGCTCGATCCCGCAATAACCGCAGCTTCAGCTTTATATATTCATACAGCACAGCCTTACGGGTGGGGCGGGGTCCGCGGTTCGGAGCCTTCCCCACCCGTACTATAACTATCAGGAGAGGAGCGTCCCGCCATGCAGGACCCTTCGGTTGAAATGCGCGGAATCGTGAAGAAGTTCGGTGCTGTAACGGCCAGCGATCAAGTTGATTTTTCGGCAAATGCGGGTGAGATTCATGCGCTGCTTGGGGAGAACGGAGCAGGGAAAAGCACAGTCATGAGCATGCTGTCAGGGGTGTACAGGGCGGACGCCGGAGAGATTCTTATTCACGGCCAGCCGGCCAGAATCCGCTCTCCGAAGGATGCGGCACTTCTTGGGATAGGCATGGTCTTTCAGAACTTCAGACTGGTGCAAAGCCTCACGGCAGCGGAGAATATCGTGCTTGGCGAAAAGTCGTCTTTCTGGCGTGGCAGCAAGTGGATGAGGAACAAGCGTGAAGAGATTGAGGCGCTCGGTGAACGGTTTGGATTGAAATTCCCTGTAGACCGTCCGATCTGGCAGTTGTCCGTCGGTGAGCAGCAGCGGGTTGAGATTGTCAAAACGCTGTACCGCGGCGCAGACATCATTATTCTGGATGAACCCACCTCGGTGCTGACGCCGGGAGAAGCGGAGCAGCTGTTCGCGACCCTCCGGGTTATGAAGCAGGCGGGGAAGACAGTCATCATGACCACGCATAAGATGAAGGAAGTCATGGCGTCCTCGGACCGTATCTCCGTCATGCGGAAGGGAAAAATGATTGCTGCGCTGAAGACGCACGAGACGGATGAGCTGGAATTAGCCCGGCTTATGGTAGGGCGGGAGATTGCCATCAGCCGTCAGGAACGGGAGGCCACGGAAGGGGCGCCTCTGCTGGTTGTCCGGAATCTGGAGGTCGCTGCGGATCATGGACGCAACGCGCTGGACGCTCTGTCGCTTACCGTGCATGAAGGGGAGATTGTCGGTGTGGCCGGAGTAGCGGGCAACGGGCAGAAGGAGCTGGCAGAAGTGTTGACTGGACTTCGGACATGGAGGACAGGCGAGATTATATTTGACGGCAGCCCTGTAAAAACAGCCTCGGTCCGGGCGGCCATTGATTCAGGCATTTCGCATGTGCCGGAGAACCGGATGAAGAGCGGTCTGGCCGGACGGCTGGGTTCTGTTGATAACCTGCTGTTCAAGTCCTACCGCAGTGAGGAGCATTCCAGATTTGGCTTCCTGAAGGCGGCGAGGAACCGCTCCTGGTCGCAGGAGCTGGTCCGCCGCTTCAATGTGAAGACGCCGGAGCTGGATACTCCCGTACAGCAGCTGTCCGGCGGGAATCAGCAGAAGCTGCTGTTTGCCCGCGAGGTCAGCCATCAGCCGAAGCTGATGGTGGCCGTCCATCCGACCCAGGGGCTGGATGTCGGCGCAGCGGCCGGGGTCCATGAGCTGCTGATGGAGCTGCGCGGCTCCGGCAGCGGTGTGCTGCTGATCTCTGAGGATCTGGATGAGCTGCTGCAATTATCCGACCGTATTCTGGTGATGTACAGCGGTTCAATTATAGGGGAGAGTGATCATGAGCATGCGGACCGGGAAGTAATCGGCCTGATGATGGCTGGTATCCGAAGCGTGGAGGGGAGCGCCGTATGAGTCCGAAGCCTGGAAGTGATTCTGTAGTACTGAAGCCCTTGCCGATGCGCAGCGGGCGGTGGTATTCCCTCAGGCTGGAATACGATTCAAGCCGTACCCGCTCCCCCTGGTGGACACCGGTTCTGTCTGTTATTCTGGCACTTCTGCTCTGTGCAGGCTTCATTGCGGCGAATGGCATGAGTCCGCTGGTTGTGTATGAGAAAATGCTCCGCGGGGCGTTCGGAACCTCCTACGGCTTCACCGAAACAATGGTCAAAGCCATTCCGCTGCTGCTGTGCGGACTTGGCATCGCGGTGGCTTACCGGATCTCTGTCTGGAATATCGGGGCGGAAGGCCAGCTTACAGTAGGCGCTATGGCGGCTACTGCGGTAACGATCTATTTCCCTGATCTGCCCTCCTTCTGGTCCATTGTGCTGATGCTGGTCTTCGGCACAGCGGCCGGGGCGCTGTGGGGTCTCATGACCGCCGTTCCGCGAACCCATTTCGGAGTCAATGAGCTGATCACCTCGCTGATGCTGAACTATGTAGCTCTGCTGGCGCTGGATTATGTAGTGTTCGGTCCCTGGAAAGACCCGAAGGGCTTCAACTTCCCGGGTTCACCGGTGTTCACGGCGGCCCAGTCTCTGCCGGTGCTTGGCAGTACCCGGCTGCATATCGGGCTGGTGTTCGGTCTCGTGGCTGTCCTTCTCTATTATCTGATGATCCGCTTCACCCGCTGGGGGTATGAGCTGCGCCTGATCGGGGCCAATCCTACAGCGGCCCGTTATGCGGGGATTCATCTCAAAAAGCATATTATCATCGTCATGCTGATCAGCGGCGGCCTTGCCGGGATCGCCGGGATGGCTGAGGTCTCCGGGGTTACCCATAAGCTGATGCAGGGAATCTCCCCGGGCTATGGCTATACGGCGATCATCGTCGCTTGGCTCGCCAAGCTGAACCCGCTGGGCCTCATTGTGACCTCGATTCTGTTCGGCGGCCTGATTGTCGGCGGATACAGTGTTCAGACGATCGGACTGCCTTCGTCGATCTCGGAAATGCTGCAGGGCGCGATCCTGTTCTTCCTGATTGCCGGCGACATGATTCACCGTTTCCGCATCCGCCGGAGCGCATAACAGCATTCTGGTGCAGTTCGTACAGAAGGGGGTTCATTCATGGATTTCACAACGCAGTTACTCATTGCTGCCATCTCCGCCGGAACGCCGCTTCTGCTGGCCACCTTGGGAGGCATTTTGACTGAACGGGCCGGAATTATCCAGCTCGGTGCCGAAGGGCTGATGCTGATGGGGGCAGTGACGACTTGTATCGTCTACATCCGCAGCGGAAATCTGCTGCTTGCCCTGCTCTCGGCTGTGGCTATTACCGCCCTTCTGGGCGTAGTCCATTCGTTCTTATGTGTCACGCTCCGGGCGAATCAGACGATGTCGGGCCTGGCGATGACTTTATTCGGCAGCGGGCTTAGCGCCTATATCGGCAAGCCCATCAGCGGAATTCCGCTTCCCGGCACATCGCCCAAGCTGGATCTGGGCGTGGTGAAGCAGGTGCCGGTGATCGGAGAGATTGTTGGACGGCTGGATGTTCTGACCTGGTTCAGTCTGCTGCTTGTGCTTGTGCTGCATCTGCTGATTCACCATACCTCATGGGGCCTGCATCTGCGGGCAGTCGGCGACAATCCGGCTACGGCGGACGTCATGGGTATCCGGGTGCAGCTGATCCGCTACAGCTATGTTACTGCCGGGGCTGCGCTGATTGGCCTGGCCGGTGCGGACATGGTGCTGGCCTATGCGCCGACCTGGAATGAAGGCCTTACCGCCGGGCGGGGCTGGATTGCTGTCGGTCTGGTTATTTTTGCCAGATGGAACCCGCTCCGCGCCCTCTTCTGCGCTTACTTTTTCGGAGCCCTTGACTCCATCGGCTTCCGTATTCAGCTCCTTGGGAGTGCGGTGCCGCCTTATTTTCTCAAAATGATCCCTTATGTCGTAACCATTCTTGTATTGATGTATCTGGGTTACCGCAACCGCAACAAGCCTTCCGGTACACCGGAATCGCTGGGAACGCCTTATATACGGGAACAGCGGTTCTAAGGACGGAGGGCGAGGGCGGTATGATGCAAATTAGACGGATGGAGGCGGGTCTATGAATACACCGGTGCACAGATTAACACTGCAACAGATTAACGCTATGGAAAAGCTGGAATTCGTAGAGAGTCTCGGCGGCATCTTCGAGCATTCTCCCTGGGTGGCGGAAGGTGTGTATGGGAGGCGGCCGTTCGAACACTTGCAGCATCTGCATACTGAGATGATGGATATAGCACAGAATGCGGAGCCGGACCGGCAGCTGGCCCTGCTGAAGGCCCACCCTGATCTGGCTACAAGACTTGCGGTCAGTCCGCTGTCGGCGGCAGAGCAGCAGGGGGCCGGACTGGACCGGCTGACGCCGGAGGAATTCAGGCAGCTTACAGAGCTGAATGCTGCATATACGGAACGATTCCGCTTCCCGTTCATTCTGGCTGTACGGGGCAAGGATAAAGACGATATCCTGAACGCCATCCGTGAGCGGGTAGGGCGTTCCTTGGAGGAAGAGCAGGCTCAGGCGCTGCGGGAGATCGGGAAGATTACCCGCTTCCGGCTGGAGGATCTGCTGGGAACGGGGTAGCTAGAGCCTGAGAGCATGAGCGATCATCTGATTTCACCTCTGCTGCATATTCTAAATCACTCACAGGAGGGATGCGCTATGAACGGGCAACTGACTACGCATGTGCTGGATCTGTCACGGGGCATACCTGCTGCGGGCTTATCGCTTCAGCTCTGGCGGCTGGGGGACGGGGAGCCAGAGCTGAAGCGTCAGGCGGTCACGAATGCGGACGGCAGGCTGGATGCCCCGCTGCTGGCCGGTGATGAACTGGAGGCCGGATGTTATGAGCTGCTGTTCATGGCCGGTGATTATTTCCGGGGCGCTGAGGCTGGGGCAGGAGCGGGTTCCGGTGCCGGTGCCGGTGCCGGTGTCGGTGTTGGTGTTGGTGTTGGTGCCAGTGCCAGTGCTAGTGCAAGTGCCGGAGAACGGGGTGCTGAGGCCGTGAGCCTGTTCCTGGAGCATATCCCGATCCGCTTCAACATTCTGGACCCGGCAGCGCATTATCATGTACCGCTGCTGGTTGCGCCAGGAGGATACAGCACTTACCGCGGCAGTTAAGCTGCTGCCTATATCCCTGGACCGGAGGTGATCTATTCATGAAGGAAGAAGTCTATGAGCTTATCATCAGGAACGGGGAGGTGGTGCTTCCCGGAGAGGTCCGCAGGCTGGATATCGGAGTGAAGGACGGCAGGATCGCTGCTCTGGGCGAAGCGCTTCAGGCTTCACCAGACACCAGAATCATCAATGCCGAGGGACAATATGTGTTGCCCGGCATGATTGATATGCATGTTCACTTCAATGAACCAGCGCTTGGACACTGGGAAGGCTTCCGCAGCGGATCGGCAGCCCTTGCGGCCGGCGGCTGTACCTGTTATGCCGATATGCCGCTGAACGGGAATCCGCCGACTGTGAATCTGGAGGCGTTACGGCTGAAGGCGGAAGCCGCAGCAGGGAACTCGGCGGTGGATTATGTCCTGTGGGGCGGGCTTGTGCCCGGCAATCTGGAGGAGCTGGACGGACTTGCGGCTGCGGGCGTTACGGGGTTCAAGGCTTTTATCTCGAACCCCGGAGGTGAAGGAGAGGGGCGGTTCCGTGAGGTGGACGATGGTACGCTGTACCAGGGAATGCTGCGGATTGCCGCAACCGGCGGAATCCTCGCCCTGCATGCGGAGAGCGAAGCTATAACCTCGGTGCTGGGAGCGGCTGCCATCCGTGAAGGACGCCGAAGTGCGCGTGATTTCGTGGCTTCGCGTCCCCCGGAAGCGGAGCTGGAGGCTGTGGCCCGGGCGCTGTTGTACAGTGAGCGGACCGGCTGCCGGCTGCATTTCGTCCATATCAGTACAGCGGCAGCCCTGGAGCTGATTCATGACGCCAAACTGCGCGGCCTGGATGTTACCGCTGAGACCTGCCCCCATTATCTGATTCTGGATGAGGGCAGCATGGAGACGCTGGGACCGCTGGCCAAATGCGCTCCGCCCCTGCGCAGCAGCACGGAGCGGGAGCGGCTGTGGGCAGCGCTGGCTGCGGGCCGGGTGGATCTGATTGCCTCAGATCATTCCCCCTGTCCGCCGGAGCTGAAGCTGGCGCCGGGGTTGTCGTTCATGGAAGCCTGGGGCGGAATTTCCGGTGCCCAGAGCAGTTTGGAATTGATGTTCCATGAAGGTGTCCGGGTGCGCGGCCTGCCGGTCACGCAGATATCCGCGCTGCTGTCCGGGCAGCCTGCCCGGCGGTTCGGGCTGGAAGAGCGCAAGGGCTCCATTGCTCCGGGGCTGGATGCCGATCTGGTGCTGCTTGATCCTGATGCAGCGTATACGCTGCGGGCGGAGGACTTATTGTACCGGCACCCGCATAGCCCCTATGTCGGAATGACCTTATCCTGCAAGGTAACCACAACGATCTGCCGAGGCAAGGTAGTCTACACAGCCGGGGAAGGAGTTGTTCAGGGCGGCGGGGGAGAATGGCTGCGTATTACCCGCAGCCGTCCGGGTCTATGATGCGCCAGGACCCGCCTGTTCCGGCAGGAGAGATGCTGAAGCTGCTGGATGAACTGGCAGCCTTCAGTGCTCCCGGTCCCGGAGTTACCCGGCTGCTGTATACACCGGAGTGGTGTGGGGTTCAGCATTTTTTGCAGGAAAGGATGACTGGACTCGGGCTTGAAGTCAGGATGGATCAGGTGGGGAATGTCTACGGTAGACTGGCCGGATCAGAAGCAAGTGACAAGGTCATTCTTACCGGTTCTCATATCGACACGGTGGTGAACGGCGGACGGTATGACGGTGCCTATGGAATCGCTGCTGCTGTTACCGCGCTGCATTACCTGCAGGCGACCTTCGGGCAGCCGCTGCGGACGCTGGAGGTGGTGTCCTTCTGTGAGGAAGAGGGCAGCCGCTTCCCTTTGACATTCTGGGGTTCAGGCCATGTGACAGGACTGTATAGCGGGAGCGAAGGTCTGGATTGCGCAGATGCTGAGGGGATAACGATGGGGGCGGCAATGGCTGCCTGCGGTCTGGGCGGGATAGCAGTGTCAGGCGCTGAAGCCGCCGCAGGCCTGGAAGGAAGCTATCGCTTCAAGGATAGTCCGGTACGCAGCGATGTCGCTGCTTATGTGGAGCTGCATATCGAACAGGGCATCATTCTGGAGCGGACATCCCATCAGATTGGGGTGGTGCAGGCTATTGTCGGTCAGCGGAGATATCTGGTCAAGGTCTGCGGGACGGCGAATCATGCTGGGACAACACCCATGGGCTTAAGGCAGGATGCACTCGCGGGCAGCGCGGAGATGCTGTTGGCGCTGGAGCGGTCCGCTGTAGCGGAGGGTGATCCGCTGGTGGCGACAACCGGACGGCTCGAGGTATCTCCGGGTACGCCGAATGTGATTCCCGGGGAGGTGCAGTTCACACTGGATATCCGGCATAGCGAAGCCGGGATGCTGGAGCGCTTCTGCGCAGCTATCCTGGCGGAGTTCGCAGAGCTTAGCGGAAGACGCGGTCTGACGCTTGCGGTGCAGCAGCAGCTGGATACCACCCCTGCTCCCATGGATCAGGAGCTGTGCGAGGCGCTTGAGGAGATCTGTCTCGGGCAGGGGAAGTCGTTCCGGAGTATGGTCAGCGGAGCGGGGCATGATGCCCAGCTGTTCGCTGCGCTCTGCCCGGCGGCAATGATCTTCGTGCCGAGCCGGGGAGGCATCAGCCATTCTCCCGGGGAGTATAGCTCACCGGAGGAGCTGACTGCTGGATTGGAAGTGCTAACGGCATTATTATATAGATTAGCTTATACAGAGAACTGAAGCTTGGTAGCTCTTAAGAGGCTGGAGCTTAAGGGTGCTGAAGAGGTCGAGGCCTGAGAATTCTAAGAGATGTTACTCTCAGCAGACTGAGCTTGTTGAAAAAGGGGAGAAAGTGATGAAGCGGTACGAAGATCTGTCGCCGTCCTTGCGGTGTATTATGACTCCCGGCCCCGTGGAGGTCGATCCGCGTGTGCTGCGGGCTATGTCTTATCCGGTGCTGGGACAATTCGATCCCGAATTCACAGAGCTCATGAATGAGACGATGGAGATGCTGCGGGGGCTGTTTGCCACAAGCAATAAGTGGGCCTATCCGGTGGACGGCACCTCGCGTTCCGGGATTGAAGCGGTGATGGTCAGTCTGATTGCACCGGGAGACCGGGTGCTGATTCCGGTCTTCGGCCGTTTCGGCCACCTGCTTCATGAGATAGCAGAACGCTGCGGCGCTGAGGTGTTCACGATCGAGCAGACCTGGGGCAGCGTCTTCCCGCCGGAGGAAGTGATCGCGGCGATCCGGAGCTTCAAGCCGGATGTGGTGGCGATGGTTCACGGCGAGACTTCTACAGGCCGTGTTCAGCCGCTGGCTGAGATCGGGCGGGCCTGCCGGGAGCAGGAGGCGCTGCTGATTGTGGATGCGGTGGCGACCATCGGCGGAGTGCCTGTGGAGACAGATGCCTGGATGCTGGATGCCGTGGTCGGCGGGACGCAGAAATGCCTGTCCATCCCTTCCGGCATGGCTCCGATCACGTATAATGACCGTGCCGAAGCCAAGCTGCTGAAGCGCAAGCAGGTGGAGCGCGGGCTCCGTTCCGGCGCCGGCACTGCAAGTGAGCTGCCGGTTGTGCGCAGCAATTACTTTGACCTTGGTATGTTACAGGATTACTGGAGCCCCCGGCGGCTGAATCATCATACGGAGATGACCTCCATGCTCTATGCCTTGCGGGAAGGCCTGCGGCTGGTTCTGGAGGAGGGGCTGGAAGCCAGGCATGACCGGCACAGGTTCCACGAGCGGGCGCTGATCGCCGGTCTGACAGCTATGGGCCTGGAGTTATACGGGGATGCGGAGAGTAAGCTGACTGTAGTCACCTGTGTCCGCATTCCTGCGGGAATCGACGGAGAGTCCGTCCGTTCCATGCTGCTGGGCCGCTTCGGGATTGAGATCGCCAGCTCCTTCGGTCCGTTGCAGGGCTTAATCTGGCGCATCGGTACCATGGGCTTCAGCTGCCGGGAGAATAATGTGCTGCGTCTGCTCGGTGCATTGGAGGCTGTGCTGGTGCGCCATGGATATGCAGTCGCTGCCGGAGAGGGCGTTCAGGCGGCACTTGACGTATATGAGTCAAACGTAAGATAATCATAAAATGTGGTTACCGGCCCCGGCGGCCGGACGGAGAACCCCGGGGAATAAGTTCTGGGCAACGGCTTGCGACCCGTGAGGGGCGTCAGGGCCGTTTTTGCTAAAATGATAAAAAACTATATAGATTGAACTTGAAAATTAACCAGACAGGGAAAAGTGGCGGAGGAGAATTTTGGCACTGTAGGAGCATCAGCGACCGCCTGAAAGCTTTCCGCAGGAAAGCTAGCATCGTAAGCATCAGCAGTCACCGGATTTCCACCGCGAACAGTGGTATTAATTAAGAAATCTGGGGACGGGCAGCGGCCGGAGGGCCAAACATTCTCTGGAGTCACGGCCATCCCGGAACGTAAAACTATCAAGTACAATCTATACAATAACCGGAAGGGAGTGCACATAATGACATTTACACGACAACCATTGGCTGACTGTGTGCCAGAGCTGGTAGCAACAGCGCGGGGCGACCAGGCGGCTACACTGGTGATTACGGGCGGCAAGCTGGTCAATGTATGCTCCGGGGAGATTCTGGACGGCATGTCTGTTGCGGTGCAGGGCGGACGTATTGCCTATGTCGGCAAGGATGTCTCGCATACGATTGGTGAAAATACGAAGGTGATTGATGCGGCAGGCAAATACATTGCCCCCGGCCTGATTGACGGCCATTGCCATATCGAGAGCACCCAACTGACGGTGACTGAGTTTGCCCGTGCCGTGCTGCCGCTGGGGACGACCGGAGGTTTTTTTGATGCCCATGAGATTGCTAATGTATTCGGGCTGAAGGGAATTAAGCTGATGCTGGACGAGATGCGGGGAACGCCGTTGGCTGCCTATATGCAGGTGGCCTCCTGTGTACCTTCAGCGGGTGCCGAATTTGAAACGACCGGAGCATCCATCGGACCGGAGGAAGTAGCAGAAGCATACACCTGGGGCGAGGATGTAATCGCACTCGGCGAGGTGATGAATTTCCCGGGCGTAGTCTACGGCGATGAGAAAATGCTCGGCGAGATCCAGGCAACGCTCCGGGCGGGACGTTATGTCGATGGGCATTTCACCTGGCCGGCGAGTGACTGGAGGCTTCCGGTTTATGCGGCAGCTGGCGTGACCGGTGATCATGAGTGTGTGACAGCGGAGGATGTAATCGAACGCGTACGTCTGGGGATGTATGCCAAAATGCGCCGCGGCTCCGCCTGGCATGACGTCGCCAAAACCATCACCGCGCATACCAAGCACGGGCTGGACCCGCGCCGGATGATGCTGGTGACGGATGACCGCAGCTCCGAATCGCTGCGCGATGAAGGCCATATGGATTTTGTCGTGCGCCACGCCATCTCCCAGGGCGTGAAGCCGGTCACGGCTTTTCAGATGGCAACGATCAATACAGCTGAACGCTTCGGAGTAGCCCGTGATATCGGCTCAATTACTCCAGGCTCCTGTGCGGATATCATTCTGCTGGACGGGAATCTGGCTGATGTCCATGTCGTCCTGACGATTGCGGCTGGCGAAGTCGTGGCGGAGAACGGAAGGATGACGGCGAAGCTGAATCCGTTCACGTACCCGGATGAAGTGCTGGCCTCGGTACATCTGCCGCAGCCTCCGGTACCCGCAGACTTCGTGATTCATGCGCCGGTTGCCGACGGCGTTCTGGCTACGCGGGTCATTCAAGTCATGGAGAATCATGTGGAGACCGGGGAACAGATTATTCTGCTGCCGGTGGCCGATTCCAGGCTGGTGGTTGAAGACGGCCTGTGCAAAATCGCTGTTCTGGAGCGGCATAAGGGGACGGGGAATAAATCGGTTGGAGTGGTGCAGGGAATCGGCTTCCACGAGCCTGCGGCTATAGCGATGACTGTAGCCCATGACAGTCATAATGTGCTGGTCATCGGCAACGATGATACACTGATGGCTGAAGCGGCGGCTGCGGTGGCAGAAGCGCAGGGCGGTGTTGCCGTGATCACCGCTTCCGGGACCACGCTGTTCCCGCTGGCGATTGCCGGACTGATGTCCGCAGAGCCATTCGAGATTGCGGCCGCCCAGTCTGCTGCTATCAGCAAAGCGTTATATGATGCGGGCTGTACGCTGAATTATGCTTTCATGACCTTGTCCCTGCTGGCGCTGGCGGTCATCCCGACACTTCGGATCTCTGATAAGGGTCTGGTGCGGATCTCGCCGGAAGAGGGCATTCAACTGGTGCCGCTGTTCGTCAGCTAACTAAGCCTAATCCGGTATTCGTGCCGGGGAACGTGTGCTTATTCACGGCAATGCACAGCAATACATGGCAATGCAGCGCAATGCACAGTCATTCAGTCTTTGAGACTGGATGGCTTTTTTGTGCAAGTATAAGAATTTATATGTTTCACATGATAACTTATCCTAATATTTCTCGCTGAAACGAACACCGTCCTGATAAAAGGACGGCAAAGCCGTTTCCGTTTGACCCATGCTCCGTAACCCACTGGAGACGATTGGAACAACCTGACCGGATGCAGGATGGAATTCGGAAGCAGTTGGATTTCGTCCACTTGCTGAAGAGTAAACGGCCGCTGCAACAACAGCAGTTGTATAAATGGCACTTAAATGATCCCCTTTCACCCATAGTAGCGAAAATGAACGGCAGCAGATGCTGTTTTTCCACTTGTTCAAGCATATTCCTCGGAAAACGACGAATTAAGATACGTTTATCCACTTGCTTCCTGCGGGAGGGGGGCTCAGTGCCTCGAATCCTCGAGTCTCGTGCCTCATGCCCTCGAATCCTCGAGTCTGGTGCCTCGTGCCCACGAATCCTCGAGTCTGGTGCCTCGTGCCCTCGAATCCTCGAGTCTCGTGCCTCGTGCCCTCGAATCCTCGAGTCTCGTGCCTCCTGCCCTCGAATCCTCCTGTCCTCAGTTCCCCCTTTCCTCAAAAAAATAAATAAATTAACCGATTTCCAGCAGCCTGAAACAGAATTTTTAAAATTTTAAGTGAAAAGCATTAACAATAACTAAGAAAAAGTCGATAATACTTATAAATTAGTTAAAATTATTGTCGAATCATGAAATCACAGCATATGCAGCATATAGAGGAAAGTCCGAATATGAGGAACGGGGTGCATGAGAATGATGAGATTAGAAACACAAGACATCTTGAATATCACCAGGAAGCAAATTGCCGGTATTTTTAAAATGGAGCCGGTTGAACTGAAATTTGTCAATGATTTTCAGGGTGAGCAGTATCTTCTGACCAATGATAAGCTGCATCTCAGCAACCAGCATTATTGGGCGAAGGTAATGGATTGTGTCTTCGATAGCCATGTCAGACCTGTCCTGATGTGCGAGGTGCTCTACTTCCTGCGGAATGAGTTCCTGGAGAGCGATATCAAGCTGATGTTCTCTTATGATTTTGCAGAAGGTGCGGATGGGGCGGCGGCTGCTTCGGCAGAGATCTGCTTCAATGATTCGCCGGAGCTGCAGCCTGAGGAAATTGCTGAATTGATTGATTTTGCCCTGACTTTGCAGGATAAGCAGTGGTTCGAGGAACTGACTGCCAAATATAAACAGCTGACTGTTCGATAATCATATACCAAAAATAAACCGCCCGGTTCACAGGATCAAGATGCCTGTAGACCGGGCGGTTTTTTTATAAAAATTCGTTATCAGACCGGTTGGACAGCCGTCTTCTCAGTTACTGCGGAAGGGAGCCAGCCCCGGGCAGTGTCGCTTATCAGTCCGGCGAGGAAGCTGATCCACTCTTCCGTGTCATTCAGGCACGGGGCCACCTCCAGATTCTCTGCGGCTCCGCCGCCTGCGGCGAAGAGTTCCCGGCCTTCTACAGCCAGCTCATGCAGCGTTTCGAGGCAGTCCGTGACCAGTCCCGGCGAGAAAATCAACGGCCGCCGGATTCCGCGTCCGCTAAGCTCTTTCAGGGTATCGGCGGTAGACGGGCCTACCCAGGTCTCCGGCCCGAAGCGGGACTGGAAGGAGAGCTGCCAGCGTTCCGGGGGCCATTTCATAGCCTCTGCCAGCAAACGGGCCGTCTCCTGGCACTGCTGCGGATACGGGTCTCCGGTCTCGGCATAGCGGCGGGGAATTCCGTGGAAAGACAGAACATAGTAATCAGGCTCTTCACTCATTGCACGGATCTGCCGCAGCAATAAGGATCTCATCGCTGCGATGTAGTCGGGCGCATCATGGTAGGCTTCTACATACCGCAGCGCCGGTACGAACCGCTTGGATACCTGACCGGAACGGCTGTGCCGTCCCAGGGCGGCGAAGCTTGCAGCTTCATAGACAGAAGCAGTTGTAGTCGAGGAATACTGCGGGAATAAAGGAAGTACAATGATCCGGGTAATGCCCGCAGCTTCCAGCTTGCGGAAGGCTTCAGACATACCCGGCTCACTGTACGCAAGTCCCAGCTCCACTTGATAGCTGCTGCCCAGCAGGATCTGTAGCGCATTCTGCTGGGCTCTGGAGTGGACGAGCAGAGGGGAGCCCTCTTCCATCCAGATCTCCTGATACAGCTTCGCGGACCGGCGCGGCCGGGTGCGCAGAATAATGCCCCGCAGCAGCGGCTGCCAGAGCAGCGGAGGATAATCAATAATTCTGCGGTCGGACAGAAAGCGCTTGAGATAGGGACGGACCGCCTTGGCACTAGGGGCGTCGGGGGTTCCGATCTGAGCGAGAATAACACCTATAAGCGACTGATTCATGAGTAGCTGCAGCCCCTTTCCGTGAACATGACATCGTTTAAAAGTATCATATATAAGCAGAAACATACAATATAATATATCGCACGAATATCATATGAAGGAGTAAATGGGAGATTATGAGAGGCAGAGGAAATATATATTTTAGTATAGTGCAAAAAAGTGATGTTTCTTATAGGGTATGTGATTTTATGTACAGAGAAAAGAGTTTCAATTTTGTTACCATCAAGCCAGAAATGTTCACCAGCCGCTTGAAGTCCACTTATGTGAATTAATTCACTTCACTATGTGAATTGTTTCACCTTTTGAAAGATTGTATATATAGATGAATCTTTTCTTACACGGGATGGGCCCAGCAGGAATGGCAAAGGGGGAATGTACTTGTCAGGAGGAGTCGGCTACTCTTCATAATGAGCAGGAATTGAACGAAAGCGAACGGGTTGAAAAATGCTACATATTACTGGGGATATAAAGGAGAATACGCATTTGAAAAAATTAATTTCTTTGACTGTAAGCGCAGCCTTGCTGCTCGCTCCACTAGCCTACACGATTAACGCACCGGCTTTGAACCTGAAGGTGGATGCGGTTTCAGCAGCCTCGGAAGAAGCTCCGGCAGCGACTGCGAAGCCCGCTCCGAAACCGGCAGCCACTCCGAAGGCAACAGCCAAACCGGCTCCTACTCCGAAGGCAACAGCCAAACCGGTACACACTCCGAAGGCAACAGCCAAACCGGTACACACTCCGAAGGCAACAGCTAAACCGGCGGCTACTCCGAAAGCGACAGCCAAACCGGCAGCTACCCCGAAGGCAACAGCTAAGCCTGTAGCAACCACCGCCCCGGCGGCATCCCCCAAGGCAACAGCCAAACCGGCCGCAACAGCTAAGCCTGTAGCAACGGCAGCACCGGTAACTGTGCACGAAGCCGTATATCAGGACGGAGTATATGTAGCCTATGGAGATGCGTACTCCAAAGGTACAGAAGGTGCCAAAGTTACCATCAAAGACGGCAAGATCGCCGACATCGAGCTGCTGAGAACCAGTCCCAAAATCATCGACCGCAATGCCCGCGAGAATTACAGCGGAGTCTGGACGGCCTATGGCCTGATGAAAGACAGACTCGTAGGCAAAACCAGAGACGGCGCTGCTGCTGTTGACGCTGTATCCGGCGCCACCCGCACCAGCAACGGCTGGAAATTGTCGGTGGACAGAGCGTTCGCAAGATCGCTGCAGGATAAGCCGGCTGATGCCGCTTACTTCTCCGGTGTCCACATGGGTGTAGATCCTGAAGCCAAATATGCCGTATTTGCCACTTATGAGGCCAATAAGCTTACGGATGTTAAGCTGTACCCGCTGAGTGCAAACGGTGATTTCGTGGATGAGAAGACTTATACTGCTGAACAGACAGCAGCGATTGCAGCTATCACACCTGCACTGCTGGCCAAAGGTTCTGCTGCACAGCCGGTAGCCGGTTTCGAGGCCGAATCCACAGCCGCAGTTAATGCTTTCTGGGATGCAGAGCAGAATGCGAGCGTTCATAACACGGCTGCTTACATCGACGGATTCTACTCTTCCTACGGAACGGCAAGAAGTGTAGGCGTGGAAAGAGCGGATGTTGTAATCCGCAACGGCAAGCTGGTGGATGTGAATCTGTTCAGACTTGGCAACAACCTGATAGACAGAGGCGCAACCGCTTATGCGGAGGTTGTGAAGGCGAATGCTCCGATGACAGCCAAGCTGCTGGCTAACGGCTCTTATTTTGCCAAATATGACGAGAAGGTAGACGGAATCTCCGGTGCGACCGAGAGCAGCCACGGCTGGAACCAGGCGGTAGAGCGTGCTTTTGAGAAAGCCTTGAAGGTTCCGGGTGAAGGTCAGTACTTCGACGGCAAATTTGCCGGTGTAGATAATCAGTCGAAGGTTATGGTGCTGGTTGATATTGAGGCCGACCAAGTAACGGGAATCAAGCTGAGCCTGTTCGGTACAGACGGCAAGCTGATTGCTGACGACAAGCGTACCGAAGCACAGAAATCCCTTGTAGACCAGCTGACTGCCGGTTTGCTTGCAAAAGGCGTAGACACTGCTGATATTGCCGGTCAAGAAGCGGTATCTGCCGCAGCAAAAGCAGCTCTGACTGATGCTTTGACCAATGCGTCCAAATTACAAGGCACTTATAAAGACGGTACCTTCACCGCTTACGGTAATGCTTATGATAAAGGCACCAACAAAGCTGATGTTACGCTGCGTAACGGCAAGATCGTAAACGTTGCTCTTTCCCGTGTGGGCATGAACATGGCCGATCTGGGCAAAGCCGCTTATGCTGAAGTCCAAAAGGCTATTCCGGTACTGACCGCCAGCTTCCTTGCCGAAGGTACAAGAGAAGGTGCGCAGGGGGTTGATGCAGTATCGGGCGCTACCAGCAGCAGTGATGCACTGAAAGCTGCCGTTGACAGAGCTTATGGTAAAGCGGAAATTACAGAAACGGATAAAGCGGCTTACTTCGATGGCATTTTCATCGGTGCAAGTGCTGACAAGACTGTAAATGTTATGGTTACGACTGAATACAATGTGCCGGTAACTATGGCTGTGTACTACCTTGATGATAAAGGCAAAGTAAGATACGGCCTGAACGATGATGAGCTGCTCGTGAAATACGAGATCGAGAACACCTCGAATGGCAAAGGATTGCATAAGTACGGATACCGTGCAGCAGCCTTCGGAGCGAATGATGCCCAGAAAGCCATCTCCGCCAAAGTCATCGAAGCGATTAAGGCAGCGCTTGAAGCCGCAGGCAAATAATTAAATCCATTCACCAGGGGTTGTCCTTGACCATGCAAATGGCGGGGACGCCCTTTTTTCTGTTGTTAGAGGAATTATAGAGACTTGGCAGCCGGAGCGGGACATAAATTGGATTGGTGATTGCATAGTAATTTAAAGGGATTTGGGAAGTGAATGTCTAAACCTTAATATACACACTAATATACACAGCAGGCCGAGACCTGTAAGTAATAGGAGGCTTCACAATGACATTAATCAAACAGCTATCCCCGCAGGATGAATTCACCGGCTTCTATCTGCTCAGAGAGCTGGGGCTGAAGCAGACCAACGGTACTCCTTCCAAGGATTATTTCGATATTGTACTCGGTGATTCCAGCGGTCAGATTTCGGCTAAATATTGGGACGTCAGTGTGACGGATAAGGAGACTTTTTTCCCGATGGCACTGGTGAAGGTCCGCGGTATTGCTCATACCTACCGGGAGAAGCTCCAGGTCAAGGTCACCAAGATTAGACTGGTGGATGAATCCGACGGCGTGTCGCTTACGGAATTCATCCGCTCGGCTCCTGTGCGTCCTGTAGACCTGGTCCATACGATCAAAAACGCGATGGCAAGCATAACCGACCCGGACATTGCGGCGGTTGTTAACTTCTGTGTCGGTAAGGTAGAGGAGAAGCTGATGCATTATCCGGCGGCCAAAACCCATCATCATGCTTATTTTGCCGGACTGGCTTATCATATGGTCAGAATGCTGGAGATTGGAGATTTCCTGTGCAAGCAGCGTCCGTTCCTGAATCCTGATCTGATGAGAGCGGGCATCATTCTTCATGATATCGCCAAGCCGGAAGAAATGATCTCCCAATACGGCATTGTGTCGGATTACAGTGTGCAGGGCAAGCTGATCGGGCATATCTCCATGGCTTCGAGCTGGATTACGGAAGCGGCCATCCGGACCGGGATTGATCTGAATTCGGAGAAAATCCTGGCGCTTCAGCATCTCGTATTGTCCCATCACAATCTGGGAGAGTGGGGAAGTCCGGTTCAGCCCCAGACGGCTGAGGCGGTGGCCCTGCATCATATTGATGCCATGGATGCCAAGCTGCAGATGGTGGAGGATGCCCTCGACACCACTCCGGAGACGGAGGAATGGACGCCATTCATTAGAGGACTGGAGAATAAGGCCGTGTACCGGCTGAAGATATAGGATACTCTGTATTGCTGAAAAGCAGATAATTGCAACTCTCTCAAAAGCTTCAAACGCTAAAAAGGCAGCGGCTCCCGTTATGGGGGAATCGCTGCTTTTTTGTTGTTGCTCCATTGCTGCTTGCTTCAATAGTTCCGATCACTCAGCGCGTCCACCCAAATGCTTAAGCTGATCCTGCTCAAAAACAAAGAGCTGCCGCCAGGGGCGTATTTGGCGCTATGAGTGGTAAGAGGCCGGAGGGAGCTTGTCCGCAAGTCTCCTATGATCCGTAGTTTCCGCCGAGGCTGCCGATTCAGCCGCAGGCTGATCTGCAGGACCCTCAGCTTCCACCTCAAGACCGTAGTGGCTGCATAGGGCACGGAGTCCGCCCGGGAATTCCTCACCAACTGCTACGAATCTCCATTTGCCCTTATAGCGGTAGAACTCACCAATGACGATGGCGGTCTCAAGACGGAAGTCCTGATCCAAGGAGAAGCGGGCAAGCCTCGCTCCCGATTGGGCATTCATCAGGGAAACGGAAGCGTTCTGAATCTGCTCTGCTCGCTGTCCTGCACTCTGGCTGGATATGTCCCCACCCAGCGTACAGGTCAATACGATCCGCGTCGTGGATGCCGACAGCTCCGATAGCTGAAGCTGCAGGATTCCCGTGTGCGGAGCAGGTTGGGTGTAGGAGACCGATCCGCTCGGGTCTTCCCTGTTCCCGTAGAAGACAAAGTCCTGGTCCTGTTCGCAGTGCCCTGTCTCCCGGAGCAGACAGGCAGAGATCTCCGGTTCCAGCAAGGGAGCGGGAGAATCCCACTCCACAGCGACCAGAAGCCGGGAGGCGCTGAGCTTATCGCCGATCTCCACGCGCTGGCTGCGTACCAGCTCAGGAATAGGTGGTGAGGCAGGCGCAGGCGGAACAGCAATCGGAGGAGTGACGGAAGCCGTGACATCCTGAACCCTATCTGCAGACGGCGTTTTCATGCCCGGTATACCGGATACTGCGGGCTTCGGCGTCTTCATAGCAGTTTTGGCAGAAGCCTTGGGAGCAGACGGTTTCTTCGCGGGCTTCTTGGGCGCTGCCTTGAAGGGCGTATATCCGCCTGCAAACAGCGTCCCGGCCTTGTAGCCCTGGTTGTCCGCTAACAGCAGGGGATCGAACTGCTGCCACTGCTCCATTAATTTCAATAGAATGAGTGCCGACGCTCTGGCGTCATCCAGCGCATCGTGGTGCTTCAGCCGGATGCCGAAATGCGCTGAGACTACATTCAGCCTATGGGAGGGCAGCTCCTGGAGCATTTTTTTGCCGAGCAGATAGGTACATAAATATTGGAAATCCGGATAGCCAAGAGACGAGTCATCCAGGCAATACCGCAGTACACTCATATCGAAGGCAGCATTATGCGCAATCACAATTTCGCCTTGCAGCAGCGGCTTAAGGGTGGGCCACAGCTCAGCGAAGGTAGGCTCGCCCTTAACCATGGAGGGTGTAATGCCGTGAATGGCGATATTCATCCCGTCGAACCGCTGCCGCGGGTCAATCAGCCAGTCATATTCCGCTGTCACCACACCTGCCCGAACCTGAACAAGCCCGAGTGAGCAGGCGCTGGTGCGGCTGGAATTGGCTGTCTCAAAGTCTATTGCTGTGAAATCCATCTGGGTTAGCCCCTTATCTATTATCTCTACTAAACTTCATATTAAAGGAGCAAACGGAGAAATACAAACGATGCAGGTTGAACAAAGAGTGCTGATATGGTATTCCTTATCTATGACTTCCGGATTCACTTCTATGAAGAGGAGATGAGAGATTTGCAGTTGTTAAAAGGGCAGAAAGTGGATATCACCAAGGGAACAGGCGTTCAAGATATAACCGTCCGGCTCTGCTGGGACACGAAGTATGGCGGAATTGGTGTCGATGCGGCGGCTTTTCTGTTGTCGGGTCAGAACCGGTGTGAACGGGATGAGGATTTCATTTTCTATGGGAATCCAGTATCAAGGGATGGGGCTGTAGCTCATGCTGCGGAGGGGGAGAACGGGGAGAGTCTCACCATCTGCTTATCCAGAATTCCAGAGTCCTATGCCCGGATTGCGTTGACCTTGACGATCTACGAGGGCGAGCAGCGCAATCAGGGGATGAAAGATCTGTCCGGCTTGCAGCTGCGGCTAATGAACCGCAAGAACGGGGAAGAAATATACCGTTTCGATTACGGAGCAGATCTGTCAGAGGAGACAGCAGTCGTAGCCGGGGAGCTGTACCGCCATCAGGGGGAATGGAAGTTCAGCGCGATCGGCAGCGGTTATAACGGAGGACTGGCTGCACTCTGCAAGAGCTATGGGCTTGAGGTTGAGGAAGAGACCGGGAATGAGGTGGCAGCAACGGCAGAAGTGGCAGAGAGGGTGGAACGGGTAGAGGTGGCAGCAGCGGCAGAAGTGGCAGAGAGGGAGGAACGGGTAGAGCCTGCCCGGCCGCAGGCGGAAGACAGCGCACCGGTTAATGTGCTGTCTTCTATCGACTTACGCAAAAAAATAGTAGAGCTTACCCTCATCAAAAAACAGTTAACGGATGTAACGGCCAGAGTGGGGATCGTGCTGGACATTACCGGCTCCATGAGAAGCCTGTATGCCAGAGGGGTTGTCCAGGAAGTGGTGGAACGTATTCTCGCAGTTGCCAGCAAGTTCGATGACAACGGCTCATTGGATGTGTGGGTCTATGATACGGAATTCAGCAGACTGCCGCCGGTTACGGAACAGGAGCTGGGCAGCTATGTTGTCACTCATATCATGAATAACGATTCGATCCATAAGTTCGGCCGCAATAACGAACCGCCGGTCATGGAGGATGTGATCCAGAAATACACCCGGGAGGAGAAGGATTCAACCCCGGTATTCATTATATTTATTAACGACGGAGGTGTAGTTAAGCCTACCAAAAAAGTAATTATGGCCTCCTCCGCCCTGCCGGTCTTCTGGCAGTTCGTTGGGATCGGCGACTCCGACTTCGAGGTGCTGAAGCAGCTTGATACGATGAGCGGCAGACTGGTGGATAACGCAAGCTTCATCCATCTGGACCGTATCGAGGAAGTATCCGATGAGGAGCTGTATGATCAGCTGTTGAATGAATTCCCGCAGTGGCTGAAGGCGGCGAAGGCGAAGCGGATTCTGTAGCTTTGCGTTGTGTGTTCACGTTCAACCCTATCTACTGTGCTTACGTTCGCAGTATATAGGCATATCCGCAGTACAGACATATTCGCAGTATATAGACATGAATGTTGCACTATTTGCAGCTTGGATTCCTAGTTACCCGGGTGTAGGGAGGAATGTTGCAGGAAATGCAGGAATTGTGCTGCTAAGCCGTCCGTAGGGGGAAGATATCCTGCCTTTTATGCAACAATGTTGGATTCTGGCTGGGAGGTTGAGGGGAATGTTGTATTTTGGGCAGGATTTTGCAAAAGCTCGCGGCTGAAGCGGGGCTTTAGGGCGGCTCGCCGGAAGGTTCTCAAATTTCTCAAAAGCTTCAAATGTTAAAAAAGCAGTGGTTCTCCCGTTAATTGGAGAATCATTGCTTTTTGTATCCCGCTCAAACAGCGGAGAGGACGGAACGAATGTGGAAAAGCGAATGCGTTCGCCTTGGTCTCCGGATTTTCACCGCTAAGGGGAATAAAAAAAATCTGGAGACCACAGCGATTGGAACATCGGTCCGTTCGCGCAGCGTCCATCCAAGTGTTTACGTTGATCCTACTCAGAAACTAAGGGCTGCGGAGGTTCATTTCGTCTGAAGACTAGCGGAGACCGGCAGCGCCAGGCAGTAGCCCTTGACCAGAGTATCCCCGTTCTTCAGATCTGTCTCATAAGCCCGCTTGAAGCCTAAGCCTTCATACAGCCTGACCGCAGACGCCATCATATCTGAAGTGTGAAGGTTTAAGCTGGCTGCCCCGAGGGCAACGGCTCTTCCTGCCGCTTCATGGATCAGAAGCCTGGCCACCCCGCGTCCCCGGACAGCCGGAGAGACAGCGAGCAGACGGATGATCGGCGTATGGATTCCCAGCTCGGGCCTGCCGTAAGCGGCCTCGGAAGAGGTGAACAGCAGCACGCTCCCTACGATTTGTCCATCCAGTTCGGCTACAATCCGGGAGACCGGTGCATCGCCGTGGACGGAATCAAGGATGGAGTCGCGGTAATCCGCCCACGAAGGCGCGGGCAGCACGGCTGAATATTCGCTGTAGGCTTCGAGTAATACTCCGGCAATGGCTTCACGGTCTGCGTCTGCGGCTTCACGGATTACAATCTCTGCGGAAATGTTCATCTGGCGCCTCCTGTTCGGAAATGGGGTATGCCGCTCATTATAATCTATAAATCCGATGAGTATAAGAGGAATTTAACAATTTCGATTAACAGATAGAAAAGTTCTATCTGCAATTGTGATCCATGTAATGGTATTGGCTGTATATTAGAGGATAAGTCTGTTGACAAAAAAAGGGCCGGTGACTAAGATAAAAACAAATTCTATAGAGAAGTGCGGCTCTAATTCATTGTTAGTCGATTGGAATAGTAAATTATAAACTGTGGAGGGGGACTACGCTTGAACATCGAGAACATTGAGGCCTTTGTCTACATCAACCACTACGGCAGCTTCAACAAAGCGGCAGATGTACTCTACATCTCGCAGCCGACAGTAACGGCCCGTATCCAGTCGCTTGAACGGGAGCTGGACTGCAAGGTATTCGACCGGCTGGGCAAACAGATTAACCTGACGGATAAAGGCCGTCAGTTCCTCCCCTACGCGCAGCAGATTCTGCAGGTCTATCAGAACGGCAAACATCAGCTGCAATCCAAAGGTCAAATCCCGGGGGAACTGAGAATCGGCAGTACGGTCTCGGTCTCCAATTATCTGATGCCGCATCTCCTGCTGCATTTGAAGCAGCGGTATCCCCACATCCGCATCAAGCTGACCACGGCTTCCACCGAACTATTGATTGAGAAGCTGAAGGCGAAGGAGATTGATCTCGCTTTTATCCGCAAGGTGGTTAATCCGGCCATCCAGTCGTTTCCCTTCTGTGAAGATCCCATCTCGCTGTATGTCTACGCCGGTCATCCGCTGGCCCGCAAGGGCCATGCTTCCATCGAGGAGATCTCTGACGAGACACTGGTATTCTTCGAATGCGGCTCGCTGGACTGGATGCGCCTGCACCGTGTATTTGAGAGCATGGAGCAGCCGCCGGGCATTGTGTATCAGGTGGATAATCTGGAGACTGCCAAGAAGCTGGTGCTGAAGCAAGCGGGGATCTGTTTCCTTCCAGCGCTGAGTGTGCAGGAGGAGGTGGAGGCAGGAACACTGATCCGGGTAGATATCGCTGAGACGGAAGGGATCTCCCTGCGAACCAGCCTGATCTCCCTGAACGGAGAGAATGCGGAATTCATTGAAGCCCTGCTGGAGCTGGGAACCCCGGGCAAGCTGAATCGACTTCTTGTATAACTGTATTAAAAAACTCTATTAGCGCATGGCAACATGCAGTGATAAAGTTAACTGCATATAATCACCACTAAACATATAGGGATTATCTAAATTGAAAGGGGACAGAGAGATGAAAAAGACCATTTCATTCGCATCAGCACTGGCATTAACATTGGTGATTGCCGGATGCGGCAACAATAACGGCGCGAACAGCGGCAATGGCGGAAAAGTAGCTGAAGCAGCACCGCAGAGCAGTGCGGAGACAACAACTGCAGCCGCAGAACCGGCTGAGGTGACCAAGATTGTGGTCGGCACGGGCACCGCTTTTCCAAACGTCTGCTTCATTGATGAGAACGGCAAGCTGACCGGGTTCGACGTAGAGCTGCTGAAGGAAATTGACCAGCGTCTGCCGGAATATGAATTTGAATTCCAGACGATGGATTTCAGCAATCTGCTGCTGAGTCTGGAGACGAAGAAGATTGACTTAGTGGCCCATGTCATGGAGAAGAACCCGGAGCGGGAGCAGAAGTATTCTTTTAACAAAGAAGCTTATGCCCACTGGAGAAACCGCATTATTGTGGCCAAGGGTAATGATTCGATCCAGACGCTGGATGATCTGAAAGGCAAGAAGGTGCTGACGGGCGCAACCAGCGCACAAGCGCAAATCCTCGAGAATTACAACAAGGAGCATGGCGCGGATTCGATCAAAATTGTCTATCAGAACGGTGCGGCCAACGATACGGTGAGCCAGGTTGACTCGGGCCGTGTGGATGCCACGCTGGCTGCGGATTTCGTACTGCCGATTATTGATCCGCAGAGCAAGCTGCAGGCAGTCGGTCCAGAGCTGTCCTCCGCTGACATTCTGTATGTGTTCCGCAAGGATGATGCCCCGTCGCAGAAGCTGTCGGATGCCATTGACGGAGTAGTTACGGAGCTGAAGGCAGACGGCACATTGGGCAAAATAAGCTCGCAGTGGCTCGGAGCGGACGTCACCACATCCACGGTTCAATGATAAACATGTTGTACAGCGGAGAGGAGGAGCAGAATGGGTGCACCGTTTGATCTTGGATTTATCTTCTCGTTCCTGCCCAAGCTGCTGACTACGCTGAGCACTACGCTGCTGATCGTAGCCTGTTCGCTGCTGGCAGGGATGGTGGTTGGATTTATCATTGCCCTTCCCCGCCTGTATAAGGTGCCGGTCCTGAAGACCTGCGCGGAGGTGTACATTTCTTTTTTTCGGGGGACGCCGATACTCATCCAATTATTCCTGTTCTATTACGGTCTGCCTGAGGTGCTGAAGCTGGTCAATCTCGATATGACGCGGACGCCGGTGCTGGTCTTCGTGATTCTGACCTACGGTCTGCATACCGGGGCCTTCATGTCGGAGATGATCCGCGCAGCGGTAACGGCAGTCGATAAAGGACAGGTGGAAGCAGCGTACGCCACGGGAATGACCTCTTATCAGGCTTTTACCCGGATCGTATTGCCGCAGGCGCTGGGAATTGCGATTCCCGTATTTTCGAACCTGGTCATCGCGCTGCTGAAGGATACCTCGCTGGCGTTCACGCTGGGAGTAATGGAGATGACGGGCAAGGCACAGACTTTGGGCAGCGCGACTCAGCATTTTATCGAAACCTATATTGCCCTTGCACTTATCTATCTCGTAATCAGCTTGTGCGTGGAGAAGCTGCTGCTGGTGGCGGAACGGCGGTTACTGCGGCATGAAGACCAGGGCAGTCCGGTGAAGAAGAGGTTCACTCTGCATAAAAAATCGTCCTTCCGCACTATCGTCGCAGATCTAGGATCAGGCAAAGGAGGCGGCGCGTAATGAAGCTGGACCCATCATTTATCTGGACGGCGTTCGTGCAAATTCTGAGTGCTATCCCTACGACGCTGTATATCACGGTAGTCTCGGTATTGGCAGGATTCGTAATAGGCATTGTGGTAGCGCTGATCCGCATATATAGAACACCCGGGCTGTATCCGCTGGCGGTGGGATATGTCACCTTCATCCGCGGCACCCCGATGCTGACCCATCTGTTGCTGATCTATTTCGGGCTGCCAATGATCATCGACGGGCTTGCCGTACAGTTCGGCTGGAGCTTCCGCTCGGTATCCATTCCGATGATCGGCTTCGCCTATATCGCCTTCTCGATTACGGCTGGGGCGTATATGTCCGAGGTGGTCCGTTCCGGCCTGCTGGCGGTGGACCGCGGTCAGATTGAAGCTGCGCATTCCATAGGGATGAGTACGCCCCAGGCGCTCCGGCGGATTGTGTTCCCCCAGGCGCTGGCGGCGAGCCTGCCCAACCTGTCGAATTCGGTGATTGGGATGCTGCACGGGTCTACGCTGGCTTTTACCGTGTCGGTCGTGGATATCAATGCCCAGGCGCAGATTGTAGCTTCAACGAACTGGAAATTCTTCGAGGCGTACTTAGCGGCGGCGCTGATCTTCTGGGGGTTGACCTTCCTCATTGAACGGGCCACTGCCTTAATCGAGAAACGGATAAATCTGTATAACCGGGGGGGAGTCGCATGATTAAGCTGGAGCATATATCGAAGTCCTTCGGGCGCCATCAGGTGCTGAACAATATTGATCTCAAGGTATCCAAAGGGGAAGTGGTCGTCATTCTCGGCCCCAGCGGTTCCGGCAAAACCACTCTGCTGCGCTGCGTAAATTATCTGGAGAAGCCCAGCGGCGGCGAAATCTCGATCGGTGAGTTCAAGCTGGACTGCCGCCATGCCCGCAAGAAGGATATTCACCAGCTGCGGCAAAAGACGGCTATGGTCTTCCAGCAGTACAATCTGTTCCGGCACAAAACAGCGCTCGAAAACGTGATGGAGGGTCTGCTGATCGTCAAGAAGCTCCCGAAGGAAGCGGCCAGGGAGAAGAGTATTGCCCTGCTGGAAAAGGTCGGACTCGGCGCCAAGCTGGATGCCTATCCGAGCCAGCTCTCCGGCGGCCAGCAGCAGCGGGTCGGTATTGCCCGAGCGCTCGCCCTGGAGCCGGAGGTCATTCTCTTCGATGAGCCTACCTCGGCACTGGACCCGGAGCTGGTGGGCGAAGTGCTTGAGGTGATCCGCAAAATCGCCAAGGAAGGGATCACGATGATTGTGGTGACGCATGAGATGGGCTTCGCCCGCGATGTGGCGAACCATGTGGTATTCATGGACGGCGGGGTGATTGTCGAGGAAGGGACACCAAGCGAGGTATTCAACCATCCACGCGAAGAACGCACGAAGCAGTTCCTGAAGCGGATCACGCCGGAGCTGAACTATTCCATCTAGGAGGCATATCTATGGCAATTACAATCAGCGTATTGGACCAAAGCCCGATCTATCCCGGGGAGACGCCGGAAGAGGCTTTTCAGCATACGATCGAGCTGGCGCAGCTATCTGAGCGGCTGGGCTTCCGCCGGTTCTGGGTATCCGAGCATCATGATTCCGAGCAGGTGGCGGGTTCTTCGCCCGAGGTGCTGATCTCGCATCTGCTCGCCAGGACGGAGCACATCCGCATCGGTTCCGGGGGGATTATGCTTCAGCACTATAGTCCTTACAAGGTGGCGGAGAACTTCAACGTGCTGGCTTCGCTGGCACCGGGACGGGTGGACCTTGGCGTCGGCCGCGCTCCCGGCGGATTGCCGCGCAGCACACAGGCCTTGCAGCAGGGAGGCGGCGAAGCTGCTTCGCTGACGGACAAAATTGTGGAGCTGGACCAATATGTCCATAACCGGCTGGAGGCGGATCATCCGCTTACCGGGCTGAAGGCAGGCCCGCTGCCGGGAACGCCGCCGCAGCTGTATGTGCTAGGCGCCAGTGTCGCCAGCGCCGGGATTGCGGCAGAACTGGGACTGCCGTATGTATTCTCTTTGTTCATCGGCGGCGATCAGGCCGTGGCCCTGGACGCGGTGCGGACGTACCGCAGCGCCTTCGATACCAGTAGCGGGAAGGAGCCGCAGGTCATTATCGCGCTGGCTGTTATCGTGGCGGATACGGAGGAGGAGGCCGGGGAGCTTGCGGGAGCGCAGAAGCTGATCCGTATCCGCTTCGCCAGCGGCAAGACGCTGACGCTGGCCAGCCGGGAACAGGCGGAGGAGTTCACCCGCCAGAGTGAAGAATCCTATACGCTGGAGGAGCGGGAGCCTGAGATTACCAAGGGAACGAAGGAGAGCGTCCGTGAGCAGCTGCTGGCATTAGCCGAAGCCTCCGGGGTGGAGGAGTTCATCGTCACGACGAATGTGCAGCCCTTCGGCAAGCGGCAGCGTTCCTTCGAGCTGCTCAGCGAGGCACTGGCTGAAGTGCCGGCGGAGGCATCCCGCTAATGACAAATTCAGCCACGGAAGCTGCGGCACAGGAAGTACAGGCGTTATCGTTCAAGGAGCGGCTGGCCCAGATCCGCCGTCATCTGCACCGGCATCCTGAACTCTCTAATGAAGAAGTTGAAACTACAAGATATATCACCTCACTGCTCAAGCAGGCAGAGGTGAAGATTGTGGATTACGGGCTGAAGACCGGAGTGATTGCCGAGATCGGCGGCTTGCAGGACGGTCCGGTGATTGCCCTGCGGGCGGATATTGATGCTCTGCCGATTCAGGAAGAGACCGGACTGCCTTATGCTTCGCAGGCTCCCGGCAGAAGCCATGCCTGCGGGCATGACTTCCATACGGCGGCGCTGCTTGGGGCGGTCTATCAGTTGAAGGAGCAGGAAGACAATCTCAAGGGAACGGTCCGCTTCTTGTTCCAGCCTGCCGAGGAGAAGGCGCAAGGCGCGCAGCAGATCATCGCTGCCGGAGGGCTGGAGAAGGTCCGCGCTGTCATCGGGATGCACAATAAGCCCGATCTGCCGGTAGGGACCATCGGCATTAAGGAAGGCCCGCTGATGGCAGCCGCTGACGGATTCAGAGTGGAGATCCGCGGCTTCGGAACCCATGCAGCGGTGCCGGAAGCCGGGATAGATCCTATCGTGGCAGCCTCGCATATCGTAACGGCGCTGCAATCCATCGTCAGCCGCAATGTGAGCAGCCTAAGCAGTGCTGTCATCAGTGTTACGCAGATTCACAGCGGGAACTCGTGGAACATCATCCCGGAGACGGCGGTGCTGGAAGGGACGATCCGTTCCTTCGATGAAGCGGTGCGCGCCAGGGTGCTGGGACGGTTCGAAGAAGTGGTATTGGGTGTTGCAGCCGCCTTGGGGGCTGAGGCCAGCGTGCGCTGGATTGGCGGACCTCCGCCGGTCATCAATGATCCGCTGCTGGTCCGGCTGGGAGAAGAAACGGCTGCGAATCTGGGTTATACCTCCGTGAAGCCGGTGCCCTCACCGGCCGGGGAGGATTTCGCCTTCTATCAGCAGGAGATTCCCGGTTTGTTTGTCTTCACCGGCACAGCGGGGAGACAGGAATGGCATCACCCGGCGTTCGATCTGGACGAAGCGGCGCTGCCTGTAGGCGCCGGGTTCTTCAGCGGTCTGGCGGTACGTGTACTTGAGCATCTCTCGGCTGAAGGGGGTACAGATCATCGCTGACACTCCCATATATGATGTGATTATTGTCGGCGCAGGCTCAATGGGGATGAGCACGGGCTATCATCTGGCCCGGCGCGGTGTGAAGACGCTGCTGATTGATGCTTTTGATCCGCCGCATACCGAAGGAAGCCATCACGGGGATACCCGGCTGATCCGGCATGCCTACAGCGGCGACCCGGCCTATATTGACCTGGCACTCCGTGCCCAGGTGCTGTGGGAAGAGGCCGAAGCGGAGAGTGGCCTGGAGCTGCTTGTCCCTTCGGGCGTGCTCAATCTGGCGGACAGCGGCGTGTATTCCTTCTCCGGCCGCCTGGCGGAAGCACACAAGCGGAAGGTCCGGGCCGAGCAATTGGATGCGGAGGAGATCCGCCGCCGCTGGCCGGCCCTGAACCTTCCGGAATCCTTCGAAGCGATGTATGAGCCGGACGCCGGTTATCTCTACAGTGAGCGCTGCATTACCGCCTACCGGCAGCTTGCGCTGGCTCACGGTGCGGAGCTGCTGACGAATACCCCCGTGCAGCATGTGACCGCCCGCGAAGGGAGTGTCACCGTTCACACGAAGCACGGCGATTATCACGGAGCGGCTGCTGTTCTCAGCGCCGGTGCCTGGTTCCATTCATTGTCACCCTTCATCAGCCTGCCGATTAAGACGGTCCGCAAGGTAGTGGGCTGGTTTGGGAGTACGCCGGACTTCGATGCCGGGAGGTTCCCCGGCTTCACGCTCGGTTCAGAGGAAGGCGGGTTCTACGGCTTCCCAGGTATGGGCGGAGCAGGGCTGAAGATCGGCCGCCATGATACAGGCGAAGAGTGGAAGCCCGGTGAACCACTGGCACAGTTCGGCAGTCTGGAGAGCGACGAAGGCGACCTTCGCCGCGTGCTGGAAGCCTATATGCCCGGAGCAGCCGGGCGGCTGCTGAAGGGCTCCGTCTGCAAATATGAACATACGCCGGATGAAGATTTCATTATTGACCGCCACCCGGATTACCGCCACGTGCTGCTGGCCGGAGGCTTCTCGGGACATGGCTTCAAATTCTCCAGTGTGGTCGGAGAGATTCTTGCGGATCTGGCTGTGCAGGGACATACCAGGCAGAATATAGCTCCGTTTGCATTGTCACGCTTCAAATGCAGCGCATCCGATTTGAGATAGTAGTGTAACACACCTCAATTCAGGGATAGTTGTAAAATGTATACTTAAAAACAGCAAAAAGACGTACGTGCAACGTATAAGTGTAGCCTGTACAACTATATTTGCCCGAATGGTTGAAAATCAGAAGCAAAAAACTTTTAATTGTACGAACTACAATTAAACAGATAATGGGTTGTAAATCAGACGTTTTAGATGTACAAAGTGCAATTAAACATAGTGACCTGAACAACGGTAATCAAAACCTATACTGGGGGAATAGCAATGAGCAGCGTGGAGCTAACGGAGTACTTGAATACGCACGGGCAATTAGTGCAGGCGCTGGAAGGCTTATCCGATGAGCTGCTGAAGTGGAAGGCGGAGCCGTCAAGCTGGAGCGTAACCGAGGTGCTGGCGCACCTGGCTGATCACAGTATCGTGGTATCCTTCCGCATCCGTGACATTCTGGCAGATACGAAGGTACAGCTCCCGGCGTTCCAGCAGGATGCCTGGGTCAGCGGACAGCACAGTAATCAGGGCCGGGCGGCTGACAGCCTGGAGCTGTTCCGCAGCCTGCTGCATTACAACAGTCTCCTGCTGGGAAGGTTGAGCGATGCAGAATGGGAGAAAAGCGGGATTAACCCTAAGGGAGAGAGTGTGCGGATTGCCGATATCGTCCGCAGCTTCACCGCTCATGTCCAGAACCATCTGGCCCAGATCGAACGGATCAAGCGCGGAGCGGAGGCGGGTGTATCTACGCAGCAAGCAGCACTATGAACTTACAGTAAACCTGCAGTAAACCTGCAGTAAACCTGCTATAAGGCTGCTCTGAACAGCTGCAAGTGAACGGTAATACACCATCTTGAGGAGGAATGATCATGACTACACCGAGACAATTGAAGCTGGGAGCACTGCTGCACGGCGTGGGGGGAAGCACCTCCATGTGGCGTCATCCCGATGCGAAGCCTGATGCCAGTGTGAATTTTGAGTTATACAAGGAATGGGTACGCAAGGCGGAGGAAGGTAAGCTGGATCTGATCTTCATTGCAGATGGTCTGTTTATTAATGAGAAATCCATTCCTCATTTCCTGAACCGCTTCGAGCCGCTGACGATTCTTAGTGCGCTGGCAGCAGTCAGCAGCCGGATCGGTCTGGTCGGCACCTTGTCCACTTCCTACAGTGAGCCGTTCACAGTGGCCCGGCAATTCGGCTCGCTGGATGTCATCAGCGGCGGACGGGCCGGCTGGAATGTGGTAACCTCACCGCTCGAAGGCTCTGCGCTCAATTACAGCAAGCAGGAGCATCCGGACCATGGCAAGCGTTACCGCATCGCCGCCGAATATCTGGAGGTGGCACGCGGGCTGTGGGATTCCTGGGAGGACGATGCTTTTGTCCGCAATAAGGAGACGGGCGTCTTCTTCGATCCGCAGAAAATGCACACGCTGGATCACCAGGGAGAATTCTTCTCGGTGAAGGGCCCGCTGAATATCGCCCGCTCGAAGCAGGGGCAGCCGGTTATTTTCCAGGCAGGCTCCTCCGAGGTCGGCAAAGATTATGCTTCAAGCGTGGCGGACGCCATCTTCACGGGTCATGACTCGCTGGAGTCTGCCCAGGCGTTCTATAAGGATGTGAAGACCCGGGTAGCTTCATTCGGGCGCAATCCCGAAGAAGTGCTGATCTTTCCGGGCATCGCACCGATACTGGGGGCTACCCCGGAGGAGGCAGAACGCAAATACCAGGAGGTTGCCGGTCTGGTGACGATAGAGAATGCGCTGAACTACCTGGGCCGGTTCTTCGAGCATCATGACTTCTCCCAGTATCCGCTGGATGAGCCTTTCCCGGATGTGGGTGACCTGGGCCGGAACAGCTTCCAGAGCGGCACGGACAAAATCAAAAAGGATGCCAAAGAGCAGGGCCTGACCCTGCGGCAGGTTGCCCTGCAATCGGCAACGCCGCGCAGCAGCTTCATCGGGACGCCGGAGCAGGTGGCCGATCAGCTTCAGGCCTGGTTCGAGGGCGGAGCTGCCGACGGCTTCATGCTGGCCGCCGCCGTACCGGATGGCCTGGAGGAATTCGTGGATCAGGTCGTTCCGATTCTCCAGGAGCGCGGGCTGTTCCGCACCGAATACGAAAGTGATACCCTGCGGGGGAACCTTGGGCTGCCGGTACCGGAGAACCGTTATTCCAAGGCTTCTGAACCGGCCGGGCAAGTGTGACACAAGCACAGGCACAGTACGCTATCTGTTGAGCAGCACACAAACAAGGATGCCAACCCTGATGAAAGGGGAGGCATCCTTATTGTGATTGCTGGCTTCACACCGCCTAGCTTATTTGCGGTTGCGGAGGCGTTCAAGCTCAGCCTCAACTGCGCTATTCAGCGGAGCGTCAGGTGCGGCTGCGGCCGCCAGCCCGGATTGCTCGGCCAGTGCTTCCTGCATGGCGATCTTGTCTTCCATCCGTTCGAAGCCGCGGGCTGCGGAACCGGCGTTCAGCACGTGGCCGCCGTATCCTGCCGGGAAGCTTGAAGCGCTGGCTTGGGCAGCCTGCTTGATCTCAGCAGCTTTGCGGGCACGTTCAGCCAGCTCGGCTCTTTTGGCTTTGAGGCGCGTATGCTCTTCCTTAACACCGGCAAGCTGTACCTCCAGCGAGGCAAGTGCTGCCTGCGTCTCTTGAAGTCCGGCGGTGCATTCCTGTCCGCTCTCCGTGTAGCGGAGCTTAGCCATTACCGCCAGGCGGGCAGCAGGTTCATTGCCCTCGCTCATGAACTGGACTGCTTCCGCTTCACTGCGCTCTGCGAGCACCTTGTATTCGTAGATCCGGCGCTCCAGCACACTGGCTGCTGCCTTGAGTTCACGCTGTTTGCCTTCGGCGCCTGCGATTTTATCATCCAGATCCCGCAGGTATTGGCCGGTCAGCAGGATCGGATCTTCCAGCTTGTTCAGTCCTTCGTGAATAGCAGCCTTCGTTAACGTGGTGATTCTTTGGAATATACTCATTATAATAATCTCCTTTAATGTTGGTTTAGTTGGTTTGGTTATTGTGGCAAGTAATTAGTAGTTGAAGCTGTCATCGAATCCGCCGTAGGATTCCTGAGGGACAAGGAGACTGCCGATGATATAGAGAAAAACAACAGTACCGAAGCTGAAAAACGTAGCGGCAACAACAAGCAATCTTACAAGGGTCGTATCAACGCCCAAATAGCGTGCCAGTCCTCCGCATAAACCTGTGAGCTTCTTGTCTTGTACGGAGCGGGTTAATTTTTTTGTCATAGTGATATCTTCCTCTCTTATATGGTGATCGCCGGTTCGCGGCGTGTTCACTGCGTTGTCTATGTATGTATTGTACGAATATTTCCGGCTTGGCAAAACGGCCTGCAGACTGTTCTTTGTTCCCGACCTTAGTCGGGGATGCTGTCCGCAATAGGGCGGGGAGAGGCTGGGAAATAACGTTAGATGCGCGCAGCCGTGCGGATTTTACACAATGGTGTGCTGCGGTTCATCCGGGGATAACACTGGAGGATTACACTCTAATCTAGAGCATATCCAAACATACGGGAGGACAAGGCCTCATGGGAATTCACAAGTATTTTCGCTCGCTGAATGAACTGGAACGTATTATCCGTTGTCCGGGCAAATTCAAATTCGAGGAGCATAGCGTAGCGGCCCATTCCTGGAAGGTCGTACAGTATGCCAAAACGCTGGCGGACATTGAAGAGAAGCACGGCGCGGTGATCGACTGGAAGAAGCTGTACGAGATTACGAGCAGCCATGATTATGGAGAGATATTTATCGGGGATATCAAAACGCCAGTGAAGCACTCCTCGCTCCAGCTAAGGTCGCTCATTCAGCAGGTGGAGGAGGGCATGATCGACAACTTCATCAAGGAGCATATTCCGGACGAGTTCAAAAGCATCTTCTACCATCAACTGCGCGAAGGCAAGGACGAGTCGATCGAAGGCTTGATTCTGGAGGTTGCCGATAAGATGGATCAGGTGTACGAAGCTTTTGCCGAGCTGCAAAGGGGGAATACAGAGAAGGAATTTGTGGTGATGTACCGCAATGCCCTGATCAAGATCAAGAATATTGACCTGAACTGTGTGGATTATTTCCTGGCAGAGATTCTGCCGGATATGGTGAATGAGGAGACGCTGTCTCCAATTGATATCAGACAGATTACGGAAGAGGCGCTGGCTCTGTAGATGAGCTGTGGCTCTTTTTTTGATACATATATAGTTATACGTCAGGCCTGTAGGTGCTTCCTTGCGGAGGCGGCCCGGGCATACAGCACGGCTGATCCGTTAAAAGCGATATGGAGCGGAATCGTCAGCAGGATGGAACCGGTAACCTGTGCGATCAGCCCAAAGAATATTCCTCCGCTAAAAGCAAACAGCATAAACCTGACGCTCTCGCGGTTCAGCCTGTAATACTGCAAATGGGACACCGCAAACAGCAGTGAGGTAAGGAGGACCGCCCCGCTGATATCAATGACAGAAGTGGAATGCAGCTGGCCGAGTAATGGATGGCTCGCAAGTATCGGCAGGACAAGTCCCCGGAAGGCGATCTCCTCAAAGACAGGGAAGGCAAACACGAAGTTGATCGTATTATAGGCTCCCGCAGGAGAATACCCTGAGGATCTGGAGATGATCAGGTTCACAAGCAGAATAATAAGGAACAGCGGGAGCACTCTCATTACATCTTGTGGAGCGTTGAAGGTGTAACTGTTGCTCCAGAGAAGACTCCCACCAATCATGGCGGCTCCCCAATAATAAATCGTATTCCGTTCTTGCGGTTTAGAGATAACCCTGAGTATCCTCTCGAATATTCTGTATGAAAAAGACAGCAGTACAGCAATAACGCATAATTTCAGCAACAGCATGAGTGAATAGCCTCCATATATAGATGATGTGTGTGAAAATGAAGGAGATGAATGTTACGGCGGGCAGGTCGGCGGAAATGCTACAATAAAAGGAAAAATAAGGATGGTGTATCACTTTTGCAGTATTTCACTCTTATCCCGTTCTCCACTACGCTGGTCTGGTTCAGCGTTCTGCTCCTGATCGTCTGGACCGTCGACTTCCTCCAGGGAGGGGCTTCGGCTCAGCTTCCGGCGTACAACCTTAGAGAACGAACCAAATTCATCATGGCGGATATTCTGATCTTTGCCGGGATTAACGGCTTGCTATTGTATGTACTTCATCCGCTCAGCAGTCCGCTGTGGATCTCGCTGGCTGCTGCGGGACTGCTTGTGACTTATTTTCTGGCTTGCGGTACACGGCGGCAGCACTTGTCCTACCATCCTTGGATTTTGCTGATCCATGTGCTGCTGGGCATAAGCTTCTACCTGCTGTTTGGTATGCTGCTGATGAGCAGGCTGATTGTCACCTATAACCTTAACATGACAGATCAATTCGATATACTCTTTTATGTCAATGGACAGGACCGTGGGGTGGTGTACGCAATGCTGCTGATTATGCTTGTCCTCTACTTCGTGATCGGCAAGCTGCTGATGCGGCCGCTGTATAGCTGGTATAGAGCGCATGTGTATCAGGCCTCCAGGATGAATATCAAGCTGGTTGGGGGAGAGCTTCTGAGCGGAGTATATATTCTGCGGGACACGGATAGAGGATTCCTGTCCGCAAGCGACAGCCTGAATCCGGGGCCGGATGCCAGGCTCTACAGAATCAGCCGGGAGAAGATAGAGTATATGGAGAGAACCGGCAGTGCAAGCTAATCTGAATAGGTGATGCGAAGATAGCCCCCAGGCCGTATGGACGGTCCGGGGGCTATTTGCTGTGATTGTATTTGCTTGTAGCTAATGACGGCTGCTTGGTGCAGGCTTAACACTTAACGTAGGAAGCGTATAAGTATATAATACTAGAAATACAAAACCAGGTAATTACGGCAGGAGGAGCAGGATGGAACAGGGGATTCATAAATTTAGCTGGTTAGGCAGTGATGAGATGTATTTGGATCATCCAACTACATATGCGCATAAAAGTATGGTAATCGGCCGTTACGGCGGCAACACTGCGGACGGTGCCGACAAAAATGAAGACGGCGTCTACGTATTAAGCGAGCCGGGCGGCGGTTGGGAGTGGGTAATGCTTCTGGATGCGCATCATACGGCAGAAAGCGCGGAGCTGCTGATCCGCACAATCGACAATGAAGCTGATGAGATCATCAGGCTGCTGGCGCTGCCGGTTCAGCAGGCGTTCCGGGCGCTGGAGGAATTCCTGTTGTCTATTTTCACATCTGAGGCGTTCATCAGCGAGTGCAAGCAGGTAACAGGGGAGACCGCATGTCTGATCTGTGTTCGGATGGAGAATTATCTCTGGTGGTTCTCGGTAGGGGATAACTCGCTCTATGTACTCCATCCTGAGCTGGCTGCCCGCGGGCAATATCTGCTGAATCAGCGCAATTACTACGAATGGATCGGCTTCGTGAACACCTTCGCCCAGCCCGTCGCCTGTTACTCCTCGGGCATCCGTGAGCTGCGGCAGGGCCGTAACGTGATTGTGTTAACGACGGACGGTCTTTTGGAGGTTGGAGCAAGGGTAATGGAGGACCCGCGCAGGCTTTATCTTGCTTTTACAGGGGAAGAGGATCTGGAGAAATGTGTGGACAAGGTATTAGCGGGTGTACATGAGCAGCTCGGCCGGGACAGCGCTACGGTTGTTGCCTGGAGCTATGATAATAGTAGAGAAGCGGCGATGCCGAGTGATTAAATAAGACGCACTGAAGAAATAAACAAAAAGCAAAAGAAGCGGAGGGGAAATTTGGAACTGTAGGAGCGGTAGCGACCGCCTTTGTCACCGGATTTCACCCGCGAACAGCGGTTTAAATCAAGAAATCTGGTGACAACAGCGGCCGGAAGTCCAAATGTTCACCGCAGTGACGATGAAGCTTTAAGTTCAATACTTAAGTGCGTCTTATATAGCTATAAATAATGAAGATGGATTTTATATTGAGAAGGTGATTATTATGAAGATTACTATGAGAACAATTAGAGACTTCTGCGGAACTGACTTTTATAACCGGGGGAAGTCTTATTATGAACAGGGGTGTGTCCGCAGCCTTACCTTCTATCCGGATGATAGCAGCTATGGTGCACAGGTGAAGGGAAGGAAAGTATATGAGGTAAATATTGATATTTATGACCGTACCGATACCTTCAAAGCAGACTGTTCTTGTCCTGCCTTTGAGAACTATAGTAACTGTAAACATGTGGCGGCAACACTTATTGCTATACACATGCGGCAGATTAAGGAGCCTACCGATGCACAAGCTGCTCCATCCAGACGCGTAAATAAGTCTAAATACAACCAGATGGAGCAGCTTATTTCTTCTTTTCAGAAATCAGTTCTTACCAGAGAGAGTGAGCCTGTGCTATTCGGTCATGCAGATTCGCTGCAGTTTGAGTTCACGCTTAACGTTCATGGTGGTTACAATAGCAGTCCGCACTTCTCCGTTGAAATGCGTGTGGGAATCAAACGTCTGTATGTAGTGTCCAAAATAAACGAGTTTCTGGAGCATTTCGAGCAGCGTAAGCCGCTATACTTTAAGAGTATATTTACCTTCGATTCTGAAAACCAGCATATTAATCCTACGGATATGAAATTCCTTGAACTGCTGCTTCTAATGAAAAACACTGAGAAAATTTATAGAAATGATCTCCCCAGCTATCATAATAGCTCCTTAAAGGACGGGAAAACAATTGTCGTCACCCCGCTGGCCTGGGACAAGCTTAAACTGCTTTTTCCAGAGGTGAATGTCATTATGGGGCGATCGGGGAACCCGGGAATTCGGGCTGAGCTTGCAGGAGAGGCACCTCCGCTTGAATTTACGATTGGACCAGGGCAGAAGAAGGACTACGTTCTGTCAGCTTCAGCACTGGATAAGCTGATGTTGTTTCCAGACTACTCCACTATGATCATGAACGGGAAGATATATTCAATAAACAGCGATGTTATAAGCATGATTTCACTATTAAGGCAGCAGTTTGCGGCATCGCAGAACATTGAGATTGCTCCCGCACAAATCGAATCGGTCGTACAGCAGGTGCTGCCAGCCTTAAGAAAGCTAGGGAAAGTAAGTGTGGAACAGGCAGTAAGCGAGCGAATTGTGGAGCCTGAACTGCAGGCTAAGCTGTATCTGGATTATGTGGATGGCACCTTAACGTTCCGGCTGGAATTTCATTATGAGGAGATTGTGATTCATCCGCTGGAAGAGAATGGCGTGGATGCAGCGCGCAAGCAGAAGATCCTGATCCGGAATGTGCAGCAGGAGAACAAGATCATTGCTGTTCTGGACCATTCTTCACTCAGGCGGGAACAGCAGCACTGGGCTTCAGTAAGTGAGCCGGTCATCTACGAGGCGTTATATGAGCTTGTGCCGGTTATGGAAGAGGTTGCCGAGCTGTTTGTCACCCCTGCTGTTCAGAGACTTGTACAAGAGCGTAAAGTATTTCCCAAAGTGAAAGCGGAGCTGAGCGAAGGTCTGGATTGGCTGGATATCTCTTTTGAGCTGGAAGGCTTGAATGAGGAGGAGACCGTTCGGGTCATGCAGGCGATTGTGGAGAAAAGGAAGTATGTCCGCCTGCGCAGCGGGGCTTTTCTGCCTATTGCCGTGGACAGCTTCAGCGAATTCGGTACCGTTGCCGAACGGCTGAATCTCAGGCAAAGGGATCTTAAACACTCGGTAATCCGCCTGCCCTCCGTACAAGCTCTTCAGCTTCCAGAGCGGGGGCATGGCTTCAAGCATACGAAGTGGGGCAAGTCCTTACGGGAATTCCTGGACCAGCTGCGGGAGCCGGACAGTCTGGAATTCGAGCTGCCCGCTGAGCTGAGGCTGGTTCTCCGGGATTATCAGGCCCGAGGCTTCCAGTGGATGAAGACGTTGTCGAAGTTCAGGTTCGGCGGAATTCTGGCGGATGACATGGGGCTGGGTAAAACCATCCAGAGTATTGCTTATATCTGCTCCGAGCTGGCTGAGATGCCGTCCGAGGTACAGGGGAGAGCTCCGGTGCTGATTCTGTGTCCGGCATCCTTAACCTATAACTGGAGCCATGAGTTCGCCCGGTTTGCACCAGCAGTTAACGTACTGGTGGCGGCAGGGCAGAAGGAGGAGCGCAGTGGTCTGCTGGAGAGTAAGGCCGTGGAAGAAGCGGATGTGATCATTACCTCGTACCCTCTTCTCCGCAGGGATATTGATCTGTATTCCGGCATAACCTTTCATGCGCTAATTCTGGATGAAGCCCAGGCGATCAAAAACTCGGCCTCCCAAACCGCCCAAGCGGTTAAATCGCTTAAGGCTGCAAGGAAGTTTGCGTTGACGGGCACACCGATTGAGAATTCGGTGGATGAGCTGGAAGCTATTTTCAGCACCGTCTTCCCGGCGCTGTTCACCGGACGATTGACCTTCAAGGAGCTGCCTGCCGGACGTATCGCCAGCATCGTGTCTCCCTTTATAATGCGGCGGCTCAAAAAAGAGGTTCTGGAGGAGCTGCCAGACCGCATTGATACCGAACAGCGCACGGAGCTGCTGGACGAGCAGAAACAGGTGTATCTCGCTTACTTAGCGAGGCTCCGTGAAGATACCGAACAGGATTTGCTTACGGACGGATTCCATAAGAGCCGGATGAAGATTCTGGCGGGAATTACCCGGCTGCGGCAAATCTGCTGCCATCCTTCATTGTTCATCGAGAATTATACGGGCGGCTCCGGCAAGCTCGCGCAATTGCTCGAGACCGTGCAGGAATGCCGCGATTCAGGCCGGAGAATGCTGGTGTTCTCGCAATTCTCCAGTATGTTGGCGTTGATCCGGCAAAGCTTAGACGATGCGGGGGTCCAGCCCTTTTATCTGGATGGCTCGACTCCGGCCAGGGAGCGGGTGGAGTTGTGCAGGCGTTTCAATGAAGGCGAAGGAGAAGTGTTCCTGATCTCGCTCAAAGCAGGCGGAACGGGCCTTAATCTGACCGGCGCGGACACGGTTATTTTATATGACCTGTGGTGGAATCCGGCAGTAGAAGAGCAAGCCATCGGAAGAGCGCACCGGATGGGGCAGCGGAATGTGGTGCAGGTGATCCGGCTGATCACAGAAGGCTCTATCGAGGAGAAGATTCTGGAGCTCCAGCAGCGCAAAAAAGATCTCATCGAAGAGGTCATCGAAGCTGGCGAGAACAAGACCACCAGGCTGTCGGAAGAGGATATCCGCGAGCTGCTCCGGGTGTAGGAAGCCCGTACCTATTTTCCCCGTACATGCACTTCTAGGCACCTACCCACATACAATAAAAGGACCATGAACCCGTTGTTCTCATTGCTGATCGGTTTCATTGTACATGTGCGGGAGGTGTCGCCAAGTTGCCTGGAATCATAAGCACGATTGCACTGCTGATCAAAGAACTGACGCTGCTGGTATCTTACGTAAGGAACAACGCTTTTCCCCAACCTCTATCGGAGCAGGATGAGAGCAAATACTTAGGGATGATGGCCGAAGGAGATGCCAAAGCGCGAAACCTGCTGATTGAGCATAACCTGAGGCTGGTTGCCCATATAGTGAAGAAATTCGACAACACCGGCGAAGATATGGAGGACCTGATCTCCATCGGCACGATTGGGCTGATCAAGGCCATCGAGAGCTACCGCCCGAACAAGGGCACGAAGCTGGCTACTTTTGCGGCTAGATGTATAGAAAACGAAATATTGATGCATCTCCGTTCGCTGAAAAAGACCCGGAAAGACGTGTCCCTGCACGATCCGATCGGGACCGATAAGGAAGGGAATGAGATCACGCTGATTGATATCCTCGGCTCGGAAGCGGATGATGTGATCAAGGAAGTGGATCTGAAGATTGAGAAGAGCAAAATCTATCGTAATCTTGATATATTGGATGAACGGGAAAAGGAAGTCGTCGTCGGGCGCTTCGGCCTGGATACCGGCGGAGAAGAGCGGACGCAGCGGGAGATTGCGAAGGACTTAGGGATCTCGCGGAGTTATGTGTCGCGGATTGAGAAGAGGGCGCTGATGAAGCTGTATCATGAGTTTTATAAGGTGAAGCGTTAGAATACAACAGAGCAGCTTGTCTACGGGCAGGCTGTTTTTTTGTGCGTATAAATGCGTTTCAATCAAGGGAATATATTAGCAAAACACATCTATTGTTTTTAAACGTATATTTATCGAAAGAACATAGTTCTACAAAAAAAGGTTATGGGTTATCTATTTGTCTACTATTTAGTTGTTATGAATATGTTTACTGAAAAAAGGGTGCTAATGACGGGTTCAGTAGTTAGCCAAGGAGGAAAATCAAGATCAAGAGCAAACCAGGACAAAATGTAGGGACACCGATGTACTACGCCTTTGTATGTCGAAATTATGAATGAAGAGGATGATATGAGTGTGATTGGTTTTGTTGTGAAAAAAGAAGATAAAACGCGATATGGTTTAATACGATAGAATACATTTCAGTTGTGAATACCATGGGGCGCCTTTTTCATCTGACGTTATTTCTTCCAACTGGCTTCGTTAACCACACCTGAAGTCTAAATTAAGCCCCGCCCCAGGCCTAAATTAAGCCACGCCGCAAGTATAATTACAACCCGCCCCAAGTCTGAATACAACTTCTCTAGTCCAAGTTATGATTCTTGTTGATACAGCAAGTTCAAATTATATGAAAGCTAGGAGAGGATTTTATTGGACAAGAAACGAAACCACCGCACGATCGGCATCCTGACCGCTCTGCTGACGCTCAGTCTTGTTGCAGAAACAAGCGCGCACGCGCAACAGCAGACTGAATCCAATCCGTCTGTCGCCGTCAAACAACTTGCCTCACTCGGCAGCACCGTACTTCCGTTATCTGAGGTAGCCGCCGCATCGGAAAATTTTACGAGCGGACCTCGTGAAGCCGAGGAAGTAGAGGCGTTCCTAGATGCTTTTTTTGCCAAGGATGCCATCAAACAAAAGGCCGGGTCCATTACGGTTTCCGTTGTTCAAGACGGGAAAGTACTCGCATCCAAAGGCTACGGTGCAACCGACCAAACGTCGAAGTCGCCGGTAGACGCAAGAAAGACCACCTACAGGATTGGATCCGTTTCAAAAGTATTCACGGCAACCGCCATCATGCAACTTATAGATCAAGGGAAAATTTCACTTCAGGACAACATTGAAAAGTATCTGAACCGTTACAAAGTAACCAATCCCTTCGGTACACCGGTCACGATAGGGAATCTGTTAACACATACGACCGGTTTTGAAGTGCGCGAAATTACAGATGCCAACTTCCTGGTCGATGATTCCCAGAAGCCGATCTCGCTGAAAGAAAACATCTTCAATCAGTTCCCGCCAGTCGTTCGAAAGCCCGGAACGTCATACATGTACGATAATTTCGCATCGGAGCTTCAAGGATACATCGTCCAGCAGGTAAGCGGAGAGCCCTTCGGGAGCTATATTCAAAAGCATTTATTCCAACCGCTCGGCATGACCTCCAGTAGCTTTAGCCTGACTAAGGATTTGGTTGGACGGCTTGCAACTTCTTACGATGTGGCGGGTAATGTCATTCCGTTGTACTCTTTTTCACCAAGTGAGTGGCCAGAGGGCAGCATGATTTCGACCGCTTCCGATATGGCGCTGTTTATGAAAACTTTGCTGAATGATGGTCGGACAGCTAACGGCACCGTTATCCTGTCGCCCGAATCGGTGAAAGCGATGTCGACCTACCACATGGCCATTCATCCAGATTGGCCGGACACGACATACGGCTTTGAAGCGCCTGTTGTTCCGTCCAAAACGAACGGGGAACACGTAATCTCCAAAGGTGGCGATCTTCTAGGTTTCAGTTCGTTGATGTGGCTGCTGCCAGACCGCAAAACGGGTGTCTTCGTTTCATACAGTATGAATGAGGAGCTGCGCGCTGACCTGTTTACCGCATTTATGGATCATTATTATGCTGGTGGCAAAACTACGTTCGGATCGAAGGACTTCAAGCCGCAGTCCGAAGACGATCTTGCTAAATTCGAAGGTCTGTATTCCGATTTGCGGTACAAATTTCTTGCCAAAGTCGAAGCCGCAGGTAAAGGTGTACTAATCGTGAGTAACTTAAATGGCCGCCACGTGCTAAAGCAGGTGAACGATCTATTGTTCTTGGATGAAGAGGGTAAGCCACTCGCATTCAAGACGGATGCCGACGGCCGCATCATCTACCTGAAATACACTAATTACGTCACCTATGCAGCCAAAATGTCAGAGGATTCGGCCGGATTTCCAGACATATCGGCCAATCATCCGTATGCCAGTTACATACTCGGTCTGCAGTCGTTCGGTTACTTGACAGATGATCCGTCAAAGCCGTTTCAACCTCTACAAGCCGTTACACGGGGAGCATTTATCCATGCGGTTACCGCATTATTAAGCATTCAGGGATCAGTCAACCCGTCTTCGTTCTTAGACATTGAAGATTCTCCGTACCGAAAAGATATTCAAGTGGCTGCGGAGATCGGCCTACTGAATGGAACCGGGGGCGGCCTGTTCGAACCGGATCGTCCGATCCGCCGTGAAGAGGCAGCCGTCATCCTCATCCGACTTGTTGCGGGATTAGGACTTAAGGTGCCAGATCCCACGGTTGCGCTCGCGCCCGGCACGTCAAAGTGGGCCGTCGATTCCGTCAAATCTGTTATGGACTTGAAGCTTCATGGTCCGGAGGTGACCGAATCGAACGGTTCCTTCGATTTCGACTCGCAACGGGAGTTAAACAAACAAGAGTTGGCGGCTCTGTTGTTCACGATGTTGCTTGCGGATAATTTAAAGTATTAGAAGTAAATGGTATATTAGTCTGCGAAGCAGAGAAGAGAAAGCTAGGATTACAGCCTTGCGATATCAAGATTATGGCTGCCATCGCTCTGCTCGAGAGATTTTTGAGCGAGCAGCAAACCGGTGAAGGAAAAACGTTCTCTGCTGTTAGGCCTGCTTATCTAAATGCGCTGACCGACGAAGGCGTTCATGTACTGGCAGGTGCTACAAATTCCGCCGAACCAGTCAAACATACGGATCGACCATCCGCACCGGATTTGTATCCATAAAGAAGCCATAAGAGTAACTGGAGAACATATCTAGATAAATGGGATTTTATGGTAAAAAATATTCTATCTGGTGAGGTTCGACTTAATTTTGAACGTGTTGCTACGCGAACGAGATCACGCTGATCGACATTCTCGGTTCGGAAGCGGACGATGTAATTAAAGAAGTTGACCTTAAAATCGAGAAAAGCAAAATCTATCGTAACCTCGATATTTTGGATGAACGGGAGAAAGAAGTCGTGGTTGGACGGTTTGGGCTCGATACAGGCGGGGAAGAGCGGACGCAGCGGGAGATTGCGAAGGATCTGGGGATCTCGCGGAGTTATGTGTCGCGGATTGAGAAGAGGGCGCTGATGAAGCTGTATCATGAGTTTTATAAGGTGAAGCGGTGAGGTAGGAAATTGCCTGTAGGAATGAGATGTTAGATGTCTCGATCCTGCAGGTTATTTATGCGTTTATGCATAGAGCTTAGGGTGATATAAATTACACTGTACTGTGATATACTCGAACTATAAGTGAAAAATGAGGTGTTTGTGTAATGATGAATCTTACGAAGGACCTTGCTAAATTGATCCGGTTAACGGGTGACCGTGCGAGATTGGATGCCAAAGCATATGGGACATATATAGTCTATAAGACAGCTGAAGGACAAATCGTAAAAGAATATACCACAGGAAAGATTGAAAAATTGAATGAACAGGATTTCACTTATGAATGAAACTGTTGCAACGATGTTTGTGTTTGCAGGAATCTGTTAACAATAGCGCATTTATAAAGCAACTTGTCTGCGGATGAGTTGCTTTTTGTTGTTCAAACTTAATTTTGAACAGGTTTTGTTTTACGGATATATCGTCCTGGAGATACCCCTTCTGACTTCGTAAATTGTTTGGTGAATGAATATATATCCCCGTAACCCAGACTAACGGCTACGTGTTTGATGGGAAGTCCGGAGAGCAGCATCATTTTGGCCTGTCTCATTAAATGCTCAGTGTGATATCGCTTAGGGGAAATCCCGGTAGTCTCTTTGAAAAATTTTCGAAAGTTCTCGTAGCCCATATTCACGGCAGATGCCACTTCCTGAATATCAAAGTGAATATCATTGGAGACACTAATCAGCTCACAGGCTTTTGTTATTTTACTATCATTTTCATTGCTATGAGCATTATGAATGCTACTGTGTAATCGGATAATCAAATCCTGAGACTTCATTAGCAGGGAGGGAAGACTTTCATCTGTTGCACTTTTCAAGGCTTTCAGTAAGGAAACAAAATCAAAGAAAAAATCATTTGTATGTTGTGTCGATTGGACTTCCTTGTCGGAATTAATAATTCCAAGTGTCTTTAAATATGAATAGACAGGATACCCGACACTGATATAAAATTCGATCCAATTCCCATCTGGTTCAATTGCAGTAGTGTGCAAACGTTCTGGTAAACGTTGAACCAGATCACCTGCTTGCATAGGAGTAACGGTACCGTCCGTCGAAATAAACGTTCCACTGCCTTGCAATACTACAAAACAGCTGTAATAACCTATCTTAAAATCATATTGAGAACGCTCTGCTGATCTTTTCCGCATAAAGCCGCAAGATACAATACCCTGATTAAAATCTTTACCGATACAGCGGTAGATTACATCATTTTCATTAATGTCTGCAAAATTCATGTATTCACACTCCTACCAAAATGGATAAATGAAATACCATACTCAACATTTAATACAAGGGATTTTCCTTATATTATAGGGGCATCTACATTGAAAGATCAACCAATTAGAACAATGGATGGGAGTGTTATTTAAGCCAATGAAGCTAAGCAGAGATTGGGAGAATCAATATGTTACTCAAAAAAACCGTTATCCCATGCATGAGCCCTACGGAGTATACGAAACCGTTGAACAGGCTTTAAGCGGAGACCGGAGAAAGTCTAAATACGTAAAAAGCCTGAATGGAATGTGGAAGTTTAAAATGTTCGGATCTCCCGATGAAGTAACGGATGAATTCTATAGTCCTGAACATGATGTTTCCCATTGGGATAATATTCCGGTTCCTTCCAATTGGGAGCTTTCGGGGTATGGAAAACCTGTATACACCAATATGTTGTATCCCTTTGTTCAAAAAGGGGAGGGTTCAAGTCACGAAATTCAACTCAGGAATAATGAATACATTTTGAATCCGCCTCATGTGCCAGAGAATAACCTTACCGGTTGCTATGTCCTTACGTTTGAAGTTGACGAACATTTTAACGAAAGGGATATATTTATCGACTTTGGAGGTGTAGAATCGTGTTTTTATCTTTGGTTAAACGGCAAAATGGTTGGCTATTCTCAGGACAGTAAGCTTAACGCTTCTTTTGATATCACGGATTACATTCAAAAGGGACAAAACCGTATAGCGGTTCAGGTGATGCGGTTTGGAGCCGGTACTTATCTGGAGGATCAGGATTACTGGCATCTCTCGGGGATCTACCGGGATGTTCTCATTTATGCAAAACCACGTGTGCGCATTCATGATTATAAGATCGAAACCCTCTTTTCAGGGAATTACAACAATGCCGAATTAAAAGTGACGGTTGCACCTAATAATCAAGTGAATGGTTATGGTGAGGCCCATGTGCGGTTGTCCCTGTATGATAGCGAACAGAAATTGGTTACTGAGTTTGAAACGCCAAAATTTGCGGATTGTGATTTCTACCTGCGGGAAAAATATGTAGCAAAGGTTACGAAAACCATTTCAAATCCTCAATTGTGGAGCGACGAGAGCCCTTATCTCTATAAATTGGTATTAGAAATGATTGATTTGTCTGGAAATGTAGTTGATATTGAGAGCGCGAATGTCGGCTTCCGTGAAGTGAATATCGATCGAAAAGGGATCCTGAGAATTAACGGGAAGCGTCTCATTATACGGGGAACCAATCTTCACGCCTTTTGTCCTGAAACAGGACGAGCCGTAACAACAGAATATATGCGCGAGCAGATCAAGGTCATGAAATCGCTGAATATCAATGCGGTAAGAACAAGTCACTATCCGCACGCAATCGAATGGTATGACCTGTGTGATGAACTGGGCATTTACCTGGTGGATGAAGCCAATATTGAAACACACGGTCTTGGCGGCCAGTTAAGCGCATCCCCCGAATGGACAAATGCGTATATGGAACGGGCTACACGGATGGTTCTGAGAGATAAGAATCATCCATCCATTATTCTCTGGTCTCTGGGTAATGAATCCGGTTATGGAGCGAATCATGCTGCGATGTACGGCTGGATTAAGGAGTATGACAAAACAAGGTACGTTCAGTATGAGTCTCTGAATCCTCCGGCAAACATCTCCGATATTATGGCGCCTATGTATCCTCAGAAAGATTGGATCCTGGATGTCATGGCTGAAAGCGAAGATTTGCGTCCTTTTATTATGTGTGAATATGCGTACGCGAAAAGTAACAGTAACGGAAACTTTAAGGAATTTTGGGATCTCATTCATAAATTCCCGCGGTTTCAAGGAGGATTTATTTGGGATTTTCAGGATAAAGCGCTGGTTAAGCAGGATAAAGACGGAAATAAAAAGTATGTCTATGGCGGGGCATTTCAGGAAGAGGTTACTGATCCTGCACCTGATATGTGCCTGAATGGTATTGTTTTCCCTGATCTCACGCTCAAGCCGGCTGCGAATGAAATCAAAAATGTACAATCTCCTATCCAAATGGATTACATGCCTGGGAATGATGGCTATCGAATTTATAATCATTACACGCATCGGGATTTAAGCCATTTGAATATGGCTTGGGAGCTGGTTTGCGATGGCAATGTGATGGAAAGCGGTAGTTTGCCTAAATATCACACAGCACCCGGAACCGTTGATAAGCTTCAAGCGCCATACGATTCGTCTAAAGTCTCCGGGGAAGCTTTTCTTAATTTCTATGCTTATTTGGACGAGGACACCTTTTATTCTAAGAAGGGAACCTGTATTTATGCCTGCCAGATAGAGATTAAGGATTCTGTTAATAAAGTGCATACCGGAGATATTGAAAAGGATAGCTTGAAGTATGATGAAACGACAAATGAAATTCGTATATATAATGAAAATACAACAGTTCTTTTCTCGAAAGAAACGGCAGAGTTCATCTCTGTAAAATACAATCACAAGAATTATTTCACGGGAGGAACCAATAACTTCTATCGCCCGCCAACAGGAATTGATGGAGGTATTCATCTTGAATCGTCCAATTATGCAGATGAATGGCAAGCTCTCGGGCTCCATTCCAATGAGAAAGAAATCAAGAATATTCGGGTATTTGCAGCACCCGCTGCTGTTATCATTCAAGTTCATGGTATCTATCATGGATGTATTGAAACCAAAACCAATTATACCGTCGGCGGCAAAGGGATAGAAATCACAAATACCGTTGTGAACAATGCCAAGGTCGACACTCTCCCAAGAATTGGACTAAGCTTTAAGTTCTCCGATGTCTGGAAGAATATGAAATGGTATGGCCGCGGGCCATGGGAAAACTACGCGGATCGTAAATCTGCTGCATTTGTTGGAGTCTATGAGAGCACTGTAGAACAGCAGCACGTTCCCTATATCTTACCGGTAGAATGCGGTGGTAAGGAGGATGTCCGGTATTTATATTTGTCATCCGAAGAACAAGCAGTAAAAGTATCGGCAGCGGGACATTTCCATTTCGATATTCATGGGCACAGTATTGAGCAATATGACAACGCCGCCTATGAAGACGAGCTGGGACATTCAGATGCTGTTTATCTTAATATTGATTACAAACATGCAGGTCTTGGCGGAGATACCGGCTGGACCAAAAATATTCACGATCCCTATAAAATTAAGAAAGGTGTCTATGTTTACACGGTAACTATAGAAATCATTTCTTAAGAAGGATAATAGCCTGTAGACTTACAATAGAGCATTTTAAAAGCAACTTTCCAACAGGGAGGTTGCTTTTTTTGTTAGGTCAAGGTGCTGGATTAATTCCAGAAAAATATTTTAAAAATAAAGTTTTCACTGTTGTGGAGTGTTATTATGACATACAAAGAAATATATGATCTTTAGTAGGGGAAAAGAAAGGAGGTCATCGCGTTAGTGAAAGGGTTCTCGATGTATATAGGCGGGATTTCCATCAAAAACAAAATCTTCATCTCGAATATCTTAATCATTGTCGTATTTATTTCCACTCAGTCGTACTTTGCCAATACGATCTCACAGAAGGCCATTATTGAGAAAGAGATCAATAATTCATCGCGGGAGCTTGTGCTGATCCAGAACAACCTTCAAACCTTGGTATCAACCATTGAAGATTATTCAAAAATTCTGGCCAGCGACTATCGGTTGCAGAACGAGCTGTATAACGATTTGTTATTAAATACTAAGCACGAGGACAGCAAGCCGGTTGGGGGGTTAAATAATCTTTCGATGAAAAAAACACTTTCAGAGACGATCAGCAATATTGTGGAGCCTAACACAAAAATCAAAGCGGTAAGCATCCTCACCTCGAATCATCATTGGGTGGACGTCGGGTTCGCTGATAACGCCTATGCTTCACGCATATTTGGTGACGGTTATGGACCGGAGGATCGTTACTATTTACCCGTCTGGACAAGTTTAATTAAATTCGGATTTTTGTATGAGGGTGAAGACAGCGTATTTGCGGTGTCCAAGACGGTTATTCACAAGGATACCGGTAAAATGATAGGCAGAATTTTTTTGTACGTGAAAGAAACGACGATTGCCTCGATTTACGAGGAAGGGGAAAATAAGGGCGGGGATTTTTATATCGTTGATTCCGCCGGCCGGATTATTTCCTCACAGAATAAAGCCAAGTTATACCGGGATTTCAAGGAAGCCGTCTCCATAAGTCTTCCCGAGACGGGGAAAGACACAACGTTTACCCAGGGCAGCGGAAGTGAAGAAATGCTGATATTCACCCATCGCTTCGAACCGTTGAAATGGACAATTGTAAGCGCTATCCCTATGAAGAATATTTCTTCAGGCCGGAAAGAAATCAATCAATTGATTCTCGGGGTCGGTGCAGCATGTTTGTTACTGGCATTAATTGTGTCCTTCCTGCTGTCCCGATCGATCACACGGCACATCTTCCAGCTTGCCAAGACCATGAGGCAGATCCGGTCTGGACAGATGCAAGTCAGGAGCCCCTACCAATCCAAAGACGAGATCGGATATTTAAGCGAGGGCTTCAATAACTTAATGGATCGTATGGAGGCGCTGATGGCCGAAAACGTTGAGAAACAAAGGACAAAGGCTGAGATCGAATTTAAATTGCTGCAATCGCAAGTGAAGCCTCATTTTTTGTACAACACGGTGGAAACGATTATTTCGCTCATTAAGCTAGGCTTAGGGAAGCAAGCCATACAGGCAGCCCAATACATGGCGAATTTCTATAAGATCTCGTTAAGCAAAGGTGATGATATCATCCCGATAGGTGAAGAGATGCGTTTAACAGAAAGCTATTTGGAAATTCAACAGCTGCGTTATGTGGAATATATGGAGTATACGATGGAAATTGACCATGACATTATGTCCTATTCGATACCGAAGCTGACCTTGCAGCCCATCGTCGAGAATGCGATCTATCACGGATTGAAGCTTAAAAAGGAAAAAGGAATCATACGCATTTCAGGAAGGCGAAACGGAAACCAGCTGGAAATTGAAATTTATGATAACGGCGCCGGTATGCACAAGAATCAAATCAAGGCAATTATGGACGGGACCAGCGTTCCTGATGAAATTAACGGATTTGGGATCAGAAGCGTATCCAATCGGATCCGAATGCTGTACGGGGAAAGATACGGTCTGCAGGTTGAAAGCGAATACGGCGTTTATACGAAAATTATAGTCGTGCTGCCTCTGCGTTATCATTAATCCGCAATCCAAGGAGTGAACAGAATAGGAGATATGACCATGTACAAAGTGCTTATCGTCGATGATGAATATTACTTCAGGCAAGCCTTGAAGATATCGCTGCCATGGAGTGAGCTGGGTTTTCAAATTGCAGGGGAAGCCAAAAACGGGGCGGAAGCACTGGAGCAGATGACCGAGTTAGAGCCAGATGTTGTATTGGTCGATATGAATATGCCGATTATGGATGGGTTGGAGTTCATACACAAAGCCAAGGAGCGCGACCAGACCACTAAATTTCTGGTATTGTCAGGTCACAGCGAATTCGGGTATGCCAGACAGGCCGTGCGGTTAGGCGTTGTTAATTACGTGCTGAAACCCATCAACGAAGAAGAACTACAAAGCTCCTTATTAGATATAAAGGAACTTATACGAACGGAGCGTCTGGGGAAGCTTGAATTGGACGATTTAAGAAAGCAGGCGAGCGAAGGCTTGTCTGCCATGAAGGAGCGAGTGCTGCACAGTTGGCTGCAGGGCACTGGTAGCTCTAGAGCACATTCCGAACAGGACCGGTTCAATGATTTGGGAATAGAGCTGGAAGGGCTGCATTATCGGGCGGTTGTTGCCGACCTGGATTCAAGCGATGAGAGGAATCTTGAGGAGGGGATGCGGATTCGCAGAGCCAGGCTACAAGACATCGCCCAAAATGAGATGCAAGGTGCCTTTCAGTGTGCCGGCTGTCACGATCATGATGCTCGTCTGGTTCTAATCATAGGCTCATCTGACGGCTCCTTCAACAGGCTGGAAACGATTTGCGAACGTATTCGATTATACGTGCAGGACAATCTGGACTGTACGGTAACGATCGGCTTAGGGAATAGTTACGACAAGTTTGAGTCGGTTTCCGTTTCGTACAAGGAAGCGTTAATCGCCTTGAAGCATCGGTTTGTCAGGGGTGGGAATAAGGTGTTTGCACATTCCTTGATCGCGGAACCCGGGATTAAGGCTGGGTTGTTCTCGGTGGAGAAAAGAAGCGGCTTGCTGATGCACATGCGAAGCGGACAGCCGTCCGAGACGGCAGAATGGCTCGCGGTTTTTTTTCATGATACTCGCGTTAAACATGCAACGATGGAAATGCTGCTGCTCGCCGGAATCGAAATCGTCTCCACCTGCCTGGAATTTTTGTCCGAAGCCTCGCAAACCTTTGAAGATGTCTTCCTAAATACGACACAACCCGATATGATCCAACACGTTCAGCGGATGAAAACCTTCAACGAGCTGGAGGACTGGATACGTGTTTTAATTCTAAAGGCCATGGACCATGTGCATAGCCGCAAACCCAATAGAGCCTTCAAAGTCATAGAGGAGGTCAAAACGTATATTTCGAGGCACTATGGCAATGAAGAATTACGAATTGAAGATATCGCTAAAAGCGTTCATATGAATTATAATCATCTTTGCTTCGTGTTCAAAAAAGAAACGACCTTCACGATCAATGACTACCTGACCGAAATACGGATTACGAAAGCAAAAGAGCTTTTTGATCAGGGAGAGAAGGTTATCCAAAACGTAGCGAACCGGGTGGGGTATGCGGACGCCAATTATTTCAGTAAATGCTTCAAAAAATATATGGGAATCACGCCCAGCAAATATGTGAATCAAAGCCGGTAGCCTATGCAGACGTTAGAGGGAAAGTGAAAACTTTGCCTTTAGCGTCTATTTTTTTGCCGTTAATTTTACTGCTGGCCCGAGAATAATCTCTGTACTAAGTGTAGGAAGATTCGTAAAATGATCACAAGATTGATAACGCTTTCAATATCAATCCGATATCCGCTTCGATAAATAGGGGAGGTAAACAATGAAAACGAGGTCGAAGGTATCAGCTATGTTCCTTATGGCGAGTGTTTTACTGGTTACATCGGCATGCAGCAGTGGGAAAGAAACAAGTTCCAGCCAGTCAACCGACAATCCGTCGCCCTCGGCAGTGAGCACGGAGGAGACCAAAGATACAACGAAGACGGACGGCAAAAAAATCAAAATGAGAGTCATAACGCTTACGACGGACGAGAACCGCAACAACATTATGGAAAAATTCATCAAACCAAATATTGCTGCAGCGCTTCCTAATCTTGAAATCGAGTTTGAGCCCGGCGGCGGCGGTGAAGAAATGGCCAACAAATTGAAGACATTGAATGCTTCTGGAGATATGCCGGACGTATTCTGGAATGATGCCGGTTTCTTTACGCCATTGAAAAGCACAGGTAGCATTCTGGATTTGACATCTTATATTTCCAAAGACGGTTTCTTGGATAAATACTCGGTGCCTGACGCGTTAAAGCATGTCGATAACGGGATCTACAGCTTGTCTTCCGGAGCGGACACTTATTTTAGCCCTGTTATCTTCTATCACAAAGATATGTTCGAGAAAGCAGGGGTTAAAGTGCCTACTACGTTCGATGAGCTGATTCAAATCTCGAAGACGCTCAAGAGCAAGGGCATGGTACCGGCTGTGACTCCGGGCAAGGACGGGTGGGGACCGAAGCTCTTTATGCTGCAGCAAATGATTCAAATCGGTGATCCGCAGGCGATGGCGGACCTTGTCAGCAACAAAACGGACTTCAACAATCCATCCGTCAAGGAAGGAGCGGCCCGCATCGAAACGCTGGTCAAGGAAGGCGTGTTCCCGGACGGTATCTCCAATTTGGATTACGGCCCGGCGATGGAAATGTTCACATCCAAAAAGGCGGCTATGCTATGGATGTTTACCTGGGAGCTGCCAAATCTCGCAAAAGACGAAACGGTTGACTTCTTCCCGTTTCCGAGCGCCAGCGAGAAGTATAGCCCGACAGAGACCGTACAGTTCTGGGGCTCTCCGCTTAACGGTTATGCGGTCAACGGCAAAACGGAGCACCCTGAAGAGGCTGTCAAGCTTGCCGAATTCCTGGCCATGGCGGATGCGTTATACTTTGAATCTCTCGGTGCTCCGATATCTTTGCAGACAGGAAACCAGGCCATGGACCGGAGCCCGCTGATGCAGAAGTTCGTTGACTGGTACAGTCCGATTCCTAATAAAATCGCGTCAATGGCGCTGAATTCGCTAGATTCGCGGACGTCTGCCGAAATGTCTACGCAAGGAGCAAATTTATTAACGGGCGAGTACGCAGCCGAAGATTTTAATGTGGAGATGAACAAGATCTGGAGTGAGAATACGTGGTTTGACAAATAAAAGGCGCAATAACTGCTAAATCCCCTTCGGATAGATCCAAGGGGGTTTAGACACAAATTAAATGGTGGAGAGAGCGATGAACAAGTACTTTAGCACCAAATTATCCATATTCGTGTTTGCTTTCCCTGCATTGCTGCTGTTTACCTTATTCTGCGTATACCCTTTGCTGCCGGAGATTTGGGTGAGCCTGCATAAGCATGACGGGTTTAGAAATTTGGGTTTTGTGGGTTTGGATAATTACAAAGATGTGATGGCTAACTCATCCTTTTGGACCGCTCATAAGAATACGTATCTCATTGTAGCCATCTCATTATTGCTGGGACTCCCCTTGTCCATGATGCTTGCGTTTTTTATGGATGCTCAGACACCGAGGTTTCGTAGGTTCTTCAAGACGGTGGCGATGTTTCCAGCTATCTTGTCGGTCACGGTTGTTGCCCAGATTTGGGTGGCGTTCTACGAACCGAATTGGGGTTTGCTTAACAAGATTCTCGATTCGTTAGGGCTACATTCTTGGACGCATTCGTGGTTAACGGAAAAGAAAACGGTAATGCCCAGCATTGGAGTGACATTCCTGTGGCAATATATTGGACTGAACGCGCTGCTGTTCTATACAGGAATCAAGACCATCCCCAAGAGTTACTATGAAGCGGCATTAATCGACGGTGCTAATTATTTTCAAGTTTGCTTAAGAATTACGATCCCCTTGCTGCAGAATGTAATCAAATACGTACTTATTCTGTCTACATTAGGCTCAATGGCATTTTATTCGCATGTACGGGTCATGACGGCAGGAGGCCCGGGAGACTTATCCAGAACGGTCATCTACCAGATGTATTATACGGCTTTTGATACTTCCGAATTTGGCAAAGGTAATGCGATCGCCGTTATTTTTATCCTGGAATGCCTTTTGATCTCCTTTGTCATTCAACGGTTCGTGGCCAGAGAAAAACTGGAGTTTTAAGCTGGGGGGGAGCTTTCTGAAATTATTAAGCAGAGTGTTTTGGGTAGCTGCGGGATGCACGTTTCTGTTTCCCTTGTACTGGATGGTAACAATGTCCTTGAAGTCCAAAAGCGAAGCTTACGACAATCCGTTTGGATTACCGTCTTCCTTGGACTGGCTGAACTTCAGCGAAGCACTGTCCAAATATCATTTTTATACGTATTTAGAGAACAGCGTGATTTATACTACAGGCACAATTGTTATTACGTTGACAACGGGGAGTATGCTTGCTTATTGTCTCAGCCGTATGCAATGGAGATTCAATTCGGTAATGTTGTTTTATGTATCTATGGGTTTAATTGTCCCGATCGAAGTAGTCGTTATTCCTTTATTCCAGCTCGTTAAATGGATGCATATCAAAAATAGTTATTTGGGTCTTATCCTGCCGTATTCCGGCTTCGCCATTGCTTCCTGCGTACTGATGCTGTATGCGTTTTTCCGTTCTTTGCCTAAGGAGCTGGAAGAAGCGTCATGCATAGATGGAGCGAATGTCTATCAAACGTATATCAAAATCATATTTCCAATCGTAATGCCGGCGCTCGTGACGCAATGCGTTCTGATATTCATCCGAATCTGGAATGAATTTCCGCTTGCTTTCATTATTGCTTCCAAGGATCAATTCCGGCCGCTTACAGTCGGGTTGCTTGGCTTCTTCATCAATGTAGGAGTTACGGATTGGGGGCCGATCGGCGCGAGTATGCTGCTGTCCAGCCTGCCTATGATCATCGTGTATCTAATAGGCAACGAAAAGATTGAAAACGCATTGACTGCAGGTGCAATTCTGAAGTGATCATGTAAAGTGGGAGAAGGGGGTTTTATGAAAATGCGAAGAAGAGCATTAATATGGATTCTGACTTTGATCATGGTATTTCCCATGCTGCAATTCTCAGCCCCGGTAGTCTCGGCTGACGGTGCGCCAAGTGTAACGATCTATGTTGCTACAAATGGCAATGATAACACAGGGGATGGAACACCAGCGAAGCCGTATAAAACGCTTGCCAAGGCAAAGGCAGCAGTCAGGACTCTGCCTAAGACCGGCGGTGATATCGTCGTTCAAATTGCGGATGGATACTATTCGCTTGAGGAAACCCTGGTTTTCAACAAGGATGATTCCGGAAGTGCAAGCAGCACGATTCGCTATGAGGCGGCGCCGGGTGCGAAGCCGGTAATTAGCGCCGGTGAAATGCTGAAAAAAGGCGTATGGACCGAAGCGGTTGGCCTTACCCAGACTGGCGGCTTAAAGGCGTATAAAACGACCCTTAACCGGAGCGATAAGCTGCGGACGATCTATGTAAACGATAAAGGGGCCAATATGACGCTGAGCCCGCAAATCGTTGCGGCCAATAGAACCGTCACCGGCACGCCTACGGCTAGCTTTACCGCTGCCAATAATCCTTGGGCGTGGCAGAATGGCAGCAATATTCGGGCGGCTATCGTATTCGATGCCAGCGTAGGCCTGACAACGGCAACGAAAAACCCCCAAAACATCGAAGCCGAAAGTATCGGCGGTTCTACCGCCAGATGGGCGAGGCCTTTTGTCACCTTCGCCTCAATCGAACAGGCTCCGGCAGAGAGCAACAAGCCCGGCGGTGTTATGCTCCGGTTCCAGATGCCATATGGTGCGATTTCACAGTCTTTGAGCAATAACACGCAATACAATCCAGGTAACAATCAAGTCATCCGCAACGCTTTCGAGTTCTTCAACAAACGCGGAGATTTCTATTTCGACCAGGCGGAAAGCACGCTGTATTACATCCCGCTTGCAGGCCAGGACATCAATAGCGCCGACGTGGTCATCCCGAGGCTTGAGACGGTTCTCGACATCAAAGGGGACCCTGTTGGAGATCGGTTAAGCCCTGTCCAGGGCTCGGATCAGGGACGTGTCAAAAATATAACCTTCAACGGGCTGAAGTTTGCCCATACCGACTACAAATTGTATGAACTGACGGGCACCTATACACTTAGCGACGGAACCGGTCCGGTAACGACCCGTTCCCGCGGTTATGCGTCTGTTCAGGGCTCTATCGTGAACACCGTTTACTTCCCCGGCAGCATAAACTGGCATGAGACATTCTACCGGGGGTATGACATACCGCCGGCAGCGGTAATGATCAACGCGGCGAGGAATATCAAGGTGCTGAACGGTGAGATCGGACTTACCGGATTCAATGGTATCCATGTGGAGAACGATGTCAAGGATATCGAAGTCACGGGTAACTATATCGTAGATACGCTCGCTTCCGGCGTTGTAATCGGACATCCACAACATATCTATGAGAACGATGAGCCGATTAAGCATGAGTCCAGTGTTTCGGTCTCTGGCACGCCCATAAGGAACTGGGCCGGTGTTAATAAGGAAAAATTCAAGGCAGGTACTGAAGCCGTGCCGGAAAATATTTATATAACAAATAACTTTTTGTACAGAAACTGCTACGGATTCCCGGGTGCTAATTCCCTAACCTCGTTCTACACTACGAACATGCAGGTACTGCACAACTTCCTGTACGATTCTACTTACGGCGCCATGAGCATTGGCTGGGGCTGGGACGAATACGATGGCTTCGGCTTTACCGCCCAAGGTACCAACAAGACCGGCGGCCCTTATCAGGGTACGCATGAAACGAGCATCGCAAGGTCTCCGGTAATCTCTACAACCTCCAGGAATAACAAAATAAACTATAACCGGGTAGAGGAAATTTGTACGGTAGTTAACGACTCCGGAGCGATTTACTCCTTGGGACGACAGGGTGATCCGGGTAACTTGCCGGGCGGAGGGACATGGGACACCATCAACAATCTGACCAATAACCCTGTCACCGACAAGAATAGTAACTGGCATTCTGACAACTGGACGAATTTCACCGAGATGAACTACAACTTCCTTAACCCGAACCCAACGGACAAACCCACGACCTCTAACAACTGGACTAACGGGTTTCATCCCGACGAAGGCAGCACGTTCATCAAGATGATAGGCAATGTCGTGCAGTCAAAGCTCTCACATGCCGCCGGACAGAGCCGTCTTTTCGAGTTCAACAACTGGAAGCGTAAAAGCGACATGATTGCGGTAGATGGTTACGTGGACGGAAATAACAACCAGAATGGCGCCCCGAGGACTACTTACGACAATTACAAAAGCGAAGCCCGCATTTGGCCCGTTGAAGGCAACGAAATCGTATTGAATTCGGGTCTTACCAACGAATACACGCCTATGATCCCAAGAAGCCTCATTGCTGATACCGAGTTTGAACTGGCTTCCAACGTCATCATGGGTGCAAGCGGTGAAAAGCTGAGCCGCAGGGGTCTGCTCAAAGCGGAAGACACCGTTTGGCTCGCACCTGCGATCACAACGGTCTTTAAAGAAGGCGCTACTATGACAAAAGCTGCCGGCAATGAAAAAACAATCAACACTCCAACTGCCGCAGGACAATACAAACTATTTATAGTATATGGAGACGGGAGAGAAACAGCCACTTCCAAGTACACGGTATACGTTGATGCGAGTAAGCCGGCAACCAATGTGGTGGATGGGAAAAGCTACGAAGTTTCAGCAGTGCGGCCTCTGAAACTAGCCTTGAGTGATGAATACACCTTCACGCTTAACGGCAAGCCCGTGGCGGATGGTTACGAGATCCGTACCGAAGGAAGCTGGACCTTGGTAGGCAGCACTTCGAAGCCTGAAATAACCTTAAACTTCACGACCACAGTATCGGTGGCCAATAAGTTGCTCCCGGCTGATGTGTCCGTAGCCCCAGGCGGAACCGTCAGATTTGCCTACGATTTGGATGACGCAGCCCAAAAGATATGGATTTCTTCGTCGAGCGGCGGACATTTTGATGGAGGCGACGATGAAACCGTAGCCTCCGGCGACGCGCTCGGAATGACCGCGCCCATGTTGCCCGGTCCGTACATTATTTTTGTACTGGCGAAAGATGGCGAAGTACTAAGTCAGTCGCACGCTCGTGTTGTGGTGAGAGATGTAACGCCAGCTGATATTCCTAGAAATGGTCTTGATTTATGGCTCAAGGGCGATGAGGGCGTGGAAATGGATAGCAGCGGCAACGTGACCGGGTGGACTAATATGGGGAACATCCCGGCGAAGCTTGTCCCGGCAAACGTCCCCGGAAGCGGCGGCGATAATCTTGGAACACCTGACGGGAATCCCAAGCTAAAGAAAGATGTATACGACTATGTAGAATTCGCCGCGGATTCCAAGCCGTTAAAAGCTGCGGGCTTCAAAGACTATAACGGCAGTACACAGATGACAATATACACGCTGGTTAGACCTACGACAATAGCCAATAACTCCAGTGACCAAAATGGTCTTGTCTATTTCGGATTGAACGAGGCTTACCAAACATGGGCCGCCAACGACGGTTGGAGCGGTATTAGTCTCGGTGTAGGAACAAACAGGGTTAACGTCCGCTTTGGTAATGCGGATGGCGGCGTATCGGGCGGCGGGCAACAATTTACAACAACAGCCACTGACGATCTGGTCAGCGTCCGGGCGCAGCTGAACGGAACCAAAAGAGAAGTTTATGTTAATAACAACGTCATCGGCACCCCCGGAACCAACGCTAAGGCTCTTATGGGGAACCGGTCGGATCTGAGCGTAGGTTACACGATGGCAGCTGCAACCCCCCACCGTTTCATGGGCAGAGTCTTGCAGATTCTCATCTACGACAGGGTGCTGACCGCTGACGAAATTACGAGAGTAGAAACTTATTTTAACGAGGTCAAAGCCGGTCGCGGCGGGTCCGCGAATCCCGTGGTTCCCAAGGTCGACATAACCTTGCTGACCGCCTTGATTGAGGCCGCGAGTAACAAGGAAAGTACGATGCACACAAGCGATTCATGGAACGCTTTTGCAGGCGCATTAAGTGAGGCCAAAGCTGCTGCCGCCAATGAGGAGATCTCGCAGACAGCAGCGGATCATTCCTATTATGCGCTGCGTAACGCAATCAAAGCGCTTCAACTGTTAACTGGCGGAGTTGCGACTGCTGTATACGGTACGCCTGCTCTCGGCGGCTCCGAGCTCGACCCGCTCTGGAATACGACCGTCACGCTGCCGATCCTGAAGCATCTGACAATGGTGAACGGTCCGGCGGACGGTTCCGCTAAAGTACTATGGGACGATTCTAACCTGTATGTTCTGGTGCGTGTAAAAGACCCCGTGCTGAACAGCAGCAGCAGCGACGCGCATGAGAAGGATTCGGTCGAGATCTTTGTAGATGAGACCAACAGTAAACAAACCTCATACGGCACAGGCATGGGACAATACCGCACTAACTATCTTAATGAGAAAAGCTTTAATCCAGGCAGTGTCAGTGCAGGTTATGAGTCTTTTGCCAAAGTCGTGGATGGCGGTTATTACATTGAAACTAAGATTCCCTTTAAAGCTGGCGCTCCTGCGGCTGATCATGTCATTGGATTTGATGTGCAGATCAATGATGCCAAAGCAACTGGTGGCCGTCAGGACATTATCATGTGGCATGATGTGTCCGGACAGTCCTATAATAACGGTTCACTATGGGGTGAGGTTAGACTTGTGAACGGGATGAGCGGTCAAGAAGGCGCGTTGCTGACTGGACCGGGAACCGTTGAAGGCGGCAGCAACTTTGATGTTGTATTCAGCTTGACACATGCTGGAACAGATGCCAAAGCACTAGATATTACGATTAATTATGATGCGGATAAGCTGGAATTCATATCAATGGAATCGCTCCAGCAGGATTTCAAACTAGTTGGTGAAGTGAATGAACCTGGCAAGCTTAGAACCATCGCCACTACTATTGGCAATACGGATATGACGAAGGGATTGATTAAGCTTAAGTTCAAAGCGGTTGCAGCGGATCATTCGCAGAGCGCTTCCATTCGCGTCACTCAGCTAACGGTTGCTGATGGCGCAGGCCAAGAGTCAGATTGGGCTGGTGCAACTCACACAGTGCAAATTAATAAGATGGATAAGTCGGGCTTACTGCTTCTGATTGCGGAAGCACAAAGCACGCATGATGCAGCAACTGAAGGCGTATCTCCCGGCCAGTATCCATTAGGCTCAAAAGCAACTCTACAGGCAGCTATTAATTCCGCTCAAGGGGTGGCTTCGGCTCAAGGAGTAAGCCAGGCTGAAATTGAAGAGGCGACATTGAAGCTGCACGCAGCTCTGCAAAGCTTCAAGGGTTCAATGATTAAATCAATCGAAGGAGATTACAATAACGACAGCAGAGTAAGTGTTGGTGACCTTGCAATTATCGCATCCGCTTACGGCAAAAATAATCAAGATTCCAATTGGAATGAGTACAGAAGGTTGGATTTGAATGGCGACGGTATGATTGACATCGTGGATATCTCCATTCTGGCTCGCAAAATTCTGAAATAATTACGTGTGGAAATAAGGGGATATCGAAAGGATGGGAATTCGCTTGAAATATCGAGTAGGAATGATGCTTCTAGCTGCTTGGTTCACACTTTCCCTGCTGCCGGTGTATGCAATGGCCAAGGATGCCTCCTTTAGCTTATCAGTCTCCAATTATACGCCCATTAAGGGGAATCAAGTTGTGGTGACGGTGACGGGAGCGGATCTTGCCGATGTATATGGCTTCGAGATCAATTTGAAGTACGATACCAATCTTCTATTATACAAAAAAAGTGAAAGCTTGCTGCAAGGGTTCTCCGTCCCGCTTGCTCCTGAAGATGGCCTTGTCGTGTTCGCGCATACGAAGGTTGGCAAGGTCGCGGGCCTATCGGGAAAAGGTGAGCTCGCAGCAATTACGTTTGAAGTCATTGGAAAGAAAACGGGACAGCCGACAGTAGAATTAACACGTGTGAAGCTGGTAAAAAGCGATCTTACGGATACTGTTGTCAAGCCGGGAACGAAAGCAGACATCACGGTGCAAGCAGCGGGGAATTCCGTAACATTCAAGGATATTGCTAATCATTGGGCCAAAGAAGGGATAGAACGCGCTGTCAGTATGGGGTTCGTAAACGGTTTCGGGGATGGAACCTTCCGTCCTGATGTGAAGATTACACGCGCGGAGTTCGTTGTAATGACCGCGAGGGCGTTTGATTTCGAAGCGAAAGGCGGTATGCCGCTAAATTTCAGTGATGTAGATAAAATCCCGGTTTGGGCAAAGGATTATATCGCGGAAGCGGAGCAGACGGGTCTGATTAAAGGCTACGCGGACGGTAGCTTCCGTCCGGATCAATGGATTAGCAGATCCGAAATGGCTGTCCTGATCATGAGGCTATACAGCGGCGAGCTTAATTCGAACGAAACGGTCTCATTTGCCGATAAGCAGCAGATTAAGCCATGGGCGCTTCCGTCCGTCGCTGCCGCGGCAGATTTGGGAATAATTAAGGGCAAGAATGGTAATCGTTTCGCTCCTGCTGATCCTGCTACCCGGGCTGAAGCGGCGATTATGCTGCTTCGTCTGATGGATGCAGAACAGTGATACCTGATATCCCGTAAAAAAGTTTCAACCAACAATCGGAGGCATGTTTTCATAAATGTGCCTCCTTTTGTTGTGTGGACGGGAAAAGAAAGTCGTGGTTGGCCGCCTTAAACGGTAGGGCTCAATGCCCTTTGATACTCACTCATTAAATTGTCGATAATCTGCTGGACGGACAGAATCTCTGTAATCTCATGGACTCTGGACCCGGCAAAAACCAAGCCGTTCTTAACATCCCCTCTAAGGGAAGTGAGCAGGGACTCCATTGTACAGAAGCGATGTGAACACACCTTTAGACAATCATAGCATTTGGCTATCTTTAATCTGGCATCATTACTGATCCGGTCCGTAAAGTCATTGCGAATCGCTCTTCCTTCCAGACCCACAGTAGATTTGATCAGGACCGTATCTCCTTGCTGAGCATCTACATACTTTTGCTTGAAGGCCAAGGGAGCATCACACTCATGGCTTGCTACAAAACGGGTGCCCATTTGAACACCGGAAGCGCCCATCCGAAGGGCTTTTGCGATATCATCCCCTGTCAGAATTCCACCTGCAGCAATAACCGGAATCGAAACGGCCTCTAAGACTTCAGGAAGGATATCGAACATAGGTCTGTCTGTACCTAAATGTCCCCCGGCCTCGAACCCTTCCACGACAATTGCGGAGGCACCAAGTTTTTGGGAGATTCGGGCTAATTTGGCGGATGAAACAATAGTTACGACCGGAGTACCATATTCTCTGCCCCATGCATAAATATCTCTAGAAATTCCGGCTCCGGAAATTATAAAGTCAACCTTTTCTTCTAAAGCAACCTTCATTTTCTCGGCAAAATCCTTCACTGCGAAGAGTACATTCACACCGACATAGCCAATTCCATTAGAGAGTTCTCTTGTTTTGCGAATATGTATTCTCAGCTCTTCTGCAGTGATTCCTGTACCAGAGATGGTGCCGATCCCGCCTGCATTGGCTACAGCAGCGGCTAGTCCGCTTAAGGATATGCCTACACCCATTCCACCTTGAATAACAGGAACTCTCGATGTAATCTGTCCGAATTGGATTGTTGGAAGTTTCAATTACACACCTCTTTCGCAAGTTATTGACATATCGTAACACAGTTAAGTCTTTCCCGGATGTGACTGTAAACATGCTCAAACTATGTTAAATATCATGTCTTTCAACTTGTGATACAATATTTGAAATGGAATTTTTGCTTATTATTATGACATTCAAAGGAGATTTATAATGAAACGCTTTCGCTGGAGCATTGCTGTTTATTTCGCGCTGTTCGTGTTTGTCTTATTCGCATTATTCAACGACTATTCACCCATCCTGATCGTAGGAGGGGCTGTGGTGGCGGTTCTCCTTGTTTTTATAGCCCAATTCTATTATCCTGCTGTTTTGGAGAAGCGGGTGGACCGCGTGGAGTCTTTTTTACTCAGCCAGAAAAACAATCCTGCCCTGTATATTCAGTATGTTCTTGCGAATAGACTTGACGATGAAGCAAGAACGGTTATGGAGAAGCTAATGAGCAAACATAAGCAGGTGGCGGTACAGGCAACATTCAAGGCGGCTTACGGACTGTACCGCAAAGACATGGCTGCTGTTCGGGAAGCCGTTCCGCATATCCGCCATGCTGATTACCGGACATACTATGAAACGGTTCTGCTGTTGGAGGAAGGGGAGAGTGCTCAGGCGCGGGAACATCTTGAGTCAATTAAGAAGCAATGGATGAGATCAGCGCTGCTCGCAGAAATTGAACTCAAAGCAGGTAACAGTAAAACTGCTATCCATCATGCGAGGGAGGCAGTAAGCGCTTCGAGAGGCGTCCAACGTTATGTGTTACATAAGGAATACGAAAGAACGTTACCGCAAGCGGTTAAAGCTGTATCATGAGTTTTACAAAGTAAAAAGCGGGAATCCTCCTCATTCAAGGATGATACCCGCTTCTGTTAGTTAGAAGGCCAGTCTCACTGTCCCAAACAAAGCCGGATCAGATCATCGACATGGGCGGTAGCCAGACATTCTACGGTGTCGGCGGCTCCGTAATAGATTTTGACTTCGCCATCGTCCTCCAGGATCATGCCGCCGGGGAAGATGACATTATTGCGGAAGCCTCCGTCTATTTCGTAGGGTGCTTCAGGTGCAAGCAGCGGCGATGCACTCATCCCGAGAATCTTCTTCGGATTGTCCAGGTCAAGCAGCATAATACCTGCGGTATACCGCTTCTTCCAGGACGGCTCCCAGCCGTGCTTCCCTCTGGCGGAGTCGATATCCACCGCATGGAAGGTGGTGAGCCAGCCCTTATCCGTCTTCACTGGCGGCGCTGCCGGACCGATCTTGTCATTGGCGAACGGTACCTGCTCCACCGCCAGCAGCAGATCCGAACGTCCCCAATAGATCAGATCCGGCGACTCCGAGATCCAGGTGTCGAACCGGTCCTTGCCTCCGCGGCTGTATACGGTGAACGGCCGTTCCAGCCGCACATAGTTGCCGTTGATCTTCTCTGGGAACAGTACCATATTCCGCAGGTCCGGCGTAGACAAGCTCAATATTTCAAAGGATTCGAAGTCATCCGTGACTGCGACCCCTCCCCGGATACCATGCCGTGTATCTACAGCGAAGCACATGTAGCAGCGTCCGTCAATCACCGTCAGACGCGGATCGTAAGCGCGTACAACCTCTTCGTCATGCAGCTTGAATACCGGCTTGGGCCCTGCCGTCCAGTGAATTCCGTCTTCACTGAAGGCGATACCCAGATCCGTTGTATTAGTCGGTTCAAGGGTCTGCTTGTCGAGTGAGCCATAGTCATTGCGGAATACCATCACATACCGGCCGCCGAACTTAACCACTCCTGCATTGAACACAAGTGCGGTGGGATAAGGGACCCGGGCCGCATCCAGCACAGGATTGGCCGGGTGACGGCGGATGAGCGGGCTGGATGTCAAAGCTCCTATGACAGCTGTATTTGCATGATTCATCGTTTGAATATCCTCCTTGTGAGTACGAACTGTGATTTAGACAATGCTTCCATAGGGTGCGAACGGATAGTCGATCGTAATACGCCCGGCCTGGCAATCACCAACACCGCTGTACAGATCAGCCTTGCCGTCCCCCCGCATCACGATCCCCGAAGAAAAGACGCAGTCCGTCAAATATGGGAACTTGGCGGGCCCCGGCGGGTAGCAGGAACGGCTTCCAATCAGATGCAGGTGATGGGATTCCCTGGTGATGGGATCGAAGATAAAGGCCATATTCAAATATACCTTTAGAAGCTTGCCATCCTCATCCTTATCCTGATAACAAATATGGCCGATAATTCCGATCTTGCCGCTATCCAGCAGATAAGCCTGATTAACGCCTCCCCATTCGCCTGCACCAAAAATACCATGAATGTAAGGCGCATTCTCAATGACGTCTGCAGTCAAATCCTCCAGGTTGTCAATAACGGTGAAGCCTATCATGGATTCGCTGCCGTATTGGCCCTTCATCTCGCTGCCCCGCGGGCGTGAGAAGACGCCAATCCTGCCGTCTGCCAGAGCAACAAGGCGGATATCTTTCATTTTGTTAGGACCGGTAGTGAAGTAGTACAAATCGTGGAGGTCAGTCCCCCGGTAAAAATATCCAAAAAACGTGCTGTATTTGCCGCTTTGATATTGCACATGCGTTCCGCCCAGGACAAGCTCATCACCGATTTCACTGATAAACGGGTCCTCCAGCGTATAGATCATACTATTATCTACCACGGTCCACTCATCCTGACCGGTCTCCTCGAAGAGGCGGACCCAGGAGCGGGCCCATTCTTCGCGGCGTTCTACCCGGCCGAACAAGTAACGTTTGCCATCCCGTTCAAAAGGAATCGAAATATTATAGACATCAAACCCTTCCACGTTTTTAAATGATAAGGTTGCGCTTTCATAAATGGTTTTTGACGCTTCAAATTCTATTTTTTGCTTATGCAGGCTCAACATTTCCGCACTCCTTTATTGTATCAGCTCTTTTTATTGAAGAGAAGATTGATATTCCTGAAACTGTTTTTGGTATTCCGCAACTACCTTGTCCAGGCCCGCTTTCTTCATTTTGTCCAGTGCTTCAGTGAAGGCTTGGTCGTAGTCCAGAACCCCCATATAGATTGGAGTGATGCTGGCTGAAGCTTCCGAGAGAATATTAGTATATTCCGTTCTCACATTCGTTGGATCAAAAATAAAGTTGGCTGCAATACTATTAACCGCTTTGGGATTTGGCTCAAATAAGACTTTGTTATTGTCAGGTATACTATTCTCCAGGTCAAAGCGCATAAAGTTCACATTCCCGTTTTGCGAATCGGAGCCCCTGTATCTCGGATTGTTATTGTTATTCGGATCTTTGATCGGCTTTAGGCCCTTTTCGCCATCTTTGGTGTAGTGTTCACCCTCTATGCCATATTGAACCAGATCATAATTGTCCTGACTGGCCAGCATCCAATCCATGAATTTCACGGCTGCCTCCGGATGTTTGCTGTTCGCCGGTACGGCATTTCCGTTCTTGAAGGAGAGTGGACGCAGATATTCTTTCTCCGGGTTAAACCATACCACTCCGATATCGTCTACTGTAGCTTTTGGATTGTATTTCTGGAGCCCGTTCAAGCTTCCGCCCGTTCCCAGGCGTACGAACCACTCCCCGCTGTCGAGCTGAGCATCTACCTGCTCCTGCTTCATGACTAGGATATCAGGATTCGTAATTTCTTTGGTGTACAGCTCGCGCATGAAAGCAGCATCCTTCTTGAATTCTTCTGTCTCAATCCAGGATTTGACCTCACCGTTCTGATTAACATAAAAGAACTTATCTTTAACGGTGAACGGGAAGCTGTCATAACTCCGGTGTAAGATGGAGGTATGCAGGGATATCGGGTCAAAATCGGCCCGGGTGCCGAGATAAGGCTTGTTTTTGCCCTTCCAGTTCTTCATCACAATCTCCCAGGCGCTAATCAATTCAGCCGGAGTTGCCGGCTCTTTCAGATTGTTCTCGCGGAGAATGTCGCGGCGGATATTGAATTGCCCCTCGCTCGCCATTTCAACCCAGTAGGAGGGGACGATATAATATTTCCCGCCAATGGTTGCGCCGCTAAAGATATCCTCCGGGATATGCTTTTTCAGGTTTGCTCCATATTTTTCAATTTCCTCTGAGATATCTGCCAGCGCCCCCCGGGTATAGTAGTTGGAGAACGGAGTGCGGTCCTGCATGACATGGAAGAGATCGAACTCTTCGCCCGTGGACAGCATCAGGTTCAGCTTCTGGTCCCATGCATCCCAGGGGATGAAGATTTTCTCCACTTCAACGCCGACACCATCTGCAGCCAGCTTCTCATTGACTTTTTCATACACCTTTTGGTAGTCTTTGGGCTCGGTGCCGGGAACCACGTATTTGATCCGGACGATATTGTCCGACTTCGGGGATGAAGCGTTATTTTCCCCGTTTGCGGCAGGGCTGTCGGAAGCCTTGCCGCACCCGATCAATGTAGAAAGGGCAAGCACCACAGCACATAGAATGGCGTAATGTTTTTTCATGAATAATATAGACCTCCTCTATTTATGCCTATTTATGTTAACCCCTTAGGGATGACATCAGCCTTTAACTGAACCTATAACCAGCCCTTTCACGAAGTACTTTTGCAGATACGGATAGAGGAGGACGATCGGCCCGATCGTCACGATGGCTGTCGCCATCTTGACCGACTCCGAAGGAAGCGTAACGTCGCTTGTTCCGGCCAGCATAGCCATATCGTTCAGCATACTGATCTCCGATTGCATCTGCAGCAGCATGAATTGCAGCGGATACAAATCTTTGGTGTCAATTAGCATGATCGCATTCCACCAGTTATTCCAGTAATCCAGTCCATAGAAGAGGGCAATGGTCGCGAGTACCGGCTTACATAACGGAAGGTAAATCTTAAAAGCAATCACAATATCACTCGCTCCGTCTATGGTAGCTGATTCCCGCAGCGAGTCGGGAATTCCGTTCATGAAATTGCGTACCAGGAAGAGGTTGAACGGGCTGAACAGGAGCGACGGAATAATCAGAGCCAAGATATTATTGGTTAATCCGAGTGACCGGTTCATCAGATACCAGGGCACAATCCCGGCTGTGAAAATCATGGTGATAAAGAAGTAAAGAGCCAGCAGATTGCGGTTCTTCACATTTTTGTTCGCTAATGTATAGCCTGCCATAGAAGTAATCAGAATAGCCAGCGTGGTACCGACGACCGTGACAAAGATAGAAATTCCGTAGCTCTGAATGACTTGGGAGCCGCCCGTGAAGATCAGCTTATAGGCATATAGAGAGAATTTCTCCGGAAAGAGGCTGTAGCCGTTCTTAAGAATAGCATCCTCATCCGTGATAGAGATCATCAGCACGAGTAGCATCGGAAGCAGGCAAAGCGCCGAATACACCGCAGTCAGCGTGTACATGACCGTCTTGCTGATTGACATTTTTTTCATAGTTACTCCTCCGGATTTAGTATAATGCGCCATCTTTGAAGAACCTGCGGGTAATGGCATTTGTCCCAAAGACAAGGATGAATCCGATGACCGACTGGAAAAGTCCAACAGCCATGGCTTCGGAGGGGTCGCCAATCTGACGCAAGGACCGGAATACATACGTATCAATGATATCCGTGGTCGAATACAGGGTGCCGTTGTCACCGATGAGCGCATAGATCATTCCGAAATCGCCGTACATAATTTTGCCGACCGAGAGCATCGTCAGGATAATAACCGTGGGCATCATTAGCGGAAGCGTAATCCGGAAGCACATCTGCAGGCGGTTAGCCCCGTCAATCTCGGCTGCTTCATACAACGTCTCGTCGATACCGGTAATGGTCGCCAAGTAGATAATGGCACTCATTCCGGCCCCCTTCCACACATGCATGACCGTAAGAATCGCCGGCCAAGACTGCGCCTCGGTATACCAGTTCACGGAGGACATGCCGAGCTGGTTCAGCGTTTTGTTCACAATCCCCATATCCATCGAGAAGAGCGCATACAGCACATAGCTAATGACAATCCATGAGATGAAATTCGGGAATAACATCAGGGATTGACTGATCTTAACAAACAGCTTCTTGCGCAGCTCGTTTAGAACCAGTGAAATAGCCAGCGCCATCAGCGTACCGAAAATAATAAAGAGTAAATTGAGGTAAATGGTGTTGAAGGTGACCGTAAGCGCTTTGTTGGACCGGAAGAAGAACTCGAAGTTCTTGAATCCCACCCATTCGCTATGGAAGATTCCCTTGGTATAATTGAAACGCTGGAAAGCAATGACCATATAAGGATACGTCATATAGCCGAAAATAAAAGTGTAGGCCATTGCCGGCAAAACCAACAAATAGGATGTACCATTCCTGCGGATGTCAGAAAGTATGCTGAGTCTTGGACGCCGTTTTTTTGTCAATTTCCTGTTCCCCCCATTTGTTATAAATGACGATTGCCTTGATTCCAGATTAGCCATACCCTCCCGAAGAGTCTATTTCAAAACCTGGAAAACGCTTTCAAATTCAAACACAAGGCTTTCAAAAAAACGGAATGACTTTCATTTTGGCCTGATTCAGTACCTTTTCGGCCCAAAATGTACTATAGTTTAGAAATGATAACGAGCAGTGTTGGGAGGAATTCAACATGCGGACAACCATCAACCGGCTTGTTCGATACAAGGCATTTCAAAAGCTCACCATCTCATATTTCCTTCTCGTTCTTCTGACCGTAAGCCTGCTATCCGGTGTACTCTTCTCACTATTCTCCAGAAGTGCTATTAAGGAGATCGAACGTAATTCCCGGGCGATGTTATCCCAGATCACCTACGCCTCCGATGTAGTCTATAATCAGGTCGTTACTATAGGAAATACACTGCTGATTCAACCGGAAATCCTGTCCTTTCTCAATGAGAAGGTGGAGGACAAGGTCAGCAATTATCATATTTTTCAGCAGATCGAACAAATTACAAATGTGAACCCATATATACACAGTATCGGGATACACCGGCCTTCTACAGGCACGACAGTTGATACAGCCGGCCTTCCGTTCGACGCTTCGCTTACCACCCTCAGCGCGAAGCAGTATATGGAGTTCCATCCGCGCAGTCTGAAGGTTCCGGGCCGCAACAACGGGAAGTCATTACAGTTCCTGACCTTCTTGCTGTACCCGAATTTCTCACCCCGGACCACAGGCAATCCGCTGATCTATATCAATGTGGAGGAGCAGTCCATTCTGACGACCATCCGCAAGATCAGCAGTGCGGACGCCGCTAATAATGTTTTTGTAATCAATAATGAAGGTAAAGTGCTGTCTCATACCGATTCCAACCTGTTTCTGGAGGATTTATCCGAAGAGGAGTATGTGCGGAAGATATTAATCGAGAACCATGAGGAGAGCAGCTTCACCACAACGATTTCAGACCAAAGGAATCTGGTCACTTATGTGAAGTCAGAGGAACTGGACTGGTATTTTGTAAGCGTTTCACCGTATTCCGAGCTCATCTCGAACATCGACCAGCTCCGGGGGATTACGCTGCTGGTTACAGCCGGAATTGTACTTGCAGGTCTGTTGCTCTCTGTCCTGTTGACCTCCAACATGAATAGACCCTTATCGGCGCTGCTCGAAAAAGTCATGCCTAACCCGGCCCATCCGGCCTCCGGGTTGGCACCTATTGATGAATACAAGCTGATGACCGAGGTGTTCCATTCCTATCATGAACGTGAGAAGTCGATGCAGTTTGTAATTAACCACTCCTCCCGGACCGTCCGTGAGCATTACCTGCATGCCTTGCTGCGTGGTCATTCCCTGGAACACTATGTTTCGAGCGAAATTCTTAAGGATATCGGCGAGGAGGTGGCGGGGCCGTACTTTGGCGTGCTGGTGTTCAGAATCAATGAGCTTGAACCACTAGGGGAGAGGATGGAGGGGAAACAGCAGTCTTTGCTGCGCTTCGCACTCGGGAATATCGCCAAAGAGATGCTGGAGCCGATCGGCCCATGTGATGTGCTCATTATGGGAGGAAGTGAAGCCGTTGCCATCCTTCAATACAAGAACAATCAGCTCCCGGAGGAGCTGTGGCCTGCCTTGCGTAATATTCAAAGCTTCCTGAACCGCTACTTCAAGGTGACGGTATCTATAGGGATAGGAGATATATCCTGTGGAAAGGGGAATATTCCGTCCTCGTACACTTCTGCACAGCAGTATGTGAAATACCGGCTCATCTATGGGAAGGAAGCGATTCTGGATGCTATAGCGACACGCCATCATGTGTTGACGGCCCTCAGTTACCCCAGCGCCTACGAGAAGAAGCTGATTGATGCTGTGCAGGACGGCAAGCCGGAAGCAATGGTTAGTGCCATCGAAGAATTTATAGATAAAATATCTGGCGGTTCCGTTCATCAGGTCATCACCTTTAGCACTCAACTCATGTTGTCTTTGCTTAAACATTTTGACTATTTACAGCATGTGCCGGATTCTAATTTCAATGATTACCTGCAAGCGGTAACCGATATTGAACGGGCTGAAGATCTGACGGAGATCCGTAACCTGTTCAACCGCTATTGCAGTACCATCTGCACATTAATTGAAGACAAGAATCACTGGCTGAATGCTCAAAAGCATAATATCCTTATCGAAAAAGCACAGAATTACATTCATGAGCATTATGCCGAGCCTAACATCTCCCTCGATCTGGTGTCGAGCATCGCCGGACTGTCGCCCAGCTATCTGGGGAAACTGTTCAAAGGAGCGACCCGGCAATCCTTCAGTGAATACTTGAACAACACCCGGCTGGAAAGAGCAAAGGAACTGCTTGCTTCTACCTCGGAGACTGCGGCCAGGATCAGTGAAGCGGTAGGGATATACAACATTACTTACTTCTCCACCTTGTTCAAGAAAAAGTACGGGCTGACCCCTTCGGCGTTCCGCGAACAGGAGGCGATGAAGAGCACTGTGAGTGATGAGGAGTGAGATGAAAAGTGATAAAAAAACACCTGCTCTTCAGCAGATGTTTCTTCATACGATTTAAGATCCGGTCCGTTTACGGCTGCTCCGCATATCTCCACCAGGCAAAGGTTCCGGCTATTCCGACTATCCCTGTATACGCAAGTATCAATATACTGCTGAGCTGTAAGGAACCGGTGCTTTGAAATACCGACGGGATGGTCCAAGGGAAATAGGGTGCAAATCCAAAGGAGGCGAGCACATTGGACAGAATGACGATGATCAGGATGAGTCCCAGGGGTGCCAGGTAGCCCTTAGTCACATTGGCCAAAAGAATGGTTGGTGCGGTCACCAAAATGTACATTAGCGAGGTGATCAGGAACTTAAAGAACAAGCCCGAAATGAAGGAAGCGGACCCGCCTTGGACGCCCATGATTGCCCCTACGGCAAAACCTACGGCAAACATATAGACGGAAAGCAACAGGCACCATGCTAAAATGACAAGGAATTTGGACAATACAATTTTCGCTCTGGACACGGGCTTTGCCAGTAAATCCTTGATGGTTCTATCCGCAAACTCCCGTCCGAATACCCATGCCGCAACAAAGGTATATCCGATAAGCCCCAGCGGGGCAAGTGTATCCAGCAATCCGGTTAAATACTGCTCCCAGCTGACAGCGCCGGCGTCACTGGATAATACATTTCCGACGCCCATCATGATGGGCCCGAAGCCTAAGACAAGAAACATGATCCAGAACACATTGGAGCGGATAATCTTGCGAATCTCACAATGTAACACAGATAGAATATTCATTATTTAATCCCCCTGGTCATCCCAATGGTGCGGAGAAAATATCCTTCCAAATCCTCCGTAACCACCCGGAGCGATGTTGGCGGCTGATTGCGTTGTACGAGCAGTTCAGCCAGCCGTTCAGGATGATCTGCCGCGTGCTCGTTGGTTAGTTTGATATAGCCGTCCGGGGTATCCTCAAAGGTATAGCCATGCTCTTCCAGCACCTTCTTTAAGGCAGGTTTGTTCAGTCCGTTCACCACCAGGTTTTTCTGTAAGGACTGCTCCAGCTTATCCATTGCGACTTCTTGCACCAGCCGGCCGCCGTGAATAATTCCTATGCGTGTCGACACCTTCGAGAGCTCCTCTAACAGATGGCTGGATATAAAAACAGTTACGCCGAAATTGGTTGCCAGATTATATAACATATTCCGTATCTCCGCTACGCCTGCGGGATCAAGACCGTTGATCGGCTCGTCCAGGATTAGAATTTCCGGATTGTGAATCATCGCTTTGGCAAGTCCCAGGCGCTGCTTGTTACCGAGTGAGAGATGTTTTGCTTTTTTCTTTTGATGCGGCTCAAGTCCCAGCTTATAGATCACCTGATGTACGGCATCCTTGTCAGCCAACCCTTGCATACGCCGTGCGATGTCAAGATTCTCAGTTACCGTGAGATCTGGATAAAAAGTAGCTTCCTCCAAATATCCGACCTTGCTCCATAATGTAGAGTTTCCGGCATCGACCTTTTCACCTAACATATAGAGCTTGCCGGAGGTTGGCTTCAGCATCGCCAGGAGCATCTTGATCGTCGTTGTCTTCCCGGCGCCATTCAGTCCCAGGAATCCAAAAATCTCACCGCGGCTCACCTCCAGCGAAAGATTGTTTAATATGGTATAGTCGCCAAACTTTTTGTGCACACCGTCAATCTGTATAGCGGGCGTGCTGCTTTTTTTTCTCTCTGATAAAATTCGCATAGCTGTTAACTCCTCCTATGACAATCCCTAATATATACAAGTCATTTTCACATTCGAAGATGAAGCTCCGGTAAAAGAAAAATAAAGGTTTATAAAGAGAATATAAAAAACTATAAACTGCTAAAAAAACAAACAGGCTGTTGCCTGGGTGTCACACCCGGCAGCAGCCTGTAATCTTTGGTTGTTGAAGAAGAAGTACATAGATACAATCAGTGAAGTGAAGCCAGGGGGAGGCTGAATCGTATCCCCAAACCGCCATATTCGGAAGGGAAGGCCATAATCTCTCCCCCGTGATGCTCAATAATAGATTTACAGCTTGCCAGGCCCAGCCCAAGGCCGCCCTTTTGGATTTGCCGCGATTTATCCACCGTGAAGAATTTAAGGAACAGAGAAGAGAGATCCTTATCCGGCACGCCAATTCCGTTGTCCTCGATTTGGAAATAGGCATGATGCTCCCTCAGGTATCCGGTCATATACACGTTCAGCTTATTCTTCCCCCCATATCTTACAGCATTGCTGAAGAGGTTGCCGAACACCCGGCGGATCATCGGTTCATTGACCCTTAGCCATATACTGTCCGTGAATGAATGGCGGCAGGTCAGTTCGTTGTCAAGTCCAGCCAGCTCAACCTCATATTCAAAAGCAATGTCTTCAAATAACTCTGTTGCCCTTACAGGCCCGGCTACCATGGATTCCAGCTCCAGTTTTTGTTTGGTGAAGCTGGAGAGATCATTGATGAGCTCAACCATATAGGCGGACTTCTTTTGAATCAGTTCATAATATTCCTGCTTTTCAGTGTCGGGTAAGTCCCCATGTGTAGCCAGCAGTTCGGTGAAGCCGTTAATAGAGGTAAGGGGTGTCTTCAAATCGTGGGCGATGGCTGCAATCATATCGGTTTGTTCTCTGTGGGCGAGCTGCAGCTTATGCTCCATCTTATTGAAGTGCTTGTACAGCTCTCCGATCTCGTCATTACTCCTCGAAGCCAGCGGAGGCAGGGGATGGACCACATTGACTTCCTCCAGCCGGGTATTCAGAAGCCGGATGGGCTTCTCTATGCTTCTATAAATATAGATGATCAGAATGAGAAATATACAACCCGCGATGGCAAAGATGGGCAGCAGCAAGGCTATATATCGGGAGTCCAGTAATGTAGTGCGTATAGGGGAATATACTGCGAAGACAAACTTCAAGTACAGTCCAATGGAAAACATAAGAATGAGAAGCATCAGCAGGAATAAGAGGGGAAGTTTTATTTTCAGTTTCATCCTATTGCTCTCTTTCCGTATATTTATAGCCTATACCCCAAATGGTTTTAATGAAGTTATGTTCAGGACCCAGCTTCTTGCGGATATTCTTAATATGGACCGTTACGGTATTGATCTCTCCGTACTCGTCCCCCCAGACCTTCTCATAGATCTGCTCACGGCTGAGTACCTGATTGGGATGACGCATAAGGATAGACAGAATTTGAAATTCTTTCGCGGATAAGTCGAGCTTCCGGGTATGCAGGAAGGCTTCAAACGTTTTATCATTCAAAATAAGCGGAGCATCCGCCTTTTCTTTACCGGGGCTAAGCTCATCCCACTCTTTATGCAGCCTGTCCACTTTCCGGAAATGGGCCTTGATCCTGGAGGCAAGCTCCTGAATACTGAACGGTTTGGTCATGTAATCGTCAGCTCCTATTTCGAGACCGACGATTTTATCAATATCCTGATCACGCGCACTTAAAAAAAGGATGGGAACATTATAGGAAGTCCGGATATTCCGGCAGACATCAAGCCCATTCATATCAGGCATCACTATATCCAGAACGATGAAATCAATGTGATTATCATTCACTACAGATAAGGCTTCTTCTCCGGAACTGGCTGTGATGACTTCAAATTGCTCGTACCTTAAGCTTTTGGTGATGAGTTTTACGATTTCTTGATCATCGTCTACCACTAATATCGTTTTTGACATTTTGCACCTCCCAACCTCATCATACCGCAACCCTGACGTTCAACGCCAGATACGCTCAGAGCAAGCTTGCCCGGATGTCTTGAAAACAGGAGAAAGACCATCCTTTTCGGGATGGCCTTGTCTTTTATGGATTGAACCTCTTAATTCGCAGTCTCCAGTAATCTGGAAACCACTGTTGCAAACTCTGCTCTGGTAATATCTTTTGCAGGCTTAAAGGTACTATCTTCGTATCCGGTAATAATTTTATTGGATGCGAGTGCATCAATGGAATTATAATACCAGGCCTCTTTTTTAACATCTTTGAAGGATGTGCTTCCTGTACCTGTAAGCTTAAAGGCTCTAGTGATCAGTGTTGCTAATTCACTGCGGCTAATCTTCGCATTTGGACGGAAGGTGCCGTCGCTATATCCGTTCATCAGCCCTGCACCGGCAGCTGCGCCGATATACTTATTGGCCCAATGCGCCCCGGATACATCTGTGAAGTTGCTTGCTTGTCCATCAAGTCCCATGTAAGTGGTAATGACCTTAACGGCTTCGGCACGGGTCAAGCCTGTACTTGGACGGAAGGTTCCATCGGAATAACCCGTTAGTAACCCCTTGGCAATAAGCACATCAATGCTTGCTTTGGCCCAATGATTAAGGGTATCTGGGAAACTGACAATCTCCGGCTTAGGTGTTGGTGTTGCGGTTGCTGCTGGTGCTGGTGTTGCTGTAGGAGCCGGTGTTGGTGTAGGCGTTGCTGTTGCCGGGGGAGTTACGGAACCTCCACCAGGACTTGGATTGCTTGGTCCATTATCTACCGGATCAGGATTAGCAGGGTTAGAGACATATTGAAGGGCTGGAGCGAAGGCTGTAAGCAGTCTGGCCTTACTTTGCTGCTCAAGCGCATAGCCCATACCTAGAACTTTGGCATCGTCCCACGCTCTGCCCACAAGCTGCATAGAGATCGAATATCCGCTGTCGTTCGTTCCTACAGGAACTACTACCGTAGGGAGACCGACCGTAGACGTTAATACGCCCGTGTTGCGGTCAGAGCTTAATTGAGAGGCGGAGGCGTCATTGTTATATACGTCACTGATGAAACCCGCATATACCAGGGCATCCACGCCATTCTCGTCCATCCAGCCTTTAATCACTTGCTTATAGTCCGTTCTATATTTGATGTAATCTTGTACCGCCTGTTCAGTCATCCGCTCAGGCTTGGTATATCCTCTCTGATTATAGATAAGCACCTTATCCGAAGCCAGTACACTTGCCCCATCCGGGTAAGGGAAGTCCTTATGAAGCTCAATATAGCGCGCCCAGCCTTCAGTAGATCCATTAATGCCTGCAGGGCGGGCAGGACCTGACGGTACTGCCGACATTTCAACCATGGTTGCGCCTGCTGCTTGAAGCTCGGAGAACTTGTTCATGACGGCTTGTCCCGTATCATCATCAGCATAACCGGAGATAAAGGATGCAGGAATGTATCCGATTTTCTTTCCTTTCAATGCGTTAGTGTCCAGAGCGGCCTTCCAGTCCACTGGACGCTTATGATCTGCATCGGCAGTCACGGTGAAAATATCCTGTGGATCGGTACCCGTTGTAGCGTTCAGCATGATGGCCAGGTCCGTTACTGTTTTGGCAATGGGACCTGCATAATCCTGTCCCCACGTGAGCGGCAGTACGCCTGTAGTGCTGGCCATGCCGTCTGTACCACGGAAGCTTTTTAAGCTGGCGCCTGTCGTAGGTGCATAGAGGGAGACCCCTGTTTGCGATCCCATAGCTGCGGCTGCGAAATCAGCTGCAACCGATACGGCCGAGCCGCCGCTGGAGCCAAAAGAGGTTTTGGAGGGATAGAGTGCATTCCAGGTCTGCTGCCAGCCGCTCTCACTAAAGCTTCCGCTGTTAGCGAACTCCGAAGTGTTTACTTTACCAATAATGACAGCTCCGGCTTCCCGCAGCTTATTCACCTGGAAGGCATCCGAATCCGGCTGCCAGCCTTCAAGCGCTTTACTGCCGCCTGTAGTAGGCATATCTTTGGTATCATAGATATCCTTTATCGCAATTGGAATACCGAGCAGATCACCTGTTGCACCTTGGGCACGGGCATTGTCAGCAGCTCTTGCCTGATTGAGCGCAGTTTGAGAGACATGCAGGAAGGCATGGAATCCCAATTGGCCTTCATCGTATACCTTGATTCGATCTAGATAGGCTTGAGTAATTTGTACCGAGGTAGCTTTACCGCTAATCATGTCCTGCTGCATGTCTGCAATGGACTTATTCGTAACATCATAAGGGGAGGAGGTTACGAATGATTTGGCTGCAGGAGCCTCAGGAATAACCAGGGTATCTCCAGTATCAAGTCCTTCGAGAGCAGATATATCCCAGTTACTAATGGAACGGATCTGGGCGTTGGTTAAGCCGGTTACATCCAGCTGGCTATTCAGTCCATTTAGCACAGTCACCAGCTTCTTCAGCCCATCTTCACCGGCCTCACCAACTTGTACATAATGCACCAGGGATTTGGACTGACCCGGCTCCATATGTAATGTATTAATGAACCCGTAGAAATTCGCCTCATTTCCGGACTTGGCTAAAGGGGTGGTGAATGGATTCTGCTGCTGGTTACCCAGAGCGGTTAATCCATTATTAAATGGATGCGGAGATCCGACTGCAACGCCTAGCGGCTTATTGTTTCTGGCACTGCTGTCGACAACAATCCATGAGTCATCTGTTGTCACCTCAAGATCATCGGAGTAGGTTGCCTTAACTACGGAAGCATTCGCCCCGGTACCATAGCCTAGAGAGCCGCCGAAGGATACATCAACCTTGACAGCTACATCATTCTTATTCGTAAAAGTATCAAAGAATCTCGTTCGATTATTAATAGTATCCACATAGACATCACGGGTAACTGTTACATTGCCCAGATTTACAGATTGAGCCGAGGTAAACTTATTAACGCCATCGTATTTCAGGTTAAACCCGCGCATCATTTGACCATTCATCAGTGAAGCGGAAGGTGAGGACACCTTCACGAAGATATTACCGAAGCCTTGTACTTGTGTAGTGCCAATTGTACGTAAACTTCCCGTATCTAAACTGGGCGCAAAAACATCGTGAATCTCCCATACTGTACCGCTTGCTGAAGTTACCCGGGTTAGAGCATCAGCAGTTTGGAACGGAATGACTCCCGACGCAAGCACAGATAACGCAATGGAAGTGGCCATAACCTGCTTTTTAGTTTTACGCAGACGTTTGAACTTATTCATAACGGCAATCTCCTTTTCCTATATGTATATTTTTTAATATGTTAGGAAATATAACACCGTTAATATATTCAGTCAATAAATATTAATAATTTAATATATTTATGCGGTTTTGATAGAGATTAAATACTATATTTATTAAAAAATGTAATTTTAATGTAGATTAATAGAGGTGTTAAATAACATGATGCGTTATGTATTGCTCGTATTGAGCGATTTTGTTGCATGGGCCCATTTCGCCTATTAAACTATACTTTAAGAAGAGGACCAAGTTTCTTGGTCCTCTTCTTAAAGCTGGAGCTAATTTTGGCGGTATCAAATATCAAGATCCTGCTCACATGTTATACGATAATAAGTAAATTCTATTCTTATCAAGATTCATCATTCCAATCATTACATTGTCGAAGCTGGAGTTAAATACATCAGTCCCTGAAATTGAAGCGTTGGTTTGGTTATTTCTTATCACAAAGTATCCTTTGTCAGCATTGAGTGGTATTAGTTTAGAAGTTGTCTCATCTGTTATCGCCCTGATCTTTTTGAAGAATGAAGCCGCAAAATCTGAAGGAAGCGGGAGTTCGGACCAATGATTCTCGCGGCCCTTTTCCGCTATTATTTTCATACTCTCAGAATCGACTTGATAGATATACACCCGATACCCATCTCCCATTGCCCCATATGATTTCTTACTCAATATAATTTCGCTTTTTTTGGGCAGTTGTATTCCGAACTTATCGTTAAAAAATTCTATTTCTTTACTACTATCAAAATAACCTTTATACAACACTGCTAATAAGATTATTAAAATAACGAATCCACCAATAATTACTCTTGTGTTTTTCATCAAATCATATCCTCTATTTTTAATAGTGAGAGCACAATTTGTAAATATATGGGTATAATTAAAATTAACACTATTTAAGAATGACTAGAAATTCATTACTACAAGAAAGGGGACAATAACTCCCTTTGATTGAGTAAGCCACATTGTATTTACGGCAGTTCCGGCTATACCTTGATAATCAGCGTTAACGGCATAATCATATCTATCTGTAATACTAACGGTTCCGTTATTCCATTTGTAATTATAATTATGAATAGCATAATATAAATCATTATCTTTAGTACTAGAACCTTTTGAAAAGGCTCCACTACCAGATCCGGTGGATTGAGTAGTTCTAAGTCTTGCTAATTCGGCAGTTCCATTTGCCTGACTTTTATAGTATGGAGTGTATGAGCCACCATTTGAAGATTGTTTGGCATAAGTTAGTAACTCAGAAGCCAATTCTGTCACGAATGCCATATAGAAAGGGGGAAAAGGGATGAATAACAGGAAACGTAAAAATAAACCAAGCCGACGCGTGACCGGTCGGCATTGGTTTATTTGATTTCGGCGCGGTAATGTTTGGGGGAGGAGCCCTTCACCTTCTTGAACATTTTGGAGAACAGCAGGGGATCGTTGTAGCCTACGGACCTGGAGATGTCAGCAATAGACAGCCCGGTGTTCCCCATCATTTCACATGCCTTATTAATTCTATGGCGGATTAGATACTCCTGAATGCTGAGATGCATGCTCTGCTTGAACAACGAGCACAAATAGCTGCGGTTGAGTCCGATAAACCGGGCGATATCCTCAACGGTGAACTTATACGGATAATTCATTTCAATGAAATTCGTTACCTTCTCGACATAAATCTCTGTTCTTGATTCCGTATATTCATACTCTGGGGAAGTCACCGGACTGGATTCAATCAGAAGAGACAGCAATAAATACAGCAGGCCTGTCAGCTTGGTTTCCCGGGCTTTACCTAATCCACCGGATTCAATCATCATCTGTAAGTACTGTTCAATCCTATTGTCCTGGTCATAGCAGAAGATAGGGGAGCTCTTCGATATACCTGCTTGCTTGAGAAGCGTCTCCGCAGAGGTCCCTTCAAACCCGAACCAACAATAAGACCAGGGGTTCGCGGTTCCGGCCTGATAGTATGTGATTATATCCGGACATATCAAAAAGCCTTGTCCTCTCCGCAGCTCATAACGGGTACCGTCAACCTCAAAGAACCCTTCCCCATCCACAACATAGTGGAGTAAATAGTGGCTCCTTACCGCCGGCCCGAAGAAGTGACCCGGCAGGCATTCCTCATTGCCAAACTGATTAAGATGTAATCCTATATGCTGCTTACTGCGGGGCAAATATTCAATCACAGCAAAACTCCTTTGAAATTAATTTCAAGCATTATAACATATTTAGTGATCATCATGCTATGTACTAAATGTGTATAGATAGTATATCCTTTTAGGAACAAACATCATTAGGTCAAGAATTAACCAAGTATTACACCATGAATAAATAGGGTGTGCTTATCGGAAGAGGGGAGTCAGGTCATGGGCATCATCGTTCAGGAACAAGCAGGGCTGTTTCATCTGCAGTCATCGGGTATGAGTTATATCATTCAAATGATAGACGGGTACCCGGTACATATCTATTGGGGAAGCAAACTGAATCACCGGGAGCCAATGTCCGATATGCTTATCCATACCCCGGATACCGCCGGATTAGACCGCTTACCGCAAGAATACCCGCAATACGGAAGCGGAGACTTCCGCAATCCGGCGTATCAGGTTGAGCTTGTAGATGGAACACGGATTACTGAGCTGACATACACGGGTTACCGGGTGACTAAGGGTAAGCCGTCTCTGGCCGGTCTTCCGGCCGTATATACCGAGGATGAGGCGGAGGCGGACACGCTGGAGCTGGAATTAACCGATGCGTATTCGAGTCTGAAGGTAACATTGTGCTACAGTATCTTCGCAGACCGGAACGTGATCGTCCGCTCGGCCCATTTCAGCAATGCAGGCGGACAGGAGTTACGGCTTCGCCGCGCCTTGAGTGCAAGCATCGACTTTGCTGGCGGACGGGATTTAGAGATGATGTATCTTTCCGGCGCCTGGGCCAGGGAGGGGAATATTACCCGTACACCGCTTCATCAAGGAGAGACCCGGATTGACAGTAAAAGAGGCATGAGCAGCCATCAGTTTAATCCTTTTGCCGCTTTGGTCACTCCCGAGACGACGGAAGCTCAAGGTGAAGCTTTCGGGTTCAGTCTTGTATATAGCGGCGGCTTTGAGGCGGATGCCGAAGTAGATTCCTTTGGCTCTGTCCGGTTCAGCATTGGCATCAATGCCTTTGATTTCGCATGGCTGCTTAGTCCCGGTGAGAGCTTTCAGACACCGGAAACGGTCATGGTCTATTCCGGACAAGGACTGGGAGAGATGTCGCGGACGTATCATCGTCTGTATCGCACCCGGCTGTGCCGGGGAAGGCACCGGGATGAGGAGCGCCCTGTTCTGGTCAATAACTGGGAAGCCACCTATTTTGACTTTAACGCAGACAAGCTGGTATCCATAGCGGAAGAAGGGGCGAAGCTGGGGATCGAGCTGTTTGTGCTGGATGACGGCTGGTTTGGTAAACGGGATTCAGACAATTCCTCATTGGGTGACTGGTACGAGGATCGCCGGAAGCTTCCCGGCGGACTGGCCGATGTTGCGGAACGTATTAACGGGCTGGGGCTGAAGTTCGGGCTCTGGGTTGAACCGGAGATGATCTCTCCGGACAGCGAGCTGTACCGCAGGCATCCGGACTGGTGCCTTCATGTCCCGGGACGCAGACGCAGCGAAGCCAGATGGCAGCTGGTTCTGGATTATACCCGCCAGGAGGTGCGCGATTATATTTTCGACTCGCTTTCTGCTATATTTTCCGCTGTTCCTGTTTCTTATGTGAAGTGGGACATGAACCGGTGCCTGACAGAGATCGGTTCTGCCGAATTGCCGCCGGAACGGCAAGCAGAGACCGCCCACCGCTATGTGCTTGGTTTGTATGAGCTGTTAGAACGTATTACACAGGCGTTTCCGGATATTCTTTTCGAGAGCTGCTCCAGCGGAGGAGGCCGCTTCGATCCGGGTATGCTCTACTACATGCCGCAAACCTGGACCAGTGACAATACGGACGCGGCGGAGCGGCTGAAGATTCAATTCGGCACCAGCCTGGTGTATCCCGTAAGCGCAATCGGGGCTCATGTATCGGCCGTGCCGAACCATCAGGTTGGAAGAATAACTCCGCTTGATTTTAGAGGCAATGTTGCTATGTCCGGAAATTTCGGATACGAGTTGGATTTGACGAAATTCACTGACGAAGACAAGGAAACGGTCCGGCGCCAGATCGTTACCTACAAAGAAATTCGCGGCTTGGTCCAAAAAGGGGATTTATACCGGCTAAAAAGTCCTTTTGAAGGCAATCAGTCAGCCTGGATGTTTGTATCCGGGAACAAGAAGGAAGCCTTGGTCTACTATTTTCAAGTGACAGCGGTGCCGAACGCACCCCGGAGTTATCTGCAGCTCGCCGGTCTTGAACCCGAATTCGGCTATGAAGTCCTGCCGGAGTGCAGCGGGTCTAGGTCTATTTATGGGGGAGATAGACTGATGAAGCTGGGACTGCCCCTGTCCTATCAACAGAAGGACTATGAGAGCGGCTGGTTCAGAGTCCGGGCTACAGATACGCCGAGAGAATGACTGCAATGCATTCATCATAATTTCGAATAATGACTGCCCCTTTCCTATGAGAAGGGGGCATTTTGCGTGAAGCGGCCTATACGGTACGGGAGGATGAGCGATGTTTTTGTTCCGCATGATGAACGATATGAAAATGAAAAAGAAATTGGCCCTTACCTTTATCTCTGCTGCCGTTCTTCCACTGGTGTTATCCGGTCTGTTCTTAACCGGGAAGCTTCGGGAGATTGTTATCAAAGATGCCTTAACCCAAATTTCAAACAACGTGGAGCGTGTTCAAAAACGGACGGAGGAGCTGCTTAAGGTGCCGCTGGATATTTCTTACCGGCTGACGGTTGATAACAGGATGAAAAGAGTAGCCACCCAACAGTACGAGGATTACGCCGATGTTATTCAAGCCTACCGGGAGTATACAGATATCCGGGATTACATTCAGCTGTACAAAGAGATATCCGGCATACGTGTGTACGTTGTGAATCCGGGGGCGCTCAATAACTGGGAGTTCATTCAACCGGATGAGAGAATCATGGCAAAAACCTGGTACAAGGAGGCCATAGAACAAAAAGGGCTTGCCGGCTGGAATCTGATCAAAGATGAACAAAGCGGATCAGAGCAGCTCAGCCTGATCCGTTCGTTCTCGGCGGATTCGCTTGGACGTAAGGGCGTTCTGGCTATTAACATAGATCAGCGGCAATTAAGCTCTATTCTCGATCAGGAATCCTTCACCACAATGATTGTGGATAACAAAAACCGGATTGTCGGCTCCAATGAGGCCGGTTATTGGGGGAGGGAATTATCTGAAATGGATGGAGACCAACAGATTCTATCCGGGCAAGAGGGAAGTTACGATACGGTAATCAACGGCAGAGACTCTAAAGTAGTTGTCGCGAGCCTGGAACCCGAGAACAGCTGGAACGGGCTGCGCATTATTTCGATTTTTACTTATTCAGACATGATGAGGGATGCCAACCGGGTCATTCGGCTTGGGGCCATTGTAATAACCGCCAGCCTGATTTTTGCAGCGGTGCTTATCTATGCTTTTGCATCGCTGCTGTCCGGGAGGCTGCTTCGTTTAAGCAAGCATATGACAAGGGTAGGGTCCGGTTCCTGGGAAGCTTACCTCCATATTGACGGCAAAGATGAAGTGGGATTACTGTCCCGGCAGTTTAATTCGCTTATTAGAAGCGTGCATGAACTGGTTCAAGAAGTTCAGGATACGAATAATCAAAAAATTCTGGTAGAGCAGAGACAGAATGAGATGCGATTCAAGATGCTGGCGAGTCAGATCAATCCGCACTTTCTGTTCAATTCGTTGGAGTCGATCCGCATGGAAGCCCATATACGCAAGCAGGATGATATCGCGGAAGCGGTATGGCTTCTGAGTACGCTTCTGCGCAGCAGCCTGGAGGCCGGTAACGGGAGTATTCCTCTGTGCAAGGAGCTTGAGCGTGTGCGCTGTTATCTTGATATGCAAAAGTTCCGGTATGAAGACCGCTTGGAATACCGCCTGGTGTCTGATCCTGATCTGGATACCATGCCGGTCCCTCCGTTGATTATCCAACCGCTGGTGGAGAACTCAATCATCCATGGTCTGGATAACCGCGAAGAGGGAGTAACGGTTTGGGTTGAAATAAGCAGGGTGCCGAAGGGTGCCTCAGTTAAAGTGAGTGACAATGGAGCAGGCATCACGCCGGAACGGCTCGCGGGTATCCGGGCGGAGCTTGCTGAATCCATACATGAGCAGGAGAGCGAGCGGATCGGTATTCGAAACGTGAACGACCGGCTTGTGCTGCTGTACGGGGGAACGAGCGCCCTGAACATTGAGAGCACGCCGGGACAAGGCACTGTCATTACATTTTATATTCCTGGAGGTGTACCTGTTGATTAAGGTCGTTATCGTGGACGATGAGCCCAAACTCAGGCAAGGACTGCAGACGCTAATTCCATGGGGAAGCCTGGGTTATACCGTTGTGGCTGCCGCAGGCAATGGCAGAGAAGCCTTAAAGATCATTGAGGAGGAAGCTCCGGAAGTCGTTGTAGCAGATATCCGGATGCCCGTTATGGATGGCTTGCAGCTCATTGAGCAGGTAAGAGCGGCTGGTCATAACACGCAATTTATTATTTTGAGCGGATATGCGGATTTTGAGTATGCCAAGCAAGCGATCCGTTACGGTGTGGCCGGATACCTGCTTAAACCGGTGAATATCGGTGAAATGTCAGCTACTTTACAGCTTGTGAGGGAACGGATTGAAGAGGAAGAACGTAAGCGGACAAGCCCTCAGACAGAGACGCTGGACCGGGACTTATACCTGCATCGTCTGCTGGTCCCTCAGGAGAAGCCGGGAGAATCGATAAGGCTTGGTGCCGGCATAGGACAACCTGATTGGTTATGGAGCGGCAGCTACGAAGTCGTGGTAATTGTTCCGCGTGTTCCGGAAGCGGAACTGCCGGATGCGCTCAACCGGCTGGCGGCCGGGCTGAAGGCAATGGCAGAGGAGCGGGACCTGGGGGCTGTAACCATCATATCCCCCTATGTGGTGCTTCTGCTCAACGCGCCGCTGCGCGGATCGCAGCGGCGTGATAACCTGTACGGCGAGATCCGGAATATTGCCGCCGGAATCCGGTTTATTGCGGCAACCGGGGGGGCTGTTACCGAAGCCGGACTTATTTGCAATTCATATTCGAAAGCCAGAGAAGCGGCGAAGCTGTCTTTTTTCAGTGATAGAGATCGTCTGCTGGAGCCGGATTATCCTCCTGTCTGCCCGCCGGTACCTGCCGGTTTGACAGAAGACAACAATGAAGAGTATATGAGGGATTTAATCCTCCGCCTGTATTACTGCCTGGATGTAGGGAATAAGGCGATGGTAGCGCAGCTGCTGAATGAGGCGGCAGCGATGTATTGCGGGCAGCGGCAAGATGAGAATCACGTTAAACAAGCCTTCTTTTTTCTTTGCAATGGAATCATTCATAAGCTTGCCGCCGCCTCCCGTTTAGAAGGGAAAGAGACGGAGAAGGTCTCGCATTTCTTGAACGGAATCTATCAGCATGACCGGTTACAGCAGCTAATAGAGGATATCCGCCGCTTTCTTCTGGATTTTGTGGAAGAATCTGATACACAGGGCAAAGAGCATGAATTCAAGCGGATGATCGACTTTATTCATAAGCATTATGCGGAAGACTTGAAATTATCAACATTGGCCGGGCTGCTGAACTATAGTACCCCTTATTTGGGTCAGTTGTTCAGAATGAAGACCGGAGAGTATTTTAACACCTACCTGGACAAGGTCCGTATCCAGAGAGCCAAGGAACTGCTGGCCCAAGGAATGAAAGTGTATGAAGTGGCAGAGCAGGTGGGTTACACGAGCGTAAATTACTTTTTCAGCAAATTTAAAAAGTATGAAGGCCGGTCGCCGTCGGATTATAAGAATCCATAATTTCTAGATGATTTTTCCCGAAATCATTGGTATAGGAAGCCCCTCTTCTCTAATTTATGATAGTTATGGAGAGAGGGGAGGAAGTATGAAAACGATAACGTTGAATACGGAAAACGTATACACAAAAAGAAAAAAGAGCGTTTGGAGGGAGTTAGGAAATCAGAAGTATCTTTACTACATGTCAGTACCCTTTGTACTTTGGGTGTTTGTCTTCCAGTACTTGCCTTTGTGGGGCTGGACGATGGCCTTCCAGAAATATAGACCCGGAGTGAGTTTTTTTGAACAAAAGTGGGTGGGCTTTGATCACTTTCATACCTTGTTCAAGGATGACCATTTCTATCAGGTGCTGCGCAACACGCTGGCTATGAGCTTTATGGGGCTGATTGCCGGTTTTATCGTGCCGGTCGTTTTTGCACTGCTCCTCAATGAGGTTCGTGTTCAGGCAATGAAGAGGTTCGTCCAGACCGTGTCCTATCTTCCGCATTTTGTCTCCTGGGTAGTTGCTGCAGGGATCGTTACCAAAATGCTATCCACGGACGGCGGAATTGTAAACGATATCCTTCTCGGCCTGAACCTTATTGATCAACCGATTCAGTTTATGGCACAGGGGAACTTATTCTGGGGAATCGTGACCGGTTCAGATATATGGAAGGAAACAGGGTGGAACGCCATTATATACCTTGCCGCCATTTCCGGGATTGGCCCGGAATTATACGAAGCGGCCAGGGTGGACGGAGCGAGCCGTCTGCGGCAAATGTGGCATATTACGCTGCCTGGCATCCGGCCGACCATCATCGTTCTTTTAATTATGTCGATTGGCCATTTACTGGGTACAGGGTTTGAGAAGCAATTTCTGCTGGGGAATCACCTGGTCATTGATTACTCTGAAGTGCTGGATTTGTATGCGCTTAATTATGGTTTGGCTATGGGCAGATACTCCTTCGGAACGGCAATCAACATTTTCAACTCGGTGATCAGCCTGCTTCTATTGTTTGCTGCCAATGGTATATTCAAGCGGTTTACTAACGAAAGCATCATGTAGATAGAGAGAGAGAGGAGGGGTTCCACATCAACCACCGTTCGAAATCAACACAGGACCGGATACTGGCATTCGTAGTTTATCTGTCCATGATTGTGGTAACCGTATTGACGATATATCCGTTCTTGAACGTACTGGCGATTTCGCTTAACAATTCAGTAGATACCGTCCGGGGCGGGATTACCATCTGGCCGCGGGAGTTCACGCTGGATAACTATAGCCTGATTTTCACTTATGGAAGCTTAATAACCGGATTTAAAATATCGGTACTGCGGACGCTTATCGGTACTATAGCAGGTCTGATCAGCGGTTCAATGCTTGCTTACACTCTTGCTCGCAGTGACTTTCAGGCGAGGAGATTTATATCCATCTTTCTGGCGGTTACCATGTACATCTCCGGCGGTCTGATTCCGGGATTCATATTGATGAGAGATTTGAACCTGATCGGTACCTTTGCGGTGTACATTCTGCCGGGACTTGTAAGCGCCTTTAATGTCTTCGTGATCCGCTCCTTCATTGATGGACTGCCGTATGCGCTGCAGGAGTCAGCGAAGCTGGACGGAGCCAACGACTTTACGATTTACTGGCGTGTAATACTGCCGCTGTGTAAGCCGGCCTTAGCTACCGTAGCCCTTTTCCTCGCGGTAGGACAATGGAACTCCTGGTTCGATACGTATCTGTTCAACGGGTCAGACGAAGCTTTGACCACGCTGCAGTATGAGTTAATGAAAATTCTGCAAAGCACAACGACAAGTGCAACGAATTCCCAGGACGCGGCGAATATGGCTGAGCGAATGTCACAAATCTCACCGGAATCGGTCAAAATGGCAATCACGATTGTCGTCACTGTGCCTATTCTTATCGTCTATCCCTTCCTGCAAAAGTATTTTGTCAAAGGCATGACGCTTGGAGCTGTTAAGAGTTAGACCGTTCTTGTTCAAATAGCATTTATCCATTATCTAGGGGGTTAGCTTCATGAAGCCAGATAAAAAAGGAATGATACTGTCTTCCGTGCTTGCACTGACTTTAGCGACCACGCTTGCCGGTTGCGGAGGGAATAACGGCTCCAGTGCCGGAGAGGACAGTAACAAGGAAGGTGCTTCCGGTTCGGATGTAAAGCCGGTCACGCTCTCCTATTTCTCCGAGGACAGCAGTACCAATTGGAATAACATGCAGGATGAAGTAGGTAAGGTGATTGCCGAAAAAACCGGTGTGACCCTGGATGCCGAGTTTGCAGTGGGTGATCCGGTTCAAAAGATGTCACTGATTGCGGCCACAGGCAATTATCCTGATTTGATCGCCGCAAAGGCGGATGTCGGCAAGCTTGTTGACGCCGGAGCGGTACTCGATTTAACGGAATTGATCGACAAGCATGCCCCTAATATCAAAAAAATGCTCGGTGATAAGCTTGTCCGGACCAAGTACAGCTTGGATGACCAGGCTATCTATGCGATTCCAACCTGGTCCTCCGTAGATGAGAGAAAGTTTAAAGCCGACGGAGGCTTTGAGCTGCAGCACCGTGTTGTCAAAGAAGCCGGTTATCCGGAAATACGCACAGTAAAGGATTTTGAAAAGGTCATCCAGGAGTATATCACCAAGCATCCGAAGGACGAAAACGGAAATAAAAATATCGGTCTTTCCCTGAACGGAGACGACTGGCATATGTACCAAGTCACCAATTCGGGATTTCAGACGACCGGAGGGCCGGATGACGGGGAATATTTCATTGATCAGGAAACCCATCAGGCAACATATCATTTCCGCCGTCCGGAAGAAAAAGAGTATTTCCGCTGGCTGAATCACATGAACGATATCGGTCTGCTTGATCCGGAGAGCTTCGTGCAGAAGACGGACCAGTTCAAGGCGAAGGTCGCCTCCGGCCGGGTTCTGGGTCTGGCTGATCCGGAATGGGATTATGGAGATGCCCAGAATGCGCTAAAGGCTGCCGGAAAATTGGATCAGACCTACGGGCATTATCCGGTCACGATGAGTGAGAAATACAAGGACACCAGCTTCTGGCCGGCCGGCTTTGACGGAGGTTATGGTATTTCAATCTCAAGCAAATGCAAGGACCCGGTGCGTGCGATTCAGTTCCTCGATTACCTTGCCTCGGAAGAAGGGCAAATCCTGAACAACTGGGGAATAGAAGGGAAACATTACAGTGTTGAAAATGGTAAACGGAAGGTTATTCCGGCTGTACAGGAACGCATGGATAAGGACAACGCAGCCTTCCAAAAAGAATCCGGTGTCGGGCTCTACTGGAATCTGATGGTCCATTACGGAGACGGTATTAAAGATTCAACCGGAAATTACTTTACCCGCAGTTATCCGGAGCAGCTGACCGCAAGTTACAGTGCACCGGAGAAGGAAACGCTGAAAGCATACGGCGCCGAACATTGGAAGGATCTTTTCCCGTCAGAAGATGAATTTAAGCCCAGAGCTTATGGTGCGGCTTACACGATGTCACTCGCCAGCGACGATCCTGCTGTGATCCTGGGAGCCAAGATGAAGGACATCACCTGGAAGAGAATCCCTGAAGCCATTATGTCCAAGCCGGGAGAGTTCGATCGAATCTGGGATGCCTATATGGCAGATCTGGATAAGGCCGGAGTGAAGGAAATGGAAGAAGCGTATACCCTGCATATTCAGAACCGCATCAAGCTGTGGTCCACTAAGTAAAATTGTTGATCAAGCGGGCTTGTTTCCAGCATGACAGGAGGGGAACGAGCCCGCTGTTCTATAGAGAGAAGCTCATTAGACACAAACGAGTGAGAGAGCACAATATTAATGTAAGCGGTTAATAATGTGGAAAAACCGTGCTGCAATTTAATTTGCCGGGAGGAAAGCTGATGCGGTTATACATCAAAAGAAAGCTAGTAGGCTCGCTGTGTTTAATGATCCTTTTTACTTTACTGACCAACCTGGGTGAGGGTGATTCAAAGGCTGCTGCCTTCACGAATAATGAGCAGCCGAGCGTCATCCAAGCCACTTATGCGGATGCAGTGTTGAACGGTTATGGCATCGAGAAACGCGGTCCCGTCTATGAGGATCATGACCAGCTCTACGACGGTGACGGCTATATTTCCTTCTTTTTCGCGGAAAATGCTTCTTCACCGGAAGAGGCCGGTAATGCAACCTTTAAGGTGAATGCTCCAGAGGCCGGATTATATAAGCTAAGCATAGGCTACTATATCCCCGAAGGCTACGGCGGAAAAGCAACCGGGATACAGGTTAACGGGACTGGTGCTGGAGAACTTATGCTGGATGCGCCTGCGGCAGGCACCGTCCGGGCCGAGAAAATGGTCAGCAAAGTACTGCTTAACGCTGGAGAAAATACAATTAAGATTACCCGGGGCTGGGGCTATTACGGGATCGAGTTCATCCTGCTTGAACCGGCCAATGCCCAGGCGGCTGGAAACCTGCTTGAGGCAGAGGAAGGTATGATGAGCGGCAGCGTCTCGATAGGGGCTGACGGGTCCGGATATTCGGGAGACGGATACGCCGCCTTTCAGCAATCCGGATCACTGACCCTGAATTATAAAGCTCCTGCTGCCGGAATGTTCGATATTCTCATAAGGTATAGCTCGCCAAATGGCGAGAAGAAGACCAGTATCGTGTTGAACGGGAACACCACTGAAATTACTCTGCCGGAGACGGCCGGTTATAAGGAGATTCCTGCCGGAAAAGCATGGCTCAAGGAAGGCGATAACGTCATTGAATTCCTGGCTAACTGGGGTTGGTACAATATCGACTACGTTAAGCTGACGGCTGCGGCTGCGCCGGAGCGGCCCGTTGTGTCAACAACCCTGATTAATCCGGATGCAAGTCCCGAAGCCCGGTCGTTAATGAACTTTCTGGATCGCCAGTATGGCCGGAAATTGATTTCGGGTCAGCAAACGCTGGAGGATGCTGAGTGGATCTTCCGGCAAACCGGGAAATATCCGGCGATACTCGCCACCGATGTAATGGACTACTCCCCCTCGCGTGTCGAGAAGGGGGCTACTTCAACCGAAATTGAGAAAATCATCGCTTGGCACAAGCGCGGCGGAATTATATCGCTGTGCTGGCACTGGAACGCGCCCAAGGGAATTGGCGGGGAAGAGCCAGGTCATGAATGGTATAAAGGATTCTATACGGACTATACGACCTTTGATGTAGAGTATGCGCTCAACCATCCGGATTCCGAGGATTATCAGTTGCTTCTCCGTGATATGGATGCCATTGCGTTCCAGCTGAAACGGCTGCAGGATGCAGGAGTACCGGTGTTGTGGCGGCCGCTTCATGAGGCGGAGGGCGGCTGGTTCTGGTGGGGGGCCAAGGGGCCGGAACCGGCAAAACAGCTATGGAGACTGATGTATGACCGGCTGACTAACCATCACCATCTGAATAACCTCATTTGGGTGTGGAACTCCGAGAAGCCGGAGTGGTATCCGGGAGATGATATCGTGGACATTGCCAGTATTGATATATATAACCCGGCAGGGGACTACAATCCCAGCATCGCAAAGTACGAAAGTCTGGTTTCACTGGTGAACGGCAGAAAGGTCATCGGACTGGCAGAAAACGGGCCGATCCCTGATCCGGAAATGCTGCAGGCTTATAGTGCACACTGGAGCTTCTTCACTACCTGGACCGGCAGCTTTATTAAGGATGGAATTACAAATTCACCGGAGCATTTGAAAAAGGTGTATGAGCACGACAATGTGGTCACCCTTGACGAGCTTCCGCCTGATCTGTATTCCTCACAAAAACACGAGCCGGAGAAGGAAGAGCTCCCGGACTGGAAAGCGATAAATCATTCAGGAAGCACCGTGGATAAGGGGAAGGCGGACCCTTCCAAAACGCAGGTTATCCAGGTCGACGGGGCAGCGCTGATTGCCTCACTTAGACAACAGATGAACAAGCCTGCAGAGTCGCAGCTCTTCGTGATTCAGGCAGATAAAAGTGAGGCGGCAGAGTTCAGGTTCCCGGCATCGGCACTCGTACAAGCAGCCGCCATCACGCCGGATGCGGCAATCCTGATCGAGTGGGACACGGCTTCCTACCGTTTCCCGGTTGCCCTGATCAATGCCGCTGAGGCTGCAGAACATCTGGGAGCCCAGACTGCTGATGTGCAGATCTCGCTTCAGATGAGGAAGCTGGGCAGCAGGCAAGCCGAAGAGATCAGTATGCGGGCTAAGGATAAGGGAGTCCGGTTGGACTCTGAGATGTTTGAATTGAAAGTCCTTGCGTATGCTGGAGAACAATCATTCGAGCTTAATCATTTCGGCAGCCGGTATATATCCCATACGTTCACAATTCCCCAATCTGCCGGGAACGGGTTAACAGCAGTAGGGATTGATCCCGCCACAGGAGAGCTGTCCTTTGTGCCCGCTGTAACCCAGTCAGCGAATGGCGCCACGGTTATAACAATTAAACGTAACGGCGGCGGTATTTATACGACAGGCCAACCGGACCGGATGTTTGACGATCTCCGTGGTCACTGGGCCAAGGAGGATATCGAATTCATGGCGAACAAGCTGCTTGTCCATGGGATGGACGCCCATCACTTTGCTCCCGACCAGTATATGACACGGGCTGAGTTTATTATGTTAATGGCAAGAGCTCTGGGTCTCCAGGCTTCCGGGGCAACCGCTCCATTCTCCGATGTTCCGTTAGGCAAGTGGTATACCGGGGCGATTGCCGGTGCTCATGAGGCAGGGCTGATTACCGGTTATCCGGACGGTACCTTCCGGCCGGATGCTTGGATTACACGCCAGCAAATGACGGATCTGATTGACCGCGCTGCGGCAGTTGCAGGGCATACCATGGAACCCGCACAGGCTGCCCCTGGCTTAACCCCTGATCAGCTTGCGGTCCAAGACCGGGTAGACCGTGCGCAGGCGGTTGTCATGATAAAGCGTCTGCTGATGGACTTAAACTTGATTAATCCTTAATTAATCGGGATTGAATACAATAATGAATGGAGTCTGGACAATGAATGATAGGATTCATGCAGCACCTTGCAATCCAAATGCAACTCAGGAAGTAAAAAACGTATTGCGCTATTTAAGCGAACTATCCGGCAAGGGGATTATTACGGGACAGCATACTCAGACTACCGTACAGAAAGAGCTGAGGTATATTGAAGAGGTAACCGGAAAACTGCCGGCTCTCTGCGGATTTGAATTGCTTGCATACTCCCCTAATATTAACTATGAGGATGCCAGCGAAGATTGCCTGATTGAGGTAGAGGAAAATAAAAATACGCTGGCTCAGGCCTGGGACTGGGTTTTGAATAAACATGGACTTCTTACCTTTACCTGGCACTGGTTCTCACCCTTCGGCAGCCGGGATAAAGGATTCTACACCGAACACACCACATTTGACGCCTCCCGGGCAGTGACTGAAGGAACAGAAGAACATACAATGCTAGTGGCTGATATGGATCATATGGCGGAATTGTTAAAGCCGTTCTGTGAGCAACAGATCCCCATTTTATGGCGCCCTTTTCATGAATCAGAGGGAGAATGGTTCTGGTGGGGCGCCAAAGGCCCCAAAGTTGCCCTACAGTTGTATCGTATGATGTATGAGCGGTATACAAATCATCATGGCTTGAACAACCTGATATGGGTGTGGAATTCACCGCTGCCCGAAGGGTATGTAGGCGACGATGTCTGTGATATTATCTCGCTGGATACCTATCCGCCCAAGCACACTCACACCGACTTGGCGGACGAGTATCATCGGCTGGTACAGATTACACCGGCGAACAAACTTACCGCGCTTGGAGAGATTGGTGTTCTCCCGAGCATCCCCCGCCTGTCAGAGACGCATATCCCGTGGGTGTGGTATATGACCTGGTCGGGCGACTTCGGCTCTACCGAAGAATGGACGACTAAGGAGGAGCTTCGGCGTGCTTATGAGCATCCCTTCTCGGTTACGTTAGACACGCTGCCGCGGCTGTATTGAAGAAAGTTGATGTGAATGAAGGACGCGAAGTTGGCTACTTTTGAGGTCCGTTGAATAAATTACCTAAAATAACCAATTTGAATCGGAAACGATCGTAATTGGTTATTTTTTTGACATCATATTGTGTCCACAACCCTCATGAAGTTCTATCGTGAATTCTATAAAGCTAAGTGGTGAGGGCATACATAAATTAGGAGGTAGAACCGATAAATTGTTAGAAGGATTTGAGAAGGAATAAGAGGAGTAACTCATGGTCATTAGTCTGATTTTTGTTATTTGCAGCGCCGCTTGGGGGGCTGGGATATGGTATTTAATAATCAGGATATTATTATCTCAACTTTCGCAGCCTGAAATCGGCAAGTACGCCTTGATGTAATTGGGCAGAGCGGCGATCCAGTGCTGGAGTTGACTTTTAATCATAGCGGATAGCTTTTTGCCGACTTGATTGGCGATCTCGTTCATCAATTCCACCAGTTGTTGTAAAGCTACTGCCCAATCCAAGGTACCCACTTCATCGCAAAGCAAATAAAACAGTCCACCGAGCGTCCGTTGATCGGTACTTTGCCGATGCTGCCAAGCCAGCAGTATATAACGAGAAAAGACAATGGTGGTATGGCTAATGAGCAGATCGTACGAACGACCTTGGAACTCTTTTTGCAGGCGTAGCAAGGATTTAGTGCATTTAAAAAAGACTTCGATGTCCCAGCGTAAAGCGTAGATTTGAATGATTTCCGGTGCCGTCAGTGTGAGATCCGTCGATAGAATCGCGAGCCACTCGTTTTTCTTGGAGCGATGGCGAACAAAGACCACGACGACCGGAATACCAGGAACCAGTTCCGTATGAATCTGACGCAAAATATTCCGCTGCTTCCCTTGCACTTGTGTAGCGGATCGGTAAAGACCTTTGAGATCGACCGGCTTGCCATGAACGAGATATCGCTTGTTGTCGTTTTTCACCATGCCAATGACATGAAGACCTCGTTCCACCACTCGCCCGATTAAGGGCGCATGAGTGAACCAGCTGTCCATGAGTACGTAAGTCGCAGAAACACCCGAGGCGATGGCCCGATCCAGCAGTTCAGAAACCAGATGTGGGGCCGAAAGAAGAGCTTCTTTTCGGCGTTTGTACCCAGAGGATCGCTTATCGATTTCCGGATGAATACCGGTCAGTAAGGCGAAGTCCAAAGGGAGAAACGTATGGCCGTCCGACCAGCCTAAAGTCAGCATACGAAATCCCTTATAATAAGCACCGGTGGCGTGATCCTTGAACCTAGCCAGAAGTTCTACGGCTTTGCTGCGATTTCGTTCAAACATGGAATCGTCGACGATGAACACGGAAGTTCGCGTGACGGAGGTCAAGGTTTCGACTCGCTGAACGGTGTCGCTGCTGAGTGAAGTCAAGAAACGCCGCCAAGCAAATTGGCTGTGATTCAGAAACCGGTAGACGGCATCTTTGCCAGGAACGCTTCGCCTTTGGAACTTTCGAGCAGACGAAACCAGTTCTTCTGATGAAAAAGCAAGACAAAAACGAGCATAAAGAGATGGGAACAGGTATAACCAAACGTCTTTTTGAATCCTGCTTTTCTCAAGTGCTTCAAGACACCGAGTTCCTGAAAAGCAGGTCTCATTTCAGGTGGGAGTTGATCTAGGGACGACTTTTGTTTTATCATGGAAGGGACACCTCTTCTGTGGTTTAGTGGATCTCGACAATCTCACTTTACCAAATGAAGCGGTGTTTTTCTATGTTGGCAAGATCGTTACTTAAACCAGCTTCACCTTAACACCGGCTTGGGGTCAACTCAATTTTGACTCTGCGAAAGTTGAGTTAATTATTAAACGTTGTCACGTTTTTTCTTTGCTATTAGTTATATATATTAGTAAGGGAAAGGAGGAGAGGGTTATCATTGATAATGAAATAGAGGACATTCTTAAAGGAGATTATAGTGCTTTTGATTCTATTGTTAAGAAGTATCAAAATAAAATTTTTAAGTATTGTTTTTTCTTATTAAGTAATGAACAAGAAGCAGAAGATGCCACCCAAGAGACCTTTATAAAAGCCTTTTTTCAAATCCATTCTTATCGTTATAATAAATCTTTTATAGGATGGTTATACATGATTGCTTTAAATCATTGTCGAACGTTATTGAAAAGGAGAAGCAAATGGAGAGATGGAATGCTTAAATTAACTAGGTGGTCTGAGGAGTTTGAACCTAGTGCAGAAGATGCATATCTATCTCATAATAGTTGTTTACTGGCGGAATATAAAATACTATCCGAGACAGAGAAGTCAATACTGATTCTGCATACTGTTGAAAATTATACTTTTGTTGAAATTTCAAATATCCTAGAAATTCGTACACCAACTGTTCGCAAAAAATTTGAACGGATAAAAATTAAGTTAATAGAAAAAAATGAAGATAAAAAAGACCGGAGGTATTTAAATGAACAAAAAATCGAAATTTGAAGATTTAACAGTAAAGTTAAATGCGGTTTATGAAGTTGATATTTCAGAAAAAGTAATGACTAAAATTGAAGAAATTAGAGTGAGGGGCAATATAAAAAGAAAACAAAATCCGCGGTCAATATTATTATTGTCATCAATTATAGTTTTACTAGTTAGTATTTCGGCCGGAGCAACCTATGCCTTTTCAAATAAATGGAATGGGATTACGATATCTTTAATAGAACAAAATAATGAGTATAGTAATCAAATGAATTCAATGGATAGAATGAGTCAGTGGTTAGAGAATCCTAAAAATATTGAGAAGGAATATAATCTAGTGGTTGATAAGGAGGCTCTAGGTTTTGAGTTTGTAACAAATAAAAAAACAAACATTTCTTTGATTAATCGTGTTGCAGGTCATATAAACCTGAATATTTCTGAGAGTGAAGAAAAAGGAGATATAAAGTTTACACCAGCGATTGTCGATTTTTACAATCATCAACAGCAATGGGTAATGGTAATTCAGAGTAACAATTCAGATGCAACTAAGGCAGTTCGTGGTGAGTCAGAGTTATCAAATGAATTTGTAGGTAATTGGAGAGAAATCAAAAAAACGGATAATATTTTAGCTTTGTATTCTGAAGATGATAACGAGAAAAATATTAATTTGAGCATTATGAATTCCGATAAAACTGTTACTGATATTCAAATAATCGGAAATATCAATAAAGAAGAAATGATTGAATTTATGGAGGGATATCTAGCTGAAGTGAATTGAGAATAAAAGAAATTTAGAATGGTTTAATGAATTGCAAGCTTTATGAAGCAATATATTTAAATAAACAAATTAACTCCTCCCATATTCAAAAGAGACACTCTTCTCATTCTCTGAGATGAGTGTCTCTTTTGGTGGCATGAAAGATCTAATCTTGATATTCCTGGAAAAGTAAATTTTTTTTAAGCAGTTGATAGGCAATATTTCCAGTACGGCTCTGAGAGACTCATTTTAAGCTTAATAGTAAAACTTCTTTTGATTTACCTGAGTAAACTGTTAGGACTATCCTATTGCGAGTTCCCTTTCGATTTCCTCTAGTAAAATTTGTACGCCTGCAAAATCCTGAATTGGACGCTTATTAAGTATAGTGCCATCACCGGATATTATATAACAGAATGGAAAAGTTCTTGTTTGAAATTTCTCCATTTGGTCCATTTCAATATGATGAATAGGGATATCAAGATGATAGAGTTGTTTTTTCTCCATCATCTTTTCATAAGGACCAACCATTACGAGTCCAATTTGATAAAGTGCATTTTCTTCACGAATCAATTTTATGTTCTGGTACAGTGTTTCACAACTTTCACAACCGTGAATACTAAATAACAAGATAGTACTTTTGTAATTACTTTGTATGATATGCAGTAGGCCATCAGAAATTGTAATAAGAACTTTATATGGAAATAAAGTACCTATATCCAAAGTTGAAGATTCAGAAAGTGATAATGTGTTTTCCCTAAAACTGAAATTATCTGCCAGAATTTCGTTCTTCATTTCCTCTATCATAATTTGTATGTTTGAAGAATCTTGGATTGGACGTTTATTTAGTATAATACCTTCTCCAGAGAGGATATAACAAAATGGAAATGTTCTAGTTCCGAATTTTTCCATTTGGTGCATTTCAATATGATGAATAGGAACAACAAGTTGATAGTAATGTTGTTTCTCCATCATTTTCTCATAAGGACCAACCATAATGAGTCCAATCTGATAGTCAACATAGGAATCGATAATCGAATTAATATTCTGATAAAGTATTTCACAGCTCTCACAACCATGAACACTAATGAATAAGATTGTACCTTTAAAATCACTTTGTTTGATGTGTAAGAGATTACCGCCAATTGTGACAAGAGATTTCTCGGGAAATATGGACCCAATATCCATATTAAAATTCTCGGAATTTGAGACTTCATATTTTTCAATAGGTTGTGCAGCTTGAATACTTGAGGGTATTTCTTGAATTGAGCTTTTTTTAATTATTTTTATTAACAAATAAACTATAACAATATTCAAGGTCCATTGAAAAAAAATTGATAATTGAATTAAAAACATTACATAACAGCTCCTTTAAATAAATTTTTATAATTCTAGTGAGATTTTTGGCTTTATAAATAAGAAACACTTGCTAAAACTGCTTTATCACATTTACAATGATTTTTTAAAAAATTTAATAGTAAGACGCATTTCAAACCACTCTTCAATCAATGAGGCTTTACCTCAAACAACCCCAATTCATCATGAAGTTATCATTACTATGCTACGCTTTTATCTCCGTTTTCTTTGGGTGTATATCCGTTTAGTCGTGCTTAACTAAATGAGTTGTCTAAAATTCCCCAGGTAAAAATATTTCACCTATCCTCTAAAACGCAGTCACTTGCTTTATGATTACTTCTGTTTTGGACCAACGCATATCTAACCCTAGAGAGCGAATGTATTTCCTTTCAACACTTTAACCATACGTGTTTTTCTCCAAGTTGAGTCCTACAGCTAACCTCACAAATAAATAGCTGTTGAAAATATCACGAAAGTCTAAAATATATAAATTTATAAAAAAACAAAAAAATAGTGATAAACAATCTACAAAAATTGTTATTTATAGTAGACCCCGTAAAAAATAGGAGGAAAAAATAATGGAAGTTAGCCCTCAGGCACTAAGTAAAAAGACTTGTACTTATTACTCAAATTGTACAACTGATTCTACAGATTCTAACTACAAATATTGTGATTACAGACAATACACTTGTTGTGGATGTTCCAGTCCTATAGATGGAGGGACATTGTTGACTTCGGGTTATAGTAGGTTTCCTAGAGGGATAGCTGATATTAGTTGCTATACTGGTACTTGTTAGTAAAATAATCTAAATCTAAATTCAGATACGGGGTCAAAGACTCAAGGAGAATATAAATTATTCTCCTTGACTTTACTATTCTATAAGTTGGTGATTTTTATATCAGAAAAAAAAACTGTTTTAATAATAAAGATGTTTACTAAATATATGATTTTTTTTTGGAAAGATATTAAAAGAGAACTGTTTTTTTTAATAGTTGTAAGGTTACTTAACTCAATTTCACCGGTTATTCAGTTGATTATCACCAAAAATTTAATAGATTCATTAAGTATATATTTTCAAACTGGAGGTAAAGAAAGATTACATGAAAGCTTTTTATATCTATTTATTCAATCTTCAATTTTGATTTCTAATAATTTAATTTCTATGTTTGAGAGAATAAATAACTCAAAGATGCAGATAAAAATAAATTACAACGTAGAAGAAAAAATAATAAAAAAATCATCGAATATTCCATTATATAACTACGATAGGGGGAATTTCTATGATCAATTATTAAGAGCCTCATCTGGTCAAAGCCAGCGGGTTGTTGAAATATTAAACGGTCCAATGCTATTCGTACAATATTTAATTACTCTTATGACTTTAGTTGGAATACTTCTGAAATTTCATTATTTCACTTTGATAACATGCCTAATCCTTTCAATTCCTCCATTAATGCTTAATTTATATCTTAGTAAGGCCCGTTACAAATTAGTTAAAGAACTTACACCATTATCAAGAAAAGTTAATTATTTATTAAATATATTAAAAAGCAAAGAATATGCTAAAGAAATTAGAATTTTTCAATTACAAGATTATTTTATTGAACGATGGAGAAAGAATTTTCAAATTTCATCTAAAATTCAGTTAACTTTTGATTACAAAAGTAGCTTAACTCAAAACTTATTGAATTGTATATGTGTAGTTGTTATTGCGTTGAATTTAGCTTTATTTGTATTTATTGGTCCTGAGCAAAAATTAAGTATAGGAGAGTATTTAACAATTTCTCAAGCATTTATAACTGTCCAAGGAATTTTATTATCTATTGCGTTATCCATATCGGGATCATATGAAAACTTTATTCAATTAAGCGATTTAATAGAATTTTTAGAAATTCCAGAAGATAAGGATACTAATGAAGAATCTGTCGACACTATCCCAATTGTTAGAAAGTTAAGCGTTAATAATTTAAGTTATTCTTATGAAGGAAATAGTCAATTCACATTAAAAAATATTTCGTTCTGTTTAGAGCGTGGGCAGAGAGTAGCTATTGTTGGGAAGAATGGTGCTGGGAAAAGTACACTCGTTAAATGTCTGCTTGGCCTCTACAAAAATTATAGTGGTACCATTTTATATGGAGCGACAGATTTGAAAACTATATCCCAAAAAGCTTTACATAAACATGTTAGCGCAATTTTTCAAGATTTTTCGAAATATAACTTTTCTATAATTGAAAATATTGCTGTTGGAGAAATTTCGAAAATTGAAGATTTGCAACAAATAAAAAGTGCAGCAAAAAAGAGCGGAGCTTCTGACTTTATTGAAAAGTTACCTATGGGTTATAGCACCGGTTTAGGCAGTATGTTTGATAAAGGGGTGGAGTTGTCAGGAGGACAGTGGCAAAAAGTAGCTTTAAGTAGGGCTTATTTTAGTGAAGCAGAGATCATTGTTTTAGATGAACCAGCAGCTTCATTAGATCCTTATGCTGAAGCTGATCTCTATCAGAATTTCTCTGACCTGTCTGAAGACAGAATTACGATTATGATTTCTCATAGATTAAATAGCTGTGTTAATGCAGATGTAATACTTGTTATGGATAATGGCATGATAATTGAGCAAGGTTCTCACGATGAACTTATTAGATTAAAAGGTATATATACGGAAATGTATAGTTTACAATCAAAGAATTTTAATTGATTTTTTGTAGGGGGAAATTTATGAATACAGAAAATGAATTAGCATTCAAGGAGCATCTTTTGTATAAAAATTATAAGAATCACCAAGGTGTTTCAATGAATTTACATGAAACTAAAGGTGGAAAAGTACTGTTCTTTCTCTCTGTTTTCTGCATTCGATGCTTAGAGCTTATACCAGAAATAATTAAAATGAGTGATGATGTTCCGAACACTACTATTTTTATTTTTTCTAATGGTACAGAGAAAGATCACCAGGAAATGGAGTCGATTTTCCCTTTAGGAGTTAACATTATCGGTCTTAACGATGAGGAGATGGAAGAGGAGTACTCCGTTTCATTGCATCCCTACTATTTTTTAGTAGATAAAAACAATATTGTTTATAGCAAAGGAAATATAAAATCTATTGATCATATAAAAGAACGTATAAATATCGAAAGATAAAACTACTTATTTATGTGGTTAACTAAAATTGAAATGAGGAATATTTGATGAAGAGACTTTATTTGGATTATTGTGCGTCGACTCCTTTGCATCCACTGGTCCTCAAAAAGTTGATTGAAAGTTCTCAATATATATACGCAAATCCATCCTCTGTACACCAAATGGGTTATGAAGCCAGTTGTTTAATTGAGGAATCGCGAAAAGTTATCTCTGAATTATTAAATGTGAAGTCATCAGAGGTCGTATTTACATCTGGCGCAACGGAGAGTAATAATATGGCTATTATAGGTTTAATAAGGAAAATAAAAGAAAAAAGCAAGGTTACACCACATATTATTATCTCTCAAATCGAGCACCCTTCAGTATATAACTGTTGTAAAGCATTAGAGAAAGATGGAGTAGAGGTTACCTATGTATCTGTAGATAAGAATGGCCTAGTAAATGTATCTGAGATTGAGGATTCTATAAGAGAGAATACTGTACTTGTTAGTATTATGCATGTAAATAATGAAACAGGATCGATACAACCGATAGACGAGATAGGTGAATTAATACAAAGTAAAGAAAATATATGCTTTCATGTGGATGGGGTCCAAGGCTTTGGAAAGGTGCCACTTGAATTAGATAACATTGATCTTTTTACGATATCTGGACATAAAATAGGTGGACCGAAAGGTATTGGGATTTTGGTTATAAAAGAAAACATTGAAATTTCACCCATAATATTTGGGGGGAGTCAAGAGAATAGTATTAGACCGGGTACAACAAATTTACCAGGAGTGGTAAGTATAACGGAGGCTATAAAAATAGCTTTATTAGATTTTAACAAAAGATTTAATTATTTGGTCGAGTTGTATACTTACATATCTTCTCAAATAAAAAAAAAGAAAGAATTTACTATTAATAGTCCGAAGTTATCCTTATCTTCACCGCATATATTAAATCTTTCCTATCATCAGGAGGGCATAACTTCTGCACAACTAATTAATCTTTTTGCAAAGAGAGGAGTTATTTTATCCTCTCAGTCTGCATGCTCTTCAAAATCAAGTAAACTAAGCCGAGTACTAATGGCAATGTCGCACAATGAAGTTATCTCTTCCAGTAGTATTAGAATAAGTTTACATGAAACAATGACTTTTTCAGATGCCGACTATCTTCTTCAATCAATAGAAGAAGTACTTGAACAGATAAAACAAAAGAAAAGATTTGCAATAAATATTTAAAACATTTAAACAGTCCGAAATCACTAATATGATTTCGGACTGTTTAAATGCGAGTTATAAGAACAAAATATTAACTGTTAATTGTTACAGTGTATTTTTAAAACTAACGCATTCAAATAAATTAAGATTGGAGTTAATAATAGTGATTAAAAATAATACAGGATATTTTATGATACTGTGTTCAAAAAGGATATATTTAGTTGATGAGTCAGTTCAAAAAGAAATATATTTAAGTTTTTACAAACTAACTTATAATACTGTTAAAAAGTACATAGGGAATGTTCACACAATTGAAGATATTATACATGATATATTTATTCAAATAATAGTGACTCCTCCAAAATATTTAAATGAAAGCCAGGTAATTAGTTGGATACTTACTGTAACAAGAAACTATACATTTAATTTTTTACGAAAACAAAATAAAGAAAATGAAAAAGTTCAACCAATAGAAGAAGAATGCAAACTTAGAGCGAAAAGTTGCGATTATGAAGATTTTGAATTAGCCGATGTAATAAAAAAATGTTTGGGGCAGTTAAATCCCCAATGTGAAAAAGTAATGATTTTAAGAGCTTTTTATGAATTATCTTATAAGGAGATAGCGACGCTACTTAATTTGACTGAAGGATCAGTTCGTCAGAGTATATATAGATCAAGAGCTTTATTAAAAAAGTTTTATTTGGAATTTATAGAATGATGATTTATTAATTATTGAATAACTTAAAAGGTTTTTATGGAATTATTAAAATCATTTTGAATTGTAATTCAGTATGTCAATGTAAGTTATTGTTATCATTTAAATGAGATTTCTTAAGCAACTGCTCTCCAAGTTCTTTGATTTTTAGTAAGGAAAATTGCAGAGGAACAGAGCCGAGGTACGTCTTATTAATTTCTATTTCAGCTAATCGCTTAAAAGAGGCATCTAGTTCTTTTTGAAGCGTTGTTTTCATAATTGGGTTACTTTGTTTAATTTTGAATTCATAAAAAACTTTCATATTTTTGTTATCGCTCTCTTCTAAAATAACTCTTTTGCTAGGTAAGCCAATATTGAATGGAGTTTTGCTTAAAGATTCAAAGAAAAAACTACTATTAATGAATTCAATGAAGTCCAATGATTCTTCGATTTTTTTTGAATTTACACCAATTGAAATGATTTGTGGTAAGCCAAAAAAAGAGCTGTCTGCAGATATTACCTTATTATTTGGGATTCCAATCACATCCCAATCTAAATCTTTCTTGGAGTATTTCTTTTTAAGTACATTAGCCAAAGAACTGTCAGATACCATCATTGCTATTTTACCGGATAGAAAATCTTGGTTATTCCTATCTAACTCTAGTGAATTAGAATGAAGAGATTTAAGTAAAATTCTGAAAATATTCAACCATTGTTCACTGTTTATTAACACTTTCTTTTTGTCAAAGTCTATTAATTGTAATCCGTGGCCTTCACCAATATATGTTGCAGTTTCTATAATACGATCTTGACCTATTGCATTAAATGATATACCTAACTCATTGTTTAAATTGAATTCTTCAGCAATGGAAAAAATTTTTTCCCAAGTAATATTATCCTCAGGGAAGGGGATATTATTTTTTAAAAATATTTTTTTATTATAATAGATTGCTTTACTAAAAAAAGAATTGGCAGTACCAAACTGTTTTCCATTACTTAAAGATTTAATATAATTATTAACGACGGGAATAGTTCCATTTATCAAATTCTTATCTATACCATCATCTAATTGATACAAAAAATTCTTATTTGAATAAAATTGATATTGTTCTGGGGTCAAAAAAATTAAATCTGGCTGTTCCTGTTTTAAAAGTTGAGTCAGTTCATTACTAGCGTATTTACTTGAAGACGGATTTATCAATATTGATAAATTGATATTTGGGTGCTCCCGCTCAAATTCGTCCTCGAAAGTTTTATAGAGGATGGATTCGTTCCCTAACAATACTTTAATAGTCATTATCGTTTGCTTTACATAGTTACCGCTATTAGAACAGCCAGTCATTAAGGTCAATAATATTAAAAACTTCAGGTATACTATAATGCGTGTTTTTAATGTTTTCATTAATATCATTCCTTTCGAAAGCAGTTTGCTTGCTCGCTATAATTATAATCATTGGTGTTTGACGATAAGGATTTCTATATGTTTTATAACTAATTAAAACCATGAAACGTGACAGGAAGAATTTATATTACGAAGGAAAATGTTAAATAGTTCAGTCATATCGTGAATGGAATTAAAATAAATAGTTAGAACTTTTCTTTGAGGGAGGGACAAACAAAGGTTATTCAATTTCTAAATAATTATCATTTTCCAGAATTTAATTTCAAGATAATAATTTATAGCCTTGAATTTCGCGAAACCATAGCTGCATGGGAGGGCTGAGATTATCTCTAGAAGAAAGGAAGGATATCTTGGCTGAAATAGTGGAGAAAATGCACACCGCCCTTAACCATAATAATCTTCCGAATTCAGCGTGTATTTGAGAAATACAAATTCTAAATCGCCCGCTGCGCATAGAGACTTATTAAGACTGTCCTTCAATGGTCAGTAGAAGATAATAGTAGCTTTTGCGTCTACGTTATAATAGTTGACACGTATGGCTTTTTCTAAGGTGCATTTACAGTTTTCATGATTGAGGCCAATCTAGAATAAGACTAGAAGAGGGAAGGCGGGGGAAAATGAGTAGGAACTTGATTTTTTTGAAACTGGGTTCCCAAATCGTTTTAGTTCAATTTTTGTTTGGAATTTGACTCTGCCCACAAAAAATCGAAATGTTTAAAAAAAGATTTTGCTGCCTTCAACCTGATAGCGCGTGCGGTAATGAAAATTCAATCTTAATTTCCATTCAGAGAAGCAGAAGATTCTGCTTCTCTTTTTAATGCACTCATACGCCAAATATCCTGTAACATATATAAAATTTTAATCAAAACGATAAAAAAGTTTGATATATTTACATTTATTAGGATAAAAGGGTATGATGCACATGTATTTATTTTACTTTTTATAGAAAATTATATGAGATTATTCCTTTGGAGGTGAGAGATTTGATCTACGATAATGTGCTGCAATTGATTGGGAACACACCGATTGTTAAATTGAATTATCTTCCACAGCCGCTGGGGGCGCAGGTATTCATTAAGCTGGAGGGACTTAATCCCGGAGGCAGCATGAAGGACCGCACGGCGCTGTACATTATCAGCCAAGCGGAGGAAGCGGGTCTGCTGCAACCCGGCGGCACGATTGTTGAATCTTCCTCCGGGAATCTGGCGATCGGGCTTGCGCTTGTGGCCCGGCAAAAAGGGTACAAGCTGATTTGTGTAGTCGATCCCAAAATAAGCCCGGTCAATCTCAGCATTATCCAGGCTTATGGCGCAGAGACCGTGATGGTGGAGCAGGCTGACGAGTACGGAAACTTTCTTAGAGCGCGCATAGACAAGGTGCAAGCTCTCGTCCAGCAGCTCGGGGCATTCTGGCCGAATCAGTATAATAATCCCAGCAATCCGGAAGCGCACATCCAAACCACCTCACGGGAGATCTATGAAGCCTTCGGCAAGGAGCTTCACTGGGCGGTGATTCCCGCAGGGACCTGTGGCTTAATCACCGGTTGCAGCTTGGGGCTGAAGGAGCATATTCCGCAGATCAAAATAATGGCTGTGGATGCAGTCGGCTCCGTTACCTTTGGAATGCCGCCGGGTGTCCGGTATCAGATCGGCATTGGTTCAGCCATTGTACCGGGCAATATGCGGAGACATTTGTACGATGAGGTTACCCATGTGTCGGATGCGGAGGCCTTCGCTACTACCCGCAGACTGGTGAAGGAGGAAGGGCTGCTGGTTGGAGGTTCTGCAGGTGCGGCGGTGTTCGCTGCGCTTAAGCTTGCAGAGCGCCTGCCCGCTACTGAGAAAGTGCTGGCGATTCTGCCTGACCGGGGAGACCGCTATTACAATACTATTTTCTCGGATGAATGGCTGGAGAAGAACGCGATTGAACTGGATAAACACACTGTCAAAATTTGAGCCGGGGGTGGACCCAATTTCTGTTTCGTTACGCCGCAATGTCGTTGACCGTGCAGTAAGACAGGCCCGACAGCAGCTTACCAGGCTTGCTTCATTACCGCCTTCAGAGGAGATCAGACTTCCCTATGTCACGCATCACGGAAAATATATTCTCGGGGATAAGTGGTCGTCCGGATTTTTTATCGGCTTGCTCTACCGGCTCTACCAGCTGACCGGCGATCCAATCTATCTGGAGGAGGCGGACCACTGGATCGGCCTGATCGAACCCTACAAGAATCAAGGCGATTATCAGGATATTGGATTTCTGTTCTATTATTCTTATGCGCTGGGGTATGAGCTGACCGGTAAGGAAGCCTATAAGGCCACCGCGCTTGAAGCTGCCGATCATCTCTTTGATTCTCAGCTTCCGGGGGGGTATCTGGAGTGTAATTGGCTGCCTGAAGGGAAGCATTATGCCGGCATTGACAGTATGATGAATATCCGTTTGTGGTTATGGGCCAGCCGGGTAACCGGTGAGACACGCTACCATACCGCTGCCATGGAATCCGCACGTATTACCAGTGAAGCGATGATGAGGGAAGACGGCTTTACTTATGAATACATGCGAATGAACCCTTTTACGGGAGCTGCAGAGCAGCCCTATAACAAGAATGCAAGATTCGGCACCGAATCGGTCTGGGCCAGAGGTCATACATGGGCATTGTATGGGGCTGTACAGCTATATGTCCTGAACCGTGAAGAGGAGTGGAGACACAAGGTCCAGCAGCTCTCCGCCTTCTACTTATCCCATGTCTGCACAGATGGTGTTCCGGCATGGGATCTGATGTTGTCCGGCGAAGATACAGCCTTGAAGGATGCTTCGGCCGCTGCCATTACCTGCTCTGCATTTTTTCAATTCGCCGCAGCCTTAAGCGATCACGATCCCTTGCGCCAGCCCTTCCTGCAACACGCAGAGCGAATACTGGATACTTTGACTTCTGCGGAATATGCTCCTTCGGGTCCTGACCACGAGGGAGTGCTGGTGCACGCCAGTTCACCCCTGCATATCGTTCAAACCGCAGGAGAATCCCAGATCTGGGGCGATTATTTTCTTCTGGAGGCTCTATATTACGCATTGGAGGTCGGTTCTTAGTGAATGTCAGTGTCGGATCAATAGAATCTAGCGATATTAAAATCGTTATCGAAGAAGGGCATCCTGCGATTCAATTCATCAATATGGTGCCGGAGCTCCCGGACCAGCAGGTCTATGATTATGTCGTCCCTCTATTGGAGCAATATGGACTAGCGGGCAGGTCCCCTCAGATCTGGTTCAATGGAGCCAATGAGTGGGTGGTCCGCAGCCGCTGCGAAGCATTGGCCTACTCTCTGAATCCTGTGAATCAGCGGGAAGGGGTAACGGGATGAGTCTAGCTGCCGAACAACTCGTCTATTTCTATGTTCCGGGATACAAACCGAATTACATAGAGTACGCCATGACCTTCTATCCTATGAATATTATTCTCTGCCTGGAAGACGGCACGCCGGAAGACAAGAAGCTGGAAGCAAGATACGTGGTCAAGAATGCGCTTCAGGAGTTCACGGACTCGGAGCATACTCTCATTGTCCGCATTAACAGTGTTCATACCCCGCACTGGGAGCAGGATCTGGAGGAGGTTGTGCCGCAGCGCCCTGACCGCATCCGCTTGCCAATGGTCAAGACAGCGGATGATCTGCGTCAGATTGAACGCAAGGTGCAGGAGATGTTGCGGGACCTGGGTCTGGACTATACTCCCAGCTATGAAGTCATGATCGAATGCTGTGAGGCTATTGCCAATATCGGCGACATTCACCAGGCCAGCGACCATATTTATGCCTTTACCTTTGGAGGAACAGATTATTTCAATGACTGTGTAGCTAAGGGGTTGTTGGACCCGGCCCGGGAGGTGCTTAGCGCCAAGCAGAAGCTGGGAGCTTACTGCCGGAGTATGGAGCTGCAGTGTTTTGACACGACTTATATGGCCTTCCGTGATCTGGAGGGGTTCCGCGAGGATTGTCTGCTGTCCAGGGAATATGGCTTCACCGGACGTTCAGTCATCCATCCTGACCAGGTTGCCGTTGTCCAAGAGATTTACGGAACTTCATTAGCGTAGGAGGCTATTATGTTCACAACATACCGATTAGAATTGCCTGATCCTGTGACCCTTAATAAGCTGCAGATTCCTGTCTTCACCCACATGTTCCTTCAGCAGGTATCCGCCCATAAAGTCCAGGTCGATCCGATCCAGGGCAAGCGTATCAGCATCACTTATTTGTCCGCCTATCCCAGGGAGCAAATCGAACAGGAAGTAGATGCATTCCTGGAACGCTTCACCCGCAAGCCTAATGAGCATCCCGCAGCTTCCGAAGAAGCCCGGGAGCATACGCTGGATGTAGTTGAACTGCATGAGCCGCCTCTGGAGCATCTGTGTTCCTGCTGCAAACCCAGCAATCTGCTGAATATCTCGGATGATCTGGTGGAACAGGGCTGGCTGACTTTGCTGAAGAATCAGGAGCTGGCCTATCATCGTCCGATCATCCGCCTGCTGGAGTATTTTGACCAGAGTTATGTTGATTATGTCGGCCGGAAGATTGGGGACTGCCAGGAACGGCAGTATTCGGTCTTGTTACCTACTGCGTTCGCCGAGAAAATGAACTACTTTCACAGCGCGCCGATGCATTTGCTGCTGGCCACCCATTTAAGCCACGATCAGGAGAAAATGCTCTCCTTCGCAGAGGATGTATCGAGGAGTAACGGCAGGCTGCCCGAGGATTGCGGTCAGTATCTGGAGGCTCCTCCTTATGTCCTGCAATCCGCGCCGTGCTACAAGGTCTATCTGGAAATGGAGGATCGTGTCCTTGAGGACAACACCGCTTTTGTGCTCAAAGGCCAGTCCTTCCGCAATGAGGGCAAACGCGTCTACTTGCTGGAACGGTTATTGAATTTCACGATGCGGGAATTTGTATTTCTGGGGACTCCCGACTATGTAACCCGGATGCGTGATTTAACCTTGCAGTGGACCATGGAATGGATGGAGACGGTCGGGCTGAAGGGGGAGTGCGCTCTAGCCAATGATCCGTTCTTCCTCCCGGCTAAGGTCAAACAGAATTTCAAAGTTCCCAAGCATGTGAAATACGAGGTTCGTGCGGATATTCCGTATAAAAACGACACGATTTCTATTGCTTCCTATGATACGCATGGCGATTTTTTTGCGAAAACCTTTAACTTTAGACTGAGGGACAATACGGAAACGTGGTCGGGCTGCATCGGGCTTGGACTGGAGCGGGTAGTCTGGAGCTTCCTCCAGCAGTATGGCCTGGATCATGACAACTGGCCTGAAGCGATCCCGGAGAGCGCACAATGACAGCTTCGCAACAGGATACATCCTATTCGCTTGCTGAGGCGATGACCTACAGTGTTCTGGCGGAGGCGGTGAGCTGGCCTTCTCCCGGACTGGTCTCCGCCGTCAGCACGGGTTCTCACAGGGATATGGATATCTACACTTTTCTGAGAAGCGCACTCCGCATTCAGCCGTATTACCAGGCCGCAGCCCGCTTGGGCATAGAAGAATCTGCGGACAGAACCGGCAGGGAAGATCTGTTCAGAATGCTCCAGAAGCTCGGGCGGCGTGCCGAGGCTGGCATGCTGAGGGCTACCGGGGGAGTGAATACCCATAAGGGAACGATCTTCCTGGGGCTGATTCTATGCGCGGCTGCGGGAATAACCAGCCAAGGGCCATCCGGCGGCGCAGAACCACAGGACATCTGCCGGCTGGCCGGAGGGATCGCCGGGAGCCCGCTTCGTAAGCAGCTTACGGACATCCTGAAGGAGACACAGATTACAAGTACTGGCGGACGCGCCTACAAGGAATGGCGGATCAGAGGCATTCGCGGTGAAGTGATCGACGGATTTCCTTCCATTCTCCAGCAGGGTCTGCCTTCCTTCCGTTCTGCGCTTGATCAGGGGGCGGACATGCGAACGGCGGTTATTCATTGCTTGTTCTCCCTGATGTCTGTCGTTCAGGATACAACGCTTCTGAACCGTGACTTTGACAAGGAGCGGATCAGCTATACGCAAGCGTGTGCCTTGGAGGCTCTGGACCGGGGAAGTCTGTTCACCCCTGAAGGCAGGGCCTATATCCGCAAGCTGGAGAAGGATTTCCAGCTTCGTTCCTTGTCGCCCGGGGGATCAGCCGATCTTCTGGCCATGACGGTTGCCCTGCACTTGTGGGACGAGCATCAAGGAGGGGAAGTATGTGGAGAACCACTCCGTTATGTCTGCCATTCTTCGTGACCGTGAGCGCCTCCCTGAGCTTAGAGAGGCGAGGGTTCCGGCGGCAGGCTCGCTGATTCAGATCATGATGAATATTCCCGGACCGTGCAAGAGGCTGGATTGCACCTATGAATTGTTCGAGCTCTGTATCGGGGCTATGCAGAAAGCGCTGGCTTCATCAGCTTGTGAGATGCTGTCCGTGGAGCGGATCGACTTAAATGTTGGTCCGGTCGCCTATATGCAGGTGTCCTGGGAGGCTACAGCGTTGAAGCGGTTCTGTTTGTTATTCGAACAGGGACATCCGCTGAGCGCCTATTGGGATATTGATATTTACAGTCCCTCGGGAAGAGCAGTGAGCAGGAGGGAGATCGGGGCCCCGCCGCGCCCCTGTTATCTGTGCAGCCAATCTGCCAAAGTGTGCGGATCACAGCGGCGCCATTCGCCGGAGGAATTAATAGGCCGCATGACCGCTGATCTGACAGCCTACAGACAGGCGCAGATGGGTCTGCCGATTACAAGGAAGGCAGGGTTATGAAGCTGTTCCACAGGTTAAAGGTGCCCCGGCCGATATTTTCCATCTGTCTGAATACGCTGATTACCCACCTTGGCTTCTACGCCATGACGGCTGTACTGACGGTCTATCTGTCTCAGGTCAAAGGGCTGCCTCTTTCGGTGACCGCCCTCGTTACGATGATCTTCACGGTCTCCTACCGCAGTGCAAGGTTTCTCACTGGCCCGCTGCTGGACAACCTGGACCCGTTCAAATGTATGCTGTTTGGCTGTTATTTAACCGGAATCTCCATTGCCTTGGTAGACTTCTGGGATTCGCCGGTATGGATTACGGTACAGCTTATTATTGCGGGTGTCGGGTACTCGGTAAGGGGATTATCCTCGAAGGCGGCTGTCTCGCTTGTCGGGAGCAAGGATGGCAATTCTCTGTTTTATTTTTCCAATTCCAATATGTATCTGAATGGGGCAGCCATTGCCGGGCCTGTAATCGGCACCTTTCTATTAACAGGTCCCATGAAGAGCTACACGTTAACGTTTGTTGGCGGGTTCTATGTTCTGGGAGCCATCCTGTTGAACCTGGTTCCGCCCGGATGTGATCTGCTTGACCGGGAACGGAAGCCGGTAAGCTTCTGGAAGGGCTACCGGGCGGTTCTGCTGGATGCAGGCTTCCGTAAAGTGCTGCTGTTCAACACCATCGGCTGTTTTTTCTTCACCCAATTATTTAATTCATTCCCTTATTTAATCGGCACCCATCTGAACGCACCGGAGAAGCTGGGAAGTCTTCTGATGTTGAACGGAATCCTTGTAGTCCTGCTGCAGATTCCTGTCGGGCGGTGGATGAATACCGTTTTATCTGGTCCACGGGAGAGATACCGGCTGATGCTGGCTTTTCTGCTATTCGGGCTATCGTTCACAATCAATGGAGTAGTGGGTTCTATGGGGGGCTACTATGTATTTGTCGCTTTATTCACCCTTGCCGAAATGTTATTCATCCCTACCATAGATGCGTTTGTGTCTACCGCTGCCCGCCCGGATCTGCGCATCACATATTTCAGTGTCATTGGATTGTCAACGGCGCTTGGAGAAGGCATCGGAGTGTATACCGGGCTGCAGCTCATTCAGATGTGGAGTCTGTACGGAATATTGTCTTACTTCTGGTTGTCGTTGGCACTCCTGTCCGGGCTCTCTTTAATCCTGTACGTAATGTTAAACCGGTCACCTGTTCATCACAAGGAGGAAGGGAAACTATGGCGATATTAATTCTGAATCAGAGGAGGCGGGCATTTGCTCCTTATCTGACATGGCTGGAAGACCTTGAAGAAGAGGTATACCTGTATACCTCGGCAGCATATGGTGAGACCACTGAGCCTTATGCCATAATGCAGGTGTTCAACCATTGGACGACGAACGACCGGGTGGAGATTGAGGCGTTGAAGCTGTACGAGGAGCATCCCTACCGCCTAATCATTGCCCTTGACGAGAGCGACCTGATTCGTACGGCCCGTCTGCGCGAACGGCTGAGCTTACCCGGACAACGGCTGGAGAGTGCTATGGCGTACAGGGATAAAGCATGGATGAAAAGTCTGGCAAGCCAGTATGTGTTATGTCCGGCATTCCGCAGGCTGGATTCGCCGCTTCACTTGTACGATTTCGTACAGGAGCATGGATTGCCGGTTGTGGTCAAACCAGTGGACGGTATGGGCTCAATGAATACGGACATTATACGGACCCCGGAGCAATTGAACGAGGTGTGGGAACGCGGGCTTGGCGCCGGACTTATGGTTGAAGCCTACATTGAGGGTGAGATGTATGAAATCGACGGACTTATGATGGGGCAGGAGATCCGGTTTGCTTCTGCGGGGAGATACTCTTGCCAACCGGTTGAGATCCTCGGGAAGGAATGTTTTGTTGAGCTGCTAAGCCCCGCCGACCCGATCTTTCAACGGCTGGTCCAGGAAGTCCAACAAGTCATCGAAGCCTTGCCTTCACCGGGGATATCCACCTTTCATTGTGAGTTGTTCCATACCCGGGAGGATGAACTGGTGTTGTGTGAAATCGCCAGCCGCACCGCAGGCGGACGGATCAGCGAATCCGTCAGTGCCATGTACGGTGTTAATCTGAACCGGGAGTGGGTTCGGGCGCAGTGCGGTTTGCCGCTGACCCTGCCGACATCAAGTCCGCCACGGGTAGCGGGAGTATATCTAATGCCCAAACGTCCGGGGACGGTGAAGAAACTCCCAGAGGCACTGCCGTTCGATTGGGTGACAGAATATGTTCCCCGCGTCAAGACAGGGGAGGTATTAGACGCTGCCCATTCCAGTGTGGATGCAGTGATGACCGTAATCATCGTCGGTGGGGATTCGGTGTCCCTGCAAGCCAGGCTGTCACAGCTCCTGCAGTATCTGGAGAGAGAAGTACAAATTCTGCCTGCACTGAAGGAGGTTGCATGGAGTGAAGCATCTGTTATTGGTAGAAAGTAATGAATCGATCACGGGAATCCAGGCTTGCCAAGAGCTGGGGTATACCGTTACTTTGATTACCCAGGATATCCAGCATTATCTGAAGGGCCAGCCGCTGGCGTCTCATCCGCTTCATAGGGTGGATTACATCCATGAAGTGGACACCTTCAATGAAGAGGCTGTGGTTGATTTTGTCAAAGAGTACCACAAAGTACATCCGTTAACGGGAGTCATGTCTTTTGCAGAATTCTATGTGGTTCAGGCAACGGCTGCTGCTCATGCTATTGGTGTACCGACCATGCATCCGCTGGCCGCCAAGAATGCCCGGAATAAATATAAATCCAGAGAACTATGCATTCAGAACGGTGTTCCGGTTCCGGTCTCATTGTTGGCAGGCAGCGTTGAGGAAGCTTGTCAGCATGCACAGGCAATGGGCTATCCCTGCATCATTAAACCCTGTGACGGGGCCATGAGCATCGGTGTGGTATTGGTTAACAATGAGAGAGAACTGCGGCAGGCGTACGACAGTTACGTGAACAACAGGAATTATGGGCGGAATCTCTATGGAAGTGCCGATGTGCTCATTGAGGAGTTCGCAGCAGGGCCATTAGTTAGTGTGGAGATGGTCACTTATCAAGGGAAGGATGTTCTGATCGGGATTACGGACCGCCGTCTGGTCGGGTTTCCTTATTTTGTGGAGACAGGGGCGAGCTTCCCGGTTCAATTGAGCAATGAGACGGAGATTGTTGAGGCCGTGAGTCAAGGATTACGTGCGCTTGGGGTTGATTTTGGCCCGACCCATACGGAGGTGGCTCTTACCCCTGAAGGTCCCAAGATCATTGAATTCAATCCCCGGATGGTCGGAGGTCCTGTTCCGGAGATGATTAAATATGCAACCGGCATCCATCTGCCCGTTGAAGTGCTTCGTATGCATATGGGGGAAGAGCCGAATCTGACGGCAACGGTCTCCCGCGGAGCTGCTTCCCGGGAATTCTGTTCGCCCGTGGACGGGACGTTACTGGAAGTTACCGGGCTTAAGGCATTAGAGGGGCGGCCGGATATCCTGAAGTCGCATTTCATTGCTGCCGGGCGCGAGGTATCCTATCCACGGTCTAATTTTGACTGGATTGGCAGAGTTACCGTTGGAGGGGACGATGCAGCGCAGGCTGAGCAGAAATGCAGTGAAATCCAGAATGGGATTGGTCTGCACATTGTAGCCAGACCTTTAAGCTGAGGAGGCTAACGATGTTATACTTAAATACTGCAAATTTACAGAGCATACAGCTGCCCTGGAGCAGAAGTGTCGAGATGATACGGAGAACGGTTCAAGTGATGGCCGCCCATGAATTCTCCCAACCCATTAAGCCGTATTTACTGTTCGATAAAGATCCAAGCAGCCGTATTATTGCGATGCCGGCCTACGTTGGCGGCGATATCGCTATGGCAGGCATCAAGTGGATTGCCAGCTTTCCGGGGAACCATGCCAGGCAGATCCCCCGGGCCCACTCGGTGACTATACTGAATGACTCCGATAACGGGAAGCCGCTGGCCGTCATCAACAGTCCGCTGATCTCCGGGATTCGTACGGCATCGGTCAGCGGGCTGATGATCCGGGAATATGAGAAGGTGCGTCCTTTTGCGGATAAAATAGTTGCCGGTATAACCGGATTCGGTCCCATCGGTCAACTGCATCTGTCTATGCTGACTCAGCTTCTCGGGGAGCGGCTGGGGGAGATTCGGATCTTTGATCCGTATCCGGGTGCTATGGATCATATCCCGGAAGAGATTGGGACAAGGGTGAGGCCTGTGGATTCATGGGAGGAAGCCTACGAAGGGGCAGATCTGTTCATCACCTGTACAATTTCCAGCTCCGGTTATATTGACCGCAAGCCCAAAGCACAGAGTCTGCTGCTGAACGTGTCTCTGCGCGATTTCACCCCGGCTATTCTGAACTATACCTCTGCAATTGTTGTGGATGATTGGGATGAAGTGTGCCGTGCGAATACGGATATTGAACATATGCATAATCAAAGAGGGCTGCGGAAGGAAGACACGACCTCCATAGTCGAGGTGGTCTGCGGCAACGCGCTGGCGAAATTCCCGAAGGAGGAAGCAATCCTGTTCAATCCGATGGGCATGGCTGCCTTTGATATTGCCATCGGCGCCCTTTATTATCAGGAGGCGCTGAATCGCGGGTGTGGTAAGGAGTTAGAGGAGTAGGGGGCAAAATCAGCATATAAAATAGCCGGGCCGGATAAGAGATACTCTTGTCCGGCCCGGCTGTGCACTGCCTCGCCACAAGGCTACGGATTCTTGCGGTTCGTCTTCTCTTCCGGATCTGGTGCAAGGCCGGGAGCCGATACCTCCGGGTCATTCCCCAGCACGGCGCCTACGATCTCATCCAGCTTGTCTGTTTCCGATTGACCGTCTGCCGGACTGGATTCGCCCTCCGGGATCGGGTGGACACCTGCGGTGCGTCCGTCAAGCGGAGCTTTTTTATCATCCTTCATCTGTCAGTCTCCCTTCTAAGTGCAGGTTCTGTCTTAGGATGTGTCTACGATAACCGTTCTATGTAACGATAACCGCTGTGGAGGCTGATGAACCATACGGCTGGTTAGGATTGGTGGACCACTTCCATACTCTTTTCCAGGGCAGTCTTATAATAGTGGCATTTATGGTCTATGACTTCCATCGTTTTTCTTAATTCCTCCATCTGCGCTTCTACAGAAGCCTTCCGCTCCAGGAACATGTCGTATCGGCGCTGCAGGGTGGAATCTCCTTCGGAGCACCATTCAATGAAATGCTTAATCTCTTTGATGGGCATCCCGGAGGCCTTCAGACATTCAATGATCCGCAGGGCCTCCATATCGGAGGTCTTGAATACGCGTTTGCCGCTGGGAGTTCTCTCTATAGAAGGGAGCAGGCCCTCTTTGTCATAATAACGCAGGGTATGCGGGGTCATGTTGAAATGCGCTGCCGCTTCGCTTATGGAATAGGTCTTCATCATCGTTCTCCTGTCCTGGATATTTCGGGCTTGACTTAGAGTTAACTTTAAGGAATATCATAGGCTTTGTAAAGCTTAAGGAATGATGTCTACTATTCTATTGAAAAGAGGTCTCACTATGATACAAGTTAATGCACACGCTGCATTCAGCCAGGAAGGCCCGTTCAAGCTGACTACGATCGAACGCCGGGAGCTGCTGCCGCAGGATGTTCTGATCGAGATTAAATACGCCGGTATTTGCCATTCCGATATTCATACCGTCCGCGGGGAGTGGGGACCGGTGAAATATCCGCTGGTTCCGGGGCATGAGATTGCAGGTATTGTCAGCCAGATCGGTTCTGGAGTGACGAAATATGCTGTGGGCGACCGTGTCGGGGTAGGCTGTATGGTCGATTCCTGCGGCGAGTGCAGCAGCTGCCGGCAAGGCGAGGAGCAATATTGCCTGGAGGGGAACACAGGAACCTATGGAGCGACTGACCGCCACGGGCACTATACACAAGGCGGATATTCCACACATATCGTTGTCACTGAAGACTTCGTGGTGCGGATTCCCGACAGCCTTCCGCTTGACGCTGCTGCACCGCTGTTGTGTGCCGGAATCACTACTTACTCACCACTGCGCCACTGGGGAGCTGCTCCCGGCAAAAAGGTAGCTGTAGTGGGTCTCGGCGGGCTGGGGCATATGGCAGTAAAAATTGCTCATGCCATGGGGGCTGAGGTTACGGTGTTATCCCAATCCCTGAAGAAGAAGGAAGACGGCCTGCAATTGGGCGCAGATCATTATTATGCCACCGCTGATCCGGAGACATTCAAGCAGCTGGCCGGTTCCTTCGACCTGATCATTAATACGGTCAGTGCGCAGGTGAATATCAATGCTTTCCTGTCACTCCTGGCGCTGGACGGGACGTTGGTGAATGTCGGTGCACCTGCTGATCCTTTGGCTGTTAATGCCTTCTCGCTGATCGGACACCGCCGTTCCTTTGCCGGTTCGATGATCGGGGGAATCCGCGAGACACAGGAGATGCTTGATTTCTGCGCTGAACATCAGATTGCTTCCGAGATCGAAGTGATTTCGGCTGACCAGATTGACGAAGCCTGGGAGCGTGTGCTGGCCTCGGATGTGCGTTACCGGTTTGTGATTGATATCAGCACGATGGGGAAGGCATAAGTATTTAGAGGAGCAAGATTCTTAATCTATATTGTTTGAAAAACAGCCTGCGGGAATGGAACTACTCCATTCCCGCAGGCTGTTGGTATTTCTGCCTAGCTTCTCCTACGAGAAGCTATATAATCGTACCCCGTGCGGAGGCACGGTGGTCTGCAACACGCCGCCGGTAAGCTCGGCGGATGTCTGGCTCCACAGCTCCGTACCTGCGGCCACGCCGCCGAGACTGATCTCTTCGAGGCTCAGGTCAACCGGCAGCGGACTGTTGCTGGTGTTGAAGACGGCGGCATACCGTGTGCCATCGTCATGAGCAGCCGTCCAGACGATAAGCTCATCCCGGCACAGGGCTTCTCTGGCGCCGTGGCTCTCGCGCTGCATACGCAGCACCTCTCTGTTGGTGAGCAGCGACAGGGTCCAGTCGTCATTGTCCCGCAGCTCGCCGCCGAAGATCAGCGGCGAACGGAAGATGCTCCAGAGCGACATCATCGTCAGCTGCTCGTCCCGGGTGAACCGGGTCCAGCGGTCATCCCCGCCGCCGTCAACGGAGCGGACGCCGATGTGGCCGAGCGGCAGCATGTCACAATCCGGCCAGGAGCCGGCCTGCGGGACGCCCTGCCAGCTGCGGCAGCGGCTGAACATGTCCAGCAGCAGCTCCCAGCGGTCCCAGAAATCATCCGTTATGCGCCACATGTTAGCATGTTCGATGAAATGTTGTGCATATTCTACCGGAGCTGGGCCGGGCGAGAGGCTTAGCACCATTGGACGGCCGCAGTTCTCGATCGCCTGGGAGATCAGGGCAATCTCCGGCTGATGGGTATCGTATAGTCTGGAAGCGGCGATGTCATCCACCTTGACCAGATCGACGCCCCACTGCGCGTACAGTTCAAAGAGTGAATTATAGTACTCCTGCGCCCCCTCCTTGGAAGCATCGACTCCGTACATATCTGTATTCCACGGACAAATGGAGTTCGTGTGCGCAATCTCCCGGGCGGTTGCGCTTGTGCCCAGAACTGGAGTGGCAGCGTGAGCTGCCTGGCGCGGGATTCCGCGCATAATATGAATACCGAACTTCAGTCCCAGGCTGTGGACATAGTCAGCCAGCGGCTTGAAGCCCTGCCCGCCCGCTGTCGAAGGGAAGCGGTTCTCGGCAGGCATCAGCCGGGAGTATTCATCCATGATTAGAGGGACGAAGGGGCGGTACAGAGAGGACACGGCACCAGGCTCATACCACTGGATGTCAACGGTGATATAGCTCCAGCCGAAGTCTTTGAGATGCTCGGCCATGTATTCCGCATTGCCGCAGATTTCGGCTTCCGTTACGGCCGCGCCGTAGCAGTCCCAGCTATTCCAGCCCAGCGGCGGTGTAGGTGCAGCCAGCTTATGATTCATTGTAATTCTCCTTTACAGATGATGATTGCTCTTGTCTTGTTCATCATAATCAAGGAGAATCCTGATATCTATAGTAATCTTACAAGCGGAATAGCACTATATTGCGCTTAGTCGAAAAAGAGTCGGCGGTAAGTTAGGCTCTCATCTCCGCTGCGGAAATCGCCGGGCGTCAGTCCGGTCAGGCTGCGGAACGCCTTAATGAAGTAACTTCCGCTGGAGTAGCCGATCTGTGCAGCGATGGCTTCGATGCTTAAGCCTGTCCCCCGGAGCAGCTCCATAGCCTTCTCTGTCCGCACCCGGGTCAGATAAGCGCCAGGCGTCAGTCCCGTGCTGGCCGAGAAGCGCCGGATCAGATGATATTTGGATAGAGAGACATGCTCCGATAACTGGTCGATGCTGATCATCTGTGAGTAATGCTGCTCGATGAATTCGGCGGCGCGCCTGATATTCTCTGACCAGTTGTCACGGTCCCGCAGGGTAGCTGCCTGTATTCGGGTCAATTCGGTCATGAATTGATAGACACTGGACGAGGCGATTAGCGGATCGGAGATTCTTCCTGCTCCGGCATCCGCCACAATCATCCGCGCCAGCCGGACGGGTGCACAGTCTGCGGGCAACCGGGGCACTTCGCCCGCTTCACGCAGGAACTTACGCCAATGGGGCAGAATCAGGGCAGGGCGGAACAACAGGAACAGGAACTCCCAGGGCTGCGCCGCATCCGCCGGGTAGTAATAGCGGTGGGAGCCGGGAATTTCCGCCAGTATAGCCTGTCCGGCCGTGACCCGGTAAGTTCGGTTCTCCGACTCGAACACGCCTTCGCCGGAGAGGGTGTACTGGAACAGCAGGAGCGGGCCGTCATTGCGCTCCAGGCCGTCCCAGCGGTAAGCGGGATCGGAGATGGAATCATAACCGGCCGCAAATAACACGCACAGCTGCAGCTCCTTATCTTCGGCAAAACGAAACCCGTAGGTGCCTCTGGGAATGTCCATGAATGTCCTCCTTCTATAGAAGAAGCACAGAAGAAATGAACGGAAGGCTTTAAGTTCAAATGTTATGTGCCGTTTCTGCTTGTCAGCAAGTATTTTAACACATAACACTTATATCTTTGTTTACGACTTGTTATTTTGTCGCCATGAGGTTTGTCCGAGCAGATCCCGCATCGTGGACATGAATTCGTCTTCCGATGATGACCATCTCAGCCTGGCCATCTCTTCCGCAGCCGCACCCGCAGGGTAACGCAGCCGGTCGGTCCCGTCACAAGCGGCTTTGTATACCAGAGCAGCCACCTGTTCTTCCTCTGCATCTTCAAAAGGATAGTGGTTGATCATCGAATCCATCATTTGATCGAAATAGGACTTGTACTCTATAGGAATGGGCGTGTTCAGGCCTGCTGTGCGGCTCGATGTGAAGTTTGTGTTCCGCATAGCTCCCGGCTCAACAAGCTTAATCCGGATATTTTGCGATTCAAGTTCGTAAGCAAGGGATTCCGAGAGTCCTTCGATTGTATGTTTCGTTGCGGTATAAATGGAAAGCAGCGGGGAGGCTGCATACCCCACGGACGAACAGACATTTACAATGCTTCCGCCACCTTGCTTGCGCAGATAGGGCGTAATCGCTTGAATCACATTCATAACGCCAAAAACATTGGTCTCAAATAGCTCACGGATGAGCTCCATGGGCGTGGCTTCAAAAATAGAAAGAGTAGTGATTCCGGCATTGTTCACAACAGCGTCTATCTGGCCAAATCTGGAGATCCCTGCCGAAATCGCCGCCTCGATGCTCGCCGGACTGGTCACATCAAGTGCCGTGACCAGGAATTGGTCAGGATGCCCTTCTGCAATACGGCCGTCCGGTTTACGCATCGTCGCGATAACATTCCATCCCTCGTCTGCGAACTTTTGGGCTGAAATATAACCTAGACCTGTTGAACACCCTGTAATTAGCACGGTTTTTGCCATTGCAATCTCTCCTTTGGAAGTACAGCTTAGGATAAGTTAAATCTGCGTATGTCTAACATTAATCCTACATGGTTATAGTCTCTCTAAGTCAAACTTACCTAAGATGTCCTTATGAATGCAGGGCTTCTAATTGAAAAATCCCCTACCAAAATGTAAAATTGGTTAGAGTAACTCTAATCAACTGGTGGTGAAGGGATGACTTATACAGTTAAGGAAGTCTCGGGGAAAATGGGCATCACTCCGTATACGCTGCGGTTTTACGAGAAAGAGGGTGTCATCGCTCCGGTTGAACGAAATAAGAACGGCGAGCGGATGTACACGGACTCCGATATGGATATGATCGGGACGGTTCAGGCGCTTCGTTCCACCGGTCTGTCTTTGGGGGAAATTAAACAATACGTGGAGCTGTATCATGCCGGGGACAGTAAGCTGCAGGAAAGGAAAAGTCTGCTGGCCCGCCAGAAAAGCAAGGTCGAAGATCAGATCGTTCTCTTAATGAAAACCCTGGAAAAAATCAACTACAAGATGGCATTAATTGATGCCCAGGATCATAGATTCGACAAGCTGCCGTAAAGTACTTGGGTGCGGCACCCCAAAATGAGAAATAAGAGAAGGAAGGTATTGGAATGTCTCAGATGCAGGTGTACCAACCAACGGAGAATCATGTCAAAATCATCGGGCGGACCCACTGGGTTAAGGATGTACTGTGGCTGGCTCTTTCGGGCGGAGGGGTGGAATTCTCACTGCGGGGCAGAACAGCCCGGGTAACCTTGCAGGGGGATGATGTGGCCTTAACCGGCAATAACCTGGCCCGGATCGGCATCAGTGTGAACGGCATGCGGGTGATTGATGATCAGGTGGACCAGCCGCTCAAAACCTATACGATATTTGAAAGCGATACAGACCAGGCGGTCACTGTAAGAATCACGAAGCTGTCAGAGGCGGCAATGTCAACGGTGGGCATCCGGGAGATTGCGGTGGAGTCTGCGGAGGGGATCAGGCCAACGCCGCGCCAATTACATACGATTGAATTCATCGGCGATTCCATTACCTGCGGCTATGGGGTGGATGATGAAGAGGCGCTGCATTCTTTTTCTACGGCTACAGAAGATGTGACGAAGGCCTATGCGTACCTGACCGCCGAACAACTTGAAGCGGATTATAGCATGGTGTGTTACAGCGGATACGGCATTATTACCGGCTATACGGAGAATGATCAGAAGCTGACCACGCATCTTCTTCCGGATTACTATGAGAAGGTGGGCAAGTCTGAAGGGAAGTTCGGCAACAGCCTGTTGCCCCAGGAGGTACCTTGGGAGTTCAGCAGATTCACGCCGGAGCTGATTGTCCTTAATCTGGGGACGAACGATGACTCCTACACCAAGGACGATACCGCCAAGCAGGCGGATTATGCAGCGAACTATACACAGTTTCTCGAAAAAGTAAGAAGCCATAATCCCGGTTCTACCATTCTATGTACACTGGGGATCATGGGAGACAGGCTGTATCCTCATCTGGAGCAGGCGGTGGACCGCTATTCCCGGGAAACCGGCGACAGCAGGATCTCAGCTATGAAGTTCGAGGTCCAGCTTGAGGAGGATGGCTATGCCGTCGATTTTCACCCTTCCCAGTTGACTCACCGCAAGGCTGCGGACAGACTGACGGCGGAGATCCGGAAGCTGATGAAGTGGTGATCCGGGCAGATTGAGGCTGGCCCCCCGCCTAGCGCCTTCAGCACTCCAACAGGCCGTGCCGGGCCCGCGTCACCGATGTATCCCCTTCTCACGCACAAACTTCTCCAGCACCTTGAACTCCTCTGTAACCTTGGTGAAGGGCAGCGCCGCAAGCACCTGCTCCCGGTAAGGGTTGCGGGCTCCGGCGGACAGGCGGGAATCGAGGATGCTGAGTACACCAAGGTCCGTCTCACTGCGGATCAGGCGTCCGGTGCCCTGTCTTAAGCGGAGCAGCATGTCCGGCACGAATACCTCCATCAGCGGATTCTTGGCCTGCGCGGCTTTATATTCATAGACAGGGTCGGCGGGAACCGGGAACGGCAGCCGAAAGACAATCAAATGCGACAAATCCGCACCCTCAATGTTCACACCCTCCCAGAATACGCCGGTACTCAGCAGCACACCCTTGCTGCTCCGGAACTCAGCGATCACCCCGTCCTGGGACGAGCCTTCCCGCTGCATATGCAGCGCCCAGCGCAGCTTCTCCGCACTTAGCTTCTGATGAATGTACTTCATATCCTCTTTGGCCGAAAAAAGTACCAGTGCCCGCCCGTCCGTTACATTGCACAGCCTCAGCAGCTCCTTATAGGCCGCTTCCAGGTAAGCTTCCCGGTTGTTGTGGTTATACTGAGGAACGTCCTTGGCGATATACATCATAGTGTGGTTGTCATAGTCGAACGGTGAAGCCTGGCGCTCCATGTATTCTCCCCTGTAGCCCAGCGACCGGGTCAGATAAGCGTATTGCTCCTCCGGTGTATCGCCGGACTGGCTGAGGGTTGCGGACGTTAGAATGACCGGTGTCTTACCGTTGAACAGGCTGTATTTCAGGAACTGGCTAATCCCTTTGGGACAGATGCTGACCGTGGCTTCCCCGCGCGGATGGCCGGCCCAGAGCAGATAGTTGTCCTCCGTCCCGGCAAGCACCTGGAAGAGGTCAATCATTCCGTTCATGGCCTCGAAGGTATTGTCGATCTCCCGCTCGCGCCGGGAAGCCAGGACCGAGAGACTGAGGCGGAACTCCTGCAATACCTGCACTCCCCGCCCTAGCGGGACGCCCGTGATCTCCGATATTTTAATCCGGTCATTGTCCTGTTTGGCGGTGTGCAGCAGGTCTGCTTCAATTTGTCTGAACAGATCCTTGACACAGCCTTTGACAAATTTGAAGGACTTCATCAGACTGTGATCTGCCGATTGCTTGAAAAGAAGCTGCATAGCGTCCTCCAGCACCCGGCACATTCCCCGGTAGGTGAATTCAAGCGTCTGGGCATCCCGGACCTTGGCTTCCAGATTATGCGCTTCATCTATAATGATCAGCGCAGGCCGTTCTGCGATCAGGCCCCTGGTCCCTTCCTTTTTCTTGATCAGGTCACGGATCAGCAGGTCCTGGTTCACGATGATCACATCCATCTCGCCCGGACCGGCGTTGATTTTGGCCCTCATCTCGTAGAAGGCGCAGGTGTTCTTGTAGTGGCAATGCTCGAACTTGCAATCGTTCACACACACGTTAGACCACAATACGTCACTGACTCCGCCCTTCAGATCTGCCCGCTCGTCAATTTCAGCATCCATAATACGCTCTGCCAGCGCCGCGAGGGGGGAGCCTGGCTCTCCGGGCTGAAGCAGCTCCGCAGCCCGGTACCGGCAGGCATATTGCCCCATGCCCTTGCCGACTACAGAGCGGACCATCGAGAAGCCGAGCCGGCTGCCGATGAACCGCAGATCCTTATGGATCTGTTCGGAGAGCTGGATGGAGGAGGTGGCAATAATGACCGGCTGCCGGGAGAGCTGGTTAATGAGCAGGCCGGGAATCAGGTAGGCGAAGGATTTGCCGATGCCGACGCCGGCTTCAATCATTGCATTTCGCCCATGGACATAAGCGTCAGCGATATCCAGCGACATATCCTGCTGGCCTAAGCGCTCGGTAAGGCCGAGTCTCTGGAACCGGTCATACATCCGGAAGATAGCATTGACCAGAGCGGGTTCGGCATCTTTTACCGGCTCCCGCTTCTGTAATTTGTAGAGATCATTTAACCAGCTCATGCCGACCGCCCCTTTTCCTAATCAATGATATCCTGCATGTATTTCGGGTAGAGGTTGTTATTATCTTAGATGGCGGGCGAACAGTCAAGGGCCGGAGCTTCATTCGACCACGCAAGTCCGCCTATAATATAATGAAAGTGATCCGGAAGGGAGAGAGATTATGAGTGAACGTCTGCCCTGTCAGACCCCCGGCTGCACGGGAAGCATTCTTCCGGCAACGGCGCAGAGAACAGGCGGTATCTGTATGCCCTGCCAGCAGCGGAAGCTTGCGGAGCAGAGACAGGCTTATATTGAGCAGAACCGGAAAGAGATCAATAGATATGCAGGTGTGGAAGACCGGGTTGAAATTCTGACAATCATGCACAGCCCGCAGAAGCCTGACCCGCTTATCCGGGAAGTGCCCTACCCCCAAACAGAGCAGGAGCTGTATCATGAGCTGACCGTGGAAGAACGGGAGCGAATGGAGAGCTACGCGGTTCAATTATTGGAAGAAGAGGAGGTTGACCAGGCGGAGACGATTCTGTTGTCCCTTGTCTGTTACACAGATACACGGCTCGGCCCGGGCCTCGAAAGCTTCCTGCGCACAGGGAATTATTATCCGGCGATCCTCTACAAGGATGCGGACGCGGTGATCCGGGACCGGCTCATCGCTCAGGTGGAGACTGATCCGGGGAACCGGAATCACCTGCTGCTGGCACTGGCCTGGATTGGTGATGAAGAAGTGGTCAGGCTGTTTGCGCAATGGCGGCAGTCCCCGCCGGCGTGGGCGTCAGCGTTATATATAGCTCCCGAGATGTATGCCCGTGAAGCAGGCTGGGAGCTTGATGCCGGAGGCGGCAAGAGACTGCTTATACACCCGGAGTGTTATCCATTCAAAGTATATAAGGAAGAAATTGCGGAAGCTCCCCGCACTCCTGCGGCGGTGACAGCGCTCCAGACAGGGGCGGCGTCCTGTCCGTGGTGCGGAGGCGGATTGACCGTCTTATTCGATTACGATTTGCAGCATCCTTTGCTTCAATTCATGAAGCTGCCCGGCAAGCGTCTAAGGATTGCCGCCTGTATGCACTGCAATTGCTACGGCACCGTGTTCATGAACGTTGATCTGGAAGGAGGTTATGCATGGAGCGATTATAATGTGGTTCCTGAATATCTGCCTGACAATAACGGAGGGCCAGCGTCTCCCGCATGGCATGTGATGCAATTATCGGAACAGCCTGTAGGCACTTATGAAAGTGCGCATTGGACACTTGAGGCGCTGGCATCGCAGATCGGGGGACATCCGGCCTGGATTCAGGATGCGGATTATCCCGCATGTCCCTGCTGCTCGCAGACGATGACCTTCACCGCACAGATGGATATGGAGCAGGCGGAAGACAGCGAGGGAATCTATTATGCTTTTCTATGCAGCGATTGCCTGATTACAGCAGTGAATTACCAGCAGACCTGACGGGGTTTCGGGATTTGAATTTTTGGGTATATAAGCTATATTTTCGAAATATAAACGTAAGCACGCCACAGGTTGGAAAGTGAGGGTCCTCATGGATTATCCAATCAACATCCTGCTCGTAGACGATCATCCCGAGAACCTGCTTGCCATTGAGGCCGTTCTCAGCGGAGAGCCTTACCGGTTATTTCGGGCCTATTCCGGGATTGAGGCTTTGCGCTGTTTGCTGGAAGAGGAATTTGCGGTCATTGTAATGGATGTGCAAATGCCGGGAATGGACGGGCTGGAGACAGCCCGCCTCATCCGCACGCGGGAGAAGAACAATTTCGTGCCGATTATTTTCATGACCGCTAACAGCACTACCATGGAGGATATCTTCGCTGGCTATTCCGTCGGCGCTATGGATTATATGACGAAGCCCATCGTCCCGCAGCTGTTCAAATCCAAGATTGAGGGTTACGTCAGTATGTATGAAGCCAACAAAACGCTGCTGCTCCAGAGCGAAATGCTGAAGATGCAGGCGAGGCAGATGGAGAGAACCAATCAGGAGCTAAGGGAAGCGAAGGAAACAGCGGAGGTGGCCTCCCGGGTGAAATCGGAATTCCTGGCCATGATGAGCCACGAGATCCGGACTCCGCTGAACGGGATTATCGGGATGTCTGATCTGCTGCTCGCCTCGGATCTGCCGGAGGAATACGCTGAAATGGCAGGGATTATCCATACAAGCAGCAATGCCCTTCTATCGGTGATCAACCCCATTCTGGATTATTCCAAGCTTGAATCCGGCAAGCTGGTGGTGGAGGAGGCGCCGTTCTCGCTTCAAGACTGCCTGAGTGAGACGATTGCCCTGTTCACTGCCAAGACCCGTGAGCGGAAGCTTGATATGGTGGTGATGATTGACCCCGCCGTGCCGCCCTATCTGTCGGGAGATGTGAACCGCCTCCGCCAGGTGCTGAATAATCTGGTAGGCAACGCAGTGAAATTCACCCATGCAGGCAGTGTATACATAATGGTTAACAAGCTGGGGGAAGACGCGGATAAGCTTACGCTTGAATTTACCATCAAGGATACAGGAATCGGAATTCCCCGGGACAAAATAAACGAGCTGTTTCAGCCCTTCTCCCAGCTCGATGCGTCTACTACACGCAGGTTCGGAGGCACGGGGCTTGGTCTATCCATCAGCAAATCCCTGGTTGAGCTGATGGGCGGAATGATCCGGGCAGAGCCGTCCGATGAACCGGGGGCTACCTTTGTGTTCACCATCGTTGTCCATGAGCATCATGGCGAGCTGCCGGAGGAGTACGAGCCGGTGCCGGGGGCTGTGGTCTATCCGAAGACAAGCCCTGCGGGTGCGCCGGTACATGTGCTGGTTGCGGAAGAGGATCAGGTATGCCGGAAGCTGCTGCAGCGAATGCTCGGAACGCTGGGGTTCTCCGCCGACTTGGCCGAGAATAGTACGGAGATACTGGCTGCGCTGGAGCATAGGCCTTATCCACTGCTGTTCCTTGATCTGCGGACCCCTGGCCGGGAAGGCTGGAAGGCGGTTCAGGCCATGAAGTCGCAGTCCATAGATGAGCCTCCTGTCATTATTGGGATGACGGGCGACTTTTCCAGGGAATTCATGCAGCAGTGTATATTGTCGGGAGTGGATGATTTCATCGCCAGACCGGTGAGGCTGGATGTTATACAACAGGTCATGCAAAAATATGTGCTGGATAAGGGGCAGGGTTGATACTATGAGCGATGACAACCAAATCAATGAGATACACGGCGATGTAATAGACACCGGCGAGCTGCTGAGCGCCTTGATGGCGATGAAGAAGGGCAATTTCTCCCACAGAATGCCTTATGACCGGACGGGAATCGCCGGGAAGGTAGCGGATACGTTCAATGAGATCATGGATATTCAGGAGAGCCTGGTGCATGAGGTTCAGGCTGTGGCCCGGGTAGTCGGCAAGGAGGGGAATCTGTCCAGAAGGTTCGCGCAGAAGAATCTGGGCGGGTCCTGGGAGACGGTCACCGATTCCTTGAACGGTCTGGTGATTGACCTGATTCAGCCGACCAGCGAGATGGTCCGGGTGATTAACGCCGTAGCCAAAGGCGACCTGTCCCAGAAGGTGGAGCTGGAGATCGAAGGACGGCCGCTCACCGGTGAGTTCCAGAGAACGGCAAGCAACATTAATATGATGGTCAACCAGCTCAGCACCTTCGCCTCCGAGGTGACCCGCGTGGCGCGTGAGGTCGGAACAGAAGGCATCCTGGGCGGTCAGGCCGATGTTAAAGGGGTCTCCGGCACCTGGAAGGATCTGACCGACAGCGTGAATTATATGGCGACGAACCTGACGGATCAGGTGCGCAATATCGCGGCGGTAACCACCGCCGTTGCCAACGGGGATCTGTCGAAGCAGATTACGGTGAATGCGCGGGGCGAAATTCTGGAGCTGAAGAATACGATCAACACGATGGTGGATCAGCTCTCTATGTTCTCTTCCGAGGTAACCCGGGTGGCCCGTGAGGTGGGGACAGAGGGTAAGCTTGGCGGACAGGCCGATGTGAAGGATGTCTCCGGGACCTGGCGGGATTTGACCGAAAGCGTCAACTATATGGCGTCCAATCTGACGAACCAGGTGCGTAACATCGCGGTGGTGACCACTGCGGTGGCGAACGGCGATCTGTCGAAGAAGATTACTGCCGATGTCCAGGGCGAAATTCTGGAGCTGAAGAATACGATCAATACGATGGTGGATCAATTATCGACGTTTGCTTCCGAGGTGACCCGGATGGCCCGCGAGGTGGGAACGGAAGGGATACTTGGCGGACAGGCCGATGTCAAAGGCGTGTCCGGCACCTGGCGGGATTTGACCGAAAGTGTAAATTACATGGCGTCTAACTTAACCAACCAGGTGCGTAATATTGCGGAGGTAACCACTGCGGTGGCCAAGGGCGACTTGTCGAAGACGATCACCGTCGATGCGAAGGGCGAGATTCTGGAGCTCAAAAGCACGATTAACATCATGGTGGACCAGCTCAGCAACTTCGCCTCCGAGGTGACGCGGGTGGCGCGCGAGGTATCTACTGAAGGTATTCTCGGCGGTCAGGCGGATGTGAAGGGAGTCTCCGGCACCTGGAAGGATCTTACTGACAGCGTTAACTTCATGGCGGGCACGCTGACGGATCAGGTGCGTAATATCGCCGAAGTGACGACAGCCGTCGCCAAAGGCGACCTGTCCAAGCAGATTACGGTGAATGCGACCGGCGAGATCCTGGAGCTGAAGAACACCATTAACACCATGGTGGAGCAGCTGTCGATCTTCGCCTCCGAGGTCACGCGGGTGGCGCGTGAGGTGGGCACCGAGGGGATGCTGGGCGGACAGGCCCAGGTGAAGGGCGTGGCCGGGACCTGGCGGGACTTGACCGAGAGCGTCAACTATATGGCGTCCAATCTGACCAATCAGGTGCGCAATATTGCGGTGGTAACGACAGCGGTGGCGAACGGCGATCTGTCCAAGAAGATCACTGCGGATGTGCAGGGCGAAATCCTGGAGCTGAAGAATACGATCAATACGATGGTGGACCAGCTCTCCATGTTCTCCTCCGAGGTTACGCGTGTGGCGCGCGAGGTAGGGACGGACGGCAAGCTCGGCGGACAGGCGCAGGTGAAGGGGGTCGGCGGCACCTGGAGGGATCTGACCGAAGGCGTAAATAACATGGCTCGGAATCTGACGGACCAGGTGCGTAATATTGCCGATGTAACCACAGCGGTAGCCAAGGGAGATTTGTCCAAGAAGATTACGGTAGATGTCAAAGGCGAGATTCTGGAGCTGAAGAACACGATTAACACGATGGTGGACCAGCTCTCGATCTTCGCCTCGGAGGTGACGCGTGTAGCGCGTGAAGTGGGCACGGACGGCAAGCTGGGCGCACAAGCCGAAGTGAAGGATGTCTCCGGTACATGGAAAGACTTGACCGACACGGTGAACTACATGGCGAGTAATCTGACGATCCAGATGCGCAACATTGCCGGTGTCACCACGGCGGTAGCGAACGGGGACCTGTCCAAGAAGATTACGGTAGACGTCAAGGGCGAATTGCTTGAGCTGAAGAACACGATCAACACGATGGTGGATCAGCTGAATTCGTTCGCCTCCGAGGTGACGCGTGTGGCGCGTGAGGTCGGTACAGACGGCAAGCTGGGCGGACAGGCCCAGGTGCGCGGTGTCGGGGGGATCTGGAAGGATCTGACCGACAACGTTAATATTATGGCGACCAATCTGACCGATCAGGTCCGCGGAATCGCCAAGGTCGTAACGGCAGTGGCGAACGGTAACCTGAAGCAGAAGCTGACGGTGGAAGCCAAGGGCGAAATTGCCGAGCTGACGGATACGATCAATAACATGATCGAGACCCTGGCGACCTTCGCCGACCAGGTTACCACCGTGGCCCGCGAGGTAGGTGCCGAAGGGAAGCTAGGCGGACAGGCCAGTGTGCCGGGGGCGGCAGGGACCTGGCGTGATCTCACGGACAACGTTAACTACATGGCGAGTACGCTGACCACGCAGGTGCGCGCCATCACCAACGTTGCCACCGCAGTGACGAACGGCGATCTGTCACGGGCCATCGACGTATCCGCCTCAGGAGAAGTGGCGACACTCAAAGACAATATCAACGAAATGATCCGCAATCTGAAGGAGACGACCCGGATCAATACCGAGCAGGACTGGCTTAAGACCAATCTGGCCAAGTTCTCGCGGATGCTGCAGGGGCAGAGGGACCTGTATGCGGTCAGCCGTATGATCCTGTCCGAGCTGGCGCCGCTTGTGTCGATGCAGCATGGCGTCTTCTATATCAATGAACCCTCCGGCGGGGAAGCGGTCCTGAAGCTGTTCGCCAGCTATGCATATCAGAACCGCAAGCATCTGGCGAATGAATTCCGCGCGGGCCAGGGGCTGGTCGGCCAGTGCCTGATTGAGAAGCAGCGGATTCTACTGACCAACGTACCGGGTGACTATGTGATGATCTCCTCGGCACTGGGGGAAGCCACGCCGCTGAATATCATTTTGCTGCCGATTATCTTTGAGGATCAGGTGCTGGCGATTCTGGAGCTGGCCACCTTCCGTCCATACAGCGATATCGACATCGCGTTCCTGGATCAGCTTACAGAATCCATCGGCAGTGTGATTAACACAATGCAGGCGAACCAGCGGACGGAGGAGCTGCTGATTCAGTCCCAGTCGCTTACCGAGGAGCTCCAGAAGCAGCAGATGGAGCTGCGGAGCACGAATGACGAGCTTGAGGATAAGGCGAAGCTGCTCGTCCTCCAGAAGGCGGAAGTGGAGAGCAAGAACCACGAGGTAGAGGTTGCCAAGCGTTACCTGGAGGAGAAGGCAGAGCAGCTTGCCCTGACCTCCAAATATAAATCTGAATTCCTGGCCAACATGTCCCATGAGCTGCGGACCCCGCTGAATTCCCTGCTGCTCCTGGCAGAACAGCTGGCCGAGAACCCGGATGAGAATCTGCACGAGCTTCAGGTGAAGTTCGCCAAGACGATTCAGGATTCGGGACTGGAATTGCTGCACCTGATCAATGATATCCTGGATCTGTCCAAAATCGAATCCGGCACGATCACGCCGGACTTCAGTGAGGTCTCTCTGGCAGAGCTGACAGGCGGACTGGACCGCACCTTCCGCCATATGGTGGATGCCAAGAAGCTCGACTACCGGATCACCGTTGATCCCGGCGTGCCGGGCAGTATCGCAACAGACTCCAAGCGGCTGCAGCAAATACTGAAGAACCTGCTCTCGAACGCCTTCAAGTTCACGGAGCAGGGGCAGATTATGCTTCAGATCCGCAAGGCAGAGGATGGCTGGCACCCGGACAATGAGTCGCTGAAGCGGGCCAGAACGGTGATCTGCTTCTCCGTAAGCGATACCGGGATCGGCATTCCGCAGGAGAAGCAGCAGATTATCTTCGAAGCCTTCCAGCAGGCGGACGGCAGCACGAACCGGGAATACGGCGGAACGGGCCTGGGGCTTGCCATCTCCCGCGAGATTGCCGAGATGCTGGGCGGAGAGATTACCCTGTACAGCGAAGTGGGCAAAGGGAGCGTATTTAATCTGTACCTGCCAACGGAAGCGGAATTCACAGAGCCGGTGCTCCCGCAGGCTCATGTTCCCGAGGTCATTGACATTACTCCGGCCAAACGCCGCAGCAGCCTAGCGAAGCCGGCAGAGGAATCCTTCGTTGACGACCGCGAGGATATCAAGCCGGGAGACCGTGTGTTCCTGATCGTTGAGGATGACCAGAAGTTCAATGAGATCATTCTCGGGATGCTCCATAAAAAGGGGATCAAGGCGGTCATCGCCACCAGCGGGTGGGATGTGATGGAGCTTGTTCATCAGTATCAGCCGGCGGCGATTACGCTGGATCTGCATCTTGGCGGGGACACTGACGGCTGGCTGGTGCTGCAGCAGCTGAAGAATGATATCCATGTGAGGCATATCCCGGTTTGTGTGATGACTGTGGATGAGGACGAGGTGCTGCTGCTGCAAAAGGGAGCTTACGATTACTTCCGCAAGCCGGTGACCAACGAGGAGCTGGAGAATGCGCTCGACCGTCTGAACCGGTTCGCAGATAATACCACTGCGAAGCTGCTGGTGGCGGTCCGCGATGAAGAAGAGCGTAAGCATATAGCCGGGCTGCTGGACAACCCGGATATCCAGCTCACGGTAGTCGATACAGGGCGCAAAGCCTTGAATCAGCTGGGCAGCAAGGAGTTCGGCGGTGTGGTTGTGGACAGCGGCCTGACGGATATGAATCTGATCCGGTTCATCCGGGAGCTGTACAAGAATGCCCGGAACAAAAGGATTCCCGTCCTGGTGCATATGAGCCGGAAGCTGACGCCGGAAGAAGAGACCGAGTGGGATGAGCTGGTGAAGATGGCGGTGCTCAAAGAGGTGAAGTCGGATATCCAGCTGATTGATGAGACAACGCTCGCCCTGCACCGCAAGGCAGAGAATCTGCCGCCTCTCTCCAGAGACAAGCTGCTTAAGCTGCATCAGTCGGATGAGATGATTGAATATAAAAAGGTGCTTGTAGTAGATGATGATATCCGCAACATCTTCGCACTCACCTCCATTCTGGAGCGTCATCAGATGAAGGTCATACCTGCGGAGAACGGCCAGGATGCCATCACCCTGCTGGAGCAGACACCGGATATCGAGATTGTCCTGATGGACATCATGATGCCGGGAATGGACGGCTACGAGACAACCCGCGAGATTCGGCAGAAGCCGGAGTTCCAGGACCTCCCCATTCTTGCGCTTACCGCCAAAGCAATGAAGGGAGACCGGGAGCTATGCCTGGAAGCAGGCTGCTCGGATTATATTACCAAGCCGGTCAACAGCGGCCAGTTGTTATCCATGATGCGTACCTGGCTGGACCGCTAGAGCCATAAGCGGCAACGGCTGCGCCGACCTTTTTTAAGGGCGGCATTCATTTCAGCGGGAAATAAAAACAGGAGCTGCCTCAAGCCGTTAGCGCGGTTGGGGTGAGGCTCCTGTTTTTTTTTTTTTCGAATATAAGGAAGTCTATGTCCTACAGGTCTGTAACGGGTTCAAGCCGCCTGCAGGAGGATCTTGCGATAAAAAGCGTATCGACTTTGATCTTCGTGCTGACCACGGGCGGTACGCCCAGGGAGGATGTGAACAGGTCTACTGCCCATGCGGCCATCCGTTCTTTCTCCACATGAACCGTCGTCAGCTCCGGGGTCACAATCAGCGATTCATTGATATTATCGAAGCCGATAACCGATACATCCTCCGGGATGGAGAAGCCCAGTTCGCCCAGTGCCTTGATGGTGCTGATGGCGATATAGTCGCATTCACAGAAGAAGGCGGTAGGAAAAGGCTGGCCGCTGTCCTTCAGGTGCTGGAGCTTGTCCCGCAGGGGTCCCTGGGAGGAGAACAGGGTAGGGGGCACCGCCAGGAGGCTGCTCCGGGGAATCTCCACCTGAGCCTCTGCCATGGCCGCCATGAATCCCCGTTGCCGCTCCTCAAAGTTATGGATACGTTCCTCGGAAGCGATATAGCCGATTCTCCGGTGTCCATGCCCGGTCAGATAGGTACCCGCCTGATAGGCGCCCATATAATTATTGATCTCTACAAAATGGACAGGGAGTGCATCGAAGCAAGTATCCAAAACGATCAAGCCGGGCAGCTTATCCGCAATATCGGCTATTCTGGAGGACTCCAGGCTGGTGCCGAGAAGAATAACACCGCTGGTCGGTTCCTCCATAATGGTGCGGATTCCCTGCTCATAGTGCTTCTCTTCAATCGCGGAGAACATCAGACGGTATCCACCCATGCGGCAGCGTTCTTCAATATGGTGAATCAGCTCGCGGAAGAAGGGCTGCTGATAATATTCCTCATGGACCAGTCCGGCATTGGTGAATACCAGGAAGCGCAGGGTTGTGGCGTTCGCCTCAGCGGCTGCTGTTTTGCCTTTGCCTTTGCTGTGGCCTGTATATCCTGATTCCCTGGCCAGGCGCAGGATTCGCTCGCGTGTCTCCTGCCCTACCCCCGGCTTCCCGTTCAGGGCAAGAGAAACTGCGCCTTTGGAGACCCCGGCCAAGCGGGCAAGCTCCTCCATATTCAATGCATATTCCTCCATTCACAGTATCTTAAGTATGTTTAGTGTAAGGGAAGAGATTAGTTTTAGCAATGAAGCAAGGGGGAATGGAATTTGTTTAGTTATGTTTAGTTGGAGGGTGACCAGTAGACCCTGAATACCGTTTGATAAATAAGACTATTGACGATATTTCAGGCGTATTGTAGGATGGAAATATATAAACGGCATGATTATCGTCGGTTTTTGTTTAGTTAATGTTTAGTTGGATATAGAAGGGAGCAGGTAATATGGCTAATCAGGAGGAAGCAAGGCAGGCTGCTGGATTCCAGGGGAGCGTCGCTGTTTCAGTTACGGACAGGGCTGTCCGATGGGGCGTATGTGAAATTGTACTGCACGGGGGACCCGCCGGGGGCAATCCCTTTACAGAGGTAGCCCTGCAAGCGGAGTTTACGCTGGAGGAACGCTCCATTCTGGCGCTGGGCTTCTATGATGGTGAAGGCGTGTACCGCATCCGGTTCATGCCGGACCGTGAAGGCAGGTGGACCTTCCGGACCAGCAGCAATGAACCTGCTCTCCATGGGATCGAAGGGGATTTTGAATGTACGGCTGCTGGCGGCAATCATGGTCCGGTCCGGGTCAGGAATACCTTTCATTTTGCCTATGAGGACGGGACGGCCTATCTTCCTATTGGCACTACTTGCTACGCCTGGACCCACCAGGGCGATGAGCTGGAGGAGCAGACGCTGGCGACTTTGAAAGCGTCTTCTTTTAACAAAATAAGAATGTGTGTATTTCCGAAATCCTACTCGTATAACACTAATGAACCGGTCTATTATCCGTATGAGGGTTCGCTTGAGAAGGGCTGGGATTACAGCCGGTTCAATCCGGCGTTCTTCAGGCATCTGGAGGAGCGGATTGCGGACCTGGGGGAGCTTGGCATCGAAGCTGACCTGATTCTGTTCCATCCGTACGACCGCTGGGGGTTCGCAGATATGGGCAAGGAGGCGGATGACCGCTATCTCCGTTACATTGTGGCCAGACTCTCGGCTTACCGCCATATCTGGTGGTCCCTTGCCAATGAATATGATTTCATGAGAACCAAAACACTTGCGGACTGGGAGCGGTTCGCCCACATTGTTACCTCGTATGATCCTTACGGACATCTGATTTCTAACCATAATGGTCTTGCGTTCTATGACTTCAACCAGCCATGGGTTACGCATTGCAGTATTCAGCGTGTGGATGCCTACAAGACCTCCGAGAATACGGACGAATGGAGACAACGCTGGAACAAGCCGGTTGTGATCGACGAATGTGCCTATGAGGGCAATGTGGAACATGGCTGGGGGAATATTACCGGGGAAGAAATGGTCCGCCGCTTCTGGGAAGGAGCGGTACGCGGAGGGTATGTCGGGCATGGCGAAACCTATCTGCACCCGGAGGACAAGATCTGGTGGGCCAAGGGCGGCCAGCTCTACGGAACCAGCCCTGAGCGTATTGCTTTTCTGCGCTGCGTATTGGAAGAAGGACCCGCCGGGGGACTGAACCCGTTGCCTTCGGAATGGGATCTGCCCAGAGCCGGGATTGAAGACGAATATTATCTGTACTACTTCGGATTTAACCGGCCGTCGTTCCGTCAGTTCACAATGAACCCGGATGTCCGCTATAAGGTGGAGCTGCTGGATACCTGGAATATGACGGTGGAACGGCTTGCGGGCAGCTATCAGGGGACCTTCCGGATCGACCTGCCCGGGCGGACCTACATGGCGGTGAGAATGACGCGCTTGCCCGGGGACAAGGACTTGGAGGATGAATAAGATGTGGAAGATTGGTGTAGTGGGTGCGGGGTATTGGTCCGATAAGCATTTGCAGGCCTGGCGGCGTATCCCCGGGGTTCAGATTCAAGGTCTGTGCGATCCCGATAAAAGCAGGCTGTACAGCAAGGCAGAGGCCTATGATATTCCCGAAGATAAGCTGTATGGGACGCTGGAGGAGATGCTGGCTGCTGCTGATATCGACGTAGTAGATATTATTACTCCGCCGGATACCCATCCCGAACTAGTCGGCAGAGCCGCCCGGGCAGGCAAACACATCATGTGCCAGAAGCCGTTCGCCCATTCCATGGAGGAAGCGCGGGAGATGGTCGAAGCTGCCAAGGCTGCGGAGGTCCGGCTGATGGTCACGGAGAACTGGCGCTGGCTGCAGCCGATGCAGGCGATTAAGGAACTGCTGAATAGCGGAGCAGCGGGACTGCTCCACACGATCCGCTACATTCATACAGACTACTATTCTCCCCGGTTTGCACCGGAGAATGAGCTCCCGCAGCCATTCTTCCGGGAGATGCCGAGGCTGCTGTTCTACGAGATGGGCGTTCACTGGCACGATACCTGGCGGTTCCTGTTCGGGGACCCCAAGCGGATATATGCGGAGACCCGGCGGGTCAGCCCTTATATTACCGGCGAGGATGCGGGGCTGATTACGCTTGGATACGAGGACTATATGGGCTTCATGGATATGAGCTGGGCGACCCGGCAGAATCTGCCGGGCCTGCTTACGATGCCGGTGCTGCCCGAGCATAAAGAACAGCTGATCATCGAAGGAGATCAGGCAACACTGAAGCTGTACAGCAGCGGCACCCTCAGCCTGATTGATAACAGCGGGATGGAGACGATAGTTACGGAGAACAACGGTCTTGATTTTGAAGAGAGCCATTTCCGTCTGCAGTCTCATTTCATTCATTGTCTGAACACCGGAGAGGAATTTCAGACGAGCGGAGAAGACAACCTGAAGACGCTGGAGCTTGTATTCGGAACCTACAGGAGTGCGGAGGAGCATGAGGTTATTCATTTTGGGCAGCGCTGACGCGGTGACCTCTTCCTTGCCAAGACCGAAGGGCCTACCGGCTGGGGGAATTGGAGTGGTACCGAGTCCCGAAAGTATAAGTATAGTAACGCAATTGTATACAACAGCGGATTAAAAACCAAGTATTCTGCGTGGTGACGACTAAATAGTAAAGTTAGGTTGTCTTAGGGTCAGCGGAGTAGAAGGGAATAGAAAGTAGGGAGGAAGAAACGCAGGAAGTAGAGTAGGAGGTAGTGTGGGAAGTAGAGGTAGAGGTAGAGTAGGAAGTGGAGTAGGCGGTAGAGCGGAAAGAAACGCAGCGAAAAGTCGGCTCGAAATAAACACACCTTATCTGTGCCCCAAGCCATTCCGCCCAGGCGGAGCGGATTGGGGTTGATTGTGTTAAGAAGTTGGGCAGTTATGATATTCGTCAGCGAGGGGAGGGAGCCCAGAGGGATAAATCCCACTGAATCCGCCGGAAATGGGCGGAGTGGGCGAATCAAAGGGATAAATCCCACTGAATCCGCCGAAAGTGGGCGGAGTGGGGAAACCAAAGGGATAAATCCCTTTGAATCCGCCGGAAGTGGGCGGAGCGGGCAAACCAAAGGGATAAATCCCTCTGAATCCGCCAAATGTGGGCGGAGTAGGGAAACCAAAGGGATAAATCCTTTTGAATCCGCCAAATGTGGGCGGAGTGGGCAAATCAAAGGGATAAATCCCTCTGAATCCGCCAAATGTAGGCGGAGCGGGGAACCCAAAGGGTAAGGAGGAAATGAAGAGCAAAAGTGCACTTGAACTTCTCAAATACGGCCCCAAGGAGGGAATGAGGAGCAGAAGTGCACTTGAATTTCTCAAACGCGGCCCAATGGAGGAAATGAGGAGCAGAAGTGCACTTGAATTTCTCAAATGCGACTCAAAGGTGGAAATGGGGAGCACAAAAAAATAGTTAAAGAGCGGAACATTAAGCTAATTGCCTCATGTACCGCTCTTATTTCGTTTTACTCGCTTTCGCGGACTTTCTCATATTCTACCTCAATCAGCTTGAAGAAGTCAGACGGCTTGATGTTAAGACCTTTACAGAGATCGAAAATCTTGGAGACGGAAGGCTCGTTTCTGCCGACCTCAATCATGGAGATATAGGAGCGGTCAACGTTGCATTCATGGGCTAGATCTTCTTGACTCATACCTTGTTTGATGCGTATTGCTTTAAGGGTTTTACCGATAATTGGCTTAATGATATTGGCTGGATCATTCAAGGGAGATAACCCCTTTTTGGCGTGATCATTTGAAGCAAGGCTGACAACGCACTGGAGAACACAGAGTCCCGGCGGTGGACAAACCCTACCTGCAACTCCCGGTAATCTTCAGGAAGGCCGTGGGAAGCGATTAGTCCGGCCTCTTCGGCTTTGGCAATCGACGATTGTGGCAGCATAGATACGCCGAGCCCCGCCGATACCCCGTTTATAATCATTTCTAAGGTTCCAAATTCCATAATCTGATAGGAGGGGATTCCACTTTCGTCAAGGAAGCGCTCAGCTTTTGCCCGGTGCGTACATCCGACGTCGAAGAACAACATGGGCTTCGTGAGCAATTCGCGCATGTCGCTTAGACCCGGTTCCGAGATAAGCACCAACTCCTCTTCAAAAGCTGTAACAGATTCTATATCGGGCTGGTCAATGGGTCCGTAGACGAAGGCTCCATCTAATTTGTAATCGAGCACCTTCTGTAAGAGACCATGTGTCTCACCCGTTATTAGCGATAGATTAACTTCGGGATACCGGGAGTGGTACGCGGTTATAAGAGGGGTCAGGTGAATGACCGCTGTCGTCTCGATTGAGCCTATCCGTAAGGGTCCGGCAGGGTGCTCCGAGTATTGCGTGGATTTCACAGCCTCGTCCATCAGAGTTAGGATCTGATCTGCATATTCCAGTAAATTCTCACCTGCCGGCGTTAAGATCATCCCCCGATTGGTCCGGCGGAAAAGGGGTATCCTCAACTGAGCCTCAAGGAACTGAATCCGGTTCGTCACATTGGACTGGACATAGTTCAAGACTTGCGCGGCCTTCGTTATGCTGCCTTCACGGGCGACGGCTTGAAATATTCTCAAATCTCCGCTTTCCATTTCGATGTCACCTTCTTGGTATGATGAATTGTGATAGTCACTTTCAGTTTTGATCATTTTACCGGATTCCTTCCACTAAGTACAATTGAGTATAGATTCATTAATAACGGCTTAAGGGAGGATCAGAATGAAAGCAGTTGTACATGTTGGATATGGCGGCCTGGAGGGCTTGAGATACGAAGATATGGCGGACAAACAGCCGGGGGCCGGTGAAGTAAAAGTAAAATTAAAGGCTGCAGGGCTGAACCACAGGGACTTGTTCATCATGGCAGACCGGACAGAACTGGATGTCCCTCTAATTGTCGGTTCTGATGGTGCAGGCAGGATTGAAGCGGTAGGTGAAGGTGTAGCCAATCATACGGTAGGTGATGAAGTGATTATTAATCCGTGTATTGGATGGGAGTCAGCCGATAATGTCCCGGATGTCCCAGCGATTGTGGGCGGTCCTTCGGATGGCACCTTTGCGGAAGCTATTATCATTCCATCGCAAAATGCTGTCCGTAAGCCAGCTTACTTGTCATGGGCAGAAGCGGGTGTGCTGCCTTTGTCTGCTTTGACGGCTTATCGGGCTCTGTTCACGAGAGGCCGCTTACAGCAAGGTGAGCATGTTCTGATCCCTGGCATTGGCGGCGGTGTGGCAACGTATGCCATGATGATGGCTGTAGCAGCTGGTGCGCGTGTCAGTGTTACTTCACGTAGTGAAATCAAAAGACAAGCTGCCCTCAACCATGGGGCTGACCACGCATTCGACAGTCATAGCGATTGGACAAAAAGTATGAACGGAGCCGCCGTGGATCTCATCCTCGACAGCATCGGACCGGCAACGTTCCCGCACTACTTTGAGGTTATAAAACCGGGTGGCCGGATTGTCACCTTCGGAGCCAGCTCGGGAGATCAGATGGAGTTCCCGATGAGATCCGTATTTTTTCCTCAGATCAGTATCATTGGCAGCTCAATGGGCAGTAGTGAGGAGTTCGCTGATATGCTTCAATTTATGGAGCGTCACGCACTGCATCCTATCATTGACCGGGTATATCCGTTACAAGACGCGGTACAGGCATTTCACCGTATGCAGCAGGGGGAGCAATTCGGGAATATTGGAATAACAATGGATTGAGTCCGGAAAAATCGAACGGAATATTCTCTATTTCGCAATTGCTCACATATGGTTGACAACAAGTACAAAGGGACAGGCGGATGCCTGTCCCTTCTTAAGCGATTAATCGAAATGTAGGGCGGCCCTCACTCAGCCTCCACCCCTCAGCCCGTTGGCAGAGCGACCCAATGGCCCGGCGAGACCTCGACCAGACTGGACTGGTCAAGATTGTATTTGTCACCGCCGCCGCTGTGTTCTTCCAGCAGGACACGCTTTTTGGCCGCTTCGATCTTCGGGTCGGGTACGGGGATAGCGGCCAGGAGCGATTTCGTATAATCATGCTGCGGATTGGTGTACAGCTCTTCGCTCTCGGCCAGCTCGACAATCCGGCCATTGTACATCACGGCAACCCGGTCGCTGATATGCTTGACCATGGATAAGTCATGGGCAATGAACAGGTACGTCAGGCCAAGGCGCTGCTGCAGATCCTCCAGCAGCTTGACGACCTGGGCCTGAATGGACATATCCAGTGCAGACAGCGGTTCATCGCAGACAATGAACTTCGGCTCAACGGCCAGGGCACGGGCGATGCCGATCCGCTGCCGCTGGCCGCCGGAGAATTCATGCGGGTAGCGGATCGCGAATGCCGGGTCCAGCCCGACCAGGTCCAGGAGCTCCTCCACCCGTCTCTTCCGCTCGTTCTTGCTGCCGGCGAGCTGATGCACATCCAGGGCTTCGCCGATGATATCCATCACCTTGAAGCGCGGATTCAGGGAAGCGTACGGGTCCTGGAAGATCATCTGCATATGGCGCCGCATGGTCTTCATCTCCTGGGCGTTCAGCCGGTTCACTGCCATACCGTGGAACAGCACATCGCCGCCTGTCGGCTCGTGCAGGCGGAGAATAGAACGTCCGGTCGTAGACTTCCCGCTGCCGGATTCACCGACCATGCCGAGCGTCTCCCCTTCACGGATATGGAAGCTGATATCATTCACTGCACGCAGCACCCGGCCTTTGCCCAGGTTGAAATGCTGCTTCAGCGATCTGACCTCCAGCAGCGGCCGCTTGCCTTCACCCTGTATAATCAGGCCGGGCGGCTTCGGCTTCTTCTTCTCGTCCAGCCGGGGCAACGCATTCAGCAGCCGCTGCGTATAAGGATGCTGCGGGCGGGCGAAGATGTCCGCGGTGGTGCCGGTCTCTACGATCTCCCCGTCCTTCATCACCGCCACGCGGTCACACATCCCCGCAACGACCCCCAGATCATGGGTGATCAGAATGATGGAGGTGCCCAGGCGCTGCTGCATATGCTTCATCAGATTGAGGATTTGGGCCTGAATGGTCACATCAAGCGCCGTAGTCGGCTCGTCTGCAATGAGCAGTGCCGGCTGGCAGACCAGAGCGATGGCGATCATGACCCGCTGCCGCATCCCGCCTGAGAATTCATGCGGGTATTGCTGGTAGCGTGCTTCGCTGTCGCGGATGCCGACCTGCTTCAGCATCTCCAGCGCCTCCTGCTTCGCAGCCTTGCGGGACAGCTTGCGGTGCTTGATCAGGCTCTCGCTGATCTGTTCCCCGATGCGGATCGTCGGGTTCAGCGAGCTCATAGGGTCCTGGAAGATCATTCCGATCTCCCTTCCGCGGATATTCTCCATCTGCTTCTCCGATTTCGCTGCGAGATTATCTCCGAGGAAGAAGATCTCTCCGTCCTTATGAAGTGCGGGCGGGGAAGGCAATAGTCTCATGATGGAACGGGCGGTGACGCTTTTGCCGCTGCCCGATTCCCCGACAATTCCCAGCGTTTCCCCTTTATGTACTTCAAAGCTTACGCCGCGGACGGCGGCGCGCTCCTCATCATGGCTCTGGAAAGAGATGTGCAGATTATTTACTGTCAAAATCGGTTCCATAGTTACACCTGCCAATTTTCCTGAAATTTTAGATAACATAGCTTGACTTTAGACCACTCTATTAATAAAATATACCTTATCTATCGGAATAGTACAAATTCAAAAATGAAAAATGAAAGATTGAGGAGGACAGGTACTATGGAGGCGGCAAAAAGTGGAGGCATACCTGTCGCAGAGGTCATAGGTGATGCTTACGGCAAACTGCTGCAGAACGCCTCATACCGTTATTTCGCCCTGGTGCTCGGCGCACCTGTTAATCTGTTCACGCTGCTTGTTCACCGTACCCGCACAGCCGGGGATATCCATACCTCCGTCCTGCGGGAGACACGGGAGGAGCTGCTGGCTTCGGGGCTTCAGAAGGAGCTGCAGGCGGACTTCACCGACCAATTGCAGAGCAAGGCCAGATTCTTCGGGCAGCAGCTGACTGACACTGAGCTTGAGGCAGAAGCGCAGAAGCTGACAGCAGAACGGTTTGAGCATATGGCTGCGCAGCGGGCGGAGCGCAGGCTGCAGGAGCAGGGACTTACCAGATCAACGTTTATCAGTACCTTTCGGTCACTGCTGCAGCATCCGTTATTTTTACCGTTATCATTCATTCCGGGCCTGCCGCTATATCTGTTAATTTGGCTCTATAGCAGCCCGTATCTCAAATACATATTTGAAAGATTAGTAATGACGGTATTCGTTATTTTCGGCGTGGCAGTGCTTGTCTTCACCATATTGTATATCTCGCCGTTCGATCCCGCAGTCAATATTCTCGGCCAGACAGCCACCGATGCGCAGATCATCGAATTCAACAGGGTATACGGGCTGGATCAGTCTTATCTGGTGCAGCTATGGGATAATATCAAAGGAATTGCGATGTTCGACCTCGGCAAATCGTTTGCGGGGAATGAAGAGATTGTCTCGGCCATCGGACGCAAATTCCCGGTTACGCTGGAGCTGACGCTGTTCTCCCTGCTGATGGCTGTGGGGATTGCCATTCCCATCGGCATTATCTCGGCCGCGAAGCCCAATTCCTGGTTCGATTATACCTTCATGCTGATTGCGCTGATCGGCTTGTCGATCCCGAGCTTCTGGCAGGGGCTGGTCTTCATCCTTGGCTTCTCCATTAAGCTGCAGTGGCTTCCGGCAACGTTCAATCCGGGGAACTGGCTGACCTTCATTATGCCGGTGGTGGTCCTGGGAACAGGCCTGACGGCAGCGATTGCCCGGATGACCCGGGCGTCCACGCTTGAGGTCATTCACGAAGATTATATTATCACAGCAACCGCCAAAGGGCTAAGCAAACGTAAGGTGCTGCTGAAGCACGCTGTACGCAATGCGCTCATCCCGATTGTGACCGTGATCGGCCTTCAATTCGGAGCCATGCTGGGCGGGGCTGCCGTTACAGAAAAGGTATTCAACATCAGCGGGCTGGGCAGCTACATCGTAGATAAGCAGTTCATTCCCGACATTCCGGCCATTATGGGCGGGGTGGTCTATACGGCAATCACCATTTCCTTGATCAATGCCATTATTGATATTCTATATGCTTTTGTGGACCCGCGTATCCGGTCCAAGATGAAACAATACTGATAGCAGGTGACATTCATGGTTAACACTAACGCTGACAGGCGCGCAGCACAGCTTAGACTCACAACCTCCCAGGATTACCGGCAGGCAGGCTTCGCCTGGGTTGGATCGCTGATCATAACTCTGGTCCTGCTGCTTGGCAGTTATGACTGGGAGAGAGAAGCGTTCAAGCCTTATATAGGGATTGCCTGCCTGATCTATGGGATCTTTACCCTAATCCAGGTGCTGGTAACCCTGCTGATTCGCCGGGACCTTATCCTTAAGGGAGACATCCGCGCCAGGACCCGCGCTCTGGGTTATATTCAGCTCCTCAGCCTGGTGACTGCCAATGTATTCCTGGTAACAGCAGCGCTTCAGTTGATCCAGAAGCGTAAGTCACCGGAGTACACCCTGGCCGTGTACACCCTGCTGACACAGATAGCCGTGATTGGCATCTCGGCCTTGAACCTCTACAAGCCTTATGTAGCGGACACCTTCCTCACAGGAATGTTTGTCCTGCTGGCGGTAGCCGTATTCCATCTGCTCGTGGTTGTGCTTACGGCCAGATTCGTAAGCCGCCGCCAGATCTCCCGGAAGCTGGTCTGGATCGCTTATCCGCTGCTCCTCACCTCGCTGACCGGTAATTTGTTCGCGCTGGCCCTGGGCATCATTCTGCTGGTCCGAATCCGCAACCGGGACAATCCGGCAGTAGCCGGGTGGGAGGATGTGCTGGAGCGGATGACCCGGAACACGACGGCGATGCTGGGTCTGCTGTTCATTGCCTTTCTGTTCTCCGTCTCCGTCTGCAGCTATGTTACCTTTGATTACGGAATGGCGGTAGACAACAACTATTCACTGATTCTGCAGCCGCCGTCATTAGCGTATCCGCTGGGCACGGATAATTTCGGACGCTGCCTGTTTACACGGATTATTTTCGGGGCGCGCATTTCCCTGATTGTCGGGGTCATGTCTACGGTTCTCCCGCTTCTATTAGGAGGAACGCTGGGAGCGATATCCGGCTACTATGGACGTTATACCGACAACATCATTATGCGTGCGCTGGATGTGCTGTATGCCATTCCCGGCATCCTGCTGGCGATTGCGATTATTGCCGCCTTCGGTGCCAATACAGTCAACCTGATTCTGGCGTTAAGCGTCGGGGCGATCCCGACCTACGCCCGGACCATGCGGGCCAATGTGCTGCAGGTCTCCACTTATGAATATGTGGATGCGGCGCGGGCCTTCGGCTCAAGCAACAGGTCGATTATTTTCAAGCATATTGTTCCGAATTCGCTGGCGCCCATGATCGTCAAGGCAACACTGACCATCGGCGGTGCGGTAATATCCACCAGCAGCCTCAGCTTTCTGGGTCTGGGCATCGAACCCCATATCCCGGAATGGGGCAATATTCTCAAGCTGGGCAGTACGTATCTGGAGACGAACTCGTATCTGGCGATTTTCCCGGGACTGGCGATTATTGCCCTGGTGCTGTCGTTCAACTTCTTCGGCGACGGGCTGCGCGATGCGCTTGATCCCAAAATGGATTAAACGGGAAATTTGGAAAATTCGTCTGAAGCTGACGTTTTTCATAGAGAAATTAGATATACCACCTGGGAGGGAACTGTAATGAAAACAAAATTCACACTGGCTCTGCTGCTGACTCTGGTACTGATCCTTAGCGGCTGCTCTGTAGCAACCAAATCGGATAGCACCGGCAATAAGGCTGAACCATCTTCTTCTGAAGCTCCGGCAACTGCGCCTGCGGGCGAGGGGACACCGGTTAATATTGAAGTGCTTGGCATGAGCAGCAATGAATCTGACCTGAACATTGTCAGAGATCAGCTGACCAAGAACGGATTCAACGTGAAGCTGAATATTCAGCCCGATTATGCCAGCTTCAAGGCCCAGGAGGATGCAGGCAACTTCGATGTGTCGCTCTCCGGCTGGACTACCGTTACAGGGAATCCCGATTATGCAGTGAGATCGCTGTTCACCACCGGCGGGGACTACAGCATTCAGTCCGATGCCGAGCTGGATACGCTGATTAACAAAGCAGCCGCGCAGACGCCGGAAGAATATGTGCAGACATACAAGGATTTCGAGCAGCGTCTGGTGTTCGATGAAGCCCGTATCGCTCCGCTGTATATCTCCCTCAAAAGCCAGGCCGTCAACAAAGAGGTACTGAAGGCCGATTCTGTGAGACTGTCCAAATCCCGCGCCCTGGCCTGGGAGGATATAGACTTCATTGATACTGCCAAACGTGCGACCACTCCGCTGATTCTGTCCCAGGCGTTATCCAACCTGACTTCCCTGGACCCGATCAAAGGAAATGACGGTTCGATCAATCAGCTGAATACGAATATGTATGTGCGCCTGGTCAATCTGACGGATGATGATAAAATCACTTCCGACGCTTCACTGTCCCGCAACTATAGTATTGCAGACGGCAATCAGGACTATTATTTCATCCTGCGCGACGACATCAACTTCGCCAAGATCGAGAATAAAAAAGCGGTGGATACCGGGGAACGTGTAGGCGGCGACGATGTCGTGTTCTCCCTGGACCGTGCCAAGAATAAGGATTCCGTGCCGGATCACCGTACCTACAGTCTGCATGAGCATATCAACAAGGTTGAGGTGTTCACTGACCTGAACGCACTCGGCTCCATTAAGCAGGCAGGCGGTAAGGGGACGGTCAAGGAAGCGCTGGAGCAGGGGCTTGAAGCGCCAATCTCCGAACTCGTGAGCGACAAGAAGCAGGCCAACAACAAGCAGGGCAAATATCAGGTGGTCAAGCTGACGACGACCGAGCCTTTTCCGCAGGTGCTGAATTATCTGGCGCATCAATCAGCCGGTATTGTGTCCAAGAAGCAGGTTGAGAGCATCAACACCTATGATGTAGCTACCTTCGATGTCAACAAGGATATCCCTTATGGTGACCAGAATACCGTTACAGAAGGCGACAAGTACGACAACAAGCTATATACCAGCGGTCCTTACATTCTGTCTTACAAGAATGACTACGAAGGAGTCTTCCTGAAGAACCCGGTTTATCAAAAAGGAACAGACAACGAAGCGCTGATCAATCAGGTCAATGTACGCTTTATTGCCGACGCAGACAGCACCTTGTCCGCTCTGCGCAGCGGTGAAATTTATGTATACTACGGTGTGCCGGAGACCAAATATGATGTGGTGGAAGGGGACAGCAAGCTGCAGCTGAAGAGCATTCCGAGCAACGCGATGAGCTACCTGCTGTTCAACACCAAGAACCGCGATGTAGCAAACAGCACAGATCTCCGCAAGGCTGTACTCTACTCCATCAATCAGGATGAGATTCTTGCCTTCTATAAGGGTAAAAAGATCAAAGCCGTCTCCACGGTCAGCCCGCTGATCGACACCGGAAATGAACTGAAGGCCGATCCGGCCAAGGTAAAAGAATTCCTGGCCGCTTATCAGGCCGCCAAGTAATAGAGCTGAAGCTGCCTGGCTGAGGCTCAAGCCAATTCATATCCAGAGAGGGCTGTCCCCAAAGTCATGATATGGCTGATGGGGACAGCCCTTTTTTTGTTGAGCGTGCCCGTTAGAATTTGCTGTACCGCCTAATGGGCAAGCCGGTTGCTATAGAACGGAAATAGTTGGTTTAGTTGGATTTCCTACACTTACTGATGAGCGAATAGGAGCTGCTGGGTCAGTAGTTGGAAAAACAGCACTTAGCTAACTCCAGTTCACCTAAAGTAGCGAAAACCATCAATAGCAGATGCTGTTTTTCCACTTGCTTACCCACAATCCGCCGAAATCAACAAATTAGGATACCTTTTTCCACTTGCTTGTTGTAGGGAGCGGAGACGAATTAGCTGATTCTCTTGTTTTGTCGTAAACTAGACGGATAGAGTAACAATTGAACAGAGCTGCGGGGTGAGTAGAAATGGAGAAGCTGCTGGAGCAGATCACAGGTGAACTGCTGGACAAGGTAATCGTAGAAAGTGTTGATCCGCAGGAGCCGGTGCAGGTCCGCAGCGTACCCAAGCCCTGGAGGCTTCTCGGGACCGGGAATTATGCCGCTGTCTTTTATCATCCGGGGGCTGCGGAGTATGCGGTGAAGGTCTATGCTCCGGGCAGGCCGGGCCTTGAGGAAGAAGCTGAGGTGTACCGCCGTCTCGGCCCCCATCCTGCATTCTCTGAATGCTATTATACCGGACCGGGCTTCCTGGTCTTGAAGCGGCTGAACGGGGTAACCTTCTACGATTCTATGAAACAGGGAATTCTGATCACGGAACAGGCGATAGAGGATATTGACAAGGCCCTTCAGTATGCCAGAGCACAGGGGCTTCATCCGCATGATGTCCATGCCAAGAATGTAATGCTTCAAGACGGCCGCGGCCTGATTGTGGACGTATCCGATTTCCTGAAGCAAGAGGATTGCAGCATGTGGGAGGATTACAAGAAGGCGTATTACCAGTTGTACCGGCCGGTGGCCTCCCGCTGGATGTTTCCGGTTCCCCGGCTGGTCCTGGAGACGGTCCGCAGGGGTTACCGGCTATGGCGGCGGCGGAAGCAGTGGCGCAACTGGTTAACGCATTTGAAAAAGTAGCTTTTACTGCACCCGAAGCTATTATAACTGATTGAGCTTGCTTTCAGGCTCTTCACCATTGTCTACACGTTTTATGTTATTAATGAAGAAATCATATCTTTTTTTATGGAATTTACGGCCATCCGGCATTCCTGCGGTATGAGGAGTAAGGATCACATTACCCAGATTCCGGAGCTCACTGTCCATAGGAAGCGGTTCTGATTCATACACATCCAGGCATGCGCCTGAAATCTCCCCGTTTTTCAAGGCATCCATCAAGTCTCTTTCATGGACAATCCCGCCGCGGGCTGTATTGATGAACAGACTGGTATTCTTCATTTTCTGGAATGCCTCTTTGTTGATCAGCTGTTTGGTTTGCGGAGTCAAAGGTACATGTACACTGACGATGTCCGATGAGCTTAGAAGAGTATCTAAATCTGTCATGTTCACCAAACCGTCAGACTGAGGAACGGCATGTCTCGCATAAGCCAGCACATTCATATCAAAAGCCCTGCAAAACGCAGCTACTTTTTTGCCGATAGCACCCAGACCGATAATTCCAATCGTTTTGCCTTGTAATTCACTCCCTGTATAGTCCAGTTGATGTTCATCCCGCTTGTTTTTCATGAAGCTATCAAGAAACGGTATGTTTTTATAATAAGACAAGATCAGTGCCATTACGTGTTCGGCCACTGCCTGTGCATTCACTCCGGCAGCATTGGCCACCCAGATCCCGAGCTGTGTACAGGCAGGGATATCTACATTATCAAATCCAGCACCCGTCTGAACCAATTTTAACTCTTGGGCGTTAGCCAGCAGGCTGTGATCCACTTTAATATGTTCAGGGATGAGCACCTGGCAATCTTTAATATGATGCAGCATTTCTTCCTCGGGCGGGACAACCACAACGTTCCAGTCTTGCGGGAAATACCTTACAATATTTGATTGTGCAGACTCATTAAAATAGCCAACGATCAGAATCTTCATTACTTAACCACCTTTCTTAGCCCATGGAGGATCGGAATTAGTATTAATGATAATTTTAAACCTACAGGTTAATGTTGTAAAATCAAATACCGATACCATCTGCGATGGAGAAGGAATATACGGGGCTGGGCGTAGGCAGATCATAGGCTCCATGGTATATTGAGTGCATTTAGTGGTTGTCAGGAGGGATACTGAATGTTGAAGCATTCCGGCCGCAAGGCCGCCGAAGCCCCATATGCTATAGGTCTGAAGCGGATATATGAGCCTGCGGCGCCAGAGGACGGGTACCGGATACTGGTGGACAGGCTATGGGCGCGCGGAATTACGAAACAGCAGGCTGCGATAGACGAGTGGATGAAGGAGATTGCTCCAAGCCCGGAGCTGCGCCGGTGGTTCGGCCACCTGCCGGAGCGGTTCGCGGTATTCAAGGACCGTTATACAGTGGAGCTGGAGGAGAATCCTGAATGTGTAAGACTTGCTGAGTCTATCCGGGAGCGGGCAGTTAAGCAGCAGGTTACGCTGGTCTATGCCGCGAAGGACCCTATCCATAACCATGCGAATGTACTTTATGAATGACTGATCTCCCGTTAAAAAGCACACGGGCCGCCTCCGAATCGTTAAGAATTCGGCAGGCGGCCCGTGTGTTTTTATTAAATCGGTTCTACGCGTTGCTTAGCTGAAGGGCGGGTCCGAAGAACTCGTAATGAATCTGCTCTTCCTTCATCCCGAGCGCCCGCAGTTCTCCGATCATCGCTTCCATGAAAGGAACAGGGCCGCATACGTAAGCATCTCCGGTAACATCTACATAGCTCTTCAGGATTTCGCCAGTGATGACGCCATCCGGGCCGCCGGAGTAGAAGGTTCTGGTCTGTACATTGCTCATGGCCGCAGCGTGTTTCTCAATATCCTTAACGAAAGCGGCGAGCGCTTCATTCCTTGCAGAATGCAGGAATACGGTCTTGCGGTCCGGTGTTACAGCTGCAACGGTCTCGAACATGCTCATCATGGGGGTAATACCTACGCCGCCGGAGATGAAGGCTACAGGTGTGGTTGCGGCCGTATCCAGCAGGAACTCACCGGCCGGTGCGCTTACCTCAACAGTATCTCCTTCATTCACCTGGTTATGGAGATAGACGGAAACCACACCATTCGGATCATTCGTCTCTTCACGCTTCACGGAAATACGGAATTCATCTGCCCGGGGAGCCTGCGACAGGCTGTATTGGCGGATCATGGTGTATTGCTCTCCGGGAATCAGCACACGGATCGAGATGTACTGGCCCGGCTTGTAATCCGGTACCCCTAAGCCGTCCGCCGGCTTCAGGTAGAACGAGGTGATACTGCCGCTCTCCTGAACCTTACGCACAACGGTAAAAGGCTTGAAGAAGTTCCAGCCATTGTCCTGTTCGCGCGCTTCCTTGTACATGCTGTCTTCGACGCCGATGAACGCATCGGCTATGACGCCATAAGCCGCTTCCCAGGCACTGAGGATCTCATCCGTAGCTGCGTCGCCCAGCACTTCCTTGATGGCTTTCAGCAGGAATTCCCCGACAATCGGGTAATGCTCCGGCTTGATGCCGAGACTGACATGCTTGTGCGCGATCTGGACTACCGCCGGAAGGATGTTCTCCAGGTTGTCTATATGGACTGCTGCGGCGTAGACCGCATTGGCCAGTGCTGCCTGCTGGCGGCCTTGCGCCTGGTTGGCGTGGTTGAACACATTCAGCAGTTCCGGGTGGGCTTCGAACAGATTCCGGTAGAACACCGTTGTAATCGTAGTGCCGTGTTCCGCCAGGACTGGCGCTGTGGATTTGACAATGTCACGAGTGTGTTGTGATAAAATATCAATCATCCCCTCTCCATATATTACAAAATTAATATATACGCTTTTTAAGATAAAAGATATATTTAAAATACCACTTTAACAAAATGGACAAATAATATGATATCCTCTGTAAAAAATATCACTTACTTGAGGCGAAACACGCTATCTTCTTCTTCGCTTGTTGGCTATACGTGCACAAGCCGGGATGTTAGATGGCGTGGTATAGTTGGATGGAGGGTATGGTTGGTTCCGTAGTTTCGACGGGAGGGCATAACAGGTGGATTTTCTCCACTTGCTGATCTCTGGAAGAGTCCTGGCTGGCCAGCAGATGGATAAACAGCACTTAATTATTCACGATTCATCCAAAGTGGCCCAATCGGCGTTATATAGATGCTGTTTTTTCACTTGCTTTCGTATAATCGGCAGAAATCGAGAAATTAAACTACCTTTTTCCACTTGCTTGTTTTGTTGCTGGGGGACTTGCTCAACTTCCTTCTAGATTGGACGCTGTTTCTGTCCGTATGACATCGACTTGATGGAAGCCGCTGTTCGCGGCAGAAATCCGTTGACAGCATTGCATTTGTAAACAGAATGGAGAGAAGAGAATGAGGCTGACGTTATATACCGACTACTCCTTGCGCATCCTCATGTATCTCGGAGCGAAGCAGCGGGAAGAGCTGACTACTATACAGGATATCTCCAGTGCTTATGGCATCTCCAAGAATCATCTGATGAAGGTGTCGCATGAGCTCGGCAAGGCGGGTTATATTGAAACGGTCAGAGGGCGCGGGGGAGGGATCAGGCTGGCGCTTGCGCCGGAGACGATCAATATCGGGGAGGTCGTGCGCCGGATGGAGGATGATTTCTATCTCGTCGAATGCTTCCAGCCTGCAGGCGGCAGTTGTCCGATCTCCCCGGTATGCAGACTCAAAGGCGTGCTGAGCAAAGCCCTGAACGCCTATCTGCAGGTACTGGGCGAGTATACGCTTGAGGATCTGTTAATGAATAGAGATGATCTGCGTGCCATTCTGCAGGAGAGCAGCAGCCATGCTACTCCCCGAACAGAAGACGTTCCTCATCCCGGCTATGAATCGCATTCACTACCAGCAGCGCGTGGAATTGGTGAAGCACCGCAGGAGTAAGCCCTTCTTCCGCCAGCATGGCTTTGACATCCTGTACGATGATCCGCAATAGCTCATGATCCCGCTTCAGCCGGATAACGGGTGCCTCCAGGTCCGGATTCTTCGCAATCATCTCCTGATAAAAGCCGTCTTCTTCCGCATCGGCATGGCTGAGAATCCGCGTCTCCCAGTACTCAATCAGGTGGTCCGCCGCCTGGCGGGCCACTTCGGCTTCCTTCATCTCCAGCAGTTCTTCCACTTCTTCTGTCTTGGCTACAGCACCGGAGAGCCCGCCCTGATGTATGGCATGATGGGCGTGCAGCTGGCGCAGTGAGGGTCCTGACATCCTTATTCATCCTCCCATGTATTGCACCTATAAGATTTCATATGTTCCACAGTATAACACATAGGGCTGCAGTGGAATTCCCGCTAAGAGCTTCCCCCGGGGATAAAGAGGGAACTCCCTAATGGGGACCCCTGCCCGGCAGGTACCATGCAGAATCACAGCTTTTCTCCTCAGCGGGAAAGGCTTGTTTGCTGTGGGCTGAGATCGAGGGAATTCCCGAGGTTCAATAGGTGTTTCCCTAATGGGAAGCGCGGCCGGGTAGATCCATAATGAGATTAATTGAATAGATTCGCGGAAAAGGAGTGTTCTGGATACATGAAGAAGAAATTCGGCCTTAACTTTTTTAAGCCGGTGGAGAGCTATTCCGGGAACTGGTCCATACTTGAAGAGAAAAATAGAGATTGGGAGAACATGTACCGCCAGCGCTGGTCTCACGATAAAGTAGTACGCACCACCCATGGGGTCAACTGTACAGGCTCCTGCAGCTGGAAGGTGTTCGTGAAGAACGGAATCATTACCTGGGAGAACCAGCAGATCGACTATCCGTCCTGCGGACCGGACATGCCGGAGTTTGAACCGCGCGGCTGTCCCCGCGGAGCCACCTTCTCCTGGTACGAATATAGTCCGCTGCGCGTGAAGTACCCTTATATCCGGGGGAAGCTGTGGCGGCTGTGGCAGACGGCGCTCCAGGAGCATGACAATTATGTCGATGCCTGGGCCAGTATTGTGGAAGATCCCGGGAAGGCCAGCCTGTATAAGAAGGCGCGCGGCAAAGGCGGTCATGTCCGGGTAGCCTGGGACGACGCATTGCGGCTGATCGCGGCACAGCTGATCTATACGATCCGTAAGTACGGTCCCGACCGTATCGCCGGGTTCACCCCGATTCCGGCCATGTCGATGGTCAGCTACGCTTCAGGTGCGCGGTTCATCTCGCTCCTGGGCGGTCAAATGCTGAGCTTCTATGACTGGTATGCCGATCTTCCTCCGGCTTCGCCGCAGATTTGGGGCGAGCAGACGGATGTCCCGGAATCCTCGGACTGGTACAACGCCGGTTACCTGATGATGTGGGGCTCGAACGTACCGCTTACCCGGACGCCGGATGCCCACTTCATGACCGAAGTGCGTTATAAAGGAACCAAGGTCGTGTCGGTAGCCCCGGATCTCGCCGAGAACGTCAAATTTGCCGACAATTGGCTGGCACCAAATCCCGGTTCGGACGCAGCGCTTGCCCAGGCCATGACGCATGTCATCCTGCAGGAATTCTACCAGGAACGCCAGGAGCCGATGTTCCTGAATTATGCGAAGCAGTATACCGACATGCCGTTCCTGATTCTGCTTGATCCCCATGAGGATCACCTGAAGGGCGGACGGTTCCTGCGGGCGAGCGATCTTGGAGATGCCTCCCCGCATTCAGACTGGAAGCCGGTCATCTTCGATGAGGCTACAGGTGAGATGATGGTTCCGAACGGTACGATGGGGCAGCGCTGGGAAGAGGGCAAGAAGTGGAACCTGATTCTGGAGCGGGAGGACGGCAGCAGGGTCGAGCCGGCCCTGACCATGGAAGGCCATGGGGAAGAATGGACGGAAATCGTGTTCCCGTATTTCGACAATGCCGGTAACGGCACGTTCAGCCGGATCATTCCGGCCCGGAAGATGAAGCTTGCGGACGGTACAGAACGTTATGTAGCCACCGTATACGATTTGATGATGAGCCAATACGGCATTAAGCGCAGAGACAGTCTGCTGAACGCCAAGGGGTATGAGGATGAACTGTCCCATTACACTCCAGCCTGGCAAGAGAAGATTACCACCGTGAAGGCAAGTGTTGTCGTTCAGATTGCCCGTGAGTTTGCCCAGAACTCCATTGAGACGGGCGGGCGCTCCATGATTATCATGGGTGCAGGCATCAACCACTGGTTCAACAGTGATACCATCTACCGCTCCATCCTGAATCTGGTCGTACTGACCGCCTCCCAGGGCGTGAACGGCGGCGGCTGGGCCCATTATGTCGGCCAGGAGAAATGCCGTCCGATTGAGGGCTGGTCAACCGTTGCGTTTGCCAAGGACTGGCAGGGGCCGTCGCGGCAGCAGAACGCAACCTCGTTCTTTTACTTTGCCACAGAGCAGTGGCGTTATGAGGAGAGCGGTACCGATTCACTGAAATCGCCGACAGGCGGGGATGTAGCTTACCAGCATCCGGCGGATTACAACGTTCTGGCTGCGCGTCTTGGCTGGCTGCCTTCCTTCCCGCAATTTAACAAGAACAGCCTGCTGTTCGCCGAGGAAGCTGCGCAGCAGGGCAAGAAGACGAACAGTGAGATTATCAGCCACACCGTGGAAGAGATCACCTCGCGGAAGACACGTTTTGCTGTGGAAGATCCCGGCGCACCGGAGAACTTCCCCCGTTCCCTGTTCATCTGGCGCTCGAACCTGATCTCAAGCTCTGCCAAAGGCCAGGAATACTTCATGAAGCATTTGCTCGGAGCCTCGGACGGTCTGCTGGCGGAGCCGAATGAAGAGCAGAAGCCGGAGGAGATTGTCTGGCGCGGGGATGTGGAAGGCAAGCTGGATCTGATGGTGGCCCTGGATTTCCGGATGACGACTACGCCGCTGTATGCAGATATTGTCCTGCCTGCTGCAACCTGGTATGAGAAAACAGATCTGTCGTCCACCGACATGCATCCGTTCGTCCATCCGTTCAATCCGGCCGTGAATCCGCTCTGGGAATCCCGTTCCGACTGGGATATCTACCGCCAATTATCAGAGGTATTCTCCGAGATGGCGAAGTCGCAGCTCCCTGGCGTCTATAAAGATGTGGTGATGTCTCCGCTGGGCCATGACTCCATCAGTGAAATTTCACAGCCGATGGGTCTGGTCAAGGATTGGACCAAGGGCGAAGTGCCGGCCATTCCGGGTAAAACTATGCCGAACTTCACCATTGTGGAGCGGGATTACACCCAGATTCATGACAAATACACTTCGCTAGGACCGAATCTGGCAACCGGTAAGGCCGGCGCGCACGGCATCAGCTTCTCTGTCGCTGAGGAATATGAGGAGCTTAAGAAGATCAGCGGCGTGCATTACGATGAAACCATCAAAAACGGACTGCCGAAGCTGCAAACCGCCCGTCAGGCTGCGGATACCATTCTTCATCTGTCTTCAGCCACCAACGGCCGCGTCTCCCAGAAGGCCTATGCTGCGGCAGAACAGGATTCAGGTGTAGAGCTCCGCGACATCTCGGCAGACCGGGCCGCCGAGAAAATTACGTTCCAGAGTATCACCGCCCAGCCGCGCGAAGTGATTCCGACACCGGTATTCAGCGGCTCGAACAAGCAAGGGCGGCGTTATTCACCGTTCACTACGAATATCGAACGTCTCGTTCCGTTCCGCACCCTGACGGGAAGACAGCATTTCTACATTGACCATGAGATCTTCCAGCAGTTCGGCGAAGCACTGCCGGTCTATAAGCCGACATTGCCTCCGATGGTCTTCGGGCCGCGCGACAAGGAAGTGAAGGGCGGGATGGATGCGCTGGTCCTGAGATATCTGACACCACACGGGAAATGGAATATCCATTCAACCTATCAGGACAACCAGCACATGCTGACATTGTTCCGCGGCGGTCCGACGGTGTGGATCAATAATGAGGATGCAGCAGCCCATGACATTGCGGACAACGACTGGCTTGAAGTCTATAACCGTAACGGTGTCGTCACGGCACGAGCGGTTGTCAGTCACCGGATGCCCAGAGGCACCATGTTCATGTATCACGCCCAGGATAAGCATATTCAGGTGCCGGGCTCCGAGATTACGGATACGCGCGGCGGAAGCCACAATGCGCCAACCCGGATTCATCTGAAGCCAACCCAGATGGTCGGCGGATATGCCCAGCTCAGCTACGGCTTCAACTACTACGGTCCGATCGGCAACCAGCGTGATGTCTACGTAGCCGTCCGCAAAATGAAGGAGGTCAACTGGCTTGAAAATTAAAGCGCAAGTGGCAATGGTAATGAATCTGGATAAATGCATCGGCTGCCACACCTGCAGCGTGACCTGCAAGACGACCTGGACGAACCGCAAGGGTGCGGAATATATGTGGTTCAACAATGTGGAGACGAAGCCGGGCATCGGTTATCCGAAGCGCTGGGAAGACCAGGAGCTGTACAAGGGGGGCTGGCAGCTGCGCAAGGGCAAGCTGGAGCTGAAATCCGGCAATAAGCTGTCCAAGATCGCGCTTGGCAAGATTTTCTACAACCCCGACATGCCGGAAATGAAGGATTATTATGAGCCGTGGACGTACAACTACGAGCATCTGACGAATGCAGGGGAGCAGAAGCATTCCCCGGTAGCACGGGCCCACTCTGCTGTAACGGGCGAGAAGATGGACCTGGAATGGGGACCGAACTGGGAGGATGATCTGGCAGGCGCACATGTTACCGGGCCGCTTGACCCGAACATTCAGAAGATCGAGGAAGAGATCAAGTTCAACTTCGAGAAATCCTTCATGATCTATTTGCCCCGTCTGTGCGAACATTGTCTGAACCCGAGCTGCGTGGCGTCCTGTCCTTCAGGCGCGATGTACAAACGGGATGAGGACGGCATTGTCCTCGTGGACCAGGAGGCCTGCCGCGGCTGGAGATATTGTATGACAGGCTGTCCGTATAAGAAGGTGTACTTCAACTGGCAGACGAACAAAGCGGAGAAATGCACGTTCTGCTTCCCTCGTGTGGAGGCAGGTCTGCCAACGGTATGCTCCGAGACCTGCACCGGCCGTATCCGTTATCTCGGGGTGCTGCTGTATGATGCCGACAAGGTGCTTGAGGCGGCGTCCACCCCGGACGAGAAGGATCTGTATAAGGCACAATGTGATTTGTTCCTGAATCCGCATGATCCGGAGATTATGGCTCAGGCCAGAAAAGACGGCATCTCCGAGGACTGGCTGGAGGCTGCCCAGAACTCGCCGGTCTACAAGCTGGCGATTGAGCACAAGCTGGCCTTCCCGCTTCACCCGGAATACCGGACCCTGCCGATGGTATGGTACGTCCCGCCGCTTAGCCCGATCATGAATTACTTTGAAGGCAAGGATTCGCTGAAGAATCCCGATATGATCTTCCCGGCGATCGAAGAGATGCGTACGCCTATCCAGTACCTGGCGAACATGCTGACAGCCGGCGATACGGAGACTGTGAAGGAAGCTCTGCAGCGGATGGCGATGATGCGCTCCTATATGCGCGCCCAGTCCACCGGCCAGGAGTTCGATCTCAGCCGTCTTGACCGGGTCGGTATGACCGCACAGCAGACGGAGGAAATGTACCGGCTGCTCGCAATCGCCAAGTACGAAGACCGTTTCGTTATCCCGACCTCCCATAAGGAGCAGCACATGAACCCTTACCGTGCCCAAGGCTCAGCCGGTTACGGCAACGGGATGGGCGATATGGGCTCCGGCTCCGGCTGTGACGGCTGCGGACCGGCCAGCCCTTCCGGTGATGCCATGAAGACGGGCAAGGAGATGTATGAAGAGAATTTCTACGGGGGGATCTGGCGTGATTGATCTGATCAAACTGCATCATTATAAGCAATCCTTCGGTTATTTCGCCCTGCAGCTCATGTACCCGGAGAAGCTGGATTTCCATCCGGCTCTGCTGGAAGAGGCGTTTGACCCCCATCACCCGGGCTATGCCCATGTGCAGACCTATTGGCAGCAGATGCAGAGCTTCAGCCTGGAAGAGATTCAGGAGAATTATGCAGCTACCTTTGATTTCCAGAAGGACTGTGCGCTCTATATGACCTATTTCAAATTTGAGGAGGCCAAGGAACGCGGGCAAATGCTCGCCAAGCTGAAGCTTCTGTATGAAATGTTCGGCCTAATCATGCCGGAGAGTGAGCTGCCTGATTATTTGCCGCTGATGTGCGAATTTCTATATGCCGCGGAGTGGCTGGATATCCCAGGCGCGCCGGAGAACTTCCGGATGCTGATTGCGGTGCTGGAGGATGGCACGTATCATCTGCTCACGGCGCTGGAGCGTAATGAAAGTCCTTATTATCACCTGGTTAGAGGTTTGCGTAATACCTTCAAAGCTTGTGCGGAACAGGAGGCCCTGAGTCAATGAATATGGCGGGTCAGTTTTTATGGGTTATTTTCCCTTATATGTGTATGGTGGTGTTTGTCGGCGGTCATATTGCCCGCTACCGGAAGGATCAGTTCAACTGGACGGCCAAATCCAGTGAATTCATTGAGAAAAAACAGCTGAAATTCGGCAGCATTCTGTTCCATCTCGGCATCATGCCGGTCATTCTCGGCCACATCGGCGGGCTAGCCGTTCCAAAATCCTGGCTGGAGGCCGTAGGCGTAAGTGATCATCTGTACCACATTGGCGCAGTATACATCGGAGGAATCTTCGGTGCGGCTACCCTGCTCGGGATGCTGATTCTGACCTCACGGCGCTTCACACTGAAGAATGTCCGCCGGCTCAGCAGCGCCTCCGATCTGATTGTCAACTCGCTGCTCCTGTTCATTGTATTCATGGGGATGTACTCCACTATTGTCACGAATGTGGTACAGCCGGAGTTCGATTACCGGGATACGATATCTGTGTGGTTCCGCGGCTTGTTCCTGTTCCGGCCGGACCCGTCGCTGATGAGCGGAGTGCCCTTCTCCTTCAAGCTTCACATCCTGTCAGGGTTCGCAATCTTTGCCTTCTGGCCGTTCACCCGGCTGGTCCATGTCTGGAGCGTTCCGTTGAATTATGTAGGCAGAAGTTATATCCTATACAGAAGAAATAAATCAAATTAACGGAAGAGAGCAGCGTGGACTTCTTTCCCTGTTCTATCCGAGGAGAGAAAGCGATGATGAATCAGGTGGATTACCAAAACAAGCTTGACCAGATCCGCATAGCCCTGGGGTATGACTTCATGTCGCTGGCGTTCGCCGAACCGGCGGAATATGACTATGTGATCCGGTGGAAATACGCCTCAGGCAATATCAGTGACCGTTACAAACGGATTGTGCTGCAGTCCGGCAGAGGGATTGCAGGAATCGTATTCAAGACCGGTAAGCCGTTCTTGATTCCGTCTGTGAAGCTCGTAGTGAAGGCCGATACCTTATTCAATTATCCCATCACCAAGATAGAGAATCTGAACAGCATCGGGGCTGTGCCGATGTGGAATGATGCCCGTGTGGCAGGCGTGCTTCTGGGCGGCTTCAGGGGTGAACAGCAGGTAACCGCTGAAATGCTTAGAGACCTGGAAGCGGTAGCGCGGAGGGGGATTGGAGACTTGAACGGGAAGGAATTGTTGCTCAGTTGATGATATCCGGAACGGATTTGCGTAGCACGCTCATGACGAAGCTGTTCGAGAACAGCTCGGAAGCGATGTTCTTTTTTGACCGGGAAGGGAAAGCCTTGGCCATGAATCCGGCTGCCGAAGCCATCGTCGACAAGGATGTTCTGAAGCAGCTGTATCAGGGGAATCCTGAAGCACTCTGCGGAACCTGCCGGGGATATACCAGTGAGACGGAGCTGCGTACCTGCCTGAATTGTTATTTTCATACACCGGACTTGGAGGAGTTCACCTCGTATCAAGTCTATCTGGAGACTAGGGACAAGGGGGTTGTCCCTTATGCGGCAACCTTCCACACTATAGATGAAGAGAACGGGATCAGAATCTTCATGCTCAGGGATCTGACGAGGCAGTTCAAGACGCAGGAGAAGTTCTACCAGAACAAGATGATGAAGCATATTATTGAGGCCCAGGAGAATGAACGCAAGCGGATCTCCCGTGAACTGCATGATAGCGTTGCGCAAGAGCTGATGAGTGCTGTGATTGATCTGCGTGTGCTGAAATATATGACAGCCGACGACGGGCTGCTGAAGAAGATGAAGCAAACCGAAGTGTCCATGACCCGGCTGCTGAATGATATCCGCAACCTCTCGGTAGAGCTTAGACCGGCTGCCTTGGATGACTTCGGGCTGGAGGCGGCCTTCCGCTCCCACTTCAAGCGGGTGGAACAAACCTACGGCCTGCTGATTGAATATGAATCCCGGCTCTCGGAGAAGCGGTATGGGAGCGAAATCGAGACGGTCATGTACCGGGTATGCCAGGAGGCTGTGCTGAACGCCCTGAAGTATGCCCAGGTGGACAGCGTCAGGGTCTCGCTTACTGAGACCGGCGGCATCCTGCTGCTGCGGGTTGAGGATGAGGGCATCGGCTTCCATCCGGGAGACGAGCCTGCGGGAACCGGCCTTGGCCTGTTCGGGATGCAGGAACGGGCAGAGCTGGTGGGCGGCACCTTCAGTGTGGATTCACAGCTGGGCAAGGGGACCCGAATTGTTTTGCAGGTGCCGGTAGGAATGGCCCAAGGAAAGGAATGAGCTTCTGATGAAGATCGTCATTGCAGACGACCATGCAATTGTTCGCAGCGGATTCTCCATGATTCTCAATTTCCAGGATGACATTGAAGTGATCGGAGCGGCGGCTGACGGCAGGGAAGCTTATACCATGGTAGCCAAGTTCCGGCCGGACATTCTGATCATGGATTTAAGTATGCCTCCGGGAGAAAGCGGGCTGACCGCGACCGGCAAGATCAAAGAGGATTATCCCGATACCAAAATTCTGATTCTCACGATGCATGACGATGATGAATATCTTTTCCATGTCCTGAAGAACGGGGCCTCCGGTTATGTGCTCAAGAGTGCGCCGGACGAGGAGCTGCTGCTGGCCATCCGGACTATCTATGAAGGCGGCACTTATATTCATCCCAAGATGGCTACGTCGCTGGTCCGCGAGTTCATTAAGCAGGAGAAGACCGCCGGGACCGAGGACCTGTTCGAGCTGTTGTCCAAGCGGGAGCTGGAGATTCTGCCGCTCATTGCCAAGGGATACGGGAATAAGGAGATCGCCGAGAAGCTCTTCATTTCCGTGAAGACCGTGGAAGCCCACAAAGCCAAAATTATGGAGAAGTTAAACCTTAAAAGCCGGCCGGAGCTGGTCGAATATGCTTTGAGGAAAAAAATGCTGGATTTCTGACCGGCAACGGGAGGGGTTAGCTGTATGCCGGAACATACAGGCCTCAGGTTTACGCTGCCCGCGATGCGTATCCTTGAGAATGAACACCGCTATTTATCTTTTCTGATGGAGGAATGGCATGAGCTCGTGCTGTGGTATGAGCAGGAGCCGCTCGCTCTGGAAGAGGCCCGGACCCGGCTCCATAAGCTGCGGCAGGCGATCCTGGAGTTCGTGGAGCCGCTGAAGAAGCATACCGGGAAGGAAGAAACGCATTTCTTCCCGCTGCTGGGTAATTATATCGGCTTTGAGCAAGGACCGCTGGCCGGCATCCAGGAGGAGCACCGCGAAATTGACGGATATATCGGGCATTTCCTGCATCACTCCGAGGGGGATATAGACCAGATGACGCTTGAGGCGATCCGTTCAGCCGTTCAGGATGCGGGGGAGGCCTTTGAGGTGCTGACGGTGCATTTTGTCAAAGAAGAGACGGTGATCTTTCCGATGGGCGAGACCCAGTTGAGCGCGAAGGATAAGGAACGTTTAAATAAACAGTTAAATACGCTGATTACGTGACAAAAAACAGGCCGCTCCAATTCCATTGGGCGGCTTTTTGATACTTTTGATAATAGGAGAATTTATACTTTTTCAACAGGAGGTTCGGTCAGTGCTTCCCCATCTGTGATTTCAACCTTAAGATTTGTTGTTCTGTGAGACCTGAAGCTTTAAGAATAACTGAGGTTTCTACTCCAAGCGCAAGAAGTTCAAGTACTATGGCTTCTGCCTTTTTTTGTTCACCCTTAGCAATTCCCTCCGCAATTCCTTCAGCAATTCCTTCCGCACGTCCTTCCGCACGTCCTTCCGCTTTAGCACCGTTCATCCGTGAAGCCTCGTCACGCAAATACTTCATCCGGGCATCATACTCCATACGTGTAGCGGCATCCTGGCTCAGAAATTCAAGTGTATCCATTGCTTTTTTTAACATGGGTTCATTCATGGTCAGCACCTCCCAGTTTGGTTGTTCAACACCCTTCAGGAATAATAACCAGTTGATTAAACCGCTTGTTAACGGTATTACCTGCTCCTCGAGCTTTGTTAATTCCATCACATGAATCTCTAGATCATTGTTAAGCGGAATCCCGGTATGATCTTCCCGAAGGCGAAAGACATTATGATGGCGGTCATTCGGTAGGCAGGAGTAGTTCAATATATTAATCGTAACACACTTTTTCAATTGGCTGTAATCGTCGCCCTTTTGAATTTGGTGATAGTACATCTCACTCCAGTAAAAAAGTGTCCGCTTCTCCATATTGTAAGGATTGAACAATTGCATTTCGATGTTGATCCGCTTGCCCTCTGCCGTTTTCGCCTTGATGTCCAGTATGGACTGCTTTTCAGCCGGAGCATCTTTATCTGTATAAGGATTCATTAATATGATCTCAGTCAACGGTGGTTCACCGGACTCCATAAAAGTACTGTTAAGAAAGGCTAAAAGCACATCTTTGTTGTTTTCACTGCCGAATATTTTCTTGAAGATAAAGTCGTTCCTTGCATCGAGCAATTCCACTATTATCACTCCAATCTAATAGGCTTATTATATCATGGCAGAATTACGCGTTGTAGACAAAATCAGCCTTTTTGTATACACACACATAATGCTATTCTGTCCCTAAAACTCTGTAATGCATACAGTCAATTAGGTGGCGTTATTTTTTCAGGGTTTACCCTGTCAGGGAAAGGGGACTCCCCTATATCTGAGCCGGGGAACGGCGGATACAATGAGTACAGAAGTATCTATAGGCATAAATCACAAGAAAAAACGGCGAAAAGGTGAGTCGAATGATTAGAAAAATGCAATTGCCCCTGCAAACCTTAAACTTGATTACCGGATTCATGGTGTGGGTGATTATCTCTTCCCTGATGCCCTTTATTTCGGAGGATATCAGCATCCCTCCAGGGCGGCTGGCCATGGTTACGGCCATTCCGGTTGTGCTTGGCTCGGTTCTAAGAATTCCGTTAGGCTATTATGCGAATATTCTGGGAGCGCGAATTATTTTTATGTCCAGTTTTATCCTGCTGCTGTTCCCCGTCTACTTCATCAGTGAAGCGTCCTCGGTCACTCATCTGATTATCGGAGGGCTGTTCCTGGGTGTCGGCGGGGCTGTATTCTCGGTAGGCGTAACCTCTCTGCCGAAGTATTATCCCAAGGAGAAGCATGGCCTGGTCAACGGAATCTATGGCATCGGGAATATCGGAACGGCGGTCACGACCTTCTCGGCCCCCATCGTGGCTGCACAGATCGGCTGGGCCCCTGCTGTCAAAATGTATCTGATTCTGTTACTGGTCTTCATCGCCCTGAACTTCTTCTTCGGGGACCGTCAGGAGCCTAAGCTCAGAACACCGATTATCGAGCAGATCAAAGGCGTATCCAGGAACGAGAAGCTCTGGCTTTTCTCTCTGTTCTATTTCATTACCTTCGGCTCGTTCGTGGCGTTTACCATTTATCTGCCGAACTTTCTGGTCTCCAATTTCAGTCTGGAAAAAGTGGATGCCGGGATGCGTACCGCCGGCTTCATTGCAGTAGCCACCTTCTTCCGTCCGATCGGAGGCTGGCTGGCCGACAAGTTCCAGCCTTTGTTCCTGCTAATCTTCACCTTCAGTATCTATACGGTTGCAGCCATTATTCTGGCCTTCATGCCGGACATGGGCTTATACACAGCAGGGTGCCTGGCGATAGCGGTAAGTGCGGGAATCGGTAACGGGGTCATCTTCAAGCTGGTTCCGCTGTACTTCAACAAGCAGGCGGGAATTGCCAACGGAATTGTGTCCATGATGGGCGGTCTGGGCGGATTTTTCCCTCCGATTATGCTGTCGGTCATTCATGCGGCGACCGGACAATACTCCATCGGGTTCATGCTGCTCTCCCAGGTGGCGCTTGCCAGTCTGGTGCTGGTGGTATGGCTGTATTTCCAGGACCGTCTGGCCCTTACCTCTGAAGTGTTCAATTCAACCGGTCAGGGGATTCTGGTTACCGATGTATCCGGTCATATCAAGACGGTTAACCCGGCCTTCACGAAGCTCACCGGCTATACCGAAGAAGAAGTGCTGGGCAGACAGCCCAGCCTGCTGAAGTCCGGCCGCCAATCCAAGGATTTTTACCGCGCGATGTGGAGAGAGGTCAAGGAGAAGGGGATGTGGCAGGGTGAGATCTGGAACAGGCGCAAGAGCGGAGAAGAATATTTGCAGTGGCTGAATATCAGCGCAGTGAAGGATGAGACAGGGGAAGATGTCCGTTATGTAGGCACCTTCAGTGATATTACGCAGAAATAGACGGGGATTGGGTATCCAGTCCGGCACCGGGTTAGGAGCAGATGAAGGTGGAGAAGACGAGAACGCCGGTTACTGTAGCAGAAGCTGTATTCCGGATTACCGATAGAGTATGCCGCACAGGTACAGAGAGAGTCCCGCTTGACGCAAGTTATGGACGCATACTGGCGCAGCCGCTCACGGCAACCCATGATGTTCCGCATTTCACCCGTTCCCCGTATGACGGATATGCTATTGCTTCGGCAGATTCTGCCGGTGCTTCCGGCAGCAGCCGGGTCAGCTTCACGGTGGTGGATCATATCGGCGCCGGGGAAGTCTCACAGGCTGTGATCGGCCGCCATGAAGCGGTCCGCCTGATGACGGGGGCAGCGCTGCCGGATGGGGCGGATGCGGTAGTCATGTTTGAGCAGGCCGTGTCCACGGGGCAGACGTTTACGATCCGCAAGGCTTTTGCACCGCAGGAGAATCTGTCTCTGCAGGGTGAGGATATGCAGGCAGGGGAAATGGTGATTCCGGCAGGCCGCTTCATTCATCCCGGGGTGATTGCGCTGCTTGCTACCTTCGGTTACGCGGAGGTGGAGACGGGGAGACGGCCGGTTGTAGGGATTCTGTCTACGGGAACAGAGCTGCTGGCTGTGAATGCACCCCTGGTCCCCGGCAAAATCCGTAACAGCAACGGGCCGATGATTGCCGCCCAGCTTGCCCGGATGGGGATCCCTTACCGGATGTATGATACGGAAGCGGACCAGCTCGAAGATTGCCTGCTGACAGTCCGCCGGGCCATGGCTGAAACCGACTGTCTGATCACAACGGGCGGAGTGTCGGTTGGAGATTATGACTACCTGCCGGAGATTTACAAGCGCCTCGGGGCTGAGGTGTTGTTCAACAAGGTGGCGATGCGCCCGGGCAGCGTGACAACAGTGGCAGTTGCCGGGGATACCTTCCTGTTCGGACTGTCCGGCAATCCTTCGGCGTGCTTCACCGGCTTCGAGCTGTTCGTCAGACCTGCCCTGCTCCGGATGATGGGAGCGGACAACCTGTATCTGCCTCATACGACGGCCCTGCTGGCAGAGGATGTGCCGAAGGCCAATCCGTTCACCCGGTTCATCCGGGCGGTCTATGACGGGACCACGGTACGGCCCGCCGGCTTCAATAAGTCGGGTGCAGTATCGTCGATTGCACGCGGGAACTCCCTGATCGTGCTGCCGGGCGGGACAAGAGGTTATGCTTCAGGTGACAAGGTGGATGTCCTGCTGCTGGGCGCTGAAGAAGGCACGGATGAATGGGGACTGTAAGGCTACCGGAAGGAGATAGACGCACATGAATACTCATCCACTACAGGATCAGCTGCGGCGGCCTATCCATGATCTGCGGATATCGGTCACCGACCGGTGCAATTTCCGCTGCTCCTACTGCATGCCGAAGGAGATATTCGGTGAGGATTATGCCTTCCTCCCGGCCAGCGAGCTGCTTACCTTCGATGAAATCTGCCGGTTGACCAGGCTGTTCGTCTCGCTGGGTGTCAGCAAAATCCGCCTGACCGGAGGCGAACCGCTGATGCGGCCTAATCTGCCTGAGCTGGTCACCCGAATCTCCGCTACGCCCGGTGTAGAGGATATGGGACTGACGACGAACGGGGTCCTGCTAGGCAGACAGGCGGCGCCGTTGTACGCGGCGGGCCTGCGCAGGCTGAATGTCAGCCTGGATGCCCTGGACCCTGAACTGTTCGGCAGAATGAACGGGCGCGGCTTCAAGCCGGGAAGCATTCTCCAGGCGATTGATCAGGCGGCCGCCGCCGGGTTCGAGGTCAAAGTGAATATGGTCGTCCAACGAGGCGTGAACGAATCGGAGATTCTGCCGATGGCCGCCTACTTCAAGAAGCGGAAGATCACGCTGCGCTTCATCGAATTCATGGATGCCGGCAACGATAACGGCTGGAGCTATGATAAGGTCGTTACCAAAAAAGAAATACTGCAGCAGCTGCAAAACGTCTATACGCTGGAAGCCCTGGAGCAGAATTACACCGGCGAAGTCGCACAGCGTTATGGCTATCAGGGAAGTGCGGGCGGGGTCGGCTTCATCACCTCCGTGTCCGAATCCTTCTGCTCCACCTGTTCGCGGGCCCGGCTGTCTTCCGACGGCAAATTGTATACCTGCCTGTTTGCTTCTGAGGGCTTCGACCTCAGGACCATGCTGCGCAGGGGGGCCAGTGATGCAAGTCTGCTGGCAGCGATCAGGCAGGTATGGGAACAGCGCAGCGACCGTTATTCCGACGAACGGACGGAGAAGACCCGCAGAAGCAAGGCCAAGATTGGCATGTCCTATATTGGAGGATAATTTTTGCATGACAGGAGGCGAATCGTACCTATGAACGGAGCAGAGCTGCTGATTGAGCTGCTGATCGGGAAGAAAGTGGAGACCCTGTTCGGCTACCCCGGCGGAGCCGTATTGCCTTTATATGATGCGCTATATGATAATGACCGGATTCAGCATGTGCTGGTCCGGCATGAGCAGGCTGCGGTCCATGCAGCGGACGGATATGCAAGAGCCACGGGGCGTCCGGGGGTGGCCCTCGTAACCAGTGGTCCCGGAGCCACCAATGCGGTCACCGGCATTGCCACAGCATTCATGGATTCTGTTCCGTTGATTGTGCTTACCGGCCAGGTAGCCACTGATCTCATTGGTCTGGACAGCTTCCAGGAAGTGGATATTTACGGAATGACCATGCCGGTCACCAAGCATAATTATATTGTCAGGGACATTGCCGATCTTCCCAGGATCGTACACGAAGCCTTCCATGTAGCGACCACAGGAAGACCGGGTCCGGTCCTGATTGATCTGCCGAAGAATGTCATGAATGCAGCGTACACCGGGGAGAATGGGGCAGCGGCACAGAGTGTCCCGCCAAGCATAAGAGGCTATCAGCCCGATCCGTCCATTGACCCTGCGGATATCATGCTTACGGCAGAGCGGCTGAGCCGCGCGGAGCGTCCGCTGATTCTCGCCGGCGGAGGCTGCATGCAGGGAGATACCCCTGCACTCCTGAGGGAATTCGCCGAGCGGCATAACCTTCCTGTAGCCAGTACGCTGATGGGTCTCGGAGCGTTCCCCTCGGGACATCCCCGGCATCTGGGCATGGTCGGGATGCATGGAACAGTGGCTGCTAACCGTGCGCTGCAGGGTGCCGATGTGGTGTTATGTCTCGGAGTACGGTTCAGTGACCGTGTAACGGGTAAGCGGAAGGCGTTCTCCCCGGGCTCCTACAAAATCCAAGTGGATCTGGACACCTCGGAGCTGAACAAGAACATTCCTGTAGATCTTGCGGTAAACGGCTCATGCGAGGAGCTGCTTAGAGGAATCCGGGAACAGGTACATACCGCGGAGCGTTCAGCCTGGGATCAGCAGATTATGACCTGGCTCCATCGCCCGGTGAAGTCAAGCCGGGAACAGGAGGCTAAGCTGACTCCCCAGGAAGTGATCCGCTGCCTTCAAAAGGCTACCGCAGGCGATGCGATTATTGCCACGGATGTCGGCCAGCATCAGATCTGGACGGCGACGCATTATGAATTCTCGGAAGCCCGGTCCTTCCTGACCTCCGGCGGGCTGGGCACCATGGGGTACGGTTTGCCTGCTGCAATAGGCGCTGCCGTTGCTTTTCCGGAACGCGATGTGGTGTGTATTACAGGGGACGGCAGCTTTCAGATGAATATGCAGGAGATCATGACGGCCGTGGACCATGGCCTGAATGTCAAGGTGGCGATCCTTAAGAACGGATATCTGGGGATGGTCAGACAATGGCAGCAGTTGTTTCTGGGCCGGCGGTATTCCTCGGTGCGGATCAGCTCGCCGGATTTCGTGGCCTTGGCGAAGTCCTTCGGCGCCCACGGGTTCCGGGCACGTACGCTGGCTGAAGCGGAGCAGATTATCCAGCTTGCGCTGCACACAGAGGGGCTGGTCGTGATGGAATTCGATATCACCGAGGAGAGCAATGTCTATCCTATTGTGCCGCCCGGCTCCAGCAATCAGGATATGATCGTAGAGTAGACAATAGACTGGCGGACATGAAGGAAGCTCCTCTGCGCGGATGACCGGCGGAAGAGCTTCCTGGTTTTTTAGAGGCTGATAAGCCGAATATAATAAGAAAAGCGATAAGGATCGGAGGGGGATTTTGGAACTGTAGGAGCGATAGCGACCGCCTTTGTCACCGGATTTTCTACCGCTAACTGCGGTTCCAAATCAAGAAATCTGGGGACAACAGCGGCCGGAAGTCCAAATATTCTCCGTAGTGACGATTAAGCTTTAGAAATATAATACAAGCACAGACACATACAACATGACGGAGAAGCCGATCTCGATGATTCCGGTACGTTTGGCGGTAATGCCAGTCCTTGGCAGAAGGGCTGCCCGCAGAAGCAGGATCAGCAGCGGGACCAGCAGAGACGGGAACAGAAACAGCCCGGCTGCGGCGAACAGCAGATGATATCCCACGGAGCCGTAATAGAAGCGGGGATTATTCCGTTCACGGATGACCGTTTTGACATAGAATGCGGTTCCGGTAAAATACAGCACAGCCAGCACGAACAGCTCGTTCACGGCCTGCCAGCTCTCTCCCCGCCCCACATAGAAGACCGGATAAATCACCAGGCAGAATGCCACAATAGCCGCGATATCATTGAGCAGGGCCCGTTCATTCTTCGTTCTGGCATAATAGAGATTTACAGCAAATAACGGCAAGAGCAGCAGCACGAACCCTAGCAGTACAGGCTGGACGATCACCAGATAGAGGGCGAACGGGACCAGCAGAATGCCATATACCTTGAGCGGCCCGGCAACCCGCGCGAATCTCCGGGTCTTCACCGCCTGCAATAACGGGAAGCTGAACAAATAGATCAGCAGCCAGCAGATAAACAGCGGAATATGTATGAATTGGCCTTTGGAGGCGGTGACTCCGAGCAGAAACGGGAGAACGAGCATCGCCCAGGCGCCGTGCTGGTTAGGGATATATTTTTTCATTGAGACATGGAGCTCCTTCCTTGAACGATCATGGGGTGTCAGGTACCAGACTCTTTAACTATACTTTTTGTGGGCGGGGAACACAGGTGATTTGAAGCACATGTGCGGCACCGGCAGAGTGGGAATGGGAAGCAGGCTGAACAATGTTATAATCGGATAGATACTCAAGAAGAGGAGTAAGCACTGTGACGAAGGAATCTCAGTATGCAGGAGAAGGAAGTCCGGTTCCTGTATTGCAAATCATAGGCTATAAGAACAGCGGCAAAACAACCCTGGCCTGCCGGCTGATCCACGCTCTATCCGCGCAAGGGATACGTGTTGGCACTGCCAAACGGGATGCTCATGATTTCCGGTTGGATGACCCGGGGACCGACAGCAGCAGGCATCTGCTGCACGGTGCGGTTGAGACTGTGCTGACCTCTTCAGAGGCCACAAGGGTCATGCGGAAGTCGGGGACTTCCCTGGAAGACATTGCGCAGTCGATGCACGGCAGGGTGGATCTGCTGATCGCCGAGGGGTTCAAATCTGCGGATTATCCCAAGATTGCCTTGATTCGCCGTTCAGAGGACAGGATAATGCTGCAAAAAGAAGCATCAAATATATGCCTGTGGTTAAGCTGGGAAGAGACGGCGGATAGGCATAGTGCAGCTTCCCAAGCTTGGAAGAGCCAGAATGGCTCCCCAATATTGCCGCTGCGGGATCAGGCGCTTGTAGATCAAGAGATCCTCGCTCTGGCTCTGTCGCTGCTAGCTTGAATACAACCTACAGGAGGTGTCCCTTGTGCTGACAGGAATCATATTGGCGGGCGGACGGAATTCCCGGATGGAGGGCCGGAATAAAGCACTCCTGACCTATCACGGGGAACCGTTCATTGTCCGGCAGGTGAGGGAGATGCGGACCGTTTGCTCCGCGGTGATGGTGGTCACGAACGATTCTTCCCCTTATCAGAGCCTTCTTCCGTCTGATATCCTGTATCTGCCGGATGTATACGCAGGGCATGGGCCGTTAAGCGGGTTTCATGCTGCTTTTGCCAGAGTGGAGACGGATTATTCCTGGGTTGTAGGCTGTGACAGCCCTAATATCTCGGCTCCGGCTGCCGCTTGGATGCTTACCCGGCTGGAGGAAGGCGGCTATGATGCGGTTCTTCCCGTAATTGACGGCAGACATCAGATGCTGCATGGGGTATACCGGACGCGTCCCGTCTTGCCAAGGATTATTGCAGGACTGGAGGCCGGACAATACCGGCTGGCAGGTCTACTGGATTCGATCTATTGGCTGGGGGTTGACCAGGACGAGCTTGCCGGGGCGGGATTCGAAGCGGAATGTGCGGCAGATGTAGATACACCCGGGCAGTATGAGCAGCTGCTTGCAGCTATCGAAAGGGAGTGAGCCTATGGACAGTTCATTGTTTGAAATTACAGACCAAGCTATAATACCGGCAGAGGTATCGGATAAAGTTCTGCGCCGGGAAGCCGGAGCGATTACGTTATTCATAGGTACGGTACGGGAGTTCACGCAGGGGAAAAGAACCTTATATCTGGAATATGAAGCGTACCCGTCCATGGCTGTTGCGCAATTGAAGCGCATCGGGCAGGAAGTGCTGGAGCGTTGGCCGGATACGAAGCTTGCGGTTACCCACCGGGTAGGCAGGCTTGAGATTACCGATATCGCTGTTGTGATCGCAGTCTCCTCCCCCCACCGTAAGGCCGCTTATGAGGCGAATGAATACGTGATTGAGCGGATCAAGCAAATCGTTCCGATCTGGAAAAAAGAAATGGGCGAAGACGGCCAAGCCTGGATAGGCGATCAGCTGGGTCAAACGGTTTATCCGCAGGGACGGCCGCTATTGCCGAATGTTCCGGCAGAGGACGGGAAGTAGCGGTAGGTCTACATTTTGAAAAGAATACATCACGAATAAGGAGTGTTGCACAGGTGAATGCAGAACAGGTTATGCAGGAGCTTGAAGCGCTTGGCAAGGAACGGACGAAGAAAATGTATGTCGCCAACGGCGCACGGGAACCGCTCTACGGAGTAGCTACCGGTGCCATGAAGCCGATCTTCCGGCAAACCAAAATCAACCAGCCGCTGGCTGAACAGCTGTATGCCACAGGCAATTATGATGCAATGTATTTTGCCGGGATCATTGCTGATCCGAATGCCATGACGGAAGCGGACTATAACCGGTGGATGGACGGGGCTTATTTCTATATGCTGTCTGATTTCGTGGTGGCTGTAACCCTGGCTGAAGCGGATATTGCCCAGAAGGTGGCCGATGAGTGGATCAAGAGCGGGGAGGACCTCAGAATGTCGGCGGGCTGGAGCTGTTACTGCTGGCTGCTGGGAAGCCGCCCGGATCAGGAATTCTCAGAGAGCAAGCTTGCCGGTATGCTGGAGCTGGTGAGCAAGAGTATTCATCAGTCCCCGGAGCGGACCCGTTATTCGATGAACAACTTCCTGTATACCGTAGCCGTATCCTATTCGCCGCTGCATGATCTGGCGTGCGAGACAGCCAGGCAGGTGGGCCCGGTTGAGGTGGACAAGGACAAGCCGAAGAGCAAGCTCATCAATGCTTACGATAATATTCAGAAGGCTGTCGATAAAGGGCGTACCGGCTTCAAACGCAAGCATGTAAGATGCTGATCCACCGGATTGTAGTGAAATAGATAATGCTTCGCCGCTTCTGGTTAATAAATGCTATGCGTTTGGATAACCTATTCCATATCCCGGAAGAAAAGAGGCGGTTAGTATGTCAACTACACACCACAGTCATGAGGAGGCCGTTGAGACGGTCCGCAAGCTGATCAAAGGTATTGATATGGCCATGTTCACGACGATCTCAGCCGAAGGGCTGGTCTCCCGGCCCATGAAGACGCAGGAAGTTGAATTCGACGGGGATCTGTGGTTCCTGACCAAGAAGGATACCAGCAAGTTCGGAGAGATCCTCTATGATCCGCGGGTGAATGTCGTATATTCCGATAAATTCTATGTCTCCATCCGTGGAACGGCCGAGATTGTGGAGGATGTGAGCAAGAAGAAGGAGTTCTGGAATGCGGGGTACGAGGCGTTCCTGAAGACCGGTTACGATGACCCGGATGTGATTCTGATCAAGGTCCATGCCGAAGCAGCCGAATATTGGAAAAGCGGTAATCTGGCTGAGAAGGCGATGTACATGTTCAAACGCATCACTAATCAGGATACAGACAAGCTGAACCTCAATCAGACCGTCGAGTTGGAGTAGACGGTTCTGGAAGCCGGTTCTGCCCCGGAGACCAACAGGATGTATCTGTTGGTCTCTTTTTGTGCAACAATTTTGAAATAGAGCCGGAATAAACAGGGGAATGTTGTATTTTAGGCAGGATTTTTTCCTGTTCATAGGAGTTGAACGGGACGCACGCCCCGCAAGGGCGGCGTTTTTTTTACATACGGATTCCGCCATAAATAAATGTCACGCTGATGGCTGCTCAGGTGTTATATCTTATAGAAACAGAAGAAAATAGAAGAATTAGAAGAATTAGAAGAAAGGAGACCAACGTGGATTCTATTGAAGAGAAGATCAGAAGAATACAGGCCGGAGAGGCCCCGCTGTTCTCAGATGTGATCAGGCTGTACCAGCAGCGGATATACCTCTACTGCTTCCGCCTGATGAACAATAAGGAAGAGGCTGAGGACGCGGTGCAGGATGTCTTTATCAAGGCTTACCAGAATATCGGGCAGTTCAGGCCGCAGACGAACCTCAACTCCTGGCTCTACAAGATCGCTTACCACCATTGTCTGAACCTGCTGCGGCGGCAGAAATTTCAGCTCCAACTGCGCAAGCTGCTCCGGCAGGAGGTTGCAGTGGACAGCGCCGAACAAATGGTCGAGAACCGCCTGTTCAGCGAGCCGGTCTCGGCTGCTCTGGCGAAGCTTGATGTGGAGGACCGGAATTTGTTGATTCTGCGTGTTTATGAAGACAAATCGTTTGCAGAAATCGGCGAGATTCTGGGGATAAGTACGCCTGCGGTGAGAAAAAGATATGAACGGACAAGAGGCAAGCTCAAAAAGGCTATTGAACGAAGGGAGAAACAGCTATGGGTAAAAGCGAATTGACCCCGGAGGAGCAGTTCTTGAAGGACGGAGACCGGTCTATGGATGTCAGACCTGTGGATATCCATGATCCTGTGATGGAAGCCATAGGGTTCGGCAAAATCCGTTGTACTCCTGAGCTGGAGACACCCCTGCCTGGCGGGGAGGCAATTGACACTATGCGTAGAGTTGAGACGGAAACCAGATCAGCACGGGACCGGAAGCGGATACTGCGGATGCCGGTGAGAAGCTGGGCCGCGGCGCTCATCCTGATAGTCTTGCTTGGAGGAGGGTATTCCTGGTACACCGGAGGGCCACGGCAGGCGGCCGGATTCGAGTATGAGGTGCTGCCCTACAAGCCGCTCCCAGTTACGAAGTCAGGTCTTATGATATCGTTATTGAAAGCTCCCTTAACTCCCGGTTTACCCCCCGATCCTGCTGCTTCTCAGCCCCAGCCGCGAAAGCAGCGCGAAGAGGATGAACTGTGGACTTTAAAATATAATAAGGGCTATAATGCCATAAAAAAATTATTGCTCCCCGGAGAGTATGCTACATTTGTATTAAAACAGGATGGCCGGGAAGGACGCAGTCAGCTTGGGGTGTATCACCCGCTGATGAAATTTACGGACTATTCAGCGTTTAAAAGCAGTGCAGAGAAGCATTTAGCTCCGCATTTGAAGCAGCCGGGGTATATGCCGGACGGCTATAAGTTTGACCAGGCATGGATTCCTCCCTCTATCAAAAAGATTGAAGAGAAAGAGCTGCTTGCCGGAACCGGCGGGATCAAGCTTGGGGATGGCTTCCGGGTGATCTGGAGACGCGAGCCTGCGGGGAACATTGCCTTTAATTCCTCTTCATTAATGTACAGGAATGGTGAGAATCAGATAAATTTAAACGCCAAACGTATTGATGAAAAGGCTGAAACGGCAGAGACTCTGCTGTGGACCAAAACCACAACGATCGAGAATATTGATATTGGCGGCAAGCAGCTGATCTATCTCGAACCCTCCGGTAATGAAGACTTCAAGGTCGGGTATAAGTATAAACTGGTCTGGGCCGATCCGGAAGCGCAGATTGTCTATGATGTGACAGCCAATGCTGAGAATACCACATTGACCAAGGATGAGATTATCCGCATTGCTGCCGGTATGATGAATTAAGTATTGTACACATAAAGAAAGGTGGAAACTCAATGAATTACAGAAAAATGTTCATGGCTGTGACAAGTGTGGCACTATTAGTGGGTATAGAGTGCGGGGCTTCAGTGGAGGCGTTTGCTGCCCCATCCAGAATACAATCTGCAGCAGCCCTGCCTGCCATCAAGACGGATGTTAAAGATGTAGCGCAGGTCAGCATGGAGGAGGCTAGAGCGAAAGCGGAGCAAGAGCAGAAGAAATTCAAGAGTCTTCTGGACCAGCAAAAGAAAGCGTTAAGCGGTACTTATCAGCCTGGAGAGATCAGGTATGCATACATTAATGACAAGGAATACCAGGCCAGTCCCATCGGCTCGTCCTATGGGAGTAACTCGTATTCACTTATATTCAGAAATTATGATGAATACGTCAAGAAGTATGCGGCAGGGAAGACCGCAATGCGTCTGGAGCTGAATCAGCTCCCGGATGGCTACAATTTTACTCTGGCAAGAATTGCACCCTATCAAACTTCTTCCGAACAGAAGCAGATATTGAACCAGGTGATTGCTGAGGGGAAGGCGTCCGGCAAAAAAATATATGTTAAGAAGCTGCAGGAGAAGCGGATTTCTATAGAGCTAATCTATACTATGGCCGCTCCGGTCAATGGAATAACTGGAGTCCTCGCTTTCAGAACCGAGCCCGCAGGGGCTGCAGGGAAGACGGTTGAATCGGAGCCGGTACAGCCGCAGTCGGAGAAACTGAAAGTCGATGGGCAAGAGGTGATATATACAGCTAACGATAAGCAGGAGCACAAGTCGGTTGTATGGATGAATGCAAAAACACATGTCAATTATATTCTCACGGAAGACCGCGGGCACCTGACCAAGGAGGAACTGCTGGCTTTGGCAGGACAGGTTATGGAGGCATCGAAATAGCTGCAGGTTCTGCTTGCTTGACAATCATCTGGTCCGTTGCGTGAAGACCTGCGTAAAGCACCTTCAAAATTGGCCCCTATCGCTAGGATGGGGGACAGCCTTGGAGGTGTTTTTGGCGTGCACGCCGATATTATTTCCGTGAGATTTTATAAGAATTCGTGCATTGCCCTTCTATGAACTTCCAATCCATCTTGTTACTATAGCAATGTAGCAAGACAATACAGATTTATACAGGAGGGTTAAAGATGTTGAAATGGAAGCGTTCTCTTTCGGTGTTGGCCATGACAGCGATAGTAGGTACACTGGCTGCCTGCGGCGGCGGAGGAAATAAAGTGAACAATGCCGGAGCGGCTACGGAGGCACCTGCCAGCACAACTGCTGCTGCAACTGAAGCTCCAAGCACCAATGAACCTGTCAAGCTCCGTATTATGTGGTGGGGTTCCCAGCCGCGTCACGAAGCTACCCTGGCGGCGCTCGACTTGTATACGAAGAACAATCCGAATGTAACGTTCGAGCCGGAGTATTCCGGGATGGACGGTTATCTGGACAAATTATCTACGCAGGCTGCGGCCAACAACGCTCCCGATGTAGTTCAGCTTGACCCGGGCTGGATGCCGGACTGGATGGCCCGCCAGCAATTGGCCGATCTGGCTCCTGAGGTGGATGTCAGCAAATTCGACGGGAAGCTGCTGGCCGGGGGCCAGAGGGAAGGCAAGCAGTATGCCGTGCCGCTCGGATCGGTAGCCTTCGGTATGGTATATGATAAAGCCGCGATGGATAAGCTGGGCATTGCGAATCCGGCCAACGGCTGGACCTGGGATGAATTCTTCGCCCTAGCCAAGGAATCCAAAGCCAAGCTGCCGAAGGGCCAATATTTCACCCTGGACTATGCGGGCAACTACTTCATGTATTCCGCCTATCAATATGCCAAGGGCAAAGGGCAGGTCATCACGGATGACGGTCATTTCAACGTAGATGAAGCCTCCTATCTGGAATGGACCAAGAAATTTGAAGAGCTGCGCAAGGAAGGCCTCGTTCCTCCGGCGGACGTCAATGCCTCCGATAAGGAAAATGATCCGCAGATGGACCTGCTGGCAGCAGGGAAAGTCCTGTTCCGCTACAGCTTCTCCAACAATCTGGGAACCTGGGACAGTATTAAGCCAGGAGCTTATGCCCTTGTAACCATGCCGCGTGCCGAAGAAGCCGGAGGCTGGCTGAAGCCGTCGATGTACATGGCTGTCTCCAAGAATTCCAAGCATGCCGAAGAAGCCAAGAAATTCATCAACTGGTTCGTGAATGATCCGGAAGCGGCTCAAATCACCAAAACCTTCCGCGGCCTGCCGGCCAACAAGGAGAATGCCGCCCTGCTGGAAGCGAATATGAGCGATCTGGATAAGGTGGGCTTAGAACTTCTCCGTGCGACAGAGCCGGATGGCCAGACCTGGTCGGCCGGAGCCGGCGGCTGGACCAACTTCGTGGATAAAGACTGGGTGCTGGTCCGTGATCAGCTCAGCTTCGGGAAATCCACACCGGAGGAAGCCTTCAAGCAGCTTAAGGAAGCTTCGCAATCTTACGAGAAATAAGCTGTGAACTTTAAGCCCGGGCAGCCATGTCCCGGGCTTTCTTTATCAACGGGTCTCTGAATTAATCGTTATATTTTGAAAGAATTCGAGCATTGCCCTTATTTAGAAGAACCTGGGCCAATTATATACTTAAGCTATACAAATTGACCACAAGAGGTGACCACAGATGAACCGCTCCACAACCACTTTAGCCCAAGCCGCACCATCGCCCAAAAAAAGCTCCTATTTCAAAAGCCGGTGGAACGCGCCGCTTGCAGGCTATTTGTTTATTTCGCCCTGGCTGATCGGGTTTCTGGTGCTGACAGCGTATCCGTTATTCCTGTCGCTGTATTATTCATTTACCGACTACACCCTGATGCAGCCCATGCAATGGATCGGGTCCCGCAATTACGAACGGATTTTTACAGCAGACCCCAAATTCATTCAATCCGCCAAAGTCACTGTTATGTATGTGCTTGCTTCCGTGCCCCTTAAGCTCATTGCGGCCCTGCTTGTAGCTATGGTTCTGAGCAAGGCTGTCAAAGGGATCGGCTTCTACCGCACAGCGATCTATTTCCCCTCACTCATCGGAGGCAGCATCGGGGTATCCCTGCTGTGGCGTAACATCTTCGGCGTAGACGGGATTTTCAATAAGCTGATTGCTGTCTTTGGCATCGAGGGCAAAAGCTGGATTACCAATCCCGACACAGCGCTCGGCACACTGATTCTGCTCACGGTCTGGCAATTCGGCTCCACCATGGTCATCTTCCTGGCAGGACTGAAGCAGATTCCGAATGACTTGTACGAGGCTTCCTCAGTGGACGGGGCCAACAAAATCGTTCAATTCTTCCGCATCACACTGCCCATGCTGTCGCCCATCCTTTACTTCAACCTGATCATGGCCGTTATTAATGCCTTCCAGATGTTCACCTCGGCCTTTGTGATTACGAACGGCGGTCCGATGAATGCTACATATGTGTATGCCATGTACCTGTACGAACGGGCATTCAGCCGCTATGAGCTGGGCTACGCTTCCGCACTGGCCTGGATTATGCTGGTCGCCATAGTAGCCGCAACGCTCCTGATCTCCTACACCTCGAAGTATTGGGTATTCTATGAGACTGACACTGGAGGGAAAAAACGCAAATGACAACAACTTTGAACTGGAAGCCTGCACTCCGGCATGTATTCATGATTCTCTTCAGCTTCCTCATGGTCTATCCGATTGTCTGGTGGATCGGGGCATCCCTGAAGGACAGCACCGAGCTAAGCTCGCCGGGAATCTTCCCGTCCGTCCCGCAATGGGAGAACTTCACCAAGGGCTGGAATTCGGTTCCCGGACACACATTCACTGACTTCTATCTCAACACCTTCGGCCTTGAAATTATGGTGCTGATCGCAACCCTGTTATCCTGCACGCTGGTTGCCTTCGGCTTCGCCAGACTGGATTTCCCGCTGAAGAAGTTCTGGTTCTCCATTCTGATGCTGACGCTGATGATGCCGGGACAGGTGCTGATTATTCCCCAGTATGCCTTGTTCCATCAGCTGGGCTGGGTTAATACGTATTTGCCATTTGTCGTTCCCCATCTGCTGGCAGGCGGGGCCGGGGGCAGCTTCTTCGTCTTCCTGCTGATTCAGTTTATCCGCGGTGTGCCCAAGGAGCTGGATGAATCGGCCAAAATCGACGGCTGCTCATGGTTCGGAATTTTCTGGAGAGTGGTTATGCCTCTGGCGTTCCCGGCGGTGGTGACGGTGACGATCTTCTGCTTCCTGTGGAACTGGGATGACTTCCTGGGTCACCTCCTGTACATCAACACGGTTGACAAATACACGGTTGGTCTAGCGCTGCGCATGATTAATGACTCACAGTCTGCTGCCGAGTGGGGCCAGCTCCTGGCCATGTCGCTTGTCTCGATTATTCCGGCTACCCTTGTATTCATATTCCTGCAAAAGTATTTCGTGGATGGGATTGCGACAACGGGGATAAAGGGATAAGATGTTAAAAAACATCCGTCTGATAACGGTAAAGCGACAGAGCCTTATTCGCCGCTTTACCGTTTATTTCGAAATATAAGCAATTATATGTTTTACACAATAATTTATCCTTCTATTTCTCGCTGAAACGGCACCGTCCTTTGAAAGGACGGTAAAGCCGTTTCTACTTGTGTGAGCCGGAGGCGAAGGAAGGGGATAGCTTGATCAATCCTTTTAAGAAATACAGGATCGACCGACTTTTTTTTCATAGCTTTGCTATCGTTCTTATTCTGGTAATAGCCGTTACTGCATGGACCAGCTACAGCAATTCCTCCAAGGCCCTTGTACAGACCACCTCTCATTATCAGCAGCGGCTGCTGGACGAATTGAATAATGAAATCAGCACCCGGCTGGATATGATTGAGCAGATCTCACTGTCCACCTCACGGGACAACGAGCTGACGACCTTTCTGCTGAACAGGCAGGATGATTTCGAGCGGTACCGCAAGCGTGTGAGCGTTGAGAGTGCGCTCGGCAATTTGACCTATGCCATTCCGTTGATTCAGGGGATTGACCTGTATATGGATGAGCCGATGCCGAGCGACGGCCAGAGCTATATCCAATTCCGGAATATTCGCGATCTGGATAAGCAGTCCTGGGCCAGGAATCTGGTGAAAAGCGATTTCGCCTGGTCGGGGGAGCATTCCATTCCCAGCGTGCAGGGGGAGATTCCGGTTCTAAGCTTCGCCAGAAAGGTAATGAACGAGAACGACTATCTCGGTGTGCTGGTCGTCCATATTAAGGCCAAGGAGATCCGTGCGCTGCTGACCGGTAACTCCTCCGGGTCGAACCGGATCATGGCGGACAGCGGGGGGAAGCAGATTCTGAGCATCGGGGAGACGCTCGAACAGAGTGAATGGTCCAAATGGATCGATCTCAAGAGTAACAACTCAGGTTATGTCCATATTCCCGGGGATGAGAATTCCGGCAATACCCTGCTCGTCTATTCCAGAATGGACAACTCCATTTGGACGCTGCTCGAATTCACCTCCTGGAAACAGATTACGGCAAGCAGTCTGGAGCTGGCGGAATGGATCGGACTGATCGGGATTGGGGCTATTCTGCTGGTCCTGCTGCTGACGCATTATCTGAGCAAGCAATTTACCAAGCCGATCAAGCAACTTGTAAGCGCTATGAAGATATATTCTGTAGGCGGGCATAGAGAGGAGCTGCCTATAGATTACGAGAATGAATTCGGTTATTTATTCTCCGGCTACCGCAAGCAGAACGACCGTATCGAGGAGCTGTACCTGTCGCTCGAACGGCGTTATGAGCAGCAGCGCAAAGCGGAGATTGAGGCCTTGCAGGCCAATATTAATCCTCACTTCCTCTATAATATGCTGGACCAGCTCAACTGGATGGCTATTGATGCCGGACAGGATGAGCTCAGCCGGATTCTGGAGCTGATGGGCCAGATGTTCCGTATCGGCTTATCCAATGGGGCGAGCTTCATCATGATCTCTGAAGAGCTGCAGCATATTCAGTGTTATCTGGAGATCCAGCAGCTTCGCTGGGGGGACGGGCTGGAGTACCAGATTGATGTGGCACCGGAGCTTCAGGAGATCTACCTCCCTAAGCTCACCTTGCAGCCTTTCGTGGAGAATTCCATTGTTCACGGATTCAACAAGCAGCGCAGCGGTCATATCTCTATCCGCATGGCTATGTTAGAGGAAGCGGTGCAGATTATTATTGACGATAATGGAGCAGGCCTGAAGCAGCCGGAGGAGCGGCCGAGGAGCCGCCGCACCGGCGGCTATGGCATACGTAATGTGAGAGAGCGGATTGCCGGATATTTCGGCAATGAGTACGGGATTACGCTGAAGGAGCGTGAAGAAGGCGGGACCCGGGTGGAGATTATTCTGCCGCTGCTCACAGAGGCTCCGGCACAGACACTGACGGCTTCGCTGGCTGCGAAAGAAGGCTGATACCGCTGCTGCGGGGATGTAGAAGCTTAAGGAGGCACAGATAATGTGGAAGATCGCTATTATTGACGATGAGCGCCAGGTACTTCAGGGAATGAAGCGGGCGATTCCATGGGAGGAGCTGGGTGCAGAATGGGCCGGTGAGGCGCTTAACGGGGGAGACGGGCTTACGATGATCCGAGCAGCCAGCCCGGACATTGTGATCACCGATATCTATATGCCGGTGATGAGTGGCCTGGAGATGATGGAGCAATTAAGGAACGAGGGCTTCAAGGGCAAAATTATTATTTTGAGCGGATATTCAGACTTTGAACATGCCAGGCAAGCCCTAAGGCTTCAGGTCAGTGACTATGTCTCCAAGCCGATCAGTCTGCCCACACTCCGAACGATTCTGTCCAAGGTCATTGCGGAGCTGGTCAAAGAGCAGGAGAAGCGGACCCGGCAAGGAGAGCTTGAGCTGAAAATGATGTTATACGAGCCGTTTGTCGAGAAGGAATGGGTTCGTTCGGCAGCAGTCGGCACGCTGGACCCTGCGTACCGCAACAATACCCATCTTCCGTCTTCGTATCATTATTGGCTGGAACGCCGCCATGCCACGATCGGAATCGAGCTGATCCGCGATGACCGGGCGAGTTCCTTCTCGGTCTCTGACTGGAATCTGTTTCGCTTCGCGGTCAGCAATATTGCCTGTGAGGTAACGCGCAAGCATTTTGCCAACATGGAATATACAGAGCTGAACAGCAACAGGGCATTATTGATTATTCATCCTGACGCAGAATGCACGCAGCAGCTTGAGGAGCTGGCGACCCGGCTGATTGACAGCATCAGCTCGTATCTTCGGCTGATGGTCCGCATAGGTATAGGAGGACTGAAGGATACGTGGACGAAGATTCCCGAATCGACGGAAGAGGCCTTCCGCGCCATGGATCACGGAGCTCTGCGGATCAGCCCGGCTTATGAAGTGTACTGCTACCGGGAGAGTCACAGCAGCGGGCAGGACCGGGGAGTCCTCTTCCCGGTCAAGTTCTCTTATAAGCTGGCCGCTGCAATGAAGGCTTCACAGGAGGCTGAGGCACAACAGCTTGTATACGGTTACATCGCGGAGCTGCAAGCGCAGCAAGGGGTCTCCGCCAGCTACGTGCAGATGCTCGGCAGTGAACTGTGGGGAATTATTGCCTACGCCTTATATGAATCAGGATTCGTGCTCGATGACCTGTTCACCAATGATCAGATCGCCCAGGAGATCGGCAACCTGGCCGTGCCGGATCAGCTGGCAGGCTGGTTATCCGCCAAGATCACAGCGATCTGTGCCAGCCGCCAATGGAAGGGCAGCAGCAAGCACAGGCAGATTGTTGATTTCATGACCAACTATATCCATGAGCATTATGCCGAGGAGCTTACGCTGGCCGATCTTTCGGATAAGGTGTTCATCTCCCGGAATCATTTGTCGATTATCTTCAAGAATATCACCGGGGAGACATTCAACAACTACCTGACCCGGGTGCGGATTGAGAAGGCCAGAGAGCTGCTCATGGAACGCAATATGCTGGTCTATGAAGTGGCGGAACGGGTGGGCTACAAGAACATTCCTTATTTCAGCACACTATTCAAAAAGATCACCGGTATGAACCCGACAGAGCTGATCAAATGAATGCGCCTAATGAAGTCTGATGGCATTGGCGGGACGGCGGTCCTGCCATGGGCGGAAAATCATAGCCCGGGTTCAAGGAGAGAGCGCGTACTTACTGTAGTACAGCATCATCACACCAGTTCACAGGGGAGGACAGGTTATGTCCGTAACATTCAGTATTATCGGCGGGGCCGGTTTCCGTGCACAATATTATCTCAGAATTGCCCGCTCGTTGCCGGACCGCTTCCGGATTGGCGGCCTTGTGGTAAGGGACCGGGCCAAAGGGAAGGCCATGGAAGCGGCATGGGGCGTTCAGACGTATCGTTCCCTTGAAGAGCTGCTCAGGAACGAGGACCCGGACTTTGTCGTTGTCTCGGTCAGCGGTCAGGCTTCCCTGGACTATTTGTACCGTCTGGCGTCACTGGGCCTTCCCGCGCTGACGGAGACACCTCCTGCCTCAGGCCTGGAAGAGCTGGAGCAGCTGCATAAGGAGCTGACCCGGCACGGGGCGTGGATTCAAGTCGCCGAGCAGTATCCTTACCATCCTGTTCAAGAAGCGAGACTGTCGCTGATCCGTTCAGGCAGGCTCGGCAGAATCACAGAAACGACGGTCTCCGTGTCGCATCTCTATCATGGAGCAGGCCTGATCCGCAAGATGCTTGGCATCGGGTTCGAGGAGACCACCATCCGGGGGATGCGGTTCGCCTCCAGCTGGGTGGGCGGCCCGACCCGGAGCGGTCCTCCGGCTGAAGACAAGCTGATTCCGCTACAGCGGGATCTGGCCTGGCTGGATTTTGGGGACCGGCTGGGTATTTACGATTTCACCAAGGATCAGCACCGCTCCTGGACACGCTCGAATCATCTCTCCGTACGCGGCGAGCGGGGGGAGATCTTCGACAACCGCGTGCTTATCCAGCAGGATAATCTGGTGCCGCTGCAAATGGAGCTGAGACGCATCAACAAAGGGGAGCAGGAGAATGCAGAGGGCTATTACCTGCAAGGGATTATCTGCGGTGAACAATGGGTCTATGATAACCCGTTCACTCCTGCCCGGCTGTATGATGATGAGATTGCCATTGCCACCTGCCTGGACCAAATGGCCAGCTACTCCGCAGGCGGCCCGGGATTCTACGGACTGGAGCAAGCCTCGCAGGATGCCTATCTCGGACTGATGATTGACAAGGCGATTCAGACCGGCGAGACGGTGAGAACCGAGCGGATGTGCTGGGCGGAGGACAGGTAGGCGACGCTGCGCTGGTGTAGGTGATTCAGGTCCTGGGGAAGTGAATACGTGCGCTAATCAGAAATTTTATAAAGAAATAACCAGATTCAGGAATAACTCTGCGAAATCAGATATATTATGATCTATGTCACATCGCTGTGTGATTATCATTTGATAATTTGTGGAGGTTGAAATAATGCGGGGAACGGTTAACAAATACATCCGTCTATCTTTAATTGGAGTTCTTTTTACCGGTACAGTCGGTACAGCCAGTCTGGGAGTCCATTCGCTGAAGGCTTATGCGTCGGATGAGTTCAATGCAGCAGGGCATAGCTCACCTTCGTCCATGACCCTGTTCTCTCAGCCGCCATGGCCGCCCAATGTAACTGCAGATGATGAAGCCAACACTATCATAGGTGCGAACGAGAAGATGGAGTATTCCACTGACGAAGGCTTGAACTGGACCGCCTATGATCCGCTCTGCCCGCCGGTCTTCTGCGGCGACCTGACGGTGCAGGTGCGGATCGCAGGAGACAGCGTGAATTATATTCCGGCCGGATTTATCAAAACGCTGACGTTTACAGCGGATACGCCGGATGTCTGATACGGCAGTTTAGCGGACGCACCCCGTACACCGAAATTAGCGAGTATAGCGTAGCGGACTGCGGATTAATGTTAGGTGCGGCTTTAAGGCTATCTATCAATTGAACAATTATGTTCCCTCGCCATATCTAATCACGATTCCGTCCGTCACAGGACGGGGGCGATGTCATTGACGCTGGCAGCAACAGACACTATAATCTATAAAAACGGATGAAGCACATCCCGTACCCATGGTTTGTTGGGTGCGGGATTTTTTGTTTTTTTAGGGCACAGTACGGTTCCACGTTTTGCGGATGATGTACAGAGGAGGATGAAGGGAATGGCTTTTGCAGAAGAGCATCACAAATGGCTGGAGTATCATAAGAAACGGAGAGCAGGGGAGCGTAAGGACCGGCTGGAGCGGGGACACCGGCATGGCGAGCAAATGTTTGTGGAGCGGGTGTGGTGGCCGATTTTTGGTAACATGGATGATCTTCACCCGGAGTATGAGGTTGCGGATTGGCGGGGGATGCCCTATTTCGTTGATTTTGTATGGAAGCAGGGACAGGTGAAGTTTGCTATTGAGGTCAAGGGCTATGGCCCGCATGTGGCCAAGACGGACAGGACCCGTTACCGCCAGGAGCTAAATCGAGAGACGTATTTGCAAATTGCCGGGTATCGGATCGTCGCAGTCCCTTACGATGAGCTGGAAGCCGCACCGGAGCTGATCATCTCTCTGTTAAAAGCTCTGCTCACTCCATGTTTGCTGAAAAATATGGCTGAGGGATGCCGTCCATTTACGAGGATCGAAGCCGACATTCTGCGGATGGCAAGCCGGAAGAATGGTTATCTCAAACCTGTGGATGTGGTGAGGGGGCTTGGGCTAAATCGTCGTACAGTAATAAAATATATGAATATTTTATGCGAAAAAGGTAAACTCAAACCAGTGCCCGTACAGGGAAGTAATCGAGTCAGCCGATATGAGCTTATTCATTCTTTTATGGATGCAGAGATATGGTAGGAAATTAGCATAGGCATGAATTCGCCGAAAGCGGGCGGCCGGTGGAAAGGAAGAGCAAAAGTGCACCTCCTTGCGCCAAAAGCAGGCGGCCAGCGAGAAGGAGGAGCAAAAGTGCACCTCATTGCGCCGAAAGCAGGCGGTAGGTGAGAAGGAGGAGCAAAAGTACACCTCCTTGCGCCAAAAGCAGGCGGCAGGTGAGAAGGAGGAGCAAAAGTGCACCTCCTTGTGCCGAAAGTGGGCGGCAGATGAGAAGGAGGAGCAAAAGTGCACCTCCTTGCGCCCAAAGCAGGCAGCCAGCGAGAAGGAGGAGCAAAAGTGCACCTCCTTGCGCTGAAAGCAGGCGGCAGGTGAGAAGGAGGAGCAAAAGTGCACCTCCTCGCGCCGAAAGCAGGCGGCAGGTGCCAAGGAGGAGCAAAAGTGCACCTCATTGCGCCGAAAGCAGGCGGTAGGTGAGAAGGAGGAGCAAAAGTGCACCTCCTTGTGCCGAAAGTGGGCGGCAGATGAGAAAGAGGAGCAAAAGTGCACCTCATTGCGCCGAAAGCAGGCGGCAGGTGCCAAGAAGGAGCAAAAGTGCACCTCCTTGCGCCGAAAGCAGGCGGTAGTTGAGAAGGAGGAGCAAAAGTGCACCTCCTCGCGCCGAAAGCAGGCGGCAGGTGAGAAGGAGGAGCAGAAGTGCACCTCCTTGCGCCAAAAGCGGGCGGCAGGTGCCAATGAGGAGCAAAAGTACACCTCCTTGCGCCAAAAGCAGGCGGCCAGCGAGAAGGAGGAGCAAAAGTGCACCTCCTCGCGCCGAAAGCGGGCGGCAGGTGCCCAGGAGGAGCAGAAGTGCACCTCCTTGCGCCGAAAGCAGGCGGCCGGCGGAAAGGAGAAGCAAAAGTACACCTCCTTGCGCCCAAAGCAGGCGGCAGCACCCAAAAAAATCCAAAGGGATACATTCCCCTTTGGATTTCTTATAAGTTAGTCCGGCATATCAGGACTAACCCTGGTTACTCACTGCGCAGCGCAGCGACCGGGTCCTTTTTCGCCGCCATTTTGGCTGGGATGGCACCGCCGAGCATCGTCAGCACGACACTGATCACACCCAGAATGAGCGCATGGAGCGGATTCAGCTGGGCGACATTCTTCAGCTCGGTCAGGTTATACAGGACGGCGTTAACCGGAATGGTCAGCAGGTAGGTAATGCCGATCCCCAGAATCCCCGAGCAAGCCCCGATAATGAAGGTCTCGGCATTGAACACCCGGGTAATGTCCTTCTTCCGGGCACCCAGTGCGCGCAGTACGCCGATCTCTTTCGTACGTTCCATAACGGAAATGTAAGTGATGATCGCAATCATAATCAGCGACACCACCAGGGAAATAGCTGCAAAAGCAATCAGTACCATCGTAATCCCGTCCATAATTCCGCCGGAAATGTTGGTGACTATAGCTGCGAGGTCGGTGTACTGTACCTGGGCTTCGGCAGCCTTTCCTTCATTCCACTTGTCCAGATAAGCCGTTACGGATTCCTTGGCACTGAAATCAATCGGATACAGCGAGACTGCGCTTGGAATATCCGTTGCACCCAGAGCAGCCAGTGCATGTTCTTTGGTCATGGACGACATGCTGGCCGCCGCTGCCATTCCGGCATTCATGAGCGGCATCTCGCCCATTCCGGCACTGGAGCCGCCGCCTGCGATACCCTCCGACAAGGCTTGCCCTGTCAATACGTTAATATCAGATTTCTCTTGTGCGAGTACAATTTCCGATTTCTGTGCATCCGCAATGAAGGTGGAGGTCAGCTCATCAGAATAGACAAGACCGGGAGACAGTGTAGAGATTCTGGACCCTTCCTGGGCACGCAGAACACCGACAATATTAAGGGTTACTGCCTTGGGGCTGTTGTAGAGGTCATTCAGATTTCCGCCGGTTGCATGGACTACAAACTGTTCACCATTTTTTTTGTAATAATCATTGTTCATGACCAGCTTAAGCGGAGTTCCGACCAGATCACTCAGATTGATACTCTTAGCTTCATAATCCAGTCCAAGCGCATTCACTGCACCCTCGGTCAGACGGTTGTATTGATCCACGATCAGCACCAGATCCGTCTTCTCGGCCGGGAATTTCCCCTCAAGCAGATCATAATATTGCTCCAGATAGCTGCCCGAGGCACTGCCCTGTTTGCTTGGATACGGAGCTGTCGTGATCTTGCTTTTATCCAGAACCGCCGCCTTGTCCCCGTTCTTCACCAGCCAGTTCATATTCACGGTACGGGTGTAAGAGACGCCGTCAATCAGCTTGGGATCGATTCCGTCCAGATACTTGATATACTCCTTGGTCAGCACGTTCGTGTGGATAGCTGAATTCACCGTAGGGTCGTATGGATACAGCTTTTTGTCGGCCGGATAGGAAGGGAGTTCCGTAGTTTCCTGCCCCGGAGGACCTGCATTCTGCAAATTCATGGCCGTCTGGTTGATCGAAATCGGGAAGTTGGATAATGCCCCGGTTTCGTACGAGCTGATCTGTTTGTCGAAGCCATTGGACAGCGACAGAATCAGGGCAATGCCGATAATTCCGATACTGGAGGCAAAAGCGGTCAACCCCGTGCGCCATTTCTTGGTGGCAATATTTTTGCCGGATAATTTCAGGGCGGTGAAAAAGCTCATGCTCGTCTGCTTCAGCTTATAAGCACTGGAAGTCTTCTGCGTGGCGAGCGGATTGCTGTCCGAGATCGCATGACCGTCCGAGAAACGGATGACGCGGTCTGCATAATTCTCCGCCAGCTCCGGGTTATGGGTAACCATAATGACGAGCTTATCCTCCGCAATGGTCTTGATCAGCTCCATGATCTGTTCACTGGTCTCCGAATCCAGAGCGCCTGTAGGTTCATCGGCGAGGATAATATCCGGATTGTTGGCCAGCGCCCGGGCAATCGCTACACGCTGCATCTGTCCGCCCGATAGCTGATTCGGCTTTTTGTGCACATGATCCTTAAGGCCGACCTTCTCCAGTACCTCCAGCGCCTTACGGTGCTTCTCGGCTGAATCGACCCCGCTGAGCGTCATCCCCATCTCCACGTTATCCGTGATGCTCAGGTGTGAGATCAGATTATAACTCTGGAAAATAAAGCCGACACTATTATTACGGTACGCATCCCACTCGCTGTCTTTGAAACGCTCGGTCGATTGGCCGTTAATGATCAGCTCTCCGCTGTCATACTGATCCAGTCCGCCGACGATATTGAGCAGCGTGGTCTTGCCTGATCCGCTCTGGCCCAGAATGGCGACGAATTCACTTTGTCTGAAATTGAGGTTCACTTTATCCAGCGCCACCTGTGTAAATTCACCGGTCTTATAGCTCTTGGTAATGTTTTTTAATTGCAGCATTGTCCAGTCTCCCTTTCCACTCCTGTAATCTTGTTTCTCTCTGTACCCTAGTATAATCGTCCAATATAAACTAAACCTAAACTCCCAGTTGAGATTCACTTGATCTTGGCAGGTTAAAGCTATACGCTTCATTACATATGAACGTTCCAGGAGGAGACCTAATGTTTAATATTCTTGTGGTTGAGGATGATGCCAAGCTGCGGCAGCTCTTCTGTACCGTACTGACCCGAAACGGATATCGCGCGCTGCCGGCGGTCAATGGAGAGGACGCGCTGGATGTGCTGGATAAGGAATATATTGATCTGATCATCTGCGATATTATGATGCCCCGGATGGACGGCTTCGAGCTGACACAGACGCTCAGGGACAACAACCAGCAGCTTCCCGTTCTTATGGTGACGGCGCGGGAGAATTTTGCCGATAAGCAGCAGGGCTTCCTTGTGGGAATCGACGATTATATGGTCAAGCCGGTCAATGTGAATGAGATGATCCTGCGTGTGGGAGCGCTGCTGCGCCGGGCCAAAATCATCAGCGAGCGCAAAATCGAATGGGGAGAAACCGTGCTGGATTATGATACGTTAATGGTAATTCAGGGGCCTGAGAGTATCCTGCTTCCGCAGAAGGAGTTCTATCTCCTCTACAAAATGATTTCTTATCCCAATAAGATCTTCACCAAACAGCAGCTGATGGATGAAATCTGGGGGATGGACTCCGAGTCCGACGAGCATACCGTGGTGGTCCATATTAACCGCCTGCGGGAGCGTTTCAGGGAAAGTGCGGATTTTGAGATCGTTACGGTCAGAGGGCTGGGCTATAAGGCGGTGAAGCGGGGATGATCCGTGGGAAAAACAGAGGGTTATGGTGGTATTTTGTCTCTATGGTGTTTGTGATCATTCTGTTCTTCGTCCTGCTTATGTCTGTATGGGCCTTCCTCTATTTCCGGATAGGAAACAACACCTGGGAGCATGGCAACCCATTCCCGCCTATTCTGACTATGGTGTTATTCAGCCTGGTCATCGGGACTACGATCAGTATCATGGTGGGCAGGACCATTCTGGCCCCGATTACGGACTTCAGCAAGGCAGCCAAGGAAATTGCAGGCGGCAACTTCGACATCTATCTGAATGAGTCGCACCGGGTCAATGAGATCAGCGAGGTGGCGCACCACTTCAACCTTATGGTTCAGGAGCTGCGCAGCATCGAGACCCTCCGCAATGACTTCGTCGTTAATGTGTCTCACGAATTCAAGACGCCCATTGCGGCAATCGAAGGATACGCGACGCTGCTCCAGGAGGAGAATCTGAGCAAAGAGGAGCATGACGAATACACCGGGATGATCATCGACAGCTCGCGGCAGCTGTCCAATCTCTCCGGCAATATCCTCAAAATATCCAAGCTCGAGAACCAGGAAATGCTTACAGAGCTGGCTGAATACCCTCTGGATGAGCAGCTCCGCCAGGCGCTGCTGTTGCTGGAGTCCCTCTGGTCTGCCAAGCAGCTTCATCTTAATCTCGACCTGGAGGAGCAGCCCTATTATGGAAATGAAGAGCTGATGATGCAGGTGTGGCTCAATGTGCTTGGCAACGCGATCAAATTCACCCCGGAAGGCGGGGCCATCTCGGTATCCATCCACTCGGATGGCTCCTGGATCTCCGTGGTCATCGCCGACAACGGAATCGGAATGACCCCGAAGGTGCGCAAGCACATCTTCGAGAAATTCTATCAGGGCGATCCCGCCCGCTCCGCCGGGGGCAACGGCCTCGGCCTGCCGCTGGCCGCCCGGATCATCAGCCTGAGCAAGGGCATCATCGAGGTGCAGAGCGAGCCGGGCCAAGGCTCGGTGTTCACGGTCAAACTGCCAGTGACGGGAGAGTAAATTAATCACAGACAAGCAGAAAAGGTATGGGATAAAATAACATAAATGAGAGTTATTCATTTGAGTTGTTCAATGGAGTTATTAAAGTGCTCAGGAGGGATCGAATGAAAACGAGAAATATCATCCTAATCATTGCGTGTTTGGTTGGACTGGCGGCTGTGATTACAATGCATGATATGTTCAAGAATCAGAATCTGAGAATAGTGTTGTCTTTAGCCGTCGCTGTTGCCGCGGCCTATCTCATTTCAAGAAGCGCCATTCCGAAGCAGGTATCGGCCAGAACAATGAACGTAGTGTTAGCGTCATTGTTGGTGTTTACTTGTGCGAATCATATCCTGCTCTCCGCAGCCTTAGGGCAGAGTATATTCGCTAACTACTTTTGGGGATTCTTGTGCGTGATCTATTGTCTAATCTGGCTGCGTGCCCGGCAAGATCAGAAGGGTTAACGGCCTGGCTCTGCTGAAGTGAACCGGTCAGCCAGGCAGCGGGTTATTCCGCAGACGGGAGCTTGGCGCGTGTGGACTTCTTTTTATTAATCTCCTTGGACAGCTCTAACTGCTGCTGGGAGATTTTTTTGAGTTCTGCCTGTAATTTGGTGATCCGGCTCATTTTACTGCTGAGCGAGCTTGGCGAAGAGCTGAGTTTGCAGTCTTTCTCCAGCTGGCTGATCTTGCCCCGGGTGGTGTTGGTCTTCTTCTGCAGCTCCGCAATATCCGATTCCATCTCGGTGATCTCCTGGTTCAGGCGGTTAAGCATAGATTTCGTGAAGCTAATAGCCATTCTGGCACCTCTTACTTCCCTTAATATAATGTGCATCAAGATATTATTGTACTACAAGCGTTACGTATATGCGAGATACAGAAGAAGACCCGTGGAGTGCGCTCCGCGGGTCTTCTTCTGTATGAAACCTATAGAATGGCAGAGAATGCAGGCGCGCTCCCTAGACTTCCTTGGCAACAACCATCTTCTGCTCCACACCCGGTTCCTTGGCCTGCCCCACCTGCTTAATGAAGAAGGAGAGGACCAGCCCGATCACGCCGATGCCAACAATGACCAGGTAGGAATCGTTGATGCCCTGGATGGAGGCTTCCATTATCATATGCTTCTGAGCTTCGCCGGTAGTTCCGCCGCTTGCCATCATATCTTGAACATGGGCGGCGGTACGGCTGGTCATCACGGTGACCAGCAGAGAAGTCCCTACGGCACCGGCTACTTGCCTTACAGTATTGGAGATCGCTGTACCATGTGAATTCAGCCTTGATGGGAGCTGATTCAGCCCGAGGGTCTGAATAGGCATGAGGAGCAGGGCCATTCCGATCCTGCGGCCGGTGGACATCAGCATCAAATAGCTGTAGCTTGTCGAGTCTGTAAGATTCACGAAGCTGAGGGTAGTCAGAATCGTGATCGTGAGGCCGATAATGGAGAGCCATTTCGCTCCGAAGCGGTCGAACAGCTTACCGGTGACCGGCATAAGCGCGCCCATAATGACCGCTCCGGGAAGCAGCAGCAGGCCGGATTCCATGGCGGTGAAGCCGCGGGCATTCTGCAGATAGAGCGGCAGCAGCATCATATCCGCGTACATCACAATCGTAACCGCCACACTGATGAGGGTGGTCAGGGAGAACATATTATATTTGAAGGCCCGCAGATCCAGCAGCGGGCTATCGGAAGTGAGCTGCTTCCAGATGAATAACCCGAGCGACAAGAGTCCTGCTGCCAGAGACAATAGCACTTCTGCGCTCGACCAGCCTGCGCTGGCCGCCCGGCTGAAGCCGTACAGCAGGGTGCCGAATCCGAGGGTGGACAGGACCACGCTGGTGATGTCGATTTTGGGAAAAGTACGCTCTGCCACATTTCTCAGATAAATAAATCCGCATACGATGACAATAACGGTAAGGGGAAGCATGCCGTAGAACATCGTCTCCCAAGAATAACGTTCCATAATATATCCGGCCAGCGTAGGGCCAATGGCCGGGGCGAAGATAATGGCGAGTCCGACCATACCCATGGCGGCGCCTCTTTTCTCACGCGGGAACAGGGTTAAGATGACATTGGTGAGCAGCGGCATAATAATGCCGGCACCGGCAGCCTGAATCATCCGTCCGGTAAGCAGCACGGGGAAGCTTCCGGCAAGAGCAGATACAAGGGTCCCCGCAAAGAAAATAAACATCGAGGCCTGGAACAGCTCGCGTGTAGTGAAACGCTGCATCAGATAGGCTGTGATCGGAATCAGCACACCGTTAACGAGCATATAACCGGTAGTCAGCCACTGGGCCGTTGCCGCCGTGATGTTGAAGTCATTCATCAACTCCGGTGTGGCCACGCTCATGATGGTCTGATTCAGTGTGGCCAGGAAGGCGCCGAGAATCATTACGAAAAGAATAGGTCCCTTTTGAATAGAGGGGACTTTGTAGTTTGCTGTCTTGTTACTCAATATTCTCCATCCTTTCAAACCGCCGAATCATGGACTAAATTTACAATGTGTCGTATAGTTTACAATGTATAAAGTAGATTATAAATGAAAATTTCATGCGATCAAGCAACGATTTTCGGGAAAATGTAAAGTAGTTTACACTTAGAAGAGATGTGTAGTGTATGTAGGTGAAAAACGACACTTTAGACTGAAATTGTAGCCTGCCCTTGGGCAGCCGCAGATAGGAGAGAACAGAATGGCCAATTCCCCCCAGCGGACAGATCCGCGTGTCCTCCGCACACGCCAATTCCTTAAGGAGGCGCTGGTTGAGCTGATGGAAGAGATGAGCATTGAGAAAATCACCGTCAACCGCCTTGCGCAGCGGGCCCAAATTAACCGTGTGACCTTCTATCTGCATTACCGGGATATCCCGGATATGCTTGAGAAAATGGCGGATGACATGGCTGAGGAGGTGCTGGAAGTGGTAAGGGATGATACGGACCCTATGGAAGCTGCACAGGAAGAGAAGTGGCCGATGCTGGAGCGTCTGCTTGTGCATATTGCTGAGAACGCCAAATTCTACAAAATCGTACTGACGTCACGGAAGAGTACGATCTTTACCGACCGGCTATTTAAACTGATGGCGGACATTATCTCGGCACGGGTGGAGAGCAGGGTTACTGCGCATGACGCTTCGGAGGTAACGGTGCAGAGGGACATCGCTGTGTGGTATGGCTCGGCGGCCCTCATCGGGACAATCATTGCCTGGCTCCGGGAGGATATGCCGTATACGCCGCAGTATCTGGCCAGGCAGATCACTTCGCTGCGGGCAAATTGATGGACTCACAGGTCCAAGAGCGGCCAATTCATCCAGCATATAAATAGTAGGGACTACTACGTATTCTGCAGCTATTTATAATGGATGGGGTGGTTCGGGATGAAGAGGAAGAGGAAGGCAAAATCGGCACGGAAGCGGGTAATTCCCGCCAGATTGCAGGCTATACTCAGAGTGAAGCGCAGAATCAAGGCGCAGACCCTTGAGTTTGCGGTATTTGGAGACAGCCATGTAGGATACGGCGACAGCTTAAGCATATTTAAGAGCCTTTTGCCCAAAGCGGTGAGCAGCGGGAACAAACGGTTGTTCATCTTCGGGGGAGATAATACACACGCGGGTGCGGACCAAGGGGAGAACGCCGAAGCGTATTACAAAGAATTCAGAGACACAGTAACAGGCACGCTCGGAAGTATTCCTTATAAGGCCTCGATAGGGAATTGGGAGGCCACCACCCGGCCTCTGTTCACCCAGTATTTGGGGGCGGTAGCCGGACAGATGAATTTCCCGGGAACCCAGGGCAAAGTGAAATATGTGTGGCTGGATTGCGCACTCGGACAATTCAGTCCGGCAAGTCTCTATCTGCTGCGAAATCTGGATGACAAGCATTACTATATTGTGGATTTCCATTGGCCTCTGAGGGTGCAGGGAATTTCAGTGGATTCCAGCCATGTGCTCAGCGCAGCGGAGACCACCAGATTCTTCTCGGCGATTCCGCCCCAAGCAAGAGATAAGGTTCTGGCTATCTTCACACACCATGGTCATAAATTCTACCGCAAGCTTAGTAATATCTATCCGGGATACGCTAAGACGAAATTCTTCGTCTGCGGCTGTTCCGGGGAATATAAATGCAAGACTGACGGGAACATGGGTTACTACAGTGCCACCTTAACCGGCAGCGCATCAGGATATATGGTCGATGCGTATATTGAGCACTGAGTGTAGTACAGCGGGACACGGCGGAGGGCTTGACAGCCCTTTCATGGGTTGGGTATGGTTGTATGGTTCATAACATGAGACATACGACAGGAGGAATCACACGATGAATATTCTGATTACCGGGGCCGGACGCGGACTGGGGCTTGATCTGGTTGCCGTAGCACTGGAACACGGACATGACGTTATTGCCGGAGTACGTGACCCGGCGCGCGGGCAGGCAGCACTATCAGCGCTTGCGGCTGCATACGGGGACAACCTGACCGTGGCTGCTCTTGATGTGACAGATGAGGCTGGAATAGCGGCGCTGGCTGCAAGCTTGAAGGAGCAGGGGCGGACGCTCGGTGTGATCATTAATAATGCCGCAGTGCTGAATGCCACGGACACTCCGCTTGAGGAGCTGGATATTGCAGAGATGCAGCTTGCGCTTGATATTAATCTGTACGGGCCGATGCGTGTGGTCAAGCACTTCCTGCCGCTGCTAACAGAGCAGAAGGCTTCAATTATCAATATCTCCTCCGAGGCAGGCAGTATCACGAATGCTTACCCGGGCAGTTATCCGTACACGATCTCTAAGACCGCACTAAATATGTTCTCGCAAAAGCTCCATGTCACGCTGAAGGAACGCGGTATCCATGTACTCAGCGTACACCCCGGCTGGATGCCCACCGATATGGGCGGATCTAAAGCGCCAACGAGTCCGCGTACCAGTGCCGAAGGCATTCTTAGCCTGATTGAGCAGCGCACCGCGCCGGAAGGGCACTTCAGGTTCGTGGACTATACGGGCAAGGACATGGAGATTTAATTGGAAGACACAGATTGCCGTTACCGCTGCTGGTGCCGGCTGATTCAAGCAGCGCTTCCTCCAGCGCCTGAAGACCGATAGGCTTAAGCAGGGAGTCCATGCCGCCCCGGCAGAAGGCCTTCAGGATGAAGGCGTGGCTGCTAGTCACGATCATTCTGCCGTAAGTATGCTGCCCGTACAACTGCTCCAGCAGAGGGGCTTCGCCCAGCAGCAGCAGCTTGGCATCCGTAATGATCAGTTCAGGTCTATGCTTCTGAATCAGCCGCAGGGCGGAAGCATCACAGCCGGCTTCCATAATCTCTGCGGTATCCGGGGAGAGCTGCTCCAGCATCTGCCTCAGGCTGTCCCGCACCTGAAGACTGTCGTCAACGAGTATGATTTGCATTGCAATTCCTCCTGTTAAGATGCCAAGGTCTCCTTAATCTTTGCGTCCGGGGAGCGGCGGGGCCATAGCAGCAGTCCAAGTGAACCTCCAATGAGGAGCAGGCAGAGCAGGTAAGAATGCCGGTATCCTAACCACTGGGCTGCGGCTCCTCCCGCCAGGCTTCCGGTCAGTCTGCCGATGGTTGTGGCATTGGTGTACAGCGTAGAGGCGTAGCCGGGAAGATCCGGCAGCAGATCCTGAATATAGCTGATGCCAATGGCAGAGATTACGGCGACAAAAAAAGCCAGCAGCACCTGTCCGGCCATGAGCTGCCAAAGCTCGCCCGCCCCCAGCACCAGCGCGTAATACATTCCTCCCAGCACCATGCCCCAGCCCATCAGCAGCTTGTTAGAATATTTGGCCGACATCAGTCCCAGCATGAACATGAACGGAATCTCCAGCAAGGCGCAGATACTCGCAACCGAAGCCACGTTCTGTGTACTGCCTCCAAGCGTATTGACGATGAATAACGAAATGTTCAGATTATTGGCCCAGTGTCCGGCATAGAGCAGGGTCAGGATGAGAAAAGGAACCAGCACCCTGGTATCCCGGTGCAGCCGGACTGGCTGTTGCCGGGGCTTATGGCTCTGCCGGTTAGCGGCAGGCGGCCGTACGAAGCTGAACACAAGCAGCGCATTCACCAGGAAGATCAGGGTTGTCGACAGGAATACTCCCTGGAACCCGAAGCGGCTCAAGAGCGCAGCTCCTGCCAGCGGCCCGCTGATGAAGCCAAGCGAGAACATCGAGCGCAGGGTAGAGTTGGCATAGGCGTGATCGGGGGAACGGCTGGCGTTCACGGCTTCCCTGGCACTGGCGAATAATTGCGGCATCGCCGGGGCGCCTACTGCGGTGAATACAGTCATATAGACCAGCAACGGGTAGAAGTCATGGATGAATATGTATCCGGCAAAAGCAATTGCATTAAATATCATACAGATCACCATCAGCCTGCGGCGGTTCAGACCGGCATCAGAGCGCTTGGCGATGAACATGCTTAAGGCCACACCGCTAAGCAGAGTCACCGCCGTGAAGATTCCGAAGGTTCCGGCGGATACGCCGAGTTCTTCGGTGAAGTAGACAGCCAGGAACGGGGCGCTGATAGAGATGGCCATTCCCTGAAACAGCATACATAACATGAATATGGGATAGCTTGGAATCCGGAGCAGAGCATAGGTTCTTTTGAGCATAGAGGCAGTGAGCTTCCTTTCGGCATCGCTTGTAGTCTTATCTTTGATTTGGTTATAGTATAGTTAATGTTACGGGAATATTGAATGTTTTATCTGATTATTTATCTATACTATTTGGCTGGGATGGTGAACATTGTGGATGTAAGGCTGCACGCGTGCGCGTATTCTTTTCATGTGCTGCCCTTCAAAACCTCCTTCACGCCGCCGCCCTTCTTCCTCTTCAGGCTGCAGGTGGTAGGCAGCTGCCGGGCGCTGGTTAACGGAAGGATGACCCGGATTCAGCCTGGAGATTTGCTGATCTATAAGCCCGGGGAGCCTTATCATCTGGTGGTGGAGGAGATGGACGGGAAGATCGAGAGCGGAGATTATTACCTGCTCTGCGAAGGCTCGTGGATTCAGCAGTGGTGGGAATCGCGTCCCCGTCTGCCGCATCAGCGTATTCACCTGGATGCAGGGATGCTCTCCCTGTGGCAGCAGCTTAGCATGGAGCAGCACCGGATCATCCAGGACAGCCCGGAGCTGATCCGCCATCTGCTCTGCGCACTATGCCTGTCACTGGACCGTCTGCCGGTAGAATCGTCACCCCTTGAGGATACGCTGAGATCCTCCAATGAGCGGGTGATGAGGATGCACCGCTACATTAACGAGTATGCGCTGAGTCCGCTGCGGGTGGAGGAGGTTGCGGCTTATGCGGGGCTAAGCGTATCGCGTGCGGTGCATCTTTTCAAGGAGCTGTCCGGGTATACCATCATTCAATATACCCAGGAGATCCGGTTGTCGAATGCTCTGGAGCGCATCCGTTATACCGACTTCAGTCTGGAGAATATTGCGAATGCCTGCGGCTTCGGGACCTATTCCTATTTCCACAAAGTATTCAAGGCCAGATACGGCGTCTCCCCCAAAGAGATCCGCAAGCGGCCGCTGGAGAACAAGCCGGAAGGGGATTATGTCATTACGGACGGGGACCTGAAATATACCGGACTGTCGGCAGATGCGCTGAAGTTCCATTATCCGCAAGGGAATCCCCCGCAGCCGTGAATCTCTAATTATGAACTGATTTTTGGGATAATTATGATGGTGTTGCCGGAAGCGCCGATCTTTTATGATGAGATGAAACCGTTATCATGAAGATTGAAGATTAAAGGAGCGATTGAAATGGATACTGCTACATATCCTTTTAGACAAACTGACGTACCATTGGGTGAACGTATACAGGATTTGCTCTCCAGGCTGACGCTGGAGGAGAAGGTAAGTCTGATGCCGCAATATCAGGCGGAGATTGAACGGCTTGGCATAGGCGGCTACAAGCATGGGACAGAAGGGGCGCACGGGATCTCTTGGCTGGGCAAAGCGACCTCTTTCCCGCAGCCAAGCGGCCTGGCCTGCACCTGGAACCCGGAGCTGCTGCAGCGGATCGGCTCAGCCATCGGGGATGAAGCCAGAGCCTTCTACCGGAAGAATCCGGCCGTCAACGGCCTGACCCTGTGGGCACCGACGGTGGACATGGAGCGGGACCCGCGCTGGGGAAGAACAGAAGAAGCGTACGGGGAAGACCCGGAGCTGACAGGCCAGCTTAGCACAGCACTGGTCCAAGGTATTCAGGGCGATCATCCGGTGTATTTGAAAGCGGTAGCAACCCTTAAGCACTTCCTCGGCAACAACAATGAGATCGACCGGGGGGTGGCGTCCTCCAGTATTGACCCGCGGAATATGCGCGAATATTATCTGGAAGCCTTCAAGCCCGCCTTCCAGGAAGGTGGCGCACAATCTATGATGACCGCCTACAATTCAGTGAACGGAGTGCCGGTCATCCTCCATCCGGCCGTGATGGAGATTGTGAAGGGCGAATGGGAGATGGACGGGTTCATTGTGAGCGATGCCGGAGACCTGTTCGGAATTGTGAAGGACCATAAGTATTATGATTCCTTCGCCCGGTCGATGGCCGAGTCGATCAAGAACGGCATTGACAGTGTGACGGAAGAGACCGAAGAGACCATTAAGGTCATTCATGAGGCGCTCCGTGAAGGACTGCTGACCGAGGAGGATCTGGACCGCGCCCTGTCGAACACCTTCCGCGTCCGCTTCCGGCTCGGGGAGTTCGATCCGGAGGAAGGCAATCCGTATACGAGTATAGATGACTCTGTCATTCTCAGCAAAGCGCATGGCGAGCTGTCCCTGGAAGCCGCGAAGCAATCTATTGTGCTGCTCAAGAACGATAAGGCTACCCTCCCGCTGAAGGCCGATTCGTTGTCCAAGGTGGCTGTAATTGGTCCGCTGGGGGATGAAGCGTTCAGGGACTGGTATTCCGGAACAATGCCTTATGCGGTAACTCCTTATCAGGGGGTAACCAAGAAGCTGGCAGGCAAGCAGGTAACCTTCGAGAGCGGGGATGACCGGATCATCTTAACCTCTGCGGCAGGCGGTCAGGCTGTAGGCATCACGGGTGAGGACGGCCGGCTGGCGGTGCTGCATGATCAGCCGGAGCGCGGCGAACTGTTCCGCCATACGGCGTGGGGCTGGACGGCCAATACCCTGGAGTCTACCAGCCGTGGGCAGTATGTTACCCTGAGCGATGCCGGAACACTGACAGCTTCCGCTGATGAGATCTACGGCTGGTATGTGAAGGAATCGCTGAATCTGGTCCCGGAGGCAGACGGCGCAGTCAGCTTGCGGACCTGGAACGACCAGCCGCTGTGTATCAGTGCTGAGGACGGAACCATTCGCGCGGCTGAAGAAGAAGCATCTGCCGAAGCAGCACTATTCCATAAGAAAATTGTCGTGAACGGCATAGAAGCTGCGGCAGAAGCGGCCCGGGCTGCTGAGGTTGCAGTCGTCTTCGTCGGCAACCACCCGCTGCTGAACGGGAAGGAAGAGATCGACCGGCCGGACATTGTGCTGCCTGCTGAACAGGAGAACCTGGTTAAGGCCGTCTATGCCGCTAACCCGAATACGGTGGTAGTCATCGTGGGCAGCTACCCGATCTCCTCCACCTGGATCGACGAGCATATTCCGGCAGTACTCTATACCTCCCACAGCGGACAGGAGCTTGGCCATGCGGTGGCAGAAGTCCTGTTCGGCGGGTACAGCCCGTCCGGCAAGCTGAATATGACCTGGTACCGCAGCGTGGACCAGCTTCCAGAATTCATGGACTATGACATTATCAAAGGCAAAAGAACCTACATGTACTTCGACGGTGAACCGCTGTATCCGTTCGGGCATGGTCTGAGCTACGCGCAGGTGGAGTATAAGAAGCTGTCGCTGGCGGCGGAGGAAGTGCAGCAGGACGGCACGATCAGCCTGACCGTAGAGCTTGAGAACAGCGGCAGTGTAGAGGGGGACGAGGTGGTGCAATGGTATGTGCAATCCTTGTCCACCCGGATCAAGCGTCCGCTTAAGCAGTTGAAGGGCTTTGAGAAGCTCCGGCTGGCTGCCGGGCAGGCAGAGACAGTCACCTTCACCCTGCCGGTATCCGAGCTCTCCTTCTGGGATGTAAGCCGGGAGCGGTATTGTGTGGAGGACGGGGAATACAAGCTCCTCGTAGGCCGTTCTTCAGGCGATATCCGGCTGAGTGCTACCATCCGGGTGCATGGCGAGAATGTTCCGCCGCGTAATCTGTATACAGCAGTGAAAGCCGAGAACTACGATGATTACGAAGCGGTATTCCTGGATGAGTGCAAGGCAGGCGGCGCTTCGGTACATCCGGTGAAGGATGGGGCATGGATTGCCTTCCATAATGTACAGTTCGCCGAGGGCGCAGCAGGTATTGAGCTGCTGGTATCCTCGTCCCAAGGAGGCGGGATTGAGGTCAGAACCGGCGGTCCGTCCGGCAAGCTGGCAGCTACGCTTGCGGTTCCGGCAGGCGAAGCCCAGAGCTGGCATAGCCAGTCCGCCCTGGCAGGCGTGGATGCCGGAACCGCCGATGTGTATCTTGTATTTAAGGGTGAGGTTCTGCTCAGCCGCGTTCTTTTTACGGTGTAGAAGGTTCCAAAAGTATAATTGGTAGGGAACACAACTTGAAGCTTCGTCGTCACCGGGTGTACATTTGGACTTCCGGAATGAAAAAAATCTGGAGACCACAGAGATTGGAACACCGGTCCGTTCGCGCAGCGTCCATCCAAGTGCTCACGTTGATCCCTCCAAAATAAAAAGCAGTCCCAAGTAGTCATTTCATGGCTTTTGGGACTGCTTTTTTGTTATTTTTGTCAGGTGCCGGAGATAGTTGGATTTACTCCACTTGCTGATAAAGGAATGAACGCTGCTAAGACAAGAGTTGGAAAAACAGCATTTAATTTCTCACAATTCACCCTCAGAAGCCCAAATGACTGATTTTAGATGCTGTTTTTCCACTTGCTTCTATCAATCCCTCAGAAACAGACAAAATAAGATACCTTTTTCCACCTGCTTGCTGCATGATCGACCGAATCAATACGACCGCGTGGACGAAGCCCCGCCAGACAACCCTTGCGCCTTGCGGAACGCAGACGGAGACATGCCGCTCTGCTTATTGAAGATGCGGTTGAACTGGGAGAAGCTGTTGAATCCGCATTGTCCGGCAATGTCGGAGATCTTCTGACGGGTATGCAGCAGCAGTTGCTGGGCTTTGCGGACGCGCGTCATCTGGATGTATTCCGTCAGAGTGAAGCCGGTAACGGTTTTGAACTGATGGGACAGGTAATAAGGGCTGATATAGAATTCCTTGGAGATAGAATCCAGGGACAGCTCGCTGCTGTAATGGCTGTGGATGCGGGCGGTGATCGAATAGATTTTTTGCATCATCGCGTTCCCGATCTCCTCCAGCACATAAGCGTTCTGGCCGGACTGCTGGAATAAACTGCACAGAAATTGCTGGAACAGGCTGTGGATCAGCACCGGATTCAGCGGCGAAGTATTGTGGGACAAGGTAAAAATGGCATTCAGCGGCTCGAACACGGCACTGCGCGGACCGCCCGTGAACCGGTAGATCGGAACCTCCGCGGCGAACGGTTGCAGCATGGTATGGTAAGCGGCCTCAAGTCCGGGGGTATTCCCGGGCATGTTGAAGTTGATGATCAGCCGCTTATGCGGCGGCCCTGCGGGATACTGGGTCATATGCAGCCGGTACGGGGCGAGCAGAACAATATCATATTGCTGCAGGGCATGAATATTACCCTCAATAATATGTGTGGCGCTGGAATCGAGCAGAATATGGATTTCATAAAAGTCATGATCATGCTGAAACTCCATATTAATGTCGTGGGACCGCTGATCGTAGTCAAAATAATAAAACAGCGGATCAGCCGGAGTATTGATACGTACGCTATACCCTTGCTCATACAACAGGTCGCTTTCAAGCATAACCTCTCTCCTCACCACTTGCAGATTACCCATATATTATAGGCCCGAAAAAGCAAATAATGCAATGTTTAGGACGGAATATAGCAAAAGTAAGGTAGTTTTTGAACCAGAGGGTTTGTTATAGTGATGATATGAAAGCGGATACAAGGAGTGATGAGATGTTATTCACAGAAGAAAAGCTGATAAAACGCCAGGCCGAAGTGGAAAAGCATAGATATCTTAAGGTTCTGGAGCTTACAGAGTTTGCGTTCGCAGAGGATGAGGAAGGGGCTAACGGCGTATACCCGGAATCGGTGTCCTTTGATGGCATCATCAGACTTCAGGAGCATTGGCGCGGACGGGACCGTTATGTCTGGCTGCGTACAGTGATCGTAATGCCCGAGAGTCAGGCGGGCTTCAGACTCGCCGGCAGATTTGATTTTGGCAAAACAGGGGACTTCAATAACTCCGGCTTCGAATCGCTGCTGTTCGTGAACGGCTCGCCTTACCAGGGCGTAGATAATAACCATAGAGAGGTGATCTTCGGCGATGAATGGGGCGGGCAGACGGTAGAGCTGGCGTTCCGGCTGTGGTCGGGGCTCGAAGGCGGCGGGCGTCCCAGAATTCAGGATCACCGGATCAGCGAAGCCTTCATCGGCTATTCGGACGAGAGAATTGATGATCTGTTCTATATGTCGAAGGCCGCGCTGGATACCTTCCGTTATCTGGGCAGAGACCAGCCGGAGAAGCAGTGGCTGCTTAGAGCGCTGAACGACGCCTTCCGCCTGATTGACTGGTCGGAGCCCGGCTCGCCGGAGCATATCACCTCGCTGTACGAGGCAGGCTCCAGTCTGAATCAGGCGGTAGAGGGGATGCCGCAGACTTTTGACGTAACGCTTACGGCTGTAGGCCATACCCACATTGATGTTGCGTGGCTGTGGCGGCTTAAAGCTACCCGTGAGAAGACCGCCCGCTCCTTCTCCACCGTCCTGCGGCTGATGGAGGAATTCCCGGAGTACCAGTTCCTGCAGACACAGCCGCAGCTATACGCGTACCTGGAGCAGGATTATCCCGAGCTGTTCGGGCGGATCTCGGAGAAGGTGAAGGAAGGACGCTGGGAGGCGGAAGGTGCCATGTGGCTGGAGGCCGATTGTAACATCCCGTCCGGGGAGTCGCTGGTCCGCCAGATTATGACGGGCAAACACTATCTTCGTGAACAATTCGGAGTTGAGAGCAAATACCTCTGGCTGCCGGATGTATTCGGGTATAGCTGGGCGCTGCCGCAGATTCTCCGCAAATCGGGGATTGATACCTTCATGACCACCAAAATCAGCTGGAACCAGTTCAACCGGATGCCGCATGACACCTTCTGGTGGCGGGGAATGGACGGCTCGGAGGTGCTCACGCATTTCATTACCACCTCAGAGAAGGACGGGGCTGAATACACATATAACGGACGGATGACAGCGGCGCTGCTGCGCGGGATCTGGAATTCCTATCAGGACAAGGAGATCAATGATCACCTGATGTTTGCCTACGGCTGGGGCGACGGGGGCGGAGGACCCACACGGGAGATGCTGGAGCTTCGCCGGCGCTTCGACAAGCTTCCGGGTATCCCGAAGATTGAAATGGGCAGTGCCGGGGACTATTTCACCGGACTGCATGAACGCATCGGTAAGGCAGAGGCATTCGTGCACACCTGGAACGGCGAGCTGTATTTCGAATGCCACAGGGGAACGTATACCTCGCAAGCCCGCAACAAGAAGTACAACCGCCGCCTGGAGCTGCTGCTGCGTGATGCGGAGTGGCTGTATACGCTGACCGGGGTAAGACGGGGGAATCTGGAATCGGTATATCCTGCGGCTGAACTGGGCGGGATCTGGGAGATTCTGCTGCGCAATCAGTTCCACGACATCATCCCCGGTTCGTCCATCCAGGAGGTCTACGAGGACAGCGACCTTGAATATGCGGAAGGAGAGGCACGTTCACTCGCGCTGATTAACAGCGCAGCTGAAGGAGAGACTGGCAGCCGGATCACCCTGCTGAACAGCTCGAACTGGAACCGTCCGCGGGTTGCGCTGATTCCCGCAGAGACCGCAGACGGCGCACAGGTTCATGATGCGGACGGGAACCGGCTGATGCAGCAGCAGACGGCAGACGGCGGAGTGCTGGTGTATGTTCCATCGGTGCCTGCACTTGGCACGGCAGTCCTCCAGATAGCACCCGGACAGGCTGAGGAGGCATCCCGGGAGGAACAGGTTCAGCCGCTTGCAGCCGTATCCGGCAACACGCTGACAACACCGCTTGTGAAGGTCGTGTGGAATGAGCAGGGCCAGTTCACTTCGATGCTTGACCGGCAGAGCGGCCGTGAGCTGCTGGCTCCGGGGCAGCGCGGCAATGTGCTTCAGGTGTTCGAGGATAAGCCGCTGGACTTTGAGGCGTGGGATATTGATATTTTCTACCAGGAAAAGATGACGGAGATCTCACAGCTGTCCGGCTGCGAGCTGACCGAGAACGGTCCGCTGCGGGCCGTGCTGCGTATGAGCTGGACCTATCACCGCACAGCGGTAACCCAGGACATCCTCTTTTACCGGGATACCGCCCGGATTGATTTCCGCACAGAGCTGGACTGGCACGGACATAACCAATTGCTGAAGGTGGCCTTCCCGGTGGATATTCATGCGTTGGAAGCTACCTATGATATTCAGTTCGGCAATGTGAAGCGCCCGACTCACTGGAATACGAGCTGGGATGTAGCCCGCTTTGAGACGGTAGGCCACCAGTGGGCGGATATCAGCGAGAAGGGGTATGGCATAGCGCTGCTGAATGACTGCAAATATGGCTACGACATCAAGGATAGTGTACTTCGGCTGACACTGCTGAAGTCGGCTGTTCATCCCGATCCCGAGCAGGATCAGGGGCATCATGCCTTTACGTATGCCCTTTATCCGCATACTGGCGATTTTGTGGAAGGCGGGGTAGTCCAGGAGGCGTGGGAGCTGAATAATCCGCTGCGCACCGTGGCAGGAGAGCTGGCAGGAGCACCGCTGCTTGATATCGCAGGCGCACATGTGATGGTGGATGCCATCAAGCGCTCGGAAGACGGCAACGATGTGGTGCTGCGGCTGCATGAATATGCCGGTTCCCGGACGCAGATCACGGTGGAGAGCGCATATTCTATTGCCTCCTGGCAGGAATGCAATCTGATGGAGGAGCCGCTCGGAGCCTGGCAGGAAGCAGAGCTGTCCTTCCAGATTAAGCCTTATGAGATCCGGACATTCAGAATGAAGCTGCGCGGGGCGCAAGCATGAGAGGGGAGCATGGCGGCATGGAAGCAGGAGAGAACCTGAAGGTGTATGGAAGCACTATTAATAAAGAGGAGCTGCTCCGTAAGCTGGACCTGGTTACAGATAAGCTGATGAAGCTGAGCCGGCCGGACAACGAGACGGAATTGCAGAAGCAGGTAGAGGGGGCGGGACGGCATCGTTATTTTGCCCGCGACTTCGGGATGGAGGAATGGGATTGGCCGCAGGGCGTAGGGCTGTATGGTCTGCAAAAGCTGGACCGCCACTTCGGGGACGGCCGTTATGAGGCCTACACCAAGCCGTGGATGGCCCGGCAGCTGGAGAAAGGCCTGCCCAGCCGGAACATCAATACGACCGCTCCGCTCTTGTCGCTGATGGAACTGGAGGAGGCCGGGGAGCTGAGCCTCGTATGGATGGATTGGCTGATGCATGGCCTGCCCAGGACACTGGAGCAAGGGTATCAGCATGTCACCACAGGTGCGGAGAAGCATGAAGTCTCACTCCATGAGAATGAGCTCTGGATTGATACGCTGTTCATGGCCATTCTGTTCACGGCCAAAATGGGAGTGAAGCATGATAACCCGCAGTGGCGGGAAGCCTCACTGCATCAATTGCTGCTGCACATTAAATATCTGTATGACAAAAAAACCGGCCTGTTCTTCCACGGCTGGCACTGTGAGCAGCGGCATAATTTCAGCGAAGCCTTCTGGTGCCGCGGCAATAGCTGGTTCACACTCGGCCTGCCGGAATATCTGGAGCTGATGCGCCCGTATCTGTCAGAGGGAATCTTCACATATCTCCAGCAGATCATGCAGGCCCAGGCGGAAGCTTTACTGGCTTGCCAGAGCGGGGATGGACTGTGGCATACGCTGCTGGATGACCCGGACAGTTATACCGAGACGTCCGGCTCGGCCGCCATTGCCGCCGGTATTCTGAACGGTGTACGCACCGGAATGCTGCCGGAGGCGTACGCGGAACCGGCGCTGAGAGCGATCCAGGCTGTGCTGGATCAGGTTGATGGCGAAGGCACCGTGCTTGGCGTATCGAGCGGTACTCCGATCGGTGCAGCCAAGGAGGATTACAAAGCGATTGTCATTGCCCCTATGGCCTACGGCCAGGCGATGGCGCTGGTTGCACTGGGTGAGGCTCTGCATTACTGCTGACGCGAAGGCGGATTTGCAGAACAGGCGGAGCGCAAGTGAAAGGAGTCTGCGAATGGTATAAGCGGCAGCTAAGGACGGGAGAATCGTCTTCGGCTGCCGCTTTTTTGCAGAGGCTATAGATCTTGTGACAGGCGTATCATATCGACCACTTGGATCCCATTCTCAAATAGTGCTTCAGGGTAATGTCTTATAAAAAAGTCCCTGTCGATCCCGGTCATTCTGAACCCGCATTTCTGATAAAGCAAAAGCTGTCCTACACTGGAGTTCCCCGTACCCAGCTCAAGCGTTTTATAGCCGAGAGACCTTGCCTTTTGAATGGCGTGATTCACCAGCAGTTTGCCTATCCCTTGGCCCTGGTAGTCCTCATCGACCGCAATATTCACCAGTTCCATGGTCTCTGGTCTGGTTTGCAGTAAGACATACACTCCGATTACACGGTTATCTGCCTCGGCGACGAAGCAGAGACCTCTTGCGGCATACTCATCAACAAGCCCCGGGGAAGGGTCTGCCAACAAAAGCAATTCTCTTGGGGGCTGTTCACCTGCAGTTAACGCTCTGATCTCCATACTGTTACCCCGTTCCTCATTCACTGTAATTCAAAGTGCCTGTACCCGGTCTGGTTTCGATCTTGTTTCTATATAAGTTCAGGATTCGAACCTCGGCCTCGCTTAACTCTTCGAAATTCCAGTACTTGTGCATCAGACTATATTCAAAACATTCCTTCAGCTTCAAAAATAACGGGAATTTCGTAAGCATCTCAGAAGAGAGATGATGCTCCTCCTGATAGCCTTCGAGCATTGCCTTAGTAATGGATCGTTCATAATCCCTCAGATTCCCTCCGCCCATGAAGGAGTACTCCAGCGCAGAATAGATCGGCACCACTAAATCGTATATATAGAAATGCTGTTCACAATCTTGAAAGTCAATCATGGTTAGTGCGGAGTCGCGGTCAACAAGGATATTTTCCAGCCACAGGTCGCCGTGGATTAGGCCGTAATTGGATGGGTCCCGGGGCAGCTCTTTAATCTGGGTGACCACGCCGGCTGCAATCTCCCGTATGGACTTCTCTTCTGCAGGAATATATTGGAGGAAATCGTATTCTTCACTTTCATGCCAATGACGAATAGTTACAGCAGCTTCAGTATTCAAATATCCTTTACTTACCCGGTGCATCCTGCCGATTTGTTGTCCAAGCCCTCTGAACACAGCTTCATTCCACTCTGTCCGCGGCAGATGGATTCCGGGTGCAGCCTTAAATACAACGCATAGCTGTTCTTCATCCAGGCTTAATGGTTCAAGGGATGAACCCTTGCTTGAGGGTACAATCTCTGCGACGCCTACGCCCTGGTTGAATAAATAATGAGTCCACTTAAGCTCTTCTAATTGTTCTTCATAGGTCTTGTAATTCGTGATTCGGGCGTAAAAGATACCTTGCCGGGAGTGACAACGGTACATTTCATTGGTTACTACTTCAACCTGATAAAACTCTACTTTATAGGTCTCGTTTAAAAATAGTAATATTCGTTCTTCCATAAGTTAATCCTCCACATGTTTTTCCTGCGTAATTAGAGCCTTGCAAACGTGATGTAATCGACTGGAGCAGGCTCTGCCGAATCCATCCGAAGCGCCCGGTTGATCTGTCCCCGGTGATATTGCCCATGTAAAAGGACCTGCAACAGGATATCCCGGACGGATGTTCGGAAGGGAACTCCGCTCTGGCTGGCATAATCAATCATCTTGTCCAGTTCGGATTCCTCCAGCCCTTCAATATAGATGCGGTACTGCTCAGCATTCTCTTCAAACATCTGCTGGATCGCCGCCAGCTCTTCGGTGTCCTCCCACAATGAATATTGTGCGCTGCCCTGACCTTGCAGCCGGGACAGCCAGACCCGCTCCGCAACCGCAATGTGCCGGACCAGCTTCAGCAGCTCCTTGTCCTTCGTGTCACTAGCCTCCAGCGCGTCCAAGATCCGTCCGTCCGCCCAATACAGGTGATTTAGCATGGATTTTATGGTTTTCATTTCGTTTCCTCCTCTTTATGATTCATGCTGATGTTCGGCCGACCAAGAGAGTGCCAGCTGTTCCATACTTTTTACAAAAGATTTTTTGGCTGGGCTATACTCACTTGTATTGTCGAAGCGTTCAACCAATTCTTGCTTGAACTTACTGTACCTGGTTACTTCTTCCGGATGACATCTCAAGTAATCTCTAAATATTAGATGCCGTTCAATTTGAGGATTATCTGTTTGATAACAATGAATGTGGTGAGTCCTTTCTTCACCGCCTTTGCGGAATAATCTTCTGCCAGGAATTCCCCAATCTCCGGCAACATCATATCCGAGCGAATGCATCCTATCGTTATATAAGTCGATCTTGTTAATGTCTTTTACAATACACATCATATCAATCACGGGTTTAGCCTGTAAGCCCGGCACTGAGGTACTTCCAAAATGCTCAAAACGCACGATTTCATCTGCCAATATAGTAGTTAAAAACGCAGCTTCCTCTTGGTAGCGGTTAACCCAGTCCGGATTATACTCGCTTAGTCTAACTTTCATGAAAAAACCTCCTACGGGGTGCATATAGGTCTATACTTATCTACCCGCTGGCTAAGGAATTAACTGTTTTGAGAGAGTTCTTTGGTCAAATAATAGTGAGAGTAACTGCCAGCGTTAGGTATCGTTCCAAACACTTCGAAGCCTTGCTTCAGGTAGAAGTCCAATGCCTGAAAGCTCAAGGTGTCTAATTTGATGAAGTCACATTTTTTCTCTTTAGCCATTCTTTCGGCTGTTGACAGTAGTTGCTTTCCGTATCCGAACGTCCGGTAGGCTTCTTCCACGAAAAGATATTGCACCTCTAACCAGTTCCAGCAGATCTCACCCACCAGTCCGCCGTAAATATTTCCAGCCTCATCTTGTAAAAGCGGGTTCACTTCCTGGTATCTGCCTTTCAACTCATCAGGGAAATGCTTAAGCCATCGGGAACACTCCTTCAAGCCAGTACATACTAACTTAAGTGTACCATTAAGCCCCAGTATTTGACTGTAAAAAACAACTAAACTTAAGCTATCCTGTATCTCAGCCTAATCCAGGTGGAGCCGGGTAAAAGATTTGCTTGAAGCTTCTGGGAGCATGAAGTATACTATTCTCGGGAAGGTTAAGCGCTTACCCTCTGAGGAGGATAAGTGAAGATGGTAAATCCGATTGTAGTTGGCATTATCGGCGCGGGAAGAATCGGGCGCCTGCATGCGGATAATCTGCGTGCGATGCCGTCCTATAAGCTGAAGTCTATTGCAGAAGCAATGATGAGTGACGAATTGCTGGCCTGGGCGGAGAGCCGGGGGCTGGGCTCTGTTTTTGCAGCGGGTGAAGATATTCTGAATGACCCTGAGATTGAAGCGGTGTTCATCTGCACACCGACGGATACACACGCATCGTGGATAGAGCGGGCTGCGCTTGCGGGGAAGCATATATTCTGTGAGAAGCCGATCAGCCTGTCATCGGAAGAGACCCTTCGGGCATTACAGATTGCAGAGGAAGCGGGCGTGCTGCTCCAGGTCGGCTTCAACCGCCGGATGGACCCCAGCTTCCGTAAGCTGAAGCAGCTGGTTGAGTCCGGGGAGCTGGGCAGCCCGCATATTGTGAAGATTACCTCGCGTGATCCGCAGCCTCCGGGCGAGTCTTATGTGCGCTCCTCGGGCGGGATGTTCATGGATATGACGATTCACGATTTCGATATGGCCCGCTACCTGATGGACGGGGAAGTGGCTGAGGTCTACACGCGGGGGGCGAACCTGATTGATCCGATGTTCGGCCGCTGCGGGGATGTGGACACAGCTGTCATCACACTGACCTTCGAGAGCGGAGCAATCTGCGTGATTGATAACAGCCGCAAGGCTGTCTACGGCTATGACCAGCGGGTGGAGGTATTCGGCACGCTTGGTTCGGCGACTGCCGACAATTGCCGCCCGACAACAGTGGAGGTGTCCACCGCCACTTCGGTTACCCGCGACCAGCCGGAGCATTTCTTCCTGGAGCGCTATAACCGGGCGTTCATGGACGAGATTGCCGCGTTTGCCCGTTCGGTACGGCTGCAGGAGCCGCTGATCTGCAGCGGCCGTGACGGTCAAGCGGCACAATTGATTGCCGAAGCAGCCAGAGCGTCCTATGTGAGCGGGCTTCCGGTCAAGCTGTCTGGTGCAGGAGCAGGACTATCGGAGATGCAAGCCTTGTAAGCGGATGCAAACCTTGAAGAACAAAGGAGGATGAGCGAAGATGTCCGAACTAATCATTAAGGCTGGAGCGCCAGACAAGGACGGACTGGTGGCTGCGGTCAGCCCGGAGAGCGCCGGATGGAAGTATGTAGGGTTCGAGGTGTATCAATTGCGAGCCGGGGATACTCTGGACCGCAGTGCAGAAGGGAACGAGGTCTGCCTGGTATTGCTTGCGGGCAAGGCGGATATCCGGGTGGAAGGCGAGCTGTTCGCAGGTATCGGCGGGCGTATGTCGGTCTTTGAAGATATGGCTCCATACGCGGTGTATGTTCCGGCGGGAGCGAACTACAAGGTTACAGCACTGACAGAGCTGGAGCTTGCAGCCTGTCTGGCTCCGGGAACGGGCAAATATCCGGCACGGCTGATTACTCCAGCCGATGCGGTTGCAGAGGACCGGGGGTATGGCAGCATGTCGCGCCGGGTCGTTAATATCCTGCCTGAGCAGAGTGTGGCTGAGAGTTTGCTGGTGGTGGAGGTGCGCACGGGCGGCGGCAACTGGTCCAGCTATCCGCCGCACAAGCATGATCAGGATAACCTGCCAGCCGAATCCTATCTGGAGGAGACGTACTATCACAGGGTGAATCCCGCCCATGGCTTTGTGGTGCAGCGGGTCTACAATGACGACCGCAGCTTAGACGAGACCCTGGCTGTGCCTGACCGGAGCATCGTGCTTGTTCCAGAGGGGTATCACCCGGTCTCCGCGCCGCCGGGTTATGATTCATATTATCTTAACGTGATGGCGGGGCCGGTCCGCACCTGGGTATTCCATAATGATCCAGATCATGAATGGCTGTTCAAGTGGGGGCAGAGTACGGCTGCTGTGGAAGATTGAACGGAGTCCGGGAGGGAAGATTGAGCGGAGTCTGCGAGGGGGAATTGAACGGAGCCCGCTAGGTAAATTCATAGATTAATCCGGGGCTTCCGCGTAGCGGAGGCCTTTTGACGCGGGGATACACAAATTATTGATAAGCACAGCGGTGCACATCTGAAAAAGCCCCGGAGCGGGCAGCGGCTGGAGGACTCGCGATTCTCTGGAGTGAAATGCTGAATGCTGAATGCTGAATGCTGAAATGCTGTAGTTATTGCAACTTGTGTTCATAGATAGCCGGGTGCCCGGGAGAGATGTTGCAGAGAATACAAGAATAGTCTTGCTACAATTGCTTAGAGAGGGCGAAATTCTGCTTTTGAGGCAACAATGATGGATTAGAGCCGATTGGGGTGAAGGAATGTTGCATTCTGGTCAGGAGTTTAATCTGGACAGGATTTCAATAAGGAGGAAGTCCGAAGGCAGAACAAGGAAGCTGAGTCCAGAATAAGGAAGTCTGAATGCAAGCCAAGGAAGCCGAATCCAGAACAAAGAAGTCCGAAAGCAGACATTGTCTGAGTTTCTGCGGTCTCTATTTTGCGGAGGAGGCAGTGTGCCGGATAGATAGACACCGCCGGAGGACTTCCTTATAATCGAGTTATAAGAAGGCTAGAACGCAAAGGCGGGCTTAATAACGATGAAACCTACGATCTATGATGTGGCAAGGGAAGCGGGCGTCTCCATCGCTACCGTGTCCAAGGTATTGAATAAGAGCGGACGGATCAGTATCAAGACACGGGAAAAGGTAGGGCGGATCATGGAGGAGCTGAATTATCAGCCAAGTATGGTAGCTTCCGCTCTGACCAACCGCCGGACAGGAACCATCGGGCTGATGATTCCCGATATTGCCAATCCTTTTTTTGCTGAGACGGCCCGTGGTATCGAGGATTATGCCCAGGAACAGGGCAGTGACTTAATCGTGTGCAGTACGGACCGCAGTGATGAGAAGGCTGCACGGTATATCTCGCTGCTGCTGCGCAAACGGGTGGACGGCTTGATCATTGCGTCTCATCCCGGGAATCCTGAGCTGATTCGCGGATTGGTGGCCGATCATGTGCCGCTCGTGCTGTTCTCAGCCGATATCCGCAGCTTGGAGAGCCATAGTGTCACGGTGGATGATTATAAGGGCGGCTATCAGGCAACAGAATATTTACTGGCCCTCGGCCACCGCAGGCTGGGGATTATCTCCGACAATCTGCCGGGGAGCAAGCTGCGTGTGGAAGGTTTCCTGGATGCGCTGAAGGCGGAGGGAATAGCTTGTGACAATCCGGCTAACATGATACACACCTCGGCCACACTGGAGAACGGCCGCACGGCAGCAGCAGAGATGCTCAACCAGGCCGCAGACATCCGCCCTACAGCCATCTTTGCCTGCAATGACCTGCTGGCGATCGGGGTGCTCAAAGAAGCCCGCAGTGCCGGACTCTCCATTCCCCGCGACCTGTCTGTAGTAGGCTTCGACAATACGGTACTGGCAGAAATCTGCCATCCCACATTAACCAGTATCGCCCAGCCTTTGCGCGAGATGACAGAGCAGGCGATGATTCTGCTGAATGAGTCGATCAGTAATCCGGCCAGCCCCAAGCGGAAGATTATGCTGATGCCGGAGCTGGTAATCCGCCATTCTACAGGCCCGGTTCCGCGATAAGGAACTCATAGGCTCGGCAGCACCCGTGTGACCCTCAAGCAGAAAGGCTGCGCCGTCCTTCAACAGGATGGCATCCGTTTCAGCGAGAAAGATAAGGAATATCCATTGTGCGAAGCATATCAATTCTATATTTGAAGGATAGACCCCACTTTGTGGGGTTTTTTGCTGAACCGGAGGCTGTCCTATGAAAGGACGGCCTAGCGGTTCCTACTTGTGAAACAAAGCTAAAAGCACCCAGAGAACAAGTTGGACAAACCTGGAAGTTAGAGTAATCGGGTAGTTAGAGTAAGCTGGAATTAGTTGGATTTTCTCCACTTGCTAATGAATGAATGGACGCTGCCAAAACAGTAGTTGGATAAATGACACTTAAATTAGCATAATTTCCCCAAAGTAGCGAAACTGCCGCCAGTAGATGCTGTTTATCCACTTGCTTCCGTCTATCTCTTAAAAATCGGCGGATTAAGATACGTTTTTCCACCTATTTACTGTGAGAGCTGGAATACCCCGATGTTCTCTCATTAGCTTAGTTTGCAATCCCCCCGTTTGTTATCGCTTTCAAATTGATCATTGCCAAATGTCTTGTTCTAATCTATACTAAAGAGGAAAATTAGGTTAAGCGCTTACCCTCCCCCCACGAAAAAAGAAAATAACTTTCTGAGAAAGAACAACTGGCCAATTAATCAACTATTCAATCGACCAATCAACTAACCAAATAAGCAAACAAACGTTAAACAACCAACCAACCAACAACCAAGCAACAACCAACAACCAATCAACAACCAACCAATCAACCAACAACACGCGGTCACTCAACGACCTTATTCCCTAAGCTCGATCAAGGAGGCATCACTATGAACGGTTTACAGTTCGACCCTACCCGGCAGATGGATCTAATCGCCGTTGGCCGGCTTTGTATAGATCTGAACGCCAATGAAACCGGGAGACCGATGGAAGAGACGATGACCTTCACCAAATATGTCGGCGGCTCTCCGGCTAATATTGTCATTGGTGCAGCGCGGCTGGGTATGCGCACCGGCTTCATCGGCAAGATTGCCGATGACCAGATGGGCCGCTTCATCCGCAGCTATCTGCAGAAGGGCGGCATAGATGACAGTCAGGTCTGCGTCGACCGGACGGGTGCGGTGACGGGGCTGGCTTTTACAGAAATTAAAAGCCCGCAGGAATGCAGCATTCTCATGTACCGGGATCATGTGGCTGATCTCCTGCTGAAGCCGGAGGAAATCTCGGAGGAGTACATCCGCAGCTCCAAAGCGCTGCTCATCTCCGGTACCGCTCTCGCGCAGAGCCCTTCCCGTGAAGCGGTGTTCCTGGCGCTGGAGTTCGCCCGCAAGCATGGGGTTACCGTGTTTTTTGATCTCGATTACCGGCCGTATACCTGGACATCAGCCGCTGAAACAGCGGTCTACTATAACCTCGCTGCCGAGAAAAGCCACTGCATCATCGGCACGCGCGAAGAATTCGACATGATGGAGAATCTGTATAATCTGGCTGGTGCCGATGATCAGGCAACGGCAGCCCGCTGGTTCGCGCATCAGGCGGAGCTGGTGGTCATCAAGCATGGCGGCAGCGGCTCGATCTCTTATACAGCGGATGGTCAGAGCCATAGAAGCGGTATTTTTCCGGCTAAGGTGCTGAAGACGTTCGGTGCAGGTGATTCGTATGCGTCAGCCTTCATCCACAGTCTGATGAACGGGCATAGTGTCAGCGAGGCGATGCGGCGCGGCAGTGCGTCGGCATCCATCGTCATCTCCCGCCATAGCTGCTCCGATGCCATGCCAACCCTCAATGAGCTGGAAGACTTCCTGCTCTCGAACGAGGAGATTACATCAGGCGCACAATAAGCGCATATGCGGGGGACGGAAGGAACCGGCGGCGATTACACATTCAGGCAGCAGCAGAACAGACGGAATCATTACCAGCAGACATCAATAGAGCCGAAGGAGTGGACAGAATGACAGTATCAACTGCACAAATACTGAAGAATTATATTGACGGACAATGGGTAGAAGCGGATACAGCGCAGACGGAGCAGGTAGTTAATCCGGCGACGGGTGAGGAGCTGGGCAGAGTTCCCCTGTCCTCGAGAGCCGATGTGGACCGGGCGGTGGCGGCGGCCAAGGCAGCTTTTGCCGGATGGTCCACCACACCGGTGCCGCGCAGGGCACGGATTCTGTTCAAATACCAGCAGCTGCTGGTCGAGAATTGGGAGCCGCTGGCGAAGATCATCACGCTGGAGAACGGCAAAAGCTTCAAAGAAGCTTACGGTGAAGTGCAGCGCGGCATCGAATGTGTAGAATTCGCGGCAGGCGCCCCGACGCTGATGATGGGCCGGCAGCTGCCGGATATTGCGACTGGCATTGAGTCCGGTATGTACCGCTATCCGATAGGGGTGGTCGGCGGGATTACTCCGTTTAATTTTCCGATGATGGTGCCCTGCTGGATGTTCCCGCTGGCGATTGCCTGTGGCAACACCTTTGTGCTGAAGCCCTCGGAGCGTACACCGCTGCTGGCGGCACGCCTCGCTGAACTGCTGGAGGAAGCCGGACTGCCGAAGGGTGTGCTCAATGTGGTGAACGGTGCGCATGAGGTGGTGAACGGCCTGCTGGAGCATCCGGATGTGAAGGCGATTTCTTTTGTCGGATCGCAGCCGGTGGCGGAATATGTCTACAAAAAAGGAACAGACCACCTGAAACGCGTCCAGGCGCTGGCAGGAGCGAAGAACCATTCCATCGTACTGGCGGACGCGAACCTGGAGGCTTCGGCTTCCCAGATTGTGAATGCGGCCTTCGGCTCTGCCGGGGAACGCTGTATGGCCTGTTCTGTGGTAACGGTGCAGGAGGAAGTGGCCGATGAGCTGATCTCCATCCTTTTGCGTGAATGCAACAGCATGACTATCGGGAATGGCCTGGCGGAGGATACGTTCCTTGGGCCGGTGATCCGGCAGGGGCATAAAGACCGGACGGTTGCCTACATTGAACAGGGGATCGCCGAAGGGGCGAAGCTGCTCAGGGATGGCCGGGAGGATGCTGCGGTGCAGGGAGCGGGTTATTTTATCGGGCCAACATTGTTCGACGGAGTGACGGAGGAGATGAAGATCTGGCAGGAGGAGGTCTTTGCGCCGGTGCTGTCGGTCATCCGGGTGAAGGATGTCGCCGAGGCGGTGGAGATTGCGAACCGCTCACGGTTTGCGAATGGAGCGTGTATCTTCACCAATGATGGCGGCAAAGTCCGCTACTTCCGCGAGCATATCGAATCCGGGATGCTGGGTGTGAATGTTGGCGTACCGGCACCGATGGCCTTCTTCCCGTTCTCGGGCTGGAAGGATTCATTCTACGGCGATCTTCATGCGAACGGAAGCGACGGGGTAGAATTCTATACGCGCAAAAAAGTGGTCACCGCCCGTTGGCAATAGGTTGAAGATGAAGGGAGGACATCAGGTGGAACGGATCAAATTAACGACAGCGCAGGCGCTGGTTAAATTTCTGAATCAGCAATATGTCGATTTCGGCGGCGGGCCGGAACGGTTCGTGCACGGTGTATTCACTGTGTTCGGACATGGCAATGTACTCGGACTCGGGCAGGCTTTGCAGGAAGCGCCGGGGGAACTGACGGTCTATCAGGGACGCAACGAGCAGGGAATGGTTCATGCGGCGACCGCGTTCGCCAAGCAGAGCCGCAGGCGGAAGATTATGGCCTGTACCGCTTCGGTAGGGCCGGGGGCGGCCAATATGCTGACGGCTGCCGCTACAGCGACGGCGAATCAGATTCCGGTGCTGCTGCTGCCGGGGGATACTTTTGCCACCCGCCAGCCGGACCCGGTGCTGCAGCAGATGGAGCATACTTACAATCTGTCGATCTCGGTTAACGACGCCTTCAAGGCCGTAAGCAAATACTGGGACCGGGTCTGCCGGCCTGAACAGCTGATGTCGGCTATGCTGAATGCAATGCGGGTGCTGACGGATCAGGCGGATACCGGGGCGGTAACCATCGCGCTGCCGCAGGATGTACAGGGGGAGGCTTGGGAGTATCCGCTTGATTTCTTCCGCAAAAGAGTTCACCGCGTCCTTCCCCGGCTTCCGCATCCGGCTGAGATCGCTGCTGCTGCCGAGCTGATTGCGGGCAAGCAGCGGCCGCTGCTGATCTGCGGCGGCGGTGTCCGGTACAGTGATGCCGGAGAGGCGCTGCGCGCTTTTGCAGAGAAATTCGCCATCCCGTTCGGAGAGACGCAGGCCGGAAAAAGCGCGGTCGCCAGCAGTTTCGAGTACAACCTCGGCGGTATCGGTGTCACCGGCAACGGCTGCGCCAACGCGCTGGCCCCGGAGGCTGATCTGGTGATCGGCGTCGGCACCCGGTTTACGGATTTCACCACAGCCTCGAAGAGTCTGTTCAGTCATCCAGAGGTGGAGTTCCTGACGCTCAACGCCTCGCCTTATCACGCGGCTAAGCTGGATGCGCTGGCTGTTGTCTGCGATGCTGCAGAAGGATTGAACGCGTTAGCCGCAGCGCTGGAGGAGCGGGGATACCGCTCAGCGTATACGGATGAGATTGCAGAGGCCAAGAAGGCTTGGGGCGCGGAGAGAGAACGTCTCGCCGGTGTAGAGTATCCGTGGAATGCCGGAGATGAGCGAAGCTTGCAGGGTGGCATGACGGAAGGCGGCGTTAAGAAGGGTCAGGCTGATCGCGCAGCAGATTCTTTTATTCCAGAGGTGGCCGGTCATCTTGACGAGAAGCTCTCCGAGTATGCCGGGGTGCTGGGTACTTCGCTTACACAGACGCAAGTGCTGGCGATCATCAATGACACCATTCCACAGGACGCAATTGTTATTGGAGCCGCAGGAAGTCTTCCGGGAGACATGCAGCGGATGTGGAACTCGGAGGTGCCGGATACCTATCATATGGAATATGGATTCTCGTGTATGGGCTATGAAATCTCGGGTGCGCTGGGTATCAAAATAGCCGAGCCGCAGCGCGAGGTCTACGCGCTGGTCGGCGACGGCAGTTACCAGATGCTGCATTCCGAGCTGGTAACCAGCCTGCAGGAGAACCGCAAGATCAACGTCATTCTGCTGGACAATGCAGGCTTCGGGTGCATTAATAACCTGCAGATGGAGCAGGGAATGGACAGCATGGCGACGGAATTCCGTCACCGGGGTGCGGACGGCCAGCTCAGCGGTGAACTGATGCGTATCGACTATGCCGCGAGCGCTGCCGGTTATGGGGTTCAGACCTTCCGCGCGGCCACAGCCGGGGAGCTTCAGGCTGCTCTGGCGGCGGCCCGGAAGTCGGAACGCTCTACGCTGATCGACATCAAGGTGCTGCCCAAGACGATGACCCATGGCTATGGGGCCTGGTGGAATGTGGGTGTAGCTGAAGTATCCGGCAGTGAGGCAGTGCAGGCAGCCTACGCGCAAAAATCCAACGAACTGAAGAAGGCCCGCAGCTACTGAGGGTGCATGATGAAGATGAAGCCTGCCATACTTGGGATTGTGGAAGGGGAAGAACAAGATGATGTTCCGAGAACATGCCGTCCGGCTGGCCATTGCTCCGATCGCCTGGACGAATGATGATATGCCTGAGCTTGGGCAGGGTAATACCTTCGAGCAGTGCATCAGCGAAATGGCGCTTGCCGGGTATCAGGGCAGTGAGGTGGGCAATAAATACCCGCGCTCCCCGGCGGTGCTGCGCCGGGCCTTGGAGCTGCGCGGTCTGGAGATCGCCAGTGCCTGGTTCAGTGCGTATCTGACGGTACGTCCGTATGAGGAGACGGCAGAAGCTTTTTGCATACACCGTGATTTCCTGCATGAGATGGGCGCCAAAGTCATTGTAGTGTCCGAACAGGGACGGAGCATTCAGGGGCAGATGGATACGCCGCTGTTCGCTGAGAAACCGGTATTTGACGATCAGGAGTGGGCGGCGCTTGCGGCTGGTCTGGGCGGACTGGGGCGGCTGGCGGCTGAGAAGGGCATGACACTGGTGTATCACCATCATATGGGGACCGGTGTGCAGACGGCTGCGGAAATCACCCGACTCATGGAGCTTACCGACCCTGGTGAAGTGTCGCTGCTGTACGATACGGGGCATCTGGCCTTCTCCGGTGAGAACCCGCTGGAGGTGCTGCGTGGGCATCTGCCGCGGATCAGGCATGTGCATCTGAAGGACATCCGGCCGGAAGTGGTCCGGCAGGTGACTGCGGAGAAGCTGAGCTTCCTCCAGGCGGTAAAAGCTGGAGCGTTCACTGTCCCGGGGGATGGCTGTATTGCGTTCGGGGAGATTTTTGCCGAGCTGGCTGCCTCGCCTTATACGGGATGGTTCGTCGTCGAAGCGGAGCAGGACCCGGCGCTGGCCGACCCGCTGGAATATGCCATCAAGGCACGGCGTTATATCCGGGAACTCAGCGGTTTATAGCAGTTTATAAGTCATATAGGTGGCAGCCTTTATGGCGGATGGGTGAGAGAATGCGGGGGTACACGGCTGCGGCTGTGTGTACTCCGCTTTTTCATGGATTCCCAGCGTATCGCCTACTTCCAGCCGCCACCTAGCCGCCTACCCCACCTTCAGACGGGTGAAGTTATCCTTCCGCATCTTCGTGCAGTCCCCCTCAACCACCAATCTGTTGGAAGTGGGCGATACGCTGGAAGGAAAGGAATAAATCCCTCTGAGTTTGCTAGAAGTGGGCGATACGCTGGGAGGAGAGGGATAAATGCCTCTGAGTTTGCTGGAAGTAGGCGATACGCTGGAAGGAGAGGGATAAATCCCTCTGAATAAGCTAGAAGTGGGCGATACGCTGGGAGGAGAGGGATAAATCCCTCTGAATTAGCTAGAAGTGGGTGATACGCTGGGAGGAGAGGGATAAATCCCTCTGAATTAGCTGGAAGTAGGCGATACGCTAGAAGGAGAGGGATAAATCCCTCTGAATTTGTTGGAAGTGGGCGATACGCTGGGAGGAGAGGGATAAATCCCTCTGAATTAGCTGGAAGTAGGCGATACGCTAGAAGGAGAGGGATAAATCCCTCTGAATTTGTTGGAAGTGGGCGATACGCTGGGAGGAGAGGGATAAATCCCTCTGAATAAGCTGGAAGTAGGCGATACGCTGGAAGGAGAGGGATAAATCCCTCTGAGTTTGCTGGAAGTGGGCGATACGCTGGGAGGAGAGGGATAAATCCCTCTGAGTTTGCTAGAAGTGGGCGATACGCTGGAAGGAGAGGGATAAATCCCTTTGAGTTTGCTAGAAGTGGGCGGGAGGCGCACCTGAGGAGCAAAAGTGCACCTCATTCCGCCAAAAGTCGGCGGGAGGCGTAACTGAGGAGCAGAAGTGCACCTCAATCCGCCAAAAGTCGGCGGGAGGCGTAGATGAGGAGCAAAAGTGCACCTCAATCCGCCCAAAGTCGGCGGGAGGTGGAAATGAGGAGCAAAAGTGCACCTCAATCTCCCGGAAGTCGGCGGTAGGCGTAGATGAGGAGCAAAAGTGCACCTCAATCTCCCCGAAGTCGGCGGGAGGCGTAACTGAGGAGCAGAAGTGCACCTCAATCTCCCGGAAGTCGGCGGGAGGTGGAAATGAAGAGCAGAAGTGCACCTCATTCCACCGAAAGTCGGAGGTAGACGGGAAGGAGTGGGTGAGAAATTACATTTTTAAGGGGAACGCCCTCCATCCCTTCCGTCACTCGCCGCCACATCCCGGTCCCCGCCGCAGATCCCTTTAGGCTATATAAATGTACATGTAAGTTTATGAATTTCGTGACTCCAGAGAATGTTAGGCCGCCGGCTGCTGCCCTAATAATCTATATAACTCCATCGTTTCTGCTGGTATTTGCCCACCGGATGTTTCCACATATATCCACACCAAGTGTGCTTAACCCAAGCAGGCGGGGCATATGAGGCTGGCGGGGAAGGAAGCTGTGGCGAGTTGACTTTATCTGGTTGGCTGGACCGGGAGTGCGTATGCTATAATGGCAGGAATTCGCACAGAGTTATACTCCTACCGCTGCATCAGAGTTACTATAATGCCAGCATCAGAACACCTATAATCGCTGCATCAGAGTTACTATAATGCCAGCATCAGAACACCTATGGCCGCTGCATCAGAGTTACTATAATGTCAGCATCAGAGTTACTATAATTCCTGCATCACAATATCTTTAATCACTACAGCAGAATGTGTATGCCCCTCAGCAGAATGTCTGCATTGGCAGCAGCTTCGTTCTGGGCGGTGTTTGTGTTAGAGCGGCCGGACTGCGGCCTGGTATATTGAATGGTTGTGGAGGAGGTTGTCTATTGTTTCGTACCTGGTATCGCCGATTGCTGCTGTCCTATTTTCCTATTTTTTTGCTGACGGTGACGATTCTGATCTTTGCCTCATTTGTGTTCATTAACGATATCTCCCGGATGGAGACGAAGAAGGCCGACCGCATCTCAGCCAGCTATCTCAGGGATAGTGTGGACCGGACGATCAAAGAAGCCGAGTTGTCGGTGCTGGAAGCGGTGGAGCGAACCGATATCTACAAGCTCTATTTCAATAATCAGGGCGAGCCGGACCAGGGAACGGTCTATGCGGTTGCCCAGAGTCTGCGCAATATGATGAAGGAATCCTCGTATATTCAATCGGTCTATTTGTATGACCGTGTCCATGGAAGCGTTTTAACGGAGTCAGGCTTGAAGGAGCTTGAAGGATTCTTCGACGAGGACTGGATCAAGGCCATGACCTCTACTCCAGTAGTGCCGGAAGGGTGGCAGCCGGTCAGGGAGTATAATTCCGACCAGTTTCAGCGTACTCCCATCCGTGTGCTGACTACCAACAAAGCGATGCCGCTTCCCTTCGGCTCCGGGGGGATGCTGGTCATCAATATCAAAATGAGCGCCGTAGAGCAGCTGATCGACAGCATGGTCAACCAGCAGCTTTCTTTCATGACCATTCTGGACAGCAGCGGGAAGACGGTATATCAGGCGCATTCCGATACTGAAGGTGCCGCCCATGGCAAGCTGCTGAATACGCTGAATCTGGATCGAAACGGCTGGACGTTCGCAAGCGGAATCAAGGCGGGGAACCTGTTCAACTGGGTTTCTGTAGTCTCCTATCTCTGGGTAGCGATTGCCGTCGGGACCGTAGTATGTGCGATATTGTATCTGATCTATGTGACCCGGCGCAATTATAAGCCGATCCAGGTGATTATGAACCGGATTGAAGGCCATCAGATCCGCATGATGGACCAGTCCACCGACAGGCCTGACGAGATGATGCTGATTGACGGGGTGCTGGAGGATCTGATCAACCACATGACCGATTATGATAAAAAAAGCAGGGAGAACCTGCTTCTGCAGCGCAGCAAGCTGTTCACCGATCTGCTGCACAGCGAGCGGCTGGAGCAGGTGACCCAGCGGCTGGAGGAGCTGTCGCCGCTTACCGGCGCCGAGGCCTCCTCACGCTTCATGGTTGTATTAGCTGAGATTAACCGGTATGAGCAGGTTTTCGAGGACCGCTATACCCGCGGCGACCAGAATACGCTCAAGTTTGCCCTGATGAATGTGTTCCAGGAATTGGCGCGGAATGCGGAGCTGCAGGGCTGGGCAGAGTGGGTAGGAACCGAACGTGCCGCGATTCTCTTCCTGGCAACCGGCAGCGATGAGGAGATGGCGGCCAGAATCCGCATCTTCACGGAGGACTGCCGCTCCTGGGTGGAGCAGAATCTGCGGATCTCGCTCAGCTTCGGGATTGGCTCTGCAGCCGCCGGGCCGGCCAAGATCCGGGAGTCTTATGCGGCAGCCGAATATGTCATGCAGCATAAGCTGCTGATCTATGGGGATATCGCTCTGGCCGAGAGCGGCGAAGCGCGCCAGCCGCTGCTGGAGACGTATAAATATCTGCAGATGATCGCAGAGTTCGTGAAGCACTTCCGCATGTCGAGCGGACAGTGGCGGGAGCAGCTGGAGCGGATTTTTGAGGCGTTTGAGCAGGACTTCCTGAAGGACGAAGAGATCCGTTCCTTAATCCAGGCTATGCTGCAGATGCTGGGCCGGGAAGTAGCCGTGATGTCCGAGCAATTGCAGGACGAGCTGTCGGCGGAGAATGCGCAGGTTCGGCTGAAGCAGCTGGAAGAGGCCGAGGCGATTCATGAAGTGAAGGCTATTTTATTCGAATATGTCACCGATTTATTCCGCACCTATGTCTCGGTCAGCGAGACCAAAAGCTACCGGGCCATGGTCAATGAGATGAAGGATTATATCGAAGAGAATTTCGCCAATCCCGATCTGTCGCTGAAGCATCTGAGTGACCGGTTCCAGGTCTCCGGCAAATATGCCAGCTATCTGTTCAAGACAGAATTCAAAATGAAGTTCGTGGACTTCCTCACGGAGCTGAGGATGAAGGAAGCGGAGCAGCTGCTGGCGGAGACGGATTATTCCCTGCAGGATATCGCGCTTCAAGTAGGGTATGCGAATGCTATTTCGTTCGGCAGGGTATTCAAACGGATTGCCGGCATCACGCCGGGCGATTACCGCTCCTCGAAACGCCGCGAAGCCTCCAGAACCTGAGCCGCAGGCTGGGACACAAGCTTCAGCATGGTTACATCAGCTACACTCCTGTACACCCAGGCCGCATCCCTCGTCCGCTAACCTCCGAAAGGGTGCGAACAGCGATGCGGCCTGTATTTTTGCCGATGTGAAAGCGGTTTATCGTACGAAAATCGTTGGTCGGATAAACCGGATGTCCGAATTAAGGTGCTATTGCCCATCCGAAACAGGTTTATTGTCAGACCCGCCAAAGGTATGGAATACTGTGGTCATCCCGAAGCAACAAGCAAGCAGCCTTGAACACCACAGGCCGGTATTGCTTGAGGGACACCGCTAAGAATCGGGCACTATAGAAGCTCGGGGGTATCATGAAGTCACCATTATAGCCTGCTAAGGCGAGGGAGATGGAACAATGACAGTGAACGTAAACCAAAGAGTTCTGAAGAAGGCAATCGGCATCGGATTGACCGCAGTAATGGGGGCTACGCTGCTTGCAGGCTGCTCCTCTGATGGCAAGAGTAATTCAGCAGCCGGAGGTACAGAAGCACCCGGTAAAGCCGAACGCGTAACTCTAAAGGTGGAGATCTTCGACCGCGGTAAAAGTCCCAAGCAATACACCATTACCAATAACTTTATGTCCCAGATGATTCAGAAAAATTTCGGTGATCCCAATAACATTGACGTTGAGTTTGTACCGGTCCAGCGTTCAGAGGAAGTTACGAAGCTGAATGTACTGATGGCGAGTAACTCCGATGTGCCGGATATTGTCTTTACTTATGATTCCAGCGTTTTCTACCGTTATGCCCAGCAGGGCGGTCTGACGGATGTCGGTCCCCTTCTTGAAGAGCATGGTCAGACGTTGAAGAAATTCATTGGTGACGAGACGATGGCTTTCGGCCAGCTCGACGGCAAGCAGTTCGCCATACCGGGCAAACGGGCCATCACGGGCCGCTACGCCTCCTACATCCGCCAGGATTGGCTGGACAAGGTGGGTCTTCCGGTACCGAAGAATACCGATGAGCTGTACACTACTTTGAAAGCGTTTAAGGAGAAGGACCCGGGCGGGCTTGGCACCAAAACCATCCCGATGGGGATGTCACTTGGCTCTGCTCAGTTAGAGACCCTGATCTACTCCTTCATTAAGCCGATCAGCGGCGATCTGACCTACAGCCAGCGCTACGAGCTGCCGCTGCATGAGGGCTTCAAGGATGCGGCACAGTTCCTCAACAAGCTCTACAATGAAGGGCTGGTCAGCAAGGACTTCAGTCTGGATGAAGACAAAGCCCAGGTGTCCAAGGACATTCAGAACGGCAACGTCGGCTTCTTCTCCGAGGATGTGGATACCTTGTTCTATGCTGACGGTACGCTGGATAATCTCTACAAGAATGTACCGGGCAGCAAGCTGCTGCCTGCGGATATCCTCACCAATGCCAAGGTGGACAATAAGTATATCAAATCCCGCTATGCCTCGAACGGCATGTACATCATGATCCCTAAGAGCAGCAAACGTGCAGTGGAAGCGGTGAAATACCTTGACTGGATGGCGACAGGCAACAATCTGATTGACATCTACAACGGTGTTGAGGGCGAGAACTACGATATGGTGGACGGCATCCCGGTCGTTAAGGCTGATGTATCCCAGGAATTCCAGGACCGTCTGTTCACTTCCGGGGACACCGCGATTATCTCCAACGGCAAGAACCTCGGCGACCAGGCTATGAATGAGAAGGCATGGATCAGCGGATTCCCTGTGAACAACCAGGAACCGTTGAAGCAGTCGATCGACATTGCCAACACGGATACCGTGGGTCCTATCGTCTTCGGGAAGCCGATTGAAGCAGAATCGAAATACGGCACTACGCTCAGCGACAAGCTCAACGTTATTATCGTGAAGACCGCGATGGCGAAGCCGGATCAATTCGATGCTATATTCGAGCAGGAAATGAAGGACTATATGTCTCTGGGCGGAGACAAGCTGAAGGCGGAGCTGGAGCAGGCGCTTACAGAGATTTCAGCCAAATAAACTAAAAAAAAGTGAAAACCGGGGGGAGCTGGCATGCTGCTCTGCCCGGTTTTTTCTCCATAGGAGGAGAGTAACTTGAGCAAAGCGTCCTACATCAGACGGTACTGGCAACTATACGCGCTGCTTTCACTGCCCATTATGTATTTCCTGATTTTCCGCTACGGCCCGATGTATGGGGTACAGATTGCCTTCAAGGATTTCAACCTGTTCCAGGGAATCAACGGCAGTGAGTGGATCGGCTTCGACGCCTTCCGCGAGGTCTTTGGCATGAAAGAGTTCTATAGCAGTCTGCGCAATACGTTTTTGTTGAACTTTCTGGATTTGATAGTATCTTTCCCGGCCCCGATTATTCTGGCCATTATGCTGTATGAAGTGAAGTCGGTATGGTTCAAAAAAATATCACAGACCCTTCTCTACATTCCCCACTTTATTTCCTGGGTGATTATCGGAGGAATCGTCTATCAATTGTTCGGCAACCAATCCGGTATGGTGAACGGTTTGCTGGAGAGCATGGGGCTGAACCCCATTCCTTTTTTGACCGAAAAAAATCCATGGCTGATTACCTATCTGTTCACTGGTGTCTGGCAAAGTGCCGGCTGGGGAACCATCCTGTATCTGGCAGCGCTTACCGGTGTCAACCGCGAGCTGTTTGAAGCGGCCGAGGTGGATGGGGCGACCAGAATGAAGAAGATCCGCTACATTACGCTGCCCAGCATCAAACCTACCATTATTACCCTGCTGATTCTCAACCTGGGGAAAATGGTCAGCATCGGCTTCGATCGTCCTTACATCATCGGGAATACGGCAGTGCGTGAATATTCTGATGTGCTCAGTACCTTCGTCTACCGGATTGGTCTGGAATCGGGCCAGTATACGCTGGCGACTGTAGTTGGATTGTTCCAGGCAGTGGTTGGACTGGTATTCATCCTTGGCTCCAATTATATATCGAAAAAAGTGACCGGCGACGGCATTCTATGATCATGAAGAAAGGAGGCGGAGTCCTATGAGTGAACGTACCTCAAACCGGATATTCGATATCGTTAATGTGACCTTTATAGCCCTGTTCGTACTGTTTTGTCTGGCTCCGTTTGTACACGTGATTGCGGTGTCCCTCAGCTCTACGCGGGCCATTACCTCGGGGGAAGTAACGATTTTCCCGATTGAACTGAACTGGAAGGCTTATGTGCAAGTCTTTACTGACAGTGCAATGATCCGCTCGCTGATCTTCACTATTATCCTGACCGTGGCCACTACGGTATTATGTATGCTCTTCACCATCGCAGCCGCCTATCCGCTGACCAAAAGCAAGCTGAAGGGCCGCACCATGTTCATGTATCTGATCATCATCACCATGTTCTTCAGCGGCGGGATTATTCCCGAATACCTGCTGATCCGTGATTTGCATATGATTGATACGGTCTGGTCGCTGATTCTGCCCGGTCTGGTCAGCCCGTTCAACCTGATTATCCTGATCTCGTTCTTCCGCAGCATCCCGCCGAGTCTGGAGGAATCAGCCGAGATCGACGGCAGCTCGCATTTCCGCACCCTGATGAAAATCGTCCTGCCGTTATCCATGCCGGTTATGGCTACACTTGCGCTCTTCTACGCGGTTGGCCGCTGGAACGGATTCCAGGATTCCCTGATGTATATCAATAATCCCGATCTGTATCCGCTTCAGCTGAAGCTTTTCCAGATGGTTCAGAACAATATGATCTCTGAGCTGACACAGCTGGAGGGGGCTGTCCGCGCCAAGCTGCCGCCGGAGAGCCTCAAGGCTGCTACTGTCGTCTTCGCTACCGTTCCGATTCTCGTAGTCTACCCATGGCTGCAGAAATATTTCGTCAGTGGTGTTATGCTTGGTGCGGTCAAGGGCTAACCTGCAACACTGCGGTATAGGGAAAGGAGAGAAGGATATGGAGGATAAAGGCGAATTCTCATTCTCCACCTGCTGGAACATCAGACGTCACACTACAGGTGACGGGATGCTGAATGAGATCCGGGGGCTGGGCTTCCGGCGGGTGGAGCTGAATTATAATGTGACGGAGGAAATGCTGGCTGCGATCGAACCGATGCTGGAGCGCGGGGAAATCGGCGTATCCAGTGTGCATAATACCTTCCCCCACGTGGCGGACCCTGATTATGGCACGGATTCCGTGCTGCTGGGCTTCGCAGACAGGGAGAAGCGGAAGCGGGCAGTAGACCTGCTGGTCCGTTCGGCGGAATACGCCCATCGCTACGGCGGGGAAGCCGTGGTGGTGCATCCCGGCGAAGTACCTTTTCCGGGGGATATCTCCGGGGAGCTGGAGCAGCTCTACGGCGGGCAAGGCAAGGAATCGGCGGCTTATCGCAGGAAGTGGGCAGAGCTGATGGAACGGCGTGAAGCCTATAGCGCAGGTTATGTGCAGACCATTATTGAAAGTCTGGACGAAGTGTGTAACCGCGCGGTGTCCAAGGGGCTGAATGTCCGCTTCGGCATCGAGACCCGCTCCAAGCCGCAGCAGATTCCCACGCTCGCGGAAGCTAAGACGATAATCAATGCTTTAAAAGGAGCGCCAGTCGGCATCTGGTATGATACCGGCCACGCCATTATGATGGACCGTCTGGGACTGTACGACAGCATCGGGGAGATGGAAGGGCTGATGGATGACATCGTCGGTGTCCACATCCATGAGACGATCGGTCTCTCCGACCACTGGTGTCCCTATGTGAACAGCGGGAATCCCGATTTCTATGACGCCTATCTGCCGATGATTGAACGGGCCCAGGTCAAGGTCTACGAGCTGAAGGCAGCCTGCCGCCCGGAAGAGATTCATGAGAGCCACCGTCTGCTTACGGCTAAGCTGGCGGGCAGGGGATAGGCTGAACAATAAGCAAAAGAAGAAATCTGGGGATGGGCAGCGGCCGGAAGTCCTATATAGCAAGATTTTCTGCAAGGAGGAAGCACAATGTATAAGCAACTGGTGGATAGCAATGACAGAGCGGTAGAACAAGGGATTCCCCGGCAGGTGCTGGATCAGGAAAGTCTGTATTATGGTGGGACCATTGAACCGCATACGGGGATTGCCTGGGTGAATCATACCACCGGCACTCCAACGGACATGTGTTATTGGGGGGCCGCTCTGGTGAACCCGGATTCCAGATACTACCGGGATGAGGAGCTGCTGGACCGGCTGAAGCTGGCCACAGAGTTTGTGCTGCGCTTCCAGCATAAGGACGGGTCCATTTCTCCGGGCTGGACGAACTATCATTCTCCGCCGGATACGGCTTTTGTCGTGGTTGGCTACGCCCAATTGTATCAACTGCTGCTGAAGCAGGAGTGGCCGCCGCTTCAGCCGGTTCTCGCCAATATGCGCCTGTTCCTGGAGCGGACTCTTCCCGTCATGCTTACAGGCGGGATTCATACTCCGAATCACCGCTGGGTCATGTGCGCGGCCCTTGGGTTTCTTCATGAGCTGTTCGGCGGGGAAGAGGTCCTGCAGCGGGCGGAGCAGTGGCTCGCGGAAGGCATGGACATTACACCGGACGGGGAATGGACAGAGCGGAGCAACGGCATCTACAGCGCAGTCAGCGACATCATGCTTATACATGCCGCCCGGCTGCTGAATAAGCCGCAGCTTCTGGACCCGGTCCGGCGGAACCTGCACATGATGGTCTATCTGGTCCATCCTTCGGGCGAGGTTGTGACCGATTATTCCGGCCGGCAGGATCTGGGGAGCCTGCATGATCTGTCTCCCTACTATTTGCCTTATGCCATTCTTGCCCGGTCCGACAAGGATGCCGTACTGGCCGGCATGGCCGAATGGGCCGGGCGTTCACTTCAAAATCCGGGCGTTTGCTCGGTGAATGCCCTGGTGCGGATGTTGCTGGAGCCGGAGCTGCAGCAGCCGCCGGAGACAACGGCGGAGCTTCCGGTACAGTATGAGAGAATACTGAACGGTGAGTTCCTGCGGAACGGTTATCTGGAGCGGATGGAGTCCGCCGGGCATCAGGGGCGGATCTACCACAGCCGTCTGCATACCGATTTCGGGGCGCCTGTGGCCCGGCTCAGAGACGGGAAGACCAGCGTGACACTGATCACGGAGACGCCCTCCTTCTTCGCGATGCGTCACGGTGCCGTAAGGCTGCTGGCGGTGCAGCTAACCTCCAGCTTCAATCCCGGCTTCGTGCCGATGCAGGAGATGACCAGACTGCCGGACGGCTACCTGCTGAAGGGCGTGCAGAAGAAAGGCTACTACGGACCGGTTGAAGGAGCGCTGCTTCCGCCGGAAGCTGCTACAGAAGTAAGTCCCTGGTATCTCCTCCCGCATCAGAGCCGTCCCCTGACCCATGAACAGACGCTCTCCGTGGAGACGGAGATACACCGTACAGCGACAGGCTGGAGCCTCCGGCTGCATTGCGAGGAGCCTGCACAGGTTATGGCTCAGCTATCCTTCAACTTCGGCTGGGAGGGCAACCTCACTTCGGGAGGGCTGGAGACGGCGGGTGAGGATAACATTACTTCGGGAGAGTTGCGGAAGGTGGACGAGGGTAACTCACTATGGAGCGGAGGACAGTTCCGTTATAGTTATGGCGGTGACTGGATTGATTTTACAGGTGGGGAAATGGCTCATCTGGGCGCTACGGCCCGTGAGCCCAGGCCGCCTAAAAACTACAAGTCGGTCCTGGTGAATCTGGTGACCCCGTTCGACAAGACATTTACCCTTACCCTCTCTCCTGCTAAGGAATGAGATATTATCGTGTAGACGAAACGGTCAGCATCAAGATGCTGGCCTCTTTGGGTGTGTGTAGATAGTGCTACCTCCGATCGCGCTTTAATCTGCTGAACTGGTCGATCCCATCGATTCCACCGCAACCCGCCGAACCCACTGAACTCGCTGGATTCGCTGATCGCACTGAGCCCGTCGCTCCCAATGATTCCGTCGAACCCGCTGAACCCATCGAGCCCGTCGAACCCACTAATTCCGTCAATCCTGCCGAACCCAACCAGAACTCTCTGATCCCGCTGTACCCGTCGAAAGTGGGCGGCAGGAGCGAATTGGGAGCAAAAGTGCACCTCAATCCGCTGGAAGTGGGCAGCAGGCGGGAAGGAGGAGCAAAAGTGCACCTCAATCCGTTGGAAGTGGGCAACAGGCGGGAAGGAGGAGCAAAAGTGCACCTCAATCCTCTGGAAGTGGACAACAGGCGGGAAGGAGGAGCAAAACTGCACCTCAATCCGCTGGAAGTGGGCTGTATGAGAAAATGAAAGGTATAAATCCCACTGATCCGGCCGGAAGTGGGCTGGATGAGAAAATAAAAGGTATAAATCCCACTGTTCCAGCTGGAAGGGAGCTGGATGAGAAAATGAAAGGGATAAATCCCACTGATCCGGTCGAAAGTGGGCTGGATGAGAAAATGAAAGGGATAAATCCCACTGTTCCAGCTGGAAGTGGGCAGTAGGCGAGATTGAGGAGCAGAATCGCCGCCCGACTCCGGGCCTCAGGAATAGCAGGTGGAAAAATGTATCTTAATTTAGCGGGTTCTGACGATTATAGGGTAGCAAGTGGAAAAACAGCATCTACTGATGCGGTTTCCTGCCTTTTTGGGTGAATTGTGATTATTTAAGTGCTGTTATTCCACCTGCTGTTGTAGAAGCGACCATTCGTTCATCAGCAAGTGGACAAAATCCAACTGCTATCGTTCACAGTAACACCCTATCATCGTTAACAGTAGTAACATCCCGGCTTATCCAATCGGTAGATAGATTTAGCAGAAGAAAAATCACCGCCGTTCAACAAAACGGGTTCCGGGTTCTATGAAGAGCGAGATCGAGGGGGTGAGGGAAGTTATGGGAGAACAATAATAGTTAGTTTTAAAAGCAGGCGCCCACTTCTGCCCGCTCACCACAAGAGCCTCCCGGCTGCCGTTCATGGCAACTGTGAGGCTCGGTTGTTCATTCTGTTAGTCTCCGCCACCGCCACCGCCGCCATCCCCGCCACCGGAATCGCCGCCGCCATGGCCGCCACTGTCCCAGCCGCCGTGGCTGCCGCTGCCCCAACTGCTGCTGCCATGGTTATGATCCTGTGTATGATGCCCATGGTGATGGCTGGCGCCGCTGTGCCCGTCATTGTGACGAAGATGATTGTCGCGGCTGTCTACGGAGGAACTGTTCAGATCAACTCCCGGTAAGAAAAAACTATCCGCAGAATTATTCCTGTTCCCGTAGCTCCTGTTATTCCTGTTCCCGTAATTCTTATGGCGGGCATTTCGGTTGCTGTGATTAATGCCTAATATAGCGATATACACAACTACTCCAACAAATACAAAGCTACCAATCAAATGGAACCCCTCCTATTATAGAAAGTAGTAATGCGTTCTTACCTGAATCATACCATAATTTCTCAGTTATTGAAGGTCATCCAGGTTACAGAATAGTCCAGCCTTTGCTACCAGCGACGGAGTCACAGTCACAGCCAGACTAACCAGACAGCTTGAAATTACTTATCTGAAGCGCGGAAACTGCTCTGGATGCTGTTTGTATTGTCCGGGTGTGAGACCCGTATATTTCTTGAACACTTTGGTAAAATAGCTCTGGTCGTTGAAATGCAGACGCGAAGCAATATCCGACAGGGTAATGCCGGGAAGTCCGATCAGCCGCTTGGCCTCTTCGATCCGTTCCTGCTGGATATAGTCACTGATGGCGGTTCCGGTCTCTTTTTTGAACAATTGGGACAGATAGCTGGCATTAAGACCGGTGAATTCGGCCAACCTGCTGAGCGGAAGCTCTTCATATAAATGATTATATATAAAATTCTGGCACAGGGCGGAGATACGCGTGAGCTTGGAGCTGCGGCTGCCCAGTACCTGATCGGCGAAGTCACAGAGTGCGGCAACCATGGCGCGGTCCACTGCCGGAATATCACGGAGTTCCTCTATATGCTGAATGTGGAAGTCGCTGAGGGTATAGGCGATCTCCCAGAACAGCCCGCCTTCAATCGCTGCGCGGGTTGCCAGAGTTATGGAGGAGACGGCCAGGTTTTTTTTGCTGCGCAGCTGGCTCTGCTTGGAGAGCCGTCCGTAATTCTCTTCGGCAAAAGAAGCCTGGGTCCGCAGCAGCCCTGTCTTGTCCCCGTTCGCAATATGGCGGAACATCTCCCGCTCCAGCATCGGGTCATGGTGCAGCCAAGTTATCTCGCGGCGGTAGGAAAGATCCAGATCCGGGCTGTCGCCCGGAGAAGGAGCAGGCCCGGCAGGCGTACTTGCCGTCAGTAGCAGCTCCGTTATAGACAACTGCAGCCCCGTAACAAGGGTGTAGAGCAGCAGCGCCGCATGATACCAGCGCATCCGGTTTAATACAGGCAGGCTGCTGTAATACTGGAGCCAGTCTTCCTGCTGCCCGGGCGGAATGCTGTGGTCGCGCATCAGGCTGGCGGCATTGTCTCCGGTAATCGGGGCACTAAGCACCGGACCGATGACGATTGCACCGCAGCTTAGATCTGCTTCGGCTACCTGGAGAATAATGAAATTCTCCAGGTAGCCGGTGGTATACAGAACCGGCAGAGCGGGGGTGACGGGCGCCGCCCCAACACTAGCAGGGGCATCGGTGTCCGCTACCTTCGCCGTGCCCGTGGCTGTTTCAGCCACGATGTCCGCTTCCAGCCCTGTGCTTGTGCCCGCCGGGGTTCCTGTCGCCACGCCCGCTGCCATGCCCGTTGCCGTCCCCGAAACCGTACCCGTTGCCATCCCTGCGGTTGTACCCTCCGCACTCTGCGCCGCTATGCCCGTTGCCGTCCCCGCCACCGAACCCGTTGCCATCCCTGCGGTTGTACCCTCCGCACTCTGCGCCGCTATGTACGTCGCCGTCCCCGCCACCATGCCCGCTGTCATCCCTGCCGTTATGTCCGTCGCTGTTTCTGCCGCCATGCCCACCGCCGCCCCAACCCCAGACCTGCTCCTGCGGGCATGGTCCATAATCTCAGCCAGCAGGCTGCCCGTCTCCTGAACGGCAGGCCGGCCGGCGACCGCCGGAGGCAGGGCCAGTCCCGGGCTGTCGTCTTCATCCAGCCACATGACCGGAACCTGGTAGGCCTCATAGATCAGCTTGCAGATATAGGGTACCCTTTGATTTTCCTTCATTGGTTCCTTCGTTGGCACCTTCATTGGCACCTTCACTGGCTTCTCCATGACTGCCTCCTCAACATCTAACCAAAATACCAAAGTTCCAATTATAATACCATAAACAAACAAGCAAGTCGTTTAGAATGAAGGTAAGAAAACGCATTCTTAGGAGGACAACACTATGGCAACGGATATTCAGAAGCTCATGTCGCAAATGACACTTGAAGAGAAGGCAGGACTCTGCTCCGGGCTGGATTTCTGGAACACCAAAGGGATTGAGCGTCTGGGCATTCCCTCAGTGATGGTAACGGACGGACCCCACGGGCTCCGCAAGCAGCAGGGAAGCGCGGACCATCTCGGTCTGCATAACAGCGTACCAGCCACTTGTTTCCCGTCAGCAGCCGGGCTGGCCTCCTCCTGGGACCGCAAGCTGATCGCCCGGGTGGGGGAGGCGCTGGGAACGGAATGCCAGGTGGAGAATGTGGCGGTTCTGCTCGGGCCGGGCAATAATATCAAACGTTCTCCGCTGAACGGGCGGAACTTTGAATATTTCTCGGAGGACCCGTTCCTCGCCTCGGAGATGGCTGCGAGTCATGTGAAGGGAGTGCAGAGCCAGGGGGTCGGGACTTCCCTGAAGCATTTTGCCGCCAATAACCAGGAACACCGGCGCATGTCTGTGGATGCGGTTATTGATGAGCGGACACTGCGTGAGATTTATCTGGCTAGCTTCGAAGGCACAGTGAAGCAGAGCCAGCCTTGGAGCATCATGAGCTCCTATAACCGTGTGAACGGGGAGTATGCCTCCGAGAGCCATAAGCTGCTAACTAAGATACTCCGCGAGGAGTGGGGTTTTGAAGGGTTCGTGGTGTCCGACTGGGGCGCTGTCAATGAGCGGGTGAAGGCGCTGCAGGCCGGGCTGGAGCTGGAGATGCCGTCCAGCGGGGGCATCGGGGACACCAAGATTATAGACGCCGTGAACAGCGGGGAATTGTCTATGGAGACACTGGATCTGGCGGTAGAGCGGATGCTGGGCTTTATCTTCAAAAGCGTGGAGAGCCGCAGCGAGGAAGCAGTCTTCGATCAGGACAAGCATCATGCGCTGGCGCGGGAAGTGGCCCGCGAGAGTATGGTGCTGCTGAAGAATGAAGGCGGCGTTCTGCCGCTGGCGAAGAGCGGCAAGCTTGCCATCATCGGCGAATTCGCCAAGAAGCCCCGTTATCAGGGCGGCGGCAGCTCACATGTGAATCCGACAAGACTGGATGACGCCTTCGCCGAGATGCAGGCGATTGCCGGTGATTCGGCCAGCTTCCTCTATGCACAGGGCTACGAGCTGGCCAGCGATGAGGTGAATGCCGGACTGCTGCGTGAAGCCCGGGATACAGCCGCCCAAGCGGATGCTGCCGTGCTGTTCCTTGGCTTGCCTGACCGCTACGAATCGGAAGGCTATGACCGCAGCCATCTGTCGCTTCCTGCGAGTCATCTGGCGCTGATCGAAGCCGTGGCTGAAGTCCAGAGCGAGATTATTGTGGTGCTGAGCAACGGCTCGCCGGTAGAGATGCCTTGGCTGGATCAGGTGAAGGCCGTGCTCGAAGGGTATCTGGGCGGGCAGGCTTTTGGCGGCGCGGTTGCGGACCTGCTCTTCGGTGAAGTGAGTCCTAGCGGCAAGCTGGCAGAGACGTTCCCCCGGAAGCTGAGCGACAATCCGTCCTTCCTGAATTTCCCCGGAGAAGGCGATACTGTGGAGTACAAGGAAGGTTTATTTGTCGGCTACCGTTATTATGATACCAAAGAAATAGAGCCGCTGTTCCCGTTCGGCTTCGGACTCAGCTACACAGAGTTCGAGTACAGTAATTTGTCGCTGGATCAGACCCGCATCAAGGACACAGATACCGTACAGGTCTCGGTGACCGTTAAGAACACAGGCAGCAGAACAGGCAAAGAAACCGTGCAGCTCTATGTCAGCGATACCGAGAGCAGCGTGATTCGTCCGCTGCAGGAGCTGAAGGGCTTTGATAAGCTGGAGCTTCAGCCGGGGGAAGAGCGTAAGGTAACTTTTACACTGGATAAGCGCTCCTTCGCCTACTACAATGTGACACTGGCCGACTGGCATGTGGAGAGCGGAATGTTCAAGATCGCTGTAGGTTCATCCTCACGCGATATCCGCCTGTCCGCCGAGCTTGAGGTAGTGTCAACCACGAAGCTTACCTGTAAGTTCCATCGCAATACTACAGTGGGCGATCTGCTGGCGAATCCGCTGACCGCTGATAAAGCGAAGAACTACGGCAGTATCTTCGGTCTGGAGGATGCATTGGGTGATAATCCGGAAATGTTCCTGGCGATGATGCAATATATGCCGCTGCGCGCGATGATCGGCTTCGGCCAGGGCAAATACACCGAAGCTGATCTGGCAGAGGATTTGCGTGAATTGAACCGGCTTGCCGGACAGGAGTAGGGTGTATTAACGGAACGGAAGAAGATTCCGTCCCGGGAGTCACAATCCTCATAATAATAGGCAGCGGACCGCCCAGGTCCGCTGCTTTTATCCAAATATCAGAATGTATAGGTCTCACCAGGTTACCTTAATATCCTCCAATGTTAAGCCTTGGGATTGTCCAATTCGGAAGGGCAAATAATCCGTTATAATGTAAGCGCAATCATTGAAAAGGGGGATCATAAAGATGTCAGTACCTATGATCAAATGGTTCACAAGTACGGAGCAGGCAGCTTGGGTGGAGCAGAAGGCACCGGAACAAGCTGCGCCCGGAACTGCACCTAACCTGACAGTTACGGGGGAGAGCCATCAAGTGCTGGAAGGCTTCGGAGGGTGCTTCAACGAACTGGGCTATGAGGCCCTGTCTGCCTTGCCGGAGGAGGAGCGGGCCAAGCTGATGCATGACCTCTTTCACCCGGAGGGGGAACAGCGGTTCAGCATCTGCCGCTTGCCGATCGGGGCCAGTGACTACGCGCTGGAGTGGTACAGCCATAATGAGACGGACGGCGATTATGCAATGGAGCATTTCTCCATTGAGCGTGACCGGAAATATCTGATTCCATATATCAAGGAGGCGCTGGCGCTGAATCCTGAGCTGAAGCTGTTCGCCTCCCCTTGGAGCCCGCCGACCTGGATGAAGTTCCCGAAGGCTTATAATTACGGTACGCTGCGGTGGGAGCCGGAGAATCTTGCCGCCTATGCCCTGTACTTCGTGAAGTTCGTACAGGCTTACCGGGAAGAGGGAATTACGATCCATCAGGTGCATGTGCAGAACGAGGTGGTAGCGGACCAGAAATTCCCCTCCTGCGTATGGACCGGAGAGCAGCTTAGAGAATTTATCCGTGATTATCTGGGCCCGGCCTTTGAGGCCCATGGACTGGATACTGAAATCTGGCTCGGGACGATCAATGCACCGGAGCCCTGGGATGAATGGCTCAAGCACAAATCAAGTGACCATGATGCTTTTGCCGGTGTAGTACTCGGTGATCCTGAAGCCTACAAATACGTGAAGGGTGTCGGCTATCAATGGGCAGGCAAATATGCGATACAGCGGACGGTGGAGAGCTACCCGGAGCTGAGATACATGCAGACAGAGAACGAATGTGGAGACGGCAAGAACACCTGGTTTTATGCTAAGTACGTCTATAATCTGTACCATCAATATTTCTCGAACGGCGTGCATGCTTATATTTACTGGAACATGGTTCTTGCCCCGCAAGGACGCAGCACCTGGGGCTGGGAGCAGAATTCGATGCTGACCGTTGATCCAGATCTGCGGCAGGCCGAGGCCAACCCTGAATATTACGTGATGCAGCATTTCTCCCGCTTCGCTGCGCCGGGCTCTGTCCGTACCGGACTGGCTGGCCCATGGAGCGGACATGCTACCGCATTCCGGACACCGGCGGGCGGCTTGACGCTGGTTGTAGCCAACCCGTATAAGGAATCCCGTATGCTGCATCTCCATAACGGTACTGCACTGCACTCCTTCAGGCTTGAAGCAGAATCGTTCCATACCATTGTTGTAGAGGAACAGGCAGATTAAGCATGTACCTGTTAATAGATTGTAAGTAAAATGAACTAGCGCCCCCAACTGCCGGGCGTTAGTTTTTTGCTACTATTAAATCATTCTACTTCGGGATAAACTACGGCAAGTGAGAGCGGGAGGTTGATCTTAAGTCATGTTTGCCCCATGGATTAGAAGGTTCACCGGACCCTTCCGGCGGAGTATCCGCAATAGACTTATGCTGACGATGATTATGCTGGCTGTAGCGCCTATTGTCGCCATTACCGGGCTGGCCGCAGAGAATAACCGCCGCTCCATGGAGGAAGAGGTGATCAGTACCACCCTCTCCAACATGAAATGGACAGGCATCCATCTCGGCAGCCAGTTCGCCCAGCTGAACAATCTGATCTACACCGTGCTGATCAGCCCGCATCTGAGCGATTATCTGGCCAATGCCGAAGAACCGGGCCTCTCCAGCCAGTTCACCTACCAGCGGAATATCATTGATACACTGACCAATCTGTTCTATTCGGCAGGCAATCATGTGATTGGAGTCGAGCTGTATCTGAAGGAGTATAACAAGCTGTTCACCGTGGATGCTTCCTCCAGCGATATCGCATCGCCGCCTTCGGTTCCTGCAGCCTATAAGCCGCTGTTCGAGCAGAACCGGGACTTCACTATTACAACCGATGCCGGGGACACAAGCAGGTTCCAGCTGATCCGCAGCATCAACCGGTTCGAGAATCAGGAGAAGCTGGGCGGGATCTCGTTGCAGATCCGCTGGGGGATGCTGGACCAGACGCTGAATCTGCTGAGAAGGGGAAGCGATGACATGGTGTTCATAGCCGGAGCCGACGGGAAGATTCTATACCAGCCCTCAGGCATGACACCTTCGGCAGCTACCTTAAGCCGGATAGCCGGTATCGGGGAGGCTCAAGGCTATTTCCGCGGAGAGGATGAGTATGTATTCTACAGTACCATTGATCCGGTTGGCCTGAAGCTGGTGACCATCCTTCCTACCAGCTTCATTAATGAAAGTGCCATGAAGACTATGAAGTTCGGCTTGATCATAGGCGCCATTTCGGTGTCGGTTGCGATTCTCCTGGCGGTCCTGCTGGCCTGGCGGCTGGCGACACCGATTGTCAATCTGGCCCGTTCGATCCAGGGCTTCGGCATGATGAAGCAGCGGGAGCAGCGGGCGAATATCCGGGTGGATGAGATCGGCCTGCTTGAGATGAAGCTGGATCAGATGTCCCACCGTATCCGTGAACATATCAAGAATGAATATATGATCACCCTGGAGAAAAAGAGTGCGGAGCTGAAGGCGCTACAGGCACAGATCAACCCGCATTTCCTGCAGAATACGCTCCAGATGATCGGCAGCATGCTATTCAAGAACAGTCCCTCGGAGAGTTATGGTGTGCTCAGATCCCTGAGTGATATGTTCCGATATATTATCCGCGAGCCTGATGATCTGGCCCCGCTGCGGGCCGAGCTGAAGCATCTCAGCGATTATATGCAGATCCAGCAGCAGCGGTTCGCCGCCCGCCTCAGCTACAGTCTGGAGGTCGATGAGGCTGCGTTATCCAGTCTGATCCCCAAGCTGAGCCTGCAGCCGATTGTAGAGAATGCGTTCTTCCATGGTCTTGAGCCGAAGGAAGGGGCCTGGGAACTGAAGGTACAGGTCACCTGTAGAGACGGCGATACGGTGATCTGCATCAGTGATAACGGAATCGGGATTGAAGCTGTCCGGCTGGCGGAGCTGCAGCGAAGCCTCAGCAGAGAGGACGGAGCCTGGACCTCCGGGGAACGGATCGGGCTTGGGAATGTGGCCGGGCGCATCCGAATGCACTTTGGCAGCGGCTATGGGGTTGGAGTAACCAGCCGGCAAGGACAGGGGACTGCGGTATCTTTGACTATCCCGCAGGAGAGGAAGGAGATGGGCGCATGATTAAGGTGCTGCTGGTGGATGATGAAGGCTGGAACCGGGAGCTTGTGAGGACATTTGGCACTTGGGAGGCCTTCGGAATGGAGATCGTCGGTGAATCCGAAGGGGGGAATGAAGCTCTCCGTCTTGCCGGTGTCCTTGAGCCGGATATTGTAATTACGGATATGCGTATGCCCGGCACAGACGGTGTCATGCTGATGAATGCGCTGCATAATGAGTACCCGGAGATGAAGGTCATCGTGATCAGCGGCTACGACGATTTCAAATATGCCCAGAGTGCCCTGCGGTATGGTGCGGTGGATTATCTGCTGAAGCCTATTGATCCCGCCGAGCTGAATGCTGTGCTGGACAAATGCCGCAAGGAATTGGAGGAGGCCGCCGCTGAGCATGAGCAGTACAGGCTGGATATTGATGTCTCCTGGTCCCTTGCCAGCCACAAACAGCTAATGAAGGCTCATTTCAATGAGCTTAATGTTGAAAGTGTCCATGCGGTGCTGGGCAATATTACGGAGGAGCTTAAGCTGGGCAGTGTCCAGAGTCCGGGAATGCTCCGTCAGGCTGCCAGTGAGATGCTGCTGCTGTTGAAGGAATTACAGCGCGGCAACGGACTTGAGGATGTCCATCTGAAGACAGAAATTCCTGGTGCGGTGCTGACCGCTCCGGAAAGTCTGGAGTGCTGGCTGAGGGAGCTGTACACGGAGAGTCTGGAGCAGCTCATCGGTCAGCGCAGATTCAAGAATAAGCTTAACCTTGAGGATGTCCGGCAGTATATCTGCGGTCATTATGCCGAGGCGGTAACGCTGGAGGGACTCTCCCGGGTATTCTTTGTCAGCAAAGAATATCTGAGCAAGGTATTTAAGCTGGAATATGGCATCAACGTTACGGATTATATTCTCAGGCTGCGGATGGACAAAGCGAAGCAGTGGCTGGAGAGCGGGAATATCCCGATCAAGACGGTGGCCGAGCTGGCCGGATATGAGGATGTCGGTTATTTTTACCGCGTGTTCAAGAAGCATTTCGGAGTAGCTCCAGGCGAAATGAGGAAGCAGGCCGAAGGTTTAAAAATGTCCAATCCCGAAGGGTAAAGCCGTCCAATTAAACGCTTTCATAAACAGGATACAATGAAAGCGTAAACAAAACAAAGACATTGGGAGGTCTTACAGCATGAAACAGATGAGCAAAGGGATATTGGTTACCTTTCTCGCAGCTACGCTTCTTGCAGGCTGCGGCGGCAACAACAGCGGAACTGCGGGCAATGCAGCCGGGGACGATACGAACAGCGGAGGCGCAGAGGGTAGTGCCAAAAGCGTCACGCTGAAGATGTTCATCGCGCAGCCGCGCTTCAAGGAGCAATATGACAAGTACATTGCCGAATTCGTGAAGAAAGAGAAAGCCGACAAGAATATCGAGGTCACCGTACAGCTGGAAATGCCTACGGCAGACAATGCCTCCCAGATCCTTAAGACACGGCTGGCTTCTAATGATGCACCGGATATCTTTGCGCTTCATGCGGTTAATGAAATTCCTTCCTATTATAAAGCCGGGTATCTGGAGGATTTATCCAGCCAGCCGTTCGCAGCCAAGCTGCTGGACAGTGTGAAGCCTTCCGTAACCACTACAGACGGCAAGATTGTGGCGCTTCCGCTGGAGACTCTGTCCTGGGGGTATTTGTACAACAAGAAGATCTTCACTGAGCAAGGATTGACTCCACCGGCAACACTGACTGAGATGAAGAGCGTCATTGAGAAGCTGAAGGCTAAGGAGATCACACCGTTTGTCCTCTCCTATAAGGAATCCTGGATTCCGCAGCTGGTGCTGCCGCTGGCCGTAGGCGCAATGATGAAGACCCAAGATCCCGAATTCGTGAACAAGATGAACAAGGACGAAGGCTCCTTCACCGAGATGAAGCCGGCCATCTTCGATATCTTCGATCTGATCAATGCGAACGGAACAGCCAAGGCTACCGAAGTAGGCGGTGACGATGGGGCAGCAGCCTTCGCCGCCGGCAAAGGGGCCATGTGGCTAATGGGTCCATGGTATGCGGAGACGATCCTCAAGTCGAATCCGGACTTAGACTTCGGTGTTGCTCCGCTGCCAATCAGTGATGATCCTGCTGCGACGCTGATCAATCTGAGCGCCTCTACCTCGCTCGCCGTTTCGCCGACCAGCAAGAACAAAGAAGTCGCGCTCGACTTCCTGAACTATGTGCTGGATGACCAGGCTTCGAACGGTCTGTTCCAGGCGATGAAGTTCAATCCGATCGCCACGGTGCACACCTATGAGAGCTATCCGTGGATCACAGAGGCCACTACCTATGTCAAAGCAGGCAAATCCGTACAGGACCCGGCTATTCCGCAATCCGTGAAGGATGAGGTGGGCAAGGGACTGCAGGCTTATTATGCCGGTCAAGTGTCGCAGGATGATGTCCTGAAGGCGCTCGACAAGGCCTGGAAATCCTACAACAAGGTCAACAAATAAGCAGCAGCCAAGCACTGGAACGGAAGGCGGGGCAGCCCGTCTTCCGCCACTCTGGTCGGTTATACACATAGGAGAGGAGCGGTTTCTGTGCCGGTCAAGAGCTACAAACATATAGCTTCACTGCTTGCCTTCGTCGCACCCGCACTGATTATCTATTCATTATTTCTGCTGATTCCTACTATCGGCGGCATGTATTACAGCTTCACCGACTGGAACGGACTCAACGCGAATTATTCATTTATCGGACTCGGCAATTTCATTGAAGCGCTGCGTGAAGATCCAGATTTCGTGCATGCGCTGCTGTTCACCCTGAAATATGTATTGTTCATGATTGTCCTGCAGAATGTGTTAGCGCTTATGCTGGCTGTGTTTATTGAGACGAAGACCCGCAGCAAGGGGTTCTTCCGGACGATCTTCTTCATGCCGAACATGATCAGCACCATCATCAGCGCATTCATGTGGACGTTCGTATTCTCCCAGGTGCTGCCGCAGCTTGCGGAGAAGACAGCCATGACTTTTCTGGACCAGCTATGGATTGGGAATCCCAAGGTCTCTTTCTATTCGATCATTATCGTATCGCTGTGGAATGGCGTAGGCTATATGATGATTATATATCTGGCTGCCCTGCAGGGGGTGCCGCAGAGTCTGAAGGAAGCCGCTGTGATTGACGGGGCCAGCCCCTTCCAGAGCTTCCGCAAAGTGACGCTGCCCATGATTACCCATGCCGTGACCATCTGCTTGTTCCTTACGCTGAACGGGGCATTCAAAGTGTTCGAGGTAGTCTATGGACTCACCGGCGGCGGTCCAGGACGCAGTACCCAGGTCATTACGATGAATATATATGAAGAAGCCTTCTCCAACAACTTCCGGTATGGGTATGCGAGTGCCAAATCCGTGATCCTGTTCGTCATTATCCTGCTGTTCACCTTCATCCAGATCGGTGTTATGAAAAGAAAAGAGGTGGAAGCATGAGGCTGAACAAAGGAAGTTCCTTCCTCATCACATTGTTCCTCTGCGCAGGTGCGGTCATTTCCTTTTTCCCGATTTATCTGGCCATCATTAATTCTGTGAAGACCCAGGGAGAGATGTTCACCTCCTTCATCGCCCTGCCGACCCGGCTGCATTTCGAGAATTACAGCCAGGCCTTTCATAAAGTCCATCTGCTGAACAGCACGCTGAATTCGGTGATTGTCTCGGTTCTCGGAATCAGCGGCATCATCTTCTGTGCTGCCCTGGCCGGCTACAAGCTGTCCCGCACCTCCGGCAGACTGAGCGCTATGATCTTCTCGCTGTTCATCGCTTCCATGCTCGTCCCGTTCCATTCGATTATGATTCCGCTTACCCGTATGGCCAAAGCACTGCATGTCAGCGGCAGCACTTACGGGCTGGCAGTCATCTATATCGGGCTTGGCGTGAATATGGCGGTGTTCCTCTATCACGGGTTTGTGAAATCCATCCCCCGTGAACTGGAGGAGGCGGCGCGCATTGACGGCTGCGGAGAGTTTCAGACCTTTTGGCGGATTATTTTTCCGCTACTCGTCCCGATTACCGTGACCATTGCAATTCTGGATTTCCTGTGGATCTGGAATGACTTCCTGCTGCCGCTGCTGATGCTGACGGATTCAACCAAGTACACCCTGATTCTGTCTACGAATACCCTGTTCGGAGAATATAACAAGGAATGGCCGCTGATCCTGGCGGCACTGGTATTGACAGCGCTCCCTGTAATTCTTATCTATGGTTTCTTTCAGAAGTTTATTATGCAGGGAATTGCGGAAGGTGCTATTAAAGGCTAAACAGAGAGGACAGGTGTATGATGAACCAGCTGCGTTACGGAGTTGCTTATTATGATGAATACATGCCTTATGAACGTCTGGCAGAGGATATCGCCATGATGCAGGAAGCGGGCATTAACACGGTACGGATTGCCGAATCCACCTGGAGTACCCACGAGCCGCAGAATGGCGTCTTTGACTTCACCTCTGTGGACCGGGTGCTGGATGCGATGGCAGCCGCCGGCATCGCAGTTATTGTTGGAACACCAACCTATGCGGTGCCAACCTGGCTGGTCAAGGAACATCCAGAGGTGCTGGCCGTAACTCCAAGGGGGCCCGGGAAGTATGGGGCCAGGCAGATCATGGATATTACGAGCCCGGCCTATCTGTTCCATGCGGAGCGGATCATCAGGAGGCTGATCGGCAGGGTATGCAAGCATCCGGCGGTTATCGGCTATCAGACGGACAACGAGACCAAGCATTATGATACGGCCGGAGATAATGTGCAGCATCTGTTCGTTAAGTATATGCGGGAGCGGTTCGGCACGCTGGAGGAGATCAACCGCCGCTTCGGTCTGGACTACTGGAGCAACCGGATCAACAGCTGGGAGGACTTTCCTGCGGTTACGGGCACCATTAACGGCAGCCTGGGTGCTGAATTTGCCCGCTTCCAGCGCGGGCTGGTGACGAATTTCCTCGCCTGGCAGGCTGCGCTGGTGAACGAGTATAAGCAAACGGGTCAATTCGTGACCCAGAACTTCGATTTTGACTGGCGCGGACACTCCTTCGGACTGCAGCCTGCTGTGGACCATTTCGCGGCGGCGGAGGCATTCGATATCGCCGGTGTGGACATCTACCATCCGTCACAGCATGAGCTGACAGGAACAGAGATTGCCTTCGGCGGCGACCTGACCCGTTCGCTGAAGCGCAGCAATTATCTTGTTCTGGAGACCCAGGCGCAGGCCTTCTCCCATTGGACGCCTTATCCTGGACAACTGAGGCTGCAAGCGTTCAGCCATCTGGCTTCCGGTGCGGACATGGTCGCCTACTGGCACTGGCATTCGATCCACAATTCCATGGAGACGTATTGGAAGGGCCTGCTCAGCCATGACTTCAAGCCCAATCCGGTGTATAACGAAGCGAAGACGATTGGCCGTGACTTCGCCCGCTTAAGCGATAAGCTCGCCGGCCTCCAGAAGCAGAACAAGGTGGCGGTCATGGTCAGCAACGAGGCGCTGACTGCCATGGAATGGTTCAAGCTTCCGGACGGCCAAGGCTATAATGATGTGGTCCGCTGGCTCTATGATGAGCTGTACCGGATGAATGTCGAATGCGACTTCATCCCGCCCGGCTGTACAGAGCTGTCCCGCTACAGCCTGATTATTGTACCGGCGCTGTATGCTGTGGAAGACGAGCCGCTGGAACGCCTGAATGCGTATGTGCATCAAGGCGGACATATGGTCTTTTCCTTCAAAAGCGGGTTCACGAACGGAGATGTCCAGGTGCGGACAGCCGTGCAGCCGGGCATCATCAGCGAAGCCTGCGGGGTTACCTACAGCCAGTTCATAACTCCGCATGAGGTAAGTTTGAAGAATGAAAGCGGGGAGTATAGCGGCGAAGACCGGGAGGTCACAAGCTGGATGGAGCTGCTTACACCTACGACAGCCGAGGTCCTGTACCGTTACGGGCACCGGCATTGGGGGCAGTATGCCGCAGTGACCCGGAACCGCTACGGGAACGGAACTGCGGTCTATATCGGCTGCATGACCAGCCGGGGTCTGCTCAGCAGTATTCTGAAATCCGCAGTAGCGGAAGCCGGATTATGGGGGCCGGACCAGGAGCTGTCCTGGCCGCTGATTGTCAGAAGCGGAACCAACCGCCAGGGGGACAAGGTCCGTTACTATTTCAATTACAGCGATGACCCGCATCAGGTGCAATACCCTTACGGGACAGCGGTTGAGCTGCTCTCCGGCCAGGAGGCTATGCCGGGGGCAACCTTCGATCTGGAACCCTGGGGAGTGCTGATTATGCTGGAGACAAGCTCCGGGAGTTGATCCGGCAACTGCTGCCGGAGAATAGCAAGGGTTGCTTTTCGCAGTGTTATTTGCTAACATACGACGTAAGTTCATAAGCTTTTATTGTTCTCTAGGGTTCCGCAGCGAAGGTGAACACCGCTGGCTGGTCCGAGGGAGAACGCACGGATAGAGTTCATATCCGTGTATACACGGAGGGACAAAAGCCCGGGAGGTATCGTCTGCAGAGACGATAACCTTCCGGGCTTATTATTTTGAATCACAGGAGGCAGGACGGAATGAAGAAGAGCACGAAGAGCTGGGTAATGATTGCAGGCGCAGCATGTTTTGAAGTGATATGGGTCATCGGGCTGAAGCACGCTGCTTCGCCTTGGGAATGGGCGGTAACGGCAGCAGCCATCCTGATCAGCTTCTATGCCCTCATCTGGGCCAGCGGCAGGCTGCCGGTGGGGACAGTCTATGCTGTGTTCGTGGGACTGGGGACAGCAGGCACCGTTCTGGCGGGCGGAATTCTATTCCATGAGCCGCTGCGGCCGCTGAAGCTGCTGCTGATCGGCCTGCTGCTGGCAGGGGTGGTCGGGCTGAAGCTGGTGACGCCGGCCGAGGAACCTAAACAAGCAAAGGAGCTGAACTGATATGGCATGGATCATGCTGGTTGCCGCAGGTTTATGCGAGATGTTCGGGGTAGCAATGATTGGCAAGCTGCACAAGAACCGGAATTGGCAGTCTGTCGCACTGCTTGTTCTGGGGTTCGGAGCAAGCTTCCTGCTGCTCTCCCTGGCGATGGAGAGCCTACCCATGGGGATAGCGTATGCGATCTGGACGGGGATCGGAGCGTCCGGGGCAGCGGTCATGGGAATGGTATTCTATGGTGAAGCGCGTGATCCTCGGCGGATTGCCTGCATCGTGCTGATCCTGGGGGCTGTCGCCGGGCTGAAGCTTATCGGCTGATTCTGCTCCAAACGTTACAGACTTAGACACTTGCCGGATGTTTCACAGGAGCTAATATGGTAAGTATAGTAAGTAATAACATTATCCTATAAGGAGACTTCCATTATTATGAGCAAACCTGTATCTGATACGATCATTTTACCGGATGGAGCTGTATTGCCGAGAGTGGGACAGGGAACCTGGCAGATCGGCGAGGAGCCTGCGAAGCGGGCAGAAGAGATTGCCGCATTGCGGCAAGGTGTGGAGCTGGGCATGAATCTGATTGATACGGCCGAGATGTACGGGGACGGCCGCTCCGAGGAGCTGGTCGGTGAAGCGCTGGAGGGCATCCGCGACAGCGTGTTCCTGGTCTCCAAGGTGTACCCGCATAATGCTGGCGGGACTAAGCTGGTCAGCAGCTGCGAAGCCAGCCTGAAGCGGCTGGGCACGGATCATCTGGATCTGTACCTGCTGCATTGGCGCGGCACCATCCCGCTGGAAGAGACGGTGGAAGGGATGGAGGCCTTGGTCGCTTCGGGCAAAATAGTCCGCTGGGGCGTATCCAATCTGGATACCCCGGATATGCAGGAGCTGCTCCGCATTCCGGGCGGCAATCACTGCGCAGTGAACCAGGTGCTCTATCATCTTGGCTCAAGAGGCATCGAGCATGAGCTGCTGCCCTGGATGAGAGGCCACAAAATTCCTGTCATGGCGTATTCCCCGCTGGCCCAGGCAGGAACGCTGAGAAAAGGGCTGACCGAGAATGAAGCGGTCCAGCAGATCGCCCGGAATCACGGGGTCACCCCCCTGCAGGTTCTGCTGGCCTGGAGCATCCGCGAAGGGGATGTACTAGCTATCCCCAAGGCCGGAAGCGTCAAGCATGTGATTGAGAACGCGGCTGCCGGCAAGCTGGTGCTTACAGACGACGAGCTATGGCAGCTGGACGATGCTTTTCCGCAGCCGTCGTGGAAGGTTCCGCTGGATATGATCTGATATGGATGTGACCCTGATATAGTGTAAGGCTGCGAGGCTGTCTCCACAGTGGAGACGGCTTTTTTGCAGTGCGTGCCCTTAGGGAATTCATGATATTTTATGAAAAATGGTGCATTCTATAAAGATTATTATAGGCCGCCAGGAGCATTGGAAATACCGGACTTTAGCCCCTTGGCAGGAACTCTTAAATGTTGTCAACAACGTTCATGACGAAACCGTGTTTTCAATTTGATGACAAAGAAAGCGCTTTGATTTACGATGTGTTCAAAGGGAATAACCTTTCAGGAAGAGTAGCGGAAAGGCTTCCATTCATTTCAATAAGGGGGCATCTTAAATGGCCACAACGGCAACTACGCAAACTTCATCCGGCGGTGCAAGGGTGAAGGTTCAACAATTTGGTCGTATGCTCAGCGGTATGGTTATGCCGAATATCGGCGCTTTTATCGCCTGGGGATTAATTACAGCATTATTCATTCCAACCGGCTGGTATCCTAATGAAAGCCTGGCAGCACTGGTAGGCCCAATCATTACTTACCTGCTTCCGCTGCTGATCGGTTACACCGGCGGACAGATGGTTCACGGCAAACGCGGCGCTGTCATCGGCGCTCTGGTGACCATGGGGGTTATCGTCGGCTCAACCATTCCAATGTTCCTCGGTGCCATGATTGTCGGTCCGCTGGCCGCCTGGGTTCTGAAGCAGTTCGACAAAGCGGTGGATGGCAAAATCAGAGCCGGTTTTGAAATGCTTGTCAATAACTTCTCCCTTGGTATTATCGGCGGGGCTTTGACCCTTGGAGCGCTTAAAGGGGTTGGACCTCTGGTTCAGGGATTGACCAATATTTTGTCAAATGGCGTTGAGTTTCTGGTTAACCATAACCTGCTGCCGCTCATCAACATCATCATTGAGCCGGCCAAAGTATTGTTCCTGAACAATGCGATCAACCACGGTGTACTGGGCCCGATTGCGCTTGAAGAATCACAAAGAATCGGCAAATCCATCCTGTTCATGCTTGAATCGAATCCGGGTCCCGGTCTGGGTATCCTGCTTGCTTACTGGCTGGCGGGTAAAGGCTCTGCGAAATCTTCCGCACCAGGCGCCATCATCATTCACTTCCTGGGCGGTATTCATGAGATCTACTTCCCTTACATCCTGATGAATCCGCGTCTGATTCTGGCTGTCATCGGCGGCGGGATGTCCGGGACATTCACCTTCCAGATGCTGGGTGCAGGACTTACAGCTTCTCCTTCTCCAGGAAGTATTCTTGCTTACTTCGCAATGACACCTAAGGGCGGATATCTTCCGATGATTGCCGGTGTAGTCGTTGCTACAATCGTGTCCTTCCTGATCGCGGCAGTACTCTTGAGATCCTCCAAGAAGAACGATGAAGAAGAGATTGATCTGGAAGAAGCAGCAGCTAAGATGAAAGACATGAAGTCTGCCGGTACAGCAGCTCAGACTGCCGCAACCGTAGCCGCAGCTTCCAATGTCCGCACCAAAGCCAATGTGAACAAAATCGTCTTCGCTTGTGATGCAGGGATGGGCTCAAGTGCCATGGGGGCTTCGGTCCTGAGAAAGAAACTGCAAAATGCTGGGGTGAACATCACTGTTACGAACTCTGCTGTCAGTGAAATTCCGGCGGATGCCGACATCGTGGTTACGCAGAAAACCCTTACAGACCGTGCGATTGCCAGCAATCCAAGGGCAGAGCATATCTCGATCGACAACTTCCTGAAGAGCCCGAAATACGATGAGCTTGTGGAACGTTTGAAGTAAGAAGCAGAAGTGTACAATTTAAGTATAGGATAAAAATGTTAAATAAGGAGACGCTGGCCCCCAAAGCCAGCGTTTGTCTCCATATAGGGCGAGGGTTTGCGGAAATGAGAAAAATTACCGCCAGACAGCGCCAGATTCTCTGGCTTCTGCTCGGAGTCAACGGAGAAATTACAGCCGTGAAAATCGCCGAGGCTACCGGTGTCAGCGTAAGAACGGTACACCGGGAGATGGAGGATATTGAGTCCGCGCTGAAGAATTTCGGTCTTGATCTGATCAGGAAATCAGGGAAAGGCATACAATTGAGCGGCCCGGAGGCCGGTCTTGCAGAGCTGCGCCTGTTTTTGCGGGAAGAGAAGCCGGCCGAGTATTCCGGGGAGGACCGCAAGGTGTATGAGCTATGCGCCCTGCTGGAGGCAGAGGAGCCGGTGAAGCTGTTTACCCTTGCCCATTCCCTTCAGGTGACGGTGGCTTCCGTCAGCTATGATCTGGATGAACTGGAGCACTGGGTCCGCAAGTTCGGCCTGGAGCTGGTCCGCAGAAGAGGCTATGGGGTTGAAATCACCGGCAGTGAGATCGACAAGCGCCGGGCGGTTGCCCGGCTGGCCGCCGAACATCTGGACCTCTCCGATCTGGTCGGTCATGGTTCCTTGGCCGAGAGTAACCCTGCCTTCCGGGTTCTGCTGACTACGGTAGGCAAGTCAAATCTCATGGAGATTGAGAATACGCTGTGGGATATGGAATGGAAGTGGACGGCCGAGCTGCCGGAGATTGTCTATATGGAGATGCTGCTGGGTCTTGCTGTAACGACCCGGCGGATTGAAATCGGACGGAGCATCGACAGCGGAGAAGAAGCGGGTTATTCCAGAGTGTCGGACCACCGCAATATTGCCGGGGCCGAGCGATTCGTGCAGCAGCTTGAAATGGTGCTTAAGATGAAGATTCCCCGGGTAGAGATCCTGTATATTGCAGGATTATTCGACCGGGTCCAGGATTCCTTCTCCTCCTCAGGCTATGCCTATGGCGATATTGAATTAATGGAGATTGTCTACAAGCTGACGGAGAGTGTGGTCAAGCGCACAGGGCTTCCCTTCCAGAGTGACCGCACTCTGCGCGAGGGGCTGCTGGAGCATATTGATCCGGCGCTGAAGCGGATTCGTGAAGGCACCCGCATCCGCAATCCGCTGCTTGGCCCCATCCGCAGGGATTATGAATATCTGTTCAACATCGTCCGTGCCTCCGTAGAGGATATGGAGCTGGAGCTTGAGATTCCGGATGAAGAAATCGGCTTTCTCGTCATGCATTTCGGAGCCTCCTCAGAGCGGCTCAACCAGCTAAGGCGCAATGTTAGGGCGATTCTGGTCTGCGCCAGCGGACTTAGCTCCTCCCGTCTGCTGGCTACCCGGCTGACTAAGGAAATGCCGCAGATTGAGATTCTCGGCAATATATCCTGGTATGAAGCTGCACGGCTGCCGGATGTGGATTACGATCTGATTATCTCGACCATTGATCTGCCGATTGATAAGGAGCGTTACATCAAGATCAGCCCCCTGCTCACAGCGGAAGAGATCGAGAAGCTGCTGAGCTATATCCAGAACATCACGCTGCGCGAACGGGAGAACAGAACATCCGGCGGGCCGGACCAGCCGGTGCGGAAGGAAGCGTCCCTTGAACAGCTTAGGAGCTACAAGGGCATTCTGGATGAGATCGTCAGTCTGCTGGAGCGGTTCCGGTTCCATCCAATCAACAACAAGGGGATGGATTTGTATGCGACATTAGTGGAAATGCTGGAGATGCTGAGTGGACACGGTGTGGTCGGGGATGCCGGAATTGTGCTGGAGCGGCTGCTCGAACGGGAGCGGATGACCAGTCAGGTGATCCCGGATACCGCGCTCGCTCTTTTCCATACCCGAAGCAGTCATATTCACCTGTCGTCGCTGACCCTGTACCGGCTGCATCAGCCCGTCATTCTGGAGGGAGATACAGAGGTCAGAGTCATTCTGCTCATGCTGGCTCCGCGCAGGCTGTCTAAGGAGAGTCTGGAGGTGCTCAGCGAGATCAGCGCCTTGCTGCTTAACTCCGAGCTGGTCCAATTGCTGGAGGAACGTACAGAGACAGAGATCCGGGGGTACCTGTCCTCGGAGCTGCTGCATTTTTTCCAAAATAAACTTTGAAAGTGAGAGAAATCATATGAGTATACTGTCAGAAAACAAAGTAATTATGCACGGTGCTGCAAAGGATAAATACAAAGCGATCGCTATGGCGGGCAAGCTGCTGGTCGATGCAGGACATGTAACGGAAGAATATGTGCCCAAGATGCTGGAGCGTGAGGAAGTGGTCTCTACTTATATGGGCGGCGGACTGGCCATTCCCCACGGTACCAAGGAAGCGCGGCCTTTTATTAAATCGACTGGCTTATCTATCATCCGTTTCCCGGACGGTGTGGACTTCGGCGGCGATGAGCCGGCATTCGTGGTCATTGGCATTGCCGCCGCAGGCGACGGTCATATGGAGGTTCTGACTAATGTGGCGATGATCTTCACTGAAGATGATGCGATTGATCGCGTCATGAACGCCCCGACTGCCGCTGATGTCATTGCGATTTTTGAAGGGGGCATGGAGTGATGAAGGCGGTCCATTTTGGCGCGGGCAATATCGGCAGAGGTTTCATTGGACTGCTGCTGTCGCAGGCAGGCTATGAAGTTACGTTCGTGGATGTGAATGAAGCATTTGTTGCGCAGCTTAAGGAGCGGGGCGAATATCCGGTAACACTGGCCAGCGATGGTCAGGAAACGGTGATGGTGAAAAATGTAACTGCGCTCAGCAGCGTAACTCATGGTGAGGAAGTTGCCGCAGCGATTGCGGAAGCTGATCTGGTTACTACAGCGGTCGGCGTATCCATACTGAAGCATATTGCCGGTACTGTGGCTGAAGGCATTAGCAGAAGGCTGTCTGTCTCTTCCGCTCCCCTGCATGTTATCGCCTGCGAGAATGCGATTGGCGGCAGTGCCCAGCTCAAAGAGCTGGTCTACGCGAAGCTGGATGAAGCGGCCCGCACGAATGCTGACGCTTCGGTTGCTTTTCCTAACGCGGCTGTGGACCGGATCGTTCCCTTGCAGCAGCATGAGGATATTCTGAAGGTCGTCGTTGAGCCGTTCTATGAATGGGTGGTGGATGCTTCGCAGATGATCCCGGGGTATACGCCGGTTGAAGGTGTGCATTACGTTGACAACCTGGAGCCTTATATTGAACGCAAGTTATTCACGGTCAACACGGGTCATTGCTCAGCGGCATACCTTGGCTTCCTGCAAGGCTACGAGACGATTCAGCAGGCCATGGCGGATGAAGTCTTGACGGCACAGGTTCGTGAGGTGCTGGAGGAGACCGGTGCAGTGCTGATCCAGAAGCACGGCTTCGATGAGGCTGAACACAGCAAGTATATCGACAAAATTCTGGAGCGCTTCCGCAACCCCGCGCTGACCGATGAAGTATCCCGTGTCGGCCGTTCGCCGCTGCGCAAGCTATCGCCGAGTGACCGTCTGGTGTCTCCGGCAACACAGGCCTATGACCGGGGGCTGAGCTATGCGGCCCTGGCCCGTTCTATGGCCGGAGCGCTGCTGTTCAAGGCGAGCGACGACCCGGAAGCGGCCCAGCTGCAAGCCGCCATTGCCGAGCTTGGAGCAGAAGCTGCGCTGACGAAATACACGGGACTAGCAGCGGAACATCCTATTCATCAGTCTGCGATGGAGCAGTATGGGAAGCTGAAATAAATGGCGAGATAAGACGCACTTAAGTTGTAAACTTGAAGCTTCATCGTCACTGCGGTGAACATTTGGACTTCCGGCCGCTGTTGTCACCAGATTTCTTGATTTAAACCGCTCTACGCGGGTGAAATCCGGTGACAAAGGCGGACGCTACCGCTCCTACAGTTCCAAATTTCCCCTCCGCTTCTTTTGCTTTTTGTTTATTTCTTTAGTGCTTCTTATGTATATATAGAATTACAGCCGCAGGGGAAGCCTATCCCTGCGGCTGTTTGCAGTTCACAACAAATACGATGCCCCCTACCAGCGGGGCATCGTATTCAATCAGCTGTTCTCCAGAATCGTCTGCAGTGTAGTGCGGTCCAGTCCTTCGACGAGCTTGATCAGCAGCTCTTTGGCCGCTGCATAATCATCGCTGTGAATGATGGAGGTCGCTGTATGGATGTATCGCGAGCAGATTCCGATGACTGCCGAAGGAATGCCGATTCCGCTGACATGGACCTGTCCTGCATCCGTTCCCCCCTGAGACACGAAATACTGGTATTTGATCTTATGGGTGTCCGCCGTATCCTGCACATATTCGATCAACCCGCGGTGGGTAATCATCGTAGGGTCGAAGATACGCAGCAGCGCGCCCTGACCCAGATGGCCGAAGGCCTGGCGGTCGCCGGTCATATCGGCAGCGGCACTGGCATCCAGACCGAAGAAGATATCCGGTGCAAGCAGATTGGCCGAGGTCCGTGCGCCGCGCAGACCGACTTCTTCCTGGACGGTGGCGCCGCAGAATACGGTATTCGGCAATGCTTTGCCGTGCAGTTCCTTCATTAATTCAATGGCGAGGCCCACGCCGTAGCGGTTGTCCCAGGCCTTGGCCATAATCTTCTTCGGATTGGCCAGCGGAGTGAACGGGCATACCGGCACGACCTGCTGGCCTGGAGCTACACCGAAGCTCTGGGCCTCTTCGCGGCTGTCGGCGCCGATATCAATGTACATTTTGCCGATATCACCGGCTTTGCCGCGCTCCTCGGGACTTACCAGGTGAATCGGCGTGCTGCCGACTACGCCGTTCAGCGTTCCCTTGGGTGTGATAATCTGCAGCCGCTGCGAGGCAACCGCCGAAGGCAGCCAGCCGCCCAGCGGCGTGAAGCGGATCATTCCGTTGTCCGTAATGCCGGTTACCATGAAGCCCACTTCGTCGAAATGTCCGGCAACCATAATCTTGGGACCGTTCGCTTCACCGCGCAATACGCCGAACAGGCTGCCCAGTCGGTCCTGTATGAATTCATCCGTGTAAGGCGTCATGGCCTCCTTGACATAGGCGCGCAGCTCGCGCTCGAAGCCGGGGGCTGAGGGGAATTCTGTCAATGTTTTGAACAACTCAAGTGTTTCTGTATTCATATACATATCGCTCCTTTATGTCATCTAGTATGAACATTGTTGCGCTGGTTGTCCATGTCAGAAAGGCAAATGAACACAGTGGCTAAGTGTACGAATACTATGCAGTAAGGGCTCTGCAGGCAGGAGCCGGGGAAAGGAAGCGAGGAGAATGTGGCTCTCAGGGAGCGTAGCCCACACAGGCAGCCAAGCAAGGTTCAGGAAGGTGCCGGTCCGCAGACAGACCCTGCCCGGGCGGTATCGCCGCCGGTACCGGCGGGAGAATGAGGCGGTGCTGATTCTGGTGCTGTTTATGCTGCTGATTGTTGTATTGTTTTATTTTTCCTGAGCAGAAGCAGACATAACGAAGCCGCCTAAAGTGAACAATAAGGAAAACTTAATCAAGCATGGCACGAAGGGACGGGAAACCGTTTGTCTGCTGCCCGTTCCCTTTCGTATCTTTGTCCAGGAGGTGTCTATTTTGCCGGCAAAAACAAAAAAATCAGGCGTCAAGCTGAACCTTGACGGTCTGACCCCGCAGGCTTATCAGGAATTGGCCAAGCCGTATGTCCCTTCCCGCCCTGTATTCAAGAATTGTATACGCGCCTTCCTCTCAGGGGGCTTAATCTGTGTGCTGGGACAAGGTATCCAGGAAGCGTTCATGGCAATTTTTGATATGAGCTCGAGGGAGGCGGCAAGTCCGACGGTGGCGATTCTGATTCTGCTCTCCGTCATCCTGACCAGCTTCGGGGTGTATGACAAGCTCTCCCAGTGGTGCGGCGCAGGTACAGCGGTGCCTGTCACTGGATTCGCCAACAGTATGTGTTCCGCTGCACTCGAACACCGGGCGGAAGGGCTGGTGCTGGGCGTCGGCGGCAACATGTTCAAGCTGGCCGGATCGGTTATCGTCTTTGGGGTTGTTGCCGCTTTTATCGTTGGCGTAGTGTATGCCGTTATGGGCTGGGGAGGTGCACATTAACTGATGAAGCAACTCGGCAGCCAGACCTGGGAATTTACGAACCGTCCGGTCATCCTCGGCACTTCGGCAGTGGTAGGACCGGAAGAGGGAGAAGGACCGCTTGCGTCAACCTTTGATTATATCTACGATTCGCTGGAGATGGGTGAGAAGACATGGGAGAAGGCAGAACGTGCCCTGTTTGAAAAAGCCTCCAAGCTTGCCCTGATGAACGCGAATCTGGATCAGGACAAGCTTGAATTCTTCGTCGGCGGTGATCTGCTGAATCAGATCATCAGCAGCTCCTTCGCCGCACGGAAGCTTGGCGTTCCTTATCTGGGAGTATTCGGTGCCTGCTCCACTTCTATGGAGAGTCTGGCGATCGCCTCGATGATTGTCGATTCCGGCGGCGGAAAGTATGTGCTGGCCGGTACATCCAGCCACAACTGTACCGTGGAGAAGCAGTTCCGCTACCCGACAGAGTATGGCTCACAGAAGCCGCCGACCGCCCAATACACCGTAACAGGCTCCGGCTGCGCGGTGGTGGGTGTCAATGACGGAACTGCCAAAGGGCCGCATGTAATCTATGCAACGCTTGGGCGTATCATGGATCTGGGGCTGAAGGACCCGTTCAATATGGGGACCGCGATGGCACCGGCGGCGGCGGACACGATTACTGCACATTTTCGCGATACGGGTCTGTCGCCCGGTTATTATGACCTGGTTGTCACAGGCGATCTGGCTTCCATCGGCTTGCCGATTGCCAAGGAGCTGCTGGCCAAGGAAGGTATTCCAATGGAGCAGACAGTCTTTAATGACTGCGGCCTGATGATGTACGACCTGGACAAGCAGAAATATGTCATTGCCGGGGGAAGCGGTGCGGGATGCTCAGCCACAGTAACCTACGGGCATATCATAGGCCGGATGAAAAAGGGGGAGCTGAAACGGGTATTAATCGTGGCGACCGGGGCGCTGCTCTCCCCGCTATCTTACCAGCAGGGCGAAAGTATTCCATGCGTGGCCCATGCGGTAGCCTTGGAGAGCGGAGGTGAAGGAGCATGATTTATTTATGGGCTTTTCTGGTCGGCGGTGCGATTTGCGTCATTGGCCAGCTGATGTTCGATGTGATTAAGCTGACTCCGGCTCATACTATGAGTACGCTGGTCGTGATGGGTGCCGTCGCCGACGCTTTCGGTATCTACGATCCGCTGGTGAAATTTGCCGGAGCGGGAGCAAGCGTCCCTATTACCAGCTTCGGGAATTCGCTGGTCCATGGCGCGCTGACCGAGCTGGAGCGAGACGGCTGGGTCGGTGTCGTCACCGGGATCTTCGATGTAACCAGCGCGGGGATCTCCTCCGCGATTGTTTTCTCGTTCCTGGCGGCGCTGGTGGTACGGCCGAAGGGATAAGGGATTTGTATTTGGACGGAGAGATAAGGGCCAGGTTAGGGATAGAAGATGGATAGTGAGTTCCGGGATCGCCAGGCGGCGGTCCTTTTTGCGTGGAGATGATGTATTTCCGCCGAAATTGCAGAAGTGCACCCCAATCAGCCGAAAGCGGGCAGTCGGCGAGAAGGAAGAGCAGAAGTGCACCCCAATCGGCGGAAAGCGGGCGGAAGGAGGAAAAGAGAGGGATAAATCCCTCTGAATCGGCCGAAAGCGGGCAGTCGGCGAGAAGGAAGAGCAGAAGTGCACCTCAATCGGCTGAAAGCGGGCAGCCATTGAGAAGGAAGAGCAGAAGTGCACCCCAATCGGCCGAAAGCGGGCAGTCGGCGAGAAGGAAGAGCAGAAGTGCACCTCAATCGGCCGAAAGCGTACAGCCAGTGCGAAGGAAGAGCAGAAGTGCACCCCAATCGGCCGAAAGCGGGCAGTCGGCGAGAAGGAAGAGCAGAAGTGCACCTCAATCGGCCGAAAGTGGGCAACCAGCGAGAAGGAAGAGCAGAAGTGCACCTCAATCGGCCGAAAGCGGGTAGTCGGCGAGAAGGAAGAGCAGAAGTGCACCTCATTCTGCCGAAAGTGGGCAACCAGCGAGAAGGAAGAGCAGAAGTGCACCTGAATCGGCCGAAAACGGGCAGCCAGCATGAAGGAAGAGCAGAAGTGCACCTCAATCGGCCGAAAGTGGGCAACCAGCGAGAAGGAAGAGCAGAAGTGCACTCCAATCGGCCGAAAGCGGGCAGCCAGCGAGAAGGAAGAGCAGAAGTGCACCCCAATCGGCCGTAAGCGGGCAGCCAGCGTGCAGACGAGGGAACTCACTTCACGCTTTTTTGGGATAAATCCCGTAAGCGGTTCTATAAATTCAGGGGACCTAACATGTACTTTGGGTGCTCCTATCATGTAAAATGTATATATTACTGCTTATTCTGATATAGGAGGGTTTACCATATATGCCCGTACGTCAAGAATCGACGCAAATAATGAACGCTGTTCGCACTAATCTGGAATCCTGTATTCTCGGTAAAAGCTTTGAAATAGAACTGCTGCTCACGGCCCTGCTTGCAGGCGGACATGTCCTGATTGAGGATGTTCCGGGCACAGGCAAAACCCAGCTCATCCGCGCGCTCTCCCGCTCGATGTCCGGTGAATACCGGCGGATTCAGTGTAATCCGGATATTCTTCCGAGTGATATTACCGGGGTATCTGTCTATCACCCGCGCGATGAGATGTTCCACTTCCGTCCGGGGCCGGTCATGACCAATATTCTGCTGGCCGATGAGATTAACCGGGCGACCACCAAGACCCAGTCAGCCCTCCTTGAAGTGATGGAGGAACGCAATGTCACGGTCGATGGAGAGACTTATCCTCTTCCTCATCCGTTCATGCTCTGTGCGACCCAGAATCCGATAGATTTCGAGGGGACGTATACGCTTCCTGAAGCTCAGCTCGACCGCTTCATGCTGCGGATCAGCCTGGGCTATCCCGATGCGGATACCGAGAAGAACCTGCTGCTGACCCATCAGCAGGGCCAGCCGGTGGACAGGCTGACTCCCGTAACCAGCATGGACACGATCGCTGCCATCCAGGAGGAGATACGTGATGTCTTCATCAGCGAGCCCGTGCTGAACTACCTGCTGGATGTGGTCCGGCAGACGCGGGTGCATCCGCTGGTCCTGCTGGGTGCAAGCCCCCGGGCATCCTTGTCGTTCATGATGGCCTGCAAGGCTTACGCTTTCCTCCAGGAACGGGATTATGTGCTGCCGGATGATGTGAAGACCCTCACCCCGTATGCCCTGGGGCACCGTATCCTGCTGCGGCCGGAATCGCGCCTGGACAATATCAGCATGGACTCCCTGCTGCAGAAGCTGCTTCAGAGCATTCATGTGCCTGTAACCATGAGGCAATAAGATGAGAGCCATTCTTACGAGGGCAGCCGCTGTGATTCAGCCGAGGAAGTTCATGGGCGTTCTTGCGATATGGGTCATCACACTCTGTTATGTGCTGTTTCAGGGCGGCAAAACCTCGTTCATGCTGTTTATCATGGTCTCTGTTCTCATTCTGTATCTGGTTATTGGAGGTCTTGAAGGCGTCCGGCGGGCCAAAGGCACCCGCAGCTTCTACTCGGAGCAGGACAAGCCTGATCTGCTCTACGCCGGCGGTTATCTGCGGGTGAAGCTGGAAGTGACGATTCCGGGATTTCTGCCTTTGCCCTACGTAGTGGTACGGGAAATTCTCAAGCGTCATAATGGAGAATCCTGGGTGTTCGAGGAGAGCCTCATTCCCAATATGGGCGGGCGGGGAGAGCTGCTGTTCCAGACACCGCTGCTGGAGCGGGGGCGTTATACTTTTGAGAATACGGATATCCTCAGTGAGGACATCTTCGGTCTGATGGAGCACAAAGGGACATTCAAGGCGGAGGGGCAATTCCGGGTGATGCCAAGAACGGTCATGGTGCCGCGCTGGCAGCTCTATGAACGCAAAGCGCGCCTGTCCGGGCCGCAGGTATCGCTGCTTCAGTCCAGGCGTGAGACCACGCAGATCAACGGTGTCCGTGATTATGTCTACGGAGACCGGCTGACACGGATTCACTGGAATGCGACGGCGAAGACCGGCGACTGGAAGTCCAAGGAATTCGAGCATGAATCCGTTCCCAGAACGATTCTGGTGCTGGATGGCAGCTCAAGCAGTTACTACAACCCGGCGCACTTCGAGCTGGCGGTATCCATAACGGCTTCGCTGCTCGGCTTCGGTATTCGGGAGAGAATCGGGATCGGGCTGTGCTGCCTGGATAAGAATACGAAGGTATTCAGTCCGGCAGAAGGCAGTGCGGAGCGGCAGAAGATGATTCAATATTTGATTGATATCAATGCGGAAGGAAGCGGTCCGCTGATTAACCGGCTGGAGAGTGCCCAGCGGATGTTCCCCAAAGGGGCGTACTTCGTGCTGATCAGCCCGCAGAGCGGCCGGGCGGCACTCGACACCCTGCGCTGGGCCGACAGCCGGGGGATGACCCCGTCCCACATTCATGTCCTTCATCCTTCCGGGAAGTACCGGGCCGGGGAGTGGCAGAATATTCTCCAGTCTCATGGAATTACCGGTCATAGCATCAGTACACTTCAGGAGCTTCCTGCGGTACTTGGAGGTGATTCTGTCCGATGAAGCAATGGTTCCGTGCAATAAGATCCTCCTGGCATCACGGGCTGACGCTGCTATGGCTGACCATCATCGCTTTGCAGTGGGTCTCCTACACGGTGCCCTTTTGGCTGGAGGAGACGACAGTCGCTGTTGCGTTAAGCCTTTTTGCAGTCACTGCTATTGAAATCATTCTGCCATTCAAAAAGATATACCGCCTTCCGTTAGAAGGTGCGGCAGTGCTTTATATTGTATACAACATCATTGTCCATTACGGGGTGTACACTCCTGATCCGCTGCTGCCTGCATTTCTGGACCGGCTGCCGGGTATAGCTATACAGATGAGCCCTTATATCTGGTTTGCCTTGGGAGCCTGGCTGCTGCTGCTGGTGTCCGCCTGGTGGGTGAACGGCAAGACGCGGATTCTGATGTTCATCGCGATGAATATTACGGCCTTCGCCGCACTGGATTCGTTCACTACAGCAGTATTATGGCAGGAGGTAGCCTGGACCGTATTTGCCGGGATGGGCTGGCTGGTCACACAGCATCTGAGGAATTTCCAGCTTCATTATCCCCGGGGCTGGACCTACATGCTTAAGTATCCGATGAAGGTAGCCTTGAATATAGCCATCATATTCTCATTGGTCATTCTTGCAGGGGTGAATATGCCCGAGGTCCGGCCAACCTTAACCGATCCTTATACAGCTTGGCAAAAGTGGAACGGAAAGTCTGTTTCCTCCGGGCCTTCCTCCGGCAACGGGGACAGTACAAGCAGTGGGTCTGGCGCGAACGGGACGACGTCTGGATACAGTCTGAATGATGACAACCTGGGCGGGGGCTTCAACTTCGATTACTCGCCGGTGATGACCGTGACCTCCGATCTGCGCACCTATATGCGCGGCGAGACCCGCAGCAAGTATTCGGGAAAAGGCTGGCCTGATGATGATTCATCCGGGCGGGGCGAGCAACGGGAGGTGCAGGTGGGCGAGCCGCTGGAACGCGCCGTAGCCCCCAAGACAGAGACCCGGACCTTGAAGCAGACGGTTAAGCTTTTGGGAGGGAACAGCTATCCGGTGGTCTTCGGCGGCTATTCGATCTCGGGAGTAGACTCCGTGGACGGGCAAGAACAGAGCAGCGGCTTGTCATGGCGGAGTGAAGACAGCGAGCTGCTATGGAATTCCGCAGGGAAAACGCGGGCCTACCCGCAGACCTATGTGGTAACTTCAGAGGTGCCGGTTATTCCTTTTCAGGAGCTGAGCATTCAGACCTTTGAACAGCTATACGGGAATAAGAATATCGACCCGCAGTACCTTCAGCTCCCGGCTAACTACCCGGAGCGGGTGAGCGCGCTGGCTAAGGAGATTACGGCCAGGGCAGACACGCCTTACGAGAAGACCATATTGCTGCAGCAATATCTCCAGCAGACTTTTCCTTACACGAATCAGCCGGATACCTCACGGGCCAAAAGCAAGGATATGGTCGAGAGCTTCCTGTTTGAGATCAGGGAAGGCTACTGTGATTATTATTCCACGGCCCTGGTTACCATGGCGAGGTCACTGGATATACCGGCCCGCTGGGTGAAGGGTTACGCGCCGGGGGAGCAGGCCGAAATTCCGGATAATGTGATGCTTCAGCAAGGCGGTACCCTAGTGAATAATAATTATACGATTACCAATGCGGATGCCCATTCCTGGGCTGAGATTTATTTCGGGGACTACGGATGGGTTCCGGTAGAGGCGACGCCCGGCTTCAATGTTCCTGTGCTGACGCAGAGTGAGCAGGACAATGCAGAGCAGACTGAAGCTCCGGAAGTGGAGCCGGAGGAGCTTGAGCCTGCGGCAACCGGCCAGGCTGACGGAGATACCGGATTCCACCCCGGTACCTGGGTAGTGACAGGGGCGGTGGCAGTGCTTCTGCTATGGGGCGTATTCCTGCTCTGGCAGCGGCGGCTCAGCCTGCGGTTCCTGATCACCCGGATGCGTATCGGCGGCCAGCCGACTCCGGCGCAAAAAGTTATCGCAGAAACACAGCGCTGGGTAAGGTATGTGCACCGGAAGGGTATGCTTAAGAAAGAGCATGAAACCCTGCGCGAATCCGTGGAACGGTGGAGCCGTGAACGCCCGGCGTCTGCGGAGAGCTTCGCAGCACTGCTGGGGATGTATGAACGGGCGAATTACAGCCCGGAGGTTATTGAAGACAAAGACTGGCACAGCGTGTATACTGAAGCTTTGCGGCTGCGAAAAAACATGAAGTCCGGCAGGGTAATGCCCCTGTAACACATTACCCTGCCGGACCCGGGGTTTCAGTAGCCGAAATAGAACCGGGCAACAAGTTTCCTGTATGAAAAAGAGGTGAATAAATTGTTTGAAAGGTTAGTTCCCAAACTCCGGGTAAATACCGTATTCGATATTTCGCTGGAAGAGCTGTACCGGCAAGGATACCGTGGGATTATCACGGATTTGGATAATACGCTGGTCGGCGCCAAGGCGCCCCTCGCTACCCCTGAGCTGCTGCTCTGGTTCGCGAAGGTGAAGGAGCTTGGCTTCAAGCTTGTCATCGTATCCAACAACAATATGGACCGGGTGTCGCGTTTTGCCACCCCGCTGAATATTGAATTTGTGCATCAGGCCCGCAAGCCGAGCAATTCCCCGTTCCTGAGAGCCATGAAGCTGATGGAGCTGGGGCCGGAGCAGACGATTGTTGTCGGCGACCAGATGCTTACAGATGTCTACGGCGGTAACCGGCTGGGACTGTACACGGTACTCGTGATGCCGATCTCCGTCAAGGATGAAGGGATTGGAACAAGAATCAACCGCAGAGTGGAGCAGATTGCCCTGACACGATTGCGGAAGCAAGGATTGTGGCAAGAGGAGGATAAATCTTAATGAGTGAATTGAACGACGAAACGAAACGGCCTGAGAAATGCAGCGGCTGCGGCATCAAGCTCCAGAGTGTGGACAAGGAGCGTCCCGGCTATATCCCGGAGGTCGCATTTGAACGGGAGCCGGTGATCTGCCAGCGCTGCTTCCGGATTAAGAACTACAATGAAGCTTCTTCCGTATCGGTCGACCAGGACGAATTCCTGAAGCTGCTCAGCGGAGTCGGCGAGAAGAACGCGCTGGTGATCCATATTGTTGATATCTTTGATTTTGAGGGCAGTCTGATATCGGGGCTGCAGCGTTTTGTCGGCAATAACGAGGTCATTCTGGCGGTTAACAAAAGCGATCTGCTGCCGAAGGTGACCAATTGGAACAGGCTGCGCAACTGGATGCAGCAACGCTGCAAGGAAGAGGGGCTGCGCACGGCAGAGATTGTCCTTGTCAGCGCGAAGCGCAACCAGGGCTTCGACCGTCTGCTGGAGGCCGTAACCGAGCTGCGCGGACAACGTGATGTCTATGTCGTCGGGGCGACCAATGTGGGCAAGTCCTCACTGATTAACCGTCTGATCTCCGATTACAGCGACCTGGAAGAGGAGCTGACGACCTCCCGTTATCCGGGCACGACCCTGGACATGGTCAAGATTCCGCTGGATGACGGCCATTATATCATTGATACTCCGGGTATTGTGTACCCTTGGCGGTACAGTGAGATGGTTGAGCGCAAGGATCTCGGTGCTGTAATGCCGGAGAATCCGCTCAAACCGGCGGTATACCAGCTGAATGAAGGCCAGTCGCTGTTCTTCGGCGGACTGGGACGATTCGACTTCATCCAGGGGGAACGCCAATCCTTCACCTGCTTCATCAGCAGTACGCTGAAGATTCACCGTACGAAGCTGGAGCGTGCAGATTCCTTGTATCAGGACCACCGGGGCGAGCTGTTGTCTCCGCCGGGAACGGCCGATATGGACAAGCTGCCGCAGTGGCAGCGGCACGAATTCCGGATAGCCAGGAACAGCGAGACAGACCTGTTCATCTCCGGGCTGGGCTGGATCAAGGTGAACGGCACTGCGGGTGCGGTAATCGCCATACATGTTCCGCGTGGCGTGAAGGTACTTACCCGTCCTTCGCTGATCTAAGGAGGGTGACGATATGACTGACATTGGCAGGAACGTACAGGATAACCTTCTTCCCGGGGAACTCCTGCTGGGCGTAATGGGTGATCCGATTGCCCAGTCCAAATCCCCGCTTATGCATGGGGCTGCACTTCAGGCACTGGGTCTCTCAGGCGCTTATGTGCCGCTGCATATCACTCCGGACAAGCTGGGAGAGGCCGTGCAGGCCATACGGACCCTTGGCTTCCGCGGGGTGAATGTAACGATCCCACACAAGGTTGCGGTAATGGAGTATCTGGACCGGCTGGATGCAAGCGCCGTGGATGTGGGAGCAGTTAATACCATTGTTAATGACAAGGGAATATTAACCGGATTCAATACGGACGGAATCGGATATGTCCGTTCGCTGAAGGCAGAGGCTGCGCCGGAGCTGTCCGGTACCCGCATCCTGGTGATTGGAGCCGGGGGTGCGGCCAGAGGCATTGTCTCGGCACTGCTGAAGGAGCAGCCGGCTTCCGTCCTGATTGTCAACCGCAATCAGGACAGGGCTCAGCAGCTGGCAGACAGCTTCGCGGGCAGAGGAGCTGTAGCCGGAACGGGAATGGATGCCGTGCCCTCCGTCATCGGCGGCATGGATATCGTGATCAATACGACATCGGTAGGCATGTATCCGCATATGGAGGATATGCCCATCGACCCGGCCTGGCTGCATGAAGGGATGATTGTAAGTGATCTGATCTACAATCCGCTGCATACCCGGCTGCTAACGGAGAGCCTGAAGCGGGGCTGCAGGATTCACGGCGGGCTGGGAATGTTCGTGTACCAAGGTGCCTATGCACTGGAGTACTGGACAGGAATGGAAGCCCCCGCTGATATTATGCGGCAGACCATTGTGGATTGCCTCGGCGTAACGCCGGGCAAATGATTTTGAAGCAAAACGGTAATAATATATGTTAATTAAGGAGTTTTCACATTTATGTTAACTGGCAAACAAAAACGCTATCTCCGCTCTTTGGCTCATCATCTGGATGCAGTATTTCAGGTTGGCAAAGGCGGCGTAAACGATCATCTGATCCGTCACATTGAAGAAGCTATTGAGAAACGCGAGCTGATGAAGATCAGCATACTGAATAACAACGCTGATGACCCTAAGGAAATTGGTGCCGCGCTTGCCGAGCAATCCGGTTCGGAGCTTGTTCAGGTAATCGGCAAGACTATCGTTCTGTACAAGGAATCACGCGATAACAAGACGATTGAGCTTCCAAGATAGGAGGTTGGCCTCTTGAAAGTAGGAATAATGGGAGGGACCTTCGATCCTCTGCATATCGGCCATATGATGGCGGCTGAGACGGCGCGGGAGAGCTACGGTCTGCAGGAGGTCTGGTTCATGCCTTCGCATATTCCGCCTCATAAGCATGAGGCCGGGGCAACCGGCGAGGAGAGGCTGGCCATGGTGGAGGAAGCAGTGAAGGACCATCCCTCCTTCGGCATTCTCGATTGGGAAGTAGTCAGAGGCGGGGTATCCTACACACTGGAGACGGTAATCAGTCTGCAGGAGGAATATCCGCAGCATGAATTCTTTTTCATAGTGGGCGCGGATATGGTTCAATATCTGCCTAAGTGGCAGGGGATCGAAGAGCTGGTGAAGCGGCTGACGTTCATCGGTGTCGGACGTCCGGGGACTCCGCTCGATCTTGAGCTGCTGCCCGCCTTCATTGCGGGCCGGGTACAGCTTGCGGATATGCCGCTGGTGGATATCTCCTCCACAATGCTCCGGGCCCGGGCCGCCGAAGGGAAATCCATCCGCTACATGGTGCCTGACGCTGTGTATGAATATGTTCAAAGGAGTGGATTGTATGGAGTACAGCCGTGAAGCGCTGATTGAAGAGGTATCCGGCCAGATGCCGGACAAACGCTGGAAGCATACCCTCGGTGTGATGGAAGCCTCTGTGAAGCTGGCGCAGCGCTATGGCGCTGATCCTGAGCGGGCCGAGACGGCGGCGATTCTGCACGATGTCGCCAAGTACTGGCCTGTAGAACAGATGCGTGAGATCATTGAGCAGAACGGGCTGAACACCGGGCTTTTGAAATACGATAAGCAGCTATGGCATGCCGAGGTGGGCGCTTTTGCCGCTGAGCATGATTATGGAATTACGGATACTGAGGTACTGGATGCCATCCGTTACCATACCTCGGGCCGGGAGAACATGAGCCTGCTGGAGCGGATCGTCTGTCTGGCCGATTATATCGAGCCTGGACGGGACTTCCCCGGTGTGGATGAGATACGCAGGCTGGCTAAAGTCAGTCTGGAGGAAGGGCTTATTGCAGGACTGGATTCCACCATCAGCCTGCTGCTGGAGAGACGCCGGATCGTGTTCCCGCTTACGGTGCTGGCGCGCAACGATTTAGTAAGAATATTGGAGGATAAACGATGAGTGTACAATCTAACAAGCTTCTGGAACTGGCTCTGAACGCCGTTCAAGATAAAAAAGCAATGAACGTGGTGGCCCTGGATCTGCGCAATGTGTCGCCGATCAGTGATTATTTCATCATCTGCCACGGTAATTCCGATACCCAGGTTCAGGCGATTGCCACTGAGGTACGCAAGGTAGTCCATGAAGCAGGCGGTATGATCAAGGGCATCGAGGGAATGGACGCGGCTCGCTGGGTTCTGATGGACCTTGGCGATGTCATTGTCCATGTCTTCCACCGCGATGAACGCGAATATTACAATATTGAGCGTCTGTGGTCCGATGCCAAGGTCGTGGAGACGGTATGAGTCTGATTGCTGGAACTACGGTTACGCTTGAAGTCATGCGGGAGGTATCCCCTTACGGATACTTTCTGAGCGCGGGCGACCAGGATATCATGCTTCACTACACGGAGCTTGTGGGCAGCAAGCCGAAGATCGGCGACAAGGTGGAGGTATTCATCTTCTTCGATACCGAGGATCGTCCTGCCGCTACAATGAAGAAGCCTTACCTGACGCTGGGCGAGATGGCGCTGCTTGAAGTGGCCGATATTCATCCGCGTCTGGGCTGCTTCCTGGAGATGGGACTGGGACGGCAGCTGCTGCTGCCGCTCGGCGAGCTTCCTGAACTGGTGGAGCTGCGCCCGCAGATTGGAGACAAGGTCTTCGCGATCATGGAGCATGACAAGCAGGGCCGTCTTCGGGCCAAGCTGGCCGGAGAGCAGGAGCTTGCGCCGCTGGCGCTGCCCGCACCGGAGTCCTGGCAGGGGCAGACGGTATCTGCCCGGGTGTATAAGCCGCTGCAGATGGGCACCTTCGTGCTTGTAGACGCCGGTGTGCTGGGCTTCGGCATTATCGGCATGGTTCACTCCTCCGAGCGCAGCCGCCTGCTGCGTCTGGGCGAAGTGATTGAAGCGCGTGTAGCGCATATCCGTGAGGACGGACGCGTCAACCTCAGCATGGGCCACCGCAAGGAAGTGGGCCGTGATGTGGATTCAGCGGCATTGCTTGATTTCCTGGCTTCCCGGCCGGGCGGCGGAATGCCTTATTCGGATGCTACACCGCCGGATATCATCAAGCAGCGCTTCGGGATCAGCAAGTCTGCGTTCAAGCGTGCGCTGGGCAAGCTGATGAAGGAAGGCCTGGTTGTCCAGAAGGAGAACTGGACCTATCTGGCCACACGTGAAGAGGAATCCTCCGAGCCGGAATCGGATGACAACCAATAGTATAGAGAAAGCGGTGTAGCAGTGTCTTCCTATGGCAAATTTGCTTATGTATACGATGAGCTTATGGCGGATATGCCGTACCCGGAGTGGCTGGCCTTTGCCGAGACGGCATGGAGTAAGTACGGCAAGCCGCGTACGGTAGCCGAACTCGGCTGCGGTACCGGCAGCCTGACTATTCCGCTGGCTGCGGCAGGCTATCACATGACGGGGATCGATCTCTCTTCGGACATGCTGGCAGTAGCCCAGCGCAAGCTGGAGCAGCAGCCGCAGGGACGGCGTTTTTTGCGGGAGGGGAGTGTACTCTGGGTCAGACAGAACATGAAGGAATGGGAATTGCCCGAGCTGGTGGATTCCGTCATCTCCTTCTGTGATTGCCTGAATTATGTGCTGGAAGAGCAGGACATTACGGAGGTATTCTCCAGTACGTATGCCGGACTGAAGCCGGGCGGCACCTTCTTATTCGATGTTCATCATCCGAATACGCTGATCCGTTATGAGGAAGAGCAGCCTTTTGTACTGGATGAGCCTAATGTATCCTATATCTGGACCTGTGAGCTGGATGAGCCGCGCCGTGAGATTGAGCATCATCTATCCATCTTCGCCCGTGAAGAGGGCAGCCGGGATGTGTACCGCCGGTTCGAAGAGACCCATACCCAGCGTGCCTATGACCCGGAGTGGATGAAGCAGGAGCTGCTGAAGGCGGGCTTCAGCGGGGTGTCGGTCTATGCGGACTTCGAGTGGACCCCTGCAGATGATTCCTCGCAACGTTTGTTCTATGTAGCTGTGAAATGAAGCTACTTAAGAATTGATCTGGAAGCGTAGTCGTCACTACAGAGAACATTTGGACTTCCGGCCGCTGTTGTCTGCAGATTTCTTGATTTAATAAGAGGTCCTTACCCGAATTGGGTAAGGGCCTTATTCGTTCTTTTAACTGTGCACGATCAGCCTGAAATGTATGCGAAAACGGGTAGGCCAAATGAAATCGGAAAACCGAACACAATGGGACCGGGAGCGCCGGGTAGGCCAAATGTAATCGAAAAACAGGCATGACAAGACAGAGGCCTTGTCACCCCCAGGAATGAAAATAAGTGGGTGGCATCCGTCGCATCCATTCTAAAAGATGCTGTAGTCGTCA
>NZ_JABMKX010000050.1 GCF_013204885.1 Paenibacillus tritici
CGGCTCCCACCTATCCTGTACAGATCGTACCCAAATTCAATATCAAGCTGCAGTAAAGCTCCATGGGGTCTTTCCGTCTTGTCGCGGGTAACCTGCATCTTCACAGGTATTAAAATTTCACCGGATCTCTCGTTGAGACAGCGCCCAAGTCGTTACGCCATTCGTGCGGGTCAGAATTTACCTGACAAGGAATTTCGCTACCTTAGGACCGTTATAGTTACGGCCGCCGTTTACTGGGGCTTCGGTTCACAGCTTCGGGTTGCCCCTAACCACTCCCCTTAACCTTCCAGCACCGGGCAGGCGTCAGCCCGTATACTTCGCCTTACGGCTTCGCACAGACCTGTGTTTTTGCTAAACAGTCGCTTGGGCCTTTTCACTGCGGCCCCCTCGGGCTATTCACCCTACCGAGGCACCTCTTCTCCCGAAGTTACGAGGTCATTTTGCCGAGTTCCTTAACGAGAGTTCTTCCGCGCGCCTTAGAATTCTCTTCTCGCCTACCTGTGTCGGTTTGCGGTACGGGCACCTTCTCCTG
>NZ_JABMKX010000051.1 GCF_013204885.1 Paenibacillus tritici
CAGCCAAAAACTGAAGCACGGCGGTAAATACCGTTTCAAGGACATTCTTCATCCGCTGGGAACGGAAGCGATTCAGCGTACGAAAGTCAGGTCGCTGCCGTCCGGCTAGCCACATGAAGGGGATGCTCTCACGCACCGCTTTGGCGATTTGACGGGAGGAATAGATGCGTTGGGTGTAGGCGTAGATCATGACTTTAGTAAGCATTTTGGGATGGTAGCTGTCGCGGCCGCCGCCAGGATAAGCAGCGTCAAAGATGGAGTCGTCCAGCCGATTCACAGCGGTGTTAACGACACGAGCGAGGTGGTTCGAAGGAATATCTTCTTCGAGATCCATTGGCAAGCAAAGTTGGTCCATGGTATATTGAATGTACAAAGAAACCCCTCCTTTGAAATGGTTGTGTGGTAACTCCATTTTAACAAAAGAGAGGTTTCTTTTTTTGCGTTTTTATAAATATTGTCGTCCATTTTCCGCTTAAACAGCGGAGAGAACGGAACGATTGTG
>NZ_JABMKX010000052.1 GCF_013204885.1 Paenibacillus tritici
GCCGCCGAAGGTGGGGTAGATGATTGGGGTGAAGTCGTAACAAGGTAGCCGTATCGGAAGGTGCGGCTGGATCACCTCCTTTCTATGGAGAATCGTTTCCTGCAATGGAAACATTCAAATCTAAGTCTTCAGGGAGCATGCTTCCGGAGCAAGTTTTACTTTGTAAAGTTATCAGCGTTTCCATTTGTTCGGTTTTGATGGAATTTGCGGGGCCATAGCTCAGCTGGGAGAGCGCCTGCCTTGCAAGCAGGAGGTCAGCGGTTCGATCCCGCTTGGCTCCACCAACAAACTTCATCTATTTGTTATGTCTAGAAAGAAATTTAATATTTTTTGTGTCTGGATTTTCGAACATCACAGTCGTGATTGTTCCGAAATTTCAGCAACTTGATCCTTGAAAACTGGATACCGAAACGAATTTGCGTTTTAGAACATTCCTTTAAGCTGAACTTGTGTAAACAAGTTTTGAAGTTTTTAGTGAAGCTGAAAGCGAAGGTTTTCGATT
>NZ_JABMKX010000005.1 GCF_013204885.1 Paenibacillus tritici
GATGGACGTACCGCTGGTGCATCAGTTGTTCCGCCAGGAGCATGGCTGAGTAGCTACGTACGGACGGGATAAGCGCTGAAAGCATCTAAGCGTGAAGCCCCCCTCAAGATGAGATTTCCCAATTAGTAAGACCCCTTGAAGACGACGAGGTAGATAGGTTGGAGGTGGAAGTGCAGCAATGCATGGAGCTGACCAATACTAATCGGTCGAGGGCTTATCCAAATACACTAACACACAAATTCGTTTCGGATTCAGTTTTCAGGCGATCAAGCCTGTACGCCATGAAATTCATTCACACATCTGTGATGAACCGAATTTCAAGCGGCAGCGTCTGTTTCACAGACGCATGTTTGGTGGCGATAGCGGAGGGGTTCCACGCGTACCCATCCCGAACACGACCGTTAAGCCCTCCAGCGCCGATGGTACTTGGACCGAAGGGTCCTGGGAGAGTAGGACGTTGCCAAGCACATGAAGCCATTGTTGAGTCATCGACAATGGCTTTTTTGTTTTCTTCAAGGAATTACGAAAGCCTTTCCTTGTGGAATAGGACATACCACTCAAACAATACCTTTTTTCTTTTGCTTGCTGTACATGCCGTTTCGGTTCCAGTGTCAATCCAGTCAGTCCAGGTCTCTCTCCCAATTCCACTTCTGTTTTGCCCTTAGTGAAGGGAAAGCTCCTGTTTCTTTTTACAACTTCATAACAACTGCCACTCTACTCTATAACATGCAGGGATTAGGGTATTGGTAGAGATATAATTTGATTTCCCGGTGGAGTCATGCAGGGTAATACCAGGCTAAGACTGACAGTGAGTAATTATTGTTCCGTCCTGAGGATCAAGCAGTTCTTGATTCGTCAGGATTTTTTTGCGGGTGGGTGTGTAACATTTAAGTCGAGCTAACAGGTTATGGATGCTCTGTAATCTGGTATGATAAAGATTAGGTTAATAATGGACGGCATACGCTGCTGCCGCAGGACGGAGGAGGATATTTAAGCAGATGGCTCATATACTTGTTGTTGAGGATGAACAGCCGATTAATGATTTGATTACTATGAATCTTAAGCTGGTAGGACACACCTACTCCAAGGCATATACGGGATCAGAGGTTGCGGGAATGCTGGAGAAGGAGCGGGCGGATCTGGTTCTGCTCGATGTGATGCTTCCCGGTCTGGATGGATTCGGGGTGATGCAGCAGATTGCCCCTTTGCAGATTCCGGTCATTCTGATTACGGCCCGGAATGCACTCTCTGACCGGATCAGAGGATTCGAGCTGGGTGCGGATGATTATATTATCAAGCCCTTTGAGATCCTGGAGCTGCTGGCCCGCATCAATGTCGTGCTGCGCAGGAATGAACAGGCGGGGGCTGTCTTTATCTGTGGAGAGGTTGAGGTCCGCTTCCCGGAGCGTCAGGTCCGGGTGGATCAGCTTCCGGTGGATCTAACGGCCAGGGAATTTGAGTTGCTCGAAGTTCTGATCCGCAACCGTAATATCGCTCTTTCCAGAGAGAAGCTGCTTGAACTGGCTTGGGGTTATGATTTTGCCGGTGATACCCGCACTGTAGATGTACATATCCGTCAGCTGCGCAAGAAACTGGGCTGGGAAGAACGGATTAAGACGGTATTCAAGCTGGGCTACCGGCTGGAAGTTCAGGTCTAGTTATGAAGTTCTGGCATAAGATTCTTCTTGCTGTACTGGTGCTGTTTATAGCAGCTCTTGATGTAAGTGTAGTGATGGTGATGAAAAAGAGCTGGCAGCTGAACATGGACAGTGAGAGCAAACGCGCAGCCAGCGAGCAGCTGCTGATCACAAACAATATATATGAGAATCTGGATTCGATTCAGGCAAGAGGCGTGTCCCTGGACCCGGCACTGCTGGTCAGTGTAGCTAAATCTTATGGTCAGTACTACCGCAAACAGGGCATAGAACTGGAGCTACGGGAGAATGGACTGCTGCTCTATCCCGTTCAGGACGGGGGGAGTTCCGGTCAGGAAGAGGTGCGTGCGGCGCAGGAAGAACATATCATGACGTTAGCGATGCCGTTCCCTGCTCCTTATGAGCATTTGGAGCTGGCGTACAAGCGTGATATTAGCGGGCTGTATGCCCAGCAGGAGGAGCTTAACCGTTTTTTTGTGATGATTAACTGGATTGTCGGTCCCCTCCTGCTGGTGCTGCTCTATCTTCTGATCCGGCAGCTGACCAAGCCGCTGAAGCTGTTGTCCGAGACGACCAAAACGATTGCCGAAGGTGATTATTCGAACCGTGTGAAGCTGAACAGCAGGGATGAATTCGGGGAGTTGGCCTTCAACTTTAACAAGATGGCGGCTGTGATAGAGCAGCGGATGAGCGATCTCGCAGGTATGGCTGAGGATAGACAGCGGATGGTCGATAATCTGGCCCATGAGCTGCGGACACCGCTGACCAGTATGCAGGGATTCGCGGAGCTGCTGACCTCGGCCAATATCGGCCAGGAGGATCAGATCAAGGCCGGCCAATATATCTTAAGCGAGACTATGCGGCTGAAGAATCTGGCTTTCAAGCTGCTTGATTTGTCCGTTCTGCGGCATCAGCCGCTATTGCTGGCAGAGGTGGACGTTGCTACTCTGTTTGAAACAGCGGCGCAGACCGAGCGGCAGAGGATAACTGATAACGGATTATTGCTGCACTTGGACAGCTCCATTCCCGCTGTATGGGGAGATGCAGATCTTCTGGCCTCTTTTCTGGTGAATCTGATCGAGAATGCCATTCTTGCGTCTCAGCCAGGCAGCACAATCCGCTTGCTGGCCTATCCGCAGGACGGGGAAGGGGTGCTTGAAGTTCAGGACAGCGGAAGCGGGATGACGGAAGAACAGAGAAGGCGTGCATTTGAGCCGTTCTACCGCGCAGATCCGTCACGCTCGCGGGCTTATGGCAATGCGGGTCTCGGTCTCTCTCTATGCCGTCAGATTGCCGAAGCGCATCAGGCCAGGGTTGAGCTGCAATCGGTCCCCGGGCAGGGGACGAGCATCCGTATCTTTTTACAACTTCCTAACAACTGCCCTCCTACTCTATAATATCCCGGGGTTAAGCTATGGATAGAGTTAATATCCTAAATCCCGATGGAGGTAATACAATTGAACAAGAAGAAGTGGTCTGTTACTATGGCTGTCGTCTTATGCTCTGGGGGTATGTTCGCATTCAGCGCATTCCTCGTACCCAGCCTGGCGAACTCGGCAGTCGTCGCGAAGAACAGTATGGCAACTCAGGTCCATACTAAGGTAAGTCCGGCAGGAAGCACCGTTCCTGTGCTGAAGGTGGGGGTGCCGAAGCCGGTATCTACCTTGAATGATGACCTGATCAAGCAGATGACGAAGGAACAAATCCAGCAGGTCTATGACTATCTGGAGCTGCCGGGCGATCCCAAAACCTCTGGGCGGCAGATAACCGATGCGGAGGTCAACCGCAGGCGGGTGCTGGAAGATAAGTATGTGTATGAGGGTCTTCGTCCCCGGAAGCCTCTGCCGCTACAGGCGGGCCAAGGAGAATTGTATTTCGATATAAAGGCCAATACGTACCATCAACCGGGGCGCAGCTGGACGGATGAAGAGCTGCTGCAAATGATTGACTGGACCTTCCGGTTAAATTATATATCTTCCAAACGATATGTACAGGCTCCAGCCCTACCGCAGAAATACAGTAAGTCTCAGATAGAGGTAAGGGCAGCTGAAAGTGTACGCAAGCTGTTCGATGCCGATATCTCCAAGCTGGAGACGAATGTTATGCTGCTTGAACCGGGTTATGGCATACCTTCAACCTGGGCGGTCCACTCCGCTCCACACAAGTCGCTCACCATGCTGGGACAAGGCTTGGAATACTGGGAATACGAGGTGCGGATTGATCCTGATACCGGAGTGGTATTAGATACGACAGTTATGAATTTTGCTATGAAAAGAACCCCTATCGACGCGGCAGCAGCGACTGCCATGAAGAAGGATGACAGCTGGATAAAGGAAGCTACCCGGATTGTGAAGGACAAGCAGGGAGAGAAACGAAAGATAGTCAAAGCTTATCTGACGGACACCGAGGTGAACAACAAACGCGGGATGGTAGCGGTGGATGTATTACTGGAAGATGGAAGCAAATATAATGCGGAATTCCGCTATCCGGGTAAGCAGCTGCGCTGTCTGATCTATGAGCCTGCCGGTAAGGCTAAATAAGCCGGAAGCTGTATTGTTATATGACTGAATCCGTCCTGATGATCAAGTATTTCTTGATTCATCAGGATTTTTTGTTACATTGGAGATAGAAAAAATATGCGGCGGGTATTTGTTGAAGAAGGGGTGGAGCGATGCCGATGCCGATAGAAAGGGATGTAATATGAAAAGACTAAATGTAGCGATCCCTACTCCTTTTCATGGGGATGAGAGTCTTCATGTGGAGGGATTCGAAGGCATCGTTGCTTACCAGAAGCAAAACGGTATAGAATCGCTGCTTCTCTCAGGAAGCACGGGCGAGCAGCATTCGATGAGTATTGGGGAGAGACTGGAGATTATCCGGTATTTCGATCAGCAGCGTTTCCAGGGGATAGAGCTTATATTCGGGGTCTCTGCCATAAGAACCCGCGACGCTGTGACTCTGGTCCAGGCGCTGGAGACATCGGTGATAGATGTGATTCTGATTGGATTCCCGCCGTACATCCGGCCCACGCAGCAGCAGGCGATTACTTATGTGGAAGAGCTGCTAAGCCATACAACCAAGCCGGTCGCCCTCTATAATAATCCTGGACGGACCGGATTCGACCTGACCCCGGAGTCTCTATATACGTTAATCAGCCGCTATCCGAATATTGTTGGCTATAAAGAAACAGGCGATTTACAGCGGCATCTGCCGGTCACTTATCCGGATGAGTTCATTATGTTTGCTGCCGGGGATGTGAATGTTGTGGAGCATTTCAACACGGGCAGATGCAATGGCCTCTCAAGTGTTGCCGGAAATATATATCCGCAAGAAATCAGGAATGCGGTCAGCCGGTTGCTTCAGAAGGAACAGGTGGATGCCGATCCAATTGAAGAGAAGGTCTCGCGCGTCATCAGCGGACATGCCATAATTAACATCAAGCAGCATTATAACAGCTTAGGGATTCATGCCGGTATTTGCAGGGCCCCCCTTCTCTGATGCCAGCAGTCAGCCGCCAAGCACTCTGTACCATGAATATTAATCTCCTAACTGGCAAAAAATAGCTCGAAGAAAAATTCCCAAAGGAGACGGCCCTATGCATGAAATCTGGAGTGAAATATGGAAGGCGCTGGTGCTCATCATTGTCGGAATGCTGGTGCTGCGGCTCGCCGGACGGAAATCTATCTCGCAAATGACCATTCGACGACGATCGCTATGATCTCAATCGGTACAATTATTGTACAGCCGATAGCGGATCATAACATCTTGATTACGATTGTGGCTGCTGCGGTCTTCATTGCCGTATTGCTAGGGGTGGAATGGTTGCAGGTCCGGTGGAGTACTTTTGAGAAGCTGATCAAAGGACCCTCAGTCATTGTTCTTGAAGAGGGTAAGCCTGATATCAACAATCTGAGGAAGTTGAGATTAACGGTAGATGAGCTGGAGATGAGCTTGCGGGGGCAAGGAATCTCCAGGCTGAGCGACGTCAAAACAGCTACGATTGAACCTAACGGCCAGTTGGGATACGAACTGCAGGATTCCGCGAAGCCGGCCACTCTGGCACAGGTAGAGGAGCTGCTCGCTAAATACCTGGGCGGAAGTGGAAGAGGGAACGAAGGGGTATCTCTGAGTCAGACTGATCCGCAGCCCGGTCTTTTTGAAGAGATTAAATGGCAATAGAGGGAAGGGGATTCCATGCGCAAATTCTTCATAACAGATATTCATGGTGATACAAAGGGGCTGGAGCTCCTGCTAAGTAAGGCTGAGGTTGATTGGAAACAGGATCAGCTTGTTGTTGGGGGCGATATGATTAACCGGGGAAAGGACTCGGCAGGTGTAGTCAAACATATCAAGCAACTTACGGAAAAGCACCCCGGTCAGGTTCACGCGCTTATCGGCAATCATGAGGAAATGATGGGCAATTATATCAAGCACGGCGATAAGCTCTGGCTGAGCCATGGCGGGCATGATACGCTGAGGAGCTTTGCCCGGACTTGTCCCGGTCAGGATGAGCAGCAGGCACTTATGGAATGGGCTTACTCCTTGCCGCTCTATTTCGAGGATGAAGAATATGTGTACACCCATGCCGGGCTGTATCCGGAAGAGCCTCTGGAGCAGCAGAGCCGGGAGATTCTATGGATGACGGAATATGAGTTCTACCGGCAGCCGCATGAACCGCTGCTTAGCTTAACAGGCGGCAGGCCGGTGATTCACGGGCATACGCCGGTTGAACGGATTTATTTTGACGGAGTACGGATGAACTGTGATATGGGCTCCAATACCTACCAGGTGCTTGAAGAGCGGTCGCTTGGTATGGTGAATTTGACGGAGATGATCTACCATGTATATAGACAGGCAGATCAACGGCTGGAGACAAGACGGATTGGACGAATCTGAACAAGAGGAGGGAATGAGATGAAGCATCCTTTTCACCTGAAGGCTGTATGGAATGGCGGGCGGAACGATGAAGGGCATATTGATGCTGGCGGGCTGCAAACGGTCATATCGATTCCGCAGGAGATGGGAGGTCCGGGAACCGGCACGAACCCTGATGAGATGCTGCTCGGCGCGGCAGCGACCTGTTATTTGATCACCCTGGCAGCGATGCTGGAACGTGCGGATATTGTACCGCAGGAGCTGACACTAGCCTCTGAAGCGATAGTAGATGTGACGAATAATGTATTCACTTATGAAAAAATCGTGCATACCCCGCGTATTGTGCTTCAGGCGGGTGCCTCAGCGGTGGTGCTCAAGATGGCAGAGCGGCTGGCGCATAAGGCGGAAGAGTCCTGTATGATCTCCAGAGCCGTGGCAGGGAACGTCTCCATTGAGACGCAGCCTGTCATTGAAGTAGCGGAGGCACAACATTAGAGCGGCATTTGCGGAGCCTCGTGCTGCGCTACTTGGAAGCGGGGAAGCTCTACGATTACAGAGGTGCCCTTGGTGAATTCACTCTCAATCCGCAGACGTCCGTCATGCAGCTCGATGATTTCTTTGCAGATGGCCAGGCCCAGGCCGCTTCCCGACTGGCGGGATCGTCCCTTGAAGAATTTGGTGCCAAGCTGCGCCAAGTCTGCGGCCTCGATGCCTTCGCCGTTGTCGGTGACGGTGACGCTAATCAGCTCTCCGTCCACCACTGCCTTGAGGCGGATCTCCCCCTCGGCAGGAGTGAATTTGAAGGCATTATCCAACAAGTTGACAAAAACCTGCTTCAAACGGTTGAAATCACCGTCCACCGGCAGGGGCTGATCGGGAAGGTCGGCATAGAGGCGGATCTGCTTCGTCTGCCCCCTATATCTGAACTGCAGCAGCAAATCCTCCAGCAGACCCCTGAGATCATACGGCTGGCGCACAATCCGAATCTCTCCGGCCTGGAATTTGGAGAAGTCCAGCAGATCCTCCACCAGGCCAATCAGCCTGTCCGTCTCCCCGGTCATGACCTCAAGACCCTGCAAGGTCTCTTGCTTATCTGACAAATCCCCGACCAGCAGTGTTTCCCCCCAGCCTTTAATCGAAGTCAGCGGGGTCCGCAGCTCATGGGTAACGGAAGAGATGAAGTCATATTTGAGCTTCTCACTCTTGAGAATCTCCTGGGACATATAATTCAGCGTCACCGCGAGTGTGCCGACCTCATCGTCATACCGTTTGGTAGCACGTACGGCAAAATTACCGGTGGCCATCTCCTTGGCGACCCCGGTCAGTTGTTGAATCGGACCTACAATCCGTTTGGCGATAATGAGGCTGAGAATGAAGCCGAAGGCAATGACGAGCAGCCCGATGAGAGCGGCATTCAGTGCGATTGTCAGAATAACATGATATAGCGGCTCTGCCGAAACCGAGTAGCGCAGCACGCCAATCGTGTTCCCGGATTCCCTCAGTGCGATAGATACGGCAATGATCCGTTCCCCTTGTACCGGCTTAATGCTCTGGAAGCTTCCTTTGCCGTTGATCAGGGCTGCTCTGACATCCGGTGTACTCACCCTCTCTGTACTTGAGAAGCCGAACGAATTAATAATCACACTCCCCGCCGGATTCAGCACCTCCACCTTACTGCTCTCCTCAGGAGACAGATTCTCCAGGATATACCTCGCCCGTTCACTTAAGCTATAGCCCTCCAGATACTTGTTGAAAAAGGTAGCGGAAGTGGCGGCCCGGGAATTCAACGTTTCCATCGCGCTGCCCAGATAGTAGGAGTGGACGGCAGCAATAAAAACCCCCTCCAGCAGCAGGACGATCAGGAGCAGCATAAGGGTAATATAGACGATAAGCCTGGACCTGATTCCCTTCAGCAAATTTAGCCCCTCCATATGTATCCGAATCCCCACAACGTTTCGAGGAACTGCGGCCCGGAAGGCTCCTGCCCGATTTTTTGGCGGATTCGGCTGATATTCACATCTACAATCTTAAGGTCGCCCATGAAGTACTGCCCCCATACAGCCGTCAGAATCTCGTTCCGGTTCATCGCTTTGTTCGGCTGCTCCATCAGCAGCTTGACGATCATGAATTCTGTAGGGGTCAGCGGGATATCCTGCCCGTCCTTCAGTAATTTCCGTTCATCCAGCATAAGGGTAAAAGGCGGAAGCTCGATACGGTTCTCGTGCGGCAGCGTCTCTCCGGGATACATCCGGCGGTACAGCGAGCGCACCCGTGCGATCAGCTCAACCGGACTGAAGGGCTTGACCACGTAATCGTCTGCGCCGGATTCCAGGCCCATGACCTTGTCGATTTCCTGACTTTTGGCGGTAAGCATGATGATTCCGAGCCGGGGGAACTGTCCGCGAAGGCGGGTGCACACCTCGAAGCCGCTGAGTCCGGGGAGCATCAGGTCCAGAATGGCGATGTCAAAATCCAACCGCTCCTTAGCAGTTCTCAGCGCCTCCTCGCCAGTAGAAGCCTCAGCTACTTCGAAGCCTGCGCGCTTAAGATTCACAGACAGCATATCACGGATAGGCTTCTCATCTTCCAGTATCAGTACTTTCATGAACAGCCTCCTTCATTATAGCCGGGGTTGCTGCGGTGTTCCCGCCAGCTGCACGACCTCATCGAGTGTCAGCTTAAGCTGTTTATACTCCTGTAGCTCAAGCCCCTGCAGCTTGCCTGCTGCATCGGCAGCAGGCATTACAGCAACGAACACTGTCGGCTCCCTATCATCATTGGTATTGGCCAGTTCATACAGCATCTTATATTCTCTATTCTCAGTCTTCAGCTTGGCCTCTGCCATAATCCAGGCCTTCTTCGTCAGCAGACGAAGCTCCAGCAGCGGAGTCTTCGCAGCAGATCCGGTATTTTTGTAGCTGAACCGGATATTCTCCCAGGGAGCCGGAGACTCTCCAGGAACCTCCAGCAGCGTCCGGGCAGCCCAAGACCGGGGAATGCGGAAGTTGAAGCCCCAGCGGTCAAACTGCTCCTGTACGAATTTCAGGCCGGATTGTCCATCCCATTGATAATATTTGCTGATGAATGGAGTAGCCAGCGGAGGGAAACCTTCCGTACCTGGGGGCGGGACAAGGAAGGCGATCTCCATAATTCCGTCGCCGTTAATATCCGAGCTGGTCTGCATGTAGTCCTTAATCGCAATGCTGTTGCTGCCGAGCAGCGCATCAGGCGGGGACGCCGGCGGAGCCAGTACCAGATCCTTACTGGAGGCGAGCGCAGCACGCTGATAATCTTCTGTTGCCAGTATATCAGTAAACTTGCCATTTTCCCAAGTCAACAGCGAAGTATAGGAAGAGTGCGCGCCAACTGCGGCGTCGATGATTAATGCGCTGCGGGTAGGGGATGCCTTGGCGAACACAGCCCCTAACACATTCCCGTCAAGCTTTTGATCGGATGCAATCTTCAGTGTTCCGCCTTGAAGCTGCAGCAGCTTCAGATGAGTCTCAGGCTGAGTATCTGTTGTGTAGATTCCCTGGAGTACGGCAATCTCGGTCTGTCCCGCTCCGGACAGATCAGCCAATACGAACTGGTCGTAAGGCTGCTTGAGCAGCTCTGCCAGCGTACCGCCGCTCAGGCTGTGGACAGACAGCTCTTTGCTTAGTCCTTCGCCTCCGCTGTAACCGAGCAGCAGATCCGCTGCCCCATCAGCGGTAACATCCGTGAAGGATACGTAATCCAGCTCGCTTCCGACCCCGGTGAGGGTGGCGAGCTTCTGCCATTTGCCGTCTTGCTGCGAGAGGAGCAGGGTGTTGATCTCGTAATCGGTTTTGTCTGTTTTGTAGAAGGCCAGCAGTTCATCCTGCCCGTCGTTGTTCAGGTCCTGCAATTGAATGGCGCTGCCGGATTCGGAGTGCACAGGTACAGTTAAGCGTGCACTAGCGGGCAGAAAGGATTTTACAATACCGGTAAGGTTGCCGTCGGCATTACCCTGTGACGGGGCTTGCAGCAGATCGCTGGGCGTCTTCATGGTACCGCAGCCGGACGTGACCAGGCTTAAGAATAGAAGGCCGCACAGGCCGAATGTATATTTGTTCATCAGAGTTACGCTCCTTATGATTCATCTGTGGCTAGTATATCCCAACCCTTCTGGCAATTAGTTGCAAAATGGTAAAGGGAGCTCGGTGGAACGTCATACAAATGGTATATAATTGGAAAGCGGACGATGATCACGTTACATTGATGAGATTGTTGATCCCCATATAATACTTATAAAGGAAGCGATTAAAATGAAGGAGCGGAAGACAAATTTAATCATAGCAGTAGTGGTGATTGTCGGAATTATTGTGTACGGGATTTATTATGTATTGAGTCTGACTACAACTATGGATAAAGCAGTACTTAATAAGGTTGATGAAACTAGCGTTATTCTTCAAATTATCCGGTTACCCCTTAAAGCTGATTCGATTGCAAGTAAAGAGGTTAGCATCACTGATCAGAATCAGATTAGTAATGTGTTTAAACAAATGTCTAATCTTGAATTAAAGAAAACATCTAAAATGGGTAAATCAGATGCCTCTTCTGAGTATGATGTGTTTATTTATTCCAAAGAGAATCATAAGCTGCTCTTTCGCATCGCATTTCTTAATGAAAAATATGTATACGTTTATGATAAAAAATACAAAGAATCTCTACAAAATTATTCGATTACAAGTGATTTTGACTATAAGTCATTTTCGGCTCGGCTCGAACAATTACTTAATGCTCCATAAATAGAGCAGTATAAATCGAGCAGTGAAAAAAGGCTGCCCCCAATCCGCCTGCTCATGGCTTTTTGGGGACAACCCTATACTGTTTAAATGTAGAACGTCTATTTAGTTACCTTTGCGCTGCAAGCTTTGTCCGTTGGTGGAAATAACATCCTTGTACCAGTGGAAGGATTTCTTGCGGTAGCGCTCCAGTGTTCCTGTATTGTCGTCGTGGCGGTCTACATAGATGAAGCCATAGCGTTTACTTAGCTCTGCGGTTGATGCACTGACCAGGTCAATACAACCCCAAGAGGTGTAGCCCATGACTTCAACGCCGTCCTCGATGGCTTCGCCCACCTGCACCAGATGGTCATTCAGGTACTCAATCCGGTAGTCGTCATTAACGGTCGGCACGCCGTCTTCGCCGGTGACTAGCACGTCCTTGGCCCCGAGTCCGTTCTCGACAATAAACAACGGCTTCTGGTAACGGTCATAGAACATATTCAGCACGTAACGCAGACCCTGCGGGTCAATCTGCCAGCCCCATTCGGAAGCCTTCAGGTATGGATTGGGTGCGCCGCCGATCAGGTTGCCTTCCTGGGTACGCTTGCTGCTGTCTCCGGTCTCACAGATGCTCACATAGTAGCTAAATGAAATGAAATCTACGGTGTGCTTGAGTATCTCAGCATCTCCAGGCTCCATGTGAATATCAATGCCGTGCTCTCTGAAGTAACGTTTCATATAGCCGGGATACACGCCTCTCGCATGAACATCTCCGAAGAAATAGTTCATATGCTCCGACTTCATCGCCGCAATCACATCGTCCGGGTTAGGCGTAAGCGGATAAGTAGGCATACTGAGGATCATACAGCCGATCTGGGCCTGCGGGTTGATCTCATGTCCGATTTTGACCGCAGTAGCACTTGCTACCAGCTCGTGATGAATCGCCTGATACAGATCCTGCTTGCTCAGCTTGTCCTTCGGTGTGTAAATTCCGCCGCTCATAAAGGGTTCGTGCAGAATAGAGTTGATCTCGTTGAAGGTCAGCCAATACTTCACTTTATCCTTGTAGCGGGTGAATACCTTTCTGGCATACCGTTCGTAGAAGCCGACTAATTTGCGGTTAACCCAGCCGTCATACTGCTTCGACAAGTGCAGCGGAGTCTCGTAGTGGGAGAGGGTCACCAGCGGCTCAATGCCGTATTTGTGACATTCATCGAACAGGTCATCATAGAATTGCAGGCCTTGTTCATTCGGCTCCAGCTCATCCCCGTTCGGGAAGATCCGTGACCAGGCGATGGAGGTACGGAATACCTTGAAGCCCATTTCGGCAAAAAGCTTAACATCTTCTTTGTACCGGTGGTAAAAGTCGATCCCGACCAGCTTCATATTATCCTCGGTAGGCACCTCGGTGATCGGACCCTTGATTCCTTGCGGAGCTACGTCTTGGGTGGACAGGCCTTTGCCGTCCTCGTTATATGCGCCTTCCAATTGATTGGCAGCTACTGCGCCGCCCCACAGGAAGCCTTCAGGAAATGGAGTACTCATGGATTATCCCGCCTTTTTTATAGTTATGGTCAGATATGGTAAGCTATTAATATGTCCCATAATTCCATGCTAAATGTTGTAACGCGTTACATGTCAAGTATTATTTAAAAGATGAGAATTTATGTAAGGAGTGCCATCATGTCGAATCTGGATCAAATCGCCAAACTGTCGGGATTCTCCAAGGCAACGGTATCAAGAGTACTGAATCGTTCTCCCCATGTAAGTCAGGCGACGCGGGAGAGCATCCTGAAGATTATGGAAGAGCTGGACTACGTGCCGAACGGCAATGCCATTTCCTTATCCAGAGGACAGACGATGCAGATCGGGATGGTTACGGAGGGGATCAACGAGGTGATGCTGCCTTTTCTGAACAGCTTCGTGGAGACCGCCAGCCAGCACGGATATCAGACGATTATCTATACCTCGGGGGGCGATCCGGCCAAAGAGCTGCAAGCCTTCGAGGATATGCGGCGTAAAAGAGTTGACGCTCTGGTGATCAGCACCTGCGTCAATGATCAGGCACTCCTTGGCTCCTATTGCAAATACGGGCCGATTGTCTCCTGGCAGCGGATGGAGCTTCCGGAGATTCAGAGTGTTGCCATGAATCAATATGACGGGTACATGCTGGGACTTGAGCATGTGATCGGACGGGGTTATACGCGGATTGCCAATGCTTGGGGCAGGCCGACCAGTATGAATACCTCCGGGCGGATACAGGCGTACAGGGATGCTGCCCGCAAATATCATCTGGAGGTGAACCCGGAATGGTCGCAGACGGGCATCTACTCCATCCGGCAAGGTGAGGAGCTGATCCGGGGGCTGCTGCTGAGTCCGGGAGGGCATCCAAACGCCATCCTCTGCGCCAATGATATGGTAGCGGCAGGTATATTGAGCGAGGCCCGCAGGCTTAAGGTCAAGGTGCCGGAGGAGCTGGCGATTGTCGGATTCGACAATACGGAGCTGGCCCATACGCTGGGGATCACCTCGATTGATAATCCGATTGCCGCGCAGGCGCAGAATGCGCTCTATTTGATTCTCGGTAAGCTGGGGGGAAAAGAGAACGGGCAGCAGGAGCTTGAATTCCAGCTCGTACAGAGAGCAACTACTTGAATAAGCCGTGAACCGTCCGATTTGGGCGGGTTCGCGGCTTTTTTGAGTTGCTCATGCTGAAAGGAAGTTTGCGTTGTCTCCGCCGGAAGTGGGCGGCTGAGGGAAGGAGGAGCAGAAGTGCACCTGAGTCCGCCGGAAGTGGGCGGGATGAGAGAAGGAGGAGCAGAAGTGCTCCTGAATCCGCCGGAAGTGGGCGGGACGAGGGAAAGAGGGGCAGAAGTGCACCTGAATCCGCCGGAAGTGGGCGGCGGGCTGAGGGAAGGAGGTGCAAACGGGCGGGAGGAGCAAACGAGAGGTATAAATCCCTCTGATTCCGCGCGAAGCGGGGCGCCTCGTAAAACAGACAAAGGGCCCTGCCAAGCAGCATTTACGGCACTTGGCATAGCCCTCCTTCAAGTTGACCTCCCCCGCAGGAGCGTCAGAAAATAATCTTCTGCGCCGCCATGATCCGGCCGATTTCAAAGATGGCTGCACACTCTACGAAGTGAACCTCGGAGATGATGGAATGGTCGTGCGTCCGGTAGTAGTATTTGCCATCGGTGTACACATGATCATAGATGAGGCTGATGTCATACACCGAGGTAGGGTAAAGCTCTCCTTCACCCTTGGCGATACCTGAGGTTATGGAATGATGTCCCGAGCCTTCTACGAAGGAGATGCCGAGGGGGAGCCAGAGGGTGACTTCATGACCAATATCCTGCCGCCAGCTTCCGTTCAGGGTGCCTTCCCCTATGCGGATCAGACTATCGCGCAGCTTCCGGGGAATCCAGGGGGAGGGAAAGACCAGGTCACGTGCGAGGTCAATAATCCGGCTGCTGTTGTCAATCTGTCTCATCAGGAAGTGGAAGCTCTTTCCGTCCAGCGTAACCTCGGCCCATTCGTCAAAGAACAGGTTGTCCGAGAATATCCGCTCCACCTGGTCAATCTCCCCATGGAGCACGGGCATCAGCATGAGCTGGCTCTGAACCCGTCTGCCTATAAGACGTATGAAGTCCACAATGGGGTGGGTCTCAGGCTGGAAGTAGCCATAGTTGATATCATAATAAAAGCCGAGATTCTCGTTGATTAAATCCTTGGCAAAAGCCAGGAGATTATCGAATTCTTGTTTCGTTCTCATGCAAAAGCTGCTCCTTCAGTCGTATGATAATGTGCTTATCATATTACGACTAGGCATAGGTGTCTGTGATCAAAACAGCAGGGAATGATTGGCTTCTCAGCGCCAAAGCAAAAAAGATGGCCCACAGCCGTGTGTATCACGAGCGGCTGTGGGCCATCTTGGTACAAATGAAATCCTATAAGCTCTCGGTCAGCCTGTACAGGACGAGTCGGCTCTTCCGGCGTAGGCAGCGCGGCGCTCCCCGACCTTGGTGCAGACTATCGCGCCTACCTGAGTGCCAAGGCCGCGAACAACGTTAGTCCTATCTCCGCCAGTCTCAGAGGCCCGGGGCGGCAGTCCGTACCGGAAACATCCGGGTGAACAGGAAGCGGGTCAGCGGACCGACAACGATCAGCTGCAGCGGAAGGGCACAGATGAAATTAAGTCCCAGCACGGAGAAGTAATGACGGAAGAAGTTGTCTCCGAATCCGTAGTGTGCTAGTGTGCCGTATAGAGACATGAGAATGACCATCCCGCATACCATGAAGCACGAGATCGTCAGGACTTTTCGGATCTTGGGCGCGGAGGGCTTCACTATTCGGAAGGCCAGCCCTTTGGCGATTCTGCCGACCACCACAATATCGCAGAACAAGGCAACGGCAAGGGCCGGGAGCAAGCCTGCAGCCACATCCGCGAACAGCCTGCTGCTCACCCCATTAACCATAATCACATTATAAAAAGACATGAAGACGACCATGCAAAAACACATCATGCTGGTGAAAATTAAAGCTTCTTTTTTGTTGCTGTCCATGTTCCGAACTCCCTTAAATGTAAGTTTTTCAAACTTCATTTATAGTAGCAGTGGAAATGGTTATTGTCAACCTGGTTGACAATATTTTTGCCCACCTCTTGTGTATATCCAAAATGCACCATACTAAGGTTAGCAAGCCTCAGCCCATCAAAAATAGGCGGCCGGAACAAGCCTTGAATTATGACGGACGGGCAGATACTGGCGGATTCGGAAGGGTTGTTGCATGAAATGCAGGAATTGTTCTGCTAAGCTGTTTGTATGAGGAGGAATGCTGCCTTCTGTACAACAAATTGCGGATAACGCCCGATATTAGGAGGTAGTTATTGTATTTTATGCAGGATTTCAGTGGGAAACTTAAGTTGAGCTTATCCCATCTTATATAGTGGTGTTGGGGTATGAACTATTTCTAGAAGGAGGCTTGCAGATGAATGAGTATATCTCCGGGTTGAACCTGGTCGATTTAATCAGCGAGAAGCACAAGGTGCTGCGGGAGAAGGTGAACCAGTTGAGCGGGGAGCCGCTCAATAAGACGGAGACGCATATTCTGGCGATGCTGGAGCTGCACGGCACGTTGTCCATCTCGGAGGTCAGCAGGCTGATCAGCATATCCCGCCAGGGAACACAAAAGACGATCAACAATCTGCTGGCCGAGGGTTACGTAGACACTGCGGCCAAGGAAGGGAACAGCCGGGACAAGCCTATCTTGCTAACTCTGAAGGGAGCAGAGGCCTGCCGGAGTATGCTGGAGATCAAACAGACTATTGAAGCCGAGATCACGGCCCGGATCGGCAAGGAGCAGGTAGAGATGCTGCGTAAGCTGCTTACACAGGCTTGGCTCTGAGACAGTGGCGGTCAGTGTATTATCTAAGCCTGAATTTGGCTGAATATAGCAAAAAAAGCTGAAATAAGCAAACAGGACGAAGCAGAAAGCCTGCTTCGTCCTGTTTGCTGAGTCTTTCGGCAGTATCCATTTATTCTTAAATATTTGCAGTTTGTCTAGGATATCTGCATCTATACAGACGGTCATAAAAGGATTACTGTAGTATCGAACACGCAGCAAATATAGGCGTGCCTTCCAGTTATAAGTTCAGATTATTATTGCATGCCATGGGTAATATAACATTAAAAAAAGTCGGGTGAAGATGATGTCTTCCGTAAAAAGATTCCTGATTGGACGGCCGCTCAAGTCAGATCAGCTGGGCGAACAGAAGCTGAACAAAACCAAAGCCCTTGCCATTCTGTCCTCGGATGCCTTGTCTTCGGTTGCTTACGGGCCGGAACAGATTCTGCTGGTGCTGATTACCATCAGTACAGCGGCCTTCTGGTATTCGATTCCTATCGCTGTAGGGGTGCTCGTGCTGCTGCTGGCCCTGATTCTGTCCTACCGGCAGATTATCTTTGCCTATCCCCAAGGCGGTGGCGCCTATGTGGTATCGAAGGAGAATCTGGGCAAATATCCGGGACTGGTGGCCGGCGGTTCATTGCTCGTCGACTATATATTGACCGTAGCGGTAAGTGTATCTGCCGGAACGGATGCCATTACTTCAGCTTTTCCAAGTCTTCATCCGTATAACGTGCCCATTGCCATTATCTTCGTGCTTCTGATCACGACCCTGAATTTGCGCGGGGTTACAGAATCGGCCTCTTACCTGGCGTATCCGGTCTATCTGTTCGTCTTGGCGCTGTTCATTATGATCGGGCTTGGCCTGTTCAATATTGTGAGCGGGAATGTGCCGGCTGAGCTTCATACTTCTCTTGGTACGCCTGTGGCCGGGGTCAGCTTGTTCCTGCTGCTCCGGGCATTCTCCTCAGGGAGCTCGGCGCTGACAGGGGTGGAGGCAATCTCGAACGCTATTCCCAACTTCAAGGCTCCGGCACCGAACAATGCAGCGAAGACACTGGCGGCGATGGGTATCCTGCTGGCGCTGTTATTCTCAGGTATTGTGTTCCTGGCTTATTATTACGGCATTGCCCCGCGGGAAGAAGTTACGGTGGTCTCCGATATTGCCGAGCAGGTCTTCGGCCGGAACTTCATGTATTACTTCGTTCAGGGGACTACCGCCCTAATTCTGGTTCTGGCAGCGAATACCGGATATTCTGCATTTCCGCTGCTCGCTGTGAATCTGGCCAAGGATAAATTCATTCCCCGGATGTTCACCGTGCGCGGCGACCGGCTGGGTTACTCTAACGGGATTCTCAGCCTTGGCATTCTGTCGATTATTCTGATCATTGCCTTCGAAGGCCGGACCGAGCATCTCATCCCGCTGTATGCGGTAGGGGTATTCATTCCATTCACGCTCTCGCAGACCGGTATGATGGTCAAGTGGATCCGGCAGAGGCCGGAAGGCTGGCTGCCCAAGCTGATAATCAACACGACGGGGGCGCTCATCAGCTTCATCGTCACCATTATGTTCTTCCTGACCAAATTCGCACAAATCTGGCCGGTGCTGGTCTTCCTGCCGCTGATTATCCTGTTCTTCTACCGCATCCATAAGCATTATGAATCGGTTGCCGACCAGCTGCGGATCACGACCTGCGGCGAGCCGCCGCTTGCGATTGAAGGGAATATCATTATTCTGCCGGTAGCGGGAATTACGCATGTGGTGGAGAATTCGCTGCGGTATGCCCAGTCTCTGGGGGCCCAGCAGATAATCGCGGTACACATCCCGTTCGAGCGGGAGGATGACGCTATTTTTGAAGAGAAATGGAAAAAATTCCATCCCGAGGTGCGGCTGGTCACGCTATATTCGCCATACCGCAGCATTATCCATCCCCTGACCAAGTTCATTGATACGGTTCAGCGCAAGGCCAGTGAATCGAATTATCAGGTGACCGTCATTGTGCCGCAATTCATTCCGAAGAAGGGCTGGCATAATATCCTGCATAACCAGTCCAGTCTGCTGATCCGTGCGCATCTGCTGTACCGCAGAAATGTCATTATCACTACCGTTCCTTATCATTTGAAAAAATAACAAAATGTTGCGCAGAAGCCCTCTGCTCTCCGGTCATCCGGTGACGGGGGGCTTCTGCGGTAATATTCAATGAAAGCTGAAATTGTGGTAAGCTGAATTCGAGATAGTACCAATTGGACAAGCAGGCAGCGGATGGAGGGAATAGGGTTGAAGGAACGGATTATGAACGGATTCACAGGTAAGATTGTACTAACTATGATCATGCTTATGCTGCTGCTCACGGGCTGCGCGCAAGGAACGGCCCATATGACCGTGAAGAAGGATGGCTCACTGGATCTGGCCTTCAGTCTGCTGCTGGATGCCCGGGCAGAGAAGCTGGTCAGCGGCAAAGTGGAGGAGCTTCTGACCACCCGGCTCGCCGCCGCAGGCATTGAGCTTAATAAGACGGCAAGCGGCAAATCCACGGAATATCAGTTTCACAAAACGTATGCCTCGATGGAGGAGCTGAAGAACAGCAGCAGCGGCTTTGATATTGTGGACGCTGAGGTCGGACAGAGTGACCGGTGGCTGTATACCAAGTATGATGTGGTGGCCCAGCCTAAGCTGAACGCCTATTCAGATGAAATTATTGACGGCCTTGGCAGCATAAGTGTGCCGAAGTCCCTGGTCCGGCTGCTGATGGGCAGCTTCTCCGTTGATTTCAAATTAACAATCCCCTATAACCTGTACGGGCCTAATAATGCGGCGGAGCAGGACGGCAATACCTTAACCTGGCCTGTTTCACTTGCTGATTCCGAGCCGCTGCGGCTTGTAGTATATGTGCCGGATATCAAGAATATTGCCATTACTGTGGGCGGTATAGTGCTGATTGTGGCCGTATTGCTTACCTTATATATCAGAAAAAGAAAGCTGCGCAAGCCCAAGGCTCCGCCTGAGGCAACCGCGCTTAATCATCCTCCTGGACAGCTCTAGGCTTCGAGTGGAAGCTGTCCCGGTACTGGCCGGGGGTCATTCCCTCCTGCTTGCGGAAGGAACGGATGAAATTCTGCGAATTATTGTATCTTAAGCGGGAGGCGATATCCTTCACCGGCATGTCGGTCTCCTCCAGCCATTTCTTGGCCATTTTGAACCGGTACATGGTGAGGTAGTCACTGAAGTAATACTGGGTCTCCTTGCGGAACACACTGCTGATATAGTTGGCGTTATAATGCAGCCGGGAAGCGCATTCCTCCAGCGTTAGATCCTGATCATACTCATGCTGGACGATGTCGATCAGCTTCTCGGAGATATTATGGTACTGGGCATTCTGCCTGCTGTGAAAAATCGCGATAACCGGCTGGATCACGATCGTCCAGAACCAGTCTTCAATCTCTGCGACAATATGCAGATCCGTCAGCTCCTCGAACAATGATCCGCTTGCATGATAGATCTGATTCAGAGTGATCCCAGATTCCTGCATCATAATAAGTGTGTTGTTCAGCAGCCGGGTGAGCGGAATTTGATATTCCTGCGGAGAGAGTCCCAGCGCGAACACACATTTGAACAGCTTATGCAGCAGCTCCTTCGCCTTATCACTGTCCGCCAGCTTGATGGCATCCATCAGGTCATTTTCGGTATGGGTCGGGTAGTTCAGATTGAGATAGTGTTTGCCGGAGTTGATATTCTCGTACTGGATGATGATGCCTTTGCCCAGGGTAATCCGGTGCTTCAGCGCTTCCAGGCTTTCCCTGTAGGCAATGGACATTTTGTCAAAAGAATGGAACGGTAGGCTAAGCCCGATGCTGACCTGCAGCTTCAAGACATGATTAATCTCCTGCTGGAGCTTCTCCGTCAAGGCATAGAGCATCCGGTGAAAAGCTTCCGTGTCCTCATCGTGGCTGCCGATTAAGACAGCCAGGGCATGACCCATCATCACGGGGGTTAGCCTGTGATCCGCAGAGACCAGTTCCTGCGTCATATTATGCGCCGCGAATAACAGCAGATTGAGATCCTTTTTCTCATAGCTGCTCTCTTCCGAGAAGTCGATGCTCAGCGTAATGACAGCCATCGTCTTCCATTCCTCGACTTGCTTGCGGTACCCGTATTGCTCCAGCTCCTCCATCAGCTCCCGTCTCCGAAGATTGCCCCCGAAGGCCTGAATCAGGAAGAAGGTCCGCACCTGCCCGATATGCTGGCTGACCTCCTTCTCCAGTTGTGACTTGGATTGGAATAAGGAATGCACCTGCTCACCGATGAGCTGGAATTCATCGGTACGTCCCGCCCGCAGACCTGGCCGGCGCAGTCCGATCTGAGTGAGCAGCCGCTCGATTGGCGAGTACATGCGCCGGGAGCCCAGCCAGGCCAGCAGCACAGACAGCAGCAGCATGAACGTGCAGACGAATACCGTATAGGTGCCGATTTTGCCGGATTCGCGGGTCAGACTCTCAATTGAAGTCACCGACAGATAGATCCAGCCGTTAAGCTGGGAACGCATATAGGTTATGGAATATTCCGCTTCATTCATCTGGGTCTTGAATTGTCCGGACGGCTCGGCTGCAGTGGCAATCCGCTGGAAGCCCGTGAATCCGCCAGCCTCGGCAGGCTCTCCAATCAAGTTGCGGTCAGAATGCAGCAGAATCCGCCCGCTTTTATCCAGTACCATAATACTGTCCAGCGGCTGCATATCAGGGTTGATGAAGTCCTGGAGACTGCAGGCCGGAATATTCGCCAGAGCCAGTCCATATTTCTGCAGCTTGGTGGTCGGCAGCTTCTTGATCAGGCTGATGCTGTAGTTGCAGCCGGTCACATTAATGCTCTCTTCGCTATAGAACAGGGAGGAGGGGTTCAGCACCCAGGAGGAGCTGCCTTCCACATTCATGAGGTTCGTGAGCTGCTCGTAATTCTGATATTCATTCAGCCGGTAGAGCCCGGAATTCTTAATCATCCAGTTCTGCCGCTGATTGAGCAGAATGACATCCTCCAGCCGGGTATCGAACGACTGCATATTTCGGATCTCATTGCGGATATCATTATATAAAATGAAATCGGTTTCATTTAGCGGGTTGTTAAGCGCCTTTTTCAGCACCGATGAGTTCACGACCTGGTTCAATGTCTGGTTGACAGTATTCAGCTTATGCTCTACATTTGAGGTAATTTGTAAAATAAGCTCCTTTTTGCTTTCGTTAACATTTTTTTGAATTTCGCTGGAGGATGTGAAATAAGAGAAGGAGCCAATGAACAGCACCGGAAGGATGCTGATAGCAAACGCGAACATGGTTAATTTACTGAGAAAGCTAAGATGTTTCAACAGCGTTCAGCACCTTTGCATGAAATATGGAAATCACTGTCTTAAGTGTATGCATCACGAAGGATAATAACAATAATCATCTGGTGCCGCAATAATCATTTTCTCTACTCATTCATACATACGCTGAATTATTCAATACATTAGGGCTGAAATGATATGAATATTTCGATTCAGGAGGTTATGGAATGTTCAAAGGATTGGCGCGCAGGAAGGGGACTCTTGCAGGGTACTTCATATTATTTTTATCGTTCATTATGTTAAGCGCTTGCAGCGGGGATGAGTCTGAGCGTTCCGATCCAGCGGGTGCCCCTGCGCCGATCTCGATTCTGGCACCGCTGCATTTTCCGCAGACGCCTTCGGGGGAGCTGATCGCCGAGATTGAGAGATTAACCGGGACCCAGCTGGATATGACCTGGGTGCCGGAGGGGGTCTACACCGACAAAATGAATACAGCGCTGACCACCGGATCTCTGGGTAAAGTGACGTTCGTGAAATTCACCGATTATAATCCGGTTAAGAATATGATCCGTTCCGGCGCTTTTTGGGAGATTGGCCCCTACCTGGAGGAATTCCCGAATCTCAGCCGGCTGAATGCGGCGATTCTCAGGCAGACCACGGTGGACGGGGGGATCTATGGACTCTATACAGAAAGGCCTGCCTCCCGGCAGGGCATTATTATCCGCAAGGACTGGCTGGAGAAGCTGCACCTCAGTCCGCCCGGTACGCTGGAGGAGCTGTACGAGGTGATGAAGCAGTTCACCTATAGTGATCCGGACGGCAACGGCAAGGCAGACACCCTCGGACTGGTGGACCGCAACGATCTGGTGTACGGTGTATTCAAGACGTTAAGTTCCTATTTCGGCACGCCGAATAACTGGAAGATCGAGAACGGCCGGTTCATCCCGGAATTTGCGACCCCTGAGTATATGGACACGATGAATTTCATGCGCAAGCTGTATAAGGAGCAGATCATCAACCAGGATTTCGCCCTGACCAGCAAAGAGGTGCAGCGGGATAAGTTCATCCACGGGAGAGCGGGGATTTTTATCGGGAGCATGACAGATGTGCAGCGGCTCTCCATTGAGGCCAAGGCAATCAACCCCAGGGCGGAGCTGACGCTAATTAACCGGGTTAAGGGGCCGCAAGGATACAGGGTATGGTCCATTCCCAAGTACAACGGCTTGTATCTCTTTTCCCGCAAAGCCATTGCCACCGAGCAGGAGCTGAAGCAGGTCCTCGGATTCTTCGACCGCACGATGGATGAGGATGTAGCCAACCTGATGGCCTACGGCTTCGAGGGCCGCCACTATAAGCTGGACGGGGAAGGCAAAGTGATTCTTCCGGAAGAAACGTCCCAGCTTCGGGTGTATGAGGTCAATCCGCTCAATTCCCTGATGATCGCCGATGTGGGCAACCCGCATATCAAAGAAGTCGCCCGGAAAGAGCAGCTTACAGCCCTTGCCGACCAGCTCAGCCGGGATAACGAGCAGTTCCTGGTCGATGACCCGGCCGTACGTCTAACCTCCCCCACCTATGATGAGAAGAACGCCGAGCTGTCCGCCATTATCGTGGATGCGACCTACAATTATATTCTGGGCAATATCGACGCCGCCGGCTTCGCCGGGGAGGTCGAGAAATGGCGGATCAGCGGGGGCAGCCTGATTATTCAGGAGTACTCGGAGGCGGAGGCTAAGGCGAGGAGTCTGGAGGAGTGAGGGACAGATGTATAGAGCCGGGGTTACAACTAGCTCAGAGATAAGCCGCTATGTCGCGTATAACTTCTAAATTGTGGTAAGATAAGGGTTATTTATAACTTGCTGGATTATGAGGATAAAATATGGAACCCGTTATTATCTGAAAGGCCCTGCCGCGAAGCGGTGGGGCTTTTTGCATTGATGTCCTGCTTTGGGCGAGGAGGGCAGGGCAAACAGGAGTTGGAAAAAAGGCACTTAATTCTTCTGTAACGTAGTGTTGGGGGTAAGCAGTTGGAAAAAGTACATCTAATTCACCGAACCTTTTGGATTTAGCAGAAATCGGAGCGATTAAGTGTTGTTTATCCAATTATTCTCTGTAAATGTGCTAATGTTGTAAAATTAGATGTACAAATTCCATTTAGATCATCCGCCGCGCTCAGCAATGCACGTAAGCTACCTTGACTCTATGCATCACCATCACCCAATGGATTCAGTCCTGCCTTCTCCGGCAGACCCACGCCCGCCCGATTCACTTATTGCAGAACAGCGAGCCGCGTCTACCCGTGGAAATTCGAAGCGTCCAGCTCCTATTTCCGCACCTGAATAAGTTAAAAGATGCCTTGGATGGCGAAAGTGGCAACTGTAATGCCAAATTTTAAAAGTTTAGGAAAAATACATAAATAAAGCTTGATAATTGAATCGACCACTGGTATATTTTGTATAACAAAAGGGATAAAATTCTATTTACTGCCAAATTTGAATGAGAGAGGTGGTTAGGACTTGGAGGCAACAACAACCACGATATTAGGAGAACTGGAGGAGTATTTGAGGCAAAAGGCTCTGACGATCACTCAATTCGCCAAGCGTTCCCAGCTTCATTCCGGCACACTTAGCAATATACTTCATGGGTACCGGCCGATTGCGATGCAGCAGCTTGACCGGATCACGCAGGCTATGGGGCAGGAGGAGGGATTCTTCTACGACCTGTATATTGATAATTACATTATCGGCGGTTCTTCTGACTGGCGCAGAATTGGTCCGCTGCTGCTCCGCTGTGCAGATCTGAATAAGCTGGATAGCATGCAGCGGATTGCCCGCCATATTCTGGACAATTTGATGTATGCGCCCTTGCTGTTTGATATTGCCGAAGAGATGTTGACTGCCGGTAAAATGAAGGCCGCCGCCATGATCTATGAGATTGTCGCCGAAGCCGAACGCTACCAGCATTCGGAACGGCTGGCGTTATGCCAGTTCAGGCTGTTCACCATATCGCTCAGTGATGATCAGGACAGAAATTTGTGGGCGGCTAACCGGTTCGAGCCTTTTGTCGAGCGACTGGATGAAGTGGACCAACTGGACGCACTCAAAGAGCTTGCCAATACATACCGTTCGCTACAGCGCTGGGACAAGGTCGATGAATTTGCTTCTACAATGGGTCACAAGGCCAGAATCCAATACGACCTGAAATACCATTCTGACCTGAAATCGGCCGAATCCGGCAAACTTCCTATAAGGCCTTTGTTCTTTTATATTGCATACAGTGACTTGCTGCGGGGGAACGTTTGTGATGAGCTGGGGGATTATGAGGGGGCATTGGGATACAAAGATGCGTATGCTGATTTAAGCTGGGTAAGAGAGCAGGGCGATGCTGTAGAACACTGGAAGAACTTGTTTCATGAATGGTCAAAAGCAAATATTTATATTACAAAGTTACTGAGTGGGGATACCACAGTATTGGAATCTTATGTCGCCTATATTGATAAACATAGAAATGAACTAGTTATTGGTTTGTTATATATTTTGAGAGCAGCTAATAAAAATCAACTTAATATTGATAGGACGCTAGAGTTTTATCAGCAAGAAGTAGAAGAAATATTAATTGAGCTTATTAAAAGTAGGTATTCGCGAAACCTTGCTATGGATCGTCAAGCTAATTTAATCTATGAACTCGCTTATTATTATTTATATAAAGAGGAGTACACTAAAGGTTTTGATTTATTGTTAAAAACTATAATAAATTTCCAACACTTAAATAATGAAAGGAATGTACTTGAATGTGTGACTCTATTTGAAAGGTTTAGAAATGTTGCGAATCAAGAAATTCAGGATCAGTATCAAACTCAACTATTAGGAGGGGTATGTTATGAAGAAAAAAGTAGTTGTACTTCTAACGGTTTTTAGCATCATCTTGTCACCGATTATTGTAGTGGTGGAAGCACCGAACTCCCCTATTTTATCCTTATTTAATCACGGAGACGGCTAAGCTATATTGCAACCTGTCAGCCAAAAATATCTGCTACTAACAACTTTTTCAGGAGGGGGAAATCATGAAGAAAATTGTAGTTGTACTTCTAACTGTTCTTAGTATCATTCTAGTGCCCGTTATTGCCGGGCCAACCGTACCAAATCCGCCAGGGATATCCATATACACTCACGGGGAAGGCTGAGTTATTCCTTGACAATCTTTGATGGACATAATCCGATGATCCAAATAAAAGCCCTACCACTTGCTACAGCGGTGGGGCTTAAGCAATGTACATCATTCTCCACTATTAAACCAGTGTAGATTAGTGCGACACAATTGGGTTCTGTTTGCTTTGAACGGATGCGCTTTTATATCAGACTTTGCATGATATTTTGCAGAGGGGTAGTCGACTATACTTGTTTCATTATTCTTTAACAAAAAAGGCCCGCCCTATTGGCGAACCTTGGTAGCAGATTGACCCTGCTTTAATTTAGCTATTGCATCGCTAACCATTTTGTCACGCTCGGGATTGGCGCCGGGCATCGATTGCTCAACGTAATGACCGCCTGCAAACCGACGAGCAGCATCATCAAGATTTATTTTCTTCTTCATGATAATCACCTCATAAGGATAAGTATAGAATAATCAGGCGTTCCGCGACAAATTCATCTATTAGCATAAATGTAGAGAAGATCCTCTTTGCACTCCCAAGAGCTACTCCTTGACCCTAATGATTCTTCATTAAGTTAACAGGCAGCTATGCTAATTAGTACAAAAGTTTCTTCGAACATTCCATTATCTTTATACCTATTTAATGTTAACCTGACCAGAGGAAAAGATCTGTATCTAACAAACATTTAGGAAAGATGGTGCTGAGATGAATATCCGTTACGCTTCAAATATTGAGTTTATCACTAAGGAGACGCTTCAAGAGTTATTTCTATCGGTAAATTGGGAGTCCGGGAAATATCCAAATGAGCTTATGCAAGCAATTCAAAACTCTCATTCAATTGTGGGAGCTTGGGATGGAGAGAAGCTCGTTGGTCTCGTAAATGCCCTGTCTGATGGTATTTTAACAGTGTATTTCCCTTATATGCTTATCAATCCCAGTTATCAGGGGAAAGGAGTAGGTAAAGAAATGATGACCACTATGCTCAATCGATATAAAGAATATAAAAATAAAGTGCTAATTTCTTATCCGAATGCAGTAGATTTCTACTTTAAGTGTGGATTTTCGAGTGAGCATGGTGCTACGCCTATGTTTATTTCAGAGTTGGTCTAATGCTGTACTTCTCCCGGGAATGATTCGGGCCAGCTGACTATTATGAAGTCTCCCGATTACTCATTACTTCAATTAATAGGTTTGCTCCTAACTTGAACCCTTCAATAAAGGCAGCTTCCACATGCATACTGTTCACGCTGTCGCACAAGTCCAAATATTCCTCTAATTCTCGAAACACTTCTTCCCCTAACCGTTCGCGCCATTGCTGTGTCTCCGCTGTTACCTGTTTGCATGCAGAGCGATATTCTGGATGAGATGGCACAATGGTCATATCGGGTTGAAGCTTCCCGCGGTACAAGGCTTCCAAAATTGCTGTCATATTCGTCCTCCCACTATTATCATCGCATCGCTTGAATGAGCTTCCTGCACATGGTAGGATATTTATGCAGTCTGCTTATCCAAGCGGTTGCGTGGTAGGAAGTAGCGGTGTTCTTTGCGGGACTTACGCTGCTTCCTTTTTTATTTTTGGAGCTCGTCAAACACCTTTTCAATCCCTTTGCGGACAATTGCAGAACGTGACGTATTCAGCTTATCGGCAGCAGCATCAAGCTTGCTCATGATTTCCTGATCGACACGTATCTCAATTGTTTGGCTTTTGGGTTTGTCAGATGGTGGACGCCCTATCTTTTTGGAGGACATCGCTTCACCTCCTTTTTTGTCCTGACAATAATATATTATTGTCAGGACAAAAAGTCAATGAGTTCCTTCATGATCCCCCGCCTTATCATACGTAAAATGCGGCTAACTCCGCTGGAAGTAGAGGACTAAACAAACACAGATGTTATGACTCCGGAAATAGTTGGAATTCCTCCGCTTGCTGACGAGCAAATAAACGCTGTTAAAGCAACAGTTGGAAAAACAACACTTAAATTCCCCCAATTCAGCCGCAGTAGGCAAAACTAACATAATTAGATGCCTTTTTTCCAACTACTTCCGCCTTTTCTCAGAAGTGAGCCTAATTAAGATACCTTTTTCCACTTGCTTGTTTGCAGGAGAAGTTAACCTCTCATTCCTGCTCTTCGCCGCACTTTTGTCGCCACCAAGTTCCGCCCACGCTGTTGGTATAGCTCCTGCATTGCCACTCTGAACCCAAGCTTCACCGTCCTCCCCCAGCTCTTAATCCAAGCCCCGCCGCGCGAAGCGGCGGGGTAGCCTTTTTGCCCCCCCTTCAAGGATATGCATTGAAAGGCCCCACCCCTGGAGCGGCAGAAAGGGACGGAGGGAGATTTGGAACTGTAGGAGCGATAGCGTCCGCCTTTGTCTCCGGATGTTATCTGCTGCAAGCAATATAATCAACAACATCAGGAGACAACAGCGGCCGAAAGTTCAAAGCTCACGCAGTCCCGCCCCCCGCGCTCCCCAAGGGGTTAGCTTCCAATGCATATCCCCCTCCCCCCATCACACGATAATCATTAACCCACACCCCTACGCCCAGCGCGCTTTTATGAGGAAATGATTGTATTCGTAATCCTTCGTGCCCTGTATTGTGAGGCTTGTAACCAATACAAGTTAAACGGAGGTCACAAAGGAATGACAAAAAAATCCTTCACCCTGCTCCTAAGCTCGCTGCTGACACTCAGCATGTTGTCCGCTTGCGGCGGTAACAACAACAAAGAGGCGGCAGCTACGAAAGACCCGGGCGCCAGCACCGGGACCAACACAACCGCAACCACGGACCCGGCCGCAGAGCCGGAGAAGCCGACAGAGATCAAGATTATGCTACCGCTGAACACGACAGATACTCCGCCGGACACGATCAAGACGGAAGTGGAGAAAATAACGAATACGAAGCTGACCTATCAGTTTTTCCCGGCAGATACGTATGAAGAGAAGCTGAACTCCTCGTTCGCCACAGGCTCTCTGCCGCAGGTGACCTATCTGAAGAATCAGACGACCTTCCTGCAGATGAAGGAAGCGATCAAGGACGGGCAGTTCTGGGAGATCGGGCCGCTCCTCAGCGAATTCCCGAACCTGAACAAGCTGAAGCCGGAGATCCTGAATAACACGAAGGTGGACGGCAAGCTCTATACCCTGTACATCGGGCGTCCGCTGGCCCGCCAGGGGATTATCTACCGCAAGGACTGGGCGGATAAGCTGGGACTGGCCGCACCCGCCAATACCGAGGAATTGTTCGCCATGGCCAAAGCCTTCACCGAGCAGGACCCGGACGGCAACGGCGTGAAGGATACCATCGGACTGGTAGACCGCAATGAGCTGGTGTATGGCGCATTCAAAACGGTCTCTTCCTGGTTCGGCACGCCGAACAACTGGGCAGAGAAGGACGGCCAGCTGGCACCGGAGTTCACCTTCCCGCAATATATCGACACGATGGATTTCTTCCGGAAGCTGCGTGAAGGCGGATACATGAACCAGGACTTCGCAGCAACCAGTAAGACGGATGCGGTGAATACGTTCGTCAGCGGCAAGGCGGGCCTCTATATCGGCGGCTCGATGCAGGATATTGATTCCCTGAACAAGGACCTGATCAAGAACGTGCCGGATGCCGTGCTGGATACCCACAGTATGGTGGCCGGACCCGAAGGCAAGTTCGCCCAGTGGATGATTCCCGGTTATAACAACGTAGTGCTGTTCCCGAAATCTGCGGTAAAGGATGAAGCGGAGCTGAAGCAAATTCTGAAGTTCTTCGACTATATGATGACCCCTGAAGTGTCCAACCTGATGTACTGGGGCATTGAAGGCACCCATTACACCGTAGTGGACGGCAAGGCCAAGGCTACAGACAATAAAGAGCTGATTGAACGTGAAGTCAAAGGCTTCAAGGACAGCGTCATTGGCGAATACGAAACGAACGGTATGTATCAGAGTCTGAACGTGCTGCCGGGCCGGATTCATGCGGAAGAGCTGGTGCTGGAGAATGTGAAGGTAGGGGTAGCAGATCCTACAGCAGCACTGGATTCGGCAACCTATACGTCTAAGGGTGTTGAGCTTCAGCAGATTATTACGGATGCCACTTATAAATACATGTACGGTCAGCTCGATAAGGCCGGATTCGAGAAGGAAGTCGAGAACTGGAAAAGCCGGGGCGGGGCGAACATCATCGAAGAATATAATGCCGCTTACACCAAATAAACAGAGCGCAGCAGCTTTGGCTGTGAGCTGAACAGGAAGTGGGCTGCCTCGGGTTAGCGCTCCGGCAGCTTTTTTCTCCACTATAGAAGAATTTACAGAGAAAGGAAGAGAATCATGCAGGAAGTTACCGCCCCGCCCCGCGCAGTTCCCGAACCGAAGCCGAAGCAATATAAGAGCAGCAGTGAGCTGAAGAAGCGGCTGTGGAGAAACAAATTACTCTATGTGATGCTGATCCCCGGCGTGCTGTATTTCATTGTCTTCAAATATTTCCCGATGTACGGGCTGATTATTTCCTTCCAGGACTACAAGCCCTACCAAGGGATTACCGGGAGCGAGTGGGTTGGAATGAAGCATTTCAGCCGCCTGTTCACCGAACCTGATTTTCTGAACATTCTGGCGAATACGCTGATTCTGTTCGGGATGAATATCCTGATTTATTTTCCGATTCCAATTATTCTGGCCCTGATGCTTAATGAACTGAGAGGCACCTTCTTCAAAAGATTCTTCCAGACCCTGGTCTATCTGCCGCATTTCATGTCCTGGGTCATCGTCGTCTCGATCTCCTTCGTCATGGTGACGATGGACGGGGGGATCATCAACGAGCTGCTGGCCTACTTCGGATTCTCCAAAATCAATTTCCTGCTCAGCCCCGGCTGGTTCCGGCCGATGTATATCCTTCAGGTGATCTGGCGGGAAGCGGGCTGGGGGACGATTATCTATCTGGCTTCCATTGCTGCGATTGATCCCGGGCTGTATGAAGCTTCGCGCATGGACGGAGCCGGACGGCTCAGACAAGTCTGGCATATTACCCTTCCGGCCATCCGGGGAGTGATCATCACCCTGTTTATTCTGAAAATCGGTTCCGTCCTCGATCTGGGCTTCGAGCATGTCTATCTGCTGCTCAATTCCATGAACCGTGAGGTGGCGGAAATTATTGATACGTATGTCTACACCGCCGGACTGCGGCAAGGGCAGTTCAGCTACAGTACCGCCATTGGCTTCTTCAAGTCAATCGTGGGTCTGATCATGGTCATGACCGTCAACAAGATTTCCAAGAAAATAGGAGAAGAAGGCGTTTATTAATATGCCGCAGGAGGAATTGAAATGGTAGAAGACCGCACGATCAGCGGCAGAATATTCTCTGCCGTCAACTTTACGCTGCTTGCACTCATCGCGCTGGTAACAGTGCTTCCGTTCGTCCATGTAGTCGCAGGCTCCTTCACTACCAGTGCAGAGCTGGCCGCCAACAAGTTTGTGCTGATTCCCAAGGTATGGAGCTTTGAGGCTTATAAATTTATTTTCTCAACGAATACGATCTTCAGAGCGCTCGGCGTATCCATCGGGGTAACGCTGATAGGAACTCTGTTCAGTATGTTCGTCACGGCGCTGATGGCTTACGGGCTCTCCCGCAGGGATCTGGACGGCCGCCGGGTCTTCAACTTCCTGGTGGTGTTCACGATGCTGTTCCACGGCGGAATGATTCCGACGTTCCTGGTGGTGAAGGAGCTGGGACTGATCGACTCGTATGCGGCGCTTATTCTTCCGTCCGCGATCAGTGCGTTTAATATGATTATATTGAAGAATTTTTTCCAGAACATTCCTGAAGGACTGGAGGAATCGGCCAAGATTGACGGCTGCAATGACTTCGGGATTCTGTTCAAAATCGTACTGCCGCTGTCGCTGCCGGCGATTGCCACGATCTCCTTGTTCTATGCCGTGACGTACTGGAACACGTATATGAGCGCCATTCTGTATCTGGATAACAGCGCCAAGTGGCCGATTCAGGTCCTGCTGCGGCAGATTGTCGTGCTGGCCAGCGGGATGGATCACAGTGCAGCGCTCGATGGCACGGTGCCGCCGCCGGATCAGACGATCAAGATGGCTGTTATCGTGGTGGCTACGCTGCCGATTCTGATGGTGTATCCGTTCCTGCAAAAGCATTTTGCCAAAGGTGCGATGCTAGGCTCGATGAAGGGCTGATGCTGACGGGGAAATCGCTGATGCTAAGGGAAGACCGGATATTCTGAATGATTGAAAGGGGAATAACGATGATTGGCAGTCTGCCGCAAACACCGATAGAATGGGCGCAAAAGGCCTGTGATTCATTGATGGATACGTATCAGGCGGGAGAGCTCCCGCCTGCACACCGCTGGCATTACCACCAAGGCGTATTTCTGTGCGGAATGGAGCTGCTGTGGGAGGCGGTCCGGGAAGACCGTTACATCGAATATATCCAGCAGTATGTGGATGATCTGGTGGATGAGCAGGGGAATTTCGACTTTGCCCGCGATGAGCTGGATGCTGTACAGGCGGGGCTGCTGCTGTTCAAGCTGCATGAACGGACCGGGAAGCCGAAGTACCGGGAAGCAGCGGCCAAGCTCCGCCATCTGCTGCTGACGCTGAACCGGACCTCCGAAGGCGGGTACTGGCATAAGGATAAATATGCGAATCAGATGTGGCTTGACGGACTATATATGGCCGGGGTGTTCTCGCTGAAGTATGCGAATGCCTATGGAGAAGAGGGCCTGCGCAGCGAGGTACTGCATCAGGAGCGGCTGATGCGCAAATATATGAAGGACGAGGCCACGGGACTTCTCTACCATGCCTGGGATGAGAGCCGCAGAATGCCCTGGGCGAACCCGGATACCGGCTGCTCGCCGGAGTTCTGGAGCCGTTCGCTCGGCTGGTACGGGCTGGCGCTCTCGCAGTTTATGGATGAGTTGCCGGAGCAAGATCGGGGGCGGGTGGAGCTGGCTGCCGAGCTGAGCGGATTCGTGCAGGCGCTGATCCGCTATCAGGACCCGCAGAGCGGTCTGTGGTATCAGGTAGTCGATAAGGGAACAGAGCCGGATAACTGGCTGGAGACCTCCGGCTCCTGCCTGTTCGTCTACACGATTGCCCGTGCGGTGAAGCTGGGCATCCTGCCCTCTTCCGTGGAGGAAGAAGCCGTAACTGCAGCACGCAAAGGCTATGAAGGCTTAATTCAGGTGCTGCAGTGGGATGAGCAGGACCGGCTGGTTCTGCCGGATATCTGCATCGGAACCTCGGCGGGAGATTACCAGAGCTATGTCACCCGCCCGAAGGTCAGCAACGATCTGCATGGGGTGGGGGCGCTGGTTATGGCTTGTGTGGAGATGCAGGCGTTGTACCCGGCCAAAGTGTAGCAGAGCCTGAGACTGGGGGTTCGGCAGAATCGTAGTGAAGCTTGAAGTGACTGTATGCGGCGGAAAGCGTAGCAAAGCTTGAGCCGCCTGAATCAGCAGCGGATTAGAATGAAGGAGGCGTACTGTGTTTAATATAGTGGACTACGGAGCGCTCCGGGATAGTGGGGTTCCGGCAACGACAGCGATTGCGGATGCTATCTGGGCGGCGTACAGCGCCGGAGGAGGCACGGTGTATGTTCCGGCTGGCATCTTCCTGACAGGTGCGGTGCGCCTGCGCAGCAACATTCAGCTGCATTTAAGCCCTGGAGCGGTATTGTCCTTCAGCACTGATCCGGCGGATTATCCGGCCGTGGAATCCCGGTGGGAAGGCGTGAAGCAGGAGGTTCATGCAGCCTGCATTTATGGGGCGGAGCTTGTGAATGTCTCCATCACAGGAAGCGGGACGATCGACGGGAATGGTGCGCCCTGGTGGGAGAAGCACCGGAACCACCCGGAAGAGCTGGAGTATCCCCGCCCGAGATTAATCGGCTTCGACAACTGCAGCCGGGTAACGATCAGGGATGTCCAGCTGATTAATTCTCCCAGCTGGACAGTGAACCCTATCGGCTGCAGCAATGTGCTGATTGACAATCTGTCGATTCTGAATCCGGCTGATTCGCCCAATACAGACGGGATTAACCCCGAGTCCTGCCGCGATGTCCGCATCAGCAATTGTCATATTGATGTAGGCGATGACTGCATTGCCATCAAGGCAGGCACCGAGGATACCAAGGAGCGGATTCCCTGCGAGAATATCACGATTACGAACTGCGTTATGGTCCACGGCCACGGAGCCGTGGTGCTGGGCAGTGAGATGAGCGGAGATATCCGCAATGTGACGATCAGCAATTGTGTATTCAAGCAGACGGACCGCGGCATCCGCATGAAATCGCGCAGAGGGCGCGGCGGGATCATCGAGGATGTCCGGGTCAGCAACATTGTAATGGAGGATGTGATCTGTCCCTTCACACTTAATCTCTATTATTACTGCGGACCCCGGGGCAAGGAGAAATACGTCTGGGACAAGAATCCGTATCCGGTGACGGAGGAGACGCCGCAGTTCCGGCGGATTCATTATGCCAATATTACGGCCCGCAATGTCCACGCTGCGGCGGGATTCCTGTACGGGCTGGCCGAGCAGGTGATCTCGGAGATAAGCTTCACCAATATTGATATTTCCATGGCGGAACATGCGGTGCCCGGCCATCCTGATATGATGAGCGGCATGGAGGATATGCAGCGCCGGGGCTTCTATCTCGGCAATGTCCGCGATGTGCAGTTTCAGCAGGTCAGCATTGAGAACCATGACGGCCCGGCCTTTTACATCGAGAATGGAGAAGCAGTGGAGCTTCTGAACTGCCGTTCGCGGAACACCGCCAAGCCGGAGAAACTGGTGGAGCGGGTTGGTGGGGAGTTGGCGGAACGATAAAAGCTTGGGGGCCAGTGAGATCAGGAGAGACCTGTGAGATCTGGTGAGATCAGGGGGAGTCGTTCCTTGGGGCGTGCGAATAGAATTTGTAAGTGAAAGAGCCTGGTCCTGTTAGGGGACCGGGCTTTTAAGGTTAAATAGAAGTTTGCTCTATTCAACTTGAATCTTCAAGGCATAAATCGCAGAACCCTTCTTCCAAGTAGCCATTACTCCATAAATGTAGGTGCCTTTACTATCCGGGACATGAAATTGGTTAGATTCGGTTATATCTTTGAACTTGTATTTACTAAAGTGTTCTCTTATTAGTATGGAATCAGGTGTAGAGTCGAATTGTATAGTAATTGTCGATCCGCCCGGAATGATCTCGGGATCTTTGTCCTCCATAGCTTCCCATGGGCCACCATATAATTCTTTGGCACCCCAACTATATGTACTAATCTCCACAGGAACCGTCTCCCCGGTCTCCAAAGTAGCAACCATCTCAGGTAACGGCATAGAATTGAATTTACTACACCCAGTGATTATCACTATAAGAATAAGTGCTAATAATAACTTTCCTAACCTGTTCATAGGCATCCCCTTTTTGGCAGACTATGTAAGAGATATTCTATACTACGATTGCAAAAAATCAAACAAAGGGATAGTTGTATTCTGTACATTTAAAAACTGTGAAAAGGAAGAATTTCCTCTTCTAACTGTAATTTGTACAACTAAATCTGCCCGAATAGGAAGAAACCCGGTAGAGACGGAATTTTAGGTGTACGAAATACAACTAAACGTATCATAGTTGGAATATCAGATGATTTAGGTGTACGGAGTGCAATTAAGTAGACGACATGTACTTTAATCGGGCACGGCAAACTCTTAGTATGCGATGGGTTACAACATTCCCTACAGGCTCCGCAAACACTTGACGCTTCCGAGAAAACATTTTTGCAAAATATACGGAGCAGAGTTATAATTAGTACCAAGTACTAATAGTAGATACTAAATTAAATTTAAATATGAGGTGAACTTAAATGAAGATGAAGGGTGCAAGAATTACAGCGATTGGAACTTATGTGCCGGCCCGGAGACTTACGAATCATGATCTGGAGCAGATGGTCGATACCAATGACGAATGGATTGTGCAGCGGACGGGTATCCGGGAGCGCAGAATCAGCGGCAGCGATGAACACACCAGTGATCTATGTACGGCCGCCGTGCAGGATCTGATGCAGCGTTACGGTAAAAGTGTAGAGGATGTCGACATGATTCTCGTGGCTACCAGCACGCCTGATTTCACATTCCCTTCTGTGGCGTCCGTTGTGCAGCATCGTCTGGGCATTCCGCTGACTTCAGGGGCGATAGATCTGAGTGCCGCCTGTGCCGGATTCGTCTATGCACTGCATACGGCCCATGCGCTGGTGTCCTCGGGACTCCATCATAAAGTGCTGGTTATAGGTGCCGATGCGTTGTCTAAAATAACCGATTACACCGACCGCAGCACCTGCATTCTGTTCGGTGATGGAGCAGGAGCGGTGCTGGTGGAGAGCGGGAGCGGCCAGGATGATTTTTTGGGATTCCATCTCGGCAGTGACGGGAGCGGGGCGCAGCATGTCTACCGCACGGGGCTGGCGGACAAGGTGAACGGAGTAGAACTCGCAGGTACTGGCAAGCTGGTACAGAACGGACGGGAGGTCTTCAAATGGGCGGTCCGTACAGTTCCGCAGGGGGTACAGCAGGTGCTGGAGAACGCAGGGGCAGACCTCGCAGAAGTAGACTGGTTCATCCCGCACAGCGCCAATCTGCGGATGATTGAACCGATCTGTGAACGGCTCCGCTATCCTTTTGAGCAGGCGTTATATAGTCTTGAATATTTCGGCAATACCTCAGCAGCCAGTATTCCGCTTGCCCTTGACCTGGGTATCCGCGAAGGTAAGGTACGCAGCGGCCAGCGTGTATTACTGTACGGCTTCGGAGCAGGCCTTGCCCATGCGGGTCAATTGGTCAGACTATCGCTGGACCCTCAGGTAGCTGCTCCAACAGCTTTGTAAATTAAACACAAATAATGGGGACCAAGCCGAAATATGGTCCCCCTAATCAGAAAAATGGTGCCTTGAACCATCCTATCAAATGAGAGATTATATAATCGAAAGCGGTTTCAGCAGGGTTCAGCCAAGCAAGCAGAACAAAGAAACAGAGGGGAGGTAGTGTAATCTGTACCCGGAGGAGACTGCGGTTCACCGGCTTAGCCCGCTACCGCAGGATTCGCGGACGATCAGAGCCGGTTCGACGACAAAGGAGCCGCCTTCAGACTGATTGTTGATGAGATCGAACAGCATATGGGCCGCAAGCACACCCAGCCGTTCCTTGTTCTGGCGGATGGTAGTCAGTGTAGGACTGGTATACTGGCAGGCCTCGATATCGTCACAGCCGATGATGGCCACATCCTCGGGAACACGCAGACCCTGCTCCTTCAAGGCGCGGACTGCGCCGAGGGCGAGGAGGTCGGAGGCGGCGAAGATTGCTTTTGGCAAATCTCCCGAATGAATTAACGAGCTCATCGCCGCATAGCCGCTGGGTTCGAAGAAATCGTCACCGTGTACGAACCACTGCGGATTCATGACCAGGCCGAACCCGGCAATGGCGCTGACATATCCCGCTTCACGGCGGTTGGAGATGTCCGAATCTGCTGTGCTGCCTATGAATCCAAGCTCCCGGTGACCGAGCAGGTAGAAATGCTCCACCACTTTGGAAGCAATCTGGTAATTGTCCGACATGACATACCCTGATTTCTTGCCGGTCAGCTCCAGATCAACGCCGATACAGGGGATATGGCTCCGGTCCAGCTCCTGGATCGCAGGCTCCATCTGTTGACCGGAGATAATGACACAGCCGTCCACATGGAAATGCAGGCAACGCGAATAGTAATCGCCGCTGTTAATGAACTTCTCATTCGAGAAGAAGATCAGATCGTAACCCAGTACGCCCATCTGTTTCTTGAAGGAATTCAGCACTTCTACGAAAAAAGGATGGGTAAATTCCACATTCAGCTCACCGGCAAAAATAACCCCGATCAGGTTCGACTTCTTGGTCGCCAGCGTCTTGGCGGAGCTTGAGGGCGTATATCCGGTTTGTTCGATAATATCGAGCACTCTTCGCTTCGTTTTTTCGGAGACATCGCTGTAATTGTTCATAATTTTTGAGACAGTGGATACAGAGACCCCGGCCATTTCGGCAATTTTTTTGATATTCATTTGCATGGCTGTTGCCACCCCCGCTTCCTAGAGTCTATTCAACTTACCGAAACAAGTCAAAGGTTAATTACAGCCAGGGAACAAGTACGCATATGATCGAAACCGATTTCGATTATTGCAGCTGAGCAAGGCCTGACCGTGTGATTACGCGAAGGACGAGACTGAGATTAGAGGAGGCATTTACCCTATGCAAAAGAATATATCAGCGTTGTTAGCAGCTGCTGTAATCGTTACTGGACTCTTGTCGCCGCTGGGAGGCGGAACGGCAGGTGCCTTGCCGGCCAAGAGTGGGCATGCAGCAGAGGCGGAGACCGCCGCTGCTATGCAGAACGGAAGCTTGGCCAGCGATAAATTGAAAGCGTTTACTGATGTGAAGACAGATAGCTGGGCGGCACATGCCGTGCAGCGCTGGAGCCGCAGCGGAGTGATCTCCGGCTACGGGGACGGCAGCTTCCGGCCGGATCAGCAGGTGACCCGGGCAGAATTCACGGCAATCGTCAACCGTATATTCGGCTACACGGAGATGGCTGCTTCGCTCCCGGCTGATGTGCCTGCGGGAGCGTGGTACAAGAACGATATCGCCAAGGCGGTAGCGGCGGGATATCTAAGCGCGGGAGCGGATCATCATATCCAGCCCGCAGCCAAGCTGAAGCGCGGGGAGGCGGTTGTGGCGCTGCAGAAGATCTTCCGGCTGGAGACTGTCAACCATACCGGGGCCTTATACAGCGATCTGGCCGGGGCGGACAGTGAGGTCAGATCGGCAGCGGATGCCTTCACGGCAGCCGGATACATCCAGGGTTACCCTGGCGGATTGTTCAAGCCGGGCGGGAGTATTACCCGCGCCGAGCTGGCCAAGCTGGCAGACACACTGGTGCAGGAGCTGTATTCCTCCGGCGGGGAAGTGAAGCCGGGAACGGTACACGGAAATGTGGTGCTGAACCATGAAGGAGCTACGCTCAAGGACAGCGTAATCGAAGGGAATCTGTATCTTACCGAGGGGATCGGAGAAGGCGATATCCGGATTGAAGGTGTGCAGGTAAAAGGCACAACCTATATCCGCGGCGGCGGTGAACATAGCGTGACCTTATTGAACAGCAGCCTCGGCGCTGTTCAGGTTGCGAAGCCCCGGGGCACCATCCGCATTGTTGCCAGCGGGTCCACCGTGACGGGAACCGTATACCTGAACTCCGGTGCCAGCCTTGAAGAAAGCAGCCTGACCGGAGAGGGATTCACCGATGTTATACTTCCGGCAGGGCAGAAGACGGTCGCCCTTAAAGGGAATTATGGAGTGGTATCCACCGCAGATCCGGCCGGAGGCAGCCTTACGCTGAACTTCTCCGGCAAGCTCGCCAAGCTGATCTGGGGCGCTCCCGGCACAATTGTGCTGCAGGACAAAGCACAGGTAGCCGAGCTGCTCATCCGGGCCGGTGCCAAAGGCCTGGCGATCCGTGGCAGCGGCAGCTTCGGCACTGTGCTGAACCAGGCGGAGGATGTTACTGTCGGCGGCTTCGCCCTCAAGCAGGGCAGCAGCACGAACCTGAATCCGGCTGCACCGCAGGCCAGCCGGGCGCCTGCTGCCGGAGGCGGCGGAGAGACGGCCACGGCTACACCGGCTGTCACAGCTACGCCGGAGCCGACACGGACGCCTGCACCAGTAGTTACGCCAGAGCCGACGCCGGAAGCAACCCCGGCGCCAACCACAGATCCGTGGAGCCTTGTGTGGAATGATGAATTCGATGACAATGTCATTGATCCCGCGAAGTGGACCTATGATCTCGGTGATGGCACCGCTGTCGGGAATCCGGGCTGGGGCAACAATGAGCTGGAGTATTACACCAATGATGCGAAGAATGTGCAGGAACAGGGCGGCAAGCTGATCATCACCGCGCGCAAGGAGGCCGTAGGCGGCAAGCCATACACCTCTACCCGAATCAAAACAAATGGATTGTACAGCAAAATGTACGGCAAATTCGAGATCCGGGCGAAGGCTCCGGCAGGCAAAGGTCTCTGGCCTGCGATCTGGATGCTGCCGGAAGACTATGCCTACGGCAATTGGGCGGCCTCCGGGGAGATTGATATTATGGAAGGCTGGGGCAGCCGTCCGAATGTGGTTGCCGGCACCATCCACTATGGTTCCCAGTGGCCGGATAATGTCTATTCCGGCAAGGAATATGTGCTGCCGGGCGGCTCCACGATTGAAGAGTTCCACAACTATTCTATTGAGTGGGAGCCTGGAGAGATCCGCTGGTACGTGGATGGCGTATTATACTCCACGAATAATGACTGGTACAGCAAGAGCAGCGGCCAGCCGGCCATGAATGCTTACCCGGCACCGTTCAACCAGAAGTTCCACCTGCTGATGAATCTGGCGGTTGGCGGTAACTTTGACGGTAATCCAACGGAGGATACGGTATTTCCGAGTTCCATGGAGATTGACTATGTACGAATATACGAGCTGACCGGACGCGACTACCGGCAGCCGGTTCCGGTCCAGTGGGAGAAGGAGCCGTATCTGGAGGGGGCTAAGCTGCCGCTTGCAGACGGCAACTTCATTCATAACAGCAGCTTCACTGAACAAGTGGAGGGTGATGCCGGAATGGGCATCCCGAATACAGCACACTGGGTACTGTATAAGGATGAAGGAGCGGATGCGGCTCTATCCGTTGAGCAGCTCGGCGGGAAGAATTTCCTTCAGGTGAACATCAGCAAGCCCGGAGGCAACTCCTACTCCATTCAGCCGCAGGCCATTGTCTCTCTGGCGAAGGGCAGATTCTACAAGCTGAGCTTCGACGCGAAGACAGATACGGCCCGGGAGTTCACAGCCCGGCTGACCGGCGGCGCAACGCTGGGATTCCCGTCGTATTCTCCGGCGTTCAAGGCTGGGCTGACACCGGACATTCAGCATTTCGAGACGATGTTCCAGATGAAGGAGAACTCGGATAATGCGGCGCGGGTCGAGTTCAACATGGGCACTAATGCTTCCCCGGTATGGCTCGGCAATGCAAGACTAGAAGAGATTGATCAGATTCCCTTCGATCATGACAGTGCCAAAACGCCGCTCGGCAGCGGCAACCATCTCTACAATGGCAGCTTCGATCTGGGAGAAGTGAACGGACGCAGTTATTGGCATGTCGAAGGTACGGGAGGTGCTGAGGTCAGCCCGGTGGTTAAGGACGGCCGGCTGGAGCTGGGGATTGCAGGAAACGGAGGCGCGGAGGCCGATGTTACCCTGCTGCAGAAGGGGATTTTCCTGGTGCAGGGGCATGATTACAAGCTGACCTTCGAGGCGGACAGCTCCTCCGCACGGACGGCCACAGTTGAACTGCGGGGCCATGACGGTTCGGTATATGCTTCACAGCCGGTGCAGCTTACTGCAGGCAAGCAGCAGGCGGAAGCTGTGTTCACTGATCTCGCGGGAGTAACGGATCATCTGGGCCAATTCGTGCTGCGGCTTGGCGGCGATGCCGGAACCGTGGTGCTGGATCAGTTCCTGCTGCTGCGCACAAGCTTCTATTACGATCCCGATATCGACTACTTTCCGCTTAAGAACGGCGATTTCAGCAATGGCTTCAATGGTTGGAATCAGCTGCTCTTCGAGAAGGGCGGACAGAGCAGTTCAGCGGCAGGAGACGGGGCCGCGAGGTTCCACATTACGAATACCGGCAACGAGGCCTATTCGGTTATGATGTTCCAGAATGGCCTGAAGGCTGCCGCCGGTTCGAAATATATCATCGAATTCGATGCCAGTTCCAGTGTAGCCCGTGAGATCAGCGTAAGGGCAGAAAATGGACAAAATTCCCCATCGCATGGCGAGATTGTGAAGCTGTCACCGGAGAAGAAGCATTACGCAATGGAATTTACACAACTGACCAAGGATACCTTGTCGCTGAAGTTCCTGCTCGGCAAAGTGGAGGGTGTAAGCATTGCGCAGGCGCATGATATTATGATCGACAATGTGAAATTCGAGGTTAAGGATGCTCCGGCCAAGCCGCAGGAACTGGTTGCGGACAGCACCAATAACCGGGTGTTGCAGCCGGTCGAGCTCACTTTTGCCGAGAAAGAGGATTGGTCGAGCAAGATTAAGGCAGTGAAGGTAAACGGAACAACGCTCGGGAAGGAGCTGTACGCGGTTCAATCCGGTATCATTCGGCTGGATGCGGCGGTATTCCCGGCAGAGGACCGCTATATGATCTCCGTAGAAGCAGACGGATATGTTGCTGCACCGGTGGTCCAGTACATTCTGGAAAGCGGCGATAATCTGGTGTTCAACGGTTCATTCGGCGCAGGCGATGCAGGCTGGTCAATCTGGTCCCCGGACAAGGGCATGTCGTCCTTCCAAGTGGCTGGCGGTGTAGCGGAGGTGCAGATTAACGCTGCCGGTTCAGAAGTCTGGCATACGCAGCTCTATCAGGAGAATATCCGGCTTGAAGCAGGCACAACCTATGAACTGAGCTTCAAAGCCAAGTCTACGGTTCCGCGGCAGATGATTGTGGAGTATGGCGGCACCTCTGCCCAGCCAGCCCAAGCGAAGTTTGAGGTCACGGCAACCTGGGCGACCTATAGTGCGCAGTTCACGGTTACCAATAACAATCTGTTGAAGCTGAACTATCTGATCGGCAAAACGCTGGGCGAAGACGGAACGGCCAACAGCACAGCGCATACGATCTCTCTGGACGATATTGCGGTCCGGGAGGTTACAGGCGGTCCGGTCATTGAACCGGTCAGCGGCACGCTGGAGAACGGAACCTTCGATGCCGGTCAAGGCATGAAGGGCTGGACGCAATACTTCGAAGGGCCCGGATCAGCCGCAGCCAGGGACGGGGAACTGGAAGTCCTGCTGAACTATACCGGATCAGCGAACTACGCCGCCCAGGTTGATTACAGAGATCTGAAGCTGGTGCAGGGCAAGAGCTACACCTTGAGCTTCAATGCCCGCTCAGATGTGAACCGGCTGGTTGAGGTGGCGGTGGAGCACTTCGGCGGGGATTACACGAAATATCTGCCGGCAACCCCGGCTGCATTAACAGGCGAAATGCAGCGCTTCAGCTACACCTTCACCATGAACGGTGGAACGGATGCCGGAGCGCATCTGGTATTCCTGCTGGGTCTGATCGAAGGCAACAGCCCGGAGACCAATGCTGCCATCGCAGCAGGCAATCATATTTACATGGATGACGTCAGCCTGGTGGAGAATCTGTAAGGGTACAATTTAAAAAAGCAGCGATTCCGTTATAGGAGAATCGCTGCTTTTTGTTGTTGGTCCATTGCTGAACCGTACCGTCCATTTAGAGGACGGCATAGCTTTTTCCGCTTGGCTGTGGAATAGGATGGGCACATATAGCTGATATTATTCTTTAGGGATTAATTCAAAGATCTTGCCGGTTTCAAGCGACTCAATCAGCTTCAGCAGCCAGCGGTAATATTTGATGGCTTCCTCAATTTTGATCTCGTCGGTCTGGAGCAGGCGGGTAGTGTCAGGCTCGTCCGCATAGTCGATTTTCATCTGCCGGATCTCGGCCAGTGATTTGTTAAGTGCGGTCATATTTCCTTCAACCGCTTTTCTCCATTTAATGGAGAAGTAGTCGCTGAAGTTCTGATGCCAGTCGGGGACCACCTCGAACAGATCCTTGCGGGTGCCCTTGCCCCAGACTTTGTCGATCATCTTCAAATCCAGCAGGGTACGCACTCCAGTACTCATTGAGGTCTTGCTCATGCCCATGTTACTGCTCAGTTCATCCAGTGTGACCGGGCCCTCCTTGAAGTACATGTAACCGTATAAATGCCCGATGGACAAGGTGATTCCGTATAAATCCATGTTTTTGCCGATAGAATCGATCACTCGTTCACGGGCCTTGCTGATTTTCTCTATTTGCTCGGGCAGAAGCCCCTCTAAATCGTTCATGATGTCCCTCCTGAGGAATAGGCTGACAGGCTAGAAACCTCTCCAGTGTATTGTAATCAAATCCTTGGCAAGAAGTAAAGAATTCATCAGTAACGGAATATGGCGTTAAACAGAGTATTCTATACGTAAAGTTTGTAAAGTTAAAACTGTACACTAAATTTTAACCGAATATGCGCTTTGCTTCTCTTTTCGTAAGTCCGTTACACTAGGTCAGTAGCATTTAACCCGAAAGTAAAAGGGGAGAAGGAGGTCACCATGGCAATTATAGAGGTGAAACAGTTAACCAAAGTATTCGGTCATGATGCAGCACGGGCGCTTCCATTACTGGAGCAAGGCTGGTCCAAAGAGAGAATCGCCAAGGAGGCCAAGCTGACGGTCGGAGTGAACAAAGCCGAATTCAGCATTGAAGAAGGAGAAATATTCGTCATTATGGGATTGTCGGGCAGCGGTAAATCCACGCTCGTCCGTCTATTGAACCGGCTGATTGAGCCCACCGGGGGCCAGGTGCTGTTCAAGGGCAAGGATGTTGTCAAGATGAACCCGGAGCAGCTAAGAGAATTCCGGCGGAAGAACATCGGCATGGTCTTTCAAAAGTTCGCGCTGTTCCCGCACCGCAGTGTGCTGGCCAACGCTGAATACGGACTGGAAGTTCAAGGGGTGGAGAAAAGTAAGAGAACCCGTCTTGCCATGGAGGCTCTTGAGCTGGTGGGCCTAAAAGGCTGGGAGAATCACCGTCCGGATCAGCTTAGCGGGGGCATGCAGCAGCGTGTCGGCCTGGCGCGCGGTCTGGCCAATGATCCTGACATCCTGCTGATGGATGAAGCGTTCAGTGCGCTTGATCCGCTGATCCGCAAGGATATGCAGCAGGAGCTGCTGGAGCTGCAGTCCAGAGTGAAGAAGACGATTGTATTCATCACGCATGATCTGGATGAGGCGCTGCGGATCGGGGACCGAATTGCCCTGATGAAGGACGGGGTCATTGTCCAGATCGGATCGCCGGAAGAAATTCTGATCCAGCCTGCGAACAAATATGTAGAGCGCTTCGTGGAGGATGTGGATCTGTCCAAGGTCCTGACTGCTTCTCATGTGATGCGCCAGCCGGAGATGATCCGCCCGGAACGCGGACCCCGGGTTGCCCTGCAGCTTATGCGGGACAGCGGCGTATCCAGCCTGTATGTGGCAGATAACGAGATGCGGCTGCAAGGTCTGCTGACTGCGGATAATGCCTCACAGGCGTTGAAGGAGAACCGCAGCATACTCGACGTAATGCTGCGTGAGATTCCCCGCGTTCAGCCGGATACCCTGCTGAATGATCTGTTCGAGCTGATGTCGGAGACACATCTGCCCGTTGCTGTAGTAGGGGAAGGCGAGAAGCTGAAGGGCATTGTTATCAAAGGGGCTGTGCTATCTGCCCTGGCCGGTAACGCGGTTCCTGAAGGAGGATTAGGTTCATGAATATACCCAAGATACCGCTCGGAAAGGGCGTAGAATGGATCGAAGATTGGCTCACGACCTACTTCGGCCCTATATTTGATTTCATTCATGCTGTGATCGGGGGAATGGTGAGCGGGATTGATGCGGCGCTGAATTTCCTGCCCGCGATTGTGTTGACCCTTCTTATCGCTGCTCTGGCCTACTGGATCGGCAAATGGCGGATGGCGCTGTTTGCAGTGCTCGGGCTTTTGCTGATAGATAATCTGGGGTTATGGGGCCCGTCGATGCAGTCGCTGGCCCTTGTGCTGACAGCCTCCTTATTGGCTGTAGTTATCGGAGTTCCGCTGGGAGTATTCTGTGCGCAGAGCAAGACCTTCCAGAACATTGCCACCCCTATCTTAGACTTCATGCAGACGATGCCTGCGTTCGTCTATCTGCTTCCGGCTGTCTCATTCTTCTCGCTGGGGGTTGTTCCCGGCGTCATTGCTTCTATTATATTTGCGATTCCGCCAACGATCCGCTTAACCAACCTGGGCATCCGTCAGGTGTCGCCGGAGCTGGTGGAAGCTGCGGATGCCTTCGGTTCAACCGCAAGCCAGAAGCTGTTCAAGCTGCAGTTGCCGATCGCACTGCCGACCATTATGGCCGGTATTAATCAGACGATCATGCTGTCCCTGTCGATGGTCGTTATCTCGTCCATGATTGGAGCCCAGGGGGTCGGAGCCTATGTATACCGTGCGGTATCGCAGGCCAAGACCGGCGCGGGCTTCGAGGCGGGGATCGCCATTGTTATTATTGCCATACTGCTGGACCGTCTGACCCAGAAGCTGTTCAAATCCAAACCACAAGGATAGGAGTGTATTATAAATATGAATACAATGAAATCAATGAAGCGCCGTCCGTTAATCTTGGTGCTGCTGCTGATGGCAGTTGTTCTGCTAGCCGGCTGCTCGTCCAAGGACGGCAGTACGGTGAAGCTGGCTTATGTAGCCTGGGATTCCGAGATCGCCAGTACAAACGTAGTCAAGGAAGTGCTTGAATCCAAGCTTAATGTTAAGGTGGAAATGCTCCAGGTCGATGCCGGGCCGATGTGGGCCGGGATTGCCGACGGAAGTGCGGATGCGATGGTAGCCGCCTGGCTGCCGGGCACTCATGCCTCCTATCTGGAGAAATACGGCAAGGATATTGAGGATGCCGGTGTGAATCTGGATGGAACAAAGACCGGCCTTGCCGTTCCGGCTTATATGGAGATTAACTCCATTGAAGATCTGAACAATGCGGAGGTTGCGGCCACGCTGGATAAGCGGATTATCGGGATTGAGCCGGGTGCCGGAATTATGACGGCTACGGAGTCTGCGCTTGAAGCCTATGGCTTGAGCGAATATACGCTGCTGGAGAGTTCCTCGGCGGCGATGGCTCAGGAGCTGCAGAAGGCTTTTGACAAGAATGAACCTATAGTGGTAACCGGCTGGACTCCGCACTGGATGTTCGCCAATATGGATCTGAAATATCTGGATGACCCGAAGAATGTATACGGCGGTGCCGAGCAGATTCATACGATGGTCCGTAAGGGCCTCAAGGAAGATATGCCGGATGTGCATTTGTTCTTAAGCCAGTTCAAGTGGACGGCAGAGGATATGGCTCAGGTTATGGTCAAGATCCAGGGCGGACAATCGCCGGAGGATGCGGCCAAAGAATGGGTAGAGAACAATGAGGCCAAAGTGAATGAATGGATTACCGGTATTTCTTCTTAAGGAAAGCTGGTGTGTTCAATGTGATCTGGCAGCGGAGATCGATGTGTGCTATGATACAAGAACATAAGCAACAATTCTGTAACTTGTAGGCTACCCGCAGTACTTTATCTTTGTATGTCATAAGCAGACTTATTCAACGAACACCCCGAGAGGGGTGTTTTTCTTGAAAATTAACGAATACGTTAATGAACGGGCGGTTCTTTATGTTTCTGGCTGAAAGGATTACCTGCAAGAAGTCGGGAAAGGAGAGCGCTCCATGACTGAGACCATCAATGCCTGGATCGACTGGCTGCTGCAGAGTCTCGGACTCAGCGGCCCTTACATTGTTTTCGCTACCTTCCCGCTCGCCCTGCTGCAAAGTTTGTTCGGATTTTTCCCCTTGGCGATTCTGATTGTGCTCCATGTCTCTGTATTTGAAGTGATAGGCGGGATGGCTGTCAGTTGGCTGGCCTGCAATATTGGTGCGGTATTTGTTTATTTTCTCTTCCGGCGTTATCTCTTTGACTGGTTTGACCGGAAATGGGGCTACAAGCTCCAGAAGTATGAGAAATGGCAGGTCTATCTGGACCGTTACGGCATCTGGACCCTGGTGCTGCTGCGTACGATTCCGATTGTGCCCAGCAATATCATCAACCTGATGTCGGCAGTATCTCCTATTAAGCCGGCGGCTTTTGTCTGGGGAACGGTGCTTGGCAATCTGTCTTATATCTGGCTGTTCGGCACGATCAGCTCCTCGCTGATTGTCCCCAGGGAGGAATGGAACGGGTTTCTTACGTGGTATGCGGTGTTTATGCTGATTCTCCTTGCGATCTTTGTCCGGCTGCATTGGGGGCATTTGCAGGAGGATAAGCGCAAGCGGGCGGGGCATTAGGGTTAGGACGGCGAAGTTATGTCTGCTTGAACGCTACGTCCTTTACAAGGACAGCATTGCCGTTTCCACTTGCCTATGAAGAATGTATCTGCGGTGATCTGCCGCAGGGATGTTCTTCTTTTTTGCGTCTGCCCTGAATAGCCTATTAGTACAAGAGAGCGGCTTGACCGCAGAAATGTCGGGAGGGACTGCAGGGCATGGGCAGAATCAGAAAATGGGGGAAGCGCAGTGCAGGCATACCATTCTTCGGCGGTCTGCGTCTGCCGGGCTTCAGCTGGGGCGGGCTGAGGGGACCGGCCGGACGCCGTTCGGCCTTCAAGGCCAAACCATCCAGGGCCGGGTTCAGGCTGCCGGGTCCGGGGACCAGATTCGAGGCGAAGCCGTCAAGATCGGGGCCGCGACCGGCGGCGCGGGGCCGGAGCGGGGGCTTCGTGGCGAAGCCCTCCAGATCCGGAGGCCGGGCGGGCCGTAACGAAGCGGCTGCGTCCGGCACGGGACCGGGCGCTCCGGGCCAGCGGGTCTGGCGCAAGGCCAGCCGGACCGGGGGCGGGTTCAGCCTGTTCCGCAGCAGGGGCGGGAAGAGGCCGGAACCCGGCGAAGGCAGGGGGCGGAAGCCGCGCAGACGGGGCAGGTTCTGGATCATTGTGAGCCTGCTGCTGATTCTGGCGGTGCTTCAGGGACTGCGATATGTGGAGCAGCATCTGAAGCCGCCGATTCTCCATCTGGCGCAGATCCGGGTGAAGCAGATTGCCACAGAATCCATTAACAAGGCGATTACCTCCCAGGTTGCGGACGGCGGGAATGCGGAGGCGCTGATCGACTGGAAGACCGATAAGAACGGCAAGATCTCCGGGTTCATGCTCAACTACAAGGAGCATATGCGGATTACCTCCCAGGCTGCCGAGGTCATCCAGTCCACGCTGCAGGAGCTGCATAACCAGACGGAACATATTCCGCTCGGCCAGGCGCTCGGCAGTCCGCTGATTGCCTCCTATGGTCCTGATATTCCGATCAAGATCGAGCCTCAGGGCGCCGTTAAGGTAGAGCTGAACACACGGCAGCAAAACGCCGGAATCAATATGATTCTCGTAGAAGTCTTTATCCATATTGTGACCGAGGTTGCAGTCGTGATTCCATTCGATATGGAGCCGCAGGTGGTAGATACAGAAATCCCCGTCTCCTACCTGATGGTCGTCGGCGATGTTCCGATGTATTACTATGATAATCAGGGCCAGCCTGTCGGCGAGAACGGCAGCAGCGCACCGGGAATCGCCATTCCGGCACCTTCGCTGAATACAGAGCATAGCAGTACCGGCAAGGATAGCACGCCAGCGGGCGGAAGCGGGCCGGGCGGGAATGCGAACAACGGTGGGAATAACTCGCCGGACAGTAGCGGCAACTCTGCGCCGGGGGCAAATGCCGGGAGCGGCGGGAATACGGGGAATGCCGGTAATGCCGGGAGTGCCGGAGCTAATTCAGGCAGTGGTGATTAGGGGGATGGAGGGTTAAGGGTTGAGGTGAGGGGAAGGGATGGGGGATATAGGTTAGAGGATGGAGAGGTTGAGAGTAGAGGATGGAGGGTAGAGGATGCAGGATGGAGTATGGAGGATGGAGGATGGAGATTAGCGGATAGAGGGGCAGGATGGAGTATGGAGGATGGAGAGTAGGGGATTGAGGGTGCAGGATGGAGTATGGATGATACGGCGTGGTAGAACATTAAGTGGAAAAACTCCATCTGCTGTTGGCAGAATCTCTGATTCCGGTGACTTAGTTGGAAAAAGGGCACTTAATTTCAGCCGGATTCGCTGATAGCGGGGATATAGGCAGAAGCAAGTGCCATAAATCCAATTAATTTCCGTAAAGCAAGCCAACCGGAATGATTAAGTGGAGGAAATCCAACTGCTGTACCTTGGAGGGACAGGGAGAGATGCAGGAACAGAGAGAGGAACAGGGAGAGGAACAGGGAGAGGAACAGGGACAGCAATATGCGGGCCGCAGGGCCGTTGATGTGATAATGAGAAAGGCTATAGTCCGCAGTCCATGAAGAGCCAAGAAGAGGGATGAATTGCTATGAACCGCCAAGAACCCCAGAACCCCAGAACCCCAGAACCTCCTAAACAGGTGGTTCTTCTTTTTGCGTGGCATAGCCTACTCCACCCGGCCCCAATGATAATCCACCAATCCAATATTAGTGCACTATGATTAAGCCGGAATGACTTTTATAATTAGGGCAAAGCTGAGGCTGATCTGCACTGCAAACTTAATGTCGGGGGGCTGAGTACAGTGAGAATATTGATCGTAGATGATGAGCCCAGGCATCTCAGAGGGATGGTTCATCTGATTGGGCGCCTTCGGCCGGAGGATCAGGTGGTGACGGCGAAGGATGGCTTGGCGGCTATGGAGCTGGTGAAATCCCAGCGGCCGGAAGCCATATTGACAGATATCCGTATGCCCGGCATGGACGGGCTTGAATTTCTGGAACGGCTGAAGGTAGAGGGCGTGCGAACCAGGGTTGTAATGGTATCCGCTTACAATCTGTTTGAGTATGCGCAGAAGGCGGTTCGTCATGGTGCTTATGATTATCTGCTCAAGCCGGTGGAGACGGACAAAATCGCGGATGTCTTAAGCCGGATTGACCTTCTGCTGACAGCGGAAAAGGAGCAGCACCGGGAAGAGGAGGAGCGGCAGCACCAATTGAAGCTGGCCTCTTCCGCTTACCTGAGCCGGTTGATGCTGTCCTGGCTGAATGGAGGTGCAGCCTTGGAGGAGCTGGAGGAGCTGGAGCGTTATGAATGGCTTCAGGGGAGCGGGGCCGCTGTGTATTCGGAGCTGAAATACGGCCGGGACAGCGGCGGCGGGCCGGACAGCAGCTTGTTCGTCCGTGCGCTGGAGCAGGCCTGGTGCAAATGGGGGGAAGCCATAACGGTTCCGCTCGGCGGAATGCTGGAGGAGGGGCTTCTGGCAGCCGTTACCTTGGTTACACTGGAACGGCTAACCCCGGAGAAAAGGGAGCAGGCCCGGTCCATCTCCCGGTCCCTGGCGAAAGAATGGGCAAGTACAGGACAGCTTGTCCACGGGATCGGGCCGGAATGCCAATCTCTGTTGGCTGAAGCGCCGCGGTCTTATCTGGCTGCCAGAACGGCCAACAGCTATAACTTCTACGATTTCCGGCAAGGGCTGCTGTTCGCGGATGAGCTTGGTTCGGCTGCCGGGGCGGTGGCCCCCGATTGGGGCAGAGTGTACGAGGCTTTGTTCATGGAGGATGCCGCTCTTGTTCAGGAAGCCTGCCTTGAGGCTGTCTGCCAGCTTGCGGAGGGCGGACAGGCCAGCCCCATGCGGCTGAAGGAGCAAGCATCGCTGATGCTGCTGCAGATCCGCAGCGACCATCAGGATCTTCTGGGCAAAAGGGCCGGGCAGATCCTGACCGATACGGCCACACTGCTCATCCGTTCATGCCGCTCGTACGGGGAATTGATCGACCTGCTGAACCATGCGCTCCGGGAAGTGCATCTGGCCCTCACCTTATCCAGACAGGATAAGGGGGAGGCGGTTATCGCCGAATGCCTGGACTGGATAGAGCACCATACGAAAAAGAATATAACGCTGGAGCGGACAGCCGAGCTGTTCCATTTCAACCCCTCCTACTTCAGTACGCTGATCAAGAGCAAGACGGGCAAAACCTTCTCCGAGCATGTGACGGCAGCCCGGATGAAGCGGGCCAAGGAACTGCTTGCCGGGGAGCAGCTCAGAATATATGAAATTTCCCTGGAATGCGGATTTCAGGACACGAAATATTTTTGCCGCGTCTTCAAGAAGGTTCACGGCCTGTCTCCCAAAGCCTATCAGCACGTACGCTCGCAAAGGAAACGTGAGATATGAAAATCACCTTCCGTTACCGGCTGCTGGCAAGCTACATTCTGCTGATTGCGATTCCCCTGCTCGTACTCGGGGCATTGTTCTACCGGACCAGCCTGAAGATTATCACGGAGCAGGCGCAGAACAATGTGTATGAGATTGTCAGAAAGAATAATGAAGTCATGGACACGAAGCTGCGGATTGTGGACCAGAACAGCATGTCCCTATTTCTCGATAAGGATCTGTTCCGCATTTTCAGCCAGCTCGACCCCGCGAATCAGACGGATTTGTTCGCAGCGGACCGTCAGGTGACGGCAGTGCTTAGCAAGTATTTCTCCCAGAACCAGGATATTTACGCCTACCAGCTCTGGACCTCCTACTTCACCTTCGGACAATCGCTCCCGCAAGGAGACCCGACTCAATCGGACATCTACGGGATCGCCCGGCAGGCGGGGGGGAAGCTGGTGTGGATTCCTACCTTTGACTTCGTGTCCATGTTCAATCAGCCCTATCTGCAGAACGGAAATCTGGAGTATCGTTATTTGTTCTCAGCCACGCGTGTGCTTGATTTCACCTACCTCAGCAACACGAAGCTGGAGAAAATGGCTGCGGGGGTGGAACGCCCCGTACTTGCCATAAGCTTCAAATCCGAGGTGCTTAAATCCCTGTATGCGGACAGCATTCCGGGCAACTCGCACTATATGGTGCTTGATCCGCAAGATAAGGTGGTGGCCAGCAGTGATCCGGGGGCCGTTGCGCAGACACACAAGGAGGCATGGCTGGATGAGCTGCAGCGGGAGAACAGCGGGGCGCGGCGTATGACGCTGAACGGCGAAGCGGTAATTGTCTGCTTCGACCGTTCGGAGGTGACCGGATGGATGTCTGTGGTCTGGATTCCTGAAGCGGGCCTGGTGAGCAGCCTGGTGCCGGTGATCCGGACTTCTATTACGGTACTGGCGGTGGTGATGGGAATCGTAGCGCTGATGTTCGCTTTTTTCATTGCCGGCAAAATTACCAGGCCGATCAAGCGGCTGTTAAGCGCGATGAGATCGGTGGGCGAAGGCGATTTCCAGACCCGCGTCGAGGTGGTCGGCAATGACGAGTTCGGCATTTTGACGCAGCGCTTCAACCGCATGAATGACCGGATTCATCTGCTCGTGACGGAGAACTACGAGATCAAGCTGAAGGAGAAGGAGGCCGAGATTCAGGCGCTGAACATGCAGATGCACCCGCATTTCCTGTACAATACGCTGAACGTGATGAACTGGATGGCAATTGAGAATGATCAGCAGGAGCTAAGCAGGATGCTAGTCTGCCTGTCCAATATGCTGCATTATACCTCCCGCAAGACCTGGGACGCCGTTCCGTTGTCGGAGGAAATGAGCTGGATGAATAACTATTTCTATATTATGTCGATCCGCTTCGAGGACAAGTTCACCGTAGAGGTGGATATGGACCCGCGTCTTTTTGAATACGATGTGCCTAGACTGCTGTTCCAGCCGTTCGTGGAGAACGCGATTCTGCACGGCTTCGAGCAGACCGATTCGGGCGGCCTCATCGGGATTCGCGGCTGGATTAACGGAGGTACCCGCTATTATGAGGTGGCCGACAACGGCCTCGGCATGAGCCAGGAAGCTGTACAAGCGATTTTGCATGAGCGGTCTTCTTCCGTGGGTATCAAGAATACGATTGACCGCATTCAGATCACCTATGGCGGCGCCTACGGAATATCCATGGTCTCCGCTCCCGGACAAGGCACAAGGGTGATCATTACGCTACCTCTGTAAGCCCAATCACAGTCCACCAATCCAAAGAGATTAGGGTTATGTAAGCGCTATCTAATCTTTTATAATAAAGCCATCATAGACTGCAGCTATGAACCACCCGTGGAACTTAGAAATCGAGAGGGGCTCGGAATATGTTGCAACCAAGAAAATCGGTCTTCCTTATATTGGCGCTGGTTCTGATGCTTGCCGCTGTGCTGTCTTCATGCTCGAAACCCAATACCGCAGGCCCCGATACGTCCGCATCTTCCGGGAATTCCGGATCGAAGGAGAAGATTACGCTGCGGATGACCGTCTGGGGATCACCGGAGGAAGTGGCTCCTTACAAAACAGCTATTCAGAAATTCGAAACCAAGTATCCTAATGTCAAAGTTGAGCTTCAGCATATTGCCGCTGATTATGATACCAAGCTGACGACGATGGTCGCCGGTAATGATGTGCCGGACATCGCCATGATGGAATCGGGCACGATCGCCTTTCCGATGGCGGAGCAGGGCAAATTCTACAATCTCCAGGAATTTCTCGATACGGATGCCGACATCAGTCCGGATACGCTGGTTCCCAATATTATCTACTCCCTGGAGCCGGGCAATGTAATCGGGATCGGACCGGGACCGGAATCCTTCGGCCTGTTCTACAATGAGGATATCTTCAAGGAAGCCGGCATTGAACCTCCCCCGTCGAATGTGGCCGATGCCTGGACCTGGGATGAATTTGTCGAGGTGGCGAAGAAGCTGACGGTGGACACGAATGGCAAAACAGCAGACCAGGAGGGCTTTGATCCCAAGAAAATCAAACAATATGGAGCCAATGTCTCCACCTGGTGGGGAGTGTACAGCAACTTTATCTATTCCAATGGCGGAGATTTCATCTCGGCGGACGGCAAAACCTTCGGGCTGAACCAGCCGGAGGCGGTGGAGGCCCTTCAGAAGATCTCCGATCTGATGAATGTGCATCACGTATCCCCTTCCCCCGTGCAGTCCAAGAATATTCCGGCAACGAATGTAGCCCTCCAGACCAAGAAGGTGGCGATGACTGTGGACGGGCAATGGGCAAGCGCAGGCCTCGCCAAGTCGAAGTTCAACTTCAATGTCGGAGTTATGCCTGTAATGAAGGAGCCGGTTACCACCGTGGTCTGCGGCATGTTCTCCATCTTCAAATCCACCAAGCATCCCCAGGAGACCTGGGAGCTGCTGAAGGCGCTGCTCGATCCCGAAGCCTCCATTGACATGCTTACAGCCGGAACCTGGATGCCATCTCCCAAGGACTGGTACACTGATCCGGCGCTGCTCGCCAAATGGACGGAGAATCTGGATGCCAGACCTTCCGGTTATAAAGAAGCTATCGTGGATGTGATTCTGACCAAAGGCCACCAGACGCCGACCGGATATGTGAAGAACTTCAACAATATTATGGATCTGGTCAATCCCGCCCTGGATAAGGTATGGCTCGGCCAGCAGACCGCCCAGGAAGCGATGGACTCGATCGCTGCGAAAGCTCAGGCCCAGATTAAGGGACGCCGTGATATTAAGGAATAACCAACTGCGAAACTAGCAGCAGGGAGCGGCGTCCGAATCCTCGTTCGCCGTTCTTTTTGCCGAAATTTCGAGACTGGAGGCCGGTATGCGAAAGGGAATGTTCTACGGGCTGCTGTTCACGGCCCCCGCCATACTTGGATTTGCCATTTTTACGCTGGGTCCGATGATCGCAAGCCTGGTGCTCAGCCTGACCGACTATAATGTATTCAAGGAGCAGACTGCTTTTGTCGGTGTGGATAATTATATGCGGCTGTTCTCAGGAGAGGATGAGCTGTTCTATAAATCGCTCGGGATCACCTTCTATTTCGTCCTGCTCCGTGTGCCTGCGGTGATTCTCATCTCCTTCGGGATCGCGCTGCTGCTGAATCTCAATGTAAAAGGAAGAGCGATCTTCCGTACGATTATCTATCTTCCGAGCATTGTTCCGGCGGTGGCTTCGGCCATGATCTGGATGTGGCTGCTCAACCCCGATCTGGGCCTCATTAATTCGCTGCTCAGCCGGCTGCATCTGCCGACCAGTGACTGGCTGTACGGGGAAGGCAGCGTCATTCCGTCGGTGGTGCTGACCACGCTGTGGGGCATCGGCAGCACGGTGATTATTTTCCTCGCCGGACTCTCCGGCATCCCCCGGCAGTATTACGAGGCGATTGAGGTGGACGGAGGGGGCTGGCTGCGCAAGCTGAGCCACGTGACGATTCCGATGGTCACCCCCACGATCTTTTTCAATACGATCATGACGATTATCGGCTCCTTCCAGGTCTTCAACGAAGCCTATATTCTGACTCAGGGCGGACCCAACAACCGAAGTCTGTTCTATGTATTCTATTTGTGGAGAACGGGCTTCCGGGATGCCGAGATGGGGTATGCGTCCGCGCTGGCCTGGATCTTGTTCATCATCATTCTGTTCTTCACCTTCATCGTCTTCAGAACCTCGAAGTCGTGGGTGTATTACGAAGGGGGGGACCGGGCTTGAGACCATCGAAGCTGTCACTTACCGCAGGCTATGGAGCGCTTATCCTGATCTCCGGCATGTTCATCATTCCGTTTGTCTGGCTGATCCGCAGCTCGCTGATGAATTTATCGCAGATCTTCACCATGCCCCCCGAGTGGATACCGAAGCCGTTTCAGTGGAGCAACTTCCATAAGGCGCTTACGGTGCTGCCGTTCGATGTGTTCTTCAAGAACACGCTGATTATTGTGGTCACCGTGCTTGTGGGGACCGTAATTACCAGCAGCATCGGAGCGTTCGGGTTCTCACGGATTCAGTGGAAGGGCAGGGACACGGTATTCGCCATTCTGATGACCAGCATGATGCTGCCGGCGGCGGTCACGATGATCCCGAGTTTTCTCGGCTGGCAGGTGCTGGGCTTCTACGATACGCTGTATCCGCTGATTGTGCCAGCCTATTTCGGCGGCGGAATCTTCAATATCTTCCTGCTCCGGCAATTCTATCTGACCATTCCGCGTGATTTCGATGAAGCGGCCTTTGTGGACGGGGCCAACTACTGGAAAATCTATACCCGGATCATCTTCCCCTTAAGCCGTTCCGCGATTATCGTGGTTGCCTTATTCAGCTTCCTGGCTTCCTGGAACGACTTTATGGGGCCGCTGATTTACCTGAAAAGCGACAGTCTCTTCACCCTTGCTCTGGGCCTGCAAATGTTCCAGGGTACCTACACCGCGCAGTGGGATCTGCTGATGGCGGCTTCGGCCACCGTCGTTCTGCCCTGCGTCATTGTGTTTCTGGCCGGTCAGCGTTACTTTCTGGAGGGCATTACCTTAACGGGATTGAAAGGATAAAGGAGGCGGGAACGGAAATGACAGAGCACCAAACGAAGCTGCATATCTGGCAGGGTGTGTCTTTTACGGGAGTTACAATCAATGATCGGTTCTGGCTGCCGCGCCTGAAGGTGCTCCGGCAGACCACACTGCCGGACTGTCTGTCCAAATGTGAGGAGACCGGCCGCATCAAGAACTTCGCCAAGGCCGGAGGCCTGCTGGAAGGGCATTACGAGGGCAAATATTATAATGACTCGGATGTCTATAAGGTGCTTGAAGGCATTGCCTATACGCTGATGTCGGAGCGGGATGCCCGGCTTGAGGCTGAGGCCGACCGGATCATCGGGCTGATCGCCGCAGCGCAGGAAGAAGACGGCTACCTGTGTGCTTACTTCACACTGGAGAATCCAGAGAGCAAATGGACGGATATGGAGAAGCATGAGATGTACAACGGCGGCCACCTGATTGAAGCGGCGGTTGCCTACTATGAAGCGACGGGCAAGCGTGAGCTGCTGGAGGTCGCCTGCCGTCTGGCGGATCATGTTGACGGGGTCTTCGGCCCCGGCAAGCGGCACTGGGTGGAAGGACATCAGGAGATCGAGCTGGCGCTGGTGAAGCTGTACCGCGTGACCAGGGCTGAGCGCTACTGGAAGCTTGCGCTGTGGCTGCTGGAGGAGCGCGGCCATGGGCATGGTGTGGGCGCGATCTGGGACAATCCGGAATGGGGACCAGCCTATTGTCAGGATGATGTTCCCGTCCGCGAGATTAAGCAGGTGACCGGCCATGCCGTCCGTGCGATGTATCTGTATACGGCCATGGCGGATATTGTCCATGCTTCAGGGGATTCCGCTTATGCGGAGGCTCTGCACCGGGTCTGGAGCCATACGGTAGAGCGCAACATGTATATAACGGGCGGCATTGGCCCGTCCAGGCATAATGAAGGCTTCACCTTCGATTATGATCTGCCCAATGAGACCGCTTATTGCGAGACCTGCGCTGCCATTGCCATGGTGTTCTGGAATCACCGGATGAACCTGACGTTCAGGGACGGTAAATATGCCGATGTGGTGGAGCGTGAGATATACAACGGCGCCTTATCGGGAATCTCGCTCTCCGGGGATAAGTATTTCTATGAGAATCCGCTTGCCTCACAGGGCGGGCATCATCGTGTCCCCTGGTTCGAGACCTCCTGCTGTCCGACCAATCTGGCCCGCTTCCTGCCTTCTCTGGGTCAATACGTCTATGCCATTACTGAAGATGGCCTGGCGGTCAATCAATATATGAACAGTGAGGCAAAGCTAGTGCTGGCCAGCGGACTGGGTGTCGGGCTGAAGCAGAGCACTCTGTATCCCTGGAATGGCAGGATTGAGCTTGAGGTTAATCCAGCAGTAAGTGCCAGCTTCAGTATCCGGCTGCGCGTGCCGGAATGGTGCAGGGGCTACCGGCTGGAGGCTGGCAGCGTCAGCATCAGCAGCGCCGAAGCTTTGACGGATCAAGGGTATCTGGTACTGAACCGGCATTGGTCGCCGGGAGATACGATTGTGCTTGAGCTGGATATGCCCGTGGATCTTGTGCGGGCCAAGCCGGAAGTGGAGGCGGACAGAGGGAGGGTTGCCGTTCAGCGGGGACCCGTGGTGTACTGCCTGGAGCAGACGGATCATCCCGGATGGTCCTATGATGCCTTCTCCATTGCGGCCGGGGCCAAGTTCCGGGTGGAATCCCTGCCGGAGCTGCTGGGCGGGGTGACGGTGCTATGGAGCCAGGATGAAGAAGGCAGGCGGCTACGGTTCATTCCCTATTATGCCTGGGACAACAGGGAGCCTGGTTACATGCAGGTCTGGGTCCGGGAACGGGAAGAGAGCGGCCTCTACCGCTTCTAAATAAGTCATTACGGAGAAAGGAGGGTTCGCTTGCGAGGAATCACGAACCCTATTGTACCGGGCTGGTATGCAGACCCCGAAGCACGAACCTATCAAGGCAGGCATTATATATATGCGACCAGGTCCTTCACGGAATATACCCGGCAGATGAATCTGGATGTCTTCAGTTCCGCGGACTTAATCCATTGGCAGACGCATGAGAGCATTATCACCATGGGTGATTTCCCCTGGATCTGGAGGGCGGTATGGGCTCCGACCCAGATGGAGCATAACGGCCGCCATTATCTGATCTTCGCCTCGAACGATATCCAGAAGGACGGCGAAGCCGGCGGGCTGGAGATTGCCGTCGCGGATTCTCCTGAAGGCCCGTACAGAGGGTATCTCCACCAGCCGCTGATCAGCCGGTTCATTCACGGCGCCCAGCCCATCGACGCTCATCTGTTCAAGGATGATGACGGTGCGGTCTATCTGTATTACGGGGGCTGGGGGCATTGCAACGTGGCCCGGATGAATGAGGAGATGACGGGCTTTGTCCCTTTGCCGGACGGGCAGGTGATCCGTTCCGTTACCCCGCCGGGTTATGTGGAGGGACCGTGTATGATCAAGAAGGACGGTCTATATTATCTGATGTGGTCGATGGGCGGGTGGACGAACGGGACTTACCGGGTAGCTTACGGCGTAAGTGACAATCCGCTGGGTCCGTTCGGGAACAAGGGAACGATCCTGGAGAGGCAGGAGCCCGTGGCGGAAGGTCCCGGCCATCACGGATACCTGCATCTGCCGGAGCGGGATGAATGGCTGATCGTCTATCACCGGAGAACCATCGGAGATCCGGAGCCGGGCCACCGCATGTTATGTATCGACCGAATGGACTTCGCCGACGGCGGAATCCAGCCGGTCGTTATGACTGACGGGTGGTGAGCTTGTTCCGGTACACTATTAAGGAGGCCTTGGCTTATGCTGAGGCCTCTTTTGTGGTTGTCAGAAAATTAAGAATGAATGTTCACATAACAAAGCAAAATTAGACGATTTTCGACAAAAAACGACTCTTAATCCCTATTCTCAAACCTACTCGATTTAAACTATAATGAATGTCGCATCTGATAATTAATTAAATTTTGAATCGATTCCTACAGACTTGACACAAAAAAGAATGGGGTAGGTACATGAACGCAAGGTTAAAGGCAGCACTCCTAGTCGTTCTGGTTCTGGCAATTAGTATAACCGGTTACTATGGACTGAATAATTCCGACAGCAAGGAACGAATAGAGGCAAACGGTAATGCTGTGGAAGAAGACGATATTGGGGGCAGCAATAAAAGCTATTCGGAACAGATGGCATCCTGGAATACGCCAAGTGAAGTGGTTGCCATGTCTGCCATATCTGAGTCCGTTGTACTCTCACCAGAGCTTATAAAGGCGTTAAATGAAGCCATTTCCGGTACCAGGGAAGAAGCGGAACTAACCAGCTTCATACATCAATATTCCAGTAAGAACATGGAGCATAACCAGCAATTAATTTCATTATTGATTGGTAATGAACAACCTGAGCTTGCCTTAGAACTGGCCACTCTGGTTTGGCAGAGCAATCCCGAGGCGGAAGAGGCCAAAGCTCAATTTGCCAAGGTCTATAACCTGTACACCACAAAAGTTCAGCACAAGCAGAAAGAAACCATCTCTGGAGGAGCTCAATGAAGTCTATCATACGCTGGTTTTCTTTTACCATAGTCTTGTTTATAGGTATAAATGCAGGAAGTCACACTTCTTTGGCACAAGGAGAAGAAAGAGCTTATAAGTTAAAACCGAAGTATCTGGTCAATAATTTTAACTTTGATATGATGTCCGCAACCGTTACGGAGGATGAACACCATTTCTCTACAGTGGGAAATTTCCGCACAAGCAAAGACTTTAATGTAATGTATTGGGAAGCTGAAGATGTGCACAGCCATCCTACACTGAAATATCCAACGGATGGAGACTTTTCAGACTTGGTATTGGAGTACAACTATACGATAAGTGGCGACGCCACTCCGCTAAATGGAGTGCCATCACCAACCCTGACCGTTGTAACAACGGATGATAAGGCATATTATATACGGCTATGGAACTATGTTACCGACCGTCCTATGGAGGGCTGGGAGAAGGAGGTCAGCGATTCACTGAATATTGACTACTCTTTTCCAGTGGGCCGGGAGGAGGGGACAGCAAGCGGAACAGAGGGGGCAATCCGCATTGACTTTAACAATCTGTATGCAGGATGGGTGCCTTTTATACAGGGGAAGGATCGTGCAGGAGAGGTATCCTGGATTCCGAATCCGGATTGGGTTAAAGTCCCGGTCACTAGTATCAAGCGCCTGGAATGGGCTTTTGTACCGCAGGAATATGATTACAACGAAGCAGAGATACGCTACTTCACTGAATCCAAACCATTCAAAATTGATTTTTCAGATTGGAATGTATACGGAAATGCATTTTTGATGAATGAGAAACCCTATGCTCCCGAAGGGAAAGTCAGAATCAGTGACGGATATGATGATACCTACAACCTTACACCTGAACGGATTGCGGGTGATTATGCCAGACTAGGCTTTGGGAATACCGTTGATTTCTATGTGGGGGCTTCGCATTTCTACGATAAGGTCTATAACGGAACAACCGGGATGGAGCTGATTACGGACCATCCTTTTAATGAGGCCTTCAAGAGCTGGTATACCAGTTATGTGAAATTTTTGTCTGCCCGTCAAACCAAAGTAATCTCGTCAATTTCTATGGAGAACGTTGATGCGCCAGCATCCTGGTGGCAGAGGACATGGGATGGGAAAGGTGCCGAAACATTATGGTCTCCTGCACCCAAGCTATTGAGCTTCTCCAATACAGCAGTTCAAAGCTATTACAAAAAATATATATTGGGCTTATCCAAAATACATACAGACAGTGGTATGCCCCCGATTATTCAGCTTGGTGAGCCATGGTGGTGGTATATGGATAGCCTGCCGGGCAGTCCGCCGACTTTCTATGATGATTCTACTAAATATTTATACCAACAGAAGTTCGGCAAGCCAATGCATCAATTCAAATCGGCTTACGACTCTATCAGCGGTCATGAAGAGATGCTAAGCTGGCTTAGCGAACAGAACGGGAAGTTCTCCCTTCTCCTCAGGGACACCTTGAAAGCAGTATATCCACAAGGTCAGTTTACGGTTCTGTTGTTCATTCCTACTGTAGTAGATCCTGAATTAGCTCCGAAAATGATGGGTATTGTGAATTTCCCTATAGAGCAATGGAAGTCGCCAAACCTCGATTTCTTCATGATCGAAGACTACGACTATCTGATCGCCAATAACATGGAGAAGCATAGACAGGCGCTGACAGTGGCGCAACGGAAGCTGGGGTATGGTCCCGGGCAAATTCATTATCTATCAGGTGCAGATTCAACCAATAACAATGCGATCTGGAAGAATATTGACCAGGCTATTAATGATGGAATCAATATGAGATTCTCAGGAGTCTACGTGTGGGCTTATCCGCAGGTGAAGACCAAGGGCTGGGTACAGCCTGTGATTATTGAATCCTCAGTTCCTCCGGGGCTGCAGAAGAGCGGCTCGATTCAGATTCAATTAAGCTCGGCAGGAGCAGATTCAATTATCTATACGTTAGATGGCCGGGAACCAACCCTATCAACAGGCCAAGCGTATACGGGAACTCCTATAGCTATTTCAAAAGATACAAGAGTTAAGGCTGCTGCCGTGAAAAACGGTGTAACCAGCAGCACGGTACAATTCGATTACCTGTTCGACCGGAAGCAGTATCAGTATGATGCAACCAACCGGCTGCAATGGTTCACCTTATTCCAGGATGATCAGAAGTATCGGATTTCATATGTCTATGACAAAGAAGGAAATCAGACCCGAAAAATTGTGAATAAAATCTTTAATATGTGGGGCGACCAGAATATTATTCCTGTCATGCTAGAAGACAAGTCGCCGGATGGCAGTACCGCCAGTGCCAGCAGTAACTTTGGTGCCGATTATTTACCGTACAAAGCCTTCGATCATCTGGATCTGGAACAGGCATGGATTTCCAATGGTACTGTAGAGGGCTGGCTTGCATTTAAATTCCCAAGCTCCAAGAACGTGATCTCCTATAAAATCTATCCGAGAAATGAGAACACAGCTATTAACGCCTCCCCTAAATCATGGACCTTCGAGGGGTACGATGGAACCCAGTGGGTGGTGTTATCACAGGAGAGTAATGTGACAGACTGGACAATCAGAGAGGCCAAAACGTTCAACGTCTCACAAAGCGGGAGCTATGCGGAGTACCGGATCAAGATTACAGAAAATAACGGATATTGGTATACAAGTATCGGTGAGGTTGAAATGACTCAAGGCGATTCCGGCCATGACCAGTAATAGTAGCTTGAACGGTGTGGCTGAAGCGAATAGTGAATTTACAATTGAGTAGTGAGAAGTATTCATAGCTGTAACCAGAGAGTAAACCTTGACTTCATTGCCGTTAAGGTTTATTTTTCTATAAATGGATGAAATAGCAGAAAGGAAACGAGGAACAATCATGGATAGCTGTTTGTTTATACACGGTTTCACTGGAGGCACACATGAGATCTCTCCGCTTGCCCGGTTTCTGGAGGCGAACGGCTATGTGGCCAGAATGTTTACCTTACAAGGACATGGAGGCAGCCGCAGCGATCTGCTCCATTCAAGCCGCGGGGGGTGGAAGCGAAGCGCCGAGGAAGAGCTGAACCAACTGCTTGCAGGCTCCGGGAAGGTACATCTGATCGGATTCTCCACCGGGGCGCTGATCGCTTCCCATCTGTCCGTACAATATTCTTCCCGAATCGGGTCACTGACACTGTTGTCGACTCCGGTATTCCCGCTGAATCCGGCCGAGATTCTGCGGACGCTGGTCCGCCCGGAGATGCTGCGGAAGTACATCCGCAACCTGGGCTCCACTCCAATGCGAGCTACCCGGGAGTTCCAACGCCTGGTTCGTGAGAGCTTTGAGGTCTACCCGCAGGTGGAGCTGCCTACGCTCATTGTGCAGGGCAGACGGGATCATCTGGTCAAATTCAAAAGTGCGAATTATCTGGAGCAGACGATTCCTGCCGGGCGTAAGCAGGTGCTGATTATGGAGAGAAGCGGACATATGGTCTGTCACAGCGGGGAGAGTCCCGCTATGATGGATGAGGTTCTCCGGTTTATCCGCAGCTCGGGCACTTCCGGGTAAGGTGAAGAACCCTTCCACGGGTGGAAAGGGTTCTTCGGTCTGCGGCTAATTCTATGATTTCACGTTGACATTAGCCGGGGGGCATGGTACTTTCAACTTAAGGAAACCGGTTTCCTGAATAGACAATTTATTGTGTCCTGCTGCTTCGCCGCGAGGATAAACGGGGAATTAACTCCGGCTCCAGCAATTGTCCGCTCACGGCAGCAGCCTTATTGTTCAGCTTGTCCATTAACAGGCGGCCTGCGGACACGCCCAGCTGGAAGGTATCCATATCCAGGGAAGTCAGCGGAGGTGTGGTGTAAGGGGATAATGGATATTCATCGAAGGTGGCAATACCCAGCCCGGACGGAATCGGTACTTGTAATTCCCGGGCAGCCTGCAGCACACCGTATGCGGAGAAGTTACTCATGCAGACGATGGAGCCGGGCGGTTCTGCGCTTTGCAGCAGCTGAAGTGCCGCCTGGTAGCCGTCCTCCTCGACAGCCCTTCCATTGATAATCCATTCACCGCGTATAGCGATTCCCGCCTGTCCGAGTGCGCGCTTATACCCGGCAGCGCGGCGTAGGAAGAGCGGTTCATCCTTCTGCCCGCCGATAAAGGCAACAGACGGATATCCCTGCTCCAGCAGATGCCTTGTCAGCATGAACCCGCCCAGCTCATTGTCACAATCGACCCAGACCCCCGGAGCAGCGATCTCACCGATGGATATATAGGGGAACTGGAGCCGGTTCAGTTCAGCGCAGGAGTCGGGAGTCAGCACCGAGGTGTTGGCAATAATTCCGTCCACCCGCTTATTCAGCACCAGTCTGTGCAGGAAATGCCCCTCGGCATGGTCATGCTGGATATTGGCAATGGTCAGCTCATATTTCAGAGGTCCGATGACGCTCTCCACCCCGCCGATAATATTATAGAAGAACTGATTCAGGAATTCGCTTTCCTTGGACATATCAATCAGGATCGCAATCGTGTTGCTGCTCTGTCTGGCAAGTCCGGTAGCGATACTGCTTGGGGTATAGTTCATCTGTTTGATAATTTCTCTGACCCGGGATTTCGTTTCCTCCGATATTTTGGGAGAGTCGTTCATTACCTTGGATACGGTGGATTTGGCGACACCCGCTGCCTGGGCAATATCCTTAATTGTAACTTTCATAGCTATCCCTCCCGGTCCTAAAGGTATTGGTACGTTCTACCTGTCATAATAACACAGTTGCTGAGGCTGCTCTATGCAGCATTAAAGGAGACTTATAGTATGCTTACCCGGTTATTTATGTATCACACAGCAGAGGACCCCTTCGCCTTCCCGGTGGGCCCCCGTTTGCTTAAGCTCAGACTATTTGTACAGAGCGGACAAGGCTTATCCTGCACCGTTATCCACGCTGACCGTTATGATTCACCCGGCTGCGAGCTTCCGCAAGAGATGGAGCGGATCGGCTGTGCCGGAGCGTATGACATTCATGAAGCATTAATCCCGGCGGAGACAGGAAAATGCAGATACCTGTTCTATATCGGAAATCCCGCAGGGGAGTATGTATGGTATGGAGAGCGCGGGATCTCCGGGAACAGGGAGCAGGCGGGTGCATTTCAATATGCCTATATTCACCGCCCTCAGGCCATCACGCTGCCTGCCTGGAGTTCAGAAGCGGTGGTCTATCAGATTTATCCCGAGAGCTACCATCAGGGAACCCTTCAAGGCATCACAGACAAGCTTCCCTACCTGCAGCAGCTTGGCATTACAGCTATTTATATGACGCCTATCTTTGAATCGCCATCCGGACATAAGTATAATACTTCGGACTATTACAAGGTAGATCCCGGCTTCGGTACGCTGGAGGATCTGAAGGAGCTTGTCGGGACAGCACACAGGCTGGGGATGAAGGTTCTGCTTGATGCTGTATTTAACCACTCCGGCGATACTTTTTTTGCCTTCAGGGATGTACTGGAACGGGGAGAAGCGTCGCCGTACAAGGACTGGTTCTACATTCATTCCTACCCGGTAAGCGGGGCGCCGGTTCCCGGCTATGAGACCTTCGCCAAGGCGGAAGCGAGCATGCCGAAGCTTAATATGAATCACCCTGAGGTAGCGGATTATATGATGGAGGTCGCCAAATATTGGGTGCGGGAAGCCGGAATCGACGGCTGGAGGCTGGATGTGGCCAACGAGGTGAACCCAGCCTTCTGGACGAGGTTCCGCCGGGAGCTGAAGGCGGAGTTCCCCGACCTGCTGCTGATCGGCGAGATTATGCATGCGTCAGGGCCCTGGCTCCGGGGCGACCAGTTCGACGGCGGAATGAACTATCTGCTGCGGGATGCGGTGCTGGAGTTTTTTGCAGCGCAGTCTGCGGGGCCGGTCCGGTTCATGGAGCAGCTGCTCCATCAGGAAGCCCTGTACAATGATCAGGCCAATTCGGCCATGTTCCAGCTGCTGGGCAGTCATGACACCTTGCGTTTTCTGACTGCCTGCAAGCAGGGAGGCCGGGGCTGGGACCGGGAAGCTACGGCCATGAGCCGGATGAGGCTGGCTGTCTTTTTCCAGATGACTTATCTGGGGTTGCCCATGATCTATTACGGGGATGAAGTCGGCATGGAAGGGGCTACAGACCCGCATTGCCGGGGGCTGATGCTCTGGGAGGAGACGGAACAGGATACCGGATTGCAGGAATGGTACAAACGGCTGATCTCGCTGAGACAACAGCATGAAGTATTGCGCAAAGGGGGATTCCGTCCCTGGTTCACAGATGAAACACGCAATGTTCTGGGTTATATCCGGCGCAGTGAACAGGACAGAATGGGACTGATTATCAATAATTCCCCCAACCGCTACCATCTGGAGCTCCCCAATTACCGTTGTGACAAAAATCTGCTGACCGACCTGCTAAGCGGGCTCAACATCCGCAGTTCAACCCGGATTCTGGTCGAGATAGAGCCCTTTGGCTGTATGATGCTGTATTAGGTCTACTTCTTTTTGTTTTTTCGGAGCTGCCGGTATTCCTGGTTCTCCCATTGCTTGAGCAGCGGATATGGGTCGAACGCCCACTCCGTAATTCCGCGGTCGCGGTAGATGCCATAATGCAGATGCGGCGGGAATTTGCCCTGTGTGCCCGGGCTGCCGTAGCCGGAGCTGCCCACCCACCCGATGGTCTGCCCCGGAGCTACAATATCCCCGCGCTTCAGGGTCTTCTCATAGCCCATCAGATGGGCATAATAATGGTAGCGGTTCTCGATATCGCGGATACCGATCCGCCATCCCCCATACCGGTTCCAGCCCTTGGTCTCTACGATTCCGAAGCAGGTGCTGCGGACAGTCAGGCCATGCGGCGCGAACAAATCGGTACCTTCGTGGATACGGGCGCCGCCCCAGCTCCGCCCGGTCCCCCAGGTGCTGCGGTAGGAATAGTTGGTTCCTATCGGCAGCGGAAAAGCGCTGCCCGACAGATCCAGCCGTCCAAAGTGCTCATACAGCTTGGCGAATTGGGATACACGCTGAGCGGCCCGTCCGTTATGATAATATTCCCAGATTGCGATATTGAAGTCACTTGCGGAATCCCCGTACTTGAGCAGGTGGCTGGCCATGCTGTAGAGCACATCGGCATCATTGCCGGGATCGGCCTTGCCGTCCCCCGATCCGTCCCGTCCCAAGCCGCCGAAGAAGCTGATTGAATCCTGGAGCTTGTCATTCTGGTCCGGATTCAGCGGCCCGGACCATACCGGCGCCGGAATGATAATTCCGGTAACCCGGGGCTTGGCGGCGGCAGTACCGGTTTCCGCAGCATCCGATTTTGTCTTCTTCTTGGCAACAGACCGTTCATACTGATCAATGGCAGCGAACCTGAACCAGGGAATCCCTGTCGCCGCGCTCATTTGTTCGAAGAGCTCTTTGCGGGCGGCGGCAGCGGTCTCTTTGCTGTCCGGGGCGGCAGGCCCGCCGGATTTCAGCTCAGGCAGTGTATGATAACGGGCAGCATTGGCATGTACGGCAGGACTGCCGCTCCAGAGCAAGGCGGCTGCAGACATGCACAACAGGGTTCTGCGGGTGTAATGGTTGGTGAATAAGGCCAGCATGATCTCAACCTCCTGCGTTTGGGCGAATTAGTAACAGTTATTCTTGCGGAATGGCACCTTTGGGGTGCTTTTCTTTAGATTGAAGCAAAAGGACTGTTTTTATCCGTGACTTCCCCAAGGTTCACAAAAACAGGCAATTGCTCATTCCACATGCTATAATATGAGGCAGCAACTTTTGACGATGAAACTGACATTCAGATCGAAAGCGGGGTTCCATACTTTGACTAATAGAACAGCCAAACAGCCCAAGCCAGACTGGATCAAAATCAAGTTAACCACCGGTGAGGATTATCAGGAAATTAAGGGCATGATGCGATCCAAGACGTTACATACCGTATGTGAGGAAGCGCGTTGTCCGAATATTTATGAATGCTGGGCGAACCGCACGGCGACCTTCATGATTCTGGGAGACATTTGCACACGGGCCTGCCGCTTCTGTGCGGTCAATACAGGCTTGCCTACCGAGCTGGACCTGCTGGAGCCGGAACGGGTGGCTGAGGCTGCTGAAGGCATGCAGCTGAAGCATTGTGTGGTTACCAGTGTGGCCCGCGATGATCTTAAGGACGGGGGAGCAGCCATCTTCGCCGGAACAGTAGCCGCTATCCGTAAGCGCCTTCCTCTATGCAGTGTCGAGGTGCTGATTCCTGATTTCCTCGGAGACCGCGAGAGTCTGGAGACCGTGATGAATAGTAATCCGGATATCCTGAACCACAATATTGAGACGGTGGAGCGGATGTCAGACCGTGTCCGGGCCAGAGCCAAGTACCGCCGTTCCCTGGAGCTGCTGCGCCGGGCCAAGGAGATGAAGCCGGAGATTCCAACGAAATCGAGCATCATGCTTGGCGTCGGTGAGCAGTGGGAAGAGATTCTGCAGGCGATGGATGACCTTAGAGCAGTGGATTGTGATATATTGACATTAGGACAATATCTTCAGCCTTCTCCGAAGCATCTGAATGTGGAGAAATACTATCCGCCGGAGGATTTCGCTCTGTTGAAGGAAGAGGGACTGAAGCGGGGCTTCAGCCATGTGGAGGCCGGTCCGCTGGTGCGCAGCTCTTATCGTGCCCATGAGCAGGTTCAGTCTGCTGCCGCGGCCCGTGAGGCCCGTTCTGTATCGCAGGGGTAATTGTTGAATTTGCTTTTGCAAATTCCCCGCATGACGGAGTCACAGGCTCTAGGTCTAGGGTTTAAGTTTTAATGTTTAAAAGGGTTTTTAATGTTTTAATGTTTTTAAAAATGTGGAAAGGGCCAAGGAGCATTAGCGACGCGGCTCTTGGGGGTGGTTCACACCCCCGCGTTGATGGAGTCATGGAGAGGGATTTTGAAATTGTAGGAGCGGTAGCGTCCGCCTTTGTTGTCTGATTTCAACCGCTCAGCGGTTTAAATGGAAGAAATCAGCCAACAACAGCGGCCGGAAATTCAAAATCCCGCGGAATGACGGCTTATCAACGCCCGCCCCCATTCCTCATTGAAAGGCAGGCGACACACGCTTGATCGTTATAGGTGGAAAAGGTTACGAGCTGATGCTCGATCATAAGGATGGCTGGAACCCGGAGGCATTCCGCGGAAGATACAGCGAAGTGCTGGACCGTTACGATTATATTATCGGTGACTGGGGTTACAGCCAATTGCGCCTCAAAGGCTTTTACCGGGATAATCACCCCAAGGTGAACCGGGACACGGCTATTTCAGGCATGGTGGATTATATTAACGAATACTGCAATTTTGGCTGTGCGTATTTTGTGCTGCATAAGCTGAAGGAAGCTCCGCAGGAAGGAACCTTCAAGGATATCCTGATTAAGGAGATTCCCGAGCCTGGGACGGATGAAGATCTGGAGCAGGAGGATGCTGAAGCGGGAGTGAGTGTGAAAGAACACCGGGAACCGCAGACAAAGGCTGGGAACCGGGACCGTGATACCGCAGGCGGCTCCAAAGACAGACCGGTTCGTGAGCATCAGAGCCGGAATCACCGGAACAAAGACGGCCAGGGCAAGAAGAACCATAAAGAATTCCAGGGCAGGGGCCAGCAAGGCAGCCAGGGCAATTCCAACAGCTCTAAGCAGAACCGGGAGCATAGAGAGAACAAATCGAACAGACCGAACAAGCAGGAGAATCCAAACAACCAGAACAACCCGGCTAAACAGGATAATCCGAACATTTCAGCCAAACAGGATAACCAGAACAAGAATAACAATAATAACAACCAGGGGTAAGCAGCGCTATATCAGCGCTTTCTGGTGTTATCGGTGCACTCCCAGGCAGTGCTGCAAACATGCAGCAACCCAAAAAGTCCCTTCGGCCAAATGGCTGAAGGGACTTTTTTGAATAATAATCCATAGTCTCACTACATCAATTATCTGCTATTTCACCGATAACTTCAAATGTTTCTGGGCAGCATTATAGCTCCATACCAGCGCAGGGAATCTTTTCTTGAATGCACTAAGCTCAATGAAGGTCTCTCCATCCTGGAACAGTGCCTCTTTGGAAGCCAGCGTGAACCCGGACACAGTACCGGCGCCGTTGGTCAGCAGCACCTTTTTATTCTTAGCATCCCAGGAGACTTCATTCTCAACAAGAGCGGCCAATACACGGGAAGAAGCATACACTTGATCTCCCTGCTTGATCAGACCAACATTTCCGGCAAAAGCAGTGCCGTTAATATCAAGAATATGGTGGTCTCCAGAGGCTGTAATCTCTTTCATCCCGGCAATTTGCAGGGCGGTAATCAACTGGGCGGTTTTGCCCTTGACCTCAATATCCGGAGCAAGCCCGATATGGTTGAAATCCTCCTTGTTAGGAGTCAGGTACTTCATGGTGGTCAGCTTCAGCTCGCCGCCGCCGGACATAGGGATCAGGCTCTGAATCCGTGCCTTTCCGTAAGAGCGTGTGCCTACAATCGTAGCCAGCTTATTGTCACGAAGAGCACCGGTCAAGGCTTCGGAGGCGCTGGCGGTATATTCATTGGTCAATACTACAACCGGAACCCCGATCTTGCTGCCGTCCGTAATCGTCACAGGCTTCAAGGTACCGGTCTGATCGGAGGTGTACATCATAATACCGGCATCCATGAACTTGGAGACGATATTTTGTGCGCTGTCCATGTAGCCGCCTGTATTATCACGCAGATCCAGCACCAGCGATTTCATTCCCGCCGCACGTACTTTGTCCAGCGCTGCGGAGAACTCTTCATCGGCAGTTTGGGTGAAGCCGTTAATAGAGATATAGGCGATTTTGGAGCCGAGCATTTTGCTGCTCACGGAGGTTGTAGCGATTTCGCTGCGCGTAACCACGTAGGATTTGTTGGCCCCGTTTCTTTGGACCAGCAGGGAGACCTTTGTGCCGGCTTTGCCGCTCAGCTCATCGCCAGCCGTCTCGGCTACACGTACCCCATTAATTTTGAGAATGGAGTCACCGCGTTTCAGTCCTGCTGCCTCTGCCGGGGAACCGCTCATGACTTCCTCAATGTACAGCTCTTTGGCAGTGTACATGAGCCGGACGCCGATACCGACATATTCCAGATCGACCTGGTGGCCGAAGGCAGCAGCCTCCTCCTTATTAAAGTATTGGCTGTAAGGGTCATCCAGTGTACTCACCATACCGTCAATCGCACCCCGGATCAGCGTATCCTGGTCCACACCCTCCACATTGTAATACTCCAGATATTGCATAATTTCATTGATAACATCCGTCTTGGAGGCTTGTACCGTCTCAGCGGCGGCAGCGTCTGCGGCTGAAGCAGCAGGGGCCCAGGCAATAGAGAGAGCCAGACAGCCGCTCAGGACGGAGGTGATAATTTTGGCTGATTTCATGAGTTCATACATCCTTTTGATGGAATTTGAATTTAGGATTCCGTATCGTAGCTAATGTGATAAGAAGTGTCAATCGTCCATGCACCGCTCTCGGATTTGGAGAGAATCAGGATCAGAGATTGGGTGTAGGTCTCCTTTGATTCGCCGTCGGTAACAGTCACTTCTGTATAGACGGCGGCTTCATCGGCAGCAGTAGCATAATAATAGATATTTGCGGAAGACATCGAATAGCCAAGAGCGTAGGTCTCAAAAAAATCACGCAGCTCTTCTTTGTAGGAAGCGTCCTGCTCCTCGCCGTAAGAGGTCATTAAGTCAGCAGTTCCGTCCACATTATGGGCATTCATATTCTCGTAATATTGGCTGACCGTGTTCTTGATCCCGGTAGCATCGCCCTGCGGAACCACAGCCGGCTTCATGCCTTGTTCGCGGGTAAGCAGCACGGAGGATTCCTGAAGCTCCATGGAGGAGATTTTCCAGGAGCCGCCCTGGCGGATCAGCGTATACAAATATTCGTACCGCTCATCCGGCATATAGTAGCCGCCGGTTCTAACGGATTTTTCTACAGTGTAGACTGTAGCCTCCTTGCCTGAAAGACTGAGGATTTTGAGGCTTTCGATCGTATTCTTCAGATCATACAGCTCGAACTGGGAAGTCATGTTGGCTACGGCTTCTGTATTATCCGATTCTCCATCTACAAGCGAATAGAAGCTGATCGCTTTCTCTTCATTATAATACTTGTTGGATAATTGAATGAGTGCTGTGACATCCTTTTCGCTGGAGGATGAGGACTGGGGAACGGTAATCTTCACGCTCCGGCTGGCCGGCTCCCAGGCGGCTGTGCCGCCGGTGGCTTCTGCAATGAAGCGCAAAGGTATGTAAGTGGTACCTGCGCTGGATACTGGAGCCACTGTGAGCGGCTTGACGGTTCCATTAATGCTGGCCCGTTTGCTGCCGATCTTAAGGCTGATACTAAGGTCTGTCCCGGTGCCGGTAACGGTCCCCGTCTTGGAATCCCACAGGACCTTCAGCCCGAGCTTCTCAAAAATACCACGGAAAGGCACAAGTACAGTATTATCCTTCAGATAAGGAGCTCCGGCGGTGAAGGTAAGATTGCTGCCGTTAATATAGACTTTAATAGGTTTGTCTGCGGCAAAAGCAGGAACAGCCAGCACAAGGGCCAGCAGGCTGATGCCCAGCAGGGATAACAATTTCTTCAATAGATTCTCTCCTTCAATTAGAAAACTTTGTAAAATAGGTTCATTATACCATTTGAAAATTCCCTCTGTCTATGCATTCTGCGGGATGTTCCGGGAGAGTAGCAGATTCCCGGCAGTCGGCATAATAAAGCCGGAGAAGCAGGGCATCTCCGGCTTTATATAAATATAACTTGAGCGCTCAGACCAGGAAGGCCTCCCGGACACGGTTCCAGAAAGGGAAGGGACGGTAGCGGGCGAAGCTGATTTTTTTGTCCGATACCTGAGCACGTACGGAGATCAGATCATCCACGGGAATATTATTATGGTCAATGGTCAGCAGCAGGCGCTGATCCTTGCGCGAGAAGATATCGCAGTGATGGTGCTTCGGGAGCAGCAGGGGCGAGCCCATAGTCCGAAATACCCGGTTGTTAATGGATGCAATCTCGGCAATCTGCAGCGCTTCGATCGAGGGGTGCACCATGGCGCCTCCCAGACTTTTGTTATAGGCGGTGCTGCCGGAAGGTGTGGAGACACACAGGCCGTCGCCGCGGAACATTTCGAAGGTGACATCGTTGATATCCACCTGGATAACAACTGTCCCGTCAACCCCTTTCAGGGTGAATTCGTTCAGGGCAATATGCGAGCTTGAACCGGATTTCTTGTGAATCTCCAGTTCGAGCAGCGGGTACTGTACGATACGCGGTTTATGCGGTCCTTCCTCTCCGCACATATAATCAATCAAGGATGGCAGCTCTTCGGCCTGCCAGTCCGCATAGAAGCCCAAATGGCCGGTATGCACGCCCACAAAAGCCAGATTCGGGATCTGATCAATAAACGTATGAAAAGCATGCAGCATGGTGCCGTCGCCGCCAATCGAGATCACAATTTCCGGGGACTCGGCATCCAGCTCCAGATTCCGGCCTTGCGCCAGCTTGTGAAATTGCTCCGCTAGTTGGATGGACAATTCATCTCCGCGGTCCAGAACATAATATCTCAAGATGTACAGGCTCCTTTGTATAATTCAGTCATACACCGATCATAATCAATCTTGACCCGGAACACAATATTAGAGCCGTGAAAAGCCGGGAATCCGCAGCAGGCTACAGCGGGAGATCTGGTGCAGGGACATTACCGGCGGACATGCGGACGCCGCAGCTTACCCGCCAGCAGGACCAGAAGAGATAGGGCGAGCATGATAGCCAGCAGCAGGCAGAGCAGACTGATGCTGCTGATCAGGGCGGACTCTGGAGCGGCCAGCCCGGATGCAGCAGGAAGCGTACTCCATGCTCCGGCCAGCCCTGTGCCAACCACAGGCTCCCACAGCAGGAGAAGCAGACCTGCTGAGAGCAGGGCATGGACCAGTCGGGCGGCCATGAAGGGGAGATAACGCAGTCCGGTGCCGTTCAGAATACTGGCGACCTGGGCATGAACGGATAATCCTCCCCAGGAGAGGATGAACGCCGCAGCCGCAGCCTTGAACTGCAGCGGAACGCCTCCGGCAGCTTCCCCTGCCGACCGGGCGCCGAGAGTCACCTCGAATACCCCGCTGACCAGAGCGGCAGACAGCTCTGGCGGGAAGCCGGCCAGAGACAGCAGACGGCCGGCCATGCTGAACAGGGCGGACATCACTCCGGCGCGGGCGAGCAGCTCCATGAGTACATTGAAGAATACCACCAGGCCGCCGACAACGATAATAAGCTGAAGCGAAGAGACGATAGCACTCTTAAGCAGCTCTCCGAGATTTCTGCCGTCACTCCGGCGGGCCGCAGCCATCGCGTTAAGTGCAGTCCGCAGTCTTCCTGAGCCTTGTCCTTCTGGAGCTGCAGGTAAGTTGTCCGGAGCATCAACGGCAACGTTCAACCCGGCTTCTTCCGGCCTGCTCCGGCCATGAAAGGACATCAGCAGGCCTACAATGAGTCCTCCCCCGTAATGTGAAAGGGCGAGCACAAGCCCCAAGGAAGCGTCATGAAAGAACCCGACAGAGACAGCGCCCAGCAGGAAAATCGGGTCAGAGGAGGTCGTGAAGGCCACGAGCCGCTCGCCCTCAATCTTGCTGATCATCCCCTGCTCCCGCAGCTTGGCGGTTAATTTCGCGCCGACAGGGTATCCTGATACATATCCCATCGCTGCCACGAAGCCGCCGCTTCCGGGTATATTGAAAAGCGGACGCATGAGCGGATCAAGCAAAGCGCCGAAGAGATGGACAATACCGAAGCCCAGCATGATCTCTGAGATGACGAAGAACGGAAACAGCGAGGGGAACAGCACATCCCACCAGACTGCCAGCCCGCGCAGGGCTGCATCCAGGGAACTGGATGGATGAACGAGCATCAGCAGCATACAGCCCGCCAGCACGATCCCGAGCAGCGGACCGGATAATTTCTTCAGAGTCATCGGTTGTCGCCTCCAATTCTATGCTTAGTTGTATGCCAAAAGCTGGACAAACAGCACAAAAAAACGTAGAAAACGGTTACATTTAGCGGTGCTTTTTCGCTGGAATTATGGTATTATAAACTTAATTAATGCACATCGTTTTGAGATGGATTTTCAGGGATGGAGTGATGGTGATGAGTGTAGTTGCCGGAGTGCTCGTTTGTGCTTTTGTATATGTGATCCGGGTCTCCCTTGTCCCGCCTGGTGATGAAGAATTTAGAACATACTGAATAACTTACGAGCGCTGAACTCAGGTTTGGCGCCTTTTTTTGTCCGGATTCTTATGATTAGGCTTGCGGGTACAGGTCTTAAGGCAGGGATAACTGTACTGCGTATTTTTTGGTATAATGATAAGCAGGCTGCCTGTTAGATTAATAAGGAAGAAGGTGAACCTCTAAGTGAATCCGAATGAGAGTCTGTTTGACAACCTGGGAGGCGCTGAAGGTCTACACCGTCTGGTGACTGTATTCTACGCCAAGGTGCAGCTTCATCCCCAGCTCGGCCCGTTATTCCCTGAAGATATTACTCCGGTGCTGGAGAAGCAATATCAGTTCCTGAGCCAATTTTTTGGCGGCCCTGCCCTGTACTCCGAGCAGCACGGCCACCCCATGATGAGAGCCAGACATATGCATGTCCCCATCACGCCGGAACGTGCGGAGGATTGGCTGGACTGTATGAAGGCTGCACTTGAAGAGACCGGTGTGGAAGAATCCTTGCGCTCCTTTGTCCTCAGCCGGCTGGCGGGTCCCGCCCATCATTTTGTCAATACGCCCCATGAATAAGTGTTGTTTGTGAAAGGATGAGGGCACCCGTGCCGGAATTAATCCCCCTGTACTCAATTAAGGTTACCTGCTCCAACTGTGAACATGAATTCTCGACCTCAAGAGTACGTCCCAGTCTCAAAAAAGCCATCCGCCGCGACGCGGACTTCTGCTCCTATTACAAGGCGGAGAATCCAGATTATTATGTGGTGCGGGTCTGTCCCAAATGCGGATTCGCCTCCACGGAGAATTCGGCGGACAAATTGGCCGACTGGCAGAAGAAATCCTTCGATACACAGGTCGGCAGACGCTGGCAGACCCGGGACTTCGGGGAGAAGCGCAGCTGGGAGGAAGCCCTGGAGACCTACAAGCTGGCCCTGATCTGTGCGCAGAGCATTAAGGACAAGGAACGTATTATAGCAAGCCTGCTTCACCATATTGCCTGGCTATACCGTTATCAAGGGGATACGGTACAGGAACAGCGTTTCCTTAGCTATTCGCTGGATGAGTATGTGAAGGTGTTCGAGAATGATACCTCCGGCGGCAATGATGCGCGGCTGATGTATCTGATTGGGGAATTGCACCGCCGGACCGGGAATTTCACCGCTGCTGTGAGGTGGTTCTCCCGGGTAATCAACGACCAGAGAATTACGGATGCAGCCATGATCCGGGCTTCACGCGAACAGTGGGCCATTCTGCGGGAGCAGATGCGCGGGCAGGATGTTGATCCGGACGGGCTTCCGTCAGGTACATAGAGCGGCGAAGTGAGAGTGCTTATAGCAAGTGCCTCTTTAAGGAAGGAAACACAAAAAGGCGTAGAAGAGAATTCCTCCTACGCCTCTGCCCTATGATGAGGGAGCCTCAGTCCGGTACCTGCTATTAGCGGACCGCCCGGTCAAACAGCAGGTAATCGTTGTCGTTATCGACGACCGTGGGACTGGCGCTGCAGCAGGGAAAGACCAGCAGCTTTTTTTTGCCTTCTCGCACGTTCTGCAGCTCTTTGGGCCTCATCGGCAGAAGAATATTCTCCTGGTCGCAGAACGGGCAATATTGTACGTACATGTCTCCAAGGATAATATCATAAGGCCAGGTATGACTGAAGGGAATCATTGCTTGTCCTTCTCGTCAGAGGGTGCAGGTTCGCTGCCTTCGTCAGATGCGCTGCCGGACTTCTTGGATAATTCGGCAATCTTTTGCAGCAGTATATGTTGGGGCATATGCATCAGGTGTTCCAGCGGAACGCCGAGTTGTTTGGATAACGTGATGGCCGTTTCCGGCGATATTTGCAATGGCTTCATAAGGATGCCCTCCTTCATATTAGTGGAGTATCATCATCCACTTTACCATGGCTGTATCGCAATTACAAAGAAAACTACAATACAACAAAGGAATGGTGAGCCCGATATGAAACAACCATTATCACTGACCTGGGAGCTGGAATCCATCTTTCCCGGAGGCTCCGCCTCCCCGCAGTTTGAGAGCTTCCTGGACCGCTTGGCATCCGATATTGAGAATCTGCGCGGACAGGTGGCCGCCGCAACTGCACCGGCTGAACTTGCCGCAACGAAAGCGCTGGACAGTGTAATCGAGCTGCTGCAGAGCTGCGCCGGGCGCCTTACACAGGCTGCGGAATTCACAGGCTGTCTGGGAGCCCAGAACCAGCTCGACAAGGGAGCGGTAAGACTGTCGTCCAAGGTGACAGGCCTGCGCGCCGGATATGAGGGCATCAGCTCTGCATTCGATAACGTGCTGCGTCAGACACCGGATGCGGTATGGACAGAGTGGATGGCCCGGCCGGAGATTGCCCCGCTGAGCTTCGTACTCAGCGAGAGCCGGGATCTGGCCCGGGAGAAGATGAGCCCGGAGCTGGAGAGCCTTGCACTTGAGCTTGCCGTGGACGGCTATCATGGCTGGAGTGAACATTATGAGACAATCGTCGGCGGGATTCAGATTCCTTTTGAGGATGAGGAGGGTCTGAAGCTGTTATCGGCCGGGCAAGCCTTCAACAAGCTGGCTGATGAGAACCCGGAGGTCCGCAGCACCATGTTCCGCAAATGGGAAGAGGCCTGGGGCGGCGCTGCCGACTATTGTGCGGATACCTTGAACCATCTGGCCGGCTTCCGTCTGAAGCTGTATAAAGGCCGCGGCTGGGAGGATGTGCTGAAGGAGCCGCTCGGCATCAACCGCATGTCGCGTGAGACCCTCGATGTGATGTGGGAGGTTATTACGAAGAGCAAACCGGCACTGGTGTCCTACCTGAAGCGCAAAGCGGAAATTCTCGGTCTGGAATCGCTCGCCTGGGTCGATGTGGATGCCCCTGTCGGCAAGTCTTCCGGCAAAATCCCGTATGAACAGGCGGCAGACGACATTGTTACCCAGTTCCGCAAATTCAGTCCCAAGCTGGCGGATTTCGCCGAGCGTGCCTTCGACAAGGATTGGATTGAGGTCGAAGACCGTGCCGCGAAGCGTCCGGGAGGCTTCTGCGTCTCGTTCCCGGAGAGTAAGGAATCCCGCATATTCATGACTTACAGCGGCACCCCGTCCAATGTATCGACACTAGCCCATGAGCTGGGTCATGCCTATCATTCGTTCCTGCTGGAGGATCAGCCGCTGTTCAATCAGAATTATGCGATGAACGTGGCTGAGACGGCCTCTACCTTCGCTGAGGTTATTGTATCGGATGCGCAGGTGAAGTCTGCCAGTGACAGTGAAGAGAAGCTGGCGCTGCTTGAAGCGAAGATCCAGAACAGTGTGGCGTTCTTCATGAATATCCATGCCCGCTTCCTGTTTGAGACCCGCTTCTACGAGAAACGCAAGGCAGGTCTTGTAAGCAGCGAGGAATTGTCCGCCCTGATGGAGGAAGCCCAGAAGGAAGCCTTCTGCGGGGTCCTCTCTGAATACCATCCGCATTTCTGGGCTTCGAAGCTTCATTTCTATATTACGGATGTTCCGTTCTATAACTTCCCGTATACAGTCGGATATATGTTCAGTACCGGTCTATACCGGCTTGCTTTGCAGGAAGGGGCCTCCTTTGCGGATAAATACGACAGCCTACTGCAGGATACCGGAGTGATGACCCTGGAGAATCTGGTGTCGAAGCATCTGGGCGTCGATCTGTCCAAGCCGGATTTCTGGCAGGGGGCTGCGGATTTGATTGTAGCGGATATTAACGAATTCTTGGAAATGACTCAACAACGCAGCTAGAAATTTGTCGAAAATGAGGCGGATTGGTTTTTTGCAGTAAAATGTTGATTTTTGAATATGGTATGAATGCGCAAAGACCCCGGTTTCGGGGTCTTTTTATGTGGTGTATTTGTCGAAAAAAGACGACGAAAGTTGGGAATATGCCAATACTAATAAGAAAATTGCGCAATTGTAGGGATTATAACCCAATTATGTTGAATAATGTTGTACGTGTTAGATTAGTGACCTATAATGAGCCTAAAGCCTTATATAAGCGCTGCTAGGCCCACAAAATTCAAACAACTGCTTACGAAGCAAGTATTGTGTGAGGCAGAGCCATGAGGCTGCATCACCCACAAGACTTTTAGGAGGAAATGTATGTGAGGACGGAACAATTATCGCTTGCAAGACAGATCGATCTGGTGTTTCACGAGCTGCAGGAGGAATTGTCAGGACTGAATTCAGGTACCGTATTTGTACAGATCAGAAATAATATCATCGGTAAGTTTGGAGTCCGCCATAATCCGCTTGCCGGACGCAGCGGCAGCTTCGCCGCAGAGCAGGAAGGTCTGACTTCCGGCCAGCAGTCCTCATTCCGGGTCATGGCTCTGGAGAGCCTGAAGTACAAGAAACGGTGGACTCATGGAGAGATTAGCTACGAATTCGCTGTCCGCCAGGGAATGGTGGTGGTTGATGCAACGCTGGAGTCCAATTACAATATGGCGAACCTGATGATCCGTTATCCGCGCAGCAGCCAAGGTGATGTCTCCGACCAATCCTTTGGCTGAATTCAATATAGATACTTCGGGACACAGATAAAAGCCCCCCTGCGCTTCGACGAGAAACGCGGGAGGGCTGTGAAGCTGCTCGGTCTATGCCTCACGGCTTAGCCGGATCTTTAAGATAAGGCTAGCTAATACTACGAACGACCGGACAGTTGTTGCTCTGCCAGTTGCACCAGACGTTTGGTGATATATCCTCCCAAAGAACCAGTTTCGCGGGAAGTATAGTTCCCATAATACCCGTCAGCCGGGATAGTTACTCCAAGCTCCTGTGCTGCTTCGTATTTCAACTGCTGCAGCGCTGCATTCGCTTGTGGAACCACCAGGTTGTTAGAACGGCTACCACGACTTTGTTGACCTGCTTGACCCATGTATGTTCACCTCCTTCGCCCGTTGTGAAGATAGTATGAGCGCTAGGAGAAGAATTCATGCACGGATTTTGAAGGTTTATAGGATGGTAATTATATGAAATTTATCAGCCCGGATAAATCATCTGCAGCGTGCTGCCAAGAACAAGGGTCTGGCCGGGTTCAAGCGTGATCAGTCCGGTGAAGGAATCGTCCTGCGGAAGATTGGGCGCATCCGGAAGCCAGGTGAGCGGTTCGATGCAGAGGAACTGGTCTGCTTCGCCTTTGGTATACAGAACCCAGTGATGAAAGAAATTGCGGTCGACGGAATAACGCAGCCCGTAACCATCCTCACGCATCAGTACAGCCTCAGCAGGCTGCTGCTCAGCGATACGCAGGACGGTATCAAGATTCGCGCCTTGAAGATTCAGGCGGGTATGCAGGCTCTCCAGCCCGCCAAGCGGCAATAACTGTCCGCTGGGCAGGAGATCCTCACTCAGCTCGTATACGGCCTCAGCAGGCAGGGTCACATTCCAGCGGCCGGGAGTTCCGTCAAGCATGAACCAGGTATGATAGCCTGCGCCAAAAGGAATACGCCGGGTGCCCAGATGAGTGACCTTCAGGGTCTGCTCCAGCCGGTCATCCTGCAGCCGGAAGGTCATCTCGAACTTCAGCGGCTCGGGGAATTGCCTGATCCATTCCGGATCATCCGTGGTGATGAATTCGGTTGTTACCGCACAGCCTTCTTCGTCCTCTTCGATATCACTGACACACCAGGCCTGCGTGCGGTGAAGACCATGAATATGATGCTCTCCCGCGTTCCTGTCGAACTGGTAGCTTGTGCCGCCGAACTGGAAGTTCCCGCCGCGTATACGTCCGGGGGGCACCAGGAGAGGCATGCCGAAGTGATAAGGTTTCTGCAGATATGAAGTTAGATCGCTCTCATCCGGCTGGCGGAGGATTTGCCGCTCCTCTTTGCGGTCCCATAATGAAATTACGTTATTACCCAGCCTGGGCAGAAGCGTGACTTCCAGTTCGCAGCTATGCAAAATATACGTATCATAACCGTTCCACTGCCCTTTGGTAACCTGTTTCATAAGAGATATGCTCCTTTGATAAGCTGTAATCAGATTGCACACACGAATATCTTTATCATACCAGATTTATCCGGCGGTGGTTAGGGATTTGACAACTTCTCCGGCTGGCTCTATGATGGAGGCATAAATGAATAACAGGCAATGTGATGACAGGGACAAGTAAGCATAGACTGTACCTCCAGAAAGCCGGTGGCTGATGTGAACCGGCGGTGCACCTCTGACTGAATGGACCCTTGAGCGCCGCGATCGAACAGGCTGCATTAGCCTTAAGTAGACCGGCCGGCTCTTCCCCGTTAACGGAAGGCAAGGCTGTTTGCCTGTATCCCGGAGGGATATACCAAGCAGCGAATAAGGGTGGTACCACGGTCTCACGTCCCTTGCGGATGTGGGGCCTTTTTGCGTTCTGCGCAAGCGGAAATTAATCATGATGGAGGATAAGACGATGGCTAAGAAGGTATTATCGGGAATTCAGCCCAGCGGCTCACTCACACTCGGGAATTATATCGGGGCGATCAAGAATTTCGTCAAGCTTCAAAAGGAATATGAATGTTACTTCATGGTGGTCGATCTGCACGCCATTACGGTGGCCCAGGACCCTGCAGCGCTTCGTGAGCAATCTGAATCGGTGGCTGCGCTGTATCTTGCCGCAGGGATTGACCCGTCCATCGCCCATGTCTATATGCAGTCCCATGTGCCTCAGCACGCTGAGCTGGGATGGATTCTGACTACGCTGACTGCTATGGGTGAACTGGAGCGGATGACACAGTTCAAGGATAAATCGGCAGGCAAAGAATCGGTAGGCGCGGGCTTGTTCGTCTATCCGTCGCTGATGGCCGCTGATATTCTGGTCTACAACGCTGATCTGGTGCCTGTGGGCGAAGATCAGAAGCAGCATCTGGAGCTGACCCGGGATCTCGCGGGACGCTTCAATCACCGGTTCGGTGACTTCTTCACCATCCCTGAGCCCTACATCCCGGAAGTCGGGGCACGGATTATGTCCCTGGATGACGGAACCAAGAAGATGAGCAAAAGTGATCCCAATGCCGGCAGCAGAATCAACCTCTTGGACCCGCCGGACGTCATCCGCAAGAAGATCAGCCGGGCGACAACGGATTCCGGACGCGAGGTTGTGTTCGACCCGGCGAATAAGCCGGAGATCAGCAACCTGATGAGCATCTATGCCGAATGCTCGGGGATGAGCCTGCAGCAGATTGCCGACAAGTATGAAGGCCAAATGTACGGCGGATTCAAAAAAGAGCTAGGCGAAGTGGTTGTCGCCCTGCTTGAGCCGATCCAGCAAAGATACCAGGACATCCGCAGCTCAGGAATGCTGAGCGATATTCTGGCTCAGGGAGCCGAAAGTGCACGCATGAACGCCGCACGCACGCTGGAAGGCGTGAAGGAGCGGATGGGCTTCCTGCCCTCCCGTTAAGGAGAGGACAGCTTGCTCTCCGCCTTGCGTCTCAGCCTGGCTTTGACGATGAAGCCCCAGCCGATGTTAAGCACGCACAGAGCGCCGAGCAGAAGCGCGAGCCAAATGTTATAGCTGATGGTGATGGAAGCCGCCGTAAGTAGGAGAATTGAAGAGCAGGCGAACCACAGTGACAGACCTTTACCCATAAGTTCCAGCCTTCCTTTCTGCTTGAAATCCCGGAGTGCTTCCTGCACTGCGGGATTATTAGTTTGAATGTAAGTGAATATAGTAAGTAAATATGGTGAGTAAATACATGCTTGCGCTGTAACCGCTTTATTGTGATTGTGCCTTATGCCGACCCGGGCGTCAAGGGGGCGTCAAGAGAATGGCTCCCCGGTAAATACAGCCTATAATATATCAGATGAGCTAGATAATCCTGCACAAATTGCAACATTCCCATTAATCAATCGCCGCTAATCAAAAAATATTGCACAAAAGGCAGCAATCGTCCTCCTCCAAGCAGCTGAGCGAAGAAATTCCTGCAATTCATGCAACATTCTATACAACTAGCCCAGTATCCCTGATTCGAGTTGCAATATTTACAACATCTGAGCTTGACCTCTGACTACACTGGCGGGCTGAACTCCATTCCTAGCTGGAACAGGTAGTTTATGTATTTTAGGGTTAACGTAATTAAAAAGATGGCATCTGCTCCGGCAGATGCCATCTGTCTTCAAGAAAACTTCCTACAGCTTGACTGTTCCCGGATCAATGGCGAAACGTTCGTCAAGCTTCTCGCTGCTGAGCCAGCCGACATAGGTGTTCAGCGGTTTATACTCCTGGTCCATTACAAGTACAGCAACGAACGGGAATTGCTTGCGGTGTAAATAACGAACATCACCCCAGCGTACAATATAACCAGAGGGCAGCTCCTCAACCTCGGCAACGGCGTACGAGGTGAAGTACAGAAAGGCCTGAATGTCCGGATGGGATTTGGAATGCTCAACGGCGGGGTGAGTGGAGCACACCGCATGCTTGAACCATTCCAGCCGTCCGTTGTTCAGCAGCCCGATATTATAGCTGCCATCCGGCTTGGCTTTGACCACATTCCACCGGGTAGGTGAAATGGTGGGGATCACATAATAACGGTCGCCTGCAAGATGGTGAACATCTTTATTCTTGATGTTGCGTGTAATGCGTGCATGAACCAGTGTCCGCCAAATGTAGTATAGGACGGTGCAGGCATACAACGTAATGAACAGGGGAGCGGGAGGTACGATTCCGCTGATCCACAGAATAATCGCCGCTGTATGGCTGCCGAAGATAAACGGATCGAAGATATGGATAATGTTCCAGGCGATCCATTTCTCGGTGAACGGGCGTGCGGCCTGGGTTCCGTAGGTGTTGAACAGGTCAGAGAATACATGAACGGCAACGCCGATGAAGCTCCAGAGCGCGACATGGCTCAGTGAATGGAGATCCGTTAATCCGAACAACGGTCCAATGACCAGTGTGATCAGAGCCGGCCACAGCAGTAAAAAGGGCAGGGAGTGAGTGATTCCCCTGTGATTGCGGATATACACCGCATTGTCCTTCAGACGCAGTGCGGTATCGGCATCAGGGGCCTGAGAAGCCAGTACAGTAGCTACCATCACCGCTCCGGCAAGGGTTCCATTGGAAGCGACGACAGGATCGACGAAGGACAGACCGGCGAGTCCAAGTCCCATAACAAAATGTGTAGCGGTATCCATTAGTCAGATCTCCTTTGTACGGAAGTTCTCTATTAATAACTACCCATTTTCGCGTCCAGTTATTTAAGGGCGGGAAAATAAATATTGTCACGTAATTGTCGAATTAATGAACATCATGGTCAATGATTGTCAAAGTCTTTCCCAGTTTGCTATGATAAAGTTAATAGCGGGATGTTAGAAGTTCCCTAGAAGGAGGAACCCCATACGTGGACAATCAATTGAGATATCAAGCTTCTTCTGATTCCGCATCAATGTCTGCCAAGTCTCCGCCGGAAGGTGCAAGCTGGCGTGACTTTGTTACCGTTACGAAACCGGGTATTATCCGCTCCAATCTAATCGCTGCGTTCGCAGGGTATTGGGTGGCGTCAGGCTGGGATGTACAGTATGGCCGTCTGATTCTGACGTTGCTCGGCACCATGCTGGTAATGGCATCGGCTTGTGTGTTCAATAATTATTTTGACCGCGACTTGGATATGAAGATGGAACGGACCCGTGAACGGGGGCTACCTACAGGAAGGCTGAAGCCTCGAACCGTACTTATCTACGGGATCGGTCTCGGCATTGCCGGGCTGGTCGTACTGTTCGCCTTCTGCGGTATGCTGGCCGGATTGTTCGGCATTGTCGGCATGTTCGTATATGTTGTAGTGTATACCCTTTGGCTCAAAAGAACATCCACCTGGAGCACCTCGGTTGGTGCAATCTCCGGGGCCATGCCTCCTGTAATCGGTTATGTGGCTGTTACGGGAACCGTGGATCTCGGGGCCTGGCTATTGTTCGCGATGCTGTTTCTGTGGCAGCCTCCCCATTTCTGGGCACTTGGCATCCGCCGCAAAGAGGAGTACAGAGCAGCAGGATTTCCGCTCCTTCCCGTTGTGAAGGGGACACGCCGTACCAAATTCCAGATGATTCCTTATGTTGCGCTGCTGCTCCCGGTTCCGGTGCTGATGTATGCCTATGATTATGCTGGTATATATTATCTGATTGTATCGCTGGGATTGTCAGTGGGCTGGCTCTACTTAACCCTGATCGGGTTCAAGGCCAAGGATGATGAGGTCTGGGCGAAGAAAAGCTTCCTCTTCTCCATTAATTATCTGACGTTAAGTCTGATTGCCCTGGTGCTGAATACCATTCACGTGTAAGCATTCTTAGTAGAGGGGGAGGGCGTCCTGTGCAGACCTTGAAACGTTACAAATGGACTTGGCTGTTGCTGCTGCTCGCAGTGATAATGGCGGTCTATCTGGCAGTCCAGTCTTTTGATTTCGGAGGTAAGAAGCTGCCGGTCATCGGTCAGGTGCAGGACTTCTCTCTGGAGAATGTAGACGGGAAGCAGGTTAGTCTGGCGGATACGGAAGGCAAGGCAAGGCTGGTCTATTTCTTCTTCACCGTGTGTCCGGATGTATGTCCGATTACCACCTTCATGCTGTCACAGACGCAGGATCTGTTGGTTAAGGATGGAAGCTTCGGCAAGGACGTCGAGTTTGTCTCGATTTCCTTCGATCCGAAGAATGACACAAGGGAAGCGATCAAGGCCTTCGCTGATAAGTTCCATGCGGATTACAACGGGTGGTATTTCCTGCGGGGCGATCAGGAGCAGGTACGCAAGCTGGCAGCGGAATCCTTCAAGGTGATGATCTATGGCACAAGCAAGGATGACTTCGCCCACGCCAACCTTATTGGTCTTGTCGACAGGAACAACAATCTCCGGGGATTGTATGATGCCGGGGATACAGAGAATGTAACGCCGGAGTTTTTGGCCCGGACGGTCAAGAAGCTGGCCCGCGAATAGCATGGAATAGTGATGAAAGAAAGAAACGAGGGTGTCCGCAGGCAGTGAGTCTTCTGCCCGGGACACCCTCGTTTTGAGTTTATTCCATTCCCTGCGGATACGGCTGGGGATAGATAATGAATTCCTCAAGTCCGGCCTTCTCCAGCTGGGTAATATTGTACTCGTCAGGAGTTCCTTCAACCCCGGCATAACCCTTTCGGGTATACATATGAACGGCATCGGGGAAAACGTCGCGCAGAACACCGCGGATTTTTTTGCCTGAGCTGTCATTATCCATATACAGATAGACCTCCCCGTCCCGGATCGTGTTCCGCAGGGTCTCCAGCTTAAGGGTGTTCAGTGTCCCGAAGGTGCACAGAATGTCGACCTCCGGTCCAAGCAGCCGTCTTAGGCGGCTGCGGTCGTTCTTGCCTTCGACAATAATGGTAATGGACATATACAATCAGCCCCCGGATCATAGTTGTTATGACGATATTGTACCTAAGCTGCGCTTTTTTTAACAGCTTGGTGTGCAATATGTATTCATTCCCCGGGAAATGTCGTTATAAATAGATATACAGCAAACCATCACCCGGCAGGACAAATGCGGGTGATTGCTGGCGAATACGGGCAAATTCAGGCAGCATGGCCGTTCCAGCCGGAAGCATAGGAGGGCAGCTTGCCGGCTCTGCCCGGAGGCAGCAGCAGAACGGCTGTCATCAGCAGAACGAACGCGATGAAGTAAGGGGAGACATGGTCCCTGAGCTGTCCGGCAGCCACAGGTCCGGCGAAGGCCCCCAGCGACATGGCGATGGATTGCATCGAGAAGGTGCGGCCCAGCCGGCCTGCCCCGCCCAGGCTGATGAAGAGGGAGGCCATGGCCGGGAATAACACCCCTTTGGCTGATCCAAGCAGGAATAGCACGATTCCGGCGGGAATGCTGCGGAAGGCGGCCAGGCAGAAGAAGCAGAGAGCCATTCCGAGCAGGGCGGCTGCAATACGGATGCCTGGTGAGACGCGGTTCAGGAAGAACAGGCAGAGAGTCACAAGTGCACCCAGGCTGAGCAGGGAGAGTAGAATTCCCGTTGACATGATTCCGTCTTTTCCCTGTGACAGGGGAAGCTCGAAGAATAATACTCCCTGGGAACAGGAGACGAAGAAGGGCAGCAGATAGTAACGCCTGGATACAGGTGGACTGGCGGCTGCGGACGCTCCGGGCAGCTTCTTCTGAAGCGGCAGCACCGGCTTCTGCAGAGCCAGCGAAGGATTATGCTTCGGCACGCTGAAGAACGCCATAACACCGGTGAAGATCAAGAGCCAGCCCAGGGTGCTGAAGGTGCCGGAGTAGCCGGCTTTGGCTACGATGAATGCTCCGGCGGCAGGTGAGACTACAGAGGCCAGCGTGTGAATAATCCCGTTGCCTGACATGTATTTGCCCTGGGTCGCAGGGTCAGATGAGAGCGAAGCCAGCAGGGTCATGCAGGCAGGGGAGAGGAACGCCAGTGCGAACCCGCTTGCCGCGCGCAGCAGGAGCAGATGCCAGGGCAGCTGCGCATGGGCCTGCAGCAGCAGAATAACACCCGCTACGGTAAGGGCAAACACGATGTAGCGGCGGCTGCCGTTGCGGTCAACAAGCACACCGGCCAGCAGATTGCCCGGGAGGTGGGTCAGGGAATACATCCCCATCATCCAGCCGATGAAGGCCGGTCCCGCTCCCAGGGACATGGCAAAGGGCGTCAGAATAGGATACTGGGCATGTAAATCGAAGAAGGCCAGGAACATGAAGAGATACAGCCACATTGCAGTTTTCACGGATTACACCTCCAGATTGGTGGCCAGTTGCTGTATTATGGATAAGTCCATCAGAAGACACAGCCTACTTGTACTTTACGTGCGGCTGAGGGGGCTTATACCAATTTCTTGACAACCCCTGTATGCGGTTCTGTATTCCGGCAACCATGAATTATAAGGGTCATTGATGTATAATAATTAATATTAATGAAATGTCTGACGGGACGGAGTCCTGAAGTGGCGAAATTTGCGATTGGGGTGTTGTGAAATTGATGAATCCGGAAGTATGGTCACAATTTATCAGAGAAAATTGGCTTGTTATCGTTATTGCGCTTGTCCTGCTGTTTGCAGTTGTTAACATCGTTAAGACTATGCTGAAATGGGCAATTGTTGTCGTTATTGTTGTAGGGCTCTTCATCTATAGCGGAGTAACCATGGACCAGATTGGTAATGCCGTTAACCAAGTGGCGGACGGAACGGTCAGTACTCTGAAGAAGGAAGCGCAAGAGGTTATGTTAAAAGAGGCGCAGGAGGCTGTATATACCTCCGGGGGTGACGGCACCTTCACCATCACTACTCCTAATCTGGAGGTGAAAGGCTCCGCTGCAGAGGACAAGGTAGAGGTGGTCTTCCGCGGAGTCAGCCTTGGGAAGTGGAGTGTTACGGATACGACCAAAACCTTCATCGACGAAGCCCGGAAGCAGGCAGGTAAATAACAGTGCAGGGAATCAAGCGATACCCGCAGGACCGGAAGGAGGAGTGATATGCTGAATAGCTGGGTAGATAGTCTTAGTGAAGCTAATATCATCTCCATCGTTCTGCTGCTGGTTGTACTGTGCTCTGCATTGCAGGGCTGGGGCCGGGGCTTCAGGAGGGCAGCCGGAGGGCTGTTCGGACTGCTGGGGTCAGGACTGCTGGCAGCAGCGTCTCTGGTTATGGCGATTCCGGCAGCGGTGTATCTCTCGCCTGCTGCCGGGAACTGGGCATCAAGCCTTACCCCGCCGGATGCCAAGCTAAGCCAGTGGCAGCAGTTGTATTACACAGGCGCCTCTGTCCTGGCGAATTCGCCGGTCGTACGGTTTCTGCTGCTGCTCTTGCTGTGCTACAGCCTGATTCGGCTGCTGCTGGGTCTGCTGTTCCTGCTGCTGCCCATCCGTCTGCCGCGCTTGTCTGGGCGGACGTCCGGGAAGATTACGGGTGCCAGCCGGTTAAGCGGAGCCTTACTGGGTACCGCAGCAGGGCTTACCCGTGCTATGGTGCTGGTCTTTGTTCTGTATATCGGGGTGGCCCTGAACCCGGACAGCAGCTTCAGCCGTTATGTGCAGTCTTCACCGATCTACAGCCAGAGTGCGGAAGCGGTCTTCGAGCCGCTGGCCGGTGAACAGGTCAGAGGGAAGCTTCCGGTGCTGACCAAAGCGGTAGCCGCGGAGATGAGCGATATTCTCCGGCGCAAATATGAAGTGATTGACCATGAGATCTCGGCGGATATTGCCGGTGCAGCCGCAGATATTGCCGGACAAGCCAGCGGGGATGAGGAGAAGGCCAAGCTGCTGTATGACTGGATCGGCTCACGTATTGCCTATGACTACGATAAGGCAGAGAATTATGAGCAGAGACGGATCTGGCATGAGCAGACTCCGCAGGATACGATGGATACCCGGCTTGGGGTGTGCATTGATTACGCGCGCCTCTATGCTATGATGGCCCGTTCCCAAGGGCTTCAGGTGCGTGTCGTCACCGGCAGAGGGTATGACGGTCAAGGCGGCTATGGTCCCCATGCCTGGAATGAGGTCTACATCAGCAGCAGCAAGGCCTGGATACCGCTTGACTCTACCTGGGCCAGCAGCGGCAACTGGTTCAATTCCAAGGATTTCGATTCTACGCATATCAAGGAGAACATCCTGTGAGAAGGAAGCGGTGGCTCTTGCATCTATGGTACAATAAACAGCGGGCAGGAAGAGGTCTTGCCCGTGTTCACGAATAATCGGCTCTGCATACCATACAAGGAGAGGACATGGCTGTGAGATGGTTCGGTAAGCCGGGTTCCGGCCCGGATAATGGAGTACCCCGCAACTACCTGAGCTTACGCATAAATCTGTTTTTCTTCGGCACTTTTTTTATTTTTGTATTGATTCTTATCCGTCTTGCCGGACTGCAGTTTGTTGAGGGTTCCAGTCTAAGCGAAGTGGAGGCCAGCCGTGAGACCAAGGATGTTCCGCTTGCGGCCATCCGGGGAACCATTCGCGCGGCTGGAGGCGAGAGCATCGCCCACTCCACTCCGGTACAGTCGTTATATGTTACATTAACCAAAGAATACACAGCGAAGGTCAAGAATAAGAATACCGGCCTTTATGAACTCACGGCTGAGGCTAAGGCGAATATAGATTCGCTGGTGACGCAGCTCGTCTCTGTTTTTGAACAGTATGGAGATCCTGCTGCCAAGAAGCTTGGCCGGGAGGATATCCTGGCTCTGCTGGACCTTGACTATAAGAAGTCGCTGGGTTATGTCCCGCGTAAGATCAAGGCCGGGCTTACGATGAAGGAAGTCGCCCGTCTTATGGAGAACAAGCAGAATTATCCCGGAATGTCTGTTGTGGAGGAGAGCATCCGCCATTACGACAAGGACACGGTGGCCGTTCAGACCGTAGGTTATATGAAGCCGTTCCGTGCTACAGAGGATTATAATGTATACAAGAATATCCGTAATGCCATGAAACAAATGGACGCGGACCCCGGACTCAGTTACAGGGAAGATGAATTTGTCGGGATATATGGCCTGGAACAGCAGTACCAGCGGGAGCTTAGGGGCAAGAACGGATATCAGACCCTTTCGGTGAACGCGCAGAATATGGCTGAGGAAGTGATCGCTTCAGTTCCTCCTGTCAAGGGCAACGATATCTGGATGACGATCAACAAGAACATTCAGCTTAAGACAGAGCAGGCGATCATGGATCAGATCAGTTGGCTGCATCGTAATCCGGTACAGGGAAAGCTTCATAAGGATGCCCTCACGGGGTATGCCGTGGCGATGGAAGTCGATACAGGCAACATAGTGGCTATGGCCAGTATGCCGGACTACGATACGAATGTCTGGAATGCCGATAAGCTGCCGACGGAAGTGTACGATAAGATCAAGGATAATTACCAGAACGGAACGATTACCCAGAACACCTCCGGTGTCTCCGGCCATGGTCTGCAGTCATTGATCTTACTGGGTTCAACAATTAAGCCGTTAAGTGTGTTGATTGGTCTGCAAGAAGGTTTATTCACAACTGGAGATACTTATATAGATAAAGGGATTGCATATTTCGGCAAAGATAACAGCTCATCGGTGAAGAATTCCTCCGGCCACGTGCTGGGGCCGCTTGATCCGGCGAAGGCCATCCAGGAGTCCTCCAATGCTTTTATGGTTGAATGGGTCGGCAATGCGCTGTATAAGAAGTATCAGGGAGAAGCCATCGAAGTGTGGGATAAGTACATGAAGGCCTTCGGTCTCGGGGTGTCCACACAGAGTGGACTGCCCGGAGAGAGCGACGGTGTTGCCGATTACAAGAGTAAGGGGCAGACTGTCCAGGCGGCGATGGTCTATGCTTCCTTCGGGCAGAAGGGGAAATACACGGCTCTCCAGCTGGCCCAGTACACGGCCACACTTGCCAACGAAGGCATGCGGATCAAGCCGCAGCTCGTCAGCAGGATAACCGATCCTGAAGGCCATACCGTTAAGCAATTTGGACGGGAAGTACTGGATAGCATCTCGTTCGACCCTTCGTACTGGAAGGAGATCAAGCGGGGGATGAATACGAAGGTATCGGCCTTTGACGGATTCCCGTATGACTTCGCCCGCAAGACGGGAACCTCTGAGATGGAAGCCTTCGGGGCCATCCGCGACAACGGGGTATTCATTGCCTATGCTCCGCGTGAGCATCCTAAGCTTGCGGTCGCCGTGCTCATTCCGGAAGGCGGTTTTGGTTCGAACAGTGCCGCACCGGTAGCACGCCGGATTTTTGATGCCTATGATTTTGAATATGGACTGGATGGAGTCCCCAAGAAGAATGTACCCGAGTCAACGGTGGACTAACAGGTTATTTTATGATGTAGAGGAGTGAAAAACTGTGGGTGTTTTCCGAAAGCAGGCCTCCCCCCCGGACGAGAAAAACAGCAAGAGCTCGCTTGGCCTGCGGCTTAACGTGTTTTTCTTCAGCACGTTTGTCATTTTTTGTGTAATTATTATCCGTCTGGCCGTTATTCAATTTGTTGAAGGACCCATGCTGACCGAGGTAGAGACCAGCCGGGATACCAAAAGCGTGCCGCTAGCCTCTATCCGGGGATCGATCCTGGCAGCGGAGGGGGAGAAATTAGCTTATTCCAGCTCTGTGCAATCGCTCTATGTTACGCTCACCCAGGAATATACAGCGAAGGCGGTGGACAAGGAGACAGGTATCAGTGCCCTGAAGCCGGAGTCCAGAGCCAATGCTTATGCACTGGCGAATCGCCTGGTAGCGAAATTCGACGAATATGGCGATCCGAACGGTGAGAAGCTGACGGTTAATGAAGTGATTAGCTCACTTGATTTATATTTCAAGAAATCCTCGGGTTATATGGCTCGCAAGATCAAAACCGGTCTGACCGCTAAGGAAATTGCCTACTTCATGGAACACAAGAGCGAATTCCCGGGGCTGGAGATTGTGGAAGAAGGCGTGCGCCACTATGACAAGGATACCGTTGCCGTACAGACGGTCGGGTATATCAAGCCCTTCAGATCATCAAACACCCTGAACATCTATAAGAATATTCAGAATGCTATGAAGAAGCTCGACGCAGATCCCGGCCTCAACTATAAAGATGATGAATTCGTCGGTTTTGACGGTCTGGAGCTTCAGTATCAACGCGAACTGCGTGGTAAGAACGGCTATCAGGTCATTTCAGTGAATCCGCAAAATATGGCCGAAAAAGTGGAAAAAGTGGTTCCTCCTGAAAAGGGGAACGATATCTGGACCACAATCAATAAAAATATTCAGCTTAAGACGGAACAGGCTATTATGGAGCAGATCCGCTGGCTCCATTCGAATACCGTTCAGGGTAGAACTCACCCCGATGCCGTAACGGGTTATGCCGTAGCGATGGAGGTGGATACCGGGAATATTGTAGCTATGGCTAGTATGCCTGACTATGACACCAACGTCTGGACATCACCAAAACTGGATGCAGAAGTCTGGAACAAGATCATGACCAATTACCAGAACGGGACGATTACCCCCTTCTCTTCAGGTATCTCGGGACATGAGTTCAGTTCATCCGTTTTCCTCGGCTCCACGATCAAACCGCTAACTGTGTTGATTGGGCTTCAGGAAGGTTTTATCACCACACGTTCTTCCTACTCAGACACAGGGAGCACGAAATTCGGGAAAGCGGGACATGAAACTACGGTTAAGAATTCGGGCGGGCATGCTTACGGATATTTCAACTCACCCGCAGATGCGATTGAGAAATCCTCCAACGTATTTATGATTGACAAGGTGGGCAAGAAATTGTACGAAAAGTACCGGGCTGAGGGTGTGAATGTCTGGGATAGATATATGAAGGAATTTGGCCTTGGTGTAGCAACAGGAGTAGGATTACCCAATGAATACAAAGGTTTCCTGAACTATTTTAAAGAAGCGGAAAGAGGCAGTGTCCAGTCTGCACTTGTCTATGCATCTTTTGGACAACAGGGAAGTTACACCGCCCTTCAACTTGCACAATACACATCTACGATTGCGAATCAAGGAGAACGGATTAAGCCGCAATTAGTCAGCAAAATCACCGATTCCTCCAATAATGTTGTGAAATCCTTCGAACGTGAAGTATTGAATAAAGTGGATTTTGACAAGGCTTATTGGAGAGAAGTTATTAGCGGAATGAAGAGTAAGGTTAGCAGTTTTGATGATTTCCCTTATGATTTCGCCCGCAAGACGGGGACCTCGCAGCAGGTGGGTAAAGGACAAATACGCGATAACGGGGTATTTATTGCCTTTGCTCCGCGTAATAATCCTAAGCTGGCGGTTGCGGTGGTGATCCCGGAAGGCGGATTCGGCTCCAACAGTGCCGCACCGGTCGCCCGTAAAATATTCGATGCCTATGACTGGGAATACGGACTGGATGGCGTGCCCAAGAAAAGCCTGAAGCCAGAAAACGCCGCAGGTGCAGATAATACTGCAGCAACAAACAACTGATATAATACAATAAACAATTGCTCCCGTGAATGGAGAGCATAATACAAGAATGGAGGGGTGGCATATGACTGCCAAATACCGCCTGCTTGCTTTGGATATGGATGGAACCCTACTGAATGATGAACAGAAGATTACCCCACTGACGGTGGAATGGATTAAAAAAGCGATGGATGCCGGTGTACATGTCTGTCTGTCTACCGGGCGTTCTTCGCGCAGTGCGATGCCTTATGCGGATCAGCTAGGCTTGAAGACTCCGATGATTATGGTGAACGGGAGTGAAGTCTGGCGCGCACCTCATGAGCTGTACCGCCGGTCTCTGATGGATGTGGAGCTGGTCAAGCAGATGCATAAGATTGCTGAGGAGTTCGATATCTGGTTCTGGGCTTATTCTGTAGATGAGGTATACAACCGGGATAGCTGGGACGGGGACATTGACAGCAGGGAATGGTTGAAATTCGGTTATTCCACAGAGGATAACGATATCCGTCATAAGCTGCTTATGCGGCTGCAGGAGCTGGGCGGACTGGAGATTACCAACTCCTCACCTTTCAACCTGGAGATTAATCCGATGGGTGTCAACAAGGCTACAGGCATACTTGAAGTATGCAAGCTGCTTGGTATTGATATGTCCCAGGTCGTTGCCGTGGGCGACAGCCTTAACGATCTGGCGGCCATTCAGCAGGCCGGCTTCGGTGTGGCGATGGGCAATGCCCAGGAAGTCGTCAAGCAGGAAGCGGATGCGGTGGTGGCTACGAACAACGAAGACGGCATCGCGGAAGTGATTCAGAAGTATATTCTGGCGGAAGCCGGGACCTCAGCCGGCAGGATTTCTAAGCAGGCGTAGCTGTGTTAATGAGTTTCATCAAATTTTTATAGCTTTATCTGAAAGACAACAAATGGTGGGGAGTAACGGAGGGGAAGTTTGAGCTGTAGGAGCGTCAGCGACCGCCTTTGTCACCGGATTTCCACCGCGAACAGCGGTATAAATCAAGAAATCTGGTGACAACAGCGGCCGGAAGCCAAAATTCACCGCAGTTACGACCTGCACCTTTTGTACTTTAAATATAGCTATATAAACTTAAGGAGTTGAAGGAATTGACGATTTTGGGTTGGATTCTGATCATTGCATTGTTTGCCATCGGCCTGGCTGGGGCGGTATATCCAATCCTGCCGGGGGCGCTGGCGATTTACCTGGCTTTCTTTGTATACGGCTGGTTCTTTTCCTTCGACTCCTTCGGTCCATTTTTCTGGATCGCCCAGACACTGATTGTTGTAGTTCTGTTCATTGCTGATTACGTGGTCGGGGCCTGGGGCGTCAAAAAGTTCGGCGGGTCCCGTGCCTCCGTTATCGGCAGTACCATCGGTTTGATTGCCGGCCCGTTTGTGATTCCGGCGTTTGGACTGCTGATCGGCCCGTTCCTCGGTGCCTTCATCGGTGAACTGATTGCAGGTGAGAAGGCAGGCAAGGCTGTCAAGGTCAGCTTCGGCGCCCTGCTGGGGCTGTTCAGCAGCACCGTAGTCAAGATCATTCTGCAGATTGTTATGGTCGTCCTCTTCTTTATCTGGATCGGACGGTATTAAATTTATTGTGAAGAAGGCGAAACAGCTTGTCCACCAAGAAAGAATCCTTTGTCAAAGGCACGCTTATTCTGGCCGCAGCCGCGCTTGTAGCCCGCGTCCTTGGGCTTGCCCAGCGGGTGCCGCTGGAGCATCTGTTTAATGAAGTCGGCAATGCGGCTTTTACACAAGCCAACACCGTGTATCTGCTGCTGCTGCCGCTGGCAACAGCCGGAATTCCCAGCACACTCAGTAAAATGGTCTCCGAGCGTTATGCGCTGAACCGCCCGCATGAAGCGCAGCAGGTGTACCGGGCAGCCCTGATTTTTGCAGCTGTGGTAGGTGTGCTTATGAGTGTAATACTCTACATAGCCGCTCCTTATTACGCGGAATCCAGTAAGGTTCCCGAGAGTACACTGGCCATCCGGGCGATTGCTCCGGCGCTGCTGTTGTTCCCCGCAATCGCGATGATGCGCGGTTATTTCCAGGGGCGTAACAATATGATGGCCGGGGGCATCTCACAGATTGTCGAGCAGATTGCCCGGGTATCAACGGCCATTCTGCTTGCGTTCATTCTGCTGCGCCAGGGATACAGCAACACCTGGATGGCAGCGGGTGCCTCCTTCGGCAGTGTGCTCGGCAGTATCGGCGCCTTCGGCGTGATGCTGTATTATGCAAGGAAGCTGCGCAACAGCGAGGAGAAGATTGCGCTTTATGAATCCAGTGAAGCCCGTCTGCCTCTTCTGAAGATTTACAAGGATATTTTCAAACTGTCCATACCGATTGTATTATCCTCCGTTACAGTCCCTGTGGTGAACTTTATTGATACATCCTTCATTGTGCCGCTGCTTAGCGGACAAATCGGCTTGAAGGAGGCTACCTGGACACTGGGGATCTTCGGCAGCCGTGCACAGAGTGTGGCCGGTATTCCTCCGGTATTGTCAATTGCCCTTAGTGCGTCGCTGATTCCGATCATTTCTGCCGCCTACGCACGTAAAGATGAGCAGCACCTGCAGCGTCAGGTCACACTGGCAATGCGGGTGTCCATTCTGACCGGCACACCGGTTGTACTCTCCCTGGTCGTGGCTGCTTATTCTGTGAATGGACTGCTGTTCAAAACACTGGACGGCAGCGGGATTGTGGCGATGCTGACACTGGGCACTATTTTCCAGATTACGATGATGACCACCAACTCGATCCTGCTCGGAATGGGCAAATCGCGGATATCCATGTACTACGTGCTGGTCGGTATCCTCGTAAAGTTCGGCTCAAACTTCCTGTTCAGCCAGTGGTTCGGCATCTATGGCATTATCGGCTCCACAGCCCTGTGCTTCATTGTCATTACACTGCTTAACCTGCGGATGCTCAAAAAAATCGTACCTTTTGCCATTCTCGGCAAACGCTGGGGAGGCTTCTCCATTGCTGTCCTGGCTTCGGCAGGCATCGGTTATGGCCTGAATGAAGCGGGAATATTAATGACTCATCTGATGCCGGCCCGTCTGGCCTTCCTGATCACTTGTCTGGTGGTTGGAGCGGCAGTAGTCATTGTATACCTGGTTCTCTTGATTATTCTGGGTGTACTCAGCAGCCAGGAGATTGCAGGTTATCCCCGTCCGCTGCGCAAGCTGCTGGGGCCTTTGATGAAATTACAGCCTGCCCGTGTACGTGCCGGCGAATAATGCTGTGATGATTGTCTTATTTTGTCTTTTTTATTTGACTTATTCCGTACATTTTGCTTCACTTAAGGAGAAAGGCCGAGTACAACCTTTTTATTAGAAAGGAATGGTCAATAGATGGACAAAATCAGCTCGCCTGCCCAGTTCCAGGTGGCAATTCAGTCTCCGCGCCTGACAGTGGCGGTATTCAAGGCAGATTGGTGCGTGGATTGCAAATTCATTGATCCGTTCATGCCGGATGTGGAGAAACAATATACAGACCGCCTTACCCTGGTAGAAGTGGATGTCGATGCCGTAGGCGATGTCAGCCAGGAGCAGAATATACTGGGCATTCCAAGCTTTGTCGCGTACACCGATGGACGGGAACTGGTCAGATTTGTGAATAAGCTCCGGAAGTCCCGGGAGGAAATTGAGAAATTCCTGGATACGGCGCTGGAAGTTTATCTCAGTATTCACAAGTAATGAAGCTGCACCGCTTTCGCCCTACCCGAGCAGAAGCGGTGCTTTTTTTCTAAATATATAATTTAATTTTATTTAGCTGTATGTACTCCTAACTCATTCCTATAAAATGCGGGTGATAACATTGACGACACATCAATTGAAATGGCTCAGCTATATGACCTGTCTCATTATGTTTATGGCATTGTTTGGCGGTGTAGTGGTGTCCAAGACCGGTTCGGGACTGGAGTGCGGAAATCAGTGGCCGCTGTGCCACGGAAGGCTGATTCCTGCCTATACGATAGGCTCTTTAATTGAATATACCCACCGTTTATTCAGCGGATTGGCAGGCCTCCTGTCTCTGGCTTCCATGTTTGCCTTTTGGCGTTACGCCCGGCACCGCAGGGATTTGCTTGCTTATGCCCGGCTGACCCTCCTGTTCGTTATCGTTCAAGGTGGAATGGGAGCGCTTGCAGTAGTGAAATCACAATCTGCTCCAGTAATGGCCCTGCATATGGGCTTTTCGCTGATTGCTTTTGCCAGTTCGCTGATGCTGGCGCTCGGGACCAGACTGGCTTTCGGCTTGGGCGGGGATAGCCGTACGGAACAACCTGTAGTCCGCAAGGGCTTCCGCAACTTAACATGGGTTACTGCAGTATATTCTTATATCGTTGTCTATATCGGGGCCTACGTAAGCCATACCAGCTCTCAGGGCGGGTGCTCGGGCTGGCCGCTGTGCAACGGGGAATGGATTCCGGAGATGAGTGGCGGAGTGGGGATCGTATTTGTGCACCGGATGGCGGCGGCGCTTCTGTTCATCCTTACGGCTGTCCTTGGCCATCTGGCCTTCTGGAAGCATAAAGATATTCCTGAGCTGCGGGCTCTGGGGGTGTCGGCAGTTCTGCTATGCCTGATGCAGGTATTCAGCGGAGCGGCTGTTGTCTATACGTTATATAATGAAAGGCTGTACATATTTGCTGCGTTGTCCCATATCGTGCTGATCTCCGGGCTCTTTGGGGTGCTGTGCTACATGAGCGTCCGGGTCTGGCAGTTAAGCGGGGGAGGCAGCAAACGGTAATCACACGGCAACGGGGGACAGGTCAGCATAAGGTCCTGTTTGAGGAGGAACGCTATAGTGCGATACAGTAATTTACGACAATGGATTGAGCAGCTCCGCAGAGATAAGGATCTCGCAGTGATTGAGACTCCGGTTGATCCGCATCTGGAGCTTGCCGAAATTCACCGCCGGGTGGTACAGGAGGAAGGACCGGCCCTGCTGTTCACGAATGTGCAAGGAACGCCGTTTCCGGTGGCTACGAATCTGTTCGGTACGGTCCGGAGAGTGAACAAGGCCTTCGGGACCCGGCCGGAGCAACTGCTGAAGTCACTGACATCAGCAATGGAGATTCTGATTCCGCCTTCAGCAGCAGGCCTGTGGCGGGAGAAGACGGTGCTGCTTGAACTGCTGAGGGCAGGCACCAAAAATATACCGCAAGGCGAAGCCCCGGTACTCGGGGTCTGCCGCAGCAATGATCCGCTGAAGGAGCTGCCCCGGATTACAGCCTGGCCAAAGGATGGCGGGTCATTCATTACACTTCCTCTGGTCTACACAGAGAATATAACCAACCCCAAAGATCATAATCTCGGAATGTACCGGATTCAGATATACGATGACAGCACCACCGGCATCCACTGGCAGATTCATAAGGGAGGCGGATTCCATCATTCGCAGGCAGAGCTTCTCGGGGAGACCCTGCCCGTGTCGGTCTTCATCGGCGGACCGCCTGCCCTGATTGCTGCCGCCGTGGCTCCGGTCTCGGAACGGATTCCCGAGCTGCTGCTGGCATCGTTCATGCTGGGCGGCAAGCTCCCTATGGTACAGGACCCACTCGGAGGGCACAGGATTCCAGCCGAGGCGGAATTCTCGATCCGTGGACGGGTATCCCCGCTGGAGCGGAGAGCGGAAGGGCCGTACGGCAGCCCCTTTGGTTATTATTCGATGCAGCATGATTTCCCGGTTATGCATGTCCAGCGGATGTGGCACCGCAAGGATGCCATCTATCCGGCGACGATTACCGGCAAGCCGCGCCAGGAGGATTATTATCTGAAGGATTATTTACAGCGGCTGCTGTCTCCGGCCTATCCTCTGCTGATCCCTTCCGTAAAAGCGTTGTGGTCTTATTCGGAATCCGGCTCGCATTCGCTGACTGCAGCAGTCGTCAGGGAAAGTTATCCGCGCGAGTATATGGTGTCTGCTTTTCGCATCCTGGGGGAAGGCCAGCTCTCTTTAACCAAATTCCTGCTTTTGACGAATGTGCCGGTGGAGCTTACCGATTTCCCCAAGCTGCTGGAGACGGTGCTGGAGCGGTTCAACCCGCAGACAGACTTAACGATCTTCGCCAATACCTCGATGGATACGCTGGACTACACCGGACGCAAGCTGAATCATGGCAGCAAAGCTGTGATGGCCGGCATCGGAAGCCCGGTCCGCCAGCTCCCAAGGACGTACACAGAGGGCCTGCTTCCATCAATCACCGCCGCTGTGCCTTATTGCGGAGGATGTTTAGCCGTTTCCGGTGCATCCTATGAAGAGGACCCGGAGCTGCCGGACAGACTGGTGTCTTACTTCAAGGAGCAGGAGACCGCATGGCCGCTGATTGTTCTGGTGGATCATGCGGAAGAAGCGGTCCGCACGCAGACCTCATTCTTATGGACGGTATTCACCCGTTTCAATCCGGCCGACGATATCTATTCGGCGGCCCAGGTGCAGCGCGGTGGCTTCAGCTATTCGCTGCCGCTCATTATAGATGCCAGAATGAAGCCGGGATACCCGGAGGAGCTGGCTCCGCGGGAGGATATTGCAGAACGGGTGGACCGCAACTGGCACCGTTATTTCCCTCAGGCATAGGATTGCTCACAAGTATTAATCGAAGAAGCGGATCTTCCGCAAAACGTTAAGGAGGCCGAATATGCTGCGGATATTGCTGGGAGAGCCTCCGCGCGAGAACAGCGGGGTGCTGGCTGAAGCCATGGAACACATGGCGAAGGCTGCCTCCATGCTGCGCAAGGAGATGATTGCCCATGAAGACCGGGACCATGAATTCCGCAAGCTGGAAATATGGACACGCGGTCTGATCTCTTCCCTGGACGAGCTGGAGCAGAGCTGGTTCGCTGCTGCCTTTTACCGGAAGTCAGTGGTTGCCGGTTATATGGATGACATGTCGTCCATGGAGCAGGGGGAGTACGCCAGATATGTGTATTTTTATAAAAATGGCTTCATCCGTGTCTTCTCGCTACTCGACAAGCTGGGGACGGTACTGAATAGTCTGTACCATCTGGATACGGGCAAGGTTAAGACACACTTCTCTTATTTCACGGTACTGCGGCAATTTCAGCTGCTTAGGGCGCATAACCCGCTGGCGGATGAGCTGGAGCGAATCAAGAATTCCTACCGTGAACCGGTGGAGAATCTGCGCAAACGGCGCAATGCCGAGATCCATTACATGAATGCGGAGATGACCGACGATCTCTGGCAGCGTCATCAGGGGCTGCATGACAAGATTCGCCTGGAGGATCTCGACAGTCATCTGGAGGATTTGAAGCAGAGCCTGGAGATGGTATGCAAATCCCTGGCTGCCGCATTCAGGTACGGTAATGAGCAATGGCACAAGAACAAAGCCGCTCCCAGCCTGAAATCCGGACAAGCTGATTCGTAAAAACTTACCTTTGACAAAAAACCGGAAACTGAATATACTTAGGCATACATTCACTTCTGACATGAAACGGAATATATAAATTTCATACTTTTTATCTTATCGAGAGCGGCGGAGGGATAGGCCCGATGAAGCCCGGCAACCGGTTTGAATCCAGCGTAAGGGCTGCATCCAAATGTCATGGTGCTAATTCCTACAATGCCGCCAGATGTGTGGTATTTGGCAGATGAGAAGGCATTGTCATTATACACACAGGCCTCTTGCGATCTGCATGGATCGTAGGGGGCTTTTTTGGTTATAAGATCAGGATAGTAAGAAGGAGGACGGGACGATTGATAGAGTTGAAGAATTTGACCAAAGTATACGGTAAAGGGAGCAAGCAAGCGACAGCACTCTCTGCGCTGAGCCTGTCGATTAAGAAGGGGGAGATCTTCGGGGTGATCGGCCACTCCGGGGCGGGCAAAAGCACGCTGATCCGCTGCATTAATCTGCTGGAACGCCCGACTCAGGGCGAGGTCTGGGTAGACGGTGTGGAGCTGACGGCACTCCGCAAGCACCAGCTGCAGGTGCAGCGGCGTAAGATCGGAATGATCTTTCAGCACTTCAATCTCCTCTCCTCGGCAACGGTGTATAATAATATCGCTTTTCCGCTGCGGCTGGCCGGAACGGAGGGAGCTGAGATAGAGCGCAAGGTGAAAGAACTGCTGTTCCTCGTCGGGCTGGAAGAGCATTGGAACAAGTATCCGGCGGAGTTATCAGGCGGCCAGAAGCAGCGTGTCGGTATAGCAAGGGCGCTGGCAAGTGATCCTGACGTTCTGTTATGCGATGAAGCGACCTCGGCGCTTGATCCGCAGACAACAGACTCCATTCTGCGTCTGCTTATGGATATCAATACCAAGTTCAATCTCACCATCGTACTGATCACCCATGAGATGCATGTCATTCAGAGCATCTGCGACCGCGTTGCGGTTATCCATGGCGGCGGAATTGTGGAACAGGGCGAAGTGGCTCAGGTATTTCTGAAACCGAAGCATGAGGTTACGAAAGAATTCATCCGCAGTGAAACCCAGTCCGAAGGACCACTCCGGGAAGCGATTGACGCTGTGCATACAGGGTATACACAGGCGGTCAAGATTACTTTTCTCGGACATAAGACATATGAGTCCACACTCTCCCAAGTGGTTCAGGGAACCGGTGTTCATTTCGCCATTCTCCACGGAACCATTTCGACGATCAAGGACGTTCCTTACGGGCAGTTAATCGTCAGGTTCGAAGGACCTGCCGATGCTGTTCAAGTCACGCTTACTGAGCTTACGGCCCAGGGCCTTGATGTGGAGGTGATTTCGTAATGGGCGGATTGGATTTTAGCGGTATCAATTGGGATGAAATGCTTGATGCGACGATTGCCACGCTTAAAATGATCGCTATTTCAGGAATATTTACAATAATCCTTGGTTTACCACTCGGAATTGTGTTATATTTATGGGGCAAATCAAATAACGTTATTATCAGGGCTGTTTACTCGGTATTGTCATTCATTGTAAATATCCTGCGGTCTGTTCCGTTTATCATTCTGATGGTGGCGCTGATTCCATTAAGCAAATCCATTATGGGCACCTCTATAGGTGTACTTGGAACGATTCCGGCACTGGTGATCGGCGCGGCTCCCTTCTTCGCGAGGCTGGTTGAAACGGCGCTGCGTGAGGTGGACCGGGGAATCATTGAAGCGGCGCAGGGTATGGGAGCCTCCACGGGCCAGATTGTTATGCGTGTACTGCTGCCCGAGGCTCGTCCAGGCCTGCTTGCCGGAGTTACCATCACCATAGTTACGCTTGTCTCCTATACCGCAATGTCGGGGATGATCGGCGGCGGCGGTCTGGGTGACCTGGCCATCCGCTACGGCTACTATCGTTATGAGAAGGAAGTCATGATTATCGCGGTAGCTCTGATGGTGATTCTGGTGCAGCTGCTGCAAATGGCCGGTGACCGGCTGGTTAGACATTTTACACGGAAATAAGGTACATCCATATAGAGCCTTATTCATACAAACCATACTGATTAGAGGGGGATTTACAGATGAAAAAAGTACTGCTTACATTCTTCAGCTTGACCTTGATATTGGTGATTGCAGCCTGCGGAAACAATAAAACTGCGAACAATGCTCCGGCAACAACCGCACCGACAGAAGCGGCAGCGGCTGAACCCACTACTGCGCCTGCTGCGGACCCGGTAACCCTGGTCATTGGAGCTTCTCCTGTACCGCATGCGGAAATCCTCAAAGCGATTGCCCCGCTGCTTGAAGCCCAAGGCATTAAGCTCGAAATCAAAGAATTCACAGATTATATTCTTCCTAATACACAACTTGCCGAGAAGCAGCTCGATGCGAACTTCTTCCAGCACAAGCCTTATCTGGATGATCAGAATACCAAGAACGGCACGGATCTTGTATCTGTAACCGCAGTTCATGTTGAACCCTTCGGCGCCTATTCCAAGAAGATCAAATCCATCGACGAATTGGCTGAAGGTGCCAAGGTAGCGATCCCGAATGATGCTACTAACGGAGGACGCGCACTGATTCTGCTGGCCAAGAATGGCCTGATCACCTTGAAGGACGACACTAACATTGCTTCCACCAAAGCAGATATCACTGAGAACCCTAAGAAGCTGGATATCATTGAGCTGGATGCTGCCATGCTGCCACGTCAGTTGGAGGAAGTAGATCTGGCGCTGATTAATACGAACTTTGCTCTGGATGCCGGTCTGGTTCCAACAAAGGATGCTTTGTTCATCGAAGGCGGGGATTCCCCGTATGCCAACCTGCTGGTAGCCCGTCCTGACAATAAGGATTCCGATGCGATCAAGAAGCTGGCAGCAGCCCTGAACTCTGCAGAAGCCAAAGCCTTCATCGAAGAGAAATACGAAGGTGCCATTATCCCGGCATTCTAAGCTTGAGACTAAGGCAATATAACGAAGACTGATGACCGGAGATGTCCGGGCGGCCGGAAATGGCTGCCGGCATCTCTGGTTTTTTTTGCAGAGACAGGCAGTCCATATGCTGGAATTAGTTCCATCCGCTATGAATTAAGGTTGATCCGAAATGTAAAATTTAATATAATAAAAAAATCCCGGCCTTCATCGGAAGGCCGGGACGGTTTATGAAACGGGATTAGAATACTTGAATAACTTCTTCCACGCCTTCTACTTCTTCAACGAGGGCGCGTTCGATCCCGGCTTTAAGCGTGATCGTGGAGCTTGGGCAACTGCCGCATGCACCCATAAGTTTCAACTTGACGATGCCGTCTTCAACATCAATCAGTTCCACGTCACCGCCATCGCGCTGCAGGAACGGACGAAGTTTATCGAGCACTTCCAGTACTTCATCATACATGGTTGCGCTTTGTACGTTCTCACTCATTTCTCAATCACTCCTTTCGTATGTTTATTATAGTACAAAAACTTAAAAAATAAAATGGTTAGTGCAGAATAGGGAGATCATCATGAGACCAATTATAGAATTTTGTGCCAGCAACATCGGACATGGCACGGAAGCCCTCAAGCTTAAGCTGGAACAAAACCCCGAATATGATGTGGTTGAATATGGCTGTCTGAATAACTGTGGCGAATGTTACATGCAGCCGTTCGTTATGGTGGACGGGGAGATTATTGAAGCCGATTCCCCTGCCGCACTGGAAGCGGCCATTGAAGCCGCTATTCAGGAAGCAGAGGCCTGGGACAACCTTGAGATTGATTAAGCCGGGATTGTACCAGGACCCGTCAGGTACCTAACCGAAATGGCGCTTGGACATCCACAGGACGCCGCTCTTCAGCAGGCGCGGAACGCGGCCCATGACGGAGCGGCGGCCCATCAGGCCGAAGCCTGCGTTTTTACCCAGTGACCCAAGGGTTCCCTTGAGCCTGATCTTATGCAGCTTCGGCGTTTCATTGCGCCATAACGCCTGAATAATCTGTCCCACCTGTTCTCCTTGGGCGCCCGCTGCCTGTGCACTGGGTGCGAAGGGCAGGCTGGCACAGTCCCCGATCACATAGACCTCCGGATAATCGGCTATATTATAATATTTCCCGACAATAAGCCGTCCTCCGCGGTCTTTGGGAAGTTCAAGCTGCTGCACGACCTGCACAGGCTGAATTCCGGCAGTCCATACCGTTACATCAGCAGGAATCGCCTGGGTGCCATTGAAGATGGCATCCTTTTCTACATGTGAGACGGATACCCGGCCCATCGTCTCCACCTGATGCTCATTGAACCACTCCTCCACATAGGCAGACAGCTTGGCCGGGAAAGAAGACAATATGCGTTCTCCCCGGTCCATAATGGAGATGTTCAGGTCGGGCCGGCTCTCCCTTAGCTCTGAAGCAATCTCTACACCGCTTAATCCTCCGCCCACAATGTTGACCGTTCCATAAGGCTTCACATCGTTCAGCCGGCGGTAGGTTTCCCGGGTTCCTGCGAAGCTCTGAATACTGCAAGCATACTCTTGGGCGCCAGGTATGTTGTGGAAATTATCCGTACAACCGAGGGCAATCGCCAGAATATCATAGGATATCGGCTCCCCGGAGTCGAGGAAGATCATCCGGCTGTCCAAATGAATGGAGCCCACTTCCCCGTAACGTACGGTCAGGCGGGGGTGAACCGGAAATTGAATCCGCAGATGATAATCCGTGACGGTACCTGCGGCCAGTGCATAATATTCGGTCTTGATCCCCTGATAGGGCATCCGGTCTACCAGGACGATCTCCACATCATGCGGGAGATGGTTATTAAGCAATTGCTGAATGAGGGCAAGACCGCCGTAGCCGCCGCCCAGGACAAGTAACGTTCTCATGCGAACTGATCTTCCTTTCGGATACAAAAATAGACAAGGCAGTTCTGCGAATGACAGTGCTGATATTCGTTTATTCGTATACTTTGATCTCGTTGTAGAAGGTATCCCGCTCTACCGGAATCCGTCCGGCGCCCTTCACGAGCCAGATCAGCTCTTCCCGGGTCAGACCCTCGGGTGTCAGTGCACCGGCAGCATGGCTGATCCGTTCCTTAAGGATCGTGCCGTGTACGTCAGAGGCTCCGAAGCTAAGGGCTACCTGGGTCAACTGGGCCCCGATATTAATGAAGTAGGCCTTGATATGGTCGAAATTATCCAGCATCAGCCGGCTGACCGCAATGGTCTTCAAGTCCTCGTAAGCAGAGTTGCGGCGCATAATGCCGGCATTCTTGTTCTTGGGCTGCATGGACAGCGGAATGAAGACCATGAATCCGCCGGTTTCGTCCTGCAGATCACGAATTTGCAGCATATGACGGATGCGGTCCTCGCGGGACTCAATGGACCCGTACAGCATGGTGGTGTGTGTCTTCATGCCGAGATGATGAGCCGTCCGGTGCACTTCGAGATACTCCTCGACGTTGGCCTTATCTACGCGCATTTTTTTGCGGTACTGGTCGGACAAGATCTCTGCTCCCCCACCGGTAAGGGTCTTCAATCCGGCGGCGCGCAGCTGCTCCAGCACTTCACGGATACTGAGTCCGCTGATGCGAGTGAAGAAGTCGATTTCTGCCGCAGTGTAAGCCTTGAGGGTGACCTCCGGGAAGCGCTCGTTCAAGGCCGAAAGCGAATCAACATAGTACTGGAAGGGCACATTATCATTATGACCGCCGACAATATGGAACTCGCGCACGCCGGGATGAATATGCTGCTCGACATATTGCACCATTTCCTGACCGGAAAGGGTATAAGCCCCTTCTTCGCCTTCATCCTTGCGGAAATTGCAGAATGCACAGCGGGATTCGCAGACGTTGGTGAAATAGAGGCTCATATTCTCAATAAAATAGACTTTATTCCCGTTTTTTCGCTGATTAACTTCATTGGCCAGTTGCCCAATCGTCAATAAATCGTTGCTCTCATATAAATAAACGCCGTCTTCCAAATTCAATCGTTCTCCGCCGCGAACCTTCTCAATGATGTTCGCCATCCGGGCATCCGTGTGGGGTGTTATAAGGGTAGACATATAATTTCCTCCTGAAGGTTGGCGAAGCAGCTGCATCGCATAATTGTGTATCGTAGAATGGCCGGCAGGGCAGCCGGCATTACAAATAGAGGTTTGCTGCAACCCCGTGACAAATTTCCGAATTTTTTTGAAAATACACTCGTTTATCGCTTTTCTTATTATAAACCTCTACTTGAGGGGGAGCAACCGCCAGAAACCGCAGGGCTTGCGGTATAAATTGCATATCAGCGGAGAGTTTGCGACTTGAGGGCAGAAGAATAGTGGAGTATACTGAATTTATGAGGCGCAGCAAATGATTTACATCATATTCATAATAAGCTTCGCCACTCCGTTCTTAACTTGAAGCCGGAAGGCTGATTGATAAACAAACTAATTCATTCTTGGGAGGTTATCATTATGATTAACATAAGTGAAACAGCAGCAGGCCAATTGAAGACGATGCTGGCTGAGCAGGAAGTGCCTAATATGTTCCTCCGCCTGGGCGTAACCGCCGGGGGCTGCAGCGGCTTCTCCTACGCGATGGGCTTCGATGACAGCGAGAGCGAGCAGGACGTATACATGGACGTTGAAGGTCTGAAGGTAGTCGTCAGCAAAGACGACCTCCGTTACCTCAACGGCCTGGAGATCGACTTCGAGGAATCCGGCATGACCGGCGGCTTCACCATCAACAACCCGAATGCCTCGGCAACCTGTGGTTGCGGATCATCTTTCCGTACGAAGGAAGAAGCAGGCAATCCGGCGGCGGAGCCTTGCTAAACGCTGAGATGATGGGAATGTCTCCGTTGATGTAAATAGTTGATTTAATCAACGCGGATTGCGGCTTTCGTAACCTCCTAATGGTGTATGGTGCAAACTATACGCGTTAGGAGGTTTTTTGTTGATCAAACCAATATATGTTAAAATTCAATAGAGATGTTTATGCTTACACTATGAGGAGGGCAAGAATGAGACTGTTACCCTTTGAACGCCCCACAGAGCATTATGATGAACGAATCGTCGAGATTGATAAAGAAATTTGTTCTTTGATCCAGCAGAGGAAGGACGTCTCGGATGATAATCCGGGTTATCCTCCGTTTGAGTATATTTCTGAATGGTCAGAGACGTTTGAACTCTATGAAGACTTCTTGAAAGTGTTATTTGCGACTATGATGAATGAGAAACAATTTAAACCCAGGGTTGAACCCTCGGGATTTAGAAAACATATTGAAATCCTGAGGTCTGTTGAGAAAGACGAGCGTTTCTATACCCTAACTTCCTTAAGACAATATAGCAATGCAAGTGTTCTGGTCCTTAATATAGATTGGGACGAGCAACCGGACAATGTACCCAATTCTCATCAGCATACCCACTATGAACTATTCATTAACGAACAATACGATTCCAGAATGACAAGTGGTGCAAGCAGTTCTGATCATGCCTCTTATAAATATGTAGTAACCCCGCCCTTACCTGACGATATTTCAGAACTTCAATTTAGGTTCGGACCCTATAACCACTCTTTTAAGAAGGCGGAGTCAGAGGATGAAATCGTATTTGGGATTATGTAAAATGAAAAAAAACCCTATACGGAATGACTGAGATAAGCGCAGCCTTTACGAAGTAATATTCGTGAAGCCTGCGCTTTTTTGCCGAAAGGACGCATGAAAGCCTTTTAAAAAGTCAGTTTTGTGTCAAAATTCAATTCCCCTATAAAACACACTTGACTAGTGGGATTAATAGGATTATAGTATGAAAAAAGCTTGATTCACGAGAAAGATTTCCACAGGAAACTTTCATCTTTCAGCTTAAATTTAAATTGTATACAATTATACAAATATTCGGGCGACCCGCAAACGAATGGCGAGGAGCAATCAACGGTATGGAAATGCGCTCAAGAAGATTGTCGAAGGATAATACTTACTATGCACTCAAGCAAAAAATAATAGACAGCGAGCTGGAGCCGGATCAAGCGGTCAATGAAGAGAATCTGGCAGCACTCCTCGGCGTCAGCCGTACTCCGTTAAGAGAGGCCATCCAGCGGCTGGAGAATGAGGATTTCCTGGTGCGCCAGCCTAACGGCAGGCTGCGTGTAGCTCCGCTAACGATTACAGAGGTGGAAGAAATCTTCCTGATCCGCAGCATGCTTGAAGGCCATACGGCCAGAAGCGCAGCCAGAAATGCTACGGCCCGGGATATTCAGCGGTTAACGCTGATTCTGGAGCAACTGAAGCACTCTTTTCAGATGGGGGACAAGCAGGATGTAGTATCCTATGGTTTTGAATTCCATGATTACTTATCGGAGATCAGCACGCTGAAGACCTTTGAGAAGGTGCTGAATCAATTAAGAGACCGTTCCCTCCGGTATTGCCGTTATGTCTCTCTGCACGGGGACTGGAATACACAGGCGGATGAAGAACATCTGGCCATTCTGCAGAGGATTGTAGCCAGAGATGAGGACGGCGCAGAACAAGCCATGCGGGAGCATATCCTAAGCAGTCTGTCTACTGCACTCGAGCGGATTCGGGGAATTGAACAAACGTAACGGAGGGGGAGCAGACTTATGGAACCACAGCAGGAGAGGGAAGAGGCTTTGGCAGCACGGCTAACGGAAGTACGGAGGAACCTGCACCGCGAACCGGAGCTTAGCTATGAAGAGTTCAGAACGACTGAGAAGCTGCGCAGATGGCTGACCGAAGAGGGGATAGCGATCCTGGACCTTCCCTTGGAGACCGGACTTATTGCGGAGATTGGACAAGGGAGCGGGAGCATTGTAGCGATCCGCTGTGATATTGATGCACTGCCGATTGAGGAGCAGACAGGACTGCCGTATGCCTCAGAGATTCCCGGAAAAATGCACGCCTGTGGCCATGACTTCCACACCGCCGTCATTCTGGGGGCTGCCATCCTGCTGAAGCAGCGCGAGGAGGAGCTACCGGGCAAGGTCAGAATATTGTTCCAGCCGGCGGAAGAGACGGGACACGGTGCAGAGGGTGTGCTGGCATCCGGCGGACTGAACGGGGTTGAAGCCATATTCGGTATACATAATTCACCGGAGCTGCGGGCCGGAGCGTTCGGCACAAGAACGGGGCCATTAACGGCTGGTGTAGACCGCTTTGAGATTACGGTAAAAGGTGTCGGTGCTCACGCAGCCACTCCCGAAAAAGGGGTGGACACCATAGTCACTGCCGCGCAGATCATTACCATGCTGCAAACCGTAGTCAGCCGCCAAAATAATACGCTGGAGCCGGTGGTGTTAAGTGTGACCCGAATCAACGGAGGTTTCACCTGGAATGTGCTCCCGGAGAAGGTGGAGCTTGAAGGAACGGTACGCACCTACAATGAGGATATCCGCAGCAGCATTCCAGCCCAAATGACCCGGATCATTGAAGGCATTGCCGCAGCAGCCGGGGCGGAGGCGAAGCTTCATTGGTATCCCGGCCCTCCGGCAACCATTAATCATGAGGAATGGGCTGACTTCACCAAAGAGGTCGCTGCACATGCAGGCTATGAGGTACATGATATTCCGCCGCAGATGGGCGGAGAGGATTTCGCATATTATTTACAGCAGATACCGGGGGCTTTTGTGAATATTGGAGCCGGCCCGAACCATCCGCTGCATCATCCCCGCTTTGATGTGGATGAGGCGGCCATCCTGCCCGCTGCCAAGTATTTCGCTGCACTTGCAGAACAAGCGCTTGCGAGGCTGCAGGCACAAGCTTGAATCCTGAATCCTAAATTTACCAGATGATTGAGGGGAACAACCATGATTGAATTACGGGATGTGTACAAGACCTTCACCCGCAAAGAGGTGAAGATTGAAGCTCTGAAGGGAATCAGCCTGAAGGTGGAGAAAGGTGATATCTTCGGTGTCATCGGCTACAGCGGTGCCGGAAAAAGCACGTTAATCCGCCTGGTCAATTACCTGGAACGTCCCTCGGAGGGACAGGTGCTGGTAGAAGGGCATGATCTGGGCGCGTACAGCGACAAAGAGCTGCGGGCAGCCAAGAAAAACATCGGCATGATTTTTCAGCATTTTAACCTGCTGGAATCGAAAAAGGTGTTCGACAATGTGGCGATCCCGCTCGTGCTGCTGAAGAAGAACAAAGCTGAGATCCGCAAGCGGGTTCAGGAGCTGCTTGAATTTGTCGGATTAAGTGACAAGGCCGGAAGTTATCCGAGTGAGCTGTCAGGCGGGCAGAAGCAGCGGGTCGGGATTGCCAGGGCGCTTGCCTCGAACCCCTCCATTCTATTGTGCGACGAAGCCACATCTGCACTCGATCCCCAGACTACCCGGTCCATTCTGCAGCTGCTCAAACGAATCAATGCGGAATACAACATTACGGTAATGATCATCACGCATGAGATGTCGGTGATTCAGGAGATCTGCAACAAGGTAGCCGTTATGGAAGAGGGACGGATTATCGAGCAGGGGAGCGTACTGGATGTGTTCGGCCAGCCCAAGCATGAGACTACGCAGAATTTCGTGAAGACTGTCATTCAGAACAGCATGACCACAAGCGTCCGCAGAACACTCAAGGCAGAGCATGGAAGCCAGCTCTATAAACTGAATTTTGCCGGAGAGAGCGCCTCGGAGCCTGTTCTGTATGAGATTATCCGGTCCTATGGAGTCAAGGTGAATATTCTGTTTGCGAATACGACGGAGATTCAAGAGACAACCCTGGGTACGATTATCGTTCAATTGCAGGGTGACCCGTCCCAGATTGAAGCGGCTCTGGATTATATGAACAAGCATGAGGTACGGATAGAGGAGGTGAAGTCCTATGTTCTCGACATCAATCACAAGTGAGCAATTTCTTAAGGCTATTATCGAGACGATTCAGATGGTGGGCGTATCGCTATTCGTAGGTTCGCTGCTGGGCGTTCCGCTGGGCATCCTCCTTGTCATTACCCGTCCAGGCGGGGTGCTGGAGAATAAAGGGCTCTATACCGTGCTTAATCCGGTGATCAACATCATCCGTTCGCTTCCGTTCATTATATTACTGGTTGCTATTATTCCGGTAACAAGAGCAATTGTTCATACTTCGATTGGGACGAGTGCGGCAATTGTTCCGCTTATTATCTATATCGCACCTTATATCGCACGGCTGGTAGAGAACTCCCTGCTGGAAGTGAATCCGGGCATTCTGGAGGCTGCTGAAGCCATGGGCGCTACTCCGTTACAGGTCATATGGTATTTCCTGCTGCCGGAAGCGATAGGCTCGCTGATTCTCTCCCTGACCACTGCGACGATCGGGTTAATCGGGGCAACAGCGATGGCAGGCACCGTAGGCGGCGGCGGGGTCGGTGATTTGGCCATTGTGTATGGCTATCAGCGTTTCGACAAGGTGGTCATGGTTGCTACCGTCATTATTCTCATTATTCTGGTGCAGGGCATTCAATCGTTAGGCAACACCTTGGCCCGTAAAATTCGCCGCTATTAGACTATCACCTATAGAAAAGAGGAACGGCAGATGAGTGTATGGAGCAAGCAGGATCGTTTTCAGGCGATATTATCCGGAGAACTTGCGGATCGCCCGATCATCAGCGGATGGCGTCACTTTATTGACAAGGAGCAGAACGCAGAGGATTTGGCACAGTCAACGATTTCTTTTACGGAGACATATGATTGGGACTGGGTGAAGATCAACCCGAGAGCGACCTATCTGGCGGAAGCCTGGGGGAATCAGTACGACTTCGCCGATTATCAGACGGTATTTCCGAGACAGCTGACTACGGTTATTCCGGAAGCCAGGAATCTCTGGGATCTGGAAGTGAAAAAGGCAGCCGGGACCGCTTCGCTGCTGGAGCATCTGGAGGCCGTGCGGAAGATCCGCCGGGGCTTGCCGGATACACCGCTGATCCAGACGGTATTCTCACCGCTGACGGTACTACTGTTCCTCGTGGGGCGTTCTGCTTATGTTACCAAGACCGTATTCGGGATTGAGCAGCCGGTGACGCTGGACTCGCTGTTCAAGGAGCACCGGGCCGCTGCGCATCATGCGCTGCATGTCATTGCCTTAACCCTGGCGGATTATGTGCAGGAGCTGCGCCAGGCGGGATCAGATGGTTTGTTCTATGCGGTGACAGGCACAGCACATCCCGGACTATTCGATGAGGCGATGTTCGATGAGCTGTCGAGACCTTATGATTCCATAGTGCTGGAGGCTGCCAGCTATGGCAAGAATATTTTACATACCTGCGGTGCCTATGCCCAGCCTGAGCGATTCAATGATTACCGTATTGACGGGATCAGCTGGGATACGATAGCCGAAGGAAATCCCGGACTCGAAGCAGAGCTCAAGGCCACGAAGGTAGGCGGAGTGGACCATGGGCTGTTTGCAGGAAATAACGTGCCGCAGATTGAACAGCAGGCCAAGGAAGCACTGGCAAGGATGAAGAATCAGCCGTTTATTCTGTCGCCCAATTGTGCTATTCCGCTGACAGTTACAGACGAGGCATTAGTGCATTTCAAAAACACAGTACTCAAATAGGAGATGATGGTTATGAAAAAAATATGGATAGTAATGCTGATTAGTGCAATGGCGGTGCTGGCGGCTTGCGGCAACAATAAGGAAGCGGCAAGCTCCGGGGACAAGAAAGAAATTACAGTCGGATTCGGTGTGGGCACGTATGAAGAGCAGTTCCGCCAGTCGATTCTGCCCATTCTGGAGGGAAAAGGCTATACTGTAGATATCAAAACCTTCTCCCAGAATATGCAGGTTAACCCGGCGATGAAGGAAGGCTCGATTGACGCGAGTATCTTCCAGAGTACAGCCTACATGGAAGCTATCAATGAAGAAATCGGAGCAGATATGGTAGGGATTGCGTATGTTCCGGGTGCGCCGCAAGGTCTATATTCCGTAAATCATACCACGCTTGACGATGTGAAGGACGGCACTACTGTAGCGGTTCCGAATGATCCGGTCAATCAGGAGCGGGCACTGCGTATCCTGGAGGAACTGGGCTGGGTCAAAATCAAAGAGGGTGCCGGTGTAGCGGACTTCAATGTGAACAGTGTCGAGCCGGACAAGTTCAAGATTGAACTTAAGGTGCTGGACCCGGCGCAGATTCTGGTCTCGCTGCAGGATGTGGATTATGGTGTGGTTAACGGGAACTACATTGCCAATGCTCCAGACCGGAAGATTACAGACGCCCTTAAGATTGAGAACACGCCTATGCAGCATAGAATCATCGTATCGGTGAACCAAAAGGATGCTGAGACCCCTTGGGCCAAAGATCTGAAGTCTGCGTATGAATCCAAGGAGTTCGAGGAATACATCACGGGACAAGAGAAATATGCCGGGTTCATTCTGCCGGAAGCCTGGGCAAATAATTAATCAGGGAGTGAGCGGAAGTGATACAGAGCAAGATTCATTTCATAGGCGGCGGGCAAATGGCTGAAGCGATCATCCGGGCCTGCCTCGCAGGCGGAACACTGTCTGCCAGTCAAATCAGTGTATCGGATATTAACGAAGGACGGCTTCAGCTGTTACAGGCCAAATATAGTGTAGACACGGAGAGTACACAGGAGCAAGGCCTCCAGGCCGCTGATCTGATTGTCATTGCGGTTCGTCCGCAGGATGATCTGAGCGCGCTTGGAGCCCGGGTCCGGCAATCCGCTTCACCTCCCGCCGCCATTATATCCATTGTGGCAGGAGTAACGATTGCCCAGCTCGGAGATTATTTCGGAGCGGAGCGTCCGATTGTCCGCGTGATTCCGAATACATTAACCGATACAGGCTATGGATATAGCGGTGTCGCTCTGGGTGCAGCGGCCTCCCGCGAGCAGGTGGAGGGCTTCCTGCTCGGCTTCGGCAAGGTGCAATATCTGGAGGAGAGCTATATTGATATCTTCACCGGCTTCGGTGTAGCCGGACCGAATTATATCTATTATTTCATTGAGTCGTTCACGGATGCCGGAGTCCTTGCCGGACTGCCGCGGGAACAGGCCTGGAAGGTAGCGCTGGAGAATATGCTGGGAGCGGTGGCGATGCTCCAGCAGACCGGACTGCATCCAAGACAGCTGCTGGATATCAACAATTCGCCTGGTGGAGTCGGTATGCACGGCTTATACGAGCTGAACAACAGTGATTTCGCGGCGGGTCTCCAGCGTAGTGTGCTGGCAGCGGTGAAGCGGACTACGGAGCTGGGAGTGAAGAACTAATGGCAGTGCTGAAATGGGATCACCTGGTGCACTATGTGAACGATCTGGATCAGCCGGTGCAGCTATTCTCTGAGCATGGGTTGGCGGCCTTCCGGGGCGGATCGCATAAGGCTTGGGGGACCTATAACGCCTTAAGTTACTTTGGGCTAACCTATCTGGAGTTCCTCGGCATCGAGAACCTGGAGCTTGCGCGGGCGACCGAACATAATGTCGTCGTACGGGATGCCGTTACCGTCCTGCCGGAGCATGAGGTGTTAAGCAGAGTGGTCCTGCGGACAGATGACATCGAAGCCGTTGAGGATAGTCTGACAAGAGCAGGTTTGTTATTATCTCCCATCATAGACGGTAAACGTCTCGATAACAAAGGCAGATTAATCGAGTGGCGGATGATGACGATTGACGGTGACTTCCAGGGACTGGTCTATCCGTTCATTATTCAGTGGAGCGAGACCGATGAGGAGCGGCTGGACAGTCTGAATGCAGCCGGAATCAACCAGCCCCATCCTGCGGGGACTGTTGATATCGTGAGCGCGGTGTTCCATGTCTCCGATCCTGCCGCTGCCGCCAGGCATTGGAGTGAGCTGTTCGGCCTGCCCGTTACAGGACCTGTGGACGACAGCTACAGTCTTAAGGCGGGAGACCACCAGACCTTCAACTTCGTGCAGGGCACGGAGAACCAGTTCACCCAGGTCGTGCTGCGGACCGATTCGCCCCAGCTTAAGGGACAGACCCTGCGTGTGGGTGAAGGGGAATATGTGTTTGAATAGATGCGTGGTCAGAGTAATGAACAGGCCTGTTGCCGCAGTGTGCGGTGGCAGGTCTGTTCGGTCTATGGGAAGGAAGTTGAACTTCACAGGCAGGAGTACAGGTAAATATCGCGAATCATGGATAGCAGGGAAATAGCAGCCATTACCTTAAAAGGAGGCAGTGTGATGCAAAAGCTATTTGAGTATAACTGGCAGGTGCGCAAGGACTGGTTCGACTGGTGCCGGACGGTGGACGGGGAAGAACTGATGAAATTACGCACGGGTGGCATAGGTTACATCCTTCCAACGCTGTATCACATTGTAGCAGTTGAATATGGCTGGAATGACAGTCTGGAAGACCGCATTATGATTGATGTTACGGATGAGGGGGAACGTGAACCCCACAGTTATGGCGAAGTTATGCGTCATCTGATTGCCCATGAGATACATCATATCGGCCAGTTGTCTGTATGGTCACGGGAGATCGGGAAAACGCCGGTTACGGCTAATGTGATTGGCAGAGGGTTGTTCAATATATAAATGTAAGGATGTGATTGAGCCATGCAACTGGAGACCAAACGCCTGTTGATCCGGGAATTCGTGCCTGAGGATGTCCGGCAGGTGCATGAATATGCATCCGACCCTGCTGTAGCTAAGTATATGATCTGGGGACCCAATTCACTGGAGGATACCCGCGAATATATCCGCCATATGCTGGATTTACAGCAGGAGGAGCCGCGTCAAGGATTCGAATATGCGGTGGTTCTCAAGGAGTCCAATAAGCTGGCGGGCGGCTGCGGTTTACACATCAGCGGAGCAGGACAGGGGGAGATTGGCTATTGCTTTAACCCGTCCTATTGGGGACAAGGCTATGCCAGTGAGGCTTCCGCGGCGCTGCTGGAATGGGGCTTCCAAGAGCTTGGGCTTCACCGGATCTACGCAACCTGCCGCCCGGAGAATATCGGTTCGGCCAGAGTGATGCAAAAGCTTGGAATGATCTATGAAGGGCATCTTAGAGGCCATATGTATCATAAAGGAAAATGGATGGACTCTTATCAATATTCCATTCTGAAGGAGGAGTATCAGGCACTGCACCGCTGACAGCGGCTTCAGCATACCGGAAAAATGGGCTGTCCCAAAATGATATGGCTACTTGGGCAGCACTTTGTTTTTGAGCAGGATCAACGTGAGCACTTGGGTGGACGCTGCGTGAACGGACCGATGTTTGGGTCGCGGAGAAAATCCGGAGACCAAGGCGAACGCTGCCGCTTTTCCACATTCGTTCCGTCCTCTCCCTTTTTAAGCGGGATACGAAAACCCTTGTTCAATAAACACACACAAAAAAAAGCAGCGATTCCTATAACGGGAATCGCTGCTTTTTTATCTGACTTGTCAGTAGAATATCTACTTTAGGGACAGCCCTTTTGCTGTTCACCAGTCCATAGTAAACTTGAAAATATAAAGATAGGGAAAAGTGGCGAGGAGAATTTTGGAACTGTAGGAGCGTTAGCGTCCGCCTTTGCCACCGGATTTCCACCGCTCATAGCGGTTCAAATATAAGAAATCTGGGGGCAACAGCGGCCGGAGGGCCAAACATTCTCTGGAGTCACGGCTATTCCCAAATCGAAAAATTTACAAGTGCCATCTATGATATGTGCGGCTAAAGCGGCATACCCGCTATTTCATTAATCTTCGCCGCTTCTTCCGGATCCGCAGCAATCAGCTTCTGATAGACTGCCTGGTCCTGGGCGCTCTGCGTTCGCTGCTGAACAGCCAGATACCAGCGGGCAGTCTCGCGGTTGACCGGGTTGTTATAATCGTCACTGAGGGCTTGCTTCAGTGTGGCCCCGGCGGCTTGCATGTCCTGCGATATATACTGGATCTTGCCGGTGTTCAGCAGCATATCTGCCGTCACCTTGGCTCCCTGCTGCTGGGCATCCCGGTCTGCAGCCGCGTGGGCATACGCGTCCAGCCCGGTTTTGAAATACCGGCTCTTACCCAGTGTCTCCTGGTCCCCCAGATCATTATTCCCCAGGGAATAGGCCTCCTGCGCCCGCTTCAAAGCTGCGGCTCCCAGCTCCTGTGACCGGCTGATGACGCCGCTGTACCATTCTGTAGTCCATAGGCTTCCGGCGTCCGTCAGGTCCTCATACCCGTTGATGAAGCCCTGCTTGACCGTTGCCAGTGCAGCTTCCTCATCTCCTGACATGTGCTGGACCCGGCCTGCATTCAGGGCCATCGTTGAGATCACGAAGAATTCGCGGCCCTGAAGCTGCTCGGGAGGAAGACTCTTCAGATGCGCTATACCATCCGTTACATGCTTATAGACTACCAGTGCCGAATCGAAATACTTCTGTTGCCCTGCTTCATCATGCTTGGCGTAAGCCTGTAACCCAAGGAGGGAAGCACGGCTGATTAATTGGTCGTACCAGTTAATATCCCACATGAACTTGTCTGCGTTGTCCAGATAGACATGGTAGGCCTCATCACTCTGGCCCTTCAGGTCATAATAGCCTGCGAGCTGGGTCAGCAGCTCTTTGTTATAGGGCTCATCCTCAAGTGCGCGGGTGACTACCGTATGGGCTTCGTCCAGGAACTGTTCGTTATGGTTCTGCGTGAACACCTTCTGATCCAGCAGAGACAGATAAGTGGCGGATTCCGGGTGATTCGGACGGGTTTTGAGTGCTTTTATCAAAGGAGCCTTGATCTCCTCATAGGACTGGCTCACTTTGAGCAGCTTCTTGGCTGCATAAGCTTCAGAGCTTGAACTGATGTACCCGAGAGACAGGAACAGCAGATATCCGGTGCCGATTCCCAGCAGTCCGAAATAACCCGCTCTAACCCAGAGCTTGTTCCACTGAAGCCGGAGCGGCTTGCTCTCCATGGCAACAGCCATGCCCCCCAGCGACAGGAATACCATCATACCCATGAACGCATAACTGAGGTTGAAGTCCAGCAGGCTGTGAACGAGAATAGACAAGGCAATAATGAGGTAGAAGAACCCGTTATTGTAGTCGTCGTTCTCCCGCTTCACGTACCCTTTGATATATTTGCTGAAAATAAACAGGATAAAGCCCATGAACACAAGGAACCCGAAGATTCCCACTTCGATCAGATATTGCAGGAAAAAGTTATGGACCTGGCGGCTCAGGTAAGGGTTGTTCTGATAATGCTCATAGAGCGATGCCCAGCCCCCGCCTCCCGTTCCGAATACCGGATAATCCTTGACTACTTTCATAGCATCTTTGTAAAAGGTAAAACGTTCCAGCACACTGTGCTGCCTGAAGTTGATATTCTCCAGCCGTGTCCCGATATTCGCCGGCAGCACATTGCGCGCACTGGTGCCGATGAATAAGAAGGCGATCGCCGCGACGCCAGCCACAGACACCAGCGGGAGCCACACTCCGCTCCAGCGGCGTGATTCTGTGCTGCCCAGCTTACGGCTTAGCCAAGGCGCCAAGTAACGCTGGACAACGAGGGAGAGCACGCCTGCACAGGCCGATGCCCCCAGCAGGTAGCCCCAGCCCTTCAGGGCTGCCGAAGAGGTGAATGCCAAGTTCAGCTCCAGCCCCAGGCTGGTGACCGGATTCGTAATCAGCAGGGATAATACTCCGGCAATAGCGAGATGCAGGGTCCAGAGAATCTGCTGCACCGGCTTCAGGAAGAGCAGCAGGAGAATGAATACCACCGGCAGCAGGACCAGTCCGCCGCGGGATAAGGTGAGCAGCAGCGAGACGATGATGGGCACCAGCATGAAGCCGTGCGTCAGCTGTCCGGCCCACTTCCTGGAGCGGATCAGCGCGAATACGGCCACGAACAGAAAAGCCATCAGGAACGCCGCGTATGTATTGGCATACTGGAAAATGGAAGTCAGGCGAAGCCCGTTCGAGTCGGTCATTACTGCGTCTCCGTATCTGTCTCCCACCACAGTGGCTGAGAACCAGCCCACCAGACTGCCGGCAAGCTTCCAGCTCCCGAGCCAGTTCAATAGACCGAAGCCTACGATCAGGTAAGCGATGGTGAGTACACCTAACTGGATGGTGTAATTCAACCGCTTCTGCCGGAGCAGATACATACTGGTAATGAAAATAGCGGCATAGGTAAATTGGGTGAACAGCATATTCATCGCCATATAATGTGAAGCAGCACCCAGCAGCGACAGAGCGTAGGTCAGGGGAAGCAGAAGGGCGGCTACGGTGAGCAGATCACGCTGTCCCTCCAGCTTGAAGGCTTTGAAATACAGGATCGCACAGGCCAGAAGGAGCAGCCCGCTCAGCAATGCCGCTACATAAATAGGCTTCTCGAATTCGGCTCTCATTCCGTTGAATAATCCGACCTGAAAAGCGGACCAGCCGAGGAACAGGAGGAACGCAGCGCAAAGCGCCCAAGCTGCCCCTGAAAGCTTCTCCGTAGCTTTGACAGAAGCCGCTTGTTTTCCGTATACAGGTTTCGACACAATAGAATCTCCTTTTTCAATATATTGGGACTTCCAAATTATTGTACATACATATTACGGATATTAAGTGAAAAAGTTGTTGTATGAACGGAAATTTCAAAGATTGGAGTGTCCTGAAGGAGGGGAAAGGAGAGAAAAAGTGAGGAATGGGCCGGAACCTGTTCAGCGAATGAAGCTGTCCATATACACAGGCCAACTCTTCGCAGTTTCATAGAATACAGTATGTAAGCAAATCTATTAGCGGGAATGCACTCCAAGGCAGCCATGACAAGGACGGTTAGTCCTGCGGAGCTGTTATGCCAGGGCTGCCGGGAGTGTACCTCAGGCGGGAATTATAAACTTGAGATTAACCATGAACAGGATCAGGGCGGCAGCCCCCAGGGAAAAGGCGATGCAGCCGGCGCCGAGCACTCTGCGGCGGTCTTTGATGAATTTGAAGCCGAGCGCACAGACGAGTATCGTCGTTCCTGCCAGTACCACAGACATGCCAATCATCGCAAACCAATATAGGATTTCAAAAAACTCTGCCATTAGGAAACCCTCCCTTCAGGCAATAATACAATGAATTTTAATGATTTTCCAGTCTATTGTATCCGTAGCGGTTGTGGCCGCTGCTTCTGGTCAAATGTATCAGGGACATAAGGCCCCGCAGCCATATGCCCTTTTTTGCTGTGGCCTGCTTTACCACGGACAATCATACAGGAGGGCAAGGCCTTTGGTGAGTAAGCTATAGGGTAGGCTGGGAATGCGAAAGGAGAGGGCAAACAATGGCGGGGAGAGAACTGGCAAGCAAGCTGCTGAAGACGGCGGCGCTGCTTAGCGATTCACGGGTTGCCGGTTACATTCCGAGAACGCGGGAGTATAGTGCTGCCGGATTGTCCGCAATGCTTGGGAGTTACGGCAATGTTGTCATTAAGCCGGTTGTCGGCGGTGGAGGCTATGGAGTCATCAAGGTGTTCCGTGATCATAGAGGTTATGGCTTCACGTATATGCATAATACGCGTGTATATGGTGATTTCAATTCCATGCGGCAGGCGCTGGACAGATTCAAGGTGAAGCGGAAGTATTTAATCCAGCAGGGAATTTCCCTGGCGCGGATCTCCGGACGCCCGATAGATTACCGGGTCAAGGTAGTGAAGAACGGCGATCACTGGGAGTTCCGCTCTATGGTAGGGAGAGTAGCCCGGCCGGGGCTGTTCGTGACGAATCTCTGTAAAGGGGGGACGATGCTGAGCTGCCGCCAGGGGCTGAGAAGATCACTGCCGCGTGTGGGTACTTCTTCCAAGAAGGCAGAAATGCGCAGGCTGACTCTGATCTGTACGGAGCTGCTGGAGCGGCACTTCCCGGGGATCGGTGAACTGGGCTTTGATTATGCCGTAGATCAACGGGGGAAAATCTGGATTTTGGAAGTAAATACAAGACCCAAATGATTAATAAAATTTTTATATTTGACGATAAATATATTAATAGGCTAATATTGCGTTTAGTTGTGCGTTTTCCGAGGTAATATCAACATGAAATATCCCAGCCAATTATGAACATTCTAAAAATTTTTTTGGTGTCGATGTCAGGTTTCTGTCCTGTGTATAACTGTTATCCCCATAGTCCACTGTGCACTTCCTGACTTTATAACCCTTACTAACATATTATGCACAGGATCTCCACAGCAGCTTGTGGATAATGAGAACGCTTGTTCGAAAAATGATAGTTTGCTATGATAGATTCAGATCCAAATAAAGGAAAGGTAGGTGAACGTTATGGTTGAATTGTCGGATGAGATGCTGCTGGACTCCTATCACAGAGCTATAGAGCTGCATTTAGAGCATGATTTCATCGCCCTGCTTCTCGCTGAAATTCGCAAACGGAACTTACACTCTCCAGTCCATGCGGTTCTTCATTAAAGATCAGAGCATATCTCTGCAGCATTGGAATTAATTAAACCGCAAGCACCAACAAATAGGGTATCTTTTCAAGTTGAGGTGGAATCAACCTGAAAGGATACCCTTTTATTATCAATCAGCGATAGATTCTAGAGCTTAAGATTGCTGCTGTGTCCGGGAGACAGCTTCGCTTCCGGATCAATATACACCTTGGCGTTATTGATGGCAGTAGGGGCTTCTCCGAAGCCGACAGCAATCAGCTTCAGCTTGCCCGGATAGGTGGTGATATCGCCGGCAGCGAAGATGCCCGGGATGCTGGTCTCCATGCGGGAGTCCACCACAATGGAGTTGCCTTCGATCTCGATTCCCCACTGGGCAATCGGCCCCAGGGAGGACACGAAGCCGAAATTGACAATGACGCTGTCCACTTCGATCTCCTGGGTTTCTTTGGTCTTGATATGGGACAAGGTCACCTTGGTAATGAATTCTTCGCCGTGCAGCCCGGTGATCTCGGAAGGCGTAATAACGTTCACCTTGGAGTTCATCAGATTCTCTACACTATGCTCATGCGCGCGGAATTTATCCCGTCTGTGAATCAGTGTTACCTGCTCGGCGATGGGCTCCAGCATAAGCGCCCAGTCCACAGCAGAATCGCCGCCGCCGCTGATCAGCACCTTCTTATCTTTATAAGCATTCAGATCGCTGACGAAATAATGCAGGTTGGCTTTCTCGAAGCGCTGTGCATCAGGGACTTCCAGACGCCGCGGTTCAAATGCGCCTACGCCTGCGGTGATGATGATAGCTTTGGTATGATATTCCGCTTTATCGGTGGTGACGATGAAATGGCGTTCCTCCTGTTTCACAACAGATACCACCTTCTCCTCCAGACGGATATCAGACTGGAACAGCTCCATCTGACGGGTAAGGTTATCGACCAGCTCTTGTGCAGTCACCTTAGGGAAGCCGGCTACATCATAAATATATTTCTCGGGATACAGCGCAGCAAGCTGCCCTCCGAGCTGGGGCATACTTTCAATAAGGGTTACCGAAGCCTGGCGCATACCGCCGTAAAAAGCGGCAAACATACCGGCTGGTCCCCCGCCTATAATCAGCATATCGCTCATAGGAACGGTTTGCTCTAATGTCATGAAATACTGCACCTCCGAGTTGATAGTTTCAAAATGCCATACTTGCGTACCTACTCATTATAAACATAGTCGCACCTGCCTGCAAAGGCTTTGATTTCACTGAAAAAGTGTGACATTTTCTTGTATGATTATATTTGATTAAAACGATACTAAGGTTTACAATGGATATGGTTATTTTAGAAATCCTTTAAGTTTTATTGGAAATTCTTCTGAATTTAAGTGTATAAATTCACAAAAGAAACCTGATTTTTTACCAAAAAATAACACATAGACAGATTTACCTGTTGGAAGGAGCCGGAACATGAGCAGTATTCCCAAAATCGTTATTCTAGGCGCGGGATATGGAGGGATCTTGACCGCCCAGCGGCTGCAGAAAGCTTTGAACTATAATGAAGCGGATGTGACCCTGGTAAACCGCCATGAGTATCACTATTTCACGACCCATCTGCATATGCCTGCAGCGGGCACGGACAGCATCGAGCATACGCGCGTGTCGATCTCCAAATTAATCGATGAGTTCAAGATTGATCTGGTCAAATCTTCGGTACAGGAAATCCGTACCCAGCAGAAAAAGGTTATTCTGGAAGATGGAACGCTGTCGTATGATTATCTCGTGATTGCACTTGGCGGCGAGCCTGAAACATTCGGGATTCCGGGACTAGACAAATATGCGCTCACCATCCGCAGTATCAACTCTGTGCGGCTGATCCGTGAGCATATCCAGTATCAGTTCGCCAAATACAAGAATGAGAATAATGCACAGGAGCATATCAACTTTGTGATTGGCGGCGCGGGCTTCAGCGGTATTGAGTTTGTAGCGGAGCTGGCTGACCGGATTCCTGCGCTGTGCAAGGAATTCGATGTCGATCCAAGCATGGTTAATATCTACAATATAGAAGCTGCGCCTACGGCGCTGCCTGGCTTCGCGCCGGAGCTTGTGGAGCATGCGATGACGGTGCTTACCAAGAAGGGTGTCACCTTCAAGATGGGCGTAGCGATCAAGGAATGTCTGCCCGGCGGAGTAATTCTTGCGACAGGTGAAGAGATCAAGGCCTCCACTATCGTATGGACCGGCGGCATCCGCGGCAACCGTCTGATCGAAGCTGCCGGATTCGAGGCTATGCGCGGACGGGTGAAGGTGGATGAATATCTGCGCGCTCCGGGACATGAGAACATCTTCATCATTGGCGATGGCTCGCTCATGATTAATCCGGAAGGACGTCCTTACCCGCCGACCGCACAGATTGCAATGCAGCAGGGAGAATGCTGTGCGCATAATCTCGTAGCGGCCATCCGCAGCCAGCAGCCGAAGAAGTTCGCCTTCAGCAACAAGGGGACCGTAGCTTCGCTGGGCAAGGGCCAGGGGATTGCTGTAGTAGGCGACAAGACCTATAAGGGCTGGACCGCAGCGCAATTGAAGAAGGTAGTGGATATGCGCTATCTGCTAATCATCGGCGGCATCCCGCTGGTACTCAAAAAAGGAAGATTCCTCTAAGATGCGCCACTGCAGCGTACAAGTTCGCGGACTATTGACGCGTGAGGAGCTGGACCGCTATAACGCTCTGATTGAGGTGGGTTCTTATCTTGAGGATCAGACTCGGTATGATCTGGCCTACCCTATTCAGAAGGAGATTGACCTGCTGATCCTCCCGGCCATAGAGCGCCTGAAGGATAAGGGCCGCGCCCGTGACCGGGCGACGGCTGAATATCTGGAGAGCCTGCGGGATGGGGACGAGGAAGAAGATGCCGAAGAGGACGATAAAGAGCCTTCGGTCTAAGTGGAGTTAGTTAAGACGTACAATGCAAAGAGAGCCGTGCTTGCAACACGGCTCCCTTATGCAATAGCCGCTTTTAAGGGCGGCGGCTTTCGGAAAAGTAGTCAAGAAATAGACCGCACACCTCTGCTGAGGGAGCGGTCTATTTTTTTACAGCTTCAGCAGCTCTTCGAACGATTCCTCGGTCAGCAGATTGCCGACATAGAAGGGTCCGAACTCGCCGTAGCGGGCACTCACTTCATCGAAGCGCATCTCGTAGACGAGCTTCTTGAATTGCAGCGCGTCTTCAGCGAACAGTGTCACGCCCCATTCCCAGTCATCGAATCCCACGGAGCCGGTGATGATCTGCTTCACCTTGCCGGCGTAGCCGCGGCCGATCAGGCCATGCGAATGCATTAATTCACGGCGTTTGTCCATATCGAGCATATACCAGTTGTCGGCAAGCTCACGTTTCTTATTCATCGGATAGAAGCAGATATGCTTCGCTTGCGGCAGAATAGGCTTCAGCCGGGCGGCCACATGCGGATTCAGCATCGGATCGCTGCCGTCTCCCGCACTTCCTCCTGCAGCATAGTTGCTGAGTTCGACAATACTTACATAGGAATAGGCTTTGGTCGTATATTGGGCAAAGGCAATTTTGTTAAAAGCGGTCTCCAGTGCATTCAGTGCTTCCAGACTCTCCCGCAGAAACATCATCACGAAATCAGCCTTCTGGCCAACGATGGAATATACAGCAGAGCTGCCTTCCTTGGCTTCCTCCACGGGTCCCCATTCCTGCATGAAGGCATGCAGCTCTTCCAGGGCAACTGCCCGTTCTTCGTCATCGGCTGCTGTCCAGGTTGTCCAGTCCAGTGAGCGGAAGTCATGCAGGGCGTACCAGCCTTCCAGGGTCAAAGCGGCTTCGTTCATAGTGTTCACTCCTTAAAAGTTGTACGAAGCTTAAGCTCCGTCAGAATTCCTGCGCGTAAAATCTGCTCCGTAAGCATACGTTTAATATGTATAAACATATTTTTCGTTACCCATTGCTATTTGCATTGTAGCGCATGCGAACGGGCAAGAGCAAACGCTGATGCCCCGATTCACGCTCATTGCGGCCTTCTGCACGATAATGTTCATTGCTTCGCTACATTTTTTCTAGTAAACTTACTATTATATAAGGTTTGGTGTGCGGTTCTTTATAGAGAGAGGGGATGGCGGTACGATGGGATTTATTCCGGTGTTTGTTCTGGCCGTTTTATTCTTTGTGATGATGTTCGGCATTGGCTTCATTCTTAATATGCTAATGAAGACCACCTGGTTTCCCGCCTACCTGTTCGTTATTGTTATTCTTCCCGTGGTGGTCTATTCCATCTGGGACCGGAGCGCTATGTCGCTAGGGGAGCATCTCTCCACCTTCCATATCGTTGATTATCTTACCGGTATCGCCGGCCTTGCCGGGGCGGTACTGAGCGGCTGGACCATTCAGAAGCTGCGGCTCGGCGGATACAAAATGTTCTAAGGCCCGTCCCGCGGACGGACAGACAAGAAACGGCTGATTTCCTGCAATTTCGGGGAGAAGCCGTTTTTTTGGGTCTTTTTTTACATTTCCGGCCGGGTGTTTTGTGATAGAATAGAAATCTATATGAATTCGTATAGAAGAGGGGGAGGTATCCGCAGATGCGTATGAGCAACCTGCATCATTTCACCGAACATCATCGGTACTGCGTTTCCCGCGAATTCGGTCTAAGTCATCTGGACGGACGTATGCTTGGTTCAGTCTATCAGCCGATGGTAGGCGCGTTCGCCATCAGCTTGTACAGATTGCTGTTCGAGCATATTCCGGCGGAGTCGATCGGGTATTCCGGTGTGGAGCAGCAGCGCAGGCTCTTCATGACCCTGGGCGTTGAACCCAACGAGAAGGGCCGGAAATACCTGGTAGACCAGGCTTCCCGGCTGGAAGCGGTGGGACTGCTGCAGACCTCCCGGATTTATGCCGCGGAGAACGATGATTATATGTATGAGTATGAACTAATGCCGCCGTTGTCACCGGCTGATTTTTTTGCAACCCAGCATTTGACGCTGCTGCTCCGGGATAAGATCGGCAAATTTGCCGTATTGTCGCTGCGCGAGCAGTTCTGGAACCGGGAACCGGAGGAATGGAGCCGGCGCTCAGTCGGTAAAGAGAATATATCACTGCCGTTCTACGATATTTTTGAGCTGAATACCCATGTGATTGATTATGAGCTGGAGCAGGCACTGGCCGAGGTGGCCTCCGTGCGTCAGCCTGGCATAACGCTGGCGGGTGAGCCGGATATAGCCTACAGCGACATTATTCTGCGCTTTCCGCGCGAATCGGTTAACCGTGCCCATGTGGAGAAGCTGCGGTTTGACCATAATCAGATGGGCGTGATTAATTATGTGGCCCACAAATACGAGCTTGGCCCGCAGGATGTCTGCCGTCTGCTGGATGAGGACGATGTCTTCACGCCGGACGGAGAGGTGATTCTGGATACGCTGCAATACAAGGCGAGCCAGCATTTCCGCCAGGATCTGAAGCGCCAGGAGAAAAGAGAGATCGCCGCGGCCAAGGTGGTATCGCTGCGTTCTGCCGTTGACGAGAGTGATCCTTCCGGCGCGCCGGTGGAACAATCGGTCGAAATGGAATTTTATGTAGAAGTGCCTCCGCAATTTCTGTCCAAATGTGACATTCACCAATATAATATGATGCTGCGCAACGAGCCTTATACACGCCTGCTGCAGACTTTCTTCCCCGGGGCGGTTCCGGGCCAGCTAATGGATATCTTCGAGAAGATTGATCTGAATTATAAGCTGAACGGTGAAGTGATCAATGTGCTGATCCATTACCTGATGACGATGGTGGCTTCGGGCGGCGATCAGCGGATGAACCGCAACTTCGTGGAGGCGATTGCCTCCAATATGCTGGTGAAGCAGGTGAATACTTACGAGAAGGCCGTACGTTATATCCGCGACCAGTCCAAAGTGAAGGGCAAGGGGGCGGCTTCCGCCTCGTCCGGCACAGGCGCCCCGGGAACCCGCCAGCGTTCGTATTCGAAGAACGGCGGGCGTTCCGGCAAACAGGAGATCCCGATTGTGCTTGATGACGGCAGTGCCGGAACGGTATCGGAAGAGGAATTCGCGGCGATGATGAAGAAAGCGGCCGAGATTAAGGCCAGTAAGAAAAAAGGCGTTCTGAGAACGCCCTGAAGAAAGTGAGGTGCAGCGATGGAGTCCATGGGCGAAGTGCTGCGTTCGATGAACAACCCTGCTCTGCGCCAGCGCTCCCGTGACCTGGAGCAGACCCTGCTGAATCATCCCCTGGTCAAGGAGCTCCAGGCTGAGCATCCCGAGCTGGACGAGTCCCGGCTGCGGCTGCACTTAAGCCGTCTGTACCAGTATGTCGAGGAGGACCGGCACTGTAAGAACTGTCCTGGCCTTGCGAATTGTCCTAATGACTTCCAGGGACACTACAGCAAGCTTACGGTGGAGACGGTGAACGGTGTAACGGATCTATATGAACGCAAAACCCCGTGCAAGCTTAAGATCGCACAGGATAACCAGGATAATATCCGCAAGCGGATTCGCAGCTTCTATGTGGACGAGCGGGTGCTGAACGGCGGATATGATGAGATGGATATAATGGGCAAGGACCCCCGGCGGGCCTCAGCCGTGAATAAGATATTTGACTATATTGCAGCAGTGCGGGCGGAGGGTCTGACTTCACGCGGGATCTATCTGCAGGGCAGCTTCGGGACGGGCAAAACCTTCCTGATGTGCTACCTGCTCCATGAGCTTGCGATCTCAGGCTATAGCGGTGTGATCGTGTATATGCCCGATTTCATTGAGGAATTGAAGCTGATCATGATGGATAACCAGAAGCTCAAGGAAATGGTCGATACGATGAAGAACTGCGATCTGCTCATATTTGACGACATCGGAGCGGAGAACCTGAATCCCTGGGCCCGTGACCATGTGCTGGGAGCGATCCTGAACTACCGGATGAACCGCAAACCCACCTTCTACACCTCGAATTATCCGCTGGATGGTCTGGAGAAGCATCTCAGCATCACCAGCAAGGATGGCGAAGAAGCTTATAAAGGCCAGCGGCTAATGGACCGGATCGCCCCGTTTGTGGAGGTTATTCCCCTGCATGGGGAGAATCAGCGGGGCAGAGCCAGAGGTTAGTAGAAATTTCTCAAAAGCTTCAAACATTAAATAAACAGCGACTCCTGTTATTGGAGAATCGCTGTTTTTTTGTTTTTGGCTGTCGCAGCCACCGCAGGGATAGGCAGCGTAAAATGATGTCACCCAGCCGTTTAACGGCAGCATCACGATGAATAAGGTGATTTTAGAAAGGTTTGAAGAAACTTTTTCCATTTAAACAGCGGAGCGGACGGACTGATTGTGGAAAAGCGGCAGCGGTCGCCTTGGTCTCCGGATTTTTACCACTTAGGAATATAAATAAAATCTGGAGACCACAGCGATTGGAACAACGGGCCGTTCGCGGAGCGTCCACACAAGTGCTCACATTGATCCTACTCCGTTTCTATTTCAGCTGGCGCTGAATTTCCACCAATTGATATTGAACAGGTACCCACTGCCGCCTGTGAATTTCAGGTAGAGGTCGTGAGTCCCGGTTGCGCCGCTCACTGCGCAGGTTGTGGTCTTCCAGCTCTGCCAGCCTCCGGTATTCTGGACCGCGCAGGTGCCGATCAGCGTTCCTGTGGGGCTGTCCAGCCGCAGCTCGATAGTACCGCCGCTGCCTGCCGAAGCCACTCTCGCCTCGAAGGCTGCGGCTCCAGCGCCGAAGTTCACATTTTTAATTTTGATGAAATCCCCGTGATCTATGAAGCCTACATTCATCCCGCCGTCCGTGTCAGAGGTGGTCTCGGTCTCTACCCCGGATGCCCACGCGCCCGTCTCGGCCTGTGTTCTGACATAGGGATTAAGATTCGCTAGGGCCTGCGGCCCGGCGGTTGTCATGTTGATGGCCGGGAAGCTGCCGTCGGCGTTGTAGTTGAATTGTTCGACAGCGACCGACCGGGTGAAGCCCCCTCCTCCAGGCAGCGCGCCATTATGATAAAAGAAATAGGAGCGGCCTTTGAAATCTATGATGCCGGGATGATTCGTGAAGCTTCCGCCCTGTGTAGGCATTATGATTCCTCTGTACGTCCACGGGCCTGTAGGAGAAGAGCTGGTGGAGTAGGCGATGTTCTCAGGAATCCCGCTTGCTCCATAGACCATATAGTATAAGCTGCCGCGTTTGTAGAACCACGGGCCTTCTTCATACAGAGTCGGTCTGTCAGCATTGCCGCTACGTACACCGAAGCCTGCCGTGGTCATAGGCACCTGGACAATACCGGTGCTCTGGTTATAAGAGATCATATCCGGGTTGAGCTTCACATATTTCAGTGCCGGATTCCCCCAATAGAGATAGGCCTGGCCGTCACTGTCTATATAGACCGACGGGTCAATGTCGCCCCAGCTGCTGGAGACCAGCGGTTTGCCGATGGCGTCGGCGAACGGGCCGGTGGGATTGTTTGCAACGGCGACTCCGATGGCGGGGCGCCCGAGCGAAGTGCTTTTAACCGTCACATAGAAATAAAATTTACCGTTGCGCTCTATCACCTGGCTTGCCCATGCTTCTCCGCTTGCCCAGCTGAAAGCCTTGTAGGATAACGGCGACCCGTGATCTGTCCAGTTCGCCATGTCCTTGGAAGAATAGACCCTCCAATCATTCATCGTATAGTAGGTCGAGTTGTCTTCGTCATGTCCGGTGTACAGGTATACTGTGTCGTTGTATACCAGCGGAGCCGGGTCCGCCGTATAGATGGTCTGTACCACAGGGTTGTCGGCAAACGATAACGGGGAATAGAGCGTAGATGCCAATACGCCTGCTACAGCCATACCGAAAAGCTTTTTCATCCTTCTTGCCTCCTTAATGGATTATATAAAAGCGCTTTCGCATAAAGAGTACCATGGCTCCTTGGAAACAAAAATGTGTTTTCTTTTTATAAAATTGTGAATTTATGTTATTTCGGGCGCTTCTTCCTGGAACGCAAAAAAAGTCCGGCATCCCGCTCGGAACAGAGCGAAACTGCCGGACTTCCAGCCTTCCTTCTAACCTGACTACTCGGACAAAAACTTGATGATCACCATTCCGAAGAATACCACGGTCATGAAGCCGGTCATTCCGAAGAAACCGACCAGCAGATCACCAAGATCATTGCGGGGCTCCTCGTTAATATGCTCCCGCGGGTCACGGACCTGTGCGTTGACATTGACGTCCATCGCTTCTTCCTCCTTGCTGTTGCATGACTGCATAAAGTGGGGTACAGTTATACATGTGTGAGAGAAGTCATTGACAATTAATGCGTTTTCTTCAAGTATACGAACTTGCCGGGAAGATGTAAAGAGAAGATCCGCGCTACAATAAGATGCACGAATTAATTTTATACAATATAATTTTCTGAAATATATAACAAATGCATTGTATTTATGTTATACTGGGGATGTGTCGGTAAATGATAATCTGGTTATCATATTACATGAAGCATTTTATCCCGCTATATTCTCGGAGTAATTTTTGCAGACTTAGCTCAGGCTAGAGAAGCGGAAGTTATTTCGTACAGCTTAAGCTCAACAAAACTTTTTGAGGAGGAACAATATCATGGCTATCGTGAACGTGTCTGACCAATCCTTCGTGAACGAAGTGGAAGGTCAAGGTACTGTAGTAGTAGATTTCTGGGCACCTTGGTGCGGCCCTTGCAAAATGCTTGCCCCTATTCTCGAGGAATTGTCCACCGAGCTGGGAGACGATGTGAAGATCGCTAAATTGAATGTCGATGAGAATCCTGAGACAGCTTCCCGTTTTGGAGTAATGAGTATTCCTACTCTGATCTTCTTCAAAGACGGTCAGCCTGTGGACAAAGTCGTAGGACTGAACTCCAAGGACTCCCTTAAGAATATCGTTGCCAAACATCAATAATTGATATAACCTGCTGTAACCGGGGCCTCGCGGCCCATTCACACAAAGCGCCTTCGGTCTACCGAAGGCGCTTTGTGTGTCCAATACAAACGGATGTTCTATATTTAGGCTTGAATCTGTAGTACATTCTATTCTACACTTACCTTATAACGCTGTAGTAACAGGTGGGGGAGAACTTATGGATTATATGGATAATATCCGCAACAAGCTTGCGCTGCTGCCCGATCTGCCCGGCTGCTATCTGATGAAGAATCAAGAGGGTACGATTATATATGTGGGCAAGGCCAAGGTGCTGAAGAACCGCGTGCGTTCTTATTTTACCGGCAGCCATAACGGGAAGACGCAGCGGCTTGTCGCCAATATTGTGGATTTCGAATATATCGTGACGTCGAGCAATATGGAAGCACTCATTCTGGAGTGTAATCTGATCAAGAAGCATATGCCGCGCTACAACGTGCTGCTGAAGGATGACAAGACCTTTCCTTATCTCAAAATAACCAACGAAGCCCATCCGCGCCTGGAGGTTACCCGCCGGGTGCTGAAAGATAAAGCTAAATATTTCGGCCCGTATCCGAACAGCTACGCAGCCCAGCAGACCAAGAAGCTGCTGGACCGGATGTATCCGCTGCGCAAATGCGGGGTAATGCCGAAGGAGGTCTGCCTGTACTATCACATGGGCCAATGCCTGGCGCCGTGCGAGAAGGAAGTGCCGAAGTCTGCGTACGAGGAGATCATCCAGAATATCTCATCCTTCCTCGGCGGGGGACATGACGCGGTGAAGAAGGATCTGCAGAAGAAGATGCAGGAGGCTGCCGAGGAGCTGTATTTCGAGCGGGCCAAGGAGCTGCGCGACCAGATTATGCACATTGACGCCGTGATGGAGAAGCAGAAGATCAATACGGCCGATACCAAGGACCGTGACGTCTTCGGATATGCGGTGGATAAGGGCTGGATGTGTGTGCAGATCCTGTACATGCGGCAGGGTAAAATGATTCAGCGCCACTCGTCAGCTTTTCCGTTCTACGGGGAAGCGTACAGTGACTTCATGTCCTATGTGACGCAGTATTACAGCGACAACCCTGCCCTGCCGCAGGAGATCCTCCTGCCGGATATGGCAAGTGCCGGGATGCTCCAGCCGGAAGTAAGCAGCGCCGCCGGTCAGGGAAGCGGCGGACCGGAGGCTGGGGGAATGCCGAGCGGACAGGCGCTGATGGCAGCCTTGGGCGCAGAGGACGAGTCAGAGGCCGGAGAGCTGTCCCGCGGAGCGGCCGCTGGTGAGGGGCTTGCGGCTGATCTGTCCGGGGCAGCAGGGCCGGGCGCAGCGGCGGAAGCGGCACAGGAGCAGGCGGAACTGGAGCAGGAAGCGGCTGCTGAAGGGACCGTGGATGCGGCCGGAGGGGCAGCAGCCCTGCAGGAATGGCTGGGCATCAAGGTGCTGGTGCCGCAGCGCGGGCTCAAGAAGCAAATGGTTGGCATGGCCTGCCAGAACAGCCGGGTGGCGCTGAATGAGAAGTTCCGCCTGATTGAGCGGGATGAGGAGCGCACCTCGGGGGCGGCCAGCAGTCTGGGACAGAGCCTGGGGCTTGCGTCGCTTAACCGGATTGAAGCTTTTGATAACTCGAATATCCAGGGGGCCAATCCGGTCTCGGCTATGGTGGTCTTCATCGACGGGAAGCCTGCCCGCAAGGAATACCGCAAATATAAGGTCCGCACCGTTCAGGGGCCGGATGATTATGAGACGATGCGCGAGGTGATCCGGCGGCGTTATGAACGGGTGCTGAAGGAGAATCTGCCGCAGCCTGACCTGATCGTAGTGGACGGGGGCAAAGGCCAGATCTCTTCAGCGATTGATATTCTGCAGAATGAGCTGGGATTGTTCATTCCGGTCTGTGGGCTGGTCAAGGATGACAAGCATAGAACGGCCCAACTGCTGGTTGGCGACGCTGCCGAGCCGGTCTCGCTCGCCAGAGACAGCCAGGAGTTCTATCTCCTGCAGCGCATTCAGGATGAGGTCCACCGGTTCGCTATTACGTTCCACCGGGAGCAGCGCGGCAAGTCGATGGTCACCTCGAAGCTGGACTCGATTCCGGGGATCGGGGATAAACGCCGGAAGCTGCTGCTCAAGCATTTCGGTTCGCTGAAGAAGATCAAGGAAGCTTCCGTCGAGGATTTCAAGGTGCTGTCCATTGGCGAGAAGCTGGCCGGTCAGATTCTGGAGGCACTCAAGGACGAGGAGCCGTCCTTATAATAGGATAAAAAGTTAACAAACAGCCACGGCTGCGCCTTCCTGGTATAAGGAGGCGTTGCCGTGGCTGTTTGCTTCCAGCAGGAATGAGGAGCAAAAGTACACTTGAATAAGCCCAAAGTGGGCAGCACGCGAGGATGAGAGGGATAAATCCCTCTGAATCCGTCGAAAGTGGGCTGCACTCGAGGAGATGAGAGGGATAAATCCCTCTGAATCCGCCGAAAGTGGGCAGCACGCGAGGATGAGAGGGATAAATCCCTTCCAATCCGCCGAAAGTGGGCAGCACGCGAGAAAGAGAGGGATAAATCCCTCCCAATCCGCTGAAAGTACTCGCAATTTTTGTTCCAACCTAAGCCGTAAGTGTGGTACATCCTTAGGCCAGCTCCTGCTATATAGGCTTAACCGGTTCCGCCGGCGCCTGCCCCCGCGGAGGATTGAAGCGGTACACAAGATAACCGACAATGAACGGCAGAATAATCGTGACAATGCCGGCGCCTATATTAACCTTATCCTGCATGAAGATCAGGGTCGCCCCCATCAGGATGCTGTCGAACACGACATGGCTGAACATCACGGTGATGAACCCGTAACGCAGGAAAATATAGCTGAACAGCAGCCCAACCACAGTCAGCTCAATCGGCCGTGAGCTTACCGGATAGATCGGGTAGAGGGTATGCCCCAGCGCCCAGATCAGGGTGGTAATCAGTGCGGCGATGAAGGTGTTCTTGACAAGCTTCTTCAGCATGCGGATACCGAACAGCCGGTAGACTGCCTCTTCAGAGAGTCCGGCAAGCCAGGCGACGATAGGCAGCAGCCAGGCATATTTCATGTTGTAGGGTGACTGGCTGGCGTCGGTGGTGGACCAGTTATCCATAGTGTAGGAGAGAATAATGAACATAACCGTCTGTACACCGAGCAGCACGAAGGCCCAGACATAACCGGCACGGATACTGTTCAGTACATATCGGCCGTAGCCCGGCTCTTTGGCATGGGGCCAGGGATTAAGCTTCTCCTCGGAACGCCACAGGCCGTCGCCTCCGACCAGGGAGAAGTAGAGCATCAATGACATCAGCAGACTATACAGTACGTAGATGATGAACATAACAACAGCCGTAATTCTGGCTTCGGCACTGCCGCTGCCGGATTCGGACAGCACATTATAGCTGCTGACCATCATGATCAGGAAATGAACCGAGCTCAGGAAGACGCCGCGCTTCCAGGAAGTGTGCTTCCTGCGCAGAATACTGTAGATCAGCGCCAGAATACCCAGAAGCACTGTAGGCAGACCGTACCCGAACAAGGTGAGCTTCTTGGCGAGCGAGGTTTGTCCGGCCACGTAGGTATCATGCCAGGCGGGAGCAGAGAATCCGGCGCGGAAATAAGAGACCTCACCGTCCAGATAATTGAATTGATAGTTCAGCCGGGATTCGCCTACTTTGACCGAGCTGTCTGAATAGACAAGCCCGTAGCCTTCAGCGTTAGCCTCAATCTTCAGCTTGGCGGGGTTGGCCCCCCATAACTGCAGCCAGGGGCGGGCGAGGCTTTCTTTTCTCTCGAGACTCAGATCCGGTTCGCTGCTTGCAGAGGTTATAGTACCTGGACGTTTGATTGCCGAAGCTGCCGGTCTCTCTCCGTAATCAAGCCCGGCTGCAGCATCGGCATCGGCGCCAACGGCAAAAGCTGCGACCTCACCGGTGTACATATTGAGATCGACAGCCAGGCGGGCCGCCGGTTCCCCGGATGTGTAGAGTACGGCATGGTAAACATCGAACGGGTACCGCTGGTCCAGCTTGTTCTTGGAATAATCTGTGAGCAGCTTCTCCCGGGACATGTATCCGTAGAAAGAGGAGTCTGTCTTATACAGGATGACCCATTCATCCTGGCTTCCGGGTTCGTATCCGAGCTGTTTGGCTGCGAATGCGGCAGCTTTCTCCCGGACTTCGCTTTTGCCGAGGATGGCTGTATCCCCGCCCGGGCTGGAGAGGAGCTGGGGAGCGATCTGGAACATGACAAATACGATCAGTCCGAGAATTCCAGCAAGGATAAGTTTGGTAGTAAGGGGCCGCTGCTCTAGGGGCTGGCCGACGGGATTCATGAAACGCCTCCTTGAAATGAAATGCTCTTATTCATTCATTATAGTATTACTTGCCGGGCAGTTACAAAAAATTGCCGTATTATTCTTTTACGTGAAGAAGTCCAGGCTTATGCTTGAAGGCAGGTTATTTTTAAAAGATAAGTGTAATTATACGCTCCGCTCAATACATATTTCCCGCTGAACCGGCTGCCGTCCTTGTGAAGGACGCTGCAGCCGGTTCAACCTGGTTAAATACACGCTGCATCGGTGGGAATATTGTACTTTGTGCAACATGAAGCCCAAGATGCCATGCGTTCATGAGGCTTGTTGCACAGATTGCAACAATGGCCCCGGCTAACCCTCTTGGAGGAGAGAGAATGCATCCTTTTGTGCAACAATTTAGAAATTGAGCCGAAATAAACAGGGGAATGTTGTAATATAGGCAGGATTTTTAAATCAGCGAATTCACGTGACGACGCCGGCTGCCGGGAAGTCCCTTTAGCAGTACAGCAGTTTCCATTTGTGAAAATGAGTCTTTGTGAAGTTAGGCAATAACGTATATAATTTGTATGCTTGCCCTGATTATCATTCATTCTTCAATGATCTGATTACCCATATAACAACACCTGAAAGGATGAGGAGTTTGGCTTCACCGTTTCCCAAAATCACCGGCTTCCGGTTCCTGAAGCTTGCTCCTCCGCAAATCCTGGTGCTAAGCTTCGCTGCAGTCATCCTCATCGGGACGCTGCTGCTGATGCTTCCTGTATCAAGCGTACCGGGTCAGCCGCTTGGTTTCATGGATGCGCTGTTTACCGCCACCTCCGCCGCATGTGTGACCGGGCTGGCTGTAGTGGATACCGGAACCCATCTCACCGGATTCGGACAAGCGGTCATTCTGGTACTGATACAGATCGGCGGGCTTGGCTTCATGACGATGGCCACGCTGTTTGCCTTAGTATTCGGGCGCAGAATCTCGCTGCGCGACCGGCTGATTCTTCAGGAAGCCATGAACCAGAGCTCGATGGAAGGGATTGTACGGCTGATCCGTAAGGTATTGCTCTATTCCCTGGTGATTGAAGCGGCGGGAGCAGTCCTCTTGTCTATCCGCTGGGCAGTAGATATGCCGCCGGGCCGGGCGATCTATTATGGTATATTCCATGCGGTATCCATGTTTAATAACGCCGGATTCGATCTGTTCGGCGGGCATGACAACAGCTTAATCAGCTATGTCGGTGACCCTGTAATCAACCTGGTGGTCATGCTGCTGATTATTTCCGGGGGAATAGGCTTCATTGTGATCTCCGATCTGGCCGAGTTCCGCCGTAAACGCCGGTTGTCTCTGCACAGCAAGGTTGTGCTGTCAATGACTGCCGGACTGATCCTTACAGGCATGGCCGTCATCTTCATCTTCGAGTTCACCAATACGCGGACTCTGGGACCGCTGAATCTGGGGAGCAAGCTATGGGCATCCCTGTTCCAATCTGTAGCACCGCGTACAGCAGGAGCGAACACGCTGGATATTACGGGCTTGCGCCAGGCGTCGCAGTTCTTCATCCTGCTGCTGATGTTCATCGGGGCTTCGCCGGGCTCAACCGGCGGCGGTATCAAGACGACGACCTTCACGCTGATGATTGGAGCTGTAATCTCCATGCTGCGCGGCCGGGAAGACATCGTGCTCTTCCGTTACCGGCTGGCTCAGGAGCGCGTGTTCAAGGCGCTGACGATTACCCTGCTGGCTCTGCTGCTGATCGTCACGGTATCCATGATGCTCTCGACCACGGAGGGTCTCCCTTTCCTGATGATTCTGTTCGAGACGACCTCGGCCTTTGCCAATGTTGGACTAAGCCTGGGGCTGACCCCTGAGCTTACGCAGGTCGGCAAAATCCTGATCTGCCTGACCATGTTCGCAGGACGGCTGGGACTTCTGACGCTGGCTTATGCGCTGGGTCCCAAACAGGGTAAACCTTTGTATAAATATCCGGAAGGCAAAATGATAATTGGATAAGGGGAAGTGAATCATGAAACCACAGCAGTTTGTTGTAATCGGCCTGGGCCGCTTCGGTTCAAGCCTGGCGCTGGAGCTGATGTCCATGGGCTATGAGGTGCTTGGCATTGACCACCAGGAAGAGCGGGTGGAGGAAATGAGCGGGCGGCTGACCCACGCCGTAATGGCGGATGCTACGGATGAAGGGATTATGCGTTCCCTCGGGGTGCGTAATTTCGACTGCGGCATTGTGGCGATCGGTGATAATATGGAGCGGAGTATTCTGGCCGCGATCTTGCTAAAGGAGCTAGGCGTCAAGCAGGTGGTCGGCAAAGCGATCTCCATTCTGCATGGCCGCGCGCTGTCGAAGCTTGGCGTGGACCGGGTGATTTTTCCCGAGCGTGATATGGGTGTACGTGTGGCACATCAGCTCGTGACGCCGAATCTGCTGGATTATATCGAGATCTCCAAGGATTACAAGGTCGTTGAGCTGACGGTCCCCGCCTGCATGAACGGCAAAAGCCTCTCTGAGCTGAACACCCGCGCCAAATACGGCTGCAGCATCATTGCCCTGAACCGTGAGGACGGCATCATCGTTGCCCCGACCGCGCATGATTATGTGCATCAGGGGGACATCATGGTGGTGATCGGCTCCAATCACAGCATCGAGGAATTCGAGGACGAAGCGGTGAATGCGGAGTAGAGCTGACTTGCAATTTGCCTATCTAATATAAAAGAATGCCTAAAAACGTCCGGCTGGCATGCCTCCGGGCGTTTTTGGATTGTCCGGGATCTCTCTACATCCGCACATCGGTGCAGCGGTAGATTAGCCAACCAGCTCCTGCGCGGAGTGCGATGAACTACCACTTTGAAAAAATTTCCTACACACATATGTAAAATGTATCCTGAAATGATAAAATAAAAATATTGAATTCCTGAGGCTGCCGGATGGGAAGCGGGAGCGTAATAGCAATAACGGAAGGGTTGAAAACTCTGAATTGTAAGCGCTAACATCAAACTCCAGCAGCGGAGACAGCGGCAAAAGACGGGTCCGAGATACATAAGACAGCTCCAAGCTAGGTACTGAGAAATCCTTAGGGGGATATGTGATGAAAAAAACACCGATGTTCCTGCAGCTGGCATTAATTCTATTCTGCATTATGGCTATTCCGACAGCGATCCTCACCTGGTACAGCGGGTCACAGATTATACAGAACTCCGAAGCGGCCATCGGGGAATCCACACTGGCCGGGCTCAATGCCAACCGCAGATTAAATGAGAATGCGCTTGCCAATCTGGCCCAGGATACATCGCGTCTGGCGGCGACGAATATTTTTGACCGCATCCGCAGCTTCGAGACGTACGATGAGATTAACGCCAACTACAACAATGTCAGCCTGGCGCTGTCGGTGACCAAGGAACTGCTGAATTTGAACCGCCGGGTAGACGGTGTGTACTCCTCCTTTTTTTACCTGAAGGATTCGGATTATGTCTTCTCCACGGACAACAGCATCACGACACTGGCGCGTTATGAATCCATCGGATGGATCACAGAAGCGCTTGAAGGACGCCGGGGGATCAGCGGGGTGTGGGTTCCCCGTAAGCTGGCGTCGGGTGAGCATGTTGTATCGTATGTGTACCCGCTCAACCGTCTCTCTACCACCACAAGCGGAACTATTGTCGTCAATATGAAGGAGAGCCAGATCGGCAAATATCTGCATGCCGCTGAGGCCGGCAACAGCAACGATCTGCTGCTGGACGCTGACGGCAAAGTGATCTCCTTCAATGACCGGTCCCTGCTGCTCTCTGACGGCCGCAAGCTGCCCTTCCTGCAGGAGATCCTGAATCAGGAATCCAGTGAAGGCTACACGTTCCGCGAGCTGGACGGCAACCGGATGGTATACGCCTGGAACCGCTCGTCCTTGTCCGGATGGTGGAATGTCAGCTGGAGCTCCATGGATGAGCTGATGAGCAAGTCAAGGGAGATGCAGGGGAATATCATTCTGCTTACCGGAGCGATCATCGTACTCGGGACGCTGCTTGCCGTCTTCCTGGCGACCTGGCTGTCCAGGCCGCTGAGGCAGCTGGTACAGATGATACGCTCGAAGAGCGATCTGGGCGTCGTGAACAAGAATGAGCTGGCCTTCCTGAACCTGGCGTTCAAGCGGATGCAGGAGGAGGAAGAGAGCCTGTTCCAACTGCTTCAGGAGCGTGAGCAGGATACCCGCAGCCTGGCTGTACACCGTCTTCTGCGCGGTGAGCTTCCGCCGCGGATCATGGAGGTTTTTCCGTATCCGTGTTATAGGGTGGTGGTTGTCGCCATCGACCAGTACAGAAGGTATGTGGGCAATACCAATGTGGAGACGCGCAGCTATCACCGGTATCTGCTGGGTGCCAGGTATGAGAGCCTGTTCCCGGATGGAATGGTCGCCCGCAGCGTCTACCACAATGAAGGCTGTATGGTGATCGTACTGAATTATGCCTTGGAGGAGGGGGATGAGCACGGCCGTCTTGTGCATCAGGCGCTCGAAGAAGTCCGGGACCAGTCACTCGAACTGCTGGAGCATTCGGTAACGGTTGGAGTAAGCGAACTGGCGGATGGTCCCGAGAGGGTGACCCTGCGGCTGTTTGAAGCGATGGAAGTGATCAAGCGCCGGATGATCAACGGGGCCGGAGCCATTATGTACTGGCATGACGAAGAGGAGAACAGCCGCAAGTATCTGGACTCCGAGAGCAGCGAGCGGCGGATTCTCAACTTCCTGGATGCCGGTGAGCTGGCCGGAATCTACAAAGAACTCCAGAATATCCGCAGCCGGATCTCCGCAGAGGACAATATTTCCTACGATAATATAATGTTCATCTATTATCAGCTGATGGGGGCGACCCTCAAGCATCTCCGGGAGAACCATCTCGGGACCGGACGGATGATTATGGGCAGAGGCAATGTATACTCAATGCTCGCTGCCACGGATACTCTGGATGAGCTGGAGGAGTACCTGTATGATTTTTACTGTGAGATTGTACAGAGTCTGGACCACAGCACCCCTGAGACCAATTATGCGCAGCGGATTACCGAATATCTGAAGCAGCATTACCGGGAAGAGATTGTCTTCGAGGATATGGCCAAGCAGATTGGCATCAGCTACTCCTATATGCGCAAGATTGTTTACGAGCAAACCGGAAGCAGTATGATTGATTTCGTGAATCAGCTGCGGATCGAGAAGGCCAAGGAGCTGCTGCGGGATTCCGAACTGACGATCAAGCAGATTGCCGCAGAGGTCGGTTATTATAATGTTCAGAGCTTCAACCGCTTCTTCCGTAAGTATGAGGGCATGCCGCCAAGCGGCTACAAATCGGCGAAGAGCAAGAGTTCTTAGGCGCCTTTGTTTGATGTAGCACCGTTCGCTAGAAGGACAGAATTCCTCTAATACAAATATGAATTACAACCCAAACGTTCAGCCAACCGAATACAATGGGCCACCGCGAAGAGAACCGGACCCATTGTATGCGAAAACAAACATGTCTTGCAAGGCACAACTCCAGCATGAAAATGAGCAGCGTGGCTAAAAACAGAAAGTCATCTGTTCATTTATTTAACAAATTTCAACGGAAAACCGAACACAATTGGACTGGACGCGCCACTTAGGCCATGCGTTTATCGCAGTGCCAGACATATTTTCACAGAAAAACCGAACACAATTGGACTGGAAGCGCCGCGGACCCATTGATCGTCCATTAGAGCGGGAGGTTGTCCCGGTAGTTCAGGTTACGTTCTAACCATAAAATGAAAACGCTTTATTAATTTTGGGAATACCTATCAGATTTGATTATGGCGCTGCTGTGGAGGCCTTGGGGGCCGGGCTTCAATCATTTTTGACGGGTGATCATCATTACTCATGATATTCAAGCCCGGGCAAAGGGGATAGCATAGGAATCGGGCCAGAAGCAAGAGGCCGGCAAGCCAAGGCAAGCCGATGTAAGCCCACGCAAGCTAACGCAAGCTAATCAAAAGCCAATTCAAGAAGAATTCAAGGCAGGGGGTGAATAGGTTGAAAGCTGCAAGCGCTTCACCAACAAATCACAGTCCTTTATTAAGAAGAAAACAGGGATTCGGCTATTACTTACAGCGGGATTGGCAGCTCTATCTGCTCGTGATGCTTCCGCTGGCTTTTGTAATCGTATTCAAATATTTGCCGATGACCGGGCTTGTTATCGCCTTCAAGGACTACAAGATCGCCAGAGGCTTCTGGGGCAGTGAATGGGCCGGGATGCAGGTCTTCCAGGATCTCTTCGCTAAGCCTGATTTCATCCGGGCCGTCCGCAACACACTGCTGCTTAATGTGCTGGACCTCTGCTTCAGCTTCACGATGCCCATCGTGCTGGCGCTGCTGCTGAATGAGATCAAAAGCATACGGTTCAAACGCATCAATCAGACGGTGCTGTATTTGCCCCATTTCCTGTCCTGGGTCATTATCGGGGCCATCGCTTACCAGCTTCTCAGTGAGGGCGGCGGTGTTGTCAACAATCTGATAGAGCTCATGGGCGGCACCCGGATTCCCTTCCTGCAGCAGGACACCAACTGGCTGATCAGCTATCTGGTCATCGGGGTGTGGCAGAGTATGGGCTGGGGCACGATTATCTATCTGGCGGCGATGAGCGGGATTAACCCGGAGATGTATGAAGCAGCTACGGTGGACGGGGCAGGCCGCTGGAGAAAGGTATGGAACATTACGCTTCCCTCCATCCGGGCGACGATTGTAACCTTGCTGATTATGGCGCTGGGAAAAGTAATGGACGGCTCCTTCGAGCGCATATACGCGCTGCAGAATAAGGCGACCACGGAGTTCACCACCACGATACCGGTCCTGGTATACCGCTGGGGGATCGAGAGCGGCAATTTCAGCAGGGCAACTGCCATCGGATTATTCCAGTCCGTGATCGGCATTATACTGGTCATCTCCGCTGACCGCGTGGCCAAGAAGCTTGGCGAGGATGGGATTTTGTAGAAAGGAGAGGAACCATGAAAGCAATAGCCGGAGGCTCTGCCGCTCCCAATAAAGCACGTATAGATATCTGGGAATCGCTGATCCGCCTCGTCATCGTCATTATTTCGTTAATCTGCCTGCTGCCGTTTATTCATGTGGTATCGAAATCACTCAGCTCGGACTCCTTTGTCATTGCCAACAAGGTGTTCCTGTGGCCGCAGGGCTTCACCATCGAAGCGTACCGTAAAATCTTCGCGGATGCCAGCATCCTCCGTTCCTTGTATATCACGATCATTGTGACCGTGCTGTTCACGATTCTGGGCATGATTCTGACGATCTGTGCCGCCTATCCGCTGTCCAGGGCGCAGTTCAAGGGCCGGAGGGTGATCACCTTCATTTTCCTGTTCACCATGTACTTCAGCGGAGGCATCATTCCCGACTATATGAACATCAATAATCTGGGACTGATGGATACGATCTGGTCACTGGTTCTGCCGCTCTCCTTCAGCGCCTTCAATCTGCTGATTATGAAGACCTCGCTGACCAGCGGAATTCCCGTAAGTCTGGAAGAGTCTGCGCGGATTGACGGTGCCGGGCATTTCCGCATCCTGTTCAGCATTGTTCTGCCTTTGTCCAAGCCGATCATGGCGACACTTGCGCTCTTCTACGCCGTTGGGCGCTGGAATGCCTACCAGGACGCACTGTTCTATATCAAGCATGAAATCTCGCTCCGGCCGCTGCAGCTCAAGCTGTATTATCTGGTCATTCAGGCGAGTGAAAGCTTCCAGCTCGAGGCCAGTCAGGTGCAGCTCAGCAATCCCGAAGTCCTGAAGGCATCCGTGGTTGTATTTGCTACCTTACCGATTCTCTGTGTGTATCCGTTCGTCCAGAAATATTTCGTTCAAGGGGTTATGCTCGGGGCCGTTAAGGAGTAATCTGGCGCTCTGATATATAGTTGATCTTGTGGAATCCGACAATAATAAATGGGGGGAACCTAAGATGAATACAAGAAGCGTATATTCATTAATGATGGCATCAGTCATGACGGCCGGCCTGCTGGCCGGATGCTCGGGGGGGAACAACACCAAGAAGGCTGCGGAATCCAGCAGTACACCGGCCGGGACAGCCGCAGCGACGAACCAGGCCGAAGGCGCCTATCCTGATCATTCCAAGGGCTTCGGGCAAAAAGTCTCGCTGGATATTCCGGTATATGAGCGCGCCTATGAAGGCTGGAATGTGTCCGATAACTACTACACCCGCTGGGTGCAGGCGGAATTCGGCGACAAATACAATATAGAGGTTAACTATGTGCCGATTACCCGCGCCAAGGAAGTGACGGATTACGAGCAGCTGCTGGCTTCGCACAAAGCCCCGGATATCATTTTCCACTACGATATGCCGCAAGCGCTTACTTACTATGGTGAGGATGTGATGCAGCCGCTAGACTATGCTGAGATTCAAAATTATGCGCCAACCTACTGGAAGAACATGGGCGAGACGATTGAACAGTATGGTTCCGTCGATGACCAGAAAACCTTCTTCTTCGCGGCACGCCCTGAGGCCGACAACTTTGTCAACATTATCCGCAAGGACTGGGTGGAGAAGGTAGGCATGAAGGTTGAGGATTTGACCTCGCTTGAGAAGTACAATGAGATGCTGATCAAGTGGAAAGAAGCCGGACTTGGCGTGACCGCCGGTACCCTGCTGCAGAACTTCTTCAACTTCAATTATCCGTTCCGTGAATGGCCGGTAGACGCCAAATACCGTGCGCTGTATTCCGACCTTAGCGTGGCAGATCTTACTACGAAGGATACGGAGGCTTACCTGCGTAACCTCAACTATCAGTACAATAACGGACTGCTCGATAAGGAATTCTACCTGCGCAATGATGAGCCTAAGACCAAAGCGGAATTCGTAGCAGGCAAAACAGGCAACTTCGCCTTCTATCTCGCCAATAACACGGATGTCTTTGCAGCTACGCTGCAGAACAACCCGGATGCCGAGTTTGCTGTAGTGCCTCCTTATGCAGGTGTTCCTGAAGGCAATAAGCCTCAAGGGCGCGCTTACTGGCCATTCGGCTTCATCATGGGGATTAACTATGAATCTACGCCGGAAGAACGGGCAGCGGTCTGGATGTATCTTGAATGGCTCAGCCAGCCGGAGAACCTGTTCAAATTCCAGAACGGGATCGAAGGGGAGAACTATACGCTGGACGCAGACGGCATCGCGTTGAAGAATCCGGACTACAAAGGCGAAGCCGTTCTGGCACAGAACAATAACAAGGACTATTGGGGCCTTGTAACCGAAATCGCCCAGTACCCGGATGAGGCCAAGACCCGCACGGCCAACCTGCGGAACTGGGCACCGGCCGGCTACGAGACACTGGCTGATGATCTGGTGAAGTACTATGACGAGGTGGCCGAATTCCGCACACCGGATGCCCTGTTCAATGTAGTGCTGGAGAAGGTGAACGAGTACAAAGCAGACCTGAACACGCTGTTCCAGGAGCTGTACGTGAAGGTGGTACTCGCTCCGGAAGCTGAATTCGATGCCACTTATGAAGCTGCCAAGAAGACCTACCTGGACGCAGGCTACCAGGAGATCCTTGACGAGAAGCAGGCCGCGATTGATGCAGGCAAATTCCGTTAACCCGGGGTAAGTCTGGCTTAGTATAGCAAAAGAATTACCCGGCAGGCCAATCCGTTACGTTACGGTGGCTTGCCGGGTGATTTCTCTGTTATCGCTTATTCGCGGCTTAATCGCGGGCGTTCAGGAATACGTCCTCCGTCACCTGGACAAGGCAGCGCGCCGCCGTACTGAGTCCGCCGCTGCCCTGATAGATCAGACAAGTGGTCCGCTGCGTCTGCTCCAGCTCTTTGATGTGCAGGGAGACCAGCCCCCCGCCGTTCAGCAGCTCCGGGCGGAGATAGGAATTCGGCAGCAGCGCGGCAGCCTTAATCGTTGGCAGCAGACGGACGATGGCTTCGAAGGAGTCGATCTCCATCCGTACATCAGGATCAACCCCGCAGCGCTGGAACAGATCGTCGGTGGTCCGGCGGTACCAGGTGCCCTTGGAGAAGAGGATCATCGGCAGCCGGGAGAGATGCTCCATGGTGAGCCGCTGGGTCAGAGTCAGCGGATGATGCTCGGAGACAACCAGCCGGAGCTGGTCCTCGAAGAGCGGGATGCAGCGCAGGCCCGGCTCCTGTACCTGGGAGGCAATGATGGCCACATCGCATTTGCCTTCGCTGACTGCGGTGACCATCTCATGCGTCTTCCCGGTGATCAGCTTCAGCTCGGCTGCCGGATACTGCTCCGTATAGGCTTTCACCAGCGGAGGCAGTGTGGTCTGCAGGGTGGTCAGGCTGGCGCCGAGGGTCACCAGCTGCGGCTCGCCTTCCTTGAATATAGATAAGGCTTCGAGGAATTTGGAACGCTGCTGCCGCTGCTCCAGCGCATAGGTGTAGGTGAGGCGCCCAACCTCTGTAAGCTCCAGCCGTTTGCCGAAGCGGTTGAACAGGGCGACACCGAGCCGTTCCTCCAGCTTGGAGATTTTGCGGGAGAGGGCCGGCTGGGAGAGATTGAGCTGGCGGGAGGCCCGGTTCAGGCTGGAGTGCTCCACTACCGCAGCAAAAGCATCTAGATCATCATACATTGGATAGCGCTCCTTTGTGTTCAGACTGTGATAAAAAGCATAGCCGGTGAACCGGAGTTCTCCTGCCGAACAGGATGGCAACCCTGGATTGTACGTATATGTCGAATCTAAATGAGAATTATTATCACATAAAAAATATTCTTATGCGTTTATTGTATAACGATTAATAATTAGATTGCAATTCCCTTATAAGCGAAAAAAGAGTAACATGAAAAGTGACACAAGATATTCACATATTGTGAATAATAGAGCAAAGTCCGGGAAAACAAATGGATAGTGGTGCAAACAGACTATTTGCCGCTGAATCAAGCCTGCCGCTTCCCTGTTTCAACTGTACTCCCGGCAGTGTATGCTCTTTACAAAGACTACTTGTGAAAACGCTGTTTTATATGGAAAGGGGACACTTTGCATGAGAGGATTTTATTCCAGAAAGATTCATTCCTTGCTCGGCGTTATCCCGCTTGGGGCCTTTTTCCTTGAGCACATGCTGACGAACTTCGCAGCAGTAGAGGGTGGCGCTTCCGGTTTCACAGACAGTGTGCTATGGCTGAACAGCCTGCCGCTGGTCTTCTTCCTGGAATTGTTCGGCATCTGGCTGCCGCTGCTGTACCACGGGGTGTACGGCCTGTACATCGCCTACCAGTCGAAGCCGAACCTGAACCGCTACAATCTCGAGAGAAACTGGAGATATACGCTGCAGCGGATCAGCGGAGTCGTCACCTTCATCTTCATTGTCTGGCATCTGTGGGACACCCGTGTCCAGGTAGCGCTCGGTAAAGTGGAGCATGATGAGCTTGGCGGTGTCATGCATAACATTGTGACCCAGCCGCTGCTGATGACGCTTTACATCGTCGGTATCGTGGCGGCCTGCTTCCATTTCTCCAACGGTCTATGGTCGTTCCTGATCAGCTGGGGAATTACGGTTGGCCCGCGCTCCCAGAGAGTATCATCCGTTCTTTGCCTGGGTATTTTTGTTCTCGTTACCTTCATGTTCGTACTGTCACTGGTAACGTTCCGTAACGATGAATTCCAGGCCACCGCTGCGGCGATGCAGTCATTGCGCAGTTTCATTTAAGAACATACAGGTGTGTGGATGCGATTAACTTATGCTGACACCACTTAAGCCTATGCTTCCGAAGCGAGTTTTGCTGCATAGCTATCTCTAAGAAGCGGATCTTCCGCAAAACTTTTAGGAGGGAACAATCATGGCATCAGCCGATATCATCATCGTGGGCGGCGGTCTGGCCGGCCTGATGGCTACCATTAAGGCCGCTGAATCCGGCGCGCATGTACATCTATTCTCACTGGTCCCTGTCAAAAGATCCCACTCGGTCTGTGCGCAAGGCGGCATTAACGGCGCTGTTAATACAAAGGGCGAGGGCGACTCGCCCTGGGAGCATTTCGACGACACCGTCTACGGCGGTGACTTCCTGGCGAATCAGCCTCCGGTCAAGGCGATGTGCGAAGCCGCACCGGGCATTATTCACCTGATGGACCGGATGGGCGTTATGTTCAACCGCACCCCGGAGGGGCTGCTCGACTTCCGCCGCTTCGGCGGGACGAAGCGCCACCGCACCGCGTTCGCCGGTGCAACCACCGGCCAGCAATTGCTGTATGCGCTGGATGAGCAGGTGCGCCGCTGGGAAGCCGAAGGCTTGGTCACCAAAAGCGAGAACTGGGAGTTCCTCTCCGTGATCCTGGATGACGAGCGGGTATGCCGCGGCATCAGCGCCCAGAATCTGAAGACGATGGAGATTCAGACCTTCCCGGCGGATGCGGTCATTCTGGCCAGCGGCGGCCCGGGGATTATTTTCGGCAAAACAACGAATTCCGTCATCAACACCGGAACCGCTGCAAGCGCTGTGTATCAGCAGGGTGTGCATTATGCGAACGGGGAATTCATCCAGATCCACCCGACGGCTATCCCCGGGGATGACAAGCTGCGGCTGATGTCGGAATCGGCGCGCGGCGAAGGCGGGCGTATCTGGACTTACAAGGATGGCAAGCCATGGTATTTCCTTGAAGAGAAATATCCTTCTTACGGCAACCTGGTGCCGCGTGATATTGCTACACGTGAGATCTTCAATGTCTGCGTGGATCAGGGACTGGGCATTAACGGCGAGAACATGGTGTACCTCGATCTGTCCCATAAGGACCCCAAGGAGCTGGATGTGAAGCTGGGCGGGATTATCGAGATCTATGAGAAGTTCATGGGGGATGATCCCCGCAAAATTCCGATGAAAATCTTCCCTGCTGTGCATTATTCCATGGGCGGCATGTGGGTTGACTATAATCAGATGACGAATATTCCCGGCCTCTTCGCCGCAGGGGAATGTGAATATCAATACCACGGGGCGAACCGCCTCGGCGCGAACTCGCTGGTGTCGGCCATTTATGGCGGCATGGTATCGGGACCCAAGGCGGTGGAATATATCAAGGGCCTCAAGAAGTCGGTTCAGGATATCTCCTCCACGGTATTCGACAGCTTCCACAAGACACAGACGGATAAATATGAGTCTCTGCTGGGGATGACAGGTACGGAGAATGCTTATGTAATCCACAAGGAGCTTGGCGAATGGATGACGGCCAACATGACCGTGGTGCGTGAGAACAAGAAGCTTGAAGCAACCATCGGCAAAATCAAAGAGCTGAAGGAACGCTACAAAAACATCAATATGAGCGACACTTCGCGCTGGAGCAACCAGGGCGTGGCCTTTACCCGCCAGCTATGGAACATGCTGGAGCTGTCGGAGGCGATGACGCTTGGAGCCCTGCTGCGCAACGAGAGCCGGGGCGCGCATTACAAGCCGGAGTTCCCGACGCGCAACGATGAGGAATTCCTGAAGACCACTAAGGCAGCCTGGACTGCCGATGGCCCGCAGATCTCTTACGAGGAAGTGGATGTATCGCTGATTCCTCCGCGCGTGCGGGATTACTCGAAGGACTAAGAGTAAGAAGCAGGTGCTTGAAGCGCGGAATATTGGCTTAGTGCAGACAGGCTGCTTATAAGGGGAGCGGATTGATTTTAAGCTGCTCTATTAGGGTGTCGTGCTGTTTAACTGCATTTCATACACCTAAATACTATCCAACGTCTTTCAAAAGAGGAATAGATGTATTTGGTACACTTATAATCTTCTGGGGACCCAGAATGAGTGGTTTTCTTGAAAAACAAATGTATGAAGTGCAGTTATCTTGTAGATTGGGCTGGAAATACTGGTTTTAGTTGTACCAAGTGCAGCTAGAAGCGCAACCAGAGACGTAAGCAGAATCAGGACGTACAAACATAAAGTGTAGGCTATCAGGGTGCTTGCAGAACAGCGCCTGATGAATAAATTGCGGCAAATGCCGAGAAGCAATCCAAACTTTTAGGAGGTAACTGACATGGCGGAAACTGCAGCAGCTCCCAAAAATGTGAAATTTATTATTACCCGCCAGGACGAACCGGAAACGAACCCCTATACGGAGGAATTTGAGCTTGCCTACCGTCCGGGGATGAATGTGATCAGCGCACTTATGGAGATCCAGCGCAATCCGGTGAACGCGAAGGGTGACAATACGGTTCCCGTATGCTGGGAATCCAACTGTCTGGAAGAAGTATGCGGCGCCTGCTCGATGGTGATCAACGGCAAACCCCGTCAGGCGTGTGCCGCACTGATTGACAACCTGGAGCAGCCGGTTCGCATCGAGCCGATGAAGACCTTCCCGGTCGTCCGCGACCTGGTGATTGACCGCAGCCGGATGTTCAATGCGCTGAAGCGGGTCAAGGCCTGGATTCCGATTGACGGCACCTATGATCTGGGTCCGGGACCGCGTATGCCGGAGAAGAAGCGCCAGTGGGCTTATGAGTTGTCCAAATGTATGACCTGCGGCGTCTGCCTGGAGGCCTGTCCGAACGTCAACGAGAAGACCGACTTCATCGGTCCTGCGGCTATCTCGCAGGTGCGGCTGTTCAACGCGCATCCAACGGGCGAGATGAATGCCGAAGAGCGCCTGGATGCGCTGATGGATGACGGCGGTATCGACGGCTGCGGCAACTCGCAGAACTGTGTACGCGCCTGCCCTAAGGGCATTCCGCTCACTACTTCCATTGCCGAGATCAACAAGCAGACTACGAAGCATATGTTCAAGCGCTGGCTGGGTGTATAACCCGCAGGACCGGGGACAGATAACGTAGACTATATTCATAGGCAACCCTGCAACAGGCCATCCGGGAGTGAATCCCGAAATGGCCTGTTTGGCTATGCCGGGGATGAGGAGATGTCACCGCTTGAAGAACTGAGGAAAGGACTGGCAGCGTGCCCGGTGTTTCTGGGGGGGATCAAACAGGGTACATTTTTAGACAGCCTGTAATGAAGAGCCTGTTAATGCATAGAATAGCCATACGTATGGCAGGTTCCAATAAATATGGGTGGATATGTTATAATCTACATAGCTGAGAATAGCATTCTGGGACTTAGACAACGGGGAGGAATGACTGTGATTTGCCGTGAACAGGACGGAGTCTTGATAATGACGAAGCAGCATGAGCACGGGCTGCTGGCCGGGGAATTCGCGAAATGGTTCAAGGAAGAGCACACGCCGGCGGAAGGCCGCCGGGCCGAGGTGCTGTGGGCGGTAAGTAATCATGACCGGGGCTGGATCGACCTGGATGAGACACCGTTCTGGAACGATGCGGAGGGATTGCCGTATAGCTTCCTCGATTTCCCGGTTGTGCCGAAGCTGACCTTCTACAGACGGGGAATTGATGAGATTGAAGCACAGACGCCTTACGGGGCGCTGCTGTGCAGTTCGCATTTTGAAAGGCTGATTGAGGTGTCGGGTGAGGAATGCCCGGAGCTGACGCAATATCTGCAGGATGAGGCGGACCGCAGGGCACGTATTCACCGCGGGCTGGAGCAGAGCAAGCCGCTTGAAGAAGGCGAGTTATACTATGACGCCAGACTGCTGCAGTTCTGCGATGACCTGTCGCTGTTCCTGGCCCTTAGCAAGCCGGGCAGCATTGAATCCGAGAAGCACCCTTGGTTCGTAGACGGCTTCTCGGGCAGCGAGGAGTTCAGCTTCACCTCCGGCCGTGCCATTGAGGCTGAGTGGCAGGACACCACCACGCTGACCCTGACTCCGTTCCCGTTCACGAAGGAGATCGAAGTCAGCTTCAAGCAGCGGCGGGTCAGCCGGAAGGCGATTGAGGACAAAGGGATTGCCGAGGCCTACCGGAACGCTCCGGAGGAAGAATGCCGGATTACTGTCATTAGCGGAGCGGAAGAGGATTCCCAGGTGAAGACCGGAGCCAGCCAGCCATCGGAGAGACAGCAGAGGTAAGGCAGGTCCGGGACCATAGAACAGGAGCGTAAAGGCCATGGGTTGGTGGGTATGGACTTTCAATTTGGTTGTCATAGTTATGCTGGTACTGTGGTTCACCCGGATGAAGCTGAGCTGGATGAGCAGGGGAGTCCTGCTGGCTCCCATCCTGATCTATGCGCTGATCTCGGTCGAGGATCTGCTGAACCTGATCGAACTGGGCACTATTGTGCCTGGAGACCGGGGACTGCGCGGGCTGATTCTGCTGTTTGTTCTGGCCTCGGTCCTGTTCTACATTCTGTTTATTTTTCATGAGATCAAGGATTCCAACAGCAAGGAAGTCAGGCTCCAGCAGACCCTGATCCGCATCAGCATTGCTGCGTTTACCTGCATTCTTTTTTTTACAGTCGTATATACATCCGTCTATAAGCTGTTTGGACAGTCCTCCTTCCAGGGGGAGGGATTGGGGCAGGATCTGCTTAGCCAGTTGATTACCTTTCTCTACTTCAGCGTAGCAACCTTTACAACCGTGGGTTACGGGGATATAGCTCCCATAGACAACACCTCAAGGCTTGTTGTAGTCATGCAGATCTGCTTCAGCTTCATTACCGTCGCCTATGCGCTGTCCATGCTGGGCTTGTTCCGCAAAATCCTTGGACCCGGTACGGAAGAAGAGGTTGAGGCAGCGATAGAAGTGGATATTGATGACAAGGTGGATGAAGCGGTATCGGAGAAGCAGGAGGAGATGGACCCGCACGGTCCGTAAGGAAATCATTAGTGATATTAACCGCATAGATTGCAAGGATAGAAAGGAGAATCTCCCTATGAGCAAACAATCGTTCGGGGGCTCTCCCGGCAGTTCTGTTCCCGCTGTTAAGGGCAGCGGCGAACCTGGCCCCCGGAAGCCGGAAGGCCGGGGAGGCCGCAAGATGACCCGGCGGCAGTTCCTGGCCCGCGGGGCGGGAGCGGTGGTTGGCGCCGGTCTGCTTGCCGGCGGCTATGCCTGGCAGGGAGAGCCGAACTGGTTAGAGATTACCCGCAAGGAGCTGCCTCTGAAGGAGCTGCCTTCCGCTTTTGCCGGGACCCGGCTGGTTCAGTTCAGCGATGTGCATCTGGGCTTCAACAAGGATGCCCGCGATTTGGCCCGGCTGGTCAAGCACATCAAGGAAGAGAAGCCGGATCTGATCTGCTTCACCGGAGATATCGTAGACAGCTATGCCGAGGATCTGACCGACTCGGTCCCGGTTCTCGCAGAGCTTGAAGCCCCGCTGGGGAAGTATGCCATCCTCGGGAATCATGATTACAAGAATACGGAGCTGCTGACCCGTCTGCTGACGGAAGCCGGCTTCCGCGTATTGCGTAACGAGTCCTACCTGATCAAGCAAGGCGGAGCTGTGATGGCCGTAGCCGGACTGGATGACATGCTGCATGGCCAGCCGGACCCGGAGGCAGCGATCAAGGGGATTCCGGACGGGACATTCACGGTGCTGCTGATGCATGAGCCGGATTACGCCGAGGTTGCGGAAGCGTACCCTTTTCACCTTCAGCTCTCGGGACACAGCCACGGCGGCCAGATCCGTCTGCCGCTGATAGGAGCGCCCTTCACGCCTTACGGATCACAGAAATACATAGACGGCCTGTATTATACAGGGAATAGGGCGATGCCGGTGTATGTGAACAGAGGTTTCGGTGAGACGTTGATGCCGCTCCGCTTCCTGTGCCGCCCGGAGCTGACCGTTCTGACCCTGCGCCGGGGGTAGCCGGGCTGTCTTGAAGGGAAGTCTACCCGAGATCAGAAGAGGGAGAAGTTCATGAGCACATATGAGATGATTATGCGGATGGCGCTGCAAGGACCGGCGGTCGAAGTGAAGAATATGGCGTCCGGCGACGGAGTGCGGCTGAGATCGCTGCTCTCCCACCCTGAGGTTCAGCCGCATATTCAGCTGCGCCATGGATCGTCTTCACAGCAGGGGGTACTGGATAAGCTGGTGAACCGGATGCTTCACGGCTATGATCCCCATGCCCTGCATGCAGGAATCTATATCAAAGGACAGCCGGAGCTGATCGGGTCGGTCTCTCTGCAGAACTGGAACCGGCATGAGGGGAAGGCGCTGCTGGGTTATATGCTGGGTCCGTCATGGTGGGGGCACGGCTATGCGACAGAGGCATTGGGGCTGCTGCTGGACTACAGCTTCCGGGAACTCGGACTGAAGCAGATCGAGGGGCGCTGCCGCGGGGATAATCTCCGGTCGGCCCGGGTCATGCTGAAGAACGGCCTGACGCTGGAGCGGATTCTCCCGATGGCCGACGGCTCGGGCGATGTAATGAAAGTATTCACATTGTCATACAAATGAAATAATGCCGTTATCAAACTCTAACAGAGAGCGGTTAAACTAAGTACATGACCCCCTTTTGAAAATATAACTGCTGTTGGGACCCGATGATTCGGGTCCATTTTTTTGCGTTTTTGCCTCTTGGACGCGGGACAGCCGTTTGTTCTGCTGGCGGCCGCCAGGGGGATTAGGCTATGATGATAGAGATAACATGATGTAAGCAGGGAGGATCTGAACTCTTGAACGATGTGATTAGACTACTTATGAACCACCGCTCTTTCCGGCAATATACAGGGCAAGCGGTGGAGCCCTGGAAGCTGAAGACCATAATTGAGGCCGCCCAGGCCGCCCCCTCCTGGGTGAACGGCCAGCAGGTATCCATTATTGCCGTACGCAGCGTAGAACGGAAGCAGCAGCTCTCTGTACTGAGCGGCAACCAGAAGCATGTGGCAGGTGCGCCGGTATTCCTGGTGTTCTGTATGGACTTTCACCGGGCCCGGCTTGCGGCTGAGCTTGAAGATCAGCCGTTCGAAACGGCCCGGGATGTCGATGCCCTGCTGGTAGGCGCCACCGATGTAGGCATTGCCCTGTCGAACGCAGTGGCTGCCGCCGAATCGCTGGGCCTGGGGATTATCCCCATCGGCGGCGTACGCCGCAACACAGCAGGAGTCATTGAGCTGCTGCAATTACCCGAATATGTATTCCCGGTCGTCGGTCTCTGCGTCGGCTATCCGGCGGAAGAGCAGCCGAAGAAACCACGCCTGCCTATCGCGGCTGTATATCACGAAGAAGTCTATAATCCCGATCAGAAGGGCCTGATTGAAGAATATAATGCGGCCCACCGTGCGTCGCTGAAGGCGCAGGGGCTGACGGAAAGGGACTGGAGCAGTACCATTGCCCGCTTCTATGCCTTGAATCCGCAGTACGGGGATGCGCAGCATACGCTGAAGCAGCAGGGCTTCACCTGCAGCAATCTGAACAAGGAATAATCCTTCGCGTACAATTGAAGCGGGATAGCTCGAATTCGGGTGGGATGGGCGTAGCTGAATAACAAAAAAACCGCTTCGCAAGTTTCTTGCGGAACGGTTTTTTGGCGTTACACGATTACAGCGCAACCTTGATCTTCCCGCGCTGCTTGTAATAGACCCAGTACTGAAATCCGATCTCCTTCAGCCTGGCAGCGACCTGATTGCGCTGATCGGCCACACGGGAAGGCTTATGGGCATCAGAGCCGAAGGTGACCTCGACGCCGAAATGCAGGGCCCGCTCCAGAATCTCATCGGAGGGATACCAGCCGCCGCATAGCTTGGTGCCGCCGGAGGTGTTGATCTCAATGGCCGGCCCGCATTCGCCGATGATGCGCAAGGCTTCGTCAATCTCCTGCGGAGCGGCAATCTCGGAGAAGGGGGGATAATTCCCTTTCATGGCATCAATATGACCGAGAACCTGGAACATGCCGCTGCGCGCAGATTCCGCTATGAGCCGGTAGTACTCCGCTTTGGCTGCAAGCTGCTGCTCCGTGCCAAGCCCCTTCCAGCGGCTTTTGTTGAAGATGCTGACTTCTTCTACGTGATGCACTGAGCCGATTACATAATCGAACGGATATGCGGCGAAGGTCTTGCGGTACAGCTCCGCATGCTCCGGGAAATAATCCGACTCCATGCCAAGCAGGACATCTATGCGGCCTTCGTACTCTTGTTGCAGCGACAGAACTTCCTGGACATAACGGGCCAGCTCGGACTTGGCCATGGCGATACGCGGAAAAGCCTGCTCGTCCGGGCTTCCGAAGTAAGGCGAATGGTCGGAAATACCGATGACATCCAGCCCTGCTGCTATTCCGGCTTCAATGTAGTCTCTGATATTGCCGTCCGCATGACCGCAGCGGAAATGGTGGGTGTGCAGGTCGAAATTCATACAGGGAACATCTCCTTAGGCCAATATGGCAGAATGGGTAAAGGTTACTCTGAGCCGATGAACTGGGTCTCGGGCATCCCCTTAAGATCGCTCAGGAATTGTCTCATCGCAGAATTGACATACTTGCCGGATTTGGTAATGACACCTACGGGATGGGTCACCTCCAGCTCAATGATCGGGACGATGCGGAGTGTGCCAAGTCTAACCTCGGCCATGACAGACTGCTTGGAGATGACCGCCGCGCCCAGGTCAAGCTCAACCATCCGCTTCACTTCCTCGCTGCTGGTCAGCTCCATGATCACGAGCGGCTGAATGCCGTGCTTCGCCAGCACCTCATCGACGAATTTACGTCCGACCGTGTCCGGCGAGAGCAGGATAAGCGGTATTCTCCCCAGTGCCTCAATCCCGGCCGATTTGACCTGGGCCAGCGGATGGCGGGGGGAGACAACCAGTTCAAAAGTATCATAATACAGGACTGAAGTAGTCATCCCCGGGTTGCGGCCGATCAGATAGCCGATGCCGACATCGACAATCCCGTTTTCGACATGCTGGTAGATTTGGGAGGAGGACATGGATGAGATCGATGTTTTGATATGCGGGAACTGATCCTGGAAATAGGACAGCACCCGGGGGAGAATCTGGATAGCGATGGAGGTGGTCGTACCGAGAATAATATGCCCCTGGGGATTCTCATCGAGATCGGCAAGGCGCTGCTTAAGCTCATCTACGATACCTACAATCTGCTCTGCGTGGGCAAGGAAGACCTTGCCTCTGTCCGTCAGCGTTACCGGCTGGTTCCGGTCAACAAGCTGGGTTTTGAATTCTTCCTCCAGGCTTTTGATCTGCGCCGAGACGGCGGGCTGGGTAAGGTTGAGCAGTTCACCCGCCTTGCGGAAGCTCATCGTTTTGGAGATGGTAATCAGTGTTTCGAGCTGGCTGATATTCATGGACTTGCCCCCTTATGGCTACCGGATGGTGCCGCCGTATATTTGTACAAACAGGGAAAGCCCTAGCTTTCCAGAGGACGTATGCGCACATGTCTGCTTCTTAGAATTAGAGTCGGCTAGCTGCAAATTCTGACACGGTGAACGGAAAATATAGTTGCTGTGAGTGCTGCACTCGGAGGGTTTGACGCCGCAGGTTTTACGTTTATTGTTTAAATTATAGGAGATTCCTCCCGGGAGGGCAATGTTGCCGCCCAAACTATCTTCAGAAATCATTCGACAAGACCATTAATTTTTGGTGAATAATACCGATATATGAAGTATAATAAATTTTATTGCTTAGGACTTTTGGTATATGACTAAAGACTGGTTGAGGGGGGACAGCACTTTCATGAAAGCAGAAGTAATTAATCCGTTTTTAGAGTCTGCGCGCATTGTAATTGAACAGGTGATCCAAGTCTCGCCGTCCACCGGTATGCTGGGGATTAAGGATATTGAACTGATCGATAATCATATATGGATTCAAGTGGGAATGACAGGTCAGCTCAGCGGGAATATTATCTTCGGGATTGCCGAACCGGTAGCGCTTAAGATGGTGTCGGCCATGATGGGCGGTTATGTAATTACGGAAATGGATGAGATGGGGCAGAGTGCCATATCCGAGCTTGGCAATATGATCAGCGGCAATGCCAGTACTATTCTCTCCAACCAAGGGGTGTCTGTAGACATTACCCCGCCGAAGCTGATGAAGTCGGAGAGCATGTCCATACTGCCGCGCAGAGCGCTGAGTATCCCTCTTGTGATGGAGGGCATCGGAGAGCTTGATATTCAGGTAATGATCTCTTAGGCGGATAATCGGGAGTTGAATATATTCCATGGCATTACAAGGTAAAATTGTGGTCATTACAGGAGCATCCAGCGGGATTGGCGCGCTTACGGCACAGATGCTCAGCCAGCGCGGGGCGGTCCCGGTTCTGCTGGCCCGTTCGAAGGACAAGCTGCAGGAGATCGCGGCGGGAATTCCGGGCGCACATGGACTGTTCGTCTGCGATGTGACCGATGAGGCGGCCGTTGAACGCACCTTCGGGGAGATCCTGGACCAGTTCGGCAGAATTGATATTCTGCTCAATAATGCCGGTTACGGCAAGTTCGCCGCTTTTACGGAGATGGAGCCGGGCGAATTCGACGCCATGATGGATGTGAACTATATGGGGATTGTCCGCTGCACCAAGGCGGTAGTACCTCATATGCTGGAGCGCGGCAGCGGCCAGATTGTGAATGTGGCTTCGATGGCCGGCAAAATCGGCACAGCCCGCGCGGTTGCTTATACCGCCACCAAACATGCGGTTCTCGGCTTCACCAATGCGCTCCGTCAGGAGTTGAGAAAGAGCGGAATTATTGTCTCGGCCGTGAACCCCGGACCGATTGCCACCGAATTCTTCAAGACCGCCGACCCTTCCGGCAATTATGAGAAAAGTGTAAGCCGGATCATGATGACTCCGCAGCATGTGTCTGCGAAGATCGTGAAGCTGATGGAGAAGGGCAAAGAGGAAATCGACCTCCCCGGTCTGGCTGGCTTCGGCATCCGTCTCTATGGCCTGATTCCACGGCTGGCGGACAAGCTGACCTACAATGTTATGAACCGGAAATGATGACCGGCCAGGAAGCAAAGTGCTTGTCCCCTTTTGCATACAGGAAGATGTCCCCCTTGATAAATACGGCTTGGACTTAGAATTATGGCCTTCCATTTGGTGGAGAGGCCTTTTTGGCATATAATGAACATATTATCTTAAGTGAAAAGGATGAATACCTATTATGAATAAAGCTTCTTTTGCAGCTATCGGCATTCAGGAAGATCTTGCTGCCCGGTTGTCTGAATTCGGCATTACCGAACCATCCCCCGTACAGGAGCAGACGATTCCGCTTCTGCTGGAAGGAAGAGATGTTCTGGCCGCTTCCCAGACAGGAACAGGCAAAACGCTGGCTTATCTGCTGCCGCTGCTGCAAGGGATTAACCCGGACCAGAAATCGGTGCAAAAAATTGTGCTGGCACCGACCCAGGAGCTGGCGATGCAGATCCTCCGCGAAGCGGAGCGCTACGGGGAACACCGGGGCATCCGGGCGATAGGGCTGATCGGCGGGGCGGCGATCAAGCGCCAGATTGACAAGCTGCGGGAGCATCCCCACCTGGTGGTAGGTACACCGGGACGCGTGCGGGAGCTAATCGGGCTGCGCAAGCTGAAGATGCATGAGGTAACCACGATTATACTCGATGAGGCCGACCAGATGTTCCAGCTTAGCGGCGCCGGTGAAGTGACGAAGATTGTCAGCAGTGCGCTGCGTACCCGGCAGTTGGTCATGCTGTCTGCAACGATTGGACCGGAGACCCGGCTGCTGGCGAACCGGGAGATGAAGAATCCTGCCGAGGTGGGTATTGATCCCGGTATGATGACCGCGGCGAGTCTTGAACATCACTATGTAGTCGCCGAGGAGCGGAACAAGCTCGACATGCTCCGCCGGGTGATCCGCCACTACAAGCCGGAGCGTGCGCTGGTGTTCGTGAACGCCACCGACGACATCGCCGAGGTGACGGCCAAGCTGAACCACCTTGGACTTCCGGCCGCCGCGCTCTATGGCGATGCCGACAAGGTGACGCGCAGCAATGTGCTGGCCCGCTTCAAGGGCGGCAAGTTCAAGGTGCTGGTCGCCAGTGACGTGGCGGCCAGAGGTCTTGACATTGAGAATCTGACGCTGGTCGTCAGCTTCGATCCGGCCTTTGACTCCGAGCACTATGTCCACCGTGCCGGACGGACGGGGCGCATGGGCAAACGCGGGATGTCCGTAACGATTGTTACGGAGCAGCAGACGTTCATCATGCGCAAATTCGCCCGCGAGCTGGATATCCAGCTGGACGAGCGGGCGATGGCCTTCGGCAAGGCGCTGGCGGACAGCGAGCGCAGTGAACTGCGCAGCGGCGGGGGCGGAAACGCCCGCCGCGAGGGGGCTCTACCGCGCGGCGGCGAAGCCCCGCGCACCGGCAAGCCCCAGGTGCGCAGCGAGGCTGCTGGAACAGCAGCCGGAGGGAGCGGCGGCGCAGCGCCGGCAGGGCAGCCGGGACCAGCGGCTGCCAGCGGTGAGGGCACGGTGCGGCGTGAGCAGCACCGGCCGGGGATTGCCGCAAGCACGCGCAGCGCGGCGGGGCCCGCGGGCAAGGCGCGCAGCCAGGCAGAGCGCGACAAGAACCGCAAGAATAAGGGAGCCCCGAAGTGGCTCAAGAACAAAACCCCGAGAGGTGACGGTCAATGAATACAGCTCCCGTATTGCAAATTACGGGCTTAAGCGGAGGCTACAGCCTGAATAAGCCGGTGCTTCATGATATCGGCCTGCAGGTGCAGCCAGGTGAGATGGTCGGGTTAATCGGACTGAACGGTGCGGGCAAAAGCACCACGATGAAGCATATCCTGGGGCTGATGTCCCCGCATAAGGGCGAGATTACTGTACAAGGGAAGACGCGGGGCAGCGATCCCGAGAGCTATCACAGCGCGCTGTCCTTTGTGCCGGAATCCCCTTTGCTCTATGAGGAATTGACGGTCCGTGAGCATGTGGAATTCACTGCCCGGGCCTATGGTGTAGAACGCAGTGATTATGAATCACGCACCAGCCAGCTGGCGGCACTCTTCAATATGGAGGACAAGATGGATACCCTGTCCTCCCATCTATCCAAGGGCATGAAGCAGAAGGTGATGATTATGTGCGCGTTCGTAGCGCGCCCTGCCCTGTATGTCATCGACGAACCCTTCCTCGGCCTCGATCCGCTGGGTATCCGCTCGCTGCTGGATTTCATGCTGGATCTGAAGAAGTCCGGGGCGTCGATTCTGCTCAGCTCGCATATTCTCTCCACCATCGAGAACTATTGTGACCGGTTCATTGTACTGCATCGCGGAATGGTGATCGCGGAGGGAACGCTTGCCGAGATGACCGCGAAGGCCGGACTGCAGGGCTTGAATTTGGAGCAGCTGTTCTACGAGCTGGTTCAGGGAGGGAAATGATATGGATTTGAAGGAGCTGCGCCGGCAGCGGCGCAGCCGGTTCACAGGTAGCTTGATTCCTTATGTGGGTTATATTATTCAGAGCGGTGTAGCGATGGTGTTCCTGCTGGTACTGATTATGTTCTCCGCCTGGTATACTGCGCTGCTGCGCGATATTCCGGCAGGCATACCCATCCGCTGGATTATGCTTCTTCTGCTGATCCCTGCGGCGGTGCACAGCAGCTTCCGGACGTATCTGCAGACCCCGGACACGATCTTCCTGCTGCCGCAGGGTCACCGGATGAGGGAGTATTTCGCCCCTTCCTGGGTCAGCGGCAATGTGTGGAAGATCCTGCGCCTGGCCTTTATACTCATTACGATATGGCCGCTGTACATACGCACGGATGAGTCGCCTAAGGGGCTGCTGGCTACGCTTCTGGTGCTGATCCTGGTGAAGCTGCTGTCCAGCTACGGGTTATGGCGGGAGACCGCTATGCTCTCGCGTCCGGCTGCCAGTGGCTATAATCTGCTGCGCTGGGCAGTAGGCACCCTGATGGTTGCCGCCTGGGTATGGCAGCCGTCGATCCGCGCACTGATCTTCATCGTGATTCTGGCCGCAGCCTACGCGGCAGCATTGTCCGTTCCCGGCCGGCATTCCGTTCCGTGGGAACGCTTGATTACCATGGAGAAGAATCAGGGGACCCGGGCGCTGATGGTTCTTGGCTGGTTCGTCGATGTTCCCGGCCGCGAGCAGCGGGTCTATGCCCGGCGTTATCTGAGCAAGTGGGGGAGCGGCATCACCTGGCAGCGGAATTCGGCCTACCGCTTCCTGTTGACCAAAAGCTTCGCCCGCGGCGACATCTTCGGCATCGTCCTGCGGATTGCGGTGCTCGATCTGTTCCTGGTCTGGATGACACGAGGCAGCTACCTTGGCAGCGGCATTTATGTATTTTTCCTTTTTCTGATGGGCATTCAGCTGACAGCGCTGCGCAAGCTGCACAGTGAATCGTTCTGGCTGACCGTGTACCCGCTGCCGGAAGGCAGCAAGGGGAAGGGGACGATCCAGTTTGTCTTCCGGGCCCATCTGGTCCTGGCCCTGCTGACCGGTCTTCCCCTCCTGCTTGAATTGGGGGACCGGCCGCTGCCGGCCCTGGGAACCTACGCCTGCGGGTTCCTGCTGGCGTATCTGTTCAGAGTCTCGTCCACCCGCAAGGAAGCGCGCGTGGATGAGGATGACTTATAGAACTTACTGTATGCACCTATGTGCCTAATGCTATACACATGACAAATGGCCTCATTCTCCGCTACCGCAGAGTGTGAGGCCATTGTTATGGAGCGGGGAATGCGGTAACACGGGAGTGGAGAGAGCGCAAGGCTCTCTCCAGGGAGTGATTCCCGGTTTAGACAAAGAGTGAACGGCTGATGATAACCAGCAGGATAAAGAGAACCAGAATTGCGCCTGTGCTTGTGAATGCACCGTGTCCGTATCCGTATCCGCCTCTAACTTCTTCGCTCATGTTCATTCCCCTTTCGATTGTTTGTTGTTGTACTTGAGTACACATCGTATTGTATGTGCGGAGGGATGAACGTGTATAGGCCAATGCCATAGAGGGAGGCGAAAAAAAGTAGCCCCGGGTTTCCGGGGCTACTTACTTGCCTATGTCAAAGCTTGGTGATCAGGCTTTCTCCAAATCACGGATGCCCGCATAGACCAGATCGAACAGATCCTCAAGCTGCTCCTCTTCGATGCAGGAGAAGGCAATGCGCAGATCCGTTTCACCGAGGGCGATGGTGCCCAGGCCGTAATGGTGGATCAGGTGGAGCCGTAAGGCTTCAGCCGGCACGGTGAGCAGCTTCAGGCACATGAAGTACCCGGAGTTGAACGGATAATACGTCCATACGTCGTCGCCGTATTTGCCGCTGTCCAGCAGCGCCTTCACTTTGTTGGCCCGGCCTTTCATGATCTGGAACTTCTCTTCCTTTTGTGCGGCGAATTCCGGCGCCTTCAGCGCGTCCAGGACAAAGGTCTGCGATGGATGTGCTCCGCTGGAGATGGTGGCCCGGATGATGCCCAGTGTTTTTTGCTCCAGGGCTGCCAGCAGCTCCTTGTTCTCCGAAGCGTAGGTGATGAAGCCGACGCGGAAGCCCCAGACGAATTCTTCCTTGGTGGCTCCGTCAATCTTGACCGCCAGCACGCGCGGATGCAGATTCGCCAGCTTGCCGAACAGGGATTCCTTGAGCGAATCCTCGAAAAAGAGTCCGAAATAAGCGTCATCGCTGACCACGACCACATTGATGCCCTCTTCGGCGGCACGCAGAATGGCGGCAACGATGGCTTCGCCTTCCTTAATGCCCGGTGTATATCCGGTCGGATTGTTCGGGAAGTTAAGCAGGACGATGGCTTTGCCGCGGTCCTTCTGGGACAGCAGCGCATCGAGCAGACCTTCACTATTGAAGTTCATATCCTCGGTGAACAGCGGATAATTAACGGTCTCGGTCAGGCGGCGGATGCCGAAGGTCAGCTCGTAGTTCTCCCAGTTTTTGTCCGGATAGATGACGGCATCCCCTTGCTCAGCGAACAGATCGGCAACGATGCTAAGCCCGTGGGTCAGCGCATTCGTTACGACAGGATTGCTGAAGGACTTGCCTTCAAGCGACGGATTCTCACGCAGCATCTTCTCCCGCCATACGGAACGAAGCTCCGGCTTGCCTGCTGGAGGCGCGTAGCCGTAGAGGTCTTTGGGACTGTAGGCGGAGAGTTTATCCTGGATCACACCAAGGTGCATCGGCAACCCGTTCTCGGTAGCGATTCCGATGGTGGCGTTATACTTCTTGGCATGAGCCGTGGCTTCTGCGGATTGGCTCAGGATCCCCTCTTTGGGGAAATAGATTGCTTTACCGAGACTAGAGAGCATATCGTACACATGTTCATTGCCTGCCTTGATGCTGTCATTCAATTGTCCAGCCAGTGGATTCATCAGTTTCATCCTTCCGGTATTCTTCTGGGATATATACGCTAACATTGCCTAACATTATAACACCGTGGATTGTCGCCGTCACTGAGGAATGCTGCGTTTTCACAAATACTTTTGGAATCAGGCAAGCGCCTCCTCTTCAGCCGGACATTGGCATCACGCGCCGGGCAAGACTTTCTGTGACAGGTTCGGGAACGGCCTGAAGCCGTGAAGATGTACAAAAGGGAACCGGACAAGGTATTATGAAAAGTAAGCTTACGCTATACGTTTAGGAGGGAACCATATGCTGCATGCATCGCCATCCTCTTTTGTCATCCTCCCGGCCCTGGCGAAGATTGTCTGTGAACCGGGCTGGAAGTGGCAAAAAAGAGAGAAGCCGCTGCAAAATTATGATTTGTTCTATGTCTGGAGCGGAGAGGGAACCGTTGTGCGCAGCGGGGTGCCTTATCAGGTGGGGAAGGGAAGCTGCTTCCTGTTCCGTCCGGGGGACCATACCAGTGCGACACACAATCCGCAAAAGCCGCTTGTGCTTACATATATTCATTTCGATGTTACCGAGGAGGTAACCGAGATTCCGGCACCGTACCATGAGCTGACGGAGACGGTGGAATTCGAGCATCTGCTGGCCCGTTATGTCCGCCTGTTCCTGGTGCAGACCTATGCCGCGGAGGAGGAAGGCCGCCTGATTCTGAAGCAGTTGATGATTCATCTGCTGCGGCAGGATCAGGTAGTGCCGGTTGAACGCCATGTCAGCAACCAGCTGGCTGAGGTGATCCATGAGGTCGCCAACTATGTCAGCCAGCATCCGGGTGCTGCGCACCGGGTAGAGGATCTGGCCGCCCGGGCGGGGCTGTCGCCGCGCTACTTCTCGATCAAGTTCAAAGAGATCACCGGCTCCTCGGTCCAGTCCTATGTGATCCGTGCGAGAATTGAACGGGCACAGCATCTGCTGCTGTATGCCGGCATGAATGTAACCGAGGTGGCGGATGCGCTGGGTTACCGCGATATCTTCTTTTTCAGCCGCCAGTTCAAGCAGCACACCGGCAAAAGCCCGTCGGAAATCCGCTGACCCGGGCGTCTAAATGCTGCTGGCTGCCCGGTGACGCGTCAGCCCTGCCACCGGCAGGGCTTTTTGCTACAGGAATAGCCGGGGTCCATCAAAAGTTGAAGCGGGCATCCGTCTGTGACAGAATATAAGTATGAACACAAAAGACAGGAGAGGGAGAATACTTATGTACGAAATCGTCCTGATACGGCATGGAGAGAGTGAATACAACCGGCAGAATCTGTTCACGGGCTGGAGTGATCCCGATCTGACGGAGAAGGGTGTGGAAGAGGCCAGGAAAGCGGGGGCCCTGCTGAAGGATGCCGGGTATACGTTCGACCTTGCCTTCGCTTCGGTGCTGAAGCGTTCGATCAAGACGCTGAACTATGTGCTGGATGAGATGGACCTGCTGTGGATTCCCGTGCAGAAATCCTGGAAGCTGAATGAGCGCCATTACGGGGCGCTGCAGGGCCTCAGCAAAAGTGAAACCGCCTTGAAATACGGTGAGGAGCAGCTCCATATCTGGCGGCGCAGCCTCTCGGTCCGTCCCCCGATGCTGGAGCCGGATGATCCGCGTTATGCCAGAAATGATATCCGCTATAAGGAAGTCCGTCCGGGAGATATCCCGCGCGGGGAGAGCCTGGAGGATACCGTGCACCGGGTCGGCGATTTCTGGGCCAACCGCATTGTGCCGCTGATCCGCAAGAAGGAGCGGGTCCTGATCTCCGCCCATGGCAATACGCTGCGGGCCTTGATCAAATACATGGAGGACATTGATGAGACCGCCCTGCTGGATCTCAACATCCCAACCGGCGTCCCGCTGGTCTATAAGCTCGACGACGATGTGAAGCCGATCAGCCGCTTCTATCTCGGCGTCCCGGAAGAGGTCCAGGAGAAAGCCCGCGAGGTGGCTAATCAGAGCAAGGTTACGGAGTAACTGAAGACAGTAGAGCTGGAGATATCCATGATTTCTCCTGAAACAATAATAATGAAGGGAGTATTCCAGCCATCTCATGGCTGAGGGATACTCCCTTTTTGGCGTCTGACGGGTAAGGAACACCTTTATCCGGTAAAAGGCAAGGCAAACGCAAACGCAAATCCTCCAATTCTCTGTGAAGGATCTCCTGAAGTCCAAACAAACCCCGCCCAAGGACACGTTGTCGTGTTCCTTGGGCGGGGTTTGTTTTCAAATATATTTCTCGCTGGCAGGGTCCGTCCTGTAAGAGAACGGCACAGTCATGCCGCTTACGTCTTACGCTGCGCTCTTCGGGCAGGATGCAGCCCGGAAGCTAAGTAGCCCGCCGCATCTCACCCAGCAGCTCGCCCATCTTCACCTTGGTGTCCACGGTAAGTCCTGGACGCGGGGTGAAGGTGCCGCTCTCCATCAGCAGGACTACCGTAGAGCCGAATTCGAAATAGGCCAGGTCGTCGCCCCGCTGCCATTCACGGGCGGATTCATCGGTGTAGCGGATACTGCTCACATTCATTGCGCCTACCTTGACCACGGCGGTCTCGCCATAGCTGCCGGCTATATAAGTAATCAGCCGTTCGTTGCGGCTCAGGACACTCTTCATATGTCGCATGCCGAATTCATTCACGGGGTAAGCCCGTCCGCGGATATAATCGCTCTCCCTCAGCTGTCCGGTTAACGGGGAGTGAATCCGGTGATAATCGGTAGGGCTTAGGTAGAGGACGAAATAGTAGCCTTTTTTGTACAGTTCGAGGTGTGGCGAGTGATTAAGCAAATCCTCCAGCGTATAATCCTGCCCCTTCACATTCATTATCGTTCCGCAGTTAATGTCGCCCATTGCCGTAATCATGGCGTCCACCGGACTGGCCACGGCATGGTCACCGCCGGCAACCGGCCTCATGCCGGGCTTCAGGCGGCGGCTGAAGAATTCATTCAGTGTGCGGTATTCCCCGGCCGTCTTCTCTGCCTCGGAGGCAGGAATTTGATAGGAACGTATAAATACCGGAATCATAAGGCGGCTGAGTCTGCTATGGGAAAAAGCCCCCATCAACCTGGAAAGCCATCTGTGCGAGGATAGCTCGGTCATCAGCCGCAGCAATTGTTTAACCATGCCCATCTCCCTTCCATCATGCAGCAGTAGGGTCCCGTGCCAAGGGACTCCACCCGCTCTGCATTATATTGACATAGAATAGGAGACAAATCAATAAGAGTTAATTCTTATAGCCGCTTCATGCAGATATCTGGCATAGCCCATAGGCTGGCGGTAGCTGTCTTTCCAGACTCCGCTAAGTCCGGCTTTGCGGAAGCCGTAACGCTGGTCGCGCCCGTTGCATTCAATGAAGAACAGGTGCCCGTGCTTCGTCACCCCGATATCCAGCCCGATATCTGCGAGACCCGGGAGACTCTGCTCCAGCTCACGGGCGATGGAGAGACTCAGGGAGAGCACAGACATGCGGATTCTGGCAGCCTCCTCCCCGGAGAACGCCTTCTCCAGTGCGGATGATGCCTTCAGGGCTTCGCCCCCTCTGGCAATGTTAGAGACAAAGCCGCCGGGTGCGGCCAGCTTGGCGAACATTCCGGTGACCTGCCACGCTCCGCCCCAGCCCCGCTGTACGGTGACGCGCAGGTCGAACGGGCGTCCGTTGATCTCGGCCAGCGGAATCCGCTCCTGGACCAGGTAGGGCACGGAAGAGAGCCGTGCGCGGAGCGCCCGGGGAAGAGCACCCGGGTTAACCGGTGTGCGGATGGAGCGTTTGGAACCGGTAAGAGAGTAGCTCCAGATCCACCGCTCCCCTCCGCTCCGGGTGAGACGCATAACGCCGTTACCAACGCTTCCCCGGCAAGGCTTGAGGATCAGATCCGTATAGCTGCCCATCATCTCCTTCAGGCCGGATATCCCGGCTGATGTGACCGGCAGCACGGCCTGCAGTTCCCGGTTCTGCTCCAGCAGTCCGTGAATCTGATCCTTGCCGTAACGGTTGCAGGTGTTGTATACATGAATGCCCTGCCGGAGCAGCCGTTCGACGCCGCTGCTGCGCTGATCGTAAATGGCCCGGTTATGGATGACCTCTGGCGTCGGGATGATATGTCTGCGATATCCTTGTGAATTTGTCTTCATATATACACTGCTGAAGCCGGACTGTGTATCTATGTCGGACAGCTTCAAAAAGCAAGGGGTTAATCCGTATGCGGCGGCGGCCTCTTCGTAGTTTGCCAGAGATTCCTGTCCGGTTTTTAACCGGGGAACGCCCCCGTGCATAGCGGCATTTAGCAGTATTCCAACGAGCTTTTGCCCCATGTTCGTTCCTCCTGTTATCTTGAAGTAGCTTCCCGGCTGTTTTTTCGAAATATAAGAATTTATTAGTTGCACACGATAACTTATCCTTATATTTCTCGCTGAAACGAATACCGTCCTTATAAAAGGACGGCAAAGCCGTTTCCACTTGTCTCCTGTCATTGTATGTATGTACGTGCCCCTAAGGGTTGGACGGATGCGCGGCGGCAGATGCCCTTTTTTGGAAGGATAAGAATGGGTTACTAACGGAAGGAATGGTGTCATCCGCCCATGTAGCTGCATATGATGCCTAGAAGAAACAACAGATGGAAGGAGGAGACTGCTTGTGAAGGGCTCCAAACGAAATCGGCAACGCAGTTCAAAAAGACCGCTCTACTATGTAGATGATCCCAACAAGACTGAACTTAGCATGTTGAGCAGCAGTCCCAGAATGAAGGAAAGCAGAGAAGCTGCTGAGGTGGAAGTATTGGACGCAGAGGAATGGGAGCTGCAGGTGAGCGCGGTGGAGACGCTGGAAGTGACGGAACCGCTTCAGCAGACTTTGCATGCACGGGAGGGGAGTCAGGAAGCGGCGGCGGAAGAGGAGTACCAGTATGAAGACACTGATTCTCTGCCTGAAGTGACTGCATATGTTCCCGTGGAAAAAGAACGCCTGAAGCCCGTGTATACCGATGATCTGTCCGATGCCGCAGTCACCGGTCCCAAAATTGCCCCGCGGACTATCGACGGGTCTAAGCTGAAGCATGGCATCATCGGTACTCCCTGGCTGCAGGACTACGCTGTGCAGAATATCAATCTTGCGGATCGCGCGGTTACCTCCCCGAAGATCGCGCCGGAGTCGGTTACCGGTGAGCATCTGGCGGAAAGCAGTGTCAGCGGGGGGAAGCTGCTTGATCATTCCATCGGCGGCGAGAAGCTGAAGGACGGCAGCATCGGTCCGGAGAAGCTGGCAGACCGGATTATTGGCGGAGAGCATATTGCCGACGCTGCGATCAGCAGCCGGCATCTCAGCGGGTGTATCATCACGGCGGAGCTGCTGGATGATGGTGCCGTTACCGGGGAGAAAATCCTCAGCAGCAGCGTTGTCAGCCGTCACCTCGCCAACGGCAGCATTGACCGCTCTAAGCTGGCCGATGAAGCCGTGTCCGCCGACAAAATCGCTGACGGTGAGATCAGCGGTGTCAAGCTGGGCGATGCTGTGATCGAGAGCCGGCATGTGGGTGAAGGCGTAATTACCGCCAAACATCTGGCACCGGGTGCCATTGGACGGGAACAATTGGCGACACGCCTCATCGGCAAGGAACAGCTTCAGCCCGGAATCATTGAGAGCGGGCACCTCTCGGATGGAGCTGCCGGGTCACGGCAGATCGCGGCGAAGGCCATCCGCAGCCAGCATATCAACCCGGAGAGCATTACGGCGGAGCATATTGCCGAAGGGGAGATTGGCAGCCGCCATCTGGCAGACCGCAGTATTTCCTTCGTGAAGCTGGCGGAGGGGGCAGTAGGTACTACACAGCTGATTGAGCAGGCGGTCACTTCTTCCAAAATTGCGGATCAGAGCATTCTGGCCCATAAACTGGCGGATGAAGCGGTAACAACACGCCATATTGCGAAATCTGCTGTGCGCAGTCCGCAGATTGCCCTGCAGGCCATCACTTCGGCTCATCTGCAGCGCGATGCTGTAGACCATTCCCATCTGGCTGCAGAATCCGTTGGATCTGTCCAGCTGCAGGAGCATTCCGTGCTGACCGGCCACCTGGCTAAAGGGGCAGTAACCGAAGAACAACTGGGGTATGAATCCGTTACAGGGGAGCATCTTAGTCCCCAGAGCATTACCTCAACCAAGCTGGCCGACGGCAGTATCATATCCGCTAAGCTGGCTACAGGCGCAGTCGGCGGAAATGTGATCGCAAGAGAGGCGGTAAGCGGCGAGCATATCGCGGTCTGCGCTGTAGAGGAGAAGCATCTGGCGGACGGCAGTATCAGTGGACGGGTGCTGCAGGAAGAGGCGGTAGCAGCTGAACATCTGGCATCCGGCGCGATTGAACGCCGGCATCTGGGGGACCACAGCGTAGCTTCGTCCGCGCTGCAATCCGGTGCGGTTACGGAAGATAAGCTGTCTTCCGGTGCAGTGAGGGAGGCGCATCTCGCTGCTGCTATTGTGCAGCCGCATCATTTGGCCGACCATGCCGTGACTTCATTGAAGTTATCGCCGGAGAGTGTCTCGACGGATAAATTAGGCGACCTGTCCGTTACTGCAATCAAGCTGGCCGACGGGAGTGTGAGTGCTGCGAAGCTGGCGGCTTCTGCCGTACAGAGTGAGCATCTGTCAGCAGGTGCTGTCGGCCCGGATTCTCTCGGTGACCTGTCTGTACAAGGCAGACATCTCGCACCTGGAAGTGTGGGCGGTGCACAGATCCGGCCCATGTCGATCGGCAACGGACATATCATTCCTAGCTCTGTCTCATCCATTCAGATTCAGGATGGCAGCATCGGCAGCGCCAAGCTGGCCGAAGGGTCGGTGGCCTCCCGTCATCTCACACCCGGAAGCGTGGACGGAAGCCATTTGGCTGAAGCAGCCGTGGAAGGGCGGCATATCGTAGATGGCGGCATCGGCCTGGCGCATCTGGCGGAAGAGGCCCGCAGTGCCCGGATCTTGCCGGACGGCAGTATTGGGGCAGAAAAGCTGGCAGCGGCGGCTGTAGGTTCGGTTCATTTGGCTGAAGACAGCGTGCAGTCCGTTCATCTGACGCAGGAAGCGGTGGAAGGCCGCCATATCCGTGCAGGTGAGATCACTCTTGCCCATCTGGCACCGGAGACGCGCAGTGCCGACCTTCTGCCGGATGGCAGCATCGCCGGAAGCAAGCTGGGAGCAGGTGCAGTAGGTGCCTTCCACCTTGCAGCGGGTAGTGTGTATAGCGGGCACCTGGCAGAAGGTGCCGTAGACAGCCGTCATATCCGCACCGGCAGCATCCAGCTTGATCATCTGGCCAAGGATACACTGACCACGGATCTGCTGCCTGACGGCAGTATAGACAGCGGGAAGCTGGCAGCCGGTGCGGTGGGTTCACTGAATCTGCAGCAAGAGAGTATTTATGGAGAACATCTGGTAGACGGTATCGTGCAGGAACGGCATCTGCGTCCAGGGTTAATCAAGCTTGCGCATCTGGCAGAGGAAACGCGGAGTGCGGAGCTGTTGCCGGACGGCAGTATTGGCGGGAGCAAGCTGGGGGCGGGGGCAGTGGGCTCTTTCCATCTGGCGCAGGGCAGTATATATGGAGGACATCTGGCAGCGGATGCGGTGGATAGCCGTCATATCCGCACCGGCAGCATCCAGTTAAGCCATCTGGCTTCCGAGACGATTAGTGCAGAACTACTGCCGGATGGCAGTATTGAAGGCAATAAGCTGGCCGAAGGGGCAGTGCAGTCACAGCATCTGCATCCGCAGAGCGTAGAGGCGGTGCATCTCGCAGACCGGGCTATCGAGGAACGGCATGTGGGACGCGGTGCGATTAAGCTTGAGCATCTGGCGAACGAGGTCCGCAGTGCCGAGCTGCTGCCGGACGGCAGCATCGAAGGCAGCAAGCTGGCTGAAGGGGCTGTGCAATCGCAGCATCTGCATCCGCAGAGCATAGACGCGGGGCATCTCGCAGACGGAGCCATTCAGGAACGGCATGTGGAACACGGGGCGATTAAGCTTGAGCATCTGGCGAACGAAGTCCGCAGTGCCGAGCTGCTGCCGGACGGCAGTATTAAAGGAAGTAAGCTGGCGGCCGGCTCTGTAGGGTCTGTCCATCTGGCTTCCGGCAGCGTCTATGGAGGCCATCTGGCTCCTGAAGCAGTAGATAGCTGCCATCTGCGGACCGGCAGCATCAAGCGGGAGCATCTGGCCGGGGATGTGCTGACCTCAGAGCTGCTCGGAGAGGGCAGTGTGGACGGCAGCAGGCTGGCGCCAGGCGCGGTGGGAACCAGACAACTGGCTGAAGGAGCTGTAGGGAATTCGGAGCTGCAGGACGAAGCGGTGGATGCTGCCAAAATCGCCCCCTTTGCGGTCCAGTCCCGGCATCTGGAAGAAGACAGCGTACAGAGCTATCACATTGTTCAGGGTGCAGTGAACGGAGATCATCTGGCTCCTGAAGCCGTGGATAGCAGCCATCTGCGGGCAGGCAGCATCAAGCGGGAGCATCTGGCCGGAGATGTGTTGACTTCCGAACTGCTCAGAGAAGGCAGTGTGGACGGCAGCAAGCTGGCTGAAGGTGCAGTGGGCTCTAACCATCTGGCCCCGGGCAGCGTCTATGGCGGACATGTGGCTCCGGATGCCATTGACGGGCGTCATATCCGAAGCGGCAGCATCAGCCGGGAGCATCTGGCCGGAGATGTGTTGACTTCCGAACTGCTCAGAGAAGGCAGTGTGGACGGCAGCAAGCTGGCTGAAGGTGCAGTGGGATCTAACCATCTGGCCCCGGGCAGCGTCTATGGCGGACATGTGGCCCCGGATGCTATTGACGGGCGTCATATCCGAAGCGGCAGCATCAGCCGGGAGCATCTGGCCGATAACACTTTGACCCCCAAGCTGCTGCCGGACGGCAGTATTACCGGGGAGAAGCTGGCTCTGGACAGCATCGGAACCAGACATCTGGCTGAAGGAGCCGTAGGAAATTCGGAGCTGCAGAATGAAGCGGTGGATGCTGCCAAAATCGCCCCCTTTGCGGTCCAGTCCCGGCATCTTGAAGAAGACAGTGTGCAGGGCTATCATATCGTTCAAGGTGCGGTGAACGGAGACCACCTGGCTCCCGGATCGGTTCATCCGGAGCATCTGTCCTTCCGTCCCGTGCAAAGTACAGGGAACAGGGAGGTACTGCAGCAGTTCGGTATGACGGCATTCATGTTCAATGGGGATGCCCAGAGTGTGGAGGTGACGGTTTCTTTTGATGAGGGCTTCGGCCATACCGGCTATGTGCTGGTTGCCATGGCCAATCAACCGTATTTTCATGCCTCGCTGAAGAACAGAACAGGCGGAGAAGCTACTATTGAAGTGGTGCGGCTGCGCGAGACACAGCATTTCTACGGAGTGCTGTCCTGGATCGCGCTTGGGACTCCGCTGGTCAAACCTTCTGTGGAGCAGCGCGTGTTTGACTGATAGATACAGGATAGGATGTACATGGGGCGCAGCCAGTGGCTGCGCTCTTTTTATGTGCTGGAAATTATAGATCCGAATGATGTTAGTACAAGACAGCAGTTGGATTTTGTACACTTGCTGATGGACGAATAGACGCTCCTGCAACAACAGGTGGACAAACAACACTTAAATCATGACAAATCCTCCAAAGCGGCAAAATCGCTAGTATTAAATGCTGTTTTTCCGCTTTCTTCAGTACTCTCCTTAGATATCGGGAAATTAAGCTGCATTTATCCACTTGCTTGCTGATGGACGAATACGGCTCTGCTGCTCCTGCAAACGTTCACTTGCCGGCTTATTGCCGGTCGGAGGCGCATAGCGGCATTTGTCCAATTATCTAAGTCCAGGGAGACACTTGCCGTTACCGGGTGTGGCGGAATACATAGACTATGGTGTAACCCTCAGCCCGGGAGCAGCCCTCTGAAGGAAGGTGGATGAGCATGAAACGTAAAAGAACATCTGCCCGCCGCCCGGGGCGGCGGGCAGCGCGAACACGGCGGACGATGATCGTGCCGGTACGGCCTGCTGTGCCGCCGCCTGCGGTGAATCATCCGGAGCCTTATGTATCCGTCATTATCCCGGCTATGAATGAGGCGACGACGATTGCCGCGGTGATAGCCGGAGCCAGAGGCGTTCATTCCCGCTGTGAGGTTATTGTAATTGTTAACGGTTCTGCGGATCGGACAGCAGACATTGCGCGCTCCTCCGGAGCGAATGTAATCATGTATGAGCAGCCGCTCGGGCATGATGTGGGGCGAAGTGTAGGCGCTGCAGCAGCCAAGGGAGAGATTCTGCTGTTTACGGATGGGGATCTGGTAATTCCCGCCTCGCAGCTGCGTCCTTTCGTGACGGCGGTCAGCAGCGGGGCAGATATAGCGCTGAATGATTATTCGGGCCCGGTGCGCAGCAGATTTCCGCATCCGGTAGTGTTATCCAAGCATGCGCTGAATCTTCTGCTCGGAAGACCTGATCTGAAGGGCTGCTCATTGACAGCCGTCCCCCATGCCATTAACCGCAGGACGCTGAACGTCCTGGGCAGCGGCCTCTTGTCCAGACCGCCGCTCGCGCATGCGCAGGCGGTGCTGGACGGTCTGCTTGTGACAGCGGTGCATAATGTGCCTGTAGGCAAGATGAACGCCGCCCGCCGTAAAATGAGCGGCAATGATCCTCTGCAGCAGGTCATCCTTACGGATCACCTCGATGCCGTGGCAATGGTGCTGGAACGCAGGGGCGGCCGGGCGGGCTTCGGTGACGGCACCCGGCGAAGGGAGATAGTGAGATGATGGAACAGCGGGAGGTATCCGTCAGCGGCCATACTTCATCCGGACGACCTGCGGCCGGAAGCGGCAGCTCTAAAGGCCGCGCAGCAAGGCGCCGTGCAGTCCGGGGACCGGCGGCTAAGCGGTCAGCCCGGCGCCGCAGCAGACCTGCTGCAGCGGCGCGGGGACTCTCCAGGTCCAAGCGGCAGCGGAAGTCTGCTTCCGGTCAGGCAGCTCTGCCATTTCCGGCAGGTCAGGGTTCGTTGTCGGTTATTATCTCCGCAAGGAACGAGGAGCAGACTCTGCCGAAGCTGCTGGAGCAGGTGATGCGGCTGAAGCCGCAGGAGATTATCGTGGTGCTGAACGGCTGCAGTGACCGCAGCTTTCAGCGTACCCGGCTGTGCCGTCAGGCGACGGTCATATACATTCCGGAATCGGCCGGACATGATGTGGGGCGTTCGGTTGGCGCCAAGCTTAGCCGGGGAGACCTTCTGCTTTTTCTGGATGGCGATATGGTGATTCCTGCCGGGCAGCTATTCTCCTTCGTGGAGGCGGCAGGCCGGGGTGTGGATGTGGCGCTCAATGATCTTGACCCCCTGCTGCCTCCCTTTGGGCTAAGCGATGCGGTTACCCGCTGCAAGCTGTACCTGAATCAAGTTCTCGGGCGCAGTGATCTTGGAGCCAGTTCGATGACGGCTGTGCCACATGCGTTGTCCCGCCGGGCTCTGGAGCAGATTGGGTATCGTGAGCTGATGGTTCCGCCCAAAGCGCTGGCACTCTCCATTATGGGCGGGCTGCGGGTGGAGAAGGCCGGGATGGTTAATGTGATCAAGCATAACCGGCTGCGCCAGGGCAACACGGGAGCCGGTAATGCCATGGAGCAGCTGATTGCCGGCGATCATGCCGAAGCCCTGGTCTGGGTGATTGCCCAGCAGCGGACCCGCGGGCAGCTGTCTGTAGAGAGCCTGCTGGAGCACCGCCGCCAGATCGCAGCCTGGAGGAACGCCTTATGACACTGACCAGTATTATTATTCCTACGTATAACAGGCTCGGCCTGCTCCGCACTTGTGTAGAATCAATCATAGCGTACACCGGGTCTGCGTATGAGATTATTGTAGTGGACAATGCCTCGGACGACGGTACAGAAGCCTACTGCCGCGCCAGCGGATTGAAGTTCATCTCTTTTCCGGAGAACCGCGGCTTCCCTCTGGCCTGTAATGCCGGGCTGCAGCTGGCTGCGGGAGATGAGCTGCTGCTGCTGAACAATGACGTCATTGTGTCGCAGGGCTGGCTGGATAATCTGAAGAATGCCTTGTACAGTGCCCCCGATATTGGAATTGTCGGACCGGTGACGAATTATGCCAGCGGCCGGCAGCAGGTGAAGACCAGCTATACGGATATTTCAGGGTTTCATGCAGAGGCGGTCAGGGCGAATCTTCCGGATGCGGCAAAGTGGCTGGAGACCAGAAGGCTTGTAGGTCTATGCTTTTTGTTCAAAAGACAACTCATGGACGAGATTGGCCTGCTCGATGAACGATTTTCGCCGGGGCATTATGAGGATGATGATTACTGCTACCGTGCACGGCTGCAGGGATACCGGCTGCTGATCGCCGGAGATTGTCTGGTTCATCATGAAGGCAGCGCCAGCTTCAAGGAGGTCTATTCGGCCTCGCTGCAGGAGCTTGTGGAACGCAACCGCAGACTTTTTATGGAGAAATGGCAAGTGGACCCGTCGCAGTTCATCTGAGGCACCCCGGCCAAAGGCTAAAGACGTAGATAAAGAGGAGGAAAGTAAGTGAAAGGAGTCATACTGGCGGGCGGAACAGGAACAAGGCTATACCCGTTGACCCGGCTTATGAACAAACATTTGCTTCCGGTCGGCAAATACCCTATGGTGTGCTACGGTATTGAACGGCTGCGCCAGGGGGGAATAACCGATATTCTCCTGGTTATCAGCAAGCAGTCCGCAGGACAGTATACTGACTTTTTGGGCAGCGGCGCGGAATTTGGCGTATCCCTGACGTACAAAATCCAGGAGGCTGCAGGAGGTATTGCGGAAGCGCTGGAGCTGGCGGAAGGTTTTATTTTGCCAGGTGAACGGTTCGTTGTGCTGCTGGGTGATAATTTGTTTATGGATAATCTGAAGCCTTATGTGGAGCGTTATCTGCAGCAGCCGGAGGGAACGGCCAAGGTGCTCCTGAAGCCTGTCGATGATGCGCGGAGGTACGGAGTTCCGGTGTTTGACAGCGCAGATGCTTCCCTGATTGCTTATATCGAAGAGAAGCCGGAGCAGCCGAAGACGAAATTCTGTGTTACAGGCATCTATATGTACGATGAAGCTGTGTTCGATATTATCCGCCGCATATCCCCTTCGAGAAGGGGGGAGCTGGAGATCACCGATGTGAACAACATCTATGCCGCAGAGCGCAAGCTGAGCTATGATGTGCTAAAGGGCTGGTGGAGTGACGCGGGAACCTTCCAGTCTCTGCGCGAAGCCGGAGAGAAACTGAGAGATACGCTGCCCTGAGGGGCGGCTTTTTTTGGTTAAGATGGATGGACATGCTTCGCCTCTCACATTGAAACTAGAAATCAAAGGGATAAATCCCACAGAGGAGGCTGGAAGATGGCAGTATGGTGGAATCAAAGGGATAAATCCTATAGATGTGGTTGAAAGTTGGCTGTACGGAGGAATCAAAGGGATAAATCCCACAGATGAGGGTGAAAGTTGGCTGAACGGGAAAATCAAGGGGATAAATCCCACAGATGTGGCCGAAAGTGGCCGGAAAGCGTGAAGGAAGAGCAATAGTGCACCTGAATCTGCCGAAAGTAGCTGGGAATCGCAAAGGAGGAGCAATAGTGCACCTGAATCTGCCGAAAGTGGCTGGGGAGCGCGAAGGAAGAGCACTAGTGCACCTGATTCTGCCGAAAGTAGCTGGGAATCGCGAAGGAAGAGCAATAGTGCACCTGAATCCACCGGACGCTACCGGGGAGCGCGAAGGAGGAGCAATAGTGCACCTGTATCCTGAATCCACTCTTCTTCTCGCCGTCAACTCTGCCTCCCGCCGTCAACTACTGTCCGGACGGGCGATTCTCCACCAGAATAAGTCTTCTGTCTCCCGGTACGGCTCGGCGTCCAGATGCTGGAGGACATGGTGCGAGGCAAAGTTATCCTTCTCAGTATCCGCGATGACCCAGCGTGTATCAGGATGGCTGAAGATCCAGGCGGTGATCTGCTTCAGCGCTTCTGTAGCGTAGCCCTGGCCCCGATATTTCTCATCAATGACATAGCCTACAATAACCTCTCCTTGTTCATTCGGGAGGCCCTTGAGAATGAGGAAGCCGATAATCTGCTGCTCCTCACGGTGAATAACGGCCCACTGGGTTAGCCATGGATAGTTCTGCTCATCCTGCAGCACCTTAGCATACCTCACCCGCATAGCATAACGCATCTCTTCGTCATCCAGCAGGGTGACAGCCGGGGTAACTCTCAAGCCCAGCGCAAGCTCCAGCTCCGCATAGTCCTCCAAGGCTAACGCCAGCTCGGCAGCATTCAGGGGCCGCAGCATCAGGCGGTTGTCTGTATGTGCCATCCATAACCTCCCGTTCTAATCCGCATACATAGCTCCGGATACAAACCTCTTATTTCAGCCAAGCATAGTCTGCGGCTCAGCCTGTTGTCAATATCCTCCAGAGCGAAATTTGTCCCGCTATCCCCGAAGCGAATCTCGCACGGCAAGCTGTGAACTTCAACTGCCCTGACGCAGATATCCCTCTACAACTTACGGTGCTTCTCCGGCACCGCCAAGGCTGATGCCGCATATGCTGTAGCAGGGCGTTTGAGCAAAGGAGACATGAAGGTGCAGAGTAAAATTACAAAAGTCCTGCAGCACATGGCCCATACGCACGAACAAATGGCACGGATTCTCGACGCCGAACGCCACGTAGCCGTCCGTATGTCGCAAATAGTTCACGATCTGCCGGATGCGGACCCTGATTTCGGCGGATTCAGTGGGCTGGTGGAAAGCTCAGGTCAAGTCAACAAAAACATCATTGCTTACTTGAATGCACTTGCTGATCTTGAAGAGGCCATGGCTGAGGGTGTTGGCAGGGTAATTAAGGAACTAAACGGTCAGGAAGAAGAGTAGGAGTAACGTCGTGTAACTTGAGCAAGGAGGCGGAGGATGAGCAGAGAAAAGGCATATCTGCAAATGCTGGAGTCGACCGCTGCCATCCAGTGGAACATCGCGATGATTCTTGAGGCCAAAGCGGTGGAAGCAGAAAAAGTGAAGCAGTGGACCCATCACCATATCCACGCTAGAGCATTCGACTCCCACGAAGACCAGTTGAAGGAATCCATCTCCATTCATGAGGTCATCGTGGAGATGGTAGAGGGACTGACGAAGCTGGAGAACGGGCTGTACAGTAATCTGAAAGCAGTGCTGGGCAGCGGTGAAGATGAGGGCGGCGGCTTCGGCGGAGATGGCGGAGATGGCTTCAGCTTCGGGGAAGACAGCAAATGAGCGGCGGGCTTCTCTCCGAGCATGCCGTCAAGCTGGAGATGATCCGCTCGATCGCCCGTAGCCAGGCAGCGCTCGCGGCCATCCTGGAGAGCATTGCCGAAGTGACGGGGCAATCGGAGCTGACAGCCCGCAAGCTAAGCGACAACATCAGGATTCTTAGTGGGTACCAGAGCTCGATGTGCCGGATGATATCCGGTATTTCGCTGCATGAGCCCAAAGAAGGAGTACCTGCCGCACCCTGGCTGAGCAAGGTTTGCTCGGGAGGGGACCGCCAGGAGTAGATGAAGTACAGGAGGCGTAGAAGAATGAAGAGAAAGAAACAGGGCAAGCTTCGTTCCACAAGCAAGGTTCGCAAACGCAGACCGCTGTTATCACGGAAGGCACGGTTACGCAAGAGCCTTGGGCGCAAAACGCGCAGAGGTCTGCTCCGCAAGACAGGGAGAAACTCACTGCTGCTGCGCAAGAAAAGAAGGCTCCGCAGACGGCTCCGCAGGACTCGTGCCCTTCAGGTCATACCGGGAGTAGAGACACCTCTGGTTCCGCAGGTGGTTCCGCTCCCCCCGGATCTGGGCGTCCCTCCGGAAATGCCGCCGGGAGACGCCTTTCAGCAGGGCTACACCGAAGCATACAACGTGGGGTTCGACGCCGGTTTCGCCAAGGGCTTCGAGGACGGGCATAAGCTGGAGCTGGGCTGACAGAGCCGCAGGCACAGCGGTGGCCTAGAACAACAGCTATAGAGGATGGCGCCTATTGTGCCGCCTCTATAGCTCATGGGACACTTTGGCATACAGCGGAGTATCGGAATTTCCGCCCGGATATGGTAGACTTCTTACCAGAATCTTTATCGGGGTTCACCATCCGGACAGGAAAGCGGGGAGTGTATATGATTGGAAATGAGTTACGGAGAGCGCGCAGCGGGGAGATCGGGGAGATTATGAATCTGATTTCTAAATGTGTACAAGTTATGCAGGCCGGAGGAAGCGATCAATGGAATGAGAGCTACCCTAACCGTGAAGTCATCAGTGAGGATATGGATAAGGGTACCTTATTTGTCTGTCTAGACCGTGAAGCTATTGCCGGCATTCTTGTGCTGGATGAGAATCAGGCGGAGCAGTATAAGAGCATTGAATGGACACAGGCACAGGGGCCGCATCTGATCATGCACCGGCTGGCGGTTCATCCTGAGTTTCAGGGGAAGGGGATCGCCCGGCAGCTCATCGCTTTTGCCGAGGATTTCGCCCGAAGCGGCGGGTACACGAGTATCCGGCTGGACACTTATGCGAAGAATCACAGGGTCCTTAAGCTATATCCTTCTTTGGGTTACTCCCTAAGAGGCGAGATTCATTTTCCCGGCCGTACCGCTGCTTTTCCTGTATTTGAGAAGGTCCTCACGGAGAATGCCGAGAATTAAGGTTGATTGTGTTATGTAACATTACATATTTAGCGAGTGAAAGACCTATTAGTTACGATTTAAACCTTTTTCATAATAAACAAGTTATTATGTTAACTTTAATAACTTATGTTGACAGATAAGTTATCTTTACTTTATGATGGGATTATTCATAAGCAACTGAATAGTCCTTTTCGTATATCCTTAATAATTGGTTTAAGGGTCTCTACCGGGAACCGTAAATTTCTGGCTACGAAAATATGCAGAGGCATATTTTTGTGGCCTTTTTGTGTTACCCGTCAGCCGGATATCAACCAGACTAGGGGGAGAAGACCATGGCGAACATCCTGATCAAGCAAGCGGAGATCATAACGATGAATAAGCAGGAGGAGATTATACACGGGGATATCCGTATCCGGGATAACCTCATTGTGGAGATCGGCAGCGGCCTTGAGGTGCAGGGGGAGGAGACGGTGCTGGATGCGAGGAACCGGACGGTTATCCCCGGTTTCGTGCAGACCCATATTCATCTGTGCCAGACGCTGTTCCGCGGCAAAGGCGATGACCTCGAGCTGATGGACTGGCTGCGCAAGCGGATCTGGCCGCTGGAGGCGGCGCATGATGAAGAGTCGCTGTATTATTCCGCCATGCTCGGCATTGGTGAATTAATTACAAGCGGAACAACGACCATCGTGGATATGGAGACGGTACACCATACGGATTATGCTTTTCAGGCGATTGCGAAGAGCGGTATCCGCGCTTTGTCGGGTAAGGTGATGATGGATCAGAAGAACCCTGACGTCCCGGCGGCCCTCCAGGAGGAGACGGCGGTGTCCCTTCAGGAGAGCGTGGATCTGCTGGAGAAGTGGAACGGATACGGGAACGGGCGGATTCAGTATGCGTTCTCCCCGCGGTTTGTCATTTCCTGCACGGAGCCGCTGCTGAAGGAGGTGCGTAATCTCTCGGCGCGCTACGGGGTCAAAGTACACACTCATGCTTCCGAGAACCTGGGCGAGATTGAGATTGTCCAGGCGATGACCGGTATGCGCAATGTGGTCTATCTGGATCACCTGGGGCTGGCTAACGAGCGTCTGATTCTGGCCCATTGTGTATGGCTCGATGCGGAAGAGAAGCGGATTCTGCGGGACCGTGGTGTTCATGTCAGTCACTGCCCGGGTTCTAATCTCAAGCTGGCTTCCGGCATCGCTGATACTCCGGGAATGCTGCAGGATCATATTCACCTCAGTCTTGGCGCAGATGGTGCCCCCTGCAATAATAACCTGGATATGTTCAACGAGATGCGCCTGGCGGCAGTCATCCAGAAACCGCTGCATGGCCCGACTACGATGGACGCCCGGAGCGTATTCCGGATGGCAACGATCGGCGGAGCGAAGGCAGTAGGCATGGAAGATCAGATCGGCAGCATCGAAGTCGGCAAAAAAGCGGATCTGGCGATTCTCAATCTCTGCAATTTTCACACGTTTCCTTCCTATGATGTGGACCCGGTCTCGCGGATCGTCTACTCCGCCACCCGTGCCGATGTGGAGACGACCATTGTGGATGGTGAGCTCCTCATGCTTAAGGGCCTCTTGAAGACCGTCGATAAGGAAGTCGTGCTTCATGAAGCCAACCGTTCCATTAAAAGACTGCTGGTGAACACCCCGCTGGGGTAACGGGTGGCATTTCTGTTTATTAAAATTAGGCTGTTGGAGAATCCGTAACCTGGCGGCCGGAGATCTAAATATTCACCGAATTAGGATCGGTTGGAGTGGGCGACTATCCGGTCAAGCTATATACTACGCAGGGGACTCCGGTCCTCTGTTTTTTTATTAATTTTTTGTTAATACACGCTACGTCAGCGGAAATATTGTACTTTTTGCAGCTTGAATCTCAAGATGTCATGTGTTCGTAAGGCTTGTTGCACAAATTGCAATAATTGTCCCCGCTAACCCTCTTGGAGGAGAGGATTGCTGACTTTTGGGCAACAATTCTAAAATAGAGCCGAAATAAACAGGGGAATGTTGTATTATAGTCAGGATTTTAAATTAGCAGATTCACAAAATAACGCGGCTGCGCGGAAGCCTCCTTATTCACTTGGGGCAGGACCCAGTTTTGATAACTATTTCAAGTATTGTTATACTAGAGAAATCTGAACTTTTACAGAGAAATGCAATATAGTTTACACAGACCTTCAATAAAGAGAGCATGAGGAGATCGGATGATGATGAATGATAAGAAACCTGCGTCCGTGCAGTTTCATTTCTATATAGTAGCGGGACTGATCTGGCTGAAGCTGTTGCTGCTGAGAGGGCTGTTCTTTGACCGGATTGCCTGGGAATGGATTGCTGCGGATATCGCGCCGGTGCTGCTGATTCTGGGAGTGCTGGCCGTCATTACGCCCGGGAGGATGAAAAAGGCTGTCTTCTGGAGCTTCAACGGCCTATTGTCACTACTGCTGTTCGGGGCCAGTGTGTACTTCAACCACTTCGGCTCGGTGCCGACCTATCTGGCGCTCTATGAGCTGCATCAGGTATTCCAGGTCAAAGAAAGCGTGGAATCCACGATTGAAATGATTGATTATCTGTTTTTGGCCGATCTGATGATTATGATTAGCTATTTGCTCTTCCGCAGATGGAAGAAGGGTCCTGTACAGCAGCAGCCTGGCAGTCAGCCTTCACGCAGAGCCCGGAGAGTCTATCTGGTGGTGCTGCTAGTGGCTATTATCGGCGGCGGTTCGCTGTCGGCTTATTCCATAGATTCTGCCCGGGGTATCACCAATGAGCTGGTCCAGGCGGAAAGTGCCGGATTCCTGAATTATGAGGTGGTCGCGGCGATCAAAGCCCAAGAGGATAGCGGCCTGATCGGGACCGGTGATATTGCTGAAACCATAGCCAAGGTGCAGGCACTGGAGGCTACTTATCCATACAAGGATATTGCAGGCGGACTGCCGGAACATTTTGGATCGCAAAAGGGTAAAAATGTGATCGTCATCCAACTGGAGGCATTTCAAAATTTCCCGCTGCATCAGTCGCTGGACGGGCAAGAGCTGACACCGGTGATGAACGGTCTGGCTGATGAGGGCTTCTATTTCCCGCATGTCTTCCAGCAGGTCGGCCCGGGCAATACCTCGGACGCGGAATTCATAAGCAACACCTCGGTTTATCCGATTGCCACCCTGGCGATGTCAACAGGCTTCGGAGACCGTGAGCTGCCCAGCCTGCCGCGTCTGTTGCGGGATAAGGGCTATGAGGCTTACACTTTTCATGTGAACAAGGTGGGCTTCTGGAACCGCAACGAGCTGTATCCGGCGCTTGGCTTCAACGGTTATTATGATAAGGGTTACTTTAAGAATGACCAGTTCAATTCCTTCGGTGCTTCCGATGAACAGCTGTATGCTACCGCTGTGGAGAAGCTGGCCCAGCTGGAGAAGAAGGGAACGCCTTTTTATGCGCAGCTCGTGACCGCCTCCAGCCATCATCCGTTCAAGGTGCCGGACAGCTTCCGGAGAATCCGGATGCCGGACAAGCTCCAGGATACGATGCTGGGCGATTATCTGACTGCGGTGAATTATACGGATTATGCGATAGGTACGCTGATTGACGGATTGAAGCGGCAAGGCATGTGGGAGGATACGGTGCTTGTGCTGTACGGTGACCATTTCGGCCTGCAGCCGAAGGATGTTCCGGAGGAGCAGGTGGAGGGGGCGCTAGGAATTAAGTATGATAACCGGATTAGCCGGTTCAACATTCCGCTCATTATTCATGCGCCCGGCATGAAGCAGGGACAGGTTGTGGAGCAGACCGGCGGACAGCTGGATGTGCTTCCTACTGTGGCTAATCTGCTGGGAGTATCGCTGAAGGACGAAGGGTTCACGGCATTCGGGCATGATCTGCTGAATATTGACCAGAATGTGGTAGGCATGCGGTATTATTTGCCGACAGGCTCCTTTTTCAACAATGAAGTCATGTTCGTGCCTGGCAAAAGCTTTGCGGACGGAGAAGCCATCTCGCTGGATACGCATGAGCCGGTGGCGGATTTCAATAAGTATCAGAGCGATTATGACTATATTCTGAAGCTGATGGGCTACTCGGATGAATATGTGAAGCTGCTTCCGCAGCGTTAGGAGAACTTATGAAAAGACTATTAAAATCAGAATATCTCATTACCCTGGCAGGCGGTGTACTGATCATCTACCTGCTGTTCATGAAGCCCTTCATCGGAGTGGCCGACAACGGCGATTTCCTGCGGATGATGAATACGATCGGACTGAACTATTATGAGGCTGCGGAGAGCTATGCCGACCGCTTTTTCAGCTTCAGTCATTCCAGCTTCTCCTATGACAATCTGTTCAGCGGCTTCTATCCGTCCTCGCAGATTCTTGTCGTGCTGATCCCAAGACTGCTTGCGGGGCTGGTCCATGGCAGTTATTTCGATATTCGTATACTCGGCGCTGTATATGCGCTGCTGCTGCTGGCTGCCACGTGGATGATTGTTAAGCTGGGGGCGAAAGCTTCCTATACAACAGGACTGCTGCTCGGTGCGGCAATGCTGTTTGTGTTCTACGATATCGGATATCTGGCTTATTTCAATTCACTGTATGGCGAACCGGTATCCATGGTCTTCATGCTGCTTACGTTCGCCTTGGGACTGAGAATTACAGGGCAAGAACGGCCAACACCCAAAGGGCTGACGCTGTTCTTCATTGCCGTGCTGTTCCTGATCTGCTCCAAAATCCAGAATGCACCGGTCGGTCTTGCCTTTGCGCTGATCTTCCTGCGTCTGCGGACCCTGAACGGGACAGGCAGCTGGCGTAAGCTTGCGCTTAGCCTTGGGGTGGCCACGGCGCTGGTATCAGTGATCATGTATGTGGCGGCGCCGAAGGAGCTTAAGCATATCAATTTGTATCAGACCGTGTTTTTTGGGATCCTGAATGAATCGCCGGATGTGCGCGGAGATCTGCAAGATCTGGGATTGCCGGAGCGGCTGGAGGTACTGGCGGGAACGAATTATTTCCAGGGGGATACGGTGATCAAACAAGATGATCCTTCGCTTACGCCGGATTTCTATGACCGTGTGTCGCATAAGGACGTACTTTTCTTTTATATGAAGCATCCTGGCAGATTAATAGATAATATGCAGTATGCTGCTGAGAACAGCATGTCCATCCGCCCCTATTATCTCGGAAGCTATGAGAAAAGCGAGGGCAAGCCTCCAGGCGCGGTAGCGGGTATGTACAGCGGATGGAGCGAGCTCAAGAACAAGCATCTGCCTCATTCTCTCGGGTTCCTGGTCGTGTTCTACCTGGTGTATTACGCCGGAGTCCTGTTCCAGTACTTCCGCAGCAGAGAGATTGCCGGGCGGATTGCCGGAGAATTGATGATGCTGCTGGGGCTGATCGGGCTGTTCTCGTTCCTGGTACCGATCCTCGGTGACGGGCGGGCGGATATCGGCAAGCACCTGTTCCTGTTCAATGTCTGCTTCGATATGATGGCGGTGGCCATGTTTGGCTGGATCCTGCACAAGCTGACCGTAGTTCTGAAATCTGCTGCCCGGGCAAAGCGTTAATTGACCCGTTGCGGATTATAGAATACAATGTGTTTGGAACTTTAGTAAAAGAGTGGAAATGGCTTGATACAGCCTCATCCTATAAGGGGGCCGCTATGGGTAATGACGAATATAAGGATAAGATTGAACAGGCAAGGCAGGAACTGAACAAACTGGCCTTGGAGTACGGGATGCAGGATGTCCGGGTACTCCGCCAATCGGTGAAGCTGGATGCGCTTCTGAATGAATACAGTGATTGTCATACAGAGAAGGATGACCAGCTTTATTAGAGAATTACTGAGCAGCTATGCCAATACAAGAGACACTTTGACGGTTAACACCGCGGGGTGTCTTTTTTTATACAGGATCGAACTCATCGCCCAGCAGCTCACGGAGCATCTTCTGCCGGTCGGTCATGAAGGCGCGGGTAACCGCGTAATGGTCCGTGTCTTCCAGCGCAACAGGTGTAATGTGTTCTCCCTCCAGCAGGAGAATCTCCGCACCCGGATAGGACATCAGAATCGGGGAGTGGGTAGCGATGATGAACTGGGAGTTCTGCTCAGCCAGCTCATACATCCGCGCCAGCAGCGACATTTGCCGTAAGGGGGACAAGGCGGCCTCCGGCTCGTCCAGAATATAGATCCCCTGTCCGCCGAAGCGGTGGACGAACGTCGAGAAGAAGGATTCTCCATGAGACTGCTCATGCAGCGAACTTCCCCCATAGGAGTCTTTGATCTTTCTCCCCGCCAGCGGTTCCTCATCCAGCTCGTCGATATAAGTAGCGACATTGTAGTAACTCTCCGCACGCAGGAAGAAGCCGTCCCTCGGACGCTTAACCCCTCTGGCAATCCGCAGGTATTCATAGAGGCTGGAATGGGAGGCCCGGGTATTGAACGAGAAGTTCAGCGTCCCTCCTTCCGGATTGAATCCCCAGGCCGCAGCAATTCCCTCCAGCAAAGTAGACTTCCCGGTACCATTCTCCCCTACCAGAAAAGTAACCTGTTTCTGAAAAGCAAGCCGTTCCAAAGCACGCACCACCGGCAGATTAAACGGATAGCTCCCGAAGGAAGGGACCAGTGCGCGCAGCAGCTCCACATGACGGAGATACAGCATCGGACCATAGATTGAACTCATTTCTCAATTCCTCCTTAGTAGAATCTTCTCCCGCAAAGGCTTGTCCCTCCGATTGTAAATGATTTATGGGGTCCCCGCAAAGTACTTGGATGAGCTTCGGAGTGTAGCCTCACTTTGGGGAAGAAAGTGGATGGATTCGGCAAAGGTTCGGGCCAAGCAGGCGAATGCCCCGGGGCATATGCCAATTTCGCAGCGATACAGACAGATGTCCATGAGGCGGATGCTGACTCCGCATATAGTACTACTGTCTTGAGAATATAACGGGGCAGGGTGAAGGCCGTGAAAACAAAAAAGAGAGGCGAGCATCCTCAGGATTACCGGGAGGGATATCTGGAAGGATACCAGCTCGGCTTGTGCGAAGCCGTGAAGCGCCTGAATACCCCGGAAGTGGGAGCATGCCAGCCGTTTAAGCTGATGTATGTTCCCCAGGGATTTCAGGCGATCGACGCGGGAGTGGCAGCAGCGCTGCGGCTGCTGGTAAGCGAACTGATCATCTGTCCTCCGGACACCATGCTGGAGGTAGCATCGCGCGAATCGCCGGGAGCGGTGCTGGTGATGAACGGGCTGCATGTGTTTCCGGCGAATCATCTGGAACAAATTACGGAAATCAGGAAGCTGGGTATTCCGGCAGCGATCTGGTTTGTGGATGATCCGTATTTTACCGAGGACACTTCGGTGATCTGCCGGCACTATGATTATGTGTTTACGCATGAACTGGGCTGTGTGGAGTTCTACCGTTCACTGGGTACGGCGTCTGTGCATTATCTTCCGCTGTGCGTCAATCCCCAGATGTTCTATCCGCGCCATACCGGACCGCAGTATCACTATGATGTGGTGTTTATCGGCAATGCCTTCCGCAACCGGACGAAGCTGTTCGATGAACTGACTCCGTTTCTGCGGGGGAAGAAGGTACTGATTGCCGGGGGATTCTGGGAGCGGCTGAACAACTTCGAGGAGCTGTCTCCCTTCATCAAAGACGGCTTCATTCCTCCGGAAGAGACAGCCAATTATTACAGCGGCGCCAAGCTGGTCATCAATATCCACCGTCCCTGGGAGGGAGGGCAGGACAACCGGAATACATTCCAGCTCCCCTCCCTCTCGATTAACCCCCGGACCTACGAGATCAGTGCCTGCGGAACGATGCAGCTTACGGATGTCCGTGAGGATCTGGAGAGCCATTATACGCCGGGCCGTGATCTGGAGACCTTTGCTTCTGCCGATGAGCTGAAGCGCAAAATTGACTATTACCTGAAGCACGAGAAGGAGCGCCGTATGTATGCGCTGCGGGGATTACAGACTACCCTTCGCCGTCATACCTTTACTTCGCGTCTGCCTCACTTACTGGGTGTTCTTACTTCAAGAGGGTGAATTTCAATATGAATCAAAAGGAGCGAATACTCATGAATAATCAATTTATCATGCCAACACCGCCGCTGCCGAGGACCCCTGCCGAGGAGGAGAAGCTGCGGGGCCGCCTGACCGGCTTCAGGAGCGGATACGATGAAGGTTATCTGCGGGGCCGTCTGGCGATGCTGGACGGACGTCCGGAGGAACCGTATCCGGTACGCAATCTCCATGTGATGTATGTGGCTTCGGGTAAAGGGTATCCGTATTCTCCGCTGGATGATGCGGTGCTCTGCGCACTGCAAAGATTAACGGCTCATGTGACCATTACCGATGTACGCCAGAATCTGGTGGAGCTGGCTTCCGCCCAGTGTCCTGATCTGGTGCTGGTGCTGGATGGTCTGGATTTGCCGCTGGAGCAGGTGTCCGTTCTGCGCGGCCGGGGCATCAAGACTGCGATATGGCTCACGGATGATCCGTATTACACCGATTTTACGATGAAAATCGTTGCCCACTATGACTATGTATTCACCTTGGAGCTTAATTGCGTGGAGTTCTACCGCGGTCTTGGCTGCACGGAGGTTCATTATCTTCCCTTTGCCGCGCACCGTGAACATTACCGTCCGACAACCGGAAGATCGCCGGTCTGCCGCGATGTCAGCTTCATCGGGTCGGCTTACTGGAACCGGATTAATTTCTTCCGTGAAATTATGCCGGAGCTGATGAGCTATAACACGGTCATTAACGGAATCTGGTGGGACCGGTTGCCTGAAGCCCCGCTCTATGGCGACCGGATTGAGATTGGCAAGTGGATGTCTCCGCAGGAGACGGCCGTCACTTACAGCGGCTCGAAGATTGTCATCAACCTCCACCGTTCGCACATTGACGAGGTCGTCAACAATAACACACTGTATATTCCGGCCCTATCGCCGAATCCGCGCACATTCGAAATTGCTGCCAGCGGTACGCTCCAGCTCAGCGATGCCCGGGGTGATCTGGGTTCATTCTACAAGGTCGGGGAAGAAGTAGATACCTTCTCCAGCCCCCGGGAGCTGATGGACAAAATCCAGTATTACCTGACTCATGAAGAGGAACGCCGGGACATGGCGCTGCGCGCTTTTGAACGGACGCTGAAGGATCACACGTACACCAAACGCCTGAATCAGCTGCTTAGTGTTATTTACGGGTAATGCGGCGGGGAATGTCCTGTTAGGCTGTTCCAAAAATGTGCGTATCACAGGGGACAGGTGTCGTGCCGGCATCTGTGCCCCCTCAATATACTGGAGTACCGGGCAGTGATGTTAGCCTGTACGCAAATGCCGAAGTGAGTTTTACTGCGATGTAAATGCCTTGATGCTAAGCTTCGTAAAACTTAAGTTTATGCTTCCGAAGTGAGTTTTACTGCGATGTAAATGCTCTGATGCTAAGCTTCGTAAAACTTTTAGGGAGGTGAATGGCTGCTCCACAGCCCCTCGCAGGGGAGCGCCGAGACACCATGGCCGACAAAGCTACAATCGTCCTCTTTTCCCATGTTTCCAATACACGCAGTATAACGGGTGCGGAGAAGCTGCTATTGTTCTTCAGCCGGGAGCTGTCACCTTACTTCAATTGTATCCTTGTAGCTCCGCAGGAGGGGAAGCTCACCCGCCTGGCCCGGAGCTATGGACTCCATGTCCGGCTGATGCCTATTCCACTGGTCTATGGAGTGTATACCCCGTACGCAGGTCTCCCGGCAGATATCCGCAAGCTACAGGAGGGCCGGGAGTATCATGAGCTGTGTGCCTGGCTTGCGGAGGTCTGTCCGTCTTTTGTAATTACCAGTACCTGTGTGCATGCCTTGCCGCCATTGGCCGCGAAATCACTTGGTATACCAGTAATATGGAAGATCTCAGAGACCATTACAGACAACGAGTTCACCCCGATCAGCGTAGAACTGATCCAGAGCAACAGCGATGAGATCCTGGCCATTTCGCAGACGGCGGCAGCTTGTTTCCCGGAGGATATCCGTGAGGGTAAGGTGGCCCAGCTTCCTCCCTCCTGGGATGACGCAGAAATGATGTTCGGAGCCTGGAGCAAGCTGAGGGGAGAACGGCGGAGTGAGCTGAAGATCGCTCCGGGCGAACCGCTGATCGGTTACGTCTCTTCCTTCATTAATAAGGAGAAAGGCCTGGAGCATTTCGTTAAGATGGCCGTACTGGTTCATCAGCAGCATCCGGCTGCCCGCTACCTTGTAGTGGGGACTCCCGGGGATAAAAGCTACTATGAGCGCTGTGTCCGCAAGGTGAAGCTGGAGGGTCTGACCTCGCGGTTCCGATTTGTCGGGTACGAGGAATGTCTCCCGGCTGCCTATTGCGCTATGGATCTGCTGGTCGTGCCCAGCCTGATCCGTGAAGGCTTCGGCATGACGGCGCTGGAGGGCTACGCCTTCAGCAAGCCGGTGGTCGCGTATGATTCCGGCGGCCTGCGGGAGATTCTGGACGCTGCTGGCTGCGGTGATCTGCTCGTACCCGCAGGAGACATCGGAGCGCTGGCAGAGCGGGTGAACGCTCTGCTGGCCGATCAGGCCCTGGCGGCCGGCATCGGCAGCCAGGCGCGGGAACGCATCGAGGCCGTCTACGGCCCGGCGGCTTACCGCGCCCGCCTGCAGGGCTTAGCGGAGAGATGGCATCTCCGCTTCTGCCTGAACCCGCCGCAGATCATCGGCGGGCCAGGAGGTCCGCCCGCCGCGCCTGCGGGCGGAGGCCCCCCCGCGGCAGAGCAGCCGCGGGAACGTCCCGGGCGCCGCGCCGCACGGCTGCGGGCCGCGAAGCTCCGGCGCGGCAGGCTGCGCCGCGCCGCTTCCCGTGCCCGTGCCGGTGCGCGCACGGGCCGTAAGAAGCGCGCGGCAGGCTCCGCGCGCCGGAGGGCCAGCGGCGGCGGCAAGAAGCGCCGCGCGGGCCAGGCAGCGGGCCGCCGGAGCAAGCGGCGGCGCAAGGCGGGCTGAGGTCGGCGGGGGATGCCGCGGACCGGCGTTTTGCCGGCGTTGCGCCAGCCCCCGCCGGAACCGTGCTAATCAGAGGTATAAATCCCTCTGAACCCGCTGCTCCCGCCGGAACCGCGCGAATCAGAGGTATAAATCCCTCTGAACCCGCCGCCCCCGCCGGAACCGTGCTAATCAGAGGTATAAATCCCTCTGAACCCGCCGCCTCCGCCGGAACCGCGCGAATCAGAGGTATAAATCCCTCTGAACCCGCTGCTCCCGCCGGAACCGCGCGAATCAGAGGTATAAATCCCTCTGAACCCGCCGCCCCCGCCGGAACCGCGCGAATCAGAGGTATAAGTCCCTCTGAACCCGCCGCGCCGGTCCGGCCGCCAGCTCGGACAGAACCGCCTGCCCTACCATAAGGGCAGGCCATAATCAAAGGGGAGTGAACCCATGAAGATCATGACGATTTTGGGCACACGGCCCGAGATCATCCGCCTCAGTGTTATCATTCCGCTGCTTGACCGGTATGCGGAGCGGCATGTACTGGTGCATACGGGTCAGAATTTCACAGCCAGCCTCAGCGGGGTATTCTTCGCCGAGCTGGGGCTCCGTGCACCGGACTATGTGCTCCAGGATAAGCAGGCCGGACTCGGGGGCCAGCTGGCCGCCATGTTCGGAAGCCTGGAGAGTATCCTGCTTCAGGAGAAGCCGGACCGTATTCTGCTGCTGGGCGACACCAACAGTGCGCTGTGTGCCATTCTTGCCGAGCGGATGGGCATTCCTGTGGTGCACATGGAAGCAGGCAACCGCTGTTACGATCTGAAAGTGCCGGAGGAGAAAAACCGCCGTGTCATAGATGCCGTCTCGACCATAAATATGCCCTATACCCAGCAGAGTAAAAGACATCTGCTCAGCGAAGGGTTCCCCAGCCAGCGTATCGTGTTAACCGGCAATCCCATCCATGAGGTCATTACACATTATGAGGAGCAAATCGCGTCCAGCAACATTTTGTCCCGGCTGAAGCTTGAAGCAGGCCGCTATCTGCTGGTGACGGCCCACCGGGCCGAGAATGTCGATGATCCGCAGTCGCTGCTCCAGATTATGTCTGGCCTGAACCTGGTGGCGGAACACTTGGGACTCCGCCTGATCTGCAGCATTCATCCCCGTACACGCTCCAAGCTTACGGAGCAGTTCCCGCTGACGATGAACCCGCTGGTGGAATTTCATGAGCCTTTCGGATTTTTTGATTTCGTCCATTTGGAACGTTATGCCCTATGCGCCATTACGGACAGCGGTACCGTTCAGGAGGAGTGCTGCCTGATGGGGGTGCCTACGGTGACGATCCGCCGGACCACAGAACGTCCGGAGACCGTTGATTGCGGAAGTAATGTAGTGTCCGGGGTAGAACAGAACAGTATTCTGCGCTGTACCGTGCTGATGACGTCGCTTAAGCCCGATTGGGAGGCGCCGGAAGGGTATCTTGCCCAAGGTGTCTCGGTCAAAGTAGTTAAATTTCTGCTTGGAGGGAACCTGCATGTTCAATAATAAACGGATTCTGGTTACAGGCGGTACCGGTTCCTGGGGGCATGAGCTTATCCGGCAACTGCTGCCGCAGCATCCCAAAGAAATCATCGTATTCTCCCGCAGCGAGTCTGCACAGGTAGCCATGAGCCGTGAATTTGAAGATAAGCGCCTCAGCTTCATCATCGGCGATATCCGTGACAAGGATGCCCTGGTAGCGGCATGCCGCGGTGTGGATTATGTGTTCCACCTGGCGGCGCTCAAGCATGTTCCAGTCTGCGAAGACCAGCCGTACGAGGCGCTGAAGACCAATGTAGTCGGCACGCAGAATGTGATTGAAGCGGCAATTGCCAATAATGTGGAAAAAGCGATCTACATCTCCACCGACAAAGCTGCCAATCCGTCGAACTTCTACGGCATGACCAAAGCCATCGGTGAGAAGCTGTTCGTATACGCCAACCTGATCGGTTCGGGGACCCGCTTTGTCACGGTGCGCGGCGGCAATGTGCTGGGAACGAACGGCAGTGTCGTCCATCTGTTCATGAAGCAGATCCAGGACAAGGGACAGGTGCGGATCACGGACATGAATATGACCCGGTTCTTCTTCACGCTGCGCGACGCCATTACTCTGCTGTTCAAGGCTTCCGAGGTCAGTCTCGGCGGCGAGATCTTCGTCATGACCATGCCGACCTGCCGGATCGTGGATTTGGCCGAGGTGCTGATCGAGGCTTCCGGCCGAAGAGATGTCACCATGATCGAGGCAGGCATCCGGCCGGGTGAGAAAATCCACGAGATTCTCATGAGTGACTTCGAGAGTCTGACTACGGTGGTCTATGATGAACAGTATCTGGTTATTCTGCCAACCCTGGATATGCCGGAGCTGAAAGAGCATTACCGCCATTTCCCCCATGTGTCCTTCAATAGCTTCAGCTCGGAGGATAACCTGATGCAGCAGTCGGAAATCAGGGATATCCTGGTGCGGGGAGGGTTCCTCCAGTGAAACTCCTTATCCTCGGCGGAAATGGTATGGCGGGTCACATGCTGGCGGAATACTTCCGCCGCCAGGGCAAGCATCACATCTTCCACACAACCCGGGATAAGAACGATCTTGGAGGGTTGTATATAGATGCCGATGACATTGCCGGCGTAGAGAAGCTGGTCGAAATCGTCTCCCCCCATTGCATCATTAATGCAATGGGGGTACTCAATCAATTTGCCGAACGTGACCGGATCGGTGCGTATCATGTCAACGGATTCCTGCCCCATCGTCTGCGGCGGGTGGCAGACCAGATCCGTGCCCGGCTCATTCACATCAGCTCTGATTGTGTATTCGAAGGAACGCGCGGAAGCTACACGGAGGATGACCCTGCTGACGGCACATCGGTCTATGCGCTTACCAAGAGTCTTGGAGAAGTGCGGGACCCCGGACATCTGACAATCCGCACCTCAATCATCGGGCCCGAGATCCGCTCCGGCGGGATCGGACTGATGGAATGGTTCCTGGCCCAGAAGGGCCGGGTGGCCGGGTATGAACATGTGATGTGGAATGGAGTCACCACACTGGAACTGGCGAGAGCCGTCGATTCCTTGCTTGGCTCCGATCTCTCGGGGCTGATACATCTGGCCCATCCGCAGCCGGTAAGCAAATATGAGCTGCTGCAGATGATGCAGGCTGCATTTCATAAGGAGGATGTCGAGATCTTTCCGCAGCAGAATCCGGTTCAGGACCGGACGCTGGTCAGTACCAGAAGCGATGTGACTATAAAGCTGCCTTCCTATCCCCAGATGCTTAGGGAGCTGGCCGATTTTATGTACAGCTCAGAGATACCTGCCAGCTCAGAGATACCGGCCCGCTCAGAGATACCGGCCCGCTCAGAGATACCGACCCGCTCAGAGCTGCCGATATGAAGGGGCGGAGACTGCTGATTACCGGAGCTGCCGGATTTACCGGCCGTCATGCCGTGGCTTATTTTGCTGCCGGAGGAGCAGAGGTGACAGCTGTAGTACGCTCCAAGACAGCGGAATCGGGTATTTTTCCGGCGGGGGTTCGGCGGTATGTCTGCGATCTTGGGGACCGCAAGGCTGTGGCAGCAATGATTGAAGCAGTTAAGCCGGACCTGGTATTGCACCTGGCAGGGAAGAATTCGGTCCCGGAGTCCTGGCGTGACCCGCTGCTCTATATGGAGACCAATGTAATGGCTACCCTATACTTGCTTGAGGCGCTGCGATTCCAGCCGGCCAGCCGTATCCTGGTGGCCGGCTCCCGGCTTAAGTACAGACCGGGTACGGAAGAACCGCCTCATCCCTACAGCCTTAGCAAGACGCTGGAGGAGCTGGTATCGCTGGCCTGGGGAACACTTTTCAAGCAGCCTGTGCTGATGGCGGAGCCCTCGAATCTGATCGGTCCCGGTCCATCGACCGGCTTCTGTTCCCTCCTGGCACGCCATATTGTGCGCAGTGAAGAAGCTGCGTCAGCCGGAGAGGCGCCTCCTGCAGCATTCAGGCTCTCCTCGCGCCATACGCTGCGTGACTTCCTGGATGTGCGGGATGCGGTTCGGGCTTATGGCTTCATTCTGGATTCGGGAGAGACGGGTAAGGTCTACCGTATCGACTCCGGAGCCCAGCGGGAGCTTGGGGATATTGCCGCGAAGCTGCTGGCTCATGCTGCAGCTCCGGTTATGATGGACTGGGGACCGGATCAGGAGCAGCACAGCCGGGGGAAGGACTCCCCGGCATCTGCCGTTCCGGTGAAGCCTCCGTTTGAATCTGCTGGTAAAGAGGTGCCGCCTGTGGAACCGGAAGACTATGCTGCCATTCCCGGCTGGAAGCCGGAGATTGGGCTTGACCGGTCACTGGCGGATATTATCGGCTATACAAGGGCCGGTGAGGAAGGAAGGTTGTTATGAAGCCCAGAGTATCCGTAGTGATTCCTTTTTATAATTGTCCTTATATTGAGCAGGCGCTGCAAAGCGCCCTGGCTCAATCCTGGCGGCCTTATGAGATTATCGTGGTGGATGACGGTTCAACGATGCATACAGAGCGGATAATCCCTTACCTGCCCCATATCCACTATCTGGGCAAAGCCAACGGTGGCACTGCTTCCGCGCTCAATCACGGGATTGCCCATGCTTCGGGAGATTATGTTGTCTGGCTCAGCTCGGATGATATGTTCTACCATGACAAGATCAATAACCAGGTTCTGTTCATGGAACAGAACCGTTTGCTGATCACCTACACTAATTTCAACTTCATTAATGGAAACTCGCAGGTTGTTGAGCTGAATGCGGCGGCTGTGTTTCATAACCAGCTTGACTATTTGCGCTGCTTCCTGCACGGCAACCCTATCAACGGATGTACGGTGATGTTCAAGCGGGAGATATTCGGCGCCATCGGGTTGTTTGATGAAGCCCTTCCGTATACCCATGATTATGATCTGTGGTACCGGGCCATTCTGAACGGTTACGCACCGGTGATGCTGAACCAGTCCTTGACTGCCTACCGCCGGCATGACGGTATGGGCACGCTTAAGTACTATGATGTTATCATGGCGGAAGCTGCGGCCACCAGTGCCCGTTATCACGCCCCGCTAAGCGGCTTGATTGCTTCCATGGGCGGCTAGCTGCCCATGAAAGCCAGGTATAGCCTATATACAAGCCGCTTAATGCTTAGGAGGGAGAGTCTATGTACCGGGAAATAGAAGTGAAAGACTTCCTGCCGGTCCTGCTGGAGCAGCTGAAATTCTCCGAGAGTATTCTGGATATCGGCAGCGGTACCGGTGCGTTGCTGGAGCGGTATGAAGCCGCTGTGGTGCTGGGGCTGGATATCCATCGGCCCTATCTGCTACACCGCCAATACAAGTCCCCCCATATCATTCCGGTTCATGCCGATGCCGGACACATTGATAAGCTGTTTCTGCCGGGAACCTTCTCTGCGGTCACACTGATTGATTCCCTGGAGCATTTCTCGATGAGTGAGGGCATGGAGCTGCTCCGCAAGGCAGAGATTATCGCTGCAAACCGGGTGGTTGTATTTACACCGCGGGGATTCTTCCCGCAGGAAGGAAAGGACCATTTCAATCTGCACGGGGAGTATTACCAGAAGCACTGGAGCGGCTGGGAGCCCGAGGATTTCCTGAAGCTGGGCTATGCTGTAACTGTGCTGAAGGGCTTCCACCATGCCGAGAATCCCTCATTCCGGGAAGCATTCGGCGAGAATCATGCGCCGCTGGATGCTCTGCTTGCCTGCAAGACAGTATAAATGAACTCAGTGAGGAGGCCGGCGCATGGAGCATAAGACCAAGGTCTCGGTGGTGATTCCGTTCTATAATTGTCCCTACGTGAATTTGGCGGTCGAAAGCGTGCTGGCGCAGAGCTATACGGATATTGAGCTGATTGTTGTCGATGACGGTTCTACGCTCTATATGGAGAAGCTGGAAGCATATAAGAACCAAATGGTGTATATCCGCAAACCAAACGGCGGAACCGCCTCGGCACTCAATAGAGGAATCCAGGTGTCCAGCGGGGCTTATTTTGCCTGGTTAAGCGCGGACGACCTGTTCCATCCCGATAAAATCAGACGGCAAATGGAGACCATCCGCAGCTCTGGAACCTTCTTCAATCATACGGCTTATTATTATATCAATGCGCTCGGGGAACGGTTCTCCGGTATCATCCGGATGCCGGCCTTCACCAGGCAGGCTTTCATTCAGACCATGATGTCAAGCTGTCCGGTTAACGGCAGTACGGTTCTGTGTGATATGGAGATCTTCTCCAGGATCGGACTGTTTAATGAAAGTCTCTTGTATACCCAGGATTATGACCTGTGGCTGCGGATTCTGCCGCATTTTGAATGGTCTTATATTGACGAGCCTTTGCTTGATTACCGCGTTCATAACGAGATGGGCTCTGTCTTGCACAGCGAAGCGCAGCGCCGGGAAATTGCACAGGTGCAGTCCATGCATAGGGGCAATCTGACCCGGCTGCTGAGAAAGGAGAGAAGCACATGAGACTGACCTTTCCGGCGCTGACGTTATCCAGAGGCGGTGCGCAGCGCATGCTGACCGAGCTGGCTAACCGTCTGGCTATAATGGGCCATAAGGTTGTTGTTCTTATTCCCAGCAACGGTGTGGTGGAATATGAGATGAAATGCCCGATCATCACTGCCCCCAGGCCGGTGCTGTCGGAGGAAGATTTCCCCTATGGGGATGTGATCATCTCCAATTACTATACAACCGTGCCGGTTGCAGAGCGGGCCAGCCAGCAGGGGAAAGGGCTGCATATCCGGCTGGCCTTATGTTATGAGCCAACCTTTTTGCCGGATAATAATCTGTCGTTCTCCTCCTATAGCATCACCCGTAATCTGCTTGTACTGTCACGCTGGCAGCAGGAGATCATTAGAATGAATCACGGCATTAAGGGCAGAATTGTTCCGGTGGGAGTCAACCCCGATTTCAATAATACGCATTTGCGCGACAGGGCAGACAGACCGCTTATCATTTCGGCAATCATGCGGCGGCCGGAGGGTGGATTCTCAGGCCACCGCGAACAGGAATACCTGATTGAGCAGCTGGATAGGGTCAAGCGTCTTCATCCTGAAGTTATAATCTACATCATTGTTCCTCCTGCCGAATACGCTGCCTCAGAGAGTCTGCAGGAGCTGTTAAGCACCCGAAGCTATCAGCTTCGGACACCCGGGAATGATGTGGAGCTGGCTTATCATTATAATGAGAGCGATATTTTTGTCAGCTCCAGTACCAATGACGCCGGCTCCTTGCCGGGGCTTGAAGCCATGCGCTGCGGTGCGGCTCTGGTTACAGTATATTCAGGGGGGAACCTTGAATACTGCGCACATGGACATAACTGCCTGATGTCGTACCGTCATGAGAACCGTCTGGCTGCGGATATCGTGACTCTTATTGATGACAAAGAGCTTCGCTGTCGTCTGGCCGCCAGGGGAGAGCTGGATTCTCAGCGCTTTACCTGGGAGCGGAGCATGCAGATTTTCCAGACAGAGCTGTTTGATATTGTATCCAAACAAGGCGCAAGATGAGGATCACAGCAATCACAAAGAACCCTCTACCCCGGTTAGCTGATCGGGTTAAGGGTTCTTTTGCATACATAAGTTAAAAGATTGCGAAGGAGTTCATCATCTCCCGGAAGGAATGGGCGTATTGATCGAATCCAAAATGTGTGACCATATGCTGACGGCCCTGATAGCATATAGCTTCACGCAGCGGAATGTTATCCATCAGCTCCAGACCTTCGTTAACAGCGGCCTCCACATTGCCGATGGGGTAAAATTTGCCCGTTATATTATGGGTGATGAAGGAGCGGACACCGTCCGAATCGGTACTGAGCACAGGACAGGAGCAGCAGACGGCCTCAGCTACCGCATATCCAAACCCTTCTGTGACTGAACTCGACAGCAGGAAGCCCCCGGAACCTGCAATGGATGAATAATATAAAGGCATAGTCTGATTCGGTATATTCGTGAACACAATCAGGCGGTCATCCAGTCCAAGTGCATACAGTTCTTCATTGAATCTCTCCTTCTGCTCCTCTGATGCCAGAGCCGGATCATGGAACATCCAGAGATGAAGATTAGGCTTATGCTTGCGGAGTACATGGGCAATCTTCAGATATTCACTCCAGTTTTTGTTGGGTTCCAGCCGCCCGACCCAGGCAATAACCGGATCAACAGGCTTCTCACCGGGGATATGCCGGAAGGTGTGTACATCCACTAGGTTCGGAATGACATAACGCTGCAGCCAAGGGCAGATTTCGATGAATAGCTCGAGTAAATGATCTGTCGGAGGAAGCAGCACGGCATTGCAGAAGGCCTGCAGGTAAGGGACGGATTCTATAATCAGATTCCTGGCCTCGTCTCTTGTTCCAAGCCCCTGTGACTCGTAGATCAGGATGCCGCCATACCCCAGCCGGCGCAGGCGTTCCATCAGTATATAATCAGAAGTTACAATAATGGCGTCATAATGATGGGTATCCAGTACAGCCTTGATATCCTCATCCTGCGGAGCTATGAACACCGGGAAGCTTACCGAATTGTGACTTCCGAACCCCGGCATGAGATAGAGCACATGGCATTCGATGCCGTTCTTCTGAAGCGTCTCACACCGCAGCCTGTTCAGAGTCTCCACCCCGCCGCTCGGCACATAGAACGTAAATAAAACCTTCAAGTTCACCCCTCCTGACATTAACCCTGCGGAGAAACACAGTCTGCTGTTTATAAGATACGCCGGATTTCTCCTGCGCGTGACTAATTGGGGCAGGGTTGCCAAATCCTGCTCAGGATAGCTTGGCAGGGCAGGAGCCATGCTAAGGTTGTTACGCCGCACTTAATTATTCTGTGATGGGGGATGAATGAATGTTGCGATCGAAATTCGGTTTGTCGGTTTCTGCGGCCCTGCTGGTTGGTGCCATCAGTATTACCGGTTGCGGTGCCAATAACTCTGCAAGTAACAACGGTAATATGCAGACCAAAAATGTACGGGGGGCAGACGGGCGTATCCACGTGAACTCTGTACAGAACGGAATGCGTGACAATGACTTCGGCAGCATGGAGATGAGCAAGGAATTGGCTGACCGTGTAGCGGCCATGCCGGAAGTCCGTTCGGCTAACGTAATCATGGTAGGCAGAAGTGCTTATGTAGCCGTAATGCTGGAGAATGCTTCAGGTGGTGTGCACACGAGGAATACCCGCGATATGGGAACCGGAAGAGGAACGGCTGCAGGGGTTCCCGGGATGACGGGTACAGGCGGTTCGATGGCTGGAATTCCGCAGAATCTGACGGGCACTGGGACCGTTGGCGGTACGGGTACGGCAACTCCCGGAGATTATCTGGGGAACGGCAATAACGGCATTATGTCCCGCAGCAACATGGTCGATGGACGGCACATGAAGCGCGACATTGACGAGAGCCTCGGCGGCAATATCGGAACACGCAGCGTAACGCCTGGTAATGGGACTGCTGCCGATAAAGACACGCTTACCGGGGAAGTTAAGGACAAGATCGCCGCAGAGGTACAAAAAGGAAACACTTACGTTAATAATGTCTATGTCTCTGCGAACCCGGATTTTGTGGAACGGGCCGATTATTATGCCCGGGAATTCCGTGCCGGACATCCGCTCAAAGGCTTCGCCAATGAGTTCCGGATTATGGCCGAACGTATTTTCCCTGCGCGCAGCGGAGAATAAGCAGCCTTATGCCTTGAATAACGCTAGTATTCCAGAGGAATATGAGGCTTATTCAGATGACGGGCATATGGATGGACACAGAAGCAACACAGACAAAATATAAGGGCAGTTAATAGCCATGAAGCCACCTTCCCCGCAAACGGGGACGATGGCTTCATGGCTTACTATACATACTGGACTACAGAAGCAGACAATAGCGCCGCTTACTGGATTTCATCCTCCAGCTTGCGTCCGCCGATCCATACGCCGCGCAGATTAAGGTCATTGTCCAGCTGCAGGATATCACCGCGTTTGCCAGTCTCAAGTGACCCGATAGAACGCTGCATACCAAGCGACAACGCTGGATTATAGCTGGCCGCCAATGAGGCCTCCAGCAGGCTGAGGCCGATCTCCTGAACCAGGTAACGGAAGCCCCTTATCATCGTCAGTGTGCTGCCGGCCAGAGCCTCGGGATGCTCTTTCAGCGTAGCTATGCCGTCCTTGACAATGACAGGCAGATCGCCGATGGCGTATTCTCCGTCACGAAGTCCGGTCGCTGACATGGCGTCTGTGATCAGCAGCAGATTGTTGTTGTTCTTGAGCCGGGTGATAATACTGATGGCTGCCGGATGAACATGGATGCCGTCGGCAATCACCTCGGCGCGAATCCGGGGATCGAACAGGACTGCACCGGCGGCTCCAGGCTTGCGGTGATGCAGCGGCGTCATGGCGTTGAACATGTGAACCGCCTGATTCAGCCCGGCATCTGCCGCAGCAATGACCTGCTCGAATGAGGCATCCGTGTGACCAAGAGCTGCCGTAATGCCATGCTGGCGCAGCCACTGGATGGCCTCAAGGGCTACTTCACGCTCGGGGGCCAGCGTAACCTGGCGGATCATTCCCGGATACCGGGCTTCCCACTCCTCCAGCCACGTCAGGTTAGCCGGAACAATATGCTCGGGATTCTGCGCGCCAGGCCATCTTACGCTGATGAACGGTCCCTCCAGATGCACGCCTACCAGCCTTGCATAAGGCATACCGCCTTCTCGGGCACGGTAAGCATTCACCTCAGACAGTACTTGATCAATCTCCGCCTTGGCAGCCGTCATTGTCGTAGCCAGCATAGAGGTAGTCCCGTGTGAAGCGTGGAACTGTGTGATCGTATCAAGAGCGGCTTCATCACTGTACATGAAGTCGTGGCCGGCCCCGCCATGTACGTGCACATCAACGAATCCGGGAATCAGCAGACCTTCCGGCTCCTGGGTGGCCGTCCGCCAGCCTGCATAAGCTATGGGCAGCCAAGCCGCTTCCCCGGCGTATTGGATCAAGCCTTCCGATACGGCAAGTACGCCCTTCTCAATCACTCCGGCAGGAGTGAGCACTTTGCCGTAGAACAGTTCCCCGGCAGTATGGTTTATTTCAGCCATTTTGCCGCTCCTTCATCTAGCAGGACCACTACATTTGGATGGCTCTGCAGCAGCGAGGCGGGGCACTGGGTCGTGATTGGACCCTCCAGCGCATTTTTGACCGCTTCCGCCTTCTCTTCGCCGCGCACCAGCAGCACAATCTGCTTCGCTTTGAGAATGCCGCCGATGCCCATCGTTACCGCCTGCCGCGGAACATCCTCGACACGGTCGAAGAAGCGGGCGTTGGCTTCCAGCGTCTCTTCCAGCAGGTCTACCACATGTGTCCCGCTGCTGAGGCTGGCATCCGGCTCATTGAAGCCGATATGGCCGTTGCTGCCAATCCCCAGGATCTGCAGATCTACCGGGCCGTTATCTTCAAGCAGCTTATCATACGCAAGGCATTCGGCATCCAGATCCGGGGCATTCCCGTTCGGGACATGGGTACGGGCCGGGTCAATATCAATGTGATTGAACAGATGCTCATTCATGAAGCTGCGGTAGCTCTGCGGATGATCCACAGGCAGGCCGACATATTCATCCAGATTGTAGGATGAGGCTTTGGCGAAGCTGACGATGCCCTTGCGGTGCATCTCCACAAGCTTCTCGTATACACCTACCGGAGAGCTTCCGGTAGCCAGACCCAGAACCGCTCTGGGATTACTTTGCAGCAGGCTGGCAATAAGGTTAGCTCCTGTGGCTGCAAAATCATGTTCATGCTGAAATTTCAAAATATTCATTAAGATTGGCCTCCCCGTTTATGACGGTAATGTTGGACGTTCAGATAAGATTGCTCCAGCTTGGGGATGAAATCTCCAAACCGGGTACTGACCATGCCGGTGAACAAAATATCAATAATATGCAGCTGTGCGATCCGTGAAGCCATATCGCCGCGCCGCATGCCCTGCTCCAGAGAGGAGGAGAACAGCGGAATATCGGCCAGTGTGGCCAGTGTGCTGCTTCCGTACGAGGTTAACGACACTGTGGAAGCACCGCTTGCGGCAGCACAGGTTAAGGCATCTACTGTCTCCGGAGTCTCCCCTGAATAAGACACAGCGAAGGCCACATCGCCGGAAGAGAGCGAAGAAGCGGAAGTAATCTGCATATGGGAATCGGCAAAAGCGGTGCAGTTCACGCCGATGCGGATCAGCTTCTGATAGAAATCCTGGGCCACGATGGAGGAGGTCGCCATCCCGTACAGATCGACCCGCCGCGCCCGGCACAGCAGATCAATAACGTCCTGCAGCCGTCCGAGATCCAGCAGCGAGGTGGTGTCCCGTATCGAGGCGAGATGATTGGCCTGCATCGCCTCTACGATGAATTGAAGCGGGTTACCGGCCACAATGTCCTGATAGGAGGAGCTGCCATCCTGCGGTGAGCCGTCGCTATGCGCAAGCTCCGCCGCCAGCTTGACCTTGAAGTCGGGATAACCTTTGAAGTGCAGCGATTTACAGAACCGCGTAATCGTTGCCGTGCTGATGCCGCATTCCTCCGCCAGCTCCGTGATGCCCATATGGACAATTTCTCCAGGCGAAGCCAGGATACGTTCTGCCAGCTTGCGTTCCATTTGCGACAGCTTGGGCTTGCCATGCTCCAGGGCATGCAGAATGGGAGACAAGCACTCACCTTCTTTTCTATAGATTCATGTAGCTTTCTCTAATTTTTCTGTATTTATTGAATGGGCCTGCATAGCTGGGGGCGAGAGGATGTTTGTGAAATTATTTTACATAATATAATTAATAAAAAAGAAAATTATTTTCATAACTAGAATAAAACAAATTGCAGAAGGTTGCAATAGGAAGTTTGATTAAAGGGTGTATGGAGGGTCTTGGAGGGGAGTTGGGGCGGAAGAGGGAGGGTTGGAGAGCAGCGTTGAAGCCGCTGTGGAGGAGTGGGGACGGGGCTAGCGGGAGCGCTGTTGAGGAAGGGTGTATGCGGATCAGCGTTGGAGCTGCTGTGGAGCCAGGCAGAACAGGTAAGCTGAATCTTGCAGGGCGGGGTCCCATCAAGGTGCTGTTCGGCCACACGCCGAAGGCAGGAAAGGATGAATGCCTTACAGGTTCCTCTTTTGTCGACAACCTTATCCACCACGGCTGCTGTGGAGCAAGGTGGCGGGCCTGCTGGAGCACTGTTGCGGAAGAGTGCGGGTGGGCATAGCGGGAGAGCTGTTGAGGAAGAGTGTATACGGATCAGCGTTGAAGCTGCTGTTGCAGAAGAGTAGTTGGATTTTTGTCATTTAATTAGTTCATTTTCTGCGCTCTGTAGAAATTAATTGGATTTGTGCTACTTAATTCTGACTATATCCCCCATATTAGCTGGTATGACAAAAATTAAGTGATGTTTTTCCAACTGCTTCCTTTCGTGCCGGATTTCTTTCATTATTAGATGACGTTTATCCACTTGTTAATCCTTCTGATCAGAGCATGTTAGTTAAAAAACAGTTGCAGAGATAGTAGCGAGGAAAGGTGCGGTGGTATGTAGACGGCAAAGGGGAGAGGGATTGCAGAGGAATAACAGAGAGCGGAGGAAGGGTGGGAGGCAGAGCAGGGAAGGTAGGTGCTAGGGAGGGAATGTGGTGCTGAGGAGGCAATGGAGCTGCCAGTAATATAAGAAGCTGCAACCTGCGCGTTGAGCTTACCCGCACAGGTTGCAGCTGTTACAATGGATGTGTTTATTTGGTGATCCGGCTTGCGGTCCGTGTTCTGCTGGCTGTACGTCTGCCGCGCAGCAGCTCCCAAAGGATGAAGACGAGAATCAGCAGCTGTGGAACCGTGGTCTCCCAGGTCGGATACATGCCGAGCCAGCCGATGGAAGGCAGGCTGCTCCCGGTATGTGCCGGCAGCTTGCCGGCGATCTGCAGCGCGTGGATGCTCTCGCCGAGGAAGCGGAACACCAGATAGTAGATCAGCACCGTTGCGGTGCGGAAGAAGGCGGCAACCGGCAATCGGGCACTGAGTGCAATCATGGCATAGCCCAGAATGATCAGGACTACCAGCGCGCCGCCTATCCCGAGCAGCAATTGGGAGGTAGCGATGGCCGGTGCCATACCTGCGTAGAAAATAGTGGTTTCCGCTCCTTCGCGCAGGATGGCAAGCGCAGCGATGAAGAACAGGTACCATAGATTGCCTTTGGCCAGGGCGCCCTGCATCTGGCGGTCCACATATTTATTCCATGCAGCCGCACTGGATTTGCTGTGCAGCCAGCGGCCGACGGTGAGCATCATGACCACGGCGACCAGTCCGGTGATGCCTTCAATCAGCTCACGTGCTCCGCCGGAGGCGGCCTGCGAGAGGGTATAAGTTAACAATACAGCGAGACCGATGCTTCCGGCCAGTCCTGCGGCTGCACCGGACCAGACCCAGCGGCGGGCAGCCGGTTCAGCTTCCCGGCGCAAATAGGCAAGGAGAGCGGCGAGGACAAGAATCGCCTCCAGCCCCTCACGCAGCAGAATCAATGCCGCATCCCATGCGGTATACGTCCGTTCCCCCGACAGCGGCGTGAGCTCAGCGAGCATCGTATCCATGAGCTTTAGTGCCTCGGCCAGCTTCGGAGGGCTGGAGAGCAGATAGCCGGAAGCGGCGGTGCTCTCATTCTCAATACTGGCATAGACCTTGGGGGAGGCAAGCTGCACTTTTCCTTCTGCCGAAGGCCAGGCCGTGATGAACTGCTCCATCACGGCTGCGGCTGCTGCGCTGTCACCGGCTTTGGCAGCGGCTGCGGCTTTTTTCAGGTAGCTGACCAGTCCCTGAATGGAAGCCGGCTCTGCTGGCGTTCCCCCGGTATCGACAGCCCGGCCTTCACTGTAGTCGGACAGCAGCGTAACCAGCGCCCCGGATTCCGCCAGCGCGGCCTCCCCGCGGACCGGCTCCGCCTGCAGCGCAATGCGCAGCAGGCTCATCTTCGTCTCCAGCAAGCCGTAGACGGCGGGATTGTCCGCCCGGATGCCGCGTTCCGCCGGCGTCCAGCCGTTCACGACGGCGCGGTAGGCTTCCGCCGCCGCCGCCCAGTCGGCGCTGCGCGCCGCATCCCGCGTGCGCTGCGCCGCGGGCAGCAGCTTCGCCGCCGCTGCGCGTCCGGCGGCGCCCGTGTCACCGCCGCCCTCGCCTGCGGCGGCGGTGACATAGGCGTCCACGCTCCGGGCGAGCGTGGACAATGCGGACTTGGCGGGTGCGCCACCGCCGTCCGCCAGGGCCTCTGCCGCGGCTGCCAGCGCGGCGTCCACCTCTGCTGCCGGACCGGCGAGTGCCGGGTCCGGCGTGCCTTCATTCGCGCTGCGCCACAGCGCCGCGAATGATTCAACATCGGCCGCCGCCGTATCCCAGCGGCTCTGGCCGGCCTCGACCAGCGCGCTGCCTACAGGCGGCAGCAGCTCATCCAGCGGCGCGCCTGATGCAGAAGCCGGCGCGCCGGGCAGCAGCAGAAGCAGGCAGAGCAGCAGCAGTGCTGCTCTGATCTGCCGCCATGGATTGATTCTAAACCTTGTGGTCATCGGGATCATTCCCTTCAAGAATAAACATACTCTTATCCATCCTCTGCATAGGTAGAACGTAGGAATCAGCAGCAGCTCTTGCGGGTGAGCCTCAGGCGGTTGCTTCGGCTCCTGCCGTTCCCATTTCCCCTCCGCTTCTTATTGCTCATAACAACCTCAGCCGCACTAATGTACTACTATTTAGCTGGTTAGCTGGAAAACATCTGCCGTTATCCATCACTCCAGCACCAGCTCGACACAGCTTTGGATTCCACAACATTCGTCTTTGTTGTTGCGGGCCACGCTCTATGTTCAATTAGTCATGCAGCTTCCGCACAGCGCTCCGTCTGCCGTCAACCCAGCAGCATCTCCCCGATATATCCGCCTTCCCGGACACCGGGGAAGCAGGCGAATACGGCGCTGCCGGTATGAACCATGTATTCATTCAGCCGGTCATTCCGGGAGAGGCGCTGCTGAATGCTCACGAACTGCTTCATCAGGTCCTTCTGGAAGCTGATGAAGACCAGCCCGGCATCGAGCTGTCCGGTCTTGAGATCCATGCCGCTGGAATAGGAGTAGGAACGGCGCAGCATTTGGACCGAACCGTCCCCATGGGCGAGAGCTGAATGGGAATCCGGCGGGATAACCGGCCTGCCGCTGGCATCGGCTGCTTCCAGATTCAGCTTGGCGAATTCATCCCGCGCTCCAATCGGGGCGCCGCTCTGCCGGTGACGCCCGAAGGTTGCCTCCTGATCGCTCAGGGAAGAGCGGTCCCAGACCTCGATGCGAAAACGCACCCGGCGCAGCGCAAGATACGTGCCGCCGTTCATCCAGGCCGGGCCATCGGTGCTGCCGCTCCAGACGATCTTCCGCATCTCGGCGTCACTCGTGACATCCGGATTTCCTGTACCGTCCTTGAAGCCGAGCAGATTACGGGGCGTGCCGCCTGACGGGTCGGCGCTGCCGCTGCGCTGGAAGCCTTCCTGCGTCCATCGCAGTACGGCCGTTCCCCGGGCGATGCGGGCCAGATTGCGGATGGCATGGAAGGCCACCTGCAGATCATCGGCGCAGGCCTGCACACAGAGATCGCCGCCGCACCACTGCGGCTCCAGGCTGTCTCCCGTGAATGCCGGGAGATCGGTGAAGGAGACGGGCCGTTTACCGGCCAGTCCGAACCGTCCGTCAAACAATGCAGGCCCCGCCCCGAACGTAAGCGTGCATTTGGAAGGGGTAAGACCATCGGCTTCACCGGTGTCGGTGGGCGGGAGATTGGGGTTGTCGTTCATGCTGCCGATCAGCGTGCCGGCAGTAAGGGCTGCGGCGGCGGTAGTCCAGGCCTCCAGCAGTTTTCGGACATCGCTGATCTTAGTGGTTGTCAGATCAAAGGAGGCGAAACAGAGGAAATTCTGCGCAGGTGTAATAATGCCTGCCTGATGAATTCCGTAGAAAGGAATTGTATCCGCGGCCGCAGCCTGCACAGGGGCGATGGCGGGGACAGCCGGTCCTGACGCTTGGCGTGCCGCCAATATGCCGCCCACACCGCTTCCGCCGAGCAGCAGGCCAAGGCCCGAGGCGCCGGTAAGCCGCAGCATATCGCGGCGGCTGAATTTTTTATCCAACAGGTTAGCATCGGTCTCAGGAAGTCCGCTCCCTGTCTCAGCGTCATTCCCGGCCTTCTTGTCCTTCTTATTCATATAAGTCACACTCCCAGAATAGTTCCCATGTTGGATAGTGGCTCTGCCAGGGCGTCGAGATTCTGGCTTAACCGGCGGACCTCATCTGCTTGGAGTGTTTCGTAAGAGACATAGCCGTCACCCGATTTGAACGGAGCCAGCTCATTCATCAAGGCCGTGAACCGTTCGCCGATGGTTTGCTCCAGGGCAGGATCTTTTTTGGCCAGCTCAGGCTTCAGCAGCTCATAGATCTTCTGGGCACCCTCCACATTAGCGACAAAATCATACAAATCCGTGTGGGAATAACGTTCCTCTTCCCCCGTTACCTTGGAGGAGGAGACTTCGTTCAGCAGCTCAACGGCTCCCGTAACGAGCAGGTTGGCATCAATCTCGGCGGTTTCAACCTTGGCGCGCAGCAGCTGCGCGTCCTTCAGCAGACGGTCCGCAACATCCTTCATACCATCCGTTGTCTTGTTCTGCCAGAGTGCCTGCTCGATCTTATGGAAGCCGCGCCACTGCGCTGCCTCCACATCATTCTCACGGGCATCAATATTCGGGTCCAGATCCCCGAGCGCTTCGGCGATAGGTTCGATCCGTTCATAGTACATACGGGCCGGAGCATACAGCGCCTTGGCCTCTTCCAGCTTGCCTGCCTTGACGGCATCCGTGAAGCCTTCGGTCTGCTTGACGAACTCGTCGCATTGCTCTATGACATATTTCCGGTATTCGTCAATGGCAGTAGTGAAATCCGCCGCCGTAGTTGAAGCTGCAGTTACTGCGGGGGAAGGGGTTGCCCCGCCGCCAGTCTGTGCTGCAGCATTATTCCCGGAGTTATTGCTGTTCTTGCCATTATTACTGTTATCATTGCTCGCACATCCGGCAAACAAGAGCGAAGCTGCAAGCAAACCCGCAGGCACTGCATAACCTATCTTCATTCGGCTGGACACTCCTTTTGTTGTGAAACTGATAATCATTATCAATAATGGACTTATCATAATTCTCCGTATCTAACCTGTCAATATAAATGTGATAATTATCATACTCCTACGATTGCGCACCCATAGAACAACGCAAAAACGCCTCCCGACAGGCGGAAGACGTAGTCCGTACAACATTCCTCCCGGATAGCCGGGGACCCACGAACCGGAATTGTAATATATGCAACATTATGCCTGTCCAGGCGGAGGGGATCTTATGGAATTCACGTTACTACCGGGCGAGTGTCCAAGCCAACACAGCAATCCCCGGCAACTCCTGAAATGTTCCTTTGCTTTTACATAATTCATTGTCTCAAAAGCTTCGATTCGTTCAACCGCATAATTGACTTCCCTTAGCTCGAACGGCTCATCCCACTCTATATCGTGGACCGCTCAATAATCCGGTAATCGAGCTTGCGGTAGGTCGGCTCGGCGCTGCCTGAGCTGATCTGTTCATGAATGATGCGGAAGGCGGCGGCCCCCATCTCATACAGATGATTGTCTATGGTGGTAATCTCCAGCAGCCGCCCGATCGGCTGGTTATCGAAGCCCATCACCGCGAGGTCTCCAGGGATGCTGAGTCCGGCTCTGCGCGCTTCAATGATTAGTCCGGCTGCCACATGGTCTCCAGTGATAATCATGGCTTCCGGCCGTTCAGGCATCTCCAGCAGTGACTGTGCCACGGCGGCGCCGTCTTCCTCCGTAATACAGTCATAGATCATCCATTCCTCTTGAAATGCCAGCTTATGCTCGGCGATGAAATCGCGGTAAGCCGTCTGCCGGATAACCGCGCTGCTGCCATTCTGCCGCCCCTCGCAATAACCGATCGTGCGGCAGCCCTTGTCTGTCAAATACTGCAGCCCCTGCCGAAAAGCCGCATAATGCTCAATATACACAGAAGAATAGCGGCGTTGCCCGCTGTCCTGGCAGGTGACAACCGGACCGTAGGCCGTGTACTCCTCGATGATCTCCGGCTTCAGCGCAGTAGATACAATAACGACACCGTCAATCTCTTTATTGCGCAGCATCTCCAGCACTTTGATTTCTTCTTCCACCGAATAGTTGCTCTGGCACAGAATCAGCCGGCATTGCGAGAGCAGTGCCTCGCGGGCAATTCCGTTCATAATAATCGAGAAATAAAAGGCGCTAATATAAGGAAGAATCACCGCCACAGCGCCGGTACGTCCGGTAATCAGATGAACGGCGTTCATATTGCGGGTATAGTTCAATTGCTCTATCGTATCCAGTACGGCGGCTCTTTTATCCTTGCTGACGTAAGGATGATTATTCAGCACCCGGGAGACGGTCGTTACAGAAACTCCGGCCATCCGGGCGATTTCTTTAATATTAGCCATTGCGTACGCTGCCCCCTGAGTAAGACATGGAATGGTTTTATTTTACCATAGAACTTATTCACATTTTGGCCTATAAAAAGCTTGCTATGGAATCCATTTCATAAAATACACTAGGGGTGCAACAATCCTTACCGGAGAAACCGGCGTGACCGCGAGGGCGTGACGGACCGGTAACGCTTGTTGTTTTTTGCCTCCGCCCAATTTAATCCTGCGACAGCACCATTAACTGCCCCACCACATAGTATGGTTTGACTGTATCCCTTTACCTTGTTATACCAAACAAACCCAGAGCAAGGAGGGGTGACACCATTGAAGGGGAACGAACATCATAGTAAATTCCTGTTGACGCATCGTGAACGCGAAGTATTCGAGCTTCTTGTGCAAGACAAAACTACACGGGATATTGCAGGACTGTTATTCATTAGCGAAAAAACCGTCCGCAATCACATTTCCAATGTAATGCAAAAATTAAACGTAAAAGGCCGTTCGCAAGCGGTTGTCGAGCTGATCAAGCTTGGGGAGCTGAAAATATAGCTGCCGTGCTTCAGAGGTGATGCGTTTAAGCCTTCTTTTCCCCTTCGGGGGAGAGGGAGGTTTTTTGTTGGAGATCATGGTAAATAAATAGACCAAACGACTGCATTCCTTGGAGGAGGGCATCATTTAGTCTGTTTCTCAAACTCAATAGTCATTGTCTCAAAATCCACTTTGCATTTGGCTCTCATCATAAAATCAATACCAACAATTCCGTCGAAGCCATAAGGCTCTTGAATCGAACCGAGCTGAATCGGAAAATCATTCAAAGCAATATGTTCAATGGTAAAGTCGTGAATCTGCTGCTCATAGCAAATTTCACTCGTTCCCCCAACTCCATACATCCGTTTGGCCCGCCCATTGATAAAATCAATGTCGATACCTATCGCAGCTAATGCATCGGAATCAAAAACCGTTGCCGCACAACCTGTATCAAATAGAACATTTTGCAAAACAATCCATTTGTCATATTGAGCTACAGTCAGAGAAACGATAGGCAAGCCATGCTGTAATTGTAGCTTCATATCCGTTGCCTCACTCCTGAGAACAATTCCTCAACAACCTCAACATCAGTTCTGCTCGTATGAAATACATACAACTCACGGTTTGGATGAAGCTTATGCAGCTTTTTATAGCCGCTCCACGCTTCTTGCGAATTGTTGTAGTCCTGAATGACCGCCATATCCTCCAAATACCGCACACGGTTGTTGGAACTTGCCTTGATTGCTTCCACCAGTACAAAGCGACTAGGGTGCAACTTAGTAATTTCTCCCCATTTCATCGGCTTCACCTCGTTTAGTTTATCATATTTTTAGTATAGCATAGGATGCTTTAGGATAACGGAAGTGAGTGTGGTGAGAAACTGCCTTCAGAAGTGATTCAAATCACAAACTATTTTGTCCGGAGTGATAAATTATAGGGATTAAGGGAATCCGGGAGGATCTGTGATGACAAGATATGAGCAGCAAAGACAATTACTGAAATCTAATTTCCATGAATTCAAAGCAATTAAGACCGATAAGATCAAAGGGCTTGAGCAGCCGCCGATTGTCAAGCCTTTTGATGCGGGGTCGCGGATTATTGATTTGCCTAAGGTCAGCCGGGACCCTGTGAGCCAGAACAGTATTTATGATTGTATCGCTCAAAGAAGAAGCACAAGATTCTATTCGGCTGATGCGTTAAGTCTCGAGGAGTTATCCTATTTGTTATGGGCGACCCAGGGAATTACGGGCATGAGCAAGAACGGGCTTACCCTGCGGACGGTACCTTGTAGCGGGGCGACGCACACCTTTGAAACCTATCTGCTGATTATGCGTGTAGAAGGCATTCCGCAGGGCATCTACAGATACCTTCCTGTGGAGCACAAGCTGTTGTTCATGTTTAAATTAGACCAGCTGGAACAGAAGATTGATGCGATTACTCTGGATCAGCCCTTCGTGCCTAACTTCGCCAAGAAGGCTTCGGTGTTGTTCGCCTGGAGTACCACGCCCTACCGTTCCGAATGGAAATACGATATTTCAGCGCACAAAAAAATTCTTATTGATGTCGGCCATGTCTGCCAGAACCTGTATCTGGCCAGCGAATCCATCGGCGCCGGGGCTTGTGCCATCGGAATCTATGATCAGAAGCTGATTGATGAGGTCCTGGGACTTGACGGCGATGAGGAATTTGTGATCTATCTTGGTGCGGTCGGGAAGAAGCGCGAATAGCTGCAAATATATTGAACATAGTCCGCAGCACTCTGGTTGATGGCTTCATCACTGGCCTGGAAGGAAGCGCCGAAGACGGCGAAATAGGGCAGGGCGGTGGCGCCGACATGGATTGCACTGGCTTTGAACGGGGTTATAACTTCATCTACGGTAAAAGAAACAGAGCCGGCGGGCAGGTAGTTTTCTTGCTTATCGCCAATGGACAGGGCTAACCCCAGCTTCTTTCCCTTCAGCTTGTTCCCGTTTGAACCGTAAGCCCATCCGTGAGTGAAGACTTCATCCATCCACTTTTTTAATAAAGGCGGGTAGCTGTACCAATACAGGGGGAACTGAAAAATTATAAGTTCATGTCCTTCCAGTAAACGCTGCTCTTGCTGAACGTCAATGCGGAAGTCCGGATACTGCTTGTACAGCTCATGGACCGTAACCTGCTCCGGATGCTGCAGCAGCTCCTGCTTCCATCTTTTATTCACTCTTGAAGCCTCAATATCAGGATGTGCCAGTATCACGAGGGCTGTCATCATTTATCACCTATCCTTGCGTATATTTGCTTGGTGCAGATGCTTATATTATTTTGTAAGCCAGCGAAAATGTAAATACACACAATGAAGTAACAAGGTTACCTCAAGGTGTGCATTGGACTTTGCGCAGGGATGTGGCATGATTAGATCAGTTCTATTTATTTTAAAAGCGGGTGGGGTGCCGGGTATGAAGCAATATCATTTAGGGATAGAGGCAACGCTGGAGATTATCGGGGGGAAATGGAAGTCGTTAATCATTTGTATACTGATGTCCGGGGCCCAACGGACCAGCGAATTGCAGCGCAGGATTCCGGGGATCTCGCAAAAGGTTCTGATCCAGCAGCTCCGCGAGCTTGAAAGGGATGGAATCGTCAGCCGGGAGGTCTACAATCAGATGCCGCCCAAAGTGGAATACTGTATCACAGAGTATGGAATTACAGCCAATGAGATCATTGACTTAATGTGCTCCTGGGGCAGAACCAATATTGCGATCCGGCAGCAAAGGGGTGAGGAAGTCATGCTGCTTGATAAGGACTCCGAAGAGGAGCAGAACTGATATACTAAACTATTGACAATAGTTTGATGTCAAACTATAATCCTTTTATGGAAACCAGAGATGCTATTTCACTTATATCCAAGATCCGCGAGAAGGTTAACCGGTTCATCGTACAAGAGATGGCGAAGCAGGGAGTAGACGGCATTGCCACCTCACACGGGGATATTCTTTATGCGCTGTTGTCTAAGCACAGACTTACCATGGCCGAGATCTCGGCACATATTCATAAGGACAAATCTACGGTTACAGCACTTGTGGATAAGCTGGTCCGGCTGGGACTGGTTATGAAGGAGAGGGATCAGGAGGACACCCGGTACGTATACGTCACTCTAACCGGGAAGGGGAAGGAGCTGGAGCCTGTATTTGAATCGGTCTCTTCTGCCATGCTGAAGCAGTTCTACCGCGATATCACGGAAGAGGAGCAAGCGATTTTGCTGACGATTTTGCTGAAAATCAATCATAATTTCTAAAATATTTGTATGATAGTTTGATGTCAAACTAATTATGGAAAGGACATTACGATGAGAGACTACACTGATGAATTACCGCCGCATACAGAGAGATATGTCGGTGAGCATGATCTGTATCTAGAGATATACAAGGGAGAGGAGGCTCGGGAAGGCCAGGAACAGGAAGCTAAGGCACCCCTGCTGTTTGTGCACGGTGTGTATACCGGAAGCTGGATGTGGAGCAAGTACCTTCCCCACTTCATCCGCGAAGGCTGGACCTGTTATGTGATGAATCTGAGAAGTCATTACCGGAGCCGGGTGCTGGATATGACGCAGATTACCTTTGAAGATTATCTGGAGGATATCCATGAGGTGGTGCAGGTGGTACAGGCTGAATGCGGAGTTACTCCTGTCCTGATCGGGTTCAGCATGGGCGGGATTCTTAGCCAGAAGGTGGCGGAGACGGCCGGACTGCCCGGGCTTGTACTGATTGATTCAAGTCTATGCAGAGAGGTACATGAGGAGGTCCCTTATACGGATATCGTCAGAACGATACCAGGTAATGTAGTGCCCGCTCCGGTCCGCGAAGAGGAGAGCAGCTTGGATGAGACGGCAGAAGACATAGCGTTTCAGCGCAAATACCTGACGATGGAGTCCGCCAAGGCGTTTCGAACTTTTTCTTATCACTTCGGTGCAGCAGGGGTATCCGTAGACAGCGTGTCCATTACTTGCCCTTGTCTGGTGATCCATGCGGTTAACAGTGATGAGGATGAACGCCGGGGCAGAGCCAATGCAGCGTATTTCCGCGCAGCCTATGCAGGTCTTTGGAGCACCACCCATACCGGCCTGCTCGTAGGACAGCGCTATCTGGAAGCGGCACAGACGATCCTGCAGTGGTTGGCAAGATAATATAGTGCGGCAAATAAAAGGCCGCCTGAACCGGGATACTCCCGTTCCTTAGCGGCCTTAACCTGATAGGTGAAGGGTGTTCTATATATACATCTAACTGTAAGTTAGTGAAATTTGACAGTCTTGATGCGCGACTCCTGTTCATAAGTCAGCGGGCTCGGCGTTGGCGGTGTGTGCAGATGGCGGTGTGCGCTGTATTCCATTCTCCGGTAATCCTCTTCTCCCGAAGCCATCCCAGGCTGCCACATACCGGTTACCCAATTCTTCAGTTCCTTAATTCCTGCCAGCATTGCATTCATCCTCCTTGGCAATGAAATACGGTGGATATATTCAACAGTTATTACCTTTGTTTACGTTTTCATCATACCACAAAAGAAGTGGGAATCCAATGGATGTCTCTCTGAAAAAGACAAATAAATAAATAAAAATGTTGTTATAAAAGGGTTTGTGTTTAATGAAGAGAACAATGTCCTCGTGGAGGAGACTATAGCGGTTCAACAAAAAAGCGACAGCCGGATAGGGCGGTCGCTTGGGGAAAAATTACGCAGAGGAGGCTAAACGTTTCAATTCTGCTTCCTGATCTATAGAACGCCGGGCCAGCACATCCAGCGTTGCGTCATGTCCTCTTAAGGTTCGGTCAATCCGCTCCAGCGTAACCCGGTTGGCAACGACTTCAGCATTGACCTCGGACACCGCCTGTTGAATAAGCGGAATAAGCCTCGTATCTTCTTTTATGCTCTCAATATCGGCCTTGATTGTAACAAGCTCCGCAACAATTTCAGACTTAAACGTGTTGAACTCGGAATGAAGGTTTTTTACATCCGACTTAATATCCGTTATTTCCGACTTCATTCCTTGCAGCTCCGCAAGAATCTGCTGGAGAATTACATCGCTCATAGACACAGCTCCTTCAATAGGGTGGGAATAGAACTGACAATAAAGAGTGAATGCTGGTGGAATTAGCTTAGGTAATTATAGCATATACGGGCTTGAACGGGCCGCTGCTGTAAAAAGATTTCCAAGAAAATATTGGACATAAGGGGACAAAATCATCCGGGGTTCTACACTATCCGGCACTGATATTTCAATTTATAAATATACAAAATAGGACAATGGGTGTAATATGGCATTACTTAGACTTCCCGGAGCGTATGAGTTGAATAGTTGTGCAGAGAACGGGCGCCATCCCGAAAGGGCGGCTTCGACGTTTCTACTTCTATGCCTGCATGTGAATAAATGCGCATGGTTCTTCTGATCCTGTTCCTGGAAGTGCAAGTGAAGCGACACCAAGAAGCGTAACCGATAAGAGATGGGGGAATCAAGATTCATGAAGACTAAAAACTGGAAACACCTTATGAAGCTGTTCGTGCTGACTGCTGCTGTCAGTGTGGTCGCTGCCGGCTGCGGCAGCCCGAATAATGCAGGCAATGCCAAACAAGCAAATTCCGGAAATACTGCAGCACCTGCTGAGGCCGTTACAATATCGCTTGGGCTGCTGCCTTCCATTGATGCCATACCTTTTATTATTGCCCATGAGCAAGGCTTCGATAAACAGCATCATGTGAATCTGGATATCCAGACCTTCAAGAGTGCCAAGGATCGTGATGTAGCTTTTCAAGCCGGTAAAGTGGATGGCCTCAGTGCGGATCTGGTAGCTATCTCGATCTATAATGAAGCGGGACTCGATGTCAAAATCACCAGCACCACCACAGGCGAATTTGATCTGCTGACCGGAAACGACGAAGTGAAAGAGGTCAAGGATCTGAAGGGGAAGACCGTGATTCTGTCCAAGAATACTTCGACCCAGTATACCGTGGCGATGATGCTGAAGCAGGCAGGTCTGACGGAAGACGATATTACCGTAACTGAAGTGCCGCAGATTCCGACCCGGCTGGAGCTGCTGAAGAATAATAAGGCCGATGCGGCTGTTTTGCCGGAGCCTTTTGTAACCATGGGCCGCTCTGCCGGTCTGCGCGTCCTCAGCTCTACCCATAGTGCCGGAATCAATCCGTTTGTGCTGGCTTTTCCGCAGAGTGCGATTGATGCCAAGGGACAAGGTATCCGCGATATGTACGCCGCTTACGATGAAGCTGTGAATTATATGAAAACGCATGACCAGTCCGAATATATCGACCTGATTATTAAAGAAGTAGGTTATCCTGACACGCTGAAGAATGAGATTAAGGTACCGGAATACCTCCCTGCGAACCAGGTGGATGTGAAGGAAGTGGAGGCTGCATTTGTCTGGGCCCGTGAAAAGGGACTATTGACCAAAGAGCTATCGGCTGAAGAAGTGATCTCCGATGTCCAGTTCAAAAAATAGCGGACTCCGCATTCAGAACCTGCATGTTGCCTACCGGAACGGGCAGCTGGCGCTGGGGAGAATGAACCTGACCCTGCCGGAGCACGGGATTTATACGGTGATCGGCCCTTCGGGCAGCGGCAAATCCACACTGCTGCGGGTGATTGCCGGATTGCTGCCGGGTTATGAGGGGGAGCTTCTTTTCAACGGCAGCTCTGTCCATGACAAGGAGACGCTGATTGGACTGGTGCCGCAGAATTACGGTCTGCTGCCCTGGAAGACGGTCCGTGACAACATCCGGATTGCGATGCGCATCGCCCGTCCCGGCGGCTTGAGCCCCAATAAGCGGGAGCAGGACGGGCAAATCTTGCATTGGCTTGATTCCATGGGGATAGCCGGACTGGCTGACCGGTTTCCGCTCTCGCTGAGCGGAGGACAGCAGCAACGCGTAGCCATTGCCCGCGCCTTCGCCATTCTGCCGACCATCCTGCTGCTGGATGAGCCGTTCTCGGCGCTTGATGCGATTACGCGGGAAGGGCTCCAGCAGATTTTTATCGACAATTGGCAGGCCCATCCGGCAACCACGCTGTTCGTCACCCATGATGTGGAAGAGGCCATTCTCCTGGGACAGAAGATAATTATCATGCTGCCCGGGCAACAGGAGCCGCCGGAGATTCTTGACAACTCTGCTATATTCGCAATGAAGCATACGGATAAACGGGAGAGCAACGAGTACTTCGAGCAGAGCAAGAGAATCCGAAAGGTAATGATGGAGAAATGGTGAAACAACGGCATATTCTTCACCTGCTGCGCCTGCTGTTCGTTTTTGCCGGGATGAATGTCATCTGGTATGTTGCTTACCTGCTGATGAATCATTCCATCCTGCCTAGTCCCGGCGCGGTCTATAAGGCGATGTTTGAGCTGGGGGCCCGTGAGGTGGCTCTGAATGTCGGCTACAGTCTGATGCGGATCACTGAAGGGGTGCTGCTGGCTCTGCTGCTTGGTCTGCTTGCCGGTCTGCTGATGGGCCGCTCTCCATTCTGGAACAGGCTGCTGGACCCGGTCGTCTATCTGACTTATCCGATTCCCAAGATCGCACTGCTGCCGGTGGTTATGCTCTTCTTCGGACTGGGGGAGACCTCCAAGGTGCTGATGATTATGCTGATTCTGCTGTTCCAGGTCATTATCTCAGTGCGTGATGGCGTGAAGGCCATCCCTGAGAGTACCTATGATGTCCTGACAAGTATCGGTGCCAGCACGATGCAGAAATTCTGGAATGTGACGCTTCCCGGCGCTTTGTCGGTGATCCTCAGTACAATTCGCATTTCGCTGGGTACAGCCATTTCAGTTCTCTTCTTCACCGAGATCTACGGTACGGAGCACGGCATGGGCTTCTTCATCATGGATGCCTGGCTGCGGCTGGATTACCCGGAGATGTATGCCGGAATTATGCTGTTCAGTCTGGTGGGGTTTGTGCTGTTCCTGCTGGTGGATGTGCTGGATTACAGATTTATGAAGTGGCGGAGATAGCTATACATATTAAGCAGGATCAACTTGAGCACTTGGGTGGACGCTCTGCGATCGAGATTTTATTTATTTCCCTAATCGGTAAAAATCCGGAGACCAAGGCGACCGCTATCGCTTCTCCGCGGGTCGTTCCGTTCACTCCGCTGTTTAAACTGGATGCGATAAACTTAAGTTCCAAAAACTCAAAAAAGAAATCGCCCTTTTGGTAAGATGGAAAATTCATCATCCATCTCAAGGGGGCGATTTCTTTTTATTTTATGGACCAGCTTTTCTTTCTAATAGAGATTATTTACCGAGCTGCTTATCGACTTCCTTGACAGGGTTCTCGCCGACATTCTCTTCAGTCTTGACACTGCTCAGGAACCAGCCTGTAGCAGCAATAATAATCAGAACCACATAGAAGGTTAATTTCCACCAGGTGCTGTGCGCGAAGTCTTCGGACAATACTCCCAGGGAAGGGTGGGCCAGAGTAATGACGGCAAGCTTAACGCCTACCCAGCCGACGATGAAGAATGCGGCAACCTCAAGGCCCGGACGGGTATGAAGCAGCTTAACGAAGAAGGAAGCAGCGAACCGCATAATGACGAGTCCAATGAATCCGCCCGCGAAAATCACGAGGAACTGTCCGCCGTCGAGGCCGCCGATGTGGCCGATTCCGCTTGGCGGAAGGGCAACGGCAAGGGCTACGGCTGCGAGGATGGAGTCTACCGCAAAGGCGATATCGGCAACTTCCACCTTAAATACAGTGAACCAGAAGCTGGCTTTCTTCTTATTAACAGCTCCGGGGCTTCCGCTTTCAGCGGCTTCTTCCGTGACCGGCTTAGCGAATAACACTTTTCGGAAGATATGATTCCCCGCGATAAATAATAGATAAAGCGCACCGATGGCTTGTACCTGCCAGATATCCACCAGATAGGAGATGACGAACAGCGATCCGAACCGGAACACAAAGGCCCCGGCCAATCCGTAGAACAGCGCCTTCTTACGTTCCTCATCAGGAAGATGTTTGACCATGATTGCCAGTACAAGTGCGTTATCTGCGGCAAGCAGCCCTTCCAGTGCTACGAGAACGAGCAATACCCATCCGTATTCTAATAATAATCCCCAATCCATTGCTGTTTCCTCCTCAAATGGTTTAGCTGCTTTGTTGAAAAATACCCATGATACCCATATTGTAACCAAAATTATATAAAAAAGACCTTTACCAAACAGATTAGCCTTTGGAATAAAGGTAACCTGATTGGTAAAGGTCTCGCTAACAATAATTTATTGCCGATAAAACCGGAGAACATCCTCACATTCTCGTATTGACGATTTTATCTAACAGCTACTCCCCTTTACGGGATTATATGAAATTATAAGGTATTTCGCTTCTGGCTAAAAGTATCATATCCGAGTTAAGAGACATTGTCAATGTTTTTGTGAGAAGAAATATCAATAGAAATGACTGGCCTGTAAACGGAAACATGATAAGTTCAAGTCATATAAGTTGACGTATGATATGGCGAAAATGCAAACAAAAGGAAATAAAGGGCAAAACAAGCGTTGATCTAATTGACGATATCCGGAGATGAAAATATGATGAGACTAATTAAAGCGGCTAAAGCAAGAACGGTGTTATGTAAAGTGACATTAAACAAGCCGAAGGCCACTTGAACCGTCGTATAGGGAAAATAGAGAGGCTTAGCTAAAAAACTTAAGCAAATGCTTCCAAAGCGAGTTTTACTGCGAGGTGATTTCAAAGAAGTGATGCTCCGTAAAACTTTTAGGAGGTGGGAAATGAAGCAGCCGTCATGGTTATCAAGTCAAGCGGAGGAGATTAGCCGCCACCCTTGCTACAGCGAGGAGGCCCACCGGTTCTATGCCCGGATGCACATTCCGGTTGCTCCCGCCTGTAACATCCAGTGCAACTACTGCAACCGCAAGTTCGATTGTGTGAATGAGAGCAGGCCGGGCGTGGTCAGTGAAGTGCTTACGCCGGAGCAGGCGGAACGCAAGGTGAGAGGAGTTGCCGCTCAGCTCATGCAGCTCTCTGTAGTGGGTATAGCCGGACCCGGAGATCCGCTGGCGAATCCGGAACAGACCTTCGATACCTTTGCCCGGATCACAAAGGTTGTACCGGATGTATCCCTTTGCCTCAGCACCAATGGACTAACGTTGTACCGGAATGTGGATGAGATTATTCAGCTTGGTATCCGTCATGTCACGATCACGATCAATGCGGTCGATCCTGAGGTGGCCCAGGCGATTTATCCGTGGGTGGTCGATGAAGGGGTCCGGTATGAAGGAAGAGAGGCAGCAGAGCTGTTGATCAGCCGTCAATTGCTGGGGCTTGAGATGCTGGCGAAGCTGGGAATTCTGGTCAAAGTGAATTCCATTCTGATTCCGGGGGTCAACGATCATCATCTGCCCGCCGTGTCCGCAAGGGTACAAGAACTCGGGGCCACGCTGCATAATGTAACACCGCTGATTATCGCACCGGGCAGCCAGTACGAAGCAGATGGGCGCAAGGCGCCCCGTCCGAAGGAGCTGCTTAATCTGCAGGAGCGGCTTGGCAAGGGGGGGATGAAGGTGATGCGCCACTGCCGGCAGTGCCGGGCGGATGCAATCGGGCTGCTGGGCCAGGACCGCAATTCCGATTTCCCGCTGGAGGCGATGGAAGCTGAGCCGGTTGTTAACGAACAGGCGCGGGCGATGTTCCAGCGTGAGCTGGATGCCACAATCCGCGAACGTGTCAAAGCCAAGCGGGCCAGACGTATGCAGGCAGGGGGACCGAAAACACGGGTTGCAGTGGCTACAAGAGGCGGCGATAAGGTGAATCAGCATTTCGGTCATGCCACCGAGTTTCTGATTTATGACACTGACGGAGCAGATGTACAGCTCCTGGGTGTCCGTAAGATACAAGCGTATTGTCATGGCACGGCAGACTGTAACGGTGACAAAGCCGACACGCTGCAAGAAATCATCTCTATTCTAAGTGACTGCCGTATTCTTCTCTGCTCGGGCATCGGGGACGCCCCCAGGGCCAGCCTGAACCAGAGCGGAGTGCTGCCCCTAGTCCGCCAAGGCGGAATTCAGGTAGCGATTCTCGAAAGTGTGAAGTACAGCTCTTATTTTGAAAATACAAACATGTCGAAGGGATGATGAACAATGAGACAAATCGCGTTCTACGGTAAAGGCGGTATCGGTAAATCGACAACTTCACAGAATACCCTGGCTCAGCTGGCAACGAAATTCGGGCAAAGAATAATGATCGTAGGCTGTGACCCGAAGGCAGATTCCACCCGCCTGATTCTGAACACGAAAGCCCAGAACTCCGTGCTGGAACTGGCGGCTGAGCTTGGCTCAGTGGAGGACCTGGAGCTTGAGGATGTACTTCAAAGGGGCTTCGGCGACATTATCAACGTGGAGTGCGGCGGGCCGGAACCGGGCGTAGGCTGCGCAGGACGCGGGATCATTACTGCCATCAACTTCCTGGAGCAGGAGGGGGCTTATCAGGATCTGGATTTTGTATCCTATGACGTACTCGGTGACGTTGTATGCGGCGGTTTCGCTATGCCAATCCGCCAAGGCAAGGCACAGGAGATCTACATTGTCTGCTCCGGTGAGATGATGGCGATGTATGCAGCGAACAATATCGCCCGCGGTATCCTGAAATATGCGACCAGCGGCGGTGTGAGACTGGGCGGCCTGATCTGCAACAGCCGGAACACAGATCGTGAAGATGAGCTGATCATGGAGCTTGCCCGCCGCCTGAACACCCAGATGATTCACTTTGTCCCCCGTGACAACATCGTTCAGCATGCCGAGCTGCGCAGAATGACTGTAGCCCAATACAACCCGGCCCATCAGCAGGCGAAAGAGTATGAGATCCTGGCTGACAAGATCCTCAACAACAAAATGCTGACCATTCCCACTCCGATCTCGATGGAAGAACTGGAAGAGCTGCTGATGGAATTCGGCATCATTGAGGATGAAGAAGCAGCGATCAAGAAGCTGCAGGCTTCCGGTTAATAAGACGCCAGCATGAAGAAAAGGAGGGTCAAGCATGGGGCTGAATATCGAAGAGAATCAGAAGCGGGTGGCGGAAATTCTGGAAGCCTACCCAAAAAAGGCGAGGAAGGACCGCGAGAAGCATTTTCAGGTCGCCACGGATCATGCGATAGATTGCGGGACCTGCGCAGTCAAGTCCAACATCAAATCCCGTCCGGGCGTGATGACTCCGCGCGGCTGTGCATATGCAGGGTCCAAGGGGGTAGTCTGGGGTCCGATCAAGGACATGGTTCACATCAGTCATGGCCCTGTCGGCTGCGGACAGTATAGCTGGGGTACGCGCCGTAACTTTGCGAACGGGACGCTCGGAATCGACAACTTCACGGCGATGCAGATTAGCAGTGATTTTCAGGAGACGGATATTGTCTTCGGCGGGGATAAGAAGCTGGCCGTAATTATGCGTGAGATTACCGAGATGTTCCCTCTGGCCAAAGGGATCTCGGTTCAATCCGAGTGCCCGGTCGGTCTGATCGGTGATGATATTGAAGCGGTGTCGAAGAAGATGTCCAAAGAGCTGGCGATGCCGATTGTTCCCGTACGCTGCGAAGGCTTCCGGGGGGTCAGCCAATCGCTGGGTCATCATATTGCGAACGATGCGATCCGCGATTTCGTCATGGGCCGCGCCGAGCTGGCCGAGACGGGGCCTTACGATGTTAATATTATCGGTGACTATAATATCGGCGGCGATGCCTGGGCCTCCCGCATTCTGCTGGAAGAGATGGGCCTGCGGGTTATTGCCCAGTGGTCCGGCGACGGCTCCCTGAATGAGCTGGAGGTAGCCCACAAGGCGAAGCTCAACCTGATCCACTGCCACCGTTCGATGAACTATATGGTGGATCATATGGAGAGAGCTTACGGCATTCCTTGGCTGGAATATAATTTCTTCGGGCCGACCAAGACGTATGAGAGCCTGCGGGCGATTGCAGTGCTTTTTGACGAGACGATCCAGGAGAACTGTGAGCGGATGATTGCCGGATACAAGCCGGTCATGGATGCTGTGATCCATAAGTACAGACCCCGTCTGGAGAACAAAACGGTCATGCTGATGATCGGGGGCCTTCGTTCCCGGCATACCATTGGAGCGTATGAGGATCTGGGTATGGACATCGTGGCTTCCGGTTATGAATTCGCCCATAAGGATGACTATGAGAAGATGCTCCCGATGCTTGCGGAAGGAACCATTGTTATGGATGATCCTACTGCCTATGAGCTGGAGGAGATCACTAAGAAGCTGAACATTGATCTGGTGGGCTCGGGGGTGAAGGAGAAATATGTGTATCACAAAATGGGTGTTCCGTTCCGTCAGATGCACTCCTGGGATTACAGCGGCCCGTATCACGGCTTCGACGGCTTTAAGGTGTTCGCCAAAGACATGGATATGACAGTGAATAGCCCGGTATGGGATCTTGTAGCCCCGAAATCCAGAGTCCAGCCGGAGGAGGCGAGCGTATGAGCAGGGACGAACTGAACATTAAGGATAATACCCGCCTGTTCAAGGAAGAGCGTTATGTTCAGCAGCGGGAGAACAAGAAACAATTCGAAGCGCCTTGCAGCGGGCAGGAGACTGCCGAGGCACTCGCGTACTCCAAATCTGCGGAATATATGGAGAAAAATTTTGGCCGCCAGAATGTGGTCATCAACCCGCACAAAGCCTGCCAGCCGCTCGGTTCCGTAATGGCCGCGCTCGGCTTCGAGAAAACACTGCCGTTTGTACACGGCTCGCAGGGCTGCAACGCTTACTTCCGCAGTCATCTCAGCCGTCACTTCAAAGAACCTACACCATCCGTTTCCACTTCAATGACCGAGGATGCGGCTGTATTCGGCGGAATGAACAATCTGATTGAGGGTCTGGAGAATAGCGTCGCACTGTACAAACCGGAGATGGTTGCGATCTGTACTACCTGTATGGCTGAGGTGATCGGGGATGACCTGAACTCCTTCATCGGCAATGCCCGCATTAAGGGAGTGATCAGTGAAGAATATCCGGTGGCCTATTGCAACACGCCAAGCTTCGTAGGTTCACATATCACAGGCTATGACGCCATGATCAAAGGCATTCTGAGCTACCTCTATACCCGCTCGGGCATCGAGAGTAAGCCGGGAAGCGGCGCGGAGAGTGGAGAGAAGCTGAATGTTCTGCTTGGATTCGAGCCATACACCGGTAACTTTGCGGAGATGCGCAAGATTCTGGAAGCCTTCGATACTAGATACACCATTCTGGGAGATCACAGCGGGAATTATGACTCCCCGGCTACCGGAGAGTACGAATATTACTATGGCGGCACGAAGCTGGAGGATGTTCCGCAGGCGGCGAATGCACTGGGAACCTTGTCTCTGCAGAAGTATACGCTGAAGAAAACCCAGGAATATATCAGCGGCATCTGGAGCCAGCAGATTTCCGCATTATCGACACCGATTGGTATCAGAGGCACGGATACATTGCTGGAAGCAATCAGCGGGCTGACAGGTCTGCCGGTTCCGGCTTCACTTACGGAGGAGCGCGGCCGGGTAGTAGATGCGCTTATGGACAGCCACCCTTATCTTCACGGCAAACGGGTTGCGCTGGTAGGTGACCCGGATCTGCTGATCGGTCTGATCGGGTTCTGTCTGGAAACCGGGATGGAGCCGGTGCATATCGTCTGCTCGAACGGCGATGTGGATTACAACGAAGTGAAGTTCAAGGATGAAGCTGAGTCGCTGCTGGCAGCAAGTCCTTACGGTTCCGAAGCAACTGTGCATGTGGGTAAAGACTTGTGGCATATGCGCTCCCTGCTGCTGAATGACACGGTTGATCTGGCCATCGGCAGCTCGCATCTGAAATTCGCCGCCAAGGATGCCGATGTGCCGCTGATCCGGGTCGGCTTCCCGATCTTCGACCGCCATCACATGCACCGGTATCCCATCCTCGGATATCAGGGGACGCTCCATCTGCTTAGCTTAATCGTGAATACTATCCTCCAGCAGCTCGATGATAACAATTCCGGCTTTAATTTCGAACTGGTACGTTAATCTGCGCACAAGCCTGGCGTGAATTCCAGCAGCTTAAGCGAAGGAGAGGAAGAGCCGATGGACCCTGTGCGTAAAGACGAATTTGATTCCGCAGCTTGCGGGAGCATCGCCCCCAAAGCAAAACCCTGCCCGCGGCCCAAGCCAGGTGAGGCCGCTGGAGGCTGCTCCTTCGACGGAGCCCAGATTACGCTGCTGCCGATTATGGACGCTGCGCATCTTGTCCATGGACCGATTGCCTGCGCAGGTAATAGCTGGGAGAGCAGGGGAGCGTTATCAAGCGGACCCTGTCTGTCCCAATATGGCTTTGCTACTGATCTTACGGATTCTGAACTTATTTTTGGCGGCGAGAAGAAACTGAAGGACAGTATTGACTATATTGCCGGGCGCTTTGCGCCTCCGGCAATATTTGTATATTCAACTTGTGTGACGGCGCTGATCGGCGAAGATATGGATGCGGTCTGCAAATCGGCGGCGCAGCGGACTGGAATTCCTGTGATTCCGGTGAACAGTCCCGGCTTCGTCGGCAGCAAGAATCTCGGCAACCGGCTGGCGGGGGATGCCCTGCTGCAGTACGTTATCGGGACGGGAGAGCCGGAGCCGGGGGCAGTCCCCGGTGTCAATCTTATCGGGGAGTATAATATCGCCGGTGAGATGTGGGATATCGAGAAGCTGATGAACAGCGCCGGGATTGCTGTAACCTCGCGGATTACGGGGGATGCCCGCTATAAGGAGATTACATGGGCGCACCGGGCGAGAGTGAATATGGTGGTCTGCAGCCGGGCGCTGCTGGGTCTTGCCAAGGAGATGGAAGCGAGGTACGGCATCCCGTATTTCGAAGGCTCGTTCTATGGCGCTAAGGAAACAACCTATTCCCTGCGCCAGATGGCGTATCTGATGAATGACCGCGAGATGGAGCGGCGTGTGGACCGGCTTACAGAGCGGGAGGAAGCCAGGTTAAGTCAGGAGCTGCGGCCTTACCGCAAACTGCTGAAGGGCAAACGGGCTGTACTCTATACCGGCGGCGTCAAAAGCTGGTCGGTGATCTCGGCGCTGAAGGAGCTTGGCGTCCAGGTAGTCGGGGTAGGCACGAACAAAAGTACAGAGGAGGATGTGCGGCGGATTGCGGACCGGGTGGGCGACGATACGGAATACATTCCCGAAGGCGGAGCCGCCCGGATGATCAAGACGGTCAGGGAACGCAAGGCTGACATTATGATTGCCGGCGGACGCAATATGTACGTGGCGATGAAAGAGCAGATTCCCTTCATTGATATTAACCAAGAGCGGCATAAAGCGTACGCCGGGTATGAAGGGCTGCTGCGGCTGGCCAAGGAGCTGACCTATTCGCTGGCGAACCCCATCTGGAGGCTGGCCGCAAGCCCGGCTCCGTGGGATAAGGAGGTGCCTCCTTATGACCGTTAACCGGAGACAGAAGCCCGTATCGGTGAACCCGCTGAAGATCGGGCAGTCGCTGGGAGCTGTGATGGCACTCCAGGGGTGTTACCGGGCAATGCCGCTGATTCACGGGTCCCAGGGCTGCTCTGCTTTTCCGAAGGCGCTCTTGACCCGGCATTTCCGGGAGCCGATTGCCGTGCAGACCTCTGCGCTGCAGGAGATGGATGTCATCTTCGACGCCAACCGCAATCTGGAGGAGGCGCTGAATCTGGTGCTGAGTAAGCATCGTCCGGATATCATCGGCATTATTGGAACTGAACTGACCGATGTGGCGGGTGTGGATTATCAGAATATGCTTAAGACGTATAAAAGAGAGCGGAATATGCGCGGCGGACTCGCCTTCTCTGTTGTGGTACCTGATTTTCGCGGATCACTGGAATCGGGCTTCAGCTCTACGGTAGAAGCTATGATTGACGAGATGATCCAGCAGGCCGGACACCGGGGGGCCAGGAGTGTGAAGCCCCGGCAGATCACCTTGCTGCCTGGATCGTTCCTAACCCCGGCGGATGTGATGGAGCTGAAGGAGATGATCTCCTCCTTCGGGTTCGAGGTCATTGCACTGCCCGATATCTCGACCTCCTTGTCGGGACATCTGCTCACCGGCTTCTCGCCGCTGACGCGCGGCGGGGTTCCGCTGGACTCTATGCTCCAGAGCCTGCAGTCCGGGCTGACCCTTGCCGTCGGCGGCAGTATGGAACGTCCGGCCAGACGGCTGCATAATGCTATAGGCACTCCTTATAAGGTATTTGCCGGGGCAATGGGGCTGGGGGCCGCAGATGAAATGCTGCATTTCCTGCACCAGATCAGCGGCGAGCCGGTGCCGCTGCGATATTGCTGGCAGAGGGAGAATCTGCTCGACAGTATGCTGGATGCCCATTTTCAATTTGCCGGAATGTCGGTCCTGACCGCACTGGAACCGGATCATCTATATTCGGTCTCAGGGTGGCTGGAGGAGCTGGGGGTAGAGCAGAAGGCGCTGATTACCTCATACGAAACCCCGCTCGTTGCCGGAATGGAACGTGAGGTATGGGTAGGGGATCTGGACGATGCCGAGGTACTCGGCAAGGGAGCCGATCTATGGATCAGTAATTCCCACGGGATCGCAGGTGCAGAGCGGATCGGCGCAGCCTTCATGTCTGCCGGGTTCCCGGTCTGGAATGAGTTTGGGGTTTATATGTCCGTATCTGTCGGGTACCGGGGGGCTATGGAATGGAGTAACAAGGCAGGAAATCTGCTCATGCGAAGGGAGGAAGAGCACCGTGAAAGTAGCGTTCGCCACAGATGATGGAAGCCGTGTGAATACCCATTTCGGACAAAGTCCGATGTTCGCTGTCTATGATGTAACGAAGTCCGGTGCTTCACTGGTTGAGCTGCGTAAGCTGCCAGCGGTGCTGAACCAGGATGAAGCGGGCAGAATCGACAGCCGCCTGGATAGCATTACCGACTGTACCTTGATCTTCATTATGCAGATTGGCGCATCGGCGGCTGCGCGGGTGACGCGCCGCAAGATTATGCCAGTGAAGGTGCCTTTGGGGAGTCCCATAGAGGAACAGCTGAAACGGCTGGTGGAGATGCTTCAGGGCAAGCCGCCCATATGGCTGGCCAAGGTGCTGCGGGCGGAGGAGAATAACGGGAGCGAAGGGGGAGAAGCGGATGGAACCCGTGGTTAATGATAATGGAGTTATGAAGAATACGGGGATTACGGGAGCTTCTGCAGCAAGGCTGCGCAGCCGCAAAGTACATAGGGAACTGAATCCGGAGACTGCGGATGCCCTGGTCCGGCGGCTGTGCCATCTGCTGGATGCCGGAGATTACTTCGGACGGAGCAGCAGCTTACCGCCGCTGGAGAAGATCGGGAAGCTGTTCCTGGCTACTGATGAGGATCAGAATCAATCGGAATTCAATTGTGCCGTGTCGCCGAAGGTGCGCCGGCAGGTACCACTGCTGTTCCAGGCTATGGCCGGAGTGATGGAAGAAAGAACGGGCCTCATGATCCAGAGTACCGCTGAGATTAACGGTGAAGGGTTCGGCCGGGGGCTGCTGTACAGCGGCCGGATCATTCTGTTGCTCCGAAGCCTGCGGGCCGGATTCCCCTTCCCGTTCATTTCGGGGGAGAAGATGATCCGGTACGGGGTGGAAGGCATTGAAGAGGGACTGGATGTTCTGAAGAAGTATGAAGAGATCACTTCACAGCACGGGCTGCTTAGCCTGGAGGGCTAGAGTACAGGGGCGGAAGAAAGGAATAATATAACTGGTCACAGGGGGATTCAGGGATGGAGCAGCTTGCCGGAGGTTTGGAGCTGGAACGCTATACCCGGCAGCTGAAGCTGCTCGGGGAGGACGGACAGCAGGCACTGAAGGAAGCGACGGTGCTGGTGGCCGGGATCGGCGGACTTGGCGGGACGGCTGCGCTTTATTTGGCGGCGGCAGGTGTCGGCAGGCTTATTTTGGCACATGAAGGAGTTGTTCTTGCACCGGATCTTAACCGCCAGATTCTGATGGACAGCGAGCATCTCGGCCAGGAGAGGATAAGTAGGGCTATGGCCCGGCTGAAGGCGCTGAATCCGCATGTGGAGATTGAAGGCTATAATTCCACAATTGAATATCACGCGGCCAGACCCTGGGTAGAGGCAGCCGATCTTGTAATTGATGCGCGGTACGATTTCCCTGAGCGGTATGCGCTGAATCGGCTGTGTGTCGATACGGGCACACCTATGGTGGAGGCGGCCATGTATGGGTTTGAAATATCGCTTACTACTGTGATTCCTGGACAGACGCCTTGTCTCGAATGCCTGTACCCGGCGGATGTGCAGACGCAGTGGGAGCCGTTCGGATTTCCTGTCCTGGGTGCTGCTTCCGGGATTGCAGGTTGTCTGGCAGCGCTGGAGGCCGTAAAATGGATTACAGGGGTAGGGACAACTTATGCGGGCGTAATGCATCGCTTCAGCTCACTCGACTTCGCCTGTTACAGCGTCCATATTACCCGTAATCCGAATTGCGCTTGCTGCGGAGAAGGAGGTAAACCGTGAAAAGTCTCAAGCTATGTGACACGACACTGAGGGATGGTGAACAGGCGGCTGGAGTTTCATTCACGAGGGCGGAAAAGCTGGAAATCGCAAAGTTGCTGTCGGAGTGCGGAGTTGAGCAGGCGGAGGTAGGAATCCCTGCCATGGGCAAGCGGGAGCAGGAGGATATTGCCGCTGTCGCTGAACTGGGATTACCCATGAAGCTGATGACCTGGAACCGCTCGGTCCCGGGGGATATTGACAAGGCAAAGGCTACCGGAGTGAACTGGAGTCATATCTCCATTCCGGTATCGGAGATTCAATTGCAGGGGAAGCTGGGGCTCACACCCCGGGAAGGTCTGAACAAGCTCCTGCGTACTGTAGAATACGGGCTGAAGCAAGACCTGACGGTGTCGGTAGGCCTGGAGGATTCCTCCAGGGCAGAGATGGATTTCCTCATTGAACTGGTCAATACGTTGTATAAGGAAGGTATCCGCAGGTTCCGTTATGCCGATACCGTCTCGGCCCATCATCCAGGGCAGATCGCAGACAGGGTACACCTGCTGCTGGGTGCAGTGCCTGGTGATGTGGAGCTGGAGGTGCACTGCCACAATGATTTTGGGCTGGCCTGTGCCAACACGCTCAGCGGCATCGCTGCCGGAGCGGTGTGGGCCAGCACGACTGTGGCCGGGATCGGCGAACGGACCGGCAATGCGGCCATGGAGGAGGTAGCCATGGCCTGGCGCTATTTGTACGGCGGGGAATGCACAGTGAGGCTGGAGCTGCTCCAAGGCCTGGCTGACAAGGTGATCGCTGCCTCCGGCCGCCATGTCGGCGATGCGAAGCCGATAGTGGGGGAGCTGGCCTTCACCCACGAATCCGGGATTCATGTGGACGGGCTGATGAAGGAGAAGTCCACATACCAGTCCTTCGATCCGGCGGAGGTGGGCCGGGCGCACCGCTTCGTGCTCGGCAAGCATTCCGGCAGCGGCGGTGTGACGCATGTGCTGGAGCGGCAGGGACTTGAGGTTGATGCCGAGACGGCTGGCCGCCTGCTGGAGAAGGTCCGCGATTACGCGGATGCCCGCAAAGGCACGGTACCGGAATATATGCTGGTGCAATGGCTGATGGAAGAGCAGCAGCGCGCACAGAATGCGGTATAGAAGGATGGATTCCGCTTGGGCAGTTAGCCTGTTGTAGGCTGACGGTAATTTTATAGGCTGATCTTTAAGCTGCGGCGGTTCTCCATGTGGAGTACTGGCGCGGCTTTTTTTGAGCGATACTGGATTGCCCGGCAATAGTATATGTTTTATGTGGACGGGGGGTGAGAGGGCAAAAGTTTGACTTTGGGGCGCTCAGGGTGAATTCAGCTTGTCCCTCCTGCACAAATACCCGCTTTTAATAAAAATAAATTCCTGCCTACAGGGTGAATGTCCATGCCCTTTATGGGTTAACGGAGTAGGATACATAAAGTCTGTAGGAGGTGTTGAGCATGGGTCTTACCAAACATAAGAGAAAGAAGCGGATCTGTAAAGATGAGATCGCAGAATGCCCGCTGCCAAAAGCGAAGCGTCCTGTGAGAAAACGGAAGGACAACCAATGCGGCTGCAAGAAAATTATCGTCAAGCAGCAAATTGTCCGCGTCAATATTCCATTAGGTGCGCTGGGGGCAGCGGGCGCGGCCGGAGCCTTAAGCGCGGCAGGCGCTGTTGAAGCACTGGGAGCGGCGGGAGCCGCAGGTGCAGCAGGTGCGCTCGGCGCAGCGGGAGCAGCCGGAGCGCTGGGCGAACAGGGAACCGCAGGGGCACTGGGGGCCATCGGCGCGGCCGGAGCACTTGGCGCCGCAGGTGCAGCTGGTGCAGCAGGTGCCCGTGGAGCAGCGGGAGCAGCCGGGTTGCTCGGTGCGGCCGGAGCCGTCGGGGGGCTGGGCGCCGCCGGTACCCAAGGTGCGCTGGGAGCAGCGGGCGCGGCGGGAGCATTAGGCGCAGCCGGAGCGCTCGGCGGGATCGGTCCGGCGGGCCCGGCAGGCCCAGCGGGAGCGGCAGGAGCCATCGGCCCGGCAGGCCCAGCGGGAGCGGCAGGAGCCATTGGCCCGGCAGGCCCAGCGGGCGCGGCGGGAGCCATCGGCCCGGCGGGGCCAGCAGGAGCGGCAGGAGCCATCGGCCCGGCGGGGCCAGCGGGAGCGGCGGGAGCCATCGGCCCGGCGGGGCCAGCGGGAGCGGCAGGAGCCATTGGCCCGGCGGGGCCAGCGGGAGCAACGGGTGCAACAGGGGTTGCCGGTCCAGCCGGGGCAACGGGAGCGACGGGTGCCACAGGGGCGGCTGGTGGAATCGCCCAGTTCGGTTACGTATATAACCTCGGTGCGCAGGTAGTGCCGATTGAGGCAGATGTGTCTTTTGATACAAATGGGCTGCTTACTCCCGGAATTACACATGCCCCTGGTACAACTACAATTTCGGTGACCAATGCCGGGATCTATGAGGTTAATTTCTCGGTCTCGGGTGTGGAGCCCAACCAGTTTGCCTTATTCGTGAACGGGGCACAGGTTCCGGGAACGGTCTATGGGTCGGGTGCAGGCACCCAGCAGAATACCGGCCAGGCGATCATCGCATTATCGTCAGGCGATGTGCTGACGCTTCGGAATCACAGCTCGGCTGCCGCAGTCACCCTGCAGACGCTGGCCGGAGGAACACAAGCCAACGTCAATGCTTCGATTGTCATTAAGCAGCTGGCTTAGGGACTCTTTTGACCAGAATAATTCCACTGATTGGGCCGGATACGTCCCGGCAGAAGACGGGTACCCGATCAGGGTGTCCGTCTTTTCTTTTGCGCGGCAAAGGTCGGTCAGGCTTGTGAATACGCAGGTTGGTTGAAGGCGGTGGTTCTGGTTAAAATATATTAATGTGTCTTATGCAACAGGAATCGAGAGAAGCGGAGGTATCTGAAGTGAACCCTAAATGGTGGAAAGAGAGTGTTGTCTACCAGATCTATCCGATCAGCTTCATGGACGCTAACGGTGATGGAATTGGAGATTTGCGCGGAATATTATCGAAGCTTGATTACTTGCAGGACCTCGGGGTGGATGTGATATGGGTCTGCCCGATTTATAAATCCCCGAACCATGACAATGGCTATGATATCAGCGATTATTGCGACATTATGAAGGAATTCGGCACGATGGATGATTTCGACCTGCTGCTGCGCGAGATGCATTCCCGCGGGATGAAGCTGATGATGGACCTGGTGCTGAATCATACCTCGCATGAGCACCCTTGGTTCGTGGAGTCCAGAAGCTCGAAGGACAATCCCAAGCGTGACTATTATATATGGCGACAAGGTAAAAAAGGTGGTCCGCCCAACAACTGGGAATCCTACTTCAGCGGTTCGGTCTGGGAGCTTGATCCCCGTACGGATGAATATTACCTGCATCTGTATTCCCGGTTCCAGCCCGATCTCAACTGGGAGAATCCTGCTGTAATCGACAAGCTGCATGAGATGGTGGAGTGGTGGCTGAAGAAGGGAGTGGACGGCTTCCGTTTTGATGCGATTGCCCATATCGTGAAGGCGGAGGGCTACCCGGATGCGCTGAATCCCGGCGGAACGCCAACCGTCCGCGCCTATGACATGTTCTCGAACCTGGAGCATGTGCATACCCTGCTGCAGAACCTGCATGATAAGGTGCTCTATTACTACGATATTATGACGGTGGGGGAGACCTCGGGGCTCGGGCCGGAGCAGGCGCTGGATTATGTCGGTGACGGACGCCGCGAGCTCAATATGACCTTTCAGTTCGAGCATATGAATCTGGATGCAGCCTCGCCGGGCAGCGGGAAATGGGATGTGGTGCCCTGGAAGCTGACGGATCTCAAGAGGATCATCAGCGATTGGCAGACCGTGCTGCATAACCGGGGCTGGAACGCCAACTATCTGTGCAACCATGACCAGCCGCGCTCGGTGTCGCGGTTCGGCAATGACCTGTTCTACCGCATTCCGTCGGCCAAAATGCTCGCCACCTTCATTCACATGCTCGAAGGCACGCCTTATATTTATCAGGGTGAGGAGCTGGGAATGACCAATGTAGCCTTCGAGTCGATTGATGATTACCGGGATGTGGAGACACTGAATTATTACGAGGAAAAGCGAAAGAACGGCATTCCGGAAGCCGACATCATGGCTGCAATCCACATCAAAAGCCGCGACAACGCACGTACGCCTATGCAATGGGATGACAGTGATGAGGCCGGATTCACGACAGGGGTCCCTTGGATCAGAGTGAACTCGAACTCCCGGGAGATCAATGCGGCGAGCAGTGTTAAGGACCCTGACTCCATCTTCCATTATTATAAGAAACTGATCCAGCTGCGTAAAAAACATCAGGTCATCGTCTACGGTGAATACGGATTGCTGCTGGAGGAGCATCCCGAGATTTATGCCTACACCCGGACGCTGGAGGATCAGCGGCTGCTGGTGATCCTCAATTTCTACGAGAATGAGCCTGTATTTGAGCTGCCGGAGGAATTCCAGCCCGCCGGGAAGCTGGAGCTGCTGATCTCTAATTATCCGCCCGTCAAAGAGGAGGATCTGCGCCAGCTGAAGCTTCGTCCTTATGAAGCGCGCGTCTACCTCCAGCACATAAGCACTAGTTCATAAGGGGGGAATGCGGCCCCCGGCCCTATTACGATGAGCAGTCCAGCAGTCCCGGTGTAGTCTCCCGGGACTGCTGTTTGTGTTAGCTAAAATGTTGCATGTCTGTGACTCGGCTATGTTTCTATAGGGAAAGACGGTACAATAAGCGTTATTAGAACCAAAAAGACACGAGGAACGTACTGTGAAATAAGCTGTGGAGGGAGTTATAGAGAGATGAGTGAGTGGTATGAAACATGTTTTGGCGAGGACTATCTGATCGTATACAGACACAGGGACTTCAGCGGTGCGCGCCATGAGGTGGAGAGTATGATTCAGTGGCTTCGCCTGCCCCGGGGGGCCAAGGTGCTGGATCTCTGCTGCGGCATGGGCCGCCATTCGCTGGCTCTATCCCAGGCGGGGTATGAGGTGACCGGTGTTGACCTGTCGGAGGTGCTGCTGCGTGAGGCGCGTTCGCAGGACGGTGCGGAGAAGGTAACCTGGCTGCGCTCGGATATGCGCTGTCTTCCGCTTGCAGGCGGATTCGACGCTGTGGTTAATCTGTTTACTTCCTTCGGGTATTTTGAAGAGGATGAGGAACAGATCAGGGTGCTGAAGGAGATCTTCCGGATGCTGAAGCCGGGGGGCCGGTTTATTATTGATTTTCTGAATCCGGCCTATGTTATCCGCCATCTTGTTCCCCATTCTGTCCGTGAGGACGGGGATACTCTGATCGACGAATCCCGCCGGATCGAGGAAGGGTATGTGAAGAAGGATATCCAGCTGACCCCGAAGAACGGAGGCGGCCCTTCCCGGATGTGCCGGGAACGGGTGAAGCTCTATACGCTGGAGGATTTCCGCAGCATGATTGCCGCTGCCGGACTGCAGCTGGAGACTGTCCATGGCAGCTATGACGAAGGGGATTATGACGCAGAATCCTCGTCCCGGATGATCTTCACGGGAGTGAGACCCTAATGGCGCGGGAGAGAAGGCTTAGAGGAGAGGAAGGAAGCTTGAACATGGAGAATATTCAATCCTGGGAGGGTGGAGTTCTCCGGGTATCCATACCGATGGGGCTGCCGTTGCGCCAGGTCAACAGTTACCTTCTGCCGGACCAGGACGGAAGGGTAACGGTCATTGATCCCGGTCCTCATACACTGGCTGCTGAGCTTGCCTGGCAGGAGGTGCTGGAGGCCATGAATATTACATGGACACAGGTGCGGGATATCGTGGTTACCCATCATCATCCCGACCATTATGGCCTTGCGGGCTGGATGCAGTCCCGCAGCGGAGCGCGGGTATGGATGACCGAGCGGGCTCATACCGAAGCCGGTCTCGCCTGGGGCGATGAAGCGATTCTGAATGAGGCGCTTCCGGTCTTTTTCCGGCGGCATGGCATGCCGGAGGAGTGGATCACAGGCATCCGCGAGCATCTGGAGGGCTTCCTGCCTGAGGTGACCCCTCAGCCGGAGGTCACCTACATCAATGCCGCGGAGCCGTTTGTGATGGGCAGCCGTAAATGGCAGCCCATCATCACCGGCGGGCATGCGCCGGGGCATGTGTCGTTCTACCACGGCGGCAGCGGGCAGATTCTCTGCGGCGATGCGGTGCTGCCGCAGATATCGCCCAATGTCGGCCTGCAGCCGGGCAGCGATCCGCAGCCGCTGCTGACGTTCCTGCAAGGGCTGCAGGAGCTGCGAAGCCTGCGGGTGGAGCTGGCGTTCCCGGGCCACCGGGAACCGTTCCCGGGGTTCACGGCGCGGGCGGACAGCCTGCTCCGGCATCATGAGGAGCGGCTGGATGCCACAGCGGCGCTGCTTGCAGGCGGACCGCTGAGCGGGTTCGCCGTCTGTGAGGGGCTGTTCCGCAGCCGGATCGCGACCGCGCATCAGATGCGGTTCGCCATGAGCGAGGCGCTTGCCCATCTGGCCGAGCTGGTGCGCCGGGGGCGGGCGGGCGAGACGGAGGCGGGCTCCGGACTGTTGTTCTCGGCTGTATTGGAATAAGCCGAGTTAGTGAGACGAGTTAGTGAGGAGTGCCAGCTAACCGCTACCGGTTAGGTGCAGCATGTAACCCTTAACTGGGGAAGACCATCAGGCAGAGTTTCGGGCAGATGAAGCGATGGTACTGATATACTGGAGTTCCAGTTGTCGGTATCATCGCTTTTTTATGCTGAACATTTTAAAGGTGACCGCCAAGCAGGACTAGAAGCATTAATGCACATGAATCAGCCGCAAGCGCGTGGCAGACGTCAATGGAGAGCATTAATGCACCTGAATCCGCCGAAAGCGGGCGTCAGGCGTCAACGAAGAGCATTAATGCACCTGAATCCGCCGAAAGCGGGCGTCGGGCGTCAACGAAGAGTATTAGTGCACCTGAATCCCCCGCAAGCGGGCGTCAGGCGTCAATGAAGAGCATTAATGCACCTGAATCCGCCAAAGCGGGCGTCAGGCGTCAACGAAGAGCATTAATACACCTGAATCCGCCGCAAGCGGGCGGCAGACGTCAATGAAGAGCATTAATGCACCTGAATCCGCCGCAAGCGCGTGGCAGACGTCAATGAAGAGCATTAATGCACCTGAATCCGCCGAAAGCAGGCGACATGAGGAAACCAAAGGTTAAATCCCACTGATTCCGCCAAAAATGGGCGACATGAGGAAATCAAAGGTATAAATCCCACTGATTCCGCCGGAAGCGGGCAGCATGAGGAAACCAAAGGTATAAATCCCTCTGAATCCGCCGAAAGCAGGCGACATGAGGAAACCAAAGGTATAAATCCCTCTGAATCCGCCGAAAGCAGGCGACATGAGGAAACCAAAGGTATAAATCTCTCTGAATCCGCCGGAAGCAGGCGACATGAGGAAACCAAAGGTATAAATCTCTCTGAATCCGCCGGAAGCAGGCGGCATGAGGAAACCAAAGGTATAAATCCCCCTGATTCAGCCGAAAGCGGGCAGCATGAAGAAACCAAAGGTATAAATCCCTCTGAATCTGCCAAAAGCGGGCAAAGGGGGCTAATAAACAGAACATCTGTTGATTTATGTACAACTGTTAAATATAATGGTTTGACATTGCAATAGACCCAAGTCATAGAAAAGAAGAGGAAGAGGAAGGAGATACGTATGGACAGACGAATCGGGAAGACGCGGGATGCTATATTCAAGGCATTTATCAGTCTGATGGCGGAGAAGAATTTTGAACAGATTACGGTTAATGAAATTGCGGAGCGGGCTAATGTCAGCCGGGGAACGATTTATCTGCATTTTGTGGACAAATATGATCTGCTGAATCAGTGCATTGAACAGGAGATGACGGAGCTGTGTAACAGCTGCATGAACATCGGGGGAAACACTCACCTGGTCTCCTCCGGTCCGCTGCTGCGGACGGCTGAATATCTGGAGCGGCATGCCTTTGTCTTCACCACACTGCTTAATAATAATGGTATTTCTGCCTTCAGAACCCGTCTGCATACAATTCTGCTGCAGGGTCTGAGTGAGCAAATTGATATGACCGGCCTGAACCGGGGGATGAACAAGGAGATGCTGCAGCAATTTCTGGCTTCGGCTGTTGTTGGAGTCATGGAGTGGTGGATCACACATTCGATGCCTTATCCTGCCAAGGAGCTGATCGAAGACATCCTTGTCCTGATGGAACGCAACCAGATGGCGCCCCGGCAGCTGGACAGTGCACAATAGACAGATTATCGCGCTAAGGATTGTCCAGCAGCCTGCTGCCCTACCGGGGCAGGGGCTCCATCCATGTGTTCCGGGGATTCTCTATGAATCCGGCTGGATGATCTTCATTTTGGACGGATTGTTGATTTTGTATTTGACCGGATGCTGGGTGAGCTTCTTGGCGACAATCTTTGCTTCAAAAGAGACGGTGTCGCCCTCCTTAAGCTCCAGCTTCTTCAGCGTAGCGCTATGGCTTGACCAGACCTCTTCAATGGCGAGATCATGTCCTTCTACGGTTACTCCTTCATAGATGATAACTTCATCATCATTATCCGAGAAGTGGTTAGGGACGGTTGTGAACTCTTTTACCACCGCTGTAACCTTGAGCTTGTCTTCAGGCAGCTGCAGCGCAGCCTTCTTTTTGGAGGCGGCTGGCTTGGGCTGCTTAGGCTTAGGAGCCGCTTTCTCGTTAGAAGTCACGCTCTCAGATGAGCCCTCGCCCTCCGCACTTTCGGCAAAAGACGGAGCCTCCCCGCCAGCGGCTTCAATAACCTGATCCTCCATCGTATCTGCTACTGAAACCTCTTCGGATAGATCCTCGGCTCTTGCATCCGCTGCCGCAGACCGTTGTCCGAAGCCTGCTGTCTGCATTTCTTTGAGGTAAGCAGGGTGGATACAGTGCTGCTGTTTATTCTCGAACTGGATCACAACGGTCTGATTATCCACAAACCCCACAATTTCGCAAGGCAGCGTCAGGGCCTGACGCTTGTACATATAGGTTTTGACCCGCGTGGCGGTTCCAGACAACAGATTCCATTCCTTACACCGCTCAATCCGCTCATCCTCACTCTCGAATTCCTGAACGGCCACAGGCTCTACTACGAACGAATAAGTCATGCATACTCGCACCTTTCCAAAATTAGTTTGTCTAACGCTCCTCTTACTCCGGCTCGGTGTTCTCCAAAGAACTGCGCCGCGCGGCCTCTTCGGCATCCTCCGGGGCATGCGGCAGGCCCAGCTCCTGCTCGCGTTCCGCCTGCTTGCGGTGGGCAATACGGCTGCTGGCTGCAGCAGCCACTGCACCGACGATATCATCCAGATAAGTGTGGATCTGGCCGGTGGTTTTGTCATTCAGCCGTTCCAGCACGCCCGGCTTCAGCTTGTCCACATAACCGTAGTTGGTGAAGCCGATGCTGCCATATACATTCACGATGGAGAAGGCGAGAATCTCATCCACCCCGTATAACCCTTCATCATTCTCAATCATATCCTGCAACGGCGCAAACAGCTTGCCTTCTTCGGCGAGCACATCCAGCTGGATGCCGGTCAGTACCGCATTCTGCACTTCACGCTTGCTGAGTACCATCTCCACGTTATGAATACATTCTTCCATGGTCAGGTTCGGATAGTATTTCTTCTGCAGCAGCATGACAAGCTCGGCAATCTCCTGCAGGGTGACCCCGCGCTTCTGCAGCCATAACCGGGTGGCTTCGGCAACGGCCTTGCTGTTGAGGCTGTAAGGAATTTTGGCATCAGTCATGAGAAGTCCTCCATTCGTGAGTGGGTTGTATTAGTAGGTATGTACTAAATTGTACGCAAGCAGCAGACCGATGTCCAGAAACGTCCGGTATTGTATCCCGCAAGCAGGCCGAACCTGTATGAATCCAGCAGTGTCCGCCCCCAAGCAGGGGTTCCGGCAGAACTTCTGTAATTTAGGATAAGCTGTTGTTATTTTTTGGACACTGGGCTCGTATACATAGCAGTACAAACTGATCTTAGCGTTGAAAGGGGTAATGAAGATTGATGAAACCTGTGAAACACATCCGCGGGGCTTCCGCGGCTTGCCTGCTGGCCGTTCCGCTCATGCTCTCCGGCTGCAGTCTGTTCGGTTCGGAATCGGCTGCTGTAGACCCGCCTCCGGCCGCCGTTGAAGCGCAAATGCTGCAAGTAAGCGGCGAAGACACTCTGGATACCGGGGTATTCGCTCCTGTCTCCTCGGAAGAGGGCAATCTCTCGGCAGCTGAAGTTAAGGAACCAGGAGGTTCCGCTGCGGCAGGAGAGCGGACCACTGTATATCTGGAAGATCAGAACGGCCTGCTGGCCCCGGTGTCCCTGTCTTTTCCCAAAGGTAAAGATACGGCCATGCTGAAGGATTCGCTTACTGCGCTGGTCAGCAAGGGCGCCTACGCCGCTGCATTGCCTGAAGGCTTCCAGGGTATACTGCCGGCAGGGACGAAGGTGAACAGTGTGTCTATCGGCCAGGACAATGTAGCCATTGTTGAATTCAACTCCGCATTTAATGACTACAATCCTTCCGATGAACGCAAAATCCTTGAGGCGCTCACCTGGACACTGACCGGGCAGGAGGATATCAAGGGGGTACAGCTCTGGGTCGATGGCAAAAAGCTTACCGAAATGCCGCTGCAGGGCACACCGCTAGACCGGCCGCTGACCCGTACAATGGGCATTAACCTGCCGAAGCATAATGCACTGATGATGAATTCCAGCGCAGTGACGGTCTATTTCGCAGCAGCTTCACCGGATGGCGGTCACCAGTATTATGTTCCGGTTACCCGCTTTGTACCCGCAGGCGGGGATACGGTGAAGGCCGCGCTGAGTGAGCTGATTGCCGGACCGCAGGCCGAGAACGGCCTGGAGATGGTGATGACAGAGGGAACGGTGGTCGATTCCGTCGAGGCAGGACAGAACGGGGTAGTTACCGTATCGCTGACCGATGATATGTTTGACGGCAGCACAAGCATCCCGGAGGAAATGCTGGAGTCGGTTGTGCTGACGGTTGCCCAGAATACAGACGATTCACTGGTACAGATCCGCCTGAACGGCAAAGACAACGTTACGGGAACGAACAACATTGACTACGGCCAGCCGGTTTCCGCACCGGAATATGTAAACGAGCTGCCGTTGTAAATCATTCCGTAGCTTTTTAAAAAGATGCTTTTGTGCCTACTCTTTGATAGAATAAACTATTATTCATCCGCATAACGGGCAGAAGCAGCGGTGCCGTTCTCTTCCATAGAGGACGGCACCCGTTTCTGCGTATAATCTGCGTATAAGATGAGGATGGATACACGCACACAACTTCGCGCTATACGATGTAGGAGGCAGAAAAGATGAGATCAAACGGACGCAACGAAGACCAGCTCCGGCCATTGACAATAACGACCCAAACCAACAAATATGCAGAAGGCTCCGTCATCATTGAGATGGGAGATACCAAAGTCATCTGTACGGCAACCGTAGAAGAGAAGGTTCCTCCGTTTCTGAAGGGACAGGGCAAGGGCTGGGTGACCGCCGAATATTCCATGCTTCCCCGGGCGACCCAGACCCGTAACCAGCGTGAAGCGGCACGCGGCAAGCTGACCGGGCGGACGATGGAGATTCAGCGTCTGATCGGACGGGCTCTGCGTTCAGTAGTGAATCTGCAGGCGCTCGGCGAACGCAGCATCACGCTGGACTGCGATGTCATTCAGGCTGACGGGGGAACACGGACGGCTTCGATCACAGGTGCTTTTGTAGCCATGGCTTTTGCGATGAATAAGCTTGCCCTCCAGAATAAGGTGACCGTCTTCCCGATTACGGACTACCTGGCTGCGATCAGTGTGGGTGTGGTCGGCGACAAAACGCTGCTCGATCTGAACTATGAAGAGGACTCCAAGGCTAAGGTAGATATGAACGTGGTCATGACGGGCGGGGGCGCCTTTGTCGAAGTCCAGGGCACGGGCGAAGACCGGCCGTTTACCCGCCAGGAGCTGGACCAGCTGCTGGGCCTTGGCGAGAAGGGGATCTATGAGCTAATTGCTGTGCAAAAAGAAGTCCTTGGCGCCATCGCGCTCAAAATCCCTTCCGGCCAGACCGGCCAAGAGGTGTAGGATGAAGTCCGGCAGCGGAATTCTGATTGTCGCGACGAAGAACAAAGGCAAGGTGCGGGAGTTCCAGCATGCCTTTGCCCCCCTGGGACTCACCGTCAAAAGCATGTACGATTACCCGGCTCTGCCGGATGTAGTAGAGGACGGGGCAACTTTTGCCGAGAATGCCTTCAAGAAATCCCGCGCCGTAGGGGACGCACTTGGACTGCCGGTGCTTGCAGACGATTCCGGTCTGTGTGTAGAGGCGCTGGACGGAAGTCCGGGAGTGTATTCGGCCCGTTACGCCGGCGAGGATGCGGATGATGAGGCGAATAATCTGAAGCTGATGAGCGAGCTGGAGCGGCTGAAGCAGGGGGAGGACACCGGTCAGCCGCTGCTTAGCCCCGCCCGGTTCGTCTGTGCCCTGTCCCTGTACGATCCGGCTGATGGCCGGGAGTGGACGGCTGAAGGCACGGTTGAAGGCTGGATTACCTCGGAGCCTGCGGGCGGCGGGGGATTCGGTTATGACCCGCTGTTCTATCTCCCGGAGAATGAGAAGACGATGGCTGAGCTGACGTTGGAAGAGAAGCAGGCCATCAGCCACCGGGGCATGGCGCTGCGACTGCTGACAGAGAAGCTTGCCGCTGCGCAGGGCGGCGGTCAATAGAAAATGTAATCCCATATAGAAGTAACCCTTAAGCAGCGTATGCTTTGGGGTTGCTTCTATTTTTTAGATAATAATCCCCCCTAATTATGGAAATTTATCCCTAGCATATCCGCAGACTTTGTATGACAATAAGGTTGACTTCACCCCTTCGCATATCCTGCATCCTCCCACTAACAACTACAGCCGCAAGTAACTTATCCTGGAAGAAATACAAGACGATTATAGCGGAGCGAGCGCTCCGTATGCGGCTGAACTGCGCCTTTTTGAGCTGTGTTACTCTACTCTATCAGTCAGACTGACAGGAATTTAATAGTTTCGCCGGGTGAAGTTTAAGTGAGGTCCGGGAGGTGAGCGCTGGAGCTTTCGCATTCGCGGCTAGGGAAGAACGGTCACTTGATGTCCTTGGATGGCAGAACGCAGGCATGTCAATGAAGCAGGCTTACAGGTTACGCATAGAACCGGGGAGGTAATCACGAAATGGCCTTTATCAAAAAAAAGATCCGCAAACCCTTTGTGCTTGGTTTGGCGGCAGTCCTTATTCTTACCCTTTTTTCGGCTCTTGGTGCCAACAGCAGAACCGCTAATGCCGCCGCAGACTACAAGATTGTCGGCTATTATGCTTCATGGGCCGCTTATGGGCGGGCGTATAATGTAACGGATATTGATCCTGCCAAAATGAATGTCATCAACTACGCCTTTGCCGACATTTGCTGGAATGGGATTCATGGTAACCCTGACCCCAGCGGGCCGAATCCGGTTACGTGGTCATGCCAGAATGAGCAGGGACAGACGATCAGCGTTCCGAACGGTACGGTTGTGCTGGGCGATCCTTGGATCGATGCCCAGAAAAGCTTCGGCGATGACAAATGGGATGACCCGATCAAGGGGAATCTGAAGCAGCTCTGGAAGCTGAAGGAGAAGAATCCTAACCTCAAAACGATGATCTCCGTCGGGGGCTGGACATGGTCGAACCGCTTCTCGGATGTGGCCGCTACTGCGGCAACCCGCGAGGTGTTCGCTAATTCCTCCGTTGATTTCATCCGCAAATACAAGATGGACGGTGTCGATCTGGACTGGGAATATCCGGTCAGCGGGGGACTCGCGGGCAACAGCTACCGTGCAGAGGATAAGCAGAATTATATCCTGCTGCTCCAGAAGATCCGGGAAAAGCTGAATGCGGCCGGGGCTGCTGACGGCAAAACCTATCTCCTGACCATCGCTTCCGGTGCAGGACCCACATACATCCAGAACAATAATCTCAGCGGAATCGCTGCTGTGGTGGACTGGATCAACATTATGACCTATGACTTCAACGGCAGCTGGAACCCCACAACGGGCCATAATGCGCCGCTGTATTATGACCCGGCAGCCGCTTCCTCGGGACTGACCGAGCCGGCGAATTACAATATCGACAAGGCGGTTACCAGCTATTTGAGTGCAGGCGTACCGGCTAACAAGCTGGTGCTCGGCATGCCGTTCTACGGACGGGGCTGGGGCGGTGCCCCGGGTGCAGGCAACGGCCAATATCAGGTGTCCGCCGGGATCTCCTCAACAGGAACGTGGGAGAAGGGGAACTACGATTTTAGTGATCTGGAAGCCAATTACATCAATAAAAACGGCTATACCCGCTACTGGAACAATACCTCCAAAGTTCCGTATCTCTATAACTCTTCAAACCAGACGTTCATCAGCTATGATGATGCCGAATCCATCGGTTACAAAGCCTCTTATTTGAAATCCAAAGGTCTGGCCGGGGCGATGTTCTGGGAGACCAGCGGGGACCGCAACAAAACGTTGCAGACCAAGCTCAGTGCAGAGCTGGGCGGCGGAGTAGTGACCCCAACAGCAACACCGGTGCCGACCGCAACGGTCAAGCCAACCGCGACGCCATCGCCAACGGTTAAGCCGTCGGCTACGCCAACAGCAACGCCTGTGCCGACCGCGACCGTCAAGCCATCGGCTACGCCGACTGTAACGCCATCGCCAACAGCTACTCCGGGTCAATGCACGGCGGCTGCATGGAGTTCGGCTGCCGTCTACACGCAGGGCCAGCAGGTATCTTACGGCGGACTGATCTATCAAGCCCAGTGGTGGACGCAAGGGGATCGGCCGGATCTCAGCGGTGCCTTCGGGGTGTGGAGAGTGATAGGCACCTGCGGTAACGCTACGCCGCAGCCTTCTGCAACGCCATCCCCGACAGTTAGCCCGTCTGCTACGCCGACCCTGGTGCCAACGTCCACGCCTGTAGCGACGACAACGCCTTCGGCTACCCCGGGCGCCGCAGCCTGGGCAGCGGGAACCGCTTATAGTGCTGGCAACATCGTAACTTACAGCGGGCAATCGTACACCTGCCTCCAGGCGCATACCTCGCTGGCCGGTTGGGAGCCTGCTGTCACTCCTGCGCTCTGGAAGCTGAACTGAGGGCGAAAGGGGCAGCAGCCTGACTATAATTAGAAGAGACGGTGCCAGCTTGTAGCTGGTACCGTTTTTTTTGGACTCTAATATAATGCTTAGCGCCATTATGAGTTTTTTGTGCTTCGTTTGGACATATTTATGTTTAATACAAGTTGGCTGTCTTCATTCTCTTTGTGGGGGTGTACATAAGCTTCCACAGGCTGAAATATAATGAAGAGACTTGCGGCTGTCCCGGATTCAAAAATTTGTGAAACGTGATGCCGTTTATTTCGTTATAGTAGTATATAGCGGAAGGTGGTGGGTTCACCGATGGTTGTTTGGGTATTTTGGTTGATTGCCGCTGGTGCCTTATTTGTTGTAGAGATGTTTACGTTTACATTCTATTTATTATGGCTTAGTCTTGGGGCTTTGGCTGCCGGTCTGGTCGCGTTGCTGCTCCCGGATGCATTGCTGCTGCAAGTGGTGGCCGGTTCATTGTTAGCTTTGATCCTGACGGTTTTCACCAAACCCCTGGCGAAAAGATTGCGCAACTCCCGGGGCTTCAAGGATACCGGTACCGATATTGTCGGCAGGCAGGGGCTGGTCGTTGAACCGATTGAGCCGGGCCGTTACGGGCAGGTCAAGGTAGGCGGCGATACTTGGAGTGCGACGTCTACGATGGCGCTGGGCAAGGGGCAACAGGTTATAGTCGTAAGAAGAGGCACCACAATTATTGAAGTAGAACGATGGGGGGATATGTACTGATGGAAATGGCTATTATCGGGATTATTATTGTTGTTGTTGTAGTATTTATCGCACTGACTATCAAAATTGTCCCGCAGCAAAGAGTCGGAGTTGTGGAGCGTCTCGGTAAATTCAACCGTCTGCTGACGCCGGGTCTGAATATTCTGATTCCGGTTATTGATCAGGTGCGGGTCTACCATGACCTGCGGATTCAACAGGCGAATGTACCGCCGCAGACAGTGATCACGAAGGATAACGTACAGGTACAGATCGACACGATTATTTTCTACCAGGTAGTTGGACCGGAAGAAGCAACTTACGGAATTTCCGATTATGTCTATGGTGTGCGAAATATCTCCACAGCCACCATGCGGCAGATTATCGGTAAGCTGGAGCTGGATGAAACCTTGTCCGGCCGTGAAAAAATCTCCTCCGACATCCGTCTTGCCTTGGATGAGGCAACAGAGAAGTGGGGCGTGCGGATCGAGCGTGTCGAAGTTATCGACATCAAGCCGCCGCTTGATATTCAGGAAGCCATGGACAAACAGATGAAGGCAGAACGCAGCAAGCGCGCGATTGTCTTGGAGGCGGAAGCAGCCAAGCAGGATATGATTCTCCGGGCTGAAGGGGATAAGCAGAGTAAGATCCTGAAGGCCGAAGGGGATAAGGAAGCGCGTATCCGTCAGGCGGAAGGTCTCGGTCAGGCGCAGGAGCTGGAAGCCCTCGGCCAGGCGAAGGCGATCGAAGCGGTCGCTCAAGCCGAGAAGATGCGGATTGCCCTGATCGCCAGTGCAGGATTGGATGAAAGTGTGCTGGCTTATCAGTCCTTTGAAGCACTGACTGAAATCTCCAAAGGACCGGCAAACAAAGTATTCCTGCCAACCAGTGCGGTTGAAACGCTTGGCAGTCTGGGTGCGATAGCCGAAGTGTTCAAGGCGAGCAAAGAAGGTAAATAAGCTGTAAGGAGAAGATATTGTGACGCAAAAAAAGATTTCCCCGCTCGTAGAAGCGCTGGGGCTGCAGCCTCATGTTGAAGGCGGATGGTACAAGAGACTTTGGAATTCATCCTTCGAGATTCCCCAGGAGACGCTGGGCGGAAGTTATTCGGGGCCGCGTGCTTCAGCTTCCTCGATTTATTTCCTGCTCCATGAAGGCGAGACCTCGGATTGGCACACCGTGCTATCCTCCGAGATCTGGCTGTATCATTCGGGCAGCCCGATTGTGCTTAGCCTGGGCGGTAGCGGTGAACAGCCAGAGAACGTGACGGAAGTGATTCTGGGTCTGGACATTGCCGCAGGCCAGCAGCCGCAGGTAGTTATTCCTGCCGGAGTGTGGCAGGCAGCCCGTCCGCTCGGTGAAGAGCCGGCGCTGGTCTCCTGCATCGTGTCTCCGGAATTCCATTTCGATGATTTCAAGCTGATCGACAAGAAATAACGGAGTACAAGAATAGAGTCCAGCGGGTAAATTGGCTGTGCTCTATTTTTCTGCCCAGCGGGCATACTCTTTCAGGACATGCTTTTGTCACTTTTGGAGTGTTCTTCCCGATTTGGTATACTGATTCTGATTTTGGATGATTATGAAGGCGTTTTTAAGGTTAAGGATGCTTGATGAAAACTAAATAGGCTTGGAGGGTAAACATATGAGTCAATTGAACGCACCATTTACAGGCGGGCCTACCTTGAACGACGGAGTGACCATGCCGTGGCTGGGTCTTGGCGTATGGCAGACCAAGGATGGCGATGAAGTGATCCGTGCAGTCAAGGCTGCGGTGGAGACTGGTTACCGCAGTATTGATACGGCCGCCGGCTATAACAATGAAGAGGGCGTTGGACAAGCGATCCGTGAATGCGGAGTACCCCGGGAAGAGCTGTTTATTACCACGAAGGTCCGCAATCCTGATCAAGGCTACGAATCGACCCTGAAGGCTTTTGAAGTCAGCCGGAAGAAGCTGGGCCTTGAGCAGGTTGATTTGTATCTGATCCACTGGCCGGTTGCCGGCAAATATAAAGAGACCTGGAAAGCGCTGATCCATCTGCAAAAGGAAGGGCTGGTCAAATCCATCGGCGTAAGCAACTTCCAGCCCCATCATCTTCAGGATATTATTGAAGATAGCGGAGTTGTGCCTGTGGTGGACCAGGTCGAATTCCACCCGCTGCTGACCCAGCGCGAACTGCTCAAATATGCACAGGTGCATGATATCCAGCTGGAAGCCTGGAGCCCGCTGATGCAGGGGAACCTGGATGTGCCGCTGTTGAAGGAACTGGCGGAACGTTACAGCAAGACTGTGGCGCAGATCGTCCTGCGCTGGGATCTGCAGCAGGGTGTCATCACGATTCCGAAGTCTGTCCATGCGGAGCGCATTGTGGAGAATGCCGGTTTCTTCGACTTCACGCTCAGCGACGACGACGTTAAGGCTATCGAAGACCTGAATCAGAACCACCGCTTCGGCCCGGACCCGGATAATTTTAATTTCTGAGGTGTGATAGATTGAACTGAGATTTTTTGGATAAAATCGATGTTGGTCGTAGCTGCGGTGAATTTTGGACTTCCGGCCGCTGTTGTCCCCAGATTTCTCGATTAATACCGCTGTTCGCGGTGGAAATCCGGTGACTGCTGATGCTTCCGAAGCGAGCTTTCCTACGGAAAGCTTTCAAGCGGTCGCTACCGCTCCTATAGTTTCAAAATTCCCCTCCGTACTTTCATCTTTTTGTTGGTTTTTCTCTCAGTCCAATCTATGGGTGGAGGCATAGGCCGTTAACACAAAAAGCAGACCCCTTACTGGTGGTCTGTTCTTTGTGTTCGGGAACAAAGCTCCTAACGACTTGAAGTCAAAGCTCATCAACATACGCTGCCCAGGCTTTTATGATAAGTACATATAGAATCAATTGGGAGGTGCACCTGTGGAATTAACTAGAGATCTTCCGGGAAGCATGGATTGTCGTCGCAGGCATTAAGCCGTTTTGTCATGGAGGTCATGGAGCGGAGGTGAAAAAACATGCCCGCCTGAACGTAAGCTATACGTTCTTGGCGGGCATATTTACTTCTTGTGCAGCATCAGCCGATAGAGACATTGTATGTCCGCAGCCACAGGTCCACCTGGGCCAGATAAGCAAATAACTGCGGGCCGGACATCAGCTGGCCGAACCAAGGCAGGTTGCTGGAGGATTCCGGGGATGCGGCGATTTCACGGATTTTGGCCGGATCGATCAGCGGCAGAATAGGGGATGAAGAATCATCCAGAATGCTCAGTACCTGCGAACGCACCTTATTCAGATAAGCGGGGTTGTGCGTTTTGGGGTACGGGCTTTTTTTGCGGTAGAGCACATCGTCCGGTAATACACCCTCAAGCGCTTTACGCAGAATCCCTTTTTCACGGTTGCCTACAGTCTTAATTTCCCAGGGAATGTTAAAAACATATTGCACCAGCCGGTGGTCGCAATAAGGGACACGAACCTCCAGACCCACCCCCATGCTCATCCGGTCCTTGCGGTCCAGCAGTGTAGGCATGAAGCGGGTTATGTTGAGATAGGACATCACTCGCATCTGCGCCTGTTTGCCGGTCTCGCCGTCAAGCTTCGGTACCTCGGCCACAGCATCGCTGTAGCGGTCACCCAAATATTCCAGCGGATGTATCCAGTCCCTGATTTCTGGCGACAATAGACTCGCACGCATTGCGGGAGCTACCGACCAGGGGAAGGTGCCGGATGTTAACATCTCCTCCCGGTGGAACCAGGGGTAGCCGCCGAAGATTTCGTCTGCGGCTTCGCCTGATATCGCTACGGTCGCTTTCTTTTTGATCTCCTGGCAGAACAAATACAGTGAGGAATCAACGTCGGTCATCCCCGGCAGATCGCGGGAGTAGAGGGCGTTATCGAGTGCCGTTACCAATTCCGGGGTGTCAAAGGCGATAAAGTGATGGTTCGTGTCCAGCTCGTCAATCATCCGCTGAATCCAGGGGCCGTCGGCTCCGGGCTGAAAGGCATGGCTTTTGAAATGCTTATCGTTGTCTACATAATCCACAGAGAAGGTATCGACCCGGCCCTGGCCGGTCCGTTTGTAATAATCTACGGCAAGTGCAGTCAAGGCACTGGAGTCCAGCCCGCCGGAGAGCAGAGAGCAGACCGGAACATCGGAGACCAGCTGGCGTTCAAGCGTATCCTGAAGTAATTCACGCACCCGTGCTGCCGTTTCATCTACGTTATCCGTGTGCTGAACGCTCTCCAGCTTCCAATAAGCATAGGTGCGGATTCCGCTGCGGCTGTAAATCATGGCATGACCGGGGCGAAGCTCGAATATATCTTTGTATACACCCTGTCCCGGTGTCCGGGCCGGACCGATAATGAAGACTTCGGCAAGACCTTCCGGTCCGACCTTCGGCTGGACCTTGGGATGCTGCAGCAGCGCCTTGGGCTCGGAGCCGAATACGAAGACATCGTCCACCTGGCTGTAGAACAAAGGCTTCACGCCCAGCCGGTCACGGGCCAGAAATATCTGATCGCGCAAGCTGTCCCAGACGGCAAAAGCGAAGATGCCATTAAGCTTCTCCGTGCAGTCCGGCCCCCATTCGATATAGGCATGCAGCAGAACCTCCGTATCACATTCTGTGACAAAATGGTGGCCGCGCTGCTTCAGCTCTTTTTTCAGCTCAGGGGCGTTATATAGCTCGCCGTTATATACTATTGCGTACAGCTTATCGTCATGGCGGGCAATCATCGGCTGGGCACCGTTCTCGGGGTCAATGACGCTGAGTCTGCGGTGTCCAAAGGCGATGGGGCCTGAAATCCAGGTTCCGGCTGCATCCGGTCCGCGGTTCGCTAGAGTTTCCGTCATTCTGACAAGCAGTTGCGAGTGCCCTGTAAGATCACCGCGCCACTGGACAAATCCGGTTATTCCGCACATGTCTGGTTCATCCTCTCTTTTGTGCGATTGTTGTCTGTCCTTTCTTTTTTGCCAAGTAATACAGATATATGCCGATTGAAGGGATAAAATGTATGTCCTTATCCGAACACTAGGAAGAGGGAAATTTGCCAGGAGGGATGATGACAAGTGTATTACATTAAAGACGCCAAAATCCGCAGAATGACTGACTACGACGGTGCGCCATGCGCAGAGGTTGGCGTATTGCCTGGAGCTGTGGGCGATTCCCCGCTGTTGGTGTATATTGTTGAGGACCGGCGCGAGGAGGGCTACGAAATTGTCCGTATTCTGACGAATGATGCGGATACGTCCACCGACTGGTTCGACAACAATATGCATGATGCCTTCGAGGATGTTACGGTCAGCGGCTTCACCGGCAGCACGGTGATGAGCCCGGAGGATGAACGTTCCAAGTTCCAGCGCGAACTGCTGATCTTCGGCGAGCTGAAAAAACAGCTGGGTGAGCATTTCCGGCAGCTGTCCTAGCTCCATCTCCTACACTGATTTATAGGCTGAACCCTAGAAGAAGAGGCTTTTCGTGCTGAGGCATGGAGAGCTTTATTTTTTTGGAAGAGTTTGGTCTTGATAATTTGGCTGAATCAGGTATAATGAATAACGTTGCACTAATACATATGAATACAAAGGATTCAATTTGTACAATATTCTTTATATGTCCCGGTAGCTCAGCTGGATAGAGCATGCGCCTTCTAAGCGCACGGTCAGGGGTTCGAATCCCTTCCGGGACGTCAAGAAACAGCCTTCCTTCGGGAGGGCTGTTTCTGCGTTCGGGGGATGAGAACCCAAGGCGCCAGCCGGGGACGTTGGAGCATAAGCTACGATAGCACTACTTCGCAATCAGCCCGAATGGGCTGTATCCCTTCCGGGACGTCAAGAAACAGCCTTCCTTCGGGAAGGCTGTTTCTGCGTTCGGAGGATGAGAACCCAAGGCTTACATCCGGTCCGGCTTGGGCAGACCGAGTACATCCAGTGCCTCGCCCAGAGTGCCGGTGAAGCAGCGGGTCAGCCAGAGGCGGAAAGCGATACTGGCCTCCCCGCCTTTGAGGATCGGGCAGGAGGAGTAGAAATGGTTGAACAGCGAGGCCAGGCCATGGGCATAGTTGCAGATCGTATTCGGCGTAAGTTCCTGACTGGCTGTATAGAGTGTGTCCTGCCACAGGCTGAGCTGCCTCAGCAAGGCAAGCTCGGCGGCTTCGAGCTGCGGCGGAAAGAGCGGCAGCTTGATTTTTTCGCTAACTGCGCCACCCCCGCTGCTACTAAGTGCACCATTCCCGCTGCCGCTAACTGCACCGGTGCTATTGCCTTCCGCCGCAGCGCCGCCCTTGCTGAGCACACGCTGCGCACGGGCATAGGCATACATCAGGTAGACACCGGTGTTGCCGGAGATTTCCATCGCCTGCTTGAAATCAAACACAATTTCTGTGCCCAGATTGAAGCGCAGCAGGTAGTAACGGATGGCGGCGGTGGCGATCAGACGGCTGGACAGGCCATTTTTATCCGCACGGGTGGATTCAATCATATCCTCCATGAGCCGGACCAGCTCGGTAACCTTGATGCCGATTCCCTGGCGGCCGGACATGGCATAGGAGCTTTTGCCGCCGGAGGTATCAATGCCTAGCCCTGCTGCAGAAGCCGGACTAAGCGAGACTACACCATAGCTTACATGATGCAGTGAGTCGGCTTGTCTGGTGAATCCGAGTGCCTTGAGCGCCTGCTTCACCATCGCCTGCGGATACTCCTGTCTGTAATCAATAACATTCACAACCTTGTCAGCTTGTCCGAAAGGCAGAATCTGGCCGGTCATGCCGGTCGTCCACAACCCGCTGTTAAATTCACTGTAGCTGAAATCCTTGCCCAAGAGACCGAATTTCCACAGATGATAAGCGATATCCTTGGCTGTATAGGTCAAAATCCCGTTCGAGCGTACCAGTACTTTATCCTTCTGATGTTCTTCTCCCGTATCCGGCATAGCGTGATCTCCGGCAGGTTGCTTCAGAATCCAGCAGCCGGCCAGCTTTCCTTCATGCTCCTGAACGAACACCTCGGTCTGCGACAAAAGGTCAAACGCGGAAGACCAGAAGCCTTCCTTCAGAATATGGCTCTCCCATACAAGCAGATCGTATTCTATGCCGAAATTCCGCATCTCCTCCACATGCTCTTTCACAATCTGCCCGGCGACAAGATTGCCAATCCACGCCGTGTTGCCGTGCCCCTCTTCCAGCGCATGAAGAATCTCGGTCCGTTTCTGAACGGTTTCCGGCTTCTGCGTGTATGCCTTGTTGATCTCGGCATAAATGTCCCAGCAGTAATCGCCGAAGCGCACATGTTCTCCCGCAAGCGGGATATTCAGCAGACCGACTACCGTATCAGCGAGCTGATTGCCGAGATCATCCACGTAGTTATGCACCTCGACGGAATAGCCGGTATGTTTCAGCATTCGAACCAGTGCATCTCCGATACAGGAGTTTCTTAGATGCCCGATGTGCATACTTTTATTGGGGTTCACAGACGTATGCTCGACAATCACCTTCCCGCCAGTGTTCCGGGGCAGCGCAAAGGTATCCCTGGTTTGCGCCCAAGCCTGCCAATCCATATACATGTTAATAAACCCCGGCGCGGCCACCTCGATTCGCATCAGCAGTCCGTTTACGGAGCCTGAGGCTTGGAGCTCACTGACGATCATTTCGGCTATGGCGTTCGGAGCTTTGCGCAGGGTACGGGCCAATTGCATGGCTATATTACTGGAATAGTCCCCATGCTCCGCATTCGCAGGCTGTTCCAGCTCAACAGTCACCTGAGAGACGGCGGGAGTTCCCAGGCTTACGGATATTTGGTGAATACACTGCTTCAGACTTTCTTGAATAAGCTCACTTAGCATTGGCATGGACAAGACCTCCTGATCATTCATGTAATTGGACGACAAAAAAAGCCTTCGTCTCAAAAGAGACGAGGCTTATGCGCTCGCGGTACCACTCTCGTTGCTAAACCTCACAGTTCAGCCACCTTACAGGTTAACGGTCCTCAGCCGGGGCTTCCTACTCTCAGGGTTCAGAAGTCCATCTCACAGGTGCGCTTCATCGTCCGAATCTGTACCGGCTTCCACTTTCCCGGCTCGCTGGGGACTAGATTTGAGGGCGATTACTCTCCTGATCATCGATTCAATATGGATTTTTATCAGTATAGCGAATTTCTGACAGAAAGCAATAGCAGATTGTGATGCAGCTGGCCGATCTCCGGCTATTATTACTCATCATTGGGCGCTCCTGTCAGATTCTGGATGTCCGTTGAGCCATAAATCAGCAGCATAATTACAATAATCAGCAGGAGTCCTCCGGCAAACCCCTCTCCGTCAAAACTGTCCATATCCCCGTGCCTCACTTTCACTTCCGTTTAGGTGTTCAGGAGTTGTCGGCTTTCTTTTTCAAAGCGGTCATGATCTCGTTCAGCGTAAGGCTGCTGTTGTTATCGAGGAAGCTGACCAGCTTATCGACATTGTCATTGCTCAGATCACTTAAGGTTTTATATTTGCCCACCAGACTGACGAACATGGAGGCGTCCGTGTACATCTGGATGGAGTCAACTTTCAGCTTGCCGGTCAACAGAAGTGCGGCTACGGCAAATTCAAGCCCTTTCGGCGTTTGAGTGTTGGAGCTGGACGCAGTTTTTTTGGCGGCGGGCTTCTTTCCTTTTCCAGGAGGGGGCATGGGACTCCCTTCTTCCGTTCGGCGTTCGTATGGGAAGCGCAGTATAGGCGGTATTCCTTAGTAAAAGATATGCGTCTCTGCAGATATTGGTGAATAGGTTCAGACCTATGTCCACACCGTTATGCCATTGCCCGAATATGAATAGATTGTGCAAGTAATAATTAATCATTGCCGGAAGTGGAGTATCACAGGCAGCAATACCAATTACAACAGGAAGGATGAGACAGGATGGCAATTTTGTCAACAGGACCTATTGAAAATAATGCCGTTTCCGGAGTCAGGCCTACGCAGACTGTTACGGTAAGAATATTGAAACGGAATGCGCCGGGAGGCTCCGCTGTCACTATTCAGGGTTATGTACTGGGAGCGACAAGAACGCTGTATGTCAGTGAGACTATTAATGTTAATCCGAATGAAGTGGTGACCCGGAATTATTTTGCCGATCTGGATGGCTATGAATTTATTTTTACGGTTGGAGATGCAGATGTAGAGGACGTTGAGATTTCAGTCTGGGGCAAAACATCAACCGGCCAGCTGGTGAATGCTCATCGTGTGGTTTCGCATGAGCAACTAAACCCGGAAGATTAGACTGGTAATGCCATAGGATATAAAGAACAGGGACTCTTCCAAGCGTGATCGCTTAGGAGAGTCCCTGCTCTGGCGTTATACCAGGGCGCAAGTCAGGGGCTGAGTCTCCATGCGCCAGAATAAAGCTCATGAACAAGCACCTCTTGAGTAAGTTATAAATCGACCTTGGATTATACCGGACTTGCTGGAAGCATCCAATCGGGACAGGCTGCCTCCAGCGGATAATAGGGAGTGCTGCTGCGCCCAATGTGTCAGCTTCTCGCTACCTCAGCGTTTCCAGTCACAACATTCCCAGCCACATCATTCCCAGAATCTCAGAGCCACGCCTCTACCAACCTGTCGCAACACACCTTAGCTATTTGAGGTGATTGCACTTAGTGCAATAGAAACCGTACCTTTCCGCTCAGAAAAGCATTCTATTGCACTTCATACATTTGATTCCCGGATTTCTGCTCAAATACATCCTTAACCCGAAATTCTAGTGTACGAAGTACAATAGATTCAATTTCTCAACGATTTTGGAGGTGTTCTGTTGTACAAAATACAGCAGAATGGCAGAGTGGTATAGCAGCAAGCAGCAAGCAGCAAGCAGCAAGCAGCAATACACCAGCCCCAGGCTTCGTTGGCTTGAGTAACAGCATGCCATAAACTGGCAGGTCAGAGCGAGAGGATCTCACGGATGTCATGCTCGCTCAGGCTGGACAGAGCCTCCTGCCCCGGCTGAATGACTTCGTCTATCAGGTTTTTCTTCTTTTGCTGCAGCTCGTACATTTTATCTTCTACCGTTCCCTGAGCCACCAGGCGGATCACCTGGACGACTTTCTTCTGCCCGATCCGGTGGGCCCGGTCAGCCGCCTGCTGCTCGACGGCAGGGTTCCACCACAGATCATAGAGAATGACGGTATCGGCACCGGTCAGATTGAGACCGGTGCCGCCTGCCTTCAGCGAGATCAGGAACAAGTCTCGTTCGCCTTCATTGAAGCGGCTGCACAGCTCTACACGCTGGGAGGCCGGGGTTTGCCCGTCCAGGTAGAAATGCGGAATCCCCAGCAAAGCTATTTCACGACTGATCATGCCGAGCATTTGCGTGAACTGCGAGAAGATGAGCATCCGTTTGCCGGAGCTGCGGCATTCGTCGATAATCTCCAGCAGCTGCTCGAATTTGCCGGAGCCTCCTGTGTACCCGTCCACGAACAGGGCGGGATGGCAGCATAGCTGGCGCAGCCGGGTAAGTCCGGCAAGGACCTTGATCCGCCCATTGCCGAAGCTATCGCTGTCCAGATGCTTGAGCGCTTCTTTGCGCAGTCTGGCCAGATAGGCCACATAGAGCTTTTTCTGCTCGGGCAGCAGCTCCGAGGCCTGCAGGGACTCGATCTTATCCGGCAGCTCCTTCAGCACATCGCTTTTGAGGCGGCGGAGAAGGAAAGGGCGGGCGCGCCGGGCCACCGTCTCCCGGGGCAGGTCATGGAAGGCTTTCTTGCCGGGAAACAGTCCGGGGAAGACTACGCCGAAGATCGACCACAGATCCTCCAGCGCATTCTCCACCGGTGTTCCGGTCAGCGCAAACCGGTAGCGGGCCTGAAGCAGCTTGACCGCCTGGGCGGTCATCGTCTCATGATTCTTGATCATCTGCGCTTCATCCAGAATGAGGGTATGGAAGGAACGCTTGGCGTACTCTTCCACATCTCTGCGCAGTAGCGGATACGAGGTGATGATGACATCGTGCCCCGCCGCATTCCGCAGGGTCCGGCTGCGCTCACCGGCGTTGCCGTCAGCGATGACGGCCTGTATCTCCGGGGCGAAGCGCTTCAGCTCGTTCTGCCAGTTATAGAGCAGGGAGGCCGGTGCTACAATAAGCGCTGGTATGCCGCTCTGCCGGATGTCCGCCAGCTCGGAGAGCAGGAAGGCGATGCTCTGGAGCGTTTTGCCCAGGCCCATATCGTCTGCCAGAATCCCGCCGAAGCGGTAATGGGCCAGCGTCTTCATCCACTGGAAGCCGTACTGCTGATAATCCCGAAGCACAGGGGCCAGACTCTCCGGCAATGGGAAGTCCAGATTCTCGGGACTCGACATATTGGCCAGCAGCCGCCGGAAGGAGCGGCCGATCTGGATGGTCTCTCCCTGGACATTACCCGTCTGGAGATGAAGGGCGCGGACCAGCGGCAAGGAGAGCTCTGTGCTGTGAATATCACTGCCGCGGAGACCAAGCTCGTTCATCAAAGCGATGATTTCCTGGAATTCCGCAGTATCCAGCGGGAGCAGGGCACCGTCCGGCAGCCGGTAATATTTACGCTTCTCCTGAAGGGCTTTCAGCACCAGTGTAATGTCCTTCTCCGCGATACCCTCCATGGCGAACTTGAAGTCCAGCCAGTCGGTCTTCTCATTCCAGCTCAGGCTGACCTTGGGCGCAGCATGATCAGTCAGGACTCTTCCCTTGACCGCGGTAGTGGCGTAGACCTGAAGCAGCGGCTCCAGCAGCGGGATAGTATGGTGGAGGAAGTCGAATTCCCCGTCCTCATCCCGCATGATATAGCCGCTCTCCGTCCGCGCGAAGGACTCATGGGCCATCAGGTCCAGAATCCGCCGTTCCGCCTCCCCGTCCCGCATCAGAATGACCTCGCTGCTCCGCTCATGGGCCTTCTCTTCCAGCGGGTTGATGACGATTCCGCCATACTGGAATTCAAGCCCGGCCAGCAGCCGGTCCCGCACCCGGTCCAGGTAGAGTCTCGCATGAAGCTGTGCCTGGACAATGCGGCCGGCAATGGCATCGGCAATGCTCACCCGGCCTAATTTTTTGAGTCCCGGAATGACCGCCTCCATGAACGGCTCCATCTGCTCAGGCGCAATCGTAATGGCGTCCCGCCGGTTGTTGTTCAGCATCCGTTTGAGCTCGGAGAGACGCCCGCATTCCTGTGCAGGCAGCTTAAGCAGCTTGCCTTCGGATAAGACCAGCCCGTAATTCTCAAGAACCGTAAGCTGCTCAAGCCCCTGAACGTCCAGCCGGTATCCTTCCTCCTGCGCCTGGTCGAACTGAAAGCTTAGGGGCAGAGGCTCATCCGAGAGAGACAAGGTGTCGTGCAGATGCTGTCCGTGCTGTAGACGTACGGCGGGCGCCGCCTCCAGTGCAGGGAACAGGCTCTCCCAGAAAAACGGAGCAACAGGCAGCAGCCGCTCATTTCCCGGGTGGCTGCCATGGGGAGCATAGGGATTAAGGGTGTTATGGTAGATTTTTTCGTTCAGCATCATGTCAATCAGCTTCTGCAGGACCGCATTATCCTCCTTGGAGAAGCTGTGCTGGGCGGGATCATACGTGAAATGCCTGGTGAATTCAAAGGGCTCACCGCGGTGAACATGCTCCAGAAAGACTCTGATCCCCGGCACGATGTAGAGGCGCTTCGGGCCTACCTTCAGTTCGATCCCAAGCATCGTGCTGCTGTAGCTGTAGGAGAAGGACTTGCAGATGAACTCTACCTGCAGCGGTGTCCGCAGATCCACATAAGTACCGGCGCCGCTTGGACGCTGCCGGACGCCGGTGAACATCCCGAGCATGCTGCTCACCAGCTGCCTGTCTCCGTCCTGTCCTCTGCGCTCATCCCCGGAAGGTCCGGCGCTGCGGGGCGTTAGCAGCCTGCCGGTCGCCCCGGTATAAGGCTCCTCCGCGTCCCCGCCGTCGGTATCCGCAGCCGGTTCAGCTTCAGCGGCACGGCCGGCATAGAGAACAGCAACCAGCGCTGCCGCAATATGCTTGCAGAAGGGTCCGCCGTGAGTATAGGCCGGGCAGGAGCATTCCCCCTGCACATCCCCGTCACTGTCTATGATCAGCGCGACCTCATGGCTCTCCAGTCCATGCACCTCAGCGCGGTATTTGGAATACTCTTCTTCATGGTTATGCTCCGTATAGACAAGCTCCACCTTACGGGCATGATAATAAGCCACTCCCTGGTCGTAAGCAGCGCTGCCGCACAGCAGCTTGATAACCCGTTCCGGCACCTGATAACCCATCGTATGATCACTTCCTTCTATTCCTTGTGACTAAGCTGCCCCGTTCTGTAATAGCTGTAATACCCATAATAACAGAACAGGCGTACGCCTTCAAAAGGAGAAAATACCAGTATGATCTCCTCGTCCCCATATCTCTTATCTTGCTTATACCGGTATGCTGAAAAACCCGAAAGAGCAGCCATAGATGCTGTCCTCCGGGTTAGGCCTTGCAGGTGAATCATCCCGCTCCGCCAATGCCGTGCAGAATGAAGCGGAGCGTCTGTTCAATCTCTTCCTCGTCGTTCCAGTGATGGTCCGGCATCAGCAGCAGGCGGACCAGCAGATAGCCGATAATGGCCGAGATGGTGAAGCGGATGATCGCAGGGGTTGGGGCATCAATAATCTCGCCCTGCTGCTTGAAGTGTTCCGTGATTGTAGTTACACGCGCCAATACCTGCTCGAAAATATTCTGGACCAGCTGCTCCTTCAGCGCGGGCTGGAAGGGGATCTCCTGGATCAGAATTTTGACGATCTTCAGGTTCCTGCGGACGAAATCCAGCCGGTTGATCATGAAGGCCCTCAGGAAAGCCTCGTAGCTCTCAAAGGGGACATCCAGTACCCCGCTGAAATTGCGCAGGACAAACGGAGCAATCATCCGGCTCATCGTCGGGACAACGATGGCCAGCAGCAGATCCTTTTTGGTTTTGTAATAACGGAAGATCGTTCCTTCCGCCACGCCTGCCTTCTGGGCGATCTCGCTGGTGGCGGCTGCCGAGAACCCCTTCTCTGCAAAAACATCAATGGCCGCCCGCAGAATGGACAGCTGCTTGGGTGTTACTTGCTCCTGTTCGCTGAGAGCCAGCAGCTCCTGGACCCACTGCTCCTCCTCCAGCTGCCCGGCAGCATGGTCTTTCTCCATGATAGAACCTCCCGACTCTTGCAATTCCTCCTAGTGTAACATAGCCCGTTCACACTTTACATTCTGCGGTGCTTGCGCAGAGCCAGCACATTGAGCAGCATGAACAGCAGGGAGAAGCCGATCAGCATGAAGACATCCCGTGCGATATCTTCCCAGCCTTGGCCGCGCAGCATGATATCCATCAATGCCTCCGAGCCATAGTAGATGGGAGTTGCGAGTCCGATGCGCTGCAGCCAGAGCGGAAGGGTATCCAGCGGAAATAACCCGCTCAGGAAGATCTGCGGCACAATGACCAGGGGGATGAACTGGATCATCTGCAGCTCATTGGCGGCAAAGGCGGAGAGCAGTGTACCGAGCGTCAGCGCCGACATCGACAATAGCAGGGTCATCAGGAGGACATAGCCGAAGCTGCCGTTCATCATAATCCCCAGCACCTGGATCGAGAACCAGGAGATCAGCAGGGCCTGGAAGATAGTGAAGATGCCGAAGCCGCAGACATAACCGGTTACTATCTCCCAGCGCTTCAGCGGGGTGGAGAGCAGACGTTCCAGTGTTCCCGTTGTCCGCTCGCGCAGGAAGGAGACACCTGCGATCAGGAAGACGAAGAAGAAGACAAATACCCCAATCATAATCGGGCCGAAGCGGTCAATCGTCTTCATATCCTGGGCGCCGTAGAGATAGCTGATCTGCGGCATGTGTGACCCGCTGCCGGATGCCGCAGGCTGGAGACTCTGCGCAGCTTCCTGCAGCGCCATGATTACGGCGCGGTTCGCCGCAGGGTTGCTGCCTTCGAGGACAACGGAGGGAGTGCTTCCCTTCATTGTAATGAACGCATCAATGTCGCCCGCCTTCAGGGCGGCATTGCCGGAGTCTACATCGCCATATCCGGTAACCTCCGCCTGCTGGGCTTCCAGGGCTGTGCGGAACACCGCCGTATCGGCGGACACACCGATCTTAGGCTCATAGGCAGGGCTGCTAAACACCAGGCTCATCAGGCTAAGCACCAGCAGGGGAGCGATGAACATCAGGGCCATGGTTCTTTTATCATGGATGAACTGCTGCAGAATTCTCTGGGTAATCGCACGGATTCTCATTGGCGCACCCCTCCATAGTAGAGGAAGGCTTCCTCGATGGTGGCGGAGCCGGTAGCCTGAAGCAGTCCGGCCGGAGTATCCACAGCCAGCAGAACGCCATCCCGGATCATCGCCAGCCGGTCACATTTCTCCGCCTCATCCATCACATGTGTGGTCAGCACAATCGTCGTTCCCTTGCGGTTCAGCGCCTTCAGCTCCTGCCAGATGGACCTGCGCAGCACCGGATCAATGCCCACGGTAGGCTCATCCAGCAGGAGCAGCGGCGGCTCATGCAGCAGGGCGATCGCCAGGGACAGACGGCGCTTCATGCCTCCGGAGTATTGATCCACCCTTTTGCGCAGATGCTCCTGCAGGTTCACCAGCTCCATGACATCTCTGATCCGGCGTGTGCGGTTGCCGCCCTTCAGTCCATAGAGAGAGGCGAAGAATTCCAGATTCTCCTTGGCGCTCAGTTCAGTATACAAGGCATCCGCCTGGGCCATATACCCGATTTGCTGCAGCATCTTAAGCTTCGGCATCCGAACACCGAGGAGCTGGACCTCACCGGAGGTCGCCTCGTCAATGCCCGTGAGCAGCTTGATCAGCGTAGTTTTGCCGGAGCCGGAAGGTCCCAGAATCCCGAAGGTCTCTGCCTCATCCACCTGGAGCGTAATATTCTTAAGTACCCTTTTATTGCCAAAAGACCGGTCCACACCGGTAACCTCAATCACAGGCTTCACCTGATTCATGCCTAATTCCTCCATTCTCACAGTAATGAGTGAGCGCTCACTCATTATACTAATGATTTCCCGTTCAAAAGTAAATCTCTTTCTTTGGCCTGCAAAATTATTTTGAATTCTATAGATTGTCCGTTTACCCCCACCCTATATCCGGGTAATAAAGGGGACATTTAAGATATCCGGCATCTTGGAACCCCATTCCCTAAAGGCGGTGGAATCATGGCAGGACCTAAGCTGCTCCTGACTCTGGGAGTGCTGCTGGCTGCGGCCGGACTGAGCGGCTGCTCCGATTCAGGCAAGGAGGCCGGCGGCGGACGTTTTCATACCTTGGCCGAAGAGAACACAGAGGCACAGCAGTATCTGCCTGAGGATCTGCCGATTCCCGAAGGTGCAGGGATTACTTTTACACAAGGCGATCTGGCAGAGGGCAAGAAATCGTCCATGCTGATCTATCAGACGAATGAGAGTATGGCCGCGCTTGGCACTGCCTATCAGAAGTATGTAAGAGAGAAGGCGCTGGAACGCGGGACGGAGATTGTGGACAGCCGCAACATTCTCATTAACGGCAAAGTGAAGGGGGCCTATTCCTATTCCATTATTGGGAGCAGCTCGGAATCGCAGAGCGGCGGGAACGAGATTATCGTGACATGGATCGAGAATTAACACAGGTTTGACAATAGACCGGTCCGGGATGCTTTTCCCGGGCGGGTCTTTTATTTTTATTTGTACAGTTAATATTTCCATAACATTCCTGCGCAACAGAATTGACACTCGTAGACGAAAATAACAGTAGCAGTTACCTATAGGAAAAGGGTGAATCTAATTGACAAATCGTAAATGGATCGGTGCGGCCCTGGCTTCAGCACTTCTCGTAACAGGGGGAGCCGTTAGCGTTCTGGCCACAAGCAGCCAGGTGAGTGCCGCAGCCGTGAAGACAGCCGCAGCTGAGGAGAGCAGCACGACCTGGAGCATCAACGGTACGCAGGTTGCACTCAGCACCATCAACAGCGGCGGGTATAAGCTCTACTCCTTAAGCCAGGTAGCCGCAGAGCTGGGCGCCGGACTTGTGCGGGGAAGCAGCGGATTCCAGCTGAATGACAGCAAAGGACTACATAACGTACAGATCCAGGCAGGTGTGAGAAGCTATCAGGTAGACGGAGAGACCCTGGAATTTACAGTTGCGCCTGTAATGCATGACCGTAAAATCTACGTGGAGCTAACGAAGCTGGTTACGGCACTTGGCGGCGAACTGCAGGCTGATGCCCGCACTATCCTGAGCTTCGCCCGGCCGGCAGGTTCATTCGACACCCTTCACTGGAGTGCGGACGGTGGCCTGATCGCCAGCCAGAGCGACGCTGAATCTGCGCTGCTCTATAAATTCACCCAGACCCCGGGTAATTATGATCTGTTTACTACCAGCGAAGGTGCAGTGGATTATGCGGTGTCTGCCGATCAGCAGTGGGGCGCATTTAACGATGAGACCGGCCAGCTGAAGCTGATCAACCTGTCCACCGGCGTAATCAGCTCCCTTGGCAAAGATACCAGCGTGAAGACGGATCTCGTATGGTCCGGCGACGGCAAGACGATCTATTTCGTCCAGGGCGACAAGCAGGAGAAGCTGGCACAAATTTCAGTGGAGACCGGAGAGGTCAAGTCTCTGCTTGAAGATAAAGTCGAGAACAAATCGGAGCTTCGTGTATCGGCCGACGGCAAAAGTGCCGTGTACATTGTCAATGTGACAGGCGTTGCCAAGAATGACGCTGACAGCACAGAAGCTTCGCTTACCGTAGACTACAGCAAGGCGGGAGAACAGCTGTACAAGCTGGATCTCACCACCAAAGGCGCCAAGCCGGCAGCTCTGACTACGGCACTCGACAACAAGCTGTATCCTGAGATTCTTGCAGGCGGCAGCGTAGTGTACCTGAGTGCTGATCCAGACGGCAATGCCGCTAATACCTTGAAGCAGATTGCCGCAGACGGCACCACCTCAGACATCGCCCTCAGTGCAGAAGCTAACTGGTCCAAGGGTGTCACCACCGGCCTGATTGTTTCCGGCACTACAGCAGACGGCAGCACAGTGATCTACTCCATTGCCGGCAACGCCGCTCCGGTTGAATTATACCGTACAGCGGATGATGTATCGGAAGTGTCTGTATCGGGCGACGGCAGCAAGCTGGCCATTGTCAGCGATGGTAAAGTGCTAGTGATTCAGAACGGCAAAGCTCTGGAGCTGTCCAGTTCACCAGAAGCCGTTAATTAATACCAACATATATCGGCGCAGGTCGCCGGGAGGAGAATTCAGACATGAAGGTTTTTCGGAAATTAACAGTTACAGCGCTCACCGCAGTTATCGCACTTACCGCATCTTTTGCAGGGGTAGCTTCAGCAGCAGACAGCCTTAAGGGTAAAATCACCGTCAACGGATCTACGGCCCTGCTTCCGCTGACCTTACAGGCCGCCAAAGAATTCCAGAAGCTTCACCCGAAAGTGAAGATCGCGGCTTCCGGCAAAGGCTCCGTGACCGGGCCCCAGGCCGTGAAGAAAGGGATTGCCGATATCGGAGCCTGTGACTGGGATGCCAGCATTGATGTTCCGGGCTTCAAGGCTTTTGACGGGCAGGTGGCGAATAAGGTCGCAGTTATTCCTTTTGCAACCATCGTCAATAAGAACGTCGGCGTAGACAACCTGACCACAGAGCAGCTTAAAGGAATCTATTCCGGCAAAATCACCAACTGGAAAGAAGTCGGCGGAGCGGATGGAAATATCGTAGTGATCACCCGTGCCTTCGGTTCCGGTACCCGTGTCAACTATCAGGCCAAGGCTCTGGGTGGCGGAGATATCGTCAAAAAAGAGAAGAACTACAAGGAAACCGGCTCCAGCGGCGACATGAAAACAGCGGTAGGCACTACTCCGAATGCTATCGGATACATCGACCTTGTCTATGTAACCGGCGGTGATATCAAAGCCGTGAAGTTCAACGGTGTCGAAGCTACTACAGATAATGTGATCAACGGCTCGTACAAGATTTGGGCATATGGCTACTATATGACGAATGGCCAGCCAACCGGCGCGACCAAAGAATTCATTGAATATGTGCAGAGCAAGAAATTCCAGCAGGGTTCGCTCAAAAAGCTGAAGTTCATTCCGATCTCTGCCATGCAGAACTAAGCTTCAGCAGCACGCAAGACCATAGATGGATAGGCAACAGCGGCCAGCTCCGGTTATACGGGGTTGGCCTCTTACAGGAGGGAAAGTATGGGCGCACCGGTGCATGGCCTGACAGCACAGACGGCACAGACACAGGCAAGGCTAGAGGAAGTTAAACGTAACACCAAAAGACACCGAAGACATTTGCTTGGCAACAGCATATCCCGTTATTATTTCTTGTTCAGCATCCTTGCGCTGTGTCTCGTGCTTGGACTAGTTATTGTATTCATCGGCCAAACGGCGCTGCTGCTCTTCGCCCGCATCTCACCGCAGGACTTCTTCTTCTCGTTCAACTGGACGCCCGAAGAGGAGGCGTTCGGCGCCGCGGCCTTCATTGTAAATACATTGTCGCTTACAGCGCTGACCCTGATTATTGCTGTGCCTGTATCGGTAGCAATGGCCGTACTCTGCGCGGAGATTGCGCCGAAATGGCTGAAGAGCTTCATCCGTCCGGTACTGGATCTGCTGGTCGGTATTCCTTCTATAGTATATGGCTATCTTGGACTGACCGTCCTCCTTCCCTTCCTGCGCAGAGTCAGCGGGGAAGGTCTGGGGGACGGGCTGCTCGCCGCTGCCCTTGTGCTCGCACTGATGGTGCTGCCGACGATATGCCGGATCAGCGATGATGCGATCGTCTCTGTTCCGCGCAAATACCGGGACGCTGCTTATGCGCTCGGCTCGACCCGTCTGCAGGTCATTATGCGTGTCGTTCTCCCGGCAGCCAGCCGGGGAATTATCTCGGCAGTAATTCTGGGCATGACCCGCGCAGTCGGTGAGACCATGGCGGTGGTTATGGTCATCGGCAATACGCCGCAGCTGGCGAAGAGCCTGTTCGCGCCAACCTCCGTACTGACCAGCAATATCGTTATGCAGATTTCCAACGTCGAATTCGATTCTACCTGGAACTATGCTCTGCATATGATGGCATTCCTGCTGCTGCTCATTTCATTTGTGCTGATCCTGATCATCCGGCTCCTGGGCCGCAAACGGAGGGATGCCTGATGAACGGATTCACCCGCACACGCCATTCGGCAAGAGCCCAGCGGCGCAATAAGCTGGCGACTATAGGCTTCTATACCTTGGGCGCTCTGGTCATGCTGCTGATTTTCTGGCTGCTCTTCACCATCCTTAGCAAAGGCTTGCCGGCGCTCAGACCGGACTTCCTGATCAAGCAGCCGGAAGAGATTGATCCCGGCGGCGGAATTGGTCCTGTCCTCTTCAACTCCTTCTACATCCTGTTCATCTCCCTCCTGATCTCGGTTCCCGTCGGGATTGGTGCAGGAATCTATATGGCGGAGTATGCGCCGGATAATGCCTTCACGGGTGCGCTGCGCATCTGCGTGGAATCCCTGTCCTCGGTGCCGTCCATCGTGTTCGGCCTCCTGGGACTCGCGATCTTCGCCGAGTACTTCGGCGTCGGCCTCACGATTCTCGGCGGGGGAGTCAGCCTGGCGCTGCTGAACCTGCCGATGCTGGCCCGCGTCACCGAGGAAGCGGTGCGCGCGGTTCCCGGCGAGATCCGTGAAGCCGGCTATGCCCTCGGCATGACGAAGTTCCATGTCATCCGCAAGGTGGTCGTGCCGGTAGCCCTGCCGGCCATCGTCACCGGCGTCTGCCTGGTGGCCGGACGCGCCTTCGGGGAGTCGGCGGTCATTATCCTGACCGCCGGACTCAGCACCTCCGGCGAGATGTGGGATTTCAACCTGTTCTCACCGGGCGAGACGCTGGCTGTTCATCTGTGGTACGTGCAGTCCGAGGCGATTGTCGAGGATGCGCGGCAGATCGCCGACAAATCCGCTGCGGTGCTGGTATTTGTCGTCCTGCTGATCAACTTTATGTTCCGCTTCCCGCTGTGGCTGGGCAACCGCCGCCGGGGACGCTGAGACTTAGATAGAACTGTGCTTTGATAGAAGCTGTGTTTATATAACAGGCTGCCTTACTGTGGATGATCCACGGCGGGGCAGCCTGTTTGGCGTAATTGAATAGCCGCTTCTGGGCCGGTGCGGCTCACTTCAATCTCCTCCAGCTCTATTTTCCGGCATGGATATGCTATAATCTGACATAGAAATTATTGCAAGCCAGGGGTACCGGCTATTAATCAATAAGGAGGCAGGACCATTTGGACATTCGGAGGACAAGCCGCAATGAGCCGAAACGGAAGGGTTCGCCCAAGCAGCAAGTAAATATTGCACTGCCAGTTCCGGAGCTGCAGGCGATTCTGCGGGCAGCCGATGACATCATTACCTTAGGCGGACGTACGCAGTTAGCCAAGATCCTGAAGGGCTCCAAGGAGAAGAAGCTGCTTGAGCGTGGCCTGGACCGCAATCCCTCCTATGGTTTTTACAGGGAGCTTACGCTGGAACAGATTATGGAGAAAGTAGATACGCTGATCCATACCGGTTACCTGAAGACCGAACTGTACGGTAAGCTTCCGATGATCGAATTCACTCCTCATGGCTGGACTCTGGAAAGAGAACGGCGTGCGGAAGAGTTTCTGCGGGAATGGGATCAGTGGCTGGATAACGGGATTACGCCGGTAAGCATGGACTATTTGAAGGAGCTTAACCGGGGCATGATCTTTCTGTTTCTGTTCAAAATTCTAGGTTCCGGCGACAGGAAGTACATCCCTTTTTTACAGCAATGGCAGCCCATAGAGTTCAAGAAGGTACAGGCTGAGATCGGGCAGGTAATAGCAAGCCTGAATGAGCGTGAACGGCTGGGGGAGAGGGAGTGGCAGGAGCTGCTGCGGGAACGTTCGCAATCATTGATTATACGTTCGCGTGATCCCCTTATTCTCGTGTGTCAGCAATGCGACGGTCTGTTTGTGTTCGATGAACTTGATCTGAGCTGTTACGGGGCGGACGGGATTCACTATCCCGAGCAGTGTCCGGGTTGCAGGCTTGAGGAGAGTGGCGTGAATGAATAGGCAGGAGCTGCGCAAGAAGGTACACCATACCGTCAATACCCTTGTTTGGGAAAAGGGCTTTGTCAATCCATTGGATGTATTCTTAAGACTTGGGGCTGTCACGCCTGAGCTGGCCGAAGAATGAATAAGCAACACCATAAGAGAGGGGCCTTCCAATGTTCAATACTGAGCAAGTAAAAAGCTTTATCCTCCATCCGGGGCCAGCCGTGAGCAATACCGCTTTGAAATATTTTGCCGACAGTTTCTTGTATGAGCACGATACTACGCTGATGCCGCTTGTCTTAAAAAAACTGAAACAATGCGATCCCCAAGAGGTTCACCTGTTCCATGCCTATAAGTTCCCGCAGACCGAGGAGACCATCCGCGAGCTGCTGGATTGGTACCATTCTCCTTCCACCCACTATAATACAAGATTTCAGGTGCTGGGAATTTTGACGAATTGTGATCTTCAGCTATTGTCCCCGTTCATGGAGTCCGTTCAGGAAATTCCGGAATGGAAAAATAAGGTGGATCAGAAGATTCGCCTCGCAGAGATGACAGATCAGGAGCTACTGGACGAATTCAACTTGTTTCTTGAGCAAAGCGCGGGAAAATACTGGGATAAGTTCGATAATGTGTACGGGGATGAGCTAGTGAATGAGCTGTCGCTTAGACAGTGTCTGGGCGCTGATACTGTGCTGGAGAAGCTGCGCGATAACGACCCGGATTCTCCAAGCTACGAAGTCCACTATCTAATCCAACTGGCAGGGCAGATGAAGCTGGAGGCGGCTATCCCTGTGCTGTGCAGTTTTTTGGGTGCAGATGATGATTTGCTTCCGTCCACTTCTGTTGTCGCGCTGGTTCAAATAGGCACAGCCAGCGTAATCAAGACGTTAACCGAGCAATATATCTCTGCTACAGAGGAATTCTTCCGGCTGTTTGCCGCTGATGTATTGGGAAGAATTAAGCTGCCTGACTCCGAGGAGGCACTGCTTGCCTTACTGCCGGAAGAACGTGATATTACCAATGCGACTAAGCTGGCTGATGATCTTTGCCAATTGGGGTCAAGCCAAGGTTTTCCGCTAGTTGAGGCGATGATAGAGGACGGCTATGACGATGGGTACTTGAATCTCACAGAGTCCATCTATGCTTACTGTGTAATTGCTGATATGGCTCACCCGTCACTGCCGCAGTGGAAGAAGAAGCTTGATGCGGAAGAGGCTCGGATAGCCAAGCATAAGAAAGAAATGGACCGGATGTTTAGAGCCAAAGCCTCTATAGGAACTTATAACAGACTGAACGGAACGGACAAAACGTACACAGCCCCGGCCAAAGTAGGCCGCAACGATCCTTGTCCTTGCGGAAGCGGGAAGAAGCATAAGAAGTGCTGTGGTGCGTAAGCAGGAAGAAGCATAAAGGTGTTTGGTGCGTAAGCTGAATACCATGAGCTGTTGGCGTAGGGGGCAGACGCAGGTGCAGGCACAGACACAGGCCCAGGTACAGGTACAGGTACAGGTACAGACAGACGCAGGTACAGGACCAGGCACGGGCACAGGTCATAACCTCTACCGCACCAGCCCTACCGCTGATCATCTCTACCGCACCAGCCCGCCGCTGCCTCATCCCTTGGGATGTTAACAAATATAATCTTTTGGAGTAGGGCACAGGGCAAAGACGCAGGTGATCACCCCCACCGCGCCAGCCTTACCGCTGATCACCTCTACAGCACCAGCACCGCCGCTGCCTCATCCTTAGGGTGTTAACAAATTATAGGCAGGTTTCGGGGTTAGCTGGAGAGTTGTGCGGACACAGAGGACGTTACTTGGCGAAAAAGACACCAGCTCTGCCTGTACTGTCCGTTACGGACTCAGGAGACGTTATATTGTACTTTGGAGCGTAAACGGGGGCTGGAAGAGGTTACTTTAACGGTATCATCTGAGTCGGCATGGCCTGCGGCGGTCTTTAGCCGGAATTAGTTGGATATTTGACACTTACTTATGAGCGGAAGAGCTACTTCCAGGGAACAGTTGGAAAAACAGCACTTATTCGGCTACCAATCAATCAGAGTTGAGGAAAAGCATGAAATTAAATGACGTTTATCCAATTAATTCCGCCAGATGCTGCAAACCGTCCAATTTAAGATACGTTTTTCTAACTGTTAAGGCGGAAGGGATGCAGCCAAAATACGGCTGATTGCGAAGTAATCCTATCGAAGCTTATGCTCCAACGCCCCCGGCTGCCGCCAAGGGTTCTCATCCTCCGGACGACAAAACAGCCTTCCCGAGGGAAGGCTGTTTCTATGACGTCCCGGAAGGGATGCAGCCAAAGTACGGCTGATTGCGAAGTGTTCCTAGCGAAGCATATGCTCCAACGCCCCTGGCTGCCGCCAAGGGTTCTCATCCTCCGGACGACAAAACAGCCTTCCCGAAGGAAGGCTGTTTCTATGACGTCCCGGAAGGGATTCGAACCCCCGACCGTGCGCTTAGAAGGCGCATGCTCTATCCAACTGAGCTACCGGGACATGTGAACTGACTGAAAAGCAAGCAAAAATTATGTTATCATACATAGTTAACTTTTTCAACTTGTTTTTTTGAAACCGCACGGGGATATGCTATAATCTACAATTGATTAAGGTTCGGACGACAAATGTATGGAGAAAAGGAGGTGCCCTCATGAATCAATTCAATTCCCCGGCCAAAGAGAATATCGTGCTGTTTCCGAAGACACTGGATTATTATCAGATTCAGCTCACGGTCATGCTGGAGAGTGAACGTTACGGGGAAGCGATGGAGCTGCTGCGTTTCTTGCTGCAGTGCCAGGGACAGGAAGAGCGGCACTACGAGGAGTGGCAGTCGCTGCTGGATTGGCTGGTGGCCGCCTTCCCCCATGCTGCGGAAGGCGGTGACGCGAACGAGGCTCCCGCAGCAGAGGAGATGGATCTGGGGGAAGAGGATATGGCCCGGATTCTTGCCAGAGCCAAGCTGGAGGAGGATGCGGACTACCCGGATAAGCTGCTGAAGCGGGTAATGAACGAACCGCTGTCCGAAGCGACCGTGCTGGCGCTGGAGCAGCTCTCCTATCTGGAGGGAGCCGGGGTAGATGAAGCGCTGACCGGCTGGCTGCAGCGGGCCGAGGTGCATCCGCTGCTCCAGTTCCGTACGCTGCAGACGCTGCGCCGCCGGGGTGCGCAGGGAGCGGTCAGGCTGAGCCGCGGCCACGAAGCCGCTGAGGTGGAGATTGAGACTGTGCCGCTGCAGAATGATGAATTCCCGGCGCAGATCGGCCAGGTGCTGGAGCGTGTGGCGGAGCAGGCGGAGGTGCACGAGCCGACGCTGTATTATTTTGCCCAGGAGCTATGGGGGCAGTTCATCATGTCGATATACGGGACTGCGGATTACCGCAAGCTGCTGGACGGGGAAGATTCGCAGCTTGATATTTGGGCGGGAGCGCTGCACCAGATGGTGTCGGAGAGCCTGAACGGGAACCGGAATGAAGAGGAAACACGGGGCCTGTATGGAATTACCGACAGCATGCGCTTCCAATTTGAAGGAGCCTACCGTTCGCTCAGGGGATTTGTAAAGAGTTCTCTACTTGATAAATAACGTAATGTTGTATATAATATAATGGTTATTCTGTGCGTGAAATGTTGGACTATTTAAGTAAACATGCAACCTATTTTTGGAGGGAAAAGTATATTATGAAAGCAACTTGGGAAAAGATAGAGAAGAACCTTGGAGTTCTTGAAGTCGAAGTAGAAGCAGACCGCGTAGCTGCAGCACTCGACAAAGCTTTTAATAAAGTGGTTAAGAAAGCAAACGTACCTGGATTCCGTAAAGGTAAAGTGCCGCGGCCGATTTTTGAATCCCGTTTCGGCGTAGAGAGCCTGTACCAGGATGCCATCGACATTCTTCTTCCTGAAGCTTACGGTGAAGCGGTTGAACAGACCGATATCTTCCCTGTAGACCGTCCTGAAGTGGACATCGAGCAATTCGCCAAGGGCCAGCCGTTCATCTTCAAGGCGAAGATCACGGTTAAGCCGGAAGTGAAGCTGGGCGAGTACAAAGGTCTGGAAGTTCCTGTACAGAAGGCAGAAGTCACTGACGAAGAGCTGGACGCTGAACTGAAACGTCTGCAGGAGCGTCATGCTGAGCTTGTGGTTATCGAAGATGAAGCAGCAGTTAACGGCGACATCACTGTAATTGACTTCGACGGTTCTGTGGACGGCGTTCAATTCGAAGGCGGACAGGCTGAGCGTCATTCCCTGGAGCTGGGCAGCAATTCCTTCATTCCAGGATTTGAAGAGCAGGTAGTGGGCATGTCCACAGGAGACTTTAAGGATGTTGAAGTGACCTTCCCTGAGACTTACCATGTTGCTGAGCTTGCCGGTAAAGTTGCCGTATTCAAAGTGAAGCTGCACGAAATCAAACGCAAACAGCTTCCTGCTCTGGATGATGAATTCGCTAAAGATGTAAGTGAATTCGACACGCTGGAAGAATACAAGGCAGACCTGAAGGCACAGCTTGAATCCCGCAAGCAGGAAGAACTCAAAGGCGTTCGCGAAACGGCAGTAGTTGATGCAGCCGCTGCTAATGCTGAAGTTGAAATTCCTGAGGCTATGATCGCCAGCGAAGTGGAGAACATGGTTCGTGATTTCGATACCCGTCTCCGCCAGCAGGGCATGAACATGGATATGTTCCTGAGCTTCTCCGGCCAGACCCGCGAAGATCTGCAGGAACAAATGAAGGGTGATGCTGAGAAGCGCGTCCGTAACAACCTTGTTCTTGAAGTGATTGCCAAGGAAGAGAAGATCGAAGTTTCCGAAGAAGAAGTTACGCAAGAGCTGGCTACTATGGCTGAAGCTTACAAGCGTACTCCTGAAGAAATCCGCACCATTCTGGCAGCCAATGGCTCCCTGAGCAGCCTCAATGATGAGATCTCCCTGCGCAAGACTATCGAGTTCCTCGTTAGCAACAGCGTGGAAGTTGAAGCTCCAGCGGCACCGGCAGAAGAAGCAGCAGAAGCAAGCGCTGAGTAATCTGCTAATCTTTACCTAGAACGGCTATCCAGTAGCCTCCATAGAGATTTGATAAGGCACGTAAGTTTTTGTTACGTGCCTTATTTTTATCGGGGCAGTCGTTTGCAAGTACATATCACGAACGAGGAATTGGCATTGTCCGTGGAATTGCGTTATAATGGCAGGCACATGAGCAATGCGGTTTGCTGGCACAGTGAATAAATGACATCCCGCTTCGAACGTGTTAAAATATTTCTGAAACGGAAAGACTAATCTGTATAGAGAAAAGAGGTTGGTGGCATGAGTCTGGTACCAATGGTTGTGGAAACGACAAGCCGGGGAGAACGCTCATACGATATCTATTCCAGATTGCTCAAGGATCGCATCATCTTCCTGAGCAGTGCGATTGACGATGATGTCGCCAATCTGGTTATTGCGCAGTTGCTGTTCCTGGCAGCAGATGACCCCGAAAAAGACATTCACTTGTACCTCAACTCGCCCGGTGGTTCTGTTACAGCCGGCATGGGTATATATGATACGATGCAATATATCAAACCGGATGTTTCTACGATTTGTGTGGGGATGGCAGCCAGTATGGGATCATTGCTCCTAACGGCTGGAGCGCCTGGCAAGAGATATGCATTGACCAACAGCGAAGTCATGATTCATCAGCCGCTCGGCGGCGTTCAGGGGCAGGCATCCGACATCTGGATTCATACAGACTGGATTCTCAAGACGAAGCAGAAGCTGAATCAGATTTATGTAGAGCGCACAGGTCAGCCCCTTGACAAAATCGAACGGGATACAGACCGCGATAACTTCATGAGCGCGGAAGAAGCGAAGGAATACGGGCTCATTGACCAGGTACTCTCTTCACCGATCATATCTTAAAGGGGTGGTAAGATGTTTAAATTTAATGATGAAAAAGGGCAATTGAAATGTTCCTTTTGCGGCAAATCACAAGAGCAGGTCCGTAAGCTTGTAGCAGGACCTGGCGTTTATATATGTGACGAATGCATCGAGCTGTGCACGGAGATTGTGGAAGAGGAGCTGGGCCACGAAGAAGAGCTGGATATGAAGGATATTCCGAAACCTAAGGAAATCCGTGATATTCTCGATCAATACGTCATCGGCCAGGAGCAGGCGAAGAAATCGCTCTCCGTAGCGGTATACAATCACTACAAGCGTGTGAACAGCCAGAGCAAGATTGAAGATGTCGAGCTGACGAAGAGTAACATCCTGCTGCTCGGACCTACAGGCTCCGGTAAGACGTTGCTGGCGCAGACGATGGCGAAGATCATCAACGTACCTTTTGCCATAGCGGATGCTACTTCCCTTACGGAAGCGGGTTATGTGGGTGAAGACGTTGAGAATATTCTCCTGAAGCTGATTCAAGCGGCTGATTACGATGTGGAGAAGGCTGAACGCGGTATTATCTATATAGATGAAATTGACAAGGTAGCCCGTAAATCCGAGAATCCGTCGATTACCCGTGACGTTTCCGGTGAAGGGGTACAGCAGGCGCTGCTGAAGATTCTGGAAGGTACGGTTGCTTCGGTTCCACCGCAGGGCGGACGCAAGCATCCTCATCAGGAATTCATCCAGATCGATACCACGAACATTTTGTTCATCGTAGGCGGTGCTTTTGACGGCCTGGAGCAAATGATCAAACGCCGTATCGGCAAAAAAGTCATCGGCTTCAACGCTGCGGCTGAAGGACAGAAGGATCTCAAGGCCGGTGAATACCTGTCCATGGTATTGCCTGAGGATCTGCTCAAGTTCGGCCTCATTCCCGAGTTCGTCGGCCGTCTGCCGGTGATCTCGACCTTGGAGCCGCTTGATGAGGGTACCCTGGTACGTATTCTCTCCGAGCCTAAGAATGCGCTCGTGAAGCAGTATGTGAAGCTGCTGGAGATGGATAATGTAGCCCTGAAGTTTGAACCGCTTGCCCTTGAAGCGATTGCCAAGGAAGCGATCAAGCGCAATACCGGTGCCCGTGGACTACGTGCTATCATTGAGAGCATCATGCTCGATGTGATGTATGAGGTTCCTTCACGTGATGACATTAAGGATTGTGTCATTACTGAGCAGGTAGTCCAGGAGAAGTCCCTTCCGGAGCTTAGTCTCAAGAAGGATAAGAAAAAAGAAGAAAGCGCGTAAGCCAGGCTTCAGCTATTTGGCCTGACACGGCTTAACAATACAGCTCAGGGTCTCCACTTTCTCCCGCACACCCCGCATGACCTGCGGGGGCGGAGAGGGTGGAGCTTTGATCGTTATGGGGGAGACAATCATGTTCTTGAGACACCAGACCCGACCCGTCAATGTTGGCGGGGTTATTATTGGGGGAAACAACGAGGTTGCAATCCAAAGCATGTGTACGACCAAAACTGCCGATGTGGAAGCAACCGTAGCCGAGATTCTGCGGCTGGAGGAAGCCGGCTGCCAGCTCGTGCGCGTCACGGTCAACAATGAAGAAGCGGCGGCCGCGATTAAGGAAATTAAGAAACAGATTCATATCCCGCTCGTAGCGGATATTCATTTCAATTACAAGCTGGCCCTGCTGGCGATTGAGAACGGCATCGACAAGGTGCGGATTAATCCCGGCAATATCGGACGCCGTGACAAGGTTGAGGCTGTAGTTAAGGCATGTAAGGAGAAGGGGATTCCTATCCGTATCGGCGTGAACGCCGGTTCGCTGGAGAATCACCTGCTCGAGAAATACGGCTATCCTACTCCGGACGCTATGGTTGAGAGTGCTTTGTATCATATCGGAATTCTGGAAGAGCTGGATTTCCATGATATCATCGTGTCGCTGAAGGCCTCCGATGTGCCGATGGCGATTGAGGCATACCGCAAGGCAGCGGAAGTCATTCCTTATCCGCTGCATCTGGGCATTACTGAATCCGGCACCTTGTTCGCCGGAACGGTGAAGAGTTCGGCCGGGATCGGCGCGCTCCTGTCTATGGGCATCGGCAGCACGGTCCGTATCTCGCTGAGTGCTGATCCGGTAGAAGAAGTGAAGGTGGCCCGTGAGCTGCTGAAGACCTTCGGTCTGATCTCGAACGCCGCTACATTGATCTCTTGCCCGACCTGCGGACGTCTGGATATTGATCTCTTCTCGATTGCCAACGAAGTAGAAGAGTATATCTCCAAGCTGAAGGTGCCGATTAAGGTATCCGTACTCGGCTGTGCGGTGAATGGTCCGGGTGAAGCCAGAGAAGCGGATATCGGCATCGCCGGTGCGCGCGGAGAAGGGCTGTTGTTCCGTTACGGCCAGATGATCCGCAAGGTGCCTGAGGCGGAGCTGGTCTCCGAGCTGAAGAAGGAGATCGACATTATTGTCGCCCACTTTGAGGAGACGGGTGAGATTCCCGGACGCAAGCATGCCGGACTGGCTCCGGCAGTAGTTGCCGGTAACCCGGAGAGCAGCCATTAACTGAACTCATTCTAGAACTATATTATATACATGTAGCGCCCGCTGCAGCGGCCCTGATAGTATCAGGCGGTCTGCGGCCGGGCGCTTTTTTATACATATAAGCAGTTATAGGCTTCACCTGAGGACCTTCTTAAGCAGGCTTATTACATAGACCAGGAAAGGGATCAGAAGCAGAAACAGCAGGGAGAACTTCCCCCATACCGTTCCGATAATGCTGTTGACATAGACGGTATTGATATAGGTGCTCCAAGCGATGATAAGGAACAGTACCGCCAGCGGATAGATTAGGTGTCCGGGAGCCTTGAGCTGGAAGACGGTTTGAATTCCTTTCAGAATGGAGAGGAAGAGCAGCGAGATTTTGATGAAAAAGGTCAATACCCAAATGGTAATCAGTATGCCCTCGACGCGCTGCAGGATGTTCCCGATATTGATGGTTTTGGCCAAGGCGAAGGCAGGGAAGGTACTGTTCTCCGTCTGTTCAATGCCGAGAATAAGGATGCTGAGCAGCACGATCAGGAGCAGCGCGGCACCCCCTGTAACCGTACCCCAGAAGAAAGCCTTCTCCCCGCTTGACCGCTTTTGGACCAGAGGCAGGAATGTCATCATTACGATAAGCTCCTGGAACATCGCCGCCTGACCGCCGGCCTGGATGACAGGACGGATGCCCCCCTCCAGAACAGGCTTAATATGATTCCATTCGATCTGGGGGATCAGGGTCAGGACAAGGATCAGGAATAGACACAATACCCACGGAAAGAGCAGCTCCCCTAATCTGCCGAGTACGATAATCCCCATACTGGCACTCATAACCGCAGCGAACAGGAAGGCAATCTGTATGGCCTCAATCGGCGTCTCCGGCATAATCTCACTGGACATGAAGAATCCGAGGTCACCCAGCAGCGTACCGGTGAGGATGAGGAAATAGAACAGATACAGCAGGGAGATTATTTTACCGGGCCACTTTCCTAAGGCAGCCTCATGGATCTCAAAGAGATGTCTGCCAGGGTGAAGCCGGGCAATGAACAGATACAGCACCACCATGACCAGGTTGATCATTAGGCTTGCGAGCGAGGCGATCCAGGCATCTTCTCTGGCGGTATGCGCAAGTCCGCTTGGAATAACCAGGATGGAGGTGCCGATAGTTAAACCGAATGTCATGATGTAGAACTGCCTTGGGGCAATACCGGTATAGCTCTTCACCTCTAATTCACACCTCCTGTACGCACAAAAGTATTCAGGACAGCAGCTCCATAATGCTGCGGACCCAGTCGAGCGGCCTGAACTGTGGCAGCTTGGTCTGCTCTGCAAGAACGGCCAGGACAGTCAGAGTCCAGATCCCGTAGAAAGCGGCGGCATCCCGGCCCGAGTGGAGCCTGCGGATAGCCGGAGCTTGCACGATTAAGATAAAAAGCAGGAAGCACAGCAGCAGCAGACTCCAGTTCATTTCTCCTCAAGCTCCCTTCGCAGCGGCTGGATGACCGAGCCGATGCGCCGGATCACCACGTGGGACTGAACTTGGACTTTAACCGTCTTGAAGCTGTCCTCCCAATGCTCGCGGTACTCCTTCCACAGATGGGGGTACTGCCGGTGCAGCGCTTCCCCGAAGCCGAAGATATCCGAATTGTACCGCTGCTGGATCATACGGATATCACTGGAGAACCGGTCATCGAAGCGCTTCTCCAGATTCTTCTCAATGCCCACGATGCTGGACGGCTTGTTCAGATCCAGTGTGCCCTCCACAGTAGTCAGATTGGCTTCTATATCCAGCCGCACAGTGAATTCCGGTTTGTCCTGTTCATTCAGTCTGATCTTCATGGAGGTGTCTGCACGGGTAACAATGAATCCTGCAGTACCGCCATTCGGGTCAGGAACATTACCAGCCGTGGAATCCACGTTGTTCAGTGTATAATTGACAGTTTTACTGAGCGGTTCACCCAGCCATCCGACCAGCTTGTCTTTTTTGAATACAGCAATTCCGGCGTGCTCGATCAGCGCCTTCGGACTGATGCTCCGTACATTCTCGGTCGTCTCTGCGTCCGCCGCCTCTCCTTGTAACTGTACCCCTGACATGATCGGATTAGAGCCGCCGCGTTCAAGCTCGGTAATGAATTGCTGTAGGGTGACCTTCCCGGTGGCTGCCCATTTCTTATGGGAGACCAGGATCGAGGAATACAGGGAGTTCGCCGGAATATGCTCGAAGGGCGTGATAACCTCCAAGACGGTTGAAGCTTTGGCATTCTTGGCTACGAGCAGATAAAAGTCGGTACGAAGCTGATTGTCGCGTGAGATGTAGTCCAGCGCATTGCTGACCCCGCTGCGGGCCAGCGCTTCCCCGAACACAAGCACGCGGATATGAGACAGGTATAACATTCGGGGGGTTAAGCTAAGCATCCGCTGAAGTGCATCGGGGACAGTCTTGCCTACCGACTTGTAAGTGGCGACAGGGAGGCTCCCGGAGGAGGCGCCCTTCTGGTTGCCGGCCTCGCTGGGATTCATAACCTGAACAGTAACTGCATAACCCTCCGGGTCCAGATCAATGCCGAGCGCCATGACCAGGGCGAGATCATTCAGTTCCTTGCGGCTCCAGCATCCGGTTAGCGGCAGGAGACTTAGAAGCAAGAGGAGCGTAAGTATGCGTCTTCCACGCATCAGGCAGCATTCCTTTCATTATGGATTCACGGCTTTCCCCTAATTGCGTCCGAAATACTTCTTCATCCCGCGCCGAGAGACGCGGATGAAGGTATCCTTCTGGCTCTGCCAGCGCATAGGTGCCAAGGAGGTCATGTAAGGAACGCCCACCGAGTCCAGGCTGCACAGATGCAGACCCAGCATAATCATCGCAATAATCATCCCGTATAGGCCGAAGGAAGCGGCAATCGCCATCAGCACAAACCGCAGCATCCGCACAGAGATTCCGACATTGAAGGCAGGCAGTGCGAAATTGGCAATGGCTGTGATGGACACTACGATGACCATGGCGGCTGAGACCAGTCCGGCATCGACGGCAGCCTGGCCAATAACCAGCGTTCCGACGATGGATACGGACTGGCCGATCGACTTGGGCAGCCGGATACCGGCCTCGCGGAGAACCTCAAATGTAATCTCCATGATGAACGCTTCAAGGAAAGCCGGAAAGGGAATGCCCTCGCGCTGTCCGATCAGACTGATCAGCAGGGTGGTCGGAATCATCTCCTGATGAAAAGTAGTAATCGCGATATAGAAGGAAGGAGTCAGCAGCGCAACGGCGAAGCAGAAGTACCGGAGCAGCCGCACCAGACTGGCAAAGTCACTCCGCTGATAATAATCCTCGCTGGACTGGAAGAACTGGACCAGCAGCGCAGGAACTACGAGTACGAACGGAGTGCCTTCGGTGAGAATAGCGATCCGCCCTTCCAGCAGTGCCGAAGCTGTAACATCGGGACGCTCTGTATTATAGACGGTAGGAAAAGGGCTGTAATGCTTATCCTGAATGACCTCTTCGATGTAATTGCTCTCCAGGACGCTGTCCAGTCTGGCCTTATCCAGCCGGTTGCGCAGCTCCTGCAAGACGATGGGGTCAGCATTGCCTTCGATATACATCACAGCTATATTGGTATGTGTCTGCTCACCGAGCCTCCGCTCTTCAATGCGCAGCTTCGGGTTATGGATTCTCCGGCGGATCAGAGCGGTGTTCTCCCGCAGGGATTCCGTGAAGCCTTCACGCGGTCCCCGCACCACGGATTGAGATACGGCATCTTCCACCCCACGCTGCTTCAGCGCTTCTGTTCCGGCAGACAGCGCCACCCTGCTTCCTTCAATGAAGACAATGGTGTTGCCGGACAGAAGTTCATTCTCGGCTTCTGTATAGTTGCAGATCTCCCCCACCTTGCCGAGGGTAAGTGTCCGTTCCTGCAGCAGCTTAAGGCAGGTCTGCGGATGGAACTCGTCTATTTCATGGAACAGATTGGCATCCTTATGGATGGCCTTGATCAACTCCTGCGGCTCCGACAGTCCTTCAATAAATATAATGACAGCGGACAACGGGCCCAGAGAGATGAACCGGTAGATGATATCTGCACTTTTGCCCATGCGGGCTTGTATTCCCTCAATCATGGAGGACAGAGATTCCGGCAGGTTCTCTTGCGGCGATGGTGTCTGTTCAAGTGGTGTCATGTGCATTCGCCTCCTGTTGTTCCGTATAGTCTTTCCGATTGTGAGAATCGTATGCAATAGAGGGGGCGTGAGGCCGGCGCTGGCTCTGTTTTTTTGGCGCAGGCGTTTACTAATGAGTGAAACGGCTATACTACCTAGTAGTAGTTGAATACAGGATAGATAGTCGGAAGGATACAGGAGGGTGACCTATGGAACTAAGTATATTGCTGATGGTCGTGCAGCTCTTTTTCGCGCTGGTCATCGGCGTTTATTTTTGGAATCTGCTGCGGGGACAGAAGACCAATAAGACAGCGGTGGACCGGGAATCGCGTAAGGAGCTGGACAAGCTGCGCAAAATGCGGATGATCTCACTGACCAAGCCGCTCTCGGAGAAGACGCGCCCGGCCTCCATCGACGATATCGTCGGACAGAAGGACGGGCTGCGCGCTCTGAAGGCCGCGCTCTGCAGTGCGAATCCGCAGCATGTCATCATCTACGGACCGCCCGGTGTGGGCAAGACGGCCGCTGCGCGTGTCGTCATGGAGGAGGCGAAGAAGAACGCGCTCTCCCCGTTCAAGCGCGATGCCAAGTTCACAGAGATTGATGCCACTACGGCGCGCTTTGATGAGCGCGGGATTGCCGATCCGCTGATCGGCTCTGTGCATGATCCGATCTATCAGGGTGCGGGGGCCATGGGGGTGGCTGGGGTTCCGCAGCCGAAACCGGGAGCAGTAACCAAGGCACATGGCGGCATTCTGTTTCTCGATGAGATTGGCGAGCTGCATCCGATTCAGATGAATAAGCTGCTGAAGGTGCTGGAGGACCGCAAGGTGCTGCTGGAGAGCGCCTATTACAACTCGGAGGATAACAATACGCCTGCGTATATCCATGATATTTTTCAGAATGGCCTGCCTGCCGATTTCCGGCTGGTCGGAGCCACTACACGGTCACCGGAGGAGATCTCGCCTGCGCTGCGTTCGCGCTGCATGGAGATTTATTTCCGTCCGCTGCTGCCGGAGGAGATTGCGGTCATCGGGCGGGATGCCGTCCAGAAGATCGGGCTGAAGCCAAGCCCGGAAGCGGTAGAGGTCGTGCAGCAATATGCCACGAACGGCCGCGAGGCGGTGAATATGATTCAGCTGGCCGCCGGTCTGGCGTTGACCGAAGGCAGGGATACTCTGAGCGCTGCTGAAGTGGAGTGGGTCGCCAGCAGCAGCCAGCTGCCGCTGCGGACGGAGCGTAAGATTCCTTCCGCGCCGCAGATCGGGCTGGTGAACGGGCTTGCGGTCTATGGGCCGGGTATGGGTACCCTGCTTGAGATCGAAGTCTCAGCCGCACCTGCCGTTAACGGGCCGGGCAGACTGAATATCACCGGCGTGGTCGATGAAGAAGAGACCCGGGGAGGCTCGCGGACGGTCCGGCGCAAGAGTATGGCCAGAGGTTCGATTGAGAATGTGCTGACCGTCCTGCGCACCATGAAGCTGGAGCCGGACCGCTATGATCTGCATATCAACTTCCCCGGCGGAACTCCGATTGACGGTCCGTCCGCCGGGGTTGCCATGGCGGTGGCTATCGTCTCTGCCATCCGGCAGCTGCCGGTAGACAACACGGTAGCCATTACCGGGGAGATCGGTATCCACGGCCGGGTGAAGCCGGTCGGCGGCGTGGTCGCCAAGGTGGAGGCTGCCTTCCAGGCCGGAGCAACCACTGTGCTGATCCCCAAGGAGAATTGGCAGTCGCTGTTCGCCGACCTGGGAGCACTCCGGGTCATTCCGGTAGACACCGTCGAAGAAGTCTTCCGCCATCTGTTCGGCGCGGACACGGCAGACGTTAGAATGCCTGCTGTGTCCGGCGAGACGTTCTCTTCATCGCCTTCGCTGCTGAAGGCGGATGCTTCGGGGGAGAGTCTGCCGGGCTAATGGACGACTGAACATTATTTACATGAAGGGAAGCCTCCGGAATCTCTGCCGGGGGCTTCTTTTTGCCGTAACTTATCCTTCTATTTCTCGCTGAGATGTGAGGACGAACGGAATAAGCCCGGATGTTATGAGGACCGGAGGTAGTTGGATATTCTCCACTTACTGATGCACGAATGCTCCTTGGCACAACAGCAGTTGGACAAACAGCACTTAAATTCACCCGTTTCCTCCCCAGTTGCTAAAACCCACAATATTAGATGCTGTTTTTCCACTTGCTTCCGTCCATCCCTCAGAAACTGGCGAATTAGAATACCTTTTTCCACTTGCTTGCTGATCTTGCTGATATGATATAATTATTAGATCAGTGTTATGTCTCAGGAAGTGCACATGCTGACCAGGCAGATTACCCGGAATGACCATAATTTTGGAGAACGTCCATGGGGGCGTTCTTTGTTTAAATAGAAGAATTTATATGTTGCACACGATAACTTATTTCTCGCTGAAACGAACGCCGTCCTTTAATGAGGACGGCGAAGTCGTTTCTGCTTGTTATCCGTTAATTCATTCCCGGAGACCGGGAAACGGCATAGTGCGCTGAAGTTCAGCGAATACTAATGGGCGACTATGCCAATAACACCAGCAGCATTCAAGGGTTGTTGGTGTTTTGATGCCGCTTTTGTTAGAATGAATGCATATGACACTACTTATGAACCATGGGAGGTGCGAAAGCGATGATACAAAGCAAATCCAAAGGTCGTCGTTTTCCTTTATTACCGCTTAGAGGTCTTCTTGTATATCCCAGTATGGTTCTGCATCTGGATGTAGGCCGTGAGAAGTCCGTCCGGGCATTAGAAAAAGCTATGGTTGAAGATAACCTGATTCTCCTCTGCTCCCAGTCGGAAGTGAATATTGAGGAGCCGGGGCAAGAGGATATTTTCCGCGTGGGTACAGTTGCGAATGTGCGGCAGATGCTGAAGCTTCCCAACGGCACGATCCGTGTGCTGGTGGAGGGCGTAGAGCGTGCCGAGATTATTCATTATACGGATAACGAGGAGTATTATGAGGTGATGGCGCGTGAGCTGCCGGAGCAGGAGGATGTGGACCAGGAGAGCGATGCCCTGATGCGCAGCGTCCTGAGCCAGTTCGAACACTACATCACTTTATCCAAAAAAGTAACGCCAGAGACGCTCGCTGCGGTCTCCGATATTGAGGAGCCTGGGCGGCTGGCGGATGTCATCACCAGTCATCTGGCGCTGAAGATTAAGGACAAACAGGAGATTCTGGAGACCATTGACGTCAGCAAACGTCTGGAGAAGCTGCTCGATATCCTCAATAATGAGCGTGAAGTGCTGGAGCTGGAACGCAAGATCAGCCAGCGCGTGAAGAAGCAGATGGAGAAGACCCAGAAGGAATATTACCTGCGTGAACAGATGAAAGCGATCCAGAAGGAGCTTGGCGAGAAGGAAGGCCGGGCCGGTGAAGCCGATGAGCTGCGCGCCCAGATGGAAGAGAAGAACCTGCCGGAACGGGTGCAGGAGAAGATTGAGAAGGAAATCGACCGTCTGGAGAAAATGCCGGCAAGCTCGGCCGAAGGCAGTGTCATCCGCAACTATGTAGATTGGCTGCTGAGTCTGCCCTGGAGCGAAGCCACCGAAGATGATCTGGACATCCGCAAGGCCGAAGAGGTGCTGGATGCCGACCACTATGGTCTGGAGAAGCCGAAGGAACGTGTGCTGGAATACCTGGCTGTACAGAAGCTGGTCAAAGGTCTGAAGGGACCGATTCTGTGTCTGGTAGGTCCTCCTGGCGTCGGCAAAACCTCGCTCGCCCGCTCCATCGCCCGCTCCCTGAACCGCAAGTTCGTCCGCATCTCGCTGGGCGGCGTGCGGGATGAAGCCGAGATCCGGGGCCACCGCCGTACGTATGTCGGTGCGATGCCGGGACGGATTATCCAGGGGATGAAGACGGCCGGCAGCGTTAATCCGGTCTTCCTGCTGGATGAGATCGACAAGATGGCGGCGGACTTCCGCGGCGATCCGTCGGCGGCCCTGCTGGAGGTCCTGGACCCTGAACAGAACAATACGTTCAGCGATCACTTCGTAGAGCTGCCGTTCGATCTGTCGAACGTCATGTTCGTCACTACGGCGAATGCCGTGCACAACATTCCGCGTCCGCTGCTGGACCGGATGGAGATGCTGTTCATTCCGGGGTATACGGAGCTTGAGAAGCTGCAGATTGCCAGCCGTTATCTGCTGCCGAAGCAGCGCAAGAGCCACGGTCTGGAGGAGGAGCAGCTCTCCATTGGAGATGACACGCTGCTGAAGATTGTCCGCGAGTACACCCGCGAATCCGGGGTGCGGAATCTGGAGCAGCAGATTGCGGCCCTCTGCCGTAAGGCTGCGAAGCAGATTGTCTCGGAAGAGAAGGAACGTGTGAGCATCCTTCCGGAAGAGATCAAGGATTATCTCGGAGCCTCCAAGTTCCGCTATGGAATGGCAGAGCTGGAGGATCAGATCGGCACCGTTACCGGGCTGGCCTGGACCGAGGTTGGCGGCGATACGCTGCTGATTGAAGTGACTGTTGTCCAGGGTACCGGCAAGCTGACGCTGACCGGACAACTGGGTGATGTGATGAAGGAGTCGGCGCAGGCCGCCTTCAGCTACACCCGCTCGAAGGCGGAGGAGCTGGGGCTTGCACCGGACTTCCACGAGAAGAACGATATTCACATTCATATTCCCGAAGGGGCGATTCCCAAGGACGGACCGTCCGCAGGGATTACCATTGCCACAGCGCTGATCTCGGCGCTCACCAAACGTTATGTCTCCAAGCATGTAGCGATGACGGGCGAGATTACGCTGCGCGGACGCGTATTGCCGATCGGGGGGCTTAAGGAGAAGTCGCTGGCAGCCCACCGTGCAGGCTATAAGAAGATTCTTATGCCGAAGGACAACGAACGTGACCTCAAGGATATTCCCGAGAGTGTGCGTAATGATGTGGAGTTCGTGCCGGTATCCCATATGGATCAGGTACTGAAGCACGCACTGGTGGATCACGTTGAGGGCAGGGACACAGAGTCAGATACAGAAATAAGCATTGAAGCGCCCAGTAGTGTGCATTAGAAAGGAAGTCTTATGAAAGTTAACAACGCCGAATTTGTGATCAGTGCCGTAGGTCCTGATCAGTATCCAGTGGATGCCTTGCCGGAGATTGCTCTGGCAGGGCGCTCCAACGTAGGAAAGTCTTCTCTGATCAACCGGATGATTAACCGCAAGAACCTTGCCCGTACCAGTTCTACACCGGGGAAGACCCAGCATATGAACTATTACCGGGTGAATGAGAGCATGTATTTCGTTGACTTCCCGGGTTATGGCTATGCCAAGGTCTCGAAGACGCAGCGCGCCTCCTGGGGCAAGATGGTTGAGAAGTATATGGCGGAACGCGAGACGCTGAAGATGGTTCTGCTTGTCGTAGATCTGCGCCATCCGCCGACTGCCAATGACAAAATGATGTTTGACTGGCTGAAGCACTACGATCTGCCGCTCTGTGTAGTGGCAACCAAGGCGGATAAAATTCCGAAGACCCGCTGGCCGAAGCATATCAAGGTGATGAAGCAGGAGCTCGGTGTGCTGCCGGGGGATAGCTTCATTGCTTATTCATCAGAGATTGGACTTGGCAAAGACGAATTATGGGAACTTATAGATAGACATACTCTACCCACCGAAGAAGAGCTTCCGGCAGAACCGGATGATCGGGATTCCGGGGATGAACCGCAGCACGAAGAGTCTTCTGAGACTTAAGGGTTTGTCATTAAGAATTGAGGGATGTTTATGGCTCAGCGTCTGGCTATGGAATATGTGAATGCAACGATGCAAATGACCGAATTTCAGCTGAACCAGTTTTTGCTTACAGCCGACACCAGCTATATCAGTCACCGCGTGAAGGTACTTGGCGCGGGGGAACAGGAGATTGTGCTGGAGGAGGCCGGGGGCGAGGAGGTCCATCTGTCTTTTGAACGCAGAGGCGGCGTCTATATTGGTTCCTTGTCCTGCAGGGTAGTGAATCCTCATCTGATTAATGCAGTCCGCAAGTTATTCTTCACGTACAAAGGCACAGGAACCGTAAACCGCATTTATAAGGATCTAACGATGATGTATTACTATGAGGCAGGCTCGGTACGCCGGATCTCGGAAGTGAGGCCCGGCGGCATCAAGCTGATCTATCAGCATAAATATTCCTTGGCAGAGATGGCCTCTGTGTTTAAGCTGCAGACGGTCGAACGCGAGATCGCGCAGATCCGCCAAGAGATTAATAGTCTGCTCGATACCCGCAACCGTTGTCAGCAGGAAGCAGTGATCCGGGAAGTAGATGAGAGGCTTGCAGAGGCGGCTCACCGGCTGTTCCGATTGGAAGCTTGAAGAAATTTATTTTAAAAATTAGCAATCATTTCCTAGTGAAATGGTTGTATTTTTTTGCGAAAACTATACATATCCTTTACGAAAGGACCGATAAACAACATATGATAGATATCCATAGCCATATTCTACCCTTCATGGATGACGGAGCCGCCGATTATGATGCCGCTCTCGGCATGGCGCAAGACGCCCTTAATGATGGGATTTCAACTGTAGTAGCTACCCCCCACCATGCGAACGGAGTCTATATGAATCCGGCGGGAGAGATTGAGGAGTCGGTGCGGGTGCTGAACGCGAAGCTCCAGGAGGCAGGCAATCCGCTGCTCGTTCTGCCGGGACAGGAGATCCGGATCTACGGAGATCTGCTGGATGATCTGGAGCGGGGACAACTGCTGAGTCTGGCCGGGTCCCGGTACATTCTGCTGGAGATGCCCTCCTCGCGGGTGCCCCGCAGCATGGAGGAGACCTGCCATGAACTGATCATTCAAGGTTATGTTCCGGTCATCGCCCATCCGGAGCGCAACGCGGAGGTTGCCGAGGACCCTTCCAGACTGGTGCGGTTAATCGAGCTTGGCGCGTTAGGACAATTGACAGCGCAGAGCGTAGCCGGTACCTTCGGGAGCAAGCTGCAGAAGCTGTCACTCGAGCTGTGCAGACGGCAGGCCGTGCATATTATTGCATCCGATGCGCATGACCAACTGCACCGTCCCTTTGGATTAAGCGAAGCCTATGGTGTGGTGAAGCGGGAATTGGGCAGCGATGCATTCGACTTTTTTCAACAAAATTCGCGCAAAATCATTACAAATGAGGAGGTTATTCGAGCTAATCCTGTTCAATCTTACAACAAACGTCATAGATTGTTCGGAATTTTCTCTCGTAAGGGGTGACCTTCCTATCCTTTAATGGTAGAATGGTTATTACTGGATTCTTGCACTATTATTAATACAAATACATATTAAGAGGTGGATGACAAGTGAGTTTGAAGAAAAAAATGGCAGTATCTACACTAGCAGTAAGTATGGCAGCGGCATCCGTTGCCGGATTCCCGTTCAGCAGCAAGGGGCTGGCTGAACATTTTGGAGTGAGTACAGCTTCCGCAGCAGCAGTAACTAATGCAGGTGTGAAGGCGAAGGTTGAGAAGATTTATGCTCAGCTTACAGAGACTGAGAGACAAGCACTTCTTGCTTATGAGAAGGAAGCAGGCAATATCAGCGCTGAAATTTTCGAACAGATTTTCCAACCAGTACTTTCCAAGCTTGCCTTAGAAGCTGATGATCTTGCAACTGCCCATGAAGCTTTCAAGAGCGTATCCAGTGTAGTTTATGATGTGTATGACAAAGATTACACCGCAATCAAGGCTATCCGCTATGATGTGAAGAATGTGGACTTACTGAAGAAGATTGCAGCTAAGGCTGGCGTAACTAACCTTACAGCTGACGATTTCAATGAATTCCTGTTCGGCGACAAAGGCGTTGAAGCTGAACTTCGTGCAATGATCAGCAATAAGTCCAAAAATGAGTTGTTGAACCTGATTCTTAATGCTTCTAGCACTGATGATGCTCTGAATACATTGCTGAATGAAGCCATTACCAAGGTTCTGAATCACAACACAGTTGAGGGTGGTCTTACTGTAAGCCAGGTAGTCTACAACCTTAACATTACTCCAGGAGATATTAAGCTCAGTCTCAAGAACCTGAAGGCTACAATTCCAACAGCCGCGCCAGCAGTGAAGGCTCTTGCTCTAGCTTATGTGAGAGCTTACATTAACGAACCTGTAACTCCTAACCCTGAAAACCCTGGACCTAGCAACCCTAGCAACCCTAGCGGCGGTAACGGCACAGTAACAACTCCGGTTACGAACCCTACTGCAACACCAGGCCTGTATGATGTATCCAAGCTGGTAACGATTGTTGGCAACAAAGCAACCCTGAAGCTGGTAGATGCTGATGTATTGAAGGCGTTCGATGCACTGGTTGCTGCCAATGCCGGTAAGATAGGTCTTACACTTACCCTGAACCTGGGTACGGTGAATGCTGCAACGGTAGAAGTACCATTGTCCAAAACAATCATCGAAGCAGCCAAGGCTAAAGGCATTGCCAACATTGCCATTACCTTCAACGGCTTGACAGTAACCATTCCGGTAGGACAATTCAGTGAAGCTATTACACTGACTGCTTCCACCGTAGCGGATACAACAGTAAGCTCGATCTCCAGCCTGAAGCTGGCATCCAGCGTATATGAATTTGATCTGACTGTAGGCGGCGTTGCTACAACAACCTTCAAACAGCCAATCATCATTAAGCTGCCGCTTAAGAATACAGAAGGCCTTGACAAAGAGCTGCTGTCCGTTGCGAAGGTTGTATACGGTGCACTGCAATTCCAGGGTGGTGTTCTAGACGGTGAGCATATCGTAGAACCGCGTGATACCTTCTCTTCTTATGCTGTACTGGAGAACAAAGTAAGCTTCAAGGATGTTGCAAGTGTTCAAGCCTGGGCTGGAAGACAGATCTCGGTTGTAGCAGCTAAGGGTGCTATTGAAGGCGTAGGCAACGGCAACTTTGCTCCGAAGAGTAATGTGACCCGTGCAGAATTCGCCAAAATGCTGATTCGCGCACTGAACCTGGAGAACAACTCCGCGAAGCAGAGCTTCGGCGATGTAAGCTCCACAGCCTGGTATGCTCCTTACGTAGCGGTTGCTGCTGAGAAGGGAATCATCACCGGACGCAGTGCAGCGAAGTTCGATCCTAATGCAACGATTACCCGTGCAGAAATGGCGACGATGATCTCCCGTGCGGTGAAGTCGATCAATCCTGCAACAACTACAAGTGTTAGCGCACTGAGCCAGTTCTCCGATGCAGGCAAGATCGCTGCTTCCCTGAAAGACGGAGTAGCCTTCGCTGCCAGCAATAACCTGGTTATCGGCAACGCCGGCAAGTTTAATCCTAATAACACAGCTACACGTGCTGAAGCTGCAGTAATTATCTACCGTACCATCAACTTCAAGTAAGTAAATAGTATTATGGAGAGCCTCCTCTCGTCCGTTAGAGAGGGGGCACTTTTTTGAAATAGAAGAAGTTATATGTTGCACACGATAACTTGGGAAATATAAGAATTTACAGCTTGGAGGGAAATTCACTTGTCAGCACAAGAATTGGATCTGCGCGATTATTTCCAGATTGTCAGGAAGAGACTGTGGATGATTGTCAGCATTGTTATCGTGGCCTGTATTCTTGCCGGGATCTACAGCTTATATATCAAGAATCCGGTCTATGAAGCTTCAACGAAGATTATTGTGAATCAGACGCCTACGCAAGCTTCGGTAGGACAGCTGGATCTGAATCAGATCAATACCAACATTCAGCTTATTAATACGTACAAGGAAATTATCAAGACACCGGCTATCCTCGACGTTGTGGCCAAGAACTACCCTCAGTTTGGTATTACTGCGGAGGAGATGCTCAAGAAGGTTAACGTGAGTTCGGTAAATAATACGCAGGTGATGACACTTGTCGTTCGAGATAATTCGTACCAGAGAGCCGCAGAGATCGTGAATGCCATATCCCTTGTGTTCAAGCAGGAGATTCCTTCCCTGTTCAATGTGCAGAATGTATCCATCCTCAATGAAGCCAAGCTGAATCCGCCAGTCGAGCCGGGACCGGTAGAGCCTAATGTGGTGATGAACCTCGCTATCGCTTTTATTGTATCCCTCATGATCGGCCTGGGAATTGCCTTCTTGCTGGAGTATCTGGATGATACGCTGAAGACCGAAGATGATATTAAAAAATACCTTGGACTGCCAACCATTGCGATGATTACCAGGCTGGGCCAGGAAGAAATGAAGACCACAGAGCAGCAGCAGGCACAGACACAGAGCAGAAAGGCGGGAGAACTCGAACATGTCACAGCAGCCAAATAAACAACGCCATCTGATCACCGTGACCAACCCGCGTTCGCCTGTATCTGAGGCTTTTCGGGCACTGCGCACGAACATTGATTTCTCCTCTGTAGATGAACAGATTCAGATCATTATGGTCACTTCTTCCGGACCGGAGGAAGGCAAGTCAACGGTTACCGCTAACCTGGCCGCAGCGTATGCGCAAGCGGATAAGAAGGTGCTGCTAATCGACGGAGACTTGCGCAAGCCTACAGCGCATAAGACGTTTTCACTCAGTAACCGGTATGGATTGTCCTCACTGCTCTCCCAGCAAGCGGATCTGTCCGAAGTAGTTCAAGAATCGGGAGTGCACAATCTGTCGCTGATGACATCCGGCCCTATTCCGCCGAACCCGGCTGAGATGATGGCCTCCAACCGGATGAGTGCGGTGCTGCAGGAGCTTCGCCAGCTATATGATGTGATCCTGATTGATACACCGCCACTGCTCGCAGTTACAGATGCGCAGATTGTTGCCTCCAAGAGCGATGGCGTAATTATGGTTGTCAGCTATGGCAAGGTGAAGCGGGATATCGCCGCCAAGGCGAAGGCCGGTCTGGACCGGGTAGGCGCGAAGATGCTGGGCGTGGTGCTCAATAATGTGAAGCGTAAAGCCAGTGAAGGCTACTACTATTATTATTATGGCAATTGAATTGTAAGTTGACAAAATGTTGTTTTTGGAGGCACTGAAAATGACAGCAAAAACCAGAGTATTAGTCTTATTCATGATCGATATTGCGATCATATGGTTCAGTATCATAACATCCTACCTGTTCCGGTTCTATAATTCTATTCCACCGGAATACATAGTGCAGATGATAGTCTTCGGGATGATCTCAACCGTGGCTATCGGAGGAAGCCTGGTATATTTCGGGCTGTACCGCAGAATGTGGCAATATGCCAGTATCGGCGAGATTATATCCGTGCTTAAGGCGATTATAGTAGGCTCCGTAATAGCATATGCTGCCGCGTTTGTAATTCTGCCCCAGCGTGTGCCGTTCAGTATAGAAGTACGGTCCATGGAGACCATCCTGCTCCTGGTCGGGGGCGCTCGATTCTTCTGGAGAGTCTTCCGTAATGACCGGAGCAACAATAAGCATACGGAGATTCATACCCTTATTGTGGGAGCCGGAGATTGCGGAATTCTGATTGCCAGAGAGATGATGGGACCTTCCTTCGCGCATACCCGGCTGGTCGGGTTCGTCGATGACAGCGCAGATAAGTATCACATGTCCATCATGGGCGTTCCTGTCCTGGGCAACCGCTACGACATTCCGCGGATCGTGAAGGAACAAGAGATTCATGAGATCATTATTGCCATGCCTTCCGTCTCCAGAACTGAGATATCCGAGATTATTAATCTGTCCAAGGCCACAGGCGCGAAGCTGAAGATTATCCCGGCACTGAATGATCTCATTGCAGGCAAGATCTCCGTCAAGAAGCTGCGGGATGTCAGCGTAGAGGATCTGCTGGGCCGTGAACCGATTGTAGCGGACATGAACAGTATCCTGGGTTATGTCCATAACAAGACCGTGCTCATTACAGGAGCGGGCGGTTCTATCGGATCAGAGTTATGCCGCCAGATCGCTCCCTTTGCACCGGACAAGCTGCTGATCCTTGGACACGGGGAGAACAGCATCTATACCATAGAGATGGAGCTGCGCAAGAGCTTCCCGTATCTTGAGATCGTGACTGTGATTGCCGATGTTCAGGACCGGGTAAGGCTGATGGATGTATTCCAGAGCCACAAACCGCAGGTAGTCTTTCATGCGGCAGCACATAAGCACGTTCCCCTGATGGAGCGTAACCCTTCCGAGGCGATCAAGAACAACGTCTTCGGAACACGCAATGTAGCCGACTGTGCAGACAAATACGGCGCAGAACGCTTCGTGATGATCTCTTCGGACAAGGCCGTTAACCCTACCAGTGTGATGGGGGCAACCAAACGTATTGCCGAGATGTATGTGCAGAGCCTCAATGTAACCAGTCCTACCAAGTTCTCTGCGGTTCGCTTCGGTAACGTACTAGGCAGCCGGGGCAGTGTAATTCCAGCGTTCAAGCAGCAGATTGCGGCCGGTGGACCGGTTACGGTAACACATCCGGAGATGGTCCGCTACTTCATGACCATTCCCGAAGCCGTCCAACTGGTGATCCAGTCCGGTTCCTTCGCCGGCGGCGGAGAGGTATTTGTCCTCGATATGGGGGCGCCGGTTAAGATCCTGACGCTTGCCGAGGACTTGATCACACTGTCCGGTTATGAACCGTATAAAGATATCAATATTACCTTCTCAGGAATTCGGGAAGGCGAGAAGCTGTATGAAGAACTGCTGACAGATGAAGAGAATCTTAGCTCCACCCAGCATGACCGGATTTTCATAGGCAGACCCAATGTCTTCACCCAGAGCCAGATGGAGCTTGAGTTCAAACGGTTAGAGCGGGTAGTCACCGAAGATGCAGAATCCATCCGTGAAGCCATTAATCAGATCGTGCCGATGCAGCCGGTCATCCAGGCAGCCATTAGCTAATTAGAGATTCGGAGGTACCTGAATTGAAAAGATGGAAAAAAGTATTGATCTGGACGCTGTCCGTCATTGTCGTACTCGGTGTCGGCGGATTGTTCGCTGCCAATTATGCGGTCGACAAGCTGATGAATTCCATGGCCGACGGATTCGATGTGAATGCGGACGATACTGCCAACGTGCCTCAGGGACAGGTAGTTGATCCTGTGGTAGCCGACAGTGATCCGTCTGCGGAGCCAGCCGCTTCAGTTGATCCGGCAACGGCAGTTACACCGGATAGTACTCCTGCCAATAAGCCAGATGGAGCTAATGGAGCGCAAGCGACTGCCAGCACCGGCAAGCCTGCCCATACAGACAAGCCTGCAAGCACTCCTGCTCCGACACCAGAAGGTGTGGATGGGTTAGCTCATATTTCACCGGATAAGGCAAAAGAAGTTCAGGCCAATGTGTCGATGAAAGATAAGGCGAATGTTGCAGCCATAGTGGCTGGACAACTAAGCGTCTCAGATATCAAGCGTTTGCAAGAGTTAGCCTCAGGCGGACTCACCAATGAAGAGAAGCGGGAAGCCCGCAGTATCATTCTTGGTAAAGTCACAGAGGAACAATATAACGAGCTCGCACAAGTAGCCAAGAAGTACGGCGTCAGTCAAGGCAAGACACGGGATCAGATCATCGCCGAAGAAGAACAACTCAAAGCTCAAGAAAAAGGAAGTGAATAACCCATGTTCAAGGTGAAAATTCCAGCAGCAGCACTCCTTACAGTGACATTAATGGGCTGCTCGCCATTAACGGCTTCTGCCCCTATATCAGCTTCAGCAGCTACTCCGGTAGCCGTTGCAACAACTGCAATACCTACAACAACTGCGGCTGTTAAGACAGCGAATCCTATCAAAGTGCAGAATGCCGATGTAACCATGATCTTCGATGGTGTAGCACTGCAGCCGCCGGCAGGACAATATGTGTTCATGTACAACAACACGACCTATATCCCATTGCGGTTCATGTCCTATGCCCTCCAGAAGAGTGTAGCCTGGGATGCCAAGAACCTGAAGGTAACTGTAGCAGAGCCAAGCAGCTCTGAGCTGGTAGTCATTCAGGAGTACTTAATGAATGCCGCCTCCAGTCCTTCCTTTGCAGCGAAGAATTTGGCTCTGAACAATGTGAATGCAAGTTATGTATTTAACGGGAGCAACAAAGCCTTGCCCAAAGGCCAATCCAGTTATCTGCTGAACGGTTCCATCTATGTGCCCCTAAGATTCTTATCGGAATCTGTAGGAAATTCCATTATCTGGAATCCGAAGACGATGACCATCACTGCGAGCTCTAAGAATTATGAAGAGAATACATCTACACCTACTGTGAAACCGACTAACAATGGATCGAGTCCATCTGCCAGTCCTGCACCAACACCAACACCGGCACCGGCGGCAACGACTGCACCAGGCGGTTCAGGAGCAGGTGGGACAGGAACAAGTAAAGTGTCTTATGAGAGTATTACTAGTGAGACGGAAGCGAAGTTGAGTGCGCTACAGTCGCAAAGCCAATCTACGTTAATGGGTATTGCCTTTGAATATGTGAGTGCTATAGATAGTGCAGCCAAACAAAGTATTAAGGCTAAAGGGATTCAGCAGTTAGACTCCTTTACAGCTTCATTTAACAGTATAATCGCTGACGCTGAACAAAAACTAAACAGTAACGGATATAGTACAGATGTCATCAAACAGTACAGAAGTGAGTTTGAATCACAGCTTCAGCTAGGTAAGAACATTGCAGAGAAAATGGCGGGCTAACTATCCGCTATTTTCAATATCTTATAACAGAGGTTGATAGTGAATGAGGCCATATCTAGTAGTGAAGCGGTTTGTTGATTGGCTCATTGCATGTTTGCTTATTGTAATAAGTTCTCCATTTATGATAGCAGCGATTATAGCAGTGAAGATTAGCTCTAAGGGGCCAGCCTTATTCAAGCAAAGACGCCCGGGGAAGAACTGTAAGGTTTTTACGGTATATAAGTTTAGGACCATGTCTTTAGAAACGGATAACCGTGGAGAACTTCTGCCTGACATACAAAGAATGACTCGGGTAGGTTCTTTTTTGCGTAAGACAAGTATTGATGAATTACCTCAATTGTTTAACATTCTAAAAGGGGATATGAGTTTTATTGGACCGCGCCCCCTATTAGTCAAATATCTTGAGTACTATACGCCTGAACAAAATCGCAGACATGAAGTGACACCGGGCATATCTGGGTGGGCTCAAGTGAACGGAAGAAATACAATTAGCTGGGAAGAAAAGTTTGATTATGATGTATGGTATGTCGATAATATTACTTTAAAAGTTGATATGAAGATTGTGTTGAAAACTATTAAGAATGTGTTGGTTAGAGAAGGAGTTAATAATTCTAAGACTGATACAATGCCAATGTTCACTGGTAGTAATACAATAGAACGTTGATTCTTCGACTAAGGCCAGGTGATTTCATTTGGAGAACTTGTTGATCTTAGGGGCTGGTGGGCATGGCAAGGTCGTAGCTGAAGCAGCTATGCTTACTGGTCGGTGGGATGATATAGCATTTTTGGACAATGACACTACGCTTAATAGGGTAATTGGGATTCCTGTCATTGGTAGTTTTGATACTTATCTGGACCATAGCAAGGCATATTCTAGTGCTGTTGTTGCAATTGGAAATAACGAAAATAGGTTTGTTTGGCTGACTAAGCTTGAACAAGCAGGCTTCAAAATTCCTGTTATAATTCACCCTTCAAGTATAGTGAGTAAATTCAGTCAAATAGAATCTGGCACTGTAGTTCTGGCTGGTGCAGTGATTAATGCAGATGCTAGTATCGCTAAAGGATGTATTCTTAATACTTCAAGTACCATTGATCATGATTGTGTGATTGGGAATGGGGTACATGTTTCTCCAGGCGCAAATGTTAGCGGAACAGTTACTATTAATGACTTCTCTTGGCTAGGTGTAGGGGCAAGCATTGTAAACAATATCACTATAGGCTCCCATGTGATTGTTGCCGCTGGCGCAGTAGTAATCAGTGATATTCCTGATAGTGTAATGGTAGCAGGTGTACCTGCCCAAATAAAACAGAGCTATGGAGATGAATTGTAATGCATGAACGTATTTATTTATCACCTCCACATATGAGTGGAAACGAAATGAAATACATACAGGAGGCATTTGATAGCAATTGGATTGCCCCATTAGGTACTAACGTTGATAAGTTTGAAGAAGAAATATGCGCCTATGTTGGAATGGATCACGGGCTTGCATTGTCATCAGGTACAGCAGGGATTCACTTGGCTCTTAAATACTTTGATGTTGGTCCTGGTGATTACGTGTTTTGCTCAGATTTAACCTTTGCGGGAAGTTGTAACCCGATTCTTTATCAGTATGCTAATCCTGTATTCATTGATTCCGAACCGGAAACTTGGAATATGTCACCCATCGCATTAGAAAAAGCATTTGAGTGGGCCAAAAAAGAAAATAAAATGCCTAAGGCAGTTATTATAGTTGATTTATATGGACAAAGTGCTGATTATGATTCGTTACTTCCTATTTGTGAGCATTATGGCGTACCCGTTATAGAGGATGCAGCTGAAGCGCTGGGAGCATCGTACAAGGGCAAGAAATGCGGATCGTTTGGACATATCGGTATTTTTTCATTTAATGGGAACAAGATTATCACTACCTCTGGCGGTGGAATGATCGTTTCTAATGACGAAGAGGCTATTAAGAAGATGCGCTTCTGGGCGACACAATCAAAAGAGGTATCAAGACATTATGAACATAAAGAAGTTGGCTATAATTATAGAATGTCTAATATATGTGCGGGTATAGGCAGAGGTCAGTTAGAAGCCCTAGATACCTTTATTCAATGTCGTAAAAATATAAATGAATTATATAGGGAATCTTTAAGTGATCTTGCATTATCTTTTATGCCAGTAAAAAATAATGGTTCTCCTAACTATTGGTTATCAGTTGTGAAATTTACATCCAATGCAATACTTACTCCTGACGATATTATAGTGCCTCTTGAGGAGGAGAATATTGAATCAAGACCTGTTTGGAAACCAATGCATTTACAGCCTCTTTACAAAAAATATTCTTTCTTCTCTCACGGCGAATCTATTTCCGAATTATTATTTCATACAGGAATTTGCCTTCCATCAGGAAGTGCGATGACTACAGAAGAAATTCAAACTGTTGTAAAAGTAATCAAAAGGATATTCTATGGAACATAATGATGTGAGTTAGGAAATTCATTTACTAGAGAAAGTTCTCTAATTTGATATGAGAGGTAGAATTATGAAGGTTGTTGTTATATCTTGTTTTTCTGATAAAAGTGGTTTCAACAGAGGAAACTTTATTTATGAATATTTTAAGAAAAAAAAGTTTGATACTTTTCTTATTTACTCTGAGTTCCATCATACTAGTAAAACACTTATTAAAGAAGATGATGAATTTTGGATTCCTGTAAGATCTTTGAAATATGAGAAAAATGTTTCGATTAAAAGGTTGTTAGCACATGTTTTTTTTGGAATGAAAGCTGCAAAATTGTTGAAAAAACTAAATCCAGATATTGTATACATGGCGGTTCCGCCAAACTCAGTTACACGTTTTGCGTTCAAAGTTTCCAAAAAAATCAATGCAAGAATAATTATAGATATTGTTGATTTATGGCCAGAATCATTTCCAACCTCTAATAAGGTGAAAAAGTTACTCTCCCCAATGCTAAATTATTGGAGGAAATACAGAGATGATAAATTAGGATCAGCGAATGCGTTAATGTTCGAATGCTCCTTGTACAAAGAGTTTTTAGAGAACACTAATGTAAAAAATGAAAATTCATACGTAATACCTTTAGCGAAAAACTATATTGATAACTCAAACCCTGATTTCATGAGTTGTATGAATGATACTTTAAATATTTGCTATTTAGGTTCTATTAATCTTCTTATTGATATTGAACAGATTACTAAGATATTAAAAGGACTACAAGTAATGAGGAAAGTGAAACTACACATTATTGGATCGGGAGATAATAAGAATTATTTTCTTAAAGAACTCATGCAAAATAATATTGAATTCATTGACTATGGTATTGTTTACAATGAAATTGATAAGAATAGAATAATGTCTTTTTGTGATTTTGGAATTAATCTGTACAGAGAAAACACTGTAATAGGGCTTACATACAAATCTATAGATTATTTCTCGGCTGGTCTTCCGATAATAAACTCCATAAAAGGAGATTCTTGGGATTTGGTTGAAAATTGTGGTATAGGAGTTAATTGCTTTAGAGATAATTGTCAAGCCAGCATAACGGTGCTATCGAGCTTAAATGCAGAAAAAATAAGTTTAATGAAACAAAAAGCGTTTGAAGTATATTTAGAAAATTTCGAAAACCGTGTAGTTGAGGGGAAGTTAGATGAGATGCTAAATTCTATCCTTCCAGAAAAATAGCGAAAAATCAGTTTATTTTCATGATTAAATATGTTTAAAGTATCCATACAATGCTGCAGTAAAGAAGTAAAATAAGGTTGAAAATTTCTATAAGTTATTAAAGTAATGGGTGGCAGTTAGAAGAAAAAAATTTGGAATCATCGAGTTCAGTACAAAAAACATGAAAAATCTATTATACAAAAACATAGATTGGGTGAGTATTAATTGAATTCAGAAAATCAAGGAAATTGTGCCGGAATAGTTTTATATAACCCTGATCTAGATAGACTAGATCAAAATATAAACTCCATTCGAAATCAAATTGATTTAATTTTTCTTATAGATAATAATTCTGAAAACATAACTTTAATAACACAAAAATATAATAATGATGCTCAAATTCATATAATGAAAAACTATGAGAATAAAGGTATAGCCTTTGCATTGAACCAAATATGCCAACTGGCTATTGCCTTTAAATATGAGTGGGTATTATTGCTAGATCAAGATAGTATTTGTAGCTCTAAAATCATTCGAACTTATAACAATTATACTTCAGATCAGTCAGTTGCATTGTTAACACCTTACATTATAGATATCAATAAAACAAATCTTGAAGAATACAAAAGCAAAAGACTTACAAATTTTTCTTTTGTCGAATGGGCGATTACCTCTGGATCTATGATTAGAATTGATGCATGGAAAAAGGTTGGCTTCTTTGATGAGGAATTATTTATAGACGCAGTGGATTTTGACTTTTCCTTTCGTCTTCAAATAAATGGATATAAGCAAATAAGGATAAATTCTGAATATTTGTTACAAGAGGTTGGAAATGCAGAGCCTACATGGATATACAGACCTCATATAGATAATTCAGGAAAATGGACAATTAAGCGATATTATAGAACTAATCATTCATTAATAAGGCAATATTATATGATACGAAATCATTTGATTATTGCTAGAAAATATCAGAAATATAAATCAAAGAACCGAAGGATTATTTTTGTGATAGCATTGGCGTTGCCAAAAATTTTTGTGGAGAAAAATAAATTCAAGCTGGTGAAAGTAATGTATAAAGGATTTATTGATGGTTTTAAATTTAATGTAAAGATCTATACAAGAGAAGAGAAAAGAAATATTAGATGATATTTGTTGCAATGACCACCATATGAATGGGCGAATTTTAGTGCCCCACTTTATGGGGATAAGCGTTCATCTACTTGAAGCTGCTATATTAAGAGAATTGTAACCTATTATAACAGCAGTATAATAAACGAATTGATATTAGAGAAGAATAATCAAACTATTTAAATTTTTTTCTAATTACTATTTTTAAAAAAAATCTTTAAAGTTGTTAGAGATGGGAAGGGATTAGTATGAATAAGTCAATAAATGATTATGATTCGAATGATAATAAGGCTTACTGGGACCGCAATATTAGTGAAAAAATAGAAAGTTTAAATAATGATTACTTACAAGTAGTTAATTCTAAAGAATTTAAGTTGGGGAAAATAATAACCGAAATTATTGAAGCAATAGTGAAATTAAAAATTAAAGATATTAAAGATATATTACTTTACCCTATTATAAGTTTGAGATTACGTAAGTTTAGTAACAAAGAAAAGCGATTTGTAGAAAAAGAGAGAATCCAAGTCAAAGATAAGATTGCTGTTTATACAGTGGTGTTTGGGAATTACGATGAAATTAACGAGCCGGTTTATATAGATGATTTATGTGATTATTATATAATTACTGACAATATAGTAAATGAAAATAGCATATGGAGAAAAAAAGAGTGGACAGAAGAAGTAGGAGAGATAATCTCAAAATTAAGTCCAAATGAAAGAAATAGATTTTTCAAGATTAATTCATCACTTCTTTTTAATGATTACAAATATAATATATATTTAGATGGGAATCTGGGTGTTGTAGGAAAAATATCTAATCTTATTAAATACTTGAATGAAAATACTGGGATATCTATGTTTAATCATCCGCTACGTGGTTGCATTTATAGCGAAGGAAAGGCTTGTTTAATATTGAAAAAAGGTAACCACTCTGATATAGAAAATCAACTTTCTAAATATAAATCGGAGGGAATGCCAGAAAAGTTTGGTATGTTTGAATGTAATGTTATTGTTCGTAATAACTCAAAAGTTTGCAAAGAAATTATGAGTGCTTGGTGGAATGAGTATATGAATAGTTTTTCTAAAAGAGATCAATTATCCTTTCCATATATTTTATGGAAAAATAAATTATCAATTAATGATGTTGGTTGTCTCGGAGAAAAAATGAGTGATAGTGCCATGTTTAGAAGACACCAGCATAAATGAGATGCCAAAGAAGAATTGATTGGAGATATTATGGGATTAGTCGGATATATAACAATTATACTATTGAATGTTTTGCGGAAAAAGGGAAAATTAGTTAAATTAATATTGTCAGTGATTATGATTTCTTTTATGTCCTTTTTATTTATTGGTGGATTCACAAATGCTGATTATTTGAACTATTATACTGCTTATCAAAATCAGTATGCTCCAACTTTTGAAATCGGATTTAGATTTCTAATGAAAATTTGTTTTGCCTTTGGATTAAGTTATGATTCTTTCCTTTTATTCATTTTTATTATTGGTATTAGTTTGAGGATTCTTTTTATCAAAAATGTAGCAAATATTAATTACGTATTGGCATTATTTCTTATTTATCCGTTTATTATAGAAATTGTACAGGTGAGAACATTTTTAGCGATGAGTATCGTTATTTTTTCTATGAATTATTTATTGTTTGATAAACGAGGGAATGTATTGAAATATATTATATGTATTTCTTTGGCTTGTACCATTCATAGTCTTTCAGTATTCTTGTTTCCTATAATAATAATAAAATTTAATCGTATTCGTAGTTTGATAAAATATATACCTGTTTTGACTCTTGTTATTATAATTTTCTTGATTTACAATGGTTTTTCATTAAGTTTCATGAGTGGAATTTTTTCTAAGATAGATTCCGAAAGAGCTAGTTTGTACGTAACTGGAGGTTTTTCTAATACATATATTTTGAATTTTATTTATATAATAATGAATTTATTATTAGCTAAATGGTCTATTAATATTATTAATAATAGTTCGGAATTTAATTTAAAAGATGATTTTAAGGCTGAATTATCAAAAAAGATCTACTACATTAATATAATATTATTTATATATACCCCATTCTATCTCTTAAGTGGTTTGTTTTTTAGAATTCCTCGAAGTTTTTATATCATTAATTATGTTTTATTTTATATTGCAAGTGAGCGGCTTACTAAAAAGACGCAAAATTATTATTTATATAATGCAATAATTATATTGTATTTGATTATAGTTTTTATTTTAGAGTTTTATGTACAGCGTAAAGTAGAAGTATTATACCCTATTATTTTTGATAATAAGTTCTTTTAAATAAAAATTTAGGAGATATTTATGAAATATATAATTATAGGTGCAGGTAACGAATTGAGTCGTTATACGTGGTTTGATGTGATTGATAGAAATGACGTTTATTATAAAGAACAAATGTATGAATTAACTGGTTTTAAAAAAATATTACAGAAGATTCATTGCAGTGCACGTATTAACAAAATAATCAATCTACCATTTAAAAATAGATGGTGGAAATATAATGAATTAAGAAATATAGAGTTCAATAAAGAATTTTATTTAGTATTGGGTGACACAGCATTTGGCAAAAGTGATATAAGTTATTTGAAAATGTTAAGAGAAAATTACCAGGTGAAAGTCATTATTGTGTTGTTGAATCCTATTAACAGCATAAGCAAAGACTTAAAGACCGAAATTGATAAAATGGATAGAATTTTGACTACGGATCTGCAAGATTCCAGTGATTTTAATTATCCCTATATATCGACAGTTTATTCTAAAATTCCAATAGATTTGAAATTATCAAATGAGAATAATACTGATCTTTTTTTTGTTGGAGCGGAGAAAAACAGACTTAGTATCTTACTGAAATGTTTCGAAATTTTTAAAAAAAATAATATAATGACTCTTTTCTATATATTTAATGTTAAAAATAAACATCAGAAATATAAAAATGAGATTTTTTATAACTCATACCTTAAATATAGTGAAATACTAGAAAAAGTTGGAGATACAAATTGCATTTTTGAAGTGCTGCAAAATTCACAAACGGGAATAACTTATAGAACAATGGAGGCAGTTTGTTATAATAAAAAATTATTGACAAATAATAAAAATATTAAGAAGTTTGCATTCTATAATCCAGATTACATCGAAATATTTGAGAATCCAGAAGATATAAATATCGAATTTATCAAAAAACGAATTGTAGTAGATTATGGATACAATAATGAGTACTCGCCAGTAAATATATTAAATTATATAGCTGAAATAGAGGTGAAGGAATAAAATTAAGTGTCACGAATTTGTTAAGCTAAAATGATTATCTAAACATTAGGGAGAATATTAAATGTAATGACAAAAAAAAGCTTGAATTTTCTATCCATATCATTATTTCGTAATTTTTCTTATTCAATTAGTTCAAATCTGGTAACACTTTTTGTATCCACATTATTAATATTAATTGTACCTAAAATTGTAGGAGTTGAACAATACGGATATTGGCAACTATATTTGTTTTATTCTTCATATGTAGGTTTTTTGCATTTTGGCTGGAACGATGGAATTTATTTACGGTATGGTGGCAAGGAATATAGTGATTTGGACAAAAAATTATTCTTTTCGCAATTTTACATGCTTTTAATCTTCCAATTTATAATTTCAATTATATTGTTTACTGGCATTAACGTATTTATGAGTGATATTAATAGAATATATGTTCTTAACCTTACAATTGTATGCATGATAATCACGAACATAAGATTGATGTTATCATATATACTTCAAGTTACAAACAAAATAAAGGAATATGCATTTATTAATGTCTTGGACAGAATTTCATATTGTCTTTTATTGGGGTTGTTTTTGTTAATAGGTATTACAAATTATAAATTAATAATTGTTGCAGATCTATTTGGAAAATTTTTTTCACTCATTATTGCAATGTATTTTTGTAAAGAAATTGTTATTGGTAAACTTGGTTTTTTCTATTTGAATGTTAGTGAGGCTAAAGAAAACATTAAAGCTGGAATAAAGTTAATGCTAGCGAATATTGCAAGTTTGTTAATTGTTGGGGTTACAAGATTTGGTATTGAACGTGCTTGGGACGTCTCAACTTTTGCAAAAGTATCTCTCACATTTAGTATCTCAAATCTTTTAATGTTATTTATTAATGCAATAGGCACTGTATTATTTCCCATGCTAAGGAGAACAAGTGCGATTAATTTGCCTATAATATACAAGTGTACTCGGGACATATTAATGTTTATTATGTTTGGTGCACTTCTAGTATACTATCCGTTGAAATATGTGTTATTAGGGTGGTTGCCCAAATATGAGGAAAGTTTCATTTACTTGGCCCTATTATTTCCAATGTGTATATTTGAAGGTAAAATCGCATTATTGATAAATACATATTTGAAAACTTTAAGAAAGGAGAAAGTTATACTTAAGATAAATATTATTTCACTTGGACTTAGTGTGTTAATCACTTATTTTACAACAACTCTATTGAAAAATTTGAATTTAGCTGTGTTATCAATTGTGCTAATACTAGCGTTTAGATGCGTTGCTGCGGAACTTGTGTTATCAAAATCTTTAAAAATATCAATTAATAAAGACATTTTATTAGAGTTAACTCTATCTGGGGTTTTCGTGTTTATAGGTTGGTTTGCTAATTCTTGGTATGCATTTCTTATATATTTATTCTTTTATATTTTATACTTAATATTAAAGAAAAAAGATATTTTAAGTAGTTTTAGTCAGTTAAAGTTACTTTTGAAATCTTGAAAATTAGTAGTAGAGTTTTAAATGTAATTATGCACAAAACTCTGCCAAGTTCAAAGGGGGGGATTTAATGAAAATAGCAGTAGCCGGAACAGGCTACGTCGGCTTAGTAGCCGGCGTATGCTTCGCAGAAGTAGGCCATCAAGTAGCATGTGTAGATATTGATGAAGATAAGGTTCAGCTTATGAAATCTGGAGTTTCGCCCATATATGAAGCTGATCTCGAAGAACTTATGCAGAAGAATTACGCTGCTGGAAGAATCGATTACACTACTAATTATGCTGAAGCATATAAAAATGCAGATGCTATTTTTATAGGTGTCGGTACGCCTGAACAGCCGGATGGATCGGCCAATCTATCATACATAGCAACTGTTGCCAGACAAATTGCAGAAACCATAGAGAAGGATTGTTTGGTGGTAGTGAAATCTACAGTTCCTGTTGGAACTAATGATAAGGTAGAGCAATTCATTCATGACTTCCTGCCACATAATGGTGAAGAACTGATTGGTAATGGAATTGGACAGAAGATCAGAGTAGAAGTGGCCTCTAATCCTGAATTTCTTGCTCAAGGTACAGCGGTCAAGGATACCCTACAAGCAGCAAGGATTATTATTGGGACTGAAAGTAAATGGGCAGAAGATATTTTAATGCGCATTTATGAGCCATTCAATATCCCTATTGTTCCTGTAAGACGTAGATCGGCAGAGATGATCAAGTATGCGTCTAACGACTTTTTGGCATTGAAAATATCTTACATGAATGATATCGCCAATCTCTGTGAGTTAGTAGGTGCTGATATCCAGGATGTTGCCAGAGGTATGTCCTTTGATGAGCGTATCGGCAGCAAGTTCTTGAATGCGGGCATCGGTTACGGAGGGAGCTGCTTTCCGAAGGATACGAAGGCTCTTGAGTATCTCGCCCGGCAGCATGGGTATGAGCTTAAGACAGTCAAGGCTGCTATTGATGTGAATACTAGTCAAAAGACTGTTCTATTCAAGAAGGCATCTAAAAGGTTGATTACCTTTAATGGCCTAAAAGTGGCAGTGCTGGGACTTACCTTTAAACCAGGAACAGATGATTTAAGAGAGGCAGCTTCACTAGAGAATATCCCCTTATTGCTAGAACAAGGTGCAGATATTTATGCATATGACCCTGTGGGGAAAGAAAATTTTGCTCAAAAGTATTCTGAAGGTAGCCATGGAATTGGAAAGATCCACTATGTCGAGAATATTGATGAAGCACTTAGAGGTGCTAATGTCTGCTTCATTATGACCGAATGGGCATCAATTAAGGCTGTTACACCTGGAAAGTTTAAAAAGCTGATGAGAACTCCATTGGTCTATGATGGCAGGAATATTTACAATATTGATGAAATGAAAGAAGCAGGGATTGAATATTACTCTATTGGGAGGTAATCAGCCTTTGTGAAATCCATATAATATAGAGGAGACGAGTTAGTTGGACTATATTCCTTTAGATACAGAACAGAAATATTTAATAACCGGAATTGCGGGATTTATAGGATCTAATTTAGCCAAAAGGCTTCTGGAACAGGGTTGTCAGGTCACTGGTATTGATAATATAAATGATTATTATGATATCAATCTCAAGTATACGCGTCTTGAAATGCTTACACCATTTGAAAAATTCAGCTTTATTAAAGGTGATATTTCAGATAAAGAATTGATACTAAGCCTATTTGAAGAGCATAAACCTAGTATTGTGGTTAATTTGGCAGCCCAAGCCGGAGTTAGGCATTCTATAGATAATCCTGATGCATACATTCAGAGTAACATTGTAGGATTTTTTAATATCCTTGAAGCTTGCAGATATAACCCAGTTAATCATCTTGTATATGCCTCATCAAGTTCTATCTACGGCTCCAATGAAAAGGTTCCTTTTGAAGAATCCGATGTGGTGGATCATCCAGAATCTCTGTATGCGGCTACTAAGAAATCTAATGAGCTGATGGCATATACTTATAGTCATCTTTATAAAATACCAACAACCGCTCTACGTTTCTTTACCGTATACGGTCCATTAGGTCGTCCAGATATGGCTTACTTCGGATTCACACAGAAATATTTTAATGAAGAACCGATCAAGATATTCAACAACGGAGATTTCACACATGATTTGTATCGTGACTTTACATACATTGATGATATTGTAGAAGGGATTCGCAGAATTCTGAGTATAGCACCTGCTGATGCTGTTCCACATAAGGTTTATAACATAGGTAACAATAGTCCTGAGAAACTAATGTTCTTTATAGAAACCTTAGAGAAGTGTTTAGGAAAGAGCCTAGGTAGAGAAGTTGTATTTAAAAAAACATTTGAACCTATTAAGCCTGGAGATGTACCAGCAACCTATGCTTCTACTGAGCTGTTGCAAGCGGCAGTCGGATTCAAACCAAGTACGTCTATTGAAGAGGGACTACAGAAATTTACGGACTGGTATGTTGAATATTATAAAGCCAAATAATTAATGAGGTGACCCCAATGAAAGGCATAATCCTAGCCGGAGGCTCCGGCACGCGCCTTTACCCATTAACAATGGTAACCAGTAAGCAGCTTCTACCCGTGTACGACAAACCGATGATCTATTATCCGTTGTCTACGCTTATGCTTGCCGGAATTAATGACATTCTTATCATCTCAACACCTGAGGATACTCCGAGGTTCGAGAGTCTTTTCGGGAATGGGTCTCAGTTTGGCATCTCCTTACAATACATAGTTCAGCCCAGTCCTGACGGTTTAGCTCAGGCTTTTATTTTGGGCGAATCGTTCATTGGTAGTGATTCTGTAGCTATGATTCTTGGCGATAATATTTACTATGGGAATGGTATTCGTAAGATGCTTCAGCGTGCCTCTGAGAAAGCACAGGGGGCGACGGTGTTCGGTTATCATGTCCAAGACCCGGAACGATTCGGTGTGGTGGAATTTAACGACGAAGGCAAGGTACTAAGCGTGGAAGAGAAGCCTGTACAGCCGAAGTCTAATTATGCGATTACTGGCCTGTACTTCTATGACAACCGTGTTGTGGAGATTGCTAAGAATGTGCAGCCATCTTCCCGGGGCGAACTTGAGATTACTTCGATTAATGAAGCGTATCTCCACATGGGTGAATTGGATGTTGAACTTCTGGGGCGGGGATTCACTTGGCTGGATACGGGGACTCACCAGAGTCTGGTGGATGCTACGAACTTCGTCCGCACCATTGAAGATCATCAGGGGATTAAGATTGCAGCGCTTGAAGAGATTGCATACATTAATGGATGGATCACGAAGGAGCACCTACTCAGTTGTGGACAGAAGCTAAGCAAGACGGGCTACGGCCAATATCTGATCAAGGTCGCCACCGGGAAGATTCAATATTAAGCAGTAAAGGTGTGGAGGAAATGAAGTTAACAGAAACAGTGCTTCCAGGCGTATATATAGTCGAAGCTGCGGTCTTCGGGGATCACCGGGGATGGTTCATGGAGACGTTCAGTGATGCGAAATTCAGAGAGCAGGGCATAGACATTGCTTTTGTACAGGATAATCAATCCTATTCTGCTGTCCAAGGAACCTTGCGCGGCCTGCATTATCAGCTGAATCCCAAAGCTCAGACCAAGCTTGTCCGTTGCACGCGTGGCGTGATCTTCGATGTCGCCGTGGATGTCAGAGCAGGCAGTCCAACTTACGGCAAGTGGTTTGGTATTGAGCTGAGTGCCGAGAATAAGAAGCAACTGCTAATTCCCAAGGGGTTCGCCCATGGATTCATGACTCTGACGGAGGACGTTGAAGTTCAGTATAAATGTGATGAGCCGTATGCCCCGGAATGTGATGGCGGCATTCTCTGGAATGACCCTGCCATTGGGATAGAGTGGCCATTACATGTTACTCCCGTTCTATCTGGCAAAGACGAGATGGCTCCATTGCTGAAAGATGCCGTACTGAATTTTACCTATAATCACTGAAGTGGATAGAAAACCAATCGAATCATTCTGAGGTGTAATTCATGAGTAGGAAGAAATTGCTGATCACCGGAGGTGCCGGTTTCATTGGCGGGAACTTTGTGCAATACATTATGGATAAGTATTCCGATTACGATGTCTATAACCTGGATCTGTTGACCTATGCGGGTGATTTAACTAAGCACAAGGAGATTGCAGAGCGGGATAATTATCGCTTCATCCAGGCAGACATTGCTGACCGTGGAGCTATTCTGGCTCTTTTTGAACAAGAACGCTTTGATTATGTAGTGCATTTCGCAGCGGAGAGTCATGTGGACCGCTCGATTACTGATCCGGCAGTATTTGTCCGGACGAATGTAATGGGAACCCAGGTGCTGCTGGATGCTTCACGGACCATTGGAGTAACCAAATTCGTTCATGTCTCCACGGATGAAGTGTATGGTGAGCTGGACTGGGACCCTGCGGTATTCTTCACGGAAGAGACGCCGCTCCAGCCTAATAGTCCGTATAGTGCCAGCAAGGCATCGTCTGATCTGCTGGTTCGTGCTTATCATGAAACCTTCGGCCTGCCGATGAATATCACCCGCTGCTCTAATAACTATGGCCCGTATCACTTCCCTGAGAAGCTAATTCCGCTTACGATCTCTAGGGTTCTGAATGAACAGAAGGTTCCTGTCTATGGGGATGGCGGGAATATCCGGGATTGGCTGCATGTCTGGGATCATTGTGCAGCTATTGACCTTGTTCTGCATGAAGGGGTTAATGGTGAGGTATATAATGTGGGCGGTCATAATGAACGTACCAATCTTGAAGTCGTGAAGACTATTATTCATACCTTGGGTAAATCTGAGGACTTGATTGAATTCGTTACCGACCGGCTGGGACATGATAAACGTTATGCTATTGATCCTACTAAGCTGGAGAAGCTGGGTTGGAAGCCGACGTATACCTTTGAGACAGGAATCGCCCAGACGATTAAGTGGTATACAGACAATGCCGAGTGGTGGGAACAAATTCTTAGCGGCGAGTACCGGAAATAGCTTATGACACATTTAATATCCAAAACCAAGCTGGGCAAGCGCAGAAAAAGAATGCTCTTTCTGTACTTGCCTCTTCTTCTAATTATAGTGCTGCTTCTGTGCGCTGGTCGCTTCCTTCCCATATCCGAGTCTCCCGGACAAGCAGATGTCCTCATCATCCTCAGCGGCGGGGGAGGACGGGTGGAGCAAGGGGTTCAGCTGTTTCAAGAAGGCTATGCGCCGCAGCTCTTGCTGTCTAACGTGAAGGAGAATGCCGGTCCCTCCGGCAACATGCGCCAAACCTCCCTATCTCTAGGCATCCCGGAGGGTGCCATTCTGGCCGAGAATGCAGCCCAGAGTACTTATCAGAACGCACAGTTCACACTTCCGATCATGAAGCAGCAGGGCTTCAAGTCTGCGATTGTGGTCTCTTCGGATTTTCATATGCGGCGGGTGAAGTTTATCTTCGATCATGTCTATAAGGATTCTGGAATAGAATTGACGTATGTTGGTGCTGACTCAGGCTATAACGCGAAGGCTTGGTGGAGTGACCGGTATAGCCGGGAGACGACTTTTAACGAATATACGAAGATGATCGGGAATGCCTTAGGCTATAATGGGCCGGAAGCGAAAAGCTCGCTGGAGCAGATTAAGCGCTGGTTCCGCCGGTAACAGTAACAGGAGGACAAGGAGCGGCAGTAGGCGAAGCGGGGGGAACAGTGGGGCGGCTTCGTATATGTGATACCGGGACGACAGAGACCTTATGAGACTACTAGGTGTTTCTGCTGAACCATAACGCCGCGAAGCTGGCGGGATTGCCTGTCCGGAAGTTGCCGGATAAATAACCGGACTCTAACAAAGAAGACATAGACGACGTTCATATGCAGCAGGTTATCTTTTCGATAACCTGCTCTTGATTTTGATTTGCCTTCATTAAATTCTCCATCATCATCTTTATACACTTGACACTACGATATTTAAGGCTTTGATTTTCCCGTTATTAAGCGTGAAGCGGAAATCCAGTGGAATTGGACTGCCTTTGAAATTACCTGAAATGGTGGCGGTGACAACCGTTTCGTCATTTTTCTCCGCACAATTGGTGATTTCAGTCCTACCCGCAGCGTCCCTGTTTGCCTTCATAATAAACTTGCTGATAACTTCGGGATCATGAAATTCTTCTCCATTGTCAACTAATATGGCATCCTCTGCAAAGCAGTTAGCGAGAAGGTCACCGTCAAAGATATCTGCGGCATGATAATAGGCTGCAATAGGCAGCGGCAAAGGAATTGCCCGACTGTTAGAGGAAAGAACATTGCGCAGGCGTGTAATTTTATCTCCATCCACAGTAAAATGAAAATCAAGATAGAGGGGGTCCGGTAGTCCGGTTTTGTCGTAATTTCCGTCTGATTTTGCGGTAACAACGATCTCCTTGGCATTCTGAACGACATTTATGATCTCCAGTCGTAAGCCTACTTCGAAATAGTCGTGGTCACTCCACTCTTTGATAGCGGTTTTCCCGTGATATTCTTTGCCGGCGTCAAAAACAACTGCATCCTCGGAAAAAATTGAAAGGAAGGTCGCGGGATCATCTGTATTTGTCGCATGAAAATGTTTCTCAACCGGTTGGGGTAATTGAATTTTGTTTATCATAATCATCATTCTCCTTATTAATGTTGTGCTACAGTTCAATTACACTTCTTAATATAAAGGACAAAACCTGACAACAGTCCGTCTGGTTTTGTGTTAATAAATATTTATCATGACATTAATCCAATTCTTCATTACCAGTTGTATGTCAATATGACACACTGGTGTCGTGTTTAGAACGATATACTGTACTTGAATTGAGGTGACTTAATGCAGATCAGCAGACTTTTCGGCATTGTTTATTACTTACTTGAGAAAAAAGAAACTACGGGGAAAGAGCTTGCCGACCGTTTTGAAGTATCGGTTAGAACCATATATCGCGATATTGAGACATTAAGCAGCGCTGGCATACCAGTCTATACGAATCAAGGCAAAGGCGGCGGAATCGTCATTCTTGACAAATTTATACTTAATAAGTCGGTACTTTCTGAAAAAGAGCAGGACGAAATACTGCTCGCCTTGCAGAATCTATCAGCAGCGCGATATCCCGAAATTGAGACTATTCTTTCACGATTAAGCAGCCTTTTCAAAAAGAGTGATGTTAATTGGATTGAATTGGACTTCTCACCCTGGGGAAGTGATGAACGAAACAAAGAAAATTTCAATGCACTAAAAATGGCAATTATAAGCAAACATATTATTATATTCGAATATTTTAATACCTCAGGTGTGAAAAGCTTGCGCAGGGTTGAGCCGATTAAGTTGATTTTTAAGGATAAGGCATGGTATTTGAAAGCGTATTGCTATGATAAAAGAACATACAGAACATTCAAAATATCCCGTATGGCTAATATCGAAATCACTGAAGATGTTTTTGAGCAAGGGACATTAGTGGAATCTGCGGCCGAAGCGACAGATAATCAATTTCAAAAAAATATTGATATTCGGTTAAAAATCTCTCCGGCGGGAGCGTATAGAATATACGATGACTTTAGTGAAAAAGAAATAACAAAACATGAAGATGGATCTTTTACTGTTATCGCATCCATGCCCGAAGGAGATTGGCTGTCAAATTACTTTCTCTCTTATGGCCCTATTATTGAAGCGATGGAGCCTCAAAGTCTACGGGATGCTGTTATGAGCAAGATAGAGGTGATGATGGGAAATTTGAATCGAAAGGGTGGCCCTACCTTACGAGACCACTAGGGTCTCTATTTTTTTGCCATCATGGCAAACGGGTTGCCTGTAGTTCACGGATTGTACTAATCTGCGGCACTCAACGTTATTGACCATTGGAATAATGTGACATATTATTACATCTATAAAACAAATTATATTTGGATTCCAGTTAGGTGGTGTTAACGTGGTCCCTACTACTAGAACTATGATTCGCGATCTATTAGCGTTGTATTTGTCGCAGAAGGGAATGCCTATTAATCAATTCTCGGGACAATCCGGAATTAATTCAGGAACGCTCAGCCGGATACTTAGTGGTCACCAGCCCATTGCTATGAACCATCTGGAGCGAATCACTAAGGCGATGGATCTGCCGGAGGATCATTTCTACAGCTTATACGTGGATGAATGTTTCTTTTTTTCGTCACCAACCTGGCGGCGTCTGCGGCCTTTTCTTGTACGTTCTGCTGAGCTGGGCCGTCTGGATTGCGTTGAAGAGGTGGTTCAGAATCTCCTAGAGAATCTGGTCTACGCCCCCATGCTGTTCGAAGTGGCTGAAGGACTGTTTCAAGAGGGGCTGTGGCAAGCTGCCGGATTGCTGTATAAGAATGTGAGTGCCAGCGAGAAGTATCAGAATTCCGAGCGACTCGCATTATGCCAATACCGTCTGTTCCGAATCGCCATTGGTGATGACCAGGCGCGGAATCTACAGGCTACACATCTCTTCGAAGGTTACCTGGACCGGCTGGATGAGGCGGATCAATTGGAAGGATTGAAGCATCTCGCACATGTATATGTTTCATTGCATAAGTGGCATAAGGTGGATGAGCTGGCAAAGGAGATGCAGCAATTAGCGACTCTTCGCTGGAATTTCCAGCGTCAGTCGGATCGTAAAGAGAGTAATGAGAAAAAAACCGAGAAACCCCTGTACTTCTATATCCTGTACGCACAGCTTATCCGTTCATACGTGTGTGAGCAAATAGGAGACTACCCATCGGCATTAGATTGGGTATCCCTCTATATGGATGGAACCTGGATACAGGAAGACAATGAAGAAGTGAAGCGGACTGTGGCTCAGTTCCAAGAGTGGGGTACCGCGAACAGACTGCTCTATCGGGTGATGGCAGGACAATATGAGGCTCTCTCTGAATATGTTGAATATATCTCCCACCGACCAGATGAGATATTTACAGCGTTATACAGCATTGTCTTGTCGGCTAACCGCTACGATTGGAATGTTGATTATATTCTGGAACGGTTTGCTTCCTATATTCCTTACCGGACGTATTCTACAGAATTTGGCGATTATAACCGGCAGGTTATGTTGGACCAACACACCCAATTCCTCGCTGAAATGGCAGCCTATTATTTACATAATAAGCGTGAAGATGGTATTAGATTCATCCTACAAAGTTTGGAATCGTCTGCTAGAATCAATGATGAGAGCAATATCCTCAAATGTGTTGATCTATTCGAACAGCATCGGCATCTGGCAGATGAAGAAGAGAAAGAGCAATACAAACTTCTAATTAGAGAGGTGCAGGACTCACATGAAAAGAAAATTTATCAAGCTTCTAGCTTCCTGTAGTCTGGCTATTGTAATTATTATACCGATTGGTACTGTTGAGCCAGTAACAAATATCAGCCCTCAATCTCTGATTCAAACTATGGGTCACGGTATAGGTGGTGGTTGATGCTTACCGGGCAGTAATAATATGATTTCAAGTAGGTACACAGAGCAAATGACGTTCCCGGTATATCGGGAGCGTTTTTTTGATTATATGGCGGCTTGACCCGTAGTTTACAATCCCTTGTTACTTGCGAGGCGCTCCAACGCTGGGTGTCTGCCGCCTTCGGCTACAATGGCCCGGAAGCGAAGAACTCGCTGGAGCAGATCAAGCACTGGTTCCGCAGATAGGACAGTTCTGATAATCTATATCTGATACATCCATATAAGGATAATATTTTCGCCCTCTCACCACAATACGACAAACAAACTGGGTATCCCGGTCTATAATTAGGAGCAAATCTACTTATAGTCTGGGAGATATGTACTATGCCTAATTATTATTTTAGGGAAATGTGGACCCCGTTGCGCTGGATCGGGATCAGGTTCTACCGGGATGACAGGGACCGGCTGTGGATGAAGAAGGGGAAGCAGCGGCGGCAGCTGGTAAGAAGCTCAGAAGCGGAGAATACGGAGAGTTGAAGAGACCTGAGGGTCTCTTTTTTCATGGGAAAATGTTTATGTCTTAGGAACTATTACCTTTGAACCAATTGATGTATAATGGATTCTGCGAGTCTAGCGGTTGCTCTCTTGGAATGGGAGTGGAAGAGTTGACGGCCAGGGCTGCTTACTATGGTTGGGGGCGATGAGTGTGAAGGCAAGAAGATTGAACGTGTTGGCGGCGTGGGTAATGCTGCTGAGTCTGCTGTGCGGGGGAGTGGCTAGTGCGGCAACGGTGGTGCAGCAGACGTCATCTTATGTTTTTGTGGATGTGAAGACTACCTATTGGGCCAATGAAGCTATACAGAGTATGGCGAATCAGGGCATTATAACGGGGAACCCGGATGGGTCCTTTAAGCCTGAGGCAGCCATTACCAGGGAACAGTTAGCCAAGCTGATTACCCTGACGTTTGGACTTGATCTGGTGTCGGATGGAACGCAGACGTTCTCGGATGTGAATTCCTCTTCCTGGTCCTACAAATATGTTGAGGCGGCGAAGGATTATCTTACGGGATATTTTCCAGTGAAGGGCAAGCCCTTCTTCGATCCTCAGGCGAGTGCTACCCGTGAAGATGTGGCTGTCGCGCTAGTCCGTGCCATGGGTCTGGAGACCGATAAGGTGGATGCTGACAGTATTCTGTACTATAAATTCAGTGACTATGAGGACGTTACTCCTCAACTGGCCAAGGAAGTGGCGGTGGCTGTAGATCATAAATTGATTCAAGGCTTCCCCGACGGAACCTTCGGACCAACCAGTCCCATTAACCGGGCTTCTGTAGCTACTTTGCTGTATCGTGTGTTGAAATCCTCCTATACTACGGCAACGCAGGATGTGAAGCTGGACGTACAGGTTCCGGCACAGGTGGCGGACAGAACGGTCAAGCTAACGGGCAAAGTGAATGCTGACGCCAAGGTGTATATCAACGATGAAGAAGTAGAGAATGAGAATGGCTCTTTTGCAGAGGCGTATGATTTGGATGGAGGAGAGAAGGTCTACGAATTTGTATTCAAGGCGGTTCTGCCGAACGGACGATCGAATACAGTTACGAAGCAGGTGACCTACCAGACCTCCGGTCCGCAGCTGACGGTGCAGGCTCCAGAGACCTCCAATCAGCTTACAGCCAAGATCACCGGTAAAATCAAGGACAGCGGCGATACGAATCCGGCAGTTACGGTTAATGATAAGACCGCCTATGTAGCTTACAACGGGGAATTCAGTGCGGATGTGACGCTGAAGGAAGGCCTCAACAAAATTGTGGTGACTGCGGTCAATAAATATGATAAAAAAGCAGTGGTCGAGAAGCAGATTATCGTGACCTTGGGCGGACCTGTGCTGACGCTGGATCTGATTCCGGAGACCAGCAGCAGCAAGACGATCACTTTAAGCGGCAAAGTGACTGACAAGAATGACAGCAATCCTAAGATCTATATGAACGATGAGCTGGTGGGCAGTTACGGTTCCTTCAACAAGACGGTTACGCTGAAAGAAGGGGCGAATACTTTTAACTTCAAGGCTACGAATAGCTTGGGCAAAAGCTCAGTGGTCATTACCAAGGTAATCACCTTTAATGTAGACGGACCTGTGCTTACGCTCGATCTGATCCCTGAGACCAGCAGCAGCAAGACGGTAACCCTCAGTGGTAAAGCGACTGACAAGAACGACAGCTACCCGAAGATTTATATGAATGACGAGCTTGTAGGGGATTACGGCTCCTTCAACAAGACAGTAACGCTCAAAGAAGGAGTGAATACGTTCACCTTCAAGGCTGTTAACAGTCTGGGTAAAAGTTCGGCCATTGCCACCAAGACCATTACCTTTGCTGTGGACAGTCCCGTGCTGACGCTGGATCTGATCCCCGAGACGAGCAGCGGCAAGACGGTTACCTTAAGCGGTAAGGCGAGTGACAAGAATGACAGCTCACCTAAGATCTACATGAATGACGAACTCGTAGGTGAATATGGCTCCTTCAACAAGACAGTAACCCTCAAAGAGGGAGTGAATACCTTCACCTTCAAGGCTGTGAACAGCTTGGGCAAAAGCTCGGAGCCTGTAACCAAGACCATCACGTTCAATGTAAGCGAGCCGGTGCTGGTTCTGGATTACATTCCTGAGACGACCAAGACGAAACAGCTTACCTTGACCGGGAAAGCCACGGATGCGAACGACAGCAGTCCCAAAATCTATCTGAATGACGAACTGATCAGCAGCTATGGAAGCTTCTATAAATCGGTGACGCTGGCTGAGGGCAGTAACACGTTTGTATTCAAGGTCACCAACAGCTTCGGCAAAGTAGTAACGGTTGAGAAGACGGTAGTTTATACGCCGGAGGCGAGTAAGGAGTAGGGTTGGAGTAGTGCGGATGAAGCTAAAACGATGGGGGCCTTAGCGGTCTTCGTCGTTTTTTTGTATGAAGTTTTGACAGATTTCAGACAAAATGTGACAAAACACCGGAGGTAAGTTGATTTTCTGCGACCCTGTTAAGGAAGTAATAGACATTTTCGCGAAAAAAATGTAACATCCATGTTGTGAAATTTCTTAAACAGGACTTAACTGGGGGAGGAGTAATAATATAACTATAAGTATAAAGTGTGAGGATTGAACTAGGGAGAAAGAAGGAGATGAAGTATGTATTCGAAGAAATTAAGAACGACGGTTTCCATGGTTCTGGTCTTATTGTTATCGTTATTAAGTGTGCTTGAGGTATCAGCCGCTTCGTTCAGAGCAGGGGTAGTCTCGAATGACCGGCTCCCGGACGGCACACAAAAGATTATGGTCAATAGTGTAGTAGATGTGACTTATAGCGATCTTAAGGTTCTAAATGAGGTTAAGTTTGTACTTATGAAAGAAGATGCCCAGATAGCCAGCAAGGTGAAGGCGAGAAGTGAAGCCAAGCTGACTGTGCTGGATGCAGTGTATACTTCTATGGAATACAATTATCTTTCTTTTGAAGGGCTGGCTGCCGGTGAGGAATACTCTCTTCATGCCGAATATACGGGCGAGCAGGGGCTGGTGGTGACACAGGCACAGAGCATCCGTGTACCTTCAGCTACGGGGATTGATATCTCTGTAGAACGGATGACGAAGGATTCCAATACATATGAAAGTGCTACACAATCGGAGATCCGCAGCGATGATAAGAATGTAAGGCTTACCATTCTGAATAATGGTGTTCCGCTTGTGAATGGATCTGTGGCGGTATGGATGAATTATCAGTCCTTTAACTATACCACCGATGCGAACGGACAGATTCAGCTTAGGGATAATCATCAATTATATATGAATAGTCCGGTTATGTTCGTATTGCTTAAGCAGGGGAGCGAGCAGTATGAAGCCAAGCCAATCTATGTAACTGATCTGGAGCAAGCGGGTACGTATATGGTGGCTGTCCGTTATCTGGATGCCAAGGGGAAGCTGTTCACCCAGCCGTTCCTGACCAACTCCGGACTCAGTGGAATGGTGAACCAGTTTGCTGTGCCGGGATATACGGTGCTGGTATTCAGAACGGGAGAGGTGTCTGGAGACTATAAAGCTTATATAGCCACTGAGAACCGTGAAGCTTACATGTTCCAGATTCCTGCCTCTTCATTGTACGCAACGGAAGATGGGCTACACAAAGAAATCATCAAGGATGCCAGTGACTACAGCCGGATCAGCTTTCGGGCTGCCTGGGACGGTGAGCCTGTATCTGTAGAGAACTATTCTCTCATTGATAACACCAGGTACAAACAGATTGATAATGCGAGAGGTTCTAAGCTCTTTTTCGGGCAAAGTATCTATCTTGAGAAGAATAGGGAATATGAATTCACCTCAATTGCAAGAGGGTATGATACCAAGGACAGGATTATATTCCGCAATAAAATCACGCCGACTGAAGCAAAACATGAAGTATTCTATGATGGACATTCCCGGGATTTCAGCAAGCTGCATTTTCAGGTGCCTGCTACGGGGGGGAATCAAGGTAAAATAAACATCTCTTATCTGAATGAAAGATATAACTATAATCAGATCAGTCCTACGGTTATTGCCGAAGGCGGTAATCTGTATGTACCTAAGGGCGAACAAATTCACCGTCTGACGGCAAACACCACTTTTGGCGGTACGGATTCTAACAGCAACCCGAATGAGCTTGTGCTGAATTCATACTTTACTCCGTCTGACGATGAGTATACCTTCCACGGCGGCAGTACCTACAAGGCCGGAATCAGCTTCCAGGTGCCAGGCTCCAGTTACTATGAGGAGGCTGAACTCCGCAATCAGGTTGTTCTGGGCGAGAGTGTGAATGTTCTGGTCAAAGTGACAGATGAGTACGAGAATCGTCTTGATCTCAGCAGTAATTATAAGCTGGTCATCACAGACGAGAGCGGCGCAGTGATCTCGAATGACTCTCTGTATTGGTCCACTGAGGAACAGGAAGGGAAATTGCAGCGGATCAATAAGCGGGATTGGAAGCCTGCCAAATCAGGGACGTATAAGGTTCAATTATTCCCATATGTATACCAAAGCGGCGGGTACGTAATGGGAGAGTTGCTGAGTGAGGCCGAACTGAAGGTTCTGCCGAAGAACGAATTGGATATTGAGATTAGAGGCAACGATGGCCAACTGGTTGACCTGGTAGACAAGCCATACCTGACCATTGACCAGGCGCAGAAGGTAACGATTACTGTACGCCAGCATGATACGGGTGCCCAGGGGCAACCAGTGGCCGGAGTGCAGATCAGCCGTTATGAAGAGGTGCTTGGCACCACTGATGAGCAAGGAACGTTCATCATTCCTGCGGACAAGGCTGCTTATATTGGTGAGCTGTACTTTAAGAAAGCTGATTATTTATCTAAAAGTGTGAACGTAGCGGTGATTGATCCGCAATCGCAGGCTGTCATCCGTGTGCGGGGTCTCGATAAGGCTGAAGGCGGGAACTATGCGGGCGGTGTTCCGCTGGACGATGCGAATATCCAGGCTACAGTGAAAAGAAGCGACGGGATTTCTTACGTTGTCAATTCTTATATTCGCACGCCTGGGTCACAGGGATTCCTGGTGGTAGATTCTCCTTCATCCGTAGACGTAGACTTCATGCGCTACAACAGAAGCCATAACGGAGTGGAGGCCAAATACGGTTACTACATGTTTGGCTCCATTAACACAGAACCCGGCAAGGAATATTCGCTGGTGCTGGACGCCAGACAAGAGCTTCAGGAAGTCAGCAAGGTTACATTGGATCAGCCGGCAGATGAGCTGTATGTGGTACGCCAGGCTTTGGCAGGGGCGGATTATATTCCTTATGTGATCGACAACAATCCTGCAGGTGAGAATTATTTCTACGCAACTCAAGGAACCTACAGTATGCTGGCACATACCCGGTCAGACACTTTTGTATACCGTGATCAGGTGGTAATCGGTGCAGGAGACAATAGCTTGTCGATGGATGATAGTGCGTCCGCGCTGGCTACGCTGGTGGCGCCTGAATCGGGGACCATCTATGCGGTTAAATATAAGACTGCGGGCCAATCGACACTCCAAGGCTATGCGTATAATGCTAACCAGGTACAAATTACCCCTGGCGATGTAATAGTAAGTGTAGACCAAATCATGGGTGCGATAGAATACCAGTACGATATTCATTTCGCACCTGGAACGCTGCAAGCAAGTACACTCACCCAGATTGCGCCGCCAGCCTTGAAAGGGCTGGATATTGTGGGATTGCAGAATGGCAAATTGATCCGGCCTGCTGGTACGACCTTGCTTGAGATTGGACTGGTCGATACGGCAGGCAACTCCATCGGACAAATCAAGAAGCCGCAAATTCTGGTTGCCAATGGCGGATCAAGCAGAGGCAGCAAGAGTCTGTACCCGGAAGCGGCTAGTTATGAGCTTCAGAACGAAGCGGGAAAAGTACTATCCAAAGAGACTTTACTGGGCTACCCGCTAAGAGCGATTACTTATGATTATACCGATAACAAATTGTTGACTGACGGTACTTATGTGATCAAAGCTTCGATGACCATTGATGGACAGACCTATACCCTGGACAAAAAAGTAATCCTGGAGTCGTCAGGAGGTACTGTGGTTAATCCTGACCCTAACCCGCCGGGAAGTGATAATGGAAGTAGCGGCGGCAATACTGGTACGAATCCAAATCCTGCACCGGCACCAGGGGGAAGCGGGCCAGGAGCACCTGGACCTGCAGCAACACCGGCTGCTCCAGCTCCTGCTGCATCAACGGGTAATAACGAGAAGATTCAACAGCAGAATGATAAGCTGCAAGACTTGCTGAAGAACACTTCCGGCTCCGCAGCAGAGAAAGCCACGGCAGCACAGAATGCGCTGTCCAGCATTGCCGAGTCACTCAAATCAGCTAAAACTCCTGCACAAGCTGAACAGAACAGTAAGAGTCTGTCTCTGGCCATGGATACAGCAGCGCAGCTGCTGGGAACTATTCAGGATTCCGCAGAGAAACAGAAGATTGTAAGTTCTATTACTCAATTGGTTGATAGTGCGCCGTATTTACTGAACAAGCTGGATAGCTCCAGCAAGGCAGTAGAAGTTGCCCAGGCACTTATCCATAATGCGGCTGCAGTGCTGAATAATGCGCAGGGCATCAAGGCTGAAGAGATTCAGAAGCTGAAGGATGCCGTTATTACTTCCAGCCAGGCTGCGCTTAACAAAGCTGGTGAGGTCACAATTGCCAAAGAAAATGTAACCGTAGAAGGAAACGCCGTCTCTTCACAGCTGGATTCGGGATTAATCAGCGGACAGATTGAAACGGCGAAGCAGGCATTAGCATCAGTCGCCGGAGATTTGACAAGTAAGCTTGGAGCTGGAACAGCTGCTAACCTGAAGCTTAGCCTGACGGTGAAGGTACCTCCGGTGGATAAAGGGATTCATAAGCTGAACACCACTCTTCCATCAGAGATACTTACGCTGGTGAAAGAGAATGATATTGCCGGATTGAAGATTCAAATGGACCAGACGGCTTTCACCATTGAGCCTGACACCTTCGGTAAGGTTGAGGCAGGCCAGAAGATTAATCTGGCAGCAGAGGTTGTACAGAATGCTGTGATTAACAAACCCCGCCAGGCAGAACCGCTGGCCAATATCCCAGTGATGGAATTCAGTGCTTCTGTGGGCGGCCAGCCGGTGAAGAGCTTCGCTAAGCCGGTCGATGTGACCTTTGATGTGTCTTCTATTGATACCTCCAAATACTCAGAGACTAATCTGGAGAATCTGACCGTGTACGTCCTGAATGAGAAGAGTCTTACCTGGGAAGCGGTTGGTGGTAAATATGATCCTGTTACTCAAACTGTAACTGCACCGAGAGGACACTTTAGTAAGTACACAGTGATGCTTGGAGCTGCTGCCTTCACGGATGTTCCTGCTACTCACTGGGCTGTTAAAGAGATCAATTATTTGTTGACCAAGGGCGTTCTGGACGAGAGCGGAGTATTTGCTCCATCCAGCAAGATTACCCGCCAGCAATTCGCGGCCATGATCGCCAGAACTTATGGTCTGAATGGGGAAGGCCAAACCTTGCCTTTCAAGGATATTAAACCAACGAATCCTTATGCAGATGAGATTGCGGCTGCTTATGCTGCGGGTATCATTAACGGCAAATCTTCTGTTGCCTTTGACCCCGAGGCAACCATCACACGTGAAGAGATCGCAACGATGCTTGCGCGGGCAATTACAACGTATAATGGTAAATCGGCTGTTACCCAGCCGGCAGCAGTGATTGCCTCCTTCACAGATGGAGCCAAAATATCGGGTTGGGCTGCTTCAAGCGTGGCGTTGACTAAGAGCACTCATTTATTTGAAGGCTTCGAGGATCAAAGCTTCCGCCCTGCTCAAACCGCCAGCAAAGCAGAAGCTGCTGCCTTGATCTACCGGTTGTATCAGCTGAAATAATAAACACTTGCACAATCGGTTCTGACCCTCGTTCTTCTGTTCTTCTCAAAAGAACAAAACTTAAAAAGCAGCGATTCTCCCGTTTATTGGAGGATCGCTGCTTTTTGTTGTGGCGGGTTGTATATTCTTAAGAGTCAGCCGCGCCTCCGCTCCGGGATCACGAAGGATACGGTGGTGCCCACTTCAGGCTGGCTGTGAATGACCAGCCCTTCGCCATATAGCTGTATTAGCCGCCGGTTGGTGTTCAGCAGCCCGATGCCGCGGGAGGGCAACCCCGGTCCGCTGTCATCCAGCAGCTTGCTGACCTGCGCTTCTTCCATGCCTTTGCCGTTATCCTCCACTTCGAAGCAGGTATGCCCCTGGCGGCGGTGAATGCGGATCTGCAGCTTGCCTCCGGCCTTGCGGCTCAGCAGGCCGTGTCTGACTGCATTCTCTACCAGCGGCTGAAGAGTGAGCGGAGGAAGGAGCAGGTCGATGCCCTGATCCACATCCCATTCGATCTGCAGGCGTTCTTCGAACCGGGCCTTCTCAATGAACAGATAAGACTCTACCAGCTCCAGCTCATGGGACAATCCTACGAGCTGCTGCGAGTTCATATAATCGAAGCTTATTCTCAGATAGGAAGAGAAGGCCTCCCCGAGATCGCGCATCTTCGGCAGGTCGAATTCACTTAGTGCCAGCAGCGAGTTCAGGGTGTTGAACAGGAAATGCGGCTGAATCTGTGCCTGCAGGTAAGCCGCCTCCATCCGCAGACTCTGATTAATGGACTGCTTCAGTCCGGTCAGTGAACGGACTCTGTATTTCAGCTCCAGGGCATCCACCGGCTTGGCGACATAATCATTGGCCCCCGACAAGAAGCCGGTATAGATATCCGCCGGCTGATTACGGGCCGTGAGCAGCAGGATCGGCAGCTCCGAGATGGAGAAGCGCTGCCGGACAATCCGGGTTAATTCGTAGCCTGACATATACGGCATCATCACATCGGCAATCAGCAGATCCCAAGGCTCGGTGCCGAGCAGCTCGAGCGCTTCCTGAGCGCTGGTGGCGGTAACTAGCTGATGGTACTCTTCCGAGAGTATGCTGGTGAGCACCTTCAGATTAACCGGATCATCATCGACGGCCAGGATATGAGTCTTGGCGCTCAGGGAGGCAGGCTTCATCTGCGGCGGAACGGAGAGCTCCGCCGTTGCAGAAGGCTGGCGGGTATCAGACTGCTGTAATAACAGTCTGCTCTCCTCGAGCAGCAGGCCTCTGAGATCCGGGCTGTCCGGCTGTCTTCCAGCGTCGTTGTGATCCGGTTCCTGCCGGGCCTCGGCAGAAGACGCCAGCGGAAGGGTGAAGGTGAACACCGATCCCTTCCCAAGCTCAGAGTCAACGGTGAGTTCCCCGCCATGAAGCTCGGTCAGCTGCTTGCTGATGCTTAGTCCAAGCCCGATGCCGCCCCCGTCAATAATGCCTTTGCTGCCTTGCTCATACGGTGAGAAGATCCGCGCCTGTGTCTCTTTCTCGATACCCGCTCCGGTATCCGCTATGCTGATCCTCGCGTGCTTGCCTGCGACTTCAGCGGACACGGTGATGGTTCCGGCTTGCGTGTATTTGATGGCGTTGTGCAGCAGATTATAGAGAATCTGCACAATCCGCTTCTCATCGCCCCAGACCGGCGGCAATGAAGCGGGAAGCTCGTTGCGCAGTTGAAGCTGTTTGCCTTCGATCATGAATTCGAACATTCCCAGCACCCCGGACACCAGCGATCCAATCGCCAGCGGCTCCCGCTGAAGGATGATCCGCTTCTCCTGCAGGCGGGTCACATCGAGCAGATCGTTCAGCATCAGGGACATTCTGCGGCTGATGGTAATGAGCAGCTCCAGATCCTGATGGCTCTGTTCGTCCATGGCCGACCGTTCCTTAGTGGCTACTGTCTGGGCAATGCTGATGATGCCGTGCAGCGGCGTCCGCAGTTCATGCGAGGTATTCGCCAGGAACTGGTCCTTCTTCTGGTCACTTTCCTTGAGCTGCCGGTTAAGCAGCAGGTTCTCCTCGGCGTTGCGGAAATACCGCTTGAACCAGTAAGCGGAGAAGCCGATAATCGAGGCAATCACATCCACAGGATAATACAGGATACTTGTCCGGCTATTCGATTCCAAGGCGCCGCCAATGACGCTGGAGCCTATAGCCGCTGCGGCGAACAGCAGGAAGAACGCATCCTGCTCCTGCCGGACGACCATCCGTCCGATGTAATAGACAACTCCGGTCACCGGAAGCAGATACAGCAGGGAGAAGAACGGCCTTGCATACACTACGTCATGTGCTGGTAAGAGCAGTACGTAGGCGGTATAGAGCAGAAGGGTGACCAGGTATCCCTTGAACAGACGGCCTGGACGCTCATTGGCAGAGAAGCTGCGCGTGAGCAGCAGCATGAACAGGGACACCGCAGGATAAGCCAGCATTTTGAGCTTCAGCGCCCAGGTATAATTAACCGGAAGCCAGAGCAGCAGCAGCGTATCATTATCGGTGACGATGGAAGCGGCTACCGCCAGCAGCAGGAGGAAGAAGATCAGGAACGCTTTTTGCCGGCGGTTGAAAAAGAATAAGATGCCCGCATATAACGCGTGCAGCAGCATGATCACGAAGGTAACCAGCTGGAAGCCGATCGAATACATGCGTGCGCTATCCACCGCTGCCTGGGAGCCGAAGCGGATCGATCTGACGATCCCGCCTTCCAGCGGATGATCATAGTTGGCTGCCCGGACAAGGAGTACGATTTCCTGTTGTCCTGGATTCTCATAGGCTGCTGTGTAGGAGACCGCTTTGGGAAGATAGTCCTCGCGGCTCACAGCCAGCTTCCCGAAGCTGGTCTCCTTCTGTTCGTTAATATCAATGCTGGAGGAGGCCTGAATACGCTGAATCCAGAAGCCGTAAGGCTCCGGCTGTGACGGGTCTACCAGAATACGCAGCCTGTACGTGCCATAGCCCAGAGAGGACTGTTCCCCTTCCGGGAAGCCGCCGCTCCAGTCACCGGGAACCTGGACGTAATTCCGGCTCGCCGGGGCTTGTCCGCCAGCATCCTCAGAGGTCAGGAATTGACCGGGGAAGAACTCCCATTCCCCATCCAGCCGGATGGTTGGAGAATCCCCGAAATCCCAGCCGCGCATATCAAGCACCCCCTGCTGTGCTTCAGGATGCTCAGATGCCGTATTTGCGTTAACCCACAGATAGCGCAGGCCGATCAGCAGGGTCAGATATAGGAGCAGCAATAGAATATGCTTCAGATTGAGGCGTACAGTTGCTTTTATCAAATTAATCGTCATCCCAGTTAGCTTCTTCATACCGTTTCAATTCGACATATTATGATAGTTATCCTGCCGGATCAGGCAACGACTTCTATTCTAACCCCATACGCCAACCAGCAGAATGCCGCAAAATATTACAACCGAGCACACCATCCGCCGCAAGCCCTGCCGCTCCTTCAGCAGAAGAACACCCAGGAAGGTGGCGAATATCGTCCCGATCTCCCGCAGGGGGCTGATATGGGCGAGCGGCGCCTGCTGCAGCGCGAAGAGGAACAGCAGATAAGAACCCGGATTCAGCACGCTTCCCAGCAGGATTGTGAATTTGTTACGGCGCCATTCCTCCAGCAGCTTCCGTGATTTCAGTACCGCCGGAGTCAGTCCGGCAACGAAGCCGATATTGGTCACTTCAAGCAGCGCGAGCGGAGACATATGCTGAAGGTTCAGCTTATCGACAAACACGTAGCAGGTGGTGCATAATCCTACACAGAGCGCCATGAGCATTGGTGTGTAGTAGCCGGGAGCTGAGCCGGAGCCAGTGCCAGCCAAGGAACGGTTTCTTGTGCCTAATCCGCTGAGTACGGCGAAGCCGCCAAGCATGAAGCAGATCCCGGCCCAGCCATAGATGGACAGGGATTCAGTCAGGAAAAGCACACCGATAAGCGGGATAAGCAGCGTACTCGTTCCCCGCATTACCGGATAGATCTGGGACAAATCGCCCATCTCATAGGTTTTGGATAACAGCCATGAATATAAGGCCTGTAGAGCTACAGAGAGCAGCAGCAGGGCGTAGGCGCCCGCAGTCAGCGGCTGATTCCACAGCTCAACCAGCAGAACAGGAAGCAGCAGAACCGTGGAGATCATCATGATCGACCACAGGAAAATGCTTTTATTCAGGCTTCTCTTGGTGAACATGCTCCATACCGCGTGACACATCCCGGAAGCCAGCACCAAAAGAATTGGCAGCAGCATTGAATATTCAACCCCTTAAGTAATGATTAATGTTGTGGATCGGCAGCAGGGGTGGGGGGATGAACGGGCTGTTCGGACAGCAGCGAGCCGTCTTCAAGCCGGAGCCAGGTGTCGAAGGACGGATTGTCCTGCTCTAACCGGATGACGCGCGCTCCCCGCATGAAGCCTTCCCGCCCGTAGGTATTGTAGCCGGTCGCCCGGCCGTAGCTGAGACGGATGCCATGCAGTGTGCCGGTGAAATCGTTGATATGGTCATGACCGCAGAAGGTACCCGCCACATCGCCCATCTCCACCAGGGCAGTGAATAGTCCGGAGTTCAGGACCGGCGCGCAGACCTGCTCATACTTATGTCCATAGCAGACCTGGGTGGCCCACATCTCGGCATATTCGGGCAGCGGGATATGGAAGAATGCCAGTGCAGGCCGCTTGGGCTGGCCCTTGACTTCCCCCGGATTCAACCGTGCAGACTGTTCTGTCAGCCAGCGAATCTGGTTCTGCCGGACCCAGTTATAGCCGGGAATCTGCTTAAGCCCGGAGTAAGCGCCGGTGTCCAGCATATAGAGGATAGCTCCCGCATGATCGTTGCCCTCAATCTCAAGGACGTAATTGCTTGAACCGGCAAGCTCGGCAGGACCGGCTTCAGCGATACAGTGGGGATGCTCCAGGGCGATCTCCATCAGCTCGTTATAGGTCACCCCGTTCTCGGTATCGTGATTGCCGAATACGAAGGCCCAGGGGACTCCGCTTTTCTCTACAGCAGCCACCGCATCACGAAAGGCCTGCCGGGGGTCCGTACAGGGAGTCTCTCCTTCAGAGACAGGCCCGGTATAGATAAGATCTCCTGTGAAGACCACAAGATCCGGCTGCTCCGCCTTAAGCACACGCTCCATAAGCTCCCGGGTACGCTGATCCTCAGCCCGTCCATCCATCCAGTGCAGGTCAGTGAACTGTACAATCGTGAAGGTGCCGTCTTGCCGAAATGATAATTTACGTTTCATGCGGGTAAATCCCCTCTCTGTGAATTCAAATCATGAATGAAGTTCAGGACACCACCATACGCCACAACAACCAGGCCGAATCACACTAACAGCAGTACAGCGGGCCACATCACAGCAGGCTACAGCCCACCAGACCTCATCACACCAGACCGCAGCCCACCAGGCCACATCACATCAAACCGCAGCCCATATGGTAGTAGTGGTGTCTAATCAGCAGTGTCTAACTTCGATTGTTGATTTATCTTTCTTCGTGTTGTTTCATGTTGATTTTAGAATGATAATTGGCATCTGTCAATCTATAAAATTGTGTGCTGTCATCAGGCTACAGCTTCTGGGCTGATTGCACTTTCTACAACAGAAATGCTTCGATTCTATGTAAAATCTCATTCTGCTGTATTTGGTACAGTTGATTTCACTGATTACGCTCCACAGCAGCTTTTTCCTGGAATACTAATGTACAAAGTGCAACAGATGCTGGTTTTCGGCGGGTTTTGGAGTAATCTGCTGTATGAAATGCAATCGGAGCTTAAGAGATACTAACTATAGTCGAGCTAAGCCAAGCCGGTCCAAACTTTCGCGTGGGATAAGGAAGTCCACAGGCTCTAGTTGTATTTCATACAGCTAAAATGGCTGGATTTTACGTGCTAAGCGTTATAACTGCAGAGTGTACAACTATATTGATTACTTTTCCCTAAAGGATGACCGGATACTATATTTAGCTGTACAGAATACAGTTATGCCATGAATTCACCGGTTAACCTTACTTTTAATTGTACCAAGTACATTTATTCGCCACTCCTTCCTCCGTATAAAGTGTGTTCTGGAGATATTAGAGAGTCGGTCGTTAGAGGTGCTAGAGTTGCTGTGAAGCTAGAGTTGCTAGCGGTGCCATAGCTAGAGTTGCTAGAGGCGCCATAGCTAGAGTTGCTAGAGTGCCATAGCTATAGTGCTAGAGTTGTGCGAGGGCAGAAGGGGCTAGAGAGCAGAGTTAGTGGGGGGCAGAGAGTAGCACAGACTTGTGTGTTAAGAAAAATCTGTACCGAAATCGGCTGCATTGACAAGTGGGATTCTGCTCCATATACTGAGGAAATCAACATCAACACACTAGAAACCACATTGTTTTCAAGCAGGCACCATGCGTGCATAACATAAAGGAAGGCGCTGTTACTGGAATTCATTAGTACTGTGGATTAGCACTGGTAGTCTCTATTACTGGAATTCATTAGTACTATTAATTGCTACTTGGAACTTATTATTACTTGCCACTAAGACTGGAGGAAACGTGCATGTCACTGACCTATGAGGAACGGAAGCACACGATACTCTCCCAGCTGGAGCTGGAGGGGAAGGTGCAGGTGCATTTTTTGGCGGAGCGGTTCGGTGTTACGACAGAGACCATCCGGCGTGATCTGGACCGGCTGGAGAAGGAGGGAAGGCTGCGTAAGGTGTATGGGGGAGCCGTGAGGATTCGCTCCGGGAATAATGAACCGACCTTCATGAGGCGCTCCCAGATGCATCTGGCGGACAAGCAGGCGATCGGGAGGCTCGCAGCGTCGCTTATTCAAGACGGCGAGACGGTTATCCTGGATAACGGGACGACCACACTTGAGATCATGCGCCAGCTCAAGGACCGCTCACAGGTGACGGTCATTACGAACTCGGTTCCGGTGCTGAATTGTGCGCTGGAGCAGTTTCAGGGGAAGGTTATTTTTGCCGGAGGTGAGGTGAATATAGCGTATCAGGCGGCAGTGGGGATTACCGCCCATGATCTGCTGGGCCAGTTCAAGGTGAACAAGGCCTTCATCTCGGCCGGGGGGATTTCGCTCTCGGAGGGAATTACCGACTACCATCTGGAGGAGGCCCTGATCTCCCGCAGGATGATGGAACGGGCGGAAGAATCCATTCTGGTAGCGGACCATTCCAAGTTCGGCGTCACAACCTTTGCCCAGATTGCCCCGATCGAGCATATCTCTATGGTCCTGACTGACAGCGGCTGCTCTGCGGAATGGAAGGATACCTTTGCCCGGCTGGATATAGAGCTGCTGGCCGGATCATAACTCAGCGTGTTACCCAAATAGCGCCAATCCTTGTTCACCTTCAGGTGAGAGGATTGGCGCTTTCTGTTGTGTTATTCAATTAGAGCTATGATGAAGCTGGCGTAATTGGATGCATCTGGACACCGGGATCAGCCGATCCAGATCCGCTGTGTGCTGTGGTCGCTGGAGCTTGCACCCAGCATGATGTCGAAGTCTCCCGGCTCGAATACGAGCTGGTCATCCTGACCGTAGAACATGAGCATCTCTCTGGTGATTTCAAACGATACCGTCTGCTTCTCATGTGCGGCAAGCGTAATCTGCCGGAAGCCCTTCAGCTCTTTGCACGGGCGGACCACACTGGCGGTCACATCGCGGATATAGAGCTGCACGGTCTCCTTGCCGGTAACCTCAGAGGTATTCTCAACCTCAATGGAGGCAAGCACCCGGCCGTCTGCCGCAGTCTCTACCGTTAGCCCGCTGTAGGCAAAGGTGGAGTAGCTGAGGCCGTAGCCGAAGCAGAATAACGGATCATTCGGAATATCCAGATAGCGGGTCACATAACGCACATTCGGATACTGCGGATCATAGGGGCGTCCCGTCTGATAAGCGTTGTAGTACACCGGAACCTGGCCCACAGAGTATGGGAAGCTCATTGAGAGGCGTGCGGACGGGTTATAGTCGCCGAACAGCACATCTGCAATGGAATTCCCTGACTCGCTGCCCAGGAACCAGGCCTGTACCAGCGCATCGCTTGCATCAAGCACCGGTGCAAGCTCCAGCGGGCGTCCGCTGAACACAATCGTGATGACCGGCTTGCCGGTCTCCTTGAGACGGTGGATTAGCTTCTCCTGGTTAGCGGACAGCCGTAGACTGGCCTTGCTGCCGCCTTCCCCGGTATCCTGCTGATTCTCGCCGACTGCGGCAAGAATCACATCGCAATCCTTCAGCTGCTCATAGGCAGCCTCCGTATCGTCGCGAACGTCGAAGACGCCCTCCAGCATACTTCCAAGCTCCCCAGTCATCGCTGTGAGCAGGTCCGCAGCCGGAATCTTGCCGGTGATGCCGGTGTAGAGCGAGACCGCCGGGTCTTTCTCTGTACCGGCCCAGCCGCCAAGAACATTGATCGAGGTGGCGAAGGGACCGGCGAGACCGATCTTCATGCCGCGCTTCAGCGGCAGAACTCCGCCCTCATTCTTCAGCAGCACCACCGAGCTTGCACCCAGTTCGCGTGCAGCCTGCAGATGCTCGGGGCTTGGCTTATCGGCTTCGTCAGCCACCGGATCGGCATCCTTGAACGGATTCTCGAACAGGCCGAGCGCATCCTTAAGCTCCAGCACCCGGGTCACCGCTTCGTTGATCAGGCTGATGTCTAGCAGTCCTTCCTCGACCAGCGCGGCGCCATGGTTCAGATAATGGGTGGACATCATCTCGATATCCAGTCCCGCAGCCAGGCTCTTCTGGGCGGCTTCACGGCCGTCCTGCGCAGCACCATGGGGAACCAGCTCATTCACCGAGTTGAAGTCGGCGATGGTCACGCCATTGAAGCCCCACTCCTCGCGGAGAATGCCGCGGAGGAGCTTACTGTTGCCGCTGGCCGGAATGCGGTCAATGGTATTGAACGCAGCCATGACCATGGCGACACCGGCATCTACTGCCGCCTTGTAGGCAGGCAGATAGAATTCACGGAGTACACCGGTGGACATATCCACCGTGTTGTATTCGCGGCCGCCCTCAGGCGCCCCGTAGCCGGCAAAGTGCTTCACACAGGCGGCGATCCGCCCCGGCTCCTTCAGGTCGGTGCCCTGATAGCCGCGGACCATGCTCTCGGTCACGCGGGCATTCAGGTAAGGGTCCTCACCGGAGGTCTCCATCACCCGGCCCCAGCGCGGATCACGCACGAGGTCGGTCATGGGGGAGAAGGTGAGGTGGATACCGGCGGCAGCACTCTCCCGGGCGGCGACTTCGGCGAACCGCTCGATGGCCGCAAGATCGAAGCTGCAGCCCATCGCCAGGGGAATCGGCAGGATCGTCCGGTAGCCGTGAATGACGTCTGCCATGAAGAGCAGGGGAATCTTCAAGCGGCTGGATTCCAGATGCCGGGTCTGGAGCTCAATGACATTCCGCGCACCTATGCCGTTCAGAACGCTTCCGATGCTCTCGATCACCTGCGGCTGGATATTAAGTTCTTTGAATGGACCCGTCAGATCCACGGTATCATCCAGACCCCAATAGTATGGACCAAGCTGGGTCAGCTGGGCCAACTTCTCGTCTAGTGTCATATCGTTCACGAGATCTTGGATAAACGGTTTCGTCATGGCTAACTCCTTCGTAAGCGTACTGAAAGTTATTGTCTCAAATAGATATGCAGCTCATCGCCAGGCAGCGCAAGCAGGTTATTCTTGGTAATACTTACCGCACCTGGACGGTATGGATTGGATAGGACCTGGCCGGTAACAGCAACGCCTGCTGCGTGTACTTCAGGCGTGCTTGCCGGTCCGGAGCCGATGTGATAGACGAAGGTCATCATCCGGCCGAAGCACTCATAAGTGAAGCGCAGCCCGTCAAGTGTTGCCGGAAGTACCGGGTCAATAACCAGTTCTTCTTCACTGAAGCGGATACCGAGAACTGCCGAGATGAGCTGGTTCAGATAGATCCCGGGGCCGCTGGAATACAGGCGCCACCCGCCCTTAACCTCAACGCTGCCGTCACGCAGCTGGTCGAAGTTCTCCTGATAGCTGTAGCGGTCAGGGAAATCACCATCCGAGCTGCTGAAGTACATGTTGCTCTGGCGCAGCTGGGCATTCGGCACGCTCTGCCGGATATTGATCGGGTTGATCTGGAACAGGCCGTCCCAGGCCCGCTTCGCTTCGCCCAGCTTGGCGGAGGCTTCGATATAGCGGATATGGGCATGTACATATTGCAGGCTGATCTCGCGGCCGACGCTGGCAGCCTGCTCGGCACGGCGGAAGATGGTGCTGACGCCGCCCTCATAGCGGGCAGGACGGTCCATCAGGCGCACTCCATCCGGACAGTTCAGGTGCTCGTCGATCAGGCGCAGGTTCTCTGCCGCCTGATCCGGAGTGACCAGCTCGGCAATAATGCTGCGAGTCATCGGCAATAACCGGTAATGAATGCCGGTCTCTGTATCCAGCGGGTGAAGCATATAATCAATGCTGCCGTCCTCCTGGAAGTATGCGAAGCCGGCAATGACTCCGTCCTTGATCAGGAGCGTACGGAACGATTCCTTCATCTCTTCTGCCATAGCCGCAAGGCTGGCGGAGAATTCAGGATCAGCAGACGTCACCTGTGACAGATTGCGGATCACCTGGAAGGCGAGCGCTACCGTCCATGCGCTTACCAGCTTGGTCTTCAGCGCTTCATTCGCAGGCTGAAGGGTATCATCCCAGTCGCCGCCTGCATAGTTGATCAGGGCTGTGCCGGGCACGAAGCGTTCACGGATGGTCTCTACCGCAGCCTTGACATGCGCTAGGACGGTTTCCTTCTGCTGGCTTGGCTGAGCGTCCGCCAGATGATGGTAGCCGATCTCTTCCTGGAGAATCGAGTAATCTCCGGTAGCCATGATGTAATCGCTGATGCACTTAAGCGGCCAGAGCACAACATCGCCATGCCATTCATGGGCCTGGACCGGATGCTGGTCGAACATGAACCATTGCGGCCATTCCCGGCTCTCCCAGAGCTGGTGGGAATAGATCTTCAGCAGTACATTTCTGGCCAGCTCATAATGCTGGGTCATCAGGAAATATTCCATCGGTCCCTGGCAGACATCGCGTGTGCCCCAGGCAGCTCCGCCCGGCTGTTCAAGGCCATGCGGCATGATGAAGTGGGTCATCGCATTGTGGGTATACCACCATGCCGTCTCGTTCAGGATATCAATCCGCGACTGTTCTGTGCCGTCAATCTGCAGCTTGAAGCCGGATATGAACTTTGAGTAGAACTCATGGAATAGAGCCTGCTCCTTCTCCTGAGTGTAAGGAGACACTAGCGGAAGCATATCCGATGTTGTAAGTCTGCCCTGCAAGACTAGCTGGAAGCCAGCCGACTGTGTAACAGAAATTGTCAGCAGTGTACCGTTGCGCGGCTGTTTGTCCGCATAGAACACCCGGTCATCACTGTACGTATATGCGGTTCCCGGGAGCTGGATATCGAAATGGAGGCCGGGATATGGAAGCTTGTGAACAGACGCCTCATCGGGCAGAATCTGCAGGATGCCATCCTTGGACTCTACTCTTACCGGCTGCCGGAATTCATGCTCGCCCATAACCAGCTGGTTCGTGATCAGATAATCATAGGATCTGCCTAAGGCCGACTGTACCTGAAGGGCGACATCCGGCTGGCCTGCTGCGGCCAGAGCGGTAACGGTCAGCACATCGTCCTCAATCTGATAATGCCATTTGGCAAAATTAACGCCCATCTCATAAGCCGCTGGCAGCGTAAGAATCCGGTACACTCCATCCAGACGGACATAGATCCGCTGACCGCTGTTCCGCTGAATGTTCAGCAGGCCGCGCGGCGTGGAGAGCCCTTTATGGAAAGAGGTATTGCCTACAACCGTCTGCCCGTTGAAAATCCCGTACATATAGTTGGTGGATGAGATCAGGTTGTTGTCTACCTGCTTGTCGCCCAGCAGCGAAGTGATGATATGGCCGTGCGGACGTTCAACCAGCAGCTCCTTGGGCTGCAGGACAACGTGGACATGCTCGTCCGTGAAGAAGGAGAGCAGTTGGCCATTCTCAATTTCTTCAAGCTTGCGGGTAGGGTAGGCGGCGTCAATAGCAGCCTGCGACCACTGCGCAGAAACATAAGGGGTGCCGAACTCCGTGCTTAGCACAGGCACATCCCTGCTTGGTACAGCTTCCTTACCGCTCCAGTTGATCTCATCATAAGCGGCCTGCAGCTCAGCCTGGAATTCAAGCGCTGTAACAGCAGACGGATGAGTGGAGCGGAATAGGCCGTAGAAGGCGAACTCAGCCGGAGCCGACAGGACCATCTTCTCGGTCTGGAGTGCAGTATAAGCCAGCTCGTATTGGTAATTGCGGTTCTGGAGATTGCCCGCTAACGCCTCAGGCACATAAGTCCCTTTATAGGAAATACCGAAGAACTGCATACCGTCGGTTGAATAGCCTACTGCCTGCTTACCGACTACACCCTGCTGGAGATAAGGGAAATCTGCTCCCTGCGGCTGGTTCTGGCGCGAGCATACGGCATAGCCATACGGGCCTTCCCAGATGCTGTGGTCCAGATATTGGCTCATATACAGCTCGTTAGCCAGTACTCCGCCTTTGTCCGCGATTCCGACATCCTGTCCGTACACCACATCGACGGTCTCGCCGCTGCCGGAGAGCTGAATATGCCAGAACCAGATGCCGTCCTTGGCCGGTGCGAAGGTGACGCGGTAGCTGATGGCTTCAATACTACCTGTGAAAATCAGCTTGTCATCTGTGCGGGACAGTGTGGAACCGGAGCGGATACCGAGCAGCGGATAGCTGTTAATTCCTTGCTCCGTATATACACGCAGATAGATATTATTGGCAGAGCCGTCTGCCGGGTTGCCTTGGAACTGATTAATAAGAGTGGAGGCCTGTGTGAACTCCAAAACATCTCCTGTTGGCAGGAATGTATACGACAGGTCATCCCGGGTTAAGGTAATCATGTTCATTTGTTGTGTGAATATCATTAGTACCCTCTCTTTCGAGTGCTTGATTAGGACATGAAATGGATCAGAATGGGGGAATTCATCATCAGATGTCACAAAAAAAGGTTAACATGTCCGTGGGAAAATCTAATAGAAACGTTTCCATAAGCGATTCATTTCGAGTTTAGACTTTTGACGGAAAAAAGTCAATTATCTATAAAAAAACCGGCTTTTTATATATTATGTTCAGTTAAATGTAAATTTATTACTTGTTATTTGAAAATAAAAAATGTTTGACAGCGTATACAAGGAAGGAGTATGCTCTGAGCAAGGGGAAACACAAAGGAATAATGGAAACGTTTCTATATCAGCGAAAATGGTTAATCATTGCAGTGGAATGCATTGTTCATTTAGGAGGTGGGCTCATTGGCAAGATTTGTACAATCGGGCGGAAATATCGTCCGCGAATTATTGAAGAACAAAGTGCTGTATCTTATGCTGTTGCCTGTCATTGTGTATTTCGCAGTCTTTCATTATGCGGTAATGCCGGGCGCTTACGTTGCATTTGTCGATTACAAGCTCAACAAAGGGATCTTTGGCAGTGACTTTATCGGACTCAAGAATTTTGAGTTCCTGATTCAGAACGGAGACCTCTGGAATATCACCAAGAATACTTTGCTCTACAATCTGGTGTTCCTTGCACTCGGTAACATCATCCAGATTGTATTTGCCATCATGCTGTCGGAGATTGCGGGCAAGTGGTTTAAGAAGATCTCCCAGTCGGTTATTCTGCTTCCAAACTTTATCTCAATGGTTATCGTCGGCGTGTTCGCGTATAACCTGTTCAATTTCAACTCCGGGTTTATCAATACGATGCTTACCAGTACGGGCTTAGACAAGATTGAGTTCTACTCCGACGCTGGAATCTGGAAGTACATCATTGTTGCGTTCAAGATCTGGGCAAGTACCGGTTACGGTATGATTGTCTATCTGGCAGCTATAACGGGGATCAACCATGATCTCTATGAAGCAGCCTATATGGACGGTGCCACTACCTGGCAGCGTATCCGCTATATGACTCTGCCGATTCTGAAGCCAACCTTCATTCTGCTCCTCCTGTTCGGTATGGGCGGAATTCTCAAAGGCTCCTTCGACCTATTCTACAATTTGATTGGAACAAACTCCGTGCTGTATCCGCAGACGGATATTATAGATACGTATGTCTTCCGTTCTCTCGTTGGACAATTCAACTTCTCGATGGGCGCTGCCGTAGGCTTCTACCAATCCTTGTTCGGTCTGGTCCTGGTGCTTGTTGTTAACTTTATTGTTCGCAAGGTTGAACCGGACAGCGCGCTCTTCTAAGACAAGTTAAGAAACAGGGGTGTTAACATGGCAAGTAATACTATTAAACAGGATTCAGGCAGCATTTTCATTAAGGTGATCAGCTACATTTGCATCTCCATCTTTGCCCTGTTCTGTGTGTTTCCGTTTGCGCTGATGATCTCCTCCTCCTTCATGAATGAGCAGGAGATTATCCGCGAGGGGTACAAGCTGATACCGAATGAGATTTCTTTCAAGGCCTATGAATTGTTGCTCAGTAACTCCTCCAAGCTGGTGGATGCTTATCAGGTAACGATCTTTATCACAGTCGTCGGTACGGTGCTCGGGCTGTTCATGATGTCTATGGCCGGATTTGTCCTGAACCGAAAGGATTTCAAATACCGTAACTTCTTCTCCTTCCTGATCTATTTCACCACCTTGTTCAGCGGAGGATTGATTCCGACTTACATCCTGATGGTTAAGCATCTGCACCTCAAGGACAATCTCTTCGCCATGATTCTCCCGGCAGTGGTAGGGGCGTGGTCGATCTTCCTGATGCGTAACTTCATGAAGGCGATCCCGGATTCCCTGTATGAATCAGCGACGATTGACGGCGCAGGCGATTTCCGCATCTACTGGCGCATCTTCATGCCGCTGGCGGTTCCGTCACTGGCAACGATCGGACTGTTCTCGGCACTGGGCTTCTGGAATGAGTGGTATAACGGAATGCTATACATGGACACTCAGAGCAAATTCCCGCTCCAGTACTTCCTGCAGCGCATGATCAATCAGGCGAATATGGGCAGTCTCATCAACTCGGGGGCGGTCATTAATACAGCCGATCTGCCGACTCAATCCATCAAGATGGCTACAGCGGTACTGGCCACAGGCCCGATCATTCTCCTGTATCCATTCATTCAGCGTTACTTCGTAACCGGTCTTACCATCGGTGCTGTTAAGGGTTAATGGACGCCTGCTTCAATCGAAGGGTGTTTGTTATAGATGCACAATCCATAATATAGAAAAGAAAAGGGAGGCTTACCGAATGAAAGGTAAAAAGATTGCTTCTTCTCTAGCTGCTGTCCTCATGCTTACTGGAGTGCTATCCGCGTGTTCATCGAACAATAATGCAAATGGCAATACTCCGGCAGGGTCGAATGCTCCATCCACAAGCACAGGAGGAGCAGATACTTCTAAGGAAGCGAAGTTGACGTACTACCTGTGGGGCAGTGAAGGAGTTACCAATAAAGAGATTCTGGCTGAGATTAACAAGAAGCTTAAGGCTGATCTGAATACTACGCTTGAAATCAAATATATTGACTGGGGAGACGTAGCAACCAAGTATCCGCTGCTATTCGCTTCCGGCGAATCGTTCGATCTGTCACATGCATCACCTGGTGCTCCTGTGTCCTACTACACCTTGGCTACTGAAGGTGCGCTGACGGACATTACCGATATGCTTGACAAGGTGGCTCCTAAGCTGAAGGCAGAGGTTCCTGAATCCTCCTGGCAGAATACTAAGGTAGATGGCAAAATCTATGGCGTACCGAGTCTGTTCAGTGAATACACACCTGCCGGTTATGCCTACCGTACCGACCTGCTGAAGAAATACGGCATGACTGAAATTAAGTCGATTGATGATATGGTTAAATACATGGATAATGTGGTTGCCAAAGAATCCTTCCCTCCAATCAACGGTAAGGCTGAGGATGCTCAGAACATGTACAGAATGCTCGTAGATACTACAGACATGTGGCTGAACGCACCTGGTATCTCGCTGAATGAACTGAATCTGGTTACCAAGAGCCCGGAAGATTACAAAAAAGTATTCCATCCAGCCTTCACCCAGGAATTCGAGGATTGGGCTGTGAAAATGCGTGAGTGGGGCGACAAGGGGTACTGGGGTAAAGACGTTCTGTCCGCTTCCCTCGGCAGCAAAGACAACTTCAGAGCCGCGAACTCTGCGGGTTATCTGACTCATGCCCAGGACTGGATCGGCCAGTATGGCGGAGATATCAAGGCGCTGCCTAATTCTCCTACAGCCTTCTATACTTTTGCTGAAGCCAACAAGAAAATCAAACGTAAGATGGGTGTAGACAACTCGACAGTAATCAGTGCGAACTCCTCAAACCCAGAGCGTTCACTGATGGTAATTGAGAAATTCATGACCGATGCAAGTTACTACAACCTGATGCAATATGGTATCGAAGGCAAGCACTACGTGATTGAAGATGGCGTGAAGAAACAGCCGCAGGGCTTCAATGAAAAAACAGACGGCGGAGGCTTCTCGGCCTGGTCCCTCAGAAATGACAAGTTCGTGATTCCTAGTGATACTGATAACCCGGTCCGTAAAGACCTGTTCGCTGCATGGGATAAAGAAGCGATCGACGATCCATACAACGGTTTCAGCTTCGATCCGGCTAATGTAACTACCGAAATTGCTTCGATCTCGAACGTGAATGCACAGCTTGGTATTCAGCTCATGCTGGGTAAAACAAACAAAGATCCAAAGACAGCTGTAGCAGAATACCGCGATCAGCTCAAAAAAGCAGGAGTTGACAAGGTCATTGCCGAAGTAGAGAAACAATTGGCAGAATTTACACCTGTTAACTAAAAGAATGACATAGGTTACAGGGGAGCTATTATGAATAGCTCCCTTACCTATAAATGGGGGAGTAGTGTGGACGTAAACATTAAGGATATCGCGAGGATATCCGGTGTGGGCATTTCAACAGTGTCCAGAGTGATCAACAATAAGGGTCTGGTGAGCAGTGCGACCCGGGAGAAGGTCCTGAATGTCGTCAAGGAATACAACTATATTCCCAATTCCAATGCGCGGAATTTGAAAACCACACAATCCAAGAACATTGCACTCATGGTTAAAGGGATTACCAACCCGTTCTTCGCCATTATGATCAAAGAAATTGAACGGCAGGTTAATCTTCGCGGGTATCCGTTTCTCATCCATCAGGTAGAGGACGGGACCGATGAGATCAATGCGGCCATTCAGCTGGTGAAGGAGAAGAACCTGAGCGGGATTATTTTCATGGGCGGTACTTATAATCATTCCGAAGAGAAATTCAAGCAGCTGACGGTTCCGTTTGTACTGACGACCATTACCACCTCACAGGAAGTAGACCCGGCTATCTTCTCCAGTGTAACTATTGATGAAGCCAAGGAAGCCTACAAGGCGACCTCCTATCTCATTTCGCTCGGACACAAAAGCATTGGCTTTCTTGCTAAATCACCTTTACTGGAAGACACTACCGGCAGCCGGCGGCTTAGCGGCTACAAGATGGCACTCGAAGAACATCATTTGTCTTACAACGCAGGGCTTGTTGAGGATTGTGAATACAGTCCAAGCTCGGGCTTCAATGCTGCACGCAGACTGCTTAACCGCGACAGAACAGTGACCGCAATATTCGCTGCCTCCGATACGATTGCCATCGGTGCGGCCAAGGCCGTGCTTACCGCAGGTCTGTCTATTCCTGATGATATCTCCATTATCGGCTTCGACGGCATTGAGATGGGAGAATATTACCACCCTGCGCTGGATACGATCAGCCAGCCGGGAACTGAAATGGCGCTGTCGAGTGTGGGGGTCCTGTTCGATCTGATCACCAAACATTCAGCCCATCAGCATATTGTCTATGATGCGGTATTGCTCAAACGGGGTTCTTGTAAGATGATCAAGGGCCGGTAACAGCAGGGCGCTGACTATAAACGTATTGGAGATGAACCTAAGGATGCAAGAATCTTTGAGAATAGGCACTTTGGTCCGTGGCGGTGAAGCCCTCCAGGTGATTCCGCAGATTGTGAACCACGGCTTCGAATCCTTCCAGTTGAATTTCTGGCAGACGGTTGGCGATACCGATCTGGTGGAGGCGGCGGCCCGGATTCGCGAGCTGGCTGCTGAACATCACTTCGTGATCTCTGCTGTCGGGATCTATGGTAATCCGCTTGGCGGCAACCCTGAGAGCGGGGATACCCTTGCCGGCTGGGAGCAGCTGATTGAGCATGCCCACTTGTTCGGCACGGACCTTATAGGCGGATTCACCGGACGGCTGCCGGGCTCGTCCATTGACGAATCACTCCCGAGATTCGCCGAGGTCTTCGGAGAGTTGTCGAAGCGGGCGGCAGACAAGGGTCTGCGGATTGCTTTTGAGAACTGTGCGATGGGCGGCGACTGGCATAAGGGCGACTGGAATATCGCACATAATCCTACAGCTTGGGAGAAAATGTTCAACGCCGTTACGGCAGACAATCTCGGGCTGGAATGGGAGCCTGCCCATCAGTTGACCGCGCTGATCGACCCGATCCCGCAGCTGCGCAAGTGGGTGGATAAAATCTTCCATGTGCATGGCAAGGATGCAACTATTGCCTGGGATGTTATTAAGGAATTCGGGATTCATGGACCGAAGCCTTATGTATGGGACCGGACGCCGGGCTTCGGGGATTCGAACTGGACGGATATCATCAGCATCCTCCGGCAGGGCGGCTATCAGGGCACGATTGATATTGAAGGCTGGCATGACCCGGTCTATCAGGGCGAACTGGAGATGACGGGCCAGGTCCATGCGCTAAATTACCTGAAGCGTTGCCGCGGTGGAGATCTCGTATCGAATCCGGTGATATAATCACATATAAAAGGCCTCATGCTCCACGGATGCGGGGAATGAGGTCTTTTTGTGCGTTCTATACAAAACGCTTAATGGTCCAATAAGGAACGGTGAAATTCCCTTTATTCGTTTCAATATGCAGTGCATCGGAGGAGTGGTCGATTTTGCATACTCCGGTGTAGGTTTCTCCGCTGATCAGGTGCACGCGCTGCCACAGATTGGAGAGAAGTGCATACTGGACATCTTGTTTGATCATACTCTTCACTTCCTCCTTGAATGAGGTGTGCATGTAAGCTTCGTTTCTTATTATTAACCATTCTGGAAGGAATCTAATTAGCGAAATAGGTTACAGTTTTGTCCCCTTTCACACCTACATAGTCGGCCTCAGATGGAGTAACATGTTCATGTACTGTCAGAGTAACGCTCTGCTCAGAGGGTATATATATTCTAGGAGGTGTCACCAATGAATTGGACAACCAGATTGCAGAAAATCACCGCTACGCTCCTTACAGCAAGTCTAATCTCTGTAGTCGGCTGGGGGGCGTCAGCTTCTCCGGCGCAGGCGTTAGCAGCACCGGCCCCTACGCCGCAGCAGGGCTGTAGCACCGGAGACCATGGGCTGCTTAAGGACCTGCAGAAGGCGCACCAGGGGGCAGAAGCGCAGCCGCTGGCCTTCTCGGATGTAGAGTTCCTTAGCGCAGATACGGGCCGGGCAGCCGGGAACGGGTTCCTGATTGGAACCTCGGACGGAGGCTGTCACTTCCAGAAGATCTATGAAGGGCAGTGGAATTTCCGGCAGATGGACTTCCCGGATAATGTTCATGGCTGGGCGCTTGCAGCGGTCAATGACGGTCCGGCGAATTATCTGATCCGCACCGCTGATGGAGGCTCCACCTGGACCAGACTGTCGAACAAGGCTGTGACCTTTGAATCCGTAGAGTTTCTGGACAGCAGGAAGGGATTCGGCTACAACCGGGCCTCTACTTACTATACGAACGATGGCGGGGAGAGCTGGAGCCTCATCAAGACACCTGCCAATACCCGCGGAGCCTATTTCACCAGCCGGAATAGCGGGTGGGCGGTAGTTATCGTGCCGGGCAGCGGCTATCAGGTGATGCGGACGGCAGACGGCGGGGCCAACTGGAAGCAGATGCTGAAGGTGCCATACGCTTCTCCTAATTACGGACGACTCTATGCGAACGGAAGTCAGGTGTACGCTGTACTGTACGGCGATTACGGAATGTCGCAGACTTCCTATTCCCTCTACGGCAGCTCTAATGCCGGAGTAAGCTGGACCCGGGTGATTGCCCAGGAGACAGCGGGAGGAGGTCCGGCTCCGGGAAGCGGCGTGGCCACAGTGAAGAAGGGACCGGCTTCCGGTACCCCCGGCAATATGGTGCTGATCGGCAAGACGACGGCATTCCTGGCAGGTTACCAGCCGGCAGCGGAGGAAGTAGGCGTTGGGCTTACCAAGAACAACGGCCGGACCTGGAGTAATCAGAAGGCGGTTCCCGGATTCGAGGGAGTCATCTCCTTCACCGATCATAACCGGGGCTGGCTGGCAGGCAGAGACCTGAACAGCTCTACACTGTACGTTACCAAAGATGCAGGCGCTACCTGGACAGCCAGATTTTCTTTTGAGCATACAGGGCAGTAAATAACATAGCTGTAACCAAAAAGACGGGTCTTCTCCCTGTAGGGGGAGGACCCGTCTTTTGTTGGTACTACACAATTAACTCGAACTTGTCGCCTAGAATAAGCTGTTTGGAACGGTGGATTTTGTTGCCGTCTGTGCCGGATACGGTGCTCTTGATACTGAGCAGCGGATGGTCTTCCGCGATATTCAGGTAGGTGGCTACGTCGAAGGTGGCGTACTCAAGCACGATATATTTTCTGGCGTGCCCGAATGACACCTTATATTTGGCTCTTAAGATTTCATACAGCGACTTATCGTTCAAGTCTTCATTCAGCAGAAACGAATAAGAGGAAGGGAACCGCGAATACTCCACGGAGATCGGCACGCCGTCGGCGTAGCGTATGCGCTCGATATTGATCACTTTGTCGCCGGACTTCAGTCCCAGATGCTCCTGATCGGAGAGGGTGGCATCTTCAATCACGCATTTGATCACCTTGGCGCCCGGAACCTTGTTCTGCAGTCTGCAGGTATCGCTGAAGCCAATCGTCTCGGCAACGTTCTTCTTGATCCGGTCTTTGGTGATGAAGGTGCCTTTGCCCGGTATGCGCACCAGGTAGCCTTCGGAGGTAAGCGAATCCAGTGCGGCGCGAACCGTCACCCGGCTTACCTGGTTGGCCTCGCTGAGTTCCAGTTCAGTGGGCAGCTTATCTCCAGGCTGCAGGGAGCCGCTGTGAATGGAGTCTAATATTTTCTCTTGAAGCTGTTTGTATAAAGGCGATGACTCGGAAGGGTCAAGCATGTATTTACCTCCAACTTGTGAAATCGATTACAGAAGTTATCCAGAAATTGCTTGTCTAGCCAGGGCAGACTTAGAGCGAAATGTATTGTATTGTTTTATTACTATATTTATATAGTATAACAATCTGGACCATTTGTTAACACTGCACAACCTTTTATGCCAGAAAGACCGCGAAAAAATAAAAATGAAAGCCCTATCTTGCGCCATGTATTGCTTTGTGCTAATATAACCTCATAACATTCCAATACAAAAGCCGGCATGGAGTGAATTTGCAAAGTATGTATCATACAAGAGAGGAAAGATAGGGGAGATGAAACAAATTATTGAATCCTTTAAAGTAATCGGCATCGGCGACAATGTAGTCGATAAATATGTCCATCAGGGGACAATGTATCCCGGTGGGAATGCCTTGAACTTCTCTGCTTACGCAGCCATGTGCGGTGTCCAGTCCGCCTATCTGGGGAAATTCGGCAACGATGAGGTCGCCCGGTACATTCAGCAGGTCATTGATGAGCTCGGGATTGACCGCAGCCGCTGTCGCAGCTACGAAGGGGAGAACGGGTATGCTCGGGTCACGCTGGAGAAGGGGGACCGCGTATTCCTCGGGTCCAACAAAGGCGGGATCGCCAAGGAACGGGCGTGGGAGTTCACCGGCGGCGATCTGGAGTACCTGAAGCAGTTTGCCGTGATTCATACAAGTCTGAACAGTTACATTGAGCAGGATTTAACCGTTCTGCGGGAGAGCGGCGTACCTATCTCCTTTGATTTCTCTGTCCGCTGGAACGACGATTATCTGCAGCAGGTGTGCCCTGATATAGATATCGCTTTTCTGTCCTGCAGCCATTTAACCGCAGAGGAGCGGGAACGGGAGATGCGCAAGGCGCAGCGGCTCGGTGTCAAGGTAGTAGTTGGAACGGTAGGCGAAGAGGGTTCCTATGCACTGTACGATGATGAATGGGTGTACCAGCAGGCCGTTTCAACGGATGCACTAGACACGATGGGAGCAGGAGATTCTTATATTACGGCTTTTCTCATGGAGCTGATCCGGAGTGCCAAGGACCGGCACATCGAATTTGGCCCGAAGGACAAGTTCCTTGCGGATATTAAGGCAAGCATGGGCAAGGGAGCGGAGTTTGCAGCGCAAATCTGCCGGGTTCACGGAGCTTTTGGATTCGGGGCACCACTGGTCTGACCGGCCGGTGGGAGTCCACTTCTGTCCCATGGTTGTAAGCGTATTCAATTCGAAGAAAGCCGCCTGTGAAGTCAGAAGACGCGGCTAATGATCGGTGAAGTCAGTACAAACTATAAAAGGGGACTTTTTATGTTCTGGTTTGAACTCTTGATCATTTTTTTACTCATATTCTTTGGTGCCAGAGTCGGCGATGTATTTATGGGTCTGCTCGGCGGTGTAGGTGTAGCGATTTTCGTATTTCTGTTCCGGGTGCAGCCCGCCTCGCCTCCGGTGGATGTCATGCTTATTATTTTGGCGGTGGTACTGGCGGCTTCCGCGCTTCAGTCTTCGGGCGGCCTGAACTTCCTTGTCCGGGTTGCGGAGAAAATGCTGCATAAATCGCCGAAGAATGTTACGATCATCGCCCCGGTTATTTCCTGGTTATTCACCTTCCTGTCCGGGACAGGGCATGTGGTGTATAGTCTGCTGCCGATTATCAACAAGCTGGCCATCGACAGCGGCATCCGGCCTGAGCGCCCGATCTCCAACAGCATTATTGCGTCACAGCAAGCCATCACCTGTTCGCCGGTATCGGCAGCGACTGCCGCGATGCTGGGTCTGATGGCACCGTTCGGAGTCGAGCTTGGGACGATCCTGACCATTGCCATTCCCTCCACGCTGCTGGGAGTCATTGTGAGTGCAATTCTAACGATCCGTAAGGGAAAAGAGCTGGCGGAGGACCCCGAATACCTGCGCAGGCTGGCCGAAGGGCTGATGGATGAGGGGCTGACAGCCCAGGCTGCGCCGGAAGAGAAGAAGGACAGCAGCGGAGTGCCCAAAGGCGCGAAAACCGCAGTACTCTTGTTCCTGCTGGGAGTTGTGTCCATTGTTGTTCTGGGCTTGTTCCCTGAGCTGCGTCCTTCCTGGACGGCAGACGGGACGACCACCGTGTTGTCCATGGCCCATACGATTGAGATTGTTATGCTCGTCTGTGCTTCCCTGATTATCATCTTCTGCCGTCCGGCCATTGAGACGATTCTGAACGGATCTATTTTCCGGGCGGGGGCGCTTGCCATGGTGTGCGCGTTCGGTCTGGCTTGGATGAGCAGTACGTTTATCGGCGGGCAGACGGAGTTTATCCAGGAGCATGTAGCGTCCATTGTGAACAGTCAGCCCTGGATGCTTGCGGTCATTATGTTCATCGTTGCTGCGCTTACGACAAGCCAGGGCGCGACCACCCTGATCATGATCCCGATTGCCATTGCGCTTGATCTGCCGACTTATATTATCGTAGGGGCATGGATGGCTGTGAACGCCAACTTCTTCCTGCCTGTATCGGCCCAGTGCCTTGCAGCGATCTCGTTCGATACGGCGGGGACAACCAAAATCGGCAAATACGTGCTGAATCACAGCTTCATGGCGCCGGGAATGATTAATATCGTGATTTCTGTCGTCACGGCAACGCTTCTGGGGAGCATCCTCACGTAGGGAAAGAACGATAACCGAAGCCGAAGAACATACAAGGAGGATTCAACTATTATGATACAACTGGATCAGATCGCAACTGCGAATTTTCACTACAAACGGTATTCGCTGAATTATTTCCTGGACTCGTCTGCCCGGCTGGGATTCAAGAATATTGAGCTGTGGGCATCCGGCCCCCATTTCCACCTGGACTATTACACGCCGCAGAATGTGCGGGACTTGAAGCATGGCATCAAAGAGCGGGGGCTCAAGGTCATCTGTCTCACTCCTGAGCAGAGCGTATATCCGATTAGCATCAGCCATCCCGACCCGGTGTACCGCAAGGCAAGCGTGGAGTTTTTTTGCCGGCATATCGAAACGGCTGTTCAGTTGGACTGCAACCAGATGCTGGTGACTACGGGCCTTGCTTATCTGGACGCTGAGGAGTCCGACATGTGGAACTGGTGCAGGGAATCGCTGGAACAAATCTGCAGAACGGCAGAGAAGGAAGGCGTGATTTTACCTCTGGAGGCATTTACGTCGTACTCTACCCATGTGTTTAACTCCGCAGGGCATATCGCCCAAATGATCCGGGAAGTGGGCAGTCCGAACCTGAAGGGGCTCGCGGATACAGACGTTATGGCGGTGACAGGAAAAGATACCATCCACGACTTCATCCGCGAGCTTGGCGGCAATATGACGTATGTTCACTTTGTGGACGGCAATCCCGGCGGACATCTGGTGCCCGGCGAAGGCAAGCTGCCGATGGGTGAGGCGCTGCAGGCTCTGAGCGACTGCGGATACAAGGGATATCTGGGTCTGGAGCTGCTTGACCGGAGATATGTGCTGGACCCTGAGCAGGCGGTGCGGAATTCGCTGGCCTGGTTCGAGCAGCAGGGGGTACTTAGATGAAGGCTGATATATACGAATATGAGGGCACAGGGATCGAATGTGTATATAAAAATAAGGAATGGCTCGTCTGCATCAAGAACTGGAAGCCGGATAACGACATCGACGGGATTCACCGGCTGGAGGTCCATCTGGAGACGGATGAACAGTTCATTCCGGTTCACGGCAGAAGTATTCTGCTGGTGGCGGACCGCAAGGACGGCAAGTTCAGCATCGAGCTGATCCCCATGGACATCGGCAAGGTGTACAATGTACCGAAGAATACCTGGTTCTATACGATTGTTGAACGGGACTCCAAGCTCGCCTATGTGCAGCACGCCGATACCTCCAACGATAACAGTGAATACTGCCCGCTGTCGGCGTCTGAGCTGGCGGATGTAAAGGCCAGAGCCCGGGAGATCTGGAGCCTGTAGAACTGGAGTGGCCTGCAATAATAGAAGAGTATTATTCAACAAACAACCTGCAAAGTGCGGGTTGTTTGTTGTTGTGCACAAAATTATGATAAAGCCCTGTTGTGAATCTTAGAATATGGTACTATGATAACAAACAGTGAACAGTACATATGACAACATATGATATGATAAACGTGGTTTGATTAGGACGTTAAAGGAGTCGCGGTATGAAATTAAATGTATCCAGTCAAAGTCCGCTATACCTGCAGTTAAAGCAGATTATCAAAGAGGACATTCAAAAGGGCGTCTACCAGCCGGGCCAGAAGCTGCCGCCTGAAGCTGAGATCGGCAGTACCTACGGGGTAAGCCGGATTACGGTACGCCGGGCGATCACCGATCTGGTGGAGGAAGGCGTACTGCACAGCCAGCAAGGCAAGGGCAGCTATGTACGCGAGTTGAAGGAGAAGCGGGAGCTGATCTCCGTTGGCAGCTTCTCGGACATGACAACGGCTTCGGGGAAGACACCGAGCGCCCAGATTCTATCGAATAGGGTAATCCCGGCGGATGAGAAGCTGGCCGAGACGTTCCGCATCAAGCCCGGTGATCCGGTGCTGAAGCTGCAGCGGCTGCTCTTCATTGATAATCAGCCTTTTATCATCGAGGTCTCCTATTTCCACCTCGGCCTGATGCCGGAGTTCGAGAAGTTCATAGGCGAATCGCCTTCGACCTATCAGATCATGAAGAACCGTTACGACATCGAGCCTACGTACTCCGAGAAGACCCTTGAAGTCATTCTGGCAACGGAATTTGAATGTAATCTATTCCATTGCGACCGGGGAACACCGCTCTATCAGCTCGACAAAATCACCTACGATAACCAGGACCGGCGGCTTCATTATTCACAATCCATCTATGTGGCGAGCAAAGTCATCTTCACCATCAACACGGGCAAACGCGGCCAGGACTAACACCGGCTACCCGCCATGTTCATCCGTCTGAATCTGTCACGGGTCTGCTGCAGCTTGCCAAGCCGGGATCAGGCAGAGAGACGGGGATCAGCCAATAGATAGGCTTTAATCAAAGGTTTTGTGTGATGAATAATCACATGAACCTTTTTTTTGCGCGTTTTTTCAAGAGAATTCGCAATATGTAACATATATATAACACAAAGAAAGCATTTACATTTGATTTTTTCGTTGACTTGCTTAATTCTTGATGGTATATATTATAATATGACAACATATACAATCTTATCTCTTATGCTGTCTTATTAAGGATTGGGGGGACGATATGCAGGTTGCAGGTGTTGGGTTTTGTTGTATAGACGTATACGAGAATTTAGACCGGTTGTATCCCACAGGGAACAGCGTCGATTTCGTTATTCACATGAGCCGGTTAGGTGCAGACGCATCAATGGTCAGTGTAGTCGGCAATGATTCCTATGGAGCGCTTATGCTGGACAAGCTTCGCGGAGAACAGATTGATGTATCTCACATGCATACCCGGGAAGAGGGGCGTACAGCTATCTTTCGCATGGATCTGAATGGTAACGACAGAGTCCACAAGGAGAAGGTCGAAGGGGTCATGGGTGATTTTGGCTTAAGCGAAGCCGATCTGGCCTTCATTCTTCAGCATCAGGCCATTCATACGAACCTGTCAGGCCGGATTAACCACCATCTTGCCGGTCTCCGCAGCCAGGGCGTCCAGATTATCTATGACTTCTCTACACGCACGGCACGCCATATTTCAGAGCCGATCCTGCCCCATACCGATTATGCCTTCTTCTCTTATCTTCAGGAGGACAGTGAGATGGAAGCGTTTATCCGGTGGGCTCATGCCCAAGGGCCGCGCATTGTCGTTGTAACGCTGGGCGAGCAAGGCAGTGTGGCGTATGACGGAGAGACGTTCTACCGGGAAGGCATTGTACCCGCTGAAGTGGTCAATACGGTAGGCGCGGGAGATTCATTCTGCGCAGGCTTCATGTACGGCCAGCTAAGCGGCTGGACCATCCAGGAATCTCTTAAGCAAGGTGCAAGAACGGCTTCTGAAGTCGTATCGAAGTTTGAACCCTACTAACCGGCGAAGCAACGCCGGAGGAAAGGCGGAAGGACCCGTTGATCATTGATGTTCATACCCACCCGATATTCTACAAAGCAATCAGCGAAGACACAGAGATCCTGAAATACCGCAAGGAGCAGTTCGGCATCTTCAAACAGTCTCCCAGCCCTCTTGAATCTGTACTCCAGGAAATGGACTATAACGGAATTGACCGCTCCATTCTGCTTCCTCTCGATCTGACGACGCAGAGCGGGGGCTGGATTGTCACCAATGAGGACGTCAAGCACATCGTTGACCTTGCCCCCGAGCGGTTCATCGGCTTCGCCAGCGTCGATCCGCACCGCAGCGATGCGGCGGAGATTCTGGAATATGCCTTCCGGGATCTGGGCTTACAGGGACTGAAGCTGAACCCGTCCAAGCAGAAATTTTATCCGCAAGACGACATTTTGAAGCCAATCTATGAGCTGTGCCTCCAGTACAACAGACCGATTCTGTTCCATGCCGGTATGAGCTGGGAGCCGGACGCACCGGCGAAGTATTCGCACCCGCTGAACTTCGAGGAAGTAGCGATCGCGTATCCGGACCTGCGCATGTGCCTGGCCCACTTCGGCTGGCCGTGGGTGCACGAGACGGTGATGCTGCTGCTGAAATATCCGAATGTATTCACCGACACTTCGCTGCTCCACATGGATAATGCTCTGGATTTCTATAAGCAGGTATTTAAGACCAATATGGGCCCGCTCTGGATTGAGCGTAACTTGAACGATAAGGTCATGTTCGGCACGAACAGCCCCCGCTTCAAAGCCAAACGGCTGCTGCCGGCGCTTAAGGCGATGGACTTCAGGCCGAAGACGCTGGGGAAAATTCTTGGCGGCAATGCACAGGTCTTTCTTGGAGAAAGGGGGAACGAACGGCCATGGTTAAACTAAAGACACTTGTCATCCGGTCGGAAGCGGAATTCCAAATGATCAAGATTACAGAGGAGATCCGTTCGTTCATTGCAGACTGCGGAGTGCAGAACGGGCTCGCGGCCGTCATCTCGGCCCATACAACAACGGGCATTATGATCAACGAAGGGCTGGAATGCGTCGAGACTGATATTGAAGAATTGCTCGAACGGCTTGCGCCGAAGGATTTCCCTTACGCCCATGCCCACTTCCTCCCTTCGTACGGGGCAACGGGCAGCAACTCGCCGTCACATCTGAAATCAATGATCTCCGGCAACTCCTGCCTGTTCGTCGTGCAGGACGGGCAGATGATCTCCGGCGATGCACAGGATGTCTATCTGGCGGAATTCGACGGGCCGAAGAGCCGCAAGGTCTATATCCAGGTCATCGGGGAGTAAGCACACCTAACTTATGAGCGAATGAAAGCGAGGATGGAGAATGAGAAACTTGATGGGCAAGTCGGGAATGAGCAAATGGATGCTGATGGTGTCGATGGCGGTGATGGTCTTCGCAGCGGGCTGCGGAAACCAGGCGAAGGAAACAGGCGAAGCAGCAACAGCAACATCCGGCAACGCAGCAGCGGCAGCACCCTCCGCCGATGTACCTGCCCCTCCGGCAGCCGTCAAGGAACGCGGCAAGCTGGTGGTCGGCGTGAAGAACGACTATCCGCCGCTCGGTTACCTGGACGAGAACGGGAAGAATGCCGGCTACGAGATCGGTGTCGTCAAGAAGATGGCCGAGTATGCGTTCGGTGACGCGAATGCGGTTGAATTCGTGCCGGTCAACGCGACGAACCGTATCCCGTATCTCGATTCGAACAAAATCGACTTCATCGCCGCTACGCTCGGGGTGACCGAAGAACGCAAGCAGCAGCTTGACTTCTCTACGAACTTCTTCGACGGCGGCGTTGTGACCGTCGTGAAGAAGGACAGCGGCATCCAGGCGATCCCGGATCTGGCAGGCAAGACCGTGATTGTGATTAAAGGCTCCACAGGCTCGACTTACCTCGATGAGCATGTGCCGACAGCCAAACAAATCAAGATAGAGAGCAATGCCGATGCGTTCCGCGCGCTGAAGGACGGACGGGCGGATGCGATGTTCCATGATGCGGTGCTGATGTCCGAATTCGTGAAGACTTCGACGGATTATACGATTATCGGCGACCAGGTCGCTTTTGCTCCAATGGCACTTGGGGTGCGCAAGGGTGAGGCGGATATGCTGAATTTCGTTAACGGCGCACTGGAGCAGATGCGCAAGGAAGATTATTTCAAGACACTGATTGAGGAATATTTGCCGCAGGCAGGAGATCTCGATCCGATGCAGATGATTCCGCGGCCGTAACCGGCTACGGGCAAACCGAGGAGGGAACAGCATGAGTACCAGTCAACCGAAATTGTCGATCCGTAATCTGCAGAAGCAATATGGAACGAATGTAATCCTGCGTGGTGTCGATATCGATGTCTATGCGAAGGAGGTTATCGTCATCATCGGGCCGAGCGGCTCCGGCAAAAGCACACTGCTGCGCTGTATCAACGGGCTCGAAACCATCAACGGGGGTGAGGTGTATATCGACGATCAGAAGATCGTGCATACGCCCCAGGCGATACAGAAGGTCCGCCAGCGTATCGGCATGGTCTTCCAGAGCTACAACCTGTTCCCGCATATGACGGTGATGGAGAATCTGCTGCTCGCTCCCGTGAAGGTCCAGGGCCGCTCGAAGACCGAGGTGCTGCCGCAAGCCCGGATACTCCTCGATCAGGTTGGATTGCTGGATAAGGAGGACAGCTATCCGGCACAGCTGTCAGGCGGTCAGCAGCAGCGGGTGGCCATCGCCAGGTCGCTCGTGATGAACCCTGAGGTGCTGCTGTTCGACGAAGTTACCTCCGCGCTTGATCCGGAGCGTGTCCGCGACGTACTGGATGTAATGAAGGATCTGGCTGCCCGCGGCACAACGATGCTGATTGTCACCCATGAGATGGGCTTCGGCCGCGATGTCGGAGACCGGATCATCTTCATGGATCAGGGCGTGATTGTAGAGCAGGGCCCGCCAGAGCAGGTATTCGGCAATCCGCAGGAAGAGCGTACCCGCCAGTTCCTGCGGAACGCCATGTAGTCTACACCAGGAGGAGGTGCATGGTCGTGAGTTTCGATTTCGGTTATATCCTTGATGTGCTGCCGCTGCTCTTGACGGGTCTGAAAATGACCGTCCTGATCAGCGTGACAAGCATCGCCGTCTCGCTCATCATCGGCATGAGCGGTGCAGTCATCCGGACGCTTGGCATTCCCGTGCTGTCGCAGATTGTAGTGGTCTACGTCGATCTGATCCGTAATACGCCGCTGCTTGTGCATGTATTCTATTTATATTTTGTCCTACCGGCATTAGGGATCAAATTATCGGCTGTCGCTGTCGGCATTATCGCGCTCTCTCTCTGGGGAGGCGCGTTCGCGGCGGAGAATTTCCGCGGGGGCACGGATGCCGTTCCCCACGCCATGATCGAGTCCGGCCAGGCACTTGGCATGAGTACATGGCAGATTGTCCGCTTCATCATGATCCCGCTCGGTTTCCGTATCAGCTTCCCGGCCTTCAGCAACACCGCCGTCTCCGTGATCAAGAACTCGGCTTATATGACCAGTATTGGAGTTGCTGAGCTGACGTTCATGGCCATGGACCGGATCGCCTACGATTTCAAGACCTATGAGATGCTGGCGACAATCGCTGTTATCTATCTGATCCTGATCTGGGGAACCTCGTATCTGTTCCGGATCATCGAACGCAAGCTGGATTACAAGACCAAGACGACGAAAGGCGGGGGCATCAATGGAGGTATTATCCAAAAACTTAAATTTTCTCCTCGACGGGCTGATTAATACCCTCTTGCTGAGCCTGAGCTGCCTGGGTATCGCCCTCGTTCTCGGTATTCTGGCCGGTGTGCTGCAGACGTCGAATCACAAGGCACTGTCGCTCACCATGAGGGGTTATGCGGAGCTGTTCCGCGGATTGCCTATCCTCATTACACTGTTCCTTGTATTCTTCCTGCTGCCTGAGCTTGGAGTCCATGTAAACAGCTACATCTCCGCCATGATTGCGCTTAGCCTGTGGAGCAGCGCGAATATATCCGTTGCGGTGCGGGGTGCGATTCAGTCGATTCCGAAGGCGCAGACGGAAGCAAGCGTCGCCCTTGGTCTAAGCACAGTCCAGACGATGCGTTACGTCATCCTGCCTCAGGCGGTTCGCCGGATGCTGCCCTCGGTCATCGGGCTGATGTCCAATCTGATCCAATCCACCTCGTTGTCGGTGCTGATCGGCAACCAGGATTTTCTCAAGTCTGTTCAACTCGTCATTGAACGTGTGGAGCTGATGGAGGGGTTATCGGTCGCATCGCAGATGTATACGCTGGTGCTGGCTGTCTATTTCGTCATTTGTTTCCCGCTATCCATGCTGGCCAAACGTCTGGAACGGTCCTACCGCTAGTTACGGATACAGAGGGAGGCGCCTATGGCAAGAGGCATCAGGAAATACTCGATGCATGTGTATAACTATTTTTTCTATATCGCTTATGCGTCCTATCTGCCGTTCTTAAGCTATTGGTTCGCGGAGAACGGACTCAGCGCACAGCAGATCGGATTCATCTTCTCGATCGGCCCGCTGGTCGGCTTCCTCATGCAGCCCGTATGGGGGATGCTGATTGATTATTACGGCATTGCCAAGCAGGTCCTCATTGTCAGTATGGGCATCACTCCTTGGGTGATGCTGCTGTATTCCTTCGCTGGTCAACACTATGCCGCTTATGTCGGCATCTCGATCGTGCTGGCGGTGTTCGCTTCGGCAACACTCCCGGTTGTAGACGCTGTAACCGTCCGTCATGCGAAGAAGAATGCGCTCAGCTACGGCTCGATCCGGGTCGTCGGCTCGGTTAGCTTCGGGCTGTCCGTCACAGTGTTCGGTCTCCTGTATGACAAATACGGCCTGTGGGTGATGTTTCCCGGCTATGTCGCGGCAATGATGCTGATGTGTGCGCTCAGCTTCCTGCTGGATACCGAATACACCCGGAAGCGGGACGATGAAGAGAAGCCGGCCGGGCGGGGAGGGCTGTTCAGGGAAATGCTGCCGCTCCTGAAGGAACGGCGGTTTCTGCTGTTTCTCATCCCGGTGTTCATTGCGGCGATCGGCCCGCAGCTGAACAATGCATTCTTTTCGGTATATATCAGCCACCTCGGAGGGGAGGCTTCCGGCAAGCTCGGCATCCTGTACACGATCTCTTCGATCGCGGAGATCCCTGTCTTCCTCTTCTCGGGCGTCATTATCCGCAGGCTGGGTTATGTGCGCACACTGTCGCTGGTGTCCCTGGCCGGGGCGCTGCGATGGTACATTCTCTCGCTGGAACCGGCATTCGGAATTCTGATGATGAATCAGGTTCTGTCGGGCATTACCTATGCGCTGTTCCTGGCGACAGGCATTAATTATGCCTACGACACAAGCCCGGCGCATACGAAGACAACGGCGCATTCGCTCTTCATCATCGTCTACACCAATATTGCCGGGATTACGGCAAGCAATATCGGAGGCTATGTCATCGAAGCAGGCGGTTACCGGCTTCTGTTCGGCGGCGCAGCTGTGCTCAGCGTGATCGGGGCAGCGGGCTTCGCATTACTGGGCCGGTCGCAGGCTGAGCGGCTGCGTAATTTCACAACCTAAGTTCGCTTAAGTTCAATTCAGGACAGAAGGAGAGAGACGCGGATGGGATATGAAAGCTTGATGCTTCGCATGGAATTCAATCATGAGCGGACCTCCTTCGCCGAGGTGGCCCAGACGGTCAGCCGGTTCGGCGGTGACATCGTAGCCGTTGATGCGGTCAGTTCCGGGGCCGGTTCTTCTATAAGGGATATTACGGTACAGGCCGGGCAGGAAGGCAGTGAAGCCTTGATCGGCGCGATCCGGGCAATGAATGGCATCTCGGTTATCCATCTGTCGGACCGGACCTTCCTGGCTCATCTCGGGGGCAAAATCGCGGTTCAGCCCAAAATGCAGGTGAAGAACCGCGATGACTTGTCACGCGTCTATACGCCAGGGGTGGCCAGAGTGTGTTCGGCCATTGCCGAGGACCCGAAGAAAGCCTACTCGCTCACAATAAAGCGCAACACGGTTGCTGTGATTACGGACGGCACAGCCGTATTGGGTCTCGGGAACATCGGTCCTTATGCAGCTGCGCCTGTGATGGAGGGCAAGGCGATGCTGTTCAAGCAGCTGGCTGATGTTGACGCCTTCCCGATCTGTCTCGATTCGCAGGACACGGAGGAGATTATCCGCACCGTGCTGGCGATCAGTCCGATCTTCGGGGGCATCAATCTCGAAGATATCAGCTCTCCGCGCTGCTTCGAGATCGAGCGCCGTCTCCAGGAGGAGCTGGATATCCCGGTGTTCCATGATGATCAGCATGGCACGGCTATTGTCGTAGTGGCGGGGCTGCTTAATGCGCTGAAGGTGGTCGGCAAGCGGATGGAGGACGTCCGGATCGTCGTGAATGGAATTGGTGCGGCTGGAGTTTCTATCTGTAAAATGCTCCTCGCTGCCGGGGTGCGCCAGCTGACGCCAGTGGACCGCGAGGGTGCCCTTGTGCGGGGAGGCTGTTACGAGCAGCCCATGTGGCAATGGTTAAGCATGCAGCCGCAGGTCGGCTCGCGCGGCGGCACACTCTCTGAGGTCATTGCAGGGGCGGATGTGTTTATCGGTGTCTCCAGCGGCAAAGTACTGGTATCTAGTGACGTCCGGAGCATGGCGGCGGACCCGATCGTGTTCGCGATGGCCAATCCCGAGCCGGAGATCTCGCCGGAGGAGGCCCTGCCGTATGCCCGTATCTTCGCTACAGGACGAAGCGATTATCCGAACCAGATCAACAATGTGCTGGTGTTCCCCGGGGTATTCCGCGGTGCGCTGGACTGCCGGGCCAGCGGGATTAATGAGACGATGAAGCTCGCGGCTGCGCGGGCGATCGCCGGAGTCGTCGGCTCCTCCGAGCTGGACGAGCAGTACATTGTGCCGAGTATCTTCAACGAACGGGTGGTTGCCGACGTAAGAGCCGCCATTATCGGGGCGGCTATTCAGACCGGAGCCGCAAGACGGGTGCCGCCGGATTTCCGCGGTCTTACACCTGAAGACAGGAGCGTTGTGCCTACAGCTTCAGGTCTATCGGGTTGAAGAGGATTCTGGATGACAGCCCCCGGCATGGCTGAAGCAGAAGGGTTTTGAGAAAAAAGGCATTGACATTTTGCGCCAACGAATGTATAAGTATATATAAGACAACATATAACAAGTTAAAGCTGGGAGGACGAAACTGTGAGTGTAGCGAACGTATTGCAAACTGCGCAAGATCAAGTGAACCAAATTCTAGAGGCCTATAAGGCAAGAACGATCAACCGGGTATTCCTGGTTGCCTGCGGGGGTTCTTCCGCCCTGATGTATCCGAGCAAATATTTCATTGACCGTGAATCGGCATCCATCTCGGCCGAGGTGTTCAACTCCAATGAATTCATCTACCGTAATCCGGGCACACTCGGCGAGAATTCACTGGTCATCCTCTGCTCCCACAAAGGCAAGACCCCGGAGACAACGGAAGCTGCGAAATTTGCCAAGAGCAAAGGCGCGCTGACCGTCTCCCTCATGTACGTTGAGACGGCGCCGCTGGCCGACGAGTCCGATTATATCGTCAATTACAGCTGGGCGCCTCCGGGCGAGCTTGACCCGCATCCGGAGATCGCCAACTACGCGATTCTGTATCGCCTGACGATGGGCCTGCTGTACGTTAAGGAAGGCAACAAGAAGTATGAGCAGCTGCTGGCGAGCCTGCCGCATCTCGATGGCATAATGAAGTCCATCAAAACCAACTATACGGCTCCGGGCAAAGAATTCGCTGCGGCCTACAAAGATGAATCCGTTATTTACACTATGGCAAGCGGCTCCAATTACGGCATTGCCTACTCCTTCGCAATCTGCATCTTAATGGAGATGCAATGGATCAATTCCCATGCGATTCACGCCGGCGAATTCTTCCATGGACCGTTCGAGATTCTGGACAAGCAAATGCCATTCATTCTGTTGATGGGACTTGACGAGACCCGTCCGATGGAAGAGCGGGCATTGAAATTCCTGAAGGAGCATGGGGAGAAGTTCCTGGTGCTTGACGCCAAAGAACTGGACTGGACCGGCGTGGACGAAGAGATGAAGGGATACCTTGCTCCGCTTGCACTCAACTTTATCCTTCGCGTCTATGCGGTTGAGCTGGCTGCGGCCCGCAACCATCCGCTGGAAGACCGCCGTTACATGTTCAAAGTACCTTATTAAGAATCATCAGACTGAGAATTACCGGAGCTTTTAATTTAGGCGGCGGATCTCTCGGAGCAGTTTGCTCTGGGAGGTCCGCCGTTTGTACGTGTGGAAGGATTGCCTTGGCGCCGATTTACGGTCATTGTGCCTGCTCTGCTGCAAACTTCCGGTGTGGGGGTAATAAGATAGAGTATGGGGGTGGGACCGTGGTTAAGCCTGTGAGAATACTCTGGATCAGCGCGATCGGGGTGAATATCGCGGCATTGTTGTTATACATTCTGCTGTCAAGCAAGTGGTCTAACCAAGTATGGATCTTAGATATACTGAATGCGATATTGTTGCAAATACTGGGCATCCCGTCGGCAGCCCTGATTGTTGCCTCGCTGCTGGTTCTCAAATTCTACAAGGAGAAGCCGCTAAGGTGGTGGGGATACACTGTGGCCTTCATCGTGATTGCAGCACTGCTGTGGATTGCGGGCTATCTGTTCCGCTGGGCATGGCTGACGCTAAGTTGAACCCGGCAACGAATCGGCTATGTGCTGAACGAACGGGGAAGTAGCGGTAGAGCAAGAGGCACCTTGGCGGGGCCTTTTTTTAATATCCGGGAAGGAATTCCTCAGACGCGGCCCAAATGAGCAAATGAAGAGCAATAGTACACCTGAATTCCCCGGACGCGGCCCAAATGAGCAAATGAAGAGCATTAGTGCACCTGAATTGAGCGGACGCGGGCTAAATGAGCAAATGAAGAGCATTAGTGCGCCTGAATTCCCCGGACGCCGCCCAAATGAGCGAATGAAGAGCATTAGTGCACCTGAATTCCCCGGACGGCGGCTAAATAAGCAAATGAGAGGTATTAATACACCAGAATTCCCCGGACGGGGGCTAAATGAGCAAATGAAAGGTATTAATGCACCAGAAATCCCCGGACGGCGGCTAAATAAGTAAATGAGAGGTATTAATACACCAGAATTCCCCGGACGGGGGCTAAATGAGCAAATGAAAGGTATTAGTGCACCAGAATTCCCCGGACGGGGGCCAATAGTAGTCGATCTACAATCCGTATGCTAAAATAGAAAGTCGGATGTTAAATAATGTTATTTTCACATCCGCCTTAACAAACTAAATACTGAATGGGGGTTATCGCTTGAGACTTACGAACCGGACTATGACCATTGCTGGGGTAGTACTCGCTATAGTTGCCGGGGGAATCTATGTGTCGCTAACCGGGTTGCCTTATAAAAGAAGCCAAATCGCAAACGAAGTCAGGGAGTACCTGGTTCATACCAGAGCTTACCCCGCAGAAGTCATTCAGGAGATCCGGGGAGTCTACAGCTTCAAATCGGGCGATTATGAAGCGGAGGTACGCTATAAGGATGAACCCAATCAGAATTATACGTATGCCAAAGTGAATGGAGCGTTCAGGCTGATTGGAGTCAGCAGCTTGTACGGAAATCATATAGATGAGACTTTTTAATGAAGATTAGATTCCAAAAAGAGGTAAAAGTTTTGTGTTGTCGAATAAGAGAATAGATATACAGAGGGAAAAGTCCGCATGTAAGGCTAGTGTTGTGTAAACGCTCACAATTGATGCAGGAGGCGAATCAGGATGGACGGAAGCAAGTCGTTAATCTATCAAATTCTCAAGACGATTGAAGAGGGCAAAGAACCGGTACTGGAGAACCTGGAGGGCATTACGGTTGGCGGATTCCACAGTGCGCTCGAACAAATTGTGGAGAACAAACTGGCTAATAATATCAGCTTCTCCCTCAGCGGCAAAGGCAAAAAAGCAGTCCGGGTCGTGAATACAAGCGGCTCCAAGCTGACTGCGCAAGGCATTAACTATATTCATGTTCAGGACAGCCGCAGCTACTAGCTTATCCTGATCTTGGCAGAAACGATACTACCCGAACACCTGCAGACTGGAGATAGGTCTCCTGATGCGGGTGTTTTTTGCTGTGGGCAGAATGTGGCGTACACAGGCCTCCGGATCACTCGTGCAATCCGGGTGAACCCGGTTACAGTTGAATATCCGTCCCTTACAATCGGATTTTGCCTTATGGCTTGCAGTGCCGCTACTTATAATAAAGTTACGACAGCGGCGGCCGAGCAGGCAGCCAAGGAAGGAAGAGAAGAGTGATGAAACTTCGGATTAAGGAGAGTCAGAACGGCTTGCCGGCACTGCCGGTCAAGACCGGGGGGCTGGGGAAAACGCTGCGCAGGGACTGGTTCCTGTATGCGATCCTGGTGCCTTTTGTATTATGGTATATCCTGTTTGCCTTTAAGCCGATGTACGGGCTGCAGATTGCCTTCAAGGATTACAGCGTTTTTCAGGGCATCGCGGGCAGTCCGTGGGCAGGCTTCAGCCACTTTGAAACATTCCTGCAGAGTGATTACTTCCTGCGGGTGCTGAAGAACACGCTGCTGATCAGCTTGTACAGCCTGTTATTCGCATTTCCGGCGCCGATCCTGCTGGCATTGCTGCTTAATGATGTGAAGAACGCCATGTTCAAAAAAATGGTACAGACCATTACTTACCTGCCCCACTTTATCTCCGTTGTCGTTGTGTGCGGCATCGTAACCAATCTGCTCGCACCCGGCAACGGTATCGTTAACCTCCTGCTGGAGCAGCTGGGCTTCGAGAAAATTTATTTCCTCGCCGTGCCGGAGTATTTCCGCACCATCTTCATCTCGATGGGCATCTGGCAGGAAATGGGCTTCTCTGCCATTATCTACATTGCAGCGCTGGCAGGCATCAATACGGATCTCTATGAGGCGGCGGTGGTAGACGGAGCTAATAAATGGAAGCGCATGCTTAATGTGACCCTGCCGGGAATTCTGCCTACGATCATGATCATGCTGATACTGAAGATCGGCAGTCTGCTGGAGGTTGGCTATGAGGCGATTATTCTGCTCTATCAGCCTGCGACCTACGAGACGGCAGACGTCATTAACAGCTATGTCTACAGGGAAGGGATCTTGAACGGCCGTTACGACATGGCTACAGCAGTCGGATTATTCAACTCGGTTGTGGGCCTGCTCCTCATTGTAATCTCTAACCGGCTCAGCAAAAAATACACCGGCAACGGTCTCTGGTAGGTGAAGAAATCATGACAGAAAGCCGCGGCGAAAAGCTTTTTTACCGCTTCAATTATGTATTCCTGACGCTTCTGATGATCATTGTCCTGTTCCCTGTACTCTATGTGCTGTCCGCTTCCTTCAGTTCTCCGGATGCGGTGGTGTCGGGCCGGGTGATTCTGTTCCCCGTCGAGCCGACACTGGACGCTTATAAGGCGGTCTTCCGGGAGCCGACCATTTGGCTCGGGTACGCCAATACGCTCTTTTACACTGTCGCAGGTACACTGGTCAGCATGGTACTTACGATCTGCGGTGCATACAGCTTGTCCAAGCGCAGGCTCAAAGGCCGGAAGGCGATCAATCTGATGATATCCTTCACGCTTGTCTTCAATGCGGGAATTATCCCTATCTATATGAACTTCCGCAGCCTGGACCTGCTTGATACGCGGAGTGCAATCATCTTCGGCTTCGCCATTTCGACCTTTAATGTTATTATCCTGCGCACCTTCTTCCAGTCTGTTCCTGAAGAGCTGGAGGAGGCAGCCCGCATTGACGGGGCGAGCGAGGCTACCATTCTGCTGCAGATCATGCTGCCCTTGTCCAAGGCTGCCTTGGCGACAGTTACGCTCTTCTATGCGGTAGGGCGCTGGAACGGATACTTCTGGGCTATGGTGCTGCTGCGCAGTGAGGACAAGGTGCCGCTGCAGGTGCTGCTGAACCGTCTGGTGGTACAGATGAAGCCGAGTGATTCCATGATGGTCACAGACAGCTCCTATCTGATTGCAGAAACGGTCATCTACGCCACGATTGTGGTTGCCGTTCTTCCGATGATGCTCTTCTATCCGTTTATCCAGAAGTATTTCGTACACGGAGTCATGATCGGTTCCATCAAGGGCTGAAGCTAGTAGCGGTGCCGCCAGGGAAGCCTTGACCGAAGGCGTACTTGTTTGCATAGAAAAGGGATAAGATATACTAGTTAAAAGGGAGGATTATTGTACATGAAAAAGATGAAAAGCCTGCTGCTTGCACCAGCGCTTATGGCCGTCCTGGTATCAGGCTGCGGCGGCAATGAGGGGGCAGCCCCATCCCCGTCAGCGAATGATTCAGGCGCTTCGCCTGCCGCCTCTGCTTCACCGGTAGCAAATGTGGAACCGCTAAACCTTAACTTCTATTATTATAGCCAGGCGCTTCAGATTAACGGCGATTTGCCGATTTTTCAGGAAGCGTCCAAGGCTACCGGCGTCACACTGAAGAATGTAGCTCCGACCGGAGGCGACGATGCCCAGGCGTGGAATCTGCTGCTCGCTTCGGGTGAACTGCCTGATATTGTGGCTTACCAGCTGTCCGGACTTAATAATATCGCTGTTCAGGGCGCGCTTGTGCCGCTGGATGACCTGCTGGCCGAGAATGCTCCGAACTTCAAGGCGTTCCTGGACGGGAACAAGGCGGTTAAGAGTGCTATCACTGCCTCAGACGGCAAGATTTATGTCGTGCCGTTCGTGTCTGACGGGGAAGCCCAGGAGGGCTGGTATATCCGTCAGGATTGGCTCGACAAACTGGGGCTGAAGGCTCCGGCAACGGTTCAGGAGTACTACGAGGTGCTGAAGGCATTCCGTGAACAGGACCCTAACGGAAACGGCAAGAAGGATGAGGTGCCTTTCTTCTCCCGCAATGCTACTTCCGGCTTCGCTTCCCTGTTTCCGCTGTGGGATGCCTCGCTGTCCTTCAAGCTGAAGGACGGCAAGATCGTATACGGGCCGAACGAGCCGGAGTATAAGACGGCTGCGACTGAGACAGCTAAGTGGTACAAGGAAGGGCTGATTGATAAGGAGATTTTCACCCGCGGCAATACCGCACGTGATATTCTCTTTGCGAATGATACCGGCGGTTCTGTACATGACTGGTTCGCCAGCACCGCCAATTACAACAACAAGCTCCAGCCGACTTTGCCTAATTTCTCGCTGCGTCCTATCGCACCTCCGGCCAGCATTTCCGGCAAGGTATTTGAAGTAACCAAGCGTAATCCGCTGGGCAACGATGCCGGCTGGGCGATTTCAGCGAATGCCAAGGACCCGGCGGCTGTACTGCGTTATATGGACTTCTGGTGGACTGAAGAAGGACGCCGTCTGCATAACTTTGGAATCGAAGGCGAAACGTACACGGTGGTGGACGGCAAGCCGGTATTCACTGAGAAGGTATTGAATGAGCCTGCTGTAGTCGATTATCTGATCAAGACCACCGGTGCCCAGTTGACGATCGGCGGACATCAGGATTTCGCCTACGAAGAGCAATGGACGAATAAGATCGCTCTCGAAGGCGTGAAAATGTATGTGGACAATAACTACTTCGCCCCGGAGTACCAGGTGCCGCAGCTGAGCTTCACCCTGGATGAAGACAAGAAGATTAAGGAGCTGTTCCCGCCGATCGAAACCTATGTGATGGAAACTTCGCAGAAGTGGTTCATGGGCGGAGAGGCAGTGGAGGGCAGCTATGACGCATTCGTTCAGCAGCTGGAGCAGCTGAAGCTGGATGAAGTACTGGAAATCTATAATACGGCTTACGCGCGTTATCTGGAACAACAATAATCAGTTCCGCCTCCTCCGGCCGGAGGAGGCTTTTGAAGGAGGAGGCACCTATGATCAAGCGGACATATACCATGGTCGTAATTGATGATATCCGCGCTGTCGTGAACGGGATCTCCCGGGATATGGACTGGAGCGAACTGGGGATAGACATCGTGGGCACGGCATCCAGTGGCGAGGGAGGTCTGGCGCTCGTTAAGAAGAAGCTGCCCGATATCATTGTGACGGATATCCGTATGCCCAGGCTGAGCGGCATTGAGATGATGCGGGAGCTGCGGCCGCAGCTCCCGCATGCCAAATTTATCTTCATCAGCGGCTATTCCGATTTCGATCATGCGCAGGAAGCGCTTCGTCTGGGCGCCTTCGATTATATCCTCAAGCCCTTCACACCGAGGCAGCTGGCCGAAGTGGTGAAGAAAGCTGCGGAGGAGCTGGAGAGAGAGCGGCAGCATAGCGAGGAGCTGAGCGACATGCAGCAGAAGCTGCGGGAGAGCATGCCGTTATTGCGCCAGGAATACCTCAGCCTGCTGGTCCGCTTCTCGGCCCAGCCGGAGACGCTGCGCAGGCGCTGGGAATTTCTGCAGATGGATATGCAGTCCTCTCCGCTCGCCGTCGTGGTGCTGGAGATTGACCATTTCGTACAGAAGAGCGAGGAGATTCCGGTCAATGATGCGGAGCTGCTGCGGTTTGCCGTGCAGAACATCGTAGAGGAGACTGTGCTCCGGGTGGCCAAGGGAACGCTGTTCCGCGAATCGGTTCACCGCTTCGTGCTCATTATCAACACAGGGGACGGGGCCAGCGCACTGGGAATCGCTGAGGAATGCCGGGAGAACGCCGAGCGTTACTCCAAATGCACGGTCTCGGCAGGCGTAAGCCGGACGGTTCAGGAGCTGGATGAGCTTCCCGTTGCCTATCAGCAGGCGGTAGAGGCACTAACCTACACATTCTATACCGGAGGCAACAGTGTATTCTTCTGGGAGCATATCACGCAGCGTCCCGAGGTGCTTCCGCGTCCTGATGCCGATCTGGAGAAGGAACTGGTCTATGCGCTGCGTTCCGGTAATGCCGGGCAGGCCGAGAAGTTACTGCTGATGCTGCTGGAAACTGCCGGGAAGACAGAAGCCCTGCCTTCGCCGGACAGTGCGAAGGCGCTCTGTGTAGAGCTTGCCGCTCTGATCCGCAATGCGGTGCCTGAACTGGCCGGGAGTCCGGAGCTGACCGAGCTAATGAAGGCATTGACCTCGCCCCGCGCGGTGCTGAACGATCTGCGCGAATCGCTGAAGCAGCTGAGCAAGCTGAGCTGTGCGCAGGTCCAGTCCCGGCTGCAATTCAGCGCCCAAGAGGCGATTCAGGCGGCTATCCGCTACATTCGTGAGCATCTGCATCTCAATCTGCTGGTCGGCGACTATGCTGCCCATGTTCACCTGAGCACCAGCTATTTCTCCAACCTGTTCAAGAAGGTGACCGGGCTCTCTGTCGGCGCTTTCGTCATCCAGGAGAAGATGGAGCAGGCCAAGCTGCTGTTGGCCGGTGACCGGCCCATCGCCGAAATTGCCGAAAGCCTCGGCTATGAGGAGCGCTCCTATTTCAGCGATGTCTTTAAGAAAACGACCGGCATGACGCCCACGGAATTCCGGGCGGCCTATGGGCCCAGACAGGGCAACGGATGAGAAAGCCGATTTTGCGGACATTCCTGCACAATTCCACCTTCAAGACCAGGCTCTGGATCGGCATAGTGTCCATCGTGATTCTGGCGATCTGGGTTACAGGCGTCTCCTCACAATACCTGGCTTCGCGGCTTCTGGAGCGCAAGACGGCAGAGCTCAGCCAGATGATGATCGGCAAATCGGCCCAGGCGCTGGAGGAGAAGCTGCGCAAAGTCCGGCTGTCGGTCCTGACCTTTATGATGAGTCCGCCCTTCGAGGATATTCTCCGCGCCTCGCCGGGAACAGAGGCCAGCTACTATTCTTATTTCGCGCTGAACAACGCGCTGCAGGTGCCCCTGGTCCAGATGCAGCTAATCGAGCCATCCATTGATTCGGTGCTTGTGTCCACGCCCATTGGTGAATTCTATTCTGTCACCGGGGCGAAGCGGACGAATCTGGATTTCGCGGACACTCCGCTAAGCCGGATTATGCAGGAGAAGACGCTGCCGCTGTGGGTTCCGGCCCACCGTGACGGGCTGTTCGAGAACAGCGGCCGTGTCCTCAGCCTGCTGATTGAGCCGATCTCGGCCTACCGGGGAACCGATGTGCAGGTGGTCGTCAATGTGCGGGAGTCTGCCATCAAGGAATATGCCGAGACGAATGTGGTCGGCGACAGCGGAAGCATTGCAGTCATTGACGTAGCGGGTAATCCGGTGATGGATGAGCATTCCCGCTTCGTAGCCCCGATGCGGGAAGCGGCCTTCCAGAGCGAGGTTAACGCGGGGCGCAATCATTTTGAATACAGGTTCGAAGGGAAGGAATATCTGGTCAATTGGGCCAGGGTGACCTTTCCCGATAATTGGATGATCTTCTACTTCCAGCCCAAGGCTGTGCTGCTGAAGGATATCCGTTACATGTGGTGGGCCACCCTTGTTATCGTTCTCGCGCTCATTCCGCTGGCACTGATTCTGTCGAAGTGGATGACCGGCCTGCTGATCCGCCCTCTCTATCGGCTGCAGCGTCTGATGTCCCGAGCCGGTGACAATGATCTCTCCGTGCGCTTCTCCAGCGATTACAGGGATGAGGTGGCACAGGTGGGCGAACGCTTCAACATCATGCTGGTCAAAATTGAGAAGCTCATCCAGAACGTCACTGAGGCGGAGAAGCAGAAGCGCGTATCTGAGGTCAAGGCGCTGCAGGCGCAGATTGATCCTCATTTTCTCTACAACACCTTGAATACGATTCTCTGGAAATCAGAATCCCGCAAGCAGGAGGATGTGAAGGAGATGATTGTCTCCCTGTCCCAACTGTTCCGGCTTGGGCTTAATAACGGCCATGATCTGACAACCGTAGCCAAGGAGGTAGATCATGTCAGCCGTTACTTAAGCCTGCAGCAGCAGTGCTACGAGGAGCTGTTCACCTATGAGATTACAGTGGAGGAAGGGCTGGAAGAGCAGCCGCTGCTAAAAATCCTGCTCCAGCCCCTGGTGGAGAACTCGATTCTCCACGGATTCAGGAGTGAAGGCCATACCGGACGGATCATCATCCGCGTGTACCGGGAAGGGGCCTTCATCGTCTGTAAGGTGGAGGACAATGGGGAGGGCTTCGACAAGGAGCGGGTAGAAGCCGGACTTGTCGAAGCAGCCGGGCAGGAGAATGGCGGCTATGCTCTGCGGAATGTCTATACCCGGCTGCGCCTGCACTATGGGGACAAGGCTGCAATGGAGCTGGAGAGTGAGCCTTACAAGCTTACCGCCGTGACCCTCCGGTTTCCGGGAGAGTATGAAGATAACTAGGGCAGCGGCGGAGAAGCCGCGCCGGGCAGGGCCCGGCAGGAACAAACTATGAATATCTGGAGGGATTGTGTTGAAACCGGAACGGCTAATTTATACCTTCGTCAGCTACGCTGCACATTATGATGCAGACTGGGGTAAGGGGGTCGCCTTGGACGGCATTAAGCGGACTGCGGAGCTTGCGCATAAATACGGCATTCCCGTAACCTGGATCGTCAACCGTGGCTCGATTCCGGTCCTGCGGGAGCGGATCGGGGAATGGCATGCCGCCTACGGCGATGATGTCATCCTGCAATGCCCTTTCTTTGAAGAGGAGGCTGGCTCCTCTAAGGAGGTGCTGAAGCGGCGGCTGGAAGAGGATTGGTCGCTGCTGCAAGAGGTCTTCCCATGGGCCACCACCAAGGTGGCCGCAAGGGGGAAGATTTACAATGAAGTGATTGAAGTGCTGGAAGAACTGGATTTTGAAGGCATGTGGGGATACTGCTATGAGCAGTTCTGGTGGGATGGCATCACCCATAAGGGCATTCCCTGGGGCTCGTGGTATGTGGACAGCGGGAGCTTCAAGGTGCCGCATCCCGGCCGGGGCCAGGTGGTGGCCTGTGAATGGACGGCCCGGGACCTGCACGCCACCTACCACACCGGCAGCCCGGTCATCTATTCCACGGACCCTAACGATGTGCTGCGTGCCGGTCTGTGTACAGGAGAGAATATCGACTACTGGAAGCATCTGTTCGATGAATATTTGTTCAATACGGATCATAACGGGCAGGTGTTTTTCCTCCAGCAGCAGGAAGGCCATGAGATGGAGTTCACAGACAGGTTCACAGTATTCCCGGCTTCCCATGTCGAGGAATGTGCAGGGATGCTGGATCTCTTTTTCAACTATATTACCAGCTATCCTATTACCTTAACGACTTTACCCCATGCTGTACGCCTGTATAAAGAGCAGAATGAATACACGGCACCATCTTATATGCTTACCCATGATTATCCGGTACGGCCGGAGATTAACGAATACACCATGACTCTGGGCGGAGTTGGATTTGGCCCTTGGCCGGAAACTTTTCTCTACTATGACAAAGAGTGCCAGCTGTCCTTCGTGGAGGGAGAATGCAGGCCCCGTCTGCTGCGCAATTACATCGGCAAGCTGAACATGAACGATGATTTCACAGAAGCTGTTCCGCCGGTATTCGTGACGAAGTACCTGAAGACGGATACGGTGATTGAGCTTGAATATGAGATTGGGAGCAGCAGCGCTGTTCCGTTCGGGTTAGTGTACTGGGATGATCTGGCGGGCTATGAAGTCAGCGCATGTTCAGGCGGTGCTGAAGTTAAGCTGATTAAGGATAAGCTAGCCTTCCTCAGATTCAATCTGACCGGCGGCCGGCAGACAATCGGACTTACACTCCGCTTAAAAAGGAGGCTGGAAGGCCATGCATAAAGTACTGTGTGAACTCAAGGAGGATGAGCGGCTGTTCTTCGAACAGGCCCTGAAGTTTGCGGTAGGTAAAATTGAGCAGAATCTGCCCGTATATACGGAGCTGTTCCCGGCGTCGGCCAGCCAAGGTCTAGTCTATCCTGCGATAGAGAATACGGACTGGACGGCCAGCTTCTGGACCGGCATGGTCTGGCTGGCGTATGAATGGACCGGAGACAGCAGGTACCGGGAAGCGGCAGAAGAGCAGTTGGACAGCTTCCGGAGGCGGGTGGAGGAGCGGATCGCGGTGGATACGCATGATCTGGGTTTTCTGTACAGCCTCTCGGCGGTTGCTGCCTACCGGATTACCGGCAATCCGGCGGCGCGGGAGATGGCGCTGGAAGCGGCCGGACTGCTGGCGGACCGTTACTTTCCCGAGGCTGGAATTATTCAGGCCTGGGGAGATCTGAATGACCCGGCGCAGCGCGGCCGGATGATTATTGACTGCCTGCTGAATCTTCCGCTGCTCCACTGGGCTGCTGAAGAGACTGGGGACAGCGCCCTGGCATCCATAGCCCACCGACACGCCCGGCAATCGGCCCGGTATCTGGTCCGCCCCGACCATACCTCCTATCACACCTATTATATGGACGCGGAAACGGGTAAGCCGCTGTACGGCAACACTCATCAGGGGTATGCCGATGATTCCTGCTGGGCGAGAGGGCAGGCCTGGGGCATATACGGCTTCGCGCTTGCCTACGCGCATACGGGCGATTCATCGCTGCTTGATGCCTCCAGGCAGCTGGCCGACTATTTCCTGGAAAAACTTCCGGCAGACGGCATTGTGTATTGGGATCTGATATTTACGGACGGCGACGGCCAGGAGAAGGACAGCTCGGCTGCTGCTATTACTGTCTGCGGGCTGCTGGAGCTGTTCCGGCAATTACCGGCTGACGATCCGGGTGCAGCCGGATACAGAGAAGCTGCCCTGGAGATGCTGGCTGTACTTGCTGAGCGGTACACAACGAAGGAGCATCCTCATTCAAACGGAATTCTGCTGCATGGTGTCTATAACAAACCACGGGGTTGGGGGATTGACGAATGCACCCTCTGGGGGGATTACTTCTACTGTGAGGCCTTGATGCGGGTGCTTGGAGAGTGGCAGCGTTATTGGTAGATAAGTTCTGGCGACCTGGATCGACAATTTTTATATATCATGATATATTATTATGTATGATACTGAAAAATGAATGTCAGGGGACCAAGAATGTTATGACTGAATCCACCTCTTCCAAGCCGATGTATGAGAAGATTTTTGATGAAGTGAAGGAGAGCATCCTTACGGAGGTTTATAAACCCGGAGAACGGGTTCCTTCCGAGAAAGAGCTGGCTGAAACCTATAAGGTTAGCCGTATAACCAGCAAGAAAGCACTTGAGATGCTCGCCGCCGAACGGCTGATTGTCCGCAAGCCCGGCCGCGGCTCGTTCGTAGCAGATGCTTCCACTGGGCAGCCTGACCCGGGGATGAACATCACAACCCCTGCTGCTGCCATGAAGATTCACTCCGGTGACAAAACAGTCGGCCTGATCATCACCGACTTTGGCAACAGCTACGGGACGGGGCTGATCTACGGGATGGAGCAGGCTTCACGCGACAGTGACTGCTTCCTGGTGCTGCGGAGAACCTTTGGTATTCCGGAGAATGAGGAGCAGGCGATCCAGAAGCTGCTGAAACTGGGTGTGGACGGTTTGATTATTTTTCCGGCCCAAGGCGAGTATTTCAATGCAGAAATTCTGAAGCTGGTCATCAGGCGGTTTCCGCTCGTGCTGGTAGACAGACATCTCAAAGGAGTGGCTGCGGCATCCATCAGCTCCAATAATCTGGAGGCAGCCCTTGATGCGACGGAATATTTGTTTGACCTCGGGCATAGTCATATTTCATTTCTGTCTCCGCCTCCCGTGGATACCACTGCCGTGGAGGACCGGATTGAGGGCTTCATTCAAGCCCATGCCCAGCGGGGAGTTGTGGTGGACAAGGAACTGTGGGTCAGTGATTTAACCTCGACGCTGCCAAAGTCTTTTAATACAGATAATATTGAACGGGACCTCTCGCGGCTTGTAACCCATCTGCAGAGCCATCCGTCAATCACGGCGTTATTTGCCATTGAATACAATATCGCGCTGCTCGCGAAGACTGCGGTGGAACGGCTGGGGCTGCGTGTACCTGAGGATATCTCCATTATATGCTTTGACAGTCCGCCGACACATCTGGGCAGCGGCTATGCCTTCACCCATATGCGGCAGAATGAAGAGGAGATGGGCCGGATTGCCCTGGAGAATGTGCTCAGTATTATGAACGGCCAATCCGTCCCCAATAAGGTGATGCTGGAAGCTGAGCTGGTTCCCGGGAATTCGACCGGCCCTGTCCGTCACAACAAGCTGCTGTGATCCGCCAACCCATTCCGCCGGATGGGTTTTTTTGGTGCGCTCAAATGGATCCGTCTCCGGTTCGGAGGTGAAGCTTGCAGTCTAGCAATTACAGTGCATTTCATATGTTAGTATATTATTATCTATAAATACATATTGACATATCATTTAAATGCCAATATACTCATTTGTGAAAGCGCTTCATTGAATAAAAAGGAGGTCATTCCGACTGAAAAGCGAGCAGGGGTCTGGCGGAAGATTAACTTGTGGAGCAAAGAGGCTGGCAGCCCTGGAACCTGTAACAGACAAATACAAATTAAGGGGATGAAGCAATGAAAAAAGGTTTGGTTACGGCACTCTCGGTGATGATGGTCGCTGCCTTGGCGGCGGGCTGCAGTGGCAATTCGGGACAAGAGAATGCTGCGAATGAGGGCAAAGCCGGAAGCGGAAGCAGCGGAAAGAAGACGGAGCTCACGTTCTGGGGAGATTGGGGCGGTGAAGGCCAGAAGCAGTTCGAGACCATGGTGGATGCCTTCAACAAATCCCAGGATAAGATTCATGTCAAATATGTGCTGCAGCAGGATATGATCACCAAATTCCTGACTGCGGCTACGAATGGCGGCGCTCCCGATGTGCTGTTCTGGGACCGCTGGCGGACCTCGCTGTATGCTCCCAAGAACGTGCTGCATCCGGTGGATGAGTACTTAACGCGTGACGGCATTTCCAAGGATGATTTCTACAGCGAGTCCTTGACCGAGCTCTCCCATGACAATAAGTTATACGGGCTTCCGCTGACCGTTGATGCCCGGGCGTTATTCTACAATAAGAAGCTGCTGGACGAAGCGGGGCTTCAGCCTCCGGCTACCTGGGATGAACTGGAGCAGGCTGCTGCCAAGCTGACCAAGTGGAACGGCGACAAGCTGGAGGTGGCAGGCTTCTCCATGGGTGACCTCGGCTTGTTCAATATGTATCTCCAGCAGGCTGGCGGCCAGATGCTTACAGAGGATGGTAAAACCAATTTCAATAATGAGCAGGGCAAGCAGGTGCTTGAATTCTGGGACCGCCTGATGAACAAAGACAAGGTGTATAAGGTTGGCTTTGAGCTGGGACTTGGCGAAGGGCAGGATGCCTTCGTTACAGGCAAGGTCGCCATGCTCTATTCCGGGCCCTGGATGCTCAGTACCTATAACAAATACGGTAAAGATCTCGAATATGGCATTGTACCGCCCCCTGCCGGACCGAACGGCGACAAGGGCAGTGTGATGGGCGGCTTCGGACTCGTTATTCCTGAGGGCTCCAAGCATCATGATGAGGCATGGGAATTCATTAAATGGTGGACAGCGAATAAGGATAATGCCTTGCTGTGGGCCAAGACCAGCCTGAATCTTCCGGGCTTCAAGCCTTCGATGGAAGATCCGTTTTTCCAGGACGACCCGCAGTGGAAGCCGTTTCTGGATACGCTGGAATTTGCCAAAATCCGTCCGGCGCATCCCGGATATTCTGTGATGGAGACCGATGCGCTTGCACCTAATCTTCAGCTCAACCAGCAGAACAAGCTGAGCATTGAAGACACCCTAAAGAAGGCTCAGGAGCAAGGAGACAAAATGCTGGAGGATAACGCGGTTGTTAAGTAGTCTGCCAGGGAACCTTGCCGGATGATGAGAGGGGGAGTTGTATGGCTTCCATGAGAAAAGTGGAACGGCACGAAGCCCGGACTGCCTATGTATTCATTACGCCTACGGTGCTGCTGTTCGCTGTATTTACAGTCATCCCTGTTGTGATGGCTCTATATTTAAGCTTCACCAACTATGATGTGCTTAGCAGAAATGACTGGGTCGGCCTGGAGAACTACCGCCGTCTGATAGACGACAGTCTGCTATGGAAGACGTTCAAAAATGTGTTCTTGTACTCCATTATTTTTGTTCCGCTGAATATTATCATTTCCCTGCTGCTGTCGATGCTGCTGAGCAGGGCATGGCGGGGGGTTAAGCTGTTCCGCACCTTCTATTATTTGCCCACGCTGACCTCGGCGGTAGCGGCGGCGACCGTATGGATCTGGCTGCTGCATCCTGAATTCGGTCTGGTGAACGGCTTGCTGTCCTATGTGGGCATTACCGGCCCGGCCTGGCTGTCCGAGACAAGTACGGCCATGCTGTCCATTGTGATGCTCACCCTCTGGCAATCCGTGGGCTCCAACATGATTATTTATCTGGCCGGTCTGCAGGGTGTCCCGGATTATCTCTATGAATCGGCACGGCTGGACGGGGCGAACAAATGGGCCAGCTTCCGCTACATCACTTGGCCGCAGCTGCGGCCGACGACCTTCCTGGTCAGCACGATGGCGATTATTGGTGCACTGCAGCTGTTTGACCAGGCCTTTGTGCTAACGCAGGGCGGTCCGGCTAATGTGACCAAGACCCCGGTCTATCTAATCTATCAGCAGGGCTTCAATCAGCTGCAAATGGGCTATGCCTCGGCGCAGGCCTTTGTGCTTGCTGTAGCCATTCTTATTTTCTCGCTGATTAATATGCGGGTCTCCAAGGCGGAAGAGTCGATCATTTAGGGGCAGCTTGTCCAGGAAAAGGAGGTTCACAGGATGGGTGTTACTGGCGGTTCGGCCTTGAAGCAGGGCCTCTACAAGCTCATTTTTTATATTGTATGTATCCTTATAGCAGTTGTTATGTTTCTGCCATTCTACTGGAGTCTGCTAACCTCGCTGAAGCCGGATGATGAGATTTTTGCGATGCCGATCCAGTGGTTTCCGAAGCATCTGACCTTTGAGCATTACCGCAAAGCCTTTTCAACGGTGCCTTTTGCGTTATTCTTCTGGAATTCGCTCGTGCTTGCCGTGTCGGGTGTGCTGGCCAACCTGTTTTTTGGATCACTTAGCGGCTATGCCTTTGCGAAGCTGAGATTCAGGCTGAACAAGCCGGTGTTCCGCGTGTTGCTGGCGGCAATGATGATTCCCGGCATTGTGACCATGATCCCGACAGTGTACGTGATGCGCCATATCCCGTTTGCCGGGGGCAATGATATTTTTGGCGGGGGCGGCAATGGGCTGATGAACTCGTTCTGGGGCATTATTCTTCCCGGGGCTTCCGGGAGCTTCGCGGTGTTCTTCATGCGGCAATTTTTTCTCACGCTCCCCAGTGACATGCTGGAGATGGCCCGGATTGAGGGCTGCGGAGAATTTAAAATTTTTTGGCGGATTTATCTGCCGCTTACCCGTCCGGCGCTGGCTACCTTGAGCATCTTCACCTTCCAGGCCGGCTGGAACAGCTTCCTGTGGCCGATGATTGTGCTGAATGATCCGGACAAAGCGACGATTCAAATGGGCCTGCAGGCTTTTTCATATAATTTCCAGACAGACTACGGGCCGATGATGGCCGGGGCGCTGGTGGCAATTCTGCCGATACTGGTGCTGTTTCTAGCGCTGCAGCGTTATTTTGTACAGGGGATTGCCTTCAGCGGCATCAAAGGCTGAGTGATCTGCCGGAGGCAAATCATATACGGGGAGAGAGACCATATGAAGCAAATGGAGCTTGAACAATGGGCGAAACGGGCGGACTCGGCCCAGGAAGCGCTGGAGGTATTCTTCTGGAACGAAGCTATCGAAATGTATGATATTGAGACTCCTTGTCCAGATGGAGCATGTAATACGGTCTTTCATTACTGGTGGATGGCACATGCCGTGGATGTGCTGGTGGACGGTCTGCTGCGGACCGGGGCTGCCGGATACCGTGAACGGCTATCCGCTCTCCATGCGGGGCTGCTCCGCCGCAATGACGGGGTATGGCCTAATGAGCTGTACGACGACATGGAGTGGATGGCCTTGGCCTGGCTCCGCGCTTATCAGGCAACGGGAGAGGAGGGATACAAAGAGACGGCCCTTATCCTCTGGACGGATATCAGAACCGGCTGGAACAGCCATTCAGGGGGCGGCATTGCCTGGCAGAAAACGCAGCTGGATTACAAGAACACCCCGGCGAATGCCCCGGCTGCGATCCTAGCCACCCGCCTGTATCAGGCTTTTGGAGATCCGCAGGACCTGGAGTGGGCGCATGCGCTGTATGACTGGCTGCAATCCCATCTGGTGGACCCGGACACGGGCTTCGTCTGGGATGGGATGAACCGTACCGGTGACGGCGGGATCGATAAGGATTGGAAATATACCTACAATCAAGGTGTGTATATCGGTGCGGCTATCGAGCTGTACCGGATTACCGGGAACCGTGACTATCTTGAGGAGGCCCGGCGCACCTTCGCCGCAGCGGTCAAGGAGCTGGCGGGCCCGCATGATGGCATACTTCCGGATGAAGGCGGCGGTGATGCCGGTCTCTTCAAGGGCATTCTGGTCCGCTATGCGGCAGAACTGGCATTAGCTGATCCGGAAGACGGCGCCGCTGCGTCCTTCCTGCGCAGCAACGCAGAGATGCTGTGGAGCCAAGGGAAGGCGGCAGACCAGGTTCTCTTCGGACCCGATTGGAATACGGCACCTTCGGGCGTTGTTCAATTGAGCACCCAGCTGAGCGGCATTAAGCTGCTGGAGCGGATGGCTGTGCTTACAGGGACCAGGCGGCCGAATGCTCAACCCTCATTTTAAATAGGAGGAGCTGGCTTATGGATCATTATAACAGGACAGCATTAGCAGAGAACTGGGCAGCACGTGCGGACTGGCTTCAAGACTCCCTCTGGCGGCGCTACTATAATGCGGACAGCGGAATTATGGACCAATGGTACCCGCAGGAATACAGCCGGCCAGGTGACAATTTCTACTACTGGTGGCAGGCTCATGTCATTGATGCGCTGACCGATGCTTATGAACGGACGGGGGATTCCAAATATGCCGAACGCATCCGTAGTCTGAGCCGCAGCTTACACGCCTATAACGGCGGGACGTTCACGCATAATTATAATGATGATATGGAATGGACTGCCCTTGCGCTGCTGCGGGCCTATCAGGCTACCGGCGAAGCGGAATATCTGAGTGCTGTGCTTGAATTGTGGGCTGATATTCAGACGGCCTGGAATGAGCACTGCGGGGGAGGGATGGCCTGGAAAAAGGATCAGCTCGATTACAAGAACACGCCGGCGAATGCCCCGGCCGCTATTCTGGCCGCCCGCCTATACTCGCTGCTTGGACAGGAGGAGGATCTGAACTGGGCGATCCGGATTTACCGCTGGAACCAGGCGAATCTGGTTGACCCTGACAGCGGGTTCGTATGGGATGGAATCAACCGCCAGGGGGATGGGCAGATAGATTACGACTGGGAATTCACTTATTGTCAGGGAGTGTTCATGGGAGCGGGGATCGAGCTCTGCCGTGTCACCGGCGATTCCGGCTATGCCGCAGATGCCAGCCGGACCGCTGAGGCGTGCCTGGACCGCTTATGCCATTCCGAATCTCTGCTGTTGCCTGATGAAGGGATTGATGATACCGGATTGTTCAAGGGGATTCTGATCCGCTATCTGGTACAGCTGGAGCAGCATTTCCCCGGAAATGACCGGGTCCGTGAAGTCATATGGGCCAATGCCCGTACGCTATGGGTGCAAGGGCTGGACCGGACGCTGGGGCTGTGCGGACCCTCCTGGGAGCAGGTTCCCGTGCTGCCGGTACAGCTCAGTGTTCAGCTCAGCGGTCTGATGCTGCTTGAGGGAGCAGCCAAGCTTTAAGCATTAGCCCATTGCCGACTGACGGTTATGGACGAAATGTACAAATGAAGGGGGTACCCGGAAATGTTCATCTGGAAGAAAATAAGAACGGCCGCTGTTGTCTGTCTATTGTCCCTGTCTCTATCTGTGCCTGCTCCAGGTGCTGGAGGTACGGCAGAGGCTTTTACCGTATCCAATGCTGATGCTGCAATGAACTCATTCGTGCAGGTATTCTATGATTCTTCCGCCAAATACTTCTATACGAACAGCGATCATCTGATTCATTCCGAACATGCCCACGGACCGGATGGGGGGCTCTACACCGATTTCTGGTGGGAGGCACAGCTCTGGGAGACCGTAATGGATGCCTACGAACGTACGGGCAGCAATGTCTACCGCACGATGATTGATGACATTTACACCGGATTCAACGCCAAATACCCGGATATGATGACGAATCCGTTCAACGATGACCTGGGCTGGTGGGCGCTGGCCTGCGCAAGGGCCTATGAACTGACTGGAACCACGGAGTATCTGAACCGTTCCAGCTTCCTGTTTGGCCAAATCTATAGCGAATGGGACGGCGCGTACGGCGGCGGCATCTGGTGGAGAAGGGATGCGCATGTACCGGGCCAAGCCAATGCCCAGAAGAATATGGCCACGAATGCCCCGATGGTCATGACCGCAGTCAAGCTGTATAGTGCCTACAATGATAATGCTTATCTGACCAAGGCTACTCAAATCTATAATTGGACCAAATCCGCCCTGGTCAATGGCAGCAAAATCAATGATCATATTGAAGGTACGGGCAGCGGTCTCATTAAGGATTGGGATTTCACTTACAATTACGGAACGTTCCTGGGGGCGGCTGTATCCCTGTACCAGGCTACCGGAGCTTCCGCCTACCTAACGGATGCCAACAATGCAGCCGGGTATGCCGTTAATAAAATGGTCTCCGCCCAGACTCTGCTGTATGAAGAGGAGAATGATGCTGCAGGTTTCAAAATGGTCTTTGCCCGCAATCTGAACCGTCTCCGTACGCTGGGCGGACAGCCGCAATACTTAAGCTTTCTTCAGCAGAATGCAACGCAGGCCTGGAATCACCGCCGCATGAGCGACGGAATCATCGGCAGCGACTGGCTGCGTAATACGGGTACTTCCTATGTTCAGAGCCTGGCTGCCGCTGCGGGCGCTTCCATTCTGCAGCTCGTTCCCGCTGACGGCTACACCGGATACATTGCCGGTAACGGGGCTTATGAAGCGGAGAACGCTGCGCGGACGCTGGCGGGCGGAGGCGGCATGATTAATGAGAGCACCAATGCCGGATTCACAGGAAGAGGGTATGTCGGGGGTTGGAACACAAGTGGCACCTCCATTGATTTCTATGTCAACCAGAATACGGCCGGAACCAGAACCGTTACCTTCCGCTACGCGGCAGGGGCAGGCAATGCTTCCCGCTTCGTAAAAGTGAACGGCACGGTTGTAGCCTCCAATCTGATGTTCAATTCCACCTCCAGCTGGAGCGCATACGGAACGGTGTCGGTCACGGTACCGCTGAATGCAGGCTCTAATACCATCCAATTGGGGTATAACAGTGCACTGGGAAATACGAACTATCTTAATGTTGATTTGCTGAGCGGGCTTTAATTTTTGCGGGCGACGCTGGAGTTTCTGGGGCCTGAGGTAATATTGCAGCACAAGGGAGCGCCGTACGGCGCTCCCTTGTGCTTGCTTATTGGTTCTAGTAGATTATCAGATTTAAACAGGTGTAACGGACTGAGGCGCGCTTATTCCAGATGAAAGCCACCACTTGGGCAATGGAACGGACCCCCTGGGGCTTATTCTTGGAATGTCTACGCTTAAACCTCTCGCAGAGAGACGATAAGGTCCACTCCGTCCGTTAAACGGCAAAAAGCGGTGTTTTCCGGGGAATAGTGTCTCTCAGGTCCGTTAGAGCCCGCTCATCGCGCCCACTCCACCTTTTTAAAACTGACCCTGTTCTAGTCCCTGGTCTCCACGATCCAGACCTCCGGCAGATTGCGGAACTGCTCGGCGTAATCCAGTCCATAGCCGACGACGAATTCGTCGGGAATATCAATCCCGCTGTAGTCGATGGGAACATCGACCAGACGGCGTGAAGGCTTGCTGAGGATGGTGCAGATGCGTACGCTTGCGGCTTCACGCAGGGCGAACAGCTCCTTCAGATGCTGAAGCGTCAGGCCGGTGTCGATCAGATCCTCGACGAGCAGGACATGCTTGCCGCGGATATCCATGTCGATATCCTTCTTGATCGTGATGACACCGGAGGAGGTGGAGCTTGCTCCGTAGCTGGACACCGACATATAGTCGATGCCGACCGGGAAGGTGATTTCGCGCATCAGGTCGGACATGAATACGGCGCCGCCCTTAAGAATGCAGATAAGGACAAGCTCCTTGCCCGCATAGTCACGCGAGATTTCAGCTCCCAGTTCTCTTACTCGTTGCTGCAGCTGGTCCTTGCTGACCAGGACTTTGGTAATTTGGGTCATGGTTGACGCTCCTTATGGATTAGGATGTGATCAGGAGGATGATCTGTCCTTTTCCTTAAGCATAACATCATGTGCGCCTCCTTCAAAGATTGTTGTGGAGGAGACGAGTGTAATCTTCGCCTTCTGCTGCAATTCAGGGATAGTCAGCGAGCCGCAATTACACATGGTGGATTTGATTTTGCTGATGCTGAGATCGAGGTTATCCTTCAGCCGGCCCGCATAAGGAATGAAGGAATCCACGCCCTCCTCGAACTCCAGCTTGCTCTCCTTATCGGCATTGCCGAAGTCATAACGCTGCCAGTTGCGGGCACGGCTTGAGCCTTCACCCCAATATTCCTTCACGAAGTTCCCGCCGACCAGCAGCTTGCGTCCGGGGCTTTCATCGAATCTGGCAAAATACCGGCCAAGCATCACGAAGTCAGCGCCCATCGCCAGGGCCAGCACAATATGATAATCATGGACAATCCCGCCGTCGGAGCAGATCGGGACGTAGATGCCGGTCTGCTCGTAATATTCCTGGCGGGCGGCCGCGACTTCAATGACGGAGGAGGCCTGACCGCGTCCAATCCCTTTTTGCTCCCGGGTAATACAGATGGAGCCGCCGCCGATGCCGACCTTGATGAAGTCCGCTCCCGCTTCCACGAGGTACAGGAAGCCCTCCTTATCGACAACATTGCCTGCGCCAACCTTCACCTGCTCCCCGAAAGTATCCTTAATATAATGGATGGTCTCCGCCTGCCACTCCGAATACCCGTCGGAGGAGTCGATGCAGAGGATATCTGCACCAGCCTCCACGAGCGCCGGTACACGTTCCTTGTAATCCCGCGAATTGATCCCTGCGCCAACGATGAGCTGTTTATTGTCATCATGCAGCTCCAGCGGATACTCCTGATGGCTGTCATAATCCTTGCGGAACACCAGATGGACGAGATGGCCGGTGGCATTCACAATCGGCAGGCAGTTCAGCTTATGATCCCAGATCATGTCGTTGGCTTCGGTCAGCGTAATTCCTTCTTCAGCATAGATCAGCGAAGCGAGCGGGGTCATGAACTCCGTAATCGGGCACTCCGGCGGCAGCCGGTTCTCGCGGTAATCGCGGCTGGTGACAATGCCCATCAGTTTGCCTGTCGGTTCTCCGTTGTCCGTGATGGCAATGGTAGAGTGGCCGCTTCGCGCCTTCAGCACTAATACATCCTGAAGCGTATCCTCCGGACGCAGATTGGAATCGCTGAGGACGAACCCGGCCTTGAACTTTTTGACCCGGCGGACCATTTCGACCTGCTGCTCAATCGACTGGGAGCCATAGATGAAGGAGATACCGCCGCTTTTGGCCAGGGAAATCGCCATGTTATGGTCGGATACGGCCTGCATGACTGCCGAAGTCACCGGGAGGTTCATCGTCAGCGCCGGGGCTTCCCCTTGGCGGAATTTGGTGACCGGGGTGCTAAGATTCACATTTCCCGGGATGCATTCTTTGGTGGTCAGACTGGGCACCAGCAGGAACTCGCTGAAGGTTCTTGAAGGCTGCTCGTAATAATAAGCCATGGCTTGTCACTCCCCCTGCTATATTTTGCAGATATGCTGCGATTGTAAATGTATACACTTCATACCTTGGATAGAAACCGTATGGGAACTCCAATGTCCGCTTCAAGCTGCTTATAGTGCTCTCCTTTGGCCAGAATCGCCTGTACCCCCACAAGCTCAATCCCCATAACGGACATCTGCCCGGCAATGCAGCGGATCGTAGCCCCTGAACTAATGACATCATCGAGCAGCAGCACGCGGTCACCGACAGAGAATCCGTCAAAATATATATAATTCTCATTATACGCCGTTTCGCGCCTGATGCTGACCTCATAATTCTCGTACAGCTCCGTGCTGAGGCGCAGGATATTCATCGGCTTCATCAGCTTGTAAGCAGCCAGCATCCCCCAGGTATGCCCTCCCGGTTCAGGAGATACGATGTAATCGAAATCGGGGAACTGCTCTGTGATGGCCGCTGCCAGACTATCGGTAATCTCACTGATCAGCTCGGGGGCGATGTACGTTCCGCGTTCGCCAAAAGGGTAGAGCTTGAAGTCATAGGCGGTGTCCCTGTTCTTGTAGATTCTCACATTCCCCGCTTGGCGGATTGATTCATTTAATCTTGTGTAGGATGCACTCATTGCCCTCACTCCTTCTATTATATAGATGGCAAAAACCCCAGGAACGAAAGAGGCCTAAGTCAAGACAGAATACCTCAGAAGGAAAAAGCCCGGCTTGGCCGTAAGCTCTCTGCTGCTGATTCCAGCGTCTTGTCTGGCCTCTTGTAGCCTGGGGCAATTTACGGTTGCCTGTAGATACGCCCATTCCACATTAACGGGCTTATACAAGAGAAATAATGAAGAAAACTGACATTAAAGTGACTTTTGAAGGAGTTAATCAGAGGTTGATTGGTTATTTGTGTTATAAAACATTACTCAGATCATTTGTTATATGCTATCATCCGTAATAAAGTGTGTCAATATTTCATTGCTATGTAAGATTACATAACCATGTTTGATTTATATTAGGCGGTTAAGTGACAGATTCATAAATAAACTCTAAATAACTCATGCTAAAGCATGGTGCTTTTCCAACTTTTTATTTATAATAATTATTATCTGTAATTCATAAATAGTTCAAAGGTTATGTAAAATGCCGTATTTTGATGTGATATACTTAACACAGCGATTTGAGATCTTGTGAAATTGATACTAATATCTGCTGCTAAGCAGTAACAGAGCCTACACCAATGAATAGAGATTAGGATGGTGAACAAGCGATGCATATTGTCGTCGTTGGCCTGAATTACCGTACGGCTCCCGTAGAGGTGAGGGAACAGTTCGCTTTTGCCGAGAAGGATCTGCCTGCTGCGCTTCATCAATTGCTGCAGACGAAGAGCGTTCTGGAAGGGGTTCTGGTCGCCACCTGTAACCGGACGGAAATTTATGTGGTCGTGGACCGCCTTCATATGTGCGGGTATTTCATCCGCAGCTACATGGAGCAGTGGTTCGGTGTAAAAAGCGATAGTTTTGCACAGCATATGTATATATATGAAGACGAGCAGGCAATTGCCCACCTGCTGCGCGTAACCTGCGGTCTGGATTCCATGGTCATCGGCGAGACGCAGATTCTGGGACAGGTGCGCAGTGCATTTTTGACTGCCCAGGCAGAGGGTGTGACCGGGACCTGGTTCAACCGGCTGTTCAAGCAGGCAGTGACGCTTGGTAAGCGGGCGCATAGCGAGACTTCCATCGGCGAAAGCGCGGTGTCGGTCAGCTACGCGGCTGTGGAGCTCGGCAAGCGGATCTTCGGCATGTTCACCGGCAAGCGGGTGCTCATTCTCGGCGCCGGCAAAATGAGCGAGCTGACGGTGAAGCATCTGTACAGCAGCGGCGCGGCAGAGGTGATCGTCGCCAACCGTACATTGTCCCGTGCTATGGAGCTGGCCGAGAAGTTCTCGGGTAAGCCCAGCACGATTGATGAGGCGCTGAAGTCTCTGGATGAGGTGGATATTGTAATTAGCTCCACAGGTGCGGACGGCTATGTTCTTACGGCAGCCCAGGTCGCCGAGGGAATGAAGCGCCGTCCGTCACGGCCGCTGTTCATGATCGACATTGCCGTGCCCCGGGATATTGATCCGGCGGCGGCAAGTGTGCCTGATGTGTTCCTCTATGATATTGATGATCTGGAGGGGATTGTGGAGAGCAATCTGGAGATGCGCCGCAGTGAAGCCGCCAAGATCGAAGTTATGATTGAGCAAGAAATGGCGGAATTCCAGCAATGGCTGAAGACGCTTGGGGTCAGACCAGTCATCCGTGCGCTGCAGGACAAGTCAAACGGAATTTACGAAGATACGATGGACAGTCTGTTCAACAAGCTGCCGGAGCTGGATGAGCATCAGCGCAAGGTGATCCGCCGCTTGACCAAAAGCATTGTCAACCAGATGATGCATGATCCGATCAATGTAATTAAGGAAATGTCCGGCGGCAAGCAGGGGAATGAAGCATTGGAGTACTTCACCCAAATCTTTGCCCTGCAGGAGCAGCTCGATTCCGGTCCGGCCGGCAGCGGTGCAGAGCCGGCTCAGCGCAGCTCTGCTGAACGGGTCTCCGGCGGAGAGATCCTGGTGCCGGGGACTGTGCTTACCCCAGCCGCTCTGCTTGGCGGGTGAGTAACATGCTACTGCTGAACGGAATATATGATGCCGCTCTGCTGCTATATGCCCTGAGCCTGCTGTTTGTTTTCTCGGATTGCCTTCGGCGTAATCCGGGCGGAAAGCGGCTGGGCACAGGGCTTCTTGCTGTCGTGGGCTTACTCCAGCTCGCGGGGCTTGCAATCCGCTTCTCCCAGGAGGGCGGACTGCCGATTTTCACGCCTTATGATTTCCTCTTCTGGTTCTCCTTCAGTATGGTTGTAACTTCGTTTGCAGTAGCGTATATGCGCGGCGGCGAGTTCACGGTGCTGCTGCTAAGTATGGCGGGATTCAGCGTATTCCTGCTGAACCGGGTATGGCTGACCGCAGAGGACCATACGCTGCAGAGCTGGAGTGCGGTGCACGGGTGGCTGGCGATGCATGTTATTTTGGCCAATTTGAGCTTTGCCGCACTGACACTGGGGACGGTATTTGCGATAATGTACTTATTCCTGCATACCAAGCTTAAGAATAAGAAGTGGGATGACCGTGTCCGCAGGCTGCCGAGCCTGGAGACCATGGACAAATATTCATACACGGCGATCCTGGCTGGAGTTCCGCTGCTGCTGGCCTCGCTGATCCTTGCCGGGCTGTCGATTGTGGCGGAAGGGCGGGCGCCGCTTTTTCAGGATACGAAGGTACTGACTACACTCTCGGGCCTCGGGGTCTACATTGTTTATATCGTGCTGAAGGTCTCCGGCCGCAGAAGCGGCACGGTCATGGCCCGCTGGGCCATTGCCGGTTATGGCTTCATCATCCTGAACTTTCTGCTGAATTCCTGGTCTGAGTTCCATGGCTGGGGCGGAGAGTAAGAGTTGAAGGGAAGGCTGACAAGTGGTGCTGGTATGGCCGATTGCGTGCTGAATTGCAAAAAGACAGATCGTATAATGAAGTACGGCATGGCTGATGAGAAGCAGTTGGATTGTAATGGATGGCTGATGAGAAGCAGTTGGCTTGTAATGCGCGTTAGTGTTACCGGAAGAGAGTACTACATGGAGCGGGCGGATTATTATGCTATTGCGGATAGATGACGTTGGGATGCTGGAGTGAGGCGGATGAACAAGTATTTGCCGATTATGCTGGATGTGGGCGGCAGGCGGGTGATGGTGATTGGCGGCGGGACGGTGGCTGAACGTAAGGCAATCCCGCTGCTGGAAGCGGGTGCGGAGCTTGTAATCATCAGCCCGTCGCTTAGCGGCACGCTGTCTGCGATGGCCGGGGACGGACGGCTGGAATGGATCAGCCGTCCGTATGCTCCCGGAGATCTCCAGGGAGCGGTCCTGGTCTATGCCGCGAGCGACGATCGAGCGGTGAATGAGGCCGTTGCCGGGGAAGCCCGGCTGCTGGGGCTTCCCGTTAATGTGGCCAGCCATGCGGAGGCGGGCACCTTCATCACGCCCGGCGTGCTTCGCCGCGGTCGCTTGACGGTTGCGGTCTCGACCTCGGGAGCGGGACCGTCTGCTGCTGCGGAGATTACGCAGCGGATTGCGGGGCTGCTGGGCGAGGAATACGAGCCCTACCTGGATTTCCTGCATGAGCTGCGGACGGTAATCAAGCGGCTGGAGCCGGCAGCGGAGGTCCGGGCGCGGCTGTTGCAGCGGCTGGGACAGCTGGAGGTGCTGGATGAGATGAGACAGGGCACCTTCATACCCTGGACACCTGAGAAGATCGAGTCCTGGGTTGCGTGTAACCGGGAAGCTTAGGCGGCAGGAGCGGGGCGGGTTAAGCGGCGTGGTGTGGATGAGCGGTTTAAGTGCGGCCGTGTGAGCGGATTGAAAGCGGCCCGGGCGGGTGAATCAAGTGTAAAAATACACTTGAATTGGGCGAAAGCGGCCCGGGCGGGTAAATCAAGTGTAAAAATACACTTGAATCGGGCAAAAGCGGCCCGGGTGGACGAAACAAGTGTAAAAATACACTTGAACCGGGCGAAAGCGGCCCGGGAGAGCGAAACAAGTGTAAAAATACACTTGAATTCGGCGAAAGCGGCCCGGGTGGGCGAAACAAGTGTAAAAATACACTTGAATCGGGCGAAAGCGGCCCGGGTGGGCGAAACAAGTGTAAAAATACACTTGAATTGAGTGAAAGCGGCCCGGGTGGGCGAAACAAGTGTAAAAATACACTTGAACCGGGCGAAAGTGGCCCGGGAGAGCGAAACAAGTGTAAAAATACACTTGAATCCGGCGAAAGCGGCCCGGGTGGGCGAAACAAGTGTAAAAATACACTTGAACCGGGCGAAAGCGGCCCGGGTGGGCGAAACAAGTGTAAAAATACACTTGAATCGGGCGAAAGCGGCCCGTGTGGGCGAAACAAGTGTAAAAATACACTTGAATTGAGTGAAAGCGGCCCGGGTGGGCGAAACAAGTGTAAAAATACACTTGAACCGGGCGAAAGCGGCCCGGGTGGGCGAATCAAGTTTGAACAGGGGGAATGGTTCATGCGGAAGATTATTGTGGGCAGCAGGCAAAGCGCTCTGGCGCTGACGCAGACAGGGCATGTGATTGCCGATCTGGAGCGGCTGTGCGGGGAGCATGGTTTTGATTTTACTTTTGAGGTGCATAAAATTGTTACCAAAGGTGACCGGATTCTCGACGTTACCCTCTCCAAAGTAGGCGGCAAAGGCCTGTTCGTGAAGGAAATTGAGCAGGCGATGCTGGCTAAGGGAATTGATATGGCGGTACATAGCATGAAGGATATGCCTTCCGAATTGCCGGAAGGCTTGATTAATGGTGCCGTGCCGAGGCGCGAGGATCCGCGGGACGTTCTGATCTCCGGTAGCGGAGCCAGCCTTGAAGAGCTGCCGCAAGGCGCGCGCGTAGGCACAAGCAGCCTGCGGCGCTCCAGCCAGCTCGCTGCGCTCCGGCCGGATCTGCGGATTGAGCCGGTACGCGGCAATATTGATTCGCGGCTGAAGAAGCTGGAGAGCGGCGAATATGACGCGATTCTGCTGGCAGCGGCGGGGTTGTCACGGATGGGATGGCAGGACCGGGTAACGTCATACCTGCCGCCCGAAGTTTGCCTGCCCGCAGTGGGCCAGGGAGCACTCGGCGTAGAGTGCCGTGAGGAGGATGAGGAGCTGCGCAAGCTGCTGGCGCTATATAATGATGAGCAAACGGCGCTTACGGTGACGGCCGAACGGACATTCCTCGGCGCACTGAACGGAGGCTGCCAGGTACCGATCGGCGCCTACGCGGTGCTGGAGCCAGAAGGCGGGGCAGCCCATCCGGCAATCACTTTAACCGGGATGGTGGGAACCCCGGACGGTACAGTCATTCTGAAGGAGACCTGCACCGGGACAGATCCGGTGGAGCTTGGTGCGGAGGTCGCCCGCAAGCTGGCTGCCAGGGGCGCAGAGAAGATTTTGAAGGATATTATGGGGTAGCGGATGCAAAGGGATAAGGGGATGACGGAGATGGCGGGGAAGGTTTATCTGGTAGGTGCAGGTCCGGGGGATGCGAAGCTGATTACAGTCAAGGGGCTGGAGTGTATCCAGAAGGCGGATGTGCTGGTCTATGACAGGCTGGCCAGTCCAAGGCTGCTGAAATGGATGAAGCCCGGCGGGCAAAAAATATACGTAGGCAAGCTTCCTGACCGCCATACGATGAAGCAGGAGGACATTAACCAGCTGCTGGTAGATCTCGCTTTGGAGGGCAAAACGGTGGTGCGTCTGAAGGGCGGGGACCCCGTGATTTTTGGCCGGGTGGGTGAAGAAGCGGAGCTGCTGCGCCGGAACGGCATCTACTATGAGATTGTGCCGGGTATTACCTCGGCCATCAGCGTCCCGGCGTATGCCGGTATTCCGGTGACCCACCGGGATGCAGCGTCTTCCCTGTCGATTATTACCGGTCATGAGAGCCCGGATAAGCTGGATCATTCCATCCATTGGGATAAAGTAACGAATGCCACGGGCACGCTGGTGTTCCTGATGGGCGTCGCCAAAATCGGATACATCAGCGCCCAGCTGATGAAGCACGGGCGCCCGCCGGAAACACCGGTGGCGCTTGTGCGCTGGGGTACCCGGGCGGATCAGGAGACGCTGACCGGCACCCTTGCCGATATTGAGGCAAAGGTGAAGGCGGCGGACTTTCAGCCGCCGGCTGTTATTGTTGTCGGCGATGTCGTTCTCCAGCGCGAGCAGCTGATGTGGGTGGAGGCACAACCGCTGTTCGGCAAGCGGATCGTGGTTACACGGGCCCGTGCACAGGCCAGTGAGCTGGTAGACCGGATCGAGGAGCTTGGCGGCGAGCCGTATGAGTTCCCGGTCATCGAGACGGTAATGCAGCGGGACGCGGACAAGCAGGCGGAGATCGCTGCAGCCTTCCGCGGGCTGGCAGCGTATGACTGGGTGTTCTTCACCAGTCCGAACGGTGTGGACTTCTTCATGCGTCATCTGGCGCAGCTGAAGACGGATATCCGCGGCCTGCACGGGGCGCGTCTCTGCGCCGTAGGGCCAGGTACAGCGGCAGCGCTCGCAGAGCGCGGGCTGATCTCTGAAGAACTGCCTGGGCGTTTCCAGGCGGAGGGGCTGATTGAAGCCTTCGGCACACAGCTGCTGCCGGGACAGAAGGTGCTGCTTCCGCGCGGCGATCTGGCGCGCGAGTGGCTGCCCGGCAAGCTGAAGGAGCTGGGGCTGGAAGTGACAGAAGTAGATACGTATGAGACGGTAATTACCGGCGAAGATGATATTGAACTGGTTAAGCTGCTAGAAGAGAAGCGCATTCATGCGGTGACCTTCACCAGCTCTTCCACGGTGCGCAACTTCATCGGCATCCTGACCCGAATGGGCCTGGAAGATCCGCTCGGACTGCTGAAGGGGGTCACCATCGCCTGCATTGGTCCGGTAACCGAGCAGACCGCAATCGAAGCGGGACTCACTCCGGGACTGCTTCCGCAAGAAGCCACCATCGAAGGGCTGGTACAGGAGCTGTGCCGCTGGAATGAATCGACAAGGCTGAGATAGCCTGTTCCTGCCAGATCTGTCAGCGCTGCCTTTGAGCGTTGCAATCGGGTCCAGCCTATTAGCTTCGATAGTTAACTTCGCATACTGCTTAAGGCTGATAGATATGTGTAAATACTTACTTTAGGAGGATGCAGCAATGAGTTTCCCGATCACTAGACACCGCCGCTTGCGCGGGTCGGCCGGAATCCGCGGAATGGTGCGCGAGACCGTCCTGAATGTGCTGGATTTCATCCAGCCGATTTTTGTAACCTATGGAACCGGTGTGAAGAATGAGATTGGCTCTATGCCCGGCGTATATCATTTCTCGCTGGATACCCTGAAGGCGGAAGTAGATGAGATTGCTTCCCTGGGCATTCCGGCGGTCCTGCTGTTTGGAATTCCAGAGACGAAGGATGCTGTCGGTTCGTCCGGATTCGCAGAGGACGGTATTGTCCAGGAGGCTACACGGCTGATCAAAAAGTGGTACCCCGAGCTGCTCGTCGTTGCCGATACCTGCCTGTGTGAATTCACCGACCACGGCCACTGCGGCATGGTGCACACCCATACGGTAGACGGTGTAGTGCACGGCGATGTCCTTAATGACGCTTCGCTTGAGCTGCTGACCCGCACGGCGGTGTCCCAAGCCCGGGCTGGTGCGGATATTATCGCGCCTTCCAATATGATGGACGGGTTCGTGCAGGCGATCCGTGCGGGGCTCGACGAGAATGGCTTCGAGCATGTGCCGATCATGTCCTATTCGGTGAAATACGCCTCTGCCTTCTACGGCCCGTTCCGTGAAGCGGCGGACTCTGCCCCGCAGTTCGGCAACCGCAAGACGTATCAGATGGACCCGGCCAATCTGCGGGAAGCCATCCGCGAAGCGGATTCGGATGTGCTGGAGGGCGCGGATATGCTGATGGTTAAGCCTGCACTCGCTTACCTTGATGTCATCCGTACGATCCGCGACCAGTTCGACCTGCCGCTGGTAGCGTACAATGTCAGCGGTGAATATTCGATGGTCAAGGCAGCCGCACAGCAGGGCTGGATCGACGAGCAGGCGGTTGTGCTGGAGATGCTTACCGGCATGAAGCGTGCCGGAGCAGATGTCATTATTACTTATTTCGCCAAGGATGCAGCCCGCTGGCTGCGCGGCTAAGCAAGATGGGTCCGTCCAATTCAGTAGAGCAGGAGTGAACAAGCATGGGCAATATGCCACAGAACCGCCGGGAAGAGGCTTCCCGCACCGCTTTTGAAGAAGCAAAACAATATATTCCCGGCGGGGTCAACAGCCCGGTCCGGGCATTCAAATCCGTAGGATTGACCCCGGTGTATGTCGAGAGGGGCGAAGGCTCGCGGATCTACGATATTGACGGCAACAGCTTCATTGACTACGTCTGCTCATGGGGACCGCTGATTATGGGACATGCCCATCCTGAAGTGGTGAAGGCGCTGCAGGAGACGGCGATTAAAGGGACAAGCTTCGGCGCTCCGACCCTTATGGAGACAGTAATGGCCAAAACCGTGGTAGAACGTGTAGCCTCGGTGGATATTGTGCGTATGGTGAATTCGGGAACGGAAGCTACCATGAGCGCGATCCGACTGGCCCGCGGCTTCACCGGACGAAGCAAAATCCTCAAATTTGAAGGCTCCTACCACGGCCACGCCGACAGCCTGCTGATCAAAGCGGGTTCCGGGGTCGCCACCTTGGGGCTGCCGGACAGTCCGGGCGTGCCGGAGGGTGTGGCGGTCAACACGATTACCGTGCCTTATAATGATCTGGACGGGGTCAAAATCGCCTTCGAGCGTTACGGCAACGAGATTGCTGCTGTCATTGTTGAGCCTATCGCCGGAAATATGGGTGTGGTTCCACCACTTCCGGGCTTTCTGGAGGGGCTGCGTAAGGTGACGACGGGGTACGGGGCGCTGCTTATTTTTGACGAGGTGATGACCGGCTTCCGTGTGGACCGGGGCTGCGCGCAGGGGCTGTTCGGGATGGACCCGGACCTGACCTGCTTCGGCAAAGTCATCGGCGGCGGTCTCCCTGTAGGCGCTTATGGCGGCAAAAGAGAGATTATGGAACAGATCGCCCCGTCCGGTCCGATCTATCAGGCGGGTACGCTCAGCGGGAATCCGCTGGCCATGGCGGCGGGCTACAGCACGCTGAAGCTGCTGACCCCTGAGGTGTATACCCGTCTGGAGTCGCTTGGCGCGAGGCTGGAAGCCGGTCTTAAGCGCAACGCCCAGGAGACTGGAATTCCGCTTACGATTAACCGCGTGGGGTCGATGGTGTGCCCGTTCTTCACCGAGGAGCCGGTCATTAACTTCGAGACGGCCAAGACCAGTGATCTGGAGCGGTTCAAGCGTTATTTCGGCAAAATGCTGGATCAGGGCATCAGTGTTCCGCCTTCCCAGTTCGAAGGAATGTTCGTATCCGCTGTGCACAGCGAGCAGGATATTGATGATACGATTGAGGGCCATTACCAGGCCCTGAAATCGCTATGACGGCCGGACCGGAGGATCAGTCCGGCCAGCATGGCAGCGCAACGGAGGGCCGCGTGGGCGGCCCGGGCACTGACCATACTGCACCGCTCCCTAGAGAGGGGGCGGGTGCGGGTACTGGCGCCAGCTCCGGGAGCTTCGCTGGCGGCGGCAAGTGGACCCGGCGCGGGGAATGGCTGGAAGCCATGCCTGGCCGGGTCATTACGGCGGCTGCCGACAGACCGGCAGCCATTGACGCCTGGCTGCTGGGCGTAGCCGGCATGCCGGAGAAGCTGCACGCCCGGCTGCGCAGCGAGGGCGGCATCCAGTGGAGGGGCGACCGGCTGCGGCTTGCCCTGTTCCCTCACAGGGAAGCGGGAATAGAGCCGGTGTGGCAGGAAGCTGCGGCTGAGGTGCTGTTCGAGGACGACTTCTGCCTGGTGGTTCACAAGCCCGCCGGTATGGCGGTTCACCCGGATGGCAGCGGAAGCGGGGTAACGCTGGATCATATCGTCGCCGCCCATTATGCCGCTTCCGGCGGAGGGGTTGCTGTCCGTCATATCCACCGGCTGGACAAGGATACGACCGGACCTGTGCTGTATGCGAAGAACGAATACGCCCAGCTCATCTTGGATGAGGAGATGCGTGAGAAGAACGTGTCCCGCCTGTATGCTGCAATCGTTGAAGGCACTGTGCCGCCTGAGCTAACGGTGATAGAGGCTCCGATTGGCCGTGACCGCCATCATGCGGTACGCAGACGGGTGTCGCCGGGAGGGCAGGCGGCGGTAACACGGATTGTGGGGCGCGAAGCCCTGCCCGGCGGAACCGTAGTGAAGCTGCAGCTGGAGACGGGCCGTACACACCAGATTCGTGTCCACCTCAGTCATGCGGGACATCCGCTGTTCGGGGATGAACTCTATGGCGGGTCCGGCTGGCACACGGCTGTTGTTCCCACCGCCGGCAGCAACCCGAAGCAGCCGCTGCGCACGGCACCGGGCCAGATCAAGTCGGCGATTACAGCCTGGTTCGAGGAACAGGAGAAGACGGGCAACGGACCGGGGCTGCAAGTGCCCGGCAAGCCGGTGGGTTACTCCAAGCCGGGAGTCAAGGCGAAGCCGGGAAGTTCTGACCGCCAGGCGCTGCATGGCGAGAAGCTTGTATTCGCCCATCCCTGGACCCGGAGCCGCATCGAAGTAGCTGATCCATGGCCGGAGGATATGCGCCGTCTGCGCAAGCAGATAGGCGGCGGAGACCAGGAGTAAATTGTTAACCCGCAGGCTCTGTGAGGTAAGCTGAGCCAAGTTAGGTCGAGTTAGGTCGAGTTAAGTTGAGTAAAGTTGAGTAAAGTTAAGTTAAGTAAAGTTAAGTAACGCTGAGATAAGTTGAGTTAAGCTAGCCAAGTCAAGTTAACTCAGGTTAATTCGGACTAGACAAGTAAATTGGGAGCCATGCCACTCCATGTGAGCAGCGGCAGTCCCAAGAGTTTAGCCACGCCATGTGGAGCTGAGCCGCGTTTCTCTGATACTGGGAGAATTGCAGCTTGGCTCTATTTGTGTTCAGGGCAAAGCTGCCCCGGCCCGAACAATAAGTGGATTTATGCTATCTAATCATCGTGCGATTCCATCTCCAGCAACATTAAGTGGATTTAAGACATCTAATTCTTCCAATGTGTTCAATATTTCAGATTTCAGCCTGAGCAAGTGTTGTTTTTCCAACTGTTTCTCGATATTCGTAGATTTACCGACCAGTAGTTGCCCTTTTTCCACTTAATTCAGCGGCGGGGTGAGGAAGCGGCAGGCTAGCCCTCCCGCTATCGTTTCGCCCTCCCGCCGCCGCACGTTGCGCCCTCGCCGCCGCACGTTGCGCCCTCGCCGCCGCACGTTGCGCCCTCGCCACCGCACGTTGCCCCTCGCCGCCGCACGTTGCCCCTCGCCGCCGCACGTTGCCCCTCGCCGCCGCACGTTGCGCCCTCGCCACCGCACGTTGCCCTCCCGCCGCCGCACGTTGCGCCCTCGCCACCGCACGTTGCCCCTCGCCACCGCACGTTGCGCCCTCGCCGCCGCACGTTGCGCCCTCGCCGCCGCACGCACCGAAACATTATCCGGATATTCCAAGGTAGTAATCACGAATGACAAAGTGAGTGTTAAAGAGAATTGCAGCTAATATACGGAGGGTGGCTGTGCAATCCAGATATTTGCATTTTTCCAGTAACATTTGTAACTGACGGCCTCCCAATATACTGATAAATATAGTATGTAAGCGTATCTCATAACGTTAACTGGGGGAATATTTGTGAAAAAAGTAACAAAGTTTATGCTCGTAGCCGGGATTTCATTGGCATTGATCGGGGTAGGAAACAGCGGAGCCCTGAACAGCGTCACTTCTGCAGCGAGCGCACCGCTTAAGGTTGGCCGGGTGGAAGCGGCTGCCCATGGCACCAAATGCTTCACAGTAGCTGTGGCTGTAGTGCAGAATGGCGTAATCGTTGCCGCATCGCTGGATGATTATCAGTTCCTGGGCACAGACGTAGCCACTGGCGTACCGAACTCGGATAAGGACTTTGGCCAGAACTACAAAGATCCTAACATGGTACTCGCGTCCAAGAAAGCTAATGCCAAATACTACAGCGAGCACATGACGGAAGAAGCCAAATCTACCGTTGCCTACGACAAAAACCTGGCTGCCATCGAGAAATTCGCAACAGGCAAAACGATAAAATCCCTTGAAGCCACACTGACTCACAAGAGCAAAGAGCAAGTGGTTGATGCGGTTAGCGGAGCTACTCTGGTAGATACCCAAGGCTACCTGAAAGCCATTCTTAGCGCGGCTAAAGCTGCCAAATAATCAGTTTTTCTATCCTCCGGTGATAGACTCCTTCATGGCTGCGGCTGTGGGGGAGTTTTTTTGTCTGTAGTCTGCGGAAGCGTGGAGCCGCCTGACCCAGTAATCTGCTCCGGAAGAGTGGTCTTCCTGTAATTATGGGTATAACAGTAATAAGCAAAAATACATCCTGTAATTGCAATTGATAACTGGGGGTTAGGCCATGAAATGGCAGGGCAGAAGAGGCAGTTCCAATGTGGAAGACCGCAGAGGCCGCGGCGGCGTGGGCGGAGGCGGCAAGCTGATCGGCGGCGGAATCAGCGGCATAGTGATTATAGTGATTGTGACGCTGCTGAGCGGCGGGAATATCGGCGATATTATGGGGAATCTGCTGTCAACGGGTTCAAGCACGAACACAGGCGCTCCTTATGAGCAGACAGCTAAGGAGAAGGAGTTATCGGAATTTGTATCCGTGGTGCTGGCCGATACCGAAGATGTCTGGTCTCAGCTCTTCCAGGAGCAAGGGATGACTTATCAGGACCCGACGCTTGTGCTGTACAGCGGCAGTGTGAACTCTGCCTGCGGAACAGCCAGCTCGGCGGTCGGCCCCTTCTATTGTCCGGGGGATGCCAATCTGTATATTGATCTCAGCTTCTACGATGAGCTGCAGCAGCAGTTCAACGCGCCGGGCGACTTCGCCATGGCCTATGTGATTGCCCATGAGGTCGGTCATCATGTGCAGACCCTGCTGGGCGCTTCCGAGCAGCTCAACACGCAGCGCCAGCGCCTTAGCCAGACCGAATTCAATGCCTATCAGGTCCGCTTTGAGCTCCAGGCCGATTATTATGCCGGGGTATGGGCCAAGCATGCCCAAGGGATGAATCTGCTGGAGGAAGGGGATCTGGAGGAGGCGCTCACTGCGGCAAGCGCGGTGGGGGATGATACCATCCAGAAGCGCTCCCAGGGTTATGTGGTGCCGGACAGCTTCACTCACGGTACCTCCGAACAACGTAAGCGCTGGTTCTATAAGGGCTTTGGCTCCGGTACGATTGCCGGCGGAGATACCTTCAAGGCTGCTGAATTGTAGCCGGATGCCAACAACGAGAAAGAGCCGTTCTCTCCGGCAACCGGAGGAGCGGCTCTTTGTTCAAATATCAGGATTTCTGTGCACGGCAGGACCTTGCACTCAAGGCTGGAGATCATTCCAGTATGAGAGGCGGTTGCGGCCAAGCTTCTTGGACTCCAGCAGCAGCTGATCGGCGAAGACATAGCCTTTTTCCATCGAAGTCTTCTGGCCCGGGTCTGCCTTGTAGTAATACAGTCCGAAGGAGGCGGAATAGGGCACGCGGATCATCTGCTCCTCGAATTCTGCACTCACACTGTGCCCGTGAAGGCTGTCCAGAATCTCCTGAATCTGCGTCCTGCATTCCTCAAAGGTCTTATCCCTAAGGAACAGGGTGAACTCCTCCCCGCCGCTGCGGAACAGGATGTCCTTTTCCTGCAGATGCCTTTGCAGCGTATCCGCGAAATGAACGATGACCCGGTCGCCGACGGCGTGATTATAGGAATCATTGATTTTTTTGAAACGGTCGATATCCGCAACCACAATCCCGATGTACTCCCCGCTCTGGTTAAGCTCCTTCATCATCTTGTCCATATGCGCCCGGTTATAGGTTCCGGTGAGGAAGTCACGGTATGCCATCTGCTCGAATTTGTCGCGTTCGTATTTGTGCTGGGCGCTTTGCGATTTGGAATAAAAAGAGATGCTGACCACATAATTGAGCAGGAAGAGGGCGATCAGCATCTCCCATTTCTCCATTTGCAGCAGCCGCAGCAGCAGAGCATTGGTCAGGGCTACCTTGCTGAAGTCAAGCAGGTTCCGGCTTCTGAACAGCAGGTGCTTCGCTTCCTGGCGTGTCTTGATGTCTCCCGACAGGGCAAAGGTTATGACCAGGAACGTAGAGGACAGCAGGGTGGTTACGCAGACAACCAGGAGAAACAGCAGCCAGTATCCGAGCGGAAGCTTGTCCGCCAGGGGATAGAGCATCTTGTACAGATAATAAGCGGCCGAGCCGCCCAGCGTGAAGGAGCCGATGTTATAGAAGGTATCCAGGAATTCTCCCGGATCGGCGGTTTTCGTTTTCTTTTTATAAATATAGACAATGACCCGGTACACACTCTCGAACAGAAAGGTACCCAGCGGACCGGCAAAAATCCCGAATGACGAAGTATAGCTGATCGCATAGTCGATCGTGGAGTTTCCGCTCCGGGTCACAATCCGCAACTGGAAGTAGATACTGGAGAAGACCGTGTAGAGCAGCAGTGCTTTTATATAGGTAACGTCCAGGACTACAGCATGGGTGGGAATGAAAGCTATAGCCAGGGAAGCGACAAACAGAAAAAGGTCAAATACCCTTGCTTTTGACATGTCGGAAATTTCCTTTCGGGATTTATACCGATTATACCCGAAAAGATGTTTATTGATTAAAAGATTATTTTGAAATTTTTATAGCATGACCAAATATCCATACCTGCTAGCTGCAACATTCATATACTGTTCTGACTAAGACGGAGCAGACTGCTCCTGCACAGAAGTGAATCTATAAGCCGGGGAGAGGAATACATGAAGATACTGCTGGTCACCTACTGGGGCCTCACCAATATGGGCGGGATTTGGACGTATATGAAACAGCTGGCAGATAAGCTGGGCGAGCAGGGCTATTCCGTTACACTGATGGGCAGCCATGTGGAGAACAATACGCTGTATTTGCTGAACCGGACAGAGTCCTTTGATAAAAAATCGTTCTATTCCCTTCTCCTGCCCCAACTCGATAAAGTCCGGTTTCCGTCTTTGCACCTGGAGCATGGCATCTTCAGCTTTGAGCTGGGACGTTACGTGTTCGAGGGCGGTGCCGCTGTGCTGGGTCTTGAGGACTATGATGTCATCCATGCCCAGGACCCTATAGCCTCGTATGCGCTGCGGCGGATTATGCGCACTCCGGTGCCGCTGGTCTCCAGTGTGCATGGGGCACTGACCAGAGAAACCTTCTATGAATACAAAGGACTGGAGCCCGGGCTTACCCGTGAGGAATATGAGCAGCGGCCCATCTGGAGATATTTCCGCCGGATCGAGACGCTGGGCGCCCGCTCGGCGGATCAGATCCTGGTCTCTTCGGAGTGGATCGGGCAACTCACGCGGAGCCTGGGGGTCAGGCCGGACCGTATTCATACCCTGCCGTACGGGCTGGATCTGAAACACTATGCAGCCAGGGCAGCGGAGCCTGCGCCGCTTCAATTTGCAGAGGGAATACCTGTAATCATGTATGCCGGACGTCTTGAATATATCAAAGGTGTACATGTACTGATCGAGGCACTGGGAATTCTGAATGAGCGCACCCAGAAATGGATCTGTGCACTGGCCGGGATCGGCAGCCTCCAGGAAGAGCTTATGGAGCGAACCCGTCAGCTGGGGATTCAGCAGCAGGTCTATTTCACCGGGAAGCTGGATAACATCCCGGCTGCCCTGAGAGCAGCGGATATTTATGTGCAGCCCTCTCTGCAGGATACGCAGCCCTTCTCGGTTACCGAGGCGCAGCTTGCCGGAATAGCGCCGGTTGTCGCCGGAACCTCGGGGATGCCGGAGATGGTCCGGCAAGGAGAGACGGGCTGGATTGTTCCTCCCGGAGATGCCGTCCAGCTCGCCCGGCAGTTAGAGGAGCTCCTGGGGAATAAGGAGCTGAGAGAGCGCACCGGCTTCCAGGCCAGGCAGTGGGCGCAGCGTAACCGTTCGCTGGATGTGATGGCTGCGGGTACGCTGAATATCTATCACAGGGCCATCATTTTGCAGAAGAGTCGGCCGGGAATCCCGGACTTTGTCCGTTTTGGAGAAGGGCCGGGAGATTCAAGGCTTCCGGCAGCTTTTCATCCGGCAGATGTGCTGAACGGAAGCGATCCCGGTACTCCACTTGCTGAGCATATGCGCACAAGGCTTCCGCAGAATTACTCCATTCCGGATGCGCGTACCGCCCTTGGTCCCGGGAAATAAGCTCCTGTCCGCGATTGCGGCGGCAAAGTTGTCATGCCTTCCTGAATAAAGCATATACATGAGTGGAGAAACATTTTGGGCTTATACTCTGGGCTTGTCTCAGGGATAGATTATGCCAAGAAGGAGGACATTTCCCGTGTTTGACCAGTCCCATGGCTTGCGGTTTGATATTTATGAACGCATTCACCTTTCGGAAGAGCTTCCGGGAATAGCTGAGCTGGAGGAAGTCGAGCTGGTTCCCGACATCCAGGTAATCCAGCGGGAGGACCGGGCCGAGCTGCACGGCCAGCTGTTGCTCACCGGGCTCTACCGGGGGGAAGATGATCGCACACAGCGCCTGGAGCATGCGATTCCTGTTGAAATCACAGTTCCGCTGACCCGGGTCAGCTCACTTGATGACATAGGGGTGGAGATCGAGAATTTCGATATTGATCTGCTGACGATGCGAACAGTTAACATTACCGGTGTGCTCTCGCTGCGTGGAATCGGAAGTACAGATACACAGTCGGCCTGGCAGCAGGAGGAATACACGGTAGCGTATTCGCCGGAGGCTGCAGACAACAAGGTTAAGGCCGAAGACAAGTACCGAAGTCCGGAAAATGACGCCCTGTATGAGAATTCGCTCTGGACTTATGGCGAAGGCGAAGGTGCTGCAGAGAATTCTGCGGAAGAGCAGAACCTGGCTGACAAGGCCGAAGTCTCCGGCAATCCGCTATTTCCGGAAGGTGCTGTATATTCCCAGCCCGCTGCCCAGGCCTCCGCGCAACTGAAGGACAAGGAACCAAGAGTCAGGACACATAATCTGGATACGGCTGCCCCGGCCGGCAGCAAGCAGGCGGCTGAGCCTGTATCCAATCACTTCCTCACCTCCAGAGAGAAGACCGCAGAGGCAGCACCTGTGAATAAATCGCTCCAGGAAGACACTGCATTGCAGGCGGGTACTGCCGCCTTGAATACAGTGGACCATTGGGGCAATGCGAAGCTTCATGCCGTGCAGCAGCCGGAGCCCGTGCTCACCTCCGCTGCCAGCGACGCTGCGGCGCTGCTGGCGGGCAAGGAAGAGGGGGAAGCGGCTGAAGAGATCCAGGCTACGGACAATGAGGTCTTCCTATCCGCAGAGTCCGTGTCGTCCCCGGAGGAGAAGCAGGACCTCAAGGTTGCACTGGGCAGCAAAAAAGAACCTGGAGCTGCCGAGCAGGAGCCCTTAACCTTCTCTTCGCTGCTCAGCTCCAGCCGGGCTAACAAAGAGCAGGAGGATTTGAACTCGGAGGAAATAGCTTCCCAGGCAGCGGCGGCTCCAGAGGCGGGCAATGACACAGCGTGGAAAAGCCGGTTCATCGGCGGACTTGGCGGTACCGAGCTGTTCCGCAAGGTGCGGCTCTGCATTGTCCAGCGGGAGGAGACGCTGGATACCATTGCGGAGAAATACCAGCTAAGTACAAGGGAGCTCTCCATGTACAACCGGCTGTCCGGCCAGATTGTAGAAGAGGGACAGGTGTTATACATTCCCTAAGATAGAGAACGGTCCCCGCTTCATAGACGGGGGCCGTTTCTGTGTGAATAGGCGTTATCCTCAAGCCTGCCGCCAGTTACCGTCCCCCTCTTCGTTTGAAAACCCCTCCTGCCGGGTTAATAGTCACTACCGGCTCTACATACATGACACATTCAGGCAGCTATGCGCCCGGTATACCCCCTTCTGGAAGGATGAGATATCAGATGAAGAAAAAAGTGGCGGCCACAGCGGCCCTACTGGGCTTGACACTGACGGCCTCGGCCGGTGTCTATGCCGCGAGCAATCTGCAGGAGATCAAGGCGCTGCTCAATCATAAGCTCGGAATCGTCGTGAACGGTCAGGTCTATACGCCCAAAGACGGCAACGGCAAAACGCTTGCCCCGATTACCTACAACGGCACAACGTATCTGCCTGTCCGTTCCATCGGTGAAGCGCTGAACACCTCGGTTACTTACGATGCCAAGACCAGCCGGGTGATTATCGGCGATTCTGCTTCCTCCGGCGGTTCCTCCGGCACCCCCTCCACCGGGACGTCAGCGGAGACCGTGAAGCGTCCGAAGAGCCTGCCGGCGGACTTCCCGCTTCCGGCCGACGCGAAGATATTTGATCTGATCGAAGGATCGGCGACCGGCAAGCCGTCTGCGACATTCAGCTATTTGACGAAGCAGGGTCTGGAGCCGCTTGGCAACACTTACAAGGAGTATTTCGTGCAAAAAGGAGCTACGTCCAAATCGGAAGAAGTCTCCGCGTCCGCCTTCTCGATTATCGACGCCGGAAGCACATTTGCCGTTACGCTGGATGGTGCGCCGGGAACGGGCAGCAGCCAAGGCTACAATGTGGTTCACGTGATCTGGAGCGGGGAGTAGGCGATAGTCCGGCGGCTCCAAATCGTTCATTAGCGCAAGGAATGCTGTTAATGGCCTTCCTTTAGGGCGGTTTTTTGAAATGGGCGGTATAAGTCCAGCCGTTTGTGTATATGCTGGTTGACTAGGAATAATACTGAATGTATTATTGAACTAAGTAATAACTAGCATAAAGACTGGGAACGGGAAGAGTAGGCGGTCAGCCCTTCAGAGAGCGGAATTATAATTGGTGTGAATTTCCGCAGGATGCAGCCCCCGAAGTCGCCCCGGAGTTGCCCTTCTGAGCTTGTCTTCATGATGAAGACCGGTTAGGATGTGGCCGGACGCAGCCGTTATCTGCATAAGTGTCGCGCTAAGCTTTAAGGACCTGTAAGGGGACTTCAGGCAGGGTTTTATTTTTTATTGGCGCGAAACAAAGGTGGTACCGCGAAAGAATGGCCTTTCGTCCTTTGAGACGAAGGGCCTTTTTGTATTCAAATTTAAGCATGTACAGGTCTCACCCGTTAGTTCATCAACTCTAAATGGAGGGTTCACCATGGCTGATAACAACAATGCAGCAGCAGAACTGCCGAACCAGCAGAACGCCGCCGCGAATCACAAGCAGAGCGATATGCCGACTACATATGATCCGGGAGCGGCAGAGAAGAAATGGTATGCCTATTGGATGGAGAAGGGCTTCTTCGAAGCCGGCAAGCGGCCGGATGCAGAGCCTTACAGCATAGTGATTCCGCCGCCGAATGTAACAGGAATGCTTCATATCGGACACGCGCTGGATTTCACCCTTCAGGATGTACTGATCCGTACCAAACGGATGCAGGGATATGATACCCTGTGGCTGCCCGGAACGGACCATGCAGGGATCGCCACGCAGACCAAGGTTGAGCAGAAGCTGCGCCAGCAGGGAATCTCCCGCCATGATCTCGGACGCGAGAAGTTCCTGGAGCAGGTATGGGCCTGGAAGGATCAGTATGCCGAGACGATCCATGAGCAATGGGCCAAGATGGGCCTGTCCCTGGATTATTCCCGCGAACGGTTTACCTTTGACGAAGGCATGAAGAAGGCGGTCAGCAAGGTATTCGTAGAGCTGTATCAGAAGGGCCTGATCTATCGCGGCAAGCGGATTATTAACTGGGACCCGGCCGCCCGTACGGCTCTGTCGGACATCGAGGTTGAATATAAAGAAGTGAACGGACATCTGTACCATTTGCGTTATCCGCTTAAGGACGGCAGCGGCCACATCACGGTAGCTACCACCCGCCCCGAGACGATGCTGGGCGATACAGCGGTAGCGGTTCACCCTTCGGATGAGCGTTATAAGGATCTGATCGGCAAGACCCTGATCCTGCCCATAATCGGCCGGGAGATTCCGGTGATTGCAGATGAATATGTAGATAAGGACTTCGGCAGCGGTGCGGTTAAGATTACCCCGGCCCATGATCCGAACGACTTTGAGATGGGAGTCCGCCATAACCTTCCGCAGATCAATGTGATGGATGGAGGCGGAATAATGAATGAGGAGGCTGGTTCTTACCAGGGCATGGACCGCAGCGACTGCCGTAAGGCCATCGTAGCCGACCTCAAAGAGCAGGGCGTGCTGATCTCCATTGAGGATCACGTACATCAGGTAGGACACAGTGAGCGTTCCGGCGCTGTAGTAGAGCCTTATCTGTCTACCCAGTGGTTCGTCAAAATGCAGCCGCTCGCCGAAGCAGCGATCGCCGCACAGAAGGATGGAGACGGTGTTACCTTCGTGCCGGACCGCTTCGAGAAGACGTATCTGAACTGGGTTGAGAATGTCCGCGACTGGTGTATTTCCCGCCAGTTGTGGTGGGGCCACCGTATCCCGGCCTGGTACTCCGAATCTACCGGGGAGATCGTAGTTGCCCATGATGAAGAGGAAGCGCGCAGAATCAGCGGGCTGTCTGATCTGAAGCAGGATGAGGATGTTCTAGATACCTGGTTCAGCTCCAACCTCTGGCCGTTCGCTACACTGGGCTGGCCTGACGGGGACAGCAGTGACTATCAGCGTTATTATCCGAACAACGTACTGGTTACCGGTTACGATATTATCTACTTCTGGGTGGCCCGCATGATCTTCTCCGCCATGGAGTTCACGGGGCAGAAGCCATTCTCCGATGTGCTGATGCACGGACTTGTACGCGATGCCGAAGGACGCAAGATGTCCAAATCCCTCGGCAACGGCATTGATCCGCTGGAGGTTATCGAGCAGTATGGCGCAGACGCCATGCGCTATATGATTACTACCGGCAGCACAGCGGGCCAGGATCTGCGGTTCCGTATGGAAAAGGTAGAGCAGGCGCGAAATTTTGCCAACAAGATCTGGAATGCCTCACGCTTTGCCCTGATGAACCTGGAAGGCGTAGCTTTCGAAGATATTGACATTACAGGGGAGCTTAGTACGGCCGACCACTGGATTTTGCACCGCCTGAACGAAACTTCCCGCGATATTACGCGTCTAATTGACTCGTACGAGTTCGGTGAGACCGGCCGCCTGCTCTACAACTTCATCTGGGATGATCTGTGCGACTGGTATATTGAATTCGCTAAGCTCTCGCTGTATGGAACGGACGCGGCAGCCAAGGCCAAGACGCAGTCTGTTCTGGCTTACGTGCTGGACCGCACACTGCGCCTGATTCATCCGTTCATGCCGTTCATTACGGAGGAGATCTGGCAGCATCTGCCGCATCAGGGTGACACGATCACACTGGCCGAGTGGCCGAAGTATGATGCAGCGCTGGAGAATCCGCAGTCGGTGTCAGAGATGAACCTGCTGATGGACATTATCCGGGCGGTTCGCAACATCCGTGCGGAAGTGAACGTGCCGATGAGCAAGAAGGTAGAACTGATCATCAAGGCCGGCAGCCAGGATACGCTGGACATTATTTCCCGCAACGAACATTATATCGGGCGCTTCTGCAACACTTCTTCCTTCGAAGCGGGACTTGCGCCGCAGACGCCGGATAAAGTGATGTCCGCCGTGGTTACCGGAGCTGAACTGCTCCTGCCGCTGTCTGGACTGATTGATATTGATCAGGAGATTGCCCGTCTGGAAAAAGAAGTTCAGACACTGAACAGCGAAGTTGAACGTGTGGAGAAAAAGCTCGGCAATCAGGGCTTTGTTGCCAAAGCGCCGGCTAAAGTCATCGAAGAGGAACGGGCGAAGCAGGCGGATTATTCCGACAGACGCGATAAAGTGCTGGCCCGTATTGCAGAGCTGAGGGGATAAAGGACATGGAAGAGATCATCCGGGGCGGCAGTGCCGCCCCCTTAAGTTCTTATACAGAAGCGGTAGACTGGATCAACAGTCTGATTCCTTTCGGAATCCGGCCGGGTCTGGAGCGGATTCAGCTCCTGATGGAGAAGCTGGGCCATCCGCACCGCAAGCTTAAGTTCATTCACGTGGCAGGGACGAACGGCAAGGGATCAACCTGCGCTTTTTTGACCTCCGTACTGATTCAGAGCGGCTATTCGGTGGGTACCTTTACTTCTCCCTATATCACGAAGTTCACCAACCGCTTCCAGTACAACGGGACCGATATTCCCGAAGAGACGCTGCTTGCGCTTGCCAATCAGCTGCGTCCGCTGGTTCAAGAGATCGCGGGCAGCGAGCTGGGTTCACCGACCATGTTCGAGGTGGCTACGGCGCTGGCGATTCTCTATTTCGGCGAAGTCTGTTATCCTGATGTAGTCGTATGGGAGACAGGGCTTGGGGGAAGGCTGGATGTAACGAACATCGTTACTCCGATTGTGTCTATCATTACTAATGTCGGACATGATCATACCGATGTGCTGGGAGATACGCTGGAGCTGATCGCCGGGGAGAAGGCAGGAATTATTAAGCCGGGTGTTCCTGCAGTCAGCTGTGTGAGCCAGCCGGAAGCTGTGGCTGTACTGAAAGCCAGAGCCGCAGCTACCCGTTCCACTCTCTATCTGGCGGGAGAAGATTTCAGCTATAGTAAGGGTGAGCTCAAGGACGGCTTCCAGCATTTCACCTTCAAAGGACCTTTCCGCGGGCTTGAGCTGGATATTGCCATGAAAGGCGAACACCAGCTGGAGAATGCGGCGGGGGCGATGATGGCGCTTGAGGTGCTGCGGCAGTATATGGCCTTCATGCTGGAGGACGAGGATGTGCTGGAGGGATTCCGCGGCACCTTCTGGGCCGGAAGGCTGGAGGAAGTGAGTACTTCGCCCCGGATTATTCTGGACGGAGCGCATAATCCCGAAGGAGCGGAGAGCCTGGCGAAGAGTATTCCGCAGTTCCAGCCTTACGGCCAATTAAATTTGCTCATGGGGATGCTGGCAAATAAGCATCACGAGTCGTATCTTAAGCATATACTGCCTATAGTGGATACGCTCATCCTGACCGAACCGGATTTCCGTAAGAAAATGGACGCGGAAGATCTGCAGGCTATTGCAGAGAGTCTGCGGAATAAGTATGCCAAGGACAACTTGGAAATTATAGTAGAACGTAATTGGGGCCAGGCGCTGCAGAAGCTGCAGACGATCACAGCGGACGATGACCTTGCGGTTGTGTCCGGTACGCTGTATTTGATTTCTGATGTGCGCAGTACGCTTTTACGGCAACCCGATTCTGAAAAAGGCTGGTGACGAACTGTTGGATACTACTGAACGTGTGCATTTTATAGGGATCGGCGGCTATGGCATGAGCGCGATTGCCCGGGTGATGCTGGAGATGGGATATACAGTTACAGGCTCTGACGTAGCTGCACAAGAGTTAACGGAGAAATTAATTGCCAAGGGTGCCAAGGTCTTCATCGGGCATACGGCGGAACAGGTAAAAGGCGCAGATCTGGTCGTCTATTCTACGGCGCTTGCAGCAGACAATGTGGAGTGGGTGGAAGCGGAGCGGCTGAAGATTCCGATTCTGCACCGTTCGCAGATGCTCGCGCGGCTGCTGAATCAGCGGAAGGGGGTTGCTGTTGCCGGAGCGCACGGCAAGACTACCACCTCCTCTATGATCGCTTTGGTCATGGAAGACTGCGGAGTGGACCCTACGTATATTATCGGCGGAGAGATCATGAATGTCGGTACGAACGCCAAGGCAGGACAAGGGGAGTTCGTGGTTGCAGAGGCGGATGAGAGTGATGGCTCCTTCCTGCAATATCATCCTTGGCTTGGGATTGTAACGAACATTGAGGCTGACCATCTGGAGAATTACAGCGGCGACTTCGGCAAGCTGAAGGATGCTTATGTTCAGTTCATGAACCAGCTCCGTGAGGACGGTACCGCTATTGTGTGCGCAGACGATGAGAATGTGAAGTCTCTGCTGCCCAAGGTAACAGGCACGGTCATTACCTATGGGATTCATTCAGAGACGGCAGATTACACGGCGACCGATATTGTGCTGGGAGACCGCCAGGTGTCCTACACGATGAACCACGGTACTGAAGTGCTGGGCCGTATTGAGCTGTCTATTCCGGGTCAATACAATCTGTACAATTCGATGGCTGCGGTGATTTCCTGTCTGAAATCAGGCATTGCCTTTGAGGCCATTGCTGCTGCGATCGTGAAATTCCACGGTGCCAAACGGCGTTTCCAGGTGCTGGGAGAGGTTGACGAGATTCTCGTCATTGATGATTATGCACATCATCCAACAGAGATTCAGGCTACCATCAGTGCCGCCAAGGCAACCGGCAAACGGATTATTGCCGTGTTCCAGCCGCAGCGCTACACGCGTACCTTCTTCCTGCTGGATGCGTTCAGCCGCGCGTTCAGCGAAGCGGACGAAGTGATTATTACCGATATCTACTCTCCTGCGGGAGAGAAGCAGATTGAGGGAGTCACTTCCGCCAAGCTGGTGGAGCTGATTGTACAGAACAGCAATGCCGGAGCAAGACATCTGCCGACGAAGGAAGATGTGCTGGCTGACCTGCAGAACCGCATTGCTCCTGGTGATCTGGTAATCACCATGGGTGCGGGTGATATCTGGAAGGTTGGTTATGCTCTGGCAGACAACCTGAAGAACCGGTAAGATGGCTTGACAAGAACGGCTTTTATCCCTTGATGAAGAGGGATGAAAGCCGTTTTTTTGCTATAGACAGGTCTCAACCTGCATTTAGGGTAATAGAGGCTAGAAGCCTTGGACGGTTCGGGGCCTATAGATCAATGTATGGAGAGTAGGAGAAGAAGACATGAGGGACAAATTGCTATTTATATCTGCAGAGAATCCCTATCCGCAGGATAGCGGAGGCAAGCTGAGAACCGGCAACATTCTGAACATTGTACTCACCAAATATGATGTGGATCTGCTGACCTTTCCCAGTTCCCGGAAGGAACAGACGCAGGAAGCACTGCCGTCCCTTACTGTGCATGAAGTGGAGCGTACCATCAATTACCGCAGAGCGATCCTCCGCTCCTTGTACAAATGGCGGAATTGCTCTTATATGAGCCATGTGGATGTGGATATGAAGGAGAAGATTACCGAGCTGTGCAGCCGGCATGCCTACAGCCATGTTTTTATATCGCATAGTCTGCTCGGCTGCTGTATTGACATTGTACGGCGCACCCTGCCTGATTCTCTAATCATTACAGATGCGCATAATTTTGAGAGCGGCTTGTCAGCGCAGCTTGCAAGCAGGAAGAGGGGGATCGCCAAGGTCTTGTATTCCCTGAATGCAGGGTGGACGCGCAGAGACGAGCGTAAGCTGATGGACAAGACCACTCTGCTGCTGGCTACCTCGGAAGAAGATGCCATGGCATTCAAGGCACTGTCGGCAAGCCAGTCACACAAGGTCCATGTCATTCCTAACTTCATACGCCTGAATGAATACCGGGCAAAGACTGTTCTCCCCAAAGAACGGTGGATTATTCTTCCGGGTAATATGAACTACTTCCCTAACATTAACGCAGCACTCTACTTCTACCGCCATGTATATCCACTGGTTAAGGCCAAAGTTCCGGACATCAAGTGGTATATAGTCGGGCGGGATGTGCATCCGGATGTAGCTGCTCTGGCATTGCAGGATTCCTCCATCGTCATCACCGGGTATGTGGACAGTGTGGCGGATTATATACGCAAGGCGCAGGTGGTGATTGCTCCACTGCAGGAGGGCAGCGGAACACGCCTGAAAATCCTGGAGGCCTGGGCGCTGAAGACACCGGTGGTGTCCAGCTCCAAGGGGGCGGAAGGTCTGCTCTACGAGCATTCCGGGAATATTATGATTGCCAATGATCACGTTACTTTTGCCGATAGTGTGACTTTGCTGCTTCAGGATCATGCAAGGGGCGTGGGGCTTGCGGACCGTGCTTATGAGACTTTGCTGGCAAATTATGAGGCGGAAAAAGTCAAAGACAAGCTGCTGAGTCTGGTCTGAAGGGATGCTGAAGACGAGAAAATTATTTTTCCCCATAAATCGACAGCCTTCTGTGCGGGAATGCGTTACTATTGATCTACATCGAAAGTTTCATATTCTGGGGCTGGATGACATCCAGCCTCTTTACTTCGTACACATTAATACACATTTACATAGAACCAAGGAGCTATAGCCATGAGAGAGAGAATGCTGTTCCTTTCCGCCCGGAGTCATTCCCCGGAAGATACGGAAGGATACATAAGAACAAAGAATTTTCTTGATATTTTGCTGGAGCGGTTTGATATTGATCTGCTGGAGTATAGCCACCTCCGCCGTGAGACACCGGTTCTGCGCAATCCTGCCCTTACGGTACATCAGGTGAAGCAGCCTGCGGCTGCCCGGAGAAGCCTGCTGTTCCGGCTCAAGAGACCCCGTTCCGAAGTAGCGGTAACCGGCAACGGCAAGTCGCTGCGGGCGGCTATCACCGAGATGTGCCGCCTGCATTCCTACAGCCATGTGTTTGTTACGCACGGCATGCCAGGGAATAGTCTGAACCTGATATCCTCTTTGCTCCCCGAAGCGGTCATCGTTGCCGATGTCCGACGCTTCGGGAGCCGGCAGGCACAGAGCCGTGCGGCTGCCGGACATGGGATCAGCAAAGGCTATTATAAGCTGAATGCCGCACTAATCCGCCGGGAAGTGCGGAGATTAATGACTAAGACCAGTCTGCTGCTGACTGCTACAGAAGGAGAGGCGTTGTCCTTCAAGGCGGTATCCTTTGCTGATGCGGGCAAGGTGCATGTGGTTCCGCCCTACATTGATCTGGATGAGCTGCCTTACTGTGCCAACGGGCATATATTCAAGGATAACTCCATCGTTCTTCACTGGGATATGGATTCCACTCACGGCAAGAATGCAGCCCTGCTGTTCTTCAGGAAGGTATACCCGCTTATCCAAGCGGAGGTGCCGGACTTCCGTTGCTATATTATCAGCGGGAAGGTGCATCCTGAGGTTGCGGCTGCGGCACAGAAGGATTCTTCTATTGTAATTACCGGCACCGGTGAAGCTGAGCAGTCAGCCGGCTATATCCGCCGCGCCCGGGCTGTGGTTGTGTCATTATCCGAGGGCTGCGGCAGCCAGGTTAAGATTCTGGAAGCCTGGGCTCTCCGGACGCCGGTAGTCAGCAGCTTGAACGGCTCGGAAGAATTAATCTGTGAGCCGGGGCGGAATATACTGCTGGCAGGGACACCGGCTGCCTTCGCCGATCATCTGGTAAGGCTGTTGACAATGCCTGAGCTTGGCTCCATTATTGCGGATCAGGCCTACCGGACGCTAAGCGAGCATTATGCCGCAGACGGGGTCAAGGCGAAGGTGCTGAATCTGGTGTAAATATATCAAAATAGCATATCCCTCTCACCTCTTTCATATATTTCAGTATAGAACTGAAGATAGCGAGGTGTGGGTATTGAATAACGGAAGAATGACGTTCCGGTTTGACGGGGACAAGGGCGGAAGACGGGCAGAAACGGCAGAACTCCGGGCCGTCCGGGAAACGGGCAGTGTCCGGGAGGACAAGGATACAGTCAAGATGCAGCGCGGGGAGCCCAGGAATTCCCCGTATTCGCGGACAGATGAATATATTGTGGATCTGAAGCAGGTGGAGCTTCCTGAAGAAGTTTATGATACGGGGCAGTATTCCATTATCCAACCTGTCCCTGTAAGGAATCTATGGGACCCGGAAGAAGAACACTACCCGCTGTTAGAAGATCACCCTGAGGCAACCGTGGACGGTTACGGACAGTACGGGAACCGCTATGGCGGCTCTTATCATACCCGCCGTCCCTCGTATTGGTGGAAGTTCGCCCTGTCCATTGCAGGCGCGCTTGGAACAGGGCTCCTGCTCGGATACGCCGCCCTGTCCTTCATAGGCGGTGGGACTGCGGGTACCGGGAAGGACACCGGCAATGCGGCGGTTAAGACAGGAATCGTTCAGGGCCAGAATGCCGTGAACGAAGATACGGGAACAGACATCACCGGCGTGCCTGCCCCGGAGACCGGGGCAGCGGTGACGGCGCAGATTCCGGTTCAGGTGGCGGCAGCCAGCTATTATCTGCTGCAGTACGGCGTCTTCAGCACACCGGCAGGTGCGGAGCAAGCCCGGCAGGAGCTGCTGACCGCTGGTCTTGCCGCTGGTCTTGACCCTGCAGACGGTAACCGGGTGTACGCCGGGATGTCGCCTGACCGTGAACAGGCCAAGCTGCTCAGCAACAGCCTGAAGGCTCAGGGAATCGAGCTGTACGTGAGAGAGCTGGCTCTGCCTGCTGTCAACCGGGTCAGCTATACCGGAACGGCGGAAGCCGTGGACGGCTATTTCACAGTCAGCAGCCAGTTGTTAAGCGAGCTTAGCAGCTTGTCTGCTTCGCTGTTAAGCGGGGCTGCGGGCGGAACCGGCAATGCAGCGGTAAGCGATCTCCATATGCAGTGGACCCAGGCGGTGAAGGCGCTTGAGCCGGGACTGACCCCGGAAGGGCGGAGTGCCGCGACCGGGCTGGAGCAATCCATGAGCCGGGGAATAGCGGCGCTGAACGAGTACAGTAAGAGTAAGGCAGAGGGACTGCTCTGGGAAGTACAGGAGGCGATGATGAGCTTCCTGACCGGCCAAAGAAACCTGCTGTCCACCATGAGCTGACAGCTTGAGCAGAGTCCCCATAGAATCGTAAGAAATATCCCCCGCACCCGGCATTCTGCTGGCGGGGGATTGTTGTGTTAACGTGGTAAACATTTCCTGAATGGATTTAGCGTTTGTATTGAACCCCGTTTCACCGTATAATAATTAGGGTGTCAAAAAATGGCGAGGGAAGACTTGAATGAAGAAGAAAAATGTAGGAACACTGCTGTTATTTCTTATTCTGGGCTGGCTGGCCGGAGCCTGGATTGCCAAGCTGCTGGAACCTGTACAAGCTCTGTCTTTTCTTACAGCCTCGACTGTTCTTAAGTGGTCGCCGCAAGCCGATCTGGACATCATAACTTATGACATCACAATCCATTTGAAATTGTGCCTGCTCAGTCTTGCCGGGATCATTACAGCCGTATGGCTGTACCGCAGGCTGTAGCCTTAGCCGCCGGCATCAGGAAGGGACGTTTATTACAGTGGAGCATCACAACACGCGGCACATTATTCTGGCCTCGGGTTCACCGCGGCGGCGTGAGCTGCTTGCGTCGCTTGGCTTACCTTTTGAGGTGCTGGTCAGCGATGCTGATGAGAGTACGCCGCCGGAATGGACACCTGAAGCTATTGTGCGGAATCTGGCCTTACGCAAGGCAGAGGCAGTAATCCCATCAGCCGGAGACCGGAATGCCGTTATTGTCGGCAGCGACACGATTGTTGTAATTGACGGCATGGTGCTCGGCAAGCCGGTCGATGAGCAGGACAGCGCAAGGATGCTGAACCTGCTGCAGGGCCGGACACATCAGGTATATACCGGGGTGGCTTGCATCGGTCTCGCAGAGGGACGTACCCTGGTAGATCACAGGATGACCTCTGTAACTATGAGAGCAATGAGCGAAGATGAAATCTCCGCCTACATAGCGACCGGGGAGCCTGCCGACAAAGCCGGCTCTTATGCGATACAAGGACTGGGTGCCACCCTGGTGGAAGAGATTGCAGGCTGTTATTTTAACGTGGTCGGTCTGCCGTTGTCACTGCTTGGCAGCATGTTGTCCGGGTTCGGCATTTCGGTGCTGAACCGTTAGGGATAGCAGAGGAAAGAGGGTTAGGGATGGAGTCGCAAACATTTATGCTGCGTGACCTCCCCCATGAAGAACGACCACGAGAGCGCATGATGCACTATGGGGCGGAATCACTAAGTCAGGCGGAGCTGCTGGCTATTCTGCTGCGCACAGGTGCGCAGAGTGAATCAGCTATTCATATCGCCCAGCGGCTGCTGGGAATGACAGGCGGGCTCCGCGGACTGGCGGACCTGAGCATTGAAGAATTGACAACAATCAAAGGCATCGGCCCTGCCAAGGCCGTGCAACTGAAAGCAGGCATTGAGCTGGGAAGACGCATGGCGAATTCCCGGCTTACAGAACCGGTGATTATCCGCAGTCCCCAGGACGCGGCGGAGATCCTGACCGAGCAGTTACGTTACTTGCAGAAGGAACATTTCATTTGCCTGTTCCTGAATACGAAGAATCATGTTATTGCGCAGGAAACATTGTCCATGGGCAGCCTTAACGCCTCCATTGTGCATCCCCGCGAGGTGTTCCGGGCAGCCATGAAATGCAGCAGCGCAGCTATTATATGCGCACATAATCATCCGAGCGGTGATCCGACGCCCAGCCCCGAAGATATCTCCCTGACCTCCAGGCTGATGCAGGCAGGCGAAATTGTCGGTATCGATGTACTGGATCATCTGGTCATCGGAGACGGCAGCTATGTAAGTTTGAAACAAAAAGGATACATGTAATACAATTGTCTAGATCCACAAGGAAAAGGAGCATACAAGATGTTAGGTGGTTTTACGAAAGATTTGGGAATTGACTTGGGGACAGCGAATACGCTCGTCTACGTGCGCGGTAAAGGAATAGTTGTGAGAGAGCCTTCCGTGGTAGCCATTAATACTGATACTAAGACGATCGAAGCAGTAGGGGAATCCGCCAAAAAGATGATCGGACGTACACCAGGCAACATTCGTGCCATCCGTCCGATGAAGGACGGGGTCATTGCCGATTTCGATACTACGGCAACCATGATTAAATATTTCATCCGTCAGGCACAGAAGCAGCGCTCGATGTTCCAGCGCCATCCGAATGTCATGGTCTGTGTGCCATCCGGAATTACGGCCGTGGAACAGCGTGCCGTTGAAGATGCAACGAAGCAGGCCGGAGCGCGGGAAGCCTACATTATTGAAGAGCCTTTTGCTGCTGCCATTGGGGCAGATCTTCCGGTATGGGAGCCAACGGGAAGCATGGTTGTGGATATCGGCGGTGGAACGACCGAGGTCGCTGTAATCTCGCTCGGCGGTATTGTTACCAGCCGTTCCGTACGTGTGGCAGGCGATGATGCGGATGAATCGATCATCCAGTACATCAAGCGCCAGTATAACCTCATGATCGGGGAACGCACATCCGAGCAGCTGAAGATGGATGTCGGTTCTGCCCTGCCGCTAGAGAAAGCAGAGACGATGGAGATCCGCGGACGCGACCTGGTAACCGGTCTGCCGAAGACGCTGACCATCACCTCTGATGAGATTTGTGAAGCGCTGGCGGATACCGTGAATGCGATTGTTGAAGCCGTGAAGGTCACGCTGGAGAAATGTCCGCCGGAGCTTGCTGCGGATATTATGGACCGCGGTATTGTGCTTACGGGCGGCGGCGCGCTTTTACGTAACCTGGACAAGCTGCTGGCGCGCGAGACCGGAATGCCGGTGATCGTGGCCGAGAATCCGCTGGATTGTGTAGCAATCGGCACAGGCAAGGCGCTGGAGAATATTCACCTGTTCAAGAGCCGCAGTGGTTCGGGCCTCCGCTCCAAGCGCTAGGATCATTCTGACTTTGAACGTCTACCCCTGATGTGGGAGAAATACGGTTATTAGAGGGTGCTCGAGATTGTTTAAGCTGTTTAACAATAAACGTCTGTTTATATTGCTGATCACACTGGTTGCGTTTATCGTTCTGATGGGCTTCAGTCTGGGGCAAAGGAAAACCTTGTCCTGGCCGGAGAACTTCGTCAGGGATACGACCGGCTTCGTGCAGAAATTGTTCTACAAGCCCGCTGGATATATAGCGGGCTTGTTCGAAGATATCGGGAATCTGCATGATCTGGCTGAAGAGAACAAGCGGCTTAAGATTCTGGCTGCACAATATGCTCGGGATGCGGCGCAGTTAAATTTTATCAAGGCTGAGAATGAAGGTTATAAAAAAGATCTTAAGTTCACCAAGGCACAGGCAAATCTCTATAACTATGAGTATCATATTGCCAACGTGGTCAGTGTGACGACAGAGCCAAGCAACAATACGCTCGTCATTGACCTTGGTGCCAAGGATGGCATCAGGCTGAATATGTCGGTAACTTCCATTGATGGACTTGTTGGAGTCATAAGCAATGTGAGTAATTTCACCTCTACCGTGAAGCTGATGACGATGCTCGATATTTATGATCCCAACTCCCAGCCGCCGATAGCGGGAACGGTGTTTAACAAGGAAGACAAGACCTTTGGGATGATCGAGCGTTATGACCAGCAGACCGGAAGGCTGATCATGAACAAAATTCCTGTAGGAGATCCGATTGCCAAGGATGATATCATCATCTCTAAGGGTACCGGTGGTGTGTATCCGCGCGGGATGACCATCGGTACGGTTGAAGAGGTGAAAAAAGGGGAGTACGGGCTGACTTCCACTGCAATTATCAAGCCGGCGGCTGGATTCCAGGACTGGAAGGAACTCTTCGTTGTCTTTACGGAGGAGCGTGTAGAATAGTGAAGATGCGCAGGCCCGTCCTGATACTGCTGTTATTCCTTTTATTTATTCTGGAAGGCACCATTCTTCCCTGGCTGATTCCTGACGTCTGGGAGATGCGGATGATTCCTAATCTCGTATTCATCGTTATTCTTTTCGTAACGGTATATCATCACCGGCATACTGCACTTATTATGGGTTTATGCTTCGGGATGCTGCATGATGTGGTATTCTATGGCCGCATTCTGGGGGCACATTCCTTCGCGATGGGGTTGTCCGCCTACCTGATTGGTCTGATCTTCCAGATTCCCCGTGCTCCGCTGCCGCTGATGATGACAGTGGTGCTGCTGGGCAGCCTGCTGGAGGATAGTATGCTTTTTGGCATATTCAAAGTTTTTAATCTGAGCCAGGAGCCTTACAACTGGGCGCTTTTGCATCATATGCTGCCAACTATGCTGTTTCATTTTGCTGCCGGCTTGCTCCTCTACATTCCGCTCCGGCGCCAGCTGGAGTTGCTTGGGAAAGAGACCCGCGATGAGGAAGCTGCGTAAGCCGCCGCTGGATTTTCCTCGCTTCCAAAGAAGGATTTTGCCCGGCCCGGCACGAATGAATGAGGATAGGGGGACAGGCATATGACAGTTAAATCCAAGCATGTAAGGATCAAGGGCATCAAGGATGGCCTGGTATTCCTGTTAGACGATAAGTGTCCCTTTGAAGATCTCTTAAGCGAGCTTCGCTATAAGCTGGAGCACAGCCATCAAAATATTCTGACCGGACCGATTGTGCATGTGGATATTAAGCTGGGCAACCGTGCTGTTACTGAAGAAGATAAAGAAGCGGTACTGGAGATTCTCAAGAGCCAGGGCAATCTGCTGATTCGTTCGGTTGAAGCTATCGAAGATCCTGAAGAGAAGGATACGGAAGCCTTGTTCATGATGAGCGGAATGCTCCGCTCCGGCCAGGTGCTGCATCATGAGGGCAATCTGCTGTTCCTCGGCGATGTGAATCCGGGAGGAACCATCACCTGTTCAGGGGATATCTATATTCTTGGAGCGCTCAAAGGGATGGCACACGCCGGAATCAACGGCAATCAAGAGGCGATTATTGCCGCTTCCCTGCTGTCACCTACCCAGCTGCGGATTGCTGACATTATCAGCAGGCCTCCGGATGAGTGGGGGACCCGGGAGAGCAGCATGGAGTTTGCTTATCTGTCTGGCGGTGCTATGCAAATTGACAAAATTCATAATATAGTCAAATTACGTCAGGATTTAAATGTGTTTAAAGGGGTGTAGCCTCCATGGGAGAAGCGATTGTCGTAACCTCGGGCAAAGGCGGAGTTGGCAAAACAACCACAACAGCCAACATTGGGACCGCACTTGCATTGCAGGGCAAAAAAGTATGTCTCGTTGATACGGACATTGGACTGCGGAATCTGGATGTGGTCATGGGGCTGGAGAACCGGATTATTTATGACCTGGTCGATGTGGCGGAAGGCCGCTGCCGTCTGAATCAGGCGCTGGTCAAGGACAAGCGCTTTGATGAGCTGTACATGCTGCCCGCAGCACAGACCAAAGACAAGACCTCGGTTACACCGGAGCAGGTCAAGGATATTATCCTTGAGCTTAAGAAGGAGTATGAATACGTTCTGATTGATTGTCCGGCCGGAATTGAGCACGGCTTCCGCAATGCGATTGCCGGTGCCGACAAGGCGATTGTGGTCACAACCCCGGAGCATGCTGCGGTGCGCGACGCGGACCGGATTATCGGCCTGCTGGAGCAGTCGCATGTGGAATCTCCCAAGCTGGTGGTTAACCGGATCCGCCCGGGACTGGTGAAGTCCGGGGATATGCTGGATATCGAAGATATTCTGCAGGTGCTCAATATCGATCTGATCGGAATTGTGCCGGATGATGAACTGGTTATCAAGGCAGCGAACAACGGGGAGCCTACCGTTATGAACCCCGATTCTTCTGCAGCGATTGCTTACCGTAATATCGCCCGGCGTATCCTTGGCGACGCGGTGCCGCTGATGCAGCTTGACCAGAAGCCGGGAGCTTTTAAGAAGCTTAAGAAATTTTTTGGAATGGGCTGAATCCCGGCCAGGCACTTATATATGGCAATCTTCCGTCAGAAGCCCGCTGCTGAGAAATCTCCAGCGGGTTTTTTGTGTTCCCGGGAACTTCGTCAGGGCTTGTTCTAAAGCAGCTTCCGCCGTTCATAAAATGGAAGTAAAACAAGCCCGCCGGAGGGATCGATATGGAATACCCGAGAGAGATCAAGAACCGCCGCAAGAAACGCATACAGATGCTGCTGGACGATCAGGCGGAGACCGGAGCAGGACCAGAGCTGTTCCGGCTGCCGGACAGCCCTCCTTCATTCAGGGAATGGGGGACAGATGACAGGAATGAATTTGCTTCTTCCCCTGAGCCTGATCCCGAAGTCATGTGGAAGCGGCAACGTGCCAGGTGGGAGGATGACGACGGGGAAGGGCCGCGGCCGGGGTTTGGCGGAGGCCTTCTGCGGCGGACGGTAGCAAGTGTCCTTGTCTTTGGAGCGGTATGGGGCATCTTTGCAGTTCAGGAGCCATGGGCCGTGAAGTCGCAGTATTTCATTACGGACGTTCTCAGCCATGATATGGATTTCGCAGCTGTGCAGGTATGGTACGAGGAGCATTTCAACGGAGCACCTTCCTTCATTCCTATCTTCGGAGACGAGGAGGTACCGGCCGAGAAGGTATCAGCCCCTCATGAGCTTAGTGCGCCGCTTGCAGGAAGCGTTGTGCGTCCCTTCACTACAACCCTCAAGGGAATTGAGATTATCCCGGCAGACGATTCAAGCCCCAGTGTCACGGTGAAAAGTGTAGATACGGGCCGGGTACTGTCTGTCTCCAAAGAAGTCCGGGGCGGCATCCGCATCACGGTACGCCACACGGGCGATATAACGGCAGAATACGGTCATTTGAGCGGGACCCGGCTGGCAGTGGATGATTGGGTGCAGAGCGGAGATGAGGTAGGCTGGATTCAGGGGACGGAGGATGCGCAGATCCCTTTGCTTTTTTTAGCGATTATGAAAGACAAGACTTATATTGATCCCGCTGAAGTGGTATCGTTTGATTAGGATCCTGGGTATTGAGCTGTCGCTGCATCCGCTCTTCGTGCTGATACTCATGTTCTCTGTACTCACCGGACAGTTCCTTGAACTGCTTACCTTATTCCTGATCGTATTCATCCATGAACTTGGACATGTCTGTGCGGCGCTGCTTACCGGAGTTACCGTCAAATCCGTTCAATTGCTGCCGTTCGGCGGTGTTGCGGTGATCGAAGACCATGGCCGGCTTACTGCCGGGCGTGAAATCGGAATTGCCCTGGCAGGGCCGCTGCAGAACGGGATTATGATTCTGATGGCGCTGGCCCTCAAGCAGGCAGAGTATGGAAGCATAGCTTATCTGGATTATTTCATTGGAGCCAATGCCATGATTGCGCTGTTCAATCTGCTGCCGGTACTTCCGCTGGACGGAGGCAAAATCCTTCAGGCAGCCCTTAGTCTGCTGCTCCCGTATTATTACACCCTGCTGTGGACCGGACGGGTCAGTATTGCCGCCAGCCTGCTGGTGATTGTCTTCGCACTGCTTCCGCTTGGGGCTGGCGGGGGACTCCGGCTCAACCTGCTGATGATCGGGGCATTTCTGCTCTATTCCAATTCCACGGACCAGCGCAACCTGCCCTACCGGTTTGTTGCTTTTTTGATGAACCGTGAAGTGATCTATGAGCGGTATCTGCTGGCAGAGAGCATTGCCCGTCCAATAGTTGCCTTCTCTGCGAAACCTTTGGACGATATAGTGCGTCTATTTAAACGTAACCATTATCATTATATCTATGTAATGAACAAGGACAGGAATATTGTAGCCGTTGTACCGGAGCAGCGTCTGATTGCTTCTTACTTCGGAATGTGAAGCTAGATTGATTCAAACCAGAGGTGAAGCCATGAAACAAATGATCGTTCACTGTACACAGCATATGACCCGGATGGCACTTCTGGAGAACGGGAGGCTGGTGGAATATGCGGCTGAACGCGATCAGCAGCAAGGCCTGGTCGGGAGTTATTATAAAGGTCGGGTAATGAATGTGCTGCCGGGAATGCAGGCGGCTTTTGTAGATATCGGACAGAAAAAGAATGCGTTCCTCTATGTAGATGATGTACTGCATCCCCATCTGGAGAAGCAGCCGGAGGTGAAGCCCTCCATTGAGACGCTGCTGCAGCCCGGTCAGGAGATTGTGGTCCAGGTGAGAAAAGAGCCGCGCGGCGGCAAGGGCGCCCGGGTAACCACGCATTATACACTCCCGGGACGCTGGATGGTGTACATGCCGTTTGCCGAATATGTCGGCGTATCCAAAAAAATCAGCCGTGAATCCGAACGCAGCCGGCTCAAAGGCATCGGCGAACGGCTGCGCCAGGGCGAAGAGGGACTGATTATGCGCACGGTCTCCGAGGACGAGCCGGTGGATGCGGTGGAGGGAGATCTGGCTTTCCTGCGTGCCCAATGGGAAGTAATCACCCGGCGCTCCAAGGAAGTGTCCGCACCGGCTCTGCTGCACTGTGACCTGAGCATCGTCCAGCGTTTCATCCGGGATGCCTTCAATCCGCAGCGCGATGAGCTGATGATTGATTCGGCCAAGGCGGTGAAGGAAGCGGAAGCGTTCCTGACGGACATGGCGCCTGAAGGGTACAAGCCGGTAGGATTCTACAGGGGGCAGGAGTCTATCTTCTCCGCTTACGGAGTGACGGAGCAGCTTCACAAGAGCTTTGGCCGCAAGGTCATTCTGGAAGGCGGGGCTACGCTGATCTGGGATGAGACCGAAGCGCTTACGGTCATCGACGTCAACACAGCGCAGTACACAGGCGGAACAAATCTTGAGGACACAGTAACGCGAACCAACCTGCTGGCTGCGGAGGAGATCGGGCGGCTGATCCGGCTTCGGGATACGGGCGGGATCATTATCGTGGATTTCATTGACATGGAACGGGGCGAACACCGCAAGCTGGTGACGGACAAGCTGGAGGGCATCATCAGCCGTGACCGGACCAAGACACATATTCTCGGCTGGACCCATCTCGGTCTGCTGGAGATGACCCGCAAAAAGGCAAGGCATGATTCTGCCGGGTTTGCCCCGGTGATCTGCCAGTGCTGCGGCGGTACAGGTAAGGTGGGGGCATGGCTGGAATAGGTTAGAGACGATACATCGAAGATAAACCTCCACTTTGTGGGGAGGGATTGACTTAGCCGTATAAGTATGATAATATCTTCAAGTATGTGTTTGGTTGTTCTGCCTGCACATGCTGTAACCGCTCCGATCGGGTAGATGAAGTGTAATTCCTCCGGGGGTTGCCACCTTGACTAGGCGAGTCTGAGACATGAGGAGGTGCAAGTACAATGTATGCAATTATCGAAACTGGCGGTAAACAATACAAAGTCCAAGAGGGCGATGTTTTGTTCATTGAGAAGCTGGAAGCTGAAGACGGCGCAAGCGTAACGTTTGACCGTGTCTTGGCTGTTTCTAACGAAGGTGGTTTGACTGCAGGAACTCCGCTGGTAAGCGGCGCGTCTGTAACAGCCAAAGTCGAGAAGCATGGTAAGGGTCATAAGGTTGTAGTTTACAAATACAAACCTAAGAAGAACTACCACAAGAAACAAGGCCATCGTCAACCGTACACCAAAGTAACTATCGAGAAGATTCAGGCGTAAGAAGGTGCGTTAATGATTAACGTGCGGATTACACGGGCTTCTGCTCAAGGTGTCATTGTCGGTTTTGCCGTCAAGGGGCATGCGGAATACGCCAGGAATGGCAGGGATATCGTCTGTGCGGGTGTTTCGACTGTTACGGTTGGAACCGTGAATGCGATTGAAACTCTGACCGGTGTGATTCTGGATACTTCGATGAAGGATGGATTCTTAAGCGGAACCCTGGTTCCCGTGAATGATCCTGAAGTCTCCGCCAAGGTACAGCTTCTGCTGGAATCCATGGTGCTAATGCTCAAGGATATTGCTAAATCCTACAGGAAATATATTCAGATACAGGAAGTCATCATTTGAAGAAGGAGGTTGACAACATGTTGAAATTGGATCTTCAATTATTCGCATCGAAAAAAGGTGTAGGTTCCACAAAGAACGGACGTGATTCCCACTCTAAACGTCTTGGCGTGAAACGTGCTGACGGTCAGGCAGTAACCGGCGGCAACATCTTGGTTCGTCAACGCGGAACAAAAATCCATCCGGGCACTAACGTGGGCATCGGTAAAGATGATACATTGTTCGCACTCGTGGACGGCGTAGTGAAGTTCGAACGTTGGGGACGCGACCGCAAAAAAGTGAGCGTGTATCCGGTTGATGTCGCTCCGGTAGCAGCGGCACTGGAAGCGTAAGCTTTCGGAACCTATTTAGATGAGAAGCCTCCGGCATGAGTGCCGGGGGCTTTTTTTGGAATTGTTTCGGGGTCCCCGCAAAGTACCTGAGTAAGCGTCGAAGCTTAAGCCCTCACTTTGTGGGGGGATTCTGGTGATTGCAGGGAAAGCCTGTGTTATACTGGGAAATGGTAAATATCAAGCTAGTTTAAGCAACGGTTACATTGGAATCAATTTTGCGAACCAAGGGACGGGGAGAAAGAATGAAATCCTGGAAAAGTATGGTCTGGGCAGTCATGTTATCCGCAGTGTTTCCTTTAGGTCTCGTGTATTGGCAACCCTCCCTTTTCACATGTTTGCTGCTCGGAATCTGGGTAGCGGCAGTGCTTGCATTCAGCTTTTTTTACAACCGGCGTCAATATGAAGAGGAACTGCGCATACAGGAGAAGACTCTGCAGCAGGCGGCAAACCGGACACTGAATCATCATCGTCATGATTGGATGAATGATCTGCAGGTGCTTTACGGATATATCCAGCTGGGCAAGCCTGATAAATCCGTACAATGTGTGGAAAGAATAAAGGAGCGTATCGCGCTGGACAGCCGTATTGCCAAATTGGGAGTGCCTTCACTGGTATTCTACCTGCAATCCTTCCGTACGTTCAGAAGTAATCTGGAGCTGGACATACAGGTGGAAGAAGGGCTGCAGCTGGAGGACAAGCTGAGTGCCGAGTCCGGTGCTGAGCTGACTTCAGTAATTATGCAGACGGTAAGGGCGTACCAGTACAGCGGAGTAACACCGCAAGGAGACACACGGAAGCTTGAGCTCAGCTTTTCACAGGAGGGTAGGGACATTCTTATCTCTTTCAAAGGTGAGGGAGAGCAAGGCAATCCCGAGCTGCTTCAGGGGCAAATTTATAATATAGTACAAGGAAAAATCATGAAGGCGGAGCAGATTCAGCCGGCTAAGGGCTATATAGAACTGCGGTTACCGCTGGAGATGTAAGGAAGGTGAATCTTAATGTTCGTAGATAAAGCTAAGATTTATGTAAAAGGCGGAGACGGCGGAGATGGTCTCGTAGCGTTTCGCCGTGAGAAGTATGTACCGGATGGCGGTCCTGCCGGCGGGGATGGCGGCCGCGGGGGAGATGTGATCTTCCGCGTCGATGAAGGCCTGCGCACCCTGATGGATTTCCGGTATCAGCGCCACTTCAAGGCCGATAAGGGAATCAAGGGACGCAACAAGAGCCAGCACGGGGCAAACGCCGAGCATATGATCGTGCGGATTCCGCCTGGAACCGTGTTGATTGATGATGATACCCAGGAAATTCTTGCCGACATGACCCGTCATGGACAACAAGTGGTGGTGGCCCGTGGCGGCCGTGGCGGCCGGGGGAATACGCGGTTTGCGACGGCGAATAATACGGCGCCGGAGCTTGCCGAGAACGGCGAAGAAGGCCAGGAGCGTTATATCGTAATGGAACTGAAGGTCATGGCAGATGTAGGTCTGGTAGGATTCCCGAGTGTGGGTAAATCTACCTTGCTGTCGGTAGTATCTGCTGCCCAGCCGAAGATCGGAGCGTACCACTTCACAACTATTACCCCGAATCTGGGTGTAGTTGATGTCGGAGACGGCCGCAGCTTTGTGATGGCGGATTTACCCGGACTGATTGAAGGCGCGAGTGAAGGTGTGGGCCTGGGACATGAGTTCCTGCGCCATGTTGAACGCACGCGTATCATCATTCATGTCGTGGATATGTCCGGCTCGGAAGGCCGCGATCCTTTTGAAGACTGGGTACTGATTAACGATGAGCTGAAGCAGTACAATGCAGCGCTCATTGACCGTCCGCAGATCGTGGCGGCGAACAAGATGGATATGCCTGATTCCGAGGAGAACCTGGCTGCCTTTCGTGAGCGTGTGGCAGAGCTCCGTCCGGACCTTGAGATTATGCCGATCTCTTCGCTGACCCGTCAGGGAGTTCAGGAGCTGCTCTACCGTGCTACGGATATTCTTGACAGTATTCCTGTGGCTCCGGTGGTTGAAGAAGTGGCTGGCAAAGAGCGCAAGGTGTATAAGCTGGAAGAGGAAGAGGATAACTCATTCACGATTACCCGTGACAACGAGGCCTTTGTAGTCAACAGTCCCCGGATTGAGCGGATGATTAAGAGGATGCAGCTAAGCACACATGATGCCATTCTTAGGCTGGCCCGTACCCTGCGTCATATGGGTGTGGATGCCGAGCTTCGCAAGCGCGGGGCAGTAGAAGGAACGATCGTGCGGATTGCTGATTTTGAATTCGAATTTGTTGAAAACAGCAGTTACTATTAACAGATCCATGATGCCGGCTGTATCTTCCGTGAGGAGGATGCGGCCGTTTTTTTTGAAGATTAATATAAAGTTTTCTTTATCTATTTGGATTAATTTACTACAATCATAGGAGGGTCTGGTTAAGGGAGCGTCTGCCGCAGACGAAATTCTCCCCGGGCGAATCTAAAAGGGTGAAATCTGCGTATATCATACATACCTGCCAAGAAAGAGGGAATGGACAGATGGCAATTATTGAAGTAGTCAAATATGATGGGCCTGCAGGCGTCTTCGCCTGGAAGTACCCCAATCAGGAGCTGGGGACCTGGACGCAACTGATCGTCAATGAATCCCAGGAAGCGATTCTGTTCAAGGGCGGAGAGGCGCTGGACTCCTTTACCGCCGGACGCCATACCTTAAGCACAGCCAATATACCGATTTTGTCGAATGTGGTGAATCTGCCGTTCGGCGGTAAGTCTCCTTTCACTGCAGAAATATGGTTTGTGAACAAGCTGAACTCTATGAACGTCAAGTGGGGAACAAGCGCCCCGCTGCAGCTGCAGGACCCCAAATACAAGCTTATGGTTGCAGTCCGGGCCTTCGGGCAGTTCGGAGTCAGGATTGTAGATCCCCGCAAATTCTTGCTGAAGCTGGTTGGGACGCTGCCGGTCTTTGATCAGGATACTATGGTGAGTTATTTCCGCGGCCTGCTGATGTCCAATATCAATGAACTGATTTCTTCTTATCTGGTGCACAAAAAAATCAGCATTCTGGAGATCAATGCCTACGTAGTTGAAATCTCAAAGCATATTCAGGGACGCCTGTCCTCCTCGTTCCTGGACAGCGGAATTGAACTGAATAATTTCTATATTGACTCCATCAATATTCCGGATGAGGATCCGGCGACCCAGCGCTTGAAGGAAGCACTGGCCAAAAAGGCGGAAATGGACATTATCGGCTTCACTTACCAGCAGGAACGCAGCTTCGATACGCTGGAGGAGGCTGCAGGCAATCCGGGGAATATAGGTGCAGCAATGATGAACACGGGGCTGGGTCTAGGCATGGGCCTCGGTCTGGCCGGACCTGCCTCTGAAGTTGTGTCCCGGATGACCCGGAGTGTGTCGCTGGACGGCAGCACTGGAAGCAGCGCTGGCAGCAGTGCGGCGTCCGGTACACCCGCTAAGTCCTGCCCGGGCTGCGGGACGATTAATCCGGCAGACGCGCGCTTCTGTACCGATTGCGGACACAACCTGCAACCGGCCCCCGCAGCGGAGGATAAGGAATGCCATAGCTGTGGTAAATCGGTCATCCCGGGTGCCAGATTCTGCCCGCATTGCGGGGAGAGCCTGATTCTCAAATGCGCCGGCTGCGGGCATGAACTGAAGCCCGGACAGAAATTCTGTGCGGAGTGCGGCACCAGAGCGGCTAACGGGTGAGCGGGATGCAGAAGCAGAGGTCTTATACAGGTCTTATTACCGTTATCTATATTGCTGCCCTGACCGTTACCCTGGGTTCGTTCTTCATGTTCGGATTCTCGGAATCGCTGATGCGCTTCGTCGTGACCCTGCTTGCTGTATGTATTGCTGAGACGGCAGTTTACGGGTACAGCCTGGTATGGCTGCGCCGCGCTCCCGAGGCCAGCCGGACTTCACCGCTGTTCTTAAGCGGAGCCTTGATCATGGCTCTGTATGTGGCTGCGGTGCTTGCCTCAGCTATCGTGCTTGACTGGCTGCTGGAACTGCAGCCGCTCTGGTATGCGGGAGAGCAGCTGCTTGTCCTGATTGCCGCTGCGCTCTTGCTTGCAGCAACAGGGGTATATGGCTGGAATGCCGCATCCGGGGAGCGGAAGGCGGCTGAAGCCTCGCGGAGCCTGCGCACTCACCGGCAGGAGCTGCACGAGATCAGAGTACTAGCCGGGACCTGGAAGCATCCGGAGGCAGGCAGGCTGGTTGAGCTGGTAGAGGGACTGGAGGAGAAGTTCCGGTATAGCGATCCGGTGTCAAGACCGGGACTGTTTGCAACCGAAGATATCATCAAGCAGCAGATATCCCTGCTTCATGACCATGTGGCTCTGCTGCTTGTGCTGAAGGAGCTGCCGGTCCGCTGGGATACTGAGACACAAGAATTGACGGAGAGTATCGCAGGCACGCTCCAGCGGCGTAATCTGGAGCTGTCAGCGCTTAAATAGGAGGAGAATATACAGCAATGGGGATAGTGAATGAGCTGGGGGGACTGTTGCCGGGCAGGGAAGGACAGCCGTCTGATGGTCTCCCTAAGTATGAACGGACCACCTTTGATTATGTGATTATCGGTATCGGATATCTTTTTATGCCCTTGGGACTTGTGCTTGCCCTGGTGCGGATGCTCGGAACCCATTACAAAAATTACCGCAAGCCCGTCAATTACAGTCTGTTGTTTCATGTTTTTGTGGGAGGCTTCCTGCAAATGATGGGTTTCATCGTCATTTCCATCTTTAGCGAGGAGGGAATTGACATCACACTCCTGATTACATTATTAATTCTCTTTAGTCTGGTTCTGCTTCTGCCCGCATCAGCATTTGCTAGGAGTGCAGCCAAGGCCAGATTCCGTTGCTCGCAGCTCGCCAATCAATATGTAGCCTTGATCACTGCGGGCAGAGTCCGTTATATCGGCAATTTGGCTGGCCGTACCGGGCAGAGCGAAGGAGATGTGAACAGAGACCTGCTGTACCTCCAAAAGTATGGAGTGCTGGACTCCGGGCTCCTCTTCCATGAGGGAGCAGATCCGGAGCCTCAAGCCCCGGCGGGACAAGCTGCTTCGTCGCCCTTTTCACCGCCTGGGGGACAGCCGCTATATCAGCAGCCGAGGCCGCAGCAGCTTCCCAAATCTGTCCGTTGTCCGGGCTGCGGCGCACAGAATACAGTCGCTCCAGATCAGTCCAAGAGCTGTGACTACTGCGGTACCACCCTTGCGTACAGCTGATTCGGGCATTGAGAGTTTGATTTTACAGATGAAGGCTGTTCCTCCTAACTATAGAAGGGCAGTCTTTTCTCTTATGAGCCACAAGAAAAGTTGTTGCAATAAAAGCCCTTGATCCCGTATAATGTCCACTATGTACATACAAAAGTCTTTGGGGTGAGGACGTTCGTGAAAGAACGCTATTATTTGGTCCGGGAGGACATATTGCCCGACGCGGTGCTGAAGACCATGCAGGTTAAGCAGCTCCTGGAAGCAGGAGATGCCAAAACAGTACACGAGGGCGTGGAACAGGTCGGTCTTAGCCGCAGTGCTTTTTATAAATACAAAGATGGGATACACTTGATTCATCAGCTGGAGCGCGAACGTATCGTTACGATCTCGATAGATCTGGAGCACGAGTCAGGCATGCTCTCCAAGGTGCTGGGTTCCGTAGCTGTTCACGGGGCTAACGTGCTGACGATCCATCAGAGCATTCCGCTTCAGGGGCGGGCCAATGTAGTGATCTCTGTCGAGATTTCCCGTCTGAATGAAGAATTGGGCGATTTGCTGGACAGTCTCAAGGCAATCCCGGGTGTGAAGCGAGCGTTAATTATTGGTCAGGGGTGAGAATACGAATGAAGCCGGTCAAAGTAGGTTTGCTGGGTCTGGGTACAGTGGGTACGGGCGTTGTCCGTATTGTTGAAGGGAATCAGGAGGATTTGAGCAGCCAGGTGGGTTCGCCGATCCTTATTGAGCGTATTGCCGTGAAGAATACGGAGAAGCCGCGTGATATCGAGGTGGACCCGTCGAAGATTACCGATGATCCATGGGCAGTTATCCGTGACCCGGAGATTGATGTCATTGTCGAAGTGATGGGCGGTATTGCGGGAACGAAGGAGTACATTCTTGAAGCGCTGGAGCGCGGCAAGCATATCGTAACCGCCAATAAGGATCTCATGGCCCTGCACGGCTCAGAGATTCTGGCCAAAGCGCAGGAGAAGCAGTGTGATGTATTCTATGAGGCAAGTGTGGCTGGGGGCATTCCTATTATCCGCACACTGATCGAAGGCTTTTCCTCGGATAAGATCATGAAGATTATGGGAATCGTCAACGGGACCACCAACTACATACTCAGCAAAATGAGTCAGGAAGGCGCGTCTTATTCCGATGTACTGCGGGAAGCACAGGAGCTGGGGTACGCCGAGTCTGATCCTACCTCCGATGTGGAGGGGCTGGATGCTGCCCGCAAGATGGCTATACTGGGCACCCTCGGTTTCCGGACCAACGTGGAGCTGAGCGATGTCAGTGTGAGCGGCATCTCCGGCGTCAGCAAGGAGGATATTGCTTTTGCCAAACGCCTGGGGTATGAGATGAAGCTGCTGGGTATTGCCGAACGTCAGGATGAGGAATTCAGCATCAGTGTGCAGCCCACAATGATCCGCACGAGCCACCCGATTGCCTCGGTGAACGGGGTGTTTAATGCGGTATATGTATATGGCGAAGCGGTGGGGGAGACTATGTTCTACGGTGCGGGAGCAGGGGCAATGCCTACGGCAACCTCGATTGTGGCTGACCTTGTGGCTGTGATCAAGAATCTGAAGCTGGGCGTCAATGGGCTCAAGCAGATCATTCCGTACAAGCAAAAGAAGCTGAAGAGTGATGAAGATATTTATTACAAGAACTTCCTGCTGCTCCATGTGGATGACAAGGCCGGTGTGCTGGCGAAGATCACCCAGGTGTTTGCCGAATATGACGTCAGCCTGGACTCTGTTGTGCAGCAAGCCAACGCGAATAACCCGGATGCTGAGATTATAATTGTTACGCATAATGCCAGCAAAGCCAGTATGAACAAGGTCATGCGGCATTTGGAGCAACTGAATGTCATTCACCGTATCAAAAGCCATTATCGTGTAGAAGGCTGAGTATCGCAGGCCTCCCTTGAAATATGGCGGCTGCGCGCAAATATAATGAAGGAGATTTACCCGCCATGAGTATTTACGGAAGGTCTAGAGTGAAAGTCCCTGCCAGTACCGCCAATCTTGGTCCGGGCTTCGATACGCTGGGTATGGCTCTGTCGCTGTATGCCTGGATTGAAATGGAGGAAGCGGCTGAAACGGTGTTTCATCTGTATGGAGATGAGATGACTGGGGTTCCCCGGGACAAAAGCAATCTGCTCTACAAGGTTGCCCAAATGGTATTTGCTGAAGCCGGGGTCACGGTTCCTGAGCTGTCCATCTCTATGTACTCTGAAATCCCGCTTACCCGGGGGCTGGGGAGCAGTGCGTCGGCCATTATTGGCGCATTGGCTGCGGCAAATGCTATGATTGGTTCACCGCTTGAATCTGCGAAGCTGTTTGATATGGCTACAGCGATTGAGAAGCACCCCGATAACGTCGGAGCTTCCCTGTTCGGGGGGATTATTACGGCCGTGTGGGATGGAGAGCACGCGGAGTATATCCGGATTGAGCCTCCGCAGGAGCTGGAAGTGCTTGTGGTTATTCCGGAATTCGAGCTGGAGACTGTCAAAGCTAGAGGCGTACTGCCTGCCGAGGTCAGTGTCAGCGATGCTGTTCATAACATCAGCCGCACCTCGCTGCTAACCGCTGCGTTAGCCGCCGGGCGGCTCGACCTCATTGGTGCAGCGATGCAGGACCGGCTGCATCAGCCATACCGCGCTCCGCTGGTGCCCGGTATGGAGAAGCTGCTGGCAGAAGCTCCAGGCCATGGGGCACTGGGCATCGCGCTTAGCGGTGCAGGTCCGACTCTGTTATGTATGGTGGACCGCAGAGAGCTGCGGAAGCAGGAGCTGGAGCTGTTTCTGACAGAGACAATGCGGGAGAACGGGATCTCTTCCCGCACCCTGTGGCTGTCTCCCTGCACCACAGGGGTCACTGCAGAGCTGCTTGAAAGAAACGGGATGCAAAACGGATCATTTTTGGATATGATAAAAGGAGAATTACAGTCATGAAATCAATAGCGGTATTGCCTCAGGGCTCGGTCTCGCATGAAGCGCTGCTGCATTTATTTGGCGGTAACCCTGTTCATATTGAGCATCATAAGCTTATATCCGATGTCTTTCTGTCTACTTCCGGGGGAGTTACCGATTACAGTGTCATTCCGATTGAGAATACGATTGAAGGCTCGGTTAGCCTGCATATTGACTGGCTCATTAATGAAGTGAACCTGCCGATGCAGGCGGAGTGGATTTTCCCTTCGGTGCAGAACCTCATCGGCAATCCGCAGGAATTCACGAACGAGAACGGGGATAAGGATTACACGAAGATGGTCAGAATCCTGTCCCATCCGGTGGCGATGGCACAGTGCACGCAGTTTATCCGTAAGGCTGCACCTTGGGCTGAACTGGAATCTGTAGGCAGCACCTCCGAAGCAGTGGAGATTGTGAAGAGTAATCCCGGCAAGGGCTGGGCCGCCATAGGGACCTCGCTTGGGGCCGCAACGCACGGGCTGGAGGTTGTGGAACGCCAGATTACAGACCATAACAACAATTACACGCGGTTTGTGCTGGTTGGCCCGCAGAAGCTGGAGCTTCCGCAGAAGAGCAGCGGAGATAAGACGAGCATTCTTGTCACACTGCCCGAGGATTTTCCTGGTGCGCTGCATCAGGTACTGGCTGCTTTTTCCTGGCGCAAGTTGAACTTGTCCCGTATTGAATCACGACCCACGAAGAAGAAACTGGGTACTTATTATTTCTACATTGATGTGCTGGAGCCGATAGAATCGGTACTGCTTCCAGGGGCGATTGAAGAGATCAAAGCCTTGGGCTGTCAGGTACGGATTCTGGGGTCCTATCCCACATACACCTATGAGGAAGAGAAAGCGGAGGTGCAGTAAGTTCATGGCTGAGCAATGGATCTATCTGGATGGACAACATGTAACGAAAGAGAATGCAAAGGTATCCGTATTCGATCACGGCTTTTTATATGGAGACGGAATATTTGAAGGTATCCGTATTTATAACGGCAACATCTTCAAATGTAAGGAGCATCTGGACAGGCTGTATGATTCGGCGAAGTCGATTATGCTGGACATTCCTCTGACCTATGATGAGATGCTGGAAGCTATGGCTGAGACTATCCGTCTTAACGACATGCGTAACGGATACATCAGGCTGATCGTTTCGCGCGGTCCCGGTAATCTGGGGCTCGATCCGCGCCGCTGCCCCAAAGCCAGTGTGATCATCATTGTTGAGCAGCTGGCCATCTACCCGGAACAGGCTTATCTGAACGGACTTCGTGCCGTTTCGGTGTCGCAGCGCCGCAATATCCCGGATGCGCTGAATCCGAAGATCAAATCGCTGAATTATCTCAACAACATTCTGGTGAAGATCCAGTCTAATCTGGCTGAAGCGGATGAAGCGATCATGATGAACGCTCAAGGCTATGTAACCGAAGGTTCGGGCGATAATATCTTCATTATCAAAAGAGGGGTAGTCTACACTCCGCCTTGCTACCTGGGGGCGCTTGAAGGAATTACCCGTCTGGCGATTATTGAGCTATGTGAGAAACTGGGCTTACCGCTTAAGGAAGAGCCGTTCACTATGCATGACGTATATATTGCCGATGAAGTCTTCTTCACCGGCACAGCGGCGGAAGTGATTGCAGCCCGTGAGATCGACGGCCGGATCATTGGTTCTGGCCATGCCGGGCCGATCACCCTGCAGCTGCTTGAAGAATTCCGCAATGTGGTCGACAAAGACGGTTATAAGGTTTGGGAATAGTAATAGTAGAACGGTGCCCTGACACCGTGTAATAGAGCCAATTATCCTTTCATGCCAAGCATGGAAGGATTTTTTTTGCTTATAGGGATGTCATTCGCCCATGGGCTGCATAAGATGTAGTAACGAAGGAGGCGGCTGTACCGCATATACCGATACTGGAATGCTCTCATCCCTGAACCGGGGTGCAACGTCGATCAATAGATACTTTTAGGAGGTAAATGCTACGTGAAAATACACATTGTCAAGCAAGGCGATTCGTTGTTTGCGTTATCGCAGAAGTATGGAGTGCCGCTGCAAAAGATAATTGAGGCCAATCCGCAAATCACCAATCCAGATGTGCTTGCCGTAGGAGATAAGGTCAAAATACCGGCGGCGCCGGTACCTATCCCTGTGCCGGACAACAATGATATTTACTATAAGCATACGGTGAAGCAAGGCGATACCTTATGGAAGCTCTCCAAGGCTTGGGGGGTTACGCTCAAGGACATGATTGACGCCAATCCGCAGCTTAAGAACCCTAATGCTCTGATGACTGGTGAAGTTGTGAATATCCCTAAGAAAGTCAGTGTTTCACCCATCCAGGCTCAGTCCACCGCTCCTGCAAAAGCGAATACGGCCCCCATTCAGGCCCAGTCCGCCGCTCCGGCAGTAGTAGACAAAACGGCGATTGGCGGAAAAACCTACACAGGTGTTATTGAAAAAACAGCTCCTGCTCCAGCCCCGGCTCCTGTGGCGGAAGCGGTTCCCATCCCGCTCGCTGTTCCTGCGCCTAACCCTGCACCTAATAAAGCGCCAGAGGTTATGCCGGTCCAGGAAGCCGTGCCTGAGAAACAAAGCTTGTATGTGCAAATCTCAGTTCCGGCCCAGGAAGCTCCGGCTTACGAGAAGAAGTCCAAAGAAGCTCATAAAACAGAGGTTCAGCCTGCCTCATGGGGGGAAGGCAAAGCAGACTCAATGGAAAAGACAGGCGGATATCCCGGCTTGAATGAGAACCCGTATTTCATGAATCATGCACCGGTCTATCCCATGTATGAGCCAATGGGAATGATGAATATGAATAACGCTCCCAGCTATGCTCAGCCTGCTGCGTTCATGCCGGAATGCCCTCCGAATTATGCTGATCCGGCCAATGCTTATCCAGCTGCCCAGTATCCCGGCGCATGGTATCCCAATGCAGCACCGGACTATAATCAGGACTACAATAATGTGAATATGTCTGCCGTCAGCCCTGTAAGTGATAATGCCTCCTTTGCTCCGCAATATCACAATCAGCAGGTTAATCTTCCGTGGCCTTCCTGCGGGTGCGGCGGAATGTCGATCCAGCCATATCCGTACGAGCAGCCGATGTATAACGGATATCCGGTGTACGGCATGCCGCAGATGGGGATGGCTTCTCCTTATTCGGCGGGAATGAATTCCATGCCTAATGCGGTATCGCCAATGTATGAGCAGCCCATGGTATCGAATATTCCGCCTTATCCGGCATACCCGGGAATGGAGAATTTTGCCCATAACCGCGTACCTGAGATTCAGATTCCCGAGCCTGCGGTGGAGGAGCCGGAAGAAGTTACGGATAAGGCACATGGCGATGCCGCTCCTATAAAGGATACGAAGACAGGAACGTCCAAAGCGGCAACGAAACTAAAGGCTTCAGGCCAGACCACTGCCACCAAGGAAAAAGCCCCCGCCAAGCCGCGTCCGAATTCTAGTGGGCGTTCAAACACAAGCACAGTCAAAAAGAATAGTGGTCCTTGGGTTCCTAATTAATAGAACCGGGGAAGGAGTAAAGAGCGTATGCAGGTCCTGCATGGTAAGGGGATCTGCTGCGTTTTTGATGTGGAAAGGAGGTCTATAGAACTAAATACAAAAATGGTAAATATTAAGGATTGTTTATCACGTATAAAACATGGTATATTATAAATCCAGTCGCGAGGCAGACGCCTTGAATCAGATTGGACATGCTGCTCTGAAGAATAACTACCTTGTCTCATTGAAATAAGTGTTGCATTCGGATGAGAAACATGATATATTATAAAAGTTGCTGATGACGAGCTAATCGACACCAACAACGAGCTTGATCTTTGAAAACTGAACAACGAGTGAGTATCGGAAATCACGAAAGTGAATTCCAAAATAGAGAATGTAAATTCTCGTCAGATGTTTCAAAATGAGCAATCGCTCTTTCTAAATACCAATTTGGAGAGTTTGATCCTGGCTCAGGACGAACGCTGGCGGCATGCCTAATACATGCAAGTCGAGCGGAGTTATGAAGGAGCTTGCTCCGGATTAACTTAGCGGCGGACGGGTGAGTAACACGTAGGCAACCTGCCCTCAAGACTGGGATAACTACCGGAAACGGTAGCTAATACCGGATAATTTCTTTCCTCTCCTGAAGAGAGAATGAAAGGCGGAGCAATCTGCCACTTGGGGATGGGCCTGCGGCGCATTAGCTAGTTGGTGGGGTAACGGCTCACCAAGGCGACGATGCGTAGCCGACCTGAGAGGGTGAACGGCCACACTGGGACTGAGACACGGCCCAGACTCCTACGGGAGGCAGCAGTAGGGAATCTTCCGCAATGGGCGCAAGCCTGACGGAGCAATGCCGCGTGAGTGATGAAGGTTTTCGGATCGTAAAGCTCTGTTGCCAGGGAAGAACGTCCGGTAGAGTAACTGCTGCCGGAGTGACGGTACCTGAGAAGAAAGCCCCGGCTAACTACGTGCCAGCAGCCGCGGTAATACGTAGGGGGCAAGCGTTGTCCGGAATTATTGGGCGTAAAGCGCGCGCAGGCGGTTATTTA
>NZ_JABMKX010000006.1 GCF_013204885.1 Paenibacillus tritici
AATTTTACTATAACCGTAAGCGAATGCACGGCGCGCTAGGGTATCTTTCACCCATCCGTTTTGCTAAGCAATGTACTGAAAAATCCGTTGCGTGAGCGTCTACTTTCTTGACAAAGGTCCATGGTGTCCGCAACTTGCCCAATTCGTGACTCTCCTTCGAAATAAGCGCGTCTCAGTCCGTTACGCCTTGCCAAACGCCCGAATGAACAACTCCCATCTTCATCTGGAAATACCACTTGAAGGGGAGACCTCCACTCCTGTACTCCTTCAGGCATTATAGAGCACCATCCGCCTTTTTAAATCTGACGCTGTACTAGTATGCCTAAATTTCCGGCAGGAGCAGTCTTTATTATGTTGACAATGATAATCATTATCAAATAGAATGGGGTTATATAAGAAACTCTGTTCACCGCAGTGACGACGAAGCTTCAAGTTCAACACTTAACTGCGGCTTATACAGAATAAATTTCATATTTACCCTGGGAGGATAGAGTGATGGCTAAGGTGCTAGTGGCATATGCCAGCTTGACAGGCAATACGGAGGAAATCGCTGAGCTGATCGTGGAAGGCATACGTGAGGCTGGCGGAGAGGCTGTACTGAAATCGGTCACTGACTGCAATGCGGATGAGATAAAAGCATATGAAGCTGTGCTGCTGGGTGCTTATACATGGGGAGACGGCGAGCTGCCGGATGAATTCCTCGATTTCTATGAAGAGCTGGATGAGCTGGATCTCGGTTCCTATAAGGCGGCTGCCTTCGGGAGCGGAGACACCGGTTATGCGATCTACTGCGGAGCGGTGGATCAGATTGAAGCGAAGCTGAAGGAACGCGGGGCCGAGATTGTGCAGCCCAGCCTGAAGATTGAATATGGCCCGAATGCAGCAGAGAAAGAGGCTTGCCGCAGCTTCGGACGGCAATTCATCGCGACCTGCGCGGCGGTCTCTTAAGGATGGGTGCGGAGGCAGGAACCATCACAGGACAGAAGCCGGATGCTAAGGCTGGCCGGTACAGGCGTCTGAATGATTTCCGCATGGAGCATATCATGCTGGGCGGAGCGGAGGTTAGCGCTAGCGGAGGAGTCCCGCCTACGGGGCTTCCCCGCTGGAGACAGCAGGTCCAGTATGCAATCGGACATACGTTGAATGACTTCTATAGTCTGCAGCCCGAGGTACGCCGGGAGACTCCCGTCCAATTTCTGCTGGAGCGGCGCTGGCCGCCGAAGGGCAGCGCTTTCCCTTCCCTGATGCACTATTGGGATGTCAAACAAGCGGTTGCCGATGAGCTGATGCGGATCGTGGCCGCCAATCATACGGAAGAGATTCCGGTGATGCGGTTTGAACAGTGGCATGTTCCTGTCAGGGAGCTTGATATTGAGCTGGCGGTGATTTTTCAGCTGGCCTGGAACTCGGAGCAGAAGGGACGCAGCCTGAATATCCAGAAATTCATGGTGCACGGGAACGAAGAAGTGATCACCGGATTTCTGCATATGGCTAACGTGTTCTGCCATGAGGCTTACGGGGAACCGGCAGAGACCATCGGAATCTATTCGCTGCTGGATAGACGCAGGCATTTGTTTGACGGGGCGGGTATCCCGCTAAGGCAATCGCTCGATTATGTGCGACTGCTGTCTGTATTCCTGGAACGTGAAGAGTATGCGGAAGGCTGCATGAAATACGGCAACCGCCGCAATGAGCGGGATGAATCCATTGTCCGCGGATACGGGCTGATGTAGATGAATAATTCAGATTCCAGACGACAAGAAAAGCATCTCCTCCAGAGTCATTGGACCGTGGAGAGATGCTTTTTGTTAATTCCGCTTCCGGAAGTTCGCCCGTTCTACGTGTTCAAAGGAAAGGAGTAGTAATCCTGCTGGCCCTGAATGACGAATCCGCAGCTCTCGTAGAGCTTCAGCGCATTGGGGTTATCCAAAGCAACCTCAAGGTTGATCCCGTTATAATTCCGCTGCTCCCGCTCAATCGTCTGCTGCAGGGCACTCCGGCCGATCCCGAGGCCACGCAGGTTCTTATCCACGGTAAACCCGTAAATCCAGGTTTCGTTGTCCTCGGACCACAGGCGCATTTTGCCGGCGGGCTGTCCGTTCCACTCAATGATAATATGCTCCTGGGAGCCCTCCAGTTCATGCTGTGCGTACATTTCAGCAGCGTCTTCCTCTGTCATATCGAACCCGTCGCAGTCGAAGGCTACAAGTATTGGAGTCTCGTCAGGGCGTGCAGGCCGGAGCAGCACATTACCGGAGGCTGAGCTGGCTTCCGAGGCTGTAAGCTTCCTGCCTGCGCCATCCCATTTCATCTGATATTCCGCATGGCTGAATTCCAGCGGCAAGGTCTTCAGGTAAGCAGTACCTGAGGCTGAAGCCGCAGGCGTGTTCAGCAGCAGTGTCTTCATCCTGCCGCGCCGGATAACGGCCTGGGCCTGCTCCCAAAGGGAGCTGAAGATGCCCCGGCGGCGGTAGCCCGGCCGGACCATACCGCATACTTCCATGTCACCGCCGATGCCATACAGACCGATGAATCCGACCAGCAGATCCTCCTCATAGGTCACCAGCCACTCCGCACCGCTTGATTCCCCCGGCTGCCGGAGCATATCCCAGTTCAGCTTAAGCGAGATTCCTTCGTATTGCTCGCAGCGCTGCTGCAGCTCTTCTATCTGCTTCAATGTATCAATCTTAGTCAACCTTTCTTCCTCCTATGTCAGCAAGTCCCGGTATTCTTCATGCTTCTCGAATTGATGCGCCGCATACGGGCACTCCGGTACAATTCTGACTTTCTGTTCACGGGCCAGGTCAACGACCGCCCGCACAAGCTTCTCTCCCGCACCCTGACCGCGCAGATCTTCGGAGACAAAGGTATGGTCAATTACAAGATCACCCGTAGTCTTGTCCGTTCTGTATGTAATCTCGGCCAGGTCCTTCCCGTCACCAGCGATATAAAAACGTCCTTCTCCCTTAGCAATCTGTTCCATGTATCTTCACTCCATTCTTGGTATGTTGGTTTTATTTTACTACCCTGTCCGGCAAAAAGCGAGAAATGGCAGAACCTCTGAGGGGGACTAATGCTGTATATACACAGCAAAATACATATTAAATATGGGTCTCATTTGAAGAATAGCCTATTTTGACTTGCATACTTCCCAGTGCTATACTGATTCCACAGCAGGCAAATATGGTTAATAAGAGACTGATTAGACTTAAGACATCTAATTGGTCTTGTTTTTGTTAAAGGCTGAGCATTGAGTGTTGCAGACGAAGAACCATCATTGCAGCTATGCTGACACTACTTGGCATACGCCTTCGGGGCAGCTATCCTGCTTACTGATGAACGGCGTATCGCTAAAAAACTATTAGGAGGAAATATCATGAATACCACAGTACGCTTGACAGAAAGATCCGGCTCGACGTCTTCCCAGCGCAGCAAAGGTTTTGTACCGGTCGTAGTATACGGTGCAGGTTCAGATACCCAGTCCTTTTCAGCAGATGCCAAAACATTGAATGAGATTCTGAGCAAAAATCCGCGTGCGATCCTGAAGGTGGAGTTCCCGGGTTCAGGTATCAAGAATGCGGTAATTCAGGAAGTGCAGCGCCAGCCCTTGAACCGCAATCTGCTTCATGTAGATTTGCAGCAGATTGACATGAAGGCTGATCTGGATACCAAGGTAGCCTTCCACTTCACAGGTGATCCTGTCGGCGTCAAGAGCGGCGGCGTGCAGCAGGTGGAGCTGTATGAGCTGGATATCCGGACCTTGCCGGACAAGCTGGAAGCGAGCATGGAAGTAGATATCAGCGGCCTCGATATCGGTGATCAATTGCTGGTGTCCGACCTGCCGAAGCATGAAGGCTGGGAGATTCTAACCCCTGAAGATACGCTGATTGTGCGGATCTCACCTCCGCTTGTAACGGAAGAGCCAGCTGATCAGGATACAGCCTCACCAGCAGGAGATGGAGCTGCCGAAGCCGCGAAGACGGAAGAATAATACCGTTCTTCAGTAGCATCCGGTGATCTCATGTGCAAGCGGAGAACTCGTGCAGACAGCCAGTGAATAACGGCTATGCAGCGAGCCATAGGACCTACTAACCAGGAGCAGACATATCCTTATCAGGGAATTGTCTGCTCTTTTTGCAGAGCGGGAATCTGGTGAATCCAGGTGTTCCAATATAAGAGATTAGGAGAGTGCAATCATGAATCCGAATATCATTAAGCTGGTGAGCGGTTCGAACGCCAAGCTGGACGAGGCCTCCGTTCAGGCCACAGTGAAGATATCCTGCAGCAGTTCTCCGGCTATTCTGGATATCAGCTGTTTCATGGTGGGGGAGAACGGAAAGGTTGCTGCCGATGACTACTTTATATTCTATAATCAGCCTGCCGATCCGAAGCGGATGGTGGTGTTCAATTCCATCGACAAGTACAGCGGGGAGTTCGCCATTGATCTGCGGGCGCTGCTGGACTCGCCTATTGATAAATGCGTCTTCGCGGCTACGCTTGACGGGCCCGGAACCTTTGCCGATGTCAGGGGCTGCCGAATCAGCGCGGCGGGTAAGGATACGGAGCTGGTGTATGAGATTGTGGAAGGCAACGCCGAGACCTCACTGGTGCTGGCAGAGCTGTACCGCCACGGCGGGGGCTTCAAGCTGAGAGCAGTCGGACGGGGCTTTCATGGCGGCCTGAAGCCGCTGGCTGAAGCTCATGGAGTGGAGGTGGAAGACGAAGCACCTGACAATGGCAGCGGGGCAGAGGCCCTTTCTGTGCAGGGACATACGGAAGCTGCTGCTACATATAGCGGACCTTCGGAGGGCCAGGCCCAGGAGGCTGCTCCGAAGCCTGCACTGAATTTGACGAAGATTGATCTGCTGAAGAAGCAGGTGGGAATCTCGCTGCGCAAGAAGAACCTGGACCAGGAGAAGGCAAGGGTGGCGGTAGTGTTCGATGCCTCAGGCTCCATGTCGGCGTTGTATTCACGGGGAGTAGTACAGCGGGCTTTTGAACGGGTGCTGGCGGTGGCTGCAAGTATGGATGATGACGGCATGCTGGATGTATGGTTCTTCGCGACCAAGAGTAAGAGAATGCCGAGCGTGAATGAACACGGATATGAGGACTATGTGAAGAATACCTACCCTGGACCGAAGATGTTCGGGGGGCTTGGCATCGGGAATAATGAGCCGGTGGTCATGGCGGATCTGATCAAGAAATATACGAAGGAGGAGCCTGGCGACCTGCCGGTATATGTTGTGTTCTTCAGTGATGGGGGAATCTATGAGACGCCCAAAATCTCCAAGCTGCTGGTCCAGAGCTCGAAGCACAATATCTTCTGGCAGTTTGTCGGTTTGGGCAACGCTGATTATGGCGTACTTCGTGAGCTTGACGACCTGCGGGGCCGGTATGTGGACAATGCCGACTTCTTTGCGCTGGATGATCTGGATGAAGTCAGCGATGAGGAGCTGTATGACCGCCTGTTCAACGAGTATCCCAAATGGCTGCGCGAAGCCCGGCAGAAGGGCGTTGTACGTTCATAAAGCATAGCTTGCAGAAATAAGGGCAGACCCGGACAGCCGTGGAACAGATGGCCATGTCTGGGGTCTGCCCTTGTTCTTAATGCAGCACAGGCTTAAATGATCCAATACAGTTGTCAGTTTACAACGTAACAGTGTTATGTTACGATGATCGCAAGGAGTGGTGATATGGAAGACGATTTAATCTCCAAGAAGGAGCTGCTGGATGAGACCGGCATCTCATACGGACAATTATACCGCTGGAAGCGGAAGCAGCTGATTCCTGAAGAATGGTTCATCCGCAAATCTACCTTTACGGGACAAGAGACCTTTTTTCCCCGTGCGCGGATTTTGGGGCGGGTGCAGCATATTTTGCAGAAGAAGGATGATCTTTCACTGGATGAACTGGCGGGGAAGCTGTCAGAGCCTGCATCCTTATACAGGGTAGGACTGACCTTATCCCAATTAAGAGAACGTAACATTGTTTCGTCAATCAGCCTGGAACGGTTCGGGAGACCGGAGATCGCCGAGATACAGCTTACCTTCGAGCAGATCCTTAATCTATTCGCCGCAGATTGGCTGCTCAGCAAGGGGGAACTGAATTGGGAGGAAGCAGACCGGCTCTATCAGACGCTTGAAGCTCATGCACCGGGATATGGGGAGAAGGGCTGGGAGCTGTTTTTTGTGCGGAAGATGGGGGTTAGCTTCTTCATGATGGCGCTGCCCGGAGCCGGGTTGGCCTTCGATGAGGGGGTACGGCTGGTGAGCAGGCTTAGTTCTGCCGATCTGGCGGAGCAATTGAAAGGGCGCCTCAGCTAGAGGCAGGCAGGATCTGCGGGAATGATCGGTCAGTACAATCGGGGAGGATGGACCATGGAGAAGCACAAACTGCCGGATCTGTTGATGGATGGAGTGAACACGGCGGCCGGAGGCAGATATAACCAGGTGAATATTAACGGTGTAAGCAGGATTAACGGGGCACTAAGCGCACATACCTGCAAATGTGACGGCGTAATGAAGCTGAATGGCGACCTTGCCGCGGAAGAGATAGAGATGAACGGAAATCTTAATCTGAAGGGGAATCTCAAGGTTGGTGTAATGAAGCTGAATGGGGTACTCAGCGGAGAAGGCGGTCTGCGGGGAGAGCGTTGTGAAATGGACGGAATGCTGAAGCTGAAGGGCAATTGTGAGGTGGAGGAGCTGATCGGCGAAGGTGTATTCCACGTGGGAGGCCTGCTCAGTGCGGGGGTGATTGAATTCGGACTACATGGTCTGTCAGAGGCCGGTGAGATAGGCGTGGAGAGCCTGGTCATCCGCAAAAAAGGCAATGCGGCCTGGGGCAGGCTGTTAGGCGGGATGGTTCCCAAGTTCAAAATCGGGCTGCAGGCGAAGGTCATCGAAGGGGATACGCTCGATCTGGAATACACGAATGCGGAAGTGGTGCGGGGCGGTACGGTCATTATCGGGGAAGGCTGCACCATCGGCCGGGTGGAATATACAGGTGAATTGACAGTGCATCCCGGTGCTCATGTGGGGAAGGAGGAGAAACGGTGAATCCAGCTATACTACGCAATGATCTGAAGATACTGGGGACATCCAGCTCAGCAGGCGGAACCTTCAAGGATGTCAAAGTGACGGGAGAATGTACGTTCACCGGGGATGTGGATTGCCTGAAGCTGAACCAGACCGGAGAGGTTAGGGTCAAAGGGAACCTGGTGGTGCAGCAGATCAAGATGACCGGAGAGTGTGAGGTGAAAGGGCGGGTAGACGCAGCCAGCCTGCGCGGACAAGGTCAGCTTACAGCAGGCGGCGGGCTGCGGATTGAGGATGTTAAGTTAACCGGAGGAATTAAGGTTACCGGGGATTGCGAAGCTGAGCAGCTGCAGCTTACCGGAGTCATTGAGGTGAGCGGATTATTAAATGCGGAGAAGCTCGACCTGGCGTTATTTGGCCCCTGTAGAGCAGATACGGTCGGCGGCGGCAGTATTTCCATCAAACGCAGCCGGACTGGAGCCTTGCTGAAGCCCGGGCAGGCGAAGAACATGAGCTTTGCGGCCCGGCTGATCGAAGGGGATCAGATAGAACTTCAGCATACGCAGGCACAGACTGTCCGGGGCGGGAGCGTCATCATCGGACCCGGCTGCGGGATTGATACGGTGGAATACCGGGACCTGTTAGAGATTCATAAAAGTTCTACGGTTCGGAACCCGGTGCAATTGCAGCGTTAATGCGGCCGGATTGCCTTGAACCGGAGGACGGTCTTCAGCTTCTCCGGCCGGGTACGGCGGACATCCGAAATATAGATTTCGCGGTGAAGGTGAGATTCCCGCAGCAGCCCCTGGTCCGTACAGAATTGCTCCATTCTGGCGAAGCTGTGCGGTTCATCGTCATAGGGGCCGATATGCAGCATTTGAACACAGAGGCCGTCTTCGATAGCTGCGAAGACGGCCTTCTCCAGCAGCGGATGCGGCTTGCTGCGCTTGACCTGCTCCAGAACTGCTGCGGCAAGCTCCGGGGTGACGAAGTCCGGCTGCCGGATCATTATGTTGTAGACCAGCTCGTCTTTATCGAGGACAGCCTTCTTCCGTCCGGCCTCACTGAGATCCCACACTCCCTCCAGCGGGAAGACGGTATAATCGTAATAACCTTCCGGCGCGGGTCCTTTTCTCGGCAGCATCTTGACTGCATAGGACAACGAGTAGAGCACACCGACCGCTTCAGCGTAGGCGCTGTGATTAGGATTGCCTTCACCCCGCAGCATGAAATAAGGATAAGCGGGCACTTGGATCAGCCCCGGTTCGGCAGCGGGAAGGTATAATGCTTTGTCCTGTTTTCTCCATTCGACTTTCATTCGGCTCACCTCTGTTTGTAGTATTCTGCTTCTTCCAGAGTATCATGTGAACTGGACAGGGGTATGTCAGGTTGGGGGTTGTACATTGGCGAGTGAGTATAATTTAGGGAGGAGAAAATGATGAGGGTAGGAAATGGTATTGGTGCCATAGGAGCAATGATTGGAATAGCCAGTAGCGGTTATTTTTTATTTTATCCTGACACAGGCAAGATGCAGTACCTTATTATTGTTTTAATGTTTCTCATTCCTTCTGTACTCGCTTTATATGCCACGTTAAAGAATAAATTATTATTAATTATTGTTTCGACTGTCTGGAGCTTACCCGTATTGTTTTATTTTACCTATTATGGAGAAGGAACGATTAGACTTCTAATTTGCATATTGGTATTTTATTTGTTTAGTTATTTTTATGTGAAAAGAGAAATGAAGGCATCTGAAAATTGAATTTTTTGGATCACTGAAATAAAAAAACCTCATTGACACAAGAAAAGTTTTTGTTTCTACAGTTAATTATAGTGCAGATATAGTCGAGTTCAGAAGAGTTGTTTACCGGACAGCAAGAATGCCGGTAAGTGCAGCTCTTTTTTTGCGATACAAGCGCTGGATCATCAGGAGAGGCCGATACTCCGGCAAATAAATGTATCTGGTACAGTTAAAAGACAACGAAAACCCGGATGTGCCATGTTAACTGTACACCTAAACCGGGGCGGGCCTCGTCGTGGAAAAGTATAGAAGAGTGAAGTAAAGTGGGAAAGAGTATATAAGCGCGTGGAATAGCATGGTAATGCGGAGGGAGGCGTGTGGCAGAGCGCCCTTTCATTTTAATTACATAAAAAAGGAAAATATGGTATTATGCCTATATATTGAAACGCTTCCATACGGAGATGAGATGCGGTTGTAGGACTGGAAAAAAGCCGCCAGGCTCCCGCCTGAGGTGAAGTCGCAGCGGACTACGATCTGGAGGCGGATCTATGGGCCGCTGCGGAAGGTAAACCCGGATTATTCGTATGGCGGAACCGCAGTTTCCATTATTATCATCATCAAAAGAAAGGAGGACTTCGATGATTAGGGCTGTAGTCGTAGATAATGAGCGGCTGGTGCGCAAGGGCTTCATCTCGCTGATTGACTGGGCGTCCTTCGGGATGGTGATTACCGGGGAGGCCGGAGACGGCAATGCGGCACTGGATCTGCTGCGTAAGCAGGAGACAGATCTGTTGTTCGTGGATATTTCGATGCCGGGCATGACCGGGTTCGAGCTGATCCGCCAGGTGCGGCTGCAGTATCCTGCCGTCCGCTGCGTGGTGCTTACCCGCCACCATGAATTCGATTATGTTCAGGAGGCGCTGCGGCTGGGAGCGGTTGATTATATTGTCAAAACGCTGCTGGAGGCGGAGAACGCCGATGAAACGATCCGCAGGCTGGTGGAGCGGATCAAGTGGGAGGACGGGAACCGGGGCGTATTAGCAGGCTTGGAGCAAAAGGTCATGACTGTGGACAAGGCGCTGCTCTATGTGCCGCTCATGCCGGATCTGAACGAAGAGCAGCTACTCGCTCTGCCTCTGGTGAAGAGCTCGACGCTCCACACGATGCCGGACATGTGGCTGTCCCCGCTGCTTGTCCGTATGGATGTGGAGAGAACAGGCAGGGAGCAGGCAGCACTCCTTGGGACAAGCTGGGCAACGGCGCTGCTGGAGGGAGTGTGCGATCAGCCGCTGAAGGAGATCGCCGCTGTCCTGGAACAGTCGGTCCTGCTGGCGCTGTTCTATGATACGGGCGGCCAGGCGCTCACCAGGCTGCATTATGGTGAATTGCAGGCGCTCGCCATGAAGCAGCAGCAACGGCTGTCTGAGAACGGCGGCGGATCTTCATTGGCACTGGTGAAGGCGTTGAATCTCCGCTGGACACTGGAGCGGAGAGAATGGGAGCTCTTCACCGGTGAGGTTCTGTCACAGCAGCCGGATCAGGAGGCGGTTGCGGAATTCGGGCGGGAGCTGCTGCACTGCTGGAGCAGACAGCTGCTTACGCCGGAGGAAGCACAGCAGCTGAAGCTTGCTGCGGAGAGCAACCGGAGCTGGCGGCACTGGACAAGCTGGCTGCGCCAGTTCTCAGCGCATGTCCAGCAGCGGATGATTGAGCTTGGCATGAGCAAAGAGGTGCTGCTCTGCCTGATTACGGCTGTTCGTTATATGAAGAGCCATGCCGGTAATAAAATCACTCAGGGCGATGTTGCCGCTGCCATCCATATGAGCCGGGGTTACTTCAGCCGGTGTTTCGCCCGCTTCGCAGGAGAGTCCTTCGGGGAGAGCCTGCGGGGAATGCGGCTGGAGCTGGCCAAGTCTCTGCTGCTGGAGACCCATGTACCTGTATGTGAAATTGCCTGCCAATCCGGCTTCGGGGATGACCGGTATTTCAGCAAGCTGTTCCGGGAACATGTCGGCAAGCTGCCGAGCGAATACCGTGCAGAAGGGACGCGGGGGAGCGGTGAACCGGAGCCTGAGCAACACATTCCTTTCGAACAGCGAAACCTTTTTCTTACCGGCGGCATTTTATATAGAAATCAGGTAAGGGGGAGCGCAGATGAAGTTCGAAGAAATCCGGGGAGGCTATGACTGTATCGTCAGTCTGGGAAGCAGTATCGGTTCCCCGGAAGACGGGAGAAGCGTTGCTCTGCTGGGGTTGCCCTGCCGTCAGTTCTGCCCGTTCAGCCTCTCTGAGTTGCGTGTCACCTTGTGGAGCAGGTCAATCAGCGTATCCAGCTCGTCCCCGGTTAGCCCCATAGCGAGCTGATGATTGAACTCATCCAGCAGCGCCTGGAACACCGGGGCGAATTCGAGCGCCCGGACAGTCGGGTACAGCAGGAAGGAGCGGCGGTCGTTCGGATCGGTCCGGCGTTCGATATATCCCGATTCCTCCAGCAGCTTGACGGAACGGGCGGTTGTAGCTTTATCACATTTAATCAGACTGGTCATCTGATCCTGGGTAATCCCCGGATGATTCAGAACCAGCTTAAGGAAGCTATGCTGGCCCCCGCTGCCGATGCCGTAAGGCTGAAGCTCCTTGGCCAGTATTTTTTGATTCTGGCGGTGCAGATGGGAGATCAGCTTGCCGATAGGTTCTTTATTGGAAGTCACAATGGACACCTCGCTGAGAGAATAACGGTGTTCTGTTCAGAGGAACACGGTCTGCCTCAGATGTTACCTTAATTTTGTTGCGCACGCAACTAATTTGCAGTACACTGTGAAGAGTTAGTTCGTTGCGTGTGCAACTATATTCAAATGGATACAAGAGGGTGTTTGTTGATGAGCAGCATGGAGGCGACCTACCAGGAGGATGCCGGGATACAGAAGAAGCGCTGGATGATCCTGATCGTGCTTAATTTGTTTACTTTTATGTCCACGCTGGACGGAAGTATTGTTAATATCGCACTGCCTGTGCTGGTGAGACAGATGGGGCTGCCCGTAGCCCAGGTGGAGTGGGTGACTACCGGATATCTGATGGCGATCTGTTCGGTCATCCTGTTCTTCGGGAAGCTGGGCGACATCGCCGGGAAAATCCGGATATTCAAGCTGGGCATGGTGATCTTCACCATAGGCTCGCTGTTGTGCGGGTTCAGCCACAGCCTGCCGCTGCTTATTGCTTCACGGGTGGTTCAGGCGGTCGGCGCTTCGATGACGATGGCGAACAGCCAGGGCATTGTTACGGATATCTTCCCGTCCACCGAACGCGGCAAGGCACTTGGCCTGATCGGGACCTTCGTGTCCCTCGGCAGTATAGCGGGCCCGAGCCTTGGCGGAATTATTGTCTCTTCGATGGGCTGGGAGTATATTTTCTGGGTGAACGTTCCGATCGGAATCCTGGCGATTATGCTGGGCTGGAAGGTGCTGCCGAAGGATCTGGTACATATCAAGTCAAGGATTGATCTCCCCGGGAGCCTGCTGTTTGCAGTCTTCGTCCTTTCTCTGTTCGCCGGACTGCTGCTCGGACAGCAGCTTGGGTATGGGGACTACCGGATTCTAGCTTCTCTGCTGGCGGCGGCGGTTACCTTTATCGTATTCCTGATCGTGGAGCTGCGCAGCCGCCAGCCGCTGCTTCAGCTTACCCTGTTCAAGAATCCATTGTTCTCGCTGAGTATATTCTGTGCGTTCCTGGTATTTGTCTCGAACTTCTGCTTCAATATTATCGCTCCGTTCTATGCGCAGAATATGCTGAACATGTCTCCCTATGGCGCGGGCTTCCTGCTCATGCTGTACCCGATCTGCATGGTGATTGTCGCTCCGCTCAGCGGGGCGCTGTCCGACAAGATTGGTTCGGAGCTGCTCACCTTCGCCGGGCTGATGGTTATGGTCATTGCCCAGTTCGGACTGGCCCGGCTGCATGAAGGCAGTGCGGTAGTGCTGGTCGGGATCTGGATCGCCATGCTCGGTATCGGCAGCGGGATGTTCGGCTCGCCGAACAACTCGCTGATCATGTCCACTGTGCCTCGTACTCAGCTCGGCTCTGCCGGCAGTGTGAATTCGCTGGTCCGCAATGTGGGGATGGTTGTCGGGATTACCGTAGCCACCTCCATTCTGTTCCAGGTTATGAGCAGCAAGGCCGGCTACCGGGTGACCGGACTGGTTGAAGGACGCCCGGAGCTGTTCCTCTCAGGGATGCATGTAGTGTTCATGACCTCCTCCGGTATCTGCCTGTTATCGGCGCTGCTCACCGGCTGGCGGCTGTTCTCCTCGCGCAGGGCCAAGAGCTTGGGCGTATAAGTGAATTACGGAGCAGGAGTGCGGATATTCGCAAGCCTGCTTTTTTTTGCGAGATGGCTGTCACATATTCCGCCCGCATCTTGTCTACAGTGATGAAGAACAATAATGGAGGCGATTGATGTGAGTCTAAGAATGAATTATCGTGAGGTTAACGACCCGGCATTCCGGGCCATGATGGCGCTGGAGCAGCATTCAGGAAGCCGCAGCAAGGATAAGGTATTATATGAACTGGTCAAAATCCGTGTCTCACAGATCAACGGCTGCGCGTTCTGTCTGGATATGCATGCCAAGGATCTGCTGAAGCTGGGGAACTATGCCGACCATATTCTGCTGCTGAGTGTCTGGCGTGAAGCCCCGTTGTTCAGTGAGAAGGAACGCGTGCTGCTGGAATTCGCCGAGCATGTCACCCGGATCAGCCAGGTAGGCGTTCCGCAGGAGCTGTATCATAAGATGCTTACGCATTTCAGCGAAGAAGAGCTGGTGGACTGGATTATGGCGATCAACACCATCAACAGCTGGAACCGGATTGCCATAACTACCGGAATGTTCCCGGGCTGCTTCGGCTAAGCTAGGAATCAGGATAATCTTGAAGGAGGGCTGCGTGTGGTTGACAGAGGCCAAATCTATACTCAGGCTGACACTCCCATTGCGGAGAATTCGGATATGGAGGAGCTGTACCAGAGCTATAAAGGGTATGCTTTCTCCATTGCCTACCGGATGCTGGGTGTGGTTGCAGATGCGGAGGATGCTGTGCAGGATATGTTCGCCGAGCTGCAGCACCGGGACCGGAGCGGAATCCAGAATATCAAAGCCTATGTAGCCAAAGGGGTAACCAACCGCTGCCTCAATATGCTGAACTCTGCACGCAGCCGGAGGGAGACTTACATCGGAGAGTGGCTGCCGGAGCCGGTAAGCGAAGGGTACGATGGCCCGGAAGCGGCGGCTGAGCGCAACGACAGCCTGTCGTATGCCTTCCTGGTGCTGCTGGAGCGGCTCTCGCCAACGGAGCGGGCGGTATTTGTACTCCGGGAAGCGTTCCAGTACGACTATGAAGCGATTGCCGGAATGGTAGGCAAGTCGGAGAGCAACTGCCGGCAGATCTTCAGCCGGGCGAAGCGTATCCTCCAGACAGAGCCGTCTTCCCGGTTCCCCTCGCCCGGATATGGAACCGTCACCGAGAATCTGCTGGTGCGCTTCACTGCCGCGTTCACTGCCTATGATGTGGGCGGCATGCTGGAGCTGCTCGGCGAGCATCCGGTCCTTGTAGCCGACGGCGGAGGACGGGAAGTGCATACGATTCTCCGGCCGATGACCGGCCGCCGGGGGGTTACTGCGCTGCTGACCTCGCGCCGGGTAATGCATTATTTACGTGAGTGGAAGCATTCCTATGGGATGCTGAATGGCGAGCCCGCTCTGATCTTCACCGTTCAGGGCGAGGTCAGGGCTGCACTCTGCCTGAGTGCCGACCGCAGCGGAGAGTCGATTCAGAATCTCTATCTGCTGATGGACCCGGCCAAGCTGTCCCGTATTACGATGCCGCCGGAGCTTCCGCAGAGCTGATTCCCGGATTCCGGCATAACCAAAGACACGTTGCCTTTCCGCTTAGGGAGGACAGCGTGTCTTTTTGGAAATATAAGAATTTATATGTTGGACCTGACCACTTATCCTAAATAGCAGGTGGATTTAGTCCACTTGCTGCTGACCCATTGAAGCATGTTAAACCAGCAGATGGATAAACAACACTAAATTTCTGCCTGCTCACTCCCATTAGCGAATATGAGCATTATTAGTTGTAGTTTTTCCATCTGTTAGGATGAATCCTTCATAAGCCGCTGAATTAAGATACGTTTATCCACCTGCCTGCTGCAGAAGCCGGAATCCTCTGCCTTAATTCTTGAAGCTGTGGATCGGTGCGGGAATCCGTCCGCCGCGGTTGACGAAGCCTGCACAATTGAACGGATTGACAGCCATGACCGGAGCGTATCCAAGCAAGCCGCCGAATTCGACCATTTCGCCCACCTCTTTGCCGATGACCGGGATGAGGCGGACAGCGGTGGTCTTGTTGTTGACCATGCCGATAGCCGCTTCATCAGCAATGATGCCGGAGAGGGTCTCCTTGCTGGTGCTGCCGGGGATGGCAATCATGTCGAGACCTACAGAGCATACGCAAGTCATGGCTTCCAGCTTCTCCAGGGTCAGCGCGCCGCGCTGGACGGCCTGAATCATACCGTGGTCCTCGCTGACCGGGATGAAGGCGCCGCTTAAGCCGCCGACATAGGAGGAGGCCATAACTCCGCCTTTTTTGACATTGTCGTTCAGGATAGCGAGTGCAGCGGTGGTACCCGGGGCTCCTGCTTCTTCAAGGCCCATGACCTGGAAGATCTCAGCGATGGAATCGCCGATCTCGGGAGTGGGGGCCAGCGACAGGTCAATGATGCCGAACGGCACATTCAGACGCTTCGAGGCTTCCTGGGCCACGAGCTGCCCGACACGGGTGACCTTGAAGGCGGTACGTTTAATCGTCTCGCACAAGGTTTCGAAGTCCTGCCCCTTCACCTCTTCCAGCGCCCGCTTGATGACACCGGGACCGCTGACGCCGACGTTGATCACACACTCCCGCTCTCCTACCCCGTGGAAGGCTCCAGCCATGAACGGGTTGTCCTCCACCGCATTGCAGAAGACTACCAGCTTGGCGCAGCCGATAGAGTCGCGGTCTTTGGTGCGCTCAGCCGTCTGGAGAATGATATCGCCCATCAGCTTCACCGCATCCATGTTAATGCCGCTGCGCGAGGAGCCGACATTCACGGAGGAGCAGACTCTTTCGGTCACGGCCAGCGCTTCAGGGATACTGTCGATCAGAATCCGGTCGCCCTTGGTGCAGCCCTTCTGCACGAGCGCCGAATAGCCGCCGATGAAGTTAACGCCGACCTCCTTGGCCGCCTTGTCCAGAATCCGGGCCACAGGCACATAGGTATCGGTATGTACGGCGCCGGCTGCAATCGAAATCGGGGTGACGGAAATCCGCTTGTTGACAATCGGCACACCGAATTGACGCTCCAGATCTTCGCCGGTCTTCACCAGCTTCTCGGCGGACCGGGTGATTTTGTCATACACCTTCTGGTTGAAAATCTTCATGTCCTCATGGGCACAGTCCATCAGGCTGATCCCCATCGTAATGGTGCGGACATCCAGGTTCATTTCCCGGATCATTTTGTTGGTCTCCTGAACTTCTACAATTGAGATCACTGGGGTTGCTCCTCTCTTAAGCTGGCTAAATCCGGTGCATAATATTGAAGATATCTTCATGCTGGAGCTTGATTTCCACACCGATGTCTTCCCCTACACGCTGCAGCTCCTCCACAATCTCCTCAAAGGACTTGGTGGGCGCAGAGATGTCCACAATCATCATCATGTTGAAATAATCCTGCACAATCGTCTGGGAAATATCCAGAATGTTCAGATTGTGTTCTGCGAGGTATGTACATACTTTGGCAATGATCCCTACTTTGTCTTTTCCGAGTACTGTAATAATCCCCTTCAATGGAAAGCCTCCCGTGTATAGATGGTCTATATTCTCCGCCCGTTGCCGCTTTAACGGAATGAACGATTTCAATTATTATGTCAAATGAAGGGAAGGTTATCAACCAAAGCTTTTTTGTAGGGCTGATCACAGATTTAAGCTTGCCTTTTAGCGCGGATGGAAGAGTGTTGACACTGAATGTTAATTATGTTTTATTGGAGTATTGAAGGATATTGTGGACTGAAGGAGCTATTATGACAACGAGAAAATACAAAGAGATGGTTGAAGCGCGAACCAGAGAAACGCTGCAGAAGTGGTCGGAACAGTCCGCAGTCGAGGAAAAGGATATCTACCGGTTCCTGCATAATCTAAAAGGCACCTCCGGTACCGTAGGTCTTGACGCAGTGGAGGCGTTCTCCGGCAACGCGCTGCTCTATTTCTCGGATGACAACCCTAGAGGCTGGACGGAAGCGGAGTGGGGGGATTATCTGTATCCGCTGCTGGAGCTGTTCGGGGAGCCGGAAATTACGGGTGCGGTGCCTCCGCAGATTCCGGGGATTGCATTGTCCCACGGCAATATCCACCAACAATACGAGATTCTGATCATAGATGATGATGTGGAGCTGGTCGCTTTTTTGCGTGAATCGCTGGAGCGGAAGTCCTATTATGTGAGCATTGCCTTGTCGGCGGGGCGCGGACTGAAGCTTTTTTATGAGACGAAGCCGGATTTAATACTGCTCGATATTCTGCTGCCGGACCGCAGCGGGATTGATGTGCTGAACCAGATTATCGGCAAAGCCAAAAAAGAGCGTATCCCGATCATCATCATCAGCGGCGAACATTCCAAGGACGTTCAGAAGTATGCCTATTCGCTCGGTGTCATGGATTATGTACAGAAGCCGGTGGACATTGATTTGTTCCTGGTGCTGATCAAGAACCGGTTTGAGCTCAAAAAAGAGTGGCAGGAGTCGATTATCGTCGATGAGCTGACCGGCGCCTTTAACCGCAAGTACTTCAATCAGACGATGAAGCAGCTTCTCTCCGATTTCAGGCGGACAGGCCGGACGTTCTCCCTTGCCCTCCTGGATCTGGATCATTTCAAGCTGGTCAATGATACCTATGGCCATCTGGTGGGGGATGAGGTGCTGCAGACCTTTTCGGAGCTGGTGAAGCAGTCGATTCGCACAGAGGACACCTTTTGCCGCTATGGCGGTGAGGAATTTGCCTTGTTCATGCCTAATACTCCGGCGGAGCAGGCGCTGCTTGTCATGGAGCGGATTCAGCAGAGCTTCGCGGCCAATGCCTTCCAGGCCAAACGGGAGAGCTTCCAGGTCACCTTCTCCTGCGGAGTTACCGAGGTAACCGAAGTGGAGCAGAATGCCGATAGATTAGTAGAGGAAGCCGATCAGGCGCTCTATGCCAGCAAATATAACGGGAGAAATCAGACGAAGCTCTATAGCAAGGAGCTGATGATCCAGAGAGAGACGCCTCTTAATGTGATTATCGTGGATGATGATCCGCTGATCCGCAGAATTGTGACGGGCAATTTCTCTTCATGGCAGCCGGGGAATAACACCAGAATTAAGGTGGCCAGTTATGCGGATGGCGCGCTGTTCCTGGAATCGGACTGGTATGCTCCCGAGGAGAAGTATATTATCCTTCTGGACGGCGTGATGCCGGAGATCGACGGGCTGGAAGTGCTCGAGAAGATCCGCAGCAGCTACCCCGAGGTGAACATTCTCGTGATTATGCTGACCGGCCGCAATAATCAGCGTGATATTATCCATGCCCTGCAGATGGGTGCAGACGACTATGTCATTAAGCCCTTCCATCTGCCGGAGCTGCTGATCCGGATTGAGCGCCTGGCCCACAGGTTCCTGTTCTAAGTGCAATAGACCCCGGTAGAGGGTTGATTGGAAAGGTGAGAGTGAGTATTCATGCAAAAGGTACTGATTGTAGATGACGAAGAAGTTCTGCGGATGCTGATTGAGGATACGCTGGAGGACCTGGAGAATGTGGAGATTCATACGGCGGAGAATGGGGGCGAGGCACTCTTAAGACTGGCGGCGGACCCGTATGATCTGGTAATTCTGGATTATATGATGCCGGTAATGACCGGAATTGAAGTGCTGAGCGAGCTGGATGGGGAACTCAAAAGCCGGACTCCCATTATGATGCTGACCGCCAAAGCACAGGAAATGGACCGTAACCGGGCAAGGGAGGCGGGAGCAAGGTATTTCATGCCTAAGCCGTTCAGCCCGATGGAGCTGCTGCAGCTCGTGGAGGTCATTCTGAGTGAGAAACCATAAGCTTGCTGACCGGAGCATCAAAACGAAATATTACCGGATTCTTCTGATTTTGTTCATAGCCATTATGGCAGGCGGAATTAGCCTGTTCTATTATATCAATGCCCAGCAGGAACAATTGGAGCAGGACCGTGAAGTGCTTCAGCATAAGACCGGGACGATCAATGAACTGGCGGACACGCTGAAGGAGGTCTTTTTCCGGGCCAGAGGATATGTTGCCACCCAGAGCGGGAGTGAGCTTGCGCTTCTGAACACTGCAGTTAAGGAGCTTGACGGGATTCTGGAACAATATTCATCCCTGAAGCTGTCGGCTGAGGAAGCCCGGTACAGAGATGACTTGAAGCTGTTCTATGAGCAGTACAAAAGCGAGACGCTGCCCGAAGCCATTCGTCTGGTGGACAATAATGATTATGAAGGAATCCGTAACCTGTCCCAGAACGGCAGTACCCGGACGGTTAACGAGTATCTGGGGTATACGAAGCAGTTCCAGGCACGCTCGGATGCCCTGCTGAACGATATGGCTTCCCGATCCATTAAGCAGGCGGATCTGTTCACCTTCATCGCCTTCGGGCTTAGTGCCCTGCTGCTGTTATTCCTCACTCTGCTGATCTGGCGGATGCTGAGAATTATCATTGATCCGATTGTGAAGCTGGAGGAAGCGACGAATTCGCTGGCGGCCGGGGAGGCGGTTCTGCTCGGCAAGCTGCATAAGAAGGATGAGATCGGCCGGCTCTATGATGCCTTCCTGAACATGGCCCGCAGCATCCAGGACAAAGAGGAAGAGCTGATGATGCAGAATGAAGAGCTGCATGCCCAGCAGGATGAGCTGCAGGATCAGCAGTTCAGGCTGGAGCGGTCGCTCAGCGAAATCGAAAGCATGATGAAGGCGCTGAATCAGACCTCTGCCGTAGGCATTTTATCGAATAAAGGCGTATTCACGTACGTCAATGATAACCTTAGCTACTATACAGGCTACAAGAGCTCAGAGATTATCGGGTACACTTACCGGCTGTTTGAGCTGCGTAATCTCTCAGACTCCCAGATGGAGCAGATGCTCCGCAAGCTGTCGACCGGCGGAGTATGGAGCAGTGAGCTGGAGATGGAGGCCAAGAATGGATCGGCACTCTGGCTGCAGCTGACGATTATGCCCTACCTGAATGATGAAGGTCAGATCTACCAGTACATCCTGATCGCCAATAACATTACCTCCATGAAGAATGTGCAGCAGGAGCTGGCTGAGACGCTGAAGAGCACAGAGCAGACTACCATTATGCTGGAGCTTAACAATCAGCTGAACCATGAAATCACCTACACGCTGGACAAGCAGGAATTCGCCGAGAAGTTCAATACGTTCATGAACCGGCTGTACTCGTTCGATTCCAGTCTTTTTCTGCTGGTCAAGGATAAGATTGCGGTTGTCAAAGGGATTCCGCCGGAGAATGTGGAGCGGTATGTTGATGAGAACAGCCAGGAGATGCTGTACCGTCTCAGCCAGGAGAAATCCTATATTGTGAAACGTGCGGGCTTGCCCAGAGAGCAGGGGATTTCCGCCCGGGAAGTGTATTGCTATGATTTCTATACAACGGTTGTGAACGCTGAGGATGAGATTCTGGCGATCTTCTGCGGCACACGGATCGGACATTCCTTCACCGGGGAAGAGACCAGTGAAATTCAAGGGATGATGAACCGGGTGGCTCTCGCCATTGAACGCCTGTTCATGTATGAGGAGATGGAGAATGGCCGCGAGCTGAACCGGGATATTGTCAATAATGTCAATGAAGGCATCCAGTTCGTCAACACGGAAGGCGTCATTCAGCATATCAACAAGGCCCTCAGCCAGTTGTTCAGCTACGATGCCTGGGCTGAAGGCATGCTGATTCCTGAGGAGCTCTGGATGGAGCACTTCACCCGGAGGGTGAATGAATCGGAAGAGCTGAGGCAGTTCTACCTGAAGGCGATGTCTGAGCATTCCGTTGATTCCAGTGCGATGAAGTATTCCATCGGCAAGGAAGATATGAAGCATGTGGACGCCTATGCCATACCGGTCTTCCGCCGGGAGGTCCGGGTAGGGACGCTCTTCGTCCACCGTGACATTACCCGCGAGTATGAGCTGGATCTGATGAAGTCGGAGCTGGTCAGCACCGTCAGCCACGAGCTGCGGACCCCGCTGTCCAGCGTGCTGGGCTTCACCGAGCTGCTGCTGTCCAAAACCATGAAGCCGGAGAAGCAGCTGAAATATCTGGAGACCATTCATAAGGAAGCCAAGCGCCTGACGGAGCTGATCAATGACTTCCTGGATCTGCAGCGGATGGAATCCGGCACACAGCTCTACAATGTAGAGCAAATCAATCTCAGCGAGACCGTCCTTAGTGTCATTGACCAGTATAAGCTGAGCGGGACCCACCATATCCTGCTGGAAGATGAAGCGCTGAATGCCGAGGTTGAGGTGGACAAGGATAAGATTATTCAGGTGCTCACGAACCTGCTGAGCAATGCCATCAAATTCTCACCGGGCTGTAACGAGATTAAGGTTATGCTGCATAATGAGCCGGGTTCAGTGATGGTGCGGATTCAGGACCACGGACTCGGGATTCCCAAGAATCAGATCGGGCAGCTGTTCCAGAAATTCCGCAGGGTGGATAACAGCGCCTCCAAGCGGATAGGCGGTACAGGGCTCGGGCTTGCGATCTGTAAGGAGATTATTGAGAAGCAGCAGGGGACGATCGGGATTGAATCGGTTGAAGGCGAAGGCTCGACGGTCTGGTTCAGTCTTCCGGTATTCCAGGCGAAGACCAGCCACCAGGAGGAGGAGTCTTCCCATAAATGGACTGCCGGCAAGGAGCATAAGCCGAATGTGATGATTGTCGAGGATGATTACAGCCTGTCGCTGCTGCTGTCGGAGGAGCTGAAAGGCAAAGGCTTCCGGGTCACCCACCATTATCATCCGCAAAAGGCTTTTGACCAGGCCGTGAAAACTCCCTTCGTAGCAATCGTCGTGGATCTGATGCTCGGGGACGAGCTTGACGGCTGGGATCTGATCCGCATGCTCAAGAACGATCCCCGGACGGAGAATGTGCCGATTGTCATCTCCTCCGCACTGGATAAGGGAGATAAGAGCATGATGGACAATGTGCGGAAATATCTGACTAAGCCTTATCCGCCGGGCGAGCTGTCGGGTACTCTGCAGGAAATTGTGGATATTCAGCTTAAGACGGGAGAAGTTCTGTTCCCGGATAATGGTGAAGCCGGGCATTAAGTGAATGCCGGGACCCTGAATTTCGTTAGTGAAATTTGTCCGGCCAAAAACTTGCCTTAGAGTAGGCTCTAAGGATTATAGTGAAGCTGATGCAGACAACCTAACAGAAATGAAAGGGAGGAATTGCGATGAAGTACAGTTATTTGGGTAAATCCGGGTTGAAGGTCAGCCAGCTCTGTCTGGGAACGATGAATTTCGGACCAGAAACGGAGGAGAAGGAAGCCTTCAGAATTATGGACGCCGCACTGGATGCGGGGATCAATTTCTTCGATACGGCGAATGTGTACGGCGGTCAGGACCGCCGCGGCTGGACGGAGGAGATTATCGGCCGCTGGTTTCAGCAGGGCGGCGGACGGCGCGAGAAGGTCGTGCTGGCCACCAAGGTGTACAACGACATGTTCGACGAGCAGGACGGTCCCAATTCAGGCTCCGGCTTGTCCGCCTACAAGATCAGACGTCATTTCGAAGGCTCGCTAAGACGGCTGCAGACCGATCATATCGAATTGTATCAGATGCATCATATCGACCGGAACGTTTCGTGGGAAGAGCTGTGGGGTGCGTTTGAGATTCTGGTATCCCAGGGCAAAGCCGATTATATCGGCTCGAGTAACTTTGCGGGCTGGCATATCGCGGCTGCACAGGCGAAGGCCAAGGAACGTCATTTCCTCGGCCTTGTCTCCGAGCAGCATCTGTACAACCTGCTGGAGCGGACCCCGGAGCTTGAAGTGCTGCCGGCTTCGAAGGAACTGGGTCTGGGTGTCATTCCATGGAGTCCGCTGGCCGGTGGCCTGCTAGGCCGCAATGCGCTCTCCAAGACCGGCGTGCGCAGCGCCCGTTCAGACAAGCTGGAGCAGCACCGCAGCCAGCTGGAGCGGTTCTCCGCGCTCTGCAAGGAGCTGGGCGAGCATGAGGATCAGGTCGCCTTGGCCTGGGTACTGGCGAATCCGGCAGTGACTGCGCCGATTATCGGACCGCGTACGATTGAGCAGTTCGAGGATTCGCTGCGGGTTACGGAGATCGTACTGGAAGAAGCTGTGCTGAAGAAGCTGGACGAGATTTTCCCTGGACCGGGCAAGCCGGCACCGGAAGCTTACGCCTGGTAAGCTAGTTTTTGCACCTATACATGAATAATGGCCGGATGTTCCCTGCGGGGAGCATCTGGCCGTTTTGTTATTTGGGAGAGGATGATAACTCTTTTATTGTGGATTAGGGTTAGGGCTAAATGAGCCAATAAAGAGCATTAGTGCACTTGAATTGAGCGGACGTTGGTTAAATGAGCCATTGAAGAGCATTAGTGCACTTGAATTGAGCGGACGGTGGTTAAATGAGCCGATGAAGAGCATTAGTGCACCTGAATTGAGCGGGCGGGGGCAAAATGAGCCAATGAAGAGCATTAGTGCACCTGAATTGAGCAGGCGGGGGCTAAATGAGCGGATGAAGAGCATTAGTGCACCTGAATTGAGCACCGCTCCTCTCAGCTCAGACCTCACCGGGCTTTGCCTGCTGCCGGACCGATTCAACCACACATAATTCGCCCTCCTCATTCAGCTCAGCATAAGCAACAGAGGCCGGATTAGGATAGCCGCTCTTCCGCAGCTCCTGCATCAGCCAGCTTTCATTTTTGCCCAGGCTCTCCAGGGCCGTATACCGGATTTCGCCCGATTCTATCAGGCTCTGCGGAAGCTGTACCTCCCGCGCGGGGATCTGAAGCTCCTCCCGGGTGGCCGGTTCATACGAAGGTTTCTTCAATAGGCTTAAGGAGCCGTTCGTTTCATAGATGGCATAGGCCACCTCGTTGATAGAAAAGGTATCCTTGGCCCGCAGCATCATCCGCAGCTGCTCGAAATCCAGATTGTTGCGGCGCAGCTTCTCCAGATCGACTTTACCGTCCCGGATCAGAATCTCCGGCTCCCCTTCCAGCGGCTTGCGCAGCTTGCGGATATGCTGGGTAACCTTTTCAAAGAGGATAGAGAGTACCGTCCATACAGCCAGGGTGAACAACAGCATCAGGACAGAATGCTTCTCTTCATATATGGTTTCACCGACCAGGTCTCCCAGAATTACGGCAGAGATGAAGTCAAAGGGCGTAAGAGCAGAGATTTCTTTTTTGCCCAGCAGCCGGGTCATGACCCATAATCCGATGAAACCGGCGATTAACTTAATGAATATTGAACCGTACTCCATGAGTAACCACCTTCCAAAATGTGAATGGATTTAAGAGTGTTTAACCAGTGTTCCAAGCGGTGTAACATGCAAATTGACCCTGCGCTACAGCAGCTTGCCGGTTGCCGCCTAGGCACCGGGGTGAATCAGGGCAATGACCTGTGGTAGACTGGATTCGGGGACAGGTAACGGGGCTGGGAACAACAAGAGAAGAAACGGGGGGCGTTATATGCTTTTTTATCTGGTAGCTGCAATAGTGCTGATCCTTGATCAGACTACCAAGTGGATAGTGCGCACCCATATGGAGCTCGGGGAGATCCTTCCTTCCTGGAGCCCGCATATGCGGTTTGAGTATTATGAGAACAGCGGCGCAGCCTTCAGCTCCTTTCAGGGTTACGGGAAGTATTTTGCCATTGTCGCTGTTGTTTTTGTAGCCGTAATACTCTATTACCGGCGCCAGGGCGCCATCCGCGGACCCCTGCTCGAAGCAGCCAGCGGATTTCTGGTTGGAGGAGCTGTAGGCAATGGCATCGACCGGGTGATCTATCATCAGGTTACAGATTTCCTGGTGTTCGGGAGCCGCGGCGGGATTATGAATCTGGCTGATCTGGCCATTAATGCCGGAGGCATCCTGATCTTAGTCTACCTGCTGCTGGACTACTTCCGGCCAAAAACAGCCCGCGGACGGTTATAAATACTGTGTTCAGACCGCTTCGGGCTATCATATTATCTAATGCAAGTTATCATTATTAGTAATGAACCCGCCTAAATCAGAGCATTTTACTATGATTTAGACGGGTTTTATGCATTTTATACATATATTTACCTTATTATCTACATAGTTCCTGTTATATGATGCGTTGATCGTTTCCTGCGAATGTGTTAGCCTGAGTTCATGATCTTAAGAGGAAAGAAGATTGCACGTTAAGGAGAGGTCGATATTGTTGCAACTACAAGTTACAAACAGTCCTTTTAATGAGAAACAGGCAGAGCTGCTGAACAAGCTTCTGCCAACGCTGACGCAGTCTCAGCAGGTGTGGTTAAGCGGTTATTTGTCCGCGCTGTCACTGCAGGGTAGCGGGGGGCAAGGAAGTCTGCCTGTACTCCCCGCTGCTGCTGAACCGGTAACAGGCGGAGCAGTGACAACAGTCGCTAAGCCGGAGACACCGCGTGAAGTTACCGTATTGTTCGGCTCCCAGACCGGCAACTGCCAGCGGCTGGCCGTGAGCCTCTCCCGTAAGCTGGAGGAGCAGGGCTTCCAGGTTACGGTGGCCGCTATGAACAGCTTCAAGCCGAACGGACTTAAGAAGGTAGAGAACCTGCTGCTGCTGGTCAGCACCCATGGTGAAGGTGAGCCGCCGGATAATGCCCGTGCCTTCCATGAATTCCTCTATAGCAAAAGAGCGCCCCAGCTTCCCCACCTGCGCTTCTCGGTACTCGCGCTGGGGGATACCTCCTATGAATTCTTCTGCCAGACCGGCAAGGATTTCGATCAGAAGCTGGAGGAGCTGGGTGCACAGCGGTTAAGCCCGCGTGTAGATTGCGACCTGGATTATGATGAGCCGGTAGCTGAGTGGTTCGGCCATGTGATCGGCGCGCTTAACGGTTCACAGAATACCTCAGGGATTGCAGATGCAGCGGTTCAGGCCGCTGAAAGCGCCGAGTCTCTGGAATCCTCCTATTCACGCAATCATCCCTTCCATGCTGAAGTACTGGAGAATCTGAATCTGAACGGACGCGGCTCAGACCGCGAGACCCGCCATCTGGAGCTGTCGCTGGCCGGTTCGAATATCACCTTTGAGCCGGGAGATTCACTGGGGGTATATCCTGAGAACCACCCGCAATTGGTAGAAGACATTATTGCCGCCATGGGCTGGAATAGGGATGAGCGTGTCCCGCTTAATAAGAAAGGCGAAGAAGGTACTCTGCATGAAGCGCTGCTGCGGCATTATGAGATCACAGTACTGACGAAGCCGCTCCTGGAGCAGGCTGCCGGGCTGGCCTCTACCCCTGCACTGCAGGAGCTGTTAGCCCCGGAGCGGCAGCAGGATCTGAAGAATTATATCCAGGGCCGGGATCTGCTGGATTTGATTCAGGATTATGCCCCGTGGGAGGTTCCGGCCCGAAGCTTCGTGACCATCCTGCGCAAGCTGCCCGCGAGACTGTATTCTATAGCCAGCAGCTATAATGCCAACCCGGACGAAGTACACTTCACCGTAAGAGCCGTGCGTTATGAGTCACACGGGCGTGAGCGTTACGGCGTCTGCTCGGTACACTGCGCAGAGCGGGTGCAGCCGGGTGCCACCTTGCCGGTCTATATCCAGAATAATCCGAACTTCAAGCTGCCGGCTAATCCTGATGTGCCGGTGATTATGATCGGTCCGGGTACCGGGGTTGCCCCGTTCCGCTCCTTCCTGGAGGAACGGGAAGAGCAGGGGGCACAGGGCAAGTCATGGCTGTTCTACGGCGACCGGCATTTCGTTACAGACTTCCTCTACCAGACGGATTGGCAACGGATGCTGAAGGACGGTGTTCTCAGCAGGCTGGATGTTGCCTTCTCACGCGATACAGAGGAGAAGGTGTACGTACAGCACCGTATTTTGGAGAAAAGCAAGGAGCTGTACCAGTGGCTGCAAGAAGGCGCCCATGTATATGTATGCGGGGACGAGAAGCATATGGCGCATGACGTCCACTCCGCACTGATTACAGTGATCCAGGAGGAAGGCGGACTAAGCCCGGAAGCGGCTGCTGCCTATCTGGAGACACTGCAGCAGGAGCAGCGCTACCAGCGCGATGTGTATTAAGCAGGACTTAGGCGAAAGAGGAGAGAATCAGCGATGGCAAATAATGAACCAGCGGTGAAGCCGATTGGCGGGCCACCGAGTGAGGTTGAACATATCAAGCAGGAGAGCAATTATCTGCGCGGGGCGCTTGTAGAGACCCTTAGTAATCCGATTACGGGAGGGCTGCCGGAGGATGATAACCGCCTGCTGAAATTCCACGGCAGCTATATGCAGGATGACCGGGATCTGCGCAATGAACGGGAACGCTCCAAGCTGGAGCCGGCTTATCAGTTCATGCTGCGGGTCGTAGCGCCCGGCGGAGTGGCAACTCCCGCACAGTGGCTCGTAATGGATGAGCTGGCCCACAAGTACGGCAATGGCACCCTGCGTCTGACGACGCGGCAGGCTTTTCAGATGCATGGGGTGCTGAAGTGGAATCTCAAAAAGACGATCAAAACCATCAACGACACCCTGATGACGACGCTCGCGGCTTGCGGCGATGTGAACCGGAATGTGATGAGCGGGCCTAATCCGTATCAGTCAGAGGTTCATGCCGAGGTCAATGAGTGGGCCAGAAAAATCAGTGACCACTTAGCCCCGCGCACCGCAGCTTACCATGAAATCTGGCTGGATGGCGAGAAGGTCGTGGACAGCAAGGTTGTTGAGCCGATCTACGGACCGGTGTATCTGCCCCGCAAATTCAAGATTGGCCTGGCTGTGCCCCCGTCCAATGATGTGGATGTGTTCTCCCAGGATCTGGGCTTCATTGCTATTCTGAAAGACGGCAAGCTTGCCGGGTTCAATGTCTCGGTCGGCGGCGGCATGGGCATGACACACGGCGATACGAATACCTATCCCCAATTGGGGCGGATCATCGGCTTCTGCCGTCCGGAACAGATGATTGATCTGGCGGAGAAGACCGTTACAATCCAGCGCGATTACGGCAACCGCTCGGTTCGTAAGAATGCCCGCTTCAAATATACGATTGACCGGCACGGCCTGGACTGGTTCAAGGATGAGCTGCACCAGCGGCTGGGTTGGACGCTTGAACCGGCACGCTCGTATCACTTCGATCACAACGGAGACCGCTACGGCTGGGTGAAGGGCATGGACGGCAGATGGAATCTGACGCTGTATATTCAAAGCGGACGGATACAGGATATCGAAGGTTATCCGCTGATGACCGGCCTAAGAGAGATCGCCAAAATTCACGGCGGAGATTTCCGGTTGACGCCCAACCAGAATCTGATTATTGCCGGAGTCAGTCAGGCGAAGAAACGCAAGGTGGCAGAGCTCGCCAAGCAATACGGGCTGACAGACGGGGCGCATCATTCTGCGCTGCGCAGAAGCTCCATGTCCTGTGTGGCTCTGCCGACCTGCGGACTTGCCATGGCGGAGGCGGAGCGTTATCTGCCGGTGCTGCTGGATAAGCTGGAGGTCATCATTGATGAAGCCGGACTGCGTAATGAAGAGATCATTATCCGCATGACGGGCTGCCCGAACGGCTGTGCCAGACCGGCGCTTGGCGAGATTGCGTTCATCGGCAAAGGCCCGGGCAGATACAACCTCTACCTGGGGGCAGGCTTCACCGGAGACCGGCTGAACAAGCTGTACAAGGAGAATGTTGACGAGACAGAGATTCTGGATATCCTGGGGCCGATGATCCACCGCTATGCCAAGGAGCGCAGCACCGGTGAACACTTCGGCGATTATGTAATCCGCAGCGGATATGTTAAGGCCGTTACCTCGGGACTTAACTTCCACGACTGATTTCGCCTGTTCTTCACCTCATAAAAGAACCTGTTCCCTAATGACTAGGGGACAGGTTCTTTTGAAAATATAAGAAGTTAAATGTTGCACACGATAACTTATCCTTCAATTTCTCGCTGAAAAGGTACCGTTCTTTAAAAGGACGGTACCTTTTCCACATGTTATTTCTATGAAATGTATGGTTGTACCCTATCCATCTACTGATTATTACATATAGTATAGTATCACTAATTGAAAGGGATGATAGCCTTGCCAACCTTCGACAGCATACTTGTCACAGGGAATCAGACAATTCAGCAGGATCTGCAGGTTAACGGAAATCAAACAATAATGGGGGCCTTAAACGTTGTCGGCAATGAAACCGTTTCGGGAGATATGCAGATCAACGGCAACCAGTCCATTGTCAACAGCCTGGCAACCGGAGGAGATGTCGATGCAGGCGGAAATGTGCTGGCGACCGGCCGGCTGTCAGCCAGTAACCAGCCTGCCTTACCAGCAGGCGTGGCAGCAATCCAGCAGGTCAGACATTATACCTTGCCGGTGCCGAATCAGCCGGGGCTAGTGCTAAAGGGCACAGATGGTCTGGATTATGTTGTTTTTATTGATGTCAGCAGCGGGACACCGAGCCTGGCTATTCATCTGGCGTAAATACAGGCTGCCTGGCTCCAGAATGCACAGAAGAAAGGCTTCCTGTCTGTTCCAGCGCTTTCTTGACCTCTTCGAGATAACGGAACCGGTGCTGCTGGTCCGGTTCCAGAAAGGCGCCTTCAGCCCACTCATTCCATGCGTTAATGAAGAGGAACTCACTCTGATACAGGGTTCTGGCCCGCTGGATCTGCTTCGTGAGATACCAGCCGAACTTGTGCGGCGAAGCCCCTATACAGCTCTGTCCCCTTTTGCCCAGCCGCGGTGTATTATCCCAGTTCACGTAGGCTCCCGGAAATATCTTGCCTCCGTTCCGGTGGGGAGAGCGGCTCAGGATTGACAACCAGACCTGGTCGTAGTCGAAGACGAGATGCTCCTGACCGTCGATGATCATGTAGTTCCACAGGCGCTCTGTGTTGCCGTGGGCAAAGGTGTAGTGCGGCTCGAATTCCACATTGGCATCAAAGCCGCCCTGGCCCGGAATGTCGAAACCGCCCAGTGTGCGGACAAAATAAATACCGTCCAGGCCATTCTGCAGCGCAAGGGTATTCCAGAACTGCAGCATCTCTTCGCAGCGGGGAATATTCCCCGGTCTATAGATGATGAATAAAGGTTTGTTGCCGATGCGGATATAACGCTTATCCTTAAAGGCGTCCAGCAGTTCATAAAAGTGGTTCTCCCAATCCTGTTCGTCTCCATACTCCTGGCGGATCAGCACTTCATGCTCTCCGCCGTCCCATTTGCGGGTCCAGGATTCATTCGCCCAGGAGAGGCAGAACGGAAAGTCCGGCTTGCCGGATGTCATAATATGCTTCAACGGCTGCTCCAGAAGGAGCTTGCCTTTGAACCAGTAATGGTAGTAGCAGAAACCATAGATGCCGTAGGCTTTGGCTACTTCTGCCTGCCAGTTTCTCGCTGCAGCGTTCGTCAGGTCATAATAATACTGTTCCAATGGTTCTTTAGGTTGTTGATGTCCTGAGTAGAGCGGGACAGCTTTCCTGGTGTTGGTCCATTCTGTGAAGCCATCTCCCCACCACAGGCTGTTCTCGGGAATGACATGAAATTGCGGCAATAAAAAAGCGATGAGCTTCAATCCACTTCCCTCCCCATTCTGCTGCAGGTAATCACTGTTTATGGTTGCAGACTCCACGTTTAGCTGTTAAAAACAGTATGCAGCAGTTTCGCCGCCATTTGCATAAATGAGTAATCATAGGTGCTCCTCCATAAGGCGCGGGTAGCCACCGCCCTTGCGGACTCCGGGTGATTTCGATAGTAGCGGAGCTTCTCGCTCAGTTCCTGCCTGGTGTGAAAAGTGATGATGTCTTCGCCCGGATTCATATATGCATACAGATTGGGATGATCCTCTGCCAGCTGGACAGCCCCGCAGGAAGCGATTTGAAAAGCACGAAGCGGCGGCTGCCCCCAGTGGATAATGGTCTCGGCGCCATTGTAATAATCCTGCAGCTCTGCACCAGGAGCCACCGGGATAATCCCGGGATGATCCTCCCAGCCTTGGCCGGCTGCATATACCTTACAACCGCTGAGCAGAGGAGAGAGCTCATGAAGGTAGACTATACCGGTTGGAAGTGCGTCGCCAAGCAGCAGCAGGTCGCAGCGGTAAGCTTCATCCACATATTTTGGAAGGAACAGGTTCTGGTCCGCTGCAAAAGGCAGATACAGAACAGAATTGCTGCCGGAGTGCTGATAAAACGGGATATGATACATATTTTGCGTAAAGACATAGTTAAACAGAGCTGTCAGGCGCCCGGTTGAGCTGCTCGTGCCGGAGCTGTCGGTGAGCCAGATAGCCTTTTTGAGATTGGCTCTGCGGATCACCTCCAGATCATTATCCGAGAAGCTTGTATCACTTCCGACGACCAGCAGCAGATCCGGGTTGAGCTGGGCAAGTGCTGTAGAGAAGCTCTGGAATGCCTTAATGGCTATTACTTCTTTGGTGAGCAGCCTGAACTGGTCGGCAATCAGCTGTTCAGTCTGCCACAGTTCTTCTCCCGGCATGGCGGATACAAGCAGAACCCGCAGTTTTTTGAACTCCACAGCCCTGGCAGGCTGAGGAAGATCAGCGGATAAGTTCTGTTGCTTTGTATTTATGTTTTTGAGTGCCCGGATTACCGTATGAGCAATAAGCTTTCGGGATCTGGGATGCAGACGAATGGCTTTGCCGGTGGTTCTGATACGGTGTTTCGTTTTTTTGTTCATGCGCTGCCGAAATCCCTCCTTACACTGTCTTATTTTATGAGAAAGCAGGAAATTTGCTACAATTTACAGATTGAATTTGGTTTTTTGGCGGTTTTCTAACATAATATAGAGTAGCACTACCCATTCAAAACCAAGAGCCATTATAGTGAGTAATGGATTCTGTACAGAAGAGGCGAAATTAATGATCATTATGAAGACGATGGAAGAGATTGAGAAGATGCGTGCCGCCGGTAAAATATTAGCTGAATGCCACCGGCAGATCGCTCAAATGATTAAGCCGGGGATTACCACCTGGGAGATCGACCAGTTTGCCGAGAAGTTCATCCTGTCTCAGGGAGCTACCCCGGAGCAAAAAGGCTATCACGGGTACCCTTATGCCACTTGCGCATCTGTGAATGATGTCATCTGCCATGGCTTCCCCAAGCACGAGGAGCTGAAGGATGGAGATATTGTAACGATTGATATGGTTGTCAACCTGAACGGCTGGCTCGCGGATTCAGCCTGGTCCTATGGCGTGGGTACGATAAGTGAACAGGCGGACAAATTGCTGGCGACCACCAAGGAGTCCCTGTTCAAAGGCATTGAGCAGGCTGTGGCCGGTAACCGCATAGGTGACGTAGCCCATGCCATCCAGGTGTACGCCGAGTCAAACGGCTATTCCGTAGTCCGTGATTTCATCGGTCACGGGATTGGCTCCGAGATGCATGAAGCGCCTGAGGTGCCACATTACGGCCCCGCAGGCAAAGGCCCGCGGATCAAGGAAGGGATGGTATTCACCATTGAGCCTATGCTGAATACCGGCAGCTACCGGACCAAAGTGGATGCGGACGGCTGGACAGCGCGGACGATTGACGGAAGCCTGTCGGCACAGTATGAGCATACGCTGGCGGTAACGCCGCAGGGGACGATTATTTTGACAGAGCTGTAATCACTTATCGGGGATACAGATCAGCTTGACACAGCAAAGGCAGGGCCGTCCGTGGAGGACAGTCCTGCCTTTGCTGCAAGGTTCACCTTGAATTAATCGGTAATATTCCGTGTGTAGTACTCAATGATATCCTTACGGCGGATGATGCCGAGGAAGATTCCGCTGTCGTCCACAACAGGAACGAAGTTCTGGTCTGCGGCCAGGGTCAGCATATCCTCCATCTGCGAGTGGATCTCTACGCTCTCGTTATGCACATGACGCTGAATGGTGCCTACGGTCACCCCGGCCATATTCTCGAAGCTCATGCCATCGGTGGTCTTCAGTTTCCATAGCAGGTCGCCCTCCGACAAGGTCCCAACATATTTGCCTGCTTCGTCAATAATCGGAATGGCTGAATAATAATGATTCTCCAGCTGCTCCAGCGCTTCCCGCATGGAGATCGAGGAGGTGATGAACGCCACCTGATCTTTGGGCAGCAAAAAAGAGGATATTTCCATAAGTTAGTCTCCTTTTCAGTAGGATGTGTTCATAACGTTATTACAATTAAAACATAGAACATGTTGTAAGCGCATTAAAATTCAGGTTACAACTTTGAAATAAACTGGTTGGGGAGGAAGATCAAAAAGGATATGCCGCCCTCCCAAGGGGAGAGCAGACATATCCTGAGAGTCTTTTGCAGCAGGGATATGCTTAAGGGGGATCAGCCGTTCTGCCCGTTGTCCTGGCTGAGCTGCCACTGGATACCGAATTTGTCCGTCAGACTACCGTAGGTATTGCTCCAAAAGGTCTTCTGCAGCTCCATGCTTACTGTACCGCCTTCCTTGAGCTTGTTGAACCACCCGGTAATCTTCTCTTCATCGGCATCCATCAGCGTCAGGCTGATATTATTGCCTTCCTTGAACGGCATGCCGGGGAACACATCGGAGAACATCACCGTACTGCCGGCAATCTGCAGTCTGGCGTGCATTACAAGCCTCTTGGCTTCTTCCGGCAGAGGGTGGGACGGATCGGGCGGAGCCTCGCCGAAAGTCATAATATGCGGGGCATCTGTCCCGAATACTTCAGCATAATATTCTACAGCTTCCCGGGTATTGCCATTGAAATTCAAGTACACATCAATTGCCACATACGTCACTCCTCTAGTGTCAAATTAAGGCAAGCTCGTTATTGTCACATTGTATCATGTGCCTGTCCATTTACAAATATACCGGGGGCGCCGGGAGCGGGGGAAGGTTTAGATGGGGCAGTTAAAATATTGTTCACCCATGCATAACACTGCTCCAGCTGCTCTGCCAAGATGAGGTCTGAGCGGTGCTCGAACAGGATCTTCACTTCACTGTTCTCCTCTCGGATGATGCGGAGATAATCTTCAACCGGAGCCCAGCCGTCTGCGGGGCTTAATTCCGGCAATGCCGGATAGTGGCTGTGCTGGACGGTGTCCTTGACCTGAATATTCGACAGATGGATCAGTGCTGCATACTTGGTGTATTTTCTCAGGAGTGCCCGGGCATCGAAATGGGGGTCAAGCTTATCCTGCAGATGCAGCCGGGCAGTGTCCAGACATAGCTTAATGCCGGGATATTTCACTAACAGCTGTTCCAGGAAATCATGATTATAAACATAACTACTCAGTCCGTCGAATTCCAGAATAGGCTGGAAATGATACTCAAGACTCTTCCGGCTAAGCCATTCAAAGAGATGCTCACTGCGCTCTATCAGATCTTCCAGAGAGATCTCACTCTCATATATATACTCTCTGCGGTCACCGAACCGCCAATAACGCCAGTCCACGCGGTCATCCAGGATGACCGGCTTCGGGTAATGAAACAATACATATTCTGGACGGAGCTTGACCATGTAATCCAGCTCTTCCTGAATATGCTGGAATGCCCCGGCACGCTCATGCTCATCTTGCGAGAGAAACAAGGCGTCGCGCAGCCGTGAAGCATCTGCTCGCAGCGGAAAGTGAACACCGGTATGGAAATTGTGTTTCTTCGCTTCGGCGATCAGATTGCTGCAATCTTCCTCTGTGTTGAAAGAACAAGCCTCGATACCGTAGAATCCGGTCTTGAAATCCTTATGAAATTTACTGTAGTCAAATTCTCCATACTGACCAATCATGAATTGCTGCAAGTCATTCACCTCAAACTCAAATATGTTGTTGAGAATGTTAATTCGCCAGGATACAGTGTTTACCTGCCTGGCTGTTCAAGATAGACAGCAGTCAAGCCGTTCCATATACTGAAGACAAGTCTGGGATACAGCAGAGGAGGATCACTGTGACTATACAACATATTGCCGGTCAGCGGCTGGTCCGTCAGCGGATTCAGGGGTCTGGGTCTGCCCCCCTTCAGCCCGGGGAGGTGGTAAGGCTGTTCGGGGCGATGCAGGCTCAGGATTATATGCAGGCGGTCTGGGCTGTCGGTCTGCGCACTCCCTCCGCCGGATTGCCGCAGGTGGAGCAGGCTATAAAGGGCAGGCAACTGCTGCTGACCTGGACGCTGCGCGGGACGCTTCATTTCGTTCCGCCTGAGAATGCCAAGTGGATGCTTCAGCTCTGCGCGCCGAGGATTCTGCGCCAGGCGGCATCCAGATTGACCCAGCTCGGCCTCGACGACAAGAAGCTCGAGCGTTGCCGGAAGATCATCTATCATGCACTGAAGGGGGGAAGGCAGCTTCCGCGTCCTGAGCTGCTGAAGCTGCTGGAGGAGCAGGGCATGGATACAACCGGCCAGCGGGGATATCATATTCTGTGGCACAGCGCGTACAACGGACTGATCTGCTTCGGTCCGCGCAGCGGCAAGCAGCAGACCTTCGTGCTGCTGGACGAATGGGTGGAGCATTCGCGTGAGCTGTCCTTCGAAGAGTCACTGGCCGAGCTGGCCGGGACGTATTTCACAGCGCATGGGCCAGCCACTGTGCAGGACTTCGCCTGGTGGGCCGGACTGACGTTGACGGATGCAAGAGCAGGATTGGAGGCGGTGCGAAGCCGCCTGCAAGCGGAGATGGTGGACGGCAGCGAATATTGGCAGCCGTTATCTGATCCGGCTTCCGCAGCCTTACCTGCCGCACGGGCAGGCGTTCATCTGCTGGCCGGATTCGATGAATTCATCCTCGGCTACAAAGACCGGAGTGCCGTGCTGGAACCGGAGACAGCGCCGCTGATTGTGCCGGGCAATAACGGAATTTTTCTGCCGATCGTGGTGGTTGACGGGCGGGTAGCCGGGACCTGGAAGCGGACGATCAAGACTAAAGGGGTGGAACTGCAAATCTCTACATTTGCCCCCTTGGATCTTCTGGCTCAGGAAGGGGTGCGGCAGGCCGCGGAACGTTACGCCGCTTTTCTGAATTTGCCCTTAACCAGGCTTGAATATCTCGAAGTAACCTGAATAACTGCGCAGGATGCTCCATACGCCATGAAACTAGGCGCCTGGGGCATCTTTTTGTGTGCCGCCAGCAGGAATAATCTGGAGTGTTAGCGAATACTAGCGAATATCAACAAATTTCGACTTTTCTACTACATACATAAGCGGGGTTGTGCACAATGAAAACATGGAAAAAGACATTATTTTTGATCGTAACCTTTGGTTTGATCTTTCTGCTTCCCTTATTCGGGAGTCTGGCGAAATGGAAGGGCCTGCCGCCCGGTTACGGAGATTTCCCTGCCCAAAGGGTCGAAGCTGACCCGGGGTTCAGCCTGCTGTATTTCTCCCTTGCCTGTGTTGTGGCTCTGATCATTACGCTGGTTCTGGTATTTCCCGGCTGGTTTGGCTTCAAGAAGACGGCGGAAGCGCCCCGGAAGGCGGGAGCGCCTACGCCTTTCCCGGTATGGTTCTGGTGGAGTCTGCCGGTGTTTGTGCTGAGCTGGTTCCTGATGTGGGCACGGGTTAAGCTGTTTATCTCCTTGGAGCATTACACATTTGTTCCCCTGTGGTGGTCCTTTATTCTGATTCTTGACGGCTTCGTATACAAAAGAAATCAGGGGGCCTCGATTATATCGCGCAAGCCCCGGGTGATGCAGCTGCTGGCTGTGGTATCGTGCTTCAGCTGGTTTGCTTTTGAATACCTGAACTTCTTCGTCCTGGAGAACTGGTATTATCCCAATAATGAAGTGTTCTCGAATTTCGGCAATGTGTTCTGGTTCTCTTTATCCTATACCACCGTACTTCCGGCCATCTTTGAATGGTACCTGCTTCTCAAGACCTTCCGTCTGTTCCGCAGCCGCTATAGCCATGGCCCCAAGCTGAAGATGTCCCGGTCGTGGCTGATTGTGTATTATGTGCTCGGGCTAATTCTCGCGTTCGGCATGGGCTATTATCCGTACCTGCTGTTCTGGGTGCTGTGGGTTGCGCTTGTTCCTATGCTGTCTGCGGCAATGGCGCTTGTTGGGTACTGGACTCCTTTCACTCCGGTGAAGAACGGCGACTGGTCCAAAGTGATCCTGGTGGGGCTGGCTACCGTATTCAACGGCTTCTTCTGGGAGTTCTGGAACTTCGGCAGTGAGTGGTTCCATGATGATGCTCCTACCAATCCGAATTACTGGAAATATTCCGTGCCTTATCTGGACAAGTTCCACATTTTCTCCGAGATGCCGCTTCTGGGGTACTTCGGTTATCTGTTCTTTGGGCTTAATTGTTGGATTATCTGGCTGATTGCCGCATATGTGTTTAAATTCGACGCCGATATTGAAGTTACGGGAGAACAAGGAGAACAAGGCTAAAGGTGGAGTACAATGATTGCTAATGGCAACTATCAGGTTCTGGAGACCATTTCAGATCATCCTATAAAGGCAGTATACAGATGCAGCGGGGCTTCCTCTGGAGAAACGGTCATTCTCAAGGTGTTAAAATCGGAGTTCGCTACAACCGAAGCGGTGATGCGCTTCAAACAGGAATATAAGCTGCTTACTGAGCTTAGCCGCAGAACAGAAGGAGTCATCCGGCCCCTGAAGCTCGAAGAGCAGAACGGTCTCTATGTTATGGTGCTGGAGGACGCCGCCGGACGTTCACTGAAGCGGATTCTGGCGGAAGACAAGCCGGGGGAGGAGGCCTTGCTGAAGCTGGCGGTCAAGGTTGTGGATATTCTCGGCTCCATTCATGAGCAGAATGTGATCCACAAGGATATCAAGCCGTCCAACATTATCTGGAACCGGGAGAAGGATATTGTACAGGTGATTGACTTCGACCTTGCGGTGAAGCTGTCCAGGGAGAGGAGGGATTTCCAGAACAGCGGAGTACTGGAAGGCAGTCTACTGTATATCTCCCCTGAACAGACCGGCCGGATGAACCGCAATATTGATTACCGGAGTGACTATTATTCCCTGGGTGTCGTGCTGTACGAGATGATGACCGGAATCATGCCGTATCATTCACCCGAGATGCTGGAACAGATCTATTCTATTATTGCGAAGGAGGCAGTCTCCCCCCACAAAGTAACCGGAGGCAGAGTGTCCCGAGGCTTGTCGGCCGTTATTATGAAGCTGATGGAGAAGTCCTCGGAGGACAGGTACCGCAGCGCTCACGGCATCAAGGCCGATTTGAAGAAATGTCTGGCAGGGCAGGAGGATTTCGTGATTGGAACGGAGGACCGCCTGAACACCTTCCGCATTCCGCAAAAGATTGTCGGCAGGCAGGAGGAGCTCTCCCGCCTGGAGGAGGCATTCCGCAGCAGCGTCAAAGCGAATTCACAGCTGATGCTCGTCTCCGGGGATGCGGGAGCAGGCAAAACCGCATTGGTTCATGAGCTGCACCGGACGATCAGCCGGGAGAAGGGGCTGTTCGCAGAAGGGAAGTTCGACCAATACAATAAGAACATCCCGTACAGTGCATTCATCCAGGCCTTCCGCAGACTGGTCAGCCAGCTCCTGGAGAGTCCGGATGAGGATTACAAGAGTGAAGTCCGCCGTTCCTTAATGCGCGCACTTGGCGGCAATGGCGGTGTGATCACCGGATTAATCCCGGAGCTTGCCGCCTGGATCGGAGTCCAGCCGGAAGCGGAGCCTTTGAGTCCTGCCGAGGAGACGAACCGCTTCTTCCTGACCTTTGCCAACTTCGTGCAGGGAATTACAGCGCATCATAACAGGCCGCTGGTCCTCTTCCTGGATGATGTCCAGTGGGCGGATTACTCCAGCCTGCAGCTGGTGGAGAAGCTGGTGCTGGATAACCATCTGCAGAGGCTGTTTGTAATCTGCTCCTACCGGCAGAACGAGATTCACGAAGGTCATCCCTTGTTCAACGCAATGGCCAGAATGAATCGGAAACGCGAGGTCAGCCAGATTCAATTGCAGCCGCTGAAGGAGAACGATGTACAAAGCCTTGTGGCGGACACGCTGTACAGCAGTATGGAGCGGGTTCAGGATATTAGCGGACTATTGTACAAACGGTCCAAGGGCAATTCTTTTTTCCTGACAGAAATGCTGAAGGACCTGCATAAACGGGGGGAACTTTATTTCGACAAGCTGAACGGGGAATGGAGCTGGAATCTGCAAAAGCTGGAGGAGCTGCCCGTCCATGACAGTGTGGTGGATTTCCTGGTCGGACAGCTGGAGCATCTGCCGGAGGAGGTCCGCAGCATCCTGATGCTTAGCTCAGCGGTCGGCAGTGAATTTGACTACGGAATGCTGACCCTACTCGGTGAAGAACAGCCGGAGCGAGTTGCCGCGGCCATTACCCGGGCGGTGCAGGAAGAGTTCATTCTCCCGGCAGACCATAAATATGCGATATTCTCCGCTACACTGGCTGAATCCGGCGCGGAGGCGGCGCAGGCAGGCATCCGGCTGAGATTCGCCCATGACCGGATTCAGCAGGCCTTCTACCAGCTGCTTGATGCGGAACGGGGGAAGAGGCTGCATCTTAGTATCGGCCGGCTCCTGCTGCGCAATCTCGGAGAGGAAGAGGTGGAGGATAAGCTTGTAGATATCGCAACCCATATGAACAAAGGGCTGGAATTAATCAGCGACAGCGCGGAGACGAATGAGGTCATCGCCCTGAATCTGCGTGCAGCACAGAAGGCCAAGGCCGGGTATGGTTATGATGCAGCCTTCATCCTGCTTGAAGCGGCAATTGAATTGCTTCCGGAGAATGCATGGATAACAGACCCGGGGCTGGCAGCGGAGATCTACAGATTGTATGCGGAATGCAGCTATCTTACCCACCATATTCCTCAGGCTGATCAGGCCTGCCGTCTGCTGCTGGAGCATACTGCAGACCGGATGGCTATCGCGGAAATCTATGAAATGCAGGCCAATCATTATATGTATCTGGGCATGATGCCCGAGTCGATTGCTTCAGGCAGGAGGGGCCTGCTGGTGCTGGGGATTAAGATTCCGTCCAAGGTGGGAATGGCCTCTGTTCTTAAGGAGCTGCTCGTCATCAAGGCCGCGCTGCGGGGCAGAACGCCGGAAGCGATATTTGCATTGCCGGAGATGACGGACCGGGACATGAAGCTGGTTATGCGGCTGCTGATTAACTTCATTCCGCCGGCGTTCATCTCGGGGGAGACTTCGCTGTTTGGCCTCGTGGTGCTGAAGAAGGTGGGGTTGACGCTGAAATACGGCAACTCGCCGGAGTCGGCCCTTGCTTTTATCGGCTATGCGATGCTCTTGTCCGGCTTCGGGGATACGAAGGGTGCTTTCGCCTATGGGCGTCTGGGCATCAGAATTAATGACAAGTTCAATGATCTCCAGTGGAAAGGAGCGGCGCATGTCCTGTATACGCTGTTCAGCCACGCCTGGACGGAGCCTTGGGATACGCTTCAGGACTGGTTCGGCACCTCGATTGAAGCCAGTCTGCGCACAGGCGATTTGCTCTATCTGGCCCATTCTGCATTCTATGTGAATCTCTGGAACCCGTCGATGGATATCCCGGCCCAGCTCCAGGAGAGTACCCGGATGATCTCGATGATCGAGAACACCAAATATAAGGAATCCCTTGCTACAGCCCGGCTGGCGCGCCAGTATTTCCTCAGTCTTGCGGGTGAGCTGCCAGAGCGCACTTCCTTCGACAGTGAATCCTTCAGCGAAGAGGCCTATCTGCGTGAGCTACAGGAGGCCCGTTATTACTCGGGAATTGCGATTTATTATATTTACAAAATGAAGCTGCTGTTCCATTATGAGCAGCACCATGAAGCTTTGGAGTATATTGACCGGGCTTATCCGATTATCGGAACACTGGCCGGTTCTGCTTTTATGGAGGAATTCGCGCTCTATAGCTTCCTGAATCAGGCCTATGCCTATAAGGAATTGAGTATAAACGGCAAACGGAAGGCCAGGTCCAGGATGCGCAAGGAATTCGGCAGGGTACGCAAATGGGCCAGGAATGCGCCGGGGACCTTCCTCCAGCATGAATATCTGATGAGAGCCGAATGGGCCAGAATCTCCGGGAACGGGAGCCGGGCAGGACATTACTATGACCTTGCGATTGAGACCAGCGAGCAGGGGAGCTTCATCCGCTATAAGGCACTCTCTAATGAGCTGGCGGCCAGATTCTATGTGGACAAGGGCTTCAATGAGTTCGCCGCCTATTTGCTCAGACAATCCGAATATTATTATTCGGTCTGGGGGGCCAAGGAGAAAATCGGGTTCATCAAGGAGCGTTACCCGTCCATCGTCCAGAAAATCAGCACTAAGGAGTTCCTGCACGGCAGGACAGTGACGGACTATACGGAGAGCATTGATCTGAATTCCATCATTCTGGCCTCACAGGCGATCTCCAAAGAAATTGAGCTGAACAACCTGCTGGAAGCGATGATGGAGATTGTCATCAAGAACGCCGGAGCGCAGCGGGGCTGTATCCTTATGACCTCTACAGCGAATCTTTTGGTCGAAGGGGAGTATAAGGCGGATACGGATAGAATCTCTGTAGCGATTCATGAGTCCCCGAGTCTGGATAATCTGCCTGCTGCCATCCTCAGACAGGTGGAGGAGACCCGGGAGAGCCTGATCTATAATGATGCGTATTCAGAGACTCCGTTCGTGAATGATCCTTATATTGTGAGCCAGCAGCCGAAGTCCATGGTCTGTATGCCGCTGATTAATCAGAATAAGACGATTGCGATTATCTATCTGGAGAATAATCTGGTCACTGGTGTGTTCACCGAGCAGCGGATGAAGATTATTAATCTGTTATCCAGAGAGATGGTATTCTCGCTTGAGAATGCCAGTCTGTATACGGAGCTGGAGCGTTCGGAGGAGAAATACCGTCAATTGGTCAACCATCTGCAGGACGGGGTTTTTGTTACCCAGGGCAAGCGGTGTGTGTACGTCAATGAGGCCTTGGCACAGATGCTGGGATATAAGACCGACGAGATGCTGGAGCAGCCCTTCGAGAATTTCATCAGTCCCCCGGAGAGGGAGAAGGTGATGCATTATTATGCCAGAAGAGTCGAAGGCAAGCAGGTGCCTGAAGAGTACGAGACCAGACTGCTGCATAAGGACAAGACCCGTGAAGTCATCGTTATCCACAAGGTGATCCGGATGACATATCTGGACAAGCCGGCGATTCAGGGAACTGTCAAGGATATTACCGAGCGCAAGAAGGCAGAGGAGGAGCTGCGGCGCCATAAGGAGCATCTGGAGGAGCTTGTGGCGGAACGGACGAAGGAGCTGGAGTTCAACAATGAGGAGCTGGGCAAATATATCGGACTGATTGAGCAAATCTCGATTACCGATGAATTGACCGGACTGTATAACCGCAGATACTTTAATAAGCTTTTCCTCAGCGAGGTAGACAAGGCGGCGGCAGGCAAAAGATATCTGTCCTATCTGATGCTTGATATTGATTATTTCAAGAAATTCAATGATACATATGGACATTACGAAGGAGATACCGTACTGCGGCGAGTAGGTCAGGTACTGAAGGAGCTGGCTGAACGGGCTGAGGGAGTCGCGTTCCGTCTGGGCGGTGAGGAATTCGGCATTGTGGTTGCCGGGTTCACCCCGTCCCAATCCCGGGAGTATGCCGAATCCATCCGACGGAGCATCGCGGAGCTGGGGATTCAGCATGATCTCAGCCCGGAATACGGCAGAATTACCGTCTCCATCGGCGTAGCCGCCGTACTCGTGGACGGACTGCGCGAGGAGGATATCTACAAGCTGGGTGACGATGCGCTGTATCAATCCAAGGCGGAGGGCCGCAACTGTGTCACATTGTTCGAGCGGTAAGAAGGGTACATAAATATGATTGGGGAGCTGTTGAAGCAATGAATACCGAAACCGAAACTGATACCGAAACTGAAATGGGCCAGCTGCTGGAGGCTCTACAAATATCTCTGCCGCTGGTGCAGCGCCTTTTTCCGCTGGATGTGATGTTTGCCTTAACCGATGCGGAGAAGTTCATCTATCATCTGCCGGGCAAAGAGCTCCATGCCCGGGTCGGGGATGGAAGTCCCATTCCGCCGAGCGGGGGAATCCGGGCAGCGCTGGAGAGTGGAGAAGAGGTCAGCGCCACTATCCCCAAAGAAGTCTACGGGATACCGTTCAAGTCCTCATCCATGCCGGTCCGTGACCGGAACGGGGCGGTAATGGGTGTATTCACGGTCGGAATCAGCCTTAGTAATCAGGAGACGCTCAGTGAAGCGGCGAATGCACTGGCTGTGACCTCCGATGAGATCAGCTCGACCTCGGTAGAGATTGCGGGAACAGCCTCGGAGCTGGCGAATACCGTAGGTGATCTGAAGGTGCTGGGCCAGAAGGTGGTAGAGGATCTGCAGCAGACCGATGAGATTCTGGATTTCATCCGCAAGGTGGCGGAGAACTCCAACCTGCTGGGGCTGAATGCTGCTATCGAAGCGGCTCATGCGGCTGAGCATGGACGGGGCTTCGGCATCGTCGCACAGGAGATCCGCAAAATGTCGGTATCCAGCGCTTCATCAGCGAAGGATATCGCCGGCATTCTGCAGATGATCAAGCAGAAGATTAACCAGATGGATGCCGTACTGACGGATTGTCTGGCCCAAAGTGAACGTCAGGCCGCCGCTACAGAGGAGATCACCGCCTCCATGCAGCAGCTTGCTGCTTCAGCTGTTGAGATTGAGAGTATCGCGCGGCTGATCTAGGCCGTAACGGTTACTTGTGTCAAATTGCTCCTCGCTGGCATAGAGTATCTAGACGAATGCCCAGATGCTATAGGCTCATTCAGTGATGAGGAGGAATGTACAATGCTTGATCCAGTATTGCAGGCACCGGACCTGAAGCTTGCTGCCGATTCAAACCAGGTACTTAATTATAAGCGGGATGCAGACAATTACATTACACAGCTTTTTGGCGAGCAGCTGCCCGCTATCCGCAACGGGTTCTTCAATGCCCGCATGAGCAAAGGATATATTGTCCAGCCGCACTGGCACACTAATGTGACAGAGATGGTATTCGTGATCAGCGGTGAGCTGATCACCTCTGTGTTCGATCCGTTCACCCAGAAGCTGATGACTTACCATCTGAAGGCCGGACAAATCTCCGTCTTCCCGAAGGGTTGGTTCCACTGGATTCTGGCCGAGAGCGAGCATGCCCAGTTCCTGACGATCTTCGATGCGCCGACACCTGATATTGTGTATGGTTCAGACTTCCTGCGTGCGGTCCCCAAGGAGGTTATCCAGCAGGCTTATTGCATCAATGAAGAGGATTACGCCAAGGCCGTGGCTCCGCTTAAGGAATCCATTATTCTGGGGCCGCCTCCGGGCTGCGCCGTCGCCGGTACCGCTGCAACAAATGCACAAATGATGCCTAATGCGGCAATGCCGGAAGCAATGTACACGAACAATGCTAACAACGTCAACAACGCGAGTTATGCTAGCACCGCCAACAACGCGGGTTACGCCAACAATGCAAATAACGGCAGCTACGCCAATAGTGCTAACAATGCGAATAATGGCAGCTACGCCAACAACGCCAACAACGCCAGCACCATCAGCACCGCCAAAAGTATGCCGTCTTACACAGCCCAGCAGCCGGCCGCAGCCTTCTATCCTTATCCGCTGTACCCGCGCCGTTAACTGAGACGGAATTAGTTGGATTTTTAACACTTGCTGATGGATGAATCGCCCTTGCTGCAACAGCAGTTGGACAAACAACACTTAATTTCGGTAGTTCCACCCCATGTAGCGAAAAGGAACAATATTAGATGCTGTTTATCCACTTGCTTCCTATAATTACTCATAAAACGGGAATTTAAGATACGTTTATCCACTTGCTTGTTACAAGGAGGCGGAGCACGGGCAGCCATTTATCCTTATCCGCTGTATCCGCGCCTAACTGAACATCGGCATGTCACGCAAAAACGGCTACGCTATCCTTTAAAGGACGGCGTAGCCGTTTTTGGGCTGGGGTAGCAGAGCCTGACCCCTCATTGAAAGGCAAGGCCGGGGATGCCGCTACCGGAGTCCCGACCTCTTCAGCCACATCAATCCCTTCTATCTATTTGATTGACAGGTTAATTCTTATTCTCTGAAAATGATCTTTCCACCCTTTGGATACAACTTGACCGAATAATCATCCTGGCCGTAAGAGATGATGATGTTTCGTGCTTTGAGCCAATAGCTGTCAGCTTCACCTTGAAGTTCAGATGCCCTTTGGGAAGATTGGTTCTTCAGATAGTGCAACCCCTGGTGGTACACCTCTTCCCCCGGGAGGAGGGCCTCCGTTTCATGGAGGGTCCAGTTATAGATCAGATAAGTCTCGCCATTCACCAGGTAGAGGACATCCTTGAACTGGGCACTATCCTGACTAAGCGTATCATATTTCTCTGCACCGGAAGCATAGCCGGTTGAGAGAGTACGGGGGCGGATGCCCTGAGTGCGCAAAGATTTAAACAAGGTAATGTAGTTCCCCTTGAGCTTGCTATACTCACCTAATTGAAGCAGATTATGTGCCGGAGTGGAGCGGTAATAATCATTCAGGATGCTGCCGTAGAGGTGATTGCAGAGCATGGTTAACATAATCGTGAATAAGATGGAGCCCCCGGCAGCTGCCAGACCGCTAACTCGCCCGTTTTTGAACAGCACCATGTTCAGTAGGTAAAAAAATATCAGACTAAGCAAGACGGCTAGCGGATAATACAGCCGGATAAAATGTGGTCCCGAATACAATTCTTTGGATCTGAAGGTGAAATAACCTATTCCAAACAAAATGATCGTTAGGGTGTTAAGTATAATCTGGATCAAGAGAGGCCTCATAGGTAGTCTCCTAAAGTTGCAGAATTTAAGCGGTAGATTCGTTACTACATTATTGCAGATAGGTAATGACCTGCTCTATTGTCTCTGCCCTGTGCTGGTTCTGCGCGTGGAAATTGGCATACGGATTATGACCCCAGAAGGTGTCAATTGACATCGCTGAACGCTGGCTAGGTACGTAACCGGTCAGATTACCATCTGAATCAAAGCGGATACCGAGCTGGCTCTGATTATTCACAACATTATCTCCCCCGATCTGGGTGAAGGTAAAGTCAATACTGTCCCGGTAGCCGAACGAGTCGTAAAATCCTTCTGCGATGCTGTTCCTGAAAGCCTCAAAGCTTCTATTGTCCGGAATAACAGTAAATGTCAGTGTCCGGTCCTTAAGAGCAGCTGGCAGGAATTGCGGTGCAAAATCATCATATCCGCCAATAAAATTGTATTTATGATTTGGAGCATTCTCTGTTTGCAGTCGGGCGGACTGATGGGTGACCGCGTAGTTTGCTTTAGCGTTATAATACCATTTCTCCTCATTGTCGAAACCTTCACCACCATAGATTTTTCCGGTAGGGTCAAGGTCAACGTCGCAGGGCTTGAACAGAGGAGAATACTCGGAAATTTCAGCCAATCCGCTGCCGAAATGCGGTGTGTCAATTGTAATCAGTCGGCTCAGGTTGTTTACTCCGTTCATATTCTCAATATAATAACGGGAGACCAGCCCGCCCATGCTGTGCCCGATCAGATTAACATCAATCTGGCCTTTTTCAAGCTGGCCTTTGGTTGCATAAAAGTATCCGGCTTCCGTGCCAGCAGCCATGTGGGCAGCCAGATTGTCAATATAACCGTCAAGTCTGCCGGCATTCAGGTAGACCATATCCTCATTCGGATAGCTGAAGGCAAATAAGTTCTTATTGCTGAGATAGCCGTTCCGCTCCAGTTCATAACCCAGGTTTTGTGGACGTTTTTCATCTTCAGTACTTTTAAAGATTCCCCTGATTTCATGGGCCACATAACTGGTATAGTCGAAAGATTTACCTGCACCCGATGCGAGGGACATACTGCTGCCATAGTGGTTGTTCAGACTAGTCCGGTTATCCGCATCATACATATTGGTTTCGACGCCGAAACAGTCAAAAACATTGTCCACTCGGCCATGGAGCAGAATAGTCGGTGTACGGAATGTGACTTTTGGTAGCAAGTCTTCACTATCCATGTATCCGTCTTCGTCACTGTCTTCTTTACCTGGATTGCTGAACCAAGGATAGACTTTGATGACTCCATAGTCGGTATCAGTGATACTGCCTTTGGTCAACGTGCGGATAATGCCGTCCAAATCAAATTTTTCGACGGGAACGACACTGGCCAGTTCCTTAATATCCGGAATGCCGTCGGTATCCGTATCCACCATTTCATCGGCATCTTCCGGCAAAACATCTACTTTGGTAGCAATGGGAATGGCCCCGTCTAGGTAAATCCAGACACCTTCATCCACTACTTCTCCGATTTTGTCAGCGATGGCCAACAGCTCTTGGTAGAAGTCCCCATTAATGTTTGCATAGATTCCGCCAGTTTCAGTATATAGGTTACTATACAGATTTTTAACCCAGGTGGAGGTGACTACTGAAGCGTTAATTTTCTGCCCTTTCAGCAGCTCGATTTCTTCTGCCATGGAAGTAATGCCGTAACGATTGCCTGCTTTATATTCCGCATCCGTAATGAGGATGAAAAATTTCTCTGCACTTGCGCGCATGTCCAGAAGGCGGGCTGTTTCCAGGGCGTCGACTGCGCTCTCCGGATTATCACCGCCACCGTCTGCATCTAGAGCATTAATCGTGGTCTTGTAGTGCTCGATATCCGAGAACCAGTTGCGGGTACCGTTCTTATGAACCACAGTGGTATTGATTCCATCGTCTTCAATATCTTTGTATTCCACAAGGCCAAGATAAGGAGCGATGCCCCGCGCTTTTAGAACATCTACGAAGGCTGACACATTATTACGAACATTAAGAATTTCATCGCCCATAGAGCCGGTGGTATCAATAATGAAGACAATATCCGCTTGCCCAGCTGTTCCTGCAAGAGAAGTGGTCTTCAGGCTAAATGCAGAACGTAATGGAAGACCCATATAAATATCCTCGGTTACAGTTGCCGATTCTTCGGTTGTTTCATAGGTTGCGGATACGACAGTTCTTTCTGGTGTACTGCGGTTGTCCATAGAGTGCAGCTGCTCGGCCGTGAAGCTTGGCGGGTTGCGGAATGAACGGAACGTGGGGCTTACAGCTGGCGTATCTCTGCTCTCATCCAGTGCTTCTGGCAGCGATAATCCAAGTTCGCTAAACAGATCGCTTACATTCATTACAAAATAAGTACCCGCCGTATCAATGGTGGCCGACAAGCTACCTGCGGTTGGATCGTAATCCGTCTCGTAATATACTGTCCGGCCATCTTCTGTATAGCGGGAAATCAGCAAGGTATTGCCATCCGGTCCGGCAGCGGACGATCTGGAAATCCCGCTGTCTTGGCCTAATGAAAAGCTGAGCGCAGCTTCGTCAAAATCAGCACCGGTGATTCGGACGGGCTTGCCTACAATCGCTCGGCTGTCCCCAAACCCGGTACCTTGGTATTCCTGCAGCAAAACTGTACGGTTCACATTACCTGTAGTCTTCACTTGCAACGAAGGCACTGCTTCATTGTGGGTCAACAAGCTGCCGTCCATATTTTCTGTACTGACTGACTGTTCGACTTGTTCCTCATTGTCGGGGACTCCATTGCCATCGCTGTCTTTCAGTAGCGGATTTAGTCCCAGAATGATTTCATCGCCGTCGATTAGTGTGTCTCCGTCCGTGTCCCATGCCAAAGGATCAGTCTTGTACTTATTGATTTCAGCACCGTCATTCAGTCCATCTTTGTCTGAATCGGCCAGCGCTGGATCTGTTCCAAGTCGGTATTCTTCGACAGCCGTAAGCCCATCTTGATCCAAATCTTCATCCGCATCGGGAATGCCGTTCTCGTCTGTATCCGCTAGCAGTGGAGAGGAGCTTGTGATGTAGTATTCGTATCCGTCTGGCAATCCGTCTCTGTCCGTGTCAGCATGGTGGGGGTCTGTTCCGAGCCGCAGCTCTAGCTCATCATCAAGACCATCCATATCACTGTCCGTTCCAACCTCGCCGGAACCGGAAGCTGTAACCATATAATTCACTGCATTGGATTCAGCGCTTAGGCCTGTTTCGCCGGTGGCTGTAACTGTATAGCTGTAAAGCCCGGAAATTTCCGGTCTAGCGATCTGTACTGATTCGGTTACATTCAGCTTATATACTTCTTGCGTAACAGTCCCATTCTGTTTCTGGGTTAACTTGTAGGTGTTGGATGGATCAGTCTTGTCCACCTTCAATTCCAGCACACCGTTGTCGCCTATCAAGGCCAGGGAAGGCTTGACGGGTGCTGCAATAGGAGAAAAATTGCCGCTTCCACCGCCGCCGGAGCTGGGACTGCCTGCTGGAGGGAAGACCACAGCAGGTTTAGCTGCATTAAATTTCAGAATTCCAAGATTAAGCGGACTTCCATCAGAAGTGGTGGAAATGGAACCCAGACTGACAAGCCCACTTTCGGAAGGATACAGGATGTCATACTTGCTGCTGCGCGGCAGCCGTATTACGAATTGCCCCTGATCTCCTGTTGAGGTGTAGAAGGCAGGAGCTGGGCCAAAGACCAAATCGGCTGTTTTTAGCGGAGAGCCCAGACTGTCCTGCAGGGTTCCGGCCACAAGTTGGCCGGATTCACTAGCAAGTTTGATGTAGCTTTTGAAGTGTTCACGGACAACGATCTTGCTGCGGCCAGCCACTTGACCGTTAGAGGAGATTGTCAGATTATAACTGCCGCTCTTAAGCTCAGCTGTGAATGAGCCTTGGTCATCAGTTGTTGTATGGGCGAGTGGTTTATATTCATTTGTGCGCGTGAATGTAACTACTGCTCCAGCCAACGGAGTGCCATCATGGTAGATTTTACCCATAATCCCTGCTTGCCCGTGAATCAATTGATACGCATTATCCAGCATAACGATAGATTCAGCTCTTGTGATGCTGTGCACCGGTTCAAATTGCCCCTTCGGATTGCCTCGGGCAATGCCAAGTTCTGTCAAGGCCGCTACGCTGTTCTGAGCATATGCAGCCACTTGCGTATAATCTTTATATGTATGAAGTGCTGTTTCATCGGTAAGTACGTCCAGCCCCAAGAATCGGCTGATCATTACACTCGCATCCTGCCTGGTGAGGACGCCGTCTGGTCGGAAGCTGTTGTCATAATAACCGGTAATTGCACCGAGTCGTGTACCGGTCATAACATCATTGTAAAACCAGTTCGTTTCATCGACATCCGTAAAGCTTTTGGCCGGGCCGTCAACAGGAGCATCCGGTATAAATGCCCGGTTAAAAAAGGCCAGGAACTCCGCACGGGTGACTTGCTTCCCGGGTTGAAAGCTATCATCGTTGTAGCCTTGAATATATCCATTGTCGAGCCATTCCCCGATAGCTTTTTCAGCCCAATGGCCTTTAATATCCATAAAGCTCTTTTTCTTGTCTTGCGCAAATACCAATCCATTGAGCTGTGTGAGCAGCATAAGAACTGTGATAGTCAACGAAATTTGCCTCACCCATCTTTTCTTCTTCAATCTTAATTCCCCTTTCAAGTTATAATATGGAAACTTATCCAAAAGCACCTTTTCTACTATATAGTTAAACAATTTATGGATCAATAGAGTTTTGCATAGATATTTAGAAAATTTCGGGAGAGATGCGGAATATTGAGGACATCTGGATCGTGTATTGAGGGGACAAAGCACATTTTCTCGCGTACTTGATGGTTCTGTTGCCCAAACGGTATATGAAATGGCCGGTGAGCTGCACCGGTTTAAACGGGTTCAGAAGCAGTTCTTCCAGAATGTATCCCACGAGCTGAAATCTTCGCTGATGTCGATAGCAGGTTATGCGGAAGGGATTAGAGACGGTATTTTTGAAGGGGAAGGAGTCCGTAAAGGTCTCGATATTTTCCAGAGTGAAGGCGGGCGGTTGCGTGATCTGGTCAGTGAAATGACGCTGCTGGCCAAGCTGGACAGTGAAGAGGATATTTACAAGGCGGAGGCAACAGATCTTGAGGAGCTGCTGAGCGAGGCTGTTTCACAGGTTCGTCAAAGGGAAGCAGGGGGAATCCGGGCTGGGTCTCGCCATCGCACGCGCCATTGTAGAGCGCTGCGGCGGAAGGATTACCGCCCGGAACCGCCTGGAGGGCGGTGCTGTCTTCACCTTTGAGTTCCCGTCCACTTCCGGCAGTGTTTAATATTCGTTGAACATTGCAGCAATTTCGTCGTAGCCGGTGGTCTGTGTCAGTGCCAGGGAGAGCAGAATTCTTGCTTTTTGCGGCACCAGGCTGTTGCATGGAATGGAATTGGCGGACAGGTCAATGTACGAGTCCTTCAGTGTGATTCCGCTGGAGATCCGCGAGCAGCGGACCACTGGGATATTATTGTTCTTCAGTTCGCCGACTTTATCAATCCAAGGCTTGCTGTAGATGCCTCCGCCTGCACCGGCAATCACAATCCCCTTGGAGATCGTGGCCAGATAGTCTAGGATGCCGGGATCGGCATCGACATGGAAATAAGCTACGGATACGGCGGGAAGCTCTGTCATGACAGATACATCGAACTCCGTTGCAGTCGTATGCCGCTTAAGGGTGCGGGTGTAGAAAAAAGCATGACTGTCACGCATGTAGCCCAGGCAGCCGAAATCGCGCTCATCGAAGGCATTGGCCTTGAAGGTGTTCACCTTCTGCACATCGCGCCCGCTATAGATGCCTTCTGCGAAGACAACCATCACACCCTGCCCCGTAGCATCCGGATTCGCCGCAAGGGCTACCGATTGATACAGATTGAGGGGGCCGTCTGCACTAATGGCGGTAGCCGGACGCATGGAGCCGGTAATGATTACCGGTTTGTCGGTCTTGATCACCAGGTTCAGGAAGTAAGAGGTCTCATCCAGCGTGTCGGTGCCGTGGGTAATAACAAACCCGTGCACATCCTCCCGGAGGGCAAGCGTGTTAATATATGCAGCCAGGGTAAGCCAATGCCCGCTGGTAATATCAGCGCTGCACAGATTGCTGACCTGTACGCCTGCACAATTGGCAAGCCGTTCAAGGTGAGGTACGCTATCCAGCAGGTCCTGCACGGGCAAGGCTCCAGGCTCGTAATTCAAGGTTTTGTGGGCTTCTCCGCTGCCGGCAATGGTTCCGCCGGTTGCCAGAATGACCACATTTTTGAGGCCGGGATTATAATAAGGGGAAGCGGTGAAATTCACTTCTGGTATGGTATTCAGCATAGATCGTTTCCTTTCAGGTTGAATCAGATTGAAGGTACTGGAGTGACATTGAATGTATTATAACATTCATTCCTCAAAGCGTGACATAGTTAGGTATAATAAGTGGAAATACATATATTCATCTCCAAGAAAAGAGGAAAAAGAATGCAGAAGTTAGATAACCAGGACTATGCCTTGGCATTGCCACTGTTAAGTGAAGTGAAGATCAACACCCTATTCGCCGGAGGAGTGCTGGGCGGGCAGACTACGGGCAAGGTCTATGTGGACTCTGTGCAGAACCCGCGTACCTTCTATGTGGCTCATGATTTTGGGATGTCACTGCTTTACGGGGATTCGGGCAATGAGGATTTTAACCGGAGCTTATCGGACTATATGACGAATAAGACAGGGAACCGGCAGTCGGTGGAATGGCTGCAGGCTGATCCGGCAGGAGGCTGGGAGCAGCTGCTGGAGTCCACGGTCACTGAGCATAACGCATTGTTATCTAAGGCAGATCCGAATCTTCAAGCGTCTGATAAGCGGAGGATTGATATCCAGACCCGGGTGAATTTTACGTTTGATCAGGAGGTCTACCATAGAGCGAAGAAGCAAGGATTCCGGCAGGATGCCGTCATTGTTCAGATGACTGGTGAGGGGTTCGACGAGCAGGCAGGTTCGGTGATTCCGCGTTATTTCTGGCGGAATGCGGAACACTTCCGCAATTCAGGCATGGGCTACACTTTGCTCTGGGAGGGGGAGAAGGCCTCCAGTGCATTCTCCGCTTACCGTACAGCGGATCAGCTGGAGATCGGAATTGAATCGGCAGCTGGCCACCGGGGCAAGGGGTTCGCCTTCTCCGTATGTTGTGCGCTCATCGACTATTGTCTGGAGCATGGACTGGAGCCGGTGTGGGGCTGCCGGCTGGAGAATAAGGGATCTTATCAACTGGCGCAGAAGCTGGGCTTCAAGCCGTCGCTGAACATTCCCTACTACCGGTTGGCTGAGTAACAAATAGAGCTGTCCCACCAGCCATATCATGGCTTGTGGGACAGCTCTTCTTTGTACCGCCGCTCAGCTGCAATAGTTCTAGATCTTCCGAGCCTCCACGAAGCAGTGGAGATGCAGCGGGGACAGTACCTTCAGTCCTTCGCCCAGCCCGAAGCCCTTGCCTTCGGCAAGCTGGCGGCCTTGCTCATGGAAGTAGATCCGGTACAAGCCCAGCATCTCCTCACTGAATTGGCTGCGGTGCAGAGCCATGGCGTCGAACTTCCGCTCGAAGTGGTTGGTAATGTCAATAACCGTATTCGGCTCTGAGGTGAAGTAGAAGCCTATCGCCTTCGGCTGCCAAGGCCGGGTGCTTGTCCCTCTGGGATAGAGGGGAAGTCCGGACGAGAGGAAGGCCTGGGCGGCAGCTCTGCCCGTGACAATATGATCATAATGCGCTTCATAGCTCAGCCACGGATCAGGACAGAATATAACATCCGGCTGCACGGTGCGGATGATCTCGGCAATCTCTTCCGCGAGCGCCGGAATATGCTCCAGTGTACCGTCTCCATGGTCCAGTTGGTGGAACACCGTGGCTCCCAGCGACCGTCCGGCAGCTTCCAGTTCGTGTGCACGGATCGCTGCAATCTCAGCTGAAGACAGATGCTCATCCACCGCGCCCAGATCCCCGTTCGTGACCGTTAAATAATGAATCTCGCATCCCTTCTCCGCGAAGGAGGCGATCGTGCCGCCGAGGCCCACTTCGTTATCGTCCGGGTGCGGCTGAATACATAACACCTTGCGGCAGTCTGATAGGTCGGGCGGTGACATCAGTGCCGATATTGTCGATACATCCATATTCCAAATACCTCCTTATTAATCTGTGGTAAGGGTACAGTTAGTCCCTCTCAAGGTTCTCCCCGCCATCATCTCTCCTCCATCAGCTACCATCCTCCCGCTAGCCCCTACAATGACCGGCTTTGGTTCAAATCGCTCAGGATCTGCACCCGCTGCTTCTCGCTTATATTATAGAACAGAATCGGCAGAATAGCGGCCAGGAAGCAGAGTGCGGGCAGCAGGAACATCACGAAGCTAAGGCCGTGCTGGAGTCTTGGCGTAGCCGGCTGATTCTCCACATAGCTTAGCAGGCCGAGACTGGCCCCGATAATAAGCCGCGACAACGCCCCGCTGAACTTCGTAATGAAGGTGTTCGTGGAGAACACAATGCCTTCGCCCCGGAAGCCCAGCTTCCACTCCGAATAATCAATAGTATCGAGCAGCATCGAAGTACTGACGATGGTAGTCATGCCGGAGAAGAAGAAGCTGACCGCGAAGAACACCAGCGTATTCAGCACGTTATGGTCACCCAGCAGGTAAGGCAGGATACAGGCGATGCTTCCCAGGATGCAGGAGACAATGAACACCTTCTTCTTGGAAAAGCGGCGCAACAGCGGCGGCGTAGCGATCATCCCCAGCAGCATACCGACCACCAGGGCGATTCCGACCTGTGTGGCATACCCCGCATCCCCCCAGACATAGACCACATAATAGAGCTGAATGCTCTGCCGGATGCCGTTCACCAGATTGATAATCAGCAGTGAAGCGAGCAGAGTAAGCAGCGGCTTGTTTTTGTATACCGTCTGCAGGTTGTGGCGGAATGAAATAGTCTCAGTAGAAGGAACCACCCGTTCCTTGGTGAGCATTCCTGTCAGGAAGATCGACAGCGCCGCAATGACCCCGATAATGATGGCCGAATACAGATAAGCCTCAGTAGTCCGTTCACCGCCGAAGGCGAGCAGAAGCTGGATTCCGCCGACGGTGATGACGACCGCGCCGAGCGTTCCGCCGATTTTGCCTAAAGTGACAAATAAGGTACGTTCACCCGGATCTGTAGAGACTACAGACGATAAGGCCCATAGCGGGGTATCGCAGACCGTGTACAGCATTCCCCAGAGCAGATAGGATACGGTGGCAATCACCAGTGTCAGGGTGGGAGAACCACCGAAGTCCCAGAAGCAGACGATAGTCGCCAGCGCGATAAGGAACGGGGCAAACAGCAGATAAGGCCGGAATTTGCCCCATCTGGAGCGTGTTTTGTCGGTAATCATGCCCATAAGCGGGTCCAGACAAGCATCCACAATGCTCGCCACTACCAGAATGACACTGGCTGTAGTAGCCGGAATCCCCAGCAGATCCGTATAGAAAAACAATATGTACATCGACATGAAGCTGTACAGCATATTCTGGCCCAGCAGACCGCCTGAGAAAATCACTTTTTCGGCCACAGGTACTTTTGTTGACATGGCAGGCCTCTTTTCGCTAAGGATAATAATAGATGGATTGAATCCATTGCTAATTATGTTTATTTATAACTTAATTCTAGGTTCTGTCAAGCAGAATCTGGCTGTTGCTGTAAAGCGGATAATTAGTGCATTTATAAAGGGGTAAAGTCCCTTTAAGTCAATGAAATAAATATGCAAATTCAGAATTGTGATATTAATTTATTCGCATAAAATGTCGAAATATAGCTAAAGATGTTCCTTCGGCTGATAGGGGAGTGTAAGATTAACGCCGACAAGAAGGACGCTTAGATGTTAACCACAGGGGGAAGCCACATGAAATGGTTCGGAAACTTGAAAACAGCCACAAAAATTATCTCCGCTTTTCTGATTGTCTCTTTAATACTGGCCGGGCTTGGAGTCTCCTCGATTCTATCTCTGCGCAGCAGTAACCAGAATATGAAGGAAATGTACAGTAATAATCTGATCTCTGTCAGGGATCTGTCCGCTGCCGAGATCAGCTATCAGCTTAACCGGGTCTATACGCGGGATATGAGCAACACCACAGATGCTGTCAAGATTGCCGATTACGGGGACAAGATTGCGGCAGGCCGTCAGGATATTGTCCAGAAGGTGGACAACTACCGGCCGCTTGCGACTACCGCACGGGAGCAAGAGCTGCTGGCCGATTTTGACAAGGAATATGAGATTTATGACAAGCTGTTTGATGAAGCGCTTGTTCTGGCAGGGCAGGATGATACGGCAGCATTCAATACCTTCCTGAACACCAAGCTGACCTTACAGGGGCAGAACGTGCTGAGCAATCTGGATGGCCTGATCAAGGAGAATGTTGAGCTGGCGGAGGAAGCGAACAGCCATTCACAGTCTGCCTATTCTACGTCGCTCACCCTTACGATATCAGTAGTCATAGCGGCTGTCATCCTCAGTATTATCATTGGTTATGTGATCGCAAGGTCGATCTCCAGACCCCTGATGAAAATGCTGCATCTGGCCACTGAGGTGGCGAACGGCAATCTGACGCAGCAGTCGGATATTTCCACCAAGGATGAGGTAGGACAGCTGGCAGCGGCGCTCAACCGGATGGTGGATAACCTGAAGGAATTGATCAACGGAATTGTGATGAATTCGCAGAGCGTAGCCGCCTCTTCCGAACAGATCTCAGCAAGTACCCAGGAGATTGCCGGAACCAGCACGAACCAGTCGGCAGCCGCTACCAATATTACCGAACTCTTCAAAGAGCTGTCCCTGGCGATTGACTCTGTGGCCTCCAGTGCAGAGGAAGCGGCAGAGCTATCCAATGAGACTGTGCGCACAGCCCGGGAAGGCGGATATGTGGTGGAGACTTCGCTGCAGGGGATGCAGACGGTCAATCAGCAGATGAAGCAGCTGGAAGACGACTCCAGCAAAATCGGCGATATCATCGAGGTCATCGACGATATTGCCGAGCAGACCAATCTCCTGGCCCTGAATGCAGCGATTGAGGCTGCACGTGCCGGAGAACAGGGCCGCGGCTTCGCGGTGGTGGCCGATGAGGTCCGTAAGCTGGCCGAGCGCAGCAGCGATGCCACGAAGGAGATTACGAAGATCATCAAAGTGATGCAGGAGAATACGAAGCAGAGCGTCCGGGCGGTAGCGGAGAGTGTGGAGCAGTCTTCGATGACCAGCCAGGCTTTTGAACAAATTATAAGTATGGTGAACAATTCTTCGCTTAAGGTTAATGAGATTGCTGCGGCCTGCGAAGAGGAATCCGCCCAGGCTGCTGAGGTGATGAGCTCGGTTCAATCCATTGCCGCCTCCAGCGAGGAGTCTGCAGCGGCTTCTGAGGAGACGGCAGCTACCTGCCAGGCTCTGGCTCTGTTATCTGAGGACTTAGCCCAGTCGGCAGCCGCCTTCAAGACCCATTAATCCTACAGACTGAGGTGAAGTTATGTCATCCTTACAGAAGGAACAATATATCGAGCTTGCTGTAGGAGCCGAGACCTGTGCCATCCGTATTGAAGAAATTCATGAGATTATCAAAATGCTCAGCATTACAGATATCCCCTTCAGCCGGAATGAAGTGAAGGGCGTAGTCAATCTGCGCGGGAAAGTGGTCTGTGTCATGAGCCTGCGCAATCTGCTCGGCATGGCTGATGAGCCATACACCCGGAATACAAGAATTATTGTCGTCAACTACCGGGAGGAATTCGTCGGACTCATTGTGGACAAGGTGAACAAAGTGACGACGTATGGCGAAATCCATCCCCCCACAGGCGGACATAGCCGGGGACGTGATGCGGTGTTCCACGGAGTGGGTCAACGGGATGACCAGCTGGTTGGTATTTTGAAGCTCGAAGAAATATTGGGCGGGTGAAAAGGGGAACAAGCAATGATGATGGAACTGTCTGCCTACCGCGATATATTTATAGAAGAGCTGAATGAGCAGTTGGAGCGGATCGACCAGTCGCTGCTCGCTCTGGAGCATAGTCCGACCGCGGAGCTGATCCAGACGATATTCCGGGCAGCCCATACGATCAAAGGATCGGCATCGACGATGGGCTTCCGCGAGATGAGCGATCTCACGCATGAGGTGGAATATGCGCTGGAATGGGTGAGGGAGAAGAAGCCGGAGATTACCGGCATTCTGATCGACACGCTTTTCCGGGCGCTGGACGCCATGAAGCTGCTGCGCAGCCAATATGTCAGCGGTGGGGATTTCACGGATTGCAGCGCGGTGGTTGCGGAGATCAAGGCATTGATTAATAAGCCGGCCGAAGCGCAGCCGGTGCGGCTTCCGGTCTTGAATGAAGCGGAGAGGCTTCAGGCGGAAGAAGCTGTCGCAGCGGGTTATGCGCTAGTGTCCCTTACGGTGACCCTGAAAGAAGAATGCCTGATGAAGGCGGCCCGGCATTACATCCTGCTGCAGCGTATTGAAGAGGTCTGCGGGCCGGTGATCGCTATTGCATTAGCACCGCCGCCAGCGCCTGGAGCCGATGAAGATGTACGCTACAGCCAGTTTGCTGTAGTGGCAGCGGCGTCTAAGGAGATTGAGCAGGTATCCGAACAGCTTACGGGTGAGACGGATGTGGTGAGTATGGTTATCGCGCCGTTCCTGCCTGTATCTCCGGCAGGAGCGAACACACAGGCCGCGGCAGAACCGGTGCAGGCTGAGTCTCAAGGCTCTTCCCAAGGCAAAGAACGGTCCCATGGGGCACAGGCGACGGTCCGGGTGAGTGTCGAGCGGCTGGACCACTTGATGAATCTGGTGGGAGAGCTGCTCATTGAGCAGACTTCCCTGGCCAACCTCAGCGCTACGGGACAACGGAATGATCCGGCCAAGGTTCTGCCTGATATTGGCTCTGTATCGGATCACATGGGCGGTATTATCAAGGAGCTGCAGGAAGGCGTGATGAAGACCCGGATGCTGCCGATTGATCAGCTGTTCAACCGGTTTCCGCGTCTGGTCAGGGATCTGGCCCAGAAGCTGGGGAAGGACATTGAACTGCAGATTCAGGGAGGCGAGACTGAGCTGGACCGGATCATTATCGAGGAGCTAAGCGATCCGTTAATCCATTTGATCCGCAACAGCGCCGATCACGGGATCGAGAGCCCGGAGGTCCGGACGCAGCAGGGCAAATCCCCGAAAGGCCGGATTACGCTGACCTCTTTTCATGAGGAGAATCAGGTCGTTATTCGTCTGGAGGATGACGGTCAGGGCATTGATGCCGCTAAAATCAAAGCCTCTGCGCTAAGCAAAGGGATCATCACTGAAGAACAGGCGGGATACTTAACGGCACAGGAGGCCGTGAGCCTGATCTTCGAGCCCGGCTTCTCCACCGCTTCTGAAGTCAGTGAAGTGTCGGGCCGCGGCGTGGGGATGGATATTGTACGCAGTCAGATTGGACGCCTCAACGGGATTATAGATATTGAGACAGAGCCGGGTGCAGGCACAGTGTTTATTATCCGTCTGCCGCTTACGCTGGCTATTATCAAGGGCCTGCTGGTCAATGTGTCCAGGCGCGTGCTGATTCTGCCAATGTACAACGTGGCTGAGATTGTGCGGATCTCCCCCGAGGAGATTCAGGTTGTCCAAGGGGAACAGGCGATTATCAACCACGGGCGGATTGTGCCGCTCTCCTGGCTCCGGGACAAGCTGCATTATCCCCGTACAGAGCGCCGCTCCAAGACCATCCCGCTGGTAATCGTAAGATCCGTTGATAGAATTGCCGCCTTTGCCGTCGATGAGATTATCGGCAATCAGGAGGTGGTCATCAAGTCAATGGGTGCGTATCTGGGGACGATGAACCATCTGTCCGGGGCAACGATCCTGGGCAACGGGCGGGTGGCCCTGATTCTGGATGCCTCCTATCTGGTCAGCCATTGATTTCTTTGCCGCCGGGAACATGAGGTGAATAACGGGTGTCATAACAAAACCGGAGGGGCCGCAGATTGCTGCGGCCCCTCCGGTTTTATGGTTCCACTAGTGACGGAAGGAGATGCCGTCTACTTCAGGCGTCTTTTGGGACTCTTGAACTGCAGCTCAAGGGCCTGCTGGTTTAAATGCAGCTCTTCCATATAAGCCTTGATCTTAAGCTGTAGCGTATGGAGCATTTCAGTGTGCATATCATCAATACGGTCTTCGATACAGAAAGCTGAACAAGCCAGATAACCGTCTGTATAGGATTTGGTGTCATCCATTACCGTATTCAGTTTCTCTTTGTATATCCGCTTGACCGGACCGCTCTCCGGCTTGATCTCATAATAGCGGCTCGTTTCCACCAGCAGCCGCCAATGGCTGACCTCGAACCCGCATTCATCTTTCTCCAGCTGCACGGTTACTTTGAAGATTTTAATCGGATTATTCATTGTGATTGTTCCATTCTTATTGGGGGATTCAGAGATTATAGCACGCAGGCGATGCCTTGCCCACTGGAAGATTATTATAGTATATTTTCACAGCATCGTTTAGAATGAATCCAATATTGTCCAAATGGGGCAACAGGTTAATCCACTATAAAGGAGACGAAATATGAAGAACACCGCTGCAAAAGGACATCCGGTTATCTACTCGCTGTTATGGGGAGTGGTCCTGACCCTGGCTGTATCCATCGCTTCCGCTGTAGCCACAATTCAGGAGTTCGGCGATATGGGGATACGGAATGCCCAGGCCTGCGCCTTCCTGGTGATGGCGATTATTGTTACTGTATATATGAAAAGAAAGGATTCCTCGCTCCTGAGCTTCGGCTTCCGCAAGCTGGAGGCCAAGCCGTCCAGAGCGGTGTTGTTCTACATCCCCCTGCTGATTCTTGCGGTGGCCCAGCCGCTTATGAACGGCATCAATCTGGAGCTGACGGCTCCCGAAGTCATCAGTATTGTAATTATGACCCTCCTGGTAGGGTACACCGAGGAATCTATTTTCAGAGGAATTATCAGACATAACCTTAGATTCAAAGGTCCGTTATTCTATATTGTGTTCTCTTCTCTTTTCTTTGGAATTCTACATATGGCTAATGCGCTTGGCGGAAATGATCTCATACATACGCTTCTCCAGGTGATCAATGCCCTGCTGCTGGGCTGTGTACTTGCCTTGCTGATCGAGGCAGGCCACAATATTATTCCTCTCATCGCTTTTCACTTTCTCTACGATGCGCTTGCGATGGTCAGCAATGAGAACCTGGAGCATGAGGTGCTGATCGTATCTGTCCTGAATATCCTGTATCTCATCTATGGTATTTATCTGTTGATGGTGCTGACCCGCAGACATAGGAATCATAATCGTACCATGTAGACTTTACCGGCCAGAACGGAGAGTGAATCCTCTGACTGGCCGTTTTTATACCTGACAATGAGAGCGCATACATTTGAAAACGCAGCTATTGGAAGCAAATAATCTGTAACCGGAGTAATTTTTCGAGAGAGGTATGTTATTCATGGGCATCCTGAAATTTCGTGTATTCTACGGGAATATGCAGGTTTTTGAAAGTTTAAATTTGAATCTGCCTGGGGTATAATGTAGACATCACCACAGGGAACCACAGCAAGTGTTCACAGGTGGACCCGCAGGTGATTGCCTCATTCCTAAATTTAGCAATGAATGAAGGAAAGGAGAGAATCCCGATGTACTAGCGTTAGCGAAGCGTGCCGGAATCGGCTGCTGATCAAGAGGGTGGATGATAACATCTTCTGGCAGATCGTGGGTATGCGGGAACCCAGGAAGTTAATCTTTTTTGAAGAAGAACCAAATGCTATTCATTCAAGCAAGAGATGATCTTGCGGAAGAAAGAGCGTGATTCCAATGAAAAAGGTTAGCGAAGCGTACGAATACGATTCTTCACAGTAGGAAAAGCGTCCGTGAAAACGTTTTTCGTGAAATCGTGTACGCGGGAATTCACCCCATATGCAGGACATGGAGCAACACTCCGGACAGGAGCGAACGGGCAACACGGAAACATGAATAATTGAACAAACACCATGTCAGGGATATGGCTTTTGTTACTTGGAGGAAATGATTGAATTGAATACGGTAAACAACACATGAATCCCCGTGCCTTAAGCAATCAGGCAGCGGGGATTCGTGCGTATATACATAATGGACCCCCGGGACTTGCCCGGGAGTCCCACATCAATCAGGCGCAAGCTTAAATAGATCCCAGTAAAGGTACGATATAGTCACGGAACACATCTGCCGGAGGATTATTCTTCCCGCGCTTGTTATCCTGGGTCAGCACAGTGACAAGCTGAAGCTCCGGCACTACATATATGAATTGTCCGGCATACCCGCGGGCGTAATAGTAGTCTACCAGACTGGATTCTCCGGCTGCTGAGCTGCAGGACAGGGCATCTGTCCACCAATGCCAGCCATACCCTCCGTGACGGGGAGGCTCCGTGTGCATGACTGGCTGTACTGAACGTGCAGCCCGACTGCCGGAGATAATCTGCGAATCCTTCCATATCCCCTGCTGCAAATAGAGCTGTCCGAAATTCAGCAGGTCTACAGGACGCAGCTTCAGCCCGAAGCCGCCAGTATGGATGCCCTGGGGGTCCGATTCCCAGTCATAGTCCCGGATGCCAAGCGGTCCGAATAGAACCTGTTCGGCATAGCTTGCTGTGCTCTGTCCTGTGGCTTGTACCAGAATCGACGATAGCAACTGCGAAATCCCCGAATTGTATTCCATCCGGGTGCCCGGTTCATCTGCGAGCGGTTGCTCCAGCACATAATTCACCCAATGGGGCGAACGGGTCATCTTCGGGAAGGAGTTGGCACCGCCGAACTCGGTCCAGCGGAAGCCAGCGGACATCGTTAGCAGCTGTTCGAGTGTAATGTCCTGCTTGCGTGGATCAGCATCACGCCGGACCTGCGGGAAGAATTCGCCGAGCGGCGCCGCAGGGCCGGGAAGCAGACCTTGGTCCATGGCGATGCAGATTAGCGCGGAAAGTATGCTTTTGGTGCAGGAATTGATCTTCGCCAGCTCGGAGGCCGTCTGCTGATCCCGGTAATGCTCGAAGATCAGCTTGCCATGCTGCTGAATCAGACAGCTTCGCAGCTTCAGCGGCGCAAGTGCGGCCGATAGTGTGGACAGGTTCATAGGGAATTATCCTTTCGGTAATATACACAGCCACCGCTTGAACGGTGGCCGTGCGGTTCTTGTAGATATCAGATTTAACTCTGTGAATAGGGTTGAATCCCGGAGGTTCCGAACCACGGAACTGCGGCGCCCGGCCGAGTTTGCTCCTAACGGACCTGAGAGACCCTATTCCCCGGAAAACACCACGTTTTGCGGTGTAACGGACAGAGTGGACCTTATCGTCTCTCTACATGAGGTTTAAGAGTAGAAATTCCAAGAATAAGCTCCATGGGGTCCGTTCCTTTGCCCAAGGGGTGACTTTCATCCGGAATACGTACGCCTCGGTCCGTTACGCCTTGCCAAACGCCTAATGAACAAATCCCCTCTTCATATGGGAATGGCACTTGAAGGGGGGACAAACCTGCAATTATGCTAATCCGAAATGCGCCTCAATCTTGGTGAGCATCTCTTCTTTGGTGGTCCGGGCATTTCTTATATAATACTGGACATGCTGCTGTCTTGCTTGCTGTAGAGATTTACGGGTATTCGCAATGATTCCGTCCAGTGTCTCGCGCTTGGCGCGTTCCGGGTCTGACAGGGTAGGGAAAAGATCCAGCATTCCCCGCAGATGATCCCGGTTGAAGTAATCCCGGCGAATCAATTCATCCTCCGCATATAAGTACACGATCTGCCTATTATCGGCTATACTCTTCAGGAACTCCGGGGCTATATCCGTATCGACTATTATCGGCTTGCTGTTACCCATCTGCAGCAGCTCCAGCAGGATGAATTCGATGCTTTCCTCCGCCGCAGAGACCAGCCACTGATTCCTGTCGTTGCCTTGACCGAGGAAATACCATTCCCAGTCTACGAAATACCTTAGAATAGCCGGATGGTCCTGCGGATTAGCCAGCTGCTTATATTCAAACGCATGCTCATCGGAAGAATAGAAAATCATTCCCCGCCTGGTTGATATCAGCTCTGCCATAGTGCTTTTACCCCCGCAGGGTCCTCCACAGATCCAGTACACATGCTTCAGATATTGCTTCAATAACCGCTCAGAAATTCTCACTGTTCATTCCCCCTGTAAAAATGATTAGTTAACAGTAGGGGATACTCTGATTCTGTTTGCATGACATGTCCAGGTTGCCGGCATCTGCATACACCACCTTTGATGGATTTCCCTGTATTATCTCAGTCTAACGAATGGATGTCCAATTCATGCTTCGCCTTGACGAGAGATCTCTAATAGCCGCAGCTTAGTTAGGAATCGCTATTGCATTAGAGACGACACCGAAGGTGGAGCCTTTAATATAAGCCTGATTCTGCAGAGCTTCCAGCTGTTTAGCAGTACCGGTTACGACTACACCAATAATTGTAATATCGCCCGGTTCCAGAATATCATTATCCCCGGCTAGGCTCTCATGAACCTGATCTGCTTCCCAGGTGAAGTTTTTGCCGTGCTTCCGCAGCTGTTCGACACTGTTAATGAAGGAGTCCACACCGCCATAGGGGGCAAACTGCTCTCCATGGAATCCGTAGATGATCATCGAATCAGCTGCGATGGTCTGGCGCGTTTCTTTCAGGTATTTTTTATAAGAGGGAGTATAGGCATCCGTCCATAACCAGACAGGCTGCAGCCCGGCAGGTAGAAGCTTCTGCGTCTCCTCCAGCGTGTAGGCATGGTCAAAAGACAAGGCCAGCTCCACCAAAGTATCGTCACCGAGCTGCTTCAGCAGACGGATGCTGTCCTCATACGAATCATACTGGATCTCAGGATGATAAAAGACCATTTCCCGGTCACCGGTGGCTGAGTTGTAACGGGGGGTTGAGGAGGAAGAGCGCAGCTTTTCCGGCGGCGAAATCGCTCCAAATGCGCCATATCTTCCGGTGGAGCGGCCCCATAAATTGTATGATTCCTCGATGGTCTCCCAAATATAAGGTTGGCTGCCTAGCCATTTGTAAGTCTGATTGTACGTTTCACCTCCGAAGCTATCCAATTTCAATGACTGGTTGCTGAGATGAACATTAGGGGCGCTGATCTCGTTTTTCCAGAGAGTTTCAGATAGTACCTTGTCTCCCTGGTTCAGTCTCAAGTGGTAGAGGCCATACCAGATAACGGCAAGTATAACCGGGGTCACAACCACAATGATTCCAATGGTTTTCAGGGTGGAGCGGAGTCTGGCTTTTCTGATGAGCTGCTGAGTCTTTTTCCCTCCGAGAATGAACGGGTCCTGCTCCTGATTCTGTTCCATTTAAATGCCCTCCTTATAATGTTTGATGAATTGGTTTTTGGCGCGTGTGACATGAGTCTTGAGCGTGTTCTCATTCATACCGTACAGGGAGGAGAGCTCCTTATAGGTCAGATTCAGCTCATATTTGAGAATTAGCAGTTCCTGATGCTGCTCAGAGAGTACAGCAAGGGTGTCGCGGATATTCTGTGCGGTTTCCCGCCTCAGCAGCTGGATCTCCGGCAGATGGGTCAAGGAAAGAAGCTGAATATCGTCAGCATCAACCGTAGGATGGCGTTTGTCTTTTCGCTTAAGGTCATAGAACTGATTCGTCGCGACCCGGAACATCCAGCCCATAACCTGCTTGGAGCCGATCCCGTCCTGATAGACCAGATATTTGTAACAGGTGTCCTGAACGATATCTTCAGCGTCCTCGCGGGCAAGTCCGCGTTTCCTCAAATACCGGTATAGCAAAGTTCCCGCTTGCTGCAGAAAGTGATGTATGGTGTCTTTGGCCATGTCTTGCCCCCTTCCCTTATACAACGCCAAGCTCCGTGAAAAGTTTACAGCAGCCGGTACAATCTGTATTCCTTAATTATAAATGTTCAATACCGGCAACAGCTTCAGCAGTGAATTTCTATATATGAGACTACTAAACTGAATCTTTGTGAAAAAAGACACAAATTCGTGAAAATTATCACGTTGTATTCATAAAATTTTAATATATAATAAAGTTAACTAAAAGAAACAGGGGGAGTTAAAATGAAATTATTCAAAGTATTAGTAGTAGCAGGGGTATCGGTAGCATTGTTGTCGGGTTGCGGAGCCAAAAATAACGAGACTACAGGTGGAGCAGCTACTACAGCACCGGCTACCACTGAGCAAGCGGATGCTGTAACTTCAGCTTCCATCGTGAACCAGGCAGATGCCTTCACTACAGCAGTTAGCGACAAGGGAACCTGGATTGTTGCCGTGCTGAACGATCTTACCGTTGACAAGGATGTAGTGGTAGCAGGCGAATTCCATGACAAGAATGATACAGCTAAGCCAATCTACCGTAAGCTTGCCCTGTACGCACAGGATGCAGACCACAAGGTTACAGCTACTTACACCCTTACAGCACCGAAAGTAACCGTACAGAGCGAGAACTTCCGCGTTCAAGGCGGCACGATCAAAGGTGACGTTTATGTAGAAGCTAACGGATTCAACCTGTATAAGGATGCTACCATTGACGGCAACCTGTACTTCTCCAGCGAAGATGTGAAGGCAACAGCAGTCCTGGAAGGTAAAGTTACCGGAGCTACTGAAGTTAAATAATATAAATTGCTTCGTATCAATATAATAGATAGGAACGACATAAGCCAGTAGACTGGGGCCTTTCAGGACCTTGTCTGCTGGCTTTTTTGTAATCTGCCCGGAAATATTCTATAGTAGATGGAAGAGGTTGTAAGCGCAAACACTTGGGACAGGGGATGCATCTATTCATGAAAACTACACGGAGATGGGGGATAGCTGCCGGGGTGATTCTAGCTTCTGTAGCGGTACTCTATCTATTATTGTATATGTATGAAAGACCCGGCGGATGGTCTGACCAGCGGATGTCGCACTCCCTCGGACTGAAGCAGACACTCCAAATCCCGCTTGGCGCAAGTCCGGAGGAAGCGGTTGAGTTATTCCGCCATTCCGACTCTATGACCGTCATTCATCAGGAGCCTGTTGCCAGAGGGAAGCTAGTGTTTCTTGCCCGTGCGGGCCGGCAGGAAGGCAGTGATCTTCAAGTAGAATATGTCCGCAAAACCTGGCTCGGCTGGAAATGGGTCTGGGGAGCAGGCTATGGAATGAGCAAAGATCCTTCCGCTTCGGCGATCAACTACATGAGGGTGCCTGAGCTGGAGCAAATCTCCACGCCTTTTCCCATGCTGTTCGGTGAGGTGCTGGACCCGTCCATTCAGCATATTGTGGTTCAGCAGAAGGAAGCCGGGATAGATAAATCCGAAGCGAAGCTGATTCAGGCGGGGCCAGACCGGACGATTTGGCTGGCTTTTCAACCGGCTACAGCGGGTGTTCCGTTTGAGATTGAAGGCTTGGATGAGAACAGGGAGATCATCGTCTCCAAAGTCATTACAGATATCCGGGACAGCGGCTCGATTGATTCCACCCGGCGAATGCAATGATATATCTCACATGAACTACAACATTCTTTTTGGAAAATCCGGCTTGATCATAATAGGTTGCATTCATGGCAGTACCTCTCCTTCATCCAGCTGATAAGGGGGTAATGTGTAACACTCGTTTGAAAAGCAGACGAAGACTCCGGCTCCCGTACCTGTACGGTTTGCCGGAGTCTTTGTCTATTAAAGGACCGCTTTTCCGGCGGGATACAGAGATTATACCGAACATGCAAATACTGCGGAATCAGCACATAGAAAAGGATGTGGAATCTTGGATTTGCATTTTAATGAAGACAATATGGAGCTGTAACTTGAAAAAAAGGTAAGGAATTCCAGCGTTTTGTCGAAATCTGTTCAGATTTTGTTCACATCCTTTGATTAACATGGTTAAAGGCACAGATCTGTGTGCCAGAGATAGCTTAGGTCCGGGAACTGGCGTAAGGAATGCTATGTTTGACCGTTAGCTTTCTCCCCTTGAGCAGTCTGACATACTGTCAGCAGTTCTTAACCGGCAGGCCAAAGGAGGGATTCGTGAGAGCGATCTTGGAGTGCTGTTTCTAACAAGAGGATGGCACTGTTTTTGACGGAAGAAAGCTGAGCTTGCTGTAAGGATTCAGAGATTAGCAGAGTTATATTTGCCAGACTTGTATTTCAACAATAAAGAGTTCTGTTTGGAGCTCGAGATAGCGATTTACCCAAAAGGAACCGTCTGCCTTTGATCTCCTCGAGCTGTAAACAAGGACTACAGAAGGGGCGGAAGGTGAAAGATGGATTTACATGCACAACGTAAAGGATGGTGGAACAGGCCGTTGAAGGCCTTGCTGTCGCTGACGCTGGTGGCGAGCGGATTCTCAGCGGCAGTTGCGCCAGCGAAGGTGCAGGCGGCCAGCGGAACTCCGGGCGGAGGTATGCAGGCGCCGGTTTTATGGCTGAAGGCGGATGATGGCGCATCGGCTGTAAATGGAGGATTAACAGACTGGGAGGATCGTTCTCCGAACCCTGTAGGATTCACGCTGGATCTTCCTAATGGAGCGAAAGTTCCGCAGTACAACGAAAGCGGAGTGAACTTCAATCCGAGTGTGAAATTTGCGAATCCTTTAAGCGCATATCATTATAATCCTTCAGCAAAGCTGCTGGGTGACAAAGCGATTACCTTCCGCTCAGGGTACACGGTGTACAAATGGCCGGAGTCGGGAAGCGCAGGTGTACTCGTAGGCAGCTCGGATCAGAAGAGTTCCAACGGTGTAATCGTTATGGGCGGCTACGCTAATAACGTCAGTACCGGTCCGGGTTTGACAAATGTGTATAGTTATGTTCCTTCCACGGTTCGTGACAGACACCAGCTTGTGAATTATCAGATAGGGGAACCGGGTCATACCGCCGCCATTGATGGAAAAAGCACAAATGTGTCAGGAGGTTCGTTCACTCCCTTCTCATTCACTCCTTCCATTGGAGCGACTAACGCGCCCGCCCAGTATAACTGGTCAGGTCTAAATGCGGAAGTGGCGGAAATTATTTTGTATGACACCATCACAAGTGCTGATGCAGCGAAGATTGAGACGTATCTGGCTGTAAAATACGGGATCACTTTAAACCATGATTATGTTGGTACAGACGGTACACTTCTGTGGAGCAAAACAGCCAATGCGGCGTATCATCACAATGTGGCGGGCCTCGGCAAAGACAATCTGGAAGAGTTGGACCAGAAGCAGAGCCGAAGCATTAATAAAGATACACAAGTGGCGATTGGTCTGGCTGGGCTTGCTGAAGCAAACAGTGGAAATACAGCTGTACTTGCAAACGGACAATATCTGATCTGGGGGGATAACGGCAAACCGGTTAAGTTCACCGGACAGCTTGGCTCGCCGGATTGGTATCAGGCCGAACGGATCTGGAAGGTTCAGAATAACGGAAGTGTGGGAGAGGTTGAGATTGCCATTCCGGCAACGGCTGCCCCGGAAACGGTCAAGCTGCTGGTGAGCGATACGGACACCGACTTCGCACAAGCTACTGAATACGAATTAAGTCCAATCACACTCGGCAACGTACCTCACTATGCTGTGAAAGTAACGTTGAAGGATGGACAATTCTTCACTTTTGCAGCGGAGGCTCCTGAACTACAAGAGGGCTTGCTCGAACAGGTTGCGGCTGGCGGGCATGAGATCGTACTCACCTTCGACCAGGAGATGGCAACGGGTAATTTGGCTGGTTTCAGTGTTAAGATCGCGGACACAGCCGTACCTACCGGGAGCATCACCTACAGAGTGGACCCTGCCGATCCTAAGAAGCTGATTTTGACGCTGCCTGAGGGAACGGATGTTAAAGGGAAGACTGTGAACGTGGACTATAATGGCACGGGTTCGCTCAAAAGCACTTACGGAGCTCCTGCGAAGCCGTTCACGGTGAGTCCAAAGGATCAGTTCATTGACTCGCTCCAAATCATCCAGCCTGCGGGGAGCTTGGTCACTGCGCCTAAGCCTGAGATTACAGGGGAAGCCGAGCCGGGTTCTGCCGTTGCGATTGTAATCAAGGATAAAGACGGTCATATTGTGACTGGCGCAGGCGGAAATGCCGTTGTGGAAGCGGACGGGAAGTGGTCATTCACCCCGGGCGCCAACTTACAAGATGGTGAGTACACTATTGAGGCGACAGCCACCAAGGGCGTCAAGTCTGCGGTTGCCACCAAGGGAATTACGGTCAACGTCCCGGTGCCGACACTTGTCATTACAGCTCCTGGCGGTGAGATGGTAACCGATACCACGCCGGAGTTCCAGGGAACGACAGATCCCGGAGCTACGGTAACGGCTATTATCAAAGATCAGGACGGGCATACCATCGGAACCCCGACAGTAACTGTAAAAGCGGATGGCACATGGAGTTTTGAGCCGGAAGAGGCACTGCCGTATGGCAAATACACGGTAGAAGTGACTTCAGCCAAAAACGGAAAAACCAACATGGCCTCCAAAACGATTTCCGTAGTAGACAAGAGCAAGCTGCAAGCGGAAGTGGATCGGTCTTCCACGTTGGATGAGGAAGACTACACAACGGGAAGCTGGACGAGCTACGAGTCCAAGCTGACCACCGCGCAAGCGGTGCTTGGAAGCGCGACTGCAACGCAGACCGAAGTGGACACGGCACTGGCGGAGCTGACGGCAGCGCGTGAAGCGCTGGTGCTGAAGCCAGTGGTGGACAAGAGCAAGCTGCAAGCGGAAGTGGATCGGTCTTCCACATTGGATGAGGAAGACTACACGACTGGAAGCTGGACGAGTTACGAGTCCAAGCTGACCACCGCGCAAGCAGTGCTGGGAAGCGCGACTGCGACGCAGACCGAAGTGGACACAGCACTGGCGGAGCTGACGGCAGCGCGTGAAGCGCTGGTGCTGAAGCCAGTCGTGGACAAGAGCAAGCTGCAAGCGGAAGTGGATCGGTCTTCCACATTGGATGAGGAAGACTACACAACTGGAAGCTGGACGAGCTATGAGTCCAAGCTAACCACTGCGCAAGCGGTACTGGGAAGCGCGACTGCGACGCAGACCGAAGTGGACACAGCGCTGGCGGAGCTGACGGCAGCGCGTGAAGCGCTGGTGCTGAAGCCAGTCGTGGACAAGAGCAAGCTGCAAGCGGAAGTGGATCTGTCTTCCGGGCTGGACGAGGAAGACTACACAACTGGAAGCTGGACGAGCTACGAGTCCAAGCTGACGACCGCGCAAGCGGTGCTGGGAAGCGCGACTGCAACGCAGACCGAAGTGGACACAGCACTGGCGGAGCTGACGGCAGCGCGTGAAGCACTGGTGCTGAAACCAGTGGTGGACAAGAGCAAGCTGCAAGCGGAAGTGGATCGGTCTTCCACGTTGGACGAGGAAGACTACACAACGGGAAGCTGGACGAGCTACGAGTCCAAGCTGACCACCGCGCAAGCGGTGCTTGGAAGCGCGACTGCAACGCAGACCGAAGTGGACACGGCACTGGCGGAGCTGACGGCAGCGCGTGAAGCGCTGGTGCTCAAACCAGACAAGAGCAAGCTGCAAGCGGAAGTGAACTTGTCTTCCACGCTGGAAGAGGAAGCCTACACGACTGGAAGCTGGACGAGCTACGAGTCCAAGCTGACGACTGCGCAAGCGGTGCTGGGAAGCGCGACTGCGACGCAGACCGAAGTGGACACCGCACTGGCGGAGCTGACGGCAGCGCGAGAAGCGCTGGTGCTGAAACCAGTGGTGGACAAGAGCAAGCTGCAAGCGGAAGTGAACTTGTCTTCCACGTTGGACGAGGAAGACTACACGACGGGAAGCTGGACGAGTTACGAGTCCAAGCTGACGACCGCGCAAGCAGTGCTAGGTAGCGCGACTGCAACGCAGACCGAAGTGGACACGGCACTGGCGGAGCTGACGGCAGCGCGTGAAGCACTGGTGGAGGTTCCTGTGGTACCAGTCGTGGACAAGAGTAAGCTGCAAGCAGAAGTGGACTTGTCCGCTATTCTGGACAAGGAGACCTATACGCCAGCAAGCTGGGCGAGCTACGAGTCCATACTGACCACTGCGCAAACGGTGCTGGGAAGCGCAACTGCCACGCAGGCAGAGGTGGACGCGGCATTAGAAGCATTGCAAGCGGCTTACGGGGCATTGGTTGCAAAGAGCGGATTGGTGAATATTACGCCATCCTCTGGCATGATTCAGCCAAGTGTAACGGCGAGCGTATACGAATACAGTCTTAACGTGGAGTACAATGTCTCCGAGCTTCAGCTGACATTGGCAGCTGCTCATCCGGGCGCAGCCATTACGGTTAACGGCCAGGTTGCCGGGACGGGGCAAGCAAGTGCTGCGGTGACTCTGAATGTAGGCGATAATACTGTAACCATCGTAGTTCGGGAAACGGATGGCAGCGACAAAACGTACACGGTTACCGTGAGACGCCAATCCGCGCCTCTTGAGCCTAATCAGCCTTCCCAGACGCCATATGTCCCTTCTAATACACCTACACCGGCCCTACCGGTAGTAGAGAGAATAACGGTAGATGTCGAGGCCACAGGTTATGGAATTGTTGCAAAAACTGAAATTGAAAGAACGACAAATAACGATGGCAGCAAGAGTGATAAAGTGACGTTTACCACGGCTAAAGCTCTTGAAGCGGTTGAAAAGACATTAGCTGCCCGCTCGACAAGCGTTCGTATTGTCATTCCGGACAAACAGGATATTGTAAAAGATGTCCGGGTGGAGTTGCCGGATGCGGCAGTGAAAGCTGTACAAGATGCCGGTCTAAACCTGGAAATCTATACGGACAACGGAATGATTACTATTCCGAATGCCTCGCTTAGCGGCCTGTACCCGAATCTGTATTTCCACCTCATTCCTGTCAAACAGGAAAGCGAGCGTAAGCAGGTTGAAGAACGGGCCAGAACCGAGGAGTTGGTCCGCAAGGTACTGAACAACGGCAATGTCTATGTGGTAGATCGTCCCATGACGATTGAAACCAATATGACAAGCCGTCCCGTAACCATCACATTGCCATTGAACAGCAGTCATGTACCGGCAGAGGCACGTGCAAGAGAAGCTTATCTGTCGAAGCTGGCCGTGTTCATTGAACACAGCGATGGGGAACGGGAACTGGTGAAGCCCGCCGTTGTAGCGTATGGCGACAACAAACTGGGATTGTCCTTCACCATCGGGAAGTTCAGCACCTTCACTATTCTTAATCTGGATAACGGGGCTGCCGGAAGCCATCGCGCTTATATGGTCGGTATGCCGGACGGAACATTCAAGCCGGAGAACGCGCTGACCAGAGCGCAGGTCGCCATGATTCTATACCGGGTGCTGGAGCTGCAAGGTGCAAACGCAGTCCAATACTCGGATGTCTCAGGCAGCCACTGGGCAGCAGAAGCCATCCGTCAGGTCACAGGTGCCGGACTGATGAAGGGCATGACAGATGGAAGCTTCAGACCGGAGCAGGGCATCACCAGAGCGGAAATGGCAGTCATCATTGTGCGCTGGAAAGCACTCTCAGGTACAGGAGAACACAGCTATAACGACGCCCTTGGCCATTGGGCAGAGAAGGCAATCGGCCAAACGAAAGAGGCCGGTTATATGGAAGGCATGACGAATGGCAGATTCCAGCCGGACAAAGCCTTGACCCGTGCCGAGGGAGTTACTGTATTTAACCGTATTTTGGAAAGAGGACCGCTGTACGGGGAGACCGTTCCATTATGGTCCGATGTGCCGACGATCCACTGGGCGTTCCATCAGATTGAGGAGGCATCCCAGGATCACAGCTACACAAGCCGGCCGGAAGGCGGCGAGATGATTATCAAGCAGTAGGTATACAGTTGTAGGCTTACAAAGGAAGGGCTGTCCAAGTCATGAGAATGACGAGGGCGGCCCTTTCTTGTTTGTGTTCCTATCGTGGATAACGAAATGCATCAAATGACCGTGCCTGTTAGCCCAACTGCAACATATATTCATAAGCCGTGATGCCGAAGACACTTTTGAAATGACGGTTCAGATGGGTCAGGTCTGTGAAGCCGTAGTCTGCTACAGCGGAATAGATGTCCCTGTTCTTCTCGATGAATTGCTTGGCGTGTTCGACCTTGCAGTTCAGGAAGAATTGATAGGGTGAGGTTCCGGTATGGGCTTTGAACTCGCGGATGAACTGGTATTTGGATAGGTTGAACTCCCGCGCGAGGTCGTCGAGCTTCAGTACCTGGTCCAGGCTGCAGTACATCATTTCTTTGGCTTTGTTGACAAAAGCATTGTTAATCCGCCGCGGCGTCTGTATTTCCGTATGGGACAAGCGGTTGGCGAGCCGGATAAGCAGTTCGCTGCTAAGTGACTCGTCGGCCCCGCTCTGGACAGCGTGACTGAGGTTACAGATGCAATGTGCCAGCTCCCTGTCATAGACGATCGGAGTGGTGAAGTGCAGTTCCTGTTGGCCCAGAAGCTCAGCCATCAGGTCAGGCTTGATATACAGCATGACGTAGTCAATGCCTGCCCGGTCGTAAGAGCTGCCGTCATGAATCTGCTCCGGGTTAAACAGCATAACCCCGTTCCTGTGCGAAGCCTGGAAGCTGCCGTCCAGTGTATATTGCTGAATGCCGCGCAGGGTAACGCCTACGGCGTATTCTTCATGGCAATGCTTTTTGTAGGTGAAATCTGTCATGCTGGCCGATAAGGCGAGGATCTCTGCTGACTTTTTATAATTGAATTGCTCCACTTGAATCACCGCCGCTCTATATAATACCGGATACCATTACAGCAGAGTATACTAGAAAAAGAGCCATTAGATTATTCATTATCCGCTGATGCCGCTGCAGTAAGCTCTTGAATACGGAGCCGAATATGACCCAGGCAGTAAAGGCCAGGAAACCGATCACAGTAATAACTATGACGAAGAGGAAGGCTGCTGCGGGTGAGCTATAATAGGGCATAACATAACTTGGGATCACAGTCAGTGTGAACAGTAGCACCTTCGGATTGGCGAATTGCATCACCAGCCCGGAGAGGAAGCCGGAGGCCTGCCGGCCCGCGGCTTCAGAACGGCCCATCCTGTACACCTGATAAGCAAGGTAGAGCATATACAGGCTGCCGATGAGCTGCATGACGCCGAGAAGATGCGGGAGAATGCCCGCCAGCAGGCGGTTCAGCAGAGCGGATGCGGCAAGAAGCAATCCGAACGCGAGTGTGGCTCCGCCGACGTATCCCATTGTTTTCCTGGCCCCATAGTGCTGCACAGAGGAGAGGATCACAATATTGGTCGGGCCGGGTGTGAAGGTAACCACAACACAATAGATTATAAAAGAAAGGATATTCATGATGACCTCCGGTGTAAGTAGTTCCATGAATATACACCGGGAGCGGGAATGGCTATAGTACATTATTGCAGCTCGCTATTCCATTAGCCGAGAGCACTCCATATTGTCAATATCCCCATCACCATGACGAATGATCCCATCCATAAGGCCACTGCCCCTCTGAAGCGCATGGAGCTGATGTAGGCGTCACTGGGTTCACTATCTCCTTTCGTTTTCCAGCCCTCACTCATCTGCCAGGTGAAGGTAGGGTGTCTGCGCACATATAAGGCAAATAAGTTGATTGCTATTCCGAATAACAAGACGAAGATTCCGGTAAAAGCTTCGATGATAATCAGCTCCTCAGTAGATTCAAATGTTTAGCCGTTAGTATCTAATACGTTACTTGGCTTAGGGGAGGTTTCACAATATTGTATTCCCCTCAAACAACCTCCGCACCTGCTGCGCCATCTCTTCCGGAGTATGCGGCATCCGGTTCTGAATCCACCACTCGACAGTACCCACGAAAGCTGAAGCCATGAAATGGGCAATGAGCTGCTTATCCATTTCTTCAGGAACAGACTTCTCCATCTCCAGCTTATGAATTACATTCGATGAGACAATCTCCAGCAGGCGTTCACGGAAGATTGTGGTTCTCTGGTTGGCAAGCATAGCGGAGAAGAACAGGAAGTTCTGTTCGAAATAGCGAAATACCGGCTTCATTTCGCGGATGAGTCCAACATCTCCATCCGGAGTGCGGGTCATATTGCAGGATAGGAACATTGTGCCCAGGTGTTCCTCAATGCATCTGTTGAGCAGATCATATTTGTCGGTGTAGTGGAGATAGACGGTCCCCCGGTTTACATTCGCCCGTTCCGCGATCTCGTTAATTGTGATTTGTTCCAGCTCCTTCTCGGCAAAAAGCTCCAGAAAGGCTCTGTTAATCGCTTCTCTTGTTCTCAGAATCCGTCTGTCTGTCTTGATTCCGGTACCCATGATGATGAACCTCCTCCAGTTAATGAACACATGGCCTGCGCTTGTTGCATATAGGACATTTCCGCTTACATTAGCGATTGAATAGCCATCTCATCTCTATATAATAATAATCAACACCAGTCAGATAATCAACACGAGTTGAATAAAAGGAGAGGTCACAAGTGAATAACAAACCATCCAAGGTAATCATCATTACGGGAGCTTCAAGCGGTATAGGTGAAGCTGCAGCCCGGCTGCTGGCTCAAACAGGCGCAAGGCTCGTCTTGGCAGCCAGAAGAACAGAGCGCCTGCAGACCATCGTCAGTGAAATTGTGCAGGAAGGCGGTGATGCGGTATATCTGCAGACCGATGTAACTTCTGCGGAGGACCTGGAGAAGCTGGCAAGGTTCGCCCTGCAGCAATACGGACGGATCGATGTACTGGTGAATAACGCCGGAGTAATGCCCGCATCCATGCTGCAGGAGCTGAAGGTACACGAATGGGATCAGATGATTGATGTCAACATCAAAGGTGTGCTGTATGGCATCGCTGCCGTTCTGCCGGTTATGAGGGAGCAGCAGTCGGGGCATATCATCAACCTGTCCTCGGTAGCAGGTTATAGCGTAAGTCCATCATCTGCGGTATACAGCGCCACCAAATATGCCGTCCGCGCCATCTCCGAGGGATTGCGGCAGGAAGAATCCCCAACTTCACACATTCGCTCGACCATTATCTCGCCGGGGATGACGGATACAGAGCTGGCCCATACGATCAGCAGTCCGGAAATCCGGGCGATGGCGGGCCAGATGAACAGCATGGCAATATCTCCTTACAGTATTGCCAGAGCAATTGTATATGCGATTAATGAACCTGAGGATACCAGTGTGAATGAGATTGTGGTCAGACCGACGATCCTGCCTTAAAAGGAGTCTATGAGGAATGAAATAGAGGAAGATCACCGGACAAAATCAGAGCGAACGGATACAGTCCAGCAGGACCACAGCCAAATCACAGGATAAGGCGAGCAAATCCATAGTGTCACAGTCTTCATGGCAGCCTGGCACAAATAACTCATCAAGCTCCCGGCTCGAATGCATCGTAATAGCGCTTGAATAGGGCAGGTAGATGGAGTGGAACCAATCCAGCATTTTCGTTTCTTCAGCCATGGCCAGCATTTCAAATTCCGGATGTAGCGGAATGATGCTGGCCTCTTCTATAAACCGGGATGCACGTATATCCGGTTGATTCGCTATGAATTTTAAGGTGATTGTATATTCAACCAGCATACGCAGAATGTTGCCGGCTTCTGCCGGGTAGCCGGAATTCAGCAGCAGGCGCAGTGCGGGCATCGACTGGCGGAAACGGCTGATGAAGTAATATGCGATATGGGACATCAGATTTTGCGGAAAAGGCTGTTCAATCAGGCAGGCCTCCAGCAGGCAGATCATCTCCTCATACGTAACCGCAGGTTCCCCATCTGTTCCCGCACTGGACATCAGTAGCTCTTCCTCGTGCATTCCACTCACCTCTTCCTTCCCTCTTACCGTCATTCGGCTGCCGGACGGGTCTCTAACTCCACTGTAATCTATGAAACGCCTTCCATGTCAAACGCTTTATTTGTGGTCTGAATGTAACGCATTCCGGCGGTTTGAGGTAAAATTAACAGGAGTATAAGGGATATGCAGCAAGCATGGGAAGGTGGAATTATGGCGAATATCAAAGATATTGCGAAGCTGGCCGGAGTCTCGGTCACAACGGTGTCCCGTGTTCTTAACGGCCATCCTTATGTAAGCAAGGCGAAGAGGGAAGCTGTTCTGCAGGCCATGGAGACGGCTGATTATGAACGTAATATTAATGCAGTACATCTAAGCAGGGGCAGGACGAATCTGATAGGGGTGGTCGTTCCCTATATCACGCGGCCGTATTTCGGGATGGTCGTGGAAGGAATAGCGGATGAGGCTATCAAGGATAATTATAAGCTGGTGCTGATTCAGTCCAACTATGAAGCAGAGCGGGAGCTGGATGCACTGATGATGCTGAAGCTGAAGCAAATTGATGCGCTGATTATCTGTTCGCGGACCTGCAGCTGGGAGATTGTTGACGAGTATGTGCAGTATGGGCCTATAATTGTCCTGGAGGACGGCAGGGGACATCAGGTGTCCTCCATTTTTATGGATCATTATCAGAGCTTTACCCGTGCGCTTACCTATTTGCGGGGCAAAGGTCATTATAAGATCGGCTATTGCCTGGCCAGACAGTCCAGTCCTAACAGCAATTTAAGGGAATCGGCCTACCGGGACTTCTATATGAACCGGAATGAAGCCTATAACCATGACTATATGTTCTATGATTGTGTGCAGCTGGAAGACGGGGAATGGATTATGCAGCGGATTCTGAAGATGGACGACCCTCCCACTGCACTGCTGGTTACCAGTGATCAGGTGGCGGCGGGAATTCTGTCCTTTTGCCGGGAGAATGGGATTGAGGTGCCGGGTCAGCTTGCTATTGTAGGGTTCGACAATCAGCCGATCGCCAGAATGATGCACATCACGACCTTCGAGATCCCGCTGGTGGAGATCGGACGGAGGGCTTTGCTGCAGGCGGTGGACGGAAGCCAGGCCCATGAAGAGATTCATTTGAACCTGATTGAGCGGCAGACCGTATGAGTGAGGGCTAGAGCTTGCCCAAGCCTTTGTCAATTCATCAATGTGAAGTATAATTATCCAATTGGATTAATGAATAGCAATACTGCTGAAGGAGAGTCCCTATTGTTCAAAATTATGCTGATCGAAGACGACATCACCCTGTTTGGGGAGATTAAGGAAAGGCTGGCCCAGTGGTCTTATGAGGTGTACGGGATTACGAATTTCGGCAAGGTCCTGCAGGAATTCACGGAGGTGAAGCCGGATCTGGTGGTGATAGATATTCAGCTGCCGCAGTTCGACGGCTTCCACTGGTGCCGGATTCTGCGCAGCCACTCCAACGTGCCGATTATCTTCCTCTCCTCCCGCGATCATCCGAGTGATATGGTAATGTCCATGCAGCTTGGAGCGGATGACTTCATCCAGAAGCCCTTCCACTTTGAAGTGCTGATTGCCAAGATTCAGGCTACGCTCCGCCGGGTCTATAATTACAGCAAGGATGGAACGGAGCTGAAGACCTGGCGCGGAGCAGCGATTGAGTTCGTGAAGAATACGGTCACGGCCAGCGAGGGCGTGGCCCTGCTGACGAAGAATGAGATGCTGATCCTCAAAATACTGCTTGAGCACAAGAACCGTATCGTGGAGCGTGAGGAGATCATCAAGAGCCTGTGGGACAACGAGCATTTTGTCAGCGATAATACCCTGACCGTGAACGTGAACCGGCTGCGCAAAAAGCTGGAACCGCTGGGGCTGGAGTCTTTCATTGAGACCAAGGTCGGGCAAGGGTATATAGCGACCGAAGAGGCGGCAGAATGATAAGGAAATACATCACCGAGAAGCGAAGCTGGCTGCTGCTGCTGGCCGTTCTGCAAGCGATCATTATCTTCGTGGCCTATGTGGATTCCTCGATTCCCTTGCTGCCGGTCCTGTATATCGTAATGCTGAACACGCTGCTCTTCCTGGCCTTCGTCTTCCTGAGATACCCCCGGGAGACCCGGTTCTATAGAAGCCTGGAAGCCTGGGATCAGATCTACGACCTTCAAGCGGTTGTGGAGCCGGGAAGTCCGATGGAGCAGATTGTGCTGGAGGCGGTGAGCGCCCAGACGGACCGCTACAAGCGTGAATCCTCCGTCAATTATCAGCTGCTGGAGTCGGAGAAGGACGAGCTGCTCTCCTGGATTCACGAGGTCAAAACCCCGCTGACCGCGATGCAGCTCATGATTGAACGTCTGACGGATGAGACACTGCAGCGGCAGCTGATGTACGAATGGCTGCGGATTCACCATCTGCTGGACCAGCAGCTGCATCAGAAGCGGATTCCTTTTATCCGCAATGACCTGTTCATTGAGAAGGTAAGTCTCGCGCCTATCCTCAATAAGGAGATCCGGGCGCTGAAATCCTGGTGCATCTCGAAGGGAATCGGGTTTGACGTGGACCTTGCGGCGGAAGAAGTGCTGACAGACGGCAAATGGCTGGCCTTCATGCTCAGGCAGCTCCTGACGAACGCCGTGAAATACAGCGAAGACTCAGATATCCTCATTAGAAGCAGTGAAGCAGACGGTCATGTCGTACTGGTCATAGAAGACAGCGGACAGGGCATTGACCCCAGGGATCTGCCGCGGATCTATGATAAAGGGTTCACCTCCTCGCGTGTACGCCAGGAGAGTGCGGCCACCGGAATGGGGCTGTATCTGACCCGGCAGGTTGCGGAGCCGCTGCAGATCCGGCTTCACGCCGCATCCACCCCCGGGCAGGGTAGTGTGTTTACGCTGACTTTTCCAAGAGAGAACGACTTTCAGCGATTGACCGGCATGTGACAATAGTGTCACATGCTTCTTCCATTTGTTCGGCGAAGCGCAGGAAAATGAACCTCCACCCGCTTATGATAGAGCTATAGAAAAGGAGTGGGGAACCAAATGGTGATTATGCAGGCTAACAAAATCTATAAAACCTACGGCAACAAATTTAATAAACAGGAAGTGTTAAAGGGAATTGATCTCCAGGTGAATAAAGGAGAATTCGTGGGGATCATGGGACCTTCCGGGTCCGGTAAAACAACACTCCTCAACGTGCTGTCCTCGATTGACCGGGTCAGCAAAGGGACGATAGAAATTGAGGGCAAGGAATTCACCGGGATGAAGGAGAAGCAGCTGGCGGAGTTCCGTAAGCATCACCTCGGCTTTATTTTTCAGGATTACAACCTGCTGGATACGCTGACCGTCAAGGAGAATATCATGCTGCCGCTCTCGATCACTGGCATGTCGAAGAAAGAGGCTCATCAGAAGTTCGACCAGGTATCCGGGGAGCTGGGCATCCATGAGCTGAAGGACAAATATCCGGCGGAAATCTCCGGCGGGCAGAAGCAGCGGACCTCTGCGGCGCGGGCGTTCGTGCATGATCCGAGTATTATTTTTGCCGATGAGCCTACGGGGGCGCTGGATTCCAAGTCGGCTTCCGACCTTCTGAATAAGCTAGCCGCGATGAACAGCAAACGCCAGGCTACCATCGTCATGGTTACGCATGATGCGGTTGCCGCAAGCTACTGCAGCCGGGTGGTATTCATCCGTGACGGGCAGATCTACACACAGCTGAACAAGGGCGATGAATCCCGCCAGTCCTTCTTCAATGATATTATCAGTACCCAGGGAGTCCTTGGCGGTGTCACGCAATGAGTCTGAATTATATCATCCTGCGGAATCTCAAAAAGAATATCAAGAACTATTATCTCTACGTCTTTGCTCTGATCTTCAGTGTGGCCCTGTACTTCTCCTTCGTGACGCTGCAGTTTGATCCGGCGATGGATGAGGTTGGCGAATCCATGAAAGGCGGGGCCGCCATCGGCGCTTCTTCCGTCCTGCTGGTCGCCATTGTCGCCATCTTCCTGCTGTACGCGAATACGATCTTCATCAAGCGCCGCAGCAAGGAGATCGGGCTGTTCCAGCTGATCGGACTGACCAAGACGAGAATCTTCGCCCTGCTGAGCGCCGAGAATCTGATTCTGTACTTCGGATCGCTCTTCATCGGCATCGGGGCAGGGTTCGTCATGTCACGGCTGATCCTGATGATTCTGTTCAAAATTCTGGAGATCGACAAGCTGGCGAAGCTGCGCTTCTCCCCGGAGGCGTTCCAGCGCACGGTCCTGGTGTTCGCAGTGGTGTATGTGCTGATTATGATTATGAATTACACCTTCATCCGGGCGCAGAGTATCCTCTCGCTGTTCAAGACAACGTCCACGACACAAGGGCTGGTTAAGAAAATGCCGCTGTGGGAGATTATTATGGGGCTGCTCGGCATTGGCTTCATTGCTGCCGGATATTATGTATCCAGCCAGCTGTTCAGCGGGAAGTTCACAGGCATGAACGGACTGATGCTGGCGATGATTATCATTTTGGCGCTGGTCATAGCCGGTACTTATCTGTTCTATAAAGGTTCGGTCAGCTTCATCTTCAATGTCATCCGCAAGCGCAAAAAAGGCTACCTGTCCATTAACGAGGTATTGTCGCTCTCTTCGATTATGTTCCGGATGAAATCCAACGCCCTGCTGCTGACCGTCATCACCACGGTCTCCGCACTGGCCATCGGCCTGCTCTCTCTGAGCTATATTTCCTACTACTCAGTAGAGACATCAGCCAAAGAAAGCTCGCCGCATGATTTCGGCTTTGTTATGAAGGATGCGGGGGCTAACTTCGTTCAGGCACTGGATCAGAAAAAGATTGGGTACACGGTGCTCGAGATTCCTACAATCCGGGTGAAGCTGGATCTTGGGGAAGTCCTGGAGAGCAGTAAATTCCCGGACAATGATACCAGTCTCGAAGCTACGGTGATCAGCGACAGCAGTCTGGAAGGGAAAGATGTACAGCCGGGTGAAGTCATGATTACAGGTTACACCCATGCGCTGCAATCCATGCTGAAGCTCAGAGACAGCGGTGAAGTGGACTTTTACACAAAGGACGGCGTCATTAAACAGCAACTTAGCGAGTTGTCTGAAAAGCCCGTATTACCGTATTATTATGGCGGCGGGGTGATCGGGGTGTTCGTGGTGGATGAGTCGGTCTTCCAGGAGCTGACAGCGCATCAGGACCCGAATTTGCAGAACAACAAACCTGGCAGCTGGAATTACCGCGGGATTATGCTGAAGGATCATTCACAAGTCAAAGAAGCATATAACATCTATCTGGAACAGAAGCCGGAGTTCCCAAGCTTCGCGCAGTATGAGTATGAAATTAACCAGCGTACCAACATGGGCTTAATTATGTTCATTGTCGGATTCCTGGGCCTGACCTTCCTGATTACCTCCGGCTGCATTCTCTATTTCAAGCAGATGGATGAAAGTGAGGAGGAGAAGGACGGATATACGATTCTGCGCAAGCTGGGTTTCACTCAGGGAGATCTCCTGCGCGGTATTCAGTTCAAACAATTATTCAATTTCGGCATCCCGCTTGTTGTCGGCCTGTGCCACAGCTACTTCGCCGTGAAGTCCGGCTGGTTCTTCTTCGGCACCGAGATGCTTACCCCGATGTTCGTAGTTATGGCGGTATATACTGTGTTATACTCCATCTTCGGTCTTTTGTCCGTGCTGTATTACAAGCGGGTAATCCGGGAATCGTTATGATTAACCTATAAGGATATGGAACAGAGAGGATAGCCTTGGGGCTGTCCTTTTTGGCTCTATGTGGTGACAGGAAATAAGCAGAGTTGTGTCGAATCTGTACAGAGCAAAGGGATGATAATAGAATCAGAGCAGGGCCGAGACTTCATATTATAAACAGAAGAGGTGCGAGCGCGTGTCAGTTACAGTTGGAGCCATCCGGGCGATTAACCGTTATCCGGTGAAATCCTTGGCGGGGGAAGAGCTGGAAGCCTGCCGGATAGAATCCTACGGGGTTCAGGGAGACAGATATTGTTCGTTCTATGATATGACCAAACAGGACTGGTCGCAGTATATCACTGCCAGAAAGATACCGAAGCTGATGTCCTATAAGGCGGAATATACCGGCGAAGATATTCGTGTCACGGCTGCGGATGGCCGGGTATTCGGCTGGGATACAGAGCTGCTTAAGGAAATACAGAGTCTGACCTCTACAGAGATTACGATGTCTGCGTTCAAGGCGCCTCACCCGGAGGCGAAGCATCCGGAGCTGCTATCCGTAGACGGGGCCAGTATTCTGCTCGTGACCGACAAGAGCCTGAAGAAGCTGGAAGCGTTATGGGGCAAGCCAGTCGATCAGCGCCGCTTCCGGGGCAACTTCGTGGTGGAGGTCCGTGAGGATTCACTTGGGGAAGAGGCGTGGCTCGGCCGCCGCCTGTCGATAGGCAGCGCGGAGCTGCAGGTGGACAGCTATTGTGAGCGCTGTGTTATGATAACAACCCACCCCGATACCCTGGAGCGGGACAGCTCTCTGCTCAAGCAGGTTCACAAGGAGCTTAATCTGAAGTTTGGATTATATGCTTCTATTATCCGGACCGGTGAGGTCCGGCTGGGCGATCCGGTGGTTGTGCTGGAGGACTGAGGCGGGGAATGTTGTATTCGGTGCAGGATTTAATATGAGAGCCAAACGGAGTGATTGATATTCTGGAATTATCCATGGACAATGCTGATGAGCTGGTGAAGGTGACACATGCGCTCTCTACGGAGCTTAGGCTGCGAATGCTTGCGCTGCTCAACAGCCGGAGAATGAATGTAGCGGAGCTGGCCGAGGCGCTGGAGATCCCGGTCTCCACGTCGGCCTCGAATGTGAAGGTGCTGGAGCAGGCGGGGCTGATTGAGACGGAGCTGCTGCCTGCTTCACGCGGAGCGATGAAGGTCTGCAGCCGGATCTATGATGATATCAGGATCATTATCAATGTCCCGGAGCGCCTTGCGTCAGCGGACCACGGCGAGTACTGCTATGAGATTGCCATGCCGATCGGCAATTTCACCGCCTGTGAAGTGGCGCCTACCTGCGGCATGGTCAGTGAGACCGGGCCGATTATTGCCGGGGACTCTCCGGCAGGCTTTTTCCACCCGGACCGGGTGTACGCCCAGCTTCTCTGGCTGCGTAAGGGCTATCTGGAGTACCGCTATCCGCTGGAGATTCCGCAGGGCGCAGAGATCCGCCAGATTCAGTTCTCGATGGAGATCTGCTCGGAGGCGCCGAATTATGAGAATGACTGGCCTTCGGATATTACGCTGTGGATCAACAATGTAGAGGTGGGCACCTGGACCTCGCCCGGCGACTTCGGCGGCAGACGCGGGAAGCTGAATCCTTCCTGGTGGATTGATACGGGCACACAGTTCGGCGCTCTTAAGACCTGGAGCGTAGATAATACCCGCAGCACCATCGACCATCAGGAGATTTCTGCCGTCCATCTGGGCCTGTTGAAGCTTACTGAGCAGAGCCATGTCGATCTGCGGCTGGGTGTGAAGGAGAACGCGAAGTTCAAGGGCGGGATCAACCTGTTCGGCAAGAAGTTCGGCGATTATGAGCAGGATCTGGTGATGAAGATTTTTTATAGTGTGAACCCTATATAAGCATGTACATGTAAAAAGACCCGAACTCCACGCAGTTGTGGAAATCGGGTCTTTTTATTGAAATGTACCCTGCCCTCAGGGGTTGGACTCCGTTCGCGCGCCTGTCTATTGCCCGCTGCTTCCCGGTTCCTCACAGTCATAAGCATCGGTATTCGGATTCTCCGCCAGTTCACGGAAGTGGCGGAGTTTATAGCGGATGACTTCTTGCGTCTCTTGAAGCCTTGCGATCTCATGGGCGATTGTATCATTGTGCGCTTCTAGTATAGTGTACCGTTCAGATAACGTGCCATCACCCTGACGGGTCAGCTCCAGATAATGCCGCATCTGCTCGAGCGTCATTCCGGTAGCCTTCAGGCGCATCAGGAAACGGATGCCCAGAATCTGGTCCTTACTGTAGTGCCTATGGCCATTGGGTTTACGGTCAGCATAGGGAAGCAGACCAATCCGCTCATAATAGCGTATCGTATCCTCGGTTAAGCCGGTCAGCTCCGCAGCCTGGCTGATGGAAGTGACGGTGTCTGGAATGTTCTGTGTGGTGAGATCCATGGGAGCCTCCTTGAATTAGGTTACCAAGGAACTTCTCCATTCTCATCAAAAAATCCTCCTGTCGGGCCATCTGCATCCAGTGTAGCCAGACGTACGGCGATGCCAGCCCCTTGCTCCACGGTGCGCAGGCCGGTGAAGCCGTTGAGATCGGTCGCGGTAAAGCCGGGATCACCTGAATTGATTTTAAGCGGAGTATCTTTGAATTCTTTGGCAAAAGTGATCGTAGTCATGTTAACTGCAGCTTTGGAGCTATTGTAGGCAAGTAGATTAAATTCAGCATGCTCATGACCGGGATCGCTGTTGAAGCTCAAGGAACCCAGGCCGCTGGACATGTTGACAATCCGGCCTGCCGGAGACTGCAAGAGCAGCGGAAGCATAGCTCTCGTTACGGAAAGGGTACCGAAAAAGTTGGTCTCGAACGTTGCTCTGAGGTCACTCATCGGCAATTGACTGGGAGCAGTACCGCCCCCAAGGGAAATGCCTGCATTGTTGATTAGAACATCAAGGCCGGAGTAATCCCTGGCAATAGTCTGCGCTGCTGCAGCAATACTGTCTTGATCCTGCAGATCAATATGGATGAAATGGGCATCAATGCTCTCCTGTGCCAAAGCGGCTGCCGCTTCGCTACCCCGCTGCTCATCCCGTGAGCCGATCAGAATTCTATGGCCGAGGGCTCCGAGCTGCCGGGCCGTTTCATAGCCGATCCCTTTATTTGCACCTGTGATCAGTACGGTTGTTGGTTGTGTCATTGCGTATTTCCCCTTTTCCTGTTTCGAATTACGGTGGCCACCTGTCATGAACTTACTACTTGGAGTATGCTCAAAGTCAAGTAACTAATTTTAAGGGGATGTCGGCAGACTTCATTGTCCACTAACTCATGGAGTAACGGGCATTGACATTTCAGCAGATTCTGCAATAACTAGTACATATTTATTGTATTAAAACAAAATTATTGTTCATAAGGAGCGTGTGCAGTTCGATGACCACTCAGCACTATATCAAGGATTATCCGCGGCCGCAGTTCGTCCGTGACGCCTGGCAGAGCTTAGATGGGGAATGGGATTTCCGGTTTGACGATGACAACGTTGGTGAACGGGAGAGATGGAATGAGCAGCTTAAGGGGGATTTGAAAATTCAGGTGCCGTTCACCTATGAGACGCAGGCCAGCGGGATCGGGGAGACGGTCTTCCATCCTTATGTATGGTATGAGAGGGAGCTTCAGCTGCCTGCTGATTTGGGACAGAAGCGGGTGCTGCTGAATTTCCAGGCGGTAGATTACAACGCGAAGGTGTGGGTGAACGGCAGGTACGCGGGAGGGCATAAGGGCGGTTATGCGGCTTTTTCGCTGGATATTACCGATTATCTGAACACTGCTCCAGGCGTGCCGAACCGGCTGGTCGTCAAGGCGGAAGACAGCCAGAGCTGCACACAGCCACGGGGCAAGCAGCGCTGGGTAGAGGAGAACTTCGAGTGCTTCTATGTGCAGACGACAGGCATCTGGCAAAGTGTGTGGGTAGAGTATGTATCACCCTCGTATCTCAAATCTGTCAAAATCACGCCGGATCTCGATACCCGCTCTGTCCGTTTTGAATATCAGACCCACGTGGCTGCGCCTAATCTCCGCCTGGAGACCCGGATTAGCACGGGGGAGCAGACCTTCAAGCAGGTCTCACTACAGGCAGACCGGGCCTGGCTGCAGCTGGATGTGGAGCTGACGCATGAAGCGCATGGCCCGTGGAAGCTGCAGTCCTGGTCGCCTGCGTCGCCAATGCTGTACGGGGTGGAGTTCATTCTGTACCAGGATGATCTGGTTATTGACCGGGTGTATTCGTACTTCGGACTCCGCAAAATATCCATCGAACAAGGCAAGGTGCTGCTTAACAATACCCCGGTGTATCAGCGGCTGATTCTGGACCAGGGATACTGGCCGGAGAGCCATCTGACCCCGCCTTCGGAGGAGGCGCTGATTGCCGATATCGACGCGGTTCTGGCGATGGGCTACAACGGTGTCCGCAAGCATATGAAGATCGAGGATGCCCGCTTCCTGTACTGGTGCGATGTGAAGGGGCTGCTGGTCTGGTCGGAGATGGCGGCGACCTTTGAGTTCAATGACGAAGCGGTGGAGAACTTCACGAACGAATGGACAGAGATTGTCCGGCAGCAATATAATCATCCTTCGGTGATCACCTGGGTGCCTTTTAATGAATCGTGGGGCATTCCGGAGGTCTACACGAATAAGCGGCAGCAGAAATTCACGGAGGCGATCTACCATCTCACCAAGTCGATTGACCCGAACCGTCCGGTTATTGTGAATGACGGCTGGGAGCATACCATCAGCGATATTATTACCCTGCATGATTATGAGGAGAGCGGTGACGCCTTGCATAAGCGTTATGCAGACGCAGGAAGCGTGCTTGGCGGGGAATTCTCGTTCAATAACTGGAAGTACGTGATGGCCCAAGGCTATGCCTACCGGGGGCAGCCGGTGATCGTCAGTGAATTCGGCGGCATTGCCTTTGATTCCGGTGACGGCTGGGGATATGGAGAGCAGGTGGGCAGCACGGAGGCCTTTATGGAGCGTTTCCGCTCAATCACCCAGGCCATTAAGGACACCCCTTATATCTGCGGATATTGCTACACACAGATTACGGATGTCCAGCAGGAAGTGAACGGACTCTTAACGGCAGACCGGACACCGAAAATTCCGCTGGACGAGATTCGCAAGGCCAATTTGCAGCTAACGGAATAATCGTAACATTGTAGCTTAACAAGCGGCGAATTAGGTGACTAACTCAAGCACCGGGCAGAAGCCGGGGTTCCCGGAGCATAAGGCTGCTGTGAATTCCGGCCGCGTCTTCGCCAGTACAGCGAAATAGCTTCGGATGACATGGTTCAGCTCCACCGTCCCGTTCTGGAAGGACAAGGATTTCAGCATCTGAACATGGGCGTAATAGTATTTGGTCTCCTGCCTGGGCAGCTTGTAGACGGTGGGCGGAACATAGGTGGTGACGTCGAAGATATTGGCATAGCGGTAGCTGCTGCGGACATATAAGCTGAAGGCTTTGGCAAAAGCCGGGTCCCCCACACGGGGCGATCCATAGGTGTAGAGGTAGGGGGAGCTGTAGGAAGAATTGGCAGCGAGATCCAGCACACACAGGGTCGCAAGCGCCCCGCCGAGGCTGTGGCCGGTGACATACAGCGTCTTCTCCGGGGACAGGGTACTGAGTACGGCAAGAATATCATCCCGTGCCGACGCATAGAGGTCTGTGAACCCCCTATGGGTCAGGCAGGGTTCCGGAATATACGGGTATTTTTTTTGGCCGGCATTCATGTTAGAGAGCCAGTCATTGGTCGAGATGCTTCCGCGCCAGGCAATGATAATCTCCTGCGGAGATTCCAGAATGAAGCCGAACAGCTCCCAGACATTACCCATGGACTTCGCCTGGAAGCTGTGAACGACCGAGAAGCCTGCCGGAACAACGAATGAACCGTCCGCATTGGCAAATTGGGTATAAGTCTGTCCACAGACAGCCGCCAGAAAGATGGCCCATTCCTCTTCATTTCTCATGCTGCTCATCCCGCATCCCGCCCTTCTTTTCTATCTGTGTATGATCAGAAGGGGGGATTGGTGCCTATGGGGACAGCCGCAATTTATGCATGAACAAGCCCGATTCAGAGATAAGTCTCATGAACCGGGCTTGGCTTCGTGACTATTCAGTTCTTGTCTTGCACTTCCCGGTCCGGCAGCTGGGTTACATAACTGTCCGACATGCGCAGCAGCTCCAGCGCCCGGGTGAATTCATCCTCTGTCGATTGCAGCAGTCCCGTCCCGTCACCGGTTAAGGTATAATGCTGGCCGTCCTCGAACCCGCTGCCGGACAAGAAGAGTTCTTCGTTATTGACGAATGATCCTGTCGGCAGATAATAGCGCTGCGGCAGCAGGTTATACTTCGTCTGGTTCAACAAATCCTGTCCGAAATGAATATGATTATCCAGCGGCACGCCGAGCAAGTTGGCTGCGGTAGGGAGAATGTCAACCTGCCCGCCAAGCTGCTCCTTCACGCTTGGTGCCGTAATGCCGGTGGCAGAGATCATAAGCGGGATATTAATCAGATCGCGTTCATTATATTCATGGTCCAGAATCTCCTCCAGCAGGACCTTGTCGGCCTCTTTCAGCGAGAATATAGGAAGACCCCGGTGATCGCCGTAGAGGACAACCACACTGTTATCCCACACCCCGCTGCTCTTGAGCTCGTCAATGAATTGGCCCAGCGCGTAATCCGCATAGTTCTCGGCCCGGATATAGTCACCGACAAGTGTACCCTCGTAACGCTCCGGCAAGGTCATCTTGTATTTGCTCTCCGGGATGGAGAACGGATTATGCGATGACATCGAGATCACATGGGCATAGAAGGGCTGTTCATGCTGATCCATCTGTGCAAGCTCGGCAGAGGTTTTGCTGTACAGGACTTCATCCGAAGAGCCGTAGAAGACAGCATCCTCTTCACCGAAATAAGTCTTGTCATAATAACGGTCGAAGCCGAGTGCGTTGTACAGCTCCCCGCGGTTCCAGAATTCCACATTATTGGTATGAAAGGTTGCGGTAGCATAACCTTGGGCCTCCAGCAGCTTAGGCAGGCTGGGCAGCTCCTTCGGAGCGTACATCTCCGTTGCCGGGCCATCCGGCGGAACATAATAGGAGGTGTTGACGATAAATTCGGCATCCGAGGTATTGCCCTGTCCCACCTGCTGAAAGAAACGGGGGAAATAGTAGCTTCCGGCGGCTAGCTTATTCAGATTCGGAGTGATCTCTGTTCCGTCGACCCGCAGGTTGATCAGGAAGTTCTGCAGCGACTCCATCTGGAGGATGATCAGATTCTTCCCCTTGGCGGCTCCGAACAGGACCGGATCATGAGCAGGCTGAATCCCCTTGGTCTTATCAATGCTGGCCTGGGAGATCTCCGCACGGTCCATAGGCTCTTCCTCAGGTTGACCGAGCAGGGCGGCATAGGCTTCATAATTGAGAATCCCCATCTGCTCCGCCTTGACATTCTCATTCATACTGGCCTTGTTCGGAAAGATATTCATCATACACATGACGAGTGAAATACAGAACAGGACAGCCAGGGCCTTGCGGTTGCTGCGGCGGGACATGGAGTGCTTCCAGGCCAGCGCTTTCTTCCTTCTGAGCATAATGAAGCCAATGATGATGATGTCAACAAATATAAGCATATATTGCGGATGCACTACGGCGAATATACTTTTTTTGACGGCACCCACCTGCTTGACCTGGCCGAAGACCTGAGACGTAGCAATCATTCCAAAATGATTATGATAGACAATAAGAGAGAAGAACAGGACGGTAATGAGCAGATTGACGAGCAGATAAATGGCGACTTTGCGCCTCGTGGCGAACCATTCGATAAGGCAGAACAGCAGCAGCACGAAGGGGATTTCCTTCAGCCAGGTGGTCCAGGTCGGGCCGTCCTCGAATAAGTAATACCAGGCGAAATAGCTCTTGACGAGCATGATCAGAGAGAAGAACAGAATCGATCTTTTTCGAAGGGAACGTGATTCCTTGTCAGGCATTGCGTATGCGCATCCTTTTCTATATAATCCATTAATTCTATTACATGGCCGAGCTTGAAATCAACCGGATATCAAGGCGGTATGGTGAAAAATAAGGTGTAAATTCACTAGATATACGTTATTCTCAAAGAAGATCCGGGAAGAATAATAGAGGATAACCCCAGCAGGAGGAACATTAATGTCAAAAGAATTCTCACGCCAATATACAGAAAGTGTAAAGCTTGAACTATTGAACAGACTCGGTCTGAAGCAGGTGTACTTCAAGGGACAGCAGGGCGATGATCTGTTATATGAGGCAACGGGCTTCGACCGGGGCACGGCGCATAAGTTCTGTGTCCGAACTAGGAAGGGCACCATCGACGAATGGGTGGGCGGGAAGTGGATGAAGGTCCGCAGCTTCACCATTGCCACCAGACAGGAGGGATTGGAATGAGCAGCGTCTCCCATCGGCAATTACAGGTACAGCCACTGGCTGAGATCGGACAGCTGAAGATTCATGGGCGTACGACGGGGGAGCTGGCCCCGCTGACTTTATTCTGGACCGGAAGCGCGGTTGAGCTGAATGTCCGGGCGTCCGAATTGTGGATGGAGGCGGAATCCGGCTATGATCATCACGAGTCCTGGATCAGTATATTGATCAACAACGTTCCGGTAAGCAGACAAATGCTGAATGCCGGAAGGCACTGGATCTGTGTATTCAGAGGAATGAACCCTGAGCGTGTGAAGAATATCCGGCTGGTAAAAGAAGTTCAGGCGATGAGCGGTGACCCGGGCTGCTATTTGCAGTTCCATGCGGTCCGCACAGACGGCGGGTTCCTGCCTGTCGAAGACAAGCCTTACCGGATTGAGTTCGTCGGGGATAGCATCACCTCCGGTGAAGGCGTGATCGGAGCCAAGGCGGAGGAAGACTGGATACCGGCCTGGTTCAGCGGAGTCCACAATTATACAGCAATGACCGCAGAGGCGGTCCAGGCTGACTACCGTGTGGTTTCACAGAGCGGGTGGGGCGTGCTCTCCAGCTGGGATAACAACCCGCAGGGCAATATTCCTGACATCTATGAGCAGGTCTGCGGCCTGCTCACCGGACACCACAATGAAGCACTTGGAGCGCATCAGAAGAATGATTTCGGCTCCTGGCAGCCGGATGTGGTCGTTGTCAACCTGGGCACCAATGATGACGGCGCTTTTCATTCGCCGGAATGGCAGGATGAGACTACCGGACAGAGATATAAGCAGCGGCTGAAGGAAGACGGAAGTTATCATGAAGAGGATCTGGCTGCCTTCGAGTCTGCGGTGACGAAGTTCGTGGGCAAGCTGAGGACCTGTAACCCCGACGCGCATATCGTGTGGGTATATGGAATGCTGGGCCTCTCGCTGATGCCGGCCATTTACCGTGCTGTGGATACATATATTAAGTCCACAGGCGATAGGAACGTGTCTGTGTTCCAGTTGCCGGATACGACAAGTGAGACTATAGGAGCGAGAACCCATCCGGGGCTGCTTGCCCATCAGCAGACAGCACAGGAATTAAGCGGCTACATCCGGGGACTATTGTCAGGTTCCTAGATGCTGCGGCAGATACCTTCAAGCAGATACCTTCTATATGAAGAGGCAGGGACGCTCATCGGCTGATGGGCGTTTTTGCTGTAAAGCATTTGACAAGCAAACCGTCCGGACGGTATAGTTAATTCAGAGGTGAGTCAAATGAACAGTAATTCCAAACGCAGCCTGATCCTGGCTGCAGCTTCAACGGTTGTGAAGCAGAACGGGATTGAGAAGCTCACGCTAGAAGCGGTCGCCGCCGAAGCGGGGGTAAGCAAGGGCGGTCTGCTGCACCATTTTCCGAATAAGGACGCATTAATCCAAAGTATGGTCTCGGGCATAACGAGTGATTTCGCAGCCGATGTTCAGAAGAGAGCGGACCAGGATACACGGATTCAAGGGAAATGGAGCCGTGCTTATTTACAGTCTACCGTAGATGCTGATAAGGATGGGCAGGATATGAATGTTGCGCTTAACGCAGCACTTTTTACCAACGGGGTTCTGCTGGATGAACTAAGGGAACAGTACTCGGTCTGGCAACAGAACATAGAGAATGATGGTATTGATCCCGTAATGTCCTCGATTGTCCGGCTGGCGGTGGACGGCCTGTGGTTGTCGGAGGTGTTCGGAATCGGGGAGATCGGTGATGAAATGCGCGGCAAGGTTATTCATAAATTACTGGAAATGATTGATTAGGAGGCAACCCCATTGAATTCTTATGTGTTGTTATCATTAGCCATTGTCAGCGAAGTCTTCGGCAGTTCTATGCTGAAGGCCTCGAACGGGTTCAAGAAGCTGCTTCCCTCGATTGCGGTGGTTGCGGGCATGGGGCTGGCGTTCTTCAATCTGTCCCTGGCACTGAAGGAGATCCCTCTTGGGACAGCTTATGCCATCTGGTCAGGGGTGGGAACGGCGTTAACCGCCATGGTTGGCGTCCTAGTCTATAAAGAACATCTGAATGTCAAAAAAGTGGCAGGATTAGTGCTCATCATTGGCGGTGTAGTGCTCCTGAAGCTTTCAACGGGGGAATAACCATGAAAAGTTATCTTGCATTAAGTGTCGCCATTCTCTCGGAAATCTTCGGAACGACGATGCTCAAGCTCTCTGACGGATTCAGCAGCCTGCTGCCATCCATCGGCGTGGTGATTGGCATGGGACTCGCGTTCTACAGCTTATCTATCAGTCTCCGAACCATTCCGTTAAGCCTCGCTTATGCGATCTGGTCGGGAGCTGGTACGGCTCTGACGGCACTCATCGGCATCCTGATCTGGAATGATCCGTTCAACCTGCTTACCGGCATCAGTCTGCTCATCATCATCGGGGGGCTGGTCCTGCTGAATTCTTCCAGTCCTTCCCGGCAGGAAGCGGAGAAATCACCCGCGAAATAACAGGAAAACAGCAAAAGGAGAACTTATGAACCGGATTCTAATTCTCGGATCAGGCGGGTCAGGCAAGTCTACCCTGGCGCGGCAGCTTGGCGGGTTGCTAGATCTTCCCGTCGTGCATTTAGATGCCCATTTCTGGAACCCGGGCTGGATTCCTAAGCCGAATGGGGAATGGGAGGAACTTGTGCGGCAATACACGGACCAAGGGCAATGGATTATGGATGGCAATTATTCAAGGACGATGGATATCAGGCTTAAGCGTGCGGATGTGATTATTTTGCTGGATCTGCCCAGACTCTTATGTATGTACCGGATTATAAAGCGTCGAGTGATGTATCACAACCAGTCTAGACCAGATATGAACGAAGGCTGCCCAGAGAAGCTGGACTGGGCATTCGTGAGATGGGTATGGAACTACAAGACACGAAGCCGCAGCAGCACTATGGAGAGACTCCGGCAGACCGGGTCTCACCAGGAAGTAATTATTGTAACCAGCAGACGGCAGGTCAAGGAGTTAGTCAAGAGCTTCGCGGATGCCGGAAGGTCTGGATAGACGGAAGACCGTTAAGAGTATCGAGGAAGCGGGCACCCGTTAATCTGGTGCAGGAACTGTCGGATCCGGCTGCTGAATTGCTGTTAATCTGATGGTGAGGAAAGGATGGGAGATGATGAACCTGCTCGAAAATATGAATGCTGCACTCGCGTATATTGAAGAGCATCTGGAGGAAGAGGTGGATGCCCGGGAGGCGGCGAGGCTGGCGTTATGCTCGGAGTATCATTTCACGCGGATGTTCTCCTTCCTGGCCGGGATTCCGCTGTCGGAATATATCCGGCGCAGACGTCTGACCCTGGCTGCATTCAAGCTCCAGCACAGCCGGAAGCGGATCATTGATATTGCCCTGGAGGTGGGTTACAGCTCACCGGATGCCTTCACCAAGGCATTCCAGCAGGTTCATGGGGTGACGCCTTCGGAAGCCCGAAGTGCAGGGACACCGCTGAAGTCCTTTCCTCGAATGACGTTTCAGTTAACAATCAGAGGAGGCAGTGAAATGAATTATCGTATGGAAGAGAAAGCGGCGTTTCGCATTGTTGGATTGAAGAAAAGGGTGCCGATCCAGTTCAGCGGAGTGAACCCGGAGATCGCCGCTATGTGGCAGAGTCTGAACATGGAGATGATCACAGAGCTGAAGCAGCTGTCGAATATCGTTCCGGCCGGGATGCTCAGCGCATCGGTGAATTTCTCCGCAGGACGGATGGAGGAGCAGGGAGAGCTTGATCATTATATTGGGGTTGCGACCACTCTGACAAGTCCGCCTTCCTATGCCGTGCTTGAAGTCCCGGCGTCCACCTGGGCTGTATTTGAAGCGGTGGGACCCTTCCCGGATACGCTCCAGAATATCTGGGGCCGGATCTATTCGGAATGGTTCCCTTCTTCGCATTACGAGCAGGTGGAGGGGCCGGAGATTCTCTGGAATGAGAGCAAGGATACCACCTCACCAGCCTATAGAAGTGAAATATGGATTCCCGTGAAGGAAGCGGAGCGCTCATAAAAGTATCAACAAAAACACCCTCCAGAAGGTCATTGGATGAACCACAAGGTTCATTCCAATCTCCATTCCAGAGGGTGTTTTGCTGCGCGATTATTTAGTTAATTGATCCATTAAGACTCGGATCTCCGGGTCCAGACAAAGGGCATTCATGATCAGGGTTACAGCCTCTGCCCGGGTCGCGGACTGGTCCGGGGCGAACCGGCCCTGGCCGCGCCCGTTAATTAGACCGATTGCGGCGGCTTGGGCAATCTGCTCCTTGTTCCAGGAAGCCTGGGCATCGCTGAAGCTAAGGCCCGCTTCAACCGTTGCGGCGCTGCTGAAGTTAACGACTCTGGATAGAATCATAATCATCTCAGCCCGGCTGATGGTCCGGTCCGGCCGGAAGGTGCCATCCGGGTAACCGGTAATCATTCCCCTGGAAGCAAGTGTGGCTATGGCCTCACGGGCCCAATGAGCTTTCATGTCACTTAAGGTTTGCGGTGAAGCGTCCGATCTCATCAGTCCAAAGGCTTTGGTAATGACCGTGGCGAATTCCGCACGGGTGATGCTGTGATTCGGCCGGAAGGTGCCGTCCTCATAACCGTTAATCAGCTTCAGCTGATAGAATGCTGATATCGCACGGGTGCTCCACAGACCTGCAATATCCTTCAGCACAGGCGCGGAATGATCTGCTTGGCCCCCGGCAATTCTGGCCTTAAGTGCATCCTTTAAGACACCGGGCTGTACTCCCTCTGCGAAGATAGCAGATGTAGGTGTCGCGGCAGGTGCCGGTGTTACGGCGGGTGCAGCCGTAGCTGCTGGCGCAGGGGGCGGGCTTGCCACCGGTCCCGGCTTCGTACCTGATCCATTGCCCGGTGCGGAGCCTGAATCTGGAGTTGGCGTAGCACTCGGCTGCGGACTCGGTTCTGGGCTTGGGCTTGGAGTCGGACTAGGAGTCGGGCTCGGAGTCGGGCTGGTACCAGGCTCAGGCTGAGGTGTTACTGTGTCCGTTTTTTTAATGGTCAAAGCTTGCAGCTTCTCGCCATCCGTCTTTCTGGCTTCGATGACAATCTGGTCCTTGCTGATCGTGATCGCGGAATACACCGGGAAATTGTCATCGTACAGATACTCCAGGTAATCGAACTTGACTGCATCGTAGAATTTCCAGCCGGAGGACCCTCCGGACAGATAGACGGTACCTTGGCTGCCATCCTTCATAGGCTGGCCCTTCTTCATGGGATAGGTCCAGGCCAGGGCATGATCATGGCCCACCAGCACCAGATCTACGCCAAACTCCTCCAGGACCGGGGCCAAATACCGGGTAACCAGCTCCGGGCCGCGCCCGTCCTCCGTATGATAAGCAGGCCGGTGGAACATAGCGACCGTCCATTGCGCAGAGCTGGCCTTCAGATTCTCCCGCAGCCATACTGCCTGTTTCTGCATCTCTGCCTCATCGGTTTCCGAGTTAAGTACAACGAAATGAGTATCCTCATAATCATAGGAATAGTTCAAATGCTCTTGTCCTGCCATTCCGTTGCCCGGCAATCCCAGCGCCTTGGTAAATACGTCCTTTCCGCCGTTTTTGATATCATGATTCCCTATGGCATAGGCGGAGGGAACGTCGCCGCTGTAGAGCTGGGAGGCCTTCATATCCTGCTCCCATTCGTTCATTACGCCGCCATCATCGACGATATCGCCGCCATGCATAACAAAGCGGGCATCCGGGTAATGGGTGAAGGCACTGCTCATTAAATCCTGGTGGATATGCAGGGCTTCTTCATTATTGGTGTGCGAATCCGTTACAAACAAGAAGGAGAAAGACTTCTGACTTTCTGCCTCCGTTGTAAATGTATGCTGTTCACTCCACAGCCCCGGGGTTCCTACACGGTAAATATATTCCGTACCCGGTGACAGCTGTTGCAGCAAGCCTTTGTGGAACAAGGTCTCATTGACACGGTCAGGGGCTAACAGCAGCTGCGGTTCAGCGGCCTGCTCCATGATATTCGGCTGGTCAAAGCCCTTGAATTCACTGGCCTTCGCATATTGAATCACTCCGCCAGCCACACGGGGGGCCGTTCTCCAGACAATGCTCCGCGTGGACTTCATATCCTGTGTAACATAGGTTCTGACATATTCCGGCTGATCTGACCCAAGCTGCGGCACTACAGACAGCTTGAACTCCTTGCTGACCTTATCCCCGTTCACAGCCTGGAGTCTGAGGCTCGTCAAGGCCAAAGTCGTCAGGCCGGTATGGATTTCACCCTTTGCATCCGTCAGGCCCCAAGCTTCCTTCAAGAGGCTCACCTGAATATCAGCAGTGGGAATCCAGCCGGTTCTTTTGCCATCCGGCAGCAGAATGGCGGTATAGTCCCCATTGGTCACTCCGGTTGTGAAGAATCGTTCGCCCTGTATAGCGGAAGCGAGCTTGTCCGAAGCGGAATCAGCATTGGTGTATACTCCTGACTCTCCAGATCTCACCTCAGCGAAGGATTGCGGCTCAAGCGGATCGGGTACGATTACAGAGACTCCTTCGGCGGGCGCGCCTGAAGCATCCGTAACACGCAAAGTACTTATCGTATGGAGTGAGCTGCCTTGTACAGTAAGTGTGTAAGGAAAACCGATCGTGTATGGATGGGGGGCTGCCAGCGCGTACACCGCTTCTCCAGCAGTCATCCGTAAGCTGCCGTCGCTCATCGCGATGGATTTGAATACCTCACCGCGCTCCATTTTGGCACTGGGCTTAACCGTCATATTCAATACCACGGCGGTCCCGTCATCCGGTAAGGAATGAGGGTTCAATCCGGACAGCTGCACTTGATATTCACCTTGTACAGAGTTGATCTCATTTCGAGTAACGAGTGCCGGATCAACGGCAGGCTCAGCCGAAGCGATATCCAAGGTCTGCGGATCGTATTGAAGCTTGGCATACGCAGCCTCCAGATCAGCAGCTTGCTTAATCTGAAGCTTCAATTGGAATGTGGTATTGCTGAGGACTTCGGACGGGGCGCTCAGCTGATATTGAATACCCTCGGGAATGACAAAAGAACTGCTGCGTTCGGCGGGGTTACCGGATCTGTCATATACAGCAGCCTGCACGGTGTGATATCCCCCTGCCAGCGGAGCGGAGGGCTGGTAGGATATGCTGCCTGTATCCGCTGCATACTCGGTGGTTACGGGATGTCCATCTAGCTTCAGCTCTACGGAGCCGGGGTCAATCCCAGATTGGTCATCGGTGGCCATCAGCTCTATACGCGGAGTGCGCGTCTGGACTACGGCTGCATCCCTGGGGGACACGATCTCCAGGGCCGGGACGCCCATATCTTCATTAGGGTCCTGCTCATAGATCAGGCGCACATCGTCGACCCATACGGTACCTTTATTTTTTTTGTCTACAATGGACTGTTCGATCCGCATATAGATTTCCAGCTGGATTGGCCCTGTCTTGTCTTGAGGGATGTCACCCTCAATGTATTTCCAGCCGGTCCAGTCCACGCCGACGTTCTCATCCAGATATTCCACCTCAAAGGATTTGCCTTTGCCGTCTCTGAACTTGCTGAAGATGAGATGTCCGTCGTTATTACCATAGATCCACATGCCAATCTTTTTGGGAAGGCCGGTAATGGGGACCGGGGCGGATGGACCTACATAGACATAGGAGGGATTTTCTTTGACACCAATGTAGTCATAGTCCAGACGTACGGAATTCTGGCCTGAACGGACATGCTTGGGAGCGGACTCCAGGCTCATGGCACCGGAGAAGTTTCTTTTTTGGACCAGTACATTATCGTTCAGGTCATGCTCGAAATCTTCGATAACTACGGCACCGGGAACAGGATGGTCAGCTGCAATGAAGCCTGCCGGCTGCAGGGTGCTTACTGCGACTGAGAGGAATAGGAGGAACAGGGTTATTCTATTCCCTATCCGTTTGAACCTTCGGTGATTCTTCTTACTGTGCATGTGCTTCGCTCCTCTGATTCTACCGAAATGGACTATATAGATTAACTTGTATTTATTCTATTATGGGATTGTCGTGACTCCAGAGAATGTTTGGCCCTCCGGCCGCTGTTGTCTACAGATTTCTTGATTTAACCCGCTCATCGCGGTGGAAATCCGCAGACAAAGGCGGACGCTATCGCTCCTACAGTGCCAAAATTCTCCTCCGCCACTTTTCCCTTTTAGGATATTTTTCAAGTTCAATCTATATAGCTAATTCTTACATGAGGTTAATTATAGGGTGGCAGGTTGCCGGTAGTATTAATTTAAAAGATTAAGTATGTAAACAATGGCCGCAAACCGCTCGGAATCTGGTTCCCAGGCTTCACTGAATAGTCCCGCACATATTAGGGTAATGGTAGTCTAGTACAACAGACCAGGAGGTATGCCGCATGGAATGGACTTTGGAAGATGTAGAAGAGACGAGCCGATTGCATCCTGAGTCGTTTTTTATTCCCTCCAGACAAGAACGGGAAGCGCAGGAGATAGGGAGAATGGTTAGGTTGCATTTTATGCTGACGAATGCGCTTGAAGGGCAGCCGCGTGCTGAACGGATGTGGGTGGAGATCATGGGACAAGATCCGGTTACCGGACGATATACGGGGATTCTGACCAATGCACCCGGAGTTATACAGTCGCTGCAGCCGGGAGATACCGTGGAATTCGAGCCCAGGCATATCGCCCAGTCCATCCTTAGACAAGGAGATCCGGCGTGGGTCGAAGTAGGGGAGAAGGCGGCCATGGTCACCAGAAAATGTATGCTGCCGGGCAGCGGGGTACGCTGGATGTACCGTGAAGCCGCTACCCGGGAGCAGGATAGCGGCTGGCGGCTATTCACCGGGGAAGAAGATCGCGCCTACTTAAGCGACCCCAAGAACACGGCGATCATGAATGTGTATGATCTGATTGACCGGGACCCTAGCCTGCTGGAGCCTTTTAAGGGAGCCGTGGGCACGGCATTTGAACGAAGCGGCCCGGATGCAGAATGGGTAGAGGTGAAGAATTGGCGGTAGGCATGATATACTGGGCTGGCGGACACAGGTGACTGTGGCCCCGGCCTTAGTGCTGTGCGAACCGCAGCTATACATAACGGATAGTTAGGCTGAGAGGAATGAGGAGAACGATAGAATTACATGCAAGCAGGTACAACGAGATTAGGCATCTTTTAACTCATAAAGATGGTGATTTCATCTTTGTATTTGTGCAGGGGGTTATGGATCTTAATCAGCCTGGTAGAATATTTGTGAATAATATAGACCAGCCGACTGCAGGAATTGTCGCAAGCCGCGGCGGGAAATATTATCTGTTTGGACAGGAAGATGATCATTTGTTCAATCAAAGCTTAATTGTTTTCTTAGCCAATCCGGCCAATCATGCGAATTTCTATGATTTGTACTTCTCTTCCAGTCACTGGCTTGTGCTGCTGGATGCGCTGAAAGAAAACACAGTGGAGCTGAACAGAACACATTATATTATGAACGGCGATGCTGCACTTCCTGTTGAAATCCAGGAGGATTCTGGAGAATTTATATTAACTAGAATAGATGAGCAGTTGTTTGAACGCTATAATCAGGAGATGGATGATAGCTATCGCTTGCTGTGGGATTCTGCGGAGACCTATCTGGACAAAGCCTTTGGTTATTGTTATTTGAATGAAGGCGGATTTGTAAGCGCTTGTAACACTTTCTATGTAGGAGGCGGCTATATTGAACCGGACATTATCACGCAGAAGGATTACCGGAATCAAGGCTTGGCCTTTAGACTATGTCAAGAATTCATAGAGCTTGCCCGTCAGCGGAAGCTAACGACGTACTGGGACTGTGATACCGGCAATACTGGCTCCAATCATCTAGCTGGGAAGTTAGGGATGGCGAAAGTAGGCGAACTCCCAATTCTGTGGTGGCATGAGAGTAAGGAAGTCATTGCTAAATATTTAGCCAGCTACAACTATACTACCTAAACCCGTGGATCATCAGAGTTAAAATAGTGAAAAATACAGTAACCCATCGCATGAGGGTCTGCCGTGCCCCGATTAAGGTGCGCATGGTAGGCTTAAATGTACTCTATACAACTAAATCGCCAGATAACCCGCCTAATATCCGTTTACCTGTATTTCGTGCAATTAAACTGCCATCTCTAAGTGGGTTTCGCCCATTCAGGCAGATTTAGTTGTACAGGCTACAACTAGAAGAGGATAACCTTCCTGTTCACTGTTTTTAAATGTATAGAATACAACTATCACTGAATGTTCACTTCGAACGCATCTTCATACATTACCGCATTTGTGGAATTCACTTCTGTAGTTCGGATGCTCTATCAACCTGCTGTTCATTGTAAAAGTTGTCCTTATGGAGGTGAGTAAGTCACCCGGAATCTGGCCTGGTCCGGTGAGCAATGAGAGCTTACGGAAGATGCAGAGCAACTGCTGGAGCTGCGGACCTTCATCGCGGATATCGTGGCCGGTAAAGAGGCTTACCAAGAGCTGCCGCCAGCCGAAGGCGGTTATGAATAAGTAAAAAGATTACACAGCTACGCCTGCAAGCGTACTTCTCCAGTCCGATCCCATGGGATCGGATTTTTGCTGTGAACAGTAAGTTTATATTCAGTTTAAAAAAGTCGGTTACCATCCTAATACATTCAGTTGTTCTAGGAGGATGAATCATGAAACAAACGCAAACAGCGCAGCCGGGCGGCAGTTATGCCATTGAAGCGCAAGGTCTTGTCAAAATCTACGGCAGCAACCGTGCGGTGGATGGTGTGGATCTGAGGGTTGGCACAGGAATGATCTACGGGGTGCTGGGTCCGAATGGAGCCGGGAAGACGACGGTCATCCGTATGCTCGCCACCCTGCTTCGGCCTGACGCAGGTTCGGCGCGCATCTTCGGACATGATGTGGCCAAAGAACCGCAGATCGTGCGGCAGTTAATCGGAGTCACGGGTCAATATGCGTCGGTGGATGAGTCGCTTAGCGCGACTGAGAATCTGATCATCTTCTCCAGGCTGCATGGCCTGGGACGCGCAGAATCGCGCAGCAAAGCTTCAGAGCTGCTGGAGGAATTTGGCCTGACGGAAGCGGCGAAACGTCCGTTGAAGAATTTCTCCGGCGGAATGCGCCGGCGGCTCGATCTGGCGGCAAGCCTGATTGCGCAGCCGCCACTGATTTTTCTGGATGAACCGACAACAGGGCTTGACCCCCGCACACGTAATCAGATGTGGGAGACGATCCGCAGGCTGGTGAAGACGGGATCAACGGTGCTGCTGACCACACAATATCTCGAAGAGGCGGATCAACTGGCAGACCGGATTGCTGTTATTGATACGGGTAAGGTGGTTGCGGAAGGGACAGTCGATGAGCTGAAGGGTTCGGTAGGCAACTCCTCGCTGCACCTGAAGGTGGTGAACCCGCAGGATATGGGGAATGCCCGCCGAATTATCGAGCAGGTATTGCAGGTCAGGTCGAACCTGTCAGCAGAGGCGGCCAAAATCACCGCTCCGATGGGGAATGTAGACCGGGTAACCGACCTCTTGATTGCGCTTCGCGAGGCAGATATTCCGCTGCTTGAGATGAGCGTGCAGAAGCCGACGCTGGATGAAGTATTCCTGACCCTGACCGGTCATGGAGTGAAGGAAGAGGCTGGGAATGCCGAAGATAGCGCACAGAATAAGGAGAGGGTGCTGGCATGAGTACTTACATTAAACCGGGTGTAGAGCGTAAGCTGAACAATCATACCAGCTTCGGTCAGGCGGTACGCAATTCATTAACAATGGCGTATAGAGGACTGCTCAAGATCCGGCGTACGCCGGAACAATTGTTTGACGTCACGTTTCAGCCGATCATTTTCACCTTGATGTTCACGTATATCTTCGGCGGGGCGATTGCCGGTGATGTGGCAAGTTATCTGCCGGTCATCATTCCAGGAATCCTGGTTCAGACCGTAATCACGACCTCTGTCGTCACCGGTGTCCAGCTGCGGGAGGATATGGAAAAAGGGGTATTCGACCGCTTCAAATCCCTGCCGATTGCCCGGATTGCCCCTCTGGCGGGTGCGCTGTTAGCAGATACCATCCGTTACACCATTGCTACGGTACTTACCTTCGTGATGGGTTACATCATGGGCTTGCGGCCTGAAGGCGACATCGGCGGCGTTGCCCTTGCAGCCGTTCTTGTGATCGGATGCTCCTGGGCGATTAGCTGGATCTTTGCATTCTTCGGTGTGATTGCCCGCACAGCTTCCAGTGTCCAGGGAATCTCGATGATCGTTTTATTCCCGCTCACCTTCCTCTCCAATGCCTTTGTTCCTGTCGATACCATGCCGAACTGGCTTCAATGGTTCGTGAATGCCAATCCCATTTCTCATCTGGTCACCGCTGTCCGTGAACTGGTCAACCATGGAACGGTAGGCAGCGATCTGGTCTACTCCCTCATCGGTGCCGCCGTGATTGTGGCGGTCTTTGCTCCAATTACAGTGCGTGCTTATATGCGCCGGACTTAATTCGCATCACTAGAAGACGTTAACGGATGTAGCGGTACATCTGGTTAACGTCTTTTTGCTTTTTAGAGGAAATGATGGGTTATGTATTGAAGTTTATTTCTGAGGACCAACCAGCGCAAGAAAGGAAGTAATCATGAAAAAGTATGAGGGCATAGGAAGCAGCACAATCAAATATGCAATCCTAAATTTCATTCTAGTCATTACTAATCTGTTCTTATACGCTTCAGGTCCAGATGGCGGGGGAACCGGGGACCGTGAAGAAGGGTTTTATTTCTATCAGATGTACTTGGTCTGTCTTGTCGTAGTGTTTGTAGTTTATGGTCTATGGTCAGTGACGTTAGGAAGACACAAGAAGAATATAAAAGGCTTAACAGCCATTCCCGTGTTATCATCATCGGTTTGTATCGCCGGTCTATTGATATATGCCACCAGCAAGAACAAGAGCCTGTATGACGGAATCTGGTTAAATGATTCAGGCTCTGAAGTCTTAGCACTTTACGCAGACACTTTAATCTATCTGGTGTACTTCTTCCTGTTATTCGCCATTAGCATTAGTGTGCTGGGGATTATTTCGCGAAATAAATGGGCTATACTTGGACTGCTGCTTAATCTGACCGTGTCAATATTGCATATCCTTGTATTCAAGGAATGGGTTAGCTAGCATATCTAGGAGAAACTATAACGGAATGGGGCCATAAATAATGCCGATGATTCACGATAGTGTGATTTTATCCTACGTAGTCGATTTACAGAATGACCAAATTATCATACATACCCGCTATGACGATTCGAGAATGGTGGAAGAGATGAATGTTATTTTTATAAATGTACTAAGCCATAAGTTTGATCATCCCCTAAAGGGCAGTATTATCCTGAGTATCCAGCAATCTTCAGTTCAACATTTTATGGATGACAACTCGGAAATGTTACTTAAGAGCCGGAGCTATGGCTGGCCAACCTGGTATGAATCACTTGAAGAATTGCAAATTATATTAACCGAAGAGAACTACAAATATATCGAGTTATTATCCTCATACGGGATGAGTGGCTGGGTAGTGGCTAAGGATGTTCAGTATGTTCCAAGAGAGAGTATGACGTAAGCTGACCCTTTCCCTTAGTGTGTTTTCTGTTTTTTTTACAAACCGTCTGGAGTTGTGGCGCGTTAGCCTTTATAATATGACGAGAATATAGAATAAAGGAAAAGGTGTTCACTTCATGAGTATATTAAATGTAGAAAAGCTAAGTCACGGCTTCGGCGACCGGGCCATTTTCACCGATGTCTCCTTCCGTCTGCTGAAGGGCGAGCATATCGGCCTGATCGGTGCCAACGGTGAAGGGAAATCAACCTTCATGAATATCATCACAGGCAAGCTGCAGCCGGATGAAGGCAAGGTGGAATGGGCGAAGCGGATGCGCGCCGGTTATCTGGACCAGCACGCAGTGCTTCAGCAGGGACAATCCATCCGGGATGTGCTGCGCGGCGCCTTCCAATATCTGTTCGATATGGAACAAGAGATGAACGACATGTACGGCAAGATGGGCGAAGTCTCCCCGGAGGAGCTGGAGCAGCTGCTGGAGGATGTTGGAACGATTCAGGACATGCTGACCAGCCAGGATTTCTATATGATTGATGCCAAAATCGACGAAACCGCACGCGGGCTCGGTCTGACCGACATTGGTCTCGACAAGGATGTTAACGATCTCAGCGGCGGTCAGCGGACCAAGGTCTTGCTGGCCAAGCTGCTGCTGGAGAAGCCGGACATTCTGCTGCTGGATGAGCCTACGAACTATCTGGATGAACAGCATATCAACTGGCTGAAGCGCTACCTGCTGGATTATGAGAATGCCTTCATCCTGATCTCGCATGACATTCCGTTCCTGAACAGTGTCATCAACCTGATCTACCATATGGAGAACCAGTCGCTGTCGCGCTATGTGGGCGATTATGAGTATTTCCAGCAGGTGTACGAAGCGAAGAAGTCGCAGCTCGAATCCGCGTTCAAGCGCCAGCAGCAGGAGATTGCCGATCTGAAGGACTTCGTGGCCCGCAACAAGGCCAGCGTAGCTACCCGCAATATGGCGATGTCCCGGCAGAAGAAGCTGGATAAGATGGAGGTCATCGAGATCGCCAAGGAGAAGCCGAAGCCGCAGTTCAACTTCAAGCAGGGGCGGACTTCCGGCAAAATGGTTTTTGAAACCAAGGATCTGGTCATCGGCTATGATTCCCCGTTGTCGCGTCCTCTGGAGCTAAGCATGGAGCGGGGACAAAAAATCGCACTCGTCGGTGCGAACGGTATCGGTAAAACCACGCTGCTGCGCAGTATTCTCGGCCAGATTCAGCCTATTTCAGGCACGGCGAGACTGGGGGATTTGCTGGAGATCGGGTATTTCGAGCAGGAAATGAAGGAATCGAATTACAACACCTGTATTGAGGAGATCTGGAACGAATTCCCGTCCTACTCCCAATTTGAGATTCGTGCAGCGCTGGCCAAGTGCGGCCTGACGACCAAGCATATTGAGAGCAAGATTGCGGTCCTGAGCGGCGGCGAGAAAGCCAAGGTGCGTCTATGCAAGCTGATCAACCGGGAGAGCAATCTGCTCGTCCTGGATGAGCCTACCAACCATCTTGACGTAGATGCGAAGGAAGAGCTGCAGCGAGCACTGAAGGCGTATAAAGGCAGTATCCTGCTGATTTCCCACGAGCCTGAATTTTACCGCGATATCGTGACAGATACCTGGAACTGCGAATCATGGACAACCAAAGTATTCTAGGACAGCCGGCACTGACGCCGGTCTGAGGTTTGACCCGTAGGAGGAGAACTTTGCGAAAAGTGACTCTTACGGGTCATTTACATAAGAGTGAGTAAGAATGCAGGGGGATCATATGAACGTAGTGAAAGAGGACACAGTCGTGAAGCCATCCAAAAGAAATATTGTCAATGTGATCATTGACGGGATTTCCGGAATTTTTCTTCCCATCGTCAATATATTGAGTGCGGCAGGCATCATGAAAGGGCTTCTTGCAGGTGCGGTAGCCCTGGAGATTGTCAGCAAGACGGAGGGCACCTATACGGTGCTGAATGCGATGGCGGACAGCCTGTTCCATTACCTTCCGCTGCTTCTGGCGTTTACAGCAGCCCGTAAATTCGGGGCCAATCCTTTTACAGCGGTGGTGATTGCCGGGGTGCTGCTGTATCCGAGCCTGACGACACTGTTTGCGAACCAAGAAGTCATCGAGTTCCTGGGCATGAGCATCACACCGGTTAATTATCCCGCGAGTGCCATTCCCATCATCCTTGCGGTAGGCCTGCTGGTCTATGTCGAACGATTCTGTGTCACAATATTGCCCGAGGTCATCCGGGAGTTCTTCACTCCGCTTATCTCTATTGTGGTGGTATCAGCGGTGACACTGCTTGTATTCGGGCCGATGGGAGCGCTGGCAGGGGATGCTCTTGCGGACGGGTATCGTGCGGTGTATAACCTCAGTTCTGTCGGGGCCGGTATGGTGCTTGGGGCGATTATTCAGCCGATGGTTATATTCGGGTTGCACTGGAGTCTGGTGCCGCTGGCAATCAACAATATCAGCACCGGAGGTTCAGACACGATCCTCGCACTGATGGGACCGGCGGCCTTCGCCCAGGCAGGGGCAGCACTTGCGGTATTCATCAAAGCCAAAGACAAGAAGTTCCGTACCCTGTCCTTATCGGCGTCGATTTCGGCATTGTTCGGCGTAACTGAGCCTGCGATGTTCGGTGTGAACCTGCCTCTGCGCAAGCCGATGATCATCGTCTGCTGCGCTGGCTCCATTGGAGGCGGGATGGTCGGAATGTTCGGCTCGGCTGCGATCTCATTCGCCTTTCCGGGCCTGGCGACGTTGCCGGCTTATCTGGGGGACGGATTCGGCGGCTTCCTGATTGCCTGTACGACCGGCTTCCTGATTGCGCTGATTGCGACGCTGTGCGTGAAGCTTGGACCGGAGCCAGTCGTCGAACCACTCGCCAAGTCCTAGCTAAGGGGGATTACACATGAGAGCAATTAGAAGAACCAAGACGGTGGAAGGGACTTCCATTCCCGGAATCATCCATAACGGAGGAAGTTACTTCTATATTAATGTAGATGTGTACGAAGACGGCATGGTCAACTGCTGGGAGCTTACAGATCTTAAGGGCTTATCCGGCAAAATAAATTCAGGCTGGTTAACGCCGGCAGTTCCCTCCGGGAAGCAGCTGTCCATTCATGGACTGGGTGCGTATACGGTAGAGTCAGCGAAGTGGACTTACAACGCTGCAAGCTATTACCAGCATATTCAGGAAACAGTGAGTCTGCTGAATCCGGACCATACGAATATCTATGAGATTTCGGACCGGGAGCAGGAGCAGAGTGAAGCGCGCCGGATTGCGCATTCACCTTCCTCTACGGAATTCTATGTCAACAGCGAAATGTTCTACCAGACGACGGAGGGCAAAAGTGTCCACCTGTTCATGAAGAATAGCGGGGCAGTATACCTGGTCGATGTTGTGATATACAAGGACGGAAAGGTAGCGGTCTATAACCTGCCTGCTGAAGCAGAATATACGCTGGAGGAGCTGGACACGCTTTTTGCAGATAAGACCTTCTTCACGACAATGGATACACCTGTTAATGTACATATTCTGCAATTGGGCGAGGTTACATTAGGCGAAGCCCTATACTCTGCGGATGCGGAAGAGAAGCTCAAAGAGCTGCACAACCTCCACAAGCAGCTAAACGGCGAGCAAACGGCGCATGAAGCGTGCCGGGCTGCCTATTACGCTTATCTGGAGAATCCGGGTGAATACTACCGGGAGCAGCTTCGAATCAAATATGAGCTTGTGCCGGAGCATGAACGGATGTATCTGGGCGATATGGATACGAAGGATTGGGATTACCAGCGAATTCTGTATCATCCTGAAGAGACACGTGAAGTGTGAACGGGCCAGGATTTTCTACGCGCTGGATGCTATACTACTATAAGTGATGAAGTGAAGAGATAGAGGGTGGCAGGATGGAGACAATCAGCTTTCATTATGGACGGCATATTTCCAAGGTGGCGCGGGCATTATATTTCCACTCGTGGAAATCTATACTGTCCATTGGCGTTCAAGCGGTATTTATAGCGGTGTGCATGATTCTGTATACTCAGAACCAATCGGTCATTCTGCTCGGCATATCAATTACGCTGGTTCTGACCATGGGAATGTCAATCGTGATGCGAACCTTGCTTTTACCGAAGATATTGTCGGCAGATACAAGGTACAATAAGGAATTTGAATATCTTTTCGATGCAGAGGGGATCAATTTCAGTCCGGAGAAGGACGCGTCCGTCATGACATGGGGCTCTTTCACCCGGGTATGGGAGAACCAGAGCTACTATCTGCTGTTCCATGGGCCACAGGAGTATTGGTTCGTTGCGAAGCAATCGTTCGAGGATGCTGCACAGGAGCATAAATTCAGAGCGTATGTGTCAGATCACCGCAAGATTGTCAGTGGCGTGATTTGGTGATGAAAAAGAAGGACATGCCATATGGCATGTCCTTTTCTGCACCTGGGAGCGGATGAATACCGCAGCTATACCCGCCAAAAGCTTGTGCAATCCGCCTTGTCGGCAATGTTGTACTCGATTAACTGTCTCAGCAGGCCGTAATCCACCGGATTCGTCCATTTCATGCGGATCAGCAGCTTGGTGTGATCAACCCCGCCTTGCTTCAGGACCTCGGCGAAATGATCCATGCCTGCCTTCTCCGGGGCGACAGCCATATGCCCTTTGGCTACACTGAAGCCAATAATATAGGTTCCGTGATCGGTGAACATCGGCTGGTTCCAGCCAATTCTCGGTTCGAGCTGCGGGAACTCCTGCAACACCCAGGCGAGTACTTCCTCCACCGTTACCTGATGGACCGGGTTATCTATCTTCGCTAAATACTCTGCAAACACATCCATGATTGTTCCTCCTGATCTGTATCAGCCCTTATGCAACCTATAATATCTTGTAGCCAGAGGATAGTCAAAAACTTTAATACCCCAATTGCAGGCTTCGCAGATCTGTCATCGTATAGGGCGCCCCGCTTCCTCATTCCATCATTTACCTGTATTATAAGGTTACATCTAAAGATCTTGCAGGATGAGGAAAGCGGGGGATGGGGTGGAGAGCCCGGAATGTGAAGCGGATTTTCATCAGAGGATACTTCATGCCCGTAATCGCCGTGAAGCCCAAAGCGCGCCTGCTGGTCCCTTATTCCTACTGTTTCCGCTTCACCGACCAAGAAGATCAGGGGATACGGGCACTCACGGAATGGGCAGAGCGGCATCAGATCGAAGTACTGCATAAAAAATTTATCAGATGGCTGTAATTTACTTAGCTAAGGAGGGCCTTTATATGAAAGTCAGCGGATTCAGTCACATCACACTCCAGGTACGCGATCTTAAGACATCCCTGGAGTTTTATCATGGTATTCTGGGGATGAATCTTAGACATCACGGCCGACTAGATGCTTATTTGGAGTGGGGCAGCGCCTGGGTATGTCTGGTGGAACGGACGGAGGCCGGGCAGCAGCCGGGCGGATTCGCCGGGATGGACCACGTAGCTTTTTATATCGCAGAGGATGATTTCAAGGAAGCCGTAGCTATTTTAAACAAGCATCAAGTTGAGATCGTCAGAGGACCTGTTCAGCGGGGAACCGGCTGGTCGGTGAATTTCCTGGACCCGGATGGAATTCAGCTGGAGCTGCATACTTCAACCTTGGATGAACGGATGGAGGTTTGGGTGTGAGATGAATACTCCCTTTAATGAACTGTTGACGTCGGAACAGGAGCTTAGAGAGCTTCTGGGGTATCCGAGTGAAGTGGTGAAGCGCAAGTCGATCCGGCATCTGGATCAGCATTGCCGTGATTACATAGCGATGTCCCCGCTGTTATTCCTGTCCACAGCAGATGAACACGGCTCTTGCGATGTCTCTCCGCGCGGAGATGCCCCCGGTTCGGTGCTGGTGCTGGATGACGGGCATCTGGTGATCCCGGAGCGGCCGGGCAACCGCAGAATGGACTCGTTGCTGAATATTCTTGCTAACCCGAACATCGGTCTAATCTTCATCATCCCCGGCCTTGAAGAGACCCTGCGGATTAACGGGCAAGCGTATGTAATCAGAGATGAGCCGATTCTGGAGCGAATGAAGGCCAGAGATAAACGGCCTATGCTGGGCATCGGGGTGAAGGTGGAGGAATGTTATATGCACTGTGCCAAAGCCTTCAAACGCTCGCAGGCCTGGGACCCGGCCACTTGGCCCGCCGAAGCCGCGCTTCCGTCTGCTCCGGCTATTATCGCGGATCATGTGAATTCTCCTGAGTTCACGGTGGAAGTAGTCCGGCAGGGCATACAGGAGAGTTATGAGAAACGGCTCTATTAAGGAATGGAGTGATCGGTGAAGAATGGATCAAGAGAGGCTTATACGGATTTTTGACAGACAGGCTACGGACTATGACCGCAAAAGAGAAGATCCGCAGCAGCAGCGGTGGCGCCGGAATCTTATCAGTGATGCAAAGGGCGATGTACTTGAGCTTGCCGTCGGGGCTGGGGCGAACTTCCCGTTCTACCCCCGGGGAGTTAGGATCACGGCTGCGGATTTCAGCGGAGCAATGGTGGAGAAGGCCCGGCAGGCCGCCAGACATTATCATCTGGATGCCAATTGTATCTGTGCAGATATGGAAGACATGAGTTTCCCCGCGCAATCATTTGATACGGTGGTATCAACGTTGTCTATGTGCAGCTATAAGAACCCGCTTGGGATGCTGGAGAAGATTAACCGCTGGTGTAAGCCGGACGGAACCATCCTGCTCATGGAGCATGGGATCGGTTCTAACTTCATGGTGTCTACGCTGCAACGGGCGCTGAATCCGCTGCTCTACCGTATCTACGGATGCCATCATACCAGGGATATCCTCGGACTGGTCCGGGAGTCAGGGATGTTGATCCAGAGAGCGGAGCGTTATTCGCTGAATATGGTACATTTGATTTGGGCTGCGCCGCAGCAGTAACTACGAGATTAACGTTAGGAGAACTTCACAATGGACAGTATTATCTTTGATCTGGATGGCACGTTATGGGACCCGACAGAGACTGTAGTGGCAGGATGGAATCATGTGATTAGCCGCTACAAGGGAGCCGCAAAAGAAGTAACTATAGCAGATTTACAGGGGATTATGGGTCTGCCGGTACCGGAGGTTGGCCGGAAGCTGTTTCCTGATGCAGATGAGGAGATCCGGCAGAAGATTATGGATGAATGTTGTGATATGGAATGTCTTGTTCTGGCAAAGCAAGGCGGAAGGTTATACGGGCAGCTGGAAGAGGTGCTTAAGGCATTATCGGCTCAATATAAGCTGTTCATTGTAAGTAACTGCCAGGCGGGGTACATTGAGGCCTTTTATGAGTATCATCAATTGCAGAATTATTTCACAGACTACGAGAATCCGGGGAGAACCGGACTCAGCAAGGGAGAGAATATCAAGCTGGTCATGGACAGGAATCATCTAACTAGTCCTGTTTATGTGGGCGATACAGAAGGGGATATGAAGGCAGCTAGGTTCGCGGGGATTCCGTTTGTCTATGCGGGTTATGGATTCGGCGAGGTAAGCAGTCATGATTATGTGCTTGAGCGGCTGGATGGGTTATTGGAATTGTTCTGAAAGCGCCCCTGGGATAAGGGATAACCTCTTCCTGCAAAAAGCTGGAGCTGTCTTACAGCCATTTCATGGCTATGAAGACAGCTCCTTATTGCGTCTGGCGAAGACAGCAGCGGATACGCAGGGGATAGTATACATAGGTACGCCTGGATTAGATTGCTGTCCAGCCCCCGTCCACATATAGCGTCTGGCCCGTTGTGTAACTGGAAGCATCGGAGGCGAAGTAGAGGGCGGCGCCGTTCAATTCATCGGGGTTGCCGGGGCGGCCCATGGGGCATAAGGTATTGTACTGCTCCAGGAAGCTGTCCTGATAGAGCCCGCGGGTCATCACGCTGGGGAACAGGCTGGGTCCAATAGCATTCACTGTAATTCCGTAAGGAGCCAGAGTAGCCCCCATGCCACGGGTCAGATTCACAACAGCGCCTTTGGAGGCATTATAGGCATGAAGGGCGGCCAGTTTGCTGCCATTCACCCCGCAGATGGAAGCCATGTTGATAATGCGGCCCTGCTGGCGTTCTTTCATCGCCGGGATCACAGCTTTAGACATAAGGAAAATACTTTTAACATTGATATCCATTACCCGGTCCCATTCGGCTTCCGCCAATTCCTCGACAGAGCCTGCGGAGGCCACTCCGGCATTATTCACCAGAATATCCAATCGGCCAAAATACTCCAGAATGCTTGCGACTGCCGCTGCAATCTCCGTCTCGCAGGCTACGTCGCACCGCAGAGGAAGCGCCCGGCGGCCCTGGGATTCAATCTGCTGTCTGGTCGTATCCAGCTCGTCCACGCTCAAATCGAGCAGGGCAACGTCCGCCCCTTGCCCGGCCAAAGCCTGGGACAATTGCGCGCCAATCCCCCCGGCCGCTCCTGTCACTACTGCTACTTTTCCGCTCAAATCCAATAAATTTCTCACTGCAACACCTCCTTTAGGTCCACCAATCCCAGCGTAAGTTGGAGTAGGGAAGGAACTTTACTGGATCAACGGCAGTTAAGACCTCACCGCGCTCAAGTACGGTATTACTGACGGTGTAGATGCCGCCCAGCATATGAACGACTTCCAGTTCGGCCCAAGGATCATGCGGAGAATCCAGCAGGTGAATATCAACTTCTGCCGCTGTGCGCACACTGATATCCATTGAGGCTGTCTGCCGGATCAGCAGCGGTCCAAGATCGAATCCGTGGCCATCCGGAGACTTGGAATACTTCATATTGAAGACAGGCAGTCCGTCACCATAATGCTCGGAAATGATGTGCTGTCCGTCTGCGGCATTCATTTTACCACTAAGTGCAGCCTCTACATGGAAGAATTCAGTGCCCCGCCGGGAGACGCTGCCTGCTATATGCTGATCCTCCTTCTGCAGACTGATGTCGGCCATCTTCTTTGGGAAGCCGTAAATCTCACGCCCCAGGCCCATAGCGATATCATCACTGATCGGCATGGACAGGCAGTAGGTGCCCGGCTGCCCGTTGTATGCTGCCAGGACGAAGACTGCGGCTTCACGGTAAGGCTCGCTGAAGCTGGTGCGGGGATAGTTGGCTACAAAAGCATGTACAAGCGGCCGTGGACCCGGCGTAAGCGGTGCCGGCAGAATCCTGCGGATCACCTCGGGAGAAGTCTCCCAATAAACGGTTAAAGTCTCGGCATTATAGAAGGTCGTTGGTGTATTGGTTCTTATGGCAATCTCATTCACATCTTTGACAAAGCTGCTCATCGGAAGCGCCTCCTGTGATTTAGGGTCAAGAATAATGTAACATTAACATTCCATTGATTATATATATGGTAAATATAAAAATAAATGGGAATTTTGTGCGCGGCGCACTATAATAAGCAATAGGTGAGAGCGATGAGTGTTAACTTTGAACAAATTAGCAGACTTTTTGCCAAGCAAGCGGTACATATTCAGAGGAATACAGAGGGAATGGCAGATTATACGGATACGATCCTGATTACGAAGAGCCTGACTCATTTCGTGCCTGAATTTATCTATGTGGGCAACCGGTCGCGGTTACCGGATCACGCAGAAGGGATGGAGCAGGCCAGTCTGATGCTGATCAATGATGCGGCGGAACCTTCTTCCGGGCAGCCCCGGCAGATGTACAGCGGACAGAACCGGATTGAGTTCGGAGCGGAAGAAGATGTGTTCGAGATGTATAATCAGGTCCGGGAGTTGTTCCTGGAAGAGGCTGAACGGGAGCAGGTCAAGGGCAGAATGCTTCAAGCCTGTGTCGCCGGCAAAGGTCTGGATGCTATCGTCTCGGCTGCAGCGGAGCTGATGGGCAATCCGGTGATTATGTTGGATGTTAGCTATAAGGTTCTGGCTTCTTCAGACATCAGCGGGGTTAGCGATCCCATCTGGAGCGACAATCTGCACAAGGGCTACTGCTCTTATGATTTCATCGCTGCCGTTCATCAGATGACAAGCGTGCAGAACGGCATGAAGTCGATAGAGGCTTACGAAGTGGAATGCAGCGGGAGCCAAGTGACCAAGCTGGTCGCTAAGGTCAGGATCGGCAGCAAGCCTGTCGGCAATATTATTGTGCTGGGCAGCACACGACCGATTCTCCAGAAGGATCATGAATTGGCTGGTTTCACGGCTGAGCTGGTAGCGGCGGAGCTGGCGAAGAACAGCTTTTACCGCAATTCCAGCCAGGCTGAATATGAAGAACTGCTCTACGGGCTGTTAGAGAATGAGGAGAACGGGCAGCGGTTAGTCCAGGAGAGCCTGCGGAGCGGCAAACGTCTGCGCACGGGCAGACTGTCCGTGATGGTGCTGGATCTTGGGAGGTATGAGGCTTCCGGCAAATACAACGGTTATTTGAGGGATCAGCTGCACCTGTATTTCGGGGAGGAGCACCTGATCTTTTACCATGAATATATGGTGGGGGTCAGCGAGCGTGACTCTGTAACGGCTAAACCAAGAGACAACGATTCTAAAATGCGGGAATTTCTCGTCACCCACCAGATCCGCCTGGGGATCAGCAGGGAATTCACGGACTTGGCGGAATGCCGCAAATATTATCTGCAAGCGCTCAAAGCGCTGGAGATAGGACGAGTGGTCTGGCCTTCAGAACCGCGGGTGTTGTACGCTGATGTACAGCTGTATGATCTGTTGTCCCCACATGCGCAGCATGATCCCCGGGATGTCAGCCATCCGGCACTTACGGTTCTGCGTGAATATGATAAGAAGCATCATGCTGACTTGTACCACACCCTTTATTATTATTTGAAGAACAACCAGCAGCTGCAAAAGACCGCCGACGAACTATTCGTCCACCGCAACACCCTGCGTTACCGGTTACGCCAGATCGACGAACTGATTCAGATTGATTTGAGCCAAATCGACAATATGCTGAGGCTGTATATGTCCTATCAAATGACGGATTATCTGGATAAGCTGAGGGCTGCGGGAGCAATATGCAATGCTGATTCGTGATTGTGAAGTGAAATTAACTCCGAATCAATTTCATACATACCTGCGGCTGCTCATCAACATTTCTGCAAGGCTCACACTCTTCAAAACCAAACCTGCGCACACTTGCCATCGAAGCAGCGTTCTGTGGATGGGTCAGGATATAGATACAATCTGCGCCTAGATGCTCTAAGCAGATGTTGATGAGCACCGGTAAGGCTTCCGACATATAGCCCTGTCTCCAGTACTCTTTCCAGATGTCATAACCGATCTCGACTTGCTTCAGCTCCAGGTCCCAGTAATGATAGCCGCAGGTACCGATGAAGGCATCCGTCTCTCGATCGAACATCCCGTAACGGTGGTGGCCTTTGCCCTCGGGGGCGCTGTAATGTTGAATGATGTCTTGGGCTTCTTCATAACTACATGGCGGTTCGCTGAAGTATCTGCACATATCAGGGTCTGAGAATTGTCTGTATACCACATCGGTATCTTCTGATTTCAGCAGGCGGAAGTACATTCGGTTAGTCGTACAAGCTTCGGATAAGTTCATTCAGTTCGCTCCTGTCCGTAAAATACCTGATTCTGACTTCATACAATCATTATCCTGTATCGGATTGATATTCTCTGTGATAATTTTTTGGGTAGTGCTTCATCTGCCAAGTGAGCTGCACCTGAATTCACCGGATGTGTGCTAGACGAACCAATGAAGGGGATTAGTGCATCTCATTATGCCGGAAGGGGGCTAAATGGGCCAATGAAGGGTATTAATGCACCTGAATTTATCGGGTGGGGGCTAAACGAGCCAATGAAGGGTATTAATGCACCTGAATTCGCTGAACGGGGGCTAAATGAGTCAATGAAGGGTATTAATGCACCTGAATTCGCTGGACGGGGGCTAAATGAGTCAATGAGGGGTATTAGTGCACCTCATTATGCCAAAGGGTGACGATAACTTGCTGTTCATCACAGCAGAGTGTGCGCTCAGGATTATGAACCCTTTGTTAATGTATGGTAAAATAATAAAAACTTCCGATGAACCCTGAAAGGTGTGTGCATATGAGACCAACCAGACTTACCAAAAGCATAGCAGCCGCTCTCGGCTCACTGCTCCTGGTGACGAGTGCCGGGATTACCGTCCTTGGCGCTGTTCCGCAGAATGCAGCGGCAGCGGCGGTGAAGCCTACACCAGCCTTCAGCTTATTTGAACTGAGGGTGAAGAAACCTTCTTCACTCAGTCTGGCCCAAGGAACCCTGGTTAACCGCATCAGTCAGATGACGCCGTCCGAGGCTAACCTGGCGGTTCTGCATCTGGAGAATGCTTTGAAGGCCTATCTGCCTACAGCTACCAAACGTATGAGTCAGCCTGTCATTCAGTTGGATATCAAAAATATAGATACCCCCGGCATGACCATGGCATTGGCACGCTCCAAGGTGAAGCGGACCGAATCACGGATTGTACTGCAAGACTTGGCGGCGATGGATTATAAGCTGGGAAGGGACGGCGGTTTTGTTCCGGTCATTCAATACAAGAGCTTCAAGGTATTCAAGCCGTACCTCAGCAAAGATCTGCAGGTATACATCGACCTGATGGCCGCAGAGTCGGAGCAACCGGCTGTAGTCAACAGAACGTTACAGGTGGACTGGTATGAGGTTGTGGAACGGGCGGTGCAATATGAAGCCTTCGTGCAGACATACAAGAATTCTAACCGTAATGCAGCCATGCAACAAGCCTTTGAAGCCGCGAAGAGACTTGTGTTCAACGGAAGCCCCAACACCCCGCTGTTCGACAAGAAAACCCAGGTCATTCTTCTAAAAGCGGCAATCGCCTATGAGAATACCCTTTCCGAGGCAGGGCCTGAGCAGATTGAGAACAGTAGGCTGCTGACCGGGCTGGATGATTTCCTGCTGCTTGTAGAGCAGAATGGTGATAAGAAAACTCAGGCTGTAATGGATTATCTGGAAGCGATGTAGTCAAGACCACTTGCATCTTGTAGCAGAAACCGGGCTGTTGCCGAAGCAGCCCGGTTTCTTGGTGTGCATAACCCGGGCGCAAAGACCCGTAAAGCATATCTTCCTATAGGCCCGAAGCGTCATTAATCACAGAAAAGGAAAACGATTACAATTATAATGTAAGCGTTATCTATGCCTGTGTTACATGTTTACGCAGAAGGGGGAAGAGGTCTTGAGAGTGAACAAGGTTTCCTTTAACATGCTTGTGATTATGGGTTTTAGCATTCAGTATGCATTGATGCATCTTTTTTCGGCAGGCGAGGTCATCGCCATTTCATCGGCTGAGCTTATTATTTATATGGCATTCACCTTTGCCGGGCTCGGCAGATTCTTCCGGCGGAGAAGACAGGTTCTGAACGAGCACGGCTGCGGGTCTGCCGGACTGTTTTTCAGCGTATTATGGACGGTCTCCTTGTGCTCCCAGTTCCGGAAAGAGAGCTACCCGGATGCGCTGACGATTATTAATTCGCTGGGGGTGTCCGCTGCCGGTCTGGTCCTGCTCACCGAGATCATTATATTGTTTAAGGTCTAAACAAATCGCTTGCCCCATTCGCAGAGCGGATCGAGCACCATGCGCAGTGTTCTTCCGCGGTCGGTTAGCTCGTAGACCACTTTAGGCGGCACTTCCAAGTAGGCTGTACGAAGAATAAGCGCATCGGCTTCCAGTTCTTTTAACTGCTGGGTGAGCATCTTCTGGGTAATGGGTGTAAGCTGACGCAGCATCTCCCCGTTACGGAGCGCCCCTTGCTCGGCCAGCAGGCAGAGAATCGCAGTCTTCCACTTGCCGCCGATTACCTCCAGCGTAACCTCGGTAGGATTGTTATGCTTTTTATGGCCTGGTACTGTAGCGTCATTCCCCTCGTTAGTCTCAAATGTCATCTCAGATGTCTCCTTCAACGTACCCGATTGGTAACTATATTACTCAAAAGTGCGTACTTTTTTGTTTCGATTATATCCTTTATATTCAATGGTGTCAGCATACACTAACGAAGGAGGCACTTTGGATGAACACCAAAAAGGTATGGGGAGCAGGGATTGTCGGAGCAGGCGGATGGGGTGGACAGGCTCATATTCCCGCACTGGCGGCAATTGAGGCTTATGAAGTGAAGGCGGTAACCGGTACGCGGGTCGAAAGCGCACAGGCGGCAGCCGAACAATACGGTATAGCCTCTTACTATACAAGTACATCTGAGATGGCAGAGCAGCCCGAAATTGATGTTGTAGCGGTAACGGTAAAAGTACCTGAGCATGACCGGCTGCTCCGGGAAGCCCTGGAGGCCGGCAAGCATGTGTACAGCGAATGGCCGCTGGCCCGGAATACGGCAGAAGCGCAAGCGCTGCTTGAACTTGCGGAAGAACGGGGAGTGAAGCATGTGGCGGGACTCCAGGCACGTGGCAATCCGGCGGTCCGCTATATCAGGGACCTGGTCACTGAAGGAGCGGTTGGCCATGTGCTGGCTGTGAATGCTGTCGTTACGCTGCCGGTATTTCCGACTTCGAACGGAATAGTAGATCTTGCACATGTCTATCTGCTGGATGAGGCGAATGGGGCAGATCAACTGACCATCGGTGCGGCCCATGTACTTGATGCGATTGAATATATGGTAGCTCCGTTTGTGGAGGTATCCGGCAGGTTAGACACGCAGTACCCCGAGGTGAATATCCTTGAGACTGGGCAAAGGGTAACGGCGGACGCGCCGGATCACGTGCTCGTTCACGGGAGACTGGCCCAGAACGCCATTGTCTCGGCCCAATTCGTGAATGCCGGTGCCCCCGGGTTTACACTACGGATCATTGGAACCGTAGGGGAGCTTCTCATCACCCCCCGGGATGGGCTGATGTTTCAGATGGACCGGTTGACGCTTCAGCTGGTCCGTGCTTTCGGGGAGACAGAGCTACTGGAAACGCCGGCGGCCTATGCTTCACAGGTACGTAACCTGTTTCCCGGTCCCGGATACAATGTTGCTCATCTGTATGCTCTTTTTGCCCAGCGGCTTGCGGGGGAAGAGGCCGAATTACCCGATTTCAGCCAAGCGGTTCGGCTGCATCGTCTGTTGGATGCGATCCGTGCAGCGAGTGCTTCGGGAGTTCGTCAAGAAGTGGGATAACGATATCCCGCTTCTTGTCATCCCGCTTACTGTCCGCTTTCCTGGCATTCCACCAAATAAAATAAATAATCCGTCGGAACGCCGGAATATCCCTGCTGGCGCAGCATGGCGGTGACATTGCCCCGGTGGTAGGTGCCATGATTGACCACATGCCGCAGGATGTCGGAGAAGCAGGTGTGGAGACTGCCATAGGACGGATGCACAATCGTCATGGCCTGGTCCGGGTCGGGGGTACGCTCCATCAGATCGTGGAATTGTTCAGCGGTGCCGGCGAACAGTCTGCGCATCCCGTCCACGGAGACCCCCTCCGCTTCTGCGGTCCAGACGGGAATCTTCGGAAAAATCTCTTCGGTAGGCACCTCCGCAAGCACGGAATGATAGAGCCGCTCAAAGCGGTACAGATGTCCGAAGGTTCGCGCCACGGACGGGAACACACTCGTCACCTCCGCATGAAATACCTCCTCCGGTAACTGCTCCAGATGGTTGAATATCCGCTGATTCGCCCATACATGGTAATCATATAACGCGTACGGTTGTTGAAGCATGGCTCCATTCTCCTCTCGTTATTCTGGCAATATGGCTGCCTTGTCTTGTTCCTAGTGTATAACAGGTTCACTGACAAACCTTGTCAGTGAAGTTCAATCGGCATCGTCCATGTAATGCCTGCTGATCTCGCGGGCTCTGTCCTGAAGCAGAAGCTTCAGTGCAAGCGGCTCCCGGATACGGATCGCTGTACCGAACGACAGCAGATACTTGGGCAGGTACTTGTTCATGGACGGAACATCGAGCAGGAACCGCGCTTCCCGGTCGGTCCGTTCCGTCAAGTAGTGACGCAGATGCCAATTACTGCACAGCTTGTTCAGCGTATCCGGCTCTCCTTCGATGCGGATAACCGTAAGAGGGCCGTCTTCTTCCCGCTCCTCTTCCGCTTGGCTGCGGAAATAGTCAGACACCGAGAATTGCTCCGGCCGCTCGAAGCAGGTATCCGTCAGCTTAAGCGCGGCAATGCGGTCCACACGGAAGGTCCGCATTGCCCTTGACTGGTGGCAGAACGCGACCACATACCATTCGCTGCGGTCATAAGCCAGTCCATAGGGATCGGCATCCCGTTCATCGGCCTGCGCAGAATTCAACTTCCGGTAGGTGAGGTGTACGGTCCGCCCGTCCTTCACAGCCTGCTCCAGCTCCCGCAACAAGGGAACCACAGACGGCGCCCGGGACGGGGCAATGACATCGAGGCCGCTGGTGTGAAGCGACAAGTCATGGCGCTGTTCTTCATGCAGTCCGTTCTCCACCTTCTTGAGGGCGCTCTCCAGCTCCTTCGCATAAGGATAACCTGCGCCGACCGCGAATTTATAGGCATCCACCAGTGCCTTCAGCTCTAACGTGTTGAAGAACAGAGGCGTCTCGCTGAAGCTGTCCAGAATATACACTCCGCCGTCATGCCCGGATTCCGCAACCACCGGCACGCCGCTGGCACCAAGCGCGTCGATATACCGGTACACGGTACGGACGCTGATCTCCAGACTGTCCGCAATCTGTGCGGCCGTGAGTTTTTTGCCGGACCGCAGCATCCATAGCATAGCCAGCATATTATCCCATTTTGCCATTTGAAGCTCTCTCCCAGGTCCGCTTTTCATCTAACCGATGAATGCGGGCATTTTTTTCTCAGTCTACCATTTAATATTCTGCTGTTCCATCCGCTTTATGCTATGATGTGAAATATGGTATTTTCTGAGAGAGGGGGGGCGCATTATGATCACTTTTAAAAAAATCATGCGGATTATCGGTCTTAGCGTTCTGGTCACGGGTGTGTCTCATTCTTCGGCTCCGGCTACAGCAGCTTCCGGTTCCGCCCCATCCGCCACATTACCCGCGATTCAAATCTATCTGAATAACTCGCCGATCACCACCTCCGCAGGGGGAGCCACACTGATTAATGATACCGTGATGCTCTCACTGGACAAGTTATATGTCAGCGGGGCTACAGTTAGTTATGATGAACATACTAGGATGATCACCATTAACAACATCCTTACGACAGGCAGCATGAAGATCGGCAGCCGGATGGCCTCTGTGAACGGGAAGCAGATTACCTATTCCGCAGCCTTCCAGCAGGTGAATAAGCAGCTATACATACCATTGCGGTTCGTTAATGATGCCATTGGCGGCTCACTGGACTGGAATGCCAAGAAACGTGAAGCGTTCATCAGCTATCCTCATTTTGTCGGAGACGGTAGGAATGACAAGGATACTTATTTCTTGAATAATAAATGAATATAACTATAATCGTTCATCGGACCATTACTTACTGATTTCATCCCGTTTATTAAGAACCGCCCATTTTACTTAGTCGTGCTTTGTCCAAACTCTACAGTGGTTGCAGCGAGAGAGGCTACACGGGCCAAGAAGGGTTATGGGATTTGGAGCGTAGATGCGATTACAAAACGAGGCGTTGATAACATGAATGATGGCGCTAACTATAGAAGAAGGATACATGAACAAGCTCCTGTGTGAATCGCAGGGGTTTGTTTTTTATATGTTCAATCTTGGTTATGATATTTAATTTTAATAAAATAATAATTATGTTGAAATAATATTTCAGTAATGGTATTCTGCATTTAGAGAGCGATTTCATAAACGGAAAAGGATGATGGAAATCATGTTAGAGCATTTGACAACGGAGACCCGCAATAAGAACACCATGAACCTGGATGAGTTAACACCGCTTGAGCTTCTGGAAGTGATGAATGAAGAAGACCACAAGGTCGCACAAGCTGTGAAACAAGTCATTCCGCAGATTGCCGAAGCCGTAGAAGTGATTACCATGGCGATCAGACAAGGCGGGCGTTTAATTTACATGGGGGCTGGAACAAGCGGACGTATCGGCCTGCTGGATGCTGTTGAATGTCCGCCAACCTTTGGAACAGCACCTGAGGAGGTCATTGGGCTAATTGCCGGGGGAGAGAGGGCGTTCATCAAAGCAGTCGAAGGTGCAGAGGACAATGAACAATTAGGGGTGCAGGATTTACAGGATATTAAGCTGACAGCCTCAGATGTTGTCGTCGGCATTGCCGCCAGCGGACGCACACCCTATGTGATCGGCGGATTAGAATATGCCAAGTCTATTGGAACACCCACTGTAGCCGTGAGCTGCAACAAAGATTCCGCGATTGGCAGAATTGCCGGGATTGCGATTGAAGTCGTGAATGGACCGGAGGTGTTAACCGGGTCAACACGTTTGAAGGCCGGAAGTTCGCAGAAATTAATCTGCAATATGTTATCCACAGCTTCAATGATTCGTACGGGCAAAGTATATGGAAATCTAATGGTGGATGTACAGTTAACCAATGAAAAGCTTGTAGAACGTGCCAAACGGATTGTCATGGATGCAACAGAGTGTGATGCTGAAACGGCAGAGCGTGTTCTGAAGCAGGCAGATCAGAAGCCTAAGATTGCTATTGTAATGATCCTTGCGGGGCTAACGAAAGAAGAAGCTGTGCAGCGGCTGGAAGAATCACAAGGCTTCGTCCGTCAGGCGATTCAATAATACGATCAGAAGAAGGGGGCAAACAACATGAGTAAATATCATGATTTAGCGGTCAACATATTAGGGGCTATCGGCGGCCGTGCAAATGTAACCGAGTACACCCATTGCATGACTCGTCTTCGTGTAACCGTTGTGGACCGCAGCCGGATCGCTGAAGCAGACTTGAAGCAAATCGAAGGGGTTCTGGGAGTAGTGGATGATGAAACCTATCAAGTCATTCTCGGACCAGGAGTTGTAACCAAAGTAGCTGAAGAATTCGGTAAAGTGTTGGAAGCAAGCGGTCCTGAGGGCGATCCTTCCACTTCGGCTGAACAATTACAGGCCAAAGGCGCACAAATGAAAGCGCAGCTAAAAAAGAAGAACGATACTCCGTTCAAAAACTTTTTGCGGAAGATCGGAAATATATTCATCCCGCTTATCCCTGCATTCGTTGGAGCCGGATTAATTGCCGGTATTGGCTCGATTCTGACGAACAATATGACAGCGGGTAATTTGGACACAGCAACCTGGCAGCAATATGTGACGATCTTAAATGTCATCAAAAATGCTATTTTTAGTTACCTGGTGATTTATGTCGGTATTAATGCCGCCAAAGAATTCGGAGCTACGCCTGCTCTCGGGGGAGTAATCGGCGGGGTAACGCTGTTAACAGGGGTTACAGCAGACCTGACCATAACTAATATATTTACGGGTACACCTCTGACACCGGGTCAAGGCGGGGTGATCGGCGTTCTCATTGCTGTATGGATTCTGTCCATCGTTGAGAGATATTTGCGCAAAGTGATTCCTGATGCCGTTGATATTATCGTTACCCCTACAATCGCCTTGCTGGCCGTAGGGCTGATTACTATCTTTTTCATCATGCCGTTCGCCGGATTCATCTCCAGTAATTTAATCGGAGCGATTAACTGGACGTTAGAAGTGGGCGGAGCCTTCTCAGGCTTTGTATTAGGAACAGCGTTCCTGCCGCTTGTGATGTTAGGGCTGCATCAGGTATTGACACCGATTCACATTGAGATGATCAATGATTCAGGGATGACGCTGCTGCTTCCGATGCTGGCTATGGCCGGGGCAGGCCAGGTTGGGGCTTCCATCGCCTTATGGATTCGCTGCAAGAAGAATAAATCATTGACGAACATGATTAAAGGCGCTCTTCCGGTCGGTATTCTGGGAATCGGCGAGCCCTTGATTTACGGGGTTACTTTACCGCTGGGCCGTCCGTTTGTTACAGCTTGTATTGGCGGCGGGATTGGTGGTGCGGTTATCGGTTTATTCGGCAACGTTGGAGCCATTGCGATTGGTCCTTCCGGGGTTGCGTTAATTCCCTTGATTGCGAATGGATTATGGCTGAAATATGTAATAGGCTTAATCGCAGCATACGCTGGCGGATTCATTGCCACTTATCTCTTCGGTACACCCAAAGAGGCTATGGCCGAACAGGAGTAAGCGACTCTGAGATATTGAGGTGATTCCAGTGCTCGGAATTTCAATTTTTGTAGCGGACCGCACATTAGAAGACAATGTGAAGTATATGGAACACATGAAGGCTGCAGGCTGTAGCGAAATATTCACCTCTCTTCATATGCCGGAGGATGAGCTCGAAGTATTGAAGGAGAAGCTGCTGGAGATTGCAAAGGCTACCCGGCGGTTAGGAATGAACCTGATGGCGGATATTTCCGGGAAGGCACTGGAGAACTTTTCGTTACCCTTTCTGTTGGAGGCTGGTGTTACAGGTTTGCGGATGGATTTCGGCTTCGAGGCCCGTGACATTGCCGCCTACTCTAACAGGATGACAATTGCCTTAAATGCCAGCACCTTAACCCCGGAATTCTTAGCAGCATTGAAAGAGCATTCGATTTGTCTTGAGAACATTGAAGCCTGGCATAATTATTATCCCCGCCCGGAGACAGGTCTGGATAAGGAAGCATTTACAGCGAAGAACAGATGGCTGCAAGCGGAAGGCATTACGACAATGGCCTTTATTCCGGGAGACGGGCTGAAGAGAAAACCGTTATTTCAAAGTCTGCCTACCTTAGAGAAGCACCGGAATCAATCTTCTTTTCTGGCCTACCTGGAATTAGAGCAGGATTGTGCAGTGGACAAAATTTTCGTTGGCGATTTAACCCTTTCAGAAGAGTCTCAGATTCAATTTCAGCAGTATGAGGAAGGGATTATTCCCTTGCGGGTAACCCAGGCATTGCCTTATGCCTTATGGGATAAGGTTCACCAGAACCGCATTGACGCAGCTCGTGATGTGATTCGCTCTGAGAGTGCACGGACAGATCAGGACCGCTTTGGAATGACCCGAAGTATTACGCCTATGCATACGAACAAGCGGCCCAGAGGGACAATTACCGTCGATAATAATTTGTATGGCCGGTATGAACATGAGCTACAGATCACATTAAGAGATCTGCCGGCACATGAAGCGGTTAATGTGATTGGTCATGTGATAGAAGAGGACCTTCCGCTATTGGACTACGTCAGACAAGGCGGAAGGCGCTTCTGCTTCACACTTGCTACTTGATGATAACTCCCCTCTATTTTGTTACAATAAGAAGAATAGACTGAGGAGAGGAGTTTAGAACTTGGCAGCAGGAAGTATGATTTCTCAGATTGAACTGGTCTTAAATGAACTGCCTGAGTCAGAAAAAAAGGTAGCCGAGTACATTCTCGCCAATGCTAAAGAAGTGATGCATATGTCTATACATGAGTTAGCGGCTAAAGCGGAGGCGAGCAGTGCGGCGGTTGTCCGTTTTTGCCGGTCACTGGGCATCGAGGGCTTCCCCGCGCTGAAGATCCGTTTATCCGCTGAAGTAGAGAACACAAGTTATGTGGGCTACTTTGATGTTGAATCCAATGAAACGGTCCATTCGATCATTGATAAAATGTTGTCGAATACCATATTGACCTTTCAGAATACGGCCAGTCAACTGGACGCGCATTCAATTGAGCAGGCGGTGAGCCTGTTACAGCAGGCAGAGGTTATTTATGTGTATGGGATAGGGGCGTCTTTCATTATTGCAGAGGATGCGGCACAGAAATGGCTGCGGCTCGGCAAAAATGTATATGCTATTTCTGACCGTCATTTATTGGCGGCAGCTATGGCTACGAAATCAGAGAACGCTGTCTTCTGGGGGATCTCGTATAGCGGGGAGACGGGCGAGGTCATTCAGTTAACCAAACGGGCCAAGGAGCATGGGATCAAAACCATCAGCCTGACCCGTCCTGGAAATAACAAGCTTTCCCAGCTGGCGGATGTTTCTTTATTTACATCACGAGCCCCGGAAGCCACACTTCGCAGTGCGGCAACCAGCTCAAGATTTGCCCAATTATTCGTGCTTGATATTGTCTTTAGCGTATATGCTTCTGCCCAGCATGATTTGACTGTGGAGCAGCTGGCGAAGACTAGGCAGATGATTGAAGTTTTGAATGACTGATGTTGAACCAGATGAATACCTCTATGAAATAGCAATAGAAAGGGAGCACCCGCCATAGGTTGCTCCCACATTTTATTTTCTCAAAGCATTGATCTCCTGTTCTGTCAATCCAGTGGCCTTAACAATGGTCATTATGTCCAGATTCAAGTCAAGCATATTCTTCGCTACTTCCTTTATGCCTTCCTTCATACCTGCCAATTTAGCACTTCCCAGCATAGAGGCCTCATCATGCAAATACTTCTGTCTCGCTTCATACAATCGTCTGGCCTCTGAATCCTGACTCAGATATTGCAGGGTATCCATCGCCTTCTCCAGTCCCGGTTCATTCATCTTCAGCACCTCCCAGTGTGATGTATCGGCACCTTTCAGGAACAATAGCCAATTGATCAGTCCGCCTTCAGATGGAACACTACGTTCATCTAGCTTCGGTAATTCCAAGAAATGAACCTCGATGTCGTCAATTAAGGATATCCCTGTCCGGTCTTCCCGCAGATGAAATACGTTATGATATTGTTCATTCTTCAAGAACGAATAATTCAAAATGTTGATCGTTACGCATTTCTTCAACTCTGGATACTTCTCGCCCTCACTCAGTTGACTTGCATAACGTTTGCTCCAATAAAAAAGCGTTCTTTTCTCTATGTCGTACTTATTAAACAGTTGCATCTCTATATCAATCAGTTTACCTTCTGAGGTCCTGGCATAAACATCAAAGATGGATTGTTTGTCCAGGGGATCGTCTTTATCCGTATATGGATTCATTAAAATAATCTCAGTCAACGGCGGCTCGCCAGCTTCGGTGAAAATGCGGTTAAGAAATGCCAACAGTACATCCTTGTTGTTCTCGCTGCCAAAAATCCGTTTGAATACAAAATCCACACGCGGGTCCAGTAATTCCATCGGCCATCAACTCCATTCATTATTATTATATCATTTTTCAAGGGTTCTGAGCCCCGTCCTCAAGCCGGAGATTGTCGATCAGGAACCGGCGCAGGCTGCTGATGAAGGTATGGGTGGCATGGCTGATAAAGCGGTCTGCCCGGTAGATCAGTCTGAGGTTGCGGCAGGGGGCGGTATTCAGGATCGGAATGGAGCAAAGTCCGCTGTTCTCCATGCCTTCAAGCAGTCCGCGCGGCTGAACGGTGCCGCCAATCCCGGCTTTGACCAGCTGAAGCAGTGAGGTGGCTGATCCGGTCTCCATGATTGGTTCCAGCCCGAAGCCGGCCTCCAGGCAGGTATTCTCCACCAGCTCTCTGCCGATGTAGGTGCGCGGATACATCACAAGCTGGATCTGCTGAAGCAAAGACAGCTCAATATGGCTCATCGCGGCATACGGATGATCCTCGCGGACAATCAGATGATAAGGCTCCCAGCCCAGGTCCACTTGAGTCAGCATGGAATCCCGCGGACCGGGAAGGCAGATGCCGATGTCCAGCTTGTTCTCCAGCACCTCCTGCTGAATAAGCGTTGAAGCGAAGACCTGGAGCCGTATATTCGGGAAATCGGCATGGAATTTAACCAGCATCGGCGTTAGGCGGTAGTCCAGGTCAGAGGGCAGCACCCCAAGCCGGATTATGCCGCGGTTGTCGGAGCGCAGCTCATTAATCGCTGCCTTGGCATTCTGCTCATTCTGGATCATCCGGGCTGCGTAGTCCTTCAGAAGGGCTCCCGCTTCAGTAAGAGCGATCTTTTTGCCGATCCGGTCGAACAGGGGCATGCCCATTTCACCTTCCAGCACCTTAATCTGCTGGCTTAGTGTCGGTTGGCTGATGCCCAGCCTCTCTGCGGCGCGTGTGAAATGCAGTTCTTCGCAGACGGCCATGAAATAGTGCAGGTGGCGGGTTTCCATGGAATTCACTCCTTTCAGGATAAGATCATAGTCAATTACTATTATAATAATATAAACAATAGTATTGATCAATACATGACATCTCCGTATACTCAGGTTATATACAAAATACAGATATGGAGTGATGGAAATGCCTTTCTTACTATTATTCGTTGCCTTGCTGGCAGCCTCATTAAATATGCGTCCGGTAATTACTTCGGTCTCACCGCTGCTGGGTAACATTCAGAGTGATCTGGGGATGAACAGCCTGCAGGCCAGCCTGATGACAACACTGCCAGTCCTGTGTATGGGGATATTCGCACCCCTTGCTGCGAGCATCAGCCGCCGATTCGGTCTGGAGCGCACGATCTTCGGGGCCATGGTGCTGATCGGGGCGGCGACAGCCGCACGCGGGTTCCTGTCCTCATCCTCCGGTCTCATTCTGACGGCGCTGGCAGCAGGCGTAGGGATCGGGATTGCCGGACCGCTGCTGTCAGGCTTCATTAAGCGTCATTTTCCCGGCCGTTCAGCGATGGTTAGCGTGTATTCCGCCTCAATGGTGGTGGGTGCTTCGCTCGCAGCCGGGATAGCTGTTCCGGTCTATACCTGGCTGGACAATTCCTGGCAGCTGTCCCTGGCGGTATGGGCAGTCTTGTCGCTCGCCGCGCTTCCGGTCTGGTGGAGAATAGCCGCGCGGTCCAAGCCGCTGAAGGATCAGGCTGCACCTTCCAGGCTGCCCTTGAACAACGGCAAGGCTTGGCTGCTAACCGTGTTCTTCGGTCTTATGGCCAGTATCTTCTATTCACTGACCGCCTGGCTGGCCCCGATGGCCGCATCCATGGGGTATAGCAAGCATGAAGCGGGCAATCTGCTTACACTTTTCACCTTGATACAGATTCCGGTAAGCATCCTCGTGCCCATCCTTGTGGCCAGATTCCAGCGGCGCACGTTATGGCTTGTGCTATGTAGTCTGTTCGAGCTAAGCGGACTGCTGCTCCTTCTGGGCTCAGCCTCACCGCTGCTCAGCGCAGTAATGCTTGGTATTGGCGCTGGCGGATTATTCCCCCTGGCTCTAATGCTGCCGCTCTTAATGACGGAGCGGGCGGAAGAGGCCAGCTCCTGGTCGTCGCTTAACCAGGGAGGCGGGTATTTTCTCGGAGCTTTGGGACCACTCGCGATTGGCCGTATCTACGATGCCTCGGGTTCATTCCAGCCCGCGCTGATCGGCATGGCCGTAGTCACTGTACTGATGATTGTGGTGCAGGTGATGATTGGACGGAGCTCCCGCGAGGGCAACGCTCTAAGGAAGAGTACGGCTTCGAGCTGAATGCCGACGGCTTGAAGTTCAAGAATGCCAAGTAACCCTTGACTGGCTGCGGATGTGTAAAAGAAATAGTAACGCGCTCCTTGAGATCTGCCGGGAGTGCGTTTTTGTTATAATGGGAGCAGGTGACCAAAGTACAATTCAGGTGAAGGGGAGGACAAGAATATGGATATGAATTTGAATATGAATACGGATATGAAAGAGCCGGCCGTTCAGCTTATTGCCATGCTGGGCCAGCCGTACCATCCCAAGAGCGTCCAAGCCTTGCTCAAGCCCTATGACGTTAAGCGCATGCCGGCGGCGAAGAGCTATTTCAACGATACCATGATCTCGTGCGCAAAAGCATCTCTAAGGATGGATCTCTACCGTATACCCAAAATCAATGAGCTGACCGGACTACAGTATACGAATCCCGATGAATGGATCATCAGCGCCATCCACTTTCTTCCCCCTGGTTCGGGCGACCGGATCGAAGTGCCTTATCCCGTTATTTTACCTGAGGGCATTACAATGAACTCTTCGCCTGAGGAATCGATCGCTGCCTATGGTCCTGCGCAGCTGGATGAAGAATGTGAATGGCCCGGATTTTCCGGCCGCATTATCGCCTGGCGGGGCGAGGGCATAAACATCGCCTTAGAATACGAGTATAGCGGGGAGGGTAGAGTGCTACGAACCTATACCGCCTGCCTAATCGGCTGCATCGGCGCTTGGCGGAGCGATAACCCGGAGGTTTTTGCACCATGAGCAGGGGGAATTAGCCTGATAGGAACAAGCTTTTGATAGAATTACAGCGGCTTGCGGAACAGGAGGCATAGAAGCCAATCAACAAGGAAACTTAGTTGAAAAAAAGGCACTTGTTCCCGCCGAATCACGCCCCAATTAAGCAGTTGGAAAAAGGCACTTCTTTCAGCCGATTCTATGAAATCGGCTGGATTTGCACAAATTAAGTGTTGTTAATCCAACTGCTACCCACAAGTACCCCGTTAGAGCTCGAATAGTTGTACTTTCTCCACTAGATTCCTTCCCCATTCTATCAACGCATGATGAACCTAACCTTCCATCCCTCCTGCAATTCATACTGATGAGCACACGTGCTAATTTGTATTTACAAATTATGGAATGCATGTTATCTTTGCTATGAAAGCGCAACCATGATCTGATAGGTTAACCAAGGTTTTACCATTTTTATCATGGGGAGGAAAGAAGAAAATGAAGAAATGGCTCAAAAGAACAGGAACATTGCTGCTGGCCTGTACGCTGCTGCTTGGAGGGATGAACGCCCCGCCTGTGGCCCACGCTGACCCTGCATTGATCACCATCGAAAGCGAGAATGCCCAGCTCACCCCGGATCTGCAAGTGACGACCCAGATTTACGGAACACCGAAGCCCGGCTATTCGGGAAGCGGTTTTGTCTGGATGCAGAACTCCGGCACACTAACCTACACCGTAACTGTCCCGGAAACCGGCATGTATACGATCTCGACCCGTTATATGCAGGAGCTGAGCCCGGATGGCAGACAGCAGGCATTAATCGTTAACGGTGCTGCCAAGGGTTCGTATATGCTGCCCTACACGACTACGTGGAAGGATTTCAATTTCGGCTACCACAAGCTGAATGAAGGCAGCAATACCATTCAGGTAAAAGCAGGCTGGGGATTCGCTTATTTCGACACCTTCACGGTGGATCATGCGAACCTGGACCCCCTGGTTGTGCAGCCCGTTCTCTCTGATGCTCAGGCCACGCCCGAAACGCAGCTCCTGATGAATTATTTGACGGAGGTGTACGGGAAGCATATGCTCTCGGGCCAGCAGGAGATCTACGGCGGAGGGAATGACGGCAACTCCGAGCTGGAGTTCGACTGGATTCACAACCTGACAGGCAAGCTTCCGGCAGTCCGCGGGTTTGACCTTATGAACTATAATCCGCTGTATGGCTGGGAGGACGGCACTACCGCCCGCATGATCGACTGGGTGAATACCAAGGGCGGGATTGCGACCAATAGCTGGCATCTTACCGTTCCCCGTGACTTCACCGCCTACCAGTTAGGGGAATTTGTGGATTGGAAGAAGGCTACCTATAAGCCTACCGAAACTAACTTCAATACCGCAAATGCTGTGATTCCGGGAACGAAAGAATACCAATACCTGCAACTGGCCATTCAGGATCTGGCGGAGCAGCTGCAGATTCTGCAGGAGAACAACGTGCCCGTGATCTTCCGTCCTTACCATGAGGCAGAGGGCAACGGCGGGCTGAACGGGGAGGGGGCGTGGTTCTGGTGGGCTTCGGCAGGTGCGGAGGTGTACAAGCAGCTCTGGGATCAGCTCTACACCGAGCTTACGGAGACTTACGGACTACACAACCTGATCTGGACCTATAACAGCTATGTGTACAGCACTTCTCCCGCATGGTATCCAGGGGATGACCAGGTGGATATTGTCGGCTACGATAAATACAATACCATCTACAACCGCTATGACGGACTGTCCGGCGTGCCGAATGAGGACGCGATTAGCTCGACCTTTTATCAGCTGGTTGACTTAACTGGTGGTAAAAAGATGGTAGCCATGACCGAGAACGACACCGTTCCCAGCGTGCAGAATCTGACCGATGAAAAAGCGGGCTGGCTCTACTTCCTCCCATGGTACGGAGAGCATCTGATGAGCACGGCGTTCAATTATCCGGCTACCCTGACCACTCTGTACCAGAGTAATTATGTCATTACGTTAGATGAGCTGCCCGATCTGAAGGTGAATCATCCCAATCCCAGTGCATCTATAACGCCCGGGAACGCAGCCTTTGATAAAGCGGCCATCTTGCAGCAGGATATTTCCGTAGCGCTGACCTTACACGGACATCAGCTGGCAAGCCTGAAGAGCGGGAATTATACGCTTGTACCCGGCCAGGATTATACGGCAACTAGTACGGCTGTGGTTCTGAGAAAAGCGTATCTCTCCACGCTGCCGCTCGGACAGAATGCGATCACCTTTCACTTCAGCGGAGGCAATAACGCTATTCTTACAGTGAATGTGGCAGACACCCATATTCCTGCACCCGCAGGAGATCTGACGGTCCAAGCCTATAACGGCAGTACGGGCGCTTCGACCAGCGGGGTTTCGCCCAAATTCAAAGTCGTCAATACCGGGGATTCAGCGATTTCACTCAGTGATGTGAAGCTCCGGTATTACTACACGATTGACGGCGAGAAGGATCAGAGCTTCTGGATCGACTGGTCCAGCGTTGGAAGTGCGAACGTAACCGGCACATTCGTGAAGCTGGACACCCCGGTGGCCGGTGCCGATTATGCACTGGAGATAGGCTTCACCAGTTCCGCTGGAACACTGAATCCCGGCCAGAGCGCAGAAATCCAGATCCGCTTCTCCAAAGCAGACTGGTCCAACTACAATCAGGCGGACGATTACTCGTTCAAGGCCTCGGGCAGCCAGTTCGCAAACCATGAGCAGGTTACCGGGTATGTCAGTGGTCAGCTGGTGTGGGGAATGGAGCCTTAACACAGGGTAGTCAAAAGGGCTGGATTGAGGGTGATGCCCAGATCCAGCCCTTTTTAAGTCGACCTGCCCATATATTCTGTGGTCTTTTCAAAAACTAAGTAAATGCTCATGAAAAATTGACACCTCCTTATTAAGAGGTTTATACTGAATCCATTAATGTGAGTTAAAACTCACAAAAATAGATGAAGGGAGAATATAAGCGATGAGTATTACCAAACATGATAGCTTACTTACCAATAATGGAGTTGAATCAGCGGCGAGATTGCTGCCGACGCAGTCAGTGCAGAAGTTTCGCGGGATTTGTAAGAATAAGTCCTCAAGGAATGTGTTCCTGACTACAGTAAGCATGGTTGTTCTTGATAAATATGACTTGCTCACCGATGAGGGGATATGCCAGCCGGTTACGAATACAAGCGATAAACTGTATGACAGTTTACTAGAACTAAAAATGCCCGAACAATTGGACATACCCTTTGCGGAACTTCTTTTTCGCGTTAAAGATGGTTTTGAACAACACTATTTGAAGGAATTAGAGAAATGTGATGGGATTCCGATTATCTACCTGGCCGGATACAATGACATTGCTTTGAATAACATAAGGTGTCCAAATCTAAATCTATGTTTTGAAGAGATAGATGACGATTTGTTCATACATATAAACTATGCAACCATATTGTATCGACCCGAAATTATTGGCTTTATTCTTGAAAGCTTTGAGGCTATATTTACAGTCATTTGCGATAATCCAAAAGTGATGCTAAACGAACTTAATACAGTCTGGGAAGAACAGATGACTATGCTAAGTATATTTAACCGGACAGAAGCTGTTGAGGAAAAAAAGTTACTGATTGAACAATTTGTTGATATTGTTCAATGGAAACCACAGGAAACGGCACTAATATTTGAAGACGTTAAATATAGCTATAAGGAATTAAACGAAGCAGCAGATCGCTTTGCCAGTTATCTGAGTGATAGAGGTGTACAGTGTGGAGAGATAATCCCCATTCTTCTCCCCAGAAGTGAGAAATTTATTATTTCTATGTTAGCTGTTTTGAAGCTGGGTTGTGCCTATTTGCCTCTTGATGTGGATTTCCCGGAAGAAAGAATCACATATATACTCAGAAACAGCAGAGCCAAGCACATTGTTTCTGACTTTGAGTCTGATCACATTAAGGAGATGTCCGTGATTAGATTTGATTTTGGAATACAAGCGTTTGAAGCAAAATCATTCCCGCCAGTTTCCGCTGGGAATTTAGCGTATGTTATTTATACGTCAGGGTCGACAGGTAACCCCAAAGGAGTTTGTATTTCCAATAAGGCTGTTAGCAACTTTATTCATGCTATAGTTTCGGATATGCACCTTAAGGAGAATATGAATATTTTATCGCTGACTACCGTTTCATTCGATATTTTTGTGTTGGAGAGTCTCCTGCCGCTGTTATCAGGAATGACATTGGTATTGGCAGCGAGTGAGGATGGAAGAGACCCTTCCAGGATTTGCAGTCTGATAGATAAGTATAAAGTGCATTTAATTCAAACCACACCAACCAGGATGAAGTCTCTGATCAATGATTCGAATTTTACCGATATTATCCGAAAACTTGACTATGTTTTGATTGGAGGAGAGCCTGTAAGCGCGCAATTAATAAATGATGTACAGTACTATACGGCTGCCCAAATATTCAACATGTACGGACCCACAGAAACTACAGTCTGGTCGACAATGAAGAAGGTGGATAACCGGACAAAGGTCAATATTGGGAAACCGATTGCCAACACAAAGGTGATGATCCTTGACTCCTACAACAAAGTGGTTCCTATTGGTGCAGAGGGTGAGATTTGTATCAGTGGTTCAGGACTTTTTAATGGATATCTTTATAATGAAGCTTTGTCGGATTCCAAGATTGTACATCTGAAGAATAATCATTTTGAGGATGATTTCTATAGAACTGGTGATATGGGGCGGTGGGGAATAGACGGGGAAATCGAATGTTTCGGGAGAATGGATAATCAAGTGAAGGTCCGTGGTTACCGGATCGAGCTTGAGGAGATCGAAGAGGCTTTGCGTACATATGAAGAGATCATGGATGCAGTAGTGACCACTTCAGATATGACTAGCGGAGAAATCTATTTGAAAGCCTATCTTGTAGGTAGCACCCAGTTAAGGGCGAACGAAGTGATTGCATATATATCGCGTATTCTTCCGAAATATATGATTCCCAGCAGCTATTACCAGATAGAGTCGGTGCCCTTAACACCTAACCTGAAAATTGACAGGAAGGCATTAAAAGGAGATATTCAGAAACAATTATTGTACTCAGATCCGGTAGATGAACCTAAAAATGAGATAGAATCTTTGTTATTGGATGCCTGGAAAGAAGAGTTAGGGACTGAATCTATTGGACTTGATGATAACTTCTTTGCGATCGGGGGCACATCACTAAAAGCTATTCAGCTCACGACTAATCTTTTCTCCAATTTTGAGATTAGCGGAAACCTGCTCTTTGAATACCCAACGATACGCCAATTGGCGGCGCAAGTTAAATATAGGAAGGAGAACTTAACGGATTATCTGTTTACTCAGAGAGAATACGCTCATCAGTTGTTAACAAGCTGGACCTCTGAGCAACCTTTATATTCGGCGCAGATGCAAGAGTATAAAGAAAAAATATCTGTTTTTAAGCAAACGCACAGCCTGAATACAAGCATTAAATATAAAAACATTCTCTTAACAGGCTCAACTGGCTATTTTGGGCTGCATCTGTTGAACCGGTTGATACAAGAAGACGCTCAGGAAATCTATGTACTGATCAGGCCACGGGACGGGATGACTAATCAGGAGCGCTTGGATCAGAAATATGCATACTATTTTCAAGACGAGCCTCCTGTCAGCAGCTTTGCCAATGTTCATATTGTATCAGGGGATATAACCCTGGATGATTTGGGAATGGATGAACAAACTTACAGCGGATTCACCCAATCAATCGATTGTGTTATTCATGCAGCCGCATTGGTGAGTCATTATGGGTCATATAACAACTTTTTTATGAATAATGTCCAAGGGACCTCTAATATGGTCAAGTTCGCTCAGCAAGGCAAGCAGAAATTCATTTGTTATATTTCTACTCAAGGAATGGGAACGAAACTTAAATCCCCTCTTCAAAGAGAAATTTTCACGGAGTTCGATGTCATTGCCGAGGTTGAAGCTGATAATTACTACCTGCAGACCAAAGCGGAGGCGGAGAACCTCGTAAGAGAAGCTGGTAGTCCTTATATGATCTTCAGATTAGGTACACTGTTTACTAACTCTGGAACAAAAGTAATTCCTCATAACTATAAAAGCTTAGCAGCGTATAAAGTACTGAATGCATTCAAAAGCCTGGAGATGATACCTGATTTACCTGTCCCCGTACAGGACTTTTCTTTTGTCAATCATGTTGTGGATGCCTTTCTGAAGCTGTACAACATTAGGGACTTAAAGAATCAAACCCTGCATTTGAGTTCAAGTGTACCTGTTCTAATGCCGGACCTGGGAGGAATTATTAGAGCGCAACAAACGAAGATAGAGATGTTAGGAATTCAGGATTTTTTTGATGAAATCCATCAAAGGTATTTAAAAAAAGAGAAGATATCAAGTATTACAGACTTGCTCGCTTTCTTTCATGTCAGTAAATTTTTTACTGACCGAGAAAACCTGTTTACCAGCATACTATTGGACCATCTGAATTTCAAATGGGAAACGTTAGACAAGGATAATTTCACGATCTAATTATAAATGGAATTTAACTCTGCAAAAAAGCTGGAGGTGAATGCGTTAACGCATTCGCCTCCAGCTTTTTTTACATGCTTTGTCCTATTCAACTAGCATTTTGTATAGACAATCTACGCCGACCTGAAGAATACGTTCTTTTTCAATGGGGTGATTCTTGAATACAATCCTGTCGACAAGTGCAGTGATGTAGTCATAAAAAATAAGGGAGACCGCTTTGATATCATTGGAAACCAAATCCTCACTGTGGATCAAAAAAGCTTCATAGGTCATTAAGCTAATCCGATCCTGATCTTCATCAAGTATCTTGGCTACTTCCGGCTTAGTGTAGTAAAGGGAATCAAGCTCTTTAGCGAACTCCTTCTCAGGTTCATGGAGCTCAATTAAGTATTCTACGAAGGAGCGCAGCCATTTCTTTTTGTCTTTTGAATACAATTCCTCATTAATTTCTGATCTGACGGTTTTGAATACATTCCTGAAATGGGCATTATATTGTATCACCAGTTCCATCAGAATGGCATCTTTGTCAATAAAATATGAATAGAGACTTCCTATGGATATACCCGCAGTTTTAGCTATTTCATTAGTTGTAACATTGTAAAACCCTTTTTCACAAAATAACTTTTTGGAGGTTTCCAGAATTTCCTGCTTCTTAATGACTCCTCTTTTTTGCTTGGGTTGCCGGAGTTTCTTTTCTGCCTTCATGTATTCACTTCCCGCCTTCTTGATTAAAACATTTTATAACTAACAGAGGACGAAGTCAACGGAAATGAAGCTTTTGCTCATTTTTATTGACTGTTTTATAAAGTGAGTATATACTCATATTAAAAGATGAGCATTAGCTCATAATATCGAAAGCAAATAGTCTTCACAAATACCATATGGAATGAGGGTTGCTCCAATGAAAAATGAGAATTTAAAGAAGACATTAGGTTTAGTTGCACTTTCATTAGTAATGTTTATGGTGACACTTGATTCCACAATCACGAATATCGCCTTGCCCACGATTACGGATTATTATGGGGCGAATTTAACGGACAGCAACTGGATTAGTACGGTTTATGTATTGGTTATGTCCGTATTTATCATTCCTGCTTCGAAATTAGCTGACCAGTTCGGACGCAAAAGAGTAATGCTGATAGGCCTCTCCTTATTTGGTGTGGGCTCAGCTCTATGTGCACTTTCCGGCAACCTGGTACTATTAATTGCAATGCGGGTTATTCAAGGGCTGGGTGGTGCAATAGTAACTCCTGTGATGATTCCGCTATCTGTGGAGAATTTCGGTAAAGAGAAGGCTGGGCGTGCTGTGGGGATCATAGGTGCGGTGACAGCGGTAGCAGCGGCGGCAGGACCTCCGATTGGAGGATTTCTAATCAGATATTTCAACTGGCAGACTATTTTCTATGTGAATGTGCCGGTTGTAATCATTACATTCGCCCTAATAACAATCTGCTTTATTGAATCATTTGATCTGACGATATCGAAAAAAATAGATTGGCTTGGGATGCTGTTCTTATCACTAGGATTATTTCAGCTTACTTTTGTTCTGGTAAGGGGCTACGATATGGGGTGGATGTCAACTAACATTCTGTTGTTGATCGCGGGTGCAATCATTTCTTTGATTATATTTTTTATTGTTGAGCTGAAGGTTCCGGAGCCTTTAATGGAGTTTGCGTTATTCAAAGAAATTACATTCTCCTCTTCAACCGTGGTTTACTTTATTTGCGGTTTTGCGGTAGTGTGCTCCTCTTTGATTTTTAACTTTTTCCTGCAAAATGTTCGTGGCTATACTGCTTTGAATGCTGCGTATATCATCATGTTTATGTCGTTGACTGTTATGATTTCCATGCCATTAGGCAGCAAACTGGCGGAGAAAATAGGATTCAGGTCCATCATTTTTACTGGGATATTATTAATGAGTGCCAGCCTGCTCCTGCTGACCCGCTTAAGTATGGATACAACCCGGCTACTCATGATCGGCGAGATGATGCTCCTTGGATTCGGATTCGGATTCTCCTGCTTATCTATTGTCTCTGCTGTTCAATATATTCCGCAGACCAAAGCCGGAATCGGGTCAGGTATTGTCAATGCGGCCAGACAATTGGGCACTTGCCTCGGAATCGCGCTTCTTGTAGGTCTGACAACACATCAAGTGGATGTAGCTAAGACCAATATTGAGCAAAAGGCTGTAAAGGAGGTGAATAGTTCCAGTATGGTTGCGTCGCTTAAGACGGTTTTAATAAACGATCTGCAGAAAAATAGTAGTTCTACGAGTAAGGACGGTAATGAGTTGCAAAAAATCATTGAGAAGGATATGGAAAAAGCGATGAAGGGGTTAGAGGATTATCCGAAACCGGCAAATAATGAGGTTCTTCAAAAGCTCTTTGAGGGATCGGCAAAAATGACACTCCAGTTTGAAAAGGGGAATGGGACTACAGGGGGCACCATATTTGATGGAATCAGCGGTATTAATGAAGGGAGTCGAAGTCTTGCTTCCGGTATTAAAGGTTATGTGAACCTGGTTAATGAAAGTTTGTATCAAATCATTCAAAGCAATCCATACGCCCCAGAGCTGCTGGGAGAATATATAAAGGAACTGGAAAGCACCCAGCAAACCTATAAAACAGCTGCTCAAGGACAAAAGAATCAAATGAAAGATAAGATGAATTTTCTCACTTATTTGATTTCGATCTATTCAGTTGGAACAGATCCTGACATTACAACTGGAGAACAATTTCAGAGAGCGGTGGCGGAAATCGGGAACAGCGATCCTTCTTCGAATACGATTACCGCAGCAAGTAGCAGGCTCATAGAAGGAGCGGGCCAACTAGCTGCTACAGCTAAGGAGATTGATGCACAATTTGCTGACAACGGTGATTTCAAGGCCGGAGCAGTAAACCTGGAAAAAGGTATTGGGCAGGCAGGACAAATAAGTGAAGTAAAAGAGGTTGTCACACAAATTGCGAACATCAAAAATAATGAAATCGTAGCGGCATTTACGAAAACATTTTTGGTGGCGGCATTTATTATTCTGCTTTCTGCTTTTGCTGGTTTATTCACTGATCGTAAGAAGAGAAGCGGGGTTATCTCCACGCAAAGCGATCATCCGGGTATAAACCGAGTATGATCTGATCAAAGACACATTAAGTAAGTATAAGCTCACTTTTATTGACAACACAATAAAGTGAGCTTATACTCAGTTAAGTGGTTAAGGAAAAAATTCACACATTCAAGCATGTTTATGGAGGATGAGAATTTAATGAGCGAAGAGAGGGAGAAAATCTATTATTGGAAAAATAGCTTAACATGGACTATAGAGGATGGTGTTCTGAATATCGAAGCCAGAAAGTACAAAGGACATCCAGTGGGTGTTTTTTCGCAGCTTTATTATGATTTTCTTAAGGGGAAATCTGAAAGAGAGCTGGAAGGGTATTTTTCACAGTATGAGAGTAGGGCAGCGCGTATCATCAAGCTCTTTGTCCAGGATCTGATGGCAAATGGTTTTCTGGTTTCAGCTATAGCTTCACCGCTGGAGCTCTTTCAATCCCAATATCAGTTTATTGGCGATGACTATCCAGAGCACTTTTTTCTCGTTAAGGACAATGTGGATCGGTATGTAGAAGCGAAGAAACACAGGTTCGATTCAAGGCAGAGATCGTCCTCAATCGTACTGGTGAATACTAACGACCTTCCTGAAGTACTCCATAGGCGTACGAGTACAAGAAGATTCGATGTAACAAAAAAGGTGGATATGCAAGTATTCAACGATCTGTTGATCAGTCTGTGTCAGAAACAACATGGAGAGAGTATAACGTATTATTACCCAAGTGCAGGCGGACTTTATCCGCTCAACATGTATGTATTTGTTAAGGAAGGGAGAGTAAAGGGGGTTTCTGGAGGTTTATACAAATTAAATCCGGCAAACCATGCACTCATTCCTCATCAATTAGATGCAGATATCAATACTGATGCGCAATATTTTACGAATAAAGAAATAGCTAAGGAATCTGCATTTACGATTTATTTTACATATGATGGCGAAGTGAATATGCAAAAGTATAAAGGACAAGGTTACTTTTATGGTATCTTGGAGACCGGTATTTTATTGGGTTTGATAAGCTATTATGCAGAATATCTGGGACTGGGAAGCTGCGTCATCGGCGATATGGAATTTGGCAAGATCGAATCTTATTTTGAATTGAACACGAATGAGGTCTATATGCAGTCTATTGAGCTTGGCATGAAATTGATGATTCCATAAGCAGATGAAAGGAATGACCCCTACCAATGAAAGATGAAGTTATTCATAAGTTATGTGAGATTATACAAAAGCATATCACGGAGGAAATATCTCTCTCCAAGGAAACCAGTTTGTTTGAATTAAATATTTCCTCTCTGAAAATATTGCAAATAGTAGGAGAAATTGAGAGACGGTATAATAAAAAAATGGACATTACCGATTTCATAGAATGTGAGAGTGTTGAGGATATTGCAATTTTCTTGGCAAATGCAGATTCTCTGCATGAATCATTGGTGATTCGCAAGGAAATGGGGATTCACGATGCCTCCCGTTTCCCCCGTTTAACCAATGTCCAATTGGCTTATCTTACGGGCAGAAATAAAGAGTTTGATCTAGGAGGGATTTCAACACATGTTTATATAGAGTTTACTTCCAGACTTGATATGAACCAGCTAAGCTTGGCAATTCAACAAGAAATTGAACGGCAGGAAATGCTGCGCTGTATTTTTTGGGATAATGGAACGGCAGAGATCCTTCCTTCTTCCAATTTGAAGTATGAAATACATGTTCTTGATATATCTGACCTGGAGAATGAAGAACAGCAGCACTTCATTCTCCAAAAGAGAGCCGGCCGGGAGCACAGGAACTTTAATCCTTCTGAGTGGCCCCTGTTTGCTTTTGAGGCGCTGAAGATAAATTGTGAAGAAACGTATATTTTGTTTGATATTGATGCTCTGATCGCTGATGGATTAAGTATTCAAATTATGTTTGAAGAAATAATGCAGCTGTATTCAGGACGACAATTACCCGAGCTTCCCGTCACTTACACAGAAATTGCAAACAGAGATTATTCCATAGAGAAAGAGATGGATCGAAGCTATTGGCTTGATAAGCTAGACTGCTTCCCCCCGGCACCGCAATTACCCTATCTGACGAAAATTCAGAATGTCGAAGTTCCTACGTTTAACAACATACATAAAGTTCTTACTGCGAGTCAGTGGAAGGATATCTTAAAAGCATGCAGTGCTCATCGAATTAGACCTACTATATTTCTAATGACCTGTTATGCCATAACACTCTCTAAATGGAGTAACCAGGATAAACTTACTATCAATACTACGTTTTTCAGTAGAGATATTGCTAAAGAGAATGTTGATACCATTATTGGTGACTTTACTTCTCTCCTGCTGGTATCCTTCCAAAATCGTAAACAATATTCTTTCTGGGACAAAGCAGCCGAATTTCAAGCTCAATGTCTGCAGGCTTTGAAACATAGCAAATTTGACGGCTTAGATATTGTTGGGGAGCTTACCAGAAAAAACATCATTAACCGAAATGATATTTTTGCTCCGGTAGTTTTTACCAGCATGTTATTCGATAAGGACATAAGCAGCTTGGGGATGTTGGGGGAAATTGAATATTACACCTCTCAGACTCCTCAGGTTACGCTTGATCACCAAGTTCTTGAGGTGGACGAAGGAATAATGCTGAATTGGGATTATGCGGCAGAATTATTTGACAAGAAACTGATTTGTTCGATGTTCGAGGACTATACCTCCTTGATATATTCTGCTGTTTCCAATCAAATGATTCAAGATTACAATTTGGAGTCAGCAATTGAAAGGTATAATAACACATCGCAAGGATTCGGGAATGAGACTTTAATTTCTTTATTTACTCAACAGGTAGCCCTTCGGCCTGATCGCGTAGCTGTAGAGAAAGGGAATGAGAAACTAACATACAGGGAATTAGAGGCCCAGGCAGGGAAATTTGCACAGTATTTGAGAAGTGAAGGCATTCAGGCTGGGGATTATGTGGCGGTACAAGGGGAACGAACGATTGAAGTTATCATCGGAATCCTCGGAGTTCTTAAGGCAGGCGCGGCATACATCCCCCTTTCTCCGGATATCCCTGAACAACGAAGGGCCTGGATTCTTGAAGAATCACAATACAAGCTTCTTATAACAAGTGAGATGATCAGGGATTCGATTCAACATATGCATTCTGAGAACTGGGATACTGGGGTTAGTGCTGATGATACTGCATATGTTATTTATACATCCGGGAGCACCGGCAGACCCAAGGGGGTTGTTATTTCGCATCAGGCGGTTGTGAATACAATCCTGGATATCAATAGAAGGTTTCAGGTGAACGAGAATGATGTTGTAATTGGTCTATCCAATTTATCGTTTGATTTATCAGTATATGATATCTTCGGCACATTATCTGCAGGCGCTTCATTAGTGCTGATTGATGATCAGAGAGACGCAAAGACAATCCGGGAAGTGATTCTGGATAAGCATATTACCATCTGGAATTCGGTGCCAATGATCATGGAGATGCTCGTGAAGTATTCGGAGGGCATACTCAATGACATCATGGATTTTGATTGTTTACCCGATTTGAGGCTTGTACTCTTAAGTGGGGATTGGATACCGCTTAATTTACCGGAACGAATCAGGTCGATATTCTATGACTGTAGTGTAATTAGTCTGGGTGGAGCAACCGAGGCAGCCATATGGTCCATTTATTATCCCGTTGAAGAGGTGGATAGCAAGTGGAACAGTATTCCTTATGGTTACCCTTTAAGCAACCAATCCTACTATGTGCTCAATTATAACGAAGAGCTATGCCCGATTGGCGTAAAGGGTGATCTGTACATCGGAGGAACAGGTCTTGCCAAGGAATATATGTTTAATCCGGCGAAGACGAAAGAAGCCTTCATTCATCACGAGAAATATGGAAGATTGTATAAAACAGGTGATTTGGGAACTATGACCGCTGCAGGCTATATAGAATTTCAAGGGAGAAATGATTTTCAGATCAAAATCAGGGGGTATCGGGTTGAACTGGAGGAGATTGAGAAAGGATTGTTGGCCATACCGGGCATTACGAGCGCAGTCGTCATTTGCGCGCAGGATAGCAGGGGGATGGAAACATTATACGGATATTTCATCAGCAACTCCAAGCTGGCGGTTACATCAATTGTAGATGCTCTTGAAGGCAGATTGCCTGACTATATGGTCCCTAACAAAATTATACAAATAGATGAAATCCCTATTACCGGAAATGGTAAACGAGACCGGAAGAAGCTTTTAGACCTGGCTAAAGCATATACCCAACATTCAGTGAATGATGAGAGGTATAAAGCTCCCTCCAATGATACCGAAAATACATTAGCTGAAGTCTGGAAGGAACTGCTGGGAATTGACCCTATCAGTGTCGATGATAACTTTTTTGATATTGGAGGGAATTCTGTATTAGTTATGGAGCTGTTCAACAGGCTGGAGAATATATACCCGAACCATTTGAAGGTCGTTGATATTTTCAAATATACGACAATTCATAAACTGGCCTGTTTCATAAACGTGAAGGGACAAGCTTCTCCAAAAATGAAGGCAGTTCCCATCCCTGCCAGCTATCTGACGAATGCGGTTCATGTGAATAAAATGTATGAGTTTTCCGTTACTGGAGATCTGTATACAGGCTTGAATAAATTTATTTCCACTTCGGACTTATCACTTGAATGTCTTATCGTTTCAGCTTTTATATATTTTATCTATAACGAATTTACACCTTCTGTACCCTGTGTTTATTATCATGACGCAGCAAGCAAAGGCTATGCAGAAGTGACTATTGATTTTGACAGAATCAAAGACTATCCGTCATTGCTGAACAATGTTGGCGGCCAACTTCAAACTACTGGGGGTATAAGCTATTCGGCAGACCGAGTACAACCTTGTTCCAGAGATGCCATCCTACCCGTTGTCTATAACCTGGATGATCGTTCTATCAATCCTAAGGATATAGAGAACTTCGGGATGGCGCTTGGATATAGTGTGAAAGAAGGCAAGGAGCTGACATGCAGCGTTCAATTGAGCAGAACATGGAATGAGGATGTTGGGAAGAAATTTGCCGGACAAATGTATAAGATCTTATTGTCGAGCACTAAATAAAGGGGAGAGAAATAAATGGATAAGTGTTCAGTAATTTTCCCGGGGCAATCTTCCCAATATATAGGAATGGGCAAGGAGCTCTATCATCAGTATGGATTTGTTAAAGAGCTGTTTGAGAATGCTGAAGATATTCTGGGTATCCCAATTAAAGATATTTGCATGGAGGAAGGAGAATATGATTTAAATAATACTCTATATACACAAGTAGCAGTGTTTATAACGAATATTTCCTTCTATAAAGCTTTTAGACATGAAACAGGCTTATGTCCTGCTTACATGGCTGGACATAGTCTGGGTGAATATGCTGCCTTATGTTGCAGCGGGGCCATCCCCTTCGAGGATGCTCTGGCGATCATTACCCAACGGGCTCACTTTATGGATGTTTGCAGCAGGAGAATTCCCGGGGAGATGTGGAGTGTGAATCATTTCCCTGTTATTCAATTGGAGAATTGGATTCATCAAACAAACAATACGGTTACGATTGCCTGTTATAACTCGGAACATCAAGCAACGATCTCGGGAGAAAGCTCTGAAATCAATGATTTCATTCAACTACTAAAGTCAGAAAATATTGTCGCAACAAAACTTAAGGTAAGCGGAGCGTTTCACAACTCTTTGATGAGTAATGCTGCCCATATGCTCTATAAAGAGCTAGTGCAATATCCATATAAAGAGATGCATACAGAAGTAATATCAAATGTATATGCAAGACCGTATCTTCCTTACCGAACTGGGGCAATTCTGGCAGAGCAGATCACACAACCTGTCCGTTGGGGAGCGACCATTCAGTATTTTCAGCAACACGGTGTTACTCACATTTTTGAGCTGGGCCCTAAAGAAATATTGAAAAAAATGCTGCATAGTGAAAAGGGGAGTATGCAGGTCTGGGCCTATGATAACCCGGAGGATAGAAGGAGGATATTGGATTTATCAATACGGGGAGCGGACCAAGCTGCTCAAAGTGAGGAGGTAAGCGTATGAATATTTTAGAATTAGATGAGCTTGAACCTCTAAATATAGAGGAAAAATCAATACAATCCAACGAGATCGCAATCATTGGACTGTCTGTCAAGCTCCCTCAGGCTGAGAGCTTACATGAGCTATGGCAATTATTAATGAACGAAATTGAAGTGATAGATGAAATTCCCGAGAATAGAAGAAACGATATTGTAAGATATCAAAGGTTTTTAAATGATACGGACCCTAAAATACATAAATACGGGTATTTGAACGAAATTGACAGCTTTGATTACAGCTTCTTCAAAATTTCATATGCTGAAGCCTGTGCTATGGACCCTAAACAGCGTCTTTTTTTGCAGAGCGCATGGAACGCTGTTGAGGATGCCGGTTATAACAGCAAGGAGATCAAAGGCAGCAATACTGGAGTATTCGTGGGAAACAGCAACCTGGGTGAGTATAAGTATAGTGAGATGTATGAGAAAGTTTCTCCTTCCACCGTTCTCAATGCTGTAACAGGTAACCTGCCGGCGCTTCTGCCAAGCAGACTCTCGTATATATTGGATTTAAAAGGGCCGAGTATGGTCCTGGACACTGCATGTTCATCCTCTATGGTTGCTATCGTGCAGGCTTGCCAATCTATAAAAGAGGGGCAGTGTGATCTGGCAGTAGTAGGCGGAGTGAGGGTCTATCCGTTTCCGGTAGATAGCGGGATTCGGTTAGGGATGGAGTCCTCTGATGGCAGAACCAGAACCTTCGATGCTCAATCTGATGGTACAGGTGTATGTGAAGCAGTGATATCCATGGTCTTGGCACCGCTTAGTGAAGCTATTGCCAACAAAAAGCATATCTATGGGGTTATAAAAGGTTATGCAGTGAATCAGGATGGCAATTCAATTGGCTTGACTGCGCCTAACGGTGCTTCTCAAAAGGAGGTCCTGCAAAAAGCTTGGAAGAATGCTGGGATCTATCCACCGAACCTCACCTATATCGAGGCACATGGTACGGGCACCAAGCTTGGTGATCCTATAGAGATTGATGCGATTAATCAGGCGTTTCAGGATTATACGGATCGCAGACATTTTTGCGGCATTGGCTCAATAAAGACAAACCTCGGTCATGCCTATGATACTTCAGGCCTGGTGTCATTAGCTAAAGTCCTGGCGATATACAAATATAGAGAAATTCCGGCAATGATCAATTATCTGAATCCGAACCCACAAATTGATTTTGAGAATTCTCCATTATATGTGGTAGATTCCAAAAGAGAAATTGATAACAATATCAAAAGTATTCTTTGCGGGATCAGTTCTTTTGGCTTCAGCGGAACCAATTGCCACATCGTCTTGGAAAACTATGAACAGACCCGCGCGGGCCGCAGCAACCTTCAGGAGCATCCTGTGTTCCTCTCAGCCAAGACTATGAAGTCTTTGCAAGAGATGATTCTGAAGTATTATACCTTCATGTTGGAAGAACCTGAGCATAGACTAGGTGATATTTGTTATTCAGTCTCCCTTAAAGATGCTTTTGATTATCGGATATCCTTTTATACAAGTAGTAGGGAAGATTTGATCACGAAGCTGCATGCGTTGCTGGATAACGCAGAAGGCTACCCCATGAATAATGGATTTTATTATAGTGAGAATATTCTAAAGGATCAGGGCCTCAGCAATGAAAATAATGCTTGCTCGTTATATGTAAGGGAAGGTTCGGTATCCTCACAGTTGTTTCTGGATTGCAATAAGGTAAGTCTCCCTACGTATAGCTTTGAGAAGAATCGTTGCTGGTTGAAAGTGCCTTATGTTCATGAGTTCAATGGAAAGGCATGTGAGTCTGCCCGGAAACCGTCCGAAGACAACAAGGAAAGCTTCATTATCCATCTGATGGGGAAGAAAGAGGCTGAGTATACAGAGTATGAACGGGAGGCAGCATATCTATGGGGAAAGACTTTGGATTGTAAAGAGATCTCCATCCACCATGATTATTTCGAGCTGGGAGGGGATTCAATTCTGGCTATTCAGGTCGCGAGTCTAGCAAGATCGGAATATGAGCTGAGTTTGGACGTCAATGAGGTCTTAAGCCACAGCAGCTTTGGACGGTTTGCCGAATTATTGAAATCTAAGCATACCCAGCTGCGGAAGGCCGATCATGTAAACTACCCTGTTTCATCGACCAAAAAAGAATGTTTATAGAGCAGCTTAAAAATGCGGATTCTCTTGTGAATAATATTACAATGATTTGGAAGCTAAGCTCAGAACCGGATCTACAAAAGCTTCGTAGTGCGATTAAGCGTACGATAAAACGTCATGCCATCTTACACGCCTCCTTCTTCTTGATGAACGGTGAGGTTTATCAAAAGCTGAATAACCTGAACGTCGATATACTCACGGTACAACAGGATGGACGAACCTTGGGGACTATCATCAGCGAGCTAATTCATCCTTATAATCTGTCAATACCTCCGTTGTACAAAGTGATTATTGTTCAAGCAGGGGACGGAACATCTACTGTGATTTTTGATTTGCATCATATTGTGACGGATGGAACATCCAATGTAATCTTAATGAAAGAAATTCAGTGTCTATATCAGAAAGGAACCCTAACCGCTCTGGATAAGGACTATATTGATTATGTTAAATGGCAACAGGAGTTCAAAGAGAATCAAGTGGTACAGGATCAAAAAATGTATTGGATGAAGCAATTCGAGCAGCCTCTACCGAAGCTCCATCGGAAAAACGGGAATGCCGGAGGAAATAATGTCAAGGCAACGCTGTACAATGACCGGATTACAGAAGAAGAATACTTCATTCTAAAAGAGATCTCAGTAGCATATAAGGCCAGCATATTTAATGTATTGCTAACTGTATTTATGATAGTACTATCCAAAATAAATCATAATCAGGATGTGACAGTAGGCGTTCCGGTTAGCGGCAGAGAACGCTCGCCTTCAGAAGGGGTAGTAGGTCCTTTTATTAATACGCTCGCTCTTAGAAATCAAATACATCCAAACCACTCGTTTGCAGAAATACTCGGGCAGGTCAAGCAGAATTCGCTGGAAGCCTTCAAGAACCAGGACTATCCATTTGATGAATTGATTCAATTTCTAAATCAGCAGAATGGTTACCAGGAAAGTTATATTCGTTCCCTTTTTATATATCAAAATATGACGGCTGCCAGCGATTCAGTAACCTATCCTTTAGAAGATTACCAGGTGTATTTTCATCACCAGTCCAACTATGATTTATCTTTTGAAGCAACACCTGTCAAGAATTCGCTGCAATTAAGATTGATTTACAAGAATAGCTGCTATTCCCAAGAGGAGGTTGTAGAAGCGGTTCAGCGGATACATGAGGTTATAGATGTTCTTCACGATACAGCCAAACAGAAACAACCGGTCAATGTTTTTCTAAGTTTCGGAGAGACCGAAGGAGCAGCAGCGCTCGATACGGATGAAATATATTTTGATTTCTAAAGGGGGAATCACTTTGAATAGACTAAAATTATTTTGTATACCTCATGCAGGAGGACTGGCCTGTTATTTCAATGAGTGGAAATTGAAGATGAAAGAGTGTTCAAACATAGAAGTGTGTCCGATAGAACTATCCGGCAAAGGCAGTAGGGCGGATGAGCCAATATACCACTCGATCGAGGAAGCCTCAAGAGACATCTATGCTATTATACATGGGGATGTTTCGGAGGACTGTCCATATGCAATTTTGGGCCACAGCATGGGGGCAATCCTAATTCTTGAAGTATTACATCAAATACATTGCCGCAGACAAATACCATGGCCCGTTCATGTATTCCTTTCCGGGCAAGGTGCTCCGAAATATACGGCTTTAGACAATATGAGTGAGTTGCCCCATGAAATATTCATTAATAAGATCAAGAATATGGGAGGGATTCCGAAAGAATTATCCAACTACCCTGAGTTTCTAGCTCAATATACTTCAATCATTCAGAATGATTACAGACTGATTGATAAATATAATCATACGAAAGAATACTATTTCGATAACACGAAAATATCCGTTATGAATGGGAGGTTAGATGCTTCAGTCACTCTGAGGAATAAATTGGGATGGCAGGAGTATTTCTCTGACCAGATTGTTTTCCAAGATTTTGATGGCGGACATTTTTTTATTAAAGAAGATAGTGATAGGGTTGTTAGTTATATTACAGAGGTTCTAAACAGTAGTATTGCAATGGAAATGAGGATCGTCCAATGATGAACCTCTCTACATTACTCACGAATGTCTCTACAGTAGAAGATAAGGGAATTACTTTTATAACAAATAGTAAAGAAACATATGTTTCCTATAGCGAGACGTACAGCAAAGCGCTCAGGATGCTGAATTTCTTGCAGGGTCAGAATATGGGTAAGGGTTCGCATTTGTTATTTCAGATTGAAGATACTGAAACTGTTATCATCGTTATATGGGCTTGCCTGTTGGGTGGAATTGTTCCTGTCCCGTGTGCATGTGGCTATAATGAGAAGCATTTGGAATTGCTGCAAAGTATAAGTATTTCCTTAGATCATCCCTTCCTTGTCATTAGCCATAAACATGATTCATTCTTGCGTAAATTCAGCAAACGGAACGACATTTCCTTTGATTTACTGTGGAGAAATATAATAATCTTGGATGACCTGTCTTTTTTAGAGGAAGAGAGTGCCGGAAGTGTGGAAGTGAATGGGAAGTTTGATGAGACCTTAATTTTGTTCTCTTCAGGAACGACCGGACAACCGAAAGGCATTGCTTTTAATAATTGCAATTTAATTGAGAATATAATAGCTGTTACAGAATCATTGAAGTTTAGGAGAGACGACCGTGAGCTGAGCTGGACGCCATTACACCATGTTCTGGGTCTCATCTTTCATTTCCTGGCAATTTTCTCACAAGTGAATCAATATCTGATGCCTTCGACAAGCTTTGTTCAGCGGCCGTTACTCTGGCTGGAATTAATCAGTAAATATCAGATTACAATCAGCTTTTCTCCAAATTTCGGATATAAGCTGTGTGTTGACAATGCAGATACAGACGAAGCAGCCATGAAGCAGCTTAACTTAGGTTCCTTAAGAATGCTTATAACGGGTGCAGAGCCTATTTCGACTGTAATCATTAATCAATTCATCTCAAAATTCGTAAAGTACGGTTTAAAAAAGAAGAGTATATGTGCGGGGTATGGACTAACGGAGGCCTCCGTAGTAACCATGTCGGAAATCGATGAAGAGTTGAGGGAATTATGTATTGACAGAGAACAGTATCAATTGGGTCAATCCATACGACTATCGGAATCCGAATCGAAGAATAATATATTCTTGATTAGTCAAGGGAAGTTCTATGCTTGCAGTGAAGTATTAATAAGCGATGAAGAGGGGCGCGAGCTTCCGGAAGGAACAATTGGTTACATACAGATTTGCGGCAATAGTGTTGCTGATAGATATTATAGTGAACGCGGGATGTTTTCACTTAAAAGTGAAAACGGATGGTTTAATACGAAGGACTGTGGTTTTTTATATAAGGGAGAACTATACGTTACTGGAAGAATGAAAGATATGATTATTATCAATGGAAAAAACTATTTTCTAAATGATGTGGAGCGGGTGATTGAGTCCCTTCAAAGGGTGGAGAAGGGTTCGGTTGTATGTCTAAGCCATTCTAACACCAATGAGGGAACAGAAGAAATCATTACCATGATTGAATGGAATGATTCTGGTAAGGGAACCGAATTCGAAGCTATAAGCAAGGAGGTGAAGTCTATCGTCAACCGGAATTTAGGCCTGGAGATAAAACGAGTCCTTCCGGTTTCGAAAATTGAAAAAACAGCTAATGGGAAAATACAAAGACATGAGATGCTTAAGCTGTATGAAGAATATTTGATCGCTCAGCCAACATTATAATAACCTTAAATGCAGAAGCTCTGTGGAAATCACAAGAGCTTCTTTTTGCTGAGGTGTATCTAGGAAGATAACACTTGTGCGAAGTACGCTCGTGCTTGTTGGAATTATGTCTGTTATGTTATCTTAGCAGTTGAAGGTTTGACATCAAAGAATTATCTGGAAAGAAGGGAATTCATGACCCCTATAAATAATAAACCACAACAAGCAAAGAAAGATTTCAACCCCAAAGATGCCGTTATGGTATTCTCCTCATTCGCATTGATTAGTGCAGCCATCATCTTTGCGCTTGTGGTTTACGATGTCTTGAGTATTCAGGACCTGTTGTCCTTTGAACATCCGATAACCATGGCCTGGAGCATTGCGATCTCCTCGATCGGCCTTGTACTGTTCGGTGTTATTGTAGCGCTCAGTACTCCTGCAAGCTACATTGACGATACCAACAAAAGCTATCAGAAGCACTCGGTGACCGTCATTTTTGCCTTCACTTTTGCCGGGGCCTTATTTGAGGAGATACTGTTCAGGGGGATTATTCAGAATATACTTAACGTGTATGTATCTCATTCATGGCTCGCGATTGTAATTACAACGGTGTTATTCGTGGGGATGCATGTCCAATACTATAAGAAGCCGCTGATGTTACTGAATATCACCATTCCAAGCCTGACCTTTGGCTGGATTTATTCCCAAACGAACAATCTGCTTGTCCCGTTCCTTGTGCATTTTCTAATGAATTTTGGCATTACGCTGTTATTTAAATATAATGTGATCCGCTTGAAAAGGTAGATTTGAAAATTGTGTTTTGCGGGAGGGTTATTGTGAACAGGAGGTATGGGTCAACATTAATATTGTTGGTATTGAATGTACTTGGTGTTTTTGCCGTGGATATTACTACTTTTAAGTACAGAATAGGAAGAGGGATATCGGGTAACGGAAACCCTGGAATTATAGCTTTGATAATTAGTCTGGCTTTGCTTGCAATTTTGTTTATACTCTTGGTCTTCATATCTATTGACTATCTAAGAAAGCTACCCCGAAAATTCACAATGATAGTTATTCCCTCTCTTTCAATGGTCACTATAGTGTTCATGATATTTGGTGAGCTGAACAAAATGAATGTATTAGAACAAAACTTAAAAGGTTTCACAAATGATAAGGATTCGGTAGTTTTTCGGTTTGGTTGGATTAACCAATATACAAACACTCTATTTTATAATGGTTACATCTTGGGTTTCGGAATTTCTTTGGCAATACTTGTGTCTTGCCTTATCGTTAGAATCCAGTCTATTGACACCTAGCAAGGAGCTCGTCAAGTTCTAGTATTAGATCCTTAAGCTGCCTAAGCTTGCTGCTGACACTCAAATAATAGAAATTCTTCGTTCCTTCTTTACGGACATCAATGATTTGAGCCTCTTTTAGTATTCTTAGATGATGGGATACTGCGGGGCGGGATAAATGGGTTTGCTCTGTAATGTCTCCAACTCTCATGCCTAACATTTGCGATCCTCGTATTAAAGTGACTAAGATCGCCTGACGGGTCTCATCGCCTATAGCAGATAACACCTGCTGGTTCTTCTTAAACTCACTCAGTAAACGGTCCTCATTAGTGGAATTCATCAAATTCACTGCTCCTTTCGTCCAATGGTTTAAATGGTTCAACGATTTAAGGATAGCATAGCTACGGCTTAGCAGCCACATTGGGAAAGAAAATCGAGACCGATCCCTAAATAGTCCGCTATTCTACGAAAAATATACTTATTATTCCATATATATGGTAGAATAATAACATAATATGGTTATTCCCCTTTTTATAGTGGCTATTAATTGTCGGAGGGAGGTCAGCAGAGACTATTATTGTAACCGCTTTCGTATTGCGCAATGACTACTATATAAACGGAGGTTTTGATATGTTAGCCAAAATGAAAAAATGCGGAGTTCACAGTCTAGCTCTGGTATTACTCGCTTCCGTTGTGTTTGGCGGGTGGAGTGCGCGGGCATCTGCGGCAACCCCGGTTACCTCGGACTTCAGATCCTTGCAGGCTTCGCAGGTCGTTAGCGAGATGGGCGCCGGATGGAATCTCGGCAATCAGCTTGAAGCTACGGTCAATGGTACGCCGAATGAGACAGCGTGGGGCAACCCCACAATTACTCCGGAACTGATCAAAAAGGTGAAAGCCGCAGGATTCAAAACGATCCGTATCCCGGTATCCTATCTGAATTACATTGGAAGCGCTCCCGGATACACAGTGAATGCTGCATGGCTGGACCGGGTGAAAACAGTCGTTGACTATGCCTACAATGAAGGCCTGTATGTCGTCATTAATATTCATGGAGATGGCTTCAACTCGATTCCGGGCAGTTGGCTTCTGGTGAATAGCGGCAACCAGACTGCGATCAAGCAGAAATATCAGCAGGTATGGCAGCAGATTGCGAACAAGTTCGCTGGCTATGATGAGCGGCTGATCTTTGAGTCGATGAATGAGATTTTTGACGGCACCTATGGGAATCCGAATGCGGCTTATTACGCCAACCTTAATGCGTACAATCAAATCTTCGTGGATACGGTCAGACAGACCAGCGGCAACAATAGCGCAAGATGGCTGCTGGTTCCGGGCTGGAATACGAATATCGACTACACGGCGGGCAATTACGGCTTCGTACTTCCTACCGATACCTACAGATCCTCGACCATTCCTGCTTCCGAGAAAAGAATCATGATCTCCGCACACTACTATTCACCGTGGGATTTTGCGGGCGAGGAATCAGGGGCGATTACGCAGTGGGGGGCTTCAGCCACGAATCCTTCCAAAAAATCGACCTGGGGACAAGAGGATTACCTGAATTCCCAGCTCCAGTCCATGTACAATAAGTTCGTCACCCAAGGTTACCCTGTAGTGATCGGAGAATTCGGTTCCATCGACAAAACGTCCTATGATTCCAGCAATAACGTGTACCGTGCAGCCTATGCCAAAGCAGTAACAGCAGCGTCCAAGAAATACAAAGCCGTACCGGTCTATTGGGATAATGGCTATAATGGCCAGCATGGCTTCGCTCTGTTCAACCGTACGAACAACACCGTAACCCAGCAAGGCATTATCAATGCCATTATGCAAGGGATGCAATAACCTGTAGATGCTCCATCGACTCCTCGTCCCGCCGGGTGCTATACTACGAACAGGAACGAATCAGAGCGATAGCAAAGGAGTCTTGGTCTTGCAATATACTACGGAGATCAGTTGCGCAGGTTATTTGACATTGTACGAGCAACGCAGACGGATACGGTCTTTTTTAATGGATTACTTTGGAACAGCGCATATTTTTCGGGCCGAGACCGGTTTATCCATCATCGCTGCCCGGGAAGAAGAAGTATATTTCACCTGGCTACAGGAAGGCAAACCGGCCCGATCGGCCAAAGAACTGTTTCTGTTGGAATGGAGCGAGGAGCGTAACGGGACCTTTGCACTCAAGGTCAGCCTTCTTAACGGGCTAGCAGAGGACAGCAGGCAGCGGCAGTTCGAGCGCATCGTTGCGTCGATCCATCAGCATCTGTCGCATCCTCCGGCACCCTTCCGGATCACTCCGAAAGACGGGTTCATTCTTGTGCAACAGGTTCATCAGCGCAGCGACGGGAAAATCGGTTACGGCTTCTATCCCTATGCAGAGGACGAGCAGGGACGATGGCGTGACCAGCTGAGTGTGGGGTTATGGATGTATCATTTCGGTCTGTTCTACGAAGGTATCCGAAGAGTCTATCCGCTGCCATTGAAAGGGTTCGAGGATTTCGATCCTACCGGACTGAATCTCATCGGCCAGCCGGAGTGGAACGCGATACTCCAACACTGGACAGAACTGGCCGACAGCAATCCATCCAGCGCCGAAATGATTCAGTACGTCAGTCAGTGGACACGATCCGCGCTATCATGTGTCGATACGATTGCCATTCAAGGAAATCTGTAGCAATGGTATATTATAATGATCTGAGAAAAGCTCCTGTGATGGTGATGGTCACAAGAGCTTTTTTTGAACTTATTCAGGAAGAGCCCCCTTCAGCGGCGTGTCCAAAAATCGCTTCAGACAATTTGTTGTTTTCTATAAAAAGTAATATAAGCTTCGAGCTAGTGGCGAAGGATCGGGGTTCACCGAGTACAGTGGAAGAGATCACCCCAACTATTTGATCGCTGGAATCTATGACGGGGCTGCCGCTATTCCCAGGCCAGGTCTGAACCTTGAACTCCATTGAATTCGTGTAAATATCGGGGATTGATCCATTTTTCGATTTCCGCAGAATTGCCACATTGTCGGCAGTGAACGTTCCATACAGTGGTGTCCAGGTGTACCTCTTGGTAGTTGCTTGATTACCTGTTGGCTTATTAGGGTGGCCGATGACCGTCACCTGTTCATGGGCTGCGGGCTGAAGATTGAAATCCTTGAAATAGCTGTCTTGATAGGGCTTGGGGATCTTGTTAGCGTCCATCTTCAGCAGGGAGAGATCTTCTTTAACATCTGTAGCCACGAGTGTGCCAAGCAGATACCCGTCCGATTTTTGGGCATAAAAGGTGATTTGGAACCGTAATTTCTTTCCATTATAGTTTGCCGGGGCCACATGATTATTAGTGACGATGTATCCGCCAGGCAACATAAATCCTGCACCAATACCTATCTTTTTCTTGGTTCCTTCAGCAGATAGTACATACTTTTCTATCATAACGACACGTGTAAGATTTTTATAATCACGATAGGCTTTGTCTTGCTTTTCTTTGGATAATGCCGGGTTACTGGTGTAAGGCCGAACCTCAATGCCGGATTTGGTGACAGTCATGGACTTAATGGACACTTTGCTGCTGGCAGAAGCTGCGGCGGTATAGAGGCCAAACGTCAGAACACTAACAGCCAGTAGAGTGGAGAGGATTCTGCTCATCCGTCGAGTCATATACACTCCTCCTTTAGTTTTATACTATTGAAGAGTGAGAGATGTTGTGACGGTCAGTATGCGGAAATATAAGGGCCAACACTACAATAAATGTAGATTAATATCAGGACAAAGGAGATACAATATGCTGCCGTCACTTGCATTTCTGAAACATCAATTAGAGGGAATTCTACGCAATAAATTTGTACAGGGGCACCAAACCTCCGGTTATTTAGCCCGATTGGAGCAGCTTCCCGCAAGCTATGATGCCTATGTGGAATTCGGCCGTAGCTTAGCTGATCTTCCAATGAGAGACAATTGGTCTTACTATGAGCCGGACGATTTGGAGGAGATATGGCGGGAATGCGATCCGGATCGGCCTCTGGGCCAGATCGGAGTCTTGAATCTGACGGATAGCTCCAAGCGTGTAGAGGCAGGCTTCCTCGCTTCTGTCTGTGGTTCTATGCTGGGCAAACCGGTTGAGGTCAATCCCAGCTTATCGGAATTACGTCAAGCGTTAACTTCTGTGGGGGAATGGCCGCTGAATGATTACATTTCTGAAGAAGCTCTCCATGCTCTGGATCGTCGTCATTGGTCCTGGTACGAGACGACACGCGGGCGAATTCGTTATGTGGCACCTGATGATGATATCAATTACACATTAATGGGAATGATGGCGTTAGAACAATTCGGTGATAGTTTTACCAAAAGAAATTTAAGAGATTTGTGGTTAAATCATCTTCCGCTAAGTACAACCTGGGGTCCGGAGAGGGCCATCTTGGTCCGATCGGGGATTAGCTATCTGGAGCATGACAGGGAACGATTCAATCATGCTGAAATAGAGGCTTGGCCCGACTTCCTGGTGCAGGATACAGAACTATGCGGGGCGGCGATTCGTGCAGATGCTTATGGCTATGCCTGCCCGGGTCAACCTGCTCTTGCCGCTGAGCTGGCTTGGCGGGATGCAAGCTTCACACACCGCCGGACCGGTATCTACGCCACGATGTTCATTGCCGCTGCGATTGCTGCCGCACACGTGCTGCGCGATCCGATTGCAATAATCAGTACTGCACTGCAATTCGTACCTGGAAGGAGCCGATTCTATGAGATGACTGAGGATTGCCTGCAGATGGTCGCGAATGCAGATAACTGGCTGGAAGCTTATCAGAGGATTAACCATAAGTATGCGAACTATGGCCACTGTCGGGTTTATCAGGAGATAGGAACCCTCATTAATACACTTCGATTTGCAGAGCATGTTGGCGACGGGATATGCAAGCAGGTGATGCAAGGCAACGATACGGACAGCTTTGGAGCAACAGCCGGCTCTCTGCTCGGAGTTTATTTCGGGCCGGACAGCTTGGAGGCAAGGTGGCTTAAGCCTTTCCAGGACCGGATTCATACGGGGTTATCTAATTTCCATGAGCAACAGCTATCCCGTTTGGCTGAGCGCATGGGACGTTTGCCAGAGCTGCTGCACACCGGCGAGCATCGAATTCAACCCAGCGAGCTCTATGTGGATGAGAACACCGATAACTGAACGATATAAACATTGGGAGGGGATTGGATGCATGGAATGAAGTATTCTATTTGGATTGAAGCCGAACAATGGGCTGAAGGAGAATGGAGCATATATGATGATAACACTGATGCAATAATTACCTTTGAAGATGGCTCAAGATGGGGTGCTTCATTTTTTACATACAAGAACATCCAGAAGCTGGTTGCAAAAAATCAACAAACGGGTGAGTATTTGCAGGGTAAGTATTTTTGGGGTAGTGATATGGTACTGGTGGATGAATGCAGCCGTAAACGCATTGAGGAAGTGGTCGAACATTTGATACGAATAGGTGATTTTGAAACTATATTTAAGAATTACTCCAGTAGAAAAGGTGATTACCGTGGACAATATAAGGTCGATCAAAGCTCTAATATCCTGGAAAAAAGACCCTAGCAAATTTCCAGCAAACGAATGGTTACGGGATCTTGTTGTCGACTATGGTGAGATTAAGGATAATACATTTCATGGGGATACATGGACAGTATTAGTTAGGATCACAAGACATATCAATGGTACATGGCATACATATGCAGATGTAGCTTTTATAGTTGACGCAGCACCGTGGCACCTGCTTGAAACAGGTTACAGCTTTAATCTTTGGGCAGGAAAGGATATTGCGACAGTCAGTATTCTTTGACTATTTTGTTTTCGAATCAAACGCTCTCTGATATTTTTCATTTATCTCGCTTTAGATTGAAATGATCGCACTAATCTAAAAACAAGCTCATGTAATTTGTCACTGAGCTTGTTTTTGTGCTGGGGACTATTCTTTTCTAACAGGATAGCGCTTAGCATTATCGGTCTGTCCTAAAATATAGTCGATGCTTACGTTATGGAATTTAGCCAGCGTAATCAAGACAGCACTCGGAACATCCAGATTCCCATTCTCGTAGCGGGAATAAGTAGCTTGTGTAATGTGTAAAAGTTCAGCCATTTGTTGCTGTGTTAAATCCTTGTCTTCGCGTAAGTTGCGGATTCTTGTATACAATGCTCATCACCCAAGCCAAGTTTACTTTATGCGAAAATTGCATATTGTTATTTATGCGATTTTCGCATAAAATTTATTCATGACCGTAGGATAGTCCACAAAAGGAGGCCTGATGATCATCATTTTGGAGGATTTTTATTATGGGAAACTGCGTCCGAATGAACTTACTAAGCCAAGCAATCCTGAATTACAGAAGATTGATCAAAAAATCATTGATTCATTGCAGATGCTTAAAGAAAGACTATCCGCAAAAGATTTTGACCAAGTCGAAAAGCTATTTGATTTACAGAGTGACTCCAACTCTTTGCATTCAGCATTATCCTTTATCCAAGGCTACAAAATAGGAGCATTAATGATGATTGATGTGTTTAGCGGGGAGAAAGACTCCATCAGCGAAGGTATGTAATTAGTAGATAAGGAACCGGGGCGTACCTATGCTTCGGTTTTTTGCTTGGATTGACTTAGTGCGATCAGCCTGATTAGCTTCGCCATACTTCCGCCATGTTCAGGTTCCAGACACTCTGCCATAATACGGTAACAGAACAGAGGATGGTGTTAAATTATCCCTTAAGGAGGAATTGGCATGTTTCATAAAACGGTGACGTTGCAGCCTTTTGTTGATATTTCGGTGCATACCGAGGGCTTCGAGATCGTCTCGGCTCAATTCGGCGGCGATAACTGCGTATATGTCCTGCTGATTAAGCAGATCCCGGAACGTGAACGTGGAATGTTCGTTCCATCGGCTTTGAAGCAACCGTATACCTACAAGGTTTTGATGATAGAGGATCAATATATCGTCGATGAAATATGGATTGAGGACCAGTATTTCAATTATCATTATGTTCAGCCGCTTCGTAGACATCTGCTATTGGTTGGAGCGCGCTGCTCGTATTATGGTGCAGGTAAATATGATCTGAACGCCAAAGTGTGCGATTATAAAGGACGTACCGTTCGTGAGTTCCTGCTTGGAGACGGGATTCAGAATCTTCAAGTGACGGAGAAAGGTACCATCTGGACCAGTTATTTTGACGAAGGGGTATTCGGGAATAACGGGTGGGATCAACCTGTCGGTGAACACGGCCTTGTGGCCTGGGATGAGCATGGCAACAAATTATACGAAGATCATGTTTCGGATATTGCCGATTGTTACGCTTTGAATGTTGTCCGCGAAGAAGAGGTGTGGTTTTATTATTATACGGACTTTTTGCTCGGCTGCATCTCAGGCGGACCCAGTCAGCCCAAGGTCACGTTTATGAATCCTGAGATTTCCGGTTCGTCTGGATTCTGCACGGATGGTTGTCACTTCTTGTTCGATGGCGGTTACGGAAAACACGGAGAGTATTATTTCAAGAAAATTGAAAAATCAAGCTTGACCAAAGGGCATAAGGTGCAATTTTTGAATGAAAAATCAGAGCCCCTTGTACCAGTGACACAAGATTTTAGAGAAGATCTTGTGCTGTTCTGTGAAAATAATTTGTTGTATCAGGTGTCGATTAAAGAATTGCTCTGATTGGGCGGTGGACTGTGTCAACGAAGTTAAATTCAGACTGGAATATGAGAGTATGACGACAAGATAAGGATTCTGTAAAGGCGGGATGTTTAGTGGAAGCATCGAAGTGGATTCCTGTAGCAAACATTGAAGATGATTCTAAAATATGGGCCGGAACAAGGGTAAGGCTTTTCGATGCTGGATTGATGGTTAAGGATAAGGAAACTGACTACTATGATTATCTGGTGTCATACATCTATGCAAATGACGACTACCTGCAACTTACCAACCTGTCCAAGGGTGAAGCAGGGAATATTATCTGTGTAATCCAAAAGGACAAACCAAGCCAATACGCATTAGGTAAAACGCTGAAGGATATGATGGGAATAGAGAACGCTTATGTTCTGATGGAATAGGGTCCTTTAAAACAAGCTCCGGTGGTTCGTCACTGAGCTTGTTTGTGTGTTGCACCTCTACAGCCTGTCACTTAATTCCAGCATATGGTACAATTAAAGGGAGTGAATTCAGTGAAATTAGAAGATTACGCATGGAATAAACATGAGCAAAAATTAAAAGAAGAACAAACAGAATTCAAGCCTAGTAACCCTAAAATAAAAATTATAGATAACACCGAATTGCGCAATAAAATTGAAGAGGCTCTTGAAAAAATGCCGCAGAAGTTACTTGCTCAATGGACTTTAAAAGTAGCAACTCCTTACTTGGCTTACTTAGATGACCATCTAAAAGATGACTCACGAATAAATTTAGGGATAGACACTTTACAAAAACGAATAGACGGAAGTATTAGAGCTTCCGATTTACGGAAGGTTGGATTTGTAGTAAATGAATTGGCGAAAGAATCCAAATCAGACATTAGCAAGTATTCTGCCCGTTCATTCGCCCAAGCCATTGCAACAGGACATATGAGAGGACATGCTTTAGTGAGCAGTGATTACGCAATAAAAGCAATAAATGTATTAACGGATAACTCCACAGATTCTTCAACAAAGGAGAGGGAAAGACAATTAAATATATTACATGAATTAATCTAACCCCAAATGCTTCTGCAAATGCAGTAGCGACAGGGGCTTGATACGCTGGTCTTCAGCAATGTTCTCATACAGAAGATGCTCCTTCTCTGCTTGTGCGAACCATTCACGTAATGCGGTAATCCGGCCTTTATTGAAGTCAATAAATTGAAAATCCACCTGTTGTAAATGCTCCATTCCGATCATGGGCTCTAAATCCCTCGCTTTCACCACGGTGGAAATCTCACATAATCTCAGCAATTCAAGCTGCTCTGCCGTCCATAACAGATCAATATGCTTCAATGCCTTCATGTTATCCAGTTCAAGCTGTCTGAGATGTTTCATCATAGAGAAATTACATAACGCTTCCACCTTTGGCAAGGATAATTGCAGGCAGATCAGCTCGTCCATGGATTCGATCTCATCCAGCTTCGTTAAATTACGGATGGCAGCTAAGCTAAGCATGGTAACGCTGGAGTCCGCAAGGGCAGCCAGTGAGCCTTTCAAGGTACAATCATGAATAAACAGGCACCTAAGACGGGGCATCTGACGGACAAAATCAAGGTTATGAATCGTCGTGCTCAACAATAATGTATCTAGTCCGGCAAGATCGCCGATGGGGGATAAGTCTGTGAATTTTCCATTCACCGCGAGATATTGAAGCTCGTTGAAATTAGAAATGAAGCTTAAGCTTACCGGCTTCTGACAGGTTATGGATAAGAACTGCAACCGCTCTAACTTGCCCAGCAGACTCAGATCCGTGCTTTGGCGAAGATTTAACTGTAAGGCTGTGATGTGCTTGAGTTCCGCTAATATCTGTAACAATTCCTGGGGGTAACTCCCCTTCATATCTACTTGACTAATCGACAATACCAGATCCGGACGTTTAGCAAATACATGTTGATCTAACGCTTCCAGATCTTCAAGCTTGTCTATATCAATGACATACGAAATAAGCGCCCGTTTGCGCAATTGCGTAGTTGCTTCATTCATCTTGCTTAGGGTCCAAGGTGCACCATTCATCGAGCTTGTCCAAACACCACCCATACCTGATTCCCCCATTCCGATTCCTTCTGTGCAGCTTAACTTCCTTCTAATGGTAAAGCAAGTCGCACCTGATTTGCAATATTTTACACGCTTATTCTGAGTATAAGATTCTTTTGAGGATTATGTGAAATAATATTATATGTAGGAGGAGGCGAAGGAGATGACGATATTGCCTGCTATAGTGATGATCTTAGTATTTGTACCTTCCATTGTACTCATGGTAAGCATGCCTTATTTAACAAGAGAGACGATTAGTTTTGGGGTCACCGTCAGTGCTGCACAATTCCACAGTGAGCCTCTGCACCAGATGCGGAAGTCATATGCCAGGGTTAGTGCTGCGTTACATACCATCCTATTCATTGTTTGTATAATCTTCCTAATATACAGTGATGAACATTCCAAGCAACAAAGTTGGATCATTGTCACATATTCACTCGCCATGCTCGTAATCTCCCTAGTCATTAACATGAGCTATCATTTCAAAATGAAAAGCTTACTACCTATACTGCCTATTGCTCAGGAAGGAACGATCACGGCAGTGGACACTGGAGTTCAGAAAAGAAACATTGGCTTGTCTAGTATTTGGTTCCTCATTCATGCTCTAGTTATTGTTGTTAGTATTGTAACTGTGCTACGCCACTACGATCTGATTCCTGATCAGATTCCGATCCATTTCAACAGCAGTTGGGACGTAGACCGCTATGCAGCTAAATCTTTTAGTTTTGTGTTTATGCCTGCGATAATCCAAGTGCTCATAACACTTTTGTTCCTATTTGAGAATTGGAGTATTCGCAGAGTGAAGCAACAGGTTCAACCCGCTGATCCTAACCGTTCCATCAGACAAGACGTAACCTACCGCCGTGCCTGGTCCTATTTTATGATTACAGCAAGCTTCTTATTAGTTATCCTGTTCTCGGTCGTGCAACTAAACATGATATCTCTGCTTACCATCCATTTCGCTATCCCCGTTATCCTAATCATAATAGCCTTTATCATCCTATACGCCTTCGCCTTAACGTTCTGGGCGGGTCAGGTCGAGAGACGTTTAGAGCGATCTGCCGATAGCGCCAATACCAGACCTGTCCATGGTGAAGATCAATGGAAATTAGGTATGATTTATTTCAATCACAAAGATCCAAACCTAATCGTCAAGAAAAGGTTCGGAGTCGGCTGGGGATTGAATTTCGGTCATCCTGTTGTCTGGCTGATTTGTGTCGGGATTATTGTATTGTTGGTTGTGGTGCGGTAAGAAGGTTTTATTGGAATAGGGAGGAATCAAAGCATCAGATTGAAGGGATGGCTCTAACGTAAAACAAGCTCATGTGGTTCGTCACTGAGCTTGTTTTTGTGCTGCGTAAGAACTTTGACTTCGTATAAACTGCGGATTTTTGTATGCATTGATCAGTATTCTAATTTAACCTTTGGAGTAGGGTTTCTTTTGGTTTGTTCGGTTAAGTAAATAGTCAGTGCTCGTCATATGATAATCTGCCAGCTTAATCAGAATCGTCGTGGGAATGTCGACATCACCGCGTTCATAATTACTATAAATCCGCTGACTGCATTGCAAATACTCAGCCATTTGAGTTTGCGTCAAATCTTTATCTTCACGTAAATCGCGGATACGTTGATACATCTGAAACACCTCCAACGCAAGCATATCTTAGCGAATTATTCGCTATTGATTTTTAGCGATAAATTCGCTAAGATAATTAAAAAGAGGATTGGGGAGGGATGACAGGTGAGCCTTTTGGAGGATTTATATTACGGAAAATTCTGCCCAAGTGAACGAATGTATGGTAGCGATCCTGAGTATGCACGGAACTCTAAAGTAATCTCTGAACAAATGGACATCCTAAAAGCAAAACTATCTCCAGAAGACTTCACTCTGATCGAAGAAGCCCTGGACTTAACCGACATCCAGATCTCTATCTCATCCGCTTCTGACTATACGCTAGGATTTAGGATGGGAGCTGCGATGCTAATAGAAGTATTTGAAGATAAGGAAGAACTTATACAGACTAAGGAGAAGTTAGTCCTTGAACAAATAAAGTTGGATAGGAGAGAGTTATGATACTTTTAATTCCAAACAGCATATGTTGATAGACGAGCTGCTTCAGGCAGAAATTTGGGGCATTGTTCAAGAGAAGTGGGTTCCTGCAATTAAGGAAGCTATTGCCGTGGGAGAGGTTGAAAAGCTGCTTAAACTTAGGGCCAAGTTTCCATATTCTTTTGAAAATTCATTAAAGCATTTGAAAAAAGCGGAGCGGGAAATTATTCGGAATAGTCTGAGGTAAAAGAATGGGCTGTTCCAAAAGTAGTCTTTCTACGAGTAGAAACACATCCTTCCCATGTTTAAACCGCAAATAGTGAAAAGAGCAACCCATTCTCCTGTCACATGAAAATGGGTGTTCTTTGTTTTTGGTCCTTTTCCGCTTGCTTGAATAGATTGTGGGCAAGCGAAAGTCAACCGACCTGAAGCGTCACTATTTCCATGCCGTGAAGCAGATAGCTGGAAGCCCCGTTTATTCTTCAGTTGTCCAAATACATTTTCAGGTTTCGTCATCGGCGTACCGCCAAGGCATGCCCTTCTTCACTTCAAAGAAGTTCTCGCGCCTGACTTTGCTATTGCAGTCTTTCTAAACTCACTGGAATTTCCCGATTCCCCGCAGCTTTCGTACACTGGCCGTTCAGTGGACACCCTTCGCAACTCCTGCTCCGGTAATGACGTTTCCGAATTTCATAACCACTCGCTACTCTTTCCCTTTTTTTCTCTGTGAAACTCTGGCGTTTATCCGGCTGGGCACGTCCAGTGATATCCTCGGACGTATTGTACGTCCAATTCTCGATTTTACTCTCATTCGCTTTCCAAGCTTTGCTTTTCTCCTTTATGGTAACTGCCGTATTTTACGATTGCCCGAATCTTCACTTCCGTAGCCTGAATCCGCAATGGCTGTCTGGGGAAGTTGCCCCAGGATCTGCCTCGCCCTTTCCAGATGTGCTTGTAAACAACGGGCATCCGTCGGTCTCAGGTGTAGATTGTAAGCTAAAATTAAATGGTTTTAAGTTCCAATTTATATTTTAATCTTGTTTAAATTATCCATTACACATGTTGTCTTCTTTCATTAGCATGAAGGTTGAATCCGGATCGCTTTTGCTAAAACTGCTTCGGTCCCCAAGCTGTCGTTGGTACTGTTCGTACTTCAGTAAACGGAGCAGTAAATCCTTCCGAAGCTACCGAAAAGCCTTTTTCAGCAGTTTGATAAATAATAGGGTAAATTGGTGGAGCGGATTGTGTAAAATCGGGAAAGAAACAGGTGGAGTTGACGGTTTGGTATAGGTAAGAATAAGCCTCCAGAAAAAGTCTGGAGGCTTTGATATGGTGAATTTTATCTTTATTGGAAAGGGAAAAGTAAAACTATGTCGAATAAAGTATTTTGTACAAAAAATTATTGAGAATATTAAAAATAGGAGCGTAGTCATATGAGCTATATTCGTATAGAAGATATAATGATTAAAAATTATAGATCTTTTGGAGATAAAGTTATAGTTCACTTTCCTAAAGAAGATTATAAAAAACCAGTAGCTATAGTGGGGTACAACAACGCAGGAAAGACAAATTTTTTGAATTCAATTTTATATGGAATAACAGAAAAGTATGTTACTAAAGATAGCTTTACAATTAATGATTTTCATAATCGTAGCTATGATAATATACCTCTAATTGCAACAAAAATGAATAGTAGTAGTGAACATAAAGTGGAAGGTAAGATAGCAAACCTTACTGGATATCATTATTTGGATATCGGACTCGATGGAATTGAAATAGAAAGTGCCAGAATCAACTCTTACGAAGATGGTAAGCGAGAGAGACAACTCTACACCTCATTTGGTGCAGCTAAATACTTTAAAATATTCTACATAAATTTTCATGAAATTAAAAAAGAAATATCAACAAAGAAAACAAGTTGGGGGAATTTATCTTCATTTTTAGCAAAACATATCAAAAGTATAGTTGATAGAGATGGTATTATGGCAGATAAAAAAGATCAATTCAAAGCAGAGGTAAAGTCCTCTACTGATAAGGTAATGGCTGACTCCAGTTTGAATGATTTTTTAAATAGGATACAAATTAATTATTCTACTAACCTGCGACAAAATAAGTGTCATATTGAATTTGGATTGCCTGATTATGAGGATATATTCTTAGAGATGATGTTCAAAGTTGGTCTTAATGGTGATATGGAAAACCTTGTACCGATCAGCCATTTTGGTGATGGTTATATTTCTATGTTTGTCATGGCTATTATTCAAGCGATTGCAGAGAGCAATGAGACAGATAAGTGTCTTTTCTTATTCGAAGAACCCGAAAGCTTTTTACATGAGAACCATCAAGAATACTTCTACAAAACTGTTCTTTGTGGCTTAGCTGAGAAAGGACACCAAGTAATTTATACTACTCATTCTGACAAAATGTTGGATGTCTTTGATACTAGAGGACTGATTCGTTTTGAATTTGATGAAAAAACTAAGCAAACAGTACTTAAATACAACAAACATAATAGTGAGTTTCTCGAAGTCGAAGAGACCGAAGAAATTTTTGATGAGTTGCTTTCTGAAATTGATGATTATAATAATTACATCAAGCTAATTGAGCCAAACCTAAATAAAATATTATTCAGCAAAAAAGTTTTACTTGTAGAAGGTCCTAATGATCTGATGACTTACAAAGAAATTATTAGAAGAAAAGTACTAGAACTCACTGAGGATAATAAATACTCAGAAACCTATTTGAATTTTAATAACATCGCTATAGTTCCTCACCATGGAAAAATTACTGCTTTAATTTTAATTAAATTATGTAAGCACTTAGGCATAAATTATTTTGCTATCAATGATTTTGACTTCGAAGAAGATTTTGTGGCAAAGCTCTCTTTTGAAACAGTCGGAGAACTTAAAGAAAGTGATATCTATAATACTGAACTAGAAAATATTAAAGTTTTTAATTCAAAAGGTGAACCATTGAGTGAAAGAACTAAAAAGGGGATGATAACTACAAATTGGAACCTGATTAAAGAAGCCTCTTTTGAGAAGATACATTTTAACATTCCTAAGTTAGAATCTGTCTTAGGGTATGACTCAAATGATAAAAATAGCGCGAAGATCTGGAGAGTAATTAAAGAAACATCTGAATTTGGAGAGGCTATCTTCCCTGAAAATCTTAAGGAATTCCTTGAATTGAATAATATCCAAAGACAACGATAACATCGTCTAACATAATATTCACGCATCGGGCATATCCCCTTGTTCCGGCAGAAGAATTTCATGAAAAGTAGAAACTGCCGGACACCTTTGACTTCGTTGGATGTCGTGAATACAAGAACGTTAGAGGAAAGTATTACAAAAGGCCAAGGTGATATAAGATGGAATTCGTAATAAATTCAATTAGCAAAGAAAAATTATCTATTTTAAAATTTGAAAGTCTCTCTAATATAGAAAAGGAGATTGCGAAAAGTAATTTAAAATGTGTGGAGTGTGGAGTTCAAGCATTTTATAGAAGAAAAACTAGAGATGGTAAGCAATCATGCTTCTTTGCTAGACACATAGGTAGTTGTGGCCAGGGAATGAGTAATAGTAGCAATATCGATAATACTACTAAAGAAGAAGTTAACAAAATTAATGTCACATATAATGAAATGATACTAAGTCTAGAGCAAAATGGTGAGCTACATGAAAAAAGAAATAATGGTTTGATATTAACTGAAGTTGAGCAAACAAGGAATTCTCGATTATATATAATTGACCCTTCAAGTAATAAATCCTGCAAAATCACAATGAAAAAACTATTAAGATATGCGATTAATAATCTATTGGATGATATCGATATCCCAATTATTTTTGAAGGTGAAATTTACAAAGATCCTTTTGACTTAATTGTGCATTTCAGAAATGCAGATCATTCACTTAGGGGAAAGAAAAAAATATTTTGGGGTGAAGTTAACTCGATCTCATCTAATAAACAATTTTTAAATTGTGGTGTTTGGGATGGGAAAGGATATGAATTTTCTATTTTATTAAGTGATAGTGTTTCTAATTATTCGAAATTGAAAAAGATACCATGGGGAAAAGGTATTTATTGTATTTTCATTGGAACGTTACTTTATAATAAGAATGATAAACCTTATATCCGATTAAATGATATTAACCTAATGGCTTTTGAAACTAAATTGTAACTCAAAAAATGCTAAGTAATTCTTAGTATCATATCATGATGATGTGTAACTAAATGCTTATGAGCCCCTTCCCACAATTTTGGGTAAACTATTCCTAAGCAACACTTTACCCAATTTATCTGAAATAAGGGAACGCCCCGTGACAACTCACCAGTCACCCAATAGATTAGCCAACGAAAAATCTCCCTATCTACTACAACATGCCCACAACCCCGTGGACTGGTATCCATGGGGAGAAGAGGCTTTGCCAAGGCTCAGGCGGAGAACAAGCCGATTTTCTTATCTGTCGGATATAGCACTTGCCATTGGTGTCACGTCGGTGAATTCCACTATTACTAATTTTAGTTTTTCAGCCCATGCCAAATTACTTTCCTTTATTAATAACGGTCAGGATAGTTTGGTGCAGACATTCATTTATTCCGAATAATATGGTAATATTTAATAATTAATCAAATATTTTTTGTGATGCCAGGAGGTCGTTGTCCTAGTGAATAATATATTTGATCTATCACATTCAAAAGAAATTTTAGTGCGCATTGATCAATTAATGCAAAGCGCTCAACCGCAATGGGGTCAAATGAATGTTGCTCAAATGCTAGCGCATTGCTCCTCTTTTCATGATATAGCAATGGGGAAGTCCCATTCCCCAAGAAGTTGGTTAGGAATGCTGGTAGGTAAATTTGCAAAACCCATTTTTTATAACGACAAACCACTTCCTCGCAATATGTCTACTATTCAAACCATAATGATTGTGGATAAGAGAGAATTTGAAGTAGAAAAAGAAAAGCTAAAACAAAGTATACTAATATTACAAAGTGATGGTCCTAAGAATTGTGCCAATCGTACACATCCTTTTTTCGGAGTACTCACTTCCGAGGAGTGGGGGAAAGGGATTTACAAGCATTTGGACCATCATTTAAAGCAATTTGGCGTTTAGATTAAGTCCAAACTAAAGGGAAACGATAATACCATGACAATATGCAGCCGAGAGATCGGCTGCATTTTCAGCTTACGGGCAGGATAACACTAAGACATTTTTATTAACTGCGCCCTCCCCCACTTTTTTGGGTAAACTATCCCTAGACAACACTTTACCCAATTCATCCGAAATGAGGGGACGCCCCGTGACAACTCACCAGTCACCCAATAGATTAGCCAACGAAAAATCGCCCTACCTGTTACAACATGCCCACAACCCCGTGGATTGGTATCCATGGGGAGAAGAGGCCTTTGCCAAGGCCCAGGCCGAGAATAAGCCGATTTTCTTATCTGTCGGCTATTCGACCTGTCATTGGTGCCACGTAATGGAACGCGAATCCTTCGAGGATTCAGAAGTCGCGCAGCTCCTCAACAATCACTATGTAGCGATCAAAGTGGACCGCGAGGAGCGGCCGGATATTGATGCGCTGTATATGTCGGTGTGTCAGGCGCTGACGGGGAGTGGGGGATGGCCGCTGACGGTGCTGCTGACGCCGGAGAAGAAGCCGTTCTATGCCGGGACGTATTTCCCGAAGCGGCAGATGTTCGGGCGGATCGGGCTGATGGATGTGCTGGAGCAGATCCATACGAAGTGGGAGCAGGACGGCGAGGCGCTGGATCAGCTGGGCGATGACCTGCTGGCCGAGCTGAAGTCGCTTGATCGCAAAAACGCCTATTCCCCCGAAGCCGCAGACGGTGGCATTCCCGGGGACGAGCTGCTGCATGAGGCGTATGAGCTGTACCGGCGCCAGTTCGACGAGGAGTATGGCGGGTTCGGCAATGCGCCGAAGTTCCCTTCGCCGCATAATTTGTCGTTCTTGCTGGCCTACAGCCAGCTGCACAACCAGCCGGACGCGCTGCGTATGGTGGAGAAGACGCTGGAGTCGATGTACAAGGGCGGCATGTACGACCATGTGGGATTTGGCTTCTCGCGGTATTCTACGGACCGGGAATGGCTGGTGCCGCATTTTGAGAAAATGCTCTACGATAACGCGCTGCTGGCGAATGTCTATCTGGAAGCGTTCCAGCTTACCGGGAAGCCGCTGTATGCCGAGATTGCCGAGCAGATCTTCACGTATGTGCTGCGCGATATGACTTCACCTGAAGGTGCATTTTTCTCTGCGGAGGATGCGGATTCGGAAGGTGTGGAAGGGAAGTTCTACGTCTTCTCCCGCCAGGAGATTGAGGAAGCCTTGGGGCTGGAAGACATGCATTCATATTGCCATGTGTACGGGATTACGCCGGAAGGTAACTTCGAAGGTGCCAATATTCCGAATCTGCTGCAAGGGCTGCCGGAAGAGATGGCGGAGCGTATGGGCATGAATCCCCTCGGTCTGCGGACCCGGATGGAGGAATGGCGCGGGAAGCTGTTCGAATACCGGGAGCAGCGCATTCATCCGCTCAAGGATGACAAGGTGCTGACCTCGTGGAACGGGCTGATGATCGCCGCGCTTGCCAAAGGTGCCAAAGCGCTGCAAAAGCCGGAATACGCCAAGGCCGCAGAAGCGGCTGCGAATTTCATCTGGGAGAAGCTGCGGCGGGAGGATGGCCGATTGCTGGCCCGCTACCGGGACGGGGAGTCGGCGATTCCTGCTTATGTGGATGATTATGCCTTCCTGCTCTGGGGCTTCAGTGAGTTATATGAAGCCACGGGACAAGCGGTCCACCTGGAACGGGCGCTGATCCTTAAGGACGGGCTGCTGGAGCTGTTCCATGATCCGGACGGAGGAGGCTTCTTCTTCACAGGTCATGACGGGGAGGAGCTGCCGGTCCGCCCGAAGGAATTGTATGACGGAGCGATTCCATCCGGGAATTCGGTTGCGGCGAAGCTGCTCTGGAAGCTGTCGGTGATCACCCAGAATATTGAGCTGAAGGGTATTGCCGAGCGTACCGCAGCGGTATTGTCTTCAGCAGCGGCAGAGTATCCGCCGGGTTATGCGATGTATTTACAGGCGCATCTGACTATGGTCACAGGCGGCAGGGAATGGGTACTCTCCGGCAAAAAAGAGGACCCCGCGCTGCACGGAATGCTGGCCCAGGCTCAACAGGCTTATCTGCCTGACGCTGCGCTGATCGTCAACTGGGAGGGGGACAGTGAAGGGATTCTTCGTCTGCTTCCGCATCTGGAGGACAAACCGGCGATCCGAGGCGAAGCGACGGCCTATGTCTGCCGGAATTTCGCCTGCCGTGCGCCGCTTACGAATATAGAGGCGGTTAAAGAGCTACTCGCTTCCGGCAGCCTGGAGGTGTAGTGCATATCACAAAGAGCAGCCCGGATTAGGGGCTGCTCTTTGCGCATCCATCAAGGGCTATCTGACGAAGGGGGCATAGGAGGAATCCTCAGGTATCGCCTGCGCGGCGCTAATCATATATTCGGTCATTTCTGCGATGATCAATTTACCGGGCCAATGGTCCGGCAACAGCTCATCCGGGAGATAAGGGTCGGCCATGAACAGTCCGCTTAACTCCTCTCCCATCTGCAAATAGAGCAGGAATAGCTGTAACGGCTGCCCCGACTGAAGCGTCTTTGACATTAGCGGAGCGAATTCCTCCTTCAGCCAGACTGATTTCTTCAGGTATAAGGCTTCTATGTCGTCCAAATGCCAGATGGCCCGCGCTCTGAGCGGTGTAACGGAGCCTTCCAGAAATTGGCCTTGCAGGATGGACACTTTGCCTTCCAGCTCCAGCTTCTGGATCTGGGCAACGACTTCGTTCTGGTAGTTCCACGGTGAGACATACACACTGTTATATAATAGCCCGTAACCAAGCTGCCCGAGCGCAGTGCGGAACAGGTCGCGCTTCTTGCGTTCGGATTCGGGAACCTCCAGCATAACCACATCCCAGGTATGATCCCACTGCTCCTGATAACGGGCAGGCTTGCTGTTAATCGCTCTAATGTAGGCGAGGCCCTCGGCAGTGACGTTATACCAGGAGCGTGCCGGGGAAGCGATATAGCCCTCTTTTTTCAAGCGGGATAGGGCATTGCGGATATAGGTGGAGGTGTACCCCCTGTGCTCATAGATCTCGACGAACTGCTGGGCGCCCATCTGCTTCACCTTGGATAACAGAAACAGCATTGTTTTCTCAACGGACAGCAACTTCTTCACACCTCTCTTGACAGCTGGCAGGAATAGATATATCATAAAAAAGAACGAACGTATTAATTTATGTTATATTAGTCGATCGCACTGCTGTAGTTGGATTCAGAGCAACTTGGTGTCATTGTATCGTAAACTTTGGGTTTTTGCACGATTCATTCCTTAGTGCCCATTGTAATCTAATCATGAAGAGGAGAGGATATCCATGAAAATTACCTACCACGGCCATTCCTGTGTTCAAATTGAGGTGAACGGCAAATCGCTGATTATTGATCCTTTCATTAGCGGCAATGCGGCGGCAGTAACGAAGGTTGAGGAGATTAAGACCGATGCCGTGCTGCTGACTCATGCCCATATGGATCATATACTGGATGCCGCGCCGATTGCCAAGAGCAATAATGCTCCGGTTGTAGCTATTGTGGAGCTGGCCGGTTACCTCGAATCCACAGGCGTCCAGACGATTGGGATGAACATCGGGGGGACGGTAGATCTTGGGTTCGCCAAGGCGACGATGATCCATGCCTTCCATACCTCAAGCATTACCCTCGAAGATGGACAGAGTATCTATGGCGGCACACCGGCGGGCTTCATTATTGAGGCAGAGGGCCGGACGATTCTCCATGCAGGCGACACAGGGCTATTTGGAGATTTGAAAATGTTCGGTGAGCTCTACGAGATTGATCTGGCCATTCTGCCGATCGGCGGACACTTCACCATGGGACCTGAACATGCGCTCATCGCTGCCAAGTGGCTGGGGGCAAGACAGGTACTTCCGGTACACTACAATACCTTCCCTCCGATCCGTCAGGATGCGGGGGCTTTCGTCCAGGCGCTGGAGGAAGCGGGGATCAGAGGTTCGGCGCTTGGCTATGGAGAGACGCTGGAGCTATAGAGCAAGCTGGACATAACGAACAGCCGTTTTTTGCTTCTGCAAACAAACGGCTGTTTTTTTATCTTCATGGGAATAGGGGAAATGTCTAAAATATGGTATGTTGGATGCTAAGCAGCTCAATGAGCGGCAGAGTGTTCCTGGGGAGAGGGGAATTATAACGATGAATAATGTTCTAAGCAGTATCCGCTGGCAAGAGCAAAGTACTGAGGGTGAAGGGCTTCTGGCACAGGCGGGTGAGGCGGTTATCACCCCGATGAAGGGAGGGCTGGAAGCGGAGGTGCATAGAATTACACTGCCGGAGACGGAGCTTGTGCTGAAAATCTGGAACCGGGAATCCCGGCCGGATATCTCCATCCAGTATAAAGTGCTGCAGCAGCTGTACCGGCAGGACTGCGCAGTATCACAGCCGTATGCCTGGGGCCTGGACCCTGAGCAGAATCAGGTTCTGTTGACCAGCTTCGACGGAGAGCCCGTTAAGAAAGTGAATGCCTCCAGTCTAAAGGTCATAGCGCAAAATCTGCGGGATATACATAAGCTGCAGCTCGACTCATCCACCGGCCTGCATGTTCCGGCCTATGATTTCGCAGAGTACTTCTTCCCTGCGTGGGCGGAGCAGCCAGAGTTAAGGACGCTGGCTCTGGAATTGGCCGGTCAGGCAGGGATAACCGCTCACCATCTGATTCATGGAGACTATCATCTGGGCAATATTCTGGAGGCCTCTGGAGCATTCACCATCATTGATTGGACCAATGCCCAGCTTGGTGATCCCAGATATGATATAGCTTGGTCTATTTTTCTTTTTGGAGTGTATGCAGGGGAACGGAACGCCACGGCTTACAGGTCGGCTTTTGCCGCGAGCAGCAGTTATAGTCCGGCAGAGCTGGAGCTATTCGAGGCGCTGGCTGCTCTGCGCTGGCTTCAGCTCCATCGAACAACAGGTGTACCGCTTCAGCTGAACACGCTGCCGGTTGTACGGACGCTTCTGCGGCAGAACAGGTATGTGCCGGATAGTCTGTCCGAATCGCTGTAGCTGATACTTACAGGAAATCCCCTGCCATAAGTATCTATTATCCTTCCATTCCTCACAGCAACGGCTACGCCATCCCTTAAGGACGGCGTAGCCGTTGCTGCTTGATCCAATGAATATGAAGCATGTTAGGGGTTAAGCTACTTCTTACGCTCAGGATTCTGCGGCTTCACCCGGGTGGGCCGGGTCACCCAGTTGCTGCGGTTCATAGGCTTCACGGTATCAATCCGCTCATTCGTCACTTCGGCGCTGATGTTCTCTGCCGATGCCGTCTCGGTGCTGTCCGTTTCTAAGGCAGCCGGGGCTTTTTTGGACAGTCCGGCACCGTTATGCTTGCCTCTGTTCCATACTTTATTCTTGCTCATCGGGTACACTCCATTTCTGTTCGCTTATGCTTAAACCATATCATAAGTAACACTAAGCACAAAAATCTGTTTTTAACAAGTTATAAATTGTACTATTGATTTCCTTGAAGGGTAACTATAATGGTATAGAATTGAAAGGAGAGCACTCTGATGCCCATCAAGATTATTACGGATAGCGGTTCCGATCTACCCCCCGACTACACCAAGCAGTATGATATTTCCATTGTCCATTTGCCGGTTCATTTCGGCCATGAGCTAATGCCCGATGATATGGACGCTAAGGATTTCTATTCGAGAATGCATGAATCGAAGGAATTGCCGACGACAGCAAGCCCAAGTCCGCAGACCTTCCTGGACAGCTTCAAACAAGTGGAAGCAGGCACTGACATTCTGGTCATCTGCATGTCCTCCAATATTAGCAGTACTTATCAGACCGCATTGATTGCCAAGGAGATGTATGAGGAAGAAGGACATCCCAATGCGATTGAAATTATAGATTCCAAGCTTTTTTCAGGCGGATTGACACTCATTGTGGCTATGGCGGCCAAATGGTCGCTGACGGCAGCCAGTCTGGCCGAACTGAAGGCTAAAGTGATGGACAAGGTCGAAGAGACGACGGCGTACTTCACACTGGATACACTCGAGAATGTAATCAAAGGCGGACGGCTGAGCCGGATCTCCGGTGCTGTGGCCTCCGTGCTGAACATTAAGCTGCTGCTGAGGATCAGCGACGAGGGAGTCGTGGAAGTGGTCGAGAAGACCCGTGGGCTGCCAAAGGCGCTGACTCATCTGCTGGCGAAGCTGGATCAGAAGCAGCATGATTATGAACAGGCGGTCATCGCCATTGTCCACAGCAATTGCGAGACGCTGGCGCTGGAGATCAAGCAGCGTATTCTGGAGAAGCATCCCTTCAAGGAGATTCTGCTGTCCACCATGGGACCTGTAATGGGAACTTATGCCGGTCAGGGCGGAATTGGAGTTGCTTTTTAGGTTGCTGAAGCAGGCCTCAATGGAATAACTGAATAGCTAAGCCGTATACAGAGAATTCCTGGTATACGGCTTTTTAGTCTGGAGTGGGATGGGGGAAGAGTGTTGCCAGGACGGGGGGCGAAGGGACGGCAGCAGACGGCTAGGCACCTATGACTGGGCAGGTGCATAGAATGGAGCAAATCCATTTATACGGAGGTCTAACCCCTATGACAACTCAATCCGGCCAGCAAACGGCGGTTATCTATCAGGCAGACCCTGCGGTAGTTCAGCATTTGAACGGTGTCCGCGATTCGCTTCACCAGTCCTGTAAGCCTTATCTGAATCATCAGGTGCAGGTGCAGACCGTTGACGGTCAGATGCATGAAGGCACCCTTGCCGGTATGGACAGCAAGCATCTGTACCTGACCGTGACGATAGCCACTGATCCGAGCCGCGGATATTACAATCCATACTATAAGCCCTATCCAGGTGTGGGTTACCCGGGTCAAGGATATCCGGGTCAAGGCTACCCGTACCCGGGTACGGTGAACAGCAACGTCATTATGCCGCTGGTATTGTTCGAGCTGCTGGCGATCTCGTTACTCTAACTGATCGTCACCATGCCCTGATTACACGCAAGCTAACAATAACCGGATCAGCAATAGCAGGTCCAATGTACCAACAATAAAGGGATGACCCGTCAGCCGGGTCATCCCTTTATGTGTAGTAATTTGAATGTGGTTGAGTACAGCTTGTCCACAGAACCCTTACGCGGTGGTAACCACCGCTGTGATCTCTTCGTCCAGCTCCAGCCGCACCTCTTCACGGTAGGCCCGGATGCCGTATTCGCTGTGCAGGTAGCGCAGAATGGCCTCAATCATATTGGATTCGACCAGGAACTGGCTGCGGCCCTGAATCCAGACCTCTGCGGTGTACCCGGTATCTTCGTCCCAGCTTAGCTCGACCCGTACTTCCTCCACCCGTACCGCTTTGCGTTCCGCCATATGCAGGCAGATCGCGTTGATAATCTCGTCCATACTGAGTACGGTAACACCCATTAGCAACGTCCGTCTCTTTCCTGCAGTCTGCGCCGTTCCTGTCTGCGCTTGAAGAACGACATGATCAGCATAATTACGAAGTAGATCGCCAGCATGTTAATGAAGAATCCGATGATATTTCCAAAAGCGCCCATTCCGGCGAACATTCCGCCGAACAGGAGTCCGGCGATACCGCCGATCATCAGGCCTTTCATCAGTCCGCCGCCGCTGAAGAATCCGCGTTTGGTATTCGCTGCTGTGCCTGCTGCACTACCTTTGGTGCTATCGCTTTGTTTCACATTGTTGGTTGTTGATTTCTTCGGGGTGGTCGTGAATCCCCGACTTCCCGATTTGAAGCCTCCGCCGCGGCGGGCATCTGCGAAGTCAGGAACTGTGACGGCAAAGAACAGAGTGAAGGCCATGACGATCATCAGTACACGTTTCATTGGTTTCATTTAGTACAAGAACCTCCTAGAAGTATGGTAACACCCGTTTGCGGGGTGTTGTCCGGTAATACGCAGAGCGGGGGCCAAGGTTTCAATTTTTAATAATCACAAAACCAATTAATTGATAGCGTACACATGCCTGGGTACACAAAAAATGCGCGGGTCCGGGACCCGCGCAAACAGCAGTTTTTAGAGAGTTGCCTTAGGCTCCGCGTATCCGTCCGACACAAGCTCAAGCGCTCCGGTAGCCGGGTCGATGATCATGCCGTGAATGGGTACGTTAGGGGGGAGTAAGGGATGGCGCTTAATCAGCTCCACAGTCTGAATTACCCCTTCCTCTACGTTGTCAAACCCGCGCAGCCATTTCGTCAGCTTAATCCCCGAATTCTCCAGAGTACTGAGTACTTCCTCGGACACGCCGCGCTCCTTGATGGAGTTAATCATATGGTCAGCATTCAGGGAAGCCATGCCGCATTCATAGTGGCCGACGACAATCACTTCGTCCGCGTCCAGTTCGTATAGCGCAACCATAACGCTGCGCATGACGCTTCCGAACGGCTGGGAGATTATGGCTCCGGCATTTTTGATGATTTTGACATCACCGTTCTTGAAGTTCATTGCTTTGGGCAGAAGCTCAACAAGCCGTGTGTCCATACAGGTGATGATCAGCATTTTTTTATCCGGGAAGCGGCTGGTCAGATAGCTCTCATATGCTTTTTCCTCTACAAAATGCTTGTTGAACTCCAAAATGTCTGTAACCTGACTCATAAGCCATGTGCCTCCTTAAGATTAAACTGTAATTCATTGTACTGCGTCTTGCGGCGAATATAAAGGTCTTCCTGCATTCTAATACTGCCAAGTTTCAGCGGCTTTTGCTTCCGCATCCTATGAGCCGCTAACTACTTCAAATTTGAAGAGCTATAGCCTGAATTTGATTATAACTATTTAAAAAAGTATCATCAATAGGAGTAGATAAAAAAACAAGGCAGGTGCTCAAAACATGGAGAAGCAGATCCAAGAAGAATGGGATAAATTCAGTGAGCTATTATTCAAAATCAGAGGCTATTATGAAGCGATCGGGTTACTGGGCTGGGATCTGCGCACGGGTGCGCCGCGTAAAGGTGTTGAGACGCGTTCAGCCACGCTGGGTATGCTGAGTGCAGAGGCGTTCAAGCTCCAGGTATCGGAGGAGATCGGGGCGTATACAGAGTACTTCAGCCAGCCGGAAGTGCTGAGCCAGTTGAACAGCAACCAGAGTAAGATTGTTAAAGACACCCGCAAAGAGTACCAGCGCAGCAAGAGCATTCCCTCCAAAACCTTCGAGGAGTATTCCGTCCTGACCGCCCATGCGCAGACGATCTGGGAAGAGGCCAAGGATACCAATGATTTCGCCTCCTTCGAGCCTTACCTGAGCAAGATTGTCGGATTCAAACAGGAATTCATTGATTATTGGGGCGTGCAAGGCTCACGTTACGACACCCTGCTTGATATGTATGAACCGGATCTGACCGTTGACAAAGTGGATGCGATCTTCACCCGCCTGCGCAGCCGCCTAGTTCCGCTGGCCGAAGCGATTAATGCATCGCCGAACAAGCCGGATACGGAATTCCTGAGCCAGATCTTCCCCAAAGAGCAGCAGGAGAAGTTCGGTCTCTTCTTATTGGAACAGATGGGCTATGACTTTGAAGCGGGGCGTCTGGATGAGAGCGTGCATCCGTTCGCGACAGGCCTGAATCCCGGCGATGTGCGCATTACCACGAACTATCTGCTCGATAATGTGACCAGTTCGATCTTCAGCTCCCTGCATGAGGGCGGACACGCCCTGTATGAACAGAATTTCGGCGAGGAGCTGATCGGCACACCGCTGGCGCAAGGCGCATCCATGGGGATTCACGAATCCCAGTCCAGACTATGGGAGAATATGATCGGCCGCAGCCGGGCCTTCTGGCAGCGTTACTACGGCGATCTGCAGCAGCATTTCCCTGAGCAGCTTGCAGATGTGGAGATGGAGGACTTCTACCGGGCCATCAACAGTGTAGGCAATTCCTTCATCCGGATCGAAGCCGATGAGCTGACGTACAACCTGCATATTATTGTTCGCTACGAGATCGAGAAGCTTATTTTCAACGAAGGACTTGAAGTGAAGGATCTGCCTAAGACCTGGAACGCGAAATATCAGGAGTACTTGGGAATTACACCGCCGACAGATGCGCTGGGCGTACTTCAGGATGTTCACTGGTCCGGTGGAGACTTCGGTTATTTCGCCTCCTATTCACTTGGCAACATGTATGCGGCCCAAATGCTTCATACCCTGCGCAAGGAGCTGCCGGAGTTCGATGAGCTGATTGCCGCCGGCAACCTGCTGCCGATCAAAGAATGGCTCACGGACAAGGTGTACCGATACGGCCAGAGCCTGACCCCTTCGCAGATTATTGAGCAGGTCACAGGTGAGCCGCTGAATCCTGATTATCTGGCAGATTATCTGGAAGCGAAGTATACCGAGCTGTATCAGCTTTAGTAAGCTGGAAGGACTTCGAGGAAAGGGCTATAATAGAAGGAAACCGCACGACGGAAGGAATATGGTATGGCAAATACTCACACTTACAGCCGCAAGGAAGAAGTTGCAAATGCGGTTACACACGGGATCGGCGCTCTGCTCAGCATTGCTGCGCTGGTTCTGCTGGTCGTGTATGCGGCCCAGAACGGCACAGCCTGGCATATCGTCAGTTTCTCCATTTATGGGGCGACGATGCTGATCCTGTATTTTAATTCAACAATGGTGCATAGTCTCAGGGACGGCAAGGCGAAGGACTTCTTTGAATTCCTTGACCACTCTTCGATTTACTTATTCATTGCCGGAACGTATACACCGTTTATGCTGGTGGCGATCCGTGGCCCGCTGGGGTGGACCTTATTTGGCATCGCCTGGGGAGTAGCCGTATTCGGCATCTTTTTCAAAGCTTTTTTCGTCAAAAAATTCCTGTTCATGTCAACGATATTCTATATCGCTATGGGCTGGATGATCGTGATCGCCTGGAATCCGCTGTCAGAGGTGGTGGCTAGCGGCGGGATGACTCTGCTGATGATCGGCGGACTGCTGTACACTCTGGGCACCGTGTTTTACGTCTGGAGGGGCTTCCCTTATCATCATGCCATCTGGCATTTGTTCGTGCTTGCCGGTACCATTCTTCACTTCTTCGTTGTATTGTTATACATCCTTCCTATTCATTAATAGGGCAGGAATTTACCGCCTTACAGCCAGTTTTGGACAAAGAATAAGATGACAAGCAAAAAGGCTTGACATCTTTCTTTGTTTTCGGTATCATAAGGGACGTTGTGAAGCTGTAAAGTGTTTTTCCTTGACGAAGGGAGTGCCCTTAATGAGTCAGGAGAATAGGCTCGAGAAAACCAACCGGATCAACCTGTTATTTGCATTCTATGAACGGCTGCTAACTGACAAGCAACAGACGTTTCTCAAATATTATTTCCATGATGATTTCTCCCTGGGGGAGATTGCAGCGGAATTTGAAATTAGCCGTCAAGCTGTGTATGAGCATATTAAGCGGGCGGAGCAGGTGCTTGAGAATTATGAAGAGAAGCTTGGACTGTTGTCCAAACATGAAGACCGGAACAGATATCTGGAAGAACTGCGCAGACTGCCTGATACCGGGATGTCTGAGCAATACAAACAGCAGTTCATGGAGATCATGGACCGGCTGCAGGGGTTAGATTAGCATGAAGGGAGCGAGCCGCCTATGGCATTTGAAGGTTTAACCGGAAGATTGCAGAATGTGTTCAGCAAACTGCGCGGTAAAGGGAAAGTATCCGAAGATGACGTAAACGAAGCCATGCGTGAAGTGCGGCTGGCTCTTCTGGAAGCCGATGTTAACTTCAAGGTCGTCAAGGACTTCGTGTCCAAGGTGAAAGAGAAGTCCGTTGGCACGGAAGTCATGGACAGCTTCACACCAGGCATGGTGATCATCGACATCGTTAACAAGGAACTGACCGAGCTGATGGGCGGAAGCCAGGCGAAGCTGGCTAAGTCGAACAAGCCGCCGACCGTCATCATGATGACGGGTCTGCAGGGAGCGGGTAAGACCACCACTTCAGGCAAGCTGGCGAAGCTGCTGCAGAAGGGCAATCACCGTCCGCTGCTCGTAGCGGCTGATATCTACCGTCCTGCTGCGATCAAGCAGCTCGAGGTGCTGGGAGAACAGATCAAGGTTCCGGTCTTCTCGCTGGGTGATCAGACGAGTCCGGTTGAGATTGCCAGACAAGGTGTTCAGCACGCGAAGGATAACAACCTTGATTATGTAATCATTGATACTGCGGGCCGCCTGCATATTGATGAAGAGCTGATGGAAGAGCTGAAGCAGATACATAACATCGTAACTCCAGACGAGGTATTGCTTGTCGTCGATGCCATGACCGGTCAGGATGCCGTGAATGTGGCTGACAGCTTCAACAAGCAACTGGAGCTTACCGGTGTAGTGCTGACGAAGCTTGATGGTGACACCCGTGGTGGTGCCGCATTATCCGTCAAGGCTGTAACCGGCTGCCCGATCAAGTTCGCCGCTCTCGGTGAGAAGATCGACGCGCTCGAGCCGTTCCATCCGGAGCGGATGGCTTCACGGATTCTCGGCATGGGAGACATGTTGTCGCTGATCGAGAAGGCTCAGGCCAATATCGATACCGAGAAAGCGAAGGAAATGGAACGTAAGATGCGTAATGCAGAGTTTACGTTCGATGATTTCCTGGAGCAGATGGATCAGGTCAAGAAGCTTGGCCCGATCGACCAGATTCTTGATATGCTGCCCGGCATGAACAAAGCCAAGGGCATGAAGGATCTGAAGGTTGATGATAAGCAGATGGGCCGTGTTGAAGCCATTGTGCATTCCATGACCAGAGCCGAGAAGGCCCAGCCTGAGATCATCAACCACAACCGCCGCAAGCGTATCGCTGCTGGCAGCGGAACCAACGTCGCCGAGGTGAACCGGCTCATCAAGCAGTTCGATGAAATGCGCAAGATGATGAAGCAGTTCTCCGGCATGATGGGCGGCGGTGGTGGCAAGGGCGGCAAGAAGAACGCTATGAAGCAGCTTAAGGGTCTTGCCGGCAAGGGCGGAATGAAGTTCCCGTTCCGTTGATCTTAATCTCTAAGATTTAAGGTTTACCCATAGATCTGATATAGTACAACATCAGAAGATCGAACAGTCTTTTGACTTTAATCTTTTGATCTTGATCTTTGATCTTAATGTTTAAATCTTTCCCTTCGTTACCAGGGAACGCCGCTAGTCAAGCGTATCCCGCAGGGAGGAAAAGCGGTCTTCCCGCAAACTCATTCCTAGTCCCGCCAGTCTGAACGCCTACGCCAGTTGCACTTAGCGGGTGTCCAGAGGGCAGAGCCCTTGGGGCCCTCCCTTGGGGAAGGGAGGGTTTGGGAGGGATCGAAAAAGGGTTTATCTTAAACAATCCCCTATATTCCGATATTCTTATAAGGAGGTGAATTTCGTGGCAGTACGTATTCGTTTGAAAAGAATGGGTGCACATAAAGCGCCTTTCTACCGTGTAGTGGTTTCCGATTCCCGGTCCCCTCGTGACGGTCGTTTTATCGAGGAAATCGGTTATTATAATCCGATTGAAGTACCGGCAGTCGTTAAGATTGATGAAGAGAAAGCTCTTAAATGGCTTCAAACAGGTGCACAAGCATCTGATACCGTCCGCAACCTGCTTTCCAAAGCTGGCGTGATGAAGAAGTTCCATGAGCAGAAGCTACAGAAATAATGACTGATTGCGAGGGTCCTCTATGGAAGAATTAGTTGGTGTTATTGCTAAGGCTTTAGTGGATCATCCAGAGGATGTGGCTGTGCGGACCGTGGAGAAGGATCACCTGATTGTCTATGAACTTTCCGTGCATCCTGATGATGTCGGTAAGGTCATCGGCAAGCAGGGGCGGATCGCCAAAGCGCTTCGTACCGTAGTCACATCTGCAGCAGTCAAGAGCGATAAACGCGTTACTGTGGATATTTTATCTTAAGGATGCGCACAATGAGGGGCTAGGGATAGTATATCCCGGCTCCTTTTTGTTGAAAATATAAGAATATGTGAAGGAGAGGAACATATGACCGAAGAGTTAACAGTAGGCAGACTGGTAAATACACACGGAATCCGCGGGGAGGTCAAAATCCTCTCGCATACCGACTTTCCTGAAGTGCGGTTTGCACCCGGCAAAAAGCTGCTGCTGATTCCTGCAGACGGCAGTCCGAAATTCGAGGTTACGGTAGAATCGGCCAAAGAGCATAAAGGAATGTATATTGCCAAGCTCAAAGGGTATACGAATATTAATGAAGTTGAAAAATACAAAGGCAGCATGCTCAAGGTACCGAGTGATGACCGGGTGGAGCTGCCGGAGAACGAATATTACTTCCACGATATTGTGGGTTGTGAAGTCTACACCGAGGAAGACGCTAACCAGCCGCTGGGAACAATTACGGAGATTCTGCAGCCCGGTGCCAATGATGTCTGGGTGGTGAAGCCTGCGAAGGGCCAGGATATTCTGATTCCGGTCATTAACGATGTTGTGCTGGATGTAGATATTGCGGCTAAAAGAATCACCGTGCATATTATGGAAGGGCTGCTTCCATGATCCGTATTGATGTGCTGACGCTTTTCCCGGAAATGTGTGAAGGTGTATTCGGCACCAGTATTCTGGGAAAGGCTCGCGATAAAGGCATCGTTACGCTGAACGCGGTTAACTTCCGCGACTTCTCAGGCAACAAGCATAACAGCGTGGACGATACGCCGTATGGGGGAGGGGGAGGCATGGTACTGAAGCCTGACCCTATCTTCGCAGCGGTGGAGCATGTACTTACGCAGACTGGGGCTGACGAGGAACAGGCGGGAACTGAGGAGATAGCCGCAGTGAAGCCGCGGATTATTCTAATGTGCCCGCAGGGCCGGACGTATAATCAGCAGATTGCTGAGGAGCTGGCCCAAGAGCAGCATCTTATCTTCATCTGTGGCCACTATGAAGGCTACGATGAGCGAATCCGTGAGCATCTGGTGACAGACGAGCTGTCGATTGGCGATTATGTGCTAACCGGCGGGGAGCTTCCTGCCTTGACCGTCATTGATTCTGTGGTGCGGCTGCAGCCAGGGGCGCTGGGCAACGAGACCTCTGCGGTAACGGACTCTTTCAGTACCGGTCTGCTGGAATATCCCCATTATACCCGTCCGGCTGAGTTCCGGGGCTGGAAGGTGCCGGATATGCTGCTCAGTGGACATCATGCCAATATCGTGGAATGGCGGCGTGAGCAGGCATTGCAGCGTACCCTCGAACGCAGGCCGGATCTGCTTGAGACCGCGGAGCTGACAACGAAGGACAAGCAGACGCTGAAGCGGCTGCAGGAGCAGGCAAGCCTGCAGCAGAAATAATGATAAATTTGGGCTTAAATAGAGTCATAGCTGGCGTCTTTTTAACGTATATTACGTTAGGGAGGCGTTTTTTGCTGTGTTCTGAGAACCGGGAACGGGAATTACCAACTAGAACGGATAGGCATAGAAGAAGTTTTGCCAGCGAAATAAATACGAGCAGATGTGCGTCAATACCCTTTTTCTAGGGTAATGAATAGAGGTGCCGCAAGTAGACATGCAGCTATAGACGCAGCTAGCTTAATTATCGAAAGGAATGACTGAAGTGACTACGAATACGCATGAACCATTCAAGCCAGCCGTGGACACTGTCCACAAGGAAGCGGAGCCGCTCCGCACGGTAAGCGATATTATTGATTTTTATAAGAATCGCAAATCGTAATCTTATAATCCAAGTAATCCAAGAAATGAATTAGACCCTGGAAGCAGGTTCAATAGGCTCAGTAATACAGCAAATTCCACAAATAACCGCTGAAGACAGACGAACCCGAGGTTCGCCGGCTTTGGCGGTTATTTGTTTGCCGGAGCGCGAAGAGTGCGGGCCAACAAAAAAAGACCGTCCGAAGACGGTCTCTCTACCCGAGGCGCTAGTTTGAAACTTTGATCCGTATCCCGCGCCACCAAGGCTTAAAAGGTTCAGCCGTTGGTCCGGGTAAGGGATACGTTCAGCATGTCATGCTTGATGTGAACGCACCTCCTTTCCTTGTGCCAAGAGTATAGCATAGCTTTTACGGAAAATCCATTGAATTTTAATAATAATCTAAAAAAATATAAAACTCCTATTTGAAACCGGAGGACGGGTGCGGTATATTAAAAATAGAAGCAGAAAGTAACCGCATAGTGGCATATTAGGCCAGCGGCGAACGTATCTTATTCATGGGTATTCGGTTGAGATTGCAATGTCGGGGTATAGCGCAGCCAGGTAGCGCGCACCCTTGGGGTGGGTGAGGTCGCAGGTTCGAATCCTGTTACTCCGATCAGATTATATAAATGATTTTGAATTATGAACAATATACTGTATACTAACAGATATCAAAGGAGTCGCACATACGACACGACTCCCCGAGTAATAGCCGCTTTTAAGGGCGGTAGGCTTAAAAAGTGGAATATTGAACAAAAAGTAGACCATTCACCTTTGCCGAGGGCGGTCTACTTTTTGTTGTGGAATGAAAGTATAAGAACAACTAATGTCGCGAATGAAATCATTAGCGTCAATGTGTCTTTAACTGTCATATAGGCATCCCTCCCTTCTGTGGAGAGGTAGCCGACCGCCCTTGCAAGCCTATTCTATTACTGGAACGATTATATCATGTTTTCTAGCAGAAGTGGCATGTATTGCTATTTATTTATTATGATCAGTTTCCTTGGGGTGGGTGAGGTCGCAGGTTCGAATCCTGTTACTCCGATCAGCGCAAAAAACACTTCTGTCAAGGTTTCGTGCCTTGGCGGAAGTGTTTTTATAATAGACTATTAATTTACCGGTAGGCTATATCCTGCCCCTATCCTCATCCCGGCGGGTAAGCATGATTACCCCGGTAACGAGTGAATATAAGGCAACAACCATAAGCAATACAATAGCCCAAGTATAATTGCGTACGGTGTAGGTGAGTGAAGCGAAAATGATAAACCAGGCGATCCGCAGTACTCCTTCATTGATAAAACGTCTGCCAGCTGTACTCATGATTCCTGCCTCCTTATGGATTGTAGAATATTGTTCACAATCGTAAGCGGTTAATTTCGTATTTGTACTTTAATAGTACCCCTTTTTACACAAAATTGATACACAATGTTCACAAGTACTTGATTTCACAGCTGTTTTAGTTATAGACAGTTGCCTCATGACTATAGCCGTTACCGGCTTATCCCTCCCCTCATAAGATACAGAAACACGATTGAGGAGGAAAGAGCAGATGGAAGCTTATTATAATTGTCTCCATTGCAAGGATAAGCGGGTACGTATCATGACAAAGGACGGTAAACGTCACGAAGGAATCATCGTAGATGTGGACCAGAATAATGTGTACTTGAAGACAAAAGGCAATGGCAGAATGAAAACCTCGGCATTCTATCCGGGCGGTGCGGGGAGTTATTATGGCGGCTATTATGGCTATGGCAGCGAGATCCTTACCCTAAGCTTGTTCACCCTTCTGGCCATTGCTCTGATCTGATTGCCGCATACACGCAAAAAAGTGGGCTCCTGAAGGTCAGGAATGCCCACTTTGTGCGTGATGGAAACGTCTGAGGTTATGGATTTACGGAAATGGCACCAATCTCTGTGCTTAAGGAAACCAGCGGACCGCCGCCGTTGAAGTCATTCTCTTCGCCGCTCACAACGCCGGATATATCGCCGAGTTCACTGCGGGCTTTCACAGTACACTTCATTAAATCTGCCAGATCGGCAGTGATTGTACCTATATTGCTCTTGGCCTTAAGGCTACTGCCTTTGTCCATTCCGGAAATTGCAAGCTCGATACTTCCCGTATTCGACTCGACACTGGATTTGCCGGTAATGACCGAATCTTGAAGGATGATGCTGCCGACATTGCTGTTGATGTCAAAAGTCCCCTCTAGACCGCGAATTTGAACGGTACCTACATTATTATCAATCTCAAATTTGCCGACAGTATCCGGAAGCTCAATTACATAATTAATACTGAAATTGGAGTCTCCGTATTTCTTCTGTGCCCAGTCCCAGAGACTCTTCTTCGTGTTGTCTGTACTATGAGTAGAGACGATTAGCGCGTCGCCCTTATGCTCAATAGATACTTCTGCATGATCCAGCACGCCAGATACCAGCTTGTGGCCCGGCTGTTCATGAACAATAACAGTGGCCTTGACAGCGATCTCGTCACCGGAAGCAGGCATTACTACAACCTCTCCCAGCGCGTTATCAAGCTTAAGTAAAGAAGCCGAATCTGCGGGCAGGGAGGTGGAGAATTCCCGGCTGATCCCGTTCTCGTTAATTGTGTCTTGAACCATGTCCGTTGTATGCTGGACAACGTCGCCTACAGCGACAGTAGCATTGCTGAGACCCTGCTTAACGGCTTCAGCTGCGTCCTGCTTGAAGGTGCCGGATATGCTCTGTTCAAGCTGGTTATCTGCAGCCTCTTTGCCGGGAAGCTCTCTGCAGCCGGCCAGTAATGCAATAGAGAATACGGCCATGGCTGCAATTATTGCTGTGCTATGTTGTTTCTTCAATATATATACCCTCCTAAAGGTTAATGGTTGCTTATGTATACTCAAGTATTATATATTATGGGAAAACATTGAATAACAGGCTGGCGGCGGGTTGTCGTACTGGACCATAGTCCAGTATGGCTGTGACTTCAACGTTACAATATGATACACTGGCGTTAGATCTAAGGACCGGAAGAATGAAGCCTGGCGGCTGGAACAGACCGGCACGGAAGCAGGCCGGCACAAGGTCTGTTTACTATTTTGACTGATGAAGTCAGAGGAGCGGATGAGCCAATGCAATATGCGGGAGTCTTGATTATTTTGTTGGTTGGTGCAGTTGTCTATGTCGTGTACCGCAACCGGATGAGCCAAGAGCAGTCTCATGCGCCGGAGCCGGGTAAGGCCAGCAATGTGATCTCTATGGAAGGTCACCGCAGGGCCAAGCAGAACGCTGCGGATCAGCTGTGCTCTTCCTGTAAGAAGAAGAACGGGAAGCTGATTTTTTATGCCCAGGATGATGGAAGTGTGGTCGGGCTCTGCAAGGATTGCAAGGCCAAAGCGAAGAAACGGGATATGCTGCCGCTTTGATTAAACTAAATATTACTATTGCACAAGCCTATGTTTTATGATATTATTATTTCTGTTGTGTGGAATACGGTGGTCCTCTGCGGATAATGAGGGAGAGCAATGGTTCTCCGGAAGAGGCAAGAACACCTGTACGGAAGGAGGAAGTCCTTAATGAATATCCTACAAGCAATTACACAAGAGCAACTTCGTACTGATATCCCGAGTTTTCGCCCGGGTGACACTTTGAAGGTGCATGTAAAAGTTATCGAAGGAACTCGTGAGCGTATCCAGTTGTTCGAAGGCGTTGTAATCAAACGTCGCGGCGGCGGAATCGGTGAGACTTTTACGGTTCGTAAAATCTCTTATGGTGTTGGTGTGGAAAGAACATTCCCAGTCAACTCCCCTAAACTCGAGAAAATCGAAGTGGCTCGCCGTGGTAAAGTGCGTCGTGCGAAGCTGTACTATCTTCGTGACCTGCGCGGTAAAGCTGCAAGAATTAAAGAAATTCGTCGCTAGAATAGTGACAGGGGAAAGGGGCTTGAATTCAAGCCCCTTTCGTTTATTTCTTTGAAATCTACGACTAACATTGAACTTACACATATGTGCCTTAGGAACAGCTTCTCCGAAAAGGCCTCCTGAAGGAGTAATCGCGGGGGAGTTTTTGGCAGGAGCTTTTTTGTATTGTATAGTGGAGATAACAAGATATGGAGAGGACGGTGAACTATGCAGCAGGATTTGCAGCCAGGGCAAGGCGAAGTGATAGAATCTAACGGCCAGAGCCCCCAGAAGCCTAAGAATGAAGTCCTGGAATGGATTAAAGCGATAGCAATTGCATTGGTTCTGGTTATTCTAATACGCTGGCTTTTGTTCAAACCGTTTATCGTAGACGGGCCTTCTATGAAGCCTAACTTCCATACCGGCGAACGTGTTATTGTAAACGAAATTCTCTATGATATCCGCAAGCCGCAGCGTGGCGAAGTTATTGTGTTCCATGTGCCCTCTGAAGGCAGAGACTTCATCAAACGTGTCATTGGTGTCGCGGGCGATAAGGTTAAGGTTGAAGGGGATGTCGTTACGGTGAACGGGGAGCCTGTGAACGAAACGTATATCCAGGGCGCGATTGATGAAGCGCATAATAATAACATTTTGTACAATGATAAGAACTTCCCGAATGAAAAGTTTACAGACGACACTGTGCCGGAAGGACATGTGTTTGTGATGGGGGATAACCGCTCAGACAGTACGGACAGCCGGATGATCGGTTATGTGCCGCTGGGTGATATTGTCGGCCGTGCAGACCTTATTTTCTGGCCGGTGAAGGATATCTCATTCATTAATCATTAAGCTGACAGAAGTCAAAGGAGGTGACGGCAATGGCCATTCAATGGTTTCCTGGTCATATGACGAAGGCTAGACGGCAAATCGAGGATAAGCTGAAGCTGATTGATGTTGCAATAGAACTGCTTGACTCCCGTCTGCCGCTTTCCAGCCGCAATCCGATGATTGACGATATTTTGCGGGACAAGCCAAGGCTGATTATTCTGAATAAAGCGGATCTGGCCGATCCGGAAGCTACACGCAAGTGGCTGGCTTACTTCAAGGCGCAGGGTCATGTTGCCTATCCGGTAGATGCTTCTACCGGGAGCGGGATCAAGGAAATTCCAGAGCAGGTCAAGCTGCTGCTGAAGGACAAGATCGACCGGCAAATTTCCAGAGGCATTAATCCGCGCGCAATGCGGGCATTGATCGTAGGAATCCCCAACGTAGGCAAATCGACTCTCATTAACCGGATGGCAGGAAGAAGTATTGCGATCACCGGTGACCGCCCAGGGGTTACCAAGGGACAGCAGTGGATCAAAACGGGCGGTAATCTGGAGCTTCTGGATACCCCCGGTATCCTCTGGCCGAAGTTCGAGGATCAGACGGTAGGCTATAAGCTGGCAGTAACCGGAGCTATTAAGGAAGAGATTCTGAATATTGAGGATATCGCCTTTTATGCGGTGAAATATCTGGTGAAGGATTACGGAAGCCGGTTCCAGGAACGCTTCGGTATCGACAAGCTGCCTGAGGATCTGGAGAACCCGGACGAAATCGTGGCTGTTATGGAAGCAGTCGGACGTAAGCGCGGGTGTCTGATGAGCGGCGGCCGTGTAGATCTGGAGAAGGCTTCACGCGCACTTCTGCATGAACTTCGTGCCGGTAAGCTCGGACGGTTCACGCTGGAGACGCCTTAATAGCAGAGAGTGTTGTGTGGAATGGAAGAGCCATCCGTGTAAGTGGACTGGCTCTTTTTTGCGTGGACAATGAGGCAGGGAATGGAATTCTACAACGTGTTTGGTTATTGGAATAGGTGATTGCAAAGTGTTGTAATGAATGCAACATGGATGGATAGCTGCCTGTGTGTTCTGCTGGATTGTTGCAGGAATTGCAGGATATGTCCCGTTAAGCTGCTTGAAGGACAAGAATTGCTGTTTTTTATACAACTTTTTTGGAATTGCGCAGTATTAATGAAGGGAAAGTTGCATTTGGTGCAGAATATTTAGTTCGGATATTGGGGTTAGATAGGAATTATGGGAATTATAAGTTCCTTTGAGATTCGTAGTTGTTATATATTCGTAGGATGATCATAGATGTAGCTTAGTTTAATTTTAATGGGCAGGTGGAGAGACGGTGAGTGAGATTGATATGCTTTTTTATGAAAAAGAAGGCTGGGAGCAATCCTTCCGCCATATCGCGGGTGTGGATGAAGTGGGCAGAGGCTGCTTGTTCGGGGATGTGGTGGCGGCAGCGGTCATTCTCCCGGCGGGGCTGATCATTGAGGGAGTGGACGACTCCAAGAAGCTGACAGCCAAAAAGCGTGACGCCTTGTATGAGATCATCATGGAACAGGCGCTCGCTGTAAGTGTAGGGCATGTTGAGTCCGCAGTTATTGATGAAATAAATATTAAGCAGGCTGCACGACTGGCGATGCGCAAGGCAGTAGAAGGATTAAGCCAGCAGCCGGACTATATGCTTATTGATGCGGAGAAGGTAGACTTGCCCTTGCCACAGCGTTCCATTATTAAAGGGGATGCCAACAGTCAGTCGATTGCTGCCGCTTCGATTGTAGCCAAGGTTACACGTGACCGGCTCTGTGAAGGTGTGTGGGAGGAATTATACCCGGATTACGGGATCAAAGTACATAAAGGATACGCAACCAAGCTGCACCGCGAACAAATTAAGACGCTGGGCGTAACGCCGATGCACCGGCGCAGCTTCATCGGCAATATTCTGGCTGAGCAGGAGCAGTTATCTTTATTCTAATGAAGTTACGCAGATAATCACAAACGAACGCAATCTACCGATATAAGTAGAAAGGGAAGGGAGGCGGACAACATGAATATCGGATCACTGGTTCGTAGTTTGCTCGGTGACAGCAAGGCGGGAGAAGCTAAATCTGTCGAGCTTAAGCAAGGTCAGGTTGTTCGCGGGGTTGTGCTGAGCGTATCGGATTCAGGAAAAGAAGCTGTGGTGCAGATTCAGGGAACGCCGGTGCGGGCGGAACTGGAAACACCACTGGCAGCAGGACAGACGCTGAACCTGCAGGTGGGTGCGCCCGGAGAAGGCGGTTTGCCGGTGCTTAAGCCGGTCTCACTAGGGGAGGCGGCCCTCGTCTCGGCGCAGAGTATGGGAGAGGCCATCGAATCGCTTGGACTTGCCAATTCCAAGGCTGGACGGGAGATTGTCCAGGCGATGCAAGCCGGAGGCCTGGCCTTCACCAAAGAGACTGCAGCGAAGCTGGATGCGGTCATGAATGCCAAACCTCCGGGCGTACCTGTCTCAGAGTGGCTGGAGGCGGCGGTGATCTCAGTGAAGCGCGGGTTGCCCGTGACGGCTGAGACAGTGAGAGGATTGCAGCAGGCCGTATTCGGACCGAAGCTGCATCAACTGCTGGCGAATCTGGAAGCGGAGCTGAACGTATGGGCGCAGCAAAGTGCTGATGGTGAAGGCGCAGGTGACACTGACGGGCTGAGCAGACCTGCGGCTGGATTGCTGACAGGCGGGGCGAATGCGGCCATAACTGGCAACACGTTAGCCAGTGCTCTCCCGGGAGCGACGGCAGATTTGAATGCTCAGGCGGTAAAAACAGGCGGTGCGGGAACCGCTGCTTCTGGCCCTGCTGGCAGCATCGGTAATAATGGTAGTACGGTGCAGACTTCGGGCGCTATTGGACAGGCTGTGCTGGCGCAGCCTGGGGATGCAGATGGCGCGGGAGCCGCAACGGGAGTGCGTGACGGTGCAGGGAATGTAGCAGGTGCGGGGAATGCTGCTGGAGTTGCTGGAGCGCGAGACGGAGCTGGGAATGTTGCTGGAGTGCGCAACGGAGCGGGAACTGCTACTGGAGCGCGAGACGGAGTGGGAGCTGCTACTGGAGCGCGAGACGGAGTGGGAGCGGGAGCTGCCGCTGGAATGCGTGACGGCACGGGGAATGCTGCTGGAGTGCGTGAGGCTACGGGAACTGCCGCTGGAGCGCGAGAAGGCGCAGGGAATGCTTCTGGAATGCGTGACGGCTCGGGGAATGTTGCTGGAGTGCGTGACGGTGTGGGAAATGCCGCTGGAATGCGAGACGGTGCAGGGAATGTATCGGGAGCGCGAGAAGGTATAGGCAACGCAGCAGGGATACGTGACGGTATGGGGAATGCCCCTGGAGCGCGAGACGGTACGGGTGTTGCTGCTGGAATTCGCGAAGGCGCGGAGAATGCAATGGGAGTGAGGGAAGTCACGGGGAACGCAGCTGGAATGCGAGACGGTGCGGGAGCCACAGTGGGAGCGCGTGAAGCTGCGGGACCAGCCCTGCTCGCGAAGCTGCAGGGCGTGCTCTCCGAGCTGCGCGGCAGCCTGCCGCAGCTCGCTGCCGTGCCCCCCGCCTCCGGCGCGGCGGGCGGCAGCCCCTCCCCAGCGGCTGCGCCGCCGCTGGGGAACACAGCCCCGCCAGCACCGGCGGGGCAAGACCCGGTCCCCGCTGCACCGCGCGGGGACACTGCCGCCACCCAGGGGACAGACCCCTGGGTGGGGCGGATCTTGAAGCTGCTCGGTGCGGAGCACGAGCAGCAGGTCTTGCGCGGCGGCGGAGCGGGAGCCGCGCCGGTGGCGTCCGGCGGCGCAGAAGATGCCGCCGGGACGCTCAAGGGCGTGCTGCTGCAGGTGCTCGGCAGCAGTGAGATCCCGCCCGCGGTCAAGGAAGCCGCGGGCCAGCTGGTACAGCAGCTGACGGGTCAGCAGCTGCTGCTGAATACGGACCGCACCGCGCCGTTCGCGCAGGTGACGATGTTCCTGCCGCTGCAGGGGCCGGACGGCCGGGAGACGGCCTCCGTCCACATCCAGTCACGGCGCGGCCGCAAAGGGGAGCTGGATGCGGCGAATTGCCGCCTGTGGTTTGACCTGGACATGAAGCAGCTGGGCCAGACGATGGTGGATGTGCAGGTGGTGGACCGGATTGTCAGCCTGAGGCTGCATAACGATCAGCCTTGGGTGCTGGAGCTGCTGGAAGGGCGCCGCGAGGAGATCAAGGCGGCGGTGGAATCCATTGGTTATCAGCTGTCCAGCCTGCGCACCGACCCGTTACCGGAGCTAAGTGTGGCGGCAGCGGCGGCCAAGCCGTCCGATTATGCTCCGAATGAGTACAAAGGAGTAGATTACCGCATATGAGTGAGTCTGAGCAAAAGGTTCCGCAGAACCTCAAGAAGGCGGTGGCCCTCAAATATATTCCGGGTCAAAGCGAGGCTCCGGTAGTTGTCGCTAAGGGACAGGGACCGGTAGCCGATCTCATTCTGCAAAAAGCAAAGGAAAACGGAGTGGCTGTGCAGGAGGATGCGGCGCTGGTAGAGGTTCTGTCGAAGCTTGATCTCGATCAGCAAATTCCTCCTCAGCTGTATCAGCTGGTAGCGGAGATTCTTAGCTATGTGTACCAGAGTGACCGGACCGCCGGGGAACGGAGACAGAAGTGAACGCCCGGGCGGACGGCGGAAGCTACACCCGCAAAGAGAAAGGCGCCGCTGCCGAGCAGGCGGCAAGATTGTACTTGACTTCAAGGGGGTATCTGATCAAAGAATGTAACTGGCGCTGCCGCAGCGGAGAGCTGGATATCATTGCAGAATATGAAGGGGGACTGATCTTCATTGAGGTGCGTAGCCGGAGCGGATCAGCCGCGCAGGGTACCGCAGAAGAGTCGGTCGATGAACGCAAAATCCGTCAGGTGAGAAATACAGCTCAGGTATATCTACATATGCAGAATATGCATCAGGCAGTGATCTCCTTTGATGTGATCGCTGTGCAGCTTAATGCGGATTTGAGCATTGCCTCGCTCCGGCATATCCGGGAGGCATTTTAGCTTTTTGGCTGTCCTTTACAGGACGGTGTAGTCGTTTCCGCTTGAAATATGCCTTCTATTTCTCGCTGAAACGTACGATAATCCTTGACATAAGCTGGACTTCATGGGTCATTTCTCAAAAGAAATGGGTAAACATTAGTGTGACTTTTAATGCCACCATGAGGAGGGCTGCCGGAATGAGGAATCAACCAATGAATATACAGGTAAGCTTCACTTGCCAATATTGCGAGCATAATGTAGTAGCGGAACTTGGCGCAGAGCCCTTATCAGTTGTACACTGCAGTAATTGCAACAAGACATTTACCGTTATGCGTCCTGCAATAGCGGAAGAGATATTGATTGACTGGGAGAATGAAGCATTATTCCACAAGATGCGTGCCGAGAAAACCCAAGACAGTAATAGCAGCCTCTTGTCGCTGGTCATCAATGTGATCGAGCTGCTGACCTGGCGGGATAAGGGCAATGGACAAGTAGAGGCGATTAAGGAAATGCGCCAATGGCTGATCGAGCATGAAGAAGCCCCGCCGGTGGCAGAATTAATACAAATGGATGTGAACCGGCGAGCGGGCAAGCGGAATTGGCGTGAATAAGGCCTAAATGGCGCTGGCGAAAGGGGAAGATGTATTGTCCAGAGTGTATTTTACCTCAGATCATCATTTTGGCCACAAGCTGATCATAGATTTTGAATCACGGCCTTTTGCGGATGCCGAAGAGATGGACCAGGCGATGATTGCAAGCTGGAATGCTGTGGTCGGCAAAGAGGACAAGGTATTTCATCTGGGCGACTTCTCCTTTTTGAATCAGGCGGATACCCGAAATATCGTATCTGCCCTGAACGGTTATAAAATACTGATTCTCGGCAATCACGACCGCGGGCGCGGACGGGCCTGGTGGCTTGCGGCCGGGTTTGACGAGGTCAGTGAATACCCGCTGATCTATAAGGAGTTTTTTCTGCTCTCTCATGAGCCTATGTATATGAACAAGCATATGCCTTACGTGAATGTGCATGGACATATTCATGGGCAGAGGTATGAAGGCAATCATCATTTTAACATTTGTGTGGAGCACTGGAATTACACTCCGTTGTCCTTTGAACAGATAAGAGATGCCGTTACTGCCAGCGAAGAGGGCTGAATTAAATGATACTTTGGTCACAGATGCACAATTATGCAAGACTAATGAAGTTGCTGTTTTGTGCAGCGGGTTATGCGCAATAATCCTTGCATAGTGTGTAAGGTTCTGAGTATACTGAAGTGAATAGAGCTGTCGGAAAAAGAGGAAGCACCTTTTTTCCTGGAAAATGAACGCCTCGTGCGGGCGTATTTCTGGAGAAGAGGTGTTTTTTGGTGTACGGAAAAATGCATAGCGCATGTTTGTATGGTATTGAGGGTGTAATGATTGGAGTAGAGATTGATCTGTCGAACGGCTTGCCGCAGACCCATATCATAGGCTTGCCGGATTCGGCCGTCAGGGAAGCCGTGGAGAGAGTACGGGCAGCCGTGAAGAATTGCGGATACAGCTATCCCCAGCAGCGGGTTACGATTAATCTGGCACCTGCAGATCTGCGAAAGGAGGGATCGGCATTCGATCTCGCCATCGCCCTGGGGATTCTGACAACAAGCGGCCAGCTTATTATGCCGGATGCCGGGAAAATGCTGCTTATCGGAGAATTGGCGCTGGACGGCAGTCTGCGTCCGGTAAATGGAGTATTATCTATGGTTGAGGCTGCGCGCAAGGCCGGAATAGATGCGGTACTAGTTCCGCCAGGCAATGCTGCTGAGGCTTCCTTAGTATCGGGGATGATTGTGTATACGGCCGGACATTTGCAGCATCTGCCGCAGCCGGGCCAGCTTCTGCCGCCGATTCCGGCAGAGCCATCCGAAGAGTCCGCTTCCAGCCAACAGCAGGCCAGCTTGCCGTTTCCGGTAGCTGTGAGCATCGACGCCTCCTCCAGGAAGCGTCCACCGGTCCTTGTCCTGGAACTGGACCATTTGAGATACAAGCCGGTAAGAGTATCCGGTCAATTGCAGCGACCTCGGCCAGATCATCTAATGATGGAAGATTACAGCGATGTAATCGGACAGAATCATGTGAAGCGGGCGCTTACGATTGCTGCGGCCGGGATGCACAATATTATTCTGATTGGACCGCCGGGCACGGGTAAAACAATGCTAATTAAGCGGTTACCCGGCATCCTTCCTGACCTTAGCGATACGGAGTCGCTTGAGGTGATGAAGATATTCAGTGCTGCGGGGAAGCTAAGGGATGCCGGTGGAGATTTATTGCGCAGCCGCCCGTTTCGTTCGCCCCATCACACAATCTCGGCAGCCGGATTGATCGGCGGCGGGGGAATCCCGAAGCCCGGGGAGGTTAGTCTTGCGCACCGCGGCATTCTTTTTCTGGATGAGCTTCCTGAATTCTCCCGCACCGTGCTTGAAGTGCTCCGCCAGCCGCTGGAGGACGGGGTAGTGACGATCAGCCGGGCCAGGGCCACCTTCACCTTCCCCGCCCAGTTTCTGCTGGCTTGTTCTATGAATCCCTGCATGTGCGGGTTCCTCGGCAATGGCAGTACACAGCAGCGGTGCACCTGCAGTCAGGCCAAAATCGCCCAGTACCGGGCCAAAATCTCAGGCCCGCTGCTGGACCGGATGGACATGCAGGTTGATGTTCCGCGCCCCAGGGAATGGGACAGAGGCGCGCTTCCGGTGTCAACTGCACAGATGCGGGAAGAGGTTCTGCGGGCTCAAGCTGTTCAAGCGGAACGTTACAGCCATCTGCCGATCTCCTGGAACAGCGAGCTGTCAGGGGCGGCATTGCGAAGGTATGCGGCGCTGCATGCTGAAGAAGAGCTGCTCCTGAATAGTATCCTGGAGAGCCTGGGGCTGAGCATGCGGGCGCATGACCGGATCATCAAGCTGGCCCGTACGATTGCCGATCTGGAAGGAGCGGCTGATATCGGCGCGGCGCATCTTGCCGAGGCGGTCCAATACCGCAATCTGGACCGGCAGGTGACGGCAGAGGAAGAGGAATACTGAGACTGTCCGGAGCGAACAGGGGCGGATAAGCCAATGCCAAATACCCTGCCCGGGGCCGCCGGTCAGGGTATGGACTCGCTGAAATGGCTATTACAGAACGTTCAATTCCACTTCAATATTACCGCGGGTAGCGCGGGAGTAAGGACATGCGCCGTGGGCTGCTTCAACGAGCTGCTTCGCAGTCTCGTGGTCCACGCCTTTGACCAGCACATCCATCTTCACAGCAATGCCGAAGCCGCCGTCTTCAACTTTGCCGAAGCTTACAGTAGCTGTTACTTCGCTGCCTTCGATCTTCACCTTGCCCATGCGGGCAACCATGTTCAGGGCGCTGTCAAAACAAGCGGAGTATCCTGCTGCGAACAGCTGTTCAGGATTCGTGCCTTCGCCGCCGGCGCCGCCCATTTCTCGCGGAGTGCTGATGGTAAGGTTCAGCTTAGGACTTTCCGATTCGATATATCCCTGTCTGCCGCCCACCGCTTTTACTGTAGTTTCATACATTTTCTGTTGAATTGTCATCATTATAAATCGCTCCCGTTCGCGTTAAATTGTATTGCACACAATTTAATTTAACACAATTAAAATAAAAGTCAATCTATTTTCCGCTATTAACATGATATTATGTATGAATTGTGATAAACTAATGTCACAAAGGCAGGTGAAGAAGAAATGCAAAATGAAACTACCACAACCCCTGAGCTTATGCTGGAGAACCAGCTCTGCTTTACGATTTATGCCTGTTCGCGTGAGTTCACGAAGTTATACCAGCCCCATCTGGATAAGATCGGATTAACGTATTCGCAGTATCTGGTGATGCTGGTTCTCTGGGAGAGACGGCAATGTACGGTCAAGGAGCTGGGTGAAGCGTTGTTCCTGGATTCGGGCACACTGACCCCGCTGCTGAAGCGGCTGCAGGCAGCAGGTCTGATCTTGCGTGAGCGGTCCCTGCAGGACGAGCGGAAGGTCCTGATTTCTTTGACGGATCAAGGCTTGGCCCTGCAACAGGAAGCGATGTGTATTCCCGGCAAAATGGTTGAAGGCACGATGCTCTCCCCCGAGGAGTTCATCGGTCTGCTAGGACAATTCAAGGGCCTGCTAAACCGGGTTCATGAGGCGAATATTAGCAATTCCAAGTAGTCTATCAATCCATTGTCAATGCAATCGTTCGCATTCCGGCATGAAACCGAGCGAAAATGTATGTATAAATAGTGAAAGTTTTTAAGGAAAGCGCTTATAAAACATGTTACAATATTCTGGGTTTCACATTCTGGCATATAGGTTATTATAGATATCACTATTGTGATAGGTTCTATATGCTACTTGCAGAGAACAGTACCGTTTGAAAGTTGTGTATATCAGGCGCAGGTTCTCTGCTTGTACCGGGATATTGCCGGTTTACACCGGTCTGGGCCCGGCTTTGGACAATCAAAACGGAATGCGGAATGGCCGCAGGCTGCCTGCACAGGTCACCGCAATACTTTAGGAGGCTTCCGGAATGAATATCCACGAGTATCAGGGAAAAGAAGTACTTAAGAAGTATGGCGTAGCCGTACCGAACGGAAAAGTAGCTTATACAGTGGAGGAAGCAGTGGAAGCTGCCGCAGCGCTGGGTACCCCGGTTGTTGTAGTCAAAGCTCAGATTCATGCAGGCGGACGCGGCAAAGCCGGCGGCGTCAAGGTGGCGAAGAACAGTGATGAGGTTCGTGCCTATGCGGCGGAGATCCTCGGCAAGACACTGGTTACCCATCAGACGGGACCCGAAGGCAAGGTAGTGAAGCGGCTGCTGATTGAAGAAGGCTGTCAGATTGTTAAAGAATACTATATCGGACTGGTGGTGGACCGCGCTTCCGGACGGGTAGTCATGATGGCATCCGAGGAAGGCGGCACGGAGATCGAAGAGGTGGCTGCTACACATCCCGAGAAGATTTTCAAGGAGATCATTGATCCGGCTGTGGGCTTGCAGACCTTCCAGGCACGCAAATTAGCTTACAGCATCGCCATACCTTCTGAGCTGGTCAACAAAGCGGTCAAGTTCATGCAAGCGCTGTATCTGGCTTTTGTGGATAAAGATTGCTCAATTGCGGAGATTAATCCGCTGGTGGTTACCGCAGACGGGAATGTGATGGCGCTTGATGCCAAGCTTAACTTTGATTCCAACAGCCTGTTCCGCCACAAGGATATACTGGAGCTGCGCGATCTGGATGAAGAAGACGTCAAAGAAATTGAAGCCTCGAAGTTCGATCTCAGCTATATTGCCCTGGACGGCAACATCGGCTGTATGGTGAATGGTGCAGGCCTGGCGATGGCCACTATGGATATCATCAAATATTATGGCGGCGAACCGGCCAACTTCCTCGATGTAGGGGGCGGTGCGACGACCGAGAAGGTTACGGAAGCTTTCAAAATCATCCTGTCGGATGACAAGGTGAACGGAATTTTTGTAAATATTTTCGGCGGAATTATGCGTTGTGATGTGATCGCTACAGGGGTAGTCGAAGCAGCAAGACAGCTTGGCTTAACCAAGCCGCTGGTCGTCCGTCTTGAGGGTACTAATGTGGCGCTGGGCAAAGAGATCCTCGCCGGTTCGGGACTGAATATTGTTGCTGCCGATTCAATGGCCGACGGTGCCCGCAAAATTGTTGCTCTGGTGTAATATTCGACAATAAAAGTGAGGATGTGACCTAAGGCATGAGCATTCTTGTAGATAAAAATACAAAAGTCATCACCCAGGGAATTACCGGCGCTACGGGTTTATTTCATACGAAAGGTGCGCTGGATTACGGTACTCAGATGGTCGGCGGTGTAACCCCCGGCAAAGGAGGCACCTTCGTTCAGATTACGCTTGAGAATGGTACAGAGGCCAGTCTTCCGGTGTTCGACACGGTAGTTGCCGCCAAAGCAGCCACGGGTGCAACCGCAAGTGTGATTTATGTACCGCCTGCATTTGCTGCTGATTCCATTATGGAAGCGGTGGATGCCGGGCTGGAGCTCGTCATTTGTATCACAGAAGGCATTCCGGTGCTGGATATGGTCAAAGTCTCAAGATACATGGAGGGCCGCTCCACGGTGTTAATCGGTCCTAACTGTCCTGGGGTCATTACGCCTGGAGAATGTAAAATCGGCATTATGCCGGGTTATATTCATAAACCGGGGTATGTGGGTGTAGTCTCGCGGAGCGGCACCTTGACCTATGAGGCTGTTCACCAGCTGACAGAGCGCGGAATCGGACAATCCTCGGCGGTAGGCATCGGCGGCGATCCGGTGAAGGGTTCGGAGTTCATCGACATTCTGAAGCTCTTTAACGAAGACCCCGGCACCAAGGCTGTCATTATGATCGGAGAGATCGGCGGTACGGCAGAGGAAGAAGCTGCGCTGTGGATCAAAGAGAATATGACCAAGCCTGTAGTCGGCTTCATTGGTGGTGTCACTGCGCCTCCGGGCAAGCGGATGGGCCATGCGGGGGCAATTATTTCAGGCGGTAAAGGTACGGCCAGTGAGAAGATCGCAGTGCTGGAGTCTTGCGGCATCAAGGTGGCGCCAACGCCTGCCGAGATGGGCTCTACCCTCGTCAGTGTGCTTGAGGAACGCGGCATTCTGAATGCCTTCACAACCCACTAGAACACTGCTTGTAGATTTTGCACATTAGTCACAGCTTTTACTGCTGAAGCAAGTATAATATTCTTAAAGGTAAGCAACCTTTTGTCCCGGTAACGCGGATGAAAGGTTGCTTTTTGTGTTGGCGGGGCTTGCATTTCTGAGGCCTATATTACAAAATAAGGAAGGCTGGCCCTTCCGCTTAGGAGAGAATACATATGGAAATTCGGGAACTGCTATTCGGTCTGAATGAAATGGAAGGGATTGGCTGGAAAAGTATCGACAAAATACGCCGGGTAGGGCTATTGACGAATGCTGTCTTCTCGTGTTCTGCTAAGGATTGGGAGCGTGCTGGAATCAGCAGTACTATGTCAGTCCGGCTTGCAGCAGAATTTAATGAAGCATGGGTTGTGAAGCGCCACACTTTAATGAAGGAAAGCGGTGTAGCCATGGTGACGATTCTGGATGAAGGCTACCCTGTTCAATTGAAGGAAACCCCGCAGCCGCCTTGGGTTTTGTATTACCGCGGCCGTCTGGAGCTGGCTTCCCGCCCTTCAGTCGCTATGGTGGGAACGCGGGTGCCCACTGCCTATGGGCGCAAGGTGGGCGGGATGCTGGCCGGGGAGCTAAGCGCAGCGGGTCTCACGGTTGTCAGCGGTCTGGCGAGAGGGATTGATAGTGTCAGTCATGAAGCCGCGCTTACCGGCGCCGGAGGGACCATTGCTGTGGTGGCAACCGGGCTGGATAAGGTCTACCCGCCGGAGAACCGGGAGCTTGAACGGCAGATTTCGCGTGAAGGTCTGGTTCTAAGCGAATATCCGCTCGGAACGCCAAGCCACCCCGGATTATTCCCCCAGCGTAACCGGATAATCGCCGGCCTGACGCTGGGAACACTGGTGGTGGAAGCGGACAGCCGCAGCGGTTCACTGATTACCGCCGATGCTGCGCTTGAAGCGGGCAGGGATGTATTTGCTGTGCCGGGTCCGCTGACCTCGCCCAAGAGCAGAGGGGCGCTGGAGTTGATTAAGCAGGGCGCGAAGCTGGTTACCGCCGCTTCAGACATCGTGGAAGAATACATATCTTATCTGCCTGCACGGGGTCAGGAAGCGGTTGCCGGGGCAGCTACGGGGCAAGGGAGTCTGGCAGACCTGCTTGAAAAGAAATTGACAAGTGAGGAGCAACACCTTTACCATATACTGCAACAAGGCCCGTTTACACTTGATGAGCTGCTGGCGTCTACAAAGTGGGATTTTGGACATTTGCATTCAGTTCTGTTATCTTTAATCATAAAAAAAGCGGTAACACAATTACCGGGTGCAATTTATAAGGTAATTTAATATAGAAGTAACTGTGGTAAGCATACACTCCCTGGCTCCGGCCGGGTCCGAAGACGGACTGGGGAGGCTGTCTGCTTACAAACTTTTGGGAGGAAAACCTATGGCAGATGCGTTGGTTATTGTAGAATCACCATCAAAAGCAAAAACGATTGGGAAATATCTAGGCAGTAAATATATTGTGAAGGCATCTATGGGGCATATCATAGATTTGCCAAAAAGCCAGATCGGCGTAGATGTGGAGAATGATTTTAATCCCAAATATATAACGATCCGCGGCAAGGGTTCTATATTGAAGGAACTTAAGGATGCCAGCAAAAAAGTGAAAAAAGTCTATCTCGCAGCTGACCCGGACCGCGAAGGTGAAGCGATTGCCTGGCATTTGGCAAATGCACTAAATCTGGACAACACACAGGAATGCCGCGTGGTCTTTAACGAAATTACAAAGCAGGCTGTGAAGGATGCCTTCAAGACGCCGCGCAAGATTAATATGGATCTGGTGAACGCGCAGCAGGCGCGGCGTATACTTGACCGGCTTGTCGGTTACAAGATTAGCCCTTTATTATGGAAGAAAGTCAAAAAAGGCCTCTCTGCTGGACGCGTACAATCGGTAGCGGTGAAGATCGTCATGGACCGGGAGAATGAAATTTCCGAATTCGTTCCTACAGAATACTGGAGCATTACGGCAAAGCTGGGGATTCGTGAGTCAGAGTTCGAGGCTAAGTTCCACCGGCTGAACGGCGAGAAGAAAGAGCTGGGCCAGGAGAGCGATGTGCAGGAAGTGCTGGAAGCGATCAAGAACGCCGCCTTCCAGGTCAAAGAAGTGAAGGAGAAGGAGAGACAACGGCATCCTTCCGCTCCGTTTACGACAAGCTCACTCCAGCAGGAAGCTGCCCGTAAGCTGGGCTTCCGCGCGTCCAAGACGATGTCTGTCGCTCAGCAGCTCTATGAGGGGGTTGAGCTGGGCAAGGAAGGCACTGTCGGTTTGATTACCTATATGCGTACGGATTCCACCCGTATCTCCGTTACGGCGCAGGAGGAAGCTAAGGAGCTGATCCAGTCCAAATACGGCGAGAAGTTCATTCCCGAGTCTCCGCGTCAATACTCCAAGAAGGCAGCCGGGTCCCAGGATGCGCATGAAGCGATTCGTCCGACCTCCGCGCTGCGTGAGCCTGATATGGTCAAAGAATTCATGAGCCGTGACCAATTCCGTTTGTATAAGCTGGTATGGGAGCGTTTTGTCTCGAGTCAGATGTCTTCCGCACTGCTGGATACCTTGTCGGTAGATATTACAGCCGGTACGGCAATCTTCAGAGCGGTAGGGTCCAAGGTTTCTTTCCCGGGCTTCATGAAGGTATATGTGGAAGGCAATGATGACGGCACGACGGATGAAGAGAAATTCTTGCCGCAGCTTAAGGCAGGCGATGATCTGATTAAGCGTGAGATCGAGCCGAAGCAGCATTTCACTCAGCCCCCGCCAAGATATACGGAAGCCCGGCTGGTCAAAACTCTTGAGGAACTGGGCATAGGCCGTCCAAGTACGTATGCTCCAACTCTGGAAACGATCCAGAAGCGCGGGTACGTGGCGATTGAAGAGAAGAAATTCATGCCAACGGAGCTTGGAGAGCTGATCATAGAGCAGATGGAAGAGTTCTTCCCGGAAATTCTGGATGTGGAATTCACCGCTCACATGGAAGGGGATCTTGACCATGTGGAGGAAGGTGCGGAGGATTGGGTGAAGGTTCTGGCCCAGTTCTATGAATCCTTTGAGAAGAGACTTACGTATGCTGAAGAGGAAATGAAGGAAATTGAAATTGAAGATGAGGTTTCCGATGAGCTGTGCGAGAAATGCGGTAAGCCGATGGTCTATAAGCTAGGCCGGTTCGGCAAATTCCTGGCCTGCTCCGGATTCCCGGAATGCCGCAATACGAAGCCGATTATTAAGGATATCGGTGTAAACTGCCCGAAATGTCATGAAGGCAAGGTTGTAGAGCGGCGCAGCAAGAAGGGGCGTGTCTTCTACGGCTGTGACCAGTACCCGGGCTGTGACTTTGTATCCTGGGACAGACCGTCAGTGAAGCCATGTCCAGCCTGCGGTTCGTGGATGATAGAGAAGCGCAACAAGCAGGGAACCAAGCTGCAGTGCACCTCGTGTGATCATACAGAGGCAGTACTCGACAATGATGAATTAGCAGAATAATAGGGTCACAGGAGGAACGGAAATTGACACAAACAGCAAAAGTAACCGTAATTGGAGCCGGTCTCGCCGGGAGTGAAGCCGCCTGGCAGATCGCTTCGCGGGGAGTTCCGGTTAGATTGTATGAGATGCGCCCGGTAGTGAAGACGCCTGCGCATCATACGGATCAGTTCGCGGAGCTGGTCTGCAGCAACTCACTGCGGGCCAACGGCCTCGGGAATGCAGTGGGTGTACTTAAGGAGGAAATGCGGCGCCTGGACTCCCTGGTGCTGGGTGCAGCCGACAGGCATGCGGTTCCGGCAGGAGGCGCACTCGCCGTGGACCGGGATGGCTTCTCTGGTGAAATTACTTCCATGCTGCATAATCATCCCCTGGTTGAAGTCATAAACGAAGAACTTCCGCATATACCGGAGGAAGGGATCGTTGTGATTGCAACGGGTCCGCTGACTTCCCCGTCCCTGTCTTCGGAGATTAAGAGCCTGCTTGGGGAGGAATACTTTTACTTCTATGATGCTGCCGCTCCGATTGTGGAGAAAGACAGTATTGATATGGGGAAGGTATATTTGGCTTCCCGCTATGATAAAGGCGAAGCCGCCTACCTGAACTGTCCGATGACGGAAGAGGAATTCGATGTTTTTTATGATGCGCTGATCTCGGCAGAGACGGCCGCGCTCAAAGACTTTGAGAAAGAGATTTACTTTGAAGGCTGTATGCCGATCGAGATTATGATGAAACGCGGCAAGCAGACGGCACTTTTCGGACCTATGAAGCCTGTAGGACTGATGAATCCTCATACGGGCAAGCTGCCTTACGCGGTTGTGCAACTGCGCCAGGACAATGCCGCGGGAACGCTGTATAATCTGGTCGGGTTCCAGACCCATCTGAAGTGGGGCGAGCAAAAACGGGTATTCTCACTCATTCCGGGCCTTGAGAATGCCGAATATGTGCGTTATGGTGTCATGCACCGCAATACATTTATCAATTCTCCCAAGCTGCTGCATCCCACTTATCAGATGAAGGGCCGCGAAAGGCTGTTTTTTGCCGGCCAGATGACCGGGGTTGAAGGGTATGTGGAGTCTGCGGCTTCCGGTATGATTGCCGGTATGAATGCGGCGAGAGCTGCGCTTGGCGAGGAGAGTCTGATATTCCCCGAAGACACTGTACTGGGCAGTATGCCTGCTTACATTACTTCGGCAGATCCGGAGCACTTCCAGCCGATGAATGCCAACTTTGGCCTGCTGCCGAAGCTTGACACCAGATTCCGCAGCAAAAAAGAGAAAAACGAACGACTGGCTTACCGGGCGCTGGACAGCCTGGCTGCCTATGCTGCGGCTAACCAGTTGACTTATAAAGAGCCGGAGATTGCGGAAGCTGAGCTGGCAGAGGCGGATCTTCCGGTCCAATAATATCAAGCCTGTATCACAACATTTGAGGAGGGTGCCCATTATGTTACCCAGCTTTCATGCGACTACGATTTGTGCGGTAAGACATAACGGCCATGCGGCGATTGCCGGTGACGGCCAGGTTACATTCGGAGAGAGCGTCATTATGAAGACGACGGCCAAGAAGGTCCGCCGCTTGTACAGGGGACAGGTGATTGCCGGATTTGCGGGCTCTGTTGCCGATGCGATTACTTTGTTCGAGAAGTTCGAGGGCAAGCTGGAGGAGCATCACGGCAATCTCCAGCGGGCAGCGGTAGAGCTGGCTAAGGATTGGCGCCAGGACCGCATTCTGCGCAAGCTGGAAGCCCTCATGATCGTAATGGATAAGGAAGGCATGCTGCTGATCTCCGGCAACGGTGAAATCATCGAGCCGGATGACGATGTGCTGGCGATCGGCTCCGGCGGTAACTTTGCACTGGCTTCCGGGCGGGCGCTCAAACGCCATGCCTCACATCTGGGTGCCGGTGAGATCGCCAGAGAAGCGCTGCAGATTGCTTCCGAGATCTGTGTATATACCAATTCCAATATCATTGTCGAACAATTATAGGCAAGCTGCCATATATAAAGGGAGGAAGTCACAATGGTGAATCAATCGCTTACGCCCCGCCAGATCGTAACAGAGCTTGACAAGTATATCGTAGGTCAGAAGCAGGCCAAGAAATCAGTGGCCGTTGCGCTCCGCAACCGGTATCGGCGCAGTCTTTTGTCCGAAGAGCTCCGGGATGAGGTTGTGCCCAAAAACATTCTTATGATCGGACCTACCGGTGTCGGTAAAACGGAGATTGCCCGGCGTCTGGCCAAGCTCGTTAATGCACCGTTCATCAAAGTGGAAGCGACCAAATTCACGGAAGTCGGTTATGTGGGACGCGATGTGGAGTCGATGGTCCGTGATCTGGTGGAGACCTCTATCCGTATGGTGAAGCTTGAACGCACCGAAAAGGTGAAGGACCGGGCAGAAGAGCTGGCCAATGACCGCATTGTGGCGATTCTCGTCCCTTCCTCATCCAAGGGCAAATCGCAGCGCAATCCGTTCGAGATGATATTTGGCGGGAACAACGGCGGTGCGGAGGAGTCCAAGGAAGAGCCGGAGGACGGAAGTCTGAGCGAACGCCGCAGAGGGATTAAGTTCAAGCTGCTTGCCGGTCAGCTCGAGGATGATATCATCGAGATTGATGTGGAAGACACGACCCCTTCCATGATGGATATGTTCGCCGGCCAAGGCAATGACCAGATGGGCATGAACATGCAGGAGATGTTCGGCAATCTGCTGCCGAAGCGTACGAAGAAGCGCAAGCTGCCGATCCGTGAAGCACGCAAGGTGCTGATTCAGGATGAAGCGGCCAAGCTGATTGACACCGACGATATGATTCAGGAGTCCGTCGCCCGTGCAGAGCAATCCGGGATTATATTCATTGATGAGATCGACAAGGTGGCCAGCCAAGGCAAGGGCTCCGGTCCCGATGTGTCCCGCGAAGGCGTGCAGCGCGATATTCTGCCCATCGTAGAAGGATCGACCGTCATGACCAAATACGGACCTGTGAAGACGGACTATGTGCTGTTCATAGCGGCCGGAGCTTTTCATATTGCCAAGCCTTCCGATCTGATCCCCGAGCTTCAGGGGCGTTTCCCGATCCGTGTAGAGCTGAGCAGTCTTACACTTGAGGACTTTGTATCTATTCTTACTGAGCCTGAGAACGCACTTACGAAACAATATGTGCATTTGCTGCAGACGGAGAACATAGAAATACAGTTCCAGAAGGAAGCGATTCAGGAAATTGCCAAAATTGCGGCCTCTGTAAACCAGAATATGGAGAACATCGGGGCGCGGCGTCTTCATACGATCCTGGAGAAGCTGCTGGAGGATCTTTCTTTTGAAGCCCCTGAGCTGACACTCGACACCATGGTCATCACTCCGGAGTATGTTCGCGAAAAACTGGCAGGAATCGCGCAGGATCGCGACTTAAGCCAATATATCCTTTAAGCCGGGCAGGGTAAGAAAATCGTCAACGTAGGTAATTAGAATTATGGCTATGCAAATTTGATTCTATAATCATGCATAAAAAGTTAAAAAATCCTTTTATAATGAATAAAATGTAATATAAAAGGAAAAATATTGTAAAAACATGCTTTAAGCCCTCTCTTTTCAGAAAAGATAGGGCTTATTTCTTATTGTAATAATATACAAATTCTAAGAGAATCAATGTATGTGAGATTGACATAAGAATCATTCATCGACATGGTTCGACTTATGGCCGACAATGCAATGAAAAAAATGACTTAATTTGTCGAAAATGAGCAGGAATTTGGACGATGTTGTGGAATTCTTTTCATTATGATAGGTTTGGAAGGGGGATTACTATGGATTTGCTGAACAGTGTCAGTTTTCAAAGATTACAAGGAGGCCTCGATGCCGCCACTAAACGACAAAGTGTTCTGGCGAATAACGTAGCAAATGTGGATACGCCGAATTTTAAACGCTCAGATGTTAGCTTTGAAAGTTTCCTGAGACAACAGGAGAGCGGTGTGAAGCCTACGCTGGGTGCGAAAGTCTCAGACTCTCGCCATTTCCGCTTCGGGTCAGTGACCGGCATGCCGGCTGCTGTGGTCAGTACAGATGAGACCACTTCTATGAATAACAATGGCAATAATGTGGATATGGATCGTGAACAGGCGCTTAGCGCCGAGAACCAGCTGAGGTACAACTCTTACGTAGAACAGCTGAACAGTCAGATTACAATGATGCGTACAGTTGTACAGGGAGGGTAATGAATAGTGAACTTTGGCAGCAGCTTTGGTATTAGTGCCTCGGCTTTAACCGCCCAGCGCCTGCGTATGGATGTGATCTCTTCCAATATCGCCAACGCCGAGACAACAAGGGCTTCAATGGTGGACGGCAAAGCCGTACCTTACCGCCGTAAGCTTGTCGTTATGGAAACAGCCCAGCCTGACAGCTTCTCAAATATACTGAATTCCAAAATGGGCAGCGGCAGTGAAGGGGTCAAGGTGAAATCAATTATCGAGGATTCTTCTCCGCTGAAGCCGGTGTACAATCCCAGCCATCCGGATGCGGACGCTGACGGGTATGTATACATGCCGAATGTGGATCTGACCAAGGAAATGGTGGACATGCTGTCTGCCTCGCGTTCGTATGAAGCGAATGTTACAATGCTGAACGCATCCAAATCTATGGTGGCCAAGGCGCTTGAAATCGGCCGGTAAAATGAATTGACTGTCTAGGAGGAGAAGAATTGATACAGAATTTATTGATCGGGACCCAAGCTGTACAGCCGCTGGCTATGAAATCCGTAGCTGCAGAATCCTCAGCCGTTCAAGAGTCAGGACAGAGCTTTGGTTCATACCTGGAGAATGCGCTTAACCAGGTGGCAGATCAGGAACAGCACGCGAAAGACATGAGTAACAAATTTGTACTGGGAGAGGTCAATATTGATGAGGCTATGATTTCGTCCCAACAGGCATTGCTGAGTTTGCAGTTGACTACACAAGTCCGGAACAAAGTAATTGAAGCCTATCAGGAAATTATGAGAACTCAAATCTAAATAATCCTAGCTACGTTTCGGATGGGGTGACACTGTGAATGAAAGATTGGCCCAGTACCGGGAGAAGATAACCCTGTATTGGAACAGATTCAGCGGTAAACAGAAGATCTTATTTTTCTCTACTCTGTTTATCATCATAATAGTAATCGTAGTAACGACTACGCAGTTATCGAAGGTAGAATACGAAGTTGCTTTTCAGGATCTGAACAGTACCGATTCAGCAGGGGTTATGAGTTATTTGGATACATCAGGGATTTCTTACCGTCTTAGCCCGGATGGCAAAAGCATCTCAGTACCCAGTACTGACGCTGCGCGCATCAAGATAGCTGTTGGTTCTCAGGGGATTGTGCAGCAGGGTTCTATCGGGTACAAGGTGTTCAATGAATCATCTTCCATGATCGGAACTACAGACAGTGAATTCAATGTTAAATACAACAATGCGCTTAATGGTGAAGTTGAACAATTGATGAGAAGAATGCAGGGGATCAAAGACGTCAAGGTTCTCATTACTCTTCCGAAGGAAACGGTGTTCGCTGCACAGGAAGATCAGGAGAAGGCGCTGGCTTCCGTTGTTATGAGCTTCGATCCGGGCTTCCGGCCTTCACAGGAGAATATCGACGGGTACTTCAATCTCGTAAAGACTGCTGTTCCGAATCTGCCGATTGATAATATTACCATCACCAACAACGAGGTAGAGCTGAGACCTACGGCCAAGGGCGGCCAGGCAGGTGTCGCAAGCCAGGTTGAAGAGAACTTCGCACTGAAGAAGAAATTTGAAGACGACGTCAAAAAGGATGTCAAGCAATTCCTGAGTACCCTCACAGGTCCGGATAAGGTAGATGTCCTGGTGTTCTCCAAGCTTAACTTCGATAAGGAGAACAGAAAGGAAGATATCGTAGTACCGGTAGATGCTGAGAATATGAAAGGGATTGAGATCAGCTCGCAAATTATCAGCAAGACGTATTCGGGTCAAGGTAACGCATCCGGAGGAGTTGCAGGTACAGGGTCTGAAGATGTTGCAGGTTATCCTGCGGGGGCTGACACAGGTGCTTCTTCTTCTGAGGAATCGTCGGAGACAAGGAATTTTGAAGTGACCAGAATTACGAAAGATATTATTGCAAGTCCATATACTGTAAAAGATTTAACCATAAATGTTGCGGTTGAACCACCTGCAGGACAAACATCTTTGGACGAAGCTACTTCAGGAGCAATCCAGAACATTCTGGTTAATATTGTCCGTGCCTCATTAGCAGATTCGGGTATCACTTATACAGACGCCGATCTAACCAAAAAAGTTTCGGTATACTCGCAACAATTTGGAAGTACTACTGCGGATGACACATCCGGCGGACTTGCAACCTGGATGATCTGGGCCATTGGTGCAGCCGCCTTACTGGTCGGTGCAGGCGGTGGTTACCTGATCTACCGCAGCCGCAAGAGCAAGCAGGAGGAAGAAGTGGAGGAAGATATTCCGCTGCAGGTTCCTACCGAGTTTCCATCTATTAACATGGATAGCGTGACGAATGAAAGTCAGGTCCGCAAGCAGCTGGAAAGTCTGGCGAAGAAGAAGCCGGATGAATTCGTAAATCTGCTACGTACATGGCTCGCTGAAGAACAGAGGTGAAGGAATGGCAAAAGCTGGCCAGCAGGGACTTAGCGGCCGCCAAAAGGCGGCTATCCTGCTTATCACACTAGGGCCTGAAGTATCGGCACAAATATTCAAGCATTTGCGGGATGAGGAGATTGAACAGCTGACTCTGGAGATTGCCAATGTCCGCAAAGTGGACAGCGGCGAAAAAGAGTCGATCATGTCTGAATTCCATCAAATCTGTCTCGCCCAGGAGTATATCTCGCAAGGCGGTATTAATTATGCCAAGGAGATCCTGGAGAAAGCACTCGGCTCCGCCAAGGCGCTCGAAGTGATCAACCGCCTGACAGCCACGCTTCAGGTAAGACCTTTCGACTTCGCCCGCAAAGCGGACCCGAACCAGATTCTCAACTTTATCCAGAATGAAAATGTACAGACCATTGCCCTTGTACTCTCTTATCTGCAATTTGAACAGGCGGCGTCTATCCTGTCTTCCCTGCCGCAGGAGAAGCAGGCTGAGGTAGCCCGGAGAATTGCCATTATGGACAGCACCTCTCCAGAGGTGGTCACCCAGATCGAACGGGTACTGGAGCAGAAGCTGTCTGCTACAGTTACCCAGGATTATACGAATGCCGGCGGTATCGAATCCATCGTGCAGATTCTGAACGGTGTTGACCGCGGGACAGAGCGTACGATTCTCGATTCCCTGGAAATTCAGGACCCTGAGCTGGCTGAAGAAATCAAGAAGCGGATGTTCGTCTTCGAGGATATCGTCAATGTGGACAACCGTTCCATCCAGCGGATCATCAAGGATATCGACAATGCGGATTTGCAGCTTGCGCTCAAGGTGGCCAGCGAGGAAGTGCGGGATGTTATTTTCCGCAACATGTCCAAGCGTATGGCCGAGACCTTCCGCGAGGAAATGGAGTACATGGGGCCCGTGCGGCTGCGTGATGTGGAAGAAGCACAGACACGCATCGTAGGCACGATCCGCAGACTCGAGGAGTCTGGTGAAATTATCATCGCCCGTGGCGGAGGAGATGACATTATTGTCTAAGCTGATCAAACATTCTCAATATATTCCGGTAGATGTGCTGAAGCGGCTGGAGCAGGCCAGACATCATGCAGGACTTACCGAAGAGCCTGCTCATGAGGAGGCTCCGGGTGAGGTTCACTATCAGGACCCCGCCAGAGAGGCGGCGGAGCAGTCCCGCAAGCAAATGCTGAAGGATGCCCAGGAGTTCGCCGAAGGCCAAGTCCGGAACGCCTCCCAGGAAGCTGAGAATATTGTGGAATCAGCACGGACGGAAGCTGAAGAGTGGTGGCGGCAGCGCAGGGAGCAGGATGAGCTGCTGATAGAGGCTGTCAAATCCGAAGGATATCAGCAAGGCTACCAGGAAGGCCTGGCGCAGGCTGAACAGGAGATGTCCCGGCGCCTTGCCGAGATGATGGAAGAAGCACGCACTGTGCTTCAGGAAGCGTACCGGGCAAAAGATGTGATTATTCAGGAGGCTGAACCATTTCTGGTGGAGCTTAGCTGCAGTATTGCCGAGAAAATCGTGGACAGGCAGCTCACGGTTGAACCGCAGTTTGCGATGGACCTGATTCGTAAGAATCTGGCCCGCAAGCGCGAGCAGGGGCTGATCTCTTTATGTGTCTCCCCGGCGCAGTTTGCCTTTGTCAATGCGGCGAGGGAAGAGCTCTCGCTTGCTGTAGACTCGCAGGCTGAGCTGCAGATTCTGCCGGATTCCACAGTCAGAGACCAGGGGTGTGTGATCCGGTCCTCCTTCGGCAGCATCGACGCGCGTGTCGATACCCAACTGTCCGAAATCAAAAAAGAGTTGCTCAGAATCGCGCTGGACTCGGATGAACACGGAAATGGGGACGACGATGCTTGACAGCGGAAGATACAAGGAACAGCTGCGTAACTTCGACCCGGTACGGATTAACGGCAAGGTGACCCAGGTTATCGGGCTGATGGTGGAGTCGGAAGGGCCTGACGCCAGCATAGGCGATGTCTGTTATATCTATCCTGCCAAGGGAACCAAGCCGCTCCAGGCAGAGGTTGTGGGCTTTCGTGACAACAAGGTGCTGCTTATGCCGCTTGGAGAACTTCAGGCGATTGGTCCGGGCTGTGATGTGGTGGGCACCGGCAAGCCGCTGAGTGTTCAAGTAGGCTCTGAACTGCTGGGCAAGGTCCTTGACGGTCTGGGACAACCGTTGGACGGTTCACTCATACCGGCCAGGATGCCGCATAGCTCAACCTTCAACATCCCGTCCAATCCGCTTAACCGCCCGCGGGTCGCGGAACCGATCAGCATCGGAGTAAGGGCTATTGACGGACTTCTGACCATCGGCAAAGGTCAGCGTGTAGGGATTTTTGCAGGTTCAGGTGTCGGCAAGAGTACTCTGATGGGGATGATTGCCCGCAACACCTCCGCGGATGTGAATGTCATCGCCCTGATCGGCGAGCGGGGCAGAGAGGTGCTTGATTTCATTGAACGTGACCTGGGGCCGGAGGGCCTTCAGCGTTCGGTAGTCATTGTTGCCACTTCGGATCAGCCGGCGCTAATCCGGATCAAAGGGGCTCTGATTGCCACTACGATCGCCGAGTACTTCCGTGACCGCGGACTGAATGTCATGCTGATGATGGACTCGGTTACGCGTTATGCCATGGCACAGCGTGAGGTGGGGCTGGCTGTAGGAGAGCCTCCGGCTATGAGAGGATATACCCCGTCTGTGTTCGCCAGTCTCCCTAAGCTGCTGGAACGGGCCGGGACCGGCCCGACAGGGTCAATTACCGCATTCTACACCGTGCTGGTTGACGGTGACGATATGAACGAGCCTATCGCTGACGCTGTGCGCGGAATTCTGGACGGGCATATTGTTCTGAATCGTAATATCGCCAATAAGGGGCATTTCCCGGCGATAGATGTTCTCTCCAGCATCAGCCGGGTGATGAAGGATATCGCACCGGAGGAGCAGATTGCAGCGGCCGAGAATGTGAAGCGCCTGATGGCGGTGTACAAGGATTCCGAGGATCTGATCAACATCGGTGCTTACCAAAGAGGCTCGAACGCGCAAATTGATGAGTCGATGCATTACATCGACAGCATCTGGGATTTCACCAAGCAAAAGGTGAATGAGAAAGTAACCCTTAGTGAAGTGCAGCAGTCTTTAATTTCACAGTTCTCGAGGAGTTGATTGATCATGAGATTCCATTATACTTTTCAAAAAGTGGTGGACTTGAAGGGTAACGAAAAAACACAGGCAGAGTGGATGCTCTCAAGCGCGCTCGGAGAACTGCAGGCACAGGAAAAAAGTCTGGATGAATTAATCGACCAGCGCAACTCGCTGATGTCGTCTTTGCAAAGTGCGGCACAGCAGAAGACACCGATGGCCAAGCTTCGTGAAATGCAGGATTACATGGATTATCTCGACAAATGCATCGCCCGGAAGCTTTCTGATATCAGCCGGGCGCATATCGAGGTTCAGAGTAAGCAGGACAACCTGAGTACGAAGGTTCTTGATGAGAAGGTATGGCTCAAAGCCAAAGACAAGGCACAGACCGCATTTATGCAGAATATGAGTTTACGGGAACAAAACGAACTGGATGAGATGGCTACCGTCCGCTTCGCGATGAAATCCCTCTAACCCGGGAGGTTTCCGCTAGTGGCAAATAATCAAATGGAACTTGAAGATGAAGGGTCGGCAGGCAAGCTGGAGCGTTTCTTGTTTTTGATGATTCCGATCATCTTTACGCTTGTATTGCTTGGCGTACTGTTAACCCTATTTAATATGGACATCCGCCAGAATGTACTGGCGATTGCCAACAAAATTCCTATCGTTGAGAAGTGGGTGCCTGATCCGCCGCCGGACCCAGCTGCACCGGGTGGAGCAGCGGAGAATCCGCCAGCAGAGAGTAAAGAGCAGGCTGCCAGCTCCGAGAGCACGATCAAAGAGCTCAAAGCACAGCTAACCGAGCAAGGGGAGAAGCTGAAGAAGGCTGAAGAAGACAAAGCAGCGGAGATCACCAAGGCAGAAGCCCTTCAGAAGCAGATTGACGGCTTGAAGATCGCAGCGGCAACAGCGGCAGCTACCGAGGAGGAAGAAGATCCGTATCTGAAGAAAGTGAAGGATCTTGCCAAGCTGTACGCCGGAATGAAGGCTTCCAAGGCAGCCCCGATTATGGAGAATCTGACTACAGATGAGATGGTTCAGATCTTCAGTGTGATGAGTAATGCCAGCAAGTCAGCCATCTTGGAGAAAATGGATGCCAAAAAAGCTGCCGATGTATCCATAAAGCTAAAAGAAACCACAAATTCAACCGATATGGCTATTGCAGCCCTTCAATCCAGATTGAAGCAGGAGGCAGGTACAACCCCTGCTAAACCTTCAGCCAATCTGGATCAGGAGAAGCTCAGCCAGACGTTCACCAGCATGCCGGCTGCGGATGCAGCAGTGCTGCTTGGTTCCATGTACAGCCTCAGCCCGGATAAGGTCATTACTGTTCTGAATTCCGTCAGTGACACCGTCCGTTCCTCTATTCTGGGGGAGATGACCAAGAAAGACAGCAAGCAGACTGCCAAAATTGTAAACCGTCTGATGGGCGGAAAATAATGATTGAAGGGAGGTGAAAAAGATGAGTTTAATTGTACAAACGTTAACCGCAGGTAATCTGGCTGCTGCCGGAGGGACAACACCGGGGACAACCGGGACGGCGAGCCCGGCAACAGCTTTTGCCCAGACTCTGGTTCAGAGCATGATGGGAGCTGCCGCGACTACAGGCTCTGAGACCCCTGTAACCGGTAATTTGGCTTCATTGCTGCAGGGACTCCTGAATGCTGTACAAGCTCAGGGAGAAGAGACTGGGAGTGCAGAGGTTAAGAAAGCAAGCCTTCTGGAAGGTCTTGAACAAGACATGGAGAACCTGGACGCCAGTCTGGAGGCTGATCCGGCACTGCTTGCAGCGCTTCAGGGCTGGCTGCTTCAAGTATCTGCCCTTGTATCCGGCAGTACTCCTGCAGTTCAAGAGGGTGGAACTGAGAGTAACGCAGATGCTCCCGGCAGCTTATCACCGCTTGCCCGGAATCCTGAAACCTTGCGGTTTGCGGTTCAAGACGAACTGAACAGCCTGGTTCAGCTGGTTCAGGATGCGGCAGTAAGCGGCGATCAAGATACAGCAGCCAAAGGGGCTGTGCTTCTGAGTCAATTCTCGGCTATTCTGGCGGAGAGTGTTCCTGCCGATAACAAGGCCAAGACTGCCAAGCCTACGGCAATTGTTGAGGCTCCGGCAGCGATGCCTAAGCAGACAATAGGGACCGAGCCTGAAGTGCAAATGTATAACAAAGCCGATTTGGCAGCGGATGTCCGCAAGCTATTGGGGGCTTCAGCGAGCACTGGTTCCATGTTGAATGCAGCGGCAGTGGCCGGCACCGCCGAAGCTGTAGCTGCAGATGAAGTATCTGCTCCTGTTATCACAGGGATAGCTGCTGTATTGAAGGAGGCGGGGGCTGCTGAAGAGACTCTGCCCGCAGGCGAAGCGGTAACCCAGGAGCCGGAAGTTGTAACGGCTGGACAGTTGTCTCTGCGCGGCGGAATTACGGCGCCTTTGAAGGCGGAAGCAGCACCGGTGCCGGTTCAGCAATTCGCCCAGCAGATGAATACGTTCATCAGCGGCAAGCTTGAGATTGTCCAAAAAGGCGGAGTAGCTGAAGCTACCATTACGTTATTTCCGGAGAACCTTGGACAAGTGGATGTGAAGATTACCATGCAAAACGGAAATCTGATTGCACAGTTCCTGACCCAGCACGCCGGGACCAAGGATATGCTTGAGCAGCAGATGAGCCAGCTTCGATTGGCTTTGCAGTCCCAGGGACTTCAGGTAGAACGGCTGGAAGTCACGCAGAATAACAACTCCCCTCAGTCAGAGTGGGCTGGACAGCAGGGTCAACAGGCGGGGACGGGCGGACAACAGCAAGGCAGACGCCCGCGGGAACGCCAGGAAGAATCCGCAGATGCAGTGCTGGCAGCAGAGCTTAGCGGAGAATGGAAAGATTGGGTTTCGGCGGCTCAGCAGGAGAATAGCCAGAGCGGCGGATTCTCAGCGAAGGTTTAATGAACAGGACAAGCGAGGTGAATTAATATGGCAACAACTCCAGTCTCAAACAGCAATCAGTGGAATTATGTATCGGATACAAAGACGCCCAAAACAACCGGTACCTCTACACTGGGCAAGGATCAGTTCTTGAAAATACTGATTACCCAGCTGCAGAATCAGGACCCGATGCAGCCGATGGAAGATAAGGAATTCATCGCTCAGATGGCCCAGTTCTCCTCCGTGGAGCAGCTTATGAACATCTCAACCCAGCTTACGGCGCTGAATCAGTCTCTTGGTTCTGTATCCGGCCTGATCGGCAAAGATATCACCTGGACAGATGCCGAGACCAAATTGCCGAAATCAGGCAATGTGGAATCCATAGTTGTCAGCAGCGGTGTGCAGTACGCGGTGGTAGGCAAAGAGCGGATTGCTCTAACCGATATTATGCAAATCCAGAATGCCGGCAAAGAACCGGAAGCGGTCAATGAACCCCCAGCAGCCAATGATCCTGCAACAGGCGCCGGGGAGAGCGGGGAAGCCACATGAGCGACAGAATAACTATCGGACAGTTATATCCATCCTCTGTACATCCTTCGGCTCTGCAGCGTCAGCAATCTGTTAAGGGTTCATCAAGTCCCGAGGCGTCGTTCGAGAGTGTGCTCCAGAAGAATATGCTGAAGTTCAGCAACCATGCAACGAAACGTCTGGAACAGCGGGGAATCGAGCTTGGCAGCCGCCAGTTGGACCAAATCTCATCTGCGGTAGATAAAGCAGCCGCCAAAGGCAGCAAAGAATCGCTGATTCTTATGAAAGACATGGCGTTGATTGTAAGTGTTGCGAACAGGACAGTAGTTACGGCTATGGATGGCAATTCCATGAAAGACAATGTATTCACGCAGATTGACAGTGCAGTTATTATATCTTGAACCGGCTGGTCCTGACTGGAGAGCCGAAAGTGGCCGCCGACCGACTGACGCGGCCATCGCTTCAGAAGCATCATTCAAATTCATAAGAGTCAGAAGACTCTATATCCGGGAGGACGATAAATAATGTTAAGATCCATGTACTCAGGAGTTTCAGGTATGCGCGGGTTCCAGACTAAGCTTGATGTCATTGGTAACAATATTGCGAATGTCAATACTATCGGTTTCAAATCCGGCCGCGTAATGTTCAAGGATATCATGAGCCAGACCGTCTCAGGGGTTACCGCACCTGGGGAGGAGGGCCAAGGCGGGGTCAATGCCAAACAGATCGGTCTTGGGGTATCTATCGGCTCTGTGGATACGATGCATACTGCCGGCAGTGCGATGACTACCAATAACCCTACTGATCTGCGGATTGATGGTGATGGATTCTTTCTGGTGAAGCTCTCGGGTGATCAGGATGTTCCGTTCCTGACCCGTGCCGGAGATTTCCATATGGATGCCAGCCGCAACCTGATCACATCCGATGGCTTGCATGTCGTGGATTCCGGCGGCGAAGCCATTCAGCTTGCTGACGATGTTACTGCATTCTCTATCTCCAGTGACGGTACGATTGTCCAGACTATGGCTGATGGTACAACTGCAGCAGGCGTTCAGATCGGCATCGGCAAAGTCAGTAACCCGCAGGGGCTTGAGAAAATCGGCGGTAACTTGTACCGGATGTCCTTAAATGCAAATGCTGAAGGCGCACTGGAGCCAACGACTGCCAATGATGCAGAAGTGGGAACAGGTACTATCGTTGCCGGGCAGCTGGAAATGTCCAATGTGGATCTGACCGGTGAGTTTACGGAGATGATTGTGACCCAGCGCGGTTTCCAGGCGAATTCGCGGATTATTACCACTTCTGATGAAGTATTACAGGAAGTAGTTAACCTGAAGCGTTAAGCTTGTACCATAATAATATACTTGCTGTATAATAATAACGTTTTGCCTAGGGCGGAAATGTTATTACCAGTCGTGGGGGAGGAACTCCTCCCCCTATTTTTGTTAGGGGGCCTGTTATGATTTCGGTAACAAGATTGAACGGGACAGCAATGTGGCTGAATGCCCTGCTGGTTGAAATGGTTGAGGAATCACCGGATACGTATATTACGCTGGTAACCGGCAAAAGGCTGATTGTGCTTGAAAAGGCCGATGAGGTCATTAGCAAGATCAAGGAATATAACAGGGACATAGGCACACATGCTGCCACCATTAAAGTCCAGTCAATGGAGGAGCTTTCATGAAAAAGATGCTGCCGTGGCTCATTACGATATTGCTGGCCGTTACACTGATCGTAGTAGCCGCATTCTTACTAATGGACAGGTTTTTCCCGAGTGATGCGAATGATGTGAACCAAGCTGTCCAGAATGTGGAGGCCAAGAAGCAGAGCGCCGATGAAATCGTCGCGTTGACGGCCGAAATCAAAGACATCAAAACTAATCTTGCTGATCCCGATTACATCCTTTCAATTGACATCGCGCTGCAACTGGATTCCGCGAAGTCCAAGGAAGAATTCGAAAAAATAAAAGCCATAAAGATCACGCCGATCATTATCAAGGCGATTGCCGATGCCAAGCCCGAGGAATTGAACGGGGCCAGCGGCAAGGATCAATTCAGCAGCAAGCTGGTGAATTTAATCAATAAGAACCTGACGGAGGGTTCAATAACCCAGATCGGATTCTCTAAATTCATTCTAGCGCCAATGTAGCTGGCTGCCGGCGGGTCAATTCTTTGATGGGGGGGTGATTGAATTGGTTGATGTACTATCACAAAACGAAATTGATGCTCTGCTCGCTGCACTATCATCCGGTGAAATGGATGCCGACGAACTTAAAAAAGAAGAAACCCAGAAAAAAATCCGCTCTTATGATTTCAAACGGGCCGTACGATTCTCTAAAGATCATATCCGCAGTCTTACCCGGATTCATGATAACTTTGCCCGCTATCTTACGACGTACTTTTCGGCTCAATTGCGCACCTTCGTGCAGATCAATGTCGTTCAAGTAGAGCAGCTCCCTTATGATGAGTTTATCCGCTCCATTCCCAAAATGACGATATTGAATATTTTTGAAGCCGAGCCGTTAGAGGGACGCATGGTTATGGAGGTCCATCCGAATATCGCGTTTGCCATGCTAGACCGGCTGCTCGGCGGCTTCGGAACCGCGCCCTCCAAGATCAATGCTTTGACTGAAATCGAGACGACGATAATGGAGAGGATTTTCAGCAGATGCTTTGAGAGTCTGCAGGAAGCCTGGAAGACCGTGCTAGATATCCATCCCCGGATGGAAGCACTAGAGACGAATCCGCAGTTCATGCAAATTGTATCGCCGAATGAGACGATTGCCCTGATCTCCCTCAGCACCAAAATAGGGGATACCACGGGAATGATCAATCTTTGTATCCCTCACGTTGTTCTGGAGCCTATTATGTCGAGGCTGTCAGTACACCAGTGGTTTGTCTCCGAGAAGAAGGTGCGGGATGAGGTTGAGCTTGAAGCCATCCGGGCACGGGTTCACCGCGCTCAGCTTCCGATCGTGGCTGAGCTGGGTGAATCGAGGTTATCTATAGCTGAATTTCTCGGGCTCAGCATCGGCGACGTGATTTCTCTTAACAAGACTGTGGATTCCGGTCTGTCGATCAAAGTAGGGGACAAGCTGAAATTCATCGGAAGTCCTGGGATGATCAAAGAACGTGTGGCTGTGCAAATAGACGAGATTGTCAGCGAAGGGGTTGAAGAGTTTGACGAGTAAAGATTATTTGTCCCAGGAAGAGATAGATGCTCTTCTCAGACAGTCTGCGGAAGGCAATTTGGCTCCTTCACCAAAGACAGTGGATGATTACTTAACACCATTTGAACAGGATGCACTGGGAGAGATCGGCAATATTACCTTCGGTAGTGCGGCAACTGCGCTCTCTACGCTGCTGGGCAAGAAGGTAGATATTACAACGCCCAAGGTATCCATTATTACCCGCGGAGAGTTCGAAGAGGCCTTTCCCAAACCCCATGTGGCAGTTCACGTTCAGTATGTGGACGGCTTCCAGGGAATCAATTCCCTGGTCATCAAAATCAGGGATGCCCAGGTCATTGCCGATCTCATGCTTGGCGGTGAAGGTGAACCGAAGGATGAGGAACTGAATGAAATTCATATCAGCGCCGTGCAGGAAGCCATGAATCAGATGATGGGCTCGTCCGCTACCTCCATGTCGACGATCTTTAACAGATTCGTCAATATTTCTCCGCCGGGCATAGATATTCTTAACATGTCCAGCGGAGAAGGGGTAGGAAGTCTTCCGGATGATGAAACCCTGATCCAGATTTCGTTCCGGTTAAAAATCGGCGACCTGATTGATTCCACGATCATGCAGCTGCTGCCGGTTCAATTCGCCAAGGATATGGTAACCATGCTGCTTGGCGATGTCAGCCAGGCTGACCAGGAGGCGGCTGTGTCCTCCGCTGAAGCCCCATCGAAGCCGGCGGCACCGCCACAGGCAGCTGCAGCACCGGAGCCTGCACCCGCACAGCCTGCTGCTCAGCAGCAGACGCCTGCGCCTGAGGCCGGGGGATACCCGCCGCAGGGTCAGGGGATGCCGCCTTATCCGGGTATGCCGGAAGGGGGATATTATTATCCGCCGGCAGGAATGCCCGCCTACGGGATGCCGGGGATGCCGCCTTACGGAGCACCGCCGCAAGGAATGCCATATCAGCAGGCTCCGCCTCAGAATCCGGCACAGGGCCGCAATGTGAACGTGCAGCCTGTGCAATTTGCTAATCTGAGTGCAGGCGCTTTCGGCAATATCGACGAGAACAATTTAAATTTATTGATGGACATACCACTGAAGGTAACCGTAGAATTAGGAAGGACCCAGAAGCAGATCAAAGATATTCTGGAAATGTCGCAAGGTTCAATTATTGAACTGGACAAGCTGGCAGGCGAGCCTGTTGACATTCTGGTCAACAACAAGCTCATTGCCAAGGGGGAAGTCGTAGTTATCGACGAAAACTTCGGTGTCCGCGTTACGGATATCGTCAGCCAGTGGGACCGTATACAAAAATTACAATAAGCATACTTAGGGAGGATTTTGTAAAAATGGCTAACCGAATTCTAATCGTGGACGATGCAGCATTTATGAGAATGATGATCCGGGACATTTTGTCGAAGAACGGATTTGAGGTAGTGGGTGAAGCCCAGGATGGTTCACAGGCTATAGAGAAATTTAAGGAACTGCGTCCGGACCTGATCACGATGGATATCACCATGCCTGAAATGGACGGAATCGCCGCCCTCAAAGAAATCAAAAAAGTAGATGCCAATGCCAAAGTCATCATGTGTTCAGCCATGGGTCAGCAGGCTATGGTCATTGATGCAATTCAAGCCGGTGCCAAGGACTTTATTGTGAAGCCTTTCCAGGCAGACCGTGTAATTGAAGCCATCAATAAAACGCTGGGTATATAGGAACAAGGTATGTTAGCCAATTCCGGAACGCTCGGAGACAGTGGTAATGGCCTGCTGAATTTATTGAGAGTTGTCTTCTTTCTTGCCGTAATTATTATTCTTATCGTGCTTTTGATCCGTTTTTTGGGACGCCGCAATCAGACCCTGATGAGCGGCCGTTCCATTCGTACGCTGGGCGCGCTTGGACTTGGTCCGAATAAGTCGATTCAGATCATAGAGCTTGGCGGCAGCCTCTACCTGATTGGAGTGGGTGATAACATATCCATGATGGATAAGATCACCGATCCTGCTGAAGTGGCGCTGATTATTTCCGCTTTTGAAGATCAGAACGCAGGAACGGGCAATATCATTACACCGCTAATCGCCAAAATCAAATCCAAGCTGCGCGGTGAGATCCCTTCCCAGGAAATTGAGCTTAGCGAGACTTCGTCGTTCTATGAGACTCTGCAATCCAAGCTTGCCCTTGCGCCCGAGCGTAAAGAGAAGCTGGAAGAACTGCTTAGGGATGATGATCTTAAGAAAGAGTCGGGGGATGTATGAAAAAAAAGCTGATTCTTTCTGCACTGCTGCTTGGTATATTCAGTATCCTGCTGCTGCATCCGGTTCATGCCGAGCCGATTCCTAATATCAGCATACAGGTTGGGGACAATGACGCTTCGAGCGGGGGGACAAGCTCCATATCTATCCTGCTTCTGGTCACGGTTCTGAGCATAGCGCCTTCATTTCTGGTGCTGATGACCAGCTTCACACGGATAGTGATCGTACTGGGATTTGTAAGAACTTCACTCGGCACCCAGCAGATGCCTCCGAACCAGGTGCTTGTGGGACTGGCTCTATTCTTGACTCTGTTTATTATGTCTCCTACTCTGGCAACAGTGAACGAGACGGCGTTACAGCCCTATATGAAGGGCACGCTGACCCAGAGTGAAGCACTGAACAAAGCGCAGGAGCCGATTAAGGAATTCATGTTCAAGCAGACCAATACGAAGGACCTGCTGCTGTTCATGAACTATACCGGCAACAACGCTACGGTCAAACCGGCCAGCTATAAGGATATTCCTTTAACCGTTATTGTGCCGGCTTTTGCGATTGGTGAGATGAAAAAGGCGTTTACTATGGGATTTATGATTTTCATCCCTTTTCTCATTATTGATATCGTGGTGTCCAGTACCCTCATGGCCATGGGGATGATGATGCTGCCGCCGGTCATGATATCTTTACCCTTCAAAATCATGCTCTTTGTGCTGGTGGACGGCTGGTACCTTGTAATCAAATCGCTGCTGCTAAGTTTTAACACCTGACATGTAAGAGGAGGCATAAGGGATGAATGCGGAGTTTGTCATCGGTCTGGCCGGCCAAGCCGTATATTTGGTGCTGGAGACCAGCGCCCCCATGCTGATTCTTGGTCTGGTGGTAGGACTGATAGTCAGTATATTTCAAGCCACAACCCAGATTCAGGAGCAGACCCTCGCGTTTGTTCCCAAAATCGTTGCCGTACTGCTGGCTTTACTGCTGTTCGGTCCGTGGATCATAACGAAGCTGGTGGATTTCACCAGTCAAATTCTGGGCAGCCTCCATATGTATATCGGTTGAGACTATGAATATAGAGACACTGATGCAAAGTTTTCCTGTCTTTCTGTTGATTTTTTGTCGAATTTCAGCCTTTTTTGTTGTCGTTCCCGTCTTTTCGTCGCAAAGCGTGCCGACAACCTTCAAAATTGGTTTGTCTTTTTTTGTGTCCATGGTTATCTTCAGCTCAGGCAGCATGAACGTCACCGTTCCGCAGGATCTGAGTTTCATCCTCCTGATTGTCAGGGAGGCTCTAATCGGGCTGTTGCTCGGGTTTGTCGCCTACCTGATGTTTATGACGATTCAGACTGCGGGCTCCTTCATTGATATTCAGATCGGGTTCGGGATCGCTAACGTCATCGACCCGATGACCGGGGCTTCGGCGCCTATCATCGGTAACTTTAAGTATATGATTGCGCTGCTGCTGTTCCTGAGTATGAACGGTCATCACTACCTGCTGGATGCCATTGTGTACAGTTACAAATGGGTGCCGATTGATAATGATCTGTTCCTTAGAATGGTGGGTGGAAGCTTGTCGGAGTTTCTGGTCCGCACCTTTGCCCAATCCTTTATGCTGGCCTTTCAAATGTCGGCTCCGCTGGTTGCGGCACTTTTCCTGACGGATGTGGGTCTTGCCTTCCTGGCGAGAACCGCGCCGCAATATAATGTGTTCGTTATCGGTGTTCCGCTCAAAATCATTATAGGTCTGGCGTTGCTGCTTATCCTGATGCCGGGGCTGGCTGCGTTGTTCCAGAATCTCTTCGAGATTATGTTTGAGTCCATGCACAATCTGCTTGGCCTCATCGGGAAGAGTCCTTAGGCTACGGTAAGGAGAGAGTGTCATGGCAAAGCCGCAAAGATATAAGCTGGATCTTCAGCTGTTCGGGGGAGATAAGACAGAGAAAGCAACCCCGAAGAAACGGCAGGATGCCCGCAAGAAGGGGCAGGTTGCAAAAAGCGCTGAAATATCCGGTGCAGTGGTGCTTTTCTCGGCGCTGCTGTCGCTGAGCGTATTTGGCGGCTTCATGAAAGAACGGTTCATTAATCTGTACACCGATGTGTTCCAGAACCGTATGATGATGGAAGTGACGCCGGAGAATATCTCCGCGCTGTTCAACCAGTACGGGCTGCAGATTCTGATTCTGCTCGCCCCGCTGCTGGGCATCACTTTCCTTCTGGCGCTTGTGGTCAACTTCGCACAGGTAGGCTTCATGGCTTCCGGCGAAGGGCTTACGCCTAAGTTCAGCAAGATCAACCCCATCAAAGGCTTCAAGAACATTTTCTCTATGCGTTCGTTTGTGGAGTTCCTCAAATCGGTCTTCAAGCTCATTCTGATTGCCTATCTGGTCTACAGTACGCTTTGGGGGGAGAAGGAGAGTTTTGCTTCCCTCGCGCATGTCAATGCGGAAGGTGTGTACGGCTTCGTTGCAAAGCTGACGATGAGCCTGGGCATCAAGATTGCAGCAGCTCTTTTTATCATGGCTGTACTGGACTATATCTATCAGAAGTACGAGCATGAGAAAAGTCTGAAGATGTCCAAGCAGGACATTAAGGATGAGTACAAAAAGATGGAGGGTGACCCCATCATCAAAGGCAAGATCAGAGAGCGTCAACGCAGAATGGCGATGCAGCGGATGATGCAGGAGGTCCCCAAGGCCGATGTCATCATCACGAACCCGACCCACTTTGCGGTCGCCCTGAAGTATGACGGTTCCAAAATGGAGGCTCCGCAGATTATAGCCAAAGGCCAGGATTATGTGGCGCTCCGCATCAGGGAGCTGGCCAAGGAGCATGGTGTTGTAACGATGGAGAATAAGCCGCTGGCACGGGCGTTATTTCAGAGAGCGGAGATCGGTGATGTAGTTCCGGCCGATCTGTTCCAGGCGGTTGCCGAAGTGCTGGCCTATGTATACAAGCTTAAAGGCAAGAGGAGATAAGCCGGGGGAGGTTAAGGACATTGAAAGCTAAAGATCTAACAGTTCTACTGGGCGTTATCGGTATTGTGCTTATGATGATTCTGCCCATCCCTGTCTGGCTTTTGGATGTACTGTTAATTGTCAACATTTCAATAGCCCTGACCATTATATTGGTCGCCATGAATACCAAGGACCCGCTCCAGTTTTCGATTTTCCCTTCACTGCTCCTGATCACAACGCTGTTCCGGCTGGCGCTGAATATATCCACTACCAAACTGATTCTTGGTGATGGTCATGCCGGTGAGGTGGTTGCTACATTCGGAAGCTGGATTGCAGGAGGACAAATCGCTATAGGCTTCATCGTCTTTCTGATTCTGGTGGTTGTGCAGTTTATTGTTATCACTAAAGGCTCAGAGCGCGTTGCCGAGGTGGGAGCACGCTTTACACTGGATGCGATGCCCGGCAAGCAGATGAGTATTGATGCGGATCTGAATGCAGGGATGATCAATGAGCAGCAGGCGCGCGAACGCCGGCGTAATGTTGAACGCGAGGCGGATTTCTTCGGAGCCATGGATGGTGCGAGCAAATTCGTTAAAGGGGACGCCATTGCCAGTATTATCATCCTGCTGATCAATCTGATCGGCGGCTTTATTATCGGGATGACGATTCACGGAATGTCCTTCCAGGATGCGCTTTCGACCTATTCCATACTGACGATCGGGGATGGTCTGGTCAGCCAGATTCCGGCATTGCTTATCTCCACCGCTTCCGGTCTGATCGTAACCCGGGCAGCATCGGAGGGCAATCTGGCCGAGGATTTGACCGGTCAATTGCTGTCTTACCCGAAGCTGCTTTACATAGTAGCGGTGACGATTGCATTTCTCGGCTTCTTCACACCGATCACGGTGATGTCCACACTGCCTTTGGCGGGACTGATGGGTTATGCGGCTTACAGTATGGGGAAGAAGGCCAGCAGGCAGCAGATGGCTGATGAACAGCTGGTAGAGGAGAAGCAGATCGAAGAGGTGCGAAGTCCCGAAAGTGTCATTAATCTGCTTACAGTGGACCCGATCGAATTCGAATTTGGTTATGGTCTGATTCCACTGGCGGATACGGGACAAGGCGGCGATCTGCTCGACCGTATCATCATGATTCGACGGCAATGTGCACTTGAGATGGGCCTGGTGGTGCCGGTTATTCGTATTCGCGACAATATTCAACTAAAACCGAATGAATATGTCATCAAAATTAAAGGAAATAACGTTGGCGGCGGTGAATTATTACTTAATCACTATCTTGCCATGAGCCCTGGTTATGATGACGAGTCGATTAGCGGGATTGAGACTATTGAACCATCCTTCGGGCTACCGGCCTTATGGATTGATGAATCCGTGAAGGAGCGGGCCGAATTATCAGGCTATACCGTCGTTGACCCTCCTTCTGTTGTAGCTACACATCTGACAGAGCTGATCAAAAGGCATGGACATGAATTGCTTGGCCGCCAGGAGACGAAGCAGCTGGTTGATAATCTCAGGGAGAATTATCCTGTGCTGGTGGACGAGCTTATCCCTTCTATTCTTGCAGTTGGTGATATTCAGAAGGTACTGGGCAAGCTGCTGCGCGAGAAAATTTCGATCCGCGATCTTGTTACCATCTTCGAGACTCTTGCCGACTACGGTACGTATACCAAGGACCCTGATATTCTGACTGAATATGTGCGGCAATCGCTCTCCAGACAGATCACTCAGCAGTTCTCGCAGTCGGGGGAGACCCTGCGCGTAATTACAGTGGGTCCCGGCCTTGAGAAAAAGATATCCGAAAGTGTGCAGCAGACCGAGCAAGGCAGTTATCTGGCGCTCGATCCGGTCTCTACTCAAACCGTCTATCAACGGCTTACCGAGCAGATTAACCGTCTCCTGCAATCCGGCCAGCAGCCGATTGTACTGACATCTCCAACGATTCGTATGTACCTGCGGCAGGTGATTGAACGGACCATGCAGGATATACCGGTGTTGTCTTACAGCGAGCTTGAGCCCAATATTGAAATTCAAAGCGTCGGGGTGGTGAACTTATGAGAGTGAAGCGTTATGTGGTCGATACGATGCCTGACGCCATGCATTCTATCCGCAGCGAGCTTGGAAGCGATGCCGTTATATTAAGCACCAAAGAAATTAAAGTTGGCGGATTCATGGGCATGTTCACGAAGAAGAAGATTGAAGTGGTAGCTGCGGTGGAGGACGGGCAAAAGGCGGCTGCGCAGGAGAAGGCTCCTGCACAGCCGATGAATGTACCGCGGAGTGCAGTGCCGCAGGCCTATCAGAAGGCTGCCACAGCTTCGGGTGCCCCTGCCCCGCCGCCTGTAACGGTGAAGGATGCGGCAGCTGGAAAGAGCTTTGCCGAGATTGCCGCTGCATTGGCTGATCCTCTCGAACAGGGGGGAGGTGTCGCTGTGATGCCCCGGTTGTCCAAAACTGAAACGCCGGACATCCTCACAGAGGACAGCGTCCGGGAGCAACCCCCTGTTCCGAACCCCGAGGAGAGCCGGAAGGCGCTTGCAGCAATCTATGAATCGCTGGCGGCGGAACAGCCTGAACCGGCGGTTGCCGCTTCCTCTGAGAGTGATGTGCTGAAGGAAATCCGGGATATGAAACACTGGATGGAACGGATTGCCCGTTACTCCTCGGGGGCTGCAGAACTGCCTGATGAGCTGGAGGCTTTGAAAAGCCGGCTGATAGATCAGGAGACTGACGCTGTACTTGTAGAGGAATGGATTGGAACAGTTCTGGAGCGTTATCGTGAAGAGGGAAGCATTTGGGCTCCAGGGCATTTTGAAGAAGTACTTAGAGAGCAGATTGACGGTTTCCTGGCTGGCCGTATTGCCGGCGGAATCGCACCGGATACCCGGATCGTATACATTGCCGGGCCGACAGGTGTCGGTAAGACGACAACGATTGCCAAGCTGGCCGCGGAGCAGCTGTTCAAGCAGGGCCGCAAGGTGGGTCTGATTACCTCGGATACTTACCGCATATCCGCCGTTGAGCAGCTTAGAACCTACGCATCCATTCTCAATATGCCGCTGGAGGTTGTCCAGTCGCCGGGGGATCTGCAGCGGGCTATGTTCCGGCTGGAAGGCTGCGATCTGATTCTTATGGATACGGCTGGGCGGAACTACCGCAACGAGATGCTGGTGGCTGAACTCCAGAGTCTGCTGGCCAGGGAACTCAAAAGTGAGACCTTACTGGTGCTCAGCTTAACCTCCAAAAGCCGTGATATGAAAAAAATCGCCGAGCACTTCGGCAGATACCAGCTGGATAAGGTGGTTTTTACGAAGCTGGATGAAACGGGGAGCTACGGACCGCTGTTCAATGTGCTGAATGATTTTCCGCTGAAGTTGTCCTACATGACCAATGGACAGAATGTTCCTGATGATCTCATTATGGCAACCTTGGAACAGATTAGCGGAATGCTGCTGGGAACAGGGGGCGAATGATGGACCAGGCGCAGTCGTTAAGACGGCTGGTTTCCAGCCAGGATTCCAGACAACCCTCCGGAAGCGGAGCGTCCGCCCGCATCATTACGGTATGCAGCGGGAAGGGGGGAGTCGGGAAGTCGAATTTCACCCTTAACTTTGCGCTTGCACTGAAGGCCATGGGGCGTAAGGTCCTGCTGTTCGATGCAGATATCGGAATGGCTAATATCGACGTTCTTATGGGTGTGTCCACGAAGTTCAACCTGTACCACCTGCTCAAACGGGAAGCTGATATCGGACAGATCATTCAGCTCGGACCGCAATCCCTGCCTTTTATTGCAGGCGGTTCCGGGATGGATGAGCTGTTTGCGCTCTCAGAGGCGGATCTGAATTACTTTACCACCCAGATTGCACTCATTGCCGATACGATGGATTTTATATTGTTTGATACAGGAGCGGGACTATCTAAGGAGACGATGAAATTTATCACCTCTGCCGACGACTGCCTGGTTGTGACCACTCCCGAGCCTACGGCCATTACAGATGCTTATGCTCTTATGAAGGTAGTTCATAACTCGCATCCGGAGGTATCGTTCAGGCTGATCGTCAATCAGGCAGGGGATGAACGGGAAGCCAGGGTGACCAGCGACAAAATCCGCATGGCCGCCAGCCGGTTCCTGCAGCTCGAACTCCCGTACCTCGGTTATATCAGCAGCGATCCGCATGTAGTCCAGGCAGTGAAGAAACAAATTCCATTCTCAGTGGCTTTTCCGAACAGTATTGCAGCAAAGGATGTGCACAGGCTTGCGCTGAGCTATCTGGCTGCTGATTCAGTAGAAACCGCTAAAGTTCAAGGCATCAAGGGATTTATCAGCAAGTGGTTGAAGCGAAACAAATAATTGTTCTGAATTCGAGGGACAGAGGTGGAAATGCTATGAGGCCCTATAAAGTTCTGGTTGTGGATGATTCTGCATTTATGCGCAAGATCATTTCCGATTTAATCGAAAACGATGCCGACTTTCAAGTAACAGCAACGGCTGCCAACGGCCGTGAGGCGATAGAGAAAGTTAATGAGCTTCGTCCGGATCTGGTAACCATGGATGTGGAGATGCCTGAGATGAATGGCCTGGAGGCGCTGAAAATAATCATGGCCCAGCGTCCGCTTCCCGTCATTATGCTGTCAGGCATCAATGAACAGGGGATGAAGGAGACCATACTGGCCTTGGAGTGGGGGGCTTTCGATTTCATCCGAAAGCCGTCCATTTCAAACTCCCAGGATATCATCGCTGTCGGAGAATCCCTCCGCGAGCAGATGAAGGAGGCCATGCTGGCGCGTGAGCAGCGGGAAGCCCGGGCTTCTGCCGTCAAGGCGCCGGAGCCGCCGCTTCCGGCAGCAGAGCCGCCTGCTCCGCGAACCGTGATCGAGCCGGCCAAGCGGAAGCCGGAGCCGCTCAGCAAAGAAGCGGGTACACTACGGGCACCGCTGCCAGGGGCAGACAAGCCGAAGGGCAGAACGACGCTTGAACCTCCGGCAGATACACGGAAGCCGGGGCAAGGCACTGATCCGGCGGTTACGAGGCGTGTGGCTAAGCCGCTGCCTGAGGTGGCCAAACCGGCTACCGACCGGTTCAAAAGCCGGCCCCGGGAGGAACGGGGGGCTGGAATACCTGGGCAGCGGGCAGCTGCTGAAACTGCGGCAGGCTCGTTCATCGAACCTCCGGCAGCCTCAGGAAGCCAGGCAAGCGGAACCCGTGGAGTACGCAAGCTGGTTGCTGTGGGATGTTCAACCGGCGGCCCGAGAGCGCTGAAGGCGTTCCTGGAGAATATACCCGGTGATTTCCCGGCGCCGATTGTTATTGTCCAGCATATGCCGCCTAACTTCACCAAGTCGCTGGCCCAGCGGCTGAATACCTTCAGCAGCCTGGAGGTTGCTGAAGCGGAGCACGGGATGGTGCTCCGGCAGGGCGCGGCCTACATTGCTCCCGGAGGATACCACTTGAGAGTGGTTGCTGGAGCCGGCGGACAATATGTGATAGAGCTTACGAAGGAAGAGGTCCGTAATGGACATCGTCCGTCTGTAGATACATTGTTTGAATCGGTATTGCAGCTTACCTCGCTTGAACGTCACGCGGTCATTATGACGGGGATGGGCAGCGATGGGGCCCGTATGATGAAAGCACTCTACGATTCGGGGGTGACATCAACCTTTGCCGAGAGTGAAGAAACCTGTGTGGTTTACGGGATGCCGCGGTCTGCAGTAGAGCTGAAGTGTGTAAGATACATCCTGCCTTTGCAAGAAATTGCTCCAAGGCTGGTACAAGCCGTTAAATAACCGAAAAGCGAACTCGAAGGGGAGGTACCCGCTCATGGACATGAACCAATACTTATCCATGTTTATTGATGAGTCAAATGATCATCTGCAGTCCTTGAACGAAAGCATGATGGGGCTGGAAGCAAATCCTGAGGATCTGAGCATTGTCCAGGTGATTTTCCGCTCTGCCCATACCTTGAAAGGTATGGCGGCTACAATGGGTTTTGAAGATTTGGCTTCGCTTACGCACCAGATGGAGAATGTGCTCGATCTGGTGCGCAACAACAAGCTGCGGATGCAGGATTTCATCTTTGATACCCTATTCAAAAGTATTGACGCTCTGGAATCCATGGTGGAGGACATTACCGGCGGGGGAGCCGGTAAAGCCGATGTCTCGTCGATTGTCTCTTCTCTGCAGGCGATCGTCCGCGGAGAAGTACCTTCTGCCAGCGGAGCTGCTGCTGAAGTAACGGCAGCCGCGTCCGGTAATGCCTCTGCAGCCCAGGTGTTTCTGGATGAATTCCAGTATTCTGTGCTGGAGCAGTCTCTGCAGGAAGGCCATCAGGTGCTGTATGTGGATGTGGCTATCCGCAAGGATTGTCAGCTCAAGGCCGTACGTGCATACATGGTGTTCGACCTCCTGGAGCGTTCCGGAGAAGTTGTCAAATCCTTCCCTTCGGTTCAGGACATAGAGCAGGAGAAATTCGACTACGGATTCTCGCTCTACTACATAACCCAAAAGGATGCAAGTGAAATTCAGAAGATGATTCTGAATTTGTCAGAGATTGATGCCGTTACGGCTGTGGCGCTGGATCAGGAGTCGCTGCGCCAGATGGGACAAGAGAGTGCGGCTACGGCTGAAGCTGTGGCCCCGGCTCCGGTGCAGGAGGCTGCCCCCGAGGCTGTCCATAATGCTTCTCCTGCGGCTTCCGTGCACGCCAAGGAAGAGAACGGCAAAGCCGCTCCGGCGAGAGCAGGAGGAACACCGTCTCCTTCCCGGACCATCCGGGTGGATATCGAGCGTCTGGATGTGCTGATGAATCTGTTCAGTGAGCTGCTGATTGACCGCGTCCGGCTGGAGCAGCTGGCTTCCGAAGTCCAGAACGGGGATCTTACGGAAACGGTCGAGCATATGGGCCGGGTCAGCGGAGATTTGCAGAATATTGTCATGAAGTTGCGCATGGTTCCGGTGGATACCGTATTTAACCGGTTCCCGCGGATGATCCGCGACCTTGCCAAATCGCTGGACAAGAAAGTGGATTTAATCATCACAGGGGCCGATACGGAGCTTGACCGTACCGTGATTGATGAGATTGGCGACCCGCTGGTGCATCTGCTGCGTAATGCGGTTGACCACGGGATTGAATCCATTGCAGACCGGATCGCTGCCGGCAAGCCGGAGACAGGCACCGTTCAGCTTCGCGCATTCCATAGCGGCAATCACGTTTTCATTGAGATTGAAGAGGATGGCAAAGGGATCTATCCGAAGAATGTACTGGCGTCTGCGGTCAAAAAAGGTGCAATTACCCAGGAGCAGGCGGGTACGATGTCGGATGACGAAGCTTACCAGCTGTTATTTGCCCCAGGCTTCAGTACGGCTGAGGTCATCTCGGACGTATCGGGCCGGGGGGTCGGGCTGGATGTGGTCAAAGCGAAGATCACAGCACTGGGCGGCAACGTCACTATCTACTCCACACCGGGCAAAGGTACGAACTTCTCTGTTCAGCTTCCGCTCACGCTGTCGATCATTGCCGCAATGCTGGTGCGCCTGGGCTCAGAGAAATACGCCATTCCGCTGTCTTCTATAGTAGAAACAGGAATTGTGAAGCAATCCCAGGTACGGACCATTCACGGCAACAAAATGCTGGAGTTCCGGGGCAGTCACATTCCGCTGGTCTCCCTGAGCAAGATCTTCTCCATTCCGGACTATGATGAAAGCACAGAAGAGGAGACAGAGATCGTGGTCGTGCGTAAGGGAGAGCGGCTGGTTGCTCTTGCTGTGCAGGACTTCATCGGCCAGAACGAAATTGTTATCAAGAATCTCGGCAAGTATCTGCCTGAGGTACAAGGGATTTCGGGAGCTACAATTCTTGGAGACGGACAGGTTGCACTCATTATCGATCCGAATGCTTTTATCAAATAATCAGGTTAGAACAGGGAGGGTCATTCCATGGCTGAAGATATCAAAGTCATTGTATTCAAGCTTGGCACTGAGGAATACGGCATTGAGGTAGAGAAGGTCCAGACGATTGAACGCATGATGCCAATTACCCGCGTACCGAAGACCTATTCGTTTATCAAAGGAGTAATCAACCTGCGCGGTGTCGTTATTCCGGTTATTGATCTCCGCGGACGCTTCGGGATCGAGGAAGCAGAGCATACGGACCAGACCCGGATTATTATTGTAAATGTCAATGATATGGAAGTGGGCTTCATCGTGGATTCAGCCAATGATGTCATCGACCTGAACCGTGATATCATTGACGTACCGCCGGATGTTGTGGGGGGAATCCGGGCGAAGTATCTGGACGGGGTGGCCAAAATAGGAGATGATCGTCTGCTGATTATGCTCAACCTGTCTGAAGTACTCAACAAGGGCGAAATTGTACAGCTCGAAAGCCTGGAGGGCTAGCCTATGGAGCTATTCAAGAACTTCAAGGATTTCAAAATGGATGTGCTCAAGGAAGTCGGGAATATTGGAGCCGGCAACGCTGCCACCGCATTGTCGCAGCTGCTCAATAAGCCGATTGATATGGCTGTTCCGAAGGTACAGCTGCTCAGCTTCGAGGAGATCACCGATAAGGTAGGCGGAGCGGAAGAACTGGTGTATGCGGTATTCCTGCGCGTTGAAGGGGAAGCCCCGGGTAATCTGTTCTTTATTCTTAGCCCGGAAGCGGCAAGTAACCTGCTCAGCCGGATTGCCGGAATTGAGATCTCCGGCGGCGATGAGCTGAGTGAGATGGAGTTATCCGCCCTAAGCGAGATCGGCAATATCCTGGCCGGCTCCTACCTCTCTTCACTGGCGGACTTCACCTCGCTGTCCATGTACCCGACAGTACCGGCGCTTGCGATGGATATGGCCGGAGCCATTCTGGGCTACGGACTGCTGCAATTCGGTCAAATGGGTGATGATGCGCTGCTGATTGATACTACTTTTCTAGAAGGCCAAAATGAAATTGAAGGACAATTCTTCCTTATTCCCGATCCGGAATCGTTCCCCAAAATATTCAAAGCCTTAGGAGTACCGTTCGATAATGATTGAAGAACAGAGCATTATTAAAGTAGGTATGGCGGATCTGAATGTAGGCAGTCAGGATAGTCTTATCCGTACGACGGGTCTTGGCTCCTGCGTAGGTCTGACTCTGTTTGATCCCGGTAAAAAGCTGGCTGGCATGGCGCATGTCATGCTGCCTTCGTCAGAGATTGCGCGGGAAGGACAGCTGAACATTGCCAAGTTCGCAGATACCGCAGTCCCTGAGCTGTTGGCCCGCCTGTTGGGGCTGGGGGCAGTTAGAAGCCGGATTGTGGCCAAGATGGCCGGAGGCTCACAGATGTTTGCTTTTGCCGGAGGGAGTGACACCATGAGGATCGGGCCTCGGAATGTAGAATCATGCAAGCTTGCTCTTGATAATCTTCATATTCCGCTCATCGCGGAGGATACGGGTGGCAATTATGGGCGTACGATAGAAATCTCCTGCAACACCGGAGTGATTTTTATCCGCAGCGTTCAAAAAGACCCGAAGGAAATATAGCCATGAGCAGGAAACTATTGCTGAATGCTGTGGCCGGGCTGATCGGATTTGTTTTTACATTTCTTGCAAACCAGGGACAGAACCTGCTTGGAACCAGCCTGATTCGGGGCATCTACGGATTTATTATCTGGTTTGTGCTTGCTTTTCTCCTGAGATGGGTATTGGGGTTTATTGCCGGTAAGCCCGCTGAATCCTCGGACCCTGAAACCGGTCTGTACGATAATGGTGAATCACTTGGCGCCAAACTTGATATTAGTACACCTGAAGAGGATCAGGAATTGAAAGGCCTGCTTACCCCTAAGCGGGAGGCGGCAAGCGAAGAGGCGGGAGGGTTCACCCCTTTGCAGCCTCCGAAGCTAGTCTCTATGAAAGATCCTGAAGAATTGGCCAAGGCCGTTCGTCACCTGAAAGAAGAATAAGCGAGTGCTGCGGCGAAAGTCCGTATTCTTGCGCCGCATGATACCGCTGACTAAACTTTGGGAAGGGTGAAAGCCGTTGAACGAGCGTAAAGCAGCTCAGTCGGAAACAGACCAGCTTTGGGAACAGTGGAAAGAGCACGGTAATCCTGAAGCCAAAAAAAAGCTGATTGAGAGCTATCTCCATATTGTTGATTACGTGTCCAGCCGTCTGGCAGTAGGGCTGCCCAAAAATGTCTCCAAGGATGATTTGGCCAGCAACGGTGTGATGGGACTCATTGATGCCATCGAGAAATTCGACTACAAGCGGGGGCTTCAATTCCAGACCTATGCATCCTGGCGGGTAAGGGGAGCAATCCTCGATTCTCTCCGGCAAAGTGACTGGGTCCCCAGATCTGTACGCGAAAAAGCGAAAAAAATCGAGGATGCCTACCAGCAGCTGGAGCAGAAGTATTTGAGATCCGTAAGTGACGATGAAATGAGCAAGTATCTGAATATTTCAGAAACGGAGTTTCAGACTATGCTGCAGGATGTTGCAGTCATGTCGCTCTGCTCATTGGAAGATCCTATACGTGAAGAAGAATCAGAGACACGGATGTCTATTTTGGTAGATGACAAGGCCAAGAATCCGGACCGTAAAGTGAATGAGTTCTATCTGCGGGATACGTTAACCAAGGGGATCGAGAAATTAACAGTGAAAGAACGGACCGTTGTGTCCCTTTTATATTATGAGGATTTATCTTTAAGCGAGATTGCCGAAGTGATGTCACTATCGCCTTCGCGGATCTCACAGCTTCATTCCAAGGCTATTTTGCGGCTAAGAGGAACACTTGAGAAGAACCGGGACCTTCTAATGCAAAATGATTAACCGGGCGACGGTGACAAGGGGGAGCAGAATTTGATCGGTCAATATGTTTTGAGCCAATACCTGAGTATTACATTCTCGGATGATAAGGGGATTGCTTACCTTCAGTTCACCAAGAAGGATGAGAATTTCTCCTGTTCGATTGAAGACCTTGACAGCTTCCTGTACAGTCACAATATTCGTTTCGGCATCCAGCGTGATATAGTTCAGCGGATCAGCAGCAATCCGGAGGAATACTTCTGGAACAGGGTGCCCATCGCAATCGGGCAGCCTGCTGTCAACGGTAAGGATGGCCGTGTGGTGCTCACCGTTGATATGGAAGAAGACCGCAAGCCCCTGGAGAAAGAGGACGGCAGGGTTGACTACAAAGAGCTCGTCCGGCTGCACAATGTCAGAAAAGGCCAGCTTATAGCCAGGGTTATTCCGGCAGAGAGCGGTGTGAACGGCAAGATGGTGACCGGAGAGGAGCTTCCTTGCAGGGCGGGGAAGGAGGCTCATTTCAAGGTAGGCAAGAATGTGGTGGTGGATCAGGAAGAAACTTCGATGTACTCGGCGATTGACGGACTGGTTACGCTGACAGACAAAGGCAAGATTAATGTATTTCCTGTGTATGAAGTTAACGGGGATGTGGATTACAGTACGGGGAATATCGACTTTGTAGGTACTGTTGTCATCCGCGGCAATGTGCTTACCGGCTTCACCGTCAAGTCTGCCGGGGATATCCGGGTGGTCGGCGGGGTGGAAGGGGCTGAACTGATATCAGGCGGTTCCATCGAGATTACCGGCGGAATCATCGGATATAACAAAGGTCTCATCAGCGCGGGCAAGAATGTCAAAGTCTCCTTCATTCAGGACGGCAACGTCGTTGCCGGAGAAGATGTGATCGTTTCACAGAGTATCATGCATTCTAATATCCGTGCAGGCCATGATGTGCTGTGTAACGGGGCCAAGGGCTTAATTGTGGGCGGTATTGTGCAGGCAGGCGAGCGGGTGATTGCCCGGACCATCGGCAACACGATGTCCACGGCTACGGCGATAGAGGTGGGCGTTGTTCCCGAGCTGAGAAATGAGATCAATGAACTGCGCCAGGAACTGCGTCAGCTTCTCGAGAATGAGGACAAGACGAATAAGGCGCTGTACCTGCTCAATCAGTTGGCGAATAATGGTCAGCTCTCGCCCGATAAGATTGCACTTCGTGTGAAGCTTAATGCAACGAAGCAGTCCCATATGCGTGACGAAAAGAAAATCAAAGAGCGCGTGCTGGAGATCGAACGCATGCTGGAGGATACCGGCAGAGCAAGGGTTGATGTCGTCAAGACGATCTATGGGGGTTCCAAGATCGTTATCGGCAGATACACCAGGTTCGTCAAGGACCCGACAGAGCGGGTATCCTTCGTCTACAGTGAAGGGGATATCTCCATAACGCCTTACATCTAATCAGGCGGGCAGCCAGGGCGGCCTGCCATTCCTTGATTCTGAAACCAGTTACGGGAGAAGAGGGATCTTATGAGTCTGAAACCGGTGGAACTGCAAATTGCGCTGCCCCGTACCCATGATGCGGGCAAAGTTCAGAATAACCTGCAGCAGCGTCCTGCCCTTGACCAGCAGCAGCTGGCAGGCCAGAATGTGAAGCACAGTCAGGAAATCTCCCTGCGCAGCACGGAGGTAGATGAGTCTGCCGAATCTGCGCTGCGGGACGGCGGCAAGGGAAGTGGTCCGGGGAGCCAGAGTTATCCGCGCAGACAGGACCAGCAGGAGAAGACTCATGATGCCGAACATCCCTTCAAAGGGCATCGCATTGATTTCAGCCTTTGATAGTTGAATATGGAAGATTAATATGAATTAAACGCAGAAGGAGATTACACATTTGGAACCATGGGTATACATCGTGCTGGTAGGTGCAGTCGCTATTGTCTATGCCCTGCGTCTGCCGGCCAGGGCAGGCCGGGAAGACTCGGAAGAGAAGAAGAGCCTGAAGGAAACGGAGGCGGCTCTGGAGCTCTATATGGCTGACATCGAGCAGGAGAACTCCAAGCTGCTTCAACTGGTCGGCAGTATCAAGACGCAGTCACAGACGAATAAGACTGACCTCCAGGAAGAGATCGGTGTATTGCGGGAGCAGGTAGGGGAACTGCACAAGAGCCTGCTGCTTATGGATGCCCGGCTGACTGCTGAAGAGAAGGAACGGCTACAACTCGCTGCAGCCTTCACGAGGGAAGGCTCATCTGCACAGACTGAGAAGCCCCCGGCAGAAGCTCCCGTTAAGCCGAAGCCGGTCAGCTCCATTAAGCTGCGGTATCCGCGTTTATTCGAGCTGCATGAACAGGGGAAATCCATAGATTCTATCGCCAAGACCGCCGGCCTGCAGCGGGGAGAAGTCCAGTTGATTCTGCAATTGGCGCAGCAGGAGGAATCGGTATGATCAGGAACCGGTTTTTCATGCTGGGATTAGGTGTCGGACTGATTGCGGGCGCGCTACTGCTGCAGATCATGATAGCTGGCAGGGCGACACCGCTAACCAAAGAAGAGTTAATACAGGAAGCCGCCCGTCTGAATCTGGCCGTAGTAGACCAGGCCGGGGCTTCTGCCGAAGGAACCCCATCACCGCAAGAAGGCGGGCAGGCCGGGGCTCCCCAAGAGACGGCTGGAGCTGAAGCTAAGCCAACTGCAGCAGCCTCGCCGGCTGCTACTCCTCCAGCCACGCCCAAAGCGGCAGTAACGCCAAGCGCCGCAGTGACTCCAGGCCAGCCTTCAGCCCCTGCACAGCCTAAGAGCACGGCAGAGACAGCCGCGAAGCCCCCGGCGACCCCTGATTCGCCTGCGCTAACGGACGGGAATATTTCGTTAAGGATTCCTACGGGAATTACGCTCGCCCAAACTGCGGATTTACTCGCTGAAGCCGGGGTGATTCAGGATAAAGTTAAGTTCCTTCAGGTGGCAGACAGCCGGAAGGTGAACACAATTATCCAATACGGCAGCTATAGCTTTACCAAAGGAGAAAGCATCAACTCTATTATTGATAAGCTGATTACGGTGAAAAAATAATAGATTATCCAAAAGAGAAAATATAAATTTGCACTGATCGTTGCATAGGCAGGTTTAATATGGTATAGTAATGGACGGTGTTAAAACACACGCCGGTTGATTTCGACAAGGGGTGCTTTCTTCTGAAGAAAGTCTTGTAGAAAGATGACACGCGGCGGAGGAGACACACAAATAAACCAAACTTAGGAGGTGTGTGAAGATGGCAGTAATCTCCATGAAGCAGCTTCTCGAAGCTGGGGTACACTTCGGTCACCAGACTCGTCGTTGGAACCCAAAGATGGATCGTTATATCTTCACTGAAAGAAACGGAATTTACATTATTGACCTGCAAAAAACGGTCAAGAAGGTAGAGGAAGCTTACAACTTTGTAAAGAGCGTCGCTGGCGACAACGGCACAATCCTATTCGTAGGAACAAAGAAACAAGCACAGGATTCCGTAAAAGAAGAAGCTGAACGTTCGGGTATGTTCTTCATTAACCAACGTTGGCTGGGTGGTACCCTGACTAACTTCCAGACGATTCAGAAGCGTATTGACCGCCTGAAGAAATTGGAAGCTTGGGAAGAAGACGGTACCTTCGCAGTATTGCCTAAAAAAGAAGTTATCCTTCTCCGCAAAGAGAAAGATCGTCTTGAGAAATTCCTGGGCGGTATCAAGAACATGAAAGGTCTTCCAAGCGCGCTGTTCATCATTGACCCGCGTAAAGAGCGCATTGCAGTAGCAGAAGCTCGCAAATTGGGTATTCCAATCGTAGCTATCGTTGATACTAACTGCGATCCGGACGAAATCGACTACGTAATTCCAGGCAATGACGACGCAATCCGCGCCGTGAAGCTCTTGACTGGTAAAATGGCTGACGCTGTTGTTGAAGCTCATCAGGGCGAAGACACAACTTCTGCTTAAGTAGTAACCGGAGCATAAATAAGAACTTAAATGAAAAGGGTGGTTGGCAGGTGGATAACCTCTCACTGCCCTTTTTTTAAAATGTAAGCAAGTAAGTATATCTTTGCGCCCGCAATGACAACGACTATGACTCTGGAGGGAATAACAATGGCAGTAGATGCAAAAGCAGTGAAGGAACTTCGTGAAAGAACAGGAGCAGGAATGCTCGATTGTAAAAAAGCGCTTGAAGAAGCAAACAATGATATCACCAAAGCGGCTGAATTGCTTCGTGAAAAAGGTTTGTCCGCAGCAGCCAACAAAGCGGGACGTATCGCTACAGAAGGTACTGTAGAATCTTATATCCACGCTGGCGGCCGTATTGGCGTTCTGGTAGAAATCAACTGCGAAACTGACTTCGTAGGCAAAACAGATTCCTTCAAAGACTTCGCCCGCGATATCGCAATGCAAATCGCAGCAGCGAACCCGCTGTATGTTCGCCGTGAAGAAGTACCGGCTGCAGATGTAGAGAAAGAAAAAGAAATCCTCAAGGCGCAAGCGCTGAACGAAGGCAAGCCTGAGAAAATCGTTGAAAAAATGGTTGAAGGCCGCATCAGCAAGTTCTATGAAGAATATTGCCTGATGGAGCAATCCTTCGTTAAAGACCCGGATAAGACGATTTCCCAGCTATTGAATGAAAAAATCAGCACCATCGGCGAAAACATCACGATCCGCCGCTTCGTTCGTTTCGAACTGGGTGAAGGTCTTGAGAAGAAAGTCGACAACTTCGTTGAAGAAGTAATGGCGCAGGTTAAACAATAATAGCAGCAAGGCATTGAATAAGAACTGAATAAAGGCAAGCATCAAAAGAGCGGAACACAGATAAGCAGTGTTCCGTCTTTTGTAAGAAAGTGAGGGTATACAATTGGAACAGCCGGTATTTAAGAGAGTGGTCCTTAAGGTAAGCGGTGAATCGCTCGCCGGACAGAATGGCTATGGCATCGATGCCGAAACGATCATCTCTATTGCGGAGCAGGTCAAGGAAGTCGTTGAGCTTGGAGTTCAGGTTGCGATTGTATGCGGCGGGGGCAACATCTGGCGCGGGATCGCCGGAAGCGAGAACGGTATTGACCGCGCGACAGCGGATTATATGGGGATGCTGGCAACGGTGATGAACTCACTGGCCTTGCAGGATGCTCTGGAGCAGATCGACGTCCCTACCCGGGTTCAGACCTCTATTGCCATGCAGCAGATTGCTGAGCCTTATATCCGCCGCCGGGCCATCCGTCATTTGGAGAAAGGCCGCGTAGTTATTTTTGCTGCCGGTACAGGGAATCCGTTCTTCTCGACAGATACAACGGCAGCGCTCAGAGCCGCCGAAATTGAAGCCGAGGTCATCCTGATGGCCAAGAACAAAGTAGACGGCGTCTACTCTGCAGATCCGTTCAAGGATAGCACTGCCGTGAAGTACGAGCAGCTTACTTACATGGATATTCTGAACAAAAACCTGGGTGTGATGGACTCCACCGCTTCCTCTCTCTGCATGGATAATAATATACCGCTCATTGTGTTTGCTATTACAGAGCAAGGCAATATTAAACGTGTCGTTCTCGGTGAGAAAATCGGAACAATCGTTAAAGGGAGTGTAAATTAATGCCACAATCGGTTAAGAAAAATGCCGAAGAGCGTATGGAAAAAGCAATTCTCTCGCTGAAACGCGACTTGGCAACGCTGCGGGCAGGACGCGCTTCGACGTCGCTGCTGGATCGCATTCAAGTTGAATATTACGGTGCACCAACTCCTATCAACCAGCTGGCCAACATCAGCACACCGGATTCCCGGACGCTGCTGATCCAGCCATGGGACAAAACCTCGATGTCAGACATCGAAAAGGCGATTATGAAATCCGACATTGGGATTACTCCAGCCAATGACGGTACAATCATCCGTCTGTCGATTCCCCCGCTTACCGAAGAACGCCGCAGTGAGCTTGTGAAGTTCACCAAGAAGTTCGGAGAAGAAGCAAAGGTAGCTATCCGCAACATCCGCCGCGATGCTAACGATGATATCAAGAAGATGGAGAAGAACGGCATTTCAGAAGACGAATCACATGGACATCAGGAAGATATCCAGAAATCTACGGATAAGTTCATAGCTGAAGTCGATAAAGTGCTCTTGTCCAAAGAAAAAGAGATTATGGAAGTATAATGAAATCCAAGAGACTTCAGGCCCCTCCGTTTATGGTGGGGTTTGTCTCTTTCTGATAAGAGCTTGGAGGAAACGGAAATGATCAAACGGATTCAAGAATGGCTGAGCCGTAAAGACAGGCAGGTGCCAGTCGAGATTTCACCGGATAATATTCCCCGGCATGTAGCGATAATTATGGATGGCAACGGCCGCTGGGCGAAACGGCGCGGTCTGCCCCGTATTGTGGGCCATCAGAACGGGATGAAGGCGGTCAAGCGTGCGACGATTGCGGCGAATGACCTGGGAGTAGAGTTCTTGACCATGTACGCTTTCTCTACGGAGAACTGGAAGCGGCCGAAGGACGAGGTTGATTTCCTTATGCGTCTCCCCGTAGAATTTCTGGCTATTGAACTGGACGAATTGATTGAGAAGAATGTGCAGGTACGTGTTATGGGTGATACGGAGGCTTTGCCTTCCCATACCCGCAGGGCGATGGAGGAAGCGATTGTCCGTACAGAGAGCAATACCGGACTTATTCTGAATTTTGCACTGAACTACGGCGGCCGCAAAGAAATAGAAGATTGTATGCGCGGCTTGGGCAAGGATATCCAGGCAGGAGTCCTGTCACCTGAAGAGATCACTTCAGAGCTGATTGACAGCAGGCTTTTGTCCGGCGGATTACCCGATCCCGATCTGCTGATTCGTACCAGCGGCGAAATGCGGCTTAGTAATTTCATGCTGTGGCAGATTGCCTACAGTGAATTGTGGTTTACTGATGCGTACTGGCCGGAGTTCGACAAGGCGCATCTGATGCAGGCTGTAGCTGAATATCAGCGCCGCACACGCCGTTACGGTGGATTGAAGTAGCCTGATGGGAGAGGGATTCTGTGAAGCAGCGATTGATTACCGGAATTGTTGCCGGGGCCTTGTTTTTAGGGTTATGTTATTTGGGAGGCTGGCCGTATCAGCTTTTGCTTACTGCCATGGCCCTCATCGGTTATTATGAATTTGTGAAAATGACGGGTACAGCAACCTTTGGCCTTACTGCTGTATTTGGTTATGCATCTGTATTATGCTTTATGATTCCCTGGGATCTGCTGGGGACTGTCGCGCTATTCTCATGGGAACAGGGAATATGGCTGTTAATGCTGCTGTTCCTGCTGGTAACAGTATTCAGCAAGAATAAGCTGGATATCAAAATCACCGCATTGATGTTCACCGGGATTGTATACATAGGGATGGGTTTCTCCTATATGGCAATCGCCCGCGGTGCAGGGGATGATCATGGCCTCTTCTGGACTTTCCTGCTGCTGTGCTGCATTTGGGGGAGTGATGCCGGAGCCTATTTTGTCGGCAGAAGCTTTGGCAAGAACAAGCTATGGCCTGCAATCAGTCCTAACAAGACGATTGAAGGCGCCCTCGGCGGAGTGTTGATTTCTGCTGTGATTTCCGTCATTTTTGCCTTTTGGGTTCCTGATCTGCTGACGATCGGACGCGCGCTGCTCATCGGAATTTCCTGCGCCGTGCTGGGTCAGCTTGGAGATCTTGTACAATCTGCCTATAAACGGGTGTACGGTATTAAGGATTCAGGCTCATTGCTGCCTGGTCACGGAGGCATCCTGGACCGCTGCGACAGCTGGATTATCGTATTTCCTTTCGTACATATCGTAATGCTGATGCCTTACTATTAACGACAGGGAGAAGGAAAGCAACTGTGAAAAGAATTAGTATTCTGGGCTCCACCGGTTCCATCGGTACCCAGACGCTGGATGTTGTAGCCATGCATCCGGAGGAATTTGAAGTGGATGGACTGGCAGCGGGAAATAATACCGCGCTGCTGCTGGAGCAGGTCCGCCGGTTCAAGCCGCGCCGCGTGTCCGTATCCACGAAGGAGCGGGCAGACGAGATCAGATCCAGTCTGCCCGCCGGTGTAGAGCTGTATAGCGGCAGTGAAGGTCTGGTCGAGATTGCAGCCGGAGGTAACGCAGACACTGTGGTGACTGCACTCGTAGGAAGCGTAGGGCTGCAGTCTACACTTGCGGCGATTGAAGCCGGCCGGCATATTGGACTAGCTAATAAGGAAACACTGGTTACCGCCGGACATCTGGTTACTGAGCTGGCCGGACGCAAGGGTGTGAAGCTGCTGCCAGTAGACAGTGAGCATTCAGCGATTTTCCAATGCCTCAACGGTGAGAACCGCGAAGATGTAGCTTCGATTACGATCACTGCATCAGGCGGCTCCTTCCGTGATTATGGACGGGAACAGCTTAAGGACGTCACTGTAGAGGATGCACTGCGCCATCCTAACTGGAGTATGGGAGCCAAAATCACCATTGATTCGGCAACCATGGTGAACAAGGGGCTGGAGGTTATTGAAGCCCACCATCTGTTCGCGCTGCCGTATGAGCAGATTAACGTGCTGCTGCATCCAGAGAGCATTATTCATTCGTATGTGGAATTCCGTGATAGCAGCATCATTGCCCAGCTCGGGACTCCGGATATGCGTGTTCCTATTCAATATGCGCTTACCTATCCCGACCGCTGGCAGTCTCCTGCCAGCCGCTTGTCCCTGGCCCAGGTAGCCAGCCTCACCTTCCGTGAGATGGATTATGAGCGCTACCCGGCTCTGAGGATGGCCATCGACTGCGGGATCGCGGGAGGGACAGCTACAACGGCCTTCAATGCGGCCAATGAGATTGCCGTTGCCCGGTTCCTGCGCGGTGAAATTCCCTTTTTGCGGATTGAAGAGATTATTGATGAAGTGCTTCAGCGCCATGACAATGCGGCTAATCCCAATCTGGAACAGATTCGCTTGTGCGACCTGGCTTCCCGGGAACTTGCAGCTACCCTGTAACGGGAGCAGCTTCGCTTTCTGAACGACATAATGGCCGTGCCCTGAAAATAGGAGTGGACTGTTGATTCTCTTGTGCCCTGCCTTGGAATAATGATAAATTAAGAGGACATACTTCGGTCTTACACCTAAAGGGGGAATGTTGCGCTATGGAGATGGTAAGAGTTGTTTTTTTGACGGTGTTTATGTTCTTTGTTCTGGTGACTGTCCATGAATGGGGACATTATTATTTTGCCAAACGCGCCGGAATCCTTGTACGGGAATTTGCTATCGGTTTCGGTCCGAAACTGTTCTCTTATAAACGCGGTGAAACCCAGTTCACGCTTCGCCTGCTGCCTTTTGGGGGATATGCCCGGATGGCCGGCGAGGACCCGGAGATGGTTGAGATTGGCCCCGGGCAGACGATTGCCGTCCGGCTGGGTCAGGATAACAAGGTGAAGAATATTTACCTCGATTCTCTGGATACGCGCAGAAATGTGATACGCGGGGAAGCGCAGTTCACCGATCTTGAGAATGAGCTGAAGATCCGTCTTGATGTGGACGGCGAAGTCACCACGTATGATGTGAACCCACAGGCGATGATGATCAAAGGCACCCAGCAGACGCAAATTGCACCTAAGGACCGGCAATTCGGCAGCAAAACCGTAGGTCAGCGCGCTATAGCGATCCTGGCTGGTCCAGTGATGAACTTCATTCTTGCGTTCGTGCTGTTCGCACTGCATTTGCAGATGGCCGGTATTCCGGTCGAGAATCCGACTTATGTGAAGATCGGTGAAGTCAGTGAAGGAATGCCTGCTCAGGAAGCCGGTCTGCAGAAAGGGGACATCGTCGTCTCAGTGAACGGTCAAGCGATCGGCGGCGATTATCAGAAGATGATCAAGCTCACCTCTGCCTCCAAAGGCAAAGAGATGAACTGGACGCTGCAGCGTGGCAGTGAGACCCTTAATGTGGCCATGATTCCCCGCGGAATGGAAGGGGAGGAGGGCGGCAAAGTCGGAATCACACCTGATCTACCTACCCGTAAGGCCGGTCCAGGGGAGACGATTACCAAGTCTGGTACGGCTATGGTGGACACGACCAAGCTGATCTTCATCGGCTTCAAGCAGCTGATCAACAAATTTAATATGGATGATATCTCCGGACCGGTCGGTACCTTCCAGTTGACAGGGCAGATTGCCCAGCAGGGGATTCAATACCTGACCTATTGGGCGGCTATTCTCAGCCTGTATCTGGGGATCTTCAATCTCCTGCCGATTCCTGCCCTGGATGGCAGCCGGCTCGTATTTCTCGGGGTTGAGGCGTTACGCGGTAAGCCGGTGGACCCGAGCAGGGAAGGCATGGTCCATTTTGTAGGATTTGCCCTGCTGTTCCTGGTGATGATTGCTGTTACTTATAATGATATTTTACGCCTCATAAGCGGCTGATTGATGTCATATCATTGTTTATCCCGTGATGGATGTGCGGGGCGAATATAGGAGGATTTCTTTACATGGCCAAAGACAAGCAATTCGTTACGGAGATCACGCCGCAGGGCGAGGATTTCTCACGCTGGTATATTGATGTAATCAAAAAAGCGGACCTGATGGACTATTCGCCGGTCCGCGGCTGTATCGTGTTCAAACCGGACGGCTACGAGATCTGGGAGCATATCCAGGAGGAAATGAACCGCCGTCTGAAGGCAACCGGTCACCGCAATGCCTACTTCCCGCTGTTCATTCCCGAGAGCTTTTTCCAGAAAGAGAAAGAGCATGTGGAGGGCTTCAACCCGGAGCTGCCTTGGGTGACCGAGGCCGGAGGCGATGTGCTGGAGGAACGTCTGGCGATCCGTCCTACTTCCGAGACCATGTTCGGGCATATGTATTCCAAATGGATTCAGTCTTACCGCGATCTTCCGGTGCTGATCAACCAATGGGCTAACGTTGTCCGCTGGGAGAAGCGTACGTTACCGTTCATCCGCACTACGGAATTCCTCTGGCAGGAAGGCCATACCGCGCATGAGAATGAGGCGGAAGCACGCGAAGAAACAATGAAGATGCTCGACAACTACCGTGATTTCGTAGAGACCTATCTGGCGATTCCGGTAGTAACCGGACAGAAGACGCCATCTGAGCGGTTCGCCGGGGCGGTGGATACGTATTCCATTGAAGCGATGATGAAGGATGGACGGGCTGTGCAGGCCGCTACCTCGCATTATCTGGGCACCAAGTTCGCCGTTGCTTTTGACATCCAATACTTAAGCCGTGATAATGTGCTCGAATATGCGCACACGACCTCATGGGGCTCTACAACACGCCTGATCGGATCACTGATCATGGTGCATGGTGATGACCGCGGACTGGCTCTGCCGCCGAAGGTAGCGCCTACTCAGGTCATTATGATTCCCATCGGACCGCCTAAGACCCGCGAAGCGGTTATCGGACGCACCGATGAACTGTTCAGCGAACTTAAGAATGCCGGAATCCGCGTCCGTGTAGATGACCGTGCGGATGTAACCCCGGGCTGGAAGTTCAATGAATATGAGATGCGTGGTGTTCCTGTCCGTCTGGAGCTTGGACCACGGGATATGGAGAACGGAGTCTGTGTGCTGGTCTCCCGGATCAGCGGAGAGAAGAAGGTGATCCAGCAGGAGAACCTGGTTGAAGAAGTGCAAGCTATGCTGGAGCAGGTACATCAGGAGATGTTCGAGCGGGCGCTGAAGTTCCGTGAGGATCATTTCTATTCGGTAGATACCTTGGAGCAGATGAAAGATTCCATGGAGGAGAAACGCGGCTTTGCGCTAGCTGGCTGGTGCGGCTCTGAGGAATGTGAGACCAAGGTTAAGGAAGAAACCGGCGCAGGCAGCCGCAACATTCCGTTCAACCCTTCCGAAACGAAAGAAACCTGTATCTGCTGTGGTAAGCCGGCCCGCCATACGGTTGTTTTTGCCAAAGCGTATTAATCAGCAGCCTAATAATTCTTAAACATAGCTTCTGGCGAGAGGAGTCGGCGGGCCGCAAGTACCCAATGCTTTTTGAGCCGGAGGCTTTTTCTAAAGATATAACCCAATTATTGCTGAGTTAGGTGGGGAGAGCATGGAGCAGAACATGGAGAGAAGAAAGAGGTTTGAGCTGTTGATGAAGCAGGGGGAGATTCCGCCTGCCATGATCGATCCCTATTTTTTGGACGGACAGATTGAACGTGTGGAGATCAGCCGCGGCAACCGTGACTGGCATATTGTGATTGCGAAAGACAGCCTGATTCCGGCCCAGACCTACCGGGCCTTCGTGCTTAGAATGCGTGAGAAGCTGCAGCATATCGCCAAGGTCAGCTTCTTATTCCTATATGGTGACACCATCAACAGAGCAGATATTGTACAGGAGTACTGGGGAATGTTCCTGGAGTGGGTCCAGCGTGAGATTCCATCGGTTAACGGGTGGCTGACGCGCTCCAGTCAGGATCTGCAGGAAGGTACGCTTATCCTTAGCCTGAACGATTCAATGTCGCTCGAGCTGGCCCGCAAAAAAGGGATCGAAGCCGCCATTATTAAATATTATGATAAATATTTCGGTCTCACCCTGAAGGTGAAGCTGCAGCTTACCGAGGATGAGAGCAAGAGCAAGGCAGACGCCTATGAGGAATTCCAGCAGAAGCTTCAGCAGGAGCAGCGTGAGCTGGTAGAAATGATGATGATGGCCAGCGAGCCGGACGAGCCTGAAGAGGCGGGGGATCCGAATGAGGTGATTAAGCTTCAGATCGGGAATGACATTAAGGAACAGGCTGTACCTATTCTGGAGATTCAGGATGAGGAGAAGAAGATCACGATCCAAGGGACCATCTTCGGGCTGGACAGCAAGGAGCTGCGCAACGGAAATACGCTGTTCACCTTCTGCATTACCGACTTTACGGATTCACTGCAGCTGAAGATGTTCGCTAAGACCAAGGAAGATTTGAAAATTATGGGCCAGCTGGCTAACGGCAAATGGGTGCGGGCCCGCGGTAAAGTGGAATACGACCGGTTCATGCAGATTCCTGAGCTGGTCATGATTCCTTCCGATCTGACCGAAGTGTCTGCACCGCCTGCCCGTAAGGACAATGCGAAGCAGAAGCGGGTGGAATTCCACCTCCATACAACAATGAGTACGATGGATGCGGTAACGCCTATAGATACCTATGTCAAAACCGCAGCGAAATGGGGCCATCCGGCGCTTGCCGTGACCGATCACGGGAATGTGCAGAGCTACCCGGATGCGAACCATGCCGCCCATAAGCATAAGCTCAAAATGCTCTACGGTGTGGAGGCCAACGTTGTAAATGACGCGGTTAACATCGTGGAGAATGCGCAGCCGCTGGATCTTAAGACAGCTACCTATGTTGTCTTTGACATCGAGACCACGGGGCTGTCGATCACACGCAATAACATCACCGAGCTTGCAGCGATCAAAATGTGCGAAGGCAAAGAGCTGGACCGCTACTCGACCTTCGTGAATCCGCATGAGAAAATTCCATATCACATCCAGCAGCTGACCAATATTACGGATGAAATGGTCAAGGATGCGCCGGATCTTGAGCCTGTGCTGAAGGGGTTTGTAGAGTTCGTGGGTGACAGCATTCTGGTAGCGCACAATGCACGGTTCGATATGGGCTTCATTCAGGCTTCCCTGAAGAAGCTGGGCCAGCCGGAGCTGCCGAATCCGTCACTGGATACGCTGGAGCTGGCGCGCCTGCTCTTCCCGACCATGAAGAACCACCGGCTCAATACGCTGGCTGACAAATATAAGGTGCTGCTGGAGAGCCATCACCGGGCGATTGATGATACGATTGCGCTGGGCGGGATTCTGAACGGATTGTTGGCAGATGCGGAGAAGATGAAGGGCATGACCCGTCTTGACCGGCTGAATGACTATGTAGGCAATGACCTGTCGAATGTGCGGCCGTTTCACTGCGGCATCTATGCGCTGAACCCGGTCGGCAAAAAAAATCTCTACAAGCTGATCTCATTATCCCATACGGAGTACTACAAGCGGGTGCCCTGCATCCCCAAATCGAAGCTTGAAGAGCACCGGGACGGCCTGATCGTGATTTCCGGCTGTGAGCGCGGCGAGTTCTTTGAAGCTGTGCTGAACAAAACCGTGGAAGAGGCGATTGAGGTTGCCCAGTTCTATGATGTATTGGAAATCCAGCCGTTGACTATGTACATGCACCTGGTGGACAAAGGATTCGTAGCCAGCCCCGAAGATCTGCGCGGTGTGGTCCGCAAGATTTGTGAAATCGGCGAACAGATGAACAAACCGGTTATAGCTACCGGCAATGTGCATTATCTGGAGCCGCGCGACAAGCTGTTCCGCGATATTACGATTCACGGAATTACCGGCTTCAGCCCGCTGAAGGACCAGAATAAGCCGGATGCCCACTTCCGTACGACCGATGAGATGCTGGCCGAATTCGAATTCCTGGGTGCGGAGAAGGCCATGGAGGTCGTTGTAACGAATACCGTGGAGCTGGCAGAACGATTCGAGGAATATGATCTGTTTCCCAGCGACCTGTTCACCCCGATTATTGAAGGGGCGGATGATGAGATCCGCAATACCTGCTATGATACAGCCAAATCAATCTATGGTGAGGAATTGCCGGAGGTTGTGGTTGCCCGTCTGGAGAAGGAGCTGGCCCCGATTATTAAATACGGGTTCTCTGCCAACTATCTGATCTCGGAACGGCTTGTTAAAAAGTCGAACCAGGACGGGTATCTGGTAGGCTCGCGTGGATCGGTAGGCTCGTCGGTGGTTGCTACGTTCCTCGGGATCTCGGAGGTTAATCCGCTTCCAGCTCACTATATTTGTACCAATTCGGAATGCCGGCACAGTGAATGGTTCCTCGACGGCAGTGTGCCGAGCGGCTTCGACCTGCCGGATAAGGACTGCCCGGACTGCGGCGGACGGCTTAAGGGAGAAGGCCAGGATATTCCGTTTGAGACCTTCCTGGGCTTCAAAGGGGACAAGGTTCCCGATATCGATCTTAACTTCTCCGGGGAGTATCAGCCGAACGCCCACAACTTTACCAAAACCATGTTCGGGCCGGACAACGTATTCCGTGCCGGAACGATCGGTACGGTAGCGGAGAAGACCGCCTTTGGGTTCACGAAGAAATATGAGGAGCATCACCAGAAGCGCTGGCGTGGAGCCGAGGTTGGGCGTCTGGCTGCCGGATGCACCGGCGTGAAGCGCAGTACCGGCCAGCATCCCGGCGGTATCGTCGTCTTGCCCGATTATATGGAGATTGAAGATATTACTCCGGTGCAGTTCCCGGCGGATGATGTTACAGCGGAATGGAAAACGACCCATTTTGACTATCACGCCTTCGATGCCAACCTGCTTAAGCTTGATATTCTCGGGCACGATGATCCGACCATGATGCGGATGCTGCAGGATCTGACCGGTGTGGACCCGACGACCATTCCGATGAATGATCCCAAAGTGATGAGCATGTTCAACTCTACGGATGCGCTTGGGGTAAGGCCGGATCAGATCCGTACACCCGTAGCAACTTATGGAGTGCCGGAAATGGGAACGAAGTTTGTGCGCCAGATGCTTGTGGAAGCGAAGCCTTCCAGCTTCGCCGACCTGCTGCAGATTTCCGGCCTCTCCCACGGTACTGGCGTGTGGCTGGGGAACGCCCAGGAGCTGATCAAGAACAATACCTGCAACATCAAGACGGTGATCGGCTGTCGTGATGATATCATGCTCTACCTGATCTATAAGGCGGGGATGGATGCCAGTCTGGCCTTCAAAATTACGGAAAGTGTGCGTAAAGGGAAGGGGCTGCCGCCGGAATGGATTGAAGAGATGAAGAACTGCAAGGTGCCGCAGTGGTATATTGATTCCTGTCTCAAAATCCAGTACATGTTCCCGAAGGCCCATGCCGCAGCCTATGTCATTTCAGCGGTGCGCACAGCCTTCTTCAAGCTGTATCATCCGATAGAATATTATGCGACTTATTTCTCGGTCCGTGCCGCAGATTTCGATATCGAGCTGTGCTGCAAGGGCTATGAAGCCATCGCACGCCAGATCGTAGAGATCGAGCAAAAGGGCTTCCAGGCCTTGCCGAAGGAAAAAGCGATGCTTCCGGTACTGGAGATGGCCCTGGAGATGACAGCACGCGGCTTCACCTTCAAGAACATTGATTTGTACCGTTCGGATGCCACCAAATTTACGGTGGACGGCACCAGCCTGATTCCGCCGTTCTCCTCACTCGCCGGAATCGGGGACAATGCCGCCATTCATATCGCCGCTGCCAAGGACGCGGGGGAATTCCTCTCCATTGAGGATTTCCAGCAGAAATCCAAGGCCAGTAAAACGGTGATTGAGCTGCTTAACGGAATGGGCTGTTTCCGCGGACTTCCGGAGAGCAATCAGCTTTCATTGTTCTAACCTGACACCCTCCGAAATAAGGGAGTCAAGGGCTGGTACTTGTCAGTGCAGGCTCACTATGGTATAATTTTTTTGGTAATAATGAGATAAGTCCGTTGTGTAAAGAGTGGGGAAACCCACTCTTTATCTTTGGTATATAGCAAAAGACAAGTTCGTGGAGGTAATCTTCTTTTGAGCACACCTAAATCCAAAATTAAACAAACGGTAGAGCAGCTGCTCGGGTCCTATCTGGAGGACAATGGTTTCGAACTGGTGGACGTTGAATACGTGAAGGAAGGCTCCAACTGGTTTCTGCGCGTATTCGTAGATAAAGAGGGCGGCATTGATATTGATGACTGCGGAACCATCAGCGAATATATCAGCCAGAAGCTGGATGAGAACGATCCGTTCGCCGAAGCTTATTTCCTTGAAGTCTCCTCGCCGGGAGCGGAGCGTCCGCTCAAGAAAGCTGCGGATGTGGCCAAGGCGGTAGGCAAGGACGTATATGTAACCGTATATGAACCGATTCAAGGACTCAAAGAATTCGAAGGTCGTTTGCTCTCGTTCGAGAACGAGGAACTGCTCATCTCCGCGGGCAAAAAACAACATGCTGTACCGTACGCCAAGGTCGCCAGTGCGAGATTGGCCATTATTTTTTAACGTCTTGAAAGGGGGACCGGAATTTCATGAGTATGGAGTTTATTGAAGCTATGAATGAACTGGAAAGGGAGAAAGGCATCAGCAAGGATGTGCTGTTCGAAGCCATCGAAGCGGCGCTGATCTCCAGCTATAAACGCAATTTCAATGCGGCGCAGAATGTGCGTGTGGACATGAACCGCAACACAGGCGTGATCAAGGTATTTGCCCGCAAGCTGATTGTGGAGGAGGTACTGGACGCACGGACAGAGATCTCACTCCTGGCTGCCCGGGAGATCAACCCGCATTTCCAGCTGGAGGATATCGCCGAGCAAGAGGTCACGCCGCGTGATTTCGGCCGTATTGCCGCCCAGACTGCGAAGCAGGTGGTCACCCAGCGTATCCGCGAAGCGGAACGCGGCCTGATCTACAACGCTTTTATCGACAAGGAAGATGATATTGTTACCGGCCTTGTACAGCGCCAGGATATGCGTAACATCTATGTGGATCTTGGCAAGATCGAGGCGGTTCTTCCGCTAAGCGAGCTTATGCCTGGAGAGAAGTTCAAGCAGAGCGAGCGTATCAAGGCTTATATCACCAAGGTGGAGAATACGACTAAAGGGCCGCAGATTATGCTGTCCCGCAGTCATCCGGGTCTCTTGAAGCGTCTGTTCGAGCTGGAAGTTCCGGAGATTTTTGACGGGGTAGTGGAGATTCGTTCCGTTGCCCGCGAAGCCGGCTTCCGTTCCAAGATCGCCGTATTCTCGCGTAATCCCGAAGTGGACCCGGTGGGCTCATGCGTAGGCCCAAGAGGCACACGAGTACAGACCATCGTAACCGAGCTTCGCGGCGAGAAGATTGATATCGTAAGATATTCCGAGCTGGTCCAGGAGTATGTGGCTAACGCGCTCAGCCCGTCCAAGGTACTTGAGGTTCAAGTCTTTGAAGCGGAGAAAATGGCCCGCGTGATCGTTCCTGATTATCAGCTGTCGCTCGCGATCGGCATCAAGGGACAGAACGCCCGTCTTGCCGCCAAGCTGACCGGCTGGAAGATCGATATCAAGAGCGAGACTCAGGCGGAGCAGGAATACGGCAGACCCAGAACGTCCAATGATGAAATGCATCAGGATTCCGTCTCCATCGATTAATGAATGCTGACTGACGGGAGGCGCTACTTATGAAGCAAAGAAAGGTGCCGCTGCGTAAATGCGTTGCCAGCCAAGAGATGATGCCCAAGAAAGAGCTGATTCGCGTGGTGAGAACGCCTGAAGGCGAGGTGCTGATCGACCTGACAGGCAAGAAGTCGGGCCGTGGCGCTTATATCTGCGGCAAACTGGAATACTTTAAGTTAGCACAAAAGACCAAAGCACTTGACCGCGCATTGAAATGTCAGGTGAGTCCTGAAATCTATGCCCAGCTTGCCCGGGATTTTGCATCCGTGGAGGAGCAGTTTTTGGCAGCGAAGGATAGTGAGGACAATGAGTAAGACACTTTCTTATTTAGGGCTTGCGATGAGAGCAGGCAAGATTGTCACCGGCGATGAGGCCGTGCTTAAGGCAGTGCGGTCTTCAGAGGCGAAGCTGGTCGTCCTGGCAGGTGACGCTTCAGATAATACCCAAAAGAAGTTCCGTGATAAATGCGGGACCTACGATATTCCACTAGTAATCGCATTTCACCGGGATGAACTCGGTGCAAGTATTGGTAAAGACCAGCGCGTGGTGCTGGCCGTTACGGATAAAGGATTCGCGGAAATGATCTCCAGAACGCTGGGAGATACTGTCGGAGGTGGAGTTATTGACTAAAGAAGACAATAAGGAAAAACTGCGCGTATATGAATATGCGAAGTCGCTGAACATGAGCAGTAAAGAAATTATTACGATTCTGAAGCGTTTGAATGTCCCTGTGAATAATCATATGAGTGTCATGGAGAATGGCTCTGTGCACAAAGTTGAACAATTCTTCAAGGATATCAAGTCAAACGCTGCAGCCAAACGGGACACCGGCTCCAGCAGCCGTCCGGCAGTTACTGCCGGTGCGGTAAGTGCCGAATCCCAGAGTGCTCAGAACACCAACAAAATTCATTCGGAAAAGCAGGTAGGTATGAACAGTAACCAAAACAACAACCAATCGACGACGTCCCCAAGGCCCCAAAGCGGACAAGATTCCCGCAGAGCACAAACATCAGGCACCACTCAGAATTCACGCCCGCAGGGCAGCTCCACTAGCAGTAGCCGTCCGCAGGGCAGCTCCACTGGCGGCAGCCGTCCACAAGGCAGCTCCACAGGCGGCAGCCGTCCGCAAGGCAACTCCACAGGCGGCAGCCGTCCACAAGGCAGCTCCACAGGTGGCAGCCGTCCACAAGGCAGCTCCACAGGCGGCAGCCGTCCGCAGGGCAGCTCCACAGGCGGCAGCCGTCCACAAGGCAGCTCCACAGGCGGCAGCCGTCCGCAGAGCAGCACTCCTAGCAGCAGCCGTCCGCAAGGACAAGGCGGCGCACCGCGTACGGGTGACCGTCCGCAGGGTCAAGGCAATGCAGGCGGAGGATTCTCCCGCGGCGACGACAGAGGCCCGAAGAAGAATACCACTGGCGGCAGACCGGGCAGTGGCGGCGGCCAGAAGCGTTTTGATGACGGCAAGGGCGGTAACTACCGCGGCCGTGGAGGCAAGAATAACCGCAGAAACCAGCCGACCGTGTACCGGGAGAAGATTGACAACACACCTAAGAAGATCATCGTCCGTGGCAGCATGACTGTCGGTGAGACAGCGAAGCTGCTTCACAAGGATGCTTCCGAAGTGATCAAGAAGCTGATCTCGATGGGAGTTATGGCGACCATCAATCAGGAGCTTGACATCGACACCATCCTGCTGCTGGCCGGTGAGTTCGGTGTTGAAGTAGAAGTGAAGATTCCGGTAGATGAAGACAGCTTCGAGACGGTGGAAGAAAACGATTCTGAAGAGGAATTGATGACCCGTCCACCGGTTGTTACGATCATGGGGCACGTTGACCATGGTAAAACAACCTTGCTCGATGCCATCCGTTCAACGAATGTGAGCGGCGGCGAAGCCGGCGGAATTACGCAGCACATCGGTGCGTACCAAGTCGAAATCAACCACAAGAAAATTACGTTCCTGGATACACCGGGCCATGAAGCGTTCACCGCTATGCGTGCCCGCGGCGCCCAGGTAACAGATATGACGATTATCGTCGTTGCTGCCGATGACGGCGTTATGCCTCAGACGGTAGAAGCGATCAACCATGCCAAGGCAGCCGGACTTCCGATCATTGTTGCGGTTAACAAGATCGACAAGCCGGGCGCAGATCCTGACAAGGTGAAGCAGGAGCTTACAAGCTATGAGCTGGTTCCGGAAGAGTGGGGCGGCGATACGATCTTCGTCAACCTGTCAGCCAAACAGCGCATTAATCTGGAAGAGCTGCTGGAAATGATTCTGCTCGTTGCTGAAGTGAATGAGTACAAGGCGAACCCGGACAAACGGGCACGCGGTACTGTTATAGAAGCTGAGCTTGACAAGAACCGTGGACCGGTTGCCCGTATCCTCGTGCAGAACGGTACGCTGAAGGTCGGAGACGCATTTGTAGCGGGTAACTGCTTCGGCCGCGTACGTGCCATGGTTAATGACAAGGGACGCAAAATCAAGGAAGCCGGACCTTCCACTCCAGTGGAAATTACCGGTTTGACCGAAGTGCCGCAGGCGGGCGATCCGTTCATGGCCTTTGAAGATGAGCGCAAAGCACGGTCCATCGCTGACAGACGTTCTATAACACAGCGCCAGTCCGAGCTGAACACGAACACCCGCGTTACGCTGGATGATCTGTTCAAGCACATCAAAGACGGCGAGATCAAGGATCTCAACGTGATTATCAAGGCTGACGTTCAAGGTTCGGTAGAGGCGCTGAAAGGCTCCCTGGCCAAGATCGAAGTCGAAGGCGTACGCGTGAAGATTCTTCACAGCGGTGCCGGGGCGATTACGGAATCCGACATTACCTTGGCTGCAGCATCCAATGCTATCGTGATCGGCTTCAACGTTCGTCCGGATACCCAGACGAAGGCGGCGGCTGAGCAAGAGAAGGTGGATGTACGTCTGCACAACATCATCTACAATGTAATTGAAGAGATTGAAAGTGCCATGAAGGGCATGCTTGATCCGATCTATAAAGAGAACGTTATCGGCCATGCCGAAGTTCGTAATGTATTCAAAATCAGCAAAGTGGGCACCATTGCAGGTTGTATGGTAACTTCCGGCAAAATTGCCCGTAATGCTGAAATGCGCCTGATCCGCAGCGGGATTGTTGTCTTCACAGGCAAAATCGACACCTTGAAACGTTTCAAAGATGATGCTAAAGAAGTGGCACAGGGTTATGAATGTGGCATAACTTTGGAACGCTATAATGATGTCGTTGAAGGCGACATTATCGAAGCATTCATCATGGAGACGGTAGAGCGCTAAGCGAAGAGGTGAAATTAAATGTCTAAAATCAGAGCCGGACGGGTTGGCGAACAGATTAAGAAAGAACTGAGCCAGCTCATCCAAAGCGGACTGAAGGACCCGCGTGTCGGGTTCGTAACTGTAACTGGCGTAGATGTGACGAATGATTTGTCACAGGCCAAGGTATACCTGAGTGTATTCGGGGACGAGGAGCAGAAGTCTGACTCGCTCAAAGCGATAGAGAAAGCCAATGGCTTTCTCCGCTCGGAGCTTGGCAAAGCGATCCGCCTGCGCCATACGCCTGAGCTGATCTTCAAGATTGATGAATCCGTTGCTTACGGAAGTCATATTGAGAAGCTGCTCGGCGAAATCGGCAAAAACGAATAGGCTACGGAACATAAAGGAGACGGCGAATGCAGAGCTATGAACAAAGTCTCCAGCAGACGCGTAAGTTTCTGCTGGAACACGACGATTATCTTGTAGTGTCGCATGTTCAGCCGGACGGAGATGCAGTCAGCTCCACCCTTGCGGTGGGCTGGCTTCTCTCATGTCTGGGCAAGAAATATTTGATGCTGAATGAGGGTCAAATTCCGCAGAGGATGGAATATTTATGGCATGCCGATCAAATTGTGAATCTGTCTGCAGGTGAATTGCCCCGCCAGTACAGCCATGTAATTTGTGTGGACTGCGCGGATTTCCAGCGTGTGGGGCTAACGCAGCAGCATTTCACAAGTGATGCACTGATCTTGAACATAGACCATCATCCCACCAATAACGGTTACGGCGCGGTGAACCTGATCAAGCCGGATGCAGCAGCGACAGCGGAGATTCTGTTCGATCTGCTGAAGACCTTTGATGTGGAGTGGGATAATGATATTGCTACTGCCATTTATACCGGGCTGTTAACGGATACCGGCGGTTTCCGTTACAGCAACACTTCCCCGAAAGTGATGGCAGCGGTATCCGAGCTGCTGGCACTTGGTGTGAATGGGCCTGATCTGGCAGAGACCCTGCTTGAAGAGATGACCCTTCCCCAGGTGAAGGTGCTGAACCGGGCACTTGGTACGCTTCAGCTCAGTCCTGAAGGGGATATTGCCTGGGTGTATGTGACGCCTCAGGATATGCTGGACTCTGGAGCAGCCAATGAGGATCTTGAAGGGATCGTCAATTATCCCCGTAATATCCGGGGGGTAGAGGTAGGCATTCTGTTCAAGGTTATAGATGAGCATGCGGTGAAGGCCAGCCTGCGTTCAGCAGGTAAAGTTGACGTAGCGGCGCTGGCGCAAGCCTTCGGCGGCGGAGGTCATACCCGTGCAGCGGGTGCCCGGATTAACGGAAGCCTGGAAGAAGCTGTTGCACAGGTGCTTGAGGAGGTCAAACGTCATTTATGAGTGAACTTACAGGAGTTCTGGCCGTATATAAGCCGGCAGGGTTCACTTCACATGATGTAGTGGCCAAAGCGCGGCGGATTCTGGGTATGAAGCGGATTGGACATACCGGGACACTTGATCCACAGGTGACCGGAGTGCTTCCGCTCTGTCTGGGCCGGGCTACTCGGGTAGTGGAGTACATCCAGGAGCTGCCCAAGGAATATGTTGCCACACTGCGGCTGGGGCTGGCTAGCGATACCGAGGATTTGACCGGAACGATCACGGAATCCGTCGAGGAGGTTCAGGTTACAGAGGCCGAAGTACTGGCAGTTCTGGAATCCTTCCAGGGTGTGATCTCTCAGGTTCCTCCGATGTATTCCGCAGTGAAGGTGGACGGCAAACGTCTATACGAGCTGGCCCGAGAAGGCAAGACCGTGGAACGCAAGAGCCGTGAAGTGGAGATTTATGAGATCGACATGCAGACTATGGTCTGGAATGGCAATTATCCGGATATCACATACCGGGTACTCTGCTCCAAAGGTACTTATATCCGCACGCTCTGCGTGGATATCGGACGCAAACTTGGAGTTCCCGGCGTGATGGTGAAGCTGGAGCGGACCATGTCGGCCGGAATCCCGGCCACTCATTGTCTGACCCTGGAGCAAATTGCTGAACATAAGGAAGCCGGTACGCTGGAAGAGCATTTGATTGCCGCCGACGAAGCCATTTCACATTTGCCCAGGCATACCGTTGCCGAGGAGAAGAAGAAGGCCGCTCTGCAAGGGCAGCGTCTGTCGATCCGTTTTGTGGCACCTGAAGTGAAGAAGAGCGGAGACTTCCGGCTCTATGATCTCCAAGGAGAGTTCCTGGGTATCTACGCTCTGGAAGCTACAGGGGCAATCGCGCCTGTCAAGGTGTTTGCCCAGGCCTGAACTTTAATTTATTTGCGAATGTAGGTGAGAAACAGCGTGAGAACCTTAACTTTAAGCTATCCGATGCTGCCGGAGACGGCAGCGCAGGTTGCGCAGCCTCAAGTAGTTGCCCTGGGACAGTTCGATGGACTGCACCTCGGACATGCCAGTGTCATCACATCTGCTGTAGCTCTTGCCCGCCAGGCAGGTGTACCCGCAGCGGTGATGACTTTCTACCCCCATCCCAAGGATGTTATGGGGAAAGGGGACTACGAGGGATATTTGACACCGTCAAGGGATAAGCAGGAACTGCTTGCCGCGATGGGTGTCGAGCTTTTATATATAATTGACTTTAATGAAGAACTCTCCCGGGTGAGCCCGGCGGACTTTGTCTCTGTAATGCTGCTGCCGCTGCAGATTGTAACTGCTGTTGTCGGGTTCGACTTCCGCTTCGGCTACAAGGGCGAAGGGGATGTGAACACGCTCCGGGAGCTGGGACAGGGCGCTATGAAGGTGGAGACGGTCTCCCCGTTCCTGCTCGAAGGAGAGAAGGTCAGCAGCTCCGGCATCCGCAAGAGCCTCCTGAGCGGGGAACTGGATAAGGCCAATGCCTGGTTTGGACGTTGTTATCACCTGCGCGGAATCGTGGGTCATGGAGAGAAGCGGGGCCGGACCATCGGCTTTCCGACGGCGAACCTGCAGCTCGAAGACCGCTATGTCATTCCGGCCACAGGCGTATACGCAGTGAAGGTCTTTTACAGGGACGAAGTGCTGTACGGGGTTATGAATGTCGGTGTGAAGCCTACGTTTCATGAAGGGGTAACCAAGCCCAGCTTTGAAGTCCATCTGTTTGATTTTGCCGCGGATATCTATGGGCATGAGCTTAAGGTAGAACTGGTGTCCTACATCCGCGCTGAGCGCAAGTTCGGGTCTATTGGTGCCTTGATTGCCCAGATCGGTGCAGATGCCGAGACAGCCAAAGGTCTTCTGGGATATCACTCCTAATCTTTCCCGGACATGCCGTTTACTTTTGCCATTGAAGGTGCTATACTGATTAACGTTGCTGGATTGACAGCATCAGAACCTTAGCTTGGTTGCTTGTTCTCACCGACGGTGACGAGGCTACTGGCGATTATAATGAAGGAGGTGAACAGGATGGCATTGACTCAAGAACGTAAACACCAATTGATCGACGAGCACAAAACTCACGAATCCGATACTGGATCCCCTGAGGTGCAAGTTGCTATCCTTACGGAGAACATCGTTAATTTGACTGACCACTTGCGTACGCACAAGAAGGATCATCATTCCCGCCGCGGACTGCTGAAGATGGTTGGACAACGTCGTAAACTGCTGGCGTATTTGAAGAACAAAGACATCAGACGTTACAGCGCCCTGATCGAAAAACTGGGATTGCGTCGTTAATTTTCCATAAGCTGAACCCTAAAGCAGCCTGGTTGTATACCGTATGTCCTTCTTACGAGCGACAGCGGGACAGCCGGGTTGCTTTTTGAAAATTTAGGGTAAACTTTTACAGTTGACAAGTCCATAGTATTCGCAAAAACGGCTATATCACCTCTGCGGAGGACAAGCCGTTTTTGCTTGTAGAACATACAGAACGTATTATTACCATTCAAGGAGGGGTTTTATGGAACAACGTGTGGAAATGCAGCTGGGCGGAAGACGCCTTGTGCTGGAAACAGGCCGTCTGGCCAAACAAGCGAATGCAGCCGTTATGGTGCGTTACGGGGATACTTCAGTATTGTGTACGGTTACAGCATCCAGTGAACCTAAAGATCTGGATTTCTTCCCTCTTACGGTGAACTATGAAGAAAGATTATATGCAGTAGGCAAAATCCCCGGCGGATTCATCAAACGTGAAGGACGTCCGAGCGAAAAAGCAATTCTGTCCAGCCGTCTGACCGACCGTCCGATTCGTCCGTTGTTCCCTGAGGGGTTCCGCAATGACGTTCAGGTATTGAATCTGGTCATGAGTGTGGATCAGGACTGTGCGCCTGATATCGCCGCTATGATCGGTACTTCCGCTGCGCTGAGTATTTCTGATGTGCCGTTCAACGGTCCAATCGGCGGCGTTGCAGTAGGCCGGGTTAACGGTGAATTCGTGATCAATCCGGATGTGGCCCAGCAGGCAGTAAGCGATATCTATGTGGTTGTAGCCGGTACTAAGGATGCCATCATGATGGTAGAAGCGGAAGCCAATGAAGTAACCGAAGATGTTATGCTGGAAGCGATCATGTTCGGTCATGACGAAGTCCGCAAGATTGTAGCTGTGATTGAGCAGCTCGTAGCTGTTGCCGGCAAAGAAAAAATGGCCGTGAAGCTTCATGCAGTGAATGCTGATGTAAATACAGAGGTTCGTGCTTTTGCAGAGAGCCGTCTGGTCGAAGCGGTCAGAATTGCCGAGAAGCATGCCCGTCAGGATGCTATCGATCTGATCAACAACGAAACGGTGGAGTATTTCGCGGAGAAATACATAGAGTCACCAGAACTGCTTAAGGATGTTAAGGAAGTCCTGCATGATATCGTGAAGGATGAAGTTAGACGTCTGATCACCCATGACAAGGTTCGTCCTGACGGCCGTAAGCTGGATGAGATCCGTCCGATTGAATGCGATACAGCGCTGCTGCCGCGCACACACGGTTCCGGTCTGTTCACACGCGGTCAGACACAGATTCTAAGCGTATGTACACTGGGCGCACTTGGAGATGTGCAGATTCTGGACGGCATTGATCCGGCAGAAACCAAACGCTTCATGCATCACTACAACTTCCCTCCGTTCAGCGTAGGGGAAGCCCGTCCGCTGAGAGCACCGGGACGCCGCGAGATCGGCCACGGAGCACTGGGAGAACGCGCATTGTCCAAGGTCATTCCAAGCGAAACTGAATTCCCGTACACTATCCGTCTGGTATCCGAAGCCATTGAATCCAATGGTTCCACTTCCCAGGCTAGCATCTGTGCCAGTATCCTGGCCATGATGGATGCAGGGGTACCTATTAAGGCGCCTGTTGCCGGTGTAGCGATGGGTCTGATCAAAGACGGAGAGCATGTCTCCATCCTGACCGATATTCAAGGCATGGAAGATCACCTCGGTGATATGGACTTCAAGGTAGCGGGCACAGCAGAAGGCGTTACGGCGATTCAGATGGATATCAAGATCGACGGCATCGACCGCAAGATTCTGCATGAGGCACTTCAGCAGGCCAAAGAAGGACGTATGTTCATCCTGGGCAAAATGAATGAAGCCATTGCTGCACCAAGACCAAGCCTGTCCAAATATGCTCCAAAAATCATCATCATTAACATCAATCCGGACAAAATCCGTGATGTTATCGGTGCAGGCGGTAAGATCATCAACAAAATCATTGAAGAAACCGGCGTAAAGATCGACATCGAACAAGATGGACGCGTATTTATCGGTTCCTCCAACGAAGAGATGATTCAGAAGGCCCGCGGCATTATCGAAGGCATTGTGCGTGAAGTGCAGGTCGGCGAAATATATGTGGGTACGGTTAGACGTATTGAGAAGTTCGGCGCGTTTGTTGAACTGATTCCTGGTAAAGACGGCCTTGTGCATATCTCCCAGCTGTCCACCGATCGTGTGGCTAAGGTGGAGGATGTCGTGGCTATCGGTGATACCATTACCGTCAAGGTAACGGAGATCGACCAGCAGGGCCGCGTCAACCTGTCGCGCAAAGCGGTTCTGACTTCGGAAAGCGGAGCGAAGGCGTAAGCAATACTTTCACAGCTTCACCGGTATTCAACTGAATGTATGAAGAAGAGACAGAAGCAGTACCGTTCTGGCTCTTTTTTTTGGCAACCGGGAGTGATGGATTCAGCCCATGGAGCTAAGCAGCCATTGATGCATTATGCATAATTTGCTTGATTCATGCATAGGCTGGGACAAAGCGTCCCGGCACTCTTTAACCCTTGTGCGGGACGGATCAGACCGTTTCTGCCGGGGAGGTAAGACGTTATGAAGACGGACAAGGCGGCGTTAGTGCTGGCTTGCATCGCAGTAGTTATCGGAATTGGCAGTACGAACGGACCCGTGAAAGAGATGATTGCCGGGCTTAAGCCGCCGGCGGATGTTGCCGTGATGAGTTATGCTACAGCGCAGAGTGAAGATGAACTGCGTGCGCAGATTACCCGCCGGGCCAAGGAGCTGAATGCAGCGCCGGTAGATGCTGTGGTGGACCGGGTATGGAAAGCCATACCCGGCTATAACGGTCTTGAAGTGGATGTGGAGGCCACCTACCGGAACGCGCTTTTGCGGGGGCCCACAGAGAACCTCAAGCTGATGTACCGTCAGATCAAGCCTAAGATATCGCTGAATGATCTGGGAGCACAGCCGATCTACCGAGGGAATCCGGCGAAGCCCATGGTGTCGCTGATGATTAATGTGGCTTGGGGGAATGAGTATATCGGGCCCATGCTGGATATTCTCGATGCGGAGAAGGTCAAGGTGACTTTTTTTCTGGACGGAAGCTGGCTCAGCCATAACAAGGAGCTTGCCGCCGAAATGCTGAAGCGCGGGCATGAGGTGGAGAATCATGCGTATACCCATCCTAAGATGAGTGCACTCAGCCGCGCGCGTGCCACTGCCGAAATCGAGAAGACGCAGAAGCTGCTGAAAGAGAGCCTGGGAGTGACGAATATCTGGTTCGCTCCGCCATCAGGGGACTTTAATCAGCAGACGGTGGAGATTGCCGCTTCGCTGGGACTGAAGACGGTGCTCTGGACACTGGATACGGTGGATTGGCGGCATCCGTCCCCGGAATCCATTATTGCCAAGATCAGCAGCAAAGCGGAGCCGGGTACCTTGGTGCTAATGCATCCTACTGCGTCCTCCTCCAAAGCGCTGAGAGGGATGATCCGGGGCATCAGAGCCAAGGGGCTGCAGCTCGGAACTGTCAGTCAGACGCTCTCCCCGGAGCGTATCGCTGCTCCCGAAGTTGAGTGAACGGACTATTTCTGATAGGATAAGAGGCGCGAATAATAAATACAGACAGATACAGGGCTGTACCAGGAGGATTTTACATTGGACAAAATATTATTATCGAACGGACTCCGCGTGGTTACCGAGAAGATCCCGACCGGCCGGTCCGTATCTTTCGGAATCTGGGTCAAGACGGGCTCCCGCAATGAGAATCCGCTGAACAACGGGATTTCCCATTTCATTGAGCATATGCTCTTCAAGGGGACTGACCGGTACAGTGCGAAGGATATTGCCGAACAGTTTGATGCGATTGGCGGCAACGTCAATGCGTTTACCTCGAAGGAATATACATGTTTCTATGCCAAAGTGCTGGATGAGCATCTGCCGATTGCCGTGGATGTGCTGGCGGATATGTTCTTCCGTTCACGGATGGATGCCGAAGAGCTGGCCAAGGAGAAAAATGTCATTTTAGAGGAAATCGCCATGTGCGAGGATACGCCGGATGATCTGGTCCATGAGCTGATGTGTGCCGCCGCTTACGGCGAACACCCGCTGGCCTACACCATTCTGGGACTCAAGGAACGTCTGCTGGAGATGACGCCTGACGACCTGCGTGCGTATATGAAGGAGCAGTACACCATTGAGAACACAGTAATCAGCGTAGCCGGTAATATCAATGACGGGCTGATCCAACTGCTCGAGCAGCATTTCGGTTCCTTTAAGAATCACGGGGAATCGCCTTCGCTGACCGAACCGGATTATCAGGGGGAGCTGGTCTTCCACAAGAAGAAAACAGAGCAGAATCATATCTGCATCTCCTTGCCGGGGGTCCAAAGCGGCGGTCCGCTGCAGTATCCTATGGCGCTACTAAATAATGCGTTCGGCGGCGGCATGAGTTCACGGCTGTTCCAGGAGATCCGCGAGAAACGCGGGTTGGCGTATTCCGTATTCTCCTACCATAGCGCCCAGGCGGATAGCGGTTTGTTCACGGTGTATGCCGGTACAGCGCCGAAGCAGACCAAGGAAGTTACAGAGCTGATCAAAGAGATGCTGCATGATCTTGCTGTTAACGGCCTTAGCGAAGATGAACTGCGTAAAGGCAAGGAGCAGCTCAAAGGCAGCCTGATTCTCAGTCTGGAGAGCACAGGCAGCCGGATGAACCGGATGGGCAAAAATGAACTGATGCTCGGAAGGCAGGATACGCTGGATGAGATGATAGCCAAAATTGAGGGCGTGACCATGGAGGATGTGGACACGCTGCTGGACTTTATGTTTGCGCAGCCGTTGTCTCTGGCGATGGTAGGCACAACAGATAAAGCGATAGCCAATGTTAGGAGAGATGATCTTGTCGCATTACGTGCAAATTAACAAGCTGCCGGGCAATGAGGATGTACTGCTGCCCCGTAAAATGTCCGAGCAGGCCTCGGGATATGATCTGTATGCCGCTGTAGGAGAGGCTGTGGTGCTTGCTCCGGGCGAGCGGAAGCTGATCCCCACAGGAATATCACTGGCGATGCCGGACGGGCTGGAGGCCCAGATCCGCCCGCGCAGCGGGCTGGCGCTGAAGCACGGCATCACATGCCTGAACACACCGGGGACCATTGATGCGGATTACCGGGGTGAGATTAAGGTGCTGCTGATTAACCTGGGACAGGAACCGTTTGCGATTGCCCGCAATGAGCGGATTGCCCAGATGGTATTCCAGGTTGTGCCGTCTGTAACGCTGGAGGAGGTCGCTGTGCTCTCTGAAACGGAGCGCGGTGCCGGCGGTTTCGGTCATACCGGTAAGTAAGCAGGGCTTAATTCTATAGCGATCATATAAAAGCTTGCGGAATCAGCACCTTCGGGTGCGTGTCCGCAAGCTTTTATGCGTTATTTGCCTTGATTTCAGGGCAAACTCAGTGATTTATATCCGTGCGGCAGGAATTCTTCTCCGCTCTTCACCCATTGGCTGAATCCGGCATATGATGCTCTATAGTCGAATGTGTATGTGGAAAGGAGCGTCATCCCTATGCTTACTGGCATCAGGATCGTGTTCCTGGGCGGGGACGCGAGACAGCTTGAAGTGATTCGGAAATGTGTGGAAATGGATGGGGCGGTAAGCGCTGCCGGGTTCGATAAATGGGATGCCCCAAGCCCGGGGGTAAACCTGGAACCACTGTCGGCAGAACTGCTCGGCCGTGCAGATGTGCTGGTGCTGCCGGCGGTCGGCTGCGATGATGAGGGTTACATTAATGCGCTGTTCTCTTCGGAACGCCTGCAATTGCGGGAGGAACATATCACTGCCTTGCCGGCTCATGCGACTGTGTATACCGGCATGGCCAAAACCTATTTGCGCGGCCTTTGTGCCGGACATTCGCTGAAGCTGGTGGAACTGCTGAACAGAGACGATGTAGCCATTTACAACTCCATTCCGACGGCGGAGGGAGCGCTGGTTATGGCTATCCAGAACACGGATTTTACAATACACGGCTCCACCTCGATGGTGCTGGGGATGGGCAGGACCGGCTTCACGATGGCCAGGACCCTCCAGGGAATGGGAGCAACGGTAAAGGTAGGCGTCAGAAAGCAGGAGCATTATGCAAGGGCAGCGGAAATGGGCTGGAAGCCTTTTATGACGGAGGATTTGCTGCTGCATGCGCCTGAAGCGGATCTGATCTTCAATACCATACCAAGCATGATTATCAACGCACAGGTTCTTTCACGGCTTCAAAAGCATTGCGTGATCATTGATTTGGCTTCCGCGCCGGGCGGATGTGATTTCCGTTATGCCGAGAAGCGCGGGATCAAGGCCATGCTGGCACCGGGACTTCCCGGCATTGTTGCCCCCAAGAGCGCCGGAATTATTATGGCAGGTGCACTGGTACAGTCGATATCGGACGAGACTTTAATCAGGGGGGATGAATGAATGGATTGGCACGGAAAAACAGTAGGTTATGCAATTACCGGCTCACACTGTACCTTCGCGGAGGTGATGCCGCAGATTCAGCGGTTCATGGACGGCGGCGCGAATGTGGTGCCGATTATTTCTGCTTCGGTGCTGAATACGGACACCCGCTTTGGAACCTCGGAAAATTGGTTAAAACAGTTGAAAGATATAACAGGGAATGATATCATTTCTACAATTGTTGAAGCGGAGCCGCTGGGTCCTTCCAAGCTCCTGGATGTGCTGACGATCGCTCCCTGCACAGGGAACACAACGAGCAAATTAGCGAACGCCATGACGGACAGTCCGGTGCTGATGGCTGCCAAATCGCAGATGCGCAACCAGCGTCCGCTGGTGCTGGCGATCTCGACGAATGATGGTCTGGGGCTCAATGCCGCGAATATTGCGAAGCTTCTGGTAGCCAAACATATCTATTTCGTCCCCTTCGGGCAGGATAATCCCGAGGGTAAGCCGAATTCGCTGGTGGCGCGTATGGATCTCATTCCCGAGGCCTGCTACGCCGCCCTGCAGGGCCATCAGCTCCAGCCCATGCTGGTCGGACGGTTTCCTTCAGCATAGATCACGGAATCATAACGGATATGCCTCATTTCTGCCGTCCTCATCCCGGGGGCGGCACGTACAATTTTATGCTGGAGTTACATTTAAGTATCGCAACTACGAACACATCTGCTTCATGGGGTGATTTATTTCACGTAGGGTTCTGTAGGTTTGCTGAGAGAAGTAATGGAGGAATTATACATGGGTATTTTAGTGCAAAAATTCGGCGGAACCTCACTCTCCACACCGTTGGCCAGAGAACACGTAATCCGTCATGTCAAGCGTGAGCTGGCCAGCGGATTCAGCCTGGTGGTAGTAGTCTCGGCCATGGGCCGCAAAGGGGAACCGTACGCGACGGATACACTGCTGGATCTGGCAGTTCAGAGCGGGAACTCCCTGCCGGACCGGGAGCGGGATATGCTGATGTGCTGCGGGGAGATTATCTCGGCGGCCAATCTGTGCGGACTGCTGGAGCAGGAAGGTATTCGTTCGACGGTGCTGACAGGGGCGCAAGCCGGATTTCTGACAGATAACAGCTATGGCAATGCGAGAATTCTGGATGTGCGGACGGAACGTATTCTACGCGAATTGCGTGAGCATAAAGTAGTTATAGTCACCGGCTTCCAGGGTCAGACTGAAGCAGGTGACTTCACCACCCTCGGCCGCGGGGGCAGCGATACCTCGGCAACAGCTCTCGGAGCTGCGCTGCGTGCGGATATGGTTGATATCTATACAGATGTGGACGGAATCCTCACTGCTGATCCGCGGATTGTCGAAGATGCGAAGCAGCTTACTTATGTCAGCTATACGGAAATTTGCAACATGGCTTATCAGGGGGCGAAGGTTATTCATCCCCGGGCTGTAGAGATTGCCATGCAGGCGCAGATTCCGGTACGTGTACGCTCGACCTTCTCGGAAGCGGAGGGGACGCTGGTGACCCATCCGGAAGGCTTCAGCGACGTTTCGCATGGAGTGGTGGACCGGTTTGTCACGGGTATCGCCTATGTCAGCAATATCACGCAGATCTCCGTGGAATGCCCGGAGGGCAACGGAACGGGCGTGCAGCTGCAGATCTTCAAGAGCATGGCCGACAACGAGATCAGTGTTGACTTCATCAACGTAACTCCAAGTGAAGCGCTGTATACGGTGAATGATGATAAGTCAGAGCAGGCGATCGCTGTGCTGCAGGAGCTGGGGCTGCGTCCCAAGAGCTTGTCCGGCTGTGCCAAGGTCTCGGTAATCGGCGGAGGCATCAACGGTGTTCCGGGAATCATGGCGCGGATTGTTGAGGCGCTCAGCTCGCAAAATATCCAAATTCTGCAATCGGCAGATTCCAATACAACGATCTGGGTTTTGGTGAAGAAGGAAGATATGGTGCAGTCGGTTCGCGCGCTGCATACCAAATTTGAATTGCACCGCTGACAAGGAGGAATTCAAAGTGGATTTCGGAAGACTAATAACCGCAATGGTAACCCCGTTCGACGGGGAGGGAGAAATCAACTGGGAAGCAACTTCAAGGCTGGTTGACTATCTGATCGAAGAGCAAAAGTCCGCTGCACTGGTAGTCTGCGGAACAACCGGCGAATCGCCGACCTTAAGTGATGAGGAGAAGCTGCAGCTGTTTTCTTTTGTCAAAAAGCAAGCGGGCGGTCGCTGTAAAATCATTGCCGGTACCGGCAGCAACAGCACCAGACATTCTATTGAACTCACTAAGGAAGCTGAGAAAATCGGCGTAGACGGTGTCCTTCTGGTCGTCCCTTATTATAATAAACCCAATCAGGAAGGGCTCTACCAGCATTTCTCTGCGATCGCTGCTGCGACTTCGCTGCCTTGCATCCTGTACAATGTACCCGGCCGGACTACGGTGAGTATGAGTGTAGCTACGACACTGCGGCTGGCGGAGATTCCGAATATTGTGGCTACGAAGGAATGCGCGTCAGTCGATCAGATTACCTGGATTGCCTCTGCCTGCCCGGATGACTTCCATGTCTACTCCGGGGATGATTCTGCCGGTCTCGCCACGCTTGCCGTAGGCGGTCACGGAATTATCAGTGTGGCGAGCCATGTCGTCGGAGCAGAGATGCTGGAGATGGTTGAAGCCTTCACATCCGGTAATGTCAGCCGTGCAGGTGAGCTACACCGGAAGCTGTTTCCAGTCTTCAAGGGACTATTCGAATGTCCCCAGCCGCTGCCTAATCCTTCAGCCGTCAAGTATGCGCTGGGTCTGCGCGGGGTCGATGTAGGCTCGGTCCGCCTGCCGCTGGTTCCCCCGACGGAAGAAGAGGCGGCCTTTATCGCCGCTTTGCTTAAATAGGAATCGTATTATATTCATAAGCAGATTCATACCGTTAACCGGCCGCTCTTTGGAGCGCCGGTTTTTTTATTTGTCTGCTCCGTATAAAGACTATGTAAAAAAAGCAAGCTCTAAAGCGCTTTTTTGCTTGTCTTTTCCTCAAATAATGGCTGTTTGTTAAGGAAAGAATAGGACCAGGCACAAGGTGACTTGTCTTTTGCCAAAAAAATCATGTATAATGAACTTAAGTGACTTGGTGCGGTTAAAATAAAATATGCGGTAATCTTCCGGCAATGTGAATTTGCATTGTGAGACAGGATAGGTCCTTGAATAAGTCTGTGCTAAATATGCCGGATTTACGCGCGAGGGGCGCGGTGGTGGAATTTTGACGGCGTTTGCCCGCTTCAAGACGATATTTACTGCCCGATTCGGGAGTTTAGACTTGCGCAATTATACAGGCTTATCGGAAATTCCTTGTCGAAATAAGGAGTTAACAGCATTTTGATGTATATTACAGCGCCGCTGAAATATTGAAGCTCATTGTTAACAAATAAAAAGTATGACGTCCAACATCATAGGAGGGTTAGATTCATTTGTCCAAAAAAAACAACAACGATAAACTGACGATATTCGCACTGGGCGGAGTCGGCGAAATTGGGAAGAACATGTACGTAGTTCAGTACGGCAACGACATTGTAGTCATTGATGCCGGTCTGAAATTCCCGGAAGAAGATATGCTTGGTATTGATATTGTAATACCGGATATCTCCTACCTCACTGAGAACCGTGACAAGGTAAGAGGGATTGTCCTTACCCACGGACATGAGGATCACATTGGCGGATTGTCTTATGTGCTTAAGAACCTGAATGTTCCGGTATACGGAACAAGACTTACCCTGGGCCTTGTCGAGAACAAGCTCAAGGAAGCTAACCTGCTTGGCGAAACCAAGCGGATTCTGATTGACGAGAATTCGGAAGTGGAGCTGGGTACTTCCCTTAAGGCAACCTTCTTCAGAACCAATCATAGTATTCCGGATTCTGTTGGAGTATGCGTCGAGACACCGGAAGGTAATGTAGTCCACACAGGTGACTTCAAATTTGACCACACGCCAGTCAACGGCCAATTTGCCAATCTGCACCGTATGGCAGAGATTGGATCGAAGGGTGTTCTGGCCTTGCTGTCAGACAGCACCAATGCCGAGAAGCCTGGCTTCACGCCTTCTGAGAAGAATGTCGGCATCGTGCTGGAGGATATTTTCCGCAAAGCTGAACAGCGTGTAGTTGTAGCAACCTTTGCTTCCAACGTGCACCGTATCCAGCAGGTAGTGAATGCTTCTGAAGCCACGGGCCGTAAGATTACAGTCATTGGCCGAAGCATGGTTAACGTAGTATCTATTGCTTCCGAGCTCGGGTATCTGCACATTCCTGACGGTATGCTGATTGAGCCTGAAGAGATGAACAGAATGGCCGGCAACCGTGTAGTTGTACTGTGCACAGGCAGCCAAGGCGAGCCAATGTCGGCACTGACCCGTATGGCGCGTTCCAGCCACCGCAAGGTGGATATCCTGCCGGGGGATACCGTTATTATTGCGGCTACACCGGTACCGGGTAATGAGAAATATGTAGGCCGTACCATTGATGAATTGTTCCGTCTGGGTGCCAACGTGATCTACAGCGGCTCCAACTCCGGCGTTCACGTATCCGGTCACGGCAGCCAGGAAGAGCTGAAGCTGATGCTCAACCTGATGAAGCCGAAGTATTTCATGCCTATTCACGGTGAATTCCGCATGCAGCGCAAACATGCGCTTCTGGCTGAATCCGTCGGCGTAGAACCGGGCAACATCTTCATCACCGAGCTTGGTGAAGTGATTGAAATTTCCGGAGGTGCAGCACGCAGAGCCGGTAAGGTTACTGCAGGCAACGTGCTGATTGACGGACTTGGTGTCGGCGATGTCGGCAATATTGTCTTGCGTGACCGTAAGCTGTTGTCCCAGGACGGTATTCTGGTAGTTGTGGTAACCCTCAGCAAGCAGAACGGAGCCATTGTCTCCGGTCCGGACATTATCTCACGCGGATTCGTATACGTACGGGAATCAGAAGGTCTTTTAGACGAAGCGAACCGGATTGTCTCCGGAACGCTGCAGCGTCTGATGAGTGAGAAAGTCAATGAATGGGCTTCCCTGAAGACCAGTGTCAAAGACTCGCTCGGCCGGTTCCTTTATGAGCAGACCCGCCGCAGACCGATGATCCTTCCGATCATCATGGAAGTGTAATTAAGAGCTTTTCTTAAGAATATATGCAGGGCAATAGCCCCTTCTTCCCGGAAATATTGGACGGTTTCCTGGGGAGGAGGGGCTTTTTGTGTTTTTTTTATCTGCCGGGAATAACATTTGGGCAAGCTGACCGTTATACAGGCAAGGAGGTGCAGAATGGAGCCTAAAGACATGGAGAGGGTGCTCCAACCCAAACTGGCGGAGATTCGCCGTTATTTGATCCGGCTCGGTGCCGAAGCCTCGGATGCTGAAGATATTGTGCAGGACACCGTGTATAAGGCGCTGCTGTATCTGGAGTCAATTGATGAGCACAAATTCAGCGCCTGGTTATATAAGGTTGCGATCAACCGGTATTTTGACTATTGCCGCAAACAGAAGAGGTATCTGTATAGCGGTGAAGAGGTGGAAGAACATCCGGCCCAGGAGCAGGAGCTGCCGGAGGCGGTTCTGCTGCGCAGGGAGCGGAAAGAGGAGATTGAGGGCGTGCTGGCCCGCTTGAATCCGGTCAACAAGCAGCTGATTTTGATGAAATATGAAATGGACCTTTCCTACAAGGAAATTTCCTCCCTGCTTGGCATTTCAGAAGCAACCGTGAAGGCTACGCTCTACCGGGCCAGACAGCAATTTCAACAATTATATGGAGGTGAGGGCGAATGACAGCCCCATGGGATGAAGCAGAAGACCAGAATATTATGCAGACCCTGAAGAAAACCAAACGGAAGAGTATGATCCGCAGCATCTTGATTTCACTCGGAGTCAGTTTGCTTACGCTGTTGATCGTCTTCTATGGAGCAGCACAGCTTGTAGGTCATCTGTCCATGAATGCCCACTATAGCGAACAGAAATACAGAATGATCAGCAGCCCCAATGAATTCGATTCCGGCTACAAGGATAACCGCGGCTTTTTGTCAGGCGTCCTGGAAATGAATACCTACAAGATTGTCGATGACGTACCTATCCCCTGGAAAACCAGATGGCTCAATTACAATCCCTGGTGGTTCCCCTTCACAACGGGTGCGTACGGCGGCGAGTCAAACCTGACTGTTGAAGATCCGCGTATGAAGCAGGAGGGGTACGAGTACTACCGGAATTATAATTCAGACAATGGACAACGAGAGATGGCCTTCTATATCCCGGGAGTCGATTACAACGGAAAGATCATCAATGATCTTCCCGAGCTGGACCGGATGAACGGAGACAAGCGGGTGGAGCTGTCCGTATCCTTCGATAAGGACTATTCATTTGAAGAGGCGAAAAGCCTGCTGCCCACAGGCATAAACCAGGTCTGGTACTGGGTGGACACGTATGATGACCGGGAAGGATTCAACTTCAAGCCCTATCCGAACGAGAATGACGCGAATAAACTGAATTACCCCACGCCGATGGGTCCAGGATTCGGAGTCTACGGCTTCGGGAACCGGCCGGATTGGGATCAGGCGAAGCCCGAGGATTTCATCGGCACAGTGCAGGCTGGAGTGGACAAGAAAGACAATTATCACAGTGAATATCAGCGGATCTTCAATTATTTGAAAAAAGACAAGGCTGCACCGGAGGCCGGTGATATCCGTATTCTGGGCGTGGTCGTGACCGGCACCGCCGAAGAATTAAAGAGTCTTAAGGGCCAGAGCTACGTGCGCGGAGCAGCGCTGGGTGCGGTGGTGGATAAGTATTAAATACAGGGCGGCCGTTTATGAAGCGGCCGCTTTTTAATATATCTGCAGCTATATAGTGCATAAGGGAGTCCCCCGGAATGTCATACTAACAGAAATCAGAATGGCTGCCGCACAGGAGTACTGCAGTCAGAAGGGGAGAGCTGCGCACGATGGAATTTACAGAAGCAAATAATGCCGGCGGAGAGAGCAACGAAGAGACTTTGCCCGGCGAGGTTAAACCAGTTGTGAATGAGCCGGCTCCGGCAATGATACCTGGACCGGTGGGGGTGCTGAAGGAGCTTGGGCAAACGGCAGTTCCGGCAGGAGAGCCGGATATTTTTTGTATGACGATTATCGGGCAGATTGAAGGGCATTTCGTATTGCCGCCCCATAACAAAACAACGAAATATGAACATATCATTCCCCAGCTTGTTGCAGCCGAACAGAATAAGACGATCAAAGGGCTGCTGATAATCCTGAATACGGTTGGAGGAGATGTAGAGGCGGGACTGGCTATTGCCGAGATGATCGCTTCCTTGTCCAAGCCGACGGTAACGGTGGTAATCGGCGGAGGTCACAGCATTGGCGTACCGATCGCGGTATCCTCCACGTATTCGATTATTGCCGAAAGTGCGACCATGACCATTCATCCCATCCGGATGAACGGCCTGGTTATCGGAGTGCCGCAGACCTTCGAGTATATGGAGCGGATGCAGGAGCGGATGGTTAAATTTGTAACCTCACATTCCCGCATTACAGAATCCCAATTCAAGGATCTGATGTTCAAAACCGGAGAACTCAACCGGGATATCGGCACCGCTGTAGGCGGACAGGATGCCGTCAGATTTGGTCTTATGGATGAGGTGGGCGGTATTGGGGCCGCGCTGGCCCATCTGAACCGGATGATTGCCGCTGCGCCCCCGCTGATGAACGATACTCTTCCGCAAGGAGGGCTGACCCAATGACCTTTTATACGATTCTGCCGATGGAGCAAGTCTTCGAGGGGGCGTTCAATTATGCCCAGTCCGTGCAGGAGATGACTATTCAAGGTGTTCTGATGCAGGTCGAGCTGCTGGATGGAGGTCAGGCGAGGGTGGTCCGGCTGCTGCAGTGTCCGCTGGATAAATATCTCGATGCTTCTTTCTCCCCCGGTGCCATCCTACAGTTAGACAAATAAGTACGAACAAGCAGCCTAAAGATGCATATTCTGACAAAAGAGAACATAGGTACGCCACGCCATTATATGGTATAATGTTGTCTCGGGGGTGGCTGGCGTGGCTAAACGGAGAAAGAAGAAGAAAAAAGCGCTGCTGGGCAGTGTTTTAAAATATGAAATCTACGGAATTCTGCTTATTACGATTTCGGTCATTGCCTTGTCGGGCGAAGCGGCTGTTGGACGCTCACTGTCAAGCATGGCGGGATACTTACTCGGCAGATTCTATTTTGTGCTGCCGCTGGCGGGAACTTTTTACGGGCTGATGGTGATGATTCACCGGAAATGGCCTTCTGGCTGGAACAGCCGCTATACCGGGGGCCTGCTCCTGCTGCTGTCCATGTGCCTGATGAGTACCATTTCGGCGATGCAGCAAAAGCTCGGCCCGCTTGGTATGCTGCATCCGGGCAACGTACTGTCACAAATACATAATGATCTATCCGGCGCCCTCTCACCGGGCGCTGGCGACAGCAGTGTGTACATGCTGGGCAAGGACATCAGCGGAGGTTACATCGGAGCCCTTGAATATGCTGCGCTGCTGTGGCTGTTCGGCAATCTGGGGGCCAAGCTGCTGATGATTGTGCTGCTGGCAATCAGTTTCATGCTGATCACCAACCTGTCTTATGTGGAGCTGTTTACTCTGCTCCGGGTTAGAACGGTCAAGCTGATTGAGGGAATTAAGCTCAGATCAGCGAACCGCCCCGCAGCCGTTCCGGTGGTGAACAGCAGACCTGCCCGATCCAGCAGAGTCACAGCCCCGGAGCCGGCAGATGATGAGGACTATTATGAAGACGATGACGGCTCTGACCAGCAGTTGCCCAGACGCGGACAGTCGAAGCTGCTGGACAGAGTGGCCGGCTGGTTCGGCGGATCTGCGCGCAATGAACAGCCTGCAGACATGGAAGATCCGGAGGAGGCACTGCCGGATATCATCATTACAGATCCGCGGAACGGCCCGGTCATCTCTGGACTCGCCGCAGGCAGAGGCATTCCTCTTGAGGATGATGGCGAGGAGGACTTCCCGGACGACGAGCTGGAGCCTGTTACTCCGATTATTCGTGATTTCTTCGAGCATATCCGGGCTGAAGGGCTGAATGCCGAGGACAGGGAAGAATGGAGCGAGTTCTCACCGGCTGCGCGCGGCGGCGCTGTGACAGGGCCCGGAGCAGCGGAGCAGCGGACTCCGGCAGGAGACCCGGCATCCTTGGGGGATTCCGGTGAAGAAGCACTTCCTCTAGAGCTGGACGGACTACTGGAGACGGCAGAGCATAGCGAGCTGGCACCGATAGTTCCCCCGCCGCCGCCTCCCAAGCCGTACAAGCTGCCGTCCTTCCGTTTGCTTGCCAAGCCCAATAACGGGGCCAAGGCGGGGGATCAGAACGACTACATGCAGACGGCCCGCAAGCTGGAGGCCACACTGGAGAGCTTCGGAGTACGGGCTAAGGTGCTGGAAGTGGTCCGCGGACCGGCAGTGACCCGTTATGAGATTCAGCCGGATATCGGCGTGAAGGTCAGCCGGATTGTCAATCTTACCGATGACATTGCGCTTGCACTGGCAGCCAAGGATATCCGCATGGAAGCGCCGATTCCCGGCAAATCTGCGATCGGCATTGAAGTGCCGAATGCGGAGGTCTCGGTCGTCACCATGCGTGAAGTGATGGAGACACAGATTTTTCAGGATGCGGAGTCACGGCTGTCCATTGCCTTCGGACGGGATATCTCCGGGCAGACGATTATCGGCAATCTGGCCAAGATGCCCCATTTGCTGGTAGCGGGAGCTACCGGTTCCGGTAAGTCGGTCTGCATCAACGGGATTATTACAAGTATCCTGTATAAGGCTAAGCCGAATGAAGTGAAATTCCTCATGGTTGACCCTAAGATGGTCGAACTGAATGTATATAACGGCATTCCGCATCTGCTGGCTCCGGTAGTTACGGACCCCAAGCGTGCCAGTCTTGCCCTGAAGAAAATTGTGGTAGAGATGGAGAAACGCTATGAGCTATTCTCCAAATCAGGCACACGTAATATGGAAGGCTATAACACCTTAATGAAAGACAACCCGGCGGCAGTGCTGCCCTATATTGTTGTCATTGTGGACGAGCTTGCCGATCTGATGATGGTCGCTGCGAATGATGTGGAGGATGCGATCTGCCGGCTGGCCCAGATGGCGCGGGCGGCAGGAATCCACCTGATTATCGCCACACAGCGTCCTTCTGTGGATGTTATTACCGGACTCATCAAGGCGAATATTCCTTCACGTATTGCCTTTGGCGTCTCGTCGAATGTCGATTCCCGGACCATTCTGGATATGCCGGGGGCTGAGAAGCTGCTCGGACGCGGGGATATGCTGTTCCTGCCGATGGGTGCTTCCAAGCCGATCCGTGTCCAGGGCGCATTCATGAGCGATCAGGAAGTGGAGACCATTGTTCAGTATGTCAGCAGCCAGGGGGAAGCGAATTACGATGAATCCCTTGTCCCTGAGGTAGACGATACCTTAACGGAAGATCAGGAGCCGCAGGATGAGCTGTATGAACAAGCGGTTCAGATTGTACTCGAAGCCAAGCAAGCCTCGGTATCGCTGCTTCAGCGGCGTATGCGGGTGGGCTACACGCGCGCTGCGCGCCTAATCGACTCTATGGAGGCCAGAGGTGTTATCGGCCCTTACGAGGGCAGCAAGCCGCGTGAGGTGCTGATGTCGCTAGAGCAGTACCAGCACAGCAGACTGAGCTCCTAAACTGCAAAAGAGATGACCCAAGTTACGGGTCATCTCTTTTTTTGTACAACCATGAACTGTACTACTTCACCCGTGGGGCGGCAAGCAGGGCGTCCACAATGAAATCAAGCTGTGCGTTCAGGGAGTAAATATCGCTGTAATAGGATAATCCGAAGTCAATATTCATCAAGCGGCCTTCTTTGACTGCGGGGATGCTGTTCCATAACGGGTCCTTGGTCAGATCAGCCATACCCTCATAGGAGGAGCGGAAGATATAATCCCCGCTGTAGTCGGCCAGCACTTCGAAGGATACGGAATCACCGCCCATATCGCTCTTGGAATCAATTTTTTGCTGAAGGATCTCAGGTGCTTTCATTCCAAGATATTCATAAATGACCTGTGAACCCCGGCCGTACTGTTTGCTCATGACCACTACCATGCTGCGGTCTGAGCCGCCTTCCATGATGGAGACCGTGGAACCGAGGATTCCCGCTTCCTGCAGCTTCTGCTTACTGTCCTCTACTTTGGCCTTGAAGCTGTTCAACAGGGTGGTAGCCTGTTCTTCCTTGCCGAAAATATGTCCAATGAAACCTACCCGCTCATCGGTCGTCATCTTCTCATAAGGGACCAGCACTGTCGGTGCGATGTCATGCAGTGCTGCATAGGTTTCCTCAGAAGGAACGATAATCAGATCTGGATCAAGCGATAAGACAGCTTCCGGGCTGGCCTCGAACCAACTTCCTAACTTCTGTACATCTTTCAATTCGTTCTCGAAGGCAGCACCTTCATTTACACTAGAGACACCTACGGGCTTAATGCCCAGAGCCAGCACATCGCCCAGCAGATACAGCACCACGACACGCTGAGGATCGGCAGGCACCACGACATCTCCTTTTACCGTAGAGATTGTCCGGGTCTGTGCCCCGGCAGCCGTGTTATCAGGGGACGTTGTAGCAGTTGCCGTCGCAGCAGGCGAAGAGGTAGGCGTGTTGCTGCCGCTGCCCGCTGTGGTCGTAGTGGCATTCCCTGAGGAACATGCACTTAACACTATGGTGAAGCATAACAACAAGGTGAACATTAGGGATGGTTTAGCCGTTCTGAACATGGATGACGCTCCTTTTAGATGAAATTGATAATGATTATCATCATCAATATAACGAAGAGTGTCTTCACGGGCAATGTCATATACGGACAGGGCAGATGGCATATCCGGCCATGGGGAAGCAGAATGCAAAGAATTCTTATACCTCACCGGAGAGGTTCCGTAGTGCTTCTTGAACATTTTGCCGAAAGAATATGCATCCGGGTAGCCCACAGCAACAGCAATATCATGCAGTGTGGCCTCTGTGCCGAGCAGCAGCTCCCGGGCCTTGTCCATGCGGATCTGAACCAGATATTGGGCAGGGCTGGTCTGAAGCCGCATCCGGAATAACCTTGACAAGGTCCTTGGACTGGTGCCCAGAGTGCCTGCGAGTGTATCGAGTGTTAACGGTTGGCTGTAAGAATCATGCATGTAGCGTACAGCCTGGTCCAGTACATCCGCTCTGAGTGGCTGCAGCTCCTGCCCCTGCATCTGATGAAGCAGCTCATGGACCCATTGATAGAACAGGGTCTTGGCATGGAGATGCTCCAGGAAGCCGCCGGTTACCCATTCGCCGTACATCCGGTTTAGAATCTCGTACAGCGGCAGCGGATGAGCAGGAATGAACAGAGATGGCTCTGCCACTAGCCCATTGCCTTCCATAAGTGCTGCTACATGCTGCCGTGCGGGAAGGGTTAGCGTAGACCGGTACAAAATTAAGTAATAATCCAGAACATCCTGTGTCTTCAGCACTTGGACCATTGTACCTTTACCCCCATGAATAACGCTGAAACCGCTGATTTCATAAGGTATATCCTCTATAAGCACACTTGCACTACCGCGCACAATGTACATATATGTATTAGCCGGAAGGCGGTATTGCAGCGGAGGCTGTCCAGCAGCGAACGAGGCCTTACGGACATCAATCACTTCTATTAGTGCATGGTTCCACAGGACGATATGGTCCTTCAAATTCATGATTCTTCTCAACTCCTGTTGTTTCATATCCCGATTATAGTTGATAATCGTTCTCAGTTGCAATGAATTTACGCTCCGCCGCTTTGCGTTAATGTATAGGAAGTCCTGCCAGTCGTCATAATAACTTTAGCCATTCATGCAGAACTTACAAGAGAAAGGTAGAGCGAACCTCATGACAAAACAGAAACAGTGGATGATTGCCGCATTTACCCTGGCACTCGCAGCTGCACCGTTTGCCGGTGTAATCTTTGAAGATCATGACCTGGTTTATGCCAAGCCGTATGCCGCACCTCAGGCAGCAACCGGTACCGTTGATGGAGGGGAAGAAGCACTGCCCGCATTTGGCACAACCCCGCTTAAGCTTGGCTCCAGCGGACAGGATGTGTATGAGCTGCAGGGAAGATTGAAGCATCTTGGCTACTTCAACGGTAAGATTGACAGCAAGTTCGGAACCAAAACCAAAAGTGCCGTTACCTGGTTCCAGTGGAAATTCGGCCTCAAATCCGACGGGGTTGTCGGAGCCAAGACGAAGCTTAAGCTATACAATGCAACGACTGCCTGGAAGCCGACAGCGCCTGGGACGTCTACCGCCCAAAAGAAAGCCGCACCCAAGAACACGGCCAAATCCAATACTGCCGAGCTGTCTTCCGGCAACTCGATGGGCCTGTCCGAGAATGATCTGAAGATTATGGCCAACGCTGTTTATGGCGAAGCACGCGGTGAGCCCTTTGAAGGACAGGTGGCAGTAGCCGCAGTCATTCTCAACCGCGTGAAGTCGCCCAGCTTCCCGAACACGCCTTCGGGGGTCATATTCCAGCCTGGAGCGTTCACGGCTGTAGCCGACGGGCAGATCTATCTGGAGCCTAATGAACAGGCACGCAAAGCCGTGCAGCAGGCACTAAGCGGCTGGGACCCGTCGGGCGGCTGTATCTATTACTTCAATCCCAAGACCGCGACCTCCAAGTGGATCTGGTCCCGTCCGCAGGTGAAGACCATCGGCGAGCATATTTTCTGCATGTAGCAGCCTGTATAAAATATTCCTGAGAGCAACCGGTACGCTGTCCTCCGGTTGCTTCCTTACTTTGGAATGGTTTAGAATGGATAATACTTCATAAACTTGTTATAACGCTTCTATCCACGCCGTAAAGGAGTTTTGGACTTGACAAATAATGGATTTCAACATGGCAGCGCCGCAGGCATCCGTATACACGTTCTGCCTACGAAGGCGTTCAAGACGTTCGCCATTTCACTTTATGCCGGCGTTCCGCTTGAGGAGAGTACAGTTACATCTACAGCGCTGGTTCCTTTTGTACTCCGCCGGGGTACTGCTTCATACCCGGAGACCACTGAGTTTCGCGAGCGTCTGGAGGAGTTGTATGGTGCAGGGTTCGGCTTCGATATTTACAAACGCGGAGATTATCAGATTGTCCAGTTCCGGATGGATACGATCAATGATTCCTTTGTGCAGAGCAAGGAGAGTCTGCTTGGGGAATCCTTTGCTTTTCTGGGAGAGGTGTTAACCCGTCCTCTGCTTGAGGATGGAAGCTTCCGGGCTTCTTATGTAGCCACTGAACGCGAGACCATCCGCAAGAAGCTGGAATCCATTGTAAATGACAAAATCCGTTACGCAGCCGAACGCTGCATTGAGGAAATGTGCCGCAAGGAGCCGTACCGTCTGCATCCCCTCGGCCAGCGGGCCGATCTCGATGGCATCACACCTGAATCGCTGTATCAGAGCTACAACTCCTGGTTGAACGGAGCTACACTTGATCTGTATGTGGTTGGTGATACTACTCCCGAGGAAGTTGAGAAGCTGGTTGTGGCCCACTTCGGCCGTGCCCGGCATTCCGAATCTGTACCTTATGTCTCCAATTTCACTCCGGTAACGGTTACGGAAGTACGGACGGTAGAAGAGAGGCTTGATGTTAATCAAGGCAAGCTGAATATGGGGCTGCGGACTTCAATCACTTACAAGGATGACAGTTACGCTGCTGCGCTGATGTACAACGGCATTCTCGGCGGTTACCCGCATTCCAAGCTGTTCGTTAACGTGCGTGAGAAAGAGAGCCTGGCCTATTATGCCTCTTCCCGTTATGACGGCCATAAGGGCATCGGAACGATTCAATCGGGGATCGAGAGCCAGAATTACGGCAAAGCCGTTGATATTATCCGCAAGCAGCTGGATGAGCTGAAGGCCGGCAATATCAGTGAGCTTGAGCTTAGCCAGACCAAAGCGATGATCCGCAACCTTTTGTCCGAAATTCAGGATTCCGCGTTCGAGATGATCTCCTTCGACTTCAACCGCCAGCTGTCCGGCAAAGACCGTACTGCACAAGAGCTGATGGACCAGGTGGATAGCCTTGGAGCGGCAGAAGTGAAGGCAGCAGCGGATACTTTCGAGCTGGATACGATTTATTTCCTGACAGGGAAGGAGGAATAAGGGTGGAGAAGCTCCATTACGAAAGACTTCAAGAAACACTCTATCACGAGGTTATGGATAACGGTCTGCAGGTGTATGTGCTGCCGAAGCCGGCTTTTCTCAAAACCTATGCCACCTTTGCGACACAATACGGTTCGGTAGACAATCACTTTAAGGTTGCGGGCGGTGAAGAGACCACAGTACCTGACGGAATTGCCCACTTCCTGGAGCATAAAATGTTTGAGGAGCCGGAAGGTGATATTTTTGCCACCTTTGCTTCCAATGGTGCGTCCGCGAACGCCTTCACCAGCTTTGACCAGACGGTATACCTGTTCTCTGCGACGGAGAACATTGAGCAGAATCTCAGCACCCTTGTCGATTTTGTACAGCGTCCTTACTTCACGGATGAGAATGTGGAGAAGGAAAAGGGAATCATAGGCCAGGAAATCAATATGTATGCCGACAATCCCGACTGGCGCGTATATTTCGGTCTGATTGAAGCCATGTACGCCACCCATCCGGTGCACATTGATATTGCCGGAACCATCGAGTCAATCTCAACTATTACCAAAGAAACGCTGTATACCTGCTACAATTCCTTCTACCATCCCAGCAATATGCTGCTGTTCATTGTCGGCGGCGTTGATCCTGAGAAGGTATTTGAACTGATCCGCAATAATCAGAAGGGCAAGAGCTATGAGAAGCAGGGCGAAATTACCCGCATCTTCGATCCGGAGCCGGAAGAGGTGGCCTCGAAGCATGTGGAGAGCAGGCTGGCGGTCTCGATTCCCAAAATGATGTTCGGGTTCAAGGAGAAGGTGGATGGGCTTACCGGTGAAGCGGCAGTGCGCCGTGACCTGACAACCAAGCTGATGCTGGATCTGCTCTTCGGCAGCAGTACAGCGCTGTATCAGAAGCTCTATGATGAGGAATTGATCTCAGACAGCTTCGGTCATGAATTCAACAGCTCCCCGCAGTATGCGTTCTCGGCGATCGGCGGTGACACCAAAGATCCGGGTCTGCTGCTGGAGCGGATCAAGGAAGAAGTCGGACTTATTCTGGAGAAGGGCTTCGCCGCCAAGGATTTCGAGCGTGCCCGCAAAAAGAAAATCGGCGGCTTCCTGCGGATGCTGAATTCGCCGGAGAGCATTGCCCATGAGTTCACGCGTTACCAGTTCCGCGGAGGAGATCTGTTTGAAGTGCTTCCCCTGTATGAATCGATCACTCTGGATGAAGTGAATGCCCGGCTCCATGACCATGTCGATTGGGAGCAGCTGGCTGTGTCGCTTGTGGTGAGTCCTTAATGTCATTACCGGGAGAGGACAGCAAACCGATTGGCGAAATGACAGTGCTCATTACCGGGGGCAGCGGGGGAATCGGCGGAGCGATCGCCGAGCGTTTTGCTTCGGTGGGAATGAACATCGTGATTCATTATATGAACTCGCATGAAGCGGCAAATGATGTGGCGCGGCGCTGTATGGCGCTGGGTGCGAAGGTTATGACAGTGGCTGCGGACATGAAAGACCGCAGCCAGCTTGTACGTATGGCCGAGAGGCTTGCCGCGAGCGGCATGATGCCGGATATTCTGGTCAACAATGCGGGGAAAGCACACTATGGGATGTTAGCCGATCTGACCGAAGAAGAGTGGGACGATATTATGGCGGTGAACCTGAAGGGCACCTTTATGTGCAGCCAGATCTTCATGCCTTATATGGTTACGCAGCGTTACGGGCGGATTATTAACGTGTCTTCGGTGTGGGGGATCTCCGGCGCTTCCTGTGAAGTGGCGTATTCGGCGAGTAAGGGCGGGGTGAATGCTTTTACCAAGGCGCTTGCCAAGGAACTGGCACCCTCCAAGGTTACGGTGAACGCTGTGGCGCCCGGAGCGGTCCAGACGGCTATGCTGGCTAATCTGCAGGCGGATGAGGTGAAGATGCTGGAGGATGAGATTCCTGCGGGGAGACTGGCTTCTCCTGAGGACATTTCATCACTTGTTTATTTTCTGGCTCTGCCTGAATCGGGTTATATCACCGGTCAGATCATCAGTCCGAACGGCGGCTGGATCACTTAACTCACTTATCAATGCCAACCATGAGGTTCTGGAGAAATGCTCCAGCATAAGAAATTCCGGCTTGAGACATATTATAACTGTTGCTTTTAAATCTCAATATCATTACAAACCTGAGGAGGATTTAAGATGTCAACAGATTCCGTAGTGAAGAACTTTGATACCTGGAAAAGCTTTCTGGGAGACCGGGTCATTCAGGCCGAAAAAATGGGGATGAGCGACGAGACCATCACCAAGCTGGCTTTTGAAATCGGGGAATTCCTCGACAAGAAGGTCGATCCGGGCAACTACTCCAACCGGGCCATCAAAGAGCTGTGGGATGTCGGAACCGATGATGAGAAGCATACCATTGCCGGACTCATGGTCAAACTGGCGAAGAAAAACGCATAGGTACGCGGATGAAGCTCCCCTTGCGGGAGCTTTTCTGCAATTATTACAATCGTGTCCTTGCCTTTCAAAATTTTTTTATATATCATTAACATGACCCGGGTGCCGGAGACGGCATATTAGGGAAAAGGAATCTATGAGGTGCGCAAAAGTGGAATATAAACAGTGGTATATGGAGTACAAGATACATAAGAACAGACCCGGTCTGTTAGGCGACATCGCTTCTATGCTGGGGATGCTGGAAGTCAACATTCTGACGATTAATGGCGTAGAAGGCAAGACACGCGGAATGCTGCTGGAAACAAGCGATGATGAGAAGATCATGCTGATGGGCGAAATGCTCAAAAAAGTTGATAATATAACGGTTACGGCACTGCGTACTCCACGGCTTGTGGATAGGCTTGCCGTCCGGCATGGACGATATATTGACCGTGATTCAGATGACCGCAAGACCTTCCGCTTCACCCGGGATGAGCTCGGACTGCTGGTGGATTTCCTGGGCGAGCTGTTTAAAAGGGAGGGCAATCAGGTTATAGGACTACGTGGTATGCCCCGGGTAGGGAAGACGGAATCTATTATTGCCGGAAGCGTCTGTGCCATGAAGCGCTGGACGTTTGTTTCCTCTACGCTTCTGCGGCAGACGGTCCGCAGCCAGCTGGCTGAAGATGAGCTGAACCCGCATAATGTATTTATCATTGACGGCATTGTCAGCACCATCCGCTCCAATGAGAAGCACTATAACCTGCTGCAGAATGTCATGGCTATGCCGAGCACCAAGGTGATTGAGCATCCTGATATTTTCGTGCGGGAGTCGGAGTACACCTTCGATGACTTTGATATCATTATTGAGCTGCGCAATACACCGAACGAAGAGATATTGTACGAGTCGTTTACGACAAGCTACAGTGAAGATCTTTAACATAATGGGCGTATGCTTCCGGAGCGAGTTTTGTACGAAGCTCATTCAGAGAAGCAGCGCTAACATAACTTTTAGGAGGTGATGGTATGTCGGAACTGGGCCGGCATTTGAAGGAAGCTCGTCTGCAAAAAGGGATGAGTCTTGATGATGTCCAGGAAGTAACAAAGATCCGCAAAAAATATTTGGAAGCCATCGAAGCAGGTGATTATAAAGTGCTTCCGGGCAGCTTTTATGTCCGGGCCTTTATCAAAACCTATGCAGAGGCGGTCGGGGTTAACCCGGATGAATTAATGGAGGAGCACGGCAATGTCCCGGCAGCTCCTGTCGATACTACTATGGAGACCGTAATCCAGAAGCGGAGCCGCAAGCCCGAAACGGAACGCAATGCCAAGTGGCTGCCAACCTTGCTCATGTGGACCTTCCCGGTTCTTATCCTGGTGGTCATCTATCTGTATGCATCTTCAACGCTGAATGATTCAGAGCCGGAACAAGCGGATTCAGGAAGTATGACTACCGCAACACAAGATCCGGCCAAAGTGAAGCCTTCGGCCACCGCTGCTGGGGGCGGCGGGGCAGTGCCAACACCAACAGCTGATGCGGCAGCCACTGCCAATCCGGAAGCATCGGCAACTGTGGCACCTACGGCTTCTCCAGAGCCATCGCCGTCACCGTCGTCTTCCCCGGGGTCCGTCACCGTTACCCAGGACCGTAAATCGGGCAAAACGACTATCTATAAGGTCTCGGCACCTGCCGGAACCGAGGTTAAGGTTGAGATTGCCTCAACCGGAGTCAGCTGGCTTGAAGTCTACCAGGGCGAGAACTCCAAGGGGGAGAAGCTCAGCTTCGGGAACACTAAGGCCGGGGATAATTTGAGTTTTACACTGGGCAATCAAGGCATGTATATCAAATCCGGTTATTCACCGGCTACAACGATTACAGTGAACGGACAGGCCGTTACCGACGGCAAAACCTCATCACGTCTGCTTCTTGAACTGGATAGCAGCGGGGATGGTGCTGCGAACGGTGCCACGGACGGAAGTACTTCAGCAGAATAGTAAATCCGATGTATAGTCTTTGGCGGATTGGAGAACCTAGAAGTGTTTAACAGTTCTAACGCCAAAGTGAGGTGTATTCTCTCATGACCGTCAGCTGGATTGTTACAGGGCTTGGCATTATTGTCAGTCTCTTGGGGTATTATTTGACACCGAGCGCCTGGGGATATGGTATTCTGGGCTTTGGACTGGCACATGTTCTGCTGGGAATTCTGGATATGTTCCGGGCTCCTGCACGCAGCAGATAATATTCAGATGTGAGCGTCTCCCGGCGGTAATTCCGGGAGGCGTGTAATCTTTCTCGCTGAAACGGGTGCGTCCTTCAAAAGGATGGCATCCGTTTCTACTTGTGTATCCGGGGGCTCTTTTCCATTATTAGACTTAAGAGCCCCTATCTCATATAATAGGAACAGACTAATTGTAGTAAAGGATGTGGAATCATGAGTTCCGAAAGTTCATTTGACATTGTATCCAAGATGGATATGCAGGAATTGACCAATGCGGTTCATCAGACCGAGAAGGAAATTGACAACCGGTTTGATTTCAAGAACAGCAAAAGCAGCCTGAAGCTGGAGAAGGATGCGCTTGTAATCGCCTCAGAGGATGAATACAAGCTGAATGCCGTGATTGATATTCTCCAGACAAAGATGGTTAAGCGGGGAATTACGCTGAAGAATATGGATTTCGGCAAAGTTGAGCCCGCTTCACTCGGTACTGTACGCCAGCGGCTGGGTCTGCGGCAAGGGATTGACCAGGAGAATGCGAAGAAGATCAACATCCTGATCCGCGACTCCAAGCTGAAGGTCAAGAGCACGATCCAGGGCGATCAGATCCGTGTTACCGGCAAAAGCCGTGATGATCTCCAGCAAATTATCCAGCTCTTGCGCAAAGCTGATTTGCCGCTGGATTTGCAGTTTAACAATTTAAAGTAAGACTATGTACCCCGCAGTGTATACGTAACTTACTTGCGGGGTGCTTTATGTTTTTTTGACACTTATTTAGGGCTATAATATACTAGCTAAGCAGTTTTGAAGAAAATGCTGGAATATCGGATTCGTCTAGACTAGGGGAGGAAACTTCAGTGAATTTACCCAACCGTATCACATTAGCACGTATTTGCCTTATCCCAATCATGATGTTTTTTCTGCTGGTGGACTTCAGCTTCTATCCGGAACCGATACATTGGGGCTCCTTTCAGCTTTCCATTAATCATTTGGTCGCGGCAGTTATCTTTCTGCTTGCAGCCAGTACAGATGGAATTGACGGTTACATAGCCAGAAAGTATAACATGGTCACCAATCTGGGTAAGCTGCTTGATCCGCTGGCGGACAAATTGCTGGTCTCGGCAGTGCTGATCTCGCTTGTGGAGCTGGGCCGCTGCGATTCATGGATTGCTATTGTCATCATCAGCCGCGAGTTCGCCGTGACCGGCCTGCGCCAGGTGGCGCTGCTTGAAGGGAAGGTTGTGGCTGCAAGCAAATGGGGCAAGATAAAGACAGTCATTCAGATCGTCGCTATTTCGCTCCTGCTCCTTAACAACTTCCCGTTCCAGTTCGTCAGCATTCCTGTGGATGATATTGCGATCTGGGCAGCAGCCCTTATCACCATATATTCAGGTGTTGATTATTTCGTGAAGAACAAGGATCTGCTTGAATTTGATAAAGCCTGAGGCGCGCAGCGCAGCTTGAATCTTGCTCTAATTCTACAATCAGGAGGAGAACGTCAGCTATGAAAGCAGAAATTATTGCCGTTGGAACAGAACTTCTACTTGGACAAATCGTGAACAGCAATGCGCAGTTTCTTTCGATAGAGCTGGCTGCGTTAGGAATTGACGTATACTTTCAGACGGTCGTCGGGGACAATAAAAGCCGTCTGCAGGAAGCGATCCGGATTGCGCAGAGCCGCGCCGACGTTATATTGTTTACCGGCGGGATCGGCCCGACAGAGGATGATCTGACCAAAGATGCGCTGGCTGCGGCGCTTGGCCGTACGCTTCACATTGACCAGCTTGCTATGGATCATGTGCAGCGCTTCTTCGATGACCGCAAGATCGTAATGACTGAGAATAACCGTAAGCAGGCGCTGGTCATTGAAGGGACAACCCCGTTGTCCAACGATATCGGCCTGGCGGTAGGGATTGCTTTTGCGGAACAGGACAAGTATTATATCGTGCTGCCGGGTCCGCCCCGGGAGATGAAGCCGATGTTCACGGATAAGGCGAAGCCTTGGCTGCAGCAGCATGCATTGACGAACGAAATGCCGCTCTACTCGAAGATGCTTAAGTTTGCGGGGATTGGTGAATCGCTCCTGGAGGACAAGCTGATTGATCTGATCCGCAGCCAGAGCGATCCTACGATAGCACCGTATGCCAAGGAAGGCGAAGTGACCGTACGTATCTCCACCAAGGCGCCGTCCGAGCGTGAGGCTATGCTTAAGCTTGATGTGCTCGAGAAGCAGATTGCTGAGATTCTGCCGGAGCATCTGTATGCCAACATTGATGTGCCGCTGGAGCAGCTGATTGTGGACTGGATGGCGGATGCGGGCCTGACTCTAAGCGCTGCCGAGAGCTGCACGGGCGGTCTTCTCATGGAGAGCATTACGAATATCCCGGGCAGCGCATCCATGTTCGCCGGGGGGATCGTGTGTTATTCCAATGATATCAAGAAAAAACTGCTGAATGTGCCTTCCGCAATGCTTGAAGGCCCGGATGCTCCCGGAGCGGTAAGCCGCGAGGTTGCCGAAGTGCTGGCGGACCAGGTGCGCATGATTGCCGATACGGACTTCGGTTTATCTGTTACCGGTGTAGCCGGACCGGGATATTCCGAGCGCAAGCCGGTGGGGCTTGTGTTCGTAGGACTGGCCGAGCGCGGGTGTAAGACAGAAGTATATGAGCTGAATCTCAAGGGAACCCGTGAGAACATCCGCCTGCGCACAGTCAAGGCCCTGCTGTACCGCCTCTGGCGCCGGCTGGAAGAACGCAAGGTAGCCACTCCGCTGGAAGGCTCGGCCTTGCAATAACTGCCCTGGGCGGTATATAATTTAGGTATGCGGAAGAACCGTGGCTAGAGCAATCTTGCTGCGGTTCTTTGTTGTATATGTAAATCCATGAAAGGGTCCGTTTGCCTTACAATAAAAGGGAGTATTATCCCTGGGAGTAAAAAAAACGAATGTATGTTCTAAAAAAAGCTTGGCAAGACCTCCAAAACACGTTATTATAATACTATAAACAGTGAAGGAAGTGATCTGATTGTCAGATCGTCGTGCAGCGCTTGATATGGCGCTTCGTCAAATAGAAAAACAATTCGGTAAAGGTTCGATCATGAAACTGGGAGAATCCACGCACATGAAAGTGGAAGTTGTACCTAGCGGATCTTTGGCACTTGATATTGCACTAGGTATAGGCGGACTTCCCAAAGGACGTATCATTGAAGTATATGGACCGGAATCTTCCGGTAAGACGACGGTAGCCCTTCATGCGATCGCAGAAGTACAGAAGCAAGGCGGACAAGCTGCCTTCATTGATGCGGAGCATGCGCTTGATCCCAAGTATGCGAATGCGCTTGGCGTGAACATTGATGAACTGCTGTTGTCCCAGCCAGATACAGGTGAGCAGGCCTTGGAAATTGCTGAAGCCCTTGTACGCAGCGGAGCCGTAGACATCATTGTAGTTGACTCTGTAGCAGCTCTGGTACCGAAGGCAGAAATCGAAGGCGATATGGGTGACTCTCACGTAGGTTTGCAGGCCCGTCTGATGTCCCAGGCCTTGCGTAAGCTGTCAGGTGCCATCAACAAATCCAATACGATTGCAATCTTCATTAACCAGCTTCGTGAGAAAATCGGTGTGATGTTCGGTAACCCTGAGACTACTCCGGGTGGACGCGCTCTGAAATTCTACTCTTCTGTCCGTTTGGATGTACGCCGGGTAGAGAGTATCAAGATGGGTAACGATGTGGTGGGTAACCGCACAAAGATCAAAGTCGTGAAGAACAAGGTTGCGCCTCCGTTCAAGCAAGCCGATGTGGATATCATGTACGGCGAAGGAATCTCCAGAGAAGGAAGCCTTGTGGATATCGGTACTGAAATGGATATCGTCAACAAGAGCGGTGCCTGGTATTCTTATGAAGGCGAACGCCTGGGCCAAGGCCGGGAGAATTCCAAGCAATTCCTTAAGGAACATCAGGATATTGCCCTGCTGATCGAGAACAAGATCCGTGAAGCAAGCAACTTATCCACTCTGGTAGCTGCGCCATCCGAAGCTGATGTGGTTGCAGAGCAAGAGGAAGAAGAGAAGCTGTTGCTTGAGATTGAGTAATCTAATTCATAATAATAATTAAATAATGAAGACAAGATCGGTAGGCGCCCTGTGAGGATTGACAGGGTGCCTTTTCGTAAATTAATCATTATTTCCATAGCTGATGAGGTGAAATACAGGATGGTAATACAATTGGATTCTGAACCGGAAGAGCAGGATGAGCAGGTGCTGGCAGATTTTCCGGCCGATGAGGAACTGGTAATTACTCGTGTAGAACGTTTGAAGAAGTCGAATTACCGTTATCTGATTCATTTCGGAGCATACAACATGACTGTTCATGAAGATGTCATGATTAAATACCGGATGATTACCGGAAGCACTTTTGTAAAAGCTGATCTGGAGGATATCGTTGCAGCAGATGAACGCCAGCGGGCCTATGTGGAGGGGCTGAGATATCTGGAGCGCAAACCCCGGACCGCACAGGAGATGGCCCGCCGTTTAAGGGAGAAGGAAATAGGGGAGACTGTTATTGCTGAAGTTCTGCTCCGGCTGGAGCAGGAACGTCTGCTTGATGATCCCCTGTACGCCAAGCAGTGGGCGGAGCAGCGGATCACCAGCCAGCGTAAGGGCAAGATGTGGATCAGGCAGGAGCTGCGGGAGAAAGGCATTGATAAATCGCTGATTACTGAGGCGCTGGATCAGATTACCCCCGAGCAGGAGCTGGAGAGCGCACTGCTGACCGGAAGGAAGAAATGGAATACGATCCGGGGAGAGGTAAATGACAAACGCCGGAAGACAGGAGCCTTTCTGATGCGGCGGGGATTTACAGGTGAAATGGTGCGTCAGGTGCTGGGAATTCTCCGGGAAGAGGAGGATTCTGAGGGGGAAGAAGAGGAGATTTACTTCCCGGATTGATTCTCTTGACTTTAATGCGGTTATCGACTCTCTTGACAAGGTCTTTTTATAAATAATAAAATATAACATGAATCGGCATAAACTAAGAATCCTTTTTCCTTCCCAAAAAGCAGACTCTTATGTTCCGGTTCGCGTACAACTCATATGAAATGTAATCGCCGGATAAGGCGGGCAGTGTGCATGTGCAGCATGTGCAGTATGGCAATCGGTGTATTACCGGTTTTTTGTATGGTGATGAACGGATAGTTTAACAACTGCACACATACCCAAGGGAAGAACCTTGGAGGATGTAAACGAGGAGGTGAACAGATGGAATCATGGATCTGGGTCATTATCGTTCTCGTTGTAGCTGCATCATTCTTTGGATTCGGTTATTTTATTCGTAAATCCCTTGCAGAAGCTAAAATTTCCAGCGCAGAGAAAGAAGCCGTAGTCATCGTGGAGAACGCGAAGAAAGAGGCGGAGGCGCTGAAGAAGGAAACGGTATTGGAAGCTAAGGACGAAGTTCATAGAATCCGTACCGAAGCTGAGAAAGAAACTCGTGAACGTCGGAATGAAATCCAACGGCAAGAGAGACGTTTGCTGCAAAAGGAAGAATCGCTGGATAAAAAAATGGAATCGCTTGAACGAAAAGAAGAACAAGTAGCTAACAAAGAGAAACGAATTGATGAAACCCAACAGCAAATTGATGTCATTTACAAGAATCAGGTTACTGAACTGGAGCGTATCTCCAATCTAAGCATCGATGATGCCAGAAGTATCATTCTTAGTAATGTAGAACAGGAAGTTCGCCATGAAACTGCTCAGATGATCAAGGAAATTGAACAGCAGGCCAAAGAGGAAGCGGACAAGAAAGCCCGTGAGATTATTACCTTGGCCATCCAGCGCTGTGCAGCCGATCATGTGGCAGAAACTACGGTATCTGTTGTGACATTGCCGAATGAAGAGATGAAAGGCCGGATTATTGGTCGTGAAGGCCGTAACATCCGTGCCCTGGAGACTCTTACGGGGATTGATCTTATTATTGATGATACGCCGGAAGCGGTTATTCTGTCAGGATTTGATCCGATCCGCCGCGAAGTGGCCCGTACGGCACTTGAGAAGCTGGTGGCAGATGGACGTATCCATCCTGCACGGATTGAAGAAATGGTGGAGAAATCCCGTAAAGAAGTGGATGAGCGGATTCGTGAATACGGTGAACAAGCTACCTTCGAGGTTGGCGTTCACGGTCTACATCCGGATCTGATCAAAATTCTGGGCCGCCTGAAATTCCGTACGAGCTACGGTCAAAACGTACTTAAGCACTCCATGGAGGTTGCTTATTTGACTGGACTTATGGCCGGTGAGCTTGGGGAAGACATCGTGCTTGCAAAACGTGCCGGACTGCTGCATGATATCGGCAAAGCGCTTGATCATGAAGTGGAAGGTTCGCATGTGGAAATCGGCGTCGAACTGGCGAAGAAGTACAAGGAACATCCGGTGGTTATCAACAGTATCGCTTCCCACCATGGAGATTGCGAGGCTACCTCGGTTATTGCCATGCTGGTTGGAGCTGCTGATGCATTGTCGGCTGCCCGTCCCGGTGCACGCCGTGAAACCCTGGAAACGTACATCAAACGTCTGGAGAAGCTGGAGGAAATTTCGGAGTCCTTCGAGGGCGTCGAGAAATCTTACGCTATTCAGGCGGGCCGCGAGGTTCGCGTAATGGTACAGCCTGAGAAGATTGATGATGCGGAAGCTTTCCGTCTGGCCCGTGACATTACGAAGATGATTGAGAGTGAGCTGGATTATCCGGGTCATATCAAGGTTACCGTAATCCGCGAGACACGCGCTGTAGAATACGCAAAATAAGCAAGGAAATCGGCCCCCGTGCGGGGCCTTTTTTCTTGCCTGCATGTGAGCAGTTGCTTATTACCTGCTATACTCCAGTCCTGCTGAGCGGTACACCTTGCTGCGCAGTACCGCTGGCGTAATGGAGTTTGGAATAGAGCGGAATAGGTGAAATTATACTTATGCAGCGATTTTTGTATGGAGAAAATCAATACTTTGTAGGAGGAGAGAATCATTAAAGTTTTATTTATCGGAGACATTGTAGGCAATACAGGCAGAAAAGCGCTGCGTGAAATGCTGCCTTCCCTGAAAAGCAAATATCAGCCGCATATCATTATTGCCAATGGTGAGAATGCAGCAGCCGGCAGAGGAATCACCGCCGCGATAGCCAATGAGTTTTTCAACTGGGGTATCCATGGAATTACAATGGGCAACCACACGTGGGACAATAAGGATATCTTTGAATTTATCGACGATGAGCCGCGGATTATCCGTCCGGCTAACTTCCCGCCGGGGACACCGGGCAGAGGGTATACCGTCGTTAAGGGGAACGGCAAACAGCTGGCGATTGTGAATCTCCAGGGGCGTACCTTCCTTCCGGCGATTGATGATCCGTTCCGGATTGGCGAGGAGATTGTGGAAGAGCTGCGCAGAGAGCATAAATGCATTCTGGTGGATTTCCATGCGGAAGCGACCTCCGAGAAAATAGCGATGGGCTATTTCATGGATGGTCTGGCTTCGATCGTTGTCGGCACGCACACTCATGTGCAGAGCAATGACGATGTGATTCTGCCTGGAGGTACGGCGTATCTTACAGATGCTGGTATGGTTGGTTCAAGAGAAGGAATTCTGGGTATGGAAAAGGATGCGATCATCTATAAATTTACAACACAGCTTCCCTCCCGTTTTGTAGTCGACGAAGGCAAATGGCAGCTGCATGGTATATTCGCAGAACTTGATGAAGCTACGGGTAAAGCGACACGACTGGAGAAGATCCGGCTGCGTGAAGATGAATGGGTGATGAGCTAGAAGGGTTTACGAACAAATAGGTAATTCGGTAAAACTCGTTTGTTTTGGGTAAAGTGTGATATTTATCATATCGAAAAAGAGTATCTTTTGAACTATTTTCTCCGGAAAGGTCCGTAAAAAGAAGGAATTAATTCTTCTCCCGCGAATAACATCTACTGTAGTGGAAGAAGAACACCATCATTTTCCCAGGGGAGGTACTTACTATGGATGTATTAAAAGTATCAGCTAAATCCAATCCAAATTCCGTTGCTGGCGCATTAGCAGGTGTTCTTCGCGAACGTGGATCGGCCGAGCTACAAGCTATTGGAGCAGGAGCACTGAACCAGGCCGTCAAAGCCGTTGCCATCGCCCGGGGATTTGTCGCACCTAGCGGAGTCGACTTGATCTGTATTCCGGCTTTTACGGATATAGTGATTGATGGGGAAGACCGGACAGCGATCAAACTTATTGTTGAGCCTAGATAATGAAATGAATCATTTAGATTGAGCCTGTTTACTTGGTAAACAGGCTTTTTGCTGTCCTGACTGATGCTTCAGCCTGCGGCATACATATGAAATAGACGGTTGATCCGTTAAAATCGGAGAGTCAGAAGAAGGAGAGCTGGTCTACTATGGGGAAGATGAAGCTGAAAGTGGCGGATTTTCATTGCGATGCCCTGAGCAAGCTGCAGGCGAATCCCGGGATGGATTTCAGGAATGATCCCCGCCTGGATGTGACCTCAGAGCGACTGGCGGAGGGGAATGTCGAACTGCAGGTTTTTGCGATATATTTGTCTGCGGTGCGCGGAAGGGCGAAATTCGAGGATGTCCTGGGTCAAATTGAATGCTTCCGCCAGAAGGTTGTCGGCACGGGAGGCCTGCAGTGGCTGCGCTGGAAGGAAGAGACCGTGGAGGGTGGCTTAACTGCCCCGGCCTTTGGAATGCTCTCTCTGGAAGGCGTGGACGGTCTGGAGGGCAATCTGTTCTATGCCCAGTTATGCTTCGAGCTCGGCGTGCGTTGTCTGGGCGTTACCTGGAACTATGCGAACTGGGCAGCGGACGGTGTGCTGGAGCGGCGCAACGGCGGTTTCACAGAGCAAGGGCGGAAGCTGATTGAATGGTGCAACGGGAGCGGCATGCTGCTCGATGTGTCGCATTTGGCCCCGGCAGGGTTCTGGGAGCTGATGGAGCGGAGCGTACGCCCGTTCATTGCTTCACACTCCAATAGCGCCGCTATCTGTGCTCATCCCCGCAATTTGAGTGATGACCAGATTAAGGCGCTGATTGCAAGGGATGGACGGATCGGGCTTACCTTTGTTCCCTGGTTTGTGCGGGAGGGAGGAGAGGCAGGCCGTGAGGATATGCGGAGGCATATTGAGCATGTCTGCGGGCTGGGGGGAAGCGGACAGCTGATGTTCGGCTCGGATTTTGACGGAATTGAAGCCTGGGTCGGAGGACTGGAGCATCCGGGAAAATATGTGGAGTTTGCCGATCTTCTGCTGAAGTACTATCCGGAGGATGAGGTACGGGGCTGGCTGTACCGGAATGCCTGGGGATTCTTGCGGGAGCAACTGCCTTCTTCGGCAGGAATGAATCCTCTGCTTCCATTCACAGAATCGTAAAATGTCGAAAAAAATCCGCTGATTGTGAGGCGGATCTTTTTATTTTCGGGTAATAAGATGTATAATGTTCAGTGGCTTGTACAGATACTAGAGAAAATACAAGGAGTGACTTAAGAATGAGCAAGACTGTATCCGTAGGTGTGTCGGCCCGGCATATTCACCTTACGCAGGAGCATGTAGAAGCATTGTTTGGCGCAGGTTATCAACTGACTGAGTTCAAACCGCTATCCCAACCCGGACAATTCGCAGCCAACGAACAAGTAGCTGTAATCGGTACTAAAGGGAAGTTCGACAAAGTGAGAATCCTCGGACCTGCCCGTCCGGCCTCGCAGCTGGAAGTATCCCGCACAGACGCATTCAGCCTCGGCGTGAAAGCACCTGTACGTGAATCCGGTAATATCGAAGGAACACCAGGCATTACGATTAAAGGACCTGCCGGTGAAGTTGAACTGGAGACAGGTGTGATTGTGGCAGCACGCCATATTCACATGCACACTTCCGAAGCAGAAGCTTGGGGCATTGCTGATAAGCAGCTCCTCAAAGTACGCCTTGGCGGCGAACGCGGCCTGGTACTGGAGAACGTGATTGCACGCGTATCCGACAACTTCAAGCTTGATATGCATATCGACACCGATGAAGCGAATGCTGCTGGTGCCAATAATGGCGATACTGCTGAAATCGTTGATTAGGTTCTTATAATATTTGGCATAAGGCAGGGGAGAAATCCTCTGCTTTTTTTGTTGTGAAATAAATTTTCTGAAAATAATGAAATGGAAGTTTTCATATTCGCTTTTCTGTGTTATCATTATGTGTTATGACTTTGCTGAGCGCTATGTGGAGACGCCGCAAAAGAGATATACAAGGGATTAATGGTCCGATAATATATGTATTCAAAATTAAGGAGATAAAATGACATTTAACGATTTGAATTTGATTCCGCCGATTCTTAAGGCACTGAGCCTGGAAAACTATACATCCCCAACCCCAATTCAAGAAGAGTCCATTCCTGCGGCCTTGGCTGGCAGAGATATCCTGGGCTGTGCACAGACCGGTACCGGAAAAACCGCGGCCTTCTCATTGCCGATTATTCAACTGCTCAGCCAGCAGGCCAGAACTGGCGGAACGAAGCGTATCCGTTCCCTGATTCTGACACCGACGCGGGAGCTTGCTCTGCAAATATCCGAGAACATTCAAGCCTACAGCAAGTTCACAACGATCCGTTCGACAGCGATTGTCGGTGGGGTATCGCAGAAGGCCCAGGAACGGGCGCTTGCCATCGGTGCTGATATTCTGATTGCCACACCGGGCAGACTGATCGACCTGATGAGCCAAAAACGCGTAGATCTGCAGCATGTGCAGATTCTTGTTCTGGATGAAGCAGACCGTATGCTGGACATGGGCTTCATTCATGATGTGAAGCGGATTATTGCCAAGATGCCTGACAAGAAGCAGACTTTGTTCTTCTCGGCTACCATGCCGACCGAAATTTCTCAGCTGGTGAAGACTCTGCTGGTGAATCCGGTGAAAATTGAAATTACCCCGGTATCTTCTACTGTGGACAGAATCGAGCAGTCGATCTACCTGCTGGAGAACGGGAACAAGCAGAATCAGCTGAACCGTCTGCTGCAGGACCCTTCGATTGTATCAGCACTGGTGTTCACACGCACCAAACGCGGCGCTGACCGGGTAACCCGGGATTTGACCAGAATTAATATTACTGCACAGGCCATTCACGGCAACAAATCGCAGAATGACCGCCAGAACGCATTAAGAAACTTCAAGAGCGGTGCGACACGGGTGCTGGTAGCTACAGACATCGCGGCCCGCGGAATTGATATTGATGAACTGTCCCATGTCATCAACTTCAACCTGCCGAATATTCCCGAAACTTATGTTCACCGTATTGGCCGGACCGGCCGTGCGGGAATGAGCGGAATCGCCATCTCACTGTGCGAAGCGGAGGAAATCCCGTACCTGAAGGATATTCAGAAGCTGATCGGCAAGACGATTCCGGAAGTGAAGGACCATGCTTATCCGATGTCCAAGAGCAATCTGGCATTGCTTGCAGACCGTCCGGGCAAAGCACCAGTGAAGCCGTCGCAAAAAGCTAAAACCAATCCGGCCCGTAAGCCGAAGTCGGAATGGTTCGCGCAAGGCAAGCAGGGCGGCGGTTATACAAGCGGCGGAGCTAGAAGCACCTCGGGTAGCACCTATACAGGTGGCGGAGTGAAAAGTGCATCAGGCGGTAGTGACGCAGGCGGCAGAGCCAAGAGTGCCTCGGGCAGCAGCTATGCAGGCGGCGGAACTGGCAGCAGCCGTCCTGCTGGCGGCTCCGGCAACGGAGCAGGCTCCGGCAGCCGTCCAGGCGAACGATCTGCAGCCCGTCCAGGTGGCGGAGCAGGTAATAAACCGTCTGGCGGCCAATACGGCCGGTCCAGCCAGTCCGGCAGCAGACCGGGCGGAAGCCAAAGCGGACGCTCTGGCAGCCGTCCCGCGGCTAATGCAAGCAGATCGCAATAAGCGCTGCGGGGCCTAGCATATCCTATTTGAATTGAAAGGCAGCCTTCCTTCGGGGAGGCTGTTTTATTTAAGTTGGTTGGGGATAAATCCCTCTGAATCCGCCAGAAGTAGGCGATGGGAGGAAATGAAAGGGATAAGTCCCTCTGAATCCGCCAGAAGTGGGAGATAGGAGGAAATGAAAGGGATAAATCCCTCTGAATCCGCCAGAAGTGGGCGATGGGAGGAAAAGAGAGGGATAAGTCCCTCTGAATCCGCCAGAAGTGGGCGATGGGAGGAAATGAAAGGGATAAATCCCTTTGAATCAGCCAGAAGTAGGCGATAGGAGGAAAGGAGAGGGATAAATCCCTCTGAATCCGCCAGAAGTGGGCGATGGGAGGAAATGAAAGGGATAAATCCCTTTGAATCAGCCAGAAGTAGGCGATAGGAGGAAATGAAAGGGATAAGTCCCTCTGAATCCGCCCGGGGTCGCTACCCCGAAACAGGCAGAGGAGTCTACCTCGGGGAGTTATAGGCGTAGGTTTCGAGCAAGTGTACCGGTTATTAGCGCACCAGGTATTGCGGCAGCGGATTCTCACGCGTTCCAATACTAATAACAAAAAACCGCCGCTTGCCAGTCACTGACTGCAAACGGCGGTTATTCTTGTTGTACTATAAGGCGGGACGGGGCCTGCGCCAAAAGTTACCCGGCGAGGTAGGCGCCCAGCTCTTCGCGCAGCGTAGAGCTGATTGAGGTCATCGGCAGGCGGAGCGTGTCCGAGGCGATCTCTCCGCGCGCGCTGAGCAGCCATTTGATCGGCGCCGGGTTGGATTCCTTGAACAGCAGCTCCATCAGCGGTACCAGCTGATTGTAGGCGGCCTGGGCGGCCTCTACCTGGCCGGCTCTATACTGCTCGTAGATGCTGAGGAAGCGGGCGGTATGTACGTTGGCCGAGGCCAGCATCCCTCCGGCGGCTCCGTGGCCCAGCATATCGAAGAAATGCAGATCGTCGCCGCAGAGCACGGGCTTGCAGCCGCTGCGGGAGAGCTCGGAGACCAGCAGGGGAGAGCCGGAGCAGTCTTTTAACCCCACGACATTATTCATCTCCAGGATCGTGCGCGCAGTATCTACGGACATGCCGACACCGGCGCGGCCGGGAATATCATAAGCAATAATCGGCAGGCCAACTTCGGCTGCCTTGCGGAAATGAGCGATGATGCCTTCCTGTGACGGACGGCTATAATAAGGAACAACCACCAGTGCGGCATCGGCACCTGAGTTCGCAGCCAGCTCCGTGCGGATGACGGTAGAGGCGGTATCGTTCGTGCCTGTACCCACCACCAGCGGGATGGGGCTGGACTTCAAGAGCTCCCGTGAGGCATCCACGAGTGTCTGTAATTCCTGTATGTTGACTGTCGGCGATTCTCCAGTGGTTCCATTAACGACCAGACCATGAATATTGTTCTTGATGATGTTGTTCACATAACGCTGGTAGGACTCCAGATCAATCTCGCCAGCCGCTTGGAACGGGGTGACCACGGGAACATAAATTCCATAAATCTGTTCTTCTGTTAACATGAATATCGTCCTCCAAAATTGTAAAATCCGTTTGTTCTACTGTACCATGGATTATTGCATCGTTGTTAGCTATAATAAATGATGTAGGTTATCAATAATATTGATGTTAGGGTGAGATCATGGACTTAACTTATATGCGGACCTTCCGCGAAGTTGCGAAGCGGCAGAGCTTCACCCGTGCGGCTGAAGAGCTGGGCTATGCACAGTCCAGTGTAACGATGCAGATTCAGAAGATTGAGAAGGAATACGGAGTACCGCTCATTGAACGGCATGGCCGGGCCTTGCGCCTCACCCCGCCGGGGGAGGAGCTATTGAAGCTGTTCGTGGAGATTCTTGATCTGTACGACCGCTCGAAAGAAACGATAGCCCAGCAGATCGGCGGCACATTGACGATTGGGACGATTGATTCACTTGCTGCCTTTTATCTGCCGCCGTTCCTGCAGCAGCTGCGGACAATGTTCCCCGGTCTGAACATTCATCTGCAGACAGAGCAGGAGGCCAATCTGGTCTCCAAGATCAGGGACGGGGAAGTGGATATCGGCCTCATGCTGGACCGCAGCATGGCGGATAATCTGCTGACGAGAATGATCATCCGCGATGAGCCGCTTGTTCTGGTAGCGCCTACCCAGTCTCCGCTGGCACAGCTGGAACGGGTGACGCTGCAGGATCTTAACAACTGTGAGCTGATTGTCTCCGAGGAGAGCTGCATCTACCGCAGCCTGTTCGAGAACCTGCTCCGGGACCACGGGATTGTGTTCCGGATTGGTTTTGAGCTGTCGAACCTGGAGGCGATCAAGCGTTGTGTGCGTAACGGCCTGGGCATAGCGCTGCTGCCGAGAATTGTGGCTGAAGAGGAGATCGAGCGGGGGAACCTGTCGGAGCTGTCTTTTACCCATCCGGAGATTCATTTCGATCTGCAGCTTCTGCTTCACCCCAAGAAGTGGAAGTCCCTGCCGCTGGAGTCCTTGATCCAAATGCTGCTGGCGGATGCCAAGGCGAAGGGAGGAATAACACATGAACATCATTGAACTGCCCATTGAGTTCGAGTATGAAGGACATTCCTATTCTATTTATCCGAGTCTCATTGTATCCGGGAAGGAGCTGACCCTGGTCGATGCCGGTTACCCCCTGTTCATGCCTTTAATAGAGAAGGAAATTCTGAAGCAGGGTCATGATCCCGCGAACCTGAAGACGATTATCATCACTCATTATGACGATGACCATATCGGTGCTTTGGCTGACTTCCGGGCTAAATATCCTTCGGTTGTGATCATTGCAAGTGAAGCCGAGGCGCCCACTATCTCTGGTATGGCCAAATCCGAGCGGCTGGTTCAAGCCGAAGCGCTCCTCGAACACATGTCTGAAGAAGAGCAGCCGTCCGGGGAAACGTTCGTAGATCTTTTGAAGAAGCTGCAGCATGTGCCGGTGGACGTAACTGTCCGGGATGGCGAGTGGATTCTGAACTCCAAGTGCCAGATTCTCGCCACCCCGGGACATACGTCAGGTCATATTTCGCTGTATTTTCCAGAGCTGGGCAGTGTCATCACAGGGGATGCGGCGGTAAAAGAGCAGAATGAGTTGGTTGTAGCGAACCCGCAATATTGTATAGACCTTGCGAGTGCAGAGCAGTCGCTGAACCGGTTAAAAGCACTGCAAGCCCAGTCCTATTACTGCTACCATGGCGGCAAACTAGAGATCGGCCTCCGTGCGCAGCAGAAGTAAGCTGTAGTTGGTCTGTTTTCCTTAAGTTTCTTTTTTTGTGGCCTGTTATATGCAGCAAGATATTGACATCAAAAACGAGTATATGTTATATAAAAGGTAGTGTTAGCACTCGGTCGAGTGGAGTGCTAAACCCTGATCCGCAATCCGAAGGTTATTTTTGAAAGGAGATTTATTTATTCATGGCTAAAAAAGAGTTTAAAGCTGAATCCAAAAGACTGCTGGAAATGATGATTAACTCCATCTACACGCAGCGTGAGATTTTTCTGCGGGAACTGATCTCCAATGCAAGCGATGCCATTGATAAAATCTATTACAAGGCATTGGCCGATGAAGGCCTGGTGTTCAATAAAGAGGATTATTACATTAAAGTAACCGCAGATAAGGCAAGCCGCACCTTAACCATTTCCGATACCGGAATCGGGATGACGCAGGAAGAGCTGGAGAACAATCTGGGGATTATTGCGAACAGCGGGTCGTTTGCTTTTAAGAAGGATAATGAAGCCAAGGACGGACACAACATCATCGGACAATTCGGGGTAGGGTTCTATTCCGCATTCATGGTGGCTGACGACGTTACCGTAATCAGTAAGGCGCTGGGCAGCGACCAGGCGTTCAAATGGGAATCCCAGGGCGCGGACGGTTACACGATTGAGCCTTGCGTGAAGGATGCGGTCGGAACCGAAATTACGCTGAAGATCAAAGAGAATACGGAAGACGATAACTACGATGAGTTCCTGGAAGAGTACCGTCTGAAGTCGATCATCAAGAAGTATTCGGACTTCATCCGTTTCCCGATCAAGATGGACATTACCGGCAGACAGCCGAAAGAGGACGCCGAGAATGAATTCGTCGATGTCATTGAAGAGCAGACCGTGAACAGCATGGTGCCAATCTGGCGCAAGAACAAAAACGAGCTGACGGAAGAAGATTACAACAACTTCTATGCCGAGAAGCGCTACGGCTTCGACAAGCCGCTGAAGCATATCCACATCAGTGCCGACGGCGCGGTGGTCTACAACGCCATCCTGTTCATTCCGGAGAATACTCCGTTCGACTACTACACCAAGGAATATGAAAAGGGTCTTGAACTCTACTCCAACGGTGTGCTGATTATGAACAAATGCGGAGATCTGCTGCCGGATTACTTCAGCTTCGTCAAAGGGATGGTGGATTCCGAGGATCTGTCGCTGAACATCTCCCGTGAGATGCTGCAGCATGACCGCCAGCTGACGCTGATTGCGAAGAACATCAAGAGCAAGATTAAGAGCCAGCTCCTGAGCCTGCTGAAGGATGAGCGTGAGCAATATGAGAAGTTCTATACCTCTTTTGGCAGACAGCTGAAGTTTGGGGTCTATAACGACTATGGAATGGAAAAGGAGACGCTCCAGGACCTCCTGATGTTCCACTCCTCCAAGGAGAAGAAGCTGGTTACGCTGGCTGAATATGTGGAGAGAATGCCGGAAGACCAGAAGTATATCTACTATGCGTCCGGTGAATCGGTAGAACGCATCGAGAAGCTGCCACAGACGGAAATGGTGCTCGACAAGGGGTACGAAATCCTCTACTTCACCGACGATATTGACGAATTCGCGATCAAGATGATCATGTCCTACAAAGAGAAGGAATTCAAGAACGTATCCAGCGGTGACTTGGGCATCGAAGAGAGTGCCGAGGATAAGCCGTCCGAAGCAGAAGAGAATGAGAACAAGGGATTGTTCGAAGCGATGCAGGGCATCCTGTCCGGCAAAGTGAAGGCAGTCAAAGCGTCCAAGCGGCTGAAATCCCATCCGGTTTGCCTGTCCACCGAAGGCGAACTGACGATCGAAATGGAGAAAATCCTCAAGGCTATGCCGAACGGCGGCCAGGATGTGCAAGCGGACAAGGTGCTGGAAATCAACATTCATCATGATGTCTTCAAATCGCTTAAGGCTGCTGCCGAAGGCGACAAGGAGAAGCTGGGCCTGTACACGAACCTCCTATACAACCAGGCGCTCCTGATCGAAGGATTGCAGGTTAATGATCCGGTGCAGTTCACGAACGATATTTGCAAAATCATGGTCTAAACCAGCGCTACCGCCGGCCTTAAGACCCGTAATTCAGAAGAACCCCCGCGCTGGCGCTTGACCGGTGCGGGGGTTTTGGCGTGCGGATGAAGCCAAGCTGCGGGCCGTTCATCCTCAGGATGAAGGGAGTCGAAATTGGACATCCTCCAGAAGATAAGCAGGCCATTACAGTGACTTGAAGGTCTCGATGAACTTGGTAGCCATAGAGGACAGATATTTATCCTTCATCCATACGGCTGCCACGCGGGTGCGCAGGGTCTCGCACAGGATCTCTTTATAGATCAGGTTGCTGTGATTGGCCAGCTCAAACGCCGACTTGGGTACAATGCCGATCCCGAGTCCCGCATTAGCCCAGAGCAGCGTGGTCCGCGCATCATCATTCATACAGAAGATCTGTGGCTCAAACCCGTGCTCCAGACAGGTCTCACGGATAAGCTGCTCGAAGCGGCGGTAGAAAATCAGCGGTTTGTCCTGCAGCTCGCCAAGCTGGGCAGCACTCTGGCCCCGGGCCCAGTCATAATCAGCGGTCATCACCGCGATCATCGGCTCTGAATGGAAATACAGGCACTCCAGATTGCTGGAGTTGAACGGGGTGCGGATAATGCCGATCTCGACAATACCTTTGTTCAGCAGATCAATAATCATAAACGTATTGCCTTCATGGATCTCAAAGGTCACACCCGAATAGCTCTTGTGGAACTCCGTGAGCGGGTCATGCAGCAGGGTGGCGCCCGAGGACGAGACTGTGCCGATGGTCAGGCTCCCCTTAAGCCCTTTGGCATAATCACTGATCTCCCTGGCGGTGGAGTCTGTTAATTCCAGAATCTGCTGGGCCCGGTTACGCAGAATAATTCCGGCATCCGTCAGCTGTATGCTGCGCGGCCCGCGCTCCACCAGCTTGACTCCCAACTCTTCCTCCAGCAGCTTAAGCTGCTGGCTGAGGGGAGGCTGGGCCATTTGCAGCTTCCTGGCGGCGGATGTAATTTGTCCTTCCTCGGCAATCGCCAGGAAATATTTCAATTGGCGGATATCCATTTTGCAGCCTCCGGTTCTTAGAGTTGTGACATAGGTTATACGTATGGGATAGATACGAAACCAATATTATTAATATGTAAGCAGGTATGACATAATCATAACGGGTCTTGTGTTATTTTCAAGCGGGATTACATACTACGCTAAGTTAGGTGAGGATTATTGTGCACAAAATAGCTGTTTTCTTGAAACCGTACAAAAAAGAAGTGACAATCGGACCGATCTTCAAGCTGCTGGAGGCCATTCTCGAACTGCTGCTGCCCACGATTGTGGCCTTGATTATCAATAACGGAATTGGCAAGCAGGACAGCGCTTATGTCTACCGGATGGGGTCGCTGATGGTGCTGATGGCTATCCTGGGCTTCGGCTGCTCAATGGTATGCCAATATTATGCGGCGCGGGCCTCGCAGGGCTTCGGGACTTCACTGCGCAATACAATGTTCAAGCATATCTCTTCACTGTCGTATGCCGAGCTGGATATTATCGGTACCCCTTCGCTGATTAACCGGATTACAAATGATGTTAACCAATTGCAGGTGGCAGTAGCCATGCTGATCCGGCTGGTGATCCGTGCGCCGTTCATCTGCATCGGTGCCATCATTATGGCGATGATTCTCGATTTCCGGCTGTCGCTTATCCTGATTGCAGCTACTCCGGTATTCGGAGTCATTCTGTACTTCATCATTACGCGCAGCTCCCCGATGTACCGCAAATATCAGGGGAAGCTGGACCGGCTGGCACTGGTGCTCAGCGAGAATCTGTCGGGAATCCGGGTCATCCGGGCCTTCGCCGAGAGCCGCCGCGAGAAGCAGCGCTTCAATGAAGCCTCTGAGGATCTGACGCAGACAGCCATTCGAGTCGGGCGGATATCCGCCTGGCTGGGACCGATGACTACACTGGTAGTAAATACGGCGATCATTGCTATTCTATGGGTGGGCGGCATTCATATTGAAGCCGGGGGACTATCGCAGGGTGAGATTATTGCATTCATTAACTATGTTACCCAGATCCTGCTGGCACTGATAGTGGTGTCCAATCTGGTGATCCTGTTCACCAAAGCCTCGTCGTCTGCGAACCGCATCAATGAGGTGCTGGCCATGACAGCATCGGTTGCTGAAGTGCCTGCTGATGCACCTGCTGTTAAGCGGGATGACGCGGCACCGGTCATTTCCTTCCGTAATGTCTCTTTCGGTTATAACACCACCGGTGAACGGGCACTGGAGAACATCTCCGTGGATATCCAGCGGGGGCAGACGGTTGGGTTGATCGGCAGCACCGGCTCAGGTAAGACGACCTTCGTGAATCTGATTCCGCGCTTCTATGATGCCGTGGAAGGGGAAATCAGGGTCGAAGGTGTAAATGTACGGGATTACCGGCTGGAGCAGCTGCGCAGCAGAATCGGCATTGTACCGCAGAAGGCAGTGCTGTTCACCGGCACGATTGCCGATAATATCCGCTGGGGGAAAGCATCCGCTACCCGGGACGAGATGATGAGCGCAGCGGCGGTGGCCCAGGCTGAAGAGTTCATCACCAGATTGCCGGAGGGGCTGGATACGCTTGTCGCCCGAGGAGGACATAATCTGTCCGGTGGACAAAAGCAGCGGCTGACCATTGCCCGCGCCGTGGTAGGCCGTCCGCCGATCCTGATTCTGGATGATTCCTCAAGTGCCCTGGATTTCGCCACGGATGCAGCCCTGCGCCGTGCGCTGAACGAGAACAGCGGGGAGATGACCGTTCTGCTTGTGTCCCAGCGGGTGAGCACGGTCAAGCAGGCGGATCAGATTATTGTATTTGATGAAGGGCGGATTGCCGGAATCGGCAGTCATAGGGAATTGCTGGAGAGCTGCGGGGTCTATCAGGAAATCTGCATGTCCCAGCTCTCAAGTGAGGAGGCTGTACAATGAACACTACTATGACCTGGAAACGCCTGTTTGACTATACCCGCCAATATAGAAAAATAACCTTCGGAGCGATCATCTGCGCCATTCTGAGTGTGGTTGCCAGCCTGATCGGACCGCTGTTAATAGGCCGCGCGATTGACCATATGATCGGGCCTGATCAGGTGAACTTCCCGGAGATTCTGCGTCTGCTGCTGATCCTGGGTGCGGTCTATCTGATAGGCAGCTTCTTCGGCTGGCTGCTCACTTACTACACGAACAAACTGGCTTTCCGGACGGTATATGATCTGCGCCGGGAGCTGTTCGACAAGCTGGACGCGCTGCCGCTGAAATTCCATGACAATCATCCTCAGGGCGATAGCATCAGCCGGTTCGTGAACGACATGGATGCCGTCTCTGACGGGCTGCTGCAGGGCTTTTCCACGCTGCTGACCGGGATCGTCACTATTGCCGGAGCCATCGGCCTGATGCTCTATATCAGTCCGGTAATGACGCTGGTGGTGCTGCTCTCTGCACCGGCGACCTTTTTCGTCGCCCGCTTCATTACGATGCGCTCCCAGCAGCTCTTCCGGGAGCAGGCCAAAATTCTCGGCGGCCTGAACGGTTATGTGGAGGAAATTATCGGCGGGCAGAAGGTGGTGCAGGCCTATCATTACGAGGAGCGCTCCTTTGCGGGTTTTGCAGAGCGCAATAATGAGCTGTACGAGACAGGGACGAAATCACAGTTCTATGGCTCGCTCTCTAACCCGACGACCCGCCTTGTTAACAATATCACCTTCTCACTGATTGCGATGATCGGGAGTGTGCTTGTTATCGGAGACCTGTTCTCTGTAGGGGATCTGTCCAGCTTCCTGATCTATTCCAGTCTGTTCGCGAAGCCGTTCAATGAGATCACCGGGGTGATCACGCAGCTGCAGTCCGCAACAGCTTCAGCGCAGCGTATCTTCAGTATTCTGGATCTCCCGCAGGAGGCCCCGGACCAGCCGGATGCCTATGTGATGGAGAACAGCCGGGGAACAATCACCTTCGACAAGGTAAGCTTCGCCTATACACCGGAGCGCCCGCTGATCAAGAATTTCAGCCTGGAGGTGAAGCCGGGTACACGCGTGGCGATCGTCGGCCAGACCGGGGCGGGCAAGACCACGCTGGTTAACCTTCTGATGCGCTTCTATGAGGTAGATAGCGGAACGATCCGGATTGACGGAGTAGATATCACTTCCATCACCCGGGACAGTCTGCGGCGTAATTTCGGGATGGTGCTGCAGGAAACCTGGCTGTACGGAGCCACCATCCGTGAGAATATTGCCTACGGTAAGCCGGATGCAACAGAAGCTGAGGTTATTGCTGCGGCCAAGGCTGCGAATGCGCACAGCTTCATCAAACGGCTGCCCGAGGGGTATAACACCAGAATCAGCACCTCGGGAGACAATCTCTCCCAAGGGCAAAAGCAGCTGCTCACCATTGCCCGCGTCATGCTGGTCGATCCGCCGATGCTCATTCTGGATGAGGCCACCAGCAGTATTGATACGCTGACTGAAGCGCGGATACAGAAGTCTTTTCTGGCGATGATCACCGGGCGGACCAGCTTCGTCATTGCCCACCGGCTGTCAACGATCCGTGAGGCGGACCTCATTCTGTTCATGAAGGATGGAGATATCGTGGAGAGCGGAACACATGACGGGCTGCTGGAGAGCGGAGGCTACTACGCCCGGCTGTATAATAGCCAGTTTGCGGCGGTATAGGCAGGGGGAATGCAGAAAAACAGCTGCGGTCAGGACTTCTTGGGAAGTCTGCCTCAGCTGTTTTTTTGCGCCATACCAGCAGTGCTTAGGAGTTTTGCATAAGAATTAGCGGTGACTTTGTGGGATTCCTGCCTATATGGCAACATCTCCTCACTCGTTCGAACCAAATAGAAAATGTTGCACGAAAAGCAGAATATCCCGGCCTTCAGGCGGCTGAGCAGTACAATTCCTGCATTTCGGGCAACAATCCTCTTGAACACCCTGATATTCAGGGGTCAAGGTTGCAATTAGAACAACAATATTGAACGGACAGGGGAGCCGTCGCGAAATGCGTGCGAAGCCTCCTGCTAGTTTGGTTAGGCAGCGGGAAAGGATAGCGGCACAGGGGGGATATAAATGGCTTGCAGAGCTATGATGGCTTCCGGACTGTCATTCTGTGCTCCTGTGCAGCCGGCTTCTCATCACTCCGGGTGTTACCCCGTGAGCCTTCCGGAAGACCCGGATGAAGTAATATTCCTGCATTTCGGGCAACAATCCTCTTGAACACCCTGATATTCAGGGGTCAAGGTTGCAATTAGAACAACAATATTGAACGGACAGGGGAGCCGTCGCGAAATGCGTGCGAAGCCTCCTGCTAGTTTGGTTAGGCAGCGGGAAAGGATAGCGGCACAGGGGGGATATAAATGGCTTGCAGAGCTATGATGGCTTCCGGACTGTCATTCTGTGCTCCTGTGCAGCCGGCTTCTCATCACTCCGGGTGTTACCCCGTGAGCCTTCCGGAAGACCCGGATGAAGTAATTGGTCTCCATTCCGAGGTTCAGGGCGATATCCTGCACAGGACGCTCGGGGTCCTCGGTCAGCATCTGCATGGCACGCTGGAGCCGCAGATTCTGCAGATACTTATGGGGAGTCATCCCGTATTCCTGCAGGAACAGGCGCTGGAAATGCTGGACGGAATAGCCCACAGCAGCGGCAAGATTGGTGATCAGCAGCGGCTCGGTGAAATGCTCGTTGATCAGGCTGACCGCTTTATTCAGCGCATCGTTGCGTACATTTTGGTTCTCCAGCCGGGTTGCCGCACCAGCGGAGGTCTCACTTCTGCGCAGCATCAGAAGCAGCCGGTATAGAGTGACCGACAGATCCTGCTGCACCGATTGATCCTCCTGGCGTCCTGTGCTGCTGCCGTTCACCGAATGCCAGATCCCGCCGAGCATATCCCAGCACTCCTCGAACCGTTCAGGATGGAACAGGGCGGAGGGCAGCAGGCCGAGTCCTTCCAGGACACCGGCGGCCTGGCTGCCATGGAATCCGATGAACCCTACATGCCACGGCTCATGGGACAACGGATGATATTCATGTCCGCGGTCAGGCGGAAAGGTATAAGCCATGCCCGGCTGCAATACCGTCTCGGTGCCGTCCTCCAGGTCACGGAACCGTCCGCTTCCGCTGCGGATCAGAAATATCTGATGCACCGGGAATCCGGCAGGCCGCACGTGGTGATACTGGATATGACGGCCGACGGAATAAGGATATAGGGGGTAAGCGCTCAGGTTGCGCGGCATTTCTATTAGGGAGAAGGGGAGCATGTGAACACCTCATATTCATTTTGTGCTATGCAAACGCTATTATTATCCTACCATTGATCTCAGATTATCCTATATTATAAATAGTATAAACGGTTGTAAGTCCAAGGGACAGAGCAAGCGGAGAAATTGTATCCGTTAAAAGTCCCATTCTAACATAACGTACAGACGAGAGGATGTAATTAGATGAGCAGCAAAGTTCCTGCAATCAGCAGCAAGGCTCCTGTGATGCTTCACGGTGCCGACTATAATCCCGAGCAATGGTTGAAATATCCTGAGGTGCTGCAGGAGGATATCCGCCTGATGAAGCTGGCAGGCTGCAATGTAATGTCAGTGGGGATCTTCTCCTGGGTTTCGCTGGAGCCTGAAGAAGGGGTATTTACCTTTGAATGGATGGACCAGCTGCTGGCCCGTTTTGCCGACAACGGAATTTACGCTTTCCTGGCTACGCCAAGCGGATCACGTCCGGCATGGATGTCCGAGAAGTACCCTGAAGTGCTGCGGGTTGAACGGAACCGGGTGCGCAATCTGCACGGCGTCCGTCATAATCACTGCTTCACTTCTCCGGTCTACCGTGACAAAACAGCGCTGATCAACTCCAAGCTGGCTGAGCGTTATGCGCATCACCCGGCGGTTATCGGCTGGCACATTTCCAATGAATTCGGCGGCGAATGCCACTGTGATTACTGTCAGAATGCTTTCAGAGATTGGCTCAAGGTGAAGTATAAGGGAAGTCTGGATGAGCTGAACCACGCCTGGTGGGCCACCTTCTGGAGCCATACGTATACCTCGTGGGAACAGATTGAATCCCCTGCTCCGCACGGAGAGACACAGGTTCATGGTCTCAATCTGGACTGGCGCCGGTTCGTAAGTGATCAGACCATCAACTTCTGCCAGCATGAGATCGACGCCGTGCGCAGCTTCAATCCTGAACTGCCGGTGACGACCAACATGCATATGATCGACGGTGTGGACTACCGCAATATGGCCAAGATTCTGGATGTAGTCTCCTGGGATGCTTACCCGGACTGGGGTTACACCGAGGACGATGATGATTCCCGTCTGGCCGCATGGACAGCGATGCACCACGATATGTACCGCAGCTTCAAAAACAAACCGTTCCTGCTGATGGAAAGCACACCGTCTCTCACGAACTGGCAGATTGTCAGCAAGCTGAAGCGCCCGGGGATGCACAAGCTGTCTTCGCTTCAGGCAGTAGCACATGGATCTGACTCTGTGCAGTACTTCCAGTGGCGTAAAAGCCGCGGTTCCAGCGAGAAATTCCACGGCGCCGTAGTCGACCACAGCGGACATTCGGAGACCCGTGTATTCAGAGATGTGGCGGAGGTTGGCCGCACACTGGCCGGGCTGGAGGATGTAGTGGGCACAACGACACCTGCCGAGACGGCGATCCTGTTCGACTGGGACAACCGCTGGGCGGTCAAGGATGCGCAGGGCATCCGCAACTCGGGCCTCAAATATGAAGAAACCGTGCTTCAGCATTACCGGGGACTGTGGGAGCTGGGGATTCCGGTAGATGTGGTGGGTTCAGGCGATGATCTGTCCGGCTACAAGCTGGTGATTGCTCCAATGCTGTACCTGATCAGCGAAGAGAACGGGAAGCGGATCGAGAAATACGTGGAGCAGGGCGGCACCTTCCTCGCTACGTATTGGTCGGGAGTCGTGGGCGAGACCGATCTGTGTCACCTGGGCGGCTTCCCTGGACCGCTGCGCAGAACACTGGGTATTTGGGCCGAAGAGACAGAGGGGCTGCACAGCCGTGATCTGAATGGCCTTGTAATGGACCCTGGCAACAACTTGAAGCTGGCCGGTGAATACGATGCGCATGAGATCGCCGAGCTGATCCATCTGGAAGGCGCTGAAGCGCTTGGGCATTACCGCAGTGACTTCTACGCCGGCCGTCCGGCATTGACAGTGAACAAGCTGGGAGCAGGCAAAGCCTATCATCTGGCGACACGTGTGAAGGACCCGCAGTTCTATGTGGATCTGTACGCTGCGATTACCGGAAAAGAGCGGATCAGCCGCACATTGAACACTGAGCTTCCTACAGGAGTAACGGCTCAGCTGCGCAGTGACGGCGAGCATGATTATGTATTCGTGCAGAATTTCAGCGGCAACGAGCAAGTCGTAACGCTGGATGGACAGGCCTATACGGATGTGGAATCCGGCGCTGCGGCTCCAGCTGAGCTGAAGCTGGCAGTGAACGGACTTGCTATCCTGAAGCGCGCGAGCGCGAAGGTCTAAATTGGACTTGAAGTAAATAGTAAGTTGAAAAGGCAGAACCCGCTGAGTGGGATTCTGCCTTTTTCGCATTGTACAGCGAATTATGATATCGCAAGAATCCCACTGGTTCCGCCGGAAGTGAGCGGCATGGGAAAATGACGGGGAAATGAAAGGGATAAATCCCTCTGATTCCGCCGAAGGTGGGCGGCACGAAGAAATGAAAGGGATGAACCCCTCTGATTCCGCCGGAAGTAGGCGGTACGAGGAAATGAAAGGGAAAAATCCCACTGGTTCCGCCAGAAGTAGGCTGCACGAGGAAATGAAAGGGATAAATCCCTCTGATTCCGCCGGAAGTGGGCGGCACGGGAAAATGAAAGGGATAAATCCCTCTGGTTCCGCCAGAAGTGGGCGGCACGGGAAAATGAAAGGGATAAATCCCTCTGGTTCCGCCAGAAGTAGGCGGCACAAGAAAATGAAAGGGACAAATCCCTCTGATTCCGCCAGAAGTGGGCGGTATGGGGAAATGAAAGGGAAAAATCCCTCTGATTCCGCCAGAAGTAGGCGGCACGAAGAAATGAAAGGGACAAATCCTTCTGTTTCAGTAGTGACCCGTAAATGTTCACTGGATGGGGACTGAAGGTGCAAATGAAGAGCAGAAGTGCACCTCATTACGCCGGACGCGAGCCAAATGAGCCAAAAAAGAGCAAAAGTGCACCTCATTACACTGGACCCAAGCCAAATGAGCCAATGAGGAGCAGAAGTGCACCTCATCACGCCGGACGCGAGCCAAATGAGCCAAAGAAGAGCAAAAGTGCACCTCATTACGCCGGACGCGAGCTAAATGAGCCAAAGAAGAGCAAAAGTGCACCTCATTACGCCAGACGCGAGCTAAATGAGCCAATGAAGAGCAGAAGTGCACCTCATTAAGCTGGATGCCGTCAGAAGTAGGCGAATGGAGAATGGTGAGGTCGCCTTAAAAGCTACAGGTTCCGGCCGAATTCAGCCATAAATAGCTTCAATGCCCTCAATTACCCGCACGAAGTAATCCCGCTCATGCGGTACGAGCTGTGAGAAGTCGACTTGCTCGTCTAGCTCGACCTGTTCGCCGCTCCCGGTGACCCGGAAGCCGTTCACATGAAGGCTGCGGCTGGCTCCGGTAATGAAGCTGCGGAAGTCAGCGAAGCGGGCCTGCACGATCCCGGCTACCTCTTCCTGTTGCAGTATGAAATCGCTGAAGCCGTACCTGTTCTCATAGACAAATACATGTGCCCTTTCCCGGTCGATAAATCCGGCGCTGTCCATCTGGTAGGGGATGATCCCAAGCGGCTTCAATTCGGCAAAAGCAAGCGGTATTCCCAGCTCCTCCTGCACCTCACGGACCCCGTCCTCCACAGTCTCATGAGCCATCAGATGCCCGGCAGCCGTAATGTCAAGCAGGCCGGCGTAATCTCTTTTCTGCTGGCTTCGCAGCTGCAGATAAATGCTCAGCTCCCCCTGCTGCCTGCCGACAAACCAGCAGTGAAAGGTCTCGTGCCAGAGGCCGCGGCGGTGCACCTCATCGCGTGATGCAGTCCCCGTGATATTGCCTTGCTCATCAAAAGTAGTTACTATTTCTTCAATCATATAGAAGCTCCTTTGTTCCCGTTGGATTGTTTAACTACGGCATACTATAGAGATTGACGTTATATTTTAAAAAGTTTACCATAAACAATGAATTACAGTAATATCCAGAAGGAAGGCAGATCGGATAGCAGACCGGTATTCTGGCTCCGGGAGAGGCAAACGAAGAAATATTTGCTTATGCTAAATTGACCGGAATTATCTTTGCTCTGCCGGCCTTTACGGCTTTTGAGCTGCTAGAAAATGCGCTGAGGATCAGCCGGTTCACCGTATGGGAGTACGGGGAGGTTGAGCGAGAATCAGCCGACTCCGGTTGTCGGACAAGGAGAGGAATTAATGATACCTGTAACAATGGAACGTGAAATATTCAATTCGCTAGTTGATGAAAGGCTGGGCTGGGCCTGCATGGAACCAACGTTCATGAAGATCCGCGCGAAATCACCGGCGGTGAAGAATGAAGCCATCGCACAGCTGGGGAGAGGGCAAAGGGCTCTCTGCATGTTCCGGATTCTATATGGCCACAGTTCCAAGTCGGCAGAAGAATACTACGCCTGGATCTGCTATCTGCTGGATCAGCCGGGGTATTGGAGCAGTGTGCTGGAGGGACTACAGTTTTTTGGAGATGATAAGCTGGTTAATCTGCTTGAGGAGTCGAAAGAGCTCTTTGAGGCGAGGAATCAGCGGACAGGCGCGGACTGGGGCGAGGCAGCGATAACAGATTTGGAAAAGGATGCAGAGCTGCTTGAGGCGGTTAACAGGCTCTATTCACAGTATAAGGAGCTTACTACGCATAGTCTTCAGATCATAGCCGGGTACATCCGTTCGAATCCCAATGAATTCATCGTGTTCAGTGACGGTCAGGCCTGAGCATACAGCAACCCCCGGATGCCGAAGCATCCGGGGGTTGCTGTGTCTGGCGGCTGCTCTGAACAGCCGCACCTAAGGATGTGAACTTATATCTGTATGCGCCCGGTTTATATATATGGCGCTTACTACCACTTTAGGTGGAACAAGCCGAATTATTGGTTATCTGGCCAACCAGCCGCCGTCCACGTTCAGAATATGGCCGTTCAGATAGTCGGAAGCAGCAGAGGCCAGGAACACAGCAGGGCCCTTCACATCTTCGGCAGTTCCCCAGCGTCCGGCTGGTATACGGTCAAGGATGGAGTCGGAACGGCTCTGATCGGCACGGATCGGCGCGGTATTCTCCGTAGCCATGTATCCCGGGGCAATAGCATTGATGTTCAGGCCGGAACCTGCCCATTCATTCGCGAAGGCTTTGGTCAGACCGGCTACGGCATGTTTACTTGCAGTGTAGCCTGGTACGTTGATGCCGCCCTGGTAAGAGAGCATGGAGCAGATGTTGATGATTTTGCCGTTGCCTCTTGCGAGGAAGTGGCGGCCTGCGATCTGGGACAGCAGGAATACGGTATTCTGGTTGAGATTGATGACGTCGAACCAGTCTTTTTCGCTGTGGTCCTTGGCTGGAGTCCGGCGGATCATGCCCGCGCAGTTCACCAGAATATCTACTTTGCCAGTGAAGGCAACGGCTTCATCGAACATGGCCTGAAGCCCGGAATGTTCGCTCAGGTCAGTGGCGATGCTAAGCGCTTTGACGCCAAAAGCTTCAGCGGCTGCTACGGTCTCATCACTTGCATTAAGCGAGACGCAAACGACATCAGCGCCAGCCTCTGCAAAGGCGATGGCAATGCCTTGTCCAAGACCCTGGGCCGCACCTGTTACGATTGCTGTTTTACCTGCCAAGCTGAATAAAGATGACATATAATTATTCTCTCCTTTGAGCTGCTTTGTAATTAGCCGCACTCGATGGTGACGCCGGCCTGGCGGAACAGCTCTGCGGTCTCCCGGGCAAGCCCGCTGTCCGTCAGCAGCACGTCCACTTCCTGCAGGGAAGCGAAGGTACGGAGTGCAGTCTGTCCGAATTTGTGATGATCGCAGGCGGCGAACACCTGACGGGCGGTGGATACCAGCGCCTGTTTGAAATCAATTAAATCTCCGGTATAGATGGAGAGTCCATGCTCGATATGAACGGCTGTGGCCGAGAGAAAAGCTTTTTGAATATTAAGCTTCTGCACATAGGAGACAGCTTCGGGACCGGCCAGCATATTGCGGACACGGTAACCGCCGGGAACGACCAGACGTATGTTGTCTTTGGGAACCAGCTCGCTGATGATATATACATCATTGGTAATCACCGTAAGGGGCATATTGTCCAGCCGCCGGGCAATCTCAAGCGTGGTGCTGCCGCCGTCCAGTGCAATGATGTCATCCGGAGCGATATGTGCCAGCGCGCGGAGTGCAATCTCCGTTTTCTCCTCGGAATATTTATCCAGCGGGTTACGCATTGGCAGAATTCCGAACTGATCGCTCTGTGCCAGCACAGCACCGCCGTGTACACGCATGATCAGCCCTTGCTCCTCCAGCTTGCTTAAGTCCTCGCGGATCGTTTTGCCGGTGACCTGGAGCTTGTCGCTCAGTTCGTTCACTGTTACATCCTTCTGGTTCAGCATAACTTCCATAATCATCTCGTGCCGCCGTATCGGGTTCATCCGCCTGCCTCATCTTTCCGTAGTTGATTTGATACTATTGTAATTCCTTCATACCTACGGGGTTCATATCATCGTAACGCTTATTATCACCGGCCATGCTCCAGATGAAAGTATAGTTATGAGTGCCCACACCACTGTGAATAGACCAGCTTGGGGAGATCACTGCCTGTTCATTATGCATAACGATGTGGCGGGTTTCTGTAGGTTCGCCCATCAGATGGAACACAATCGAGTCATCCGGCAGATCGAAATAGAAGTAGGCTTCCATCCGGCGCGGGTGAGTATGGGATGGCATCGTATTCCACATGCTGCCCGGCTTAAGCTGGGTCATTCCCATCACTAGCTGCGCGCTCTGCACTCCGTTCGTGTGGATGAAGCGGTGAATCGTACGCTCATTGGAATTCTCAAGGCCGCCCATGGCACCGGATTCGGATTCAGCCAGCGTGGTCTTCGTAGTCGGGTAGGATTGATGCGCCGGAGCGGAATTCAGGTAGAACTTCGCCGGTTTGGCGCTGTCCGCGCTTTTGAAAATAACATCCTGTGCACCTTGGCCCACATACAGGCATTCCTTGAAATCAACTTCATATTCAGTCCCGTCAACAACAACCGAACCCTTGCCGCCGACATTGATGATACCCAGCTCGCGGCGTTCCAGGAAATAAGTTACTCCAAGCTCTTTGAGGTCTGTAGTCAGGACCACATCCCCGTTCACCGGATTCGCACCGCCGACGATCATGCGGTCTTCATGGGTGAGCACAAGCTTCAGCTCATCTGGAGCAAAAATAACCGGAATGTGGAACTCCTTGCGCAGGCGCTCAGTGTCAAACTGCTTAACTTCATTCGGATGTGATGCAAAACGTCTTTCCATCGAATATTCAGTCTCCTTAGAAAACATATTTTCGTTCGTATAGGTACAATTTAATCCATTTACGTTCATTTAGCAAGGGATAATCTTTTTTAGTACGTTTATTTTAGTTTATTTATAGGCCAGAGAGATTGCCATATGAACAGAAAGCGTGCAGAATAGAGCTGGAAAGCAAGGGATGTGCTGGGGATTCAGCATATAGATATATCACTACGGAGGGTGAGAGACATGGCAGACAGGCTTCAGAATGAGACTTCTTCTACAATACGCCAGCGGCAGATTGTGTATTCAATCGCTGTGGAGGCGCAGCGCCGTCCGCTGCTGGATAGCGGACTCTGGTTCCAGGATGATGTGCGGAACAACTTCTATTATGCTTCTTATTTATTTGCCGCTGCGGCGGATCATACTATGGAGCTGCCGTTCGGCCGGGAGGATGCCAAGCGCAAGGCGGAGGCTGTATTGCTGGAGACGGTTCTGCTGCAGAACCGCCAGCCGGGGACGAAGCTGTATGGACACTGGCCGCTGGGTCTGAGCCCGGTTCCCCGGGAAGCTGCACCGCATGAGCTGCCGGTTGAGATCATGGGCAGTCTGATGGTCTGGTTCTGCAAGCAATATTCCGCACAGTTCAGTGCAGGACTGCGTGTGGCGTTCCATACGGCCATCGGGCATATCTACCGCAGCGGCTTCTTCCGCAAGCCGGTGCTGACCTTCGGCCATCATGAAGCGAAATATACGGCAGCCAAGCTAATCTTCGGCAAGCTGTTTGAGGATCATGAGCTGCGGGAAGACGGCCGGCACAGCCTGGAGATGACACTGGCGCATATCCGTGCGAAGGGAATGCCGGAATACGGCAGCCTGCCGTGGTTCTGGCACTGGGTGCAGGCGTTCACCTGCGCCTGGGAGCTTGAAGAGGACAGCAGCCTGAAGGCTACACTTGGGGAAATGCTGGACTTCCTCTGGACCGAACGGAGCCAGTGGTACCTGAAGGGCGCCTGGGCAGGTGCCCATTCCCGGGGGTGGCCGCATGATGTTCCGGCAGATGGCAACGTGCTGCATGATTATGTACAGTTCGGGGATTTCGAGCTGCCCGGCGGCGAGATGCCGCGTACCGAATATGCCGGCTTCCTCTTCTACGAGGCACCGGAGCAGGCCTTGTCTGCCGCGCTGAACCGCAAGAGCGCCGTAGAGGTGTTCAAGCAAACCGAAAAAGCGGTTGCCGGAAATCAGGAAGTGCAGCCCACGCTTCATTCTTATGCTTATATCACCCGGGATTACGCGGCAGGCGGAATGTGGGAGCGGGTAGAGGAATTTGACAATGAGCAGCTGCGCTGGGCATTCTCGCTGCCGGTCGGCGCAGCGGAAGGCGTGAACCGGCTATACTTCTTCCATCCGGGGCAAGGATATCAGCCCGGCGATCCCCGGCACCAGAGTCCCTATATGGAAGTGCTGTATCATAAGAACACCATCATGTCGCTGTTCCCGGTTCCAGAGGGAGAGGATACAGCGGTTGTAGGCGTGCTGCCCTTAGGCGAATGGATCAGACAGCCCCGGGCACTGTTCGGTTATGCAGGTAATGTATATTTTGCCGTCTATTTATCGCATGAATATAAGCTGCTGGAACGGCAGACTTACCTGGAAGTGACCAGCGCAGACATGCCTGGCGGAGTCGTTGTTGAGGCGCTCAGTCTGGACCAGGCCGCCGGGCTGGGAATAAGCGGATTAGAGGAATTTGCTGCGGCTGCGGTCCATCGGGCACCTGTTTTTGCAGCGGGAGAAGTGCTGTCTGCAGAGTATACCTCATGGACCGGCAGTACGCTTTTACAGCTCAGCACCGATGGAAGTACGCCGGCTCAGGCACTGATAAATGGCGCAACGGTATCGTTCGGGCATTATACGTTCAACATCTGATTGGAACAATCTCAAATTTAAGCTACAATGTAAAGAGCCCGGGGGTTAAGTGATGCTGCCGGGTTCTTTGCGCTATCCACAGAGGCTGGAGCCTTACGGCGCATTGTGCAGCGACAAAGTTCATATCTTTATGGCTGCGAGGTAAGAATAGAAGGACTACTATGCAGCAGGCAATCTGCTAAAGACATGGGGGGAGCAGTAATGACGGAGATGGAATATCGTCTGGAAAAGGATTTTTTGGGCAGCAAACAGGTGGAGAAACACGCCTATTACGGGATACAAACGCTTCGCGCGGTAGAGAATTTCCCGATTACCGGCTACCGGGTGCATGATGAGCTGATCAAGGCCATGGGCATCGTCAAAAAATCAGCAGCGCTCGCCAATATGGAAATCGGACGGCTCTACAAAGGTCTGGGTGACGTAATTGTGACGGCGGCGGATGAGGTGATTTCCGGACAGTGGAACGACCAGTTCATCGTGGACCCGATTCAAGGCGGCGCAGGCACTTCGCTGAATATGAATGCCAACGAAGTGATTGCGAACCGCGCGCTGGAGCTGCTGGGCCGCGACAAAGGTGATTATCTGCAGCTCAGTCCGAACACGCATGTCAATATGGCGCAGTCGACGAACGATGCTTTTCCGACGGCGATCCATATCGCCACGCTCTCTCTGCTGGAGCAGCTGCTGGTGACTATGCGGAATATGCACGGTATGTTTTTGCAGAAAGCCGCTGAATTCGATCCTGTGATCAAAATGGGCCGGACCCATCTTCAGGATGCGGTGCCGATCCGTCTGGGCCAGGAATTCGAGGCGTACAGCCGCGTGCTGGAGCGTGATATTCAGCGGATCGAGCATACCCGGTATCATCTCTATCAGGTGAACATGGGGGCGACAGCGGTCGGTACCGGACTGAATGCTGATCCGCGTTATATCGAGCGGGTGGTGGAGGTGCTTGCCGAGATTAGCGGACTGCCGCTGGTGAGTGCTGAGCATCTGGTGGACGCAACGCAGAATACGGATGCCTACACCGAGGTGTCGGCAGCGCTGAAGGTCTGCATGATGAATATGTCCAAAATCGCCAACGATCTGCGGCTGATGGCCTCCGGCCCGCGCTCCGGCTTCAATGAGATTACGCTTCCGGCCCGCCAGCCCGGTTCTTCCATCATGCCCGGCAAGGTGAATCCGGTTATGGCTGAGGTGATCAATCAGGTCGCTTTTCAGGTCATCGGCAATGACCATACGATCTGCCTGGCTTCCCAGGCCGGTCAATTGGAGCTGAATGTAATGGAGCCGGTGCTGGTGTTCAACCTGATCCAGTCGATCAGCATCATGAATAATTCCTTCAAGGTCTTCACGGATTATTGTCTGGCCGGCATCGTGGCCAATCAGGAGAAGCTGCAGCGTGAGGTGGAGCAGAGTGTCGGCATTATTACCGCCGTGAACCCGCATCTGGGATATGAGGTGGTGTCGCGGATTGCCAGAGAAGCGATTCTGACCGGTGAATCCGTGCGGGCGTTGTGCCTGAAGTACAATGTCCTCAGCGAGGAAGAGCTGAATCTGATCCTGGACCCGTATGAAATGACCCATCCCGGCATAGCGGGGGCAGCGCTTTTGAACAACTAATGGTATAATATACGGGAGCATTTACACCCGGAAGTATCATAAATTTGTAATGGCTTACTGGAGGCAAAGTGTGGCGAAGGCAAAAGTGGCAAAACGTCCAACCCGCGACGAATTCGTGCTTGAAGAGCTGGGCAATCAGCTGGTGGAGGCGAAACAGGAGGATTCCGAGATTCTGCTGACGGTCTGGGGGAAGGAAGAAGAGGTACGCGGAGTGATTGTAGAGATGGACTCACGGACCGGCAAGGTACACCTCAGAACGAACGAAGAGATTGTGAAGGTTCCATTCATGGATATTATGCAGGTGAATTATCCCCGCGACTAGCCGCTGACGGCAGGTCATGCCGGGGAGTGAAGAGCTTCGGTGCGCCGGAGATTTGCTTGGAGGTAGCAGGATATGCAAGTGAACAAGACCAATGCCATGCGCATGCTTGATGCCCTTAAGGCCGGATATGTCATTCATACCTATGATCATGAGGACGGTCAGATTCACGGAAGTGCTGTTGCTGAGAGAGTCGGCCTTCCGGCTGAGGTTGTTTTTAAGACGCTGGTCTCGCATAGCGGGCCGCAGCCCTATGTCTTTGTCATTCCGGTGGCGGAAGAGCTTGATCTGAAGAAGGCAGCCAAAGCCGCCGGAGCGAAGAAGATCGAGATGCTCCCGTTGAAGGAGCTGCTGAAGTGGACAGGTTATGTGCGCGGGGGCTGTTCGCCCGTTGGCATGAAAAAGCTGTATCCTACGTTCATTCACAGCAGCGCGGAGGAATTACAGACCATTGCTGTCAGCGCAGGCCGGATCGGCGTACAAATGGAGCTTGAGCCTAAGCTGCTGGCAGGCGTGGTGTCTGCTGTGTTTACGGACCTCATCAAAGAGCAGTAATCGAGCAAAAAGCCGGGACCTGGTGTGTAGGGTTCCGGCTTTTTGTCGTTATGATAGCACCAGGCTAAGTCCATTCTCTGTGGTGGGCAGCTATAAATTGGAGTTCACGCTCATAGTGTGCCAGGTGGCCTTCGTTAACCATTGTTATAAAAGCAGGTTTGCCTTCCTTGGCACCCTTCTTCAGCGTAACGCACATGGCTGTCAAACGCTCGGTTACCCAGCTGTGCAGATCGCCCGGAGCAGGCATACCATAAGCTTCAAAAAACAAATGAATCCTCCGGCGGCGGTCTGCCGCATGGCATTCTGACCGGTAGGGGGCCGTAGACTCTGAAGCATAATCAGGTGCGAAGCTGGCGAGTGGAACTGAAGTGTATAGGGAGTAGGCAATGTCCCACATTCGCGGTCCGGGTCCGGCCATGTCGAAATCAATCAGCGCCACTGGAGCGTTATTCAGAAAAACCACATTGTACAAGGCAGCGTCATTATGACAGATGACTTCATATGCTCCGGTACCGGTATAGGTGAGCTGCCACTTTGCATGTGTACTTGGCATAAATCCCTCAGTGGCATCATGATAGCGGCGTAACAAACGTGCTACACCTGACAATGTCTCATCGGACCACATATAGGGCTGAAGTTCAGGATAATCGTTGCCCGGAACCTCTCCGCCGATATAGGTCAGTATCTCGCGCCCGGAGTCATCAATTCCGAGAAACCGCGGCGCTCCCCCGAAATTCCGTTGCTCCAAATGTTGCAGCAATTCATGAATTGCAGAACTCCAGTACCCTGTAGGGCGGCGCACGGTGTCTGCCTTGCGGATAATACTATTCACATTCCCGCCGGTTAGGATTTCTTCATCTTCTGGTTTCACAGTTAGGGGTCCCTCACTTTCTTCAGAGTTATAGTACTGAACTCATGATCCAATGTAGCCATTGATGTATTCAGTTCCATGTGAAGATACTGGGATAGTTGTAGAACGTACACTTAAAAACCGCCAAGAGGCAGACTTTTCTAGTATAACTGTAGTCTGTACAACTAAATCTGCCCAAAGAGGCCAGAATCAGGCGCACCTAGCTCTTTAAGTGTACGATATACAACTAAACGGGTAATTGCTTCTACATCAGATGGTTTAGTTGTACAAACTGCAATTAAGGCTATCGCAACTCCTATCACCGGTTCACGGCTAACCCTAAGTAAGTTATAGCCCAACGTGGTTTTACTATTTTTAAATCTGACGATCTACTGGCAAATTTGCCGGTAATCTGCTATGGCAGCAGCTTCGCGGCTATTAACCCCAGATACTCCTTCAGCGCCAGCCCGGTAGTGGAGACGGCCCCGGCGGACGGAGTGAACTTGTTGAAGTAGATGGACATGGGGCGGCTGGCCTGGTAATCCACGGGGAATGGCTGCGGGGTTAGCCCGGCGTGCTTGAACTGCACCATGCTGCGCGGCATATGGAAGCCGGAGGTGACCAGCACAGGACGGCTGAAGCCATGCTCCTGCATGAGCTTAGCGGTGTTGACCGCATTCTGCTCCGTGTTGAGCGAGCGGTTCTCCGGCAGAATATCTTCTGCCGGGATGCCAAGGCCAATAAGCTGCCGCCGGGCGATATCCGCCTCGTTCCCGCTGTCGGCGAATACCTGTCCGCCGGAGAAAATAACCGGCAGCCCCGTCTGCCGGTACAGCCGGACGGCAGCCAGCAGCCGGTTCGCTGCCGGACCGGACATATTGCCTTGTCCGTCCAGATCCGGAGTGCCGGAGGTGGCCCCGCCGCCCAGGATGACAATAACATCCCCCTCCACAGCGGTAGGCTGTGCGTACTTGCGCTCCAGGCTGCCGATCAGAGTGTCGCTGACCAGAGAGGTCATCGACAGGTAGAGCAGGAGAGTAACCCCCAGCAGCACGAGCGCGGGACGGCGGCTGCTTCTCCACAGCCAGACCACCATTCCCAGCAGCAGCAGGACGAAGATTCCGGGAGGCAGAACGAAGCTGTATACGAATTTAATGAGATAGATCAAGCGTTCACCAACTTTTCCGAGGATAATATCAGATATTGTACCACGAGTCCGGCGGGAGTTCCCAGCTTCATAATTGTCTTAAAAAACTGCGCTTTCCTCTTAAAAATCTTCATCCGGCTGCCGGGGGTATCATGATACAGTATAATTGGATGAATCTCTTGAGCGATGAATTACAGACTGAAACAGCTGCTATCCTGTAATAATATATATGACAACCATGCGGAGGTGCAGCAATGAACAGAACGATACGGGTGCTGCTTGCGGATGACGAGCCGGTTATTCTGCGCGGGCTGAAGAAGCTCATAGCCTGGGAGAGCCTCGGGCTTAATATAGTAGGGGAAGCATGTGACGGGATAGAGCTGAAGGCGATGATCGAGAGCTGCCATCCCGATCTGATTATCAGTGACATCAGCATGCCGGGGTATTCCGGTATTGATATTATCCGTGAAATTCATCATTCCGGGCGTCCGATCAAGGTGGTCTTTATCAGCGCCTATCAGGAATTCAGTTATGCCCGGCAAGCGGTACAATACGGGGCGCTGGATTATCTGGTCAAGCCGGTGAATACGGGACAGCTGGAGCAGGTAGTGATCCGCGCAGCTACGGTGATCCGCCAGGAATCCGAGGAAGAGCGCAACAAGGAAATGCTCAAATCCTATGAGCGGAAGAACCTGTCTGTTACGGTGGAGGAGCAGCTGGAGCAGCTGACCGACGGCAATAAGGCTGCGGCAGCTACGCTTGCCCGGATGGGCAACACGGCGATTACCCGCTATGCCAGCGTATGTGTCATCGAGACGGATGAATACGGCGGCCAGCCTTCACGCTGGGAGGAACGGGAACGCAAGCTGGTGGAGTTCGCTTTGCTGAACATCATCAAGGAGACGGTGGACAGCAGGGGCAACGGGTATGTGTTCCGCAAAGGAGAACGTTTCGGGGTGCTGCTCCAGCATGAGCATCTGAATGAACCGCAGCAAGTAATGGAGGATCTGCATCACAAAATCAACAGCTTTCTGAAGCTGCAGGTCTCAATAGGCATCGGCCGCCCGGTCAGCGGTATTGAAGAGGCGGCGGATTCCTACCAGTCTGCATTGAAAGCGCTAAGATTCAGATATTTTGCCGGATTGAACCGGGTGATTCCCTATCCCGCCGAACCAATGGAGGCTGCTGTACCTGTATCTGCACTTGCTGCCATTCAGAGCAGTCTACCGGAAGCGCTCAAATCACTCGACAAGGAGCGGCTAATGGTGTTAACCTGTGAGCTGATGGAGACCGTGCGTCTGCTCTCTGGAGATAGCCGGAACCAGGCGGTGTCCTATGTGTACAATGCCGTGATCCAGCTCGAACAGGATATGGCTGACTTCGGTGCAGATGCGGGGCTGTTGAATCAGGGAGAGAAGCCGCTGCTGGAAAAGCTGGCGGATGCTCCGACCTTCGGCGTACTGCAGCAGGAATTCGAAGCGGTTCTGTCCAAAATGTCCGAGCAGCTGGGCTGCCGGATCTCCGGCAAGGAGATGCCGCAGCTTGCGCAGGTAAAAACCTATGTGGAGGAGCATTATGCCGAGAATATTACGCTGGAGTCCATAGCCGCCATGGTGTATATGAATCCCTATTATTTCAGCAGCTTCTTCAAGAAGCATACCGGCCAGAACTTCAAGAATTATGTTACTGAAGTGCGGATGGGTCATGCGCAGCGGCTGCTGCTGCAGAGTGATCTGATGGTCTACGAGATTGCCGACCGGGTCGGCTACAACAATGCACGGCATTTCAGCGACATGTTCAAGAAGCAATTCGGCAAGCTGCCGCAGGAATACAAGCAATCGGTCAGGAACTAAGCAGATGGGAGGGGGATCATAGAGTGAAAAGACGATGGCCCGTACCGGTCTGGGGACGGGGACCGAAGAGTATTTTCGTAAAGTTTTCTGCATCCTTCCTGCTGGTCGGGCTGATTCCGCTCTTTGCGCTGAGCTTCTTCTCCGTACAGACCTTCTCCGGTTATGTGGAGCGGTATACCACCAGCAATCTGCAGCAAATGGTACTCTATATGAGCTATAATCTGAATTCGGCATTCAATCAGTATAATGAAGTATCCAAATTAATGTATACCGGCCGTTATGAAGGGTTCATTGAGAGCTATTCGCAGAATCAGACACAGAATGTGAATGAGCTGGAGAGAATCAACACCATTCCGATAGAATCCTTCCTGAAGACCGTTCTGTTCAGTGATTCTTATATTTCCAGTGTCCAGTTTATCCGCCAGTCTGACGGTAAGACGTATGTTCAGGAGCGCGGCAACCGGTCGCTGAATATGGAGACGGTTCCGAGTGCGGAGTGGCTGTCCGCCATGGCGGGTGATCCTGCGAAGGTGGCTATCTTCCCTTCCCATCAGGACAGTTATTTCTATGGCTCGGACCGCCGGGTGTTCACGATCGGGCGCAGCCTGATTGATACCTCCGGCCGTGTGACCAAAGAGCCCAAGGTAGTCGGAACGCTGTTCCTCGATATCGACACCTCGTTATTCCAGCAGTTCTTCCGCGAGCTGAGTCTCGGGGAGAAGGATGAGCTGTACCTGCTCGACGGAGAGGGGCGGACGTATTTCAGCAACCAGCCTGCCGGGGCGGCGGGGGCTGGAGCTGCTGATCCAACGAACCATGAGAAGATTGTGCTCAGTGAGCCGATCCCTTTTTTGAATGGCCAGGTTATCGCCAAAATCCACCGCGGCAACCTGTTCGAACAGCTGCTGTCGGCGCGGGCAACGGTATATATCGCTATCGGCATCTGTGCCTTTGTGATGATTGTAATGGGGGCCTGGTTCTCCAGACGTCTCGCCGCTCCCATCCGGGAGCTGATCCGGCAGATGGCCGTGGTGGAGTCGGGCAAGCTGGATATCCAGCTCTCGGTGAACAGCAATGATGAGATGGGCAGGCTGGCCCACGGGTTCAACCGGATGGTAGAACGGCTGCAGATCTACATTGATGAGGCCTACGTGGCCCAGATCAAGCAGAAGCAGACCGAGCTGAACGCACTGAAGAGCCAGATCCGTCCCCACTACCTGTACAACACCCTTGAGGTGATCCGGATGAACGCGGTGGATAAGGAAGCGGGCGAGGTGGCGGATATGATTCTGGCGTTATCCAATGAGCTGAAGTATGTCATTGATTACGGGGAAGACCGTGTAAGCCTTGCCAGCGAGCTCGCCCATCTGCAGAATTACTTCTATATCATTTCTGTGCGGTATGAGAACCGCTTCGAGCTGGATCTGGATATTGCCCAAGATGTTAATCTGGACTGGCCCATCCTGAAGCTGTCTCTACAGCCGATGGTGGAGAATGCGGTTCAGCATGGGCTGCGGGGGCAGGGAAAGGGAACCGTCGGCATTACAGTCGAACGGAGAGAGCAGGTGCTGGCGATTACGATATATGACGATGGAGTGGGGATGAGCAGGGAGACGTTGTCCCGCATGAACAAGATTCTGGAAGACCCGGAGGCACCAAGCAAGAATGTCGGCATGAAAAATGTGCATGAGCGCATCCGCTCCAGCTTCGGGGAGGGGTATGGCCTGTCTGTGAACAGCAGAGAGCATATCGGGACCTCCATTACGCTGACATTCCCGGTTATCGAAGAATGAGAAGGTCACAGGGGGTACAAATGCGGAGAAGATCAGGTATCACAATAACATTAGTGCCGCTTGCCGCCGCGCTGATCCTGTCCGGCTGTGGAGGTAAAGCCGGATCAACGGAAATCGGAGAGAGCCATGCTGCGGATCAGGCGAGCCGCCCGGATACAGCATCCGGGAGCGGTAAAATAAGCTTTACTATAGGGTATGCCTCCGGTGATCCGGCGACAAAGCAGGCTATCGAGGATACTATTAAGGCCTTCATGCAGGCCAATCCGGATATAATCGTCCAGGATGTCAGTGAGACAAGCTCCTCAGCTTATTTGGATTGGCTGAAGATTAAGGATGCCGTGGGCGAGTTCCCCGATCTGGTAGAGATGAGGGATACCGAGGCCTTCGCCGATGCGGAAAGAATCATTCCGCTCCCCGATGAGCTGGCGGAATTGTTCGATCAGCCGCCGCGGATCGGCGGCAAGGTATGGAATGCCCCGCTGTTTGTCTCTGCCCCGCAGGGTATTATTTATAGTAAGAAGGCTTATGCCGAGGCAGGCATTAAGACGCTTCCGGCAACCTACGAGGAGTTTCTGGAGATCCAGAACAGACTGCGGGCAAGCGGAATCACCCCGCTCGTTGTTGGCGGGAAGGATATTTTTCATATGGGGTTCTGGGTTAATAAATTTCTGATTGATGAGGTGTATGCCGCCGATCCCGGCTGGAACGCGAAGCGGACGGCCGGTGAGGTTAGCTTCACCGATGACAATGTAGTCCAGGCCATGACTGATTTCAAACAGCTGTTCAGGAATGATGTGGATACAGGCTGGCTGGGCACAGGGGATAACCAGACGGCGTCCCTTCTGGTCTCGGGCAAGGCAGCCCAGCTGTTCTCCGGCTCCTGGATGTTCTCTCAGATCCAGGAAGCCGATCCCAGCTTCGAATTCGGCTTCTATGCTGTGCCGGACCGTCAAGGGAAGCTGAATGTGGTCGGCCTGCAGTCTCCCTCCGGCTGGTCGCTGTCTGCCCAGGCTGTTAAGGAGCCGCTCAAAAAGCAGGCGATCGAAGACTTCATCCGGTTCTTTTTCTCACCGGAGCCTTATGCCGCATTCCTGAGCCGGATCGATTCGGTTCCTTCGACCAGGCAGGAATTCAGGCGGGAAGCCGGTGAACAGATGCAGGTGGTGCTTGATCTGATGGCCGATCCGGCCGTTACCAAATCCCTGATGATCAACAACTGGTGGGGCGAGAACCTGATTCCGCCGCAGTTCCGTAACTGGTTCTATAAGCTGCTGCAGGAAATGGTGGTTAAGGACGGGGATGTACTGGAATATATGAAGCGGGCCGATAATGAATACGACAGGCAGGTACAGGAATACTGGCGGTGACATTACACGATAGCTGCGCAAGAACGGAGGTCTCCGGGACCTTCGTTTTTTTTGAGTCAGCGTCGAAGCAAACGTGCTCCTTGGCGGGGGATTACGTGCATCTTCTTAAATTTACCGCACATCCCTCTTAAATTAGTTCATTCTAACCCTGAGGGCGGAATGCTATTCTTGGAGCATAAGGAAACGCTTACGGGCGATGATGCGCACATCGGGCCGGCAGTTTCCGGGCTGTATACCCAAGGGGAGGTTACTCAGGATATGAAGAACACCATTACGAAATTATCCGTCATGCTGCTCGCAGCAACCACTGTACTCACCGCATGCGGCGGAAATAACAATAACACGGCCAGCGGCGGCAATACAGCCGCGACTGAAGCTCCGGCAGGGAATGCCCCAGCTACTGATGCTGCGAAGAAGGACGTCAGCTTCACTATCGGCTATGCGTCAGGTGACCCGGCGACCAAGAAAGCCATTGCCGATACCGTTAAGAAATTCATGGAAGCGAATCCTAACGTCACCATTAAAGACTTGAGCGAGACCTCATCGGCGGCTTATCTGGACTGGCTGAAGACGAAGGATGCGGTTGGAGAATTCCCGGATCTGGTGGAAATGCGCGACACCCAGGTATTCGCAGATGCCGGCAAAATTGTCGAGCTTCCGGCCGATCTGCTGGATCTGTTCGAATCGCCACCGCAGGTGGACGGCAAAGTATGGAACGCTCCCATGCAGGTCAACGCACCGCAAGGGATCATTTACAGCAAAAAAGCTTATGCTGACGCCGGGATCACCGAGCTACCCAAAACCTATGACGAGTTCATTGCCATCCAGGAAAAATTGAAAGCTACAGGTATCTCCCCGCTGGTAGTAGGCGGTAAGGATATCTTCCATATGGGCTTCTGGGTCAATAAATTCCTGATTGACGATGTCTACAGCAAAGACCCGGACTGGAACTCCAAGCGTACGGCCAAGACCGTCAGCTTCGCAGATCCTGATGTAGTCCAGGGCATGACAGATTTCAAAGAGCTGTTCAAGAACTATGTGGACAAAGGCTGGCTGAGCACCGCAGATAATCAGACCGCATCGATTCTGGTATCCGGCAAAGCCGCACAGCTGTATTCCGGCACCTGGATGTTTACCCAGATTGCTGAAGCTGATCCGGGCTTCGAATTTGGCTTCTACGCGATCCCGGACCGCGAAGGTAAAGTGAATGTCATCGGTCTGCCGTCACCGGCCGGCTGGTCGTTATCTGCGGATGCCGCTAAGGATGCCGATAAGACGGCAGCGATCAAGGACTTCATCCGCTTCTTCTTTGCACCGGAGCAATACTCGGTCTATCTGGCTTCGATCAATGCCATTCCTTCCACCAAAGAGAAAGTTACCTATGAGACCAGCGAGCAAATGCAGGTTGCACTGGATCTTATTGCCGATACAGGTGTCACCAAGTCTCTGGCCATCAACAACTGGTGGGGCGATAATCTGATTCCTCCGCAATTCCGCAACTGGTACTATAAGCTGCTTCAGGATATGGTGGTGAACGATGCCGACGTAACCGAATATATGAAGAAGGCCGATGCCGAATATGACAATCAGGTCAAAGCCAATTCACTGTAAATACAAAGCGCAGGAAGGGAATCTCTGCTCCGGCAGGCGGTTCCCTTATCTAGACAAGCGCGTCACAGGGAGGGGAGAGGAATCATGGCTACATCCGTCGTGAATACAGACAAGTCATTGATAGCCGCAGAGAAGCCAGGCAAGAGAAAGAAAAAATGGCAGTCCTACGCGTTGTTGTTCATCCTGCCGTCATTCCTGTTATACACACTGTTTGTCATTGTCCCTACAGCAGGCAGCGTCTACTTAAGCTTCACCTCATGGGACGGGATCAGCAGCGATATCCGTTATATCGGATTCGCCAATTTCGTCGAGATCTTCCAGAGTCCGAGGGTGCAGAACGCCCTGAAGAATACTTTGGTTATGACAATTACGCTAGTACTGCTTGAGAACATTGCCGCAATCGCGATGGCCTTAATGGTCGACAAGGTACGCTGGTTCCGCAATTTATTCAGAAGTATCTTCTATTTCCCGACCCTGCTCAGCGGGATTGTCATGGGCTTTGTCTGGGCAATGATTCTGAATTACAACTTCGGCGTGTTTAACCAGATCCTGACCTCCGTCGGTTTAGGCGACTATATCGTGGACTGGCTGGGCAATCCGAAATACGCTATGCTGTCGATTATTCTGTCAACGGTCTGGAAAGGCGCGGGTTATTATATGATCATCTATCTGGCCGGACTGCAGGGCATTCCGCAGGAGCTTAATGAAGCGGCCAGCATTGACGGCGCAGGGGGCTGGCAGCAATTCCGGCATATTACGTTCCCGCTGCTTGCGGGTTCGATGACGGTGTGCATGGTGCTCTCTATGATCAGTGCGCTGAAGATATTTGACCAGATTGCCGTAATGACCGACGGCGGCCCGGGCTTTGAGACGGAGACATTAACTTATATTATCTACAAAGTAGGCTTCGGGGAGCTCAGACAAGGGTTCGGCACGGCGCTGGCCATGGTCCTGTTCCTGATTATTCTGATCATTACGGTCATCCAGGTTAAATTCCTGCAGAAACGGGAGGTGCAGCTCTAAGATGACGATGCAGACCAAGCGGAGAATCACTGAAATTGTCCTGTTTGTCATTACGCTCCTGGTAGCGGTTATCTTTTTCTTCCCGATTTTCTTTAACCTGATGTCCGCGTTCAAAAGCAATGCCGAGATTATGCGCGATGCGGTTGCTCTTCCGAAGACACTATATTTAGACAGCTTCAAGTATCTGCTCACGGAGACGGAGTTTCCGCGCGCGATCCTCAACAGCCTGATTCTGACCGTTGTGGCGATTGTCGCCCAGGTGCTGATTATTCCGATGGCAGGTTATGCGATTGAGCGCAGAAATGCCCGCTGGACGCGGCTGGTCTTCATCTATTTCCTGGCCGGCATGATGATTCCGTTCCAGGCGTATATGATTCCGCTGTTCAAAGAGCTGAGAATACTCGGCCTGTACGGCAGTCTGGCGGGACCGATCATGATCTATGTCGCCGGTGCCGTAGGCTTCGGATGCCTGCTCTATACCAGCTTCGTCAAAGGGATTCCACGGGAGATTGAAGAGGCGGCAGAGATTGACGGATGCTCCCGCTACGGGATTTTCTGGAGAATCGTCTTCCCGCTGCTCGGACCGGTTACGGCAAGTATGGTGGTACTGAACGGTCTGGGGATCTGGAATGACTTCCTGATGCCGATGCTGGTGCTGCCTTCCGGCCAGGCCAAGACGATGGTTGTTGAAATCTACCGGTATATCGGGGAATTCTCCTCGCGCTGGGATATGATTTTTGCCGGAACCGCCATGTCGGTGGTGCCTGTGCTGATCGTATTTATCTTCCTGCAGAAGTATTTCGTTAAGGGAATTGCGTCAGGGGCCACCAAGGGATAAGGGGTGTGTGTCATCTGGGGGCAATAAAAACTCCGCGGGCCAATATATAATGGCTTGCGGAGTTTTTATTTCTCGCTGATACGATTGCCGTCTGTCTTCCCCGGTTCCTCCGTAAGCTGGCGGTAGCCCATGGGAGGCAGGCCGGTCCAGCGCTTGAACTGCTTGCTGAAATGGGAGACATCACGGTAGCCGAGCCTGTAGGCGATACTCTCCACTGACAGGCTGTTATCCAGCAGTAGCAGCTTAGCGTGGCGGATAATCAGGTCAGAGAGATACTGCCTCGGCGGCAGTCCGTAGATTTGCCGGAAGGCGCGGTTACAGTGACTCGGACTGTAGCCGAGCTTTGCGGCGATGTCTTCGATGCTTCCGGCCCGGCTGCCGGTTGCCGCAGCGGTGAATACGGATTCCTGCAGCAGCCCTTCAATGGCATTCGCCAGGGCCAAGGTTTTCTCCGTAACACCCGGCAGGGTGCTCCGGGCAGGAGAGGGCAATGCAGCCAGCACCAAGCTGCTGAGTGCGGTGAACAGCTGCAGCGAAGCATTGAGCGTCACCAGCCGGCTCCGCTGCGTATCGCTGGCATCCGGGAGGATCGTCGAGCTGATAATTGCATCGAGCGAAGAACGGATCGCCTGCAGCTCCGGAGTGTCGCCGCTTAGGCTGACGGTGTCCATTGTCATCAGGGAGCGGCGCAGGACCAGATCATCAATGTCGAAATGCAGGCAATAATAGGTCATTTCATCCTCTGAAACCGTACCCAGGCTGGAATGCAGGACACTTGGGCGGATGAACAGAATGTCGCCGCTGTGCTGGATGTAAGACTGCCCGCCTACGGTCATTTGCTGCGAACCCTGCAGGACGATATTGATCTCGAACATCGGATGGGTGTGCACCGGATATTGCCACTCCTTGTTCACCTTGCGCCAGTGGGCAGCGAATATATGGAAGGCGGCCTGTATATCCGGGGACATACGGCCGTCCATGGAATGCTGTGTTCCGGGATCTAATGCGTTCATACTCAGGCCTCTTTTTCACTAAAAGTTGGCTCTATTATAACATAGGCCGCCGCGTCCGATTGATTTGTCCAAATAATTGGCGGCTTTACGCCTGTTGCATAAGCCGGGCCGGAGCTAACATAGAGCTATGATCCCGGAACTGCCGGGACACAGCCTGGAGGGAGTGCATTTACGTTATGCCGACAAATCAGTTTTTTAATGCCCATCATTCACCGATTGGTTCTTTTTCCAGCTTTACTCTGGGGTTTAAGGGATCGTCCGGCGGTTTTGACCTGGAAGCGGGTAAGCCGCCGAGACAGAATGTATATATTGGCCTGGAACGCAAGGATGGCCGCGGCTTCGATACCTTGCCTTTCCATGAGCAGGGCAGTGACGATGAGAGTAAGCGCTATGACATCGAGAATCCTGATCCGAACCCGGATAAGCCGCAGGTTCTGTATCATTATGCGGACGAAGAGATCACCCGTGATTTCCGGCTGGGTACGGACAGCTGGCAGGCGGGGGATCTGACCTTCCGCATTCTCTCCCCGGTCCGGCCGGTTCCCGACCCGGAGACGGCAACAGAAGCGGAGCTCAAGGAAGTGCTGCTGCCTGCGGTACTGGTCGAGCTTGAAGTCGATAATACTTCAGGCGATTCGGTCCGCCGCGCCTTCTTCGGCTTCCAGGGGAACGATCCGTATAACGCTTTGAGACGCTTCGAGAGCAGCCAGGCAGAGCTGACCGGTGTCGGCCAGGGCCGGTTCCTGGCGATCGCCGCTGAACAGGGAAGCGTCAAGTCCGCCATGCACTTCACCATGGAGGATATACTCACTGCGGAGCTGGAGGAGAACTGGACCTTCGGGCTGGGTCAAGTGGGTGCACTTATCATGGATGTGCCTGCGGGTGAACGGAAGGTCTACCGCTTCGCAGTCTGCTTCCACCGGTCCGGCTATGTGACCTCGGGGATGGATGCCAGTTATTACTATAACCGTTATTACAGCAATGTAGAGGCGGTAGCGGAATATGCGCTGTCCCGTTTCGATCAGCTGAAGCAGCAGGCAATACAGGCTAATTCCATGCTGGAAGGAACAGGGCTCAGCGAAGATCAGACCTTCATGCTGGCTCATGCCATCCGCAGTTATTATGGCTCAACCGAGCTGCTGGAGTACAAAGCCCGGCCGTTCTGGGTCGTGAACGAAGGCGAATACCGGATGATGAACACCTTCGATCTTACGGTGGACCAGTTATTCTATGAGCTGAAGATGAATCCGTGGACCGTTCGCAATGAGCTGGATATGTTCGTGGACCGGTACAGCTATGTGGATACGGTCCGTTTCCCGGGAGATACGACCGAATATCCGGGCGGGCTCAGCTTCACTCATGATATGGGGGTGGCTAATGCTGTCTCACGTCCAGGGTACTCCTCCTATGAGCTGTACGGCATTGACGGCTGCTTCTCGCATATGACCCATGAGCAGCTGGTGAACTGGATTCTTACTGCGGGGGTCTATCTGGAGCATACGGGTGATCTCAGCTGGATGGAACGCAACCTTACAGTACTGGAGAGCTGCCTGCAGAGTATGCTGAACCGGGATCATCCGGACCCGGCGAAACGTAACGGTGTGATGGCTCTCGACAGCTCGCGGACAATGGGCGGTGCGGAGATTACTACGTACGACAGCCTGGATGTGTCACTGGGCCAGGCACGCAACAATATCTACCTGGCAGGTAAATGCTGGGCAGCGTATTTGGCGATGGAGAAGATCTTCCGCGATAACGGTAATACGGAGCTGTCACAGACTGCCGGCAGACAGGCAGAGCTCTGCGCAGCAACCATTGTGGGCAGTGTTACCGAGGGCGGCTATATCCCGGCTGTAATCGGAGAAGGCAATGACTCGAAGATTATTCCGGCGATTGAAGGCCTCGTGTTCCCTTACTTCACCGGCTGCAAGGAAGCTCTGGAGCGCGGCGGGCGGTTCGGCGAATACATTGCGGCGCTAGACGCGCATCTGCAGGCCGTGCTTGTGGAAGGGGTGTGCCTGTTCGAAGACGGCGGCTGGAAAATCTCCTCCACCAGCAACAACAGCTGGCTGAGCAAGATTTATCTGTGCCAGTTCATCGCCAGACAAATTCTGGGTCTGGAGTGGGGGGACAAAGGCCATGCAGCCGATTCGGCACATGTAAGCTGGCTTACGCATCCGCAGCTCTCGGTCTGGAGCTGGAGCGACCAGATTATCTCGGGTGAGATCACCGGCAGCAAATATTATCCGCGCGGAGTGACGGCGGTCTTGTGGCTGGAGGAGCAGCGGGGGTAAGGATTCGTAGGCCGTTTAAGCGAAGGGAAGAATCGAACGCTGCGTAACTAGGGATAAGCATTCGAACGCTGCATAAGTGAGGGAATGTGTTAACATTATAAGTGTTGCATTCTTTGCAGGATTTTGAAGCTCAGATGTGGATACGCAGGATTATAGGGTGAGCTTTCATGAAGCATAACTTTAAAAAACAAACAGCGAATCTCCCATGGGGGATTCGCTGTTTGTATGATGCGCGAGTCCCCAAGGATACGAAGACCCGCTGTTTATGTTATGCCATACCCAGACTAGAAAATGCGATGCTTCCAGCCGTTCAGCTTGGCGACAGCCTCGACATAGTAATAGTCACCGTAGATCAGCGATACATCAACGAAGGAGTCGCCGCTGCCTGCACCATGGAGCAGAATCGCTTCATGCTCCGGCTGGTCCCAGGTGGCATAGTTCTCGGTCAGTGAACGCAGAATCCGCTCTGCGGCATTGGCGTAGAGGCTTTTCTCGCCAAGCGGCACGATGTCAGCCAGCTCCAGTAAGCCGGATGCCGCGATTGCTGCAGCGGAGCTGTCTTTGAACATCCGCTTGTCGTCTGCCAGCCGGAAGTCCCAGTAAGGCACATGATCCTCCGGAAGAGCAGAGATGAAGTAATGGGCAATCCGCTTCGAAGTATTCAGGAAACGTTCATCCCCGGTGTGACGGTAAGTGTTAATGAAGCCATACAGTCCCCAGGCAGCCCCCCGGCTCCAGCAGGATTCAGCGGAATAGCCCTGACCGCCGAAGTTCTCGATATATGCGCCAGTCTCGGCATCGAAGGAGAGGATATGCTTGGTCGATCCGTCCTCACGCACCCCATACTGCATCGCAGTCTCCGCATGGCTGACCGCAATATGTCTATAGCGCGGATCGCCAGTCACCTTGCTTGCCCAGAACAGCAGGGAGATGTTCAGCATGCAGTCGATAATCACCCAGCCGTGTTTGTCCTCATTCCAGGCGCGGATGAACCTGCCAACCGGATTGTAGCGTGCGGCCAGGAAGTTTGCGGCCTCTAGGCCCCGGCGCAGGCCATCCTCATCCCCGGTCAGAACGTTCTTGATTACGGCTGTGGCCAGGAACTGGAAACCAACATCATGATGCAGCTCAACGGTCGGCTTAACGAACCATTGTTCCAGCGTCTCATCCCAGGGCCAGGCCGCATCCTTATAGTGGTCCTTACCGGTCATATCATGCATAATCCAGAGCATCCCCGGCCAGAAGCCGGTTGTCCACCAGTCGGAGGCGATATCATCGAACTTACCATCTTCTCCGGCAAAATGCGGACATTTCCCCCCGATCTGCTCGATCATCCGCGTAACCTTCGTATCCAGCCGGTTCAACACTTCCTGCCAATATGCTGTGCTCATCACTGATGCCTCCATTAATTAGAATATGGCCTCAGTATAGCGTCCTATGCTTATAGAAAGTTGCACTTTGATATGAAGAAATATTGTTATATTGTCATATGACTACATGTTCCCTTTCCGGTACTTCAGCGGAGTGGTCCCGAGGACCCGCTTGAACAGCTGATTGAAATAGGAGGCGTTCGGGAAGCCGACGGCGATGCCGATCTGCTCCACAGCCATATCGGTAGTTCCGAGCAGCCGGCAGGCCTGCTTGAGCCGCCGGGCGGTGAGATAGTCGACCAGACGGCCGCCCGTTTCCTGATGAAAGATCCGCGAGACATAGGATTTCGAGAGATGAGTCTCCTCCGCAAGCTGATCCAGATTCACCTCTTCCTGATAATGCGCCTCTATCCAGTTCATGATCTGCTCCGAATACCGGAGATTCCTCCGTTCCCCTGTATGGATCAGCGACTGCCCGCCTGTTCCCAGGCAGCTGAGCAACTGCAGGAGCAACATCGTGATATCCTCAGTATCCTCCTCTAAGGATTGGTTCCGGCACTGGTTGTAGTTCTCGTAGACCCATTCCATAGTCTCGAAGCGGTCCCCGAGATCAAAGCCGCAATACGGGTTGTCCCCCTGCCAGAGAGCAGAGAATAATGCCTTACGCTTGCTGAAGCCCTGCAGCAGATTCTCGGCAATATGGGGATCGAGATAGAAGATCGTGCGTACGAATGGGCGGGCTGGTGACACTTCTGAATAGATCCGGTGCAGCTGATACGGCTGGAAAAAGAAAAGCATGCCCGGCCGGATATCATACATCTGCTGATTCACAACAATGCTGCCCTGCCCGCCGTGTACGAGCATGATTTCACAGCACTGATGCCAGTGGTAATATCCTTTGTAATGGTCATCCGTATAGATGCGGTAGTCCCAGATGAGAGACTGCCGGTTCGCAAACAGAACAGGTTCGAATAGCTGTTTCATAACACTCTCTAACGCCTCCAACAAGACAAAATACAAACATTTTATTATAACCCATTATAACTTTCTGCTCTCTCAGCGGCTACAATAAAAACGGGGATTCTTCAATAGAATCCAAGAGATACAATTCATTCTGTAACTTACATTAATCAGGGGGTAACATTTATGGCTCCAATCATTGTTAATCCGGTGCTGACCGGTTTTCATCCCGATCCGTCTTTCCTTAGGGTAGGGGATGATTATTATATCGCAACCTCCACCTTCGAATGGTTCCCCGGTGTGGAGATTCATCATTCCCGTGATCTGGTACACTGGCATACGCTTACCCGTGCGCTGACCGAGACCTCACAGGTCGACCTGCGCGGCAACGGAAGCTCCGGCTCCATCTGGGCGCCGGCACTATCCTATGACAACGGCTTGTATTACCTGCTGTATACGGATGTGAAGTCCCGCTCAAGTGTCTATAAGGATCTGCATAACTATCTGATTACGGCTGCCAGTCTTGAAGGACCCTGGAGCCCGCCGGTAAGGCTGAACGGCAGCGGGTTCGATCCGTTCCTGTTTCATGACAGAGACGGACGCAAATGGCTGCTGAATATGCGCTGGGACTTCCGGCAGAATCACAGCAATTTCTCCGGCATCGTCATGCAGGAGTATGACCCTGAGAGCGGCAGGCTGACCGGTCCTATTCATGAAATATACCAGGGGACTCCTGCAGGAGTAACGGAAGGACCGCAATTGTACAAGCGCGGGGATTACTACTATCTGCTGGTTGCCGAAGGGGGTACCGGAGTGAATCATATGGTCACGATGGCCCGCAGCCGCAGCCTGACGGGACCTTATGAGACCGATCCGGATTACCCTATTATGACGACGGCTCATGATCTGGCCTATGCTTTCCAGCAGGCAGGGCACGGCTCACTGGTGGAGACACAGTCCGGGGAATGGTACATGGCTCATCTGTGTACCCGCCCGATTCCGGGAACGGGCAAGCTCAATCCGCTGGGCCGGGAGACGGCTATCCAGCGCTGCGTATGGACGGAGGACGGCTGGCTGCGCCTGGCGCACGGCGGGAAGCTGCCGGCCCTGCGGAGCGAAGCACCGGAGCTTTCCCCGCACCCGTTCGATGCCTTGCCGGAGCGGGATGATTTTGACGGCAGTGTGCTGGGTTATCCTTACCAGAGTCTGCGCGTACCGTTCGATGAATCATGGGTGAGCTTGCAGGAGCGTCCCGGCTTCTTACGGCTCCGCGGCCGGGAATCCCTGGCATCGCTGTTTGACCAGAGTCTGATCGGGAGGCCGATTCAGCATTTCTCCTGCACCGTGACTACCTGCCTGGAATTCAAGCCGGACAGCTTCCTGCAGATGGCCGGGCTGGTGCTCTACTATGATGACAAGGATTACTATTATCTTCGCGTAACAGCGGATGAGCTCAGAGGGGTGGCTCTGGGAGTCGTAATGTGTCAGGCCGGCAAATATGGGGAAATTTCCTCCATGCAGATATCGGTGAAGGACTGGGAGCGTTACTATTTGAAGGCAGAGATTAACGGCAGAGAGATTATGTTCTACGCTTCGCGGGACGGGGAGGTCTGGACAGCGATGTGCACGCCGCTTGATTTCGGCACCCTCTCGGATGAGCATGGCGGCAAGCTGGGCTTCACCGGATCTTATGCCGGGATCTGCGCACAGGACCTGGACCAGCAGGCGAAGGCGGCGTATTTTGACTACTTCGAATATACAGGCGTGGACTTATCAGGCGGGCACAGCGTGTAGCTCTACAGCTTAGGAGGCAGCGGCCCGCTGCCTCACTTTGTATACTATGAGAATAAGCAGGGGAAGTCCGAGCGACAGACTTAGATTCCAGTCCACCCAGAACGGGGGGATTTCTTTGACATAGAAGATGATGTCCTTGGAGATGAGCTGAGACAGTCCGTAGATCAGGAACGCGACAGGGAAGATTAGAGGGCGGTGGCTTTTCAGCTTGAAGATTTGCGCGGTTCCGAGTACGAAGGCATAGAAGTAGAGTGCTGTTTTGAAATAGGTCGTGATAATCCAGGCGGTAGCCATAAGTGCTTCGAGCCGCTGCAGAAAGTTGGCGATATTGATTTTTTGGGCCAGGATATAGGCGGCATAGAAATTATGCTCGGAGAAATAGACGCCGAGCACGGTCAGCGAGAGAAAGAGGATCAGGTTCAAACCTGCTGAACCCAGGCAGAGCGCAATGAAGATATCACGGTTAATCTTACTGTTCTTGCGGGTGTAAGGATAGATCATGAAGAATACGCAGATCTCTCCGAAGGGATAAAATACGCCGATCATGATCGTATGCAGCATATCCGGCAAGGGTGTAGTCATCATGGGATAGACACGGTCCAGCCGGACCTGCGGAAATAAGAGCACCATCAGGGCCACCAAGAATAGAGCAAACAACGGAAAAAACACCTGCGCTGCCCGGCCGACCGTCTCAAGCCCCAGACGCAGACCGTACACCAGCAGAACAATGCTCATGAACCGGATCACTCCGCCGGGAGTTCCCTCGTAGATCTGGGTACACATGAAATCCTCAATCTCCCGGACATACGTAGAGGCCGCGATGATGAAGAAGAACAGATAGTACCCGCCTACCGCGCTGCCTAGCCATTTCCCCAGCACCTGCCGGCTGATCTCAATAATATTTTGGTCCGGACTGATATTCGCTACTACAACAAACAGGAAGACTAGTGCAATCCCCGGCGGAATGCTGAACAAGGCGGCGATCCAGGCATCCTGATGGGCTTCAGAAGTCATGGCTGCAGGATAGACCAGGGCCATATCCCCGATAAAAGTGAAAAGACCGAGGATTACCAACTGTGCTGTGCTGATCCGCTCTTTTTCAATACTCATCTCTATCCCCCCTTTACATGTGACCTCCAGGACCTATGAAAACCGAAACTCCTCTTAGTATGGCATCCCCTTCCATAATTATGTGAATCCAGTACGGGTCTGAATTTGAGGAATAATTATCAAGCAATGCTACCAAACTAACCGGAATAGAATGTTCACGGGAAGGAGAGGTGGCCCGGATGAAGAGTACGGTGGAGGGGAAGTTATCCAGCCGGCTGGAGGTCAATCATGAACAGCTGTACAAGCTGCTGGGCGAGAGTACTGACCTGGTGAGAAAACAGCTGAAGCTGGGAGAGCATACGGAGCTGGCTATTTTTTATATTGATGGCCTGATAGATAATCAGCTGCTGCATAATTCGATTCTGTATTCGCTTCAGGAGGGACGGACCTCGGCTCTTCTGGAAGAACAGGACCCGGATAAGAAAATAGAAATCTTGACCAGCCGTGTGCTGATGGCCGGCGATCTTACCGTGGTTCAGGATTACGCCCAGTTCGTACACGACCTGTTATCCGGCAACGTGATGCTGATGGTGGAAGGGACGGACTCAGCGCTGCGGATCGGTCTTCCCGGCTGGGAGGACCGCGGGGTAAGCGAGCCCAGCTCGCAGTCGGTGGTCCGCGGACCGATGGAGGGGTTCAGCGAGAATCTGCGGACCAACACTGCGTTAATCCGGCGCAAAATCAAAGACAGTCAATTGTGGCTGGAAACGATGCAGATCGGCCGCGTCACCCAGACCAGTGTCTCGATTATGTATCTCAGCCACATTGCGAATAAAGAGCTGGTGCAGGAGGTGAAGCGGCGCCTGAACAGCATTGATACGGACAGCATTCTGGAGAGCGGCTATATCGAGGAATTTATTCAGGATAAGGTGGCGACACCCTTTCCCACGATCTATAACAGTGACCGGCCGGATACCATCGCGGCGGGGATTTTGGAAGGGAAGGTGGCTATCTTAGTCGATGGCACCCCCTTTGTGCTGCTGGCCCCAACTGTATTTGTCTCCTTCTTTCAGTCGGCGGAGGATTATTACCAGCGGGCGGATATCTCTACCCTGCTGCGGTTCATCCGGTTTCTGGCTTTTTTTATCACCTTGTTTGCCCCTGCGTTCTATGTGGCTATCACAACCTATCATCAGGAGATGATTCCGACCAATCTGGTAATCAGCCTGGCGGCGCAGCGGGAGACGGTGCCGTTTCCGACTTTTGTCGAAGCACTGATGATGGAATTGACCTATGAGATTCTGCGGGAAGCAGGCGTACGGATTCCTAAGAATGTGGGTCAGGCTGTATCCATCGTCGGAACGCTGGTTATTGGGCAGGCGGCGGTTGCGGCAGGGTTCATCTCCTCGGCGATGGTCATCATTGTATCCATTACAGCGATCTCAAGCTTTGTGATTCCCGAAGCCGGAATGTCCATCGCCGCACGCATTATCCGGTTTTTCCTGATTGCGCTGGCCGGGTTCATGGGTCTGTACGGAATATTGTGCGGAGTATTCTTAGTGGTGCTGCATCTCGTCAGCCTGCGCTCCTTCGGCGTTCCTTATATGAGTCCGCTGGGGCCCTTCCGGCCGACAGACCTTAAGGATTCTATCTTCAGGTTCCCCTGGCCGTTCCTCAGAACAAGACCGCAAGAGAATAGAACACAGAATCTGCACCGCCAGAACAGATCCAAACGCGGAGGTTCCTGATATGACAAGCCGAATTAAGAGAGCCGTTGCTGTTTGCCTTCCCCTCCTGCTGGTTTCGCTGCTGCTTAGCGGGTGCTGGGAGAGGAAGGAGCTGAATGAACTGGCCTTTGTGCTGGCGCTGGGCCTCGATAAAGCGGAGAACGGCTACAACGTAACGATGCAGGTGGTCATCCCCTCCTCGATCTCTTCACAGAATGCGGGAGGAACGGGGGGAAGCGGTGTTCCCGTGGTTGTGTATAATTTTACAGTGCCAACGGTCTATGAATCCCTCCGTAAGTTCAATCTGATCAGCTCCCGTTCTCCCTATCTGGGCCATATCCGGGTGCTGGTGATCGGGGAAGAGCTGGCACGGGAAGGGGTGGGCGAGACGCTGGATGTGATCAAAAGAAGCCGGGAGCCGCGCATGGACTTCTATGTGATGGTTGCACGGAAGACAACTGCCGAGAATGTGCTGAAGGTGCTGACTCCGCTGGACCGGCTGCCGGCCACTAAATTATTCAGTTCCCTTGACAAGTCCTACAGGATTTCATCCAAGACCGTCGCGGTTACATTGGATCAATTCATCGAGGACCTGCTCCTCCAAGGGGAGAGTCCTGTATTAACCGGAGTGGAGGTGGAGGGGGATCCCGAAGCAGGCAGTGAGAAAAGCAATGTGGAACAGACGGACCCCAGAACGAAACTTCACTATGAGAGTGTGGCCGTATTCAGAAAGGATAAGCTGGTGGGCTGGATAGATGATAACTTAACGGTTGGCTTCAATTATGTGACTGATAATGTCACCAAGAATACAGGGCATTTCAAAGACGAAACCGGAAGCCTGATTATTATAGAGGCGCTTACCTCTGCTACCAGCCGGAAGGTGAAATTCATAGACGGCGAGCCGCATATTTTTTTGAGTGTGGAAACGTTATCCAATGTAGAGGAAGTTGAAGGCGCGGATAAGCTGGATACGGAGGCCAAGATCAGATCACTGGAAGAGAAGACGGAGGCCCGGACTGTAAAGCGGATGAAAGATGCTGTAGAGGGAATCAGCAAGCAGTTCAATGTGGATATCTTCGGCTTCGGCCAGTCCATATACCGCAAGAGCCCCAAGGCATGGCAGAGACTGAAGGAACAGAAGGGAGAAGACTATCTCAGAACACTCCCTATCCATTACGAGGCTAGTGTGACGATCAACCGGATCGGTACGATTGATAATTCATTTCTTGACGAGATTAAGGAGTGAGGCTGTATGCTGCTGGTGCTGATGTTTGCTCTGATTGCCGCAGGCTGTGCAGCCATAGATCTGTCCTCCCTGAAGGGCAGGCAGAAGCGGCGTGACCGTGTGGTCTGGGGGCTGCTGTGGATCGTTGGAATGGCTGCCACGATATGCACGCTGCTCAAAATTCAGGTTCCCAGCCCGCTGCTGCTGATTATATTCATCTTCAAGCCGATCAATGATCTGGTATCTTCATGGTTCTGATCATGGGTTCGGAGCATCATAGCAGGTCTTCTAATGGAAGGCCTGCTGTTTGGCATGTTTGGGTAATTATCGTAAATGTCGAATTGAGATTGACGAATTGATTTTATAGTCGTATGATGTGTTATAAAGTTCCTGAGTAATAATAAGTAACTATATAATAAAATAATAACAACGGGAGGAATGAAAGTGGAATCATCAACCTTTATACTTTTTGGCGCAACCGGGGATTTAGCCAAACGGAAAATTTATCCCGCTTTATATAACCTGTTCACTGATGGCAAGCTTTCCGGTCCTCTCTCCGTCATTGGCCTGGGCAGAAGGGAAGTCTCGAATGGGGCTTTCCAGATGCAGGTGCTGGATTCCCTGCGCACCTTCTCGCGCCGTCCGGTTGAGGATACAGCGGAGCTGCAGCATTTCCTGCGGGCTTTTGAATATAGCGTGCTGGATGTTGGACGTCCGGAGGATTATGAGAAGCTGCTGGGACATGTACAGCGCCGGGAGGAAGAGCTGGGACTTCCGCAGAACCGGATGTTCTATTTATCTGTCGGTCCTGAATTCTTCGGGGAGATTGCCGTAAACATCAATGCCAGCGGCCTCGGTGATACCGAGGGCTGGAAACGCCTGATCATCGAGAAGCCGTTCGGACGGGACTTGCATTCTGCCCGGGTGCTGAATGACAGCTTGAATGCGGCTTTTGCAGAGGAGGAAATCTTCCGTATTGATCACTTCCTCGGCAAGCCGATGGTACAGAATCTGGAGGTGCTGAAGTACTCCAATCCTGTGCTGCGGGCGTTGTGGCAGAACCGTTATATCGCCAATGTCCAGATTACCGCGAGTGAAACGGTAGGGGTGGAAGAACGGGCAGGGTATTATGACAAGGCGGGTGCGCTGCGGGATATGTTCCAGAACCATATGCTGCAGCTGCTTATGATGATGGCGATGCAGCTGCCGAAGGGCAGTACACCGGAGGATGTGCGCAGCAAGAAACGCCATGTGATCCGCTCTGTACGTCCGCTGCTTGCCGAAGAAGTAACGCAGCATGTTGTGCGCGGCCAGTATGCAGCAGGGGAGATCCGCGGACAACAGGTGCCTGCCTATACAGCCGAGCCCGGGATCGAAGCCTCTTCCCAGAATGAGACCTACATCACTGCGCGGCTGTGGATTGAAGATCCGCTGTGGAAGGATGTACCCTTCTATATTCGTACCGGCAAACGCATGAAGGAGAAATCCACCCGGATTGTTATAGAATTCAAAGAGCCGTTTAATGATTTGCATAACAAGAACCGGAACAAGCTGGAGCTTGACCCCAACCTGCTGGTGATTGATATCGGCCCGAATGAGGGCATATCCCTGACGCTGAACACCAAGAACCCGCGTCAGCACGGGCAGCTTGAGCCGGTCAGCATCAGACACGAGTCCGGTAATCCCGATCTGCCGGAAGCGTATGAGAATCTGATCTACGATGCTATGCTTGGCGATGCGACCTTCTTCGCCCATTGGGAGGAGGTAGAGTTGTCCTGGCAGTGGGTTCAGCCTATCATCGACGCAACCGCAGATGGCAGCCTGCCGCTGCATCTCTATCCCTCCGGATCGAATGGTCCGGAAGCTGCCGAGGAGCTGCTCGGTGAGTATCACTGGTGGCTGGATGAGCCGCAGAGCGGAGAGCCTGCCCGCGGCCACCGGACGGCCGGGACAGAGCCGGAAGTTATCCGGCCTGGCGCGTAAGTAATAAGAATATAACGAAAAGCAAAAAGGATCGGAGGGATTCATTATGAAAGTCGGATTAATCGGTCTCGGCAAAATGGGCTTCAATCTCGGCCAGAATCTATTGGAGCATGCTCACGAAGTAGTAGCGTATGATGTGAATGCCGCTGCCGTGCAGGAGCTGGCAGAACAGGGGGCGTCCGGTGCAGCAAGCCTGAAGGAGCTGACGGGCAAGCTGGATTCCCCGCGTGTACTCTGGATCATGGTCCCCCATACGTTTGTGGATTCGGTGATCACTGAACTAACACCGCTGTTGTCCCAGGGTGATATCATTATCGAAGCGGGGAACTCTCATTATAAAGAGTCGATCCGCCGTCATGACGAGCTTGGCGCCCACGGGATTCATTTCCTGGATGCGGGAACGTCCGGCGGAATGGAAGGCGCGCGGAACGGTGCTTGTTATATGGTTGGCGGAGATGAGGAGGCATGGGCGGTGGTTGAGCCGCTGTTCCGTGACACTGCAGTGGAGAACGGGTACCTGTATGCCGGCAAATCCGGCAGCGGACATTTCCTCAAGATGGTACACAACGGCATTGAATACGGGATGATGGCCGCCATTGGCGAGGGCTTCGAGGTGCTGGAGAAAAGCGGGTATGACTTCGACTTCGAGCAGGTGGCCCGCGTCTGGAATAACGGCTCGGTGGTCCGCTCCTGGCTGATGGAGCTGATCGAACGCGCCTTCTCCAAGGACGCCAAGCTGGAGGAGATTAAGGGCATCATGCATTCCTCCGGGGAGGGAAGATGGACGCTCGAGACTGCATTTGACCTGCAGGCGGCGACTCCGGTCATCGCTATGGCCCTGCTCATGCGTTACCGGTCCCTGGAGACCGATACCTTCACCGGTAAAGTGGTCGCTGCGCTGCGCAACGAATTCGGCGGTCATGCGGTGGAGACGAAGTAAGACACGGCAACCTATTCTTCAGGTGAACAGCAGGCTGTTTCAAGTAGTCACTCCATGACTCTTGGGACAGCCTGTTTATTTTGTTTCCACTTGTGCTGATAAGCTTCGGTCTCGCAGGGCAGAATCAGACAACCCGCACGGAGCATATAAGTACAGAAACAGGAAATGGACGGGGGAGAGGACCGGTGTCCCAGAATCAGGAATTCAGAGTCTATCTGATCACGAAGCGAGATATTTTACGGTTTATTGTGGTTGAAATCATTATCGGCAGTATGACGTATAAGCTGGCTTTGAATCTTTTTCATAATTCCATCCTGGCAGGTGCCGGAGGCTGGGCTTGTACGGAAGGACTGAAGCGGCTGGTGAAGCTAACCGGCTAATGGGTAATAACGGGGATTCCCCGGACTGTCTATCTGATGTAGTATATATAGAAATAGATATAGATATAGACACAGATAGATAGAGGGAATGGTGATTCGCATATGGTTAACCTACTGGAAGTATTGAAGAAGGAGATTGTTCCGGCCGAGGGCTGCACGGAGCCGATTGCGGTGGCCTATGCCGTGTCTTTGGCGGCTGAGCTGGTTGAGGAAGAGATTACAGGGATCGAGCTGTTCCTCAGCGGAAATATCATTAAGAATGCTATGGGCGTCGGGATTCCGGGTACAGGCCAGACCGGGCTGCCGATTGCGGCTGCCTTGGGAGCGGTGGTGCTCCGGTCGCACCGTAAGCTGGAGATTCTGTCCGGGCTGACTCCGGGGGAGCTGGCTAAGGCAACGGATATCCTGGAGCGGAAGCTGCTGGAGGTTGAGCTGAAGGATACGCCAGAGAAGCTATATATAGAAGCGAGAGTGCGCAGCAAGAATCATACCGCAACAGCCATCGTGGCTAAAGAACATACGAACGTGGTGTTGTTGGCCAAGGATGGCAAACGGCTTGAGCCGAAGAGGGACAAGGCGGATTGCGAGGAGTCGCATACCCTGGACCCGGAGGTCTACTCGGTTTCACTGGAAGAGATCTATGAGTTCATTCAGACCACACCGTTCGCTGAACTCAGTTTCCTGCTGGAAGGGGCGAGAATGAATAAGGCGATCTCGGAGGAAGGGCTGCGCGGGGAGTATGGTCTCCAGGTGGGCCGGAAAATGAGCCAGCAATCCGCCCTCAATCTGTTCGGCGCGGATGTGGCGAACCGGATCATTGCCGCAACGGCAGCCGCATCCGATGCACGGATGGACGGCAGTGCCATGCCGGTAATGACGACGGCGGGCAGCGGCAATCAGGGGATTGCCTGTACCATGCCGGTCATTGCCCTGGCCGAGCTCCTCGGCAAGGATGAGGAGACCCTGGCCAGAGCGATGGCGCTCAGCAATCTGATTACCATCCATGTGAAGCATTACATTGGCCGTCTGTCCCCACTCTGCGGCTCAGGCATTGCCGGTGGAGTGGGGGCGGGCAGCGGCATTGTCTATCTGATGGGCGGGACGCTGGCGCAGATCAAGCACTCCATCCAGAATACGATTGCCTCTACTTCCGGCATGATCTGTGATGGTGCCAAGCCGACCTGCGCGCTCAAAATCTCAACGGCAACGAATGCGGCCATTCAGTCTGCTACTCTTGCCATGAACAATATCTCTCCGAGTCTGAATGACGGCGTCATCTTTGAGAAGGTGGAGGATACGATCAAGAATATGGAGACCCTGGTTCAGGAGGGGCTTGCTGCCACAGACCAGGCGATTCTGAATATTATGCTCTCCAAGGGAGCCGCTTCTTCATAGGGAGCAGTACAAGTGCTGTATGTCTCAGCATTTAGCGTTTGTAATCCGGCTGCGGCAACGAAACGGGCTGTGGATTGGCAAGTACCCAATTCACGGCCAATTCGCATAATCTGGCCGGCTCATCATTGCCGTTGCCATGGCGCAGGTATCCGGCTAAATCAGCCGCTTCCTTCAGGTGCGTAGGGTCCAGAGGTGTGCCCGAGGCGAAGTGCAGGAGCAGCGCCTTCAGCATTTTACGGAAATCGGCATCCCAGTTGCCTCCGCCGTTATTCATGATTTCATGTGAGATCCGGCCGGTGATGCGAATGACCTCTCCCTGTACGGTGAGCGCATGTCCTGACGCCGGGATTAGTAATTCCCATAGCTCCTGGTGCTGATCCTGCCATCTTATGCTGTTTACCTCGATCTTGGAAACGCCGTCATGCATCACCCGCGCTGCTACAGGCTCCACATCGAATAGCTTGTACAGTGAGTCCAGGGCATCTGCGGTTTCGCTTAAGCGCTCTTTATTGAAATTGGATCTGGCGAATTCAAAGCTCTTGCCGATATTCTTCACAGATTCCTTCATCTCCGGTGTGATCACCGCCCCGGCATCCAGCAGGATGTGCGAGATTTCCAGCATGTCGGCGATATCGCTATTCCGGCATTGCAAGAGGGCCTTGGACAGCGGGGTGTTCCCCGACTTATTCACCGCATGGACATTGGCGCCGTGGGCCACCAGATCCCGTACCGACTGTGTACGGTAATAGTTGACTGCAGCGTGCAGCGGGGTCTGATTCTGATAATCTACGGCTTCCAGCTCCGCACCAAGCTCCAGGAACAGTGGGATATTGCCGGACCAGGTTCCGGCCTGCGAATACAGCGGGGTGCGCTGATATTTATCCCTGGCGTTAATGTCGGCACCCTGCTCCACGAGCCAGCGGACCAGCTCATCCGGAATCTGCCGGATGCTGAGCGCGGGTTCTTTGTAGTACCCCAGGGTCGCATTCCATTCACAGTCGTCAAAGACAGCCTTCAGCGCAGCGATATCATTCGATTTAACCAGCTCACCAAAATTGGCGGGTAATGTTTTTTTCTTTTTGCCCATAGTCTGCTTCCGCTCCCTTATGAATAGTAGATTATATAGAAGATAACTTCCTGCTAGTTTATCAGTTTCAATACAGCACTTCCACATTCTTCTCCGACAAAAGCTTCAGCCAGGCATCCGAAGGTCTGCGGTCGGTAATCAGCACATCAATCCGGCTTAGCTCGGCCAGGTTGGCAAAGGCGGTCTGGTCGAACTTGGTATGGTCAGCCAGCAGCACTACCTTCTGGGCCTGGCGCAGCATGTATTTCTTCAGCTCACATTCCGGTTCATTGGAATCGGTAACCCCGCGGTCCCTGTCAATAGCTTTGCAGCTGATCACGGCAGTGTCCACATTGTAGCGCTGAATGGTCTCATGGGCGACAGGACCCACAAGGGACAAGGAGCGGTGGCGCAGCGATCCCCCCGTAGAGATAATGCTCAGACTTGAACTGGCGAACTCGTGCAGAATGTTAATCGAATTCGTGATGATCGTCAGATTGCTTTTATTGCCCAGCAGCTTCAGGAATTCAAAAGAAGTCGAGCTGGGGTCAACCATCAGCGTATCCCCGTCATTAATGAGATTCAGCGCTTTGATCGCTATATTGCGTTTGATATCCGTATTGAGCGCACCCCGGGTCAGAAACGGCAGATCCTCGTTGGTATGCCTGTTCAGCATGGCTCCGCCGTAGGTCCGGCTTACAATGCCATCCTTCTCCAGCTTCTCCAGATCTCTGCGTATGGTTTCCTCCGTGACTTCAAACATCCGGCTCAGATCGGATACAAGCACCCGTTTGTCCTGATGGACAAGGTCTATTATTTTTTTGCGTCTTTCGGCAGCGAGCATAGGTATCACCTTTCTGGAGTTGATAATCTAAATATAGACCGTAATTTCTGTGTTGTACAACAAAATTAACAGAAATCGTCCCTGAAAACCACATATAAGGTAGCTTATTCTTCGTAAAACAAACAATAAACAAATTAAAACAACATATTTGATGATTAATTTGTTGACAACAAAGATTAACGGGAATACGATGAAGAGGTTAGCAATAGCTGAATCTGAAGAAAAAAGGAGGTTCCCCATGACCAACCATATCGCCGTCGATATCGGCGCCTCCAGCGGACGGCTTGTACTCGGAACCATTGTGGATGGGAGTCTCAAGCTGGAGGAGCTTCACCGCTTCAGCAACGGCTTCACAGAGCAGGACGGCAATTGCTTCTGGGATATTGATTATTTGTTTCATGAAATTATTGACGGTCTTCACCGGGCAAAGCTCGCAGGCGTTAAGGAATGCACACTCGGCATTGATACCTGGGCGGTAGATTATGTGCTGCTGGATGCGGAAGGGAAGCGGATCAGGGAAGTGTATGCCTACCGTGACCGCAGGACAGACGGGGTAATGGAAGAGGTCGCGAAGCAGCTCTCACCGGAGAAGGTGTATGCCAAGACCGGGATTCAGCAGCTCCCCTTCAATACGCTGTATCAGCTCTATGCGCATAACCGCGAAGAGCTGGCAGCGGCTGACCAGATTCTGATGGTGCCGGATTATCTCTACTACCGGCTTAGCGGACGCAAGATTAATGAGGTCACCAATGCATCCACGATGCAGCTTCTGAATCTGGCCTCACGTGATTTCGACCCTGAACTTCTATCCTTTCTGCAGCTCCGCAGAGAACAGTTCGCCCCGCTGACCGAGCCGGGAGAAGATCTCGGCCTCCTCTCGGCGAATTTGGCCGAGCAGTATGATCTGCCGGATTGCCGTCTGATCTGTGCCGCCACCCATGATACGGCTTCGGCTGTGCTGGGTGTACCTGCACAGAAGGGGCGATCCTCGGCATACCTCAGCAGCGGCACCTGGTCACTGCTGGGGGTAGAGCTGGATCACCCAATGAATGACAGTAGAGCCATGGCCGCCAATTATACCAATGAGTGGGGGGCTTACGGCACCTACCGCTTCCTGAAGAATATCATGGGTCTCTGGCTGATTCAGGAAGTACGGAGATTGGACGGGGGAAGATACAGCTTCGCCGAACTGGCTACCCTTGCAGGAGAGAGTGAAGGCTTCCGCAGTCTGATTCCGTGCAATGATCCGCGGTTTCTGAACCCGGATCATATGATTGAAGAGATCCGCCGGGCCTGCCAGGAGAGCGGTCAGCCTGTTCCGGGGACACCGGGCGAACTCGCCCGCTGTGTCTTGGACAGTCTGGCGCTATCCTACCGCAGCTATCTGGCAGAGCTGGAAGACCTCACGGGTAAGAGCATCGAAGTACTGCAGATTGTCGGCGGAGGCGCCAATAATGAGCTGCTGTGCCAGATTACTGCCGATGTCACCGGCAGGGAAGTCCTGGCGGGCCCGACGGAATCAACGGCTCTCGGGAACTTGGCTGTACAGATGATAGAGGCGGGCCGTATAGCGGATATTCATGAAGCCCGGAGGATGATCAGCCATTCCTTTCCTATCAAGTCCTACCTGCCGCAGCCGCTTCCTGAGCTGGATCAGCTACTGGCCCGCTGGGAGCAGCTCCATTCAGGAACTTAAGAAGCTTGTGGTCCACCAGACCACCAAGCGGAGCGGACGCTCACAATACGTTTAGGAGGCAACAGCATGGATCAGAGCATCACCATTAGTTACAACGAAGCGAAGAAATTATATGCAGCCCACGGAATTGATACAGACGAAGTACTGGAGAGGCTGGCCCGGATCAAAATCTCACTCCATTGCTGGCAGGGCGACGATGTGCAGGGGTTCCTGTTCAAGGATAAAGAGCTCAGCGGCGGCATTGCCGTAACCGGCAGCTACCCCGGGCGGGCCGGTACACCGGATGAGCTGCGCCAGGATCTGGAGAAGGCCCTCTCCCTGATTCCCGGCAAGCACAAGGTCAATCTTCATGCGATCTATGCCGACACCGACGAGCAGGTGGACCTGGATGAGCTGGAGCCGCGCCATTTCGCCAATTGGGTAACCTGGGCCAAGGAGCAGGGCCTGGGACTTGATTTCAATCCGACCTGCTTCTCCCATCCGAAGGCGGCAGACGGCTTCACCCTCAGCCATGCCGACGAGGAGATCCGCAGCTTCTGGATTAAGCATTGCAAGGCTTCCCGCAGAATCGCCGAGCATTTCGGCCGTGAGCTGGGGCAGCCCTGTGTAACGAACTTCTGGGTGCCGGACGGCTATAAAGATACTCCGGTGGACCGACTGGCACCGCGTGTACGTCTGAAGGAATCGCTGGATGAAATCTTCAGCGAGGAGATTGATCCGCAGTACAATATTGATGCCGTGGAGAGCAAGCTGTTCGGTATCGGCTCCGAGAGTTATGTTGTCGGGTCCCATGAATTCTATATGGGGTACGGTCTTACCCGCGGCAAAGCGATCTGTCTGGATGCCGGACATTTCCATCCGACGGAAGTGATCTCTAACAAGCTCAGCTCGATCCTGATGTTCAGCGAGCAACTGCTGCTGCATGTCAGCAGACCGGTCCGCTGGGACAGTGACCACGTGGTGACGATGGATGACGAGCTGCTGGAAATTGCCCGTGAACTGGTGCGCGGTGATTTGCTGCCGCGCACGAACATCGGCCTCGACTTCTTCGATGGCAGCATCAATCATCTCGCGGCCTGGGTGATCGGCACGCGCAATACGATCAAGGCCTTGCTCCGCGCCATGCTGGAGCCGGTAGAGGAGCTTCGGGCTATCGAACGGGCCGGAGACTACACTTCAAGGCTGGCCCTGGTGGAAGAATTCAAGTCTTATCCGTTCGGTGCAGTCTGGGATTACTACTGCGCTTCACAGGGTACCCCGGTCCGCGAGCAATGGCTGGCTGAAGTGAAAAGCTATGAGCAGGACGTATTGGCCGGTAGATAAGGTCAGGCCGCTGACATAACAAGTACCCTCACGCTGAAGGTGCATATAGAAGGAGAGAAAATATATGAGTACTTCCGTAATAGAAACCAAAGGGTATCATTCCGGCGTTATGGCGCCTTTTATCCAGGAAATGTCCGAAATCACCCATCACATGTGGTCCTTGGGCTGGGATGAGCTGAACGGGGGCAATGTCAGTTATCTGCTGGATGAAGAAGAGGTTGCGAGGTATATCCATATCGGTGAGCCGCTGCGTACGATCAGCCTTACCTTCCCTGTAAGCGAGCTGGCAGGCAGGTACTTCATTGTAACCGGCTCCGGCAAATACTTCCGCAATGTGATCAAGGACCCGGAGGCTAATCTTGGAGTGCTTCGTGTCAGTGACAGCGGCGGGAGCGTGGAGGTACTGTGGGGTCTGCGTAACGGCGCGGTTCCGACAAGTGAGCTGGCTTCCCATTTCATGAGCCATATTGAACGGCTGAAGGTTGATCCTGCGCACCGTATCGTGCTGCACACCCATGCGACGAATGTGATTGCCATGACCTTTACCCATGATCTGGATGAGCTGAAATTCACCAAGACCCTGTGGGAAATGTGCACAGAATGTCTGGTTGTCTTCCCGGACGGTGTCAGCGTCATTCCCTGGATGGTGCCGGGCAGCAGTGCCATCGGCCGGGCTACGGCTGACAAAATGAAAGACTACCGCGTCGTCATCTGGCCGCAGCACGGAATCTTTGTGACCGGCGCGACGATGGACGCCACGTTCGGCCTGGTTGAAACGATTGAGAAGGCCGCGATTGTCTATAATCTGATCGGCGGAAGAGAGATCAGACAGAAGATTACCGATCAGCAGTTGGCTGATCTGGCTGCAGCCTTCCATGTCACTCCCAAAGCCGGTGTTCTGGATTTGTAGATTGGATAGAATATAATCTGCGGATTTGCTTTTGCTGCTGAGAAGCGTCATAATATGCTTACTTAAAGTAATCATATTATGAAACGGAGGCAAATTATGAACGTTGATCCATTGTTTGAACCGTTTGAAGGCGGAGGCCTGTCGCTGAGCAACCGGGTAGTCATGGCACCCATGACACGTGCGCAGTCACCTGGAGGGGTAGCCGGACCTGAGGTGGCGGCGTATTACCGCCGCCGGGCGGAAGGCGGAGTAGGCTTGATCGTTACCGAAGGCACAGCCATCAATCATCCGGCAGCGGTCAGCCATCAGGATATCCCGAATATTCACGGCGAAGCCTCCCTGGAGGGATGGGCGCAGGTCGTGCGGGAGGTGCACGCAGCCGGAGGCAAGATTATTCCTCAGCTATGGCATGTGGGTATGGCCCGCAGCATTGGTGACCTGCCCAACGCTTCGGCGCTGCCTATCGGCCCGTCCGGCCTTAACCTGGCCGGGGAGCAGGTTACCGAGCCGATGACCAAGAGCGAGATTCAGGGGATTGTCAGTGCCTTTGCCCAGGCGGCCAAGGATGCCAAAGCCATCGGCTTCGACGGCATTGAGCTCCATGGTGCCCACGGTTACCTGATCGACCAGTTCTTCTGGGAGAAGACCAACCGCCGGACCGATGAATACGGCGGGGATCTTGAAGCGCGGACCACGTTCGCAGTGGAAGTAATTGATGCCTGCCGCCGCGCGGTAGGACCGGATTTCCCGATTGTCCTCCGCTTCTCACAGTGGAAGGCCGGAGCCTATGACGCCAAGTTGGCAGAGACCCCCGAAGACCTCGCCCGCTTCCTGACACCGCTCAGCAATGCGGGGGTGGATATCTTCCACTGCTCCACCCGGCGCTTCTGGGAGCCGGAATTCGCAGGCTCTGAGCTTAACCTGGCGGGCTGGACCAAGAAGATTACAGGCAAACCGACGATTACCGTAGGTTCTGTCGGCCTGGACAGCGCATTCACCAGTGCGGTTACGGAGAAGAATGAGGATGACAACCTTGAGCGGCTGCTGCTGCGGCTGGATAAGGAAGAATTCGATCTGGTGGCGGTAGGCAGAGCCTTGATCAGCGATCCGGCTTGGCCTGCCAAAGTGCAGGCAGGCAAGACGGACGAGATTATTCCGTTCACCTCCGAGGCGACCAAGACTTTGTATTAATAGATAGAGCCTGACCGGTAACACCCTATGCGATGCCATTCTGATAGACTTCAAGTTTATCCGCTATGGCTGCTCGCATGGGGTGTTTTTTGCGCGTGAATCTGAATAATGCCAATGTGCCAACACTCTTCTAGTATCTCTCGAATATTGCTATTAACGAGGCTGAATTTAGGTTGAGAGGAGAGCTGGCAATGGCAATTTTATCGACAGGACCGATTGAGAACAATATTGCAGGCAATACGGGTACCCGCCCGACTCAAAGAGTAACACTCAAAATAGACGGCCGTAATCTAACCGGATTCTTCGATGTTCTTATCTTGGGCTATAGCCTGAACGGCTCCCGCACCTTATATGTGCAGGAGGAGATCAGTGTGGCTCCCTCCCAGGTAGTCAACAGAATCTACTATGCGGACCTGGATGCCTTTGAATTCGTGTTCAACACGACAGGAACAGCAGTCTCCGAAGCGCAGGTCTCCGTATGGGGCCAAAATTCAAGCGGACAATTGGTGACCGCACACCGTCTGGTCTCGCAGGAATTGCTGGGAGAAGCGGGAACCGGAGTCACCGGAGCCACCGGGGCAACGGGTGCTACGGGAATTACGGGAGTTACGGGAGTTACAGGGGTTACAGGAGCTACGGGAGTCACCGGAGCCACGGGAGTAACTGGAATCACAGGAGCTATCGGTATGACAGGAGCTACGGGGGCTACGGGTGTGACTGGCTTGACTGGTGTTACAGGTGCCACGGGCGCACTGGCATCGTCTTATGCTTATATTTTCAATACGGGGGCCCAGACTGTGGCTACTGAAGCAGATGTTACTTTTGACAGCAATGAGAGTCTTGTAGGATTCAGCCACACTCCCAGTACAGCCGAGATTAATGTTGAGAATGCAGGGGATTATGCGGTCATCTTCATTGTCACTGCATTGGAGCCGAATCAGTTCACCTTGTATCTAAATGGCGCTCCTGTGGGAGGCAGTGTCTACGGTTCAGGAGCGGGAACACAGCCTAACCCCGGGATGGTGATTATCTCTGCAATCCCTGGCGATGTAATCACTTTAAGGAACCATTCCAGTGCCGCTGCAGTTACTTTACAGACCTTGGCCGGAGGAACGCAGATCAACTCTAATGCCTCGATTCTGATCTACAGGCTCGGCGATTAGGACTCCTTGCGGTAAGCTGACTGAACTGAATAAGTCCGGAACCCTAAAAAAAACCAAACACAATTGGACTGGACGCACCGCGTAGGCCGAATGTAATCGAAAAACCAAACACAATTGGACTGGACGCACCGCGTAGGCCGAATGTAATCGGAAAACCGAACACAATTGGACTGGGTGCGCCGCTTAAGCCGAATGTAATCGGAAAACCGAACACAATTGGACTGGGTGCGCCACGTAAGCCAAATGTAATCGGAAAACCGAACACAATTGGATTGGGTACGCCACGTAAGCCAAATGTAATCGGAAAACCGAACACAATTGGATTGGTAGCGCCGCGTAGGCCGTAGGCCGGATGCCCCTGAAACGGATCGACCCTCTTATGAACGCCCTAGCCGTTCCTGCGTGCCCTGTCTTTCTGCTGATTGCGGGAAGGCTTTTCTTTTGCGGAGATCCTGTATCTGAGAATGGATTAACTTGGGAGCGCTATGATATAATTTTACATTAGTGAAGCCTATGAATTGAAGCAAATCCACAGAGGACGTGATGCAGCATGGCGAAGGGGAATAACGGTTCCACGGACATGAACTCCGCTCAGGGGAGCAAGGACTACTCTAAATATTTCGATTATAGCGATGCCAGAATCATCAGCGAATCCGAGGGCAAGACCACCTACCGGATCAAAGGCAGAAACGTGCAGATCAACAGCCAGCCCGATTATAAAGAAGGCAAGCGCCGGGGCAAGGAAGAGATTGAGGTCCACTATCATTTCGAGATTCCGCCGGAGATGGAGGATTTCGGACGCGGCAAAACCTATCATATCACCACCTACGGCTGCCAGATGAATGAACACGATACCGAGACGATGAAGGGGATGCTGGAGCAATTGGGCTACCGGGCGGCGGAAGACCGCAGAGAGGCGGATATCATTCTGCTGAATACCTGTGCGATCCGCGAGAATGCGGAAGATAAGGTGTTCGGGGAGCTGGGCCATCTCAAGACCCTGAAGCTGGAGAAGCCGGGCCTGCTGCTCGGGATCTGCGGCTGCATGTCCCAGGAGGAGGGCGTGGTCAACCGGATTATGGCGCGGCACAGCTTCGTGGATCTGATCTTTGGTACGCACAATATTCACCGGCTGCCGGAGCTGATTAAGGAAGCGGTGTTCAGCCGGGAGCTGGTGATCGAGGTCTGGTCCAAGGAAGGCGACATCATCGAGAACCTGCCGAAGAAGCGGGAAGGGCTGCGCGCCTGGGTGAACATCATGTACGGCTGTGACAAGTTCTGTACCTACTGCATTGTGCCGTTCACGCGGGGCAAAGAGCGCAGCAGACGTCCGGAGGATGTCATTGCCGAGGTGCGGGAGCTGGCCCGTCAGGGCTTCAAGGAAGTGACGCTGCTGGGGCAGAATGTTAACGCCTACGGGAAGGATTTCACAGACATCGACTATACCTTCGGCGACCTGATGGACGACATGCGGCGGATCGACCTTCCGCGTATCCGGTTCATGACCTCGCATCCGCGTGATTTTGATGATAAATTGATTCATGTGCTGGGTAAAGGCGGCAATCTGGTGGAGCATATCCATCTGCCGGTGCAGTCGGGAAGTACCGCGGTGCTGAAGCGGATGAGCCGCAAGTATACCCGTGAAGGGTACCTGGAGCTGGTCCGCAAGATCAAGGCAGGCGTGCCGGACGCGGTGCTGACGACGGATATTATTGTCGGCTTCCCCGGAGAAACGGAGGAGCAGTTCGAGGAGACACTGTCCCTGGTGCGCGAAGTAGGGTATGATATGGCGTATACCTTCATTTATTCTCCGCGCGAAGGTACACCTGCTGCTGCCATGGAGGATAATGTTCCATCAGAAGTCAAGAGCGTGCGTCTGCAGCGCCTTAACGATCTGATCAAAGCGCAGAGCCGGCTGGGGAATGAGCGGATGCTGGGCAAGCTGGTCGAGGTTCTGGTGGAAGGCGAGAGCAAGAATAATGCCCGGATGCTGGCCGGACGTACCCGTGACAGTAAGCTGGTGCATTTTGAAGGCCCGTCATCTCTTATCGGTACGCTGGTGCAGGTGAGAATCACAGATGCGAAGACATGGTACATCAAAGGGGACTATCAGGCGGAAGCCGCAGCGGTCCTCTAATTATAGAGAAATGGGGCGAGAAGAATGAGCCAGGAAGAAGCACGTTTGAATGAATATGGCATGCAGACCCACCATACCCGCGATCTGATCGTACGTGAAGATATTATGGGCAAAGCCAAGGATCTGGCTGCTCTCATCTCCACGAGTGAGGAGGTCCGCCATTTCCAGCAGGCCGAGCAGAAGATTCTGAATCACGAGCGTGTGCAGGGGCTCATTGCAACCATTAAGAAGAAGCAGAAGGAGATTGTGGCCTTCGAGAGCTTCAAGAATCAGGCGATGGTAGAGAAGATAGAACGTGAAATCGAAGTGCTGCAGGATGAGATCGACAGTATCCCGGTAGTGAACGAGTTCCAGCAGAGCCAGAGCGATATCAATTATCTGCTGCAGATGGTCATTTCCGTCATTAGGGATACCGTCTCCGATAAAATCAATGTGGAAGCAGGCACCGAAGCGCCGCCATCCACTTGCGGTGATTAAGGAATATCTCCGGGGCGGATGTGAATCCGTCCCTTTTTACATATCTGCGGCCGGCTCGCGGTTGATTTTGGGCAGACAGGTTTGGTACATTAAAAGATACGAACAACAACAATAGCTGCGGCAAAGGATGATATATAGTGAGTGAGAACGCGGAACCAACCTATAACGCCAAAAAATATCGCACTCCGGATGGTGTTCCGGCGGATATTGTCATGTTTACGCTGACCAAACGCGAACGGAAGACCGTTACGAAGACCCTTCCTCTGCGGGAGCTGAAGGTGATGCTGGTCCGGCGCAAAAAATGGCCGTGTGCGGGCATGTGGGCCCTGCCGGGCGGCTTCTGCCAGGAGGATGAGTCGATTTACGATGCGGCTACACGCGAGCTCAAGGAAGAAACGGGCGTAGACGGCGGACATTTGGAATATCTCGGCGTCTATAGCCAGCCGGGCCGTGATCCGCGCGGCTGGATCATCAGCCATGCTTTTTTCGCCCTGGTAGAGGAGTGGATGCTGGAGCAGCGGCAGGCCTCGGATGATGCAGGTGAGGTAGGCCTGTTCACCCTGCAGGAAGCGCTGGAGGAGCTGGAGCTGGCGTTCGACCACCATGATATCATTACCGACGCTTACCTGCGGATTCAGCAGCAGATGCTGCAGACCACGATTGCCCGGCAGTTTCTGCCCCGTCATTTCACGCTGAGTGAGCTGTATCAGGTCATCCAGACAGTCGTGCCTGAATTCAAGGAACCGAATTTTATCCGCAAAATTACGTCAACACGCAGCCGTCAGGGTATATTAAAAGAAGTGAGCGATGAAGAAGGCAATCCGCTCAGCTCCAATCAATATTCCCAGCGTCCGGCACAGCTCTATATGTTTACAGATCATGAGCCGTTATTATCCATCTATACTTAAGCTTCCCTAAGCTTAAGCCTACTTCACTTTTAGGAGGTTACCCTGCCCATGAGAGCACTGATTGTTATTGATTTCACCAATGATTTTATTGACGGGAATCTGCCTGTAGGCCAGCCCGGCATTGATATTGCGCCCAGAGTAAGCGAGCTTACGGAGCAATTCGTGCAGAGCGGGGATTATGTCGTGATGGCGGTAGACTTGCACGAAGCCAATGATCCGCACCATCCGGAGAGCAAGCTGTTTCCGCCCCATAATCTGCGGGGAAGCCGGGGGCGTGAGCTGTACGGCACCCTGAAGGCTGTATACGAGGAGAACCGCGAAGCGATCACCTGGATGGACAAAACGCGGTACAGCGCCTTCTGCGGCACAGATCTTGCGCTCAAGCTGCGTGAACGGGGCATTACCGAGCTTCACCTGATCGGGGTATGTACTGATATCTGTGTGCTTCATACCGCAGTGGATGCCTACAACAACGGCTTTGCCATTACGGTGCATGAGGATGCAGTAGCCAGCTTCAATCCGGGCGGCCATGTGTGGGCGCTGGGACACTTCACCGGAAGTCTCGGGGCGAAGGTCGTCAAGGCGGAATAGAGATTCGTGGAACAATATAGCAAGGGCTGAGTTTAATACAACAGTGTAACTACTAGGAGATGAAGACTTGAGGAGAGAACTTGCGCTACATACAGATAAATATCAGATTAATATGATGTACGCCCACTGGGTGAATGGTACACACAAGCGCAAAGCGGTGTTCGAAGCCTACTTCCGCAGGCTGCCGTTCGGCAACGGGTTCGCTGTATTTGCCGGTCTGGAGCGGATTGCCCAGTACATTGCCGAGCTGCGGTTCACGGAAGAGGATATCCGTTACTTGTCGGAGCAGGAAGAGGACTATGCACCGGCCTTCCTGGAGGAGCTGCTGCAGTTCCATTTCCAGGGCAGCCTTCATTCCATGAAGGAAGGTGCACTTGTCTTCCCGGATGAACCGCTGATCCGTGTGGAAGGCACGATTATGGAAGCACAGCTGGTAGAGACCGCGATTCTGAACTTCATGAACTATCAGACGCTGATCGCTACCAAGGCCTCCCGGATCAAGCAGGTAGCCCCGAATGACACGCTGCTTGAGTTCGGAACGCGGCGTGCGCAGGAAGCAGATGCCGCCGTATGGGGAGCCCGTGCTGCTTATGTGGGCGGCTTCCATGCGACCTCCAATATGCTGGCCGGCAAAAAGTTCGGCATCCCCACGAAGGGCACCCATGCCCATTCCTGGGTGCAGAGCTTCCCAAGCGAGCAGGAAGCCTTCGACGCCTATGCCAGAGTCATGCCCGACAATGTTACCCTGCTGGTGGATACCTTCGATACCCTGCGCAGCGGGGTGCCGAATGCGATTAACACGGCGAAGAAGCTGGAGGCGCAGGGCAAGAGGATGAACGGCATCCGGCTGGACAGCGGGGACTTGGCGTATCTGTCCCGCCAGGCCCGTCAGATGCTGGATGAAGCCGGGCTGCAATATGTGAAGATCGTGGCTTCCAATGACCTGGATGAGAACACCATTATGGACCTCAAGGCACAGGGGGCAGCGATTGACACATGGGGGGTCGGAACCCAGCTCATCACCGCGGCGGATCAGCCTTCTCTGGGCGGTGTCTATAAGCTGGTCGAGATTGAAGCTCCAAACGGTGAGATGATTCCCACCATCAAAATCTCTTCCAATCCCGAGAAGGTATCCACTCCCGGTAAAAAGGAAGTCTACCGTATTATCGGGCAGAAAGGAAAAGCGTTGGCCGATTATATCAGCTTCGCCGGGGAGGAGGCACCGCGCAATGGTGTCCGGCTGAAGCTGTTCAATCCGCTGCATCCATATATGAAGAAGCATGTGGAGCGCTACGAGGCTCTGCGGATGCTGGAGCCGATTGTGGTGAACGGCTTCCAGGTCTATACCCTGCCGGATCTGGCGGAGATCCGCCGTTATCATCAGGAGCAGCTCGACCTGTTCTGGCCGGAATACCTGCGTAAGCTCAACCCGGAAGTCTTCCGCGTGAACCTGAGTGAACCTTTATGGACACGCAAGCAGCAGCTGATTGCGGAGCATATGATTACGGATATGGAATAGAGCAACATTGATGTATCTAGCAGCCCTCTCAGACCGTGGGAATTCCGCGGCCTGAGAGGGCTTTTATTGGATTTATAGGCTTCAAAGCTATAAAAGTTCAAAAGTTCCTTCTATTACTTTCCGCGCTGAAACGGCTACGCTGTCCTTCTAAGGATGGCGTAGCCGTTACTACTGGTGGATAAGCCCTCCTGTGGTGCGGGAGAGTGTAGGTGGATTTATTCCACTTGATGATGTGCGGATGAATCGTTATGCGGCAGCAGGTGGATTAACAGCACTTAAAAAGACACATTTTATTCAAACTAGCCGATAAGTACAATAGCAGATGCTGTTTATCCACTTGTTGCGGAACATCCTTCGAAAATCGGCGAAATAAGCTACATTATTCCACTTGCTGATGCGGCGCCCGGGAAATCTTCTGCGCATTCACCCAATTACGGTTCCTCCTCATGTATAGCAGATATTATGTTAAACATAGTAGATTAGTCCGGCCCGCTTCAACCGGCACGAACATAGGAGAGGATTCAGCAGCATACGACGGGACCATCTGCTCATTGACAGCAAGCCGCTGGAATAATATATTAAATGTGTTCATATTTACAAATATGGAAGAAAGAGTTCGAATCTTGCAATTCTCTGCCTGATCCACCAACCAACGAGGAGTGAATGGGTTATGAACAAGCAAGGTAAGCGCAAGCTGCACTGGACAAGTCTGATGCTTCTATGTTTGGCTGTCTTCATCCTGCCCGCCGGGTCTGCATTCGCCGCCGTGAACAAGCCGTTCCCGCAGCATACGACCTATACAAGCGGAACCATCAAGCCGAATCATGTAACACAAACCGTACTGGATAATGCTGTGAAGACCAAATGGGATGCCTGGAAGGGGACCTACCTCAAACCGGCCGGAACCGGCAAATATTATGTTAAATATAATTCAGCCGGGGAGACGGTATCTGAAGCGCAGGGTTACGGGATGCTGTTCACCGTCTTAATGGCCGGTTATGAACCGAATGCGCAAACCTATTATAATGGACTCTATAATTATTACAAGGCGCACCCCAGCTCCATTAATCCGTACCTGATGTCCTGGAAACAGAACAGCAGCTTCCAGAATGTCGAAGGCGAGAATTCGGCCACAGACGGTGACATGGATATTGCCTACTCCCTGCTGCTCGCCCACAGACAATGGGGAAGCAGCGGAACCGTTAATTATCAGCAGGCCGCCACCAATATCATCAACGCCATTATGAATAATGATATCAATCAGACTCAGTGGACGATCCGGCTTGGGGACTGGGCGAGCAGCGGCTCCTATAATACTGCCACCCGGCCTTCCGATTTCATGGTGAACCATTTCAAGGCTTTCCAGGCCGCTACAGGGGATGCCCGCTGGCAGAATGTAACGAACAAGACTTATACCTTAATCAACAGCCTCTATACCGGCTATAGCTCCACTACCGGTCTGCTCCCTGACTTCGTTGTCTATTCCAATAATACGTACAAACCCGCTGCGCCGAACTTCCTGGAGTCTGATAACGACGGGGATTATAACTATAATTCCTGCCGTATCCCGTGGCGGATTACCACCGACTACTTGCTTACTGGGGATAATCGCGCCTTGTCCCAGCTTACTCAGCTGAACAGCTGGATCAAGACCAAGACAAGCAATACGCCCGGTAATATCAAAGACGGCTATAAGCTGAACGGAACCACTTTTGGCAGCTATAACAGCGGCGCATTCTATGCTCCCTTTGGTGTCAGTGCTATGACCTCATCTGCGAACCAGAACTGGCTGAACTCCCTTTGGAACCATACCGCCAGTAGCGCAGCAGAGGATTATTATGAAGACAGTCTCAAGCTGTTCTCGATGATTGTGATGTCAGGCAACTGGTGGGCCTACTAAGCGTTATATAAGCTGAAGACGAGACTCCTTCCTTTACGGACAGGAGTTTCTTTCTTTTGGCAGCATGTACCTGTGATATATATCATTATTTCTGTGATCTTTTTAACATCTTAATTTTTAATTTTATTGCTAAATTAAGGATGACATTCATTTCACATCAAGTATGGAGAATGCAAGATATGTCACTTCGCAGCTTGCACAATCAAGTTACAATCGTTGAAAAAGTCAAAAGGATGTTATTCTTTTTGACCCAAAGAAAGGGGTTATGTCGGTGGTACAATTGCCAATAGTAAATGAGCTCGGATTCTTTGAGATTCGTCTTGAATCCATTGGAGGCCTGGGAGCGAATCTCGCAGGTAAAATGCTGGCGGAAGCGGGAGTAGTCGGCGCAGGACTGAATGGCGTCAGCTTCTCATCGTATGGTTCGGAGAAGAAGGGGTCTGCGGTTAAGGCACATATCCGTTTTTGCGATATGAACACTCATATCCGTGATACCTCCCCGGTAGAGCGTCCGCATGTAGTAGGCGTATTTCATGAAGCACTTGCCAAGACCGTGAATGTAACCAGCGGAATTCATGAACACAGCACCGTTCTTGTGAACTCGGCCAAGACGCCGGAAGAACTCAGAGAGCTGCTGAAGGTGAAGGCCGGTACGATCGCAGTAATTGATGCTACCAGCATTGCGCTCCAAGAAAAGAACCGGGTCAACATGGCGATGCTCGGCGCGCTGTTCCGGCTCTGCCCGTTCCTGGATACGGATATTATGAAGGGCGTTATTGAGAAGTCCCTCGGCAAAAAATATCCGCAGGCCGTTCAGTCAGCCATTACGACCTTTGAACGTGGCTACAATGAAGTGAAATTCATGCAGTTCGAGCTGGCTGCCGGTGACAGTATGCCGCTATATGTCCGTTCCGATATCTCGGCGCTGGGGTATGAGACTCAGCCGATCGGCGGAACGATCACCAACCCGGGCGGCAGCTTCCTGAAGAATCTCAGCATCTCCCGTTCCGGTATGCTTCCGGTCTTCGAGATAGAGACCTGTATCAACTGTGCGCAGTGTGACACGGTATGTCCTGACCAATGCTTCGTGTGGGAAGAGCGTCCGGACCGCAAGGGCCGTCCGCAGATGTTCCTGCTTGGTATTGACTACCAGTACTGCAAAGGCTGTCTGAAATGTATCGGTGCCTGCCCGACCTCGGCATTATCCAGCCTGAGAGAGCAGGAAGGCTTCGCAGACAGTCATAGCGTGAAGCATCAGTTTGATCTGGTAACTCCAGTCTAATATCCGGAAGAGAGGTGGAATGAATTGTGGCTATTGATTATGAAAAAGAAGTAGGCTCCGCCAAGGTAGAGCAGAAATTCCTGTATGAGTCCGGCAATGAAATGGCTGCCTATGCTGCCCATCAGATTAACTATCATGTCATGGGATATTTCCCGATCTCCCCATCGACAGAGGTTGCCCAGTTCCTCGATACGATGAAAGCCAGCGGCCAGCACGATATTATGCTGGTGCCTTCCGACGGCGAGCACAGCTCCGCAGGGATATGCTACGGCGCGTCCACAGCGGGCGGCCGGGTGTTCAATGCAACCAGCGCCCAGGGTTATATGTTCATGCTGGAGCAGCTGCCTGTACAAGCAGGTACGCGGATGCCTATGGTCATGAACCTGGTCTGCCGTTCGATTTCGGGACCGCTCAACATTCACGGTGACCATTCGGACCTGTATTTCGCCCTGAATACCGGCTGGCCGATCCTGATGTGCCGTGACCCGCAGTCAGTCTATGATATGAACCTGATGGCGCTGAAGCTGGCGGAGCATGCCAAAGTCCGCCTGCCGGTGATGGTTGCTTCCGACGGCTATTTTACTTCGCACCAGAAGCGCCGTGTGCAGGCTTTTGCCCATCGCGAGGATGTTCATAAGTTCGTTGGCGAACAACCGCCTGCAGGCTTCACAGATACCCTGGACCGTAACAATCCGGTAACTGTGGGACCTTACATGAACGAACCGGATTATATCAACAACCGCTACCAGCAGTCTGTTGCCATGTACAATGCCGGGGAAGTCTTTGAAGAGATTGCCGAGGAATTCGCGGTGCTCACCGGACGCCGCTATGAGATGATCGAGCAGTACCGGATGGAGGATGCCGATGTAGCCGTCTTCCTGATGAACTCCGCTTCGGAGATTATCAAGGATGTGGTCGACCAGCTCCGCGAGCAGGGAATCAAGGCGGGCGCAATCTCCCCGAACATGATCCGCCCGTTCCCGCAGAAGCAGATTGCCGAAGCGCTGAAGCATGTCAAAGCGATCACTGTAGGTGACCGTGCGGATTCCGTCGGCGGACACGGCGGCAACATGGTTAACGAGATTAAGGCCGCACTGTTCACTTACGGCAACACAACCACTAAGGTCATTAGCCGGATCTATGGACTGGGCGGTAAAGACTTCTATGCAGAAGACGGACACCACTTCTTCCAGCTGGCAATGGATGCAGTCGTAGCGGACCATGTAGAGATTCCGTTTGACTACTATGGTCATAATCCGGGAGCGCCGGAGAACGCGCCTAAGCGTCTGCTGAAGCCGATGAATTTCGATCTGCTGAAGACCGGCCTGATCACCGTGAGCAAGAATGAAGAGACCGGGAAGCTGAGTGTACGGGTTCCGCCGGTGCGCTCCCTGATGAAGAAGCCAAGACGTCTGTCCCCTGGACACGGCGCATGTCCGGGCTGCGGGATTTTCTCCGGCCTGGAGCTGTTCTTCAAAGGCATTGAAGGGGATATCGTCGCGCTCTACCACACTGGCTGCGCCATGGTTACCACTACCGGCTATCCGTATTCCTCCCATAAATCGACGTTCATCCACAACCTGTTCCAGAACGGTGCAGCCACCCTGTCCGGTGTGGTTGAGATGTTCTGGGAACGCAAACGCCGCGGCGAGCTTGACGGTCTGGGCCTGAAGGAGGACTTCACCTTCGTGATGGTGACCGGCGACGGCGGTATGGACATTGGTATGGGACCAGCCATCGGAGCAGCGCTGCGCGGGCACAAGATGATCATCGTGGAGTACGATAACGAGGGCTACATGAATACGGGGGCACAGCAGTCTTACTCCACTCCGCTGGGACACCGTACTTCAACCTCAAGCATCGGCAAAACCCAGCAGGGCAAGCTGACCCAGCATAAGGATACCGCGCAGATTATGGCGGCTACCAATATCCCTTATGTCTTCACAGGCTGTGAAGCTTATCCGCAGGATATGCTGAAGAAGGCCGCCAAGGCCCAGTGGTATGCACAGAATGAGGGCCTGGTGTACGGCAAGATCCTGATTGCCTGTCCGCTCAACTGGATGAGCGAGGATAAGGACGGAACGGATATCGTGTCCCTGGCCGTTGAATCCTGCTTCTTCCCGCTCTATGAAGTAGAGCAGGGCATAACCAACATTACGTACAATCCGGAAGACAAGGATAAGCGCGTTGAAGTATCCGCCTGGCTGAAGACGATGGGCAAAACCCGTCACCTGCTGAAGCCGGAGAACGAACCAGCCCTGCGCAGCTTCGAGGGTGAAGTACAGCGCCGCTGGAGCCGTCTCAAAGCGAAACACGAGCATCCGGATCTATAAGGCTTAACCGGAGCATCACTATAATAAGCAATCGTATCTATCCGCCCGGCAGAGATTCTCTGCCGGGCTATTTGCTGTTGTGGAGGTCTGCCGGTCAATAATGGTACCTCAAAAATAACTATTTATTAAAACACTTTTATAAAGTATTATAATAACGAGGTGGAAAGCAGATGAAGAAAATTGGCGGCAATGCAGTGGTGATGCGCGAGGTAAATAGCAATCTGGTACGGCAGGTGCTGAAGGAACACGGGCAAGCGACCAAACGGCAGATTGCTGATAGCTGCGGTCTTAGTGTCGTTACGGTTGGAACCGTACTGCAGATTCTGGAGGCGCGGAATGAGGTGCTGCCGGGAGAACTCATAGCTTCAAGCGGCGGGAGACCGGCCCAGCAGTACATATACAATGACGAATACGCGCTGGCGCTGATCTTGTTCACCCATGAAGAGCAGGGTGTGATTGCTATTCACAGAACGGTCGTCACGCTTACCGGCCGCAAGCTGCTGGAGGACAGCATAGAGGTCTCAGGGGTGGACCTGGCGGTCTTTGAAGCGGTTATCGACCGCTCGCTGGAGCTGTACTCCTCCATACAGGCCATCGGACTGGGGCTGCCCGGCTCGGAAGTGGACGGCATCCTGGCGGTATCCGATTACGAAGCGCTGCGCGGAGTAGCGGTGGCCGAGCATTTCAGGCAGCGTTACGGCAAACCTGTAATCATAGAGAATGACGTCAACGCAGCCGTTATCGGTTATTGCCGCCGGATGAAGGAGGAGGCAGCTTCGGTTATTTATCTGTATTTCCCGGACCGCTATCCGCCGGGGGCCGGGATATTCATCGGCGGCAAGCTGTACAAGGGAAAACGCGGCTTCGCCGGAGAGGTGGCCAACATTCCGCTCGGTCTTCCTTGGGGAGACAGCGGACTTATGGCATCCTTCGGCACGCTTGCCGATGCAATTGCCAAGCTGGCCGTGGCTGTCAGCAGTGTTCTGAATCCGGATATTGTGGTGCTGTACGGCAGCTTCCTGCACGAAGAACTTCTTGAGGCGGTGGAGGGCAACTGCAAGAGCTTGCTGCCTGCCCCTGCCATTCCACAGGTAAGAAGGTCCAATGATTTCGCCGCTGACTATATTCAGGGCATGATTGTTCAGACGCTGGGGACATTGGAGCAAAGACTATTTTTAACGACAATTGAAGGTTAGGCGGGGGAAACATGGCAACGGTATTTTTAATTATCATTTATTTGGCCTTCATCAGCTTGGGGCTGCCGGATTCAATGCTGGGCGCAGCCTGGCCGATTATCAGACTTGATTTCGGGGCGCCGGTGGAGACAGCCGGACTCCTGTCGATGATTGTGGTCGCGGGGACCATTATATCAAGCTTGGCGAGCGGCATGGTGCTGAAGCGGCTTGGCACGGGAATGGTTACTTTTATCAGTGTGGCAGTAACCGCCCTGGCCCTGCTCGGCTTCTCTTATTCCTCTTCGGTTCTCTGGGTGGCTGTGCTTGCCCTGCCGCTGGGGCTTGGGGCCGGTTCTATTGATACAGGGCTGAACAACTATGTGGCTACCCATTACAAGGCGCATCATATGAGCTGGCTGCACTGCTTCTGGGGCATCGGGGCGATGCTCGGGCCAATCCTGATGTCGCGTTATATTGCGAACGGGGAATCCTGGAGAACGGGATATTTTGCCGTCAGTATGATTCAGTTTGCGCTTGTGGTGCTGCTGTTCTTCAGTCTGCCGCTGTGGAAAAAGGCAGGTAAGAGCAGCAGCACCCAGGCTGCGGAAACGCTGGCAGAGGTTGACTCAGGGCCGGGTGCCGCTCCTGCTGCGGGTAATGTGCTGCGGATCAAGGGTGTTAAGCTGGCGATGATTACCTTCCTGTTCTATTGCGGAGTGGAAGCAACGGTGGGGCTGTGGGGCAGCAGTTATCTGGTTAATGTCAAGGGGATAGCGCCGGCAACGGCGGCCGGATGGGTCTCGCTCTATTACGGCGGAATCACGGCCGGGCGGCTGATCACCGGCTTCATCACCTTCCGATTCAGCAACCGTACCCTGATCCGCGGCGGGCTGGTGATTTCCATGGCGGGTGCGCTGCTGCTGGCTTTGCCGCTTCCGGCTGTCTTTTCGCTGGTTGCTTTTATTCTGATAGGACTGGGCTCGGCACCGATCTTCCCCTGTATGCTTCATGAGACCCCGGCCCGGTTCGGGCAGGAGAATTCCCAGAGAATTATGGGTTATCAGATGGCTCTGGCGTATACCGGCGGTGCGTTTCTGCCTCCGCTGCTTGGCTGGGCGGCGGCACGCAGCACCTTCATGATTCTTCCGCCGGTAATGATTGGGTATATTATACTTATGATGCTGAGTTCAGAGCAGATCAACCGTATGATGAACAAACGACAAGAAGAGGTGAGCCTGTAATGAGATTCATCGAGTGGCAGAATGGAGTATGGAGTCATGAGCCGGTATCCAGTGTGGCCCTGGCGGATCAGCTGGTGGCGGAAGCCGTGGAGGGCAGTGATTATTGGCAAAAGACGATGTACGGCTTCCAGCATGACAACGGTCATGCGCTGCTTGCTCCCTGGGAGAGAGAGGAGGCGATGGAGGTCAGCTTCACGCTGGACGGGTTCACGGAACTCTATGACCAGGCAGGTATTATGCTGTGGCACAGCGAGGACCAGTGGATCAAAGCCGGGATCGAGCTGAATGACGGTGTCCCGCATGTGGGTGCAGTGGTCACTGACGGTTACTCTGACTGGTCGCTGTCTCCTGTCCCCGAATGGGCGGGTGAGGAGATCACCCTCCGGGCTTCGCGGATGAAGGACGCGGTGATCCTCAGAGCGAGAACCGGGAATCATCCATGGCGGACGATCCGGGTCGCCCGGTTTCCCTATGAGACCGGCGAGACCGGCAAGACCGGCAGCCAGGCCGGGCCGTTCCTGTGCGCTCCGACGCGGGCAGGCTTTCAGGTCACCTTCACCCGCTGGGCGGCTTCCGCACCTGATATAGATGTCCATACAGACCCGCCTGTGCGGTAGAAGAATATTATATGCTCAAAAAAGGCAAAACCACCGTCCGCGCCTGTATGAAACGCGCAGCGGTGGTTTTGCCTTTTTCAGTTATCTATCCTAAGGGACAGAGGCAGATTATCTTCTTCTGCTGCGCACCATTGCGGTAGGACCGCACATTTCATCCCGGACGGAACAAGTGTAGATATGGTGAGGGACCGGAACACAGTGGTGGCGTCTGACGACCTCGACATGGTGGACTACCTGGACCACCTGGGGATGATAGTAATCTTCATAGACAACCTGTGTAGGATCTGTAACCGTTTCAACAGGACATTTCGGACAGTTTCTCATGACACTCAGCTCCTTCGTATTGGACTTATGCCAGTATACGCAGGATACAGGAGCCTGCTTGTTCATTCGTCTATATTCTTGAATAAATAGGTATCCGGCTATAACGGTCCTTCAGGACCTCTTGTAGATCTCCCGCATGACATGGCGCAGCTCGGGCAGAATCAGCCGTTCCATAGCCAGCTTGATCGCCCCTGTCGAGCCGGGCATGGAGAAGACGGCGGTGCTGCCGATCGTCCCGGCAATCGCCCGGCTGAGCATGGCGGCAGAGCCGATATCCTCGGTGAAGCTGAGCAGCCGGAAGATCTCCCCGAAGCCCGGCAGCGACTTGTCCAGCAGGGAGGCTACCGCCTCATAGGTAGTGTCGCGGGGCGATATGCCTGTCCCTCCGGTCAGAAGTACGGCCTCTATGCCGGAATGGACGGAGTTTTTGTAGACCAGCTCACGGATATCCTCATAATCATCCTTGACGATGGTATGGCCGGTCACGGTATACCCTGCACCTTCCAGCAGACTCCGGATCAGCGGTCCTCCGGTATCCGTCTCCAAAGTCCGTGTGTCCGAGACCGTAATGATGTAACAAGCTACTGAGTCCGGGGCTTCGCTCCGGTGTTCTTGGGCGGATGATATACGAACCAGCTCCTTCTGTATAGGGTGAACAGCTTATAACCCCCATGATAGGGGATGGAACCGGCAATGACAAGTTCCGGGCCCACTCCGCAGCATGCTTCTCAGGCAGGGCCGCCTTGCACAGAGGCGATCATTGTAGTACACTCGCTACCATAACCGATTGAGGCAGGGAGAGAGAGAAATTGGAACAGTCATTACCAGTATATATATTGTCGGGTTTTCTCGGCAGCGGCAAGACCACACTACTGCAGCGTCTGCTGGATCATTGGACCCTTCAGGGCCTCCGGCCGGCGGTGATCATGAATGAGCTGGGCGAGGTGAATCTGGATGGCCTGCTCGTAGAGCAGTCTGTACCGATGGCAGAGATGCTGGGCGGTTGTATCTGCTGTACGAGCCGCGGGGATCTAAGCACCGAGCTGACTACACTGGTCAAAAAAGAATCGCCGGATGTGGTCATCATCGAGGCCACTGGCGCCGCCAATCCGCTCGAGATTGTTGATGCGGTTACGGAGACTTCGCTGTATCAGCAAGTGGAGCTGAAGGGCCTGATTACCGTCGTTGATGCTGCCCATCTTCTGGAGCTGTACCGCTCCCAGCAAGGGGCTACCTACCGCCTGATGCAGGAGCAGATCCGCTGCGCATCTGTCCTGATCCTGAACAAGACGGACCGGATTGAGGCGGAGGAGATTGCCGAGATCTCGGAGGTGCTGCGCAAGTGGAATTCTTATGCGGAGATTCTGCCTGCGGTACGCTGTGAGCTGGAGCCTGAGCTTCTGCTGGGCAGTGTAGGCGGCGTTATTATGGAAGACCGGCCTGCGGATGAGGCGGTGGACGATGGTTCTGAGCGGCCGCTGCACTCTTCACATGATCATGTGATGGCTTATACGCATTATTTCAAGAATCCCGTGAACAGTGAGGAATTTGAACGGTTTGTGAAGGAGCTGCCGCGGGATGTGTACCGGGCCAAGGGGATCGTCACCTTCAATGATACCTCTAGCCGTTTTTTGTTCCAGTATGCTTACAGGGAAGCGGATTTCATGAAAATCACGCCTCAGGGCGAGGTGCCTGATGTTGCTGTATTTATCGGAGAGCATTTCTCGTCCGGTGAGCTCCGCACGGGGCTTCTACGGCTGGAGAAACGCCTGTTAACAAGACCGGCTGCGGTCAAAAGAAGCCTGTAGCTGAACGCTGCGGCTCTTCGCAAATCATGGTTCGTTCTTATTCTTGCAGGTTAATACATTGGCATACCCTATAATAATTGCAGGAGGTTGTAAGGCTATGACCCGAATTCAATATCAGGAATGCATTGATGCTTGTATGAAATGTATGGATGCCTGTAACTATAGCTATGTCTCAAGCCTGAAAGAATATGATCTGGCTGATCTGCGGGAGAGCATCCAGCTGGACCGTGAATGCGCAGACATCTGTTCCTACGCCATCCAGGCAATGACACGCAGAAGCCCGTTCGTGGCAGAAATCCTCAAGCTTTGCGCAGATATCTGTGACCGCTGTGCGGATACAAGCAGCAGACATCAGCATAACCATTGCCAGGAATGTATCAATGCCTGCCGAAATGCAGCCATGGCCTGCAGACTGGTCAGTGAAGCTGTTGAAGTATACGCCTGACATCTCCCTTTAGGACTTCCATATACGGAATCTGATACTTAACAAGAACCAGGGCGGCTGCGGATTCATTTCTGCATGGCTCTGGTTTTTTGCATAGGCGTGTGAATGGCGTGTGAATGGTATGATTCTGTGAAATTTAAAAGGAGAACAGGGGTCTTCCGGCGAATGTAGTTTTAGAAGAATATTCTGGCTGCTATTCCATGTGGCCATGGCCTTGCGCCAGTTGAAGGAGGCCTGGAAGTCACGAATGGATCACCGCTAATTACACTTACCCGGGGGACCAAGTTATATAGAGGCCGTCCGGTTGTGAATGACATATCTATGAGGGTCCGCCCCGGTACGGCTACGGCTCTGATCGGCCGGAATGGCTCGGGCAAGAGTACGCTGCTCTCCATACTCGCCGGGCTGGTGAGGTTGTCCTCTGGTGTACTTACAACTGGCCGTCCAGGGCTGACCACGGGTTATGCCCCTGAAGCATTTCCTGCTTTGAAACTAACGGCAGAAGACTACCTGCGCGGTATGGGCCGTATAGCTGGACTCTGCGAGGCGGCTGGAAGGTCCCGGGTAAGCGAACTGCTGGCAACCTTCGGCCTGGATTCGTTCCGCAGCCGGAAGCTGGCTGGCTTCTCCAAGGGAATGCTGCAGAAGGTTAATCTGATCCAGAGTCTGCTGATCCGGCCGCAGCTGCTGCTGCTGGATGAGCCGATGTCCGGACTGGACCTGCCGGCACAGCATACGCTTCTAGATTTGCTCCAGGAGCTGAAGAGAGAGGGGACCGCACTCGTCTTCTCTGTACACGAGCCGCAGATCATTGAGGCCATGGCGGATGACTTATATGTTCTGCAGGAAGGGCAGATGCTGCGGACGATTCATGGAGCCGAGAATCTGCGGAGTGCGCCTGCAGTATACATTGTCTACACAGAGTTGCACCCAGTGGCGCAGCAGGCAGTGAAGGCTGTGCCGGGAGTACGCACGATGCAGCCAGCGCCGGATTTATCAGGAATTTCCTGTACAGGATTGACTGTAGATCAGAAGATGTCAGATACCTGCCTCCAGCAGATTCTTGCCGCAGGCGGTTCCATAGTTTCGGTGAAGCCTCTTGGAGGATTGGGTGACCTGACCGAGTGGATGGACCCCAAGGATCAGATCGGGAGTGGACGCGGGTGAGAGGTCTAATCGGCTATTTTTTGCGCAGTTACAGTGTCTCGCAGCGGTTCTTCGGTCCGGTTGCCGGTATTGTGATTGCAGTATTAATCCTGTATTCCTATAAGCCGAATCCTGTCATGAACAGCTACTCGGCCACAGCAGTATTTCTATTCGTGGCCTGTGCCTGGCTCGGGTTAAGCTTCCTGAACCATGAGCATGCCGTGCAGAAGCAGGTGGTTATTGTCCAGCTCCGGAGTGCCCGCCGTTACAGCATCGGCGCTATTCTTACACTGGCCCTGCTAACCCTGCTGCTGGATCTCGTCATTGTTATGTATCCGGTTATGAACGGAAGCTTCAATGAACCGGCCGGGCTTGGCCGGATCGTGCTTGCTTTTGCCGGACATGCTCTGCTTGGATGGTTAGGAATCACGCTCTCCCTCTATCTGCAGTCCTCGTGGGTACCCAAAGCCAGCTACGCCGCGGGAATGATGCTCATCCTCATCGTTCTGTCCATTAGCGCCAGCAAAGTGGCTGAGCTGGTGCCCGGACCCATTGTAGGTGTGCTCCTGCCGCCGGTATTCCCGGTCATGGACGCGATGATGAATGCAGATGCGCTGCCGGTGTTGTCCGTGCTTCGCACCTATGCCCACGCGTTGGTATACATATTATTGCTGGCCGGATTCTATATTTATCGTTCGGGCCGCATGGATTATAACCGGACCACATGAGATTCAATCTATACAGCACAAATAAACAGATCAAGAACGGGAGGAACGATGAAGGATACACAACTACCGGAGAGTGAACAATCCAAAGAGCTATTTGCTTATTTCGGGCTGGCCGTCTATTATTGCCAGGCGCTGGAACAGCAATTGACGAATCTGCTGCTGCTGACGAAGCTGTCGCAGGGCAAGATGCCAACAGATGCCGAAATCGCGGAACTATACCAACGTAAGCTTAGCAATTCACTCGGCCAACTCATCAAAGAAATCCAGCATCACTTCCCATTCTCTGAGGAAGAGACTAGCCAGTTACAGGCCGTATGGAAAGAACGCAATCATATTGTCCATGATTATTTCAAGGAGCGGATACAAGAGACCTTCACACCGGCAGGAAGAGCCCATATGATCCGTGAATTGAAACGCTTCAAGAACAAGGCGAGCAGACTGGAGATCAAGCTGCAGGGTTATTGTACGGAGATGTACAGCAAGCTGGGACTTGAAGAAGAGCAAATGCAATAAGAGCAAATCTAGTGAAAGATCAGAGCTAATAGCTTCCGTTACTTAAGAGACTCCCTTCCCGCAGATGCCTTGCGGTGAAGGGAGTCTCTTAACGCCTGTGTATTCACGGGGAAGCGGACAGCGCAGACTCCAGCTCCTGAAGCCCGCACGAGTGGACGACATCCGGCGCGAACCGGATACCGGATGCTCCGGTTGAACGTTGCAGGGAGGAGAAGGCTTGTCTCAGCGCAGGAAGCATTCCGCGCTCAAGCGCTTCTCCGGCTTCCCACCACCAGCGGGCGATGGTAAGGATTCCTGTCTTCTTATTCATCACCGGTTCCAGCCGCCCGATGAAGCGGTCGCCGTACAGGAGAGGAAGAACATAATATCCATATTCCCGCTCCAGCACCGGCTTATAGACTTCCCAGCGGTAATGAAAGCCGAACAGCTGGCGGATCAGCTCTCTGTCCCACAGCAGATTATCGAGCGGGGCAAGTGCCGCAGCGAAGGCAGCCGCTTGCGGATCACGGGCCTGTGGCCCGGACGGGGATTCGTCTGTACCCGCAGTGTCTTCCTCCAATAATAACGATTCAAGCTGTGGAGCATCTGCTGTGCGGATATACAGCGGGAGCTTGATATCCTCAATCCGCACCTCCCGGAGCTTATCCTTCAGCAGGAGGCGCTGCACGGCAGCCGTCCGCTCCTTGCTCTTCAGGCCGGTAATGCCGAGCCAGCCGTCCCCGGACCGGTTCCATTGCAGGCCGATGCTGCCAATCCGGCGAAGTACATACCAGTCATGATACTGGTCCGTCGTTACGTTGGGATCGTCAGTATGAAGCAGTTCCGGGGGCAGCAGCTTGGTCGTGTAGTCGTAATACCGGCGGGTATGCACCCGGTGATGGATGGATAACTCTCCCCGGAAATACATGCTCTCCATGGCAGCCCGGGAGAGTCTTGCCGGAGCCCAGGACCAGTCGATCTTCTCTTTGCTCGCAAGATCCAGCGAGGAGAGCGGCCCGCGTGCATCCAGCTCTTCGCGGACATGGGTAATCATAGCGGCCATAGCTTCATTGTTCTGATGCCGGAGCGCTGCCGCTTCCCGGAGCCGATGGAAATACGGCCAGTCTTCTGTACAGTAGATCGACATGTTCTTATCCCAGCCGTCAATCAGCAGTCTGTCCTTATAGAGCAGTTCAGAGGCCATCACCGGTGTGAAGCCGGGAATTCTGGCCTGCAGGACAAGCTCATGATTATGACCGGCTATGCTGAGCGGATCATACTGGATACAGCCCACATGACGGACGAAATCATAGATACTACTCTTGCCCTCCGGCAATCCACCCGCTACCAGGCGCTGATGGCGAAGGAGGAACAGCCGGGCTTGCCGCTTGCTGAGACTGTAGGTAATCATATCCGTCACCTCATCCATAATTATGTATTGTTCCTATTATACAGAACGAATGTTCTGATATCAAGCGAACAACACCCCCTGACGCAACATCGCATCAGGGGGTGTTGTACATACAAGTGACCGGCGGCAGAGGCTGCCCGCCAGGAGGTTAAATCTGCTCCAGCGAAGGCCGGAGTCCGGCAGCAGCATTAGCGGATACAGGGGCAGAGACGGGCTCTGTTGAGCCGTTCCCGGCACCGGCACCGAGTTGAAGCTGGTACATGCGGAAGTATCTGCCGCCCAGCGCCATCAGCTCATCATGGCTACCGCGTTCGACAATCTGGCCCCGGTGGAGCACCAGGATCTGATCCGCACTGCGGATCGTCGACAGGCGGTGGGCAATGATGAAGGTGGTCCGGCCTTTTTTCAGCACCTCCAGCGCCTGCTGGATCACGCTCTCTGTCTCGGTATCAATATTGGATGTGGCCTCATCCAGAATCAGGATGGCCGGATCGAAGGACAACGCTCTGGCGAACGAGATCAGCTGCCGCTGCCCGGCGGACAGGGTGCTTCCCTTCTCAATGACCGGTTCATCGAAGCCTTGCGGCAGATGGGCCAGTAATTTATCGGCTCCTACCTCGCGCAGAGCACGTTCGACGCGCTCACGGGAGATCCGTTCATCCCCCAGACTGACATTGGAGGCAATGGTTCCGGTGAAGAGGTAAGGGTCCTGCAGTACGATGCCCATATGACTGCGCAGCCACTGCTTCGGCAGATCTGTGACCTCCTGACCGTCAATCGTGATGCTTCCGCGCTGCGGGTCATAGAACCGGAACAGCAGATTAATGATGGAGCTTTTGCCTGAGCCGGTATGACCGACAAGGGCGACGGTTTCGCCCGGACGCGCCTCGAAGGAGATATCGCGCAGGACGAAGTCTTTTTTATAGGCAAAGGAGACATCCTTGAATACGACATTTCCCTTGTAACGCGGCATCGAACCATCGGTGACCGGCTCTCCCGGCTCATCCATAAGCGTGAACACACGGCCTGCGGAGACCATCGAGCTGTCCAGATTCGCAAGCTGGTTGACCATACCTGTGATGGGCTGGAACATCCGTCCCAGGACATCGACGAAGGCATAGAGTACGCCAAGCGATACGAAGGTGGAGCCATCCAGACTGCCGAAGCCGAAATACCAGAGCACCAGCACGAAGGATAGACTGCGCAGGGAATTCACCAGATTGTGCGAGGTGAAGGCATTCAGGTTCAGCATTTTGTTCTGATATTTCAGATAATCATCATTCAATTGTTCGAATTCAGCGCTGCTCTGCTTCTGGCGGCGAAAAATCCGGATAATGGACATGCCCTGGATGGATTCGTTGATAATAGCGTTGATCTCACTTAGGCGTGAACGGATGATGGTATTGTATTTGGTTGCTATCTTGCGGTAGAGCACAATCCAGAGAATAATAATCGGCACGATGAACAGGCTGACCAGCCCCAGCTTCACATCCAGCAGGAACAGGGCCACATAGACACCGGCGATATTGATAATCCCTGTAGCGAAGTTGGATAACACGGCAATGAACAGGTCCTTGACCGCTTCCGTATCGTTGGTTACCCGGGAGACTACCTTGCCGGCGGGCAGATTATCGAAGAAATAGACCGGCAGGCGCTGGATATGGGCGTATACATCGGTCCGCAGCTTACGGATGACCTGATTGGCGGACGATTGCAGCCAGTAGGTTTTGCCGAATTCCGCAATGATGGAGATGACCAGGAACATGGCGTATAGCGCCACTAGTTCATAGATTCCGGGCAGCTCGGGCTTATAAAAGGAGAACAGATCATCGGCCGACAGTCTGACGGCCGGATAGACCGTGGTCTGCTCCCCGTATTTGATCTGGAGCTTCCCGTCCGCGAAGCTCCGCTCACCTTCGGCCTGCGGGACAGCTTCATTGATGAAATAGAAGCTTCTGCCTGCCTGAAGCAGGCGGACTTCCTGGCCCTTGGCTTCCGTAGGTTCGAAGCGGTCACCGCGTTTGTAGTAAGTGTTGTTATATTCAGCAGCTTCCTCCGGGGAGGCGGTCTGGAAATAAGGCTTCTCAATCGCCAGCAGGTGATTGTCGATCATGCTCTTGGCGATAAAAGGCCCTGCCAGCTCGGCCGCTACCCCGATGGTGAGGAGCAGAAGGGCTGCGATGAAGGTCTTTTTGGCGGTCAGTGCATATTGCAGCAGACGTTTGCCTGTACTCTGTGTCAACGGTGACACCTCCTGTGTATGGTTATTCATTCGTCAGGTTATTCTCCACCTGCTGGCGGTCGAACTGCTCGCGGTACCAGCCGTTCAGTTCCAGCAGCTCCTGGTGCGTACCCTGCTCTGTAATATGCCCGCCTTCGAGCACAACGATCAGATCAGCATGTTCGATCGCCGAGAGGCGGTGGGTGGAGATGAGCGTGGTTTTGCCGCTGCGCTCTTCGCGGATGTTCTCGATGATCTTCGCTTCGGTCCGCGCATCCACGGCAGACAAGGCATCATCGAGAATCAGAATATCGGGATTGGCGATGAAGGCTCTGGATATGGATACCCGCTGCTTCTGACCTCCGGAGAGGGATACGCCGCGTTCTCCAACCATTGTATCCAGCCCGTCGGACAAGGTGACGAGGTCATCCTGGAAGGCTGCGGCGGTAATTGCCTGCATGATACGCTCATCGCTCGCGCCGGCATGGCCGAACTGGATGTTCTCACGCACCGATTTGGAGAACAGAATCTGCTCCTGCGGTACATAGCCCATCCAGCTGTGCAGCTGATCCAGGGCAATCTGGCTGATCGGTACACCGGAGATCAGAATCTCGCCGGTACCAGCCGGATATTCATGAAGTAGTTGCTTCAGCAGCGTCGATTTGCCGCTGCCGGTCCGTCCGACCACGCCAAGGGTCTGGCCTTGGGACAGGGATAAGCTGACTCCGCTCAGATTGTCGATGGTAGAGGTCGGGTAACGGAAGGTTACATCTTTCAGTTCAATGGATGTTGGATTCGCCACGGCAACCGGATGAGCGGCATCCTTAACATCCGGTTTCGCATGCAGCGTCTCGTCGATCCGCTCAAGCGACGCACCGCCGCGCTGCATAATATTAATCAGCTCACCGATGGCGAACATCGGCCAGACGATCATCCCGAGATACATATTGAAGGAGACCAGATCCCCAAGAGTGATTTGATTGCGGAATACAAGGAAGATTCCGTAAGTCAATGCGATAATGTAGCTGAGGCCCACGCAGAAGCGGATGGTCGGCTCGAAGAAAGCATCGACCCGGGCTACAGCCATATTCTTGCGGTACACATCCTCAGTAATGTCAGAGAAGCGCTTCTCGTCATGCCGTTCCTGCACATAGGCACGGATCACGCGGATACCGGATACCGATTCCAGCACCTGGTCGTTCATGTCGCCGAAGGCGTCCTGTGCCAGACTGTACCGGTCATGAATAGCTTTGCCGTAGAAGACCATGGCGATTGCAATCAGCGGAAGCGGGATGACGGCGGCCAGCGTCAGCTTCCAGCTGACCAGGAAGCCCATGGCGAACAGTACAACCGTGAGATACACGGTCGAATCGACCAGGGTAAGCATCCCGAAGCCCACAGTGGCGGATACCGCGCGGATATCATTGGTGGCGCGGGCCATCAGATCGCCGGTACGGTTACGCTCGAAGAAGGCGGGGGTCATGGTCATGAGATGATTCATGAAGCGCGAGCGCAGCAGACGCTCCACCAGATTCGATCCCCCAAACAGCTTGTGCATCCATATGTAGGTGATCCAATAAATAATCAGCAGCATAAGTACGATCATACCGATATATTTCATTAGTGAGCCTGCTGTGATAGCACCGCTGACAATATCGTCAATAGCGTTGCCCAGGAGGCGTGGAGGCAGCAGTTCCAGCACACCTACCACAATAAGGAGAATAAGGCCGATAGCATAGCGCCTTTTTTCCCGGCGGAAGAACCAGCCGAGGTTGCGAAGTACAGAGAACAAGGGAAATCCCTTCCTTTCGTGTTGAGAATAGTGGTTGGCCGGCTTGATTAACGGAACATTCTGGGTTATAAGGCAGCGGATCGCTCTCTCCAAGCATGCAAAAAAGCGTACCATCCGAAAACGGATGATACGCCTGTAATTACGACTATCATGTCCACGGTGCTTATAGGCAGCACAGAGACATGTAAGAGATACGTTTAGCCTGTTCTCATACGGCACGCATAACACGCATGATGATCAGGAATTCTCCACTGCCAGGGCTGCTTCGGTATTCAGTTGAGTGTTGTTTCCAACAATAGTGGCGAGGTATACCATATCCATGTTAAACACCGAGATCACCCTTTCTTAGTTTTGGTAATAACTTGAAGACGTTTCGTTATGTTCAGAGTTTATCATCACACTTTAAGAATTGTCAAATGTATTTTTGAACAATCTGCGAAAAAAGCAGGCGATTTGGTGAATTGAAGTTTTTTGAGTATGATGGGAGTATACGGGAGGAGTGGAGAGAGATGAACATGTTAATTAGCCCTGAAGCAGCCGCCTGGTTCAAGCGGGAACTGAGCCTCCAGGATGGAGCGCATATCCGTTTGTTCCCCCGGTATAGCTCGGGCGGCGGACTGCATCCCGGCTTCTCGCTGGGAATCGCAACCGAACAGCCGGGACGACCCGCCGTTCAGTTTGAACAGGGCGGCTTAATTTTCTACATGGAAGAGCAGGATTTGTGGTATATGGAGGGGTACAGCCTGTCCATTGTCTATGTAGAAGCTGAGGATGATATTGAATATAAGTACGAGCCCGTGCCGGTGGCATAAGGGACATAGCTGGAGGGCAGATCCCGGCACTGCCGGGATTCGCCGCTTGAAGCCCTTGCCGTGAGGCAAGGGCTTTTACATGGAGACAGGGCACCGGGGTAAGATGCTGCCTGATTAACCATATGGGGCATTAGTGGGAGCTGCGGAAGGTCTCTTCCTCCATGGCGAATTCGAAATCATCAATGTCATACACCTGAACCGGCACACCGCCTTCGATAATGCGCTGGATCAGCTCGAACTGGTCGGTCAGAATCGGCACCTTCTCACGCTGGGAGGCCAGCAGCAGCTCTGTCTCAATCGGATCGAACGCTTCCCCGTAGGAGGCATTGTCGATGCTGTTGATGATGGTAATCTGCGCGTGTCCGCCCAGGAGAATGCCGGAGCTTTTGGCCCAGGGAATATTCAGGCAGCGATTGATCTTCTTGGCATTCAGCGGCTCCTCGAAATAATTGATCAGCTCGCGGATTCTGAGTCTTACATGCTGGTCATCGTTCGCCTGGCTCATTACCGGCTCATCACTGTCCCGCAGCTCGTAGAGCTCCATAATTGTCGTATAAGGCACTATATATTCTACAGGGCTCCGCGGGACGAGAAGCTGGCCGTAAATCGCCATCATGACGGCTTCCGTCACAAATTGTCTGGGCATCATTATCCTCCTGAATTTCGGTACTGCAATCGTGACTAGATCATACAAATGGAAACGGAGGAGCCATCCTTAGAGGGAAGGGTTCCGTTTCAGCGGGAAATAGAAGGAGAAGTCTTTAGGTTCAGCCAGTAGATCCTTATATTTTATAAAAACACTGCAGAGCGCAAATGTCAACTGTGCCCTGATGAAGAATGAATTGGAAAGGACCTGACATCCTGTGAAACAATGGAAATCCTATTATACGTTCGTACGGCCTTATATGAAATGGATTGTGCTTACGCTGATTATCGGAATGATTAAGTTCAGCATCCCGCTGACGCTGCCGATGATTCTGAAATATGTGGTGGATGAGCTGCTGGGCAATCCTGCGCTGTCCATGGCGGAGCGGGTATCGAAGCTGATGACGGTGATCGGCGGCGCTCTGATTCTGTTCGTGATTATCCGCGGGCCGGTTGAGTATTACCGCCAGTATTTTGCCCAGCTCATTACGAGCAAGGTCCTCTTCGATATGCGCAACAAGCTCTACGGGCATCTGCAACGGCTGTCGCTGCGCTATTACCAGAATACGAAGGTAGGCGAGGCCATATCCAGATTCATTAACGATGTGGAGCAGTCGAAGAATCTGGTTGAAGTCGGAATGATGAACGTCTGGCTGGATATGTTCACCCTGCTGTTCGCGCTTGGCTTCATGCTCTATCTGAATCCGGTGCTGACGCTGGTGGCTATTGCGATTCTGCCGCTCTATGGCATTGCCGTGAATACGCTGTACAAACGCCTCAAGGTGCTGACTAAAGACCGGTCCCAGGCACTTGCGGTGATTCAGGGCTACCTGCATGAACGGATTCAGGGGATTGCGGTCATCCGCAGCTTCACGATGGAACGGGTGGACCAGCAGCAGTTCGAGGACATCAACGGGAGGTTCCTGGAAAAAGCGCTGGCGCAGACGCGCTGGAACGCCTTCACCTTCGCCATTATCAACACCCTGACCGATATTGCGCCGCTGCTGGTCATCGGATATGGGGGATATCAGGTCATCCAGGGGAATCTGACCCTCGGTACCTTCGTGGCCTTCTTCGGGTATTTGGACCGGATGTATGCGCCGCTGCGCCGTCTGATCAATTCATCGACTGTTCTGACCCAAGCCTCCGCATCGCTTGAACGTGTCATGGAGCTGCTGAATGAACCGTATGATATTGTCGATGCACCAGGAGCCAAGCCGCTGCTGAAGGCTGCCGGAGAGATCGAATTCCGCAAGGTATGGTTCAAATATAATGATGAGAACGAGTGGGTGCTGCGGGATATTAATCTCAGTATTGCTCCCGGGCAGACGGTGGCTCTGGTCGGGATGAGTGGAGGCGGCAAATCTTCGCTGATCAGCCTGATCCCGCGCTTCTATGACATCAATGAAGGCAGTCTGCGCATGGACGGTCAGGATATCCGCGGGCTGACCCAGGAGAGCCTGCGGCGGACGGTGGGGATGGTACTCCAGGATAATTTCCTGTTCAGCGGCTCCGTACGCGACAATATCCTGTTCGGTAACCCGGAAGCGAAAGAGGAGGATATCGTCAAGGCTGCTATCTCCGCCAATGCCCATGACTTCATCATGCAGCTGCCGGAAGGCTATGATACCGAGGTGGGGGAACGTGGAGTGAAGCTGTCCGGGGGACAGAAGCAGAGAGTAGCGATTGCCCGTGTATTCCTCAAGGACCCCAAGGTGCTGATTCTGGATGAAGCGACTTCGGCGCTCGATCTGGAATCCGAGCATCTGATCCAGCAGGCACTGCAGGCGCTCTCTTCCGAGCGGACGACCCTGATTGTGGCTCACCGGCTGTCTACAATTACCCATGCCGATCAGATTGTTGTCCTGGAGAATGGTGAGATCAGCGAACGCGGAACCCATGAGGAGCTGATGGGGCTGGAAGGAAGTTATGCCCGGCTGTTCAACGTCCAGCGGCTGGATGGGTAAGGGGCGGTCCGGGTAAAAATCAACGGGGGCGGTGGATAAACTCCCCTGAGGCTGGTACGAAGGTACTTGGGCGAAATGTATGCGGAAAACCGAATACATTCTGCTGGTATGAAGGTAATCGGGCGAATGTATGCGGAAAACCGAACACAATGTGGTGGTGCGAAGATACTTGGGCAAATGTATGTGGAAAAACGAACATAATGTGCTGGTACGAAGATACTTGGGCGAATGTATGCGGAAAACCGAATACAACATGCAGGCGCTAAGGTCATTGGGCCCTATGTATGGGAAAAACAAAACAAAGGGTAGCCCCAAGAAGCCATTTCACGGCTTCTGGGGCTACTCTATTTTTCTCTGGAATGAATGCCGTCCTTTAAGAGGACGACGAAGCTGTTTCTACTTGCTGAGGGACCGGCCCTCCCTTACATCCGGCCGATCAGCAGCGACAGGATTCCGGCGGCAATCAGCGGTCCGACCGGAACGCCTTTGAACAGGGCCACGCCGAGCACGGTTCCAATGAGCAGTCCGGCCACAATGGTCGGCTGGCTGCCCATGAGCGCCGCTCCGCGTCCGCCCAGATAAGCGACGAGTACGCCGACACCGATGGCGGCCAGCGATTTCCAGTGCAGGAACGATTGTCCGATCGTCTGGAGGGAGATTTTCCCGCTGGCGAGCGGCGTCATCACTCCGACAGTTAGGACGATGATGCCGACGGTAAGGCCGTATTTCTCCAGCCAGGGAAAAGCCTGCTGAAGCCCCAGGACCCTAATCAGCAGCAGCACAACCATGGCGATGGTAATCGGAGAATTGCTGCTGATAATCCCGAGTGCTGCCAGACCCAGCAGTAATAACGAGGTTATATCCATAGCTTGGATACACTCCTTCTCTAAGTAAGCCTTGTACTCACAATATGGTCGGCGATCAGCTTGCCGTGTCCCCGTCCGCTCTCGATGAATACCTCGTTGGCGTTCCGCCCGGAAGCGATGACTCCGGCGACATAGATGCCGGGAATATTGCTCTCCATCGTTGCGGGGTTGAAGGCCGGTTTGTCCAGGGAGTCATCCATCCGAACACCGGCAGAGGACAACAGCGCTCTGCTGGGACGGAAGCCGGTCATGGCCAGGACGAAGTCGTTGTCGAGAACGCTTGTATCCCCGCTGCTTGACGTAACGACAACAGAGGCCGGAGTGATCTCCGTTACCCGTGACTCCAGATGCAGCGTAATATTCCCTTTTTGCACCATACTCTCGAAGATCGGACGCACCCAGGGCTTGATATTCTCCGAGATACTGCCTCCCCGGTAGACCATATCCACCTTGGCTCCTACCCGCAGCAGCTCCAGAGCGGCATCCACTGCTGAATTACTGCCGCCGATGACAGCAACCTTCATACCGGAATAAGGGTGGGCTTCGCCAAAATAGTGGGTGACCTTGGACAGCTCTTCGCCGGGAATCCCGATCATATTCGGCTGGTCGAAGTAACCGGTAGAGATCACGACGTTCGCAGCCCTGTGCTGCTGCTCCTCCCCGCGTTTGTTGACCGTATGTACGATGAAGCTGCCATCCTCCTGCTTCAGAACGGACAGCGCTTCTTCATAAGCGGCGATATTGAGCTGATGCTGCGCGGCGGCGCGGCGGTAATAGACAAGCGCTTCATGGCGGTAGGGCTTGTCATTCGGAGAGGTGAAGGGCACATCTCCGATCTCGAGCAGCGGGGTGGTGCTGAAGAACTGCATGTTGGTCGGATACAAATAAATGGAGTGGACGATGAAGTTCTTCTCGATAATCAGGCTGGACAGCCCTTGGCGCTGGCATTCGATGGCTGCCGACAGTCCGCAGGGACCGGCGCCGATAATAATAACGTCTTTCATAATAGCTATGTCCTCCCAAGTGAGTATTCTATTCAGTAAATGGTACCTTATATTTTAGTTTTTTGCCATGGCCGGCGGATTCCGCAAATTGGTGATTGATCAATTATCCCTACGGGTATATAATTAGATATATATCTAAACTATTGAATTCAGCAGGATCTGGTATTCTCCCATAGACTGCGTTAATGAATATTCTGAGGAGCGTGTTACCGCTTGCAATTAGACAAAATCGTCGCCTACCACAAAGCCTTGTCCGATCCGACCCGTATGCGGATCCTTCTGCTGCTGTCCCGGGGCGAAGTTCATGGACATGCGCTGGCCGAGAAGCTGAATCTCTCACAGCCCACTGTGACCCATCATGCTGCCAAGCTGCGCGAAGCCGCGCTGATCCTGGAGCGCAGAGACAAGAACACGGTATATTTCAAGCTGAATCCCGAATTTATTCAAGCAGGCTCTGAAGCCTCGCTGAAATTTATTTTTGCCAAGGGGGTGGAGGAGATGGAAGAAGAGTCGCCTGAACACAGCCTGAAGGAATCTGTCCTCCGTAATTTTTTTGCCAAAGACGGACGATTGCGGCAGATTCCCGCACAATACAAGAAGAAATTAATCGCGCTGCAATATATGGTGGAGAAGCTGGAGCCCGGTGTAGTGTATTCGGAGAAGGAGATCAACGAGTTCATTAAGCCGTTCCATGATGATTATGCTACGATCCGCCGGGAGTTCATTATGCATCAGTTCATGTACCGGGAGAACGAGCGCTATGAACTGAATCCGCCGGAACTATGGACCCGCTGGGAAAATGTCAAATAATGATCTAATAAATGGGGATTTTTTATGACAAGTGTGAAACTGCTGATTAATTGTTTGAATAACGAATAAAATGGAATTGTAAGCGTTATCTGACATATGCTTCGAAAGGAGACATTCAGTATGATATTCAAACGTGCCAAGAAAAAGTTGCCGCCCGTTCATCTCACCGTAACGTTGCCCCAGATCAAGCAGGCTGTCAGGCAATTTGAAGAAGATATGCCCGCTCCCATTAACCGTACGGCGTTAATCCTGGAGGATAAAAGTATTGACCTGAACCGGCTCAAACGATATTTAGGCGGGGTTCCGCAGCAGAAATTCTATATGTCCAGTGAGACTTATGAAATTTTTGAAGAATCTGACAAGCTGGTGCCCTACTACCTTGATATGGTTCAGTCGGCCGTAGACAATTATATCAGTGACACCGGCAAGCTGCCGCTGCTCGAAGATGCCTGGCTGCCTGAGGTACATTACCGGCTGCTGTCCACCGAGCGGTACCTGAAGGAAACACCGCCGTTCCCGCTCTATATTACGGACGAGGAAATGATGCTGACGCATCGCGCCGAGCATTTTGAATCCTGAAGAACGAAGCGTACCTGACCGGATAAGCAAGGCCATTCTACGGAAGGAGAGGTTACTCTTCCCGGCGGAATGGTCTTTTCATTGCTCCCCGGAGCGTAGTACAATAAGCATCTGATGTTATCACCGCAGAATTGGATACATAAGGGGAGCATACGAATGAGAGAAGTACAGGCATTGCTGTTCGACCTGGACAACACGCTGATGGACCGTGACCAGACCTTCCGCAGCTTCAGTACGAAGTTTGTGTCGGATTTCCTGGGACATCTGAGTAAGGAGCAGGCTGCGCGGGTGGTAGAGGATATGATCGTTAGGGATGCCGACGGGTACCGTGACAAGGATGGATTCTTCGCGGAGCTTAGTGAGGTTCTCCCTTGGGATAAGGCCTTGACCGCTGCAGAGATTCGTGACTATTACGACGAGACCTATCTCGCCCATGGGGCGATGATGAAGCATGCCGTGCAGACCCTGGAGTATTGCCGTGACCGGGGATATCCGCTGGGACTTGTAACGAACGGCAGCACCGACATTCAATATGGCAAAATCGATCTGCTCGGCCTGCGCGGCTATTTCCGCACGATTGTCATTTCGGGCGAAGTCGGAATCAGTAAGCCGGACCCGAGGATCTACCAGTTAGCCCTGGACCGTCTGGGGTCAACCGCTGAACAGACCTTATTCATCGGGGATCATCCGGTGAATGATATCCGGGGAGCGGCGGAGAGCGGGATGGATACCATCTGGCTGAAGCGTAACCATCCTTGGGATGAATCACTGAACGTGAAGCCTATTGCCATTATTCAGGAGCTGGATGAGCTTCGGGGGATTCTATAAAATTCAAGGCACGCTGTTGACAAACGGCAGCCGGGCCGTATATTATAACAGCATATTAGTTCGGAAGGAGACGATGTCAAATGGCAGTTTATACAAGCATTGCAGGATTGGTTGCGACTGTTGTGGATACGTGTCTTCCGGGAACAGCGGCTGTGGAGTAAGATATCCCAGCTTAGCAGGTAAGCTCTATGTTGCTTTTTAGAGCCGCCGGGAACCGTATTCGGTTCCGGCGGCTTTTTTGCGTGTGCAGATGTGCATCACGCACAGGTCCCTGAGTTAGCTCTCTCTTGGCGGAGGAAGCTAACTCAGCTACCTGGAATGACTCTGCCCAGCGGATGGTTCTTTGCTGTACAGCAAAGGCCGGTCCGCCTCAGAGTCTGCTGCCGCCGGAATCCTTGGTTCCGGCGGTTTTTGGTGTGCCATGAAGAGCGATACCGCCCGGAGATACATGGATGTGCATCACAATAACCTACTCAGGAGGAAGATATGAATATTGAACAATATGGCTGGAATGAAGAATGGAACAGCAAATGGACAGAGAAGCTGAAGCAGGACGACAGGGAGCTGGAGCCGGGCAGAATCGCCGGTGATTTCGGCAGCAGGTACCGGGTAATCAGCGGCAGAGGGGAGATCTGGGGAGAGCTGTCAGGGAAGTTCCGGCATTCGCTCACCGGTTCCGGTGACTATCCGGCGGTAGGGGACTGGGTGGTCCTGGCCATGCAGGACGAAGGGACGCATGCCGTAATCCATGGAATTCTTCCCCGACGCAGCGTGATCTCGCGCAAGGTGGCAGGTCAGACCCAAGAGGAGCAAATCGTAGCTTCCAATGTCGATACCTTATTCCTGGTCAGTGCGCTGAATGATGATTTCAATGTACGGCGCATGGAGCGTTACCTGATTATGGCCTGGAACAGCGGGGCGAACCCGGTCATTCTGCTGACGAAGGCGGACCTGTGTACCGATGCCGAAGAGAAAATGGCCGAGATGGAGAGAGCGGCTCCCGGCGTCCCTGTACATGTGGTCAGCGCGTTGTTGCGCGACGGGCGGGAAGCACTGCAGCCTTATCTCGGCAGCGGGCAGACGGTAGCCCTGACCGGTTCATCCGGCTGCGGCAAATCCACGATGGTCAACTGGCTTAGCGGCCGGAACCTGCAGCTTACCCAGGATGTGCGGGAAGGAGACAGCCGTGGACGTCATACGACCACACACCGCGAGCTGTTTGTGCTCCCGGACGGCGGCATTATCGTCGATACGCCGGGAATGCGTGAGTTGCAGCTGTGGGAGGATGAAGGCGGACTGGACCTGGCGTTCGGGGAGATCAGCACGCTGGCGGCAGACTGCCGCTTCAGTGATTGCAGCCATACCCGGGAGGAAGGCTGCGCGGTGCTTGCGGCTGTTGCCAGCGGTACGCTGGAGGAGAAGCGGCTGCTGAATTACCGCAAGACGCAGAAGGAGTTACAGTTCCAGAACAGCAAGGAAGTGAAGCAGAAACGCAAGACGGTGGCTGCCGCCTCCAAAAGTAAGCCGCCCCGCTCCAAAGGAAACAGCTGGCAGCGGGTATTAGACGAATATTGAACGGGATAAAATCCCGGAAGGCTGGAAGTATGGATGGATGTGAGGATGGTTGGATGGTTGGTTGTGTGGATAACATCCTGAATAGTAGTTGGAATAACGTTAAGCCTGTTGATTACCTATATTCTGGTAATTAAATCAATAGCATGGGCTAAATAAATCTTCCACTCCACAGGTAGCCTTTGCAGCGTAAATAACCGATCAAACTCGGCGAACGTTAATCT
>NZ_JABMKX010000007.1 GCF_013204885.1 Paenibacillus tritici
ATTAACGTTCGCCGAGTTTGATCGGTTATTTACGCTGCAAAGGCTACCTGTGGAGTGGAAGATTTATTTAGCCCATGCTATTGATTTAATTACCAGAATATAGGTAATCAACAGGCTTAACCTTTTTCCAATTACTTAACCCAGGTGGAGGAACGAAGCGGGGGTATTGATCCGGGTACGGAACGGGGAGATAGTGCGAGATTAGTAGCCAGGGGATGGGACGGGGAGATAGTGCGGAATTAGTAGCCAGAGGATGGGACGGGGTGATAGTGCGGGATTAGTAGCCAGGGGATGGGACGGGGAGATAGTGCAAGATTAGTTGCCAGGGTACGGAACGGGGGGGATATTGCGGAATTAGTAGCCAGGGGATGGGACGGGGTAGATGGTGCGGCATCAGTAGCCAGGAGACGGAACGGGGCGATGTCGAGGGGGACTGAGCGGAGCGAGAGCGAGAGTGACAGGAGCAGCGGCACCCCTCCCCAACGTCTCCCTCCCTCCTCCTCTTGTTCGTTATCGCCAACCGGCTCGGCGTCTTCTTCTGTTTGGACAAAAAGCCCTGTTCCCCACACAAATGTGGAGAACAAGGCGACTACAATCCCCCTTGCCTGCGGAGCGGGGGACTGTGGAATACTACGCCCCCGCTCCCGCTGCGCGGACGCGGGTTCCACTGCACGGCCACAGCCTCCCGGGGGGTGGCTAATGCCCGAACAGCTCAAGCAGCTTCCCGGCGTCCAGCGCCGCCGTGGAGGGCAGCACCAGGTCGGCCGCGCCGGGCTGGTGCACGCCCCCAATGCCTACGGCCTTCATGCCTGCCGCGCGAATCGCGGCAAGGCCTGCGGCCGCGTCCTCCACGCCGATGCAGTGGCCCGGCGTGACTCCAAGCAGCTCTGCCGCCTGCAGAAAAATCTCCGGATCGGGCTTGCCCTTCCGAAGCTTTGCGGGGTCGGCTACCGCCTGGAACCAATGGGCTGCGCCGAGGCGCTCCAGAATCTGCGGCGCATTCAGGCTGGCCGAGGCCAGCCCCACGGAGATTCCCCGCTCCCGCAGGGAATCCAGCAGCTCAGGAATCCCCGGCAGCAGGTCCGCCGGGGTGATCCGGCCGATCATCTGCCGGTAATGATCGTTCTTCTTCCCCGCCAGCCGGAGCTTCTCGGCCTCGGGCAGCCGCGCTAGCTCGCTGCCCTCCAGCACAATCTCCAGCGACTCCATCCGGCTGACACCCTTCAGCCGTTCATTCTTCTCCCGGCTGAAGGGAAGGCCCAGCTCATCCGCGAGCGCCTGCCAGGCCAGATAATGGAATTCAGCGGAATCGGTGATCACGCCGTCCAGATCGAAGATAACGGCCTCCAGCCGCCGGGTAAGCGGAGCCGCCACCGGCTCCTGCGGGAGCAGGCGCAGCGGCTGCCCCTTGTGCCGGATCGTAAGCCCCTCCCCTTCGAGCAGCGTATACACCGCCGCCTCACGGTCAACGAAGATATCCAGCAGTTGTCCGCGTAATGTGATTTTGAAGTGGTAGCTCTCCCACTGCTCCGGCAGGACCGGAGCGAAGCTCAGCTCTCCCTGAACCAGCCGCATACCTCCAAAACCGTTCACAATCGACATCCACGAACCCGCCATCGCCGCCATATGCAGCCCGTCCTTGGCATTGCGGTTGATATCATCCAGATCCATCCGCACCGTGCGGTCGAAGTAGCTGTATGCCCCGGCCAGATCGCCAATCTCCGCAGACATGATGCTGTGGATACAAGGGGATAACGAGGAGTCATGGGTCGTCAGCGGTTCATAATAATTGTAATTGCGGAGTTTATCCGCCAGGCTGAACTTGTCCCCGAGCAGGAATAAGGCCATCACCAGATCGGCCTGCTTCAGCACCTGATGGCGGTAGATCACCAGCGGGTGATAGTGAAGCAGCAGCGGATATTTATCCGCAGGCGTATGCTCGAAATCCCATTTCGCCTTCGTCAGGAACGTGTCATCCTGGGCGTAGATCCCAAGCTGCCCGTCAAAAGGAATGAACATGGCCGCTGCGGCCTTCTTCCAGCCCTCCGCCTCTTCGGGGGACAGCCCTATCGCAAGTCTCAGACGTTCGTAATCCGCAGGATACTCCCGCTGTAGCAACAGAGCCGTCTCATAGGCATAGCTGAGCTGGTCCTGTACCATGAGATTGGTATAGGCGTTGTTGTTGACAATCGCCGTGTATTCATCCGGCCCCGTTACACCATCAATACAGAAGGCGCCCCCGCGCGCAGGGTTGTAGTGACCCAGGTCGGCCCAGAAGCGCGAGGTCTCGAATAGAATCTCCGCCCCCCGGTTGACCAGGAAGTCCATATCGCCCGTTGCCTGGACATATTGCTTCAGGCCGTAAGCGATATCGGCATTGATATGCGCCTGGGCCGTGCCTGCCGGGAAGTAGGCCGAATTCTCCTCGCCGTCAATCGTCCGCCACGGGTACAGCGCCCCCTTCTGTGACATGACTGCCGCCCGCTCCCGCGCCTTGCCCAGTGTAGCATAGCGGAATTCCAGCAGCGCCCGGCTGACCTCGGGCCGGGTGAAGGTGAAGAACGGCAGCATATACATTTCCGTGTCCCAGAAGTAATGCCCCTCGTAGCCTTCCCCCGTTAAGCCCTTGGCTCCAATATTCGTCACACCGTCCCGGCCTACAGATTGCAGCAGTTGAAAAGCATTGAAGCGAATGCCCTGCTGCAAAGCAGGATCGCCGCTGATCTCCACATCCGCATGTGCCCAGAAGCGGTCCAGGTAATCCTGCTGCTGCTCAGCCAGACCGGCGAAGCCCAGATTCCCGGCCAGCTCCAGGGCCTCGGAGCTCCGGCCATGCAGCTCCCCCTCCCCGTAATCCTTGGAGGTATGATAGGTGATATATTTGGTCAGCGTTACGGTCTCCCCGCTGCGCACCGCTGCGGCATAACAGACCGAGATGCGCTGTCCGATCAATTGGTGGCTCATCTCCCGGCCGGACTTCGCCTGTAGCGCATGGCTGGCGGCGGTCAGCAGCGCGAACCGCGTATGCCGGGTCCGCTGCTTCATCCACAGCTTCCGGGCAGCAGCGTCATAGCCCGTATCCTCCAGCAGCAGGCTGGGCTCGGCAGTGCCTGCCCCCAGCCTCGGGTCATCGGTCGCTTCCGGGCCGATGATCTCCCCATCCACGGCCGAGTCGAACTTCAGCGTGCCGGAGAAGTTCAACGCCGTCACTGCATAATCGACCGCCGCCAGATGCTTGTGCGCCAGAGACACCAGCCGGCGAATCTTCAGCAGCACCCGGTGGCCGGCGGGCGATTCCCACTCCAGCTCCCGGTGCAGGACACCGCTGCGCATATCCAGCCGGCGCTCATGCCGGTGCAGCTTCCCCTGGTCCAGCCGGAACTCATAGCCCTCAATGCTGAGCCCGATGATACGCGCATCGGTCACATTCAGCATCGCCTGATTGCGGGAAGGGAACCCGAAAGCTCCCTCAGGATAGACGATCCGCTCCGAATCGAAGAATCCGTTCAGATAATTCCCGGCCACCGAAGTGCCCGCCTTGCCGTAATAGCCTTCCTCGAAATTGCCGCGCATCCCGATATATCCGTTGCCAAGCGCGAATATGCTCTCACTCCGCTGATTGTACTCCTCCTCGTAGTGTTCCTCATCAATACTCCACTCATGGAATGGATATAATGCGGGAGGCTGTTCACAGGACTTCATCTTCATCTTTATTTTCATCTCCGTACTCATCTCTGTATTCTCCTCCTGATCAGCCTTTGACGGAGCCGCCCATCAGACCCCGGACGAAATACTTTTGCAGCAGGAAGAAGATCGCCAGCGGCATCAGCATCGAGATGAACGCAGCCGAGGTCAGCAGATGCCAGTCATTGCCGCGGGAGCCGACCAGATCGGCGATCTTCATGGACATGACCTGCACCGACGGCTGGTTGCCGATGAAGATCAGCGAGACCAGATAATCATTCCACACCCAGAGGAACTGGAAGATTCCAATGGAAGCGAGCGCGGGGACGGAGAGCGGCAGAATCAGTCTGCTGAAAATAGTAAAGTGGCTGGCACCGTCAATAAATGCCGATTCAAACAGATCCTTCGGCAGCTGGCTGATGAAGTTGTACATAAAGTACGTAACCAGCGGCAGCCCGAAGGCCGTATGCGCCAGCCAGATGCCAAGATAACTGCCGTTCAGCCCAAGCGCCGTGTAGTCCTTCAATACCGGAATCAGCGCCACCTGAATCGGAATCACCAGCATTGCAATAATGATAACGAACAGCGTCTTGCGTCCGGGAAAGCGCAGCCAGGCGAAGGCATAGGCGGCAAAAGAAGCAATCAGCACCGGAATCACCGTTGCCGGAACTGCAATCGTCAGTGTATTCCAGAATGCCTGCGACAACCCGCTGCCCTTCTGCACCGTCTCGCTGCCGTCCGCCTCCGTAAGTTTGTACTCCTTGCCCGACAGTACATTCTTATAGTTATCGAGCGTCAGGTCAGGCACAGCCTTCCAGCCCTGCTCCTGCATATTAACGGTACGCGCCCTGCGGTTCTCCCACATCAGCCGGGTGTCATCCGCCTTCACGCCTGCTTTGAGCTGATCATCACTGTAAGTCTTGCCGTTCACCTCAATCGGCTCCCGCAGATCAACCTCCTTGGAGAGCTGCACCGTCTCGCCCGCTTTCCATTCCTGATGGGGGAACACCTTCCACCAGCCGGTCTGCAGAATATCCGCTGCGGGGCGGAAGGAGGAGGCAAAGAGTCCGAACGTCGGCAGAATCCAGAGGAAGCAGATGACGCCCAGGATCAGATTCACGGCCGTTTTACTGCCTTTTCTTTTCTTTTTGCCCACCATTAGAATCCCCCCTGCTTGCGGAACTGCCGCAGATTAATCAGAATAACAGGCAATACCGCGATCAGGAGTACGATAGCCAGCGTGGAGCCGTAACCGAAGTTGCGGTACATGAAGAACTGCCGGTAGAACTGTGTCGCTACAACCTCTGTATCGTATTGACCTCCTGTCATCACCATGACGACGTCAAATATTTTCAGGGTGAAGACGATAATAGTGGTGGTTACGGTCAGGATCGTCGTGGAGATGTACGGAATCATGATGCCAAAAAAGATCTTCACCTCTCCGGCGCCATCCACCCGTGCGGCCTCCATAATATCCTCGGGCACCCCTTTGATCGCAGCGGAGAAAATAACCATTGCAAACCCTGTCTGCATCCAGATCAGGATGATGATCAGGAAGAAATTATTCCATGGCTGCAGCATACTCGTCCAGGCCTGCGGTTCCCCGCCGAAATAAGTGACGATCGCATTCAGCAGGCCAATCTGCTCATCGCCCGGCTGATAATAATAGACGAACTTCCAGATCACACCCGCGGCTACAAAGGAAATGGCCATCGGCATGAAAATAATAGATTTGGCGATACGCTCATAGCTGCTCCGGTCGGCCAGAATCGCAATCAGCAGCCCGAAGCAGACGCAGGCCAGCGTACCCACGAACACCCAGAGCAGGTTGTTGCGCAGGGCGGTTGCCATCAGACGGTCGCTGAAGATTGCGGCATAATTCCCAAGTCCGACGAACTTCTCGGAGGAAGCGTTGAAAAAGCTCAAGTATAGCGTCCTTAGAGCAGGCAGGATCAGCAGCCAGCCAAGGATCAGGACAGCCGGTCCGATAAAAACATACGGCAGCACTTGCCTGCGGATGCGGTCGGGATACTGCTCCACCGCCCAGGTCAAGGTGTAATAGATCAGATATACGCCCAGCACGCCCCACAGCACGGCAAGCACCGCAGTCAGCAGCGGATTCAGCGTCGAATCCCGGAAAAACAAGAAGATCAGCCCGTTGATCACAAGGTTTGCCAGCAGCACGCCCAGCGATAACAGCACCGCCCTGCCGCTGATTCTCTGCTTGGCCTGTGTAGCGGCGGTACCCGGCTCCGGCCTTATTGGTGCATCCATATCGTTCCTCCTTTAAGTTTTGCGAAGCAAAACTCTCTCCGTAAGCATCGGCTATATAAGACGCACATTAAGCGGGTGAAATCCGGTGACTGCTGATGCTTCCGAAGCTAGCTTTTCTGCGGACAGCTTTCAGGCAGTCGCTACCGCTCCTACAGTTCCGAATTTCCCCTCCGCTTCCTTTGCTTTTTGTTTATTTCTTTAGTGCTGCCCGGGGTTCCCCCCGGGCGACAGCCTTTAGTTCTTCCAGCCTGACTGGATCTGTTCCAGCGCCTGATCCAGCGTAGCGGTTCCGCTCACATAATCAGTCATGCCTTTCCAGAAGGTACCCGCGCCCACCTTGCCCGGCATCAGGTCAGAGCCGTCGAAGCGCAGGGTCGAAGCATCCTGCACGAGCTTCGCCATCCGGCGGTCGGATTCGGACTGATACCAGTCCAGCGGAGCATCATTCATTGGGGCAATGACGCCGCCGGATTGCACCCAGCTTTTGATCGACTCACCGGTGGTGAAGAATTCCATGACTGCGCGTACTTCAGGACGGTCATTGAACATGGCATAGATATCGCCTGCCACAAGCACCGGCTTGCCATACTGCTCATCAATCGGCGGGAGATAGAACCAGTCATAATCGGTATCCACCTTGGCCGTTTCCGGGAAGAAGCTGGTAATGAAGTTCCCCATCAGGTTGAACCACGCTTTGGGAGGATTCTCGAACATCGGCTTCGGAGCATCGCCGAATGCAGTGGTGACGATGGATTTCGCACCGCCGTAGACATAATCCTTGTTCAGCCAGATCTTGGACATCACTTCTACAGCGTTCTTCACTTCCGGAGAAGTGAACGGCAGCTCACCGCTTACCCACTTGTCATAGTTCTCAGGAGTCGTGGTCCGCAGCATGATATTCTCTACCCAGTCGGTTGCCGCCCAGCCTGTAGCCGCGCCGCTCTCGATACCGATGGCCCAGGCAGGATCACCGTCTTTGGCAATCTGCTCCGTCAGGGTCATCAGCTCATCCCAGGTCTGGGGAACCGTGTATCCGGCATCGTCAAATTGCTTCTTCGGATACCAGACCAGACTCTTCACGTTGCTGCGGTTCCAGATCCCGGCCATAATCTTGCCGTCCTTACCATCCATGGTGGACATATCCAGCCAGCTCTTATTGTAGTTGGCCGTCAGCTTCGCCTGATCCAGCACTCCGGTCAGGTCAACCACCTTGCCGGTTTTGGCAATGGAGGCCAGAAGCCCCGGCTGCGGGAAGTCCGCGATATCCGGCGCGTTGCCGCCATCGACCCGGATATTAATCGTTGCTTCGAATTCTTTGGAGCCTTCATACTGAATATCAATGCCGGTCTTCTCTTCGAATTCCTTAATGCTGCTCTCGAACTTCACCTGGTCGGCATCCACGAACGGGCCGAACATAGTGACCTTGGTGCCTTTATATTCACCCTTCATCGCTAAGTCCAGCGGACTTCCGGCCGTTGCTGGGTCTGGAGCATTTGTCGAGGTTCCGTTGTTATCTGCTGAAGGTGCCGGTGTTGCCGCTTCTGTTGCTGCCGGAGCTTCCGTCGGCGCAGCAGCGTTATTATTCCCGCCGCATCCGCTGAGCATCATGGTGAAGGATAGGCACAGCACCATCGCGAGTGACAGTTTACGTGCTGGAGCTTTCTTCATTGTTTCATACATCCCCTTTAATTGTTTTTAGAGACTGCATTAAGCCAGCTTCATTCCCGGAACAGCTTCCGGCAGAGCAGTGGATCACCTCCTTGCAAAGGTTTTCAGAGAAAGGTATAGCTGCAATTCCGGTTCGTCATTTCCTGCTTCAACCGGCTTAAGGAATCCAGCAGGGCACTTTCCACCCACCTCTAGGATGTATACGCTTCCAATAGTTCAGTAGTGAATATCCAGATTCCCTATAATGAAAAGCTTTTCAAAAAGGTAAAAAGAAACCGTACTGCTCTCTGCCAAAGCAGCCGTGCTTCCAACCTGCCAGGGCCTAAGCCTCATTTCTCACGCGAGGATTCTCTTATGATTAGCTTATGCTCCAGCTTCTCTTTCATGACAGACACCGTGCCATCGGTCAATAATTCATGCAGCTTCTCCGCTGAACGGTACCCCAGCTGATAGATCGGCTGTGCAATCGTCGTCAGCTTCGGAATGAACATGCCCGACATCCGCAGATTGTCGAAGCCGATGACAGATACCTGGCCCGGCACCAGAATATTGCGGTCCTTCAGATAAGAGATCGTTCCCATCGCGAACTCGTCGGCCACGCAGAATACCGCGGTTAGCTCGGGATACGCAGTGAAGAGATCATGGGAGGCCTGATATGCCTGCTCAAAACGATGATTCGCATACTTGATCTTCCCGGCATTCCGCTCCAGCCCCGATTCGGTCAACGCTCTCACAAATCCTGCCACCCGCGGCGGTCCGGACACCGAATTATCATGATTGAAGCCGATCATTCCGATCTCCCGGTGCCCCAGCTCAATCAGGAACTTCACCGCATCATACGCCGCCTTCTCATCATCCACCTCCACCGAGGCCACCTCATACTCATCGGAGTGGGAAGAGACCAGCACAAACGGGATTCTGCAGCCTACCAGCTTCTCGTAATACTCCGGGTACAGAATGTCACTGGCGAATACAACACCATCCACCTGCTTCTCATGAAAAGTATCAATGTAGGACAGCGTCCGCTCCTTGTCACGGTCTGTATTGCAGATCATCAGACTGTAACCGAGCTTAATGCAGGCATCCTGCACTCCGCGGATCACTCCGGCGAAATACATATTCTCAATGTCGGGTATAAGCAGACCCAGTGTGAAAGACTTCTTGTAAATTAGACCCCGTGCAAAAGCATTGGGCTGATACTTAAGCGCTTCTATCGCTTCGATGACCCGGCTGCGCTTGCTCTCCACCACCGTATCCGGCGCGTTCATTACACGGGAAACTGTGCTGATGGATACCCCGGCCATCTTGGCGACCTCTCTGATTGTTGGCTTCATAGACTGACTTCCTTTGTGTGAAAGATAAGAGTTGTCCTGCTTCGCGTAAATTAAATGTTCCTCATCTTTCTCTCTGACACGGCTGCTCTCCTTATAGGATGACTGAGCCAATTTAACTTAGAAAAGCTTTTCAAAGCGATTATAGCAAGGCTCCCTTAAATTGGCAAGCAAATTGTTATCGCTTACATTCCCCTTCAGGCAACCACTCACCGGCATAGCACTTACTTAAAGTGTGTAAATTATATTATTTCATGTTATAATTGACGGGTATATGGATTCATGGCTGTAAATACTGCTTACTGATGCGGAAGGCATCTATTATAGGAGGGATTAATGTGAAGCAATTGCACGACATACCATTCTCTGTACTGGATTTGGCCCCTATCCGGGAGGGCGGAACAGCGGCGGATTCTTTTCATGACACCCTTGATCTGGCGCGTCATGCCGAGGACTGGGGGTATCACCGTTTCTGGCTGGCGGAGCATCATAATATGCCCGGTATTGCCAGCTCCGCAACCTCTGTGGTCATCGGACATGTGGCAGCCGGAACCCGCAGCATTCGGGTAGGCTCGGGGGGCATCATGCTCTCCAACCATGCACCGCTTATGATCGCAGAACAATTCGGCACTCTGGAATCCTTGTATCCGGGACGGATTGATCTGGGTCTTGGCAGAGCCCCCGGCTCGGATCAGGCCGCAGCCAGAGCCCTGCGCCGCGGCCTTGGCGGTGACGGCAGTGAATTCCCTGAGCAGCTTAGCGAGCTCCGGGCTTATTTCGATCCTGAAGGATCAGGCTCCCGCCCGTCCGGGGTACGCGCCGTACCCGGTGAAGGGCTGAACATCCCGATCTGGCTGCTTGGCTCCAGCGGCTTCAGTGCCCAGCTTGCGGGCCAGCTGGGTTTGCCTTTTGCTTTTGCCAGCCACTTTGCACCGGATTATCTGCTGCCCGCACTGCATCTGTACCGCACCAGCTTCCGGCCTTCGGCTGTACTCGACAAGCCCCATGTTATGGTGGGCCTGGGAATCACAGCGGCCGATACGGTGGAGGAAGCGCGAAGGCTCGCTACCTCCCAGCAGCAGCAATTCCTGAACATTATCCGCGGCCGCACCGGGATGCTCAAGCCGCCGGTAGACAGTCTGGACGGAATCTGGACCTCCCAGGAGAAGGCGCTGCTAATGAGCAAACAGCAATACTCCATTGCCGGCGACCAGACGTTGATCAAAGAACGGCTGCTGCAGATTGTGGAAGAGACCGACGCGGATGAGTGGATTATCGCTTCACAGATCTATGATCACTCTGCGCGCCTGCATTCCTATGAGCTTGTGGCTGACCTTTTGAAGAACTCGTAAGAAACATTCACAAGCTGAAGCCCACACCCCCAGCCCATTTAACTACCTATGGAGAACTCTGTAGAAGTAGTTAAATGGGCTGTTTTTTGTTCTTTATAAAATACATCGTAGGGAATATTAAGAGAAATAATGAGTCATTAGCAGTAAACCATAGATAAGGGCTATTTTTCTATTCTAAATGACTATTTTATAGCGATACGCAGCTCTTTCACTGTTTTTATTTAGGCTTTATTTTGATTATACTGGTATTAGAATTCGTTATAACGAACAAACCCTATTGTTCCTTCACTTGTTCGTTCTGAACAGTACTATCGCTTCGATTCGTAGTAGTTCTCCGAAAAACTACTTTATTCGACATGCAGTGCTAAAAAAACACGAACCGGGGCGGATTGTGGAGGGCAGCTCCCGAAGGTCTTCAGAAGAAAGGGGCGGGGAATTGAAAAAGAGACACAAATCCTTAATAGGTGCTTATATTCTAGTCGTTCTGGCAGGAGTGATCTGGCATGCCGGAGGGGCCAGTGCAGAGGATACCATCAAGCTCACCGTGAACGGGCATACGACCAGTACAGCGACCATGAACAATATGCAGCCGGGAGATACGATGGCTTCGGGTTACAGGATTATCAATGACGGCAACGAGCCGTTTGATTATTCGGTAGCCTTCAAATTCCTCGCCGGGGATGCAGATTTGTACAATATACTGCAAATGACCCTGCAAAAAGAGGGAGTAATCCTCTATTCAGGCGTCATGAGCGAGGCAGCAGGCGTAGTAACCATTGGCTCACTGGCAGGAGGAGCAGGGGAAGACATTCAAATGCAGGTGTTGTTCCCTCCCGAAGCCGGTAACGAGTTCCAGGAGAAGACGGTAAGTGTCGCCTTTGAATTCACGGCTACCGCAGCGCCTGCGCCGACAGCCGGTCCGACCTCGTCACCGCAGCCGACAGAGGAGCCAGCGGCTACAGTAACGCCTGTACCTACGGCCACACCGGGGTCCACCAGCAGCCCTGGCAGTACGCCCGCTGCAACAATAGTCCCTACGGATTCACCAGCCGGAAGTGCATCGCCTGGAAGTTCAGCAGCGCCATCACAGGCACCCGAGGCAACGGCTGCAGCAACTCCGGATGGAGTGACCGTAAGTGAAGCCCCTGTTCCGCTGGGCGGAGGGGATGACAGCGGCGGCAACAGTCCGGCGGCCACACCGGATTCCGGAGCAGCTACACTCGGCAGCACTCCGGCACCTTCACCGGGGGATGAAATCCCCCTAACCGCTGAGGAGCTGCCACTGGGGGCACCGGATGGCGACGGCAAGCTGCCGGACACTGCCGGGCCTTGGTACAATCTGATTGCGGCCAGCATAGTCGTTGCTATTCTGAGCATGATTGCAATTCGCAGGCTGGGTCCGAAAAAATAACAGTAAGCATAAGGCAGGAGGTGAGAGTATGAAGATTCGCTTCGGGTTATCTGTGGCCGTGAAGCTGATCTTCCTGCTCTCTTTGTGCGTCATGCTGTATTCTGCATTCCAGATCCTCCGGGCGCCGGCCGAAGCCCGCGAGGCACTGAAGATCTGGGACAAAAAGAGGGAGGAAGCCCCTCCGCTTCAGGTATCCATAGAAGAAACTCCGCTGCCTGACGGAATGATCAGCAGTCCCGCCGCACCTGCGGAAGCCAAACCTGCCTATATAGAGGGGGAGGTGATTGGCGAGATCTATTTTCCCAGGCTGGATAGGCGGGTGGCCATTCTGGAGGGGACCGGACAGGCAGAGCTTAAGCAAGGCGCCGGGCATGACGAAGCAAGCGCCGCACCGGGTGCCTCCGGCAACAGCGTGCTCGCCGGGCACCGCGATACCGTCTTCCGAAGACTGGGCGAGCTTGCGATTGAAGATATCATTGAGGTGGAGACGGCGGACGGGACCTTCACCTATGAAGTGACCGGAAGCAGAATTGTAGATGGAGACACACGGGGAGCGATTAAGCCGAGCGGGGAGCCTCTCCTCACCTTGATCACTTGTTACCCGTTCTCTTATGTAGGTTCCGCGCCCGACCGTTATCTGCTCTCGGCAAGACTCATCTCCAGCCAGCCGCTGGTACGGCAAAGTATGAGACCTCGTCCAGATCGTGATACTATAGACATACGAAGCTGAAGAGGAGATGACCCCAAGTGAAAGAAGAGTTAATTAGACGTTTTGTATCTTATGCTGAAATGGATACCCAATCGAATGAGGATAGCGAGACCTGCCCTTCCACTCCCGGCCAAATGGTGCTGGCGCATAAGCTGGTAGAAGAACTGCAGGAGATGGGGCTGACAGAGGTTACAGTGGACGAGCACGGGTATGTCATGGCAACCCTGCCGGCCAATACGGACAAGGAGGTTCCGGTCATTGGCTTCCTGGCCCATCTGGATACGGCCACGGATTTCACCGGCACGAATGTGAAGCCGCAGATAGTCCGGGAGTATGACGGGCAGGATCTGGTGCTGAATGAGGCCCAGAATATTGTCCTGTCTACGGAGAGCTTCCCGGAGCTGCGCGGTTACAAGGGTCATACCCTGATTACGACCGACGGCACCACCCTGCTGGGGGCGGACAACAAGGCCGGGATCGCTGAGATTGTGACGGCTATGGGCTATCTGCTGGCGCATCCGGAGATCAAGCATGGCAAGATCCGGGTCGCTTTTACCCCCGATGAAGAGATCGGACGCGGCCCGCACAAGTTCGACGTTGCCGCATTCGGCGCTTCCTATGCCTATACTGTGGATGGAGGTCCGCTCGGAGAGCTGGAATATGAGAGCTTCAATGCCGCCGCCGCCAAAATCAGCTTCCACGGGGTCAACGTACATCCCGGCACAGCCAAGGGCAAGATGATCCATTCATCCAAAATCGCCATGGCCTTCCATCTCCGGCTGCCTGCCGGTGAAGCCCCTGAATTCACAGACGGTTATGAGGGCTTCTACCACCTGATCTCCATGCAGGGCAGCGCCGAGCACAGCAAGCTGCATTACATTATCCGTGACTTTGACCGCGAACAATTCGAGCACCGCAAATCAAATATCGCCGCTATTGTCGATGAATTCAAATCTACCTACGGGGCAGACAACATCGTGCTGGAAATGAATGATCAATACTATAATATGCGCGAGAAAATAGAGCCGGTCAGCCATATCGTCGATATCGCCCGCGAAGCGATGGAAGGTCTGGGGATTACGCCGGTCATCCGTCCGATCCGCGGAGGCACCGATGGCTCGCAGCTCTCCTACATGGGACTGCCTACCCCGAATATTTTCACCGGCGGCGAGAACTTCCACGGCAAATTCGAATATGCCTCTGTAGACGTAATGCTGCAGGCTGTTCAGGTTATCGTTGAGATCGCCCGACTGGCTGAGCACAAAGCTTAAGGCAGTCAAGCTTGCCTGCCTAGCACAAATATCCCCGGATGGAGCATGGTCTGCTCATTCGGGGATATTCGTGCTGCGCGGAGCTTCTTCCCTGGAATCCTTCCCGGACCGCCCGTCCGTATCGGTGCTGCCGGGTTCAAGCCGGGCCAGTAACTCCCGGTACTCTTCTCCCCAGTGCTTGATGCTCAGGATGCCTGTCTCCAGGCCCCGCGCCCACTCTGTTAGAGAGTATTCCACCCTCTGCGGCACCTGCGGATAGGCTTCCCTGTGAACCAGACCGTCACGCTCCAGCTCCCTTAACTGCATAGCCAGCATCCGCTGGGTAATTCCGGGGCATAACCTGCGAAGTTCATTGAACCGCTTCGTTCCGCTGATCAAATGGTAGAGCAGTACCCCTTTCCATTTACCGCCAATAACCTCAAGGGTCCGCTGAAGCGAATGGATGCCTGCCTCCTGCTTCAAGTCCTCTGCCTCCCCGGAGCTCCCGGTATTCCCCTGTGCCTTCATCTCTGCCGCTCCTCATTTCCTGATGTGCCTAGAATTAGTATAAGTGTACCATAGATATCCCCAGATATTCTCCATTTCGCCCGGCAAGTGGAAACGACCAAGCCGACTTGTAAGGACGGCACCGTTTCAATAAATCACCCTTGGCCCGATAGCCTACGTGCCAGCACATTGTATTCGGTTTTTCGCCTACATTTGGCCTACGTGGCATTCCCAGTCCTATTGTGTTCGGTTTTCCGATTACATTCGGCCTACGCGGCGCGTCCAGTCCAATTGTGTTCGGTTTTTCGATTACATTTGGCTTACGCGGCGCCCCCAATCCCATTGTGTTCGGTTTTCCGATTACATTCGGCTTACGCGGCGCGTCCAGTCCAATTGTGTTTCGCATCCATTCTATGCCCTTTGCAGCCGAACACAGCAGCCTCAGGGGAGGTGTTTCCCAACCAACAAAAGAAACCCAGGGCAGCCTCTATTGGGGGCTGCCCTGGGTTTATATTACGATATAACCGCAGACAGTCACCGCCCTGCAGATTATTGCTTGAGCGGCAGCCAGCCCGGCGTATGGATCAGCGCTCTCCAGAGCGGGTCCGGGATCACAAGCTCCGCCTGGGCGGCCGGATCAAGCTCGGTCTTCATCTCATCCGTCCGTCCTTCCGCTACCTTCTGCACCCAGTCCGGTTCAATCAGAAGCGGACGGCCCAGCGCCACCAGGCTGATTCCGCTGTCCAGACTCTTCAGGGCATCGGCGGCAGTATAGAGGGAGCCGACTCCGATTACCGGAGTCTTGCCTCCCACACGTTCCACAATCTGTTCAATCCGCGGGCGGCTGTCTTCCGTCCCCCGGTGCGGCAGCGACCATAGATCCATCAGGGACACATGCAGATAATCAAGCCCCTCCGCGCTCAGCGCATCAATAAGCGCAAAGGTCTCGGCCATCGTAATTCCCGGTGTCTCCGGCTCTTCAGGGGAGAAGCGGTAGCCGACAAGGAAAGCACCCTGTGCATGCTGCTTCACCGCATCCTTGACACTGCGCAGAACCGCCAGCGGGAAGGCCAGGCGTTTCTGCAGATCCCCGCCCCAGCGGTCTTCGCGTCTGTTGGAATGCGGGGAGAAGAACTGCTGCAGCAGATACCCGTTCGCGCCGTGAATCTCTACCCCATCGAATCCGGCCTCGATAGCCCGGCGGGTCGCTTCTCCGAAGTCAGCGATAATCCCGGTGATCTCTTCCTCTGTCAACGGGCGCGGGACCGCACCCTGTCCGCCGCCAGGCAGCTCGGACGGCACATCGCTTGCACTGACAGGCTGCCCGTCAACCAATTGCTCAGGCGGGCATTGGCGTCCGCCATGGAAGATCTGGAGCACCGCCTTCGCTCCTTCGCCCTTGATGGCATCCGCCAGCTCACGCAGACTCGGAATCAGCCTGTCATGGTCAGCTCCGAATTCGCCGGGGAAGCCTTTTCCGCCGCGTGACACATATACACATGCGGTAATCACCATCCCCGCTCCCCCGGAGCGGCGGATATAATAATCAAGCTCCGCCCGAGAGACCGTCCCATCCTCATTCGAGGAGAAATTGGTCATCGGCGCCATGACAACACGATTCTTCAGTTCAATCCCGTTCGTGAAGTTGAACGACTCCAGCAACGGGCTATATTCTGTCTTTAGCATAACTTCCAGGCCTCCAATTATCTAATCATCTCAAATGTTAGTATACAACTTAATTTTGCACAATACAAATAGAACGCCTTCGTTTGCAGATGTTATCTATCACAGGTAGGTGCATCTTTCCAGATGACCTTCTCCCCGTAATTCTTGCCCCAGTCATACATCATGCGAAGTACAGGCATCAGCGTATGTCCATACTCCGTCAAGGAGTATTCTACTCGCGGAGGAACCTCCGCATACACCTGCCGGAATACAAGCTGATCCTCTTCCAGTTCCCGCAGCTGGTTGGTCAGCATCTTCTGGGTGATATGGGGAATTAGCCTCTTCAGTTCGCTGAACCGCTTGGTCCCTTCCAGACCCAGGTGCCACAGTATAATCAGCTTCCACTTGCCGCCGATAACAGCGAGCGTAAGCTCCTTCTCGCAATTAATTTCCTTCAGGTTAATGCGGTCTTTAATTTCAGTTGCCAATATCTAGCCCCCTTCCGGCTATAATCATACTACCTCTCCATCTCTGGAAGAAATAGAAGGATGCTCCCCCGTCAAGGAAAGCATCCGTTTCATAACTGTATTCTATTCCAAATTGGCATGTTTGCCAAACATCCGGCCCGTGGTCTGGCCTGTCTGCTCCATAATCCGCAGAATGACAGCATCGTAGAATACGAGCAGCGTCTGTTCAAACAAGGAGGCCATCGGCTGGAGTGTGGCATAACCTCCGCCGGACTGATCCTTGGGGGAACCCGGCAGCTTGACCGTATAATCGGCCAGACGCCCGAGTGCCGAGTCCGGCACGATGGTCACCAGCACTACCGCTGCGCCTATAGCCTTGGCTTTCTCCGCCATGGACACCAGCCCCTTCGTCTCCCCGGAGCCGGAGCCAAGCACCAGTACATCGCCGGGGCCGATCCCCGGGGTGACCGTCTCCCCGACAACAAACGCCGCTTGCCCCGCCTGCATCAGCCGCATGGCGAAGGCCCGGCCCATCAGGCCGGAACGGCCGGCGCCCGCCACGAAGATCTGGCCGGAGCGCAACAGCAGCTCTGCCATTGCCTCCCCTTCTCCGGCGTCCAGCCCGGAGACTGAGCCTTGGAGCTCCTTCACAATCTGCTGTGCGTAATGCCTCGTCTCCATAGCAGATTACGCCTGGCTTACAAGGCGCTTCATTTCCGCCGCTGCCGCTGCCGCGTCCGCTTCGCCGGTAATACCGCCGCCGACAATCACCAGATCAGGCTTCGCCGCAATGACTTCAGGCAGTGTACTCAGCTTAATGCCGCCCGCGATTGCGGTTTTGGCCCGGGTAACCACGCTCTTAATCGCTCTCAGATCCTCGAAGGAATTCTTCCCTTCGGCCTGATGGTCATAACCGGAGTGTACACAGACGTAGTCTACGCCCAGCGCATCCACCTCAGCGGCTCTGGCCTTCAGATCCTTCACATTGATCAGATCGACCAGGATTTCCGCTCCTGTCTTCTTCGCTTCCTCCACCGCCCCGCGGATGGTTGAATCATCGGAGACACCCAGTACGGTCACAATGCCTGCGCCAGCTTCTACAGCCTTCATTACTTCATAGCCTCCGGCATCCATAATCTTGAGATCGGCCAGCACCGTAAGTGCCGGAAAAGCTTCCTTAATCGCTTTTACCGCATGTAAGCCTTCATTAATAACAACCGGTGTTCCAATTTCGACAACATCTATAAATTCAGCCACTTCTGCCACAATAGCCTTGGCTCCCGCAATATCGACCAGATCGAGCGCTAACTGTAATTTCATAAGTTTCAGATCTCCTCATCGTTAATATATTTTCGTAAGTGATGTACTTAGTTTAGGGATATACTGCCGATAAGGGAAGTAGGCACTTTATTGTGATGTAGTTACCCGGAGGATACTATTGGGCTGAACCGGGACTTTGTTTGTTTATTTTGGTATTTCTGAAATTGTACTGCATTTTCACAAAAGCTGTGCTACCATACATTAGATTCAATATTTTCAGCCGTAAGGAATAACCATAAGAAGGTGTACGATGGATACAAACAAACCCAAAGAATTCAATTTACTGAAGCTGACCTGGCCGATTTTCCTGGAGCTGTTCCTGTTCATGCTCATGGGTAGTGTGGATACGTTCATGATCAGCTCCGTGTCCGATGATGCCGTCTCCGGTGTCGGGGCAGCCAATCAGATCATCGCCATAGCCATTCTGGCCCTCAGTGTCATCGGGAACGGCGCCGCTATAGTCGTGTCGCAGTATCTCGGCTCCAGACAGCCGAAGGAAGCGGCCAGGGTAACCGGCAATGCCGTAAGCCTGAACTTAGCGGTAGGAATTATACTGAGTATAGCCATGCTGCTGTTCGGGGGCAGTCTGCTGAATGTGCTGAACATAAAGGGTGATATTCTCGAATATGCCAAGGCCTATATTCATATTGTCGGAGGCGGGATCTTCCTGCAGGCGCTAATCAATGCCCTGGCGGCGACCATCCGCACACATGGCTTCACCAAGCAGACCATGGCGGTCTCGCTGCTGATGAACGTCATCCATGTCGGCGGCAATTACCTGCTGATCTTCGGCCATTTCGGACTGCCAGCGCTCGGCGTAGAGGGGGCGGCCATTTCAACGGTGATCAGCCGTTTTATCGCTCTGATTCTTTTCTTCCTGCTGCTCTACCGGATTATGGAGGTACGTGTGAAATGGCACTACTACATTCATCTCTCTAGAAAATACGTGCTGCAGATTCTCAAAATCGGCATCCCGTCCGCCTTCGAATCGGTGATCTACCAGTGCTGCCAGCTGATCTTCACCTTGTACATTACTTATCTGGGCGCCGAAGCTATGGCCACCCGCCAGTATGCAGTCAACATCTCCAACTACATCTTCCTGTTCAGCGTAGCGGTAGCGATGGGCACCTCGATCATTGTCGGTCATCTCGTCGGCGCAAGGCGGCCACAGGAGGCTTACTCACGGGTATTCACCAGTGTGAAGTGGGCGCTGCTGGTTACCATCCTGATGGACGGGGTGGTCATTCTCTTCCGTGTACCGTTAATGAGTCTGTTCACGGATAATGAGCTGATTATCGCCATGGGCGCACAGGTCATCCTGCTCAGCTTCTTCCTGGAGACCGGCCGGACCTGCAACCTGGTCATCATCAACTCGCTGCGCGCTTCGGGCGATGCCAAGTTCCCGGTCTATATGGGCCTGATCTCCATGGTGTGCATGAGTCTGCCGCTGGGTTATTATCTGGTATTCACGCTTGATCTCGGTCTTGCCGGGGTATGGCTGGCCACCGCGTTCGACGAATGGGTGCGGGCGGTGATTATGTACTTCCGCTGGAAGAGCAGAGCCTGGGAGAAGCATGGCCTGATCCAGCATGAACCGGCAGAACCACCGGTCACGGCTCCGGCTGCTCCCGCCCATTAATCATTACTTATATATTCAAATAAGGGATGCTCATCAGCCATATTTCCGGCTGATGGACATCCCTTTGTTGTGAGCCTGCAAGAGGTTCAGTTTCCTTTGGCTACAGCTTCCTTATGTCTGGCTGCGAACTGCCCGGGCGTCACCGCCTTGCCGAACAGCGCCTGGATCATATCCAGATGGACCTGGGCGGCATTCGGCTTCATCTGCACATCAGCGAACAACGTAATGCTGCTGGCATTGTTCAGCTCATTCAGCAGTTCGACGTACAGCTGCGGCAGCGCTTCGTTCGTGGTATCGACCTTGGTTGCCGGAATCACTCCCGCACTGGTTACCGAGGCCTGTCCCCATTTGAATACGAAGTATTCGACAAAAGCCTTCGCCTCCTCCTTAACCTTGGAGGATTCCGCTACAAACAGTCCGACACCCGGACCGCCTACCCAGCTGTTAAAGCTCCCCTTCCCGCCTTCCACCATCGGAAATTTGAAGAAGCCGACCTTATCCTTGAAGGTCTGCGAAATCTCCGGATTCGTTGTGAAGTTGGGCAGCTCCCAGGTACCGGTCAAGTACATGGCCGCTTTTTCATCCATGAATTCCGATTTGCCCTCATCATAGGACAATCCGTTGAAGCCGCTGTTGAAGGCGTTCATATCCACCAGCGTCTGCACTTCAGCCGCAGCCCGGACCAGACCCGGATCATCGAAGTAGCCCGTCCCCTTCGTCGCCCGCTTCAGAGTCTCGCTTCCGGCAATGCGGTCGGCCAGATACATATACCATATCGAGCCTGTCCACCGGTCCTTATTGCCCAGCGCCACCGGAGCCACGCCATGGCTGGAGAGCGCTCTCACCACACTCTTGAACTCCTCATACGTAGAAGGCACATGAAGATTATATTGGGCGAAGATCTCTTTATTATAGAAGATCGGCGAGATGTTCATCTCCAGAGGCAGCGCATAGGTCTTGTTATCGACAACGTAGGCCTCTGTAGTGCTCTTCACGAACTTATCCTTAAGCTGTGCACCCTGCAGGATGTCGTCCAGCGGAGCGAATAAGCCGCCTCTCACATAAGGCTCAATGAAGCCTGCCGCCCAGGTTATGCCCACATCCGGAAGGTCATTGGAGGCGGAGAGTACCTTAAGCTTGTTCTTGTACTGCTCATTCTCAAGCACTTCCTGCTTGATGATTATATTGGGATGCTCTTTCTCATATTCCCCGATAATCTGGCTAACCAGCTTATACTGCTGGGCGGAGAGCCCGGCGGGCCATAAGTGCATCATCTGAATGGTTATTGTGGGGGCTGAGGCATCTGTAGCTGCCTGCACACTATTATTGTCTCCCGCAGAGCCGCAGCCGCTCAGAACAAGCAACCATACACAGGCCAGGAGCAGACCCTTGGTTATGTGATTCCTTCGCATTTCCATTGCCTCCCAGTCTCCCATTGCAAAAGGCCGATGTAATCGCTATCAGTAAAATTCTAGCATCGCACCCGGAGGGATATAAGGGCACACTTATTGGCTAAAATACCACTTTTATTGGATTTCATGAGACCCGCCCTTCACCTGATGCCGGTAACGGCTCGGGCTTATCCCCTCTAAGGACTTGAATACCTTGATGAAATACTTGTCCGTACGATACCCTACACGCTCCCCGATCTCCCCGATCGTCAGCGGGGTCTGCAGCAGTAATTCCTTCGCCCGCTGAATCCGCAGACGCGCCAGATATTCAGTGAAGGACACTCCGGCCTGTTCCTTGAACAGCACGCTGAAATAGCTGGCATTGAGATGAATCAGCCCCGCCACCTCCGCCATCGTCAATTGTTCATGCAGATGCTGCTCCACATAGGCAATCGCTTCTTTGACCGGCTGGCCCATCCCCGCCTGATCCGGGTCAATCTGCAGCAGCTTATGATCCACCAGCTTCTCCAGCTTCACATGACGCTGATGCTCTTCCTCCCGCTTCAGCGCATCCTCGACCACAGACAGCAGCTCGGCCTTGTCCAGCGGCTTGAGCAGATAATTAACTGCCCCCAGCCGCATCGCCTGCTGCACATAATCAAATTCGGCATAACCGGAGATGACAATGATCACCGGCTTCCAAGGCGATTCCTGAAATGACTGGATCAGATCCAGCCCGCTGACTTCGGGCATGCGCACATCCGTAATCAGCAGATGGACCCGCTCCTGCCGCAGCCGCTCGCGCGCTTCAACCCCGTTGTCACAAGTCTCCACCATATATCGGCCTGCCGCCCATAACTCCAGCGTCTGCTTGATGCCCTGCCGTGTTCTTGGTTCATCATCTACGACCAGAATGGTCCTGTTGCCCAGACTCATGGGTATATCCTCCATTGCTCGGAATTTCAAATGTTATTACAGTCCCTTCGGATAACCTGCTCTCCACAATCAGGCCCTCCGACCGGGTGGCTTCCTCGGCGTAATACAGCTTCAGCCGCCGCTGGACGTTCACAAGACCCACTCCGCTGCCTTTGGCAGAGATGGGCGGCCCGCCTTCCAGCGCATCCCGCAGTGCCAGCAAGGTGCCCTCATCCATGCCGGGCCCGTTGTCCGACACCTTCACGGAGGTCCACCCTTCACGCGGGGAAGGGGTGATCACAACTTCAATACTGCCGCTGCCGACACGGCTCTCCACTCCATGGAGAATGGCATTCTCCACAATCGGCTGAATCAGCAGCTTGGGCACCAGAACAGCCGCCTCATTCGGGTCCAGAGTGATCTCCCAGGACAGGCGGTCTCCCATCCGCATCTCCATAATTTTCAGATAACGCCTGATCTGTTCAACCTCTTCACTGAGCGTTACCCACTCGTCTTTATTATTAGGACTGCCAATAATATAGCGGAACAGCCTGGACATAACCACAACTAATCCGGCCAGCTCCTCCTCCCCTTTCTCCTCCAGCGACCAGTTGAAGGCCTCCAGTGTGTTGAACAGGAAATGCGGGTTGATCTGGGCCTGCAAGGCCTTAAGCTCGGTACGGCTCTGCAGCACTTCCTTCTCATAGACGACCCTGATCAGATCATTGATATTCGCCACCATACCATTGTAGGTGTTATTCAGCTCACGCAGCTCTATGGTAGACACCTTTTGTGAATTCGGGGTCAGTACGCCCAGGCGGGATTTGCGCATGGCCCGGATTAGATGAATAATCGGCCGCGTGATCATTGTGGACAGCAGGAAGGACATGATCAGGAACAGCAGGGTTCCAATCCCCCCCGACAACAGCAGCACCGTCCGCAGCACGGACAGGCCCTTGGTCACGTAGCTGACCGGAGTCAGCACCAGTAACGTCCATTGGGTCTTATCCGAGCGCAGCTTGACCTGCACATACTCCTTGCCCCTGAAGTTCACCGTCTGATCCCCGCTCTCCAGCAGCGGCAGCAGATCCTCCTTCGGCGTCTCCATGCTGCCGAGGGACTGGCCCTCATCGTTCACCAGCAGCACCGACTCCCCTCCGTCACTGCCGGCGATCTGATCATCCAGTTGGAAGTAGCTCCGCTGGATGCGGGCCATCAGGTAGCCTCCCCGCGAGAACCAGCGGTCCATCAGGCTGACCTGGCGGATCGCCAGCAGGCTCTGGTCATCATGCGGATCGACGCCGATCCACACCAGCCGGCCCTTCTGGGTATTAGCCTCAGTGATATGCGGATCGCTGATTCGGGTCTCCAGGCTGCCCTCCTTAATCGGGAACAGCAGCCTGTAATCGGCGGTATACAGCTCAAGCGAACCCACGCTTGGCATGTACGCCTGGTAGCTGGAGATAATCTGCAGCAGCGACTGGCGCTGATTGAAGGATACTTCATTGCCGTTCAGCTCCTCCAGCAGCAATTGCTGAACTGTAGGATGATTCGCCACCTGCTCCATCAGGCCGTCAATCTGGCCGATCAGCGCATCCAGCCGCCCGTTGGCCTGAACGGCCGTCTGCTGGATATGCCGCTCGGCATTATTTTTGAGCAGAATGGATACCCGGTCGTACACAAACGCCCCTGAGACCAGAATAATGATCAGCATAACCAGCAAAAAACCGATGAATATCTGATTACGCAGTGTATTAAGTTCTCTGAATCTCTGAAACATCGGAATTCCTTCTTTCCCTGGCAGCGTTTCCAACTCTATTCTCCAAAACTCGGGAGGTTTGTCAAGAGAAATCATTGTGCGCAGGCGGAAACCGGAACAACAGCAAAGAGCCCCAGAGCGCAGTTCTCCCCTTCAAGGAGCTGTCCAAGGGCTTCGGCAGCGTGCACCAGATCATTAGATGAGCATCAGCGGAGTGAGCCACTTCAGCTCCAGAGCTACCCACAATAAGGCCAGCAGGCCGGCGCCAATGATGTAGGCCCATACCTTCCGGCGGGTTGGCTGCAGAGAAATATCCAGAACAACTATAATAATGGCTAAAGCAGGAACAACTGCAAGCAGGACTGGATTGCGGTAATGGATATTCACCAGATTCAAAATAGCCATAACCAGAAGCAGCAGCCTAAGATATTTGTTCATTCCCGCGCCCCCTCCTAAAAGATGAGACATTATTCCAATTATGTTTCCTTCATCCACTTCTCTACTATCCCTTGATCCCCTGATATTGTCAACCCCGGTTACCCGGTGCAGGATTTACGGCAAAAAAAATAGCCCGTTCCCGGCAAGGGAACTGACTGCTATGGCGTTGTTGCTATATGCTGATTCTGTACAAAGCGTCCGGGAAGCGGCAATTAACGGATCGTAATGCCCTTCTTGATCGCCTTCATGTCCGAATTCGTATTCACAAGCATAGGCAGGATCTTCATACTTCTGGTCATTGGTGAATTGCACTGCCAGCAGGTAGGCACATATTGGAAGGCGAAGTTATCGCGCATCCACCCGGTGCAATCTTCCTTGGTGCAGGACCAAATGGCTGTGTCTTCCTGGGGAAGATCCTCCAGCGCTTTTTTACGAAAATACATAAGTACCCCTCCTAATAGCTTGATTGGCGTATTCTATAAAAAAAAGCTGCCCTCAACTTGTGTTAAGGGCAGCTTATTTGGGTTTATTACAGTTTTACAACGTTCTCAGCCTGTGGACCACGAGCGCCTTGAGTTACGTTGAACTCAACGCGTTGGCCTTCGTCCAAAGATTTGAAGCCGTCGCCAGTGATTGCGGAGAAGTGAACGAATACGTCGCTTCCACCTTCAACCTCGATAAAACCGAAACCTTTGTCTGCGTTGAACCATTTTACTGTACCTGTTTGCATGATATTACCTCCAAAGTTTTATTTAACACATGTCCTTTTATTCCTACGTATTGTACGAACAAATAAAAATTCACACATTGGAAAAGGCTCCATAAACACAAATGCTAACCTTTTACAATATGTGAATTAAGGGTTAAATTTATGATTAACTTCATTGTAGCACACTAATTCTCCAAATGCAAAGCATTAAGTGCAAATGAAGCAAATAAAGTTAAAATTTTAGAAATTGTGCCGGGCACACGGCCTCTTATGAGTAACCGCGTGCCCGGCAGCTATTGGGTTCAGTCGATATATCCAGCTAGTCCCTTGTCCATCAAATAATCCATTTCAGCATCCAGAATGGTCTCTACCGTCAGCTCGTCCAGCTTCACATCACGCTGTGCCGTAACATAATCGACCAGATCATCATTATCAATATCAATCTCGCCCTTGGCATTGGCCTTCGCCTGATTGATGAACGCCTGCTCGTGCTTCAGCACCAGCCGGATGACGGCCGGAGCCACCTTCGTCTGTGCAGACAATACTTCCACCAGTTCCTGCTCGTTCACTTCATTACTCATCTTCGTTAGTCAGCTCCTTGGCATTTATGCACAATGATTGTACCACAAGTCCCCTTAAGGCGCGCAGCCTCATCTCCACCAGGGGGAATCCGGATACGCGGGGGCACCTGCAGTTACAGTCTCTCCGATTCTTGGCGTAGCCAGCCGTACCCCTCTGCGCGCCGCAGCTGCTAAGATACGTTCCACCGGATCAGTCCAGTCATGCATGGACAGGGTGAATGCCCCCCAATGAATCGGAAGCAGCAGATCTCCCCGTACCTCTATATGTGCTTCTACTGTCTGCTCCGGCAGCATATGGATATCCGCCCAGCGCGGATCATATTGGCCGCATTCCATCAGCGTGAGATCAAAGGGGCCGTACTTCCGTCCAATCTCGGCAAAATGCGGACCATACCCGCTGTCCCCGCTGAAGAAGACTTTGGTCTTCTCGCCTTGGATAATCCAGGAACACCACAGCGTGGTGTTGCGGTCCAGCAGGCTCCGCCCGGAGAAATGACGCGCCGGAGCACTGGTGAAGGTAATCCCCGCGTAAGTAAGCGTATCGCCCCAGTCCTGCTCGCGGATCTTCTCCCCGCTCACCCCCCAGCGCCGCAGATGGGCACCAACGCCCAGCGGCACAATGAACAGGCCGACCTTATCCTTCAGCATGCGGATCGTCCCATAGTCAAGATGATCATAATGATCATGGGAGAGCACCACCGCATCCATCTGCGGCAGCCGGGAGATCTCCAGCGGAAGCTGCTTGCTGTAGCGGCGGCCGCCGATGAACGGGAACGGCGACGGGGCATTGCCGAGCATAGGGTCGAGGAACAGGGTAACGCCGTCCATCTCCAGCAGTACAGCCGAATGCCCGAACCAGGTGACCCGGGTATCGCGGCTCTGTCCGATGGATTCCGGCAACAGCCCCTGCGGCTGCAGCGGTTCAGCCGGTCTTGACCGCGGATTACCCTTGATAAAGTCTCTCAGAATGGAGAGGCCGCTGCCCCCGGCCTTCCCGCCGCTTAACTCAGCAGTCTGCGGATAAGCAAATTTGCCCTTACTGTAATGAAGCGAGCGGCTGTTCAGAAGCTTCTCCTGCTTCCCGGCCCTCCGCCCAAAGGCCGGGTAGACCGTCATGAGGAGATAGGCTGCGGCAACCACCGCAAGCAATACAACTGCAATTATGATCAGGGTCATGCGTGATCCTTCTTTCTTACTATTTAGTCCGTCCGAGCTTACGGGCAACAATGAGAATAAGCAGCAGCGAGACCGTGATAATAATGGCATTGAAGCCCCACTGGCCCTGGAACCAACCGCCTTGCTCCTGCGGTTCTTCCGCTGCTTCCGGCACTGCTGTCTCTGCACCGAGCGTAGCCTGTACCAGCTTCTCCCCGTCAATCCGGTCTTTGAAATTAATAATATCATACTGCGGTGCGGTAGCCAGAGTATTGCCGTAGATCAATGAATACGGCATCTCCTCCCCTCCCGCGAATACAAGCCGGTCCACCAGATACTCAATCTGAAGGTCCGTGATTGTAATCGGGGCATCATCCAGATTGTAGATTACAACCCGCAGGGACCCGGAAGAGGATGGTGCCAGCAGCTGGATCTCTGTCTGTGAAATCCGGGTATCCTTGAAATCGAGCCGGTACAGCTCCCCGCTTCCAGCCACCGGTATCCTTACCCCGTTACTGTCATAGAGTTCATACCTCCGCAGGAAATTGCCGGTGCTGCCGAGCTTCACCCTCCCAATCTTCAGCCGGTCCATGTTGCTTATAAGGATCTCGGTGCGATTCTCCACCTGGGTGATCTCCGTCTGCGGTGTCTTCTGCCGCAGGAATGCAGCCGTTCTCCACTCCCTGCTGCTGTCCACAAGCTTCAGGCCGGGGAATTCCAGCCCCTCCGGATTGTTCTTCACCACAAGCCGGTAATAGCTGAACTTGTAGCCGCGCTCCAGCGTAATGCTGTCTGCACTCAGTCCGTTTGTGGCATAGAGGTCCCCTGTGGCTACCTGCTCCCAGGCCAGCCCGTCATAGCCTCCCCACACCTCCACATGCTTCAGGAAGGATTCCGCCGGAAGCTCAATCACCAGCTTATTCCCCTGAATGTCTACATGCTCGGCAAGCGGCTTAATCTGGTAATCCAGCAGCGTATCCGTCCCCTTCACTGCCCTGTGGATCAGCGCCGAGGAATAGACGGCATCATGCTCTTCCACCGTCCGCTCTCCGTTCTCCAGGTAATACGGAACAGGAGCGCCGGTGCGGTCGGTTATACGCAGATCGCGCAGCTCCTCTGCTGCTGACCGGTATACTGCTTCATCCAGATACAATTCATAATAGGGAGCCGTCTCCGGGATGGAGAGTTCACGCGAGAACTTCCATTGCCCGCCGCCGGCCTTCACAGCCGCTTCAGGCGATGCCGCCGCACTCTGCGCCGGATAAACAACCGGGGGACTCAGCAGCAATCCGCCAAGGACCGCCAGCAGCACAGCCGCCGCTCTAGTTCTCTGTCCTGTCTTTCTCTTGCGGCGCATAGGCTTCCTCCATTCTGACCGATATCCGCTGATAGAGGTATGAGATCCCCAGCAGGCAGAGCCCGAAGCTGAAATAAGCGATGATCTTGCTGCCGGTGTTCAGCAGGGTCAGATCATAGAGCAGCAGCTTGCCGGTTGCCAGCAGGGACAGCCCCAATCCGAAACGGCGGATGTACAGATATCTTCGCCAGAAGCCGTACATAATGAACAGCACCGCCAGCAGCAGATAGATCAGACTGAAGGCCAGTCCGCCGTCACGCACCTGGATCTGCACCCCGAGGAATGCCGTAATCATCACCAGGAGATAGATGCCCATAGCTACAGGATACAGCTCAATATTCTTGTAATCGCGCAGCAGTGTAGTCCGCAGCAGCCTTGCGCCGCTGAACCACACGAACAGATTGAAGAGGATCAGCAGAACCAGCACCAGAACATCGGCTGCGGAGCTGCCGGACAACCCCTCCGGCAGGCTGGGCATACCGAGCGTGATGCCGATACAGATGGCATAAGTAATCCCGTACAGCAGCATGACCATGATGCCGACCACGGCATCATACAGGACCCTTATCTTCGGCAGCGCATAAGCGAGGCCGGAAGTGAGCAGTCCCGCCAGCAGCAGCTTATAGAATGCATTGTGCGCTGTATTCTCAGGCACCATCCAGTCATACAGACGCAGAGCCTCGTATATCAGGTACGCATAGAAGTTCACGATAGCGGCGTATTTGAACCAGACCGTAGCCTTCACCTCCGCAGGCGTGCTGCGCAGCAGAATGTCCTGGCTGGCATAGCGGAAGGCATACAATAAGGCCACAATACCCATTCCCGCCGTTACAAATGTATATTTCAGATCGAAATACGGATTGCTGTAGTAGACTACAGCATTAAGCTCAGATACCTGCAGCAGAACATCGAATCCGAAGAAGGTTAGCAGACAGAGCGCAAGGATTCCCCAGCCCGAGCGTTCCACTGCCTTGAAGCGGTACAGATGGCCGTAGACCGTAAGCGCCACGCCTTCCACCAGCCAGCCGATAGACCACCAGGCCGTGCCCAGCTGGAACGGAATCATCAGGATCGCAAAGGTTAAGGAGGTCACATAGAACAGCAGCTTGCTCTCCCTCTCCTGCGGCATCCGCTTCTCCAGCAGTACGCCAAGTCCCAGATACATCAGGCAGAAGGCCAGCGCCAGCGCGCCTGTGAATTCATTCAGACCTGCATCCAGGAAAAGAACATACAGCGTCACACAGCTAATGACTGTATTGCAGCCCAGCAGGCAGAAGTCCAGCCAGGTAAGCTTCGATTTGAACTTGAACGGGTACCAGAGCGTAATGCCCAGATACATCGCGAAGGTCAGCACCGCACAGAGGATACCCGCCGCACGGCTGTCCGCCAGGTTAATCAGCAGCAGGATCGAAGGTGTATTGAACAGGAAGCTGATGTAATTGACAACCACCCAGCGCTTGCGCAGGGAGATCAGCAGAATCAGCAGGTTGAGCACGAACAGATACCCCATCGCCGCGTACACGTCACTGCCCTGCAGCCCGAAAGCTCCTATGTAAGAGAAGAGCGGCAGATACCCTCCGACAAGGCCCATGGAGCAGATGGTCCGCGACTCGTAGCGCAGCGACAGCAGCACAGCGGACAGAGTGACCAGTACCGACAGGCCGATCCCGGCCCATAACCCGATAATCTCCAGTAAGAAATAGCTGTAAAAAATTGAGCCGTAAAGTACGGACACCCCGCCCCCGATCAGGCCGAGGGCAAAGGCCCCCCGCCCTTTGCGGAATAGCCATTCCCCGCCCGCCAGCATAACAGCCCCCAGCAGGAAGAAGGCGCTGCCCTTCATATAATCATTGAACCAGGTGGAATAGCTGTATTTGAACCCCGCCCCCACTGCCAGTAGGAGCAGCAGAATGCCCAGACGGTTGATCCAGTTCAGACCGATCTTCATCTCGATCCGGTTCTGCTTGCGGCGGCGCAGCAGGGTCTCCTCACTGACCCCTTCGGCTGCGAAATCATCCAGACCGCTGTCCATCGTACCCTTCAGGGACTTCCCGGTCTCCCGCTGCCATTGCCTGCGCAGCAGGATACTCTCATTCAGCTTCGCCTGCACCTCATCCAGGATATAGTTGATCTGTGTCTTCTCCTGACCCAGCTCACGGGCGCCTATTCTGTACATCTCCTCTATACGCCGCTTGGCTTCCTGCTCGAAGGATGTCAGCCGGTCGAGATAAGCGTGATCCCGGGAGGCGAAATACGTCTGCAGCTTCTGCCGCGATACCCGCAGAATGCCCAGCTTCTCATCCAGAATCTGCTCGGCGAGCGCGGTCCGCAGCTCCGAGTTGTCACGCTCCAGCCTGGCAGCCTGAGCCTTCAGCTCCTCCAGGATCAGCCTGCTCGCCCCATTCTCCTGCTTCAGAACTTCATTCTCGCGAACGAGATCACTGCTCTCATATTCTTCAATCAATGCCTGATACTCTTTCAACAGCCCGTCTTGCTGCTGCTGCACAGCCCTCATCCGGTCTCTGAAATCCTCCATAGCCGCCCCCCAGTATCTGCTAATCGGCAAATTGTTAATATATTCATTATAAATCTAATTACCACCGCAGGCTCTTCAAAAATCATCTGCCTCCAGTTTCCTGAAAAAAACGAATTTGTCACATTTTTGTCTTCCCGGACGTTATAGGTTTATTATTATCATTATATTCAAGACATAGGAGAACCGGACATTGAAACTTAACCTGCGACAACTGCAAAAACGTTATATCGTCTTATTGTTACTATTAGTAGTCTTCCTGCCTGTTCCTTTCAGAATGAAAGGTATGACCAAGCTTGAAATTACCGGCCTTGACGGAACCCGGATCACCACAGATGCTTATACGCTGACAGCGGATCATGAACTGATGCTGGATAAAGAAATCGCTGAGCGGGCGCTGGGCGCCCGGATCGGCTGGGAGAAGCAGGCTCCGCTTCCCACAGGCGTCTATTACAAAGATCAGGTTGCGGTATTGATGTACCATCATCTTGCTGTAGCACCGTTAACGCTCAATCCCGGAGTATTAACTGTCGGGCAGTTCGATGAACAGCTGCGGCTGCTGAAGCAGGAGGGCTTCCATATCATTACGATGCAGCAATACCGGCAGTTCATGCTGGAGAATGCTCCGGTTCCCGATAATGCCGTTCTGCTAACCTTCGATGACGGGTATGAGAGCTTTTATAAGCTGGCCTTCCCGATCCTGCAAAAGCACGGCTGCACCGCAGTGAACTTCATCATTGTATCTGATGTGGATCATCCGGATAAGCATCAGGTGCCCAAGCTGACCTGGGAGCAGATGCGGGAGATGAAGCGCGCCGGAATGGACTTCTATAATCATACGTACAATTTGCATTATTACGGCATTGTCGATGCAGAGGGGGGCACCCGTCCGGCGGCGAGCGCCTTGCTGTATATTGATGATGAGAACCGCAATGAACTGAATGAAGAATACTACAGAAGAGTAACCGGGGACCTGGCTCATGCAGAGCGCAGGCTGAAGGAGGAGCTGGGCAATACGGATTCGGCTATTGCTTTTCCGTACGGCTCCTATAATGACAAGCTGCTGGAGGCAAGTGATTCACTCGGTATCCGGCTGAAATTCAATATCGGGCAGGGCTTAAGCTCCAGAACAACGATGAACGCACCACGGATCAATGAAGGGGACCGGACCCTCGCGCCGGCGCTGTCCATAGAACGGCTGAAGCATCCGGCGCCGCCGATGGTTCTGAGTGTGAACTCCGTGCCGGTCCATCTTACCGGAGCTCCGCCGAAGCTGAGGAAGGGCAGATTAATGGTTCCGATAGATGCGCTAAGCAAAGCACTCGGAGTAGAGATGCAGTACGACCGCAGCAGTGGAAGCTTGAAGCTATCACCTGGCAGCCTGAACAAGGCAGGTTGAGCAGGGGATTCCTCGGAGGAGTAGCGCCGGAGGGGGGTGCCAGACGGGCAAATCCGCCTACCCCTTACCGCGCCTGCCGGACCGGCGGACCACAGGCTCGCGGCCTAACGTTACCTGTTCTTCCCGGTACATACACGAAGACTTCTTCCCGGTACATACACGAAGACCCTACGGGCAGCCCGTAGGGTCTTCAAAAGGTGAGAAGCGAATTTATAGTTATGCCGGGGTTCCAGTTGCTGGTTGCTGATGCTAATCCGGATAATAATCGGATGACATCCCGATTCTATCCGTCCTTCAAGCAGTACATGGGTTAATCAACTTTCCTGTCGGAAAACACACAATCATGCCCTTCCAAACATCTAATTGATACCTTCCACTTCCCACCTAAGCATTAATACCCGCTACAGCGGCACGTTAAACACCCCCGATACAACAAAGAGGATACTCCTTCACCATCTGCATGGATGCGGGAATATCCTCTATAGCAACAATACCATTATTTCTTCTGAGCAAGCCGTTGTTTGAACTTGTCAACACGACCGCCAGTTTCGGTATCTCTTTGTTTGCCTGTGTAGAACGGGTGGGATGCAGAGCTGGAGTCTACACGGATCACTGGATAAGTGTTGCCGTCTTCCCATTCCATAGTTTCACCGGATGATTTGGTGGATGAGCTCAGGAATTTGTAGCCTACGCTTGCATCGAAGAAAATAACCTGGTTGAACTTAGGGTGTATGCCTTGTTTCATTGTAGTAACCTCCTTTCATTACGGATACAACTTCTTCGGTATTATGAAGCCATCTCTTGGTCTATTTGAAAAATCAGGTTAGACGAAGGGAGATGCGTAAATCTTCCGATTTTTACACGCCATACTATCATACGTGAAATGAGCCAGAGAGTCAATAGTCAACACTGGAGCGGCCTCAAGATCCGGCCGCTCCTGTATTATACATCGTATTCCAGCTGGTTTTTGGCCTGCACAATGAAATCCAGCGGGTTCTCAATCTTGTCCGCCTCATATTCCACCGCACCAATCTTCAGCCCCAGGTTCACCTTGTATTTGCCGGAGAACTCCGTGTCATTCAATTCCTGAAGCCGCTGTTTGATCCGCTCAATGACAATTTTGGACCCTTCACGGTCTGTGAAGAGCAGCAGCCCCCAGGTCGCCTCCTCCTTGTCCAGCAGATACAGCGCATCATTGGTACGGATGCTGGACTGGCTGAGCTGGGAGACATCATAGACTGCTTCAGACAGCTGTTCTTCCGGGATGAGACGGCGGATCTCACTCCAGTACTTCACCTTCACCACCAGCAGCGTCAGCGGAATCTTATAGCGGGTCGAGATTCCGATGAACAGATTGGCATCCTTTTGAAAGGAGATGCTGTTGCGCAGGTCTGTATTCTCATCCACTGCGGCAAGATTGGCGGTGCGCTTCAGCAGCCGTTCATTCTCCGCCTGCAGCTCGCGGGTACTGGAGGTGAAGACCCACAGCACGACCGTAAGCAGCGGGGTCATAATCAGCCAGAAGTACGTGTCTACCCCGATGGACGCGCCCTGGGTTACCGTCTGATATACCACGAAGAAGCCGTAGCCGAATACAAACGCCAGATTCAGCGTAAGTCCCGCCGTGACCGTGGTGAAATACGTGACCAGGGCCAGGATGAAGGATACATTCAGAATAATAATGTTCTGGATATAGTGGTCCGGAGAGCCTGCGATATATACGATGCAGGCGAAGATCAGGACCAGAAAGGCCAGGAAGCCAAGATCCGAGGTTAGACTGCTGCGGTTACGTCTCACGCTTGATCACCACGTTTCTTCTTATGTTTGCGCAGCAGCAGCAGCAGAGCTACAACCACCAGCGCCACCATCAGTACCGCTGCGGTCACGAAGCCCAGCACATCCGTGCGCTCCATCACCCGTGAGGCCAGAGACTCCGGTTCGGCACCGGTGATGGTCTTGAAGCGGTAGGCATTGACTGTGCCGTCCTTGTCCGCTACAACTCCGTCACCGTAAACCTTCCATCTGTCCTTCTCGCTTCCAATCAGCTTGGAGACAATGAAATTGCTCTCGGAGCGGACGGCCGTAACCGCCAGCAGGCCGCGTCCGCCCTCGTAAGGCGATTCCAGCAGCTGCAGGGTGCCGATCCCGGCCCCGTACTTCTCCTCAATGGCTAATTTCTCATTGGACAGCAGGGTTGAGCCATCCTTATTATATTTGAAAAAAAGCTTGTCATTGTTATCGCGGATCACCTTGTTATCCTTATAGGTCCCGATGGCAATGATATTGTTGTCCTTCAGATTGCCCGCTGTTACATTATCGCTGTAGTAGTGAACATCACCCGTATTTCCCCCGGCGTATTTGCCGAGCATGTTGAAGATATTGCCCAGGCTCCGGTAGGTGTAATCATCCTTTTCCTTCGGCAGCACCACGGCTACACGGTTGAAGATTCCATCGCGCAGGAACGGATACGGGTAATTGCCCAGCAGCAGATCTGTGCGGTCCTTCGTATTCAGCCGCATTAGCGATTCCTTGCTGATATAGGCCCAAGGCATCTCATCCCTGTTAGGGGTGCAGAGAATACTCGCCAGCTCCAGCTCAAACGCCACCGTCACGGTGAAGTTGCCGGAGATATTCAGACTCTGCGGGACATTCAGATTCAGAACATCCCCGTTTGCCAGCTCCTTCGTCAGCTTCTTGCTGCCGATGGGCGTATTGTTGATGCTCACTGTAACCAGGGAACGGTTGAAGTCGAGATTCGCGGCATAGCGGAAATCCAGGCTGATCTTCCCGTCATCTGCAATGGAGCGGTTAGAGGGCAGCGATACGAAATACGTCTGCTCCTGATGATTCGGCCCGGTCAGCTTATCCCCCGTATCCGTGAAGGTAATATTCGTACTGATGGGCGGTGCCGGATCAACTACATGGGTAGTACCGTCAACGACCTTCAGATCCTTGCTGATCTGGCTCATCAGTGTTCTGCTGGCCATCAGCCGTCCGGCTTTGATCAGCAGGCTCTCGTCCTTGGAGGTGACAATCAGCGTGGGCTGGGATTCCTTGTCAACCAGCTGGATTACGGCATGTGTACCCAGGTCATCCGCCGTGCTCACCAGCTTTTTCAGCCTATCAGGCAGATGGTCATACATGGCTACCAGCACTACTGCACGCTTGTCCTCGACGGTGCTTTCGCGGTAAGGCAGCAGCGGAATGGTTGTATCGTTCAGCGTATTGCCTTTGACGAAGCCCGAGAGGGCGTAGGTCGCGCTCTCCAGCTCAGCCCCGCTGGCATTCTGCGGGACCGTGAGCAGGCTTTGTTCTTTTTTCACCGTATCCATGCCCGAGAATCTGCTGCTGAAATCCTGAATCCCCCCGGTAATCGCCTTAGTTGTGTACTTGACGGCAATATTGGAGGTATTGAACAGATGCAGCCAGCTATCCTGCATATCATCGACATTGCATAGCTGATACCCCCCGGTATCCGTTCTCAAGTTGCCCTGGATGCCCAGCGTATTGGTGCCTTCGGTCACGAAGCCCTTGGGTACCTCCACACTCAGGCTCTGCTGCCCGTTATTATCCCGGGAAGGCCTGAAGGAATGGAACGGAATGCCGTTCAGCGACAGCGTTACACTCGAGCGCGTATCCTCATTAATCTGAGACGCCTGGAAATGCAGATTAATCATTACTTTATCAATGTTCCAGTACTCCATTACTGTGAAGAACTGCTGCTGGGAGCTTGAGCCCTTGAGGGAAATCTCTCCACCCGTGAACGAAGTTTCATACGTCTGCCCGGCTTCACCGGGAAGTGCCGCCGAATGCGCCGCAGGCATTTGAACCAGGAAGAGGGAGAGGCAGAGCAGCAGTGTTATTATCTGTTTTTTCATCATGTCCGTGTCTCCTGTATCTCTAATTTCTCTGACCTCCGGCGCATTAATAACGCTCGGTTTTGTACCATTTGGCTTCCCGTTTGAAAATAACGTCTTTGAGATAATTGTATAGCCCGTAAGCTGCAACCACCATCCAGAGCTGGCAGTATGACACGTACATCAGCATAATAATCCACAGGTTCGACAGGCTCATCTCGCCCTTCTCCGTCGTAAGCGTAACGAAGATGCCAACCACGAATAACACGATGGCGAGCAGCCACAGGAAGCTGCTGAGTCCGGCAATGGTGGTATGGACATACCCCATGGCATGCAGAACGAGCAGAACATCCGAAGTGACCAGCGAGATCAGCAATAAGAAGTAGATCGAGACATAATACAGAATATCGAAGCGGATCTTCGCCGCCTTGCGGTCGAAGAGGAGCGGAAGGTTCTTCACAATGACATAGATATTGCCCTTCGCCCAGCGTGTCCGCTGCTTGAACCACACCTTAACCGTCTGCGGCTCCTGTTCCCAGGTGACCGATTTGGGCTGGAATTTGATCCGGTAGCCCATCATGTAAATGCGGAAGCTGATCTCGGTATCCTCGGCAATCGCCTTCACATCCCAGCCGCCGATACTCTCAACGATGGATCTGCGCATAATGAAGTTGGTCCCCGGGATCGTACAGAGCTTGAAGAGCTTCCAGCGTCCCGCTTGAGCCATCCATTGAAAAGACAGAGTCTCGATATTAATGAACCGGGTCATCAGGCTGGCATCACGGTTGCGGGTTCTGAACTTGCCGATCACCGCGCCGAGTGAGTCATCATTAATGATCTCTGCCACAAGATATTTCAGCGCTGTGCGCTCCGGTGTATTGTCAGCGTCATAAATGGCGATCAGCTCTCCCCTGCTGCGGGAGAAGCCGATGTTCAGGGCATTGGATTTGCCCTTTCCGCCTATGACGGCATCCGTATTGATGATAATCAGATTGCGCTGCGGATTCTTCCGCTGGATATCGCCCAGCAGCTCCGCGCTGTTGTCCGACGAATTATCGTTGATGACGATGATCTCATACCGGTCATGCGGGTAGTCGAGGGCCAGCAGGGATTCGACCGTCTTGCTGATCACAATACCTTCGTTGTGTGCAGGAACCATGATCGTAACCATCGGATGCTCACCGGTGATCTCCGGCACAGCTTCCTTTTCAGTTGCAATGTAGTACAGATATCCCGCTATAATCAGCGCCACATTCACCAGCAGCAGGGACCAGATGCAGATGACCGCAATCACCATCAGGACGTCTGAGATCGTCATATTATTCTCCTAATGTCGCTAAATTTTTCTCGGATTACTTCCTCAAATATTTCCTCCGGTATAGTCTGTAGCCGATGGCGAGCAGACCGCCGAACAAGATCAGCGCAGCCAGAATCACGACGATGAAGAATTGATTCTGCACGCTGAACAGCGTGTTGAAGCTGGTAGCCTGCTTCTCCTGATACTGGTAATCATCAATCACCGTCTTCGGGATATAATCCACATCCAGCGTATGGCCGTCCACCTTGACCACACCAGCGGCGGCTTCAAGCGTATGAATATCCGTGCTAACTTTATGGGAAGCCTGCTTATAGTCTGCGAAGGTGTACCATTCATTCTTCAGACTCTGCAGCAGCTCCTCCAGCCCGTCTTCATTCTCCGGCAGGTCGTACGTAACTCCTGCATTCAGCGGCAGCTGCGGCATGGCCTTGCCGTCCCTGCTGATCCCCTGCAGCAATTCCGGCGGCAGACTATATACAGCGGAAGCAAAAACCGCCGAGGTGTCCATCTGCTCCATATAATGCGTCTCCCCGTCGGGGTAGAGTACTGCCGAGTTGAAGAAGCCCATGCCAGCGGTGGAATATTCCTTGTCATACGTCCAGTACCCCTCGGCAGCAACGCCCAGCGGCACGGCGCCCCCCTCGGTCAGCACATTGATGAAGTGGTTCATCTTCCCGCGCAGCGTCCGGTCCTTCGTATTGACCGGCGGTCTGACGGCCGGAGCATTAACCACAATACTGCCGTTATGGGCCTGCACCGTTCGCAGGGCTTCCAGATACCTTTTCATCGCCGGGAAGTCCGTATTGCCGAACACCGGCCGGACACTCGCGATGAAAGGGATACCGCTCTGATACAGCCGGTCTGCCAGCTTCTCCAGCAGCTCCAGATCAGAGAACGGATAGATCTCTTTGATCACCAGATACGTCTGAGGCTCTGCGGTGAACTTCAGCCAGTCCTTCAGCACATAGGCCGCAGCCATGCCCGTGAAATTCCCCTGCTTCAGATAAGGCAGGTAAGTTATTCTGCCCCTGCTAACCGCAAAGGGCGCCTGCATTCCTTCATCTGCCGAGGACCACAGGCCATACGGGCGTCCGCTGCCCGCGGCTGTATAAGGCATCTTCTTCACATCTAGCGGAATCCCGGTGAACCCGCCGATGGACAGGCTCGCCCCGGCCCCATGCCACACACCCGGCTTCAGCCCGAGAGTCTGCTGCATCCCGGCGGGCGGTCTATACCCAACATGCAGCACAGCCCCCCGGTACTTGGCTGCATCCTGCAGATAAGCCTGATTCGTAATCCCAAGCTCGTCGTTATTCACAACGGTGATTACTCCGGTGTAGGCGGACATGCTGCCCGGCTCATAACCGGCAATAGGCTTAAGTGTGACTTGTGCGCTATAGGCTGCGAGCAGCCGTTGCAGCTCTGCCACATTCCCCTCCTGGTCCGTGCCCCTGCCCAGGCTGTCGAACAGCAGCAGAATACGCTGTGCCGGAGCCGGAGAAGCAGTTGCTGCGGATACCGCCCGTACGGGCGGCAGGAGTGATCCCCCGAGTAAGAGTATTACGAGAATGAATATCCCTCTTCGTCTCAAGCGCCCACCCCTCTGTTAAGAGTAGTATAATCCGTGGCCGGCAAAGCAGGTGGTGCAGCCGGCATTGACTTTCTGGATGACATTCCGCGGCCGATCACACTGGATACGACCTGGAAGGTGATCAGGTCGAAGGCAAGAGTGAACAGGAATTCATGCTTGGCAATATCAGCATCACCCGCTCCGATAATGGAGACTACAATGCCCGACAGCCCGACAAGCATGGTCGCCAGAATCAGGAGCAGCCTTTGCATCCCCCGGTAATCGCGTGTACGAAGAGAGCGTACGAAGGACGGCATATAGACTCCAATAGTTACAGCCATCCAGAGCAGAATGAAGGCAAAGGTACGGGGAGCCAGCTTCTCCTTGAGCGTACTGTACAGACTGAAGAAGTGGCTCTGGGCCCGGAATTCCTTGCCTGCGGACATCTCGTAATTCCCCATCGCAGCCGGTTTGATCTTATAGGCGCTTTCGGCGGCCGTATCGAGAATCGAGCCAAGCTGATCCGGATGGGTTACATAGTATTTGAGGATAGAGACGAAACCATACCGGCTGTAGAAATCCTTCTGCAGCATTTCCGATTTCACATCCACTGTCCCGTATTGGTCATAGTAGGTATTGGACTTAAGAATTGCATATTGTTCGTTGATGCCAAAGGAATTAAGCGCAGTCTCCGGGTTCTCTGATTCCATCAGGACGCCGCGCGTCATTGCATGATATTGGTTAATATTTACGAACTCTTTGGAGATATTAAGATAAGTGGCAATCCCGACGAACATCATCAGACCAGCCGACAGGAGGGTAATCCAGCGGAACAGCTTATCCCGGCGGATCAGGATCAACGGAACAGAGAGCAGGGAAATAACCATCCCCACAGGAGCGTTCTGCTGCTTGGAGGTAGTAAGAATCAAGGTGCTGATCAGAAGAATCGCCAGCATCGCGTAATCGTTATATCTTTTGCGGTAGAGCAGCAGCCAGGAAGCGAACACCATGATCATGGTGACCATTACCACGCTTTCGCCGAAGAACGAACTGAAATAGGCAGTATACCCTGTATCCCCGAAGATAAAAATCGCCAAGACTGCAACCAGCATTCCCCGCTTGAACGACATTTTGAATGTGACAGCTTCAATCAGCAGATAGATCGCAGTAACATACAGCAAGGTATAGATCCCGGCCTGGAACCGGATATCGAATACTTCCTTGCTGAAGAACAGCTTATTGATGAAGATGGCCAGCTTAATGAACAGGGACTGGGAAGACACTACCATCGAACTGTTCTCGTTATAATATTGGAAGATTCCGAACTGCTTCACGAAATACCCGAAATACCGGCTGTCATAGTCCGGAAGATCGAAGTATAATCCATTGCTGTATATAATCCGGTAAAAGTCCCCGTTATCTGCCATCCCGATATAAGGGAGCGTAAACAGCGAGATGACGGTCACCAGCAGAACGCCAAAGGCTGCGACAAACGCCGGAGTCACACGAAAGCCGGCAAGCGTCAGACCAGGACGAATGGTTGTATGCTCTAAGTTGTTATCTATCATCTCGGATTCACCCTCGTTAGTTTAGTTTGTGTATCTATAGGAATAAGCCAACAGCGCCATGAGGTTATCAAAAGAGTATGCCTGCCGGGCCGCAACATCACCAAATCCGCCATACAGCGGACTTTCAGGATCTGTAACTCTGAATTCGTTCATCCGGTCCATACTGGACTGATAAAGAGATTCGTCCCCCGCCACAGCTCCAATCATAGCCGTGAGCGCATAGATCGCCGTAGATTGAATATCATTAGCCGGCTGACCCTCCCGTGTATATTGTCCGAACAATGTTCCCGCTGCGACCTGAGCTTTGATATAGCTGATGCTTGCCGGCTTCTGCCGGCCGCTCTCTGTCAGATGAAGAATAGTCAGCAGAGATTCTACTGCGTTGATGCCTTCAGAGCTGTACTCACCTGTCTTATAATCGAAGCGGGTCTCATAGAATGGAAAAGTATCGGACAAATATCCCTCCTCCAAAATACCGCTCATATTTTCCAACAATTTCTCTTGTAATTCGCTAGATATCGACAATTTCTGCAACACACTCAGATTAATATAACACAAAGTTACCGATTCGTTTACCACCTTGTAAAAATTGTCATACATGTCAAACATGTAACCTTTTTTAATGTTATTCTTATAAAATCTTTTGCCATATTTATCGGCTTCTCTAGTATATTCCGGTTGGTTAAATGCCTGACCTGCTTCATACAGCGCCCCGATCATCCGCAGGTCGTCTACCGCTGCATTCACGTTGAATTGCTTCTGCTGCCCGGGACTGAAGCGGTAGCTGAAGCCGCCCTCCATATCGAAGGTTCGGCGGGCCAGCGTCCAGTGCCGGTCGAACCGCTCCTGATCGCCCTCCCGGACGGCCGTCTCCATAAGTAGGGAAGCGGATTCGCTCAGAACCTCATGCCCGGTAGCCTGCTCTGCCGATTCGCTGGTCTCCCGCAGATTCGTATATACCCCGTAGGGTCCTGTAAGCTTAGTGTCTATGAATTCAAGTAACTCCTGTTGCTCCACTGTGGGTTGAGGCCGCACCTCATCCGGCCGGGCTGTCCCTGGGGGCGAGACCGCCGGAGAGGAAGAAGGGAGAGGCTGGGCTGAAGGACCGCCGCAAGAGGTTAACAAGAGCAGTGACAATCCCAGCGCAGCGGCCTTGCTATATCTGCTTCCCATGCCTTCACATCCTTAGAATTACAAGTAGGTTTATGGCCATAATAATATAACGGTAATTATTGTCACATTATTTACGGTTTGGTTAAACTTTATGTACTGCTTCAAGGAATTATCCAGATGGTGGCTTGGAGCTGAGTAAGTGCTTCTAGGGGCGGATTCATTGTAAGCGCAGTCAAAGGAGTCGATGCTGAACGAGAGGATGCCCGGGAGTTGCGCAAGGATGCTGGGATTGGATACTTGGGAGTTGCGTATGGATGATAGGGGGTGGATGACGGGGAGCTGAGAGGGGACCGAGGGGTGGGGTTGGAGAAGCACTGACAAGCTCTCCCGGCAAGCAAGTGGACAAACGTATCTTAATTCGTCGATTTCTGGAAGATATACGGGACTAAGTGGAAAAACAACATCTACTGTGGATCATTTTTGCTGCTTCGGGTAAAAGGGGAGAATTTAAGTGCTGTTTATCCAACTCCTGTCTTAGAAACGTCTGTTCACGCATCAGCAAGTGTACTTAATCCAACTGCTATTTTCCTTAAAAGCCCTCATAGCTCAGAACAGCTCAAAACAGTTCGTAACAGTTCAGAACAGTTCGTAACAGTTCAGAACAGCTACTAACAGTTCGTAACAATTCATAACAGCTCGTAACAGCTCCTGTCACCTCCTCAAAGTTCGTTACAGCTCATAATAGCTCCTATCAGCTCATAACCCCCTAATAGCTCTTAACACTTCCCGCTCCACTCATTCCCCTTTCGGCTTTACTCACTCCCCCTTCGGTGTACTTTCCCTTCAGGACCTACCATCTCTAACCCGCAATCTCTAACCTGCAACTAAAAAAGCCGGCCCCGAGTCTTTACGACCGGACCAGCTCTGTTTGATATTGCCCTATGGAATTGACTTTTGTTCTGTCTAGCCTTCTTTAATTCTCCGGTAAGTCTCTTCATCGGCCACAATATAGAGCCTGGCCTCTGCCGGAATCGGCTGGTCGAGCTTGCGGTTAATGCCCAGATCGCCACGGTCGGACAGCAGGGTTGCCCCTTGGCGAAGCAGATCCTGGAAGGCCTCCCCATACGTGGTCCAGCCGCTGCGCCGGGGAATCTCATAGATATCATCGCCATGCTCCCGGCTGAGCAGTTGGGTAATCACCTCGGAATTGCCCTCTTGCAGGGCCGATCTGACCGCGAGTCTGGAGATGGCATCATGGGAGAGCACGAACTCGTTCACCTGAACATGCTTGAAGTTCTGAATGTGCTTCTCCTGCATGATCTCTACAGTCGTATGTACCTGCGGGGCAATCCGTTCAATACTGGAAGCAATCAGCAGCGTTTTGCCGTCGCTCAGCGAAGCCTCATCAATCCGGTTGTCGCTGAACACAATCGCCGCTCTGGCGCTTCCAATGTTCGCTTTCAGCAGGATATCGTCACTGGAGGCATCTCCGCAGACGAAGTGAACCTGCTCCAGCTGTTCCAGCGGATGGCGCCCGTTCTCATCAATAATTACAATCTGGCAGTCCCCGTTATAACATAGAATTTCGTCCACTGCCGCCTGTGTCTTACGATTCCAATTAATTAATACAATATGATTGTGTCCGTGATAGGTCAACGTTCCGGCTCCTCTCCTGCGCTGCAGCTCTCCCATGGCATCAATAATCTTGCCGATGACCAGGCTGAGCAGACCGATGCCAAAGATATATAAGAATACCGTAAACACCTTGCCGGTAACTGTAGTGGCGAAGTAGTCGCCATAGCCTACAGTAGCCATCGTGGTCATGACCCAGTAGAAGGCGTTGAACCAGCTATGAAAAGTGTCCGGCTCCAGCAGGAATGCAATGGTTGCGCTCAGAAGGATAAATGACAGAATAATCAGTGCTATGGACTTTTTGCGCAGATGAAGCAGCTTACCGGATAATCGGATTAGAAAGTGCAATGCTCATCCCTGCCTTCGGGTTAATGGAGCCAGTAGGACGCAACCGCGCCTGGAACTTCGCAGCACGGCTGCTGTCCGCCTGTCTAACCGGCCTTACTAAATAATCAGACTGCTTACCGCAAAGGCTGTCCCGATGAATACCATACAGAGCATCACGCCTACGGCCACATTCCCCTTCTGCAATTGTTCCGAGATGCGGAAGCTGGGGGTGAACAGCTCAAAGATCCAATAGGAGGCAATCAGGCACACATAACCCACCGCGAACCAGAGCATCATGAACCAGATCGACGTATTCGTATAGGCTGCTACCCCAAGAATAATCGCCGTAGCCAGGAACTTGCCGCCAAAGGCGAGTGATACGGCCACATTCCCCTTCTTCAGCTCCTCCATGTCCTTATAAGGAGTCATCAGCGCAAATATAACCATACCCAGCACCTGCAGCAGAACAATGGTCAGAATACTTACCACCAGATTAATTGCTATCGTCATTTAGCCCACCCCCGAAATTTCGCATAGGCCGAGTCATAGTCGGCGAAATCATGTACTTCCTCCAGAACTACAGAGGCTGTCTTCTGTTTCTCCAGCGCTGTATAGCGCTTGTCGTCAATCGGCTGCTTGATCCGGTTCCCGGACGGCAGCTCCAGCACCGCAAAGTTTCTCGTTTTGTTCTGATACTGGGTTTTGTATACTCCGACAAGATCCACATCCGTTGTAATGGATACCTTGAGATTCGCCAGATCCTCCGTTGCCGCCTTCTTGTCGGCATAAGATTTGAGCGTAGTCCACGCGGACAGCCGGATATCATTCTTCTGGTCGGCATCTGTCACCAGTTCGGCATCCATGAACTGTAGCGTCCAGATGGTATCACCTGTAGCATAATTACCATCGTTGGGAAGCAGCTCATTATCCGGCAATACTGTCATGTCGCTGCCGATCAGATCCCCAACCTTGCCCTCCACCACCCGGTAATCCCACGGAACGCGTGATACGCTATCCGTCGTATCGGTGCCGGTGTGAAATACACTGTTGCTGTTCCCGGAGCATGCGCTTAGCAGCATAACTGCCAGAAGCAGCATCACGGCCAGCAGTCCGCGCCGGGATCTCCGCGCTGCGGCATGCCCCTCTCTACCCTTGAACATCTTCAAGCCCCCTCACTCCTAGCGCAATAAAATGACTGGCATTGCCTGTTATCGGCCCGCCGGCCCGGCCGAGCAGCCCACAGGGCGTCCCGTTAATCACGAACATACCGGTCAGCAGATGAAGCTCTCCCTCCGCTGTCATGATCCGGGCCATTTCGGCTCTTTTCTGATAGACAACAGGGAAGAGCTCGCTGCTGTCATAACCTTCTTCATCCTCAATTTCAAGCGCACCGCTGTCATCGAAGATCCGCACGGACCCGCCTTCCCGGCCGAATACGGACTTGGACACAAAGCTCTCCGAGAATACCGCCTTATTGTATGTAGGCAGGATATAACGGGCGATGGCCTCGCGTTCCTCTTCAGTGAACAACAGGCCCAGCTCATACATCCCCCATACGGCGGCAATCAGACCCTTGGACTGGAGGATGATACTATGCGGTCCGTTGAACAGCTGGAGCTTCCCGCTCTCAATGGCATAGGCCAGGGCGTCGCCGCCTTCATCCACAGCCATCCACTCCTTCGGATACAGCGCGAACATCCGCTCAATGATCCGGTCCTCTCCGTCCTTGACAACACCCTCATCAATCCACAGCTCCAGGCAGTCGACACAGCGGATATCAAGCCCGCTATGCGCAGCCAATGCCTCTATAGTCCCGCTGTCCTCCTGATGGCTGCCATAGGCCACACAGGCTGCCGTATCCGGCCGCTCCACGGCCCAGGCTGCGGCAAGGTGCTGCTTCATCGCAGCATTGGGGCTCCCGATCCCGGCATCCGCGCAGATCCACGGTGTAGCGATGGAGGCCTCCACATATCCGGTCGGTGTATCCGCATTCAGCTCCAGCAGCTTAATGGTTCCGTCACCGGACACCGCGAAGTCAAACCGCGCATACCGGCTGATCAGCCCCGGCTCCGGCAACGGACAGTCATCAAGCATCTGCCACAGCACCGGGGGAATTCCCAGCAGATCGTACAAGTCATGCCTGAGATGGACATAACGCACTGCCTTATCCAGAATCGACCAGAGAGCCGCCGAGGCTTCCTTCAATTCCTGATAGGTCTCCCCGCGCATTACAGCTACTGCATCCAGCCAGTACTCCTCTTCCTCCAGGTCGGCCCAGGTGAAGCCCAGCTCATGCAGCCGCTGTACCCGCGGGGCCCGCTCCAGACCGGATTGGTCTATATATTGAAATACGCTCCCGTTCCCGGTCATCCGCCGAAACCGCTTTTGCCGGAGCGGCTCACAGAGCTTTTACCGGAGCTTTTGCTGGAGCCGGACTTCGATTTGCTGGAGCCCAGTCCGCTGGAGGTTCCGCCGATACCGCCCGATTTGGAAGAAGTATTCCTTCTTGTTACGGAGCCGGTGGACGAGGTCGAAGTCTTCGGCTTCACTACAGAGCCGGCGACCGGCTTATTCTGGAATTTGCCGCTGTTGTAGGTCGGCGGTTTATAAGTATTTCGTGTGCCGCCATAATAAGTAGGCCGGTCATTATACCAGCCCCGTGAAGAATAGAACGAACCGCTGTTGAACAGCATGTGGTACAGCAGCACATCATCCCAGCCGAAGCCCGAGCTGTAGCCGCCGTAATTGTTGATGACCGTTGTGCCGCCCGAGGTCACCGCCCCTTGCCCTTCCTGGACAGTCTCCTGCTGCTCCTCCGGATACGGAATACTCCAGTCCACATTCTTGTCGAAATAGTTCTTCACTTCCTCGGTAGACCAGGAGACCAGCTTAGGCTCCTCACCGCTGCCGCCTGTGCTCCCGCTTGCGCCCGCACCTCCGGGAATGAATAATGCGTTAGCCAGCAGAGCAATGCCGAGCGAGGTCGACAACACGCGGATCGGTTTGCCATCCGGAGTGAACAGCCTGCTTACTGCGGGTTCTTTTGCATTTTCGTCTTTTGCCAACTTGGCTCCTCCCTTCCTGGTATTCATCTCTAACCTTCTGTACGCATGGGAACCAGCAAGAGCTCCAGCTTCCCTTCATCCACATTCAGCCTTCCCTCTACCGCCTCGAACTCGCGGCCGCCTACGACAATATAATTGACATGCTCCAGAGCCGTAACCATATTCATGCTCCAGACGCGCTCCTCAATCATTTGCAGGTCGCCTTCCGGCAGCTTCTCAAACAGAATGACCTTCAACCCATTATCCATGCTTAACCCCATCTCCTCTTGAATACTCATTATGCTTCTGACTTCTGATACGCTGCTTGTGACGCTTTCGTTTCAACTCCCGCAGCCTTGAATATGTATACCACAGGACAGCACGATTGTATCGTTACTCCTTCATCTTCATCCCTATCTATAATATCTGGACCGGATCAACTAAATTCTATGCCTGACAAATAATAATGGCAATGGGAAAATCAGTGACAGCCGCTGACTCATAGCACCTTCTGGACCCAGCTGTCCATAACCTGATCCGGACGGATGCCCAGGTCTCTCTCCAGCAATTCTTTATACTTATCGTAGTGTGTCCTGAAACCGATGAAATCCCCCAGATCCGCGTAACTTCGCAGGGCAAGCCGGCAGATCTGATCCGAATACGGATCGACCGCCTGCAGGTCCAGCAGCCTGTCCAGCGCCTGCCGGGGCCGCCCGGAGGACAGCTCATACTCAGCGGAATGCAGAGCCATGCGGATATACCGGACCTGCAGCTCCTTGCGCCGGATCTCTGCCCAGTCATAGTGATGTTCTTCCAGGTAATCTCCACGGTACAGCTTCAACACATTCTCCCGGCGCAGCCATTCCTCATCCGACTCCACAGGCGTACCGGAATACCCCCGCTCGAACTCCTCCACATCCAGCACAACCTTCTCCTTGGTCAGCCTGTACCGCTCCTGCGAGAACTCCACCAGCACCTCCATATCCCATGCCTTCAGCAGCTTGCGGATATGGTACACGGTCGTATGCAGATTCGTCACAGCCTTCTCCGGCTTGAAATCCGGCCAGACAAGGTCCACAATTGTATCCTTCATGATCCACTGTCCGCGGTTATGCAGCAGCAGGGCAAACACTTCCTGGGCTTTGCTTGTTCTCCACTGCATCTTGCGGGCCGGCTCCATGCTGTCCGTGAATTCAAGCCGTTTGAAGCAGAGAATGGACAGCTCCTTGACTTGTGCTGCTGATTTGGGGAGGGACTCTGTCCGCGCTTCAGACTTCTCCAGCCGCTCCAGGGTTTTGCTTAACCGCTGGGAGGTTACCGGCTTCAGCAGATAGTCTGCGGCATTCAATTCAAAAGCCTCGATCGCATACTCGCTGTATGCGGTAATATAGACAATCCGGGTGCTCCGGTCCAGACCCGCAATATATTCTCCAGCCTCCAGCCCGTTCATCTCCGGCATGCCGATATCCAGGAATACAATATCCGCCTTGTCCCGCTCCAGATGCTCCAGCCCCCGCCGGGCCGACGTATATTTCCCGGTAATCTCCAGACGCCCGTCCTTCAGAAGCAGACGCTCCAGGTGCTGAAGCGCCGGCTTCTCATCGTCAATCAGTATCGCCTTCATGGAAGGACTCACCTCCTATTCATCGTTCACAGGTCTATCGCTTATCTCGGAATGGTATAAGATATAGCGGTTCCCCGGCCCGGTACGCTGTCAATGCTCAGGCCTGTTCCGTACATTTTGAGCAGCCGGTGCTGAATATTCCGCAGCCCGATGCCTCCCTCTGTCCGTTCTTCGGACAGGATCTCCACAATCTTCTGCGGGGACATTCCAACACCGTCATCCAGAACAGCTACCCTGAGGGAGCCAGGCAGCAGCTCGACCGTCAGCTGTACCGTCCCTCCGGCCTCCTTCTGCATCAGGCCATGATTCACGGCGTTCTCTACAATCGGCTGAATGCTCAGCGGCGGAACCATAGCCATCACATCGTCCGGGACATCGAACTCGATATTCAGCCGCTCATCGAACCGTGCCTGCTCCAGGGCAAGGTAGGATTTGACCAGCTCCAGCTCCTTCACAATGGACACGGTCTGCCCCCGGTTCTGGAAGTCGAAGCTGCTCCGCAGGTACTGGCTGAGGTCGAGCAGCAGTTCCGTGGCCTTGTCCGGTTCTACCGGACATACCGAAATAATGGCATTCAGGGCATTATATAAGAAATGCGGCTTGATCTGCGCCTGCAGGTAAGCGATCTCTGCCTGAACAGAGGCACGGATAGACTTGCGCATATCCAGCAGGGTCTGCATCCGCGCCTTGAATTCGCGCAGCTCCACCGGCTTGCTTAGATAATCATTCGCGCCGGCCTCGAACGCTGCCAGGATATCGTCCGGACGGCTGCTAGCCATGAGCACCAGAATAGGCAGCTCGGACAAGGTGAACCGTTCACGGATGGCCTTGACTAACAGAAGTCCGGGCATCTCCGGGATCACCCAGTCGGCAATAACAAGATCTAGCTCAGGGTTCTGCTGAATGATGTGCATAGCCTCGGCTCCGCTGCTGGCGGTAATCACCGAATGGTTCTCCAGTTGCAGCATACCTGTCAGCACGCGAAGGTTAACAGGGTCATTATCCACTACCAGAATGGAGCAGCAGTCCGCAGACGGCGGCAAGACCGGGTCTTCTCCGGGAGGCTGATACGCAGCAGCCGCCTCCCATCCGTGGAACTCCTTGAGTTCCTCCTCCAGCAGCGCCCGGCTCCTCTGCAGGATAGGCTGTGTGAAGCGGAAGATCGAGCCGTGCCCCGGCTCTGAATGCGCCTCAATTTCTCCGCCTGTCAGTTCTACCAATCTCTGGGTAATACTGAGGCCAAGCCCGTTCTCCCGGTACACCTTGTTCGCGGCGGGACCGCTTGGATCATAAGCATCGAATATCGAGCGCAGCCGCTCAGGCGCTATGCCTTGACCTGTATCCGTTATAAGGATGGCAACATACTCTTCTTTAACCTCAGCAGACAATGTTATCACGCCTCTGGGCGTATAATTCACTGCATTTGCCAATAAATTGTGCAGAATCTGGGCCAGGCGCTGCTCATCCGTCTCCAGCAGCGGAAGCCGCTCCGGCAGAATCAGGCGGAATTCCAGGTGGCTATTCCCGTACACCTGGCGGGTGACCTCCATGATCGAGGAAGCTGTTGTACGGAGATCAACTGCCTGGCGGCGCAGAAACAGCGAGCCGTGGTTGAGCTTCGCGAAGTCCGACATATCATGGATTAAGGCTGTAAGCCGCTTGCCGGTGGAGACAATCGTAAGGAGCTGTTCACTCTGAGCACTGCTTATGGAACCAGCAGTACCCTGCGCCAGGACCTTGGCCATGTTCACAATCCCCTGAAGCGGCTTGCGGAGTTCCTGGGAAGTATCGGAGATGAAGTCATCCTTCAGACCGTCGAGCGACAGCAGACGGCGTGAGAGCTGTTCCACCTCCAGGAAGGAGGCCGCATATTGGCGGGTCATAATAATGGCCTGAACGAACCCGAACAGGAGAATTTCGTAGGAGATGATGAAATAGCTGAAGTTCATGCCCATGAAGCTGATCAGGTAATAAATAATAACCACGCTCAGGCTCTCAATGCTGACCATCATCAGGAACATATTTTTGTCATTGCGCCGGGTTCCCTGAACCATGGAGTAGAGGACGAAGCCTATGCTCACCGAACCCCAGGTCAACAGCATGCCTTCCAGATAGCTGAACTGATAAGCCGGGACGAATACAGCAATCAGCAGCAGCAGGACCGTAAACAGCTTGGAGGTCTTAATGACTGCAATAGACATCGGATAGTTCACGGAATTGGCTACATAACGCAGCAGAAAATAATAGACCAGCGTGGAGGAAGCCAGCTGCAGCTTCAGTATAATCTCGTAAGGAAATCCCGGCATCACGGCCAGGATGAGCTTCTCGCCATGGGTTAGAATGTAGACCAGTGCCGCCAGGCAGAATAAACCGAGATATAAGGTAACCCCCCGGCTTTCCCTTACTTTGGAGAACATCAGCAGGAACAGGGACAGAACGAAGAATCCGATCACCGCAGCCCCATCCACGAACAGGGCAAATTCCCGGTGCTTCAGAATTGAGGTCTGATTACCGATGACAATCGGCTGAACAATTCCTCCTGAAGAGTAGCTGTAGTTAGCCACCTGTACAATAATCTCCATGCAATTCCCGGTCACCGATGCGAAGCCCATATAAGGCATATTATTCTGCCTGCCCTCAGAGGCGGCGGCTGACGGGGTACCACTGCTTCCAATCTCCTGCCCGTTCAAGAAAATCCTGCTCGCACTGCGGATGTTGCTGGTTCGCAGGCCATATACCGCGGCTTCCCCCCCGGCAATTCTGGCCTGGAGGCGGTAGGTAGCGTGCCCCTTGGCGCGGCGGTCCCCGTCTTCAGCAAGATCAGCGTTCCATTTCGCCGGAACTTTAATCATCGCAGAGACGGAGGGCGCCTTCTTCCCGCCGTTCACCGGATGGAAGTCTCCGGGCGACAGGAGTACATCGCGGTACAGCTCCCATTCTCCATCCAGCTTCATGATACCGTCCTGGCTGGGGTTCCAGGAGCGCAAGTCGATGACACCCTGTACTGCCTGCGGCCTGTCCCCTTTGATCTGCAGGGTCTGGAGGACGGAGAGCAGCGGAATGATCAATACCAGCACCAGACTGCCGAGAATACTCAGCCAATACTTTCTCATATTCTCCGCCATTCCCTTCTGGTTGTAGTAATAGAAGTATTTTAAATTATACAACAGGGGTTGTTTATCTGAGCACACAAAAAAAGCCGATTCCCATATATTTCGGAATCGGCCGCGAATCTTGTTAGATTCGCCGTGATGGAAGATTTTACTTAACCTCCGGGGCTGCGGCGGCCACCGGTGCGCTGTCCTGGGTTCTCGACAAGAAAATATTGAGAATAATGGCCGTCAGGGAACCGGATACTATGCCGTTCTGCAGCAGCATTCTGGCGAACTCCGGCAGCTGGTCGAACATGGACGGAAGCACTGCAGAGCCGAGGCCCACAGCAATACTGCAGGCGGCAATCAACAGATTACCGTCCTTGCGGAGATCCACATCGGACAGAATCGACATGCCGGAAGCGGCTACCGATCCGAACATGACAATCATCGCCCCGCCAAGCACCGCATTCGGCACGACAGTGGTCAGTGCGGCGAGCTTTGGCAGCAGGCCCAGCACGATCATAATTCCGCCAGCCGCAAAAATCACATTCCGCGTCTTCACCCGGGTCAGCGACAGCAACCCGACATTCTGGGAGAATGCGGTGTACGGGAAGGCGTTGAAGAAGCCGCCAAGCATGATGGCCAGTCCTTCGGAACGCAGGCCGTTGACGATCTGCTTCTGCTCCACCTGCTGGTCCGTTGCCTTGCCTACAGCAAAATAAACGCCCGTTGATTCCACCATGGACACGATATTCACGATAATCATCGTGAATATTGCCGTAATGCTGAACTGCGGCCAGCCGAAGTAGAACGGCTGGGCAACACTGACCCAGGAGGCCGTAGTCACGGTAGAGAAATGCACGATGCCCATGGCGTAGCCGATACCCGTTCCAACCACCAGACCGACCAGCACGGATACGGAACGCAGGAACCCTGTAGTCAGCCGGTTCACGGCCAGAATGACGAGCAGTGTGATCAGCGCCAGCAGCAGATTGCGGGGCTGGCCGAAATCGGCGCTGCCCTGACCCCCGGCCACGTTATTCATCGCTACCGGGATCAGCGACAGCCCGATAATGGTGACTACCGATCCGGTAACTACCGTAGGGAAGAACTTCAGCAGCTTCCCGTACACCGGGGCTGCCAGTACAACGAACAGACCGGAGATAATGATGGCGCCGTACGCCGTCGCCAGATTGGAGCCTGAAGCAATGGCGATAATCGGGCTGACGGCAGTGAAGGTACAGCCGAGGACCACCGGAAGTCCGCTACCGAAATATTTGCTGCGCATAATCTGCAGCAGGGTAGCCAGTCCGCATGTGAACAGATCCGCTGCAATCAGATACGCCATCTGCGTACCGTTCAAGTTGAGCGCTCCTCCGACCACCAGCGGTACAATGACAGCTCCGGCATACATAGCCAGCACATGCTGAAGCCCGAGGGCGAATATCTTCTGTTTGCTTAACATCCTGCACTCTCCTTGATTAATTCTTCCTGATCTATGAAATGAATCTCACCCGGCGACATCGAAGCAATCCGGGCCAGCGCATGTACAGGAACTCCGCGCTGCTCCAGCAGACCGCGTCCCTCCTGGAAGCTTTTCTCGATCACACAACCGACCCCAAGCAGCTCCGCCCCGGATTCCGCAATGATCTCGCATAACCCTACAAGCGCAGCGCCGGTAGCCAGGAAATCGTCGATAATCAGTACTTTGTCTTCGGGTCCCAGATACTTCCGGGAGATGCTGATCCGGTAGTCCTCCTGGCGGGTGAACGAATGAACCGGTGCCGAATACACCGCCTCGGACAGGGTAACCGCCTTATTTTTCTTGGCATAGATGAACGGTACGCCCAGCGCAATGCCCGCTGCCATCGCGAACTGGATGCCGCTGGCCTCCACAGTCAGCACCTTGGTGACCGGCTGATCCCCGAAGATGGCTGCGAATTCCTGCCCGATTTGCAGTGCAAGCTCCGTGTCCACCTGATGATTCAGAAACGAGTCTACTTTCAGTACAGTGCCTGACAGAATTAAGCCTTCTTGTCTGATGCGCTCCTCTAATACTTTCATTACAGCAGTTCTTCCTCCTTTGAATAAAAGACAGATGTACAATAAAAAAAGGACAGATTCCCCTGAGTGTTTCTCTCAAGTGAATCTGTCCTTCTGGGTTTTTGTCCCTTAGTGGTGTAACACATATACGTGTCCGCATCGCTTGGACCAGTCCTTCCCGTGCCATGGCACAAGAAACGGAACCCTAGATGCGCTATTTCACTCATAGTCGGATAATTACAGTGGTTATCCGGTAGAAACTTATGGGCCATATTCCCAAGATTATATGAGTTATGATAAGTCTATATCTTACACGCTCCGCAGAATGCTTACAAGCAAAATTTTAAGTATATTTGCGGTGGTTTCATAGTTTTTCATAAAAAGTTAACAATCGTTCATCCACGCGGCTGAGGAAGCCGGGATAACCCCCGAAAAGCCTTGAAAACTGAAGTTTTCCGGGGTTTTCTTGCTGCCCGCTCTATCGCCCAGCCTCTATTAAAAGTATAATTATATAGATTTAGTATTACTAACTGAACAAAGGCGGCGAACAATGAGAATAAAACAACAGGTTTGGTTAGCAACATCCGTTTCTATACTGCTGCTTGGCAGTATGATTACTATATCTATCCTCAATATGGAGGGGGGCTCCCGCCTCCTCGCAGCAGGTCTCGGTGCTTGCGGCATTCTGATCGGGATTGGCCTGATCTTCAGTATTCAGCGGAACATCAACCACGGATTGAACCGGATTATGAACATCTCCAGGGATATTGCGGAAGGGACCCTTAGCCCGGCAGCCGCATCTACTGTGCGCAAGGATGAATTCGGACAGCTCGCCGGCTCTTTCTATAAGCTCGCGTCTGATCTTCACCACAGAACCGCCGAAGAACGCGAGCTGCGGCTGAAGGCGGAGGAGCAGGCCTGGATCAACACGCAGGTGTCAGAGATGGCGATGCAGCTTCAGGGCTCCGTGCAGCTCCAGACGGCTTCCCGTGTCTTCATCGGGAGGCTGGCTGCCGCTGTCGGCGGCAGCTATGGAGCGGTCTACCTAAAACAGGGTGATCAGCTGAACTTCGCGGCCGGCTACGCCATAGATGAGTCCGCAGGACACCGGGAGCCGATCCCGCTCGGCAGCGGACTGGTCGGACAATGCGGGCTGGACCAGCAGATTATTATGCTGCAGAATCTTCCGGAGGATTATATCAAAGTGCACTCCGCACTCGGAGAAGCCTCCCCTGCCTCGCTGATCGTAGTTCCCATCCTGCATGAGCAGGAAGTGGTTGCCGTAATGGAGCTGGCAGCGTTGCACCACTTCGGGTACAAGGAACATCAGCTGATTGAGCGGACCGGCCAGAATATGGGGGTCCTCATCAATACGCTGGCCGGTGTCGCCAAGATCGAAGAGCTGCTGAACGAGACCCAGCTGCAGAAGGAAGAGCTTGAGACGCAGACTGAGGAGCTGCAGGCTCAGACCGAGGAGCTGGAAGCACAGACGGAAGAGCTGCTCGCCCAGACCGATGAGCTGCGTAAGCAGACCGATCAATTGCATGATCAGAAGGTAGAGCTGGAGGTGCAGGCCGAGAGCCTGCTGAGCTTCAATGAGCAGCTCCAGGCACAGATGGAGCTGACAGAGGAACAAAAGGCCGAGATTGAAGCCCAGGCCGATGAGCTTAGAATACAGACAGAAGAACTGGCAGCCTCGAATCTGGAGCTTAAGCAGCAGATGGAGGTTACCCACCGGCAGGCCGCAGAGATTAAGGCGCAGGCCGACGAATTATCCGCAGCTAACCGTGATATGCAGAAGCAGCTGCAGATTTCAGAACTCCAGAAATCCGAGATTGCTGAGCAGGCGGAGGAGCTGCAGGCCCAAACAAATGAGCTGCTGAACCAGAAGGAGGAACTCCAGGCCCAGACGGAAGAACTCCAGTCTCAGACAGAGGAGCTACAGGCACAAGCTGAGGAGCTGCACACCCAGAAGGAAGAGCTGGCAGCCTCCAATGATCAGCTGCTGCTCCAGGTTGAGCTAACCGGGAAGCAGAAGGAAGAGATCGAGGTGCAGGCGCAGGAGATCTTCATGGCCGCACAATACAAATCGGAATTTCTGGCCAATGTCTCCCATGAGCTGCGTACGCCGCTGAACAGCCTGCTCATCCTCTCGCAGATTCTCGCCGAGAACAAGGAAGGGAACCTTCAGGCCAAGCAGCTGGAATACGTGCATACGATTTTCTCGGCAGGCAAGGATCTTCTTCAGCTGATCGACGAGATTCTTGACCTGGCGAAGCTGGAGGTCGGCAAAATGACCCCTGTTATCGAGCCGGTCTCCCTGCTGGATCTCAGCAGCAATATTTACCGCCACTTTGAACAGCAGGCCAAGAAAAAGAACCTCCGGTTCGATGTCCATACGGACAGCCGCCTGCCCGATCATCTGATGACAGACGGCCATAGGCTCCAGCAGGTTATGAATAACCTGTTGTCCAATGCCCTGAAGTTCACACCGGAGCAAGGCTCCGTCACCCTCTCCATCCGCACCAGCGGCGAAGAGGTGATCTTCTCCGTCAGCGATACCGGCATCGGTATTGCCGCTTCCAAGCTGGAGAGTATCTTCGAGGCCTTCCAGCAGGCCGACGGCACCACCAGCCGCAGATATGGCGGAACCGGTCTGGGCCTCACGATCTGCCGGGAGCTGGCAACGCTGCTGGGCGGAAGAATTGAGGTTGATTCCATAGAGGGCAAGGGCAGCACCTTCTCCCTGCTGATTCCCGCTGTGGAGCCGGGAGAGGATGCCCACGCGCTGGCTGCCTCTGCCTCTGCCTTTGCGGCCGCAGCTACTGCGGATCACCCGGGAGCCGAAGCGGCTCCCCGGGAGAATCCGGCCTTCCGGGAATCCTTCGTTCCCGATATCTCCATCTCCAATCCGAAGCTGCTGCAATATGCTGAGATGGAAGATGACCGCAGCAACCTGACAAGCGGCGATACGCTGCTGCTGATTATTGAAGAGGATGCTGAATTCGCCGCTATGCTGCTGCAGCTCGCGCGCAGCCGGGGCTTCAAAGCCATCGTCGCCTTCCAGGGCGATCAGGGGCTGGCGCTGGCCCATGCCTACAAGCCGGATGCCATCCTGCTGGATCTGCATCTCCCCGTTCTGGACGGCTGGTCGATTATCAGCCGGCTGAAGAGCCGGCCGGAGCTGCGCCACATCCCCGTGCATGTCATCTCGACAGCCGAGGAGAATCAGCAGAGCCTGGCGATGGGCGCCTTATCCTTCTGGAAGAAGCCGAATGATTATGCCGAGCTTGAGGCAGCCTTCCTGCAGATCGAGACCTATATCCGCCGTCCGGTGAAGAGTCTGCTGATTGTCGAAGACAATAAGGTTCTGCGCAGCAGCCTTGTGGAATTCATCGCCCATCCCGATGTGAACATCATTGCCGTCGGCACAGGGAGAGAAGCCATGGAGCATCTGGCCAGCCATCATTTTGACTGTATGGTGCTGGACCTGGGCCTGTCGGATATCTCCGGCTTCGACCTGCTGGAGCAGGTCAAAACCAACCGCAAGCTGCAGACCCTGCCGGTTATCATCTACACAGGCAAGGATCTCAGCAAGACGGACGAGCAGCGCCTCAAGCATTATGCCGAGAGCATTGTCATCAAGAACGTGCGGTCCATGGAACGGCTCTATGATGATACGGCCTTGTATCTGCACCGCAAGCACGCGGACCTGCCGCTGGACAAGCAGCGTCTGATCGAGAATCTGCATAATCCGGAGGCCGCTTTTGCCGGAAAAAGCATTCTGCTTGTGGATGATGATATGCGTAATATCTTTGCATTATCCAGTGTCCTGGAAGGGTATAATATGGAGATCAGCTTTGCCCAGAACGGTAACGAAGCGCTGAAGCATCTGGAGGACAACCCCGGGGTCGAGCTTGTATTCATGGATATCATGATGCCGGAGATGGATGGTTACGAGACCATGAAGCACATCCGGCTCAGACCGGAATATGATCAGCTGGTCATTATCGCTCTGACTGCCCGCGCCCTGGAGGAAGACCGGGTCAAGTGCCTGCAGGCCGGAGCAAACGATTATATTTCCAAACCGATCAATACAACACAGCTGGTGAGCGTGCTGAAATTATGGTTGATTCAATAGGAGGCGTCATGGAGTATCCGATTAATATTCTAGTAGTAGATGACCGGGCAGAGGAATTCCTGTCCATCCAGGCATTGCTGGCCGATTCCCCCTACCGGCTGGTCAATGCGCTATCCGGGATGGAGGCGCTGAAATGTCTGCTGGAGCAGGAATTCGCCCTGATTATTATGGATGTGCTTATGCCTGATATGAACGGGTTCGAAACGGCGAAACGAATTAAAATGCGTCAAAAATCACGGGATATTCCCATCATATTCCTGACCTCCCTGACTTCCGAGCTGGAGAACTATATGATGGCCTACTCGGCCGGGGCGATAGATTACTTGACCAAGCCGTACCATCCGACCGTGTTAAAAAGCAAGATTGACGGCTTCGTCCGCCTCTATCAGACCCTCAAAGAGCTGCAGCTCAAAACCGAGGAGCTGGAGACGGCCAACAGCATCCTTACCGAACTGAAGGAAACAGCCGAAGTGGCTCTGCGGATCAAAAGCGGCTTCCTCGCCATGATGAGCCATGAGATCCGTACACCGCTGAACGGGATTATTGCCATGTCCGATGTACTGCGCTCCTCCGATCTATCCGCAGACGACCAGGAGATGGCCGAGATCATTCATACGAGCGGCCATGCGCTGGTCTCGGTGATTACACATATCCTGGACTTCACCAAGATTGAATCGGGAAAAATGGAGCTGGATTACGAGCTCTTCAATCTCCACTCCTGCCTCAAAGAAACGGTCGATCTGTTCCGGGCGCTGGCCAGAGAACGCAGCCTGACCCTGGAGACCTCCATTGATGCTGACGTTCCTGCCCTGCTCATCGGCGATCCCAACCGTCTGCGTCAGGTCTTGAACAACCTGATCGGCAATGCCATTAAATTCACCCAATCCGGCGGCGTCAAAGTGCATGTCCATCTCCGGCAGGCTATGGATAAGCTGCTGGAGCTGGAATTCATTATTGAAGATACCGGAATCGGCATCCCAGCGGACAAAATGAAATATCTGTTCCAGCCGTTCACCCAGATCGGAGCCACCATCAACCGCAAGTTCGGCGGAACCGGGCTCGGGCTGTCCATCTGCAAAATGCTGGTCGATCTCATGGGCGGAACGATCTACGCCAAGCCAGATGTTGAGGGCGGAGCAACCTTTATCTTCACCATTCAGGTCGCAGAAGGAGAGCCGGATTGAACCCCCGCATCGTCCATGCACTTCTATCCTATCTTTCCGAAGAAACGGCTATGCCATCCTCTGTGAGGACGGCATAGCCGTTTCTTCTTGTTTCCATTCCTTATTCCGCCGCGCCCGGCAGCAATTCCCCCTGCTTGTTATTCAGCACATTATCCTCCAGCACAGCGAATTTATCACCGTATTCCTTAATGATATGCAGCTCCCCCCACGCGCAGAGGGAATCCAGAATAGTTCCCAGGGTCTGTCCGTATTCGCTTAGCTCATATTCCACCTTGGGCGGAACCTGATTGTAGCTGATCCGGTTGACGATACCATCCTGCTCCAGCTCCCGGAGCTGCTGGGTCAGCATTTTCTGCGTAATGTTAGGCATGTGGCGCTTAAGGTCGCTCGTCCGCAGCTTACCGTGCCGCAGATGGCAGAGGATGACACACTTCCATTTCCCGCCGATCACTTCAAGCGTTGCTTCAACCGAAATATTATATTTTTTAGCCATTCATCTTCCCCCTGTGTATTCCTCAGAGTATCCTGTCCAATAATCTACAGGTACTTTTTAGTACCTATAGTACTTTTAAGTACGTACTGTTCTAATCGGTAGCTTTAATCCATAATAGCATTTACCGGCCGGTGATTACCATAGTAGGAGTGAAGAACATGTCTCTGGACCACAGAAAAAGTACCCTCGCGCTGCTGGCTCTGGCGATCAGCGCCTTTGCGATAGGAACAACCGAGTTTATCAGCGTAGGCCTGCTTCCACTCATTGCTGATGACCTGAATATATCCGTGACCACCGCCGGATTAACTGTAACCCTGTATGCACTGGGCGTAACCTTCGGGGCTCCTGTGCTAACCTCACTGACCACAAGGGTCTCCCGCAAAACACTGCTGCTCCTGCTGATGCTCGTATTCATCGCCGGGAACAGTCTTGCCGGCGCTGCCGGCGGAATCGGCACTCTGCTGGCCGCCCGGGTGATATCCGCTCTCTCCCACGGCCTGTTCATGTCGATCGCCTCCACCATCGCCGCCGATCTGGTGCCGGAGAACCGCAGGGCCAGCGCCATCTCCATGATGTTCACCGGCCTTACCGTCGCCACGGTCACCGGTGTTCCGCTCGGCACGTTCCTCGGCCAGCAGCTGGGCTGGCGGGCCGCCTTCCTCGCGATTGTAGGGATCGGCATCCTGGCGCTGGCCGCCAACCTGATGCTGGTGCCCTCCGGGCTCCGCAAGGGGGCCCGCACGCCGCTGCGCGAGCAGGTCAAGCTGGTGACGAACGGCCGGCTGCTGCTGGCTTTTGCCATCACAGCCCTGGGCTACGGCGGAACGTTCGTCGTCTTCACCTACCTCTCACCGCTGCTCCATGAGATCAGCGGCTTCCAGGAGAAGACGGTCGCCGTGATCCTGCTCGTCTATGGCATCGCTATCGCCATCGGTAATGTCATCGGCGGCAGAGCAGCGAACCGCAAGCCGATGAACGCCTTATTCTATATGTTCGCCCTGCAGGCCGCCGTGCTGCTGATCCTCACCTTCACGGCTCCGTTCCAAACCGCCGCCCTGATCACCATCTTCTTCATGGGGCTGCTCGCCTTCATGAACGTTCCCGGGCTCCAGGTCTATGTAGTGATGCTGGCTGACCGGTTCGCCCCCGGCGCCCGGGATGTCGCCTCTGCCGTCAACATTGCCGCCTTCAATGCAGGCATTGCCATCGGCGCGTACCTCGGCGGGCTGGTTACGGATCACATGGGGCTGATCCACACCGCCTGGGTAGGGGCCGTTATGGTCTTCGGCGCCGTCCTGCTCACGGCCTGGAGCCGGGCGCTGGAGAACAGAGACGAGCGTATACAGCGGGCGGAAGCCGCCTGAGCTTAAGTACTGTGTACGGCACCCAATGCAATGTGCGTAGCCAAGCGGTGTGTATGCCACCAATGGCAGGGGGCGCAGCTTATTTTCGTAAAATCCTGCCTATATTACAACATTGCCCTCTTTACTCCGGCCCTATGTCAAGATTGTTGCATGAAAGGCAGTATTTCTCATCCAACCAGCGGTATTACGGAACAATTCTTGTATTTCATGCAGCAATCTGTACAAACAACCAGATACGCTGGAGTCAAAGTTGCAATCCGTGCAGCATTTTGCCGCTTATCGTCCAAAGTACATCCTTAATGCATCTAAAGTACATCCTTACTACTCAGTTTTTCTTACTACATCATTCATTCAGGAGGTTATTCCATATGGCACAGCATTTACAAGATAGAACGGTACTTCAAGGCGGCGTGAGTATGCCGTGGGTTGGACTCGGGGTTTTTCAGGTGGAGGACGGCGACGGGCTGGTGCAGGCGGTGAAGTCCGCGATTGCCCACGGCTACCGCAGTATAGATACTGCCGCAGTCTATGCCAATGAGCGCGGGGTCGGACAAGCAGTTAGGGAAGCTATGGAGGAGAACAAGCTCGCCCGCGAAGAGCTCTTCATAACTTCCAAGGTCTGGAATGCAGACCTCGGCTATGAACAGACCCTGGCCGCATACGAGGCCAGCCTGGAGAAGCTGGGTCTCGGCTATTTGGATCTGTATCTCATTCACTGGCCGGTGAAGGGCAAATACAAGGAGGCCTGGAGAGCGCTCGAAGCCTTGTACCAGGCAGGCCGTGTCAAAGCGATCGGCGTAAGCAATTTCCAGATTCATCATCTGGAAGACATCCTACAGGATTCGCAGATCCAGCCGATGGTCAATCAGGTGGAGCTGCATCCCTATCTGTCCCAGCAGCCGCTGCGCAGCTTCGCACAGCGCCATGGCATTCAGATTGAGGCCTGGGCGCCGCTGATGCAGGGCCAGCTGCTGGACCAGCCGGTACTGAAGGAGATCGCTGCCAGCCACGGCAAATCCGTTGCCCAGATCATTCTGCGCTGGGATCTGCAGCATGGCATCGTCACCATCCCGAAATCAACCAAAGAGCAGCGGATCATCGAGAATGCCTCCCTGTTCGATTTCGAGCTGAGCCGTGCCGAGATGGAGCGGATCGACAGTCTTAACCGGGATCAGCGGACCGGTCCCGATCCGGACAACTTCGATTTCTGAAACCCGTTCCCCCAGCCGCCCGGCTCAGCAATCTCTACCCGCCCACCGCTGCGATCAGCACCGGCAGGACCAGGAAGGAGGCCAGCGTAGTCCAGACGATACAGCGCGAGACGAGCGAAGGTGAGCTGCCGAAGCGTTCCGCCAAAACCACGGAATTAACAGCGACAGGCATGGAGGCCAGAATCAGCAGCACTGAGAACAGGGTGCCTGTGATATTCAGGGCGAGCAGCACCAGCGCGGCGAGCAGCGGAGCCAGCAGCAGCCGGACGGTCAGCCCTGTCCAGAACGCAAGCTGCACATTGCGCTCCGTATGCGCTGCCTGGACCTTCACCATCTGCGCGCCGAGAATCGCCAGCACTACCGGCGAATACGCTCCGGCGGCCATCGCTACGCCCGAGGCCAGCTCATGCGGCATATGCAGGCCGAGCGCCCGCAGCAGCAGCGCCAGAATAGCGGCGTAGATGGCCGGCAGCGAGAAGACCGACTTCACCGCGCTGCGCACCGAGAACTGGGATCGGGCGGCGAAATAGACGCCGATCGTATTCACGATCACCATCTGGGCGATCACATAGACCGAGGCCTTGTCGAGGCCGAGCTGGCCGAAGGCCAGCAGCACCAGCGGCAGACCGTAATTGACGCTGTTCGTGAAGGTGGAGATGAGCGTCAGACCGGCGGCTTCGGGCGGGGCGAGCTTCAGTATTTTGCCGATTAGAGTAGCCAGACCCCAGAGCAGAAACAGGTTCAGCAGCGAGAACGCAAGTGTCTTATAGACATCATCGAAGGAGATATCTGCCGTAGCCAGCGTATCCAGGATAATGGCCGGACTGAGAAAATACAGGTACAGCGTCAGCAGGGGCTTCGTGTCGAGCTTCTTATACCGACCAAGCAGCGCCCCGGCGGCCACTGGAATGGACAACGGTACAATGACCTCTACAAGTGTGGTTAATACAGTCTGAATCACAAGCCAGGACTCCTCTGTGTGGTAGTTACTCCCTACTATAACCCCCCCAGGCGGGGAGCGTCTAAGACACGGAATCAATATCCTTGATAGCCATCACCTATGGCAGCCCGCCGCTTGCAGACTGTGTAACCAATGATGCCCGAAGTTCAAAACCAGCACTTTACCACTTACCAAGGAGTAGACTTGACTCCACGCTGCCACGTTGCTCCAGCGACATAAATATATTAGTTGGAAAAACGTATCTTAATCCGGCTTTCTTTGATCATTTTGGGAAAAGAATTGGATTAACGGCATTTAATTTCCTGCCTTTCTTCTAATCTAGTCGATTTGCAGCATATTAGGTGCTGTTTTTCCACCTGCTGTCCCGCAGGCATTCCTCTGTTCATCAGCAAGTGGAGAAAATCCTACTGCTTCCGCCATTTCTGCGTTTCAGCGAGAAATAGAAGGATGAATTATCATAGGAAACATAAAATTTATACTCAAAAAAAATCCCGCCCCCTCAAAATAAGGGAACCGGGATTCTTGTTAGATGTTTGTTTACAGCATTTTAATTTCAAGCAGCTCATATTTGATAATACCCATCGGGGCATTGACGCTGATGATGTCGCCCACTTTTTTGCCGATCAGCTCTTTGCCCAGCGGGCTTTCGTATGAAATCTTGTTGTCCAGGACATCGGCTTCCGCCGGACCGACCACCCGGTATTCAATCTTCTCGGAGTACTCGACATCATTCAGAATAACGATGCAGCCTACGCTGACTGTGCTTAGATCCATATTGCTGGAATCCACGATCTGCGCTTTGATCAGCATCTTCTCCAGAATCATGATGCGGGTCTCCATGAAGGATTGATCCTCCTTGGCAGAATGGTATTCACTGTTCTCCTTCAGATCCCCGTAGCTGATTGCCAGCTTAAGCCGGGCGGCAAGCTCCTTGCGTCCTGCTCCCTTAAGTTCTCTCAGCTCTTCTTCGAGCTTGGCTAACCCTTCCTTCGTCAAAAACACTTCGTCATTGTTGGACATATTTACAACTCCTATTATTAGCTCGCTTTATTGTATTCTAACTCATATCCGCCCAACATGCGAAGAGAAAGCGCTGCAATCGGAAAACGTGATTCCCCATCTATAATGACAGTCCAGCAAAAACAAGGCCAAGGATTGACGGATCTGCACGAAACTGATAGATTGAATTAATCATACAAATTAACTCGGAATTACACTTTAGCCAAAGGGGCCGGTCCGCATGAACTTTATTTTCTTTTCCCCGCATTTCCCCAAGAACAGCGCTGAATTCTGTACTCACCTGCGGCAGCAGGGAGCAACGGTGCTGGGAATTGGCGATGCCGAATATGACCAGCTGGAGGACAAGCTGAAGTCGGCATTGACGGAGTATTACAAGGTAAGCGATCTGGAGAGCTATGAGGAGATTCTGCGGGCCGTCGGCTACTTCACCTATAAATACGGCAAGATCGACCGCTTCGAGTCGCTGAACGAATACTGGCTGGAGCAGGACGCCGCTATCCGCACGGACTTCAACATCTACGGCACCAAGTCGGATTTCGTCTCCAACCTGAAGCAGAAATCCAAGATGAAGGAATTCTTCCACAAAAGCGGTGTAAGCACCGTACAGTTCTCCACCGGAACCACGCGCGAGAGCGTGGAGAGCTTCATCCAGAGCGCCGGCTTCCCGCTGGTGGTCAAGCCCGACCTCGGCTCCGGGGCCAGCAATACGTACAAGATCAATAACGAAGAGGAGCTGCAGCACTTTTTGGACACCAAGCCGGAGGATGTAGCCTTTATCATTGAGGAATTCATTGACGGGGTTATCCTCACCTATGACGGGCTGGTCGATATCGACGGCAACGTGCGGTTCGCGGTCAGCCACCTGTTCGAGAACAGTGTCATGGAGGTCGTCAATACGGACAACCACCTCTACTACTTCTGTCTGCGGGAGATCAGCCCGGAGGTCGAGGAGGCCGGGAAGAGCATTTTGCAGGCTTTTGACATCCGGGAACGGTTCTTCCATATCGAGCTGTTCAAATCGCACAAGGATGGCCGGATCATTGCCCTGGAAGTGAATATGCGTCCGCCGGGCGCCTGGATGACCGATGCCATTAACTTCTCCTATGATGTGGATGTCTATCAAGAATGGGCCAGCATGATCGTACACAATGAGGTCGGCGGCCCTTACGAGGGCAAATATTACACAGGGTATGCCAGCCGCAAAAGTCATAAGCACTACGCTCACAGCCACGAGGATATCTACCGTGAATTTGGCGGGAAGATTGTGAATTATGCCGAGATCGAAGAGGTATTCAGCCGAGCGATGGGCAACAGCGCCTATCAGTTCCGTTCGCCCGAGCTTTCGGAGGTCAGGGACATCAGAGGTTATATTCACCAAGAAGAGGGATAGGATGTGTTAACGGATGAGGATAAGCTACCATAAGGAGTACAGCCACAACCTGGGCAGAGACATGGAATATAAAATATACGGCCACGCCGGCAAACCGATGCTTGTCTTCCCTACGTCGCTTGGACGCTTTTACCAATATGAGGATTCGGGCATGATTGATACGCTCTCGTCCTTCATTGAAGCGGGCAAGCTGCAGATTTGGGCCTGCGACAGTATAGATGAAGAGACCTTCTTCTCCACGCACTGGAATAACGAGGACCGTATCCAACGTCATGAGCAGTATGATAAGTATATCGCGCATGAGCTGATTCCCGGCATCCTCCATGAGAGCAGGCAGAACAACGGCGGGACCGATCAGCGCATTCTGATCTCGGGCTGCTCTATGGGTGCTTATTACAGCGCCAGCTTCTTTTTCCGTTATCCGCACTATTTCGATACCTTAATCGCCCTGAGCGGCGTCTACTCCACCTATTATTTCTTCGGCGACTATATGAGCGAGAAGGTCTATTTCAACTCTCCGCTGCATTATCTGCCGGGGCTCACGGATGAATCTTATCTGAACCAGTACCGCAGCAGCAACATCATCGTCTGCGTCGGACAAGGGGCTTATGAGGAGGAGATGCTTCATGAGACCCGGCTGCTCCAGGATGTACTGGCACGCCAGGGAATTCCCGCACGGATCGACTACTGGGGCCATGATGCCAGTCATGACTGGCCGTGGTGGAACAAGCAGATTCATTATTATGTGGAGGGCTGCCTGTAGCACGTTTCACGTTTATAGTAAAAAGAACGGGGCTGTCCAGCCATCACTACAGATGACTGCGGCAGCCCCGTTTGGTGCATACGTTCACCCGGTTCACGGCAACAAAAAAGGAAACCGCCAGGTTCAGCAGTTTCCTTCCAGCGCTTACAGCCGGGTCTTATTCAGGCACATGCTCTGAACAGAACTGAAGCAGCGCTGCTTCCTCGTCTTCTTCCATATCGAAATCGAGCAGCTGGCCTGACGAGGTTTCCTGCAGATCGTAGCTGACAATGCTTGTCTGCTCCTCTTCCACTTTGACAATCACACGGGCGGAAACTCCGTTCTCTACGTACAGCTCATCATCCTCCGGTACATCAATATTAACGACGAATTCATATCTCTTGCCGCTTAGTATACCAAAAGGATCTCTTACGTTCTCCACGGTGTAGCTTGTAAATGTCAACAAGTCGCATTCCTCTTTTCTCAATTCACTGCTGCCAGATTATTGTAACACAGGGCCGGACAAAAAGAACGGTGCGAAGTGAATCCATCACCGGCACCGTTCTTATGAGATCATTCAGCCGCTGTACTTATCCCACAATGGCGGTGCCGGTCTCCGCTGCTTTGCCCTTGGTCTTCTTGATCTGCTTGCTGCGGAGCTGTCCGCAGGCCGCATCAATATCGACTCCATGCTCCAGCCGGGTGCTTACGCTCACGCCCTGCTTCTTCAGCGTATCGAAGAACGCACGCACAGACTCCCGCTCGCTCCGCTGATACTGGCTATGCTCATCCACGGGATTATACGGAATCAGGTTGACGTTCGCGAGCTGACGCCGGTCTCCGATTAATTCGGCCAGCTCCAGCGCATGCTCCTCGCGGTCATTGATATCCTTCAGCAGGATATACTCCAGAGTAATTCTGCGGTTGGTCTTCTCCAGATAGTAATCAATCGCCGGCATTAATTTCTCTATAGGAATGGCGCGGTTAATCTTCATAATCTGTGTCCGCAGCGCATTATTCGGCGCATGGAGGGAGATCGCCAGATTGACCTGCATGTTGGCGTCGGCGAATTCTCTGATTTTGTCAGCGAGACCGCTGGTAGATACGGTAATACCTTTGCCGGCAATCGCCAGACCCTTGTGATCCTTGATCGTAGTCAGGAAATTCAGCAGATGACGGAAATTATCGAACGGCTCACCAATGCCCATGACCACGACATGGCTGACCTTCTGTCCCAGACCGGCCAGATCCAGGTAATGCTGGACCTTCATAATCTGCTCCACAATCTCGCCGCTGGTGAGGTCACGGCTCTTCGCCAGCAGCCCGCTCGCACAGAAGCTGCAGCCGATATTGCAGCCGACCTGAGTGGTGACACATACGGACAGGCCGTACTTTTGCCGCATCAGCACCGTCTCAATCAGGTTGCCGTCCTGCAGGCGGAAGAGGAATTTGACCGTACCGTCAGCCGATTCCTGCTTCACATGCTCTTCCATGGTCTGAAAGACAAAATGCTCCTCCAGCAGCTTCACACAGTCCTGATTCATTCCGTCCATGTCCCCGAAGCTGGTAATCCGTTTGCGGTAGAGCCATTCCCAGACAGCGGAGGCCCGGGATTTCTTGTGCCCATGCTCCAGCAGCCAGGCGGTCAATTGTTCCAAAGTCAATCCATAAATGGATTCTTTATTCATTTCATATCCTCTTTTCAAAACATTAAAGTTCAATCGATCTATTCTACCTTGACAGGACATTCGCAACAACAATAACTTATTTATTGTCTCAAATTTCGTTTATTAAAACAAGGGGGAACGCTGCCGATTCCGGGTCGTTTCCGTGTAATTGTAAAAAAGCGCAGTCCGCAGGGACCACGCCTTCTCACCGATACCCTTATTTGTACAGAACCTTCTCCACATTGTATTTCGCCTTAAGCGTGTTCACAATGTACGTCTCATAAATCTCCCTGTCGACCGGATCTTCAACGATGCAGACTTCAATCTTGGTCACTTCGTCGCGGTGCGGCTTCATGACGGATACATTATCCTCGAAATGCTTCTTGATCCGCGGTCTCAGCTTACGGGCCTTGCCCACGAACAGCAGCTCGTCCTTGTCATTATAGAACATGAAGATGCCGCCGGCTTCGCGGGTAATCAGGTGGAAATCCGTGAATCCGTAAATATGGCTGAGTACAGGGTTCTCCTGCTTGTAGATCGTAACTTCCGGTGCGGGAATGGTAATGCTGATCATTCTGCTTCACTTCCTCATTGTATATAGAAATAAATAGTATCACAGTTTGGGAACCCTGACTATTTCTATCTTCTGCAGATTACGCCTGATTTATAAGGGGGTTTACACATTTCCCGCTGCACGGTTCTGGATGGCACGGATGGTCGCCGTGATCCCCTCTTCAAAGGATGTCGCCGGAACCGGACCGGCTATCCGCTCGTACTTCGCACCGCTGAGCCGCAGGGGTTCCTTCGTCAAATACAGCATCTCGACGATCTCCTTCATCACCGGAACGAACAGGCCAAGCAGGGTCAGACCGGCTGTGCCTACAGGAATCATCCATTTCGAGCTTCCGGCGGCCTTGCGGGCGATGCGGACAATCTCCCGGCCGGAGATGACGCCTGCCCCCGGGATGTTCCAGTTCTGCCCGTACGCCTCCTCCCGGAGGGCCAGCTCCACCATCATCACTGCCGCATCCGGCAGATAGACATATTCACGCGGAATCGTCATATTGCCGATGAAGATCCCCGGTTTACCGGCGGCAACTGCCTCCAGGGCCGATCCCAGATAGGAGGCTTCATTAGCGGTCGGGCCGTAGTAATCAGGCAGCCGGACAATCATTCTTTTCGCACGGTTCCAGCGGGGACTGAAGAACATCTGCTCGAATTGCAGCTTTATTTGTCCCTTACGGGTATGCGGGTTCTTCGGATAGTTCTCATCAACCGGCTGGTCATTCACTCTTCTGCTATACACATAAATCCCATCTACAGCCACTACCTTCGCACCCAGCCGGTTCGCGGCCTCCATCACCGCTTCTCCCATCGGCAGCAGCTTCGCGGTCATCTCGTGATAGGGCACAGAGGCACAATGGAAAATAACCTCCGCCCCCTGCGCCGCCCTGAATACATCCTCCGTCTGAAAAACATCTCCGCTCTGCAGGCTTAGCCCCGCCGGATGACCCAGCCTGACCGCAAGCTGTTCAAGCTTCGGCATCGACCGCCCAAAAGCGACCGTCTCGATCCCTCTCCGCAGCAGCTCCGCTATAATTACCGTCCCTGTTCCTCCGGTTGCTCCCAGTACAATGGCTTTATTTATCGCATTATTTATCATTTGAGATTCCTCCTCGTTGGGGTGGTTGGCCGTTTGGATATTGATTGATCAATAACTATTTACAAATTAAAATCCTGCACCAAATGCAACTTTCCCCGCTCTCCATGGAGCCAGATAGACAAATGTTGCATCAATGGCACGATTCGTATCTAATCCGAACTGCTTTCCGGGGAAAATCCTGTATTTCCTGCAACAATCGGTGCATCTGACCCGCCATTAAAGAGTCGGTGTTGCAATACTTGCAACATTCTACTACGAACGACCGGTCAGTTGTTACTCTGCCAGTTGAACTAGACGTTTGGATAGTAACGTACATTTTCCTTCTACACTTACTTTTACAATTAAGATATTGATCAGTCACTATCCTACTGTCAAATTAATGCCAAGCTCCGGGGTTGGGAGGAATCGCTTAACAGCAGCAGCCGTACAGAGAATTTGCTCTGCCAGCCTTTCGGTCTGGTTCTGGACCACTGTACATCCCCCCGCCTGCCCCCTGGCTCACCGGTGCTTCGGCTTCAACTCCGGCATTTCCAGCGTAAGCGCAATATTGCACAGCATTCCGTTAGCCATGAAGGTACTTACTTCCACTTCAGGATGTGCGAACCCTGCGGCCGAGAACTTCCCCTCCATCAGCCGGGTTACCTCCAGGATCCCAGCCTGCATCGCCTGACGGATGGCTTCGTCCCGGATGCCAATCGCCTGCACCTGGAGAATAATCTCGTTCGGATGGGTCTCCATTAATTGCTCATATACCTGAATAGCTTCTGCGAGCAGACGATCTTCCGGAGCCTGAAGCCCTGAGAAGGTGCGGATAATCCGCTCGAAAGCCCGCTCCAGCGCAGCAATGAACAGCTCTTCCTTATTCTTGAACAGCTTGAAGATATACGGCTGCGATATTCCGACCTTCTCCGCCACCTGCGCGGTTGTAGCCCGGGAATAGCCATGCTCTGCAAAAACAACTACTGCCGCCTCCAAAATCTGCTCCCTGCGGTTCACCGGAGCAGCCTCATCTCCTTTGGGAGGGATTGTACGGGATTGCTTATTCATGAATAGTCTCCTTCTCTGCGGGAATAACGGGTGTTACCGAATGGGTTATTGATCAATCACTCTCTTGATTAGCAGTATATACTTCAAACTTTAGATAATCAACCCCAGCCGGAAAAATAACTTATCATGATCAATATCCTCCCGGCGGGCGATCAGCACCTCATAAAGATTAATCTAGACCTCACTCACCGCTCCCTAATTAGTTGGACAAACGTATCTTAATTCCCGTGCTTCGGAGTATTGGAGGAAATTAATTGGAAATGTGTAACTTAATTTCATGCGTTTCCTCCATTCTCCTCTATTGCAGCCTATTAAGTGCTGATTTTCCAACTGCTTCCTCGAAATAACGCCTCTGCTCATGAGCAAGTGGAGAAAAAGCAGCTATTTCCAGCTGATTTCATCCCGGACCGGAGTTAGCGGGGGTGATGAAACGGACATGTCAATGCTTCGGTAGCGCCCTGTAGTTCAGACTCTGGAGCCGGTTCATCCGGCCCCACATGCAGCGAGGCAGATCCGTCCGCTTCACCGGATGGACCGGCGGCTGCTGCTGCATCCAGCTTGTCTGCATACGCCTTCTTCTGGTACATGAAACGCGGACTTAGATGCAAATCTCTCAAGGTGTTATCATTCCAGATCGGTGTCGAAGAGGGCGACATCGGGGGGATCAGCCAGCCCCATTTGCCTGATACTTCGCGCCCCTGCCGACTCTCCTGCTCCTGGAAGCGGACGAACTGATCTGCCGCTGTATGGTGATCCACAATACTGACCCCAGCCTGCTTGAACGAATGGAGTACAGCACGGTTCAGCTCCAGCAGTGCACGGTCTTTCCACAGTGATGTATTAGTCGAACGGTCCAGGCCCAGCAGATCAGCCACTGCCGGCAGGCGGTTATAACGTTCGATATCCCCCAGATTCCGGGAACCGATCTCCGTTTCCATATACCAGCCGTTAAAAGGCGCCGCCGGGTAACGGATACCGCCGATCTCCAGGCACATATCCGAGACAACCGGAACGGGGTACCAGCGCAGGCACAGCTCTGGGAACCGTCCGATCTCCGGATGAGTGAGCGGAATCTCCTGCACAAGTCCGGGCGGGACGGGGAACCAGCGGGGTTCCTCCCCGCCGATGCTGATGACTAGCGGCAGAATATCGAAATCCCCGCCGCTCCCCTGCCAGCCCAGCTTCCGGCAGACCGCCGTGAACTCATCCGAGGCCGGATCACCGGCACGCGGCTGCTCCCCGTCTCCGGGATAGCCGGCATAACGGATCAGCTGATGATTCCAGATGCGGATCGTTCTATCCGGCTGCTCGTCGCTGCGGAATACGGTAATGACCGGCCGGACCTTGCCACCGTTATATGCTTGCTCCACATGCCGCAATAACGCCCCGGCCACCTCCTCCACCGTCTCTGCCCCGCGCGCGTCAATCACTGCAAGTGAGTGCCAGAATAGCCTCCCGATACAGCGGCTGTTATGACGCCAGGCCATCCTCGCCCCATGGGCCAATTCTTCCTCCGTATGTATATAGGTTCCCGTAAGAATTACCTCTTCGTGTATATCTGCAAGACGCCGCTCCAGCTCACTCTGTGACTTCTCCAGCTCCTGGTAACATACGGTGATGAACGATTCCGCCTGCCCGGTTAATTCATCAACGTTTCGCTGCTGATGTATTCGATTCATTTTTTTCACTCCTTAGTTCTGTTAAAATAAATGGTGATCAACCCCGCCATAGGAGCGGAAACTATATGCTGAGGTGATCCGTCTGAACAAATTCGGAATGTACGTGAAATTCACTGCTAAACCAGGTAGGAGAGATGCCTTGGCGGCGATTTTGCTCGAAGCTGCCGCCGCTGCGGAATCCGTACCGGAATGTGAGCTCTATCTCATCAACCTCTCGGAGACGGAACCCGATGTTCTCTGGGTGACCGAGGTGTGGAGCCATGCCGAAGCCCATGCCGCTTCCCTTACCCGGGAGGCAACCCGCGCCACGATCCAGCGGGCCATGCCGCTGATTGACAGAGTCGAGCCGGTACAGCTCAAGCCCATTGGCGGAAAAGGCCTGTTATTCAGCTCCGCTGCGGAATAGCGCCCCAGTGATTGCGAAACCTCCCAAACAGGCAAGGAGCACCGCTCTTGGTCGGGCGGTACTCCTTGCCTGTTCCTTAGTGCCTGTCTTCAGGCTCTGCTATGAACGACACCGTTACCTATTCGGCTCCAGTTCAGCCAGCCTGGCGATAATCCGTCTTTTGCGGTAGAGCATACGGGCAGCCTCCGTCACATCCTCCAGCGTCTTCCGGTTGAGATACGCACCGAAGAACATGCCTGCAACCGGAACCGTCTGGAGCAGCTTTTTCCAGCCCCAATTGTCACGGTATGCCACCACTACCTCCTTCCAGCCCTGAATCTTCGAGACCGCCTCACTGGTTCCGGTACTAATGTTGCCGTCTCCGCCGGCCTGCAAATTCAGCTCCTTCAGCAGCGTGCGCTTACCGACAATATCAGAGGAAGCGAACTGCATCACCTTCACGGTGAATATCCGCTCAGCCTTGTCTGTGGGATCGTAGCCATAACATAAGCCAATCTCCTGGATGGCCTTCAATGAGAGGCCCAGCACGGCCGGAATATCGGCTGCGAGTGTGAAGATTCCGCCGAAGCCGGTGGTCGCCCCCTGGGCAGTAGCCGTGTTCCAGCTTCTCTCCGACAGCCGGAGTGCAGCCGCATCCATTACAGCCAGCGGGTAGGGTCCGGTATCACGGACGCCCGCCGCCTGGCTTGTCTCTTCCATCAGCCTCCCAACCTTACGCCCGGCCACCAGATAGTTGCCGCCATTCTGGACATAACTGCCCAGCTCGTCCAGCAGCTTGCCTACCTTTTCATGGATAAACTTCGGCGTCACTTTATCAAGCAGCTTGAACGGCAACCGGGAAATCCGGTCCCAGATCATTAGCTTATTCTGCTCTTTCTCCCACTTGGCAATCTCCGCAAGCGCGGTGTGCAGCATCTCCGGTGTCTCCGGAGGACTCCATGAATCGGCGTTATCGGCTTCTGGCATTATGATGCGCCTCCCTCAAAATAGTCTCGTCGTTATGGTTGCGTTTATCTAAGATGCACTTAAGTTTTGTACTAGAAGCTGAGTCGTCACTGCGGTGAACATTTGGTTATTTGTAGTATTACGTTCATTCCTCTGATCCGGTTCACAACCGTTATATATGTACCTGATACTTTATAACCTTATTCCCGGCAAATGATTGCACAAGCCTGCCATGCCGGTCCCGAATCCGACAAAAAACAAACAGGCATTCCCGGAACCCATCCGACAATGCCTGTTGAAGCAGGGCTACTGCGATTATAGAGGGTCTCTCCTACAGTTCCAAAATTCTCCCCCGCCACTTTTCCCTGTCTGTATATTTTTCAAGTTCAATCTATACAGCTAGACGCCCGCTCTAATCGCGGGCTTGGCCTCCCGGTACATCCAGTGAAGCGAGTCTGCGTTTCTCTTCCTCCAGCCTCTCTTCAGCCAGATCTACCCCGTGTCCCCCGACGGAACCCTCCGGTGCATGACGAACAGCTTCTTCGGCATGCTCCAGGCTGTTCTCTGCCTGCTCGATCATCTGCCCGGTCGGATGGCTCATTGCCTGAGTTACAGAGTTATGCAGCTTGGTTACCGCATCCTGTGACTGATCCACCGTACTGTTAGTCCGTAGACTGGATTCGTAATGCTTCATAAGAATTCTTCCCCCTCAATCACGGTTTCTGTTCTTCTCTAGGATGGATTGGAGGCCGTATTCTTATGCAGACAGCGCCTACACCAGAAACATGGCGACAACAGTCATCGCCGCCATGCCCAGCAGGACCGGCTTCAGGTTGCGCCGGGCCAGCTCGAACGGGCTGACGCCGCAGATCGCTGCGGCGGGAATCAGCGCCCACGGGATCAGGGTGCCGCCGCCGACCCAGATGGCGGCCACCTGCCCAAGGGCGGTCAGGGTCGCCGCGCCGGAATGGATCGCGGCGGCGAACAGCCCGGCAATCGAGCCGGCCAGCGAGATGCCGGAGAAGCCGGAGCCGTCAAGACCGGTAATCGCTCCGATCACCGTCAGCGTTACGGCTCCCACGGCCCCGTTCAGCGGCACGTGATTCGCCAGGGCAACGCCCAGGTCGTTCACGATGCCGTGCGAGCCGTCCGGCAGCACGTTGCCGAACAGCCCGGTGAAGGCCGAATCGCCAAGATAGAAGAAGGCGGCGATCGGGATCACGGGTCCGAAGACCTTGAAGCCGAACACGAACCCTTCAATGAGATAGGCCGTGATCTTCTCCAGCCCCTGGCCCTGGCCCCGGTGGGCCAGCAGGGTAATGACAATCAGGATCAGCACAGCGGTCCCGCCAACCAGCGCGGTAGCATCACCACCTTGCAGATGCAGCACGAACATGCCCGCTACATCCAGCAGAAAAAGCAGCGGGATGGCAATCGCCAGCCCTTTGCGCAGACCGTCACTCATGACGACCTGCTCCTCGTCCGTCCCGGCTTCCGGCAGCGGCCCCGCAGCGGCCGGGGAGGAGGAGACCAGACCGTCTCTCCAGGTTCCGTTCTTCTGGTCTCGGCGCATCATCCAGAAGGCGCTCACCGTGGTGACCACCCCCATAACGGCAACCAGCGGAATACTGGCCTGCATCACGCTCGACACCGGAAGACCGGCAGCATCCGCAGTCAGCTTCGGAGCCCCTTGGATAATGTAATCGCCCGAGAGAGCGATCCCGTGCCCGAACAGGTTCATAGCCACCGCCGCCCCCAGCGCAGGCAGTCCGACCCGGATCGCGGCAGGCAGCAGAACAGCCCCGACCAGCGCCACCGCAGGGGAAGGCCAGAAGAAGAACGAGGTCACCATCATGATCAGCCCGATCCCCCAGTAAGCCATCGCCGGTGTACGCAGGAACCGGGTGAGCGGGGATACCATCGTCTCGTTGATGCCTGTAATAATCAGAATCCGGCTCATGGCTACGATGATGGAGATGATCATGATCGTGCCGAGCAGCTCTTTGGTAGCATATACAAAAGAATTGAAGATCCCGGACACCGACCCGCTGACCGTAGCCGTCGCCAGCAGTCCCAAGGCCAAAATTCCGGTCACGCAGATCATAGTCGTATCCCGCCGCCGAATGAGCAGTGCCAGAATGAACACAATAAACACCAGATACACCCAATGAATCGCAGTAAGCTGTATACTCATTCCCATGATCCTGCGCCCCCTTCCACTTCCCTACAGTAACCCGGTGCTATAAGGTATGCAGAAGGATAGGCTGTTGTTCGCCGACACGGATTAGAAAAAGACCCCAGTCTCCACATACATGGATTCTGGGGCCAACCTGCGGATCACTCTCCGGTTACCGTTGTCTGCCGGACCTTCTGGCCCGGATGAAGGCAAGCTGCTGCAGCCTGTCCTGAGCATAGCTGCTGCCCTCCATGTCCAGGCGGCCGGTAGGGAGATTCGGAAGTTCCCGCACGGCTTCCGGTCCAGAGGCGGCGGGCAGAAGGGCACAAGTCCCGTCCCTGTGAACGATCAGACTATGGCTGGACATGGTATGAGGATCACGCACATACGCATCCAACTCGCCATAAATCTTACGCTGCAGCACAGGATCTTTGCTCATCTGCTGCAGAATATTCGGAGCGATCACAATCTCCGCCCGATCTTCCCGGACGCCTGAGGCAGCGGCACTATTCCCCTTGCTGCCATCTTTGGATACCGCCAGAATCCGCACGGACAAACCATATTTCCGCTTAATCCTCCGTGCCTGATCTTCAATGGACGCTGCGACAGCCGCCATCATCTCCGGAAAACTGAGAACAGAAGACCCGCCCATATTGCGGTCCGCCTGATGCGGTGAGCGGGTCAGCGAAGCTGCATTGATTCGTGATATGGGAATATACATCTTAGGGTTCCTCTTCTCGTGCAAAAAGTTCAGGACAACTCTTTATCGGCGGAAAGAGGATAATCACTTAAAAATTACGTGCTACTCCTTAGCCAGTGCACCCGCAGCCGCATCCTCGCCGCCCAGCCGCCCGGAGGTGAAGGAGTACCCCAGTCCGACGCCATTGCCTACATAGGTATCATTGAAGAGAACACCCTCCGATTCCACGCCGACGGCATACAGCCCTTTGACCGGAACACGCCCTTCATTCAGCACCTGGAACTTGGTATTTACCAGCAGACCGCCCACCGAACAGAGGTTGTTAACCTCCGAGACAATGGCATAATACGGGCCGCTGCCCATCGGAACCAGATATTCCTTCGCTTTGCCGAACTCCGTATCCATGCCGGTTTTTGCCGCTTCCTCATACAGCTTGAAGTCCGCTGCGAATACCGCCGGGTCCATGCCTGCATGTTTCGCCAGTTCCTCGATGGTGTTGCCTTTGAAGCCGTCGCCGTTCGCAACCATGGACTCGAATACTTTGTCTGCATCCTTCCAAGGCTGGTCCAGCTTGAACTTGTCTTTGTAAGGGGCATAGAATTCCGGCGGCATACCTGGCAGCTTCGGTGCCTGAAGGCCGTTCATCCCTTTGGTTCTAAGCGCATCCACCTGCGCCTGCGACAGAATGACCAGATGATAGGCTCCGTTAAAAGCACTGGTATTCGCCGCCGCGACTGCGGTAAGTGTCGCCGCCTCATCTCTGAATCTCGCTCCGGAAGGACCGACATTCATCAGGGTCGGCAGGTAGGTCAGCATCAGCGGATAACTGGCCTCGAACGGCTCATACTCCGCCTTCAGCTTGTCTGTGGCTCTGGCCAGTGTCTGGTGAAGCATTTGTCCCCCGAAGTTATCGGGAACCTTCGCACCGGCATCCCAGGCCATCTTCAGGCCTTCACCGATGTTCTGTCCAAGTCCGCCGTTCACGCCTTCGAAGCCGAACGCTTCCTTAACCATCTCTTTATTGCCGGCATATCCTCCGGTAGCCATCACAATGCTTTTACCGGTAATCTCAAGCGTCGTCCCGTCGGACTTCTCCGCAACCACTCCGGTAACTTCGCCGTTAGTGCCTGTGATCAGCTTCTTGGCCGTTGTCTCAGTAATCACCTGACCGCCGCCCTTCTCCACCGATGCCTTGAGCATCGCGCGCAGCAGATCCTGGCGGGTCTCATAAGCCGGAAGCATATGCAGCTGTTCTCCGCCAAAGTTAAGGAAGGTGGTGGTGTAGCCTTTGCCGGTCAGCCAGTCATACGTCTCACCCGACTTCGTAACATACTGGCGGATCGCTGCCGCATTCACTCTCCAGTGGTTGTTAACAATCCAGTCCCCGATCTCCTTCTCCACTTCCACTTGGAGTCCGCTGCTTAACGCTGCTGAGGAGTTGTAGAATTTGCCCGCCCAGGACAGATTGCTCGCTCCGCCAATCGTCGCTGTTTTCTCGATCAGGATAACCTTAGCACCTGCGTCCGCTGCCGAGACTGCCGCTGATACACCGGATGCCCCTGCGCCTACCACGACCACATCTGCGGACAGCTGCTCGGTTTGGCCTTCTCCCGATTTCACTACAGCCTTGGATTTAAAAGCCTCCACATTGCCGCCCGCCTGCTTCACCGCATCCTCAACGGCGGTCAGAATCGCCTTGCTGGACTCAGATGCTCCGCTGACGGCATCAATATTCAAGGTCTGGCCGGTCAGTATCTCTTCCTTGATCTTGTTGATTGCCTCCACCCCGATACCGGCGGTTTCGTTCTGGCCGACCACCTCAATACCGGTGATTACGGATTCAGCGTCAAGTGTCACTTCTACCTGAATCTTGCCGTCTTTACCGTCGGCTTCCGCTTTATAGGTTCCCGCTTTGAAATCTGCCGGCACTGCACTTGTACCCGCTGGCTGCACAGCCTCCGGTGATGCCGACGGTTGTTCCGAAGCTGCCGGAGCGGCAGTCTGATTACCGCTGCAGCCGCTGATGAGCGACAGGATCATTACCAGGCATACGGTTAATATCAACATTGGTTTTGTAGCTTGCTTATGCATTCTTTCTCCCCCTGTGTGGTTAATACAGCCCTGTGTCTGTCTCTGTAAGGGCCGCTGGCTAGCCCACAAAGTGTAAACCTTGGTACTGTACCAAGGTCAATGAACGTTACGTGAAATTTTTCTCAAAGTATCACAGACTTCGTGCTCCGCTATATCCGCTCGATAGGTATATTGATCTCCAGATACGTCTTGCTGCCGTTGTTCGTGCGCTCTGTGAACAGGATTTTACCGTTGATATCCCCGCTGATCCGGCAATTCTGCGCCTTCGCATAATCCAGCATGAAGCCGAAGGACTCCCGTTCGAGGTATTCCTCATATTCGCTGACAATCACTGCAGAGATGCAGACAGCCGGCTCCAGGTATTCGGTGCTCTCATCCAGGCAGACCTCCAGCTTCTGCTGATCCTCCGCAAGCAGCGCAAGCCCCCAGCTATAATCCAGCTCATCCGTTCCATTGATACCTTCGGTATTCTCAATCCGGAAGGAGTAGAAGGTGAACGGCAGCAGCTCCATCCAGGACTGCACGGTCTTTTTGAGCCCCTCCTTCTGGAGCAGATGATTCTTGTTCGTCTGTTGAATCCGGTACATCCCCGGCACTTGCCTGATGGTACAGGTATAAAAAGATTCACCAATCCCCCCAAGCTCGGCATGAATCTCCTGAATCTTGCTGAGCAGCAGCGTGCTGCGCCGGATCTCCTCTTCCAGCTGCATACCGGCAGCGGCTATGGACTCTACCACTTGCCCGGACGGCGCATCTCTGATCAATCCGGCCACCGCCTGAAGCGGAATCTGCATGCTCCTGTACCACCTGCTCGACAATAAATTCCGCGCGTCCAGGTCATTAAAATAACGGTAATTATTATGATTGTCCTTCATCGGCCGGACAATATCATGCTTCTCGTATAAACGCAGTGTATCCGCCGTCACTCCCAGAATGGACGCAAATTCACCGATAGAATATTTCATCAGCAGCCCCCCAGCTTACTTGATCGCATTCTTCCCCGCCTGTCATTCACATCATTAATGATAGTGGGTTACGCCGGAAGACATTGTGGATTATGTCACACCGTTCCTGCCGGGCCTTATGTATTAGCTTTTCCTGTCGCCGGTGACGACGGCATGGTTTATACTTGAAGATACTGAAGAAATACGAAGAACGGAGGCGGCAGCCATGCCCGCAACTCTGACAGACAAGATCGCAAACCTCCCTTTAACGCCGGGCGTGTACCTTATGAAGGACAGCCTGGGCCATATCATCTATGTCGGCAAAGCGAAGCATCTCAGGAAGCGGGTCCAGTCTTATTTTTATAATAATAAAGGACATTCGCCTAAGGTGAAGCAGCTCGTCAAGCATATCCGCGATCTCGACTATAGGCTGACCGATACGGAATTCGAAGCCTTCATGCTGGAATGCCAGCTCATCAAAGAGCTCAAGCCGATGTATAACCGCAAGATGAAAAACCCGCTTGCCTACAGCTACATCTCCATCGTGGATAACGGGCCGTACCGGCAGATTGAGATCGGCTATGAGCCAAGCCCGCAGGCGGGCAGCCTCTCCTATGGACCTTATACCAGCCGGAGTACTGTCGAGAGAGCGGTGCAGGGCATTAAGGAATCGCAGCGAATCCTCTGCAGCAGTCCCCATTCCCGGACTACCCGCTGTCTCAACCATTCGCTGGGCTTATGTATAGGGATGTGCGGGGGCGGTGAGGCGGTGAAGCAGTATGAAGCGGTCATGGAGCAAATCATCCGCTTATTGAACGGGAACAGCAGCTCGATTGTCAGCGGACTGGAGGCCCGGATGGAGGAAGCGGCGCTGCGGTTTGACTATGAGACGGCCGCCAAATACCGGGATTACCTGGGGGCCGTTCACTCGCTGCTGCACAAGGAGAAGGTGATCGGATTCACCGGGGAGAACAAGAATATTGTCGTGCTGGAGCCGGTGGACGGGCAGTCCTGCAAGCTGATCCTCATCAAGGGCAGCGTAATTCTCTACCGCACCCTTCTGGCCGCGGAAGACCTGAGCAGCGGACAGCTAACCGGAATGATCACAACGGCCGCACGGGAATATTTCCGCAGCAGCAGCCTGGTCGCGGCTACGGAAGAGATGAGCCGCCACAAGATCGACGAGGCTCAGATCATCTACAGCTATCTTAAGAGCAGCTCCGGCCATTATCTGCTCGTTCCGCAGGAGTGGCTGGAGGATGACGGTAGAGCTGAGCTGGGAGAAGCGATGAACGAGTTGATCGGGAACGCATTATAACCGGCGCTGGCTGGAGCCGTCATCTGCTCGAAGGCTCCAGCCAGCCCGGCTATACAGGTTACACTTGCGCAGTAGGACGGATCACGATCTCGTTCACATCAATGTCATCCGGCTGTTCAATCGCGTAGGCAATGGCCCGCGCTACTGCATCCGGTGCCATTGCCAGCCTGTCGCGGACGGCGGCAAGCTGATCTCTTATTGCCGTGTCTGTCACACCCTCGGTGAAGCCGGTCTTGACGATACCGGGTGAGATGATGGTGACGCGCAGCTTGTCGCCCGCCTCCTGGCGCAGCCCCTCCGAGATGGCACGCACGGCGAATTTTGTTCCCGAGTAGACCGACTGGTTAGGAACAGTCTTGTGTCCCGCTGTAGAGGCAGTGTTCACGAAATGTCCGAAGCCCTGCTCCCGGAAGATTGGCAGTGCTGCGGCAATCCCATACAGAACCCCTTTAAGGTTAACGTCAATCATGTCCTCCCAATCCTCGACGCGCAGATCGTCAAGCGGGGAGATCGGCATCACTCCGGCATTGCTGAGTAGCACATCTATCTTCCCGTACCGTTCACAGGCCAGTGCAACAAGCCTGCTTAGATCTTCCCGCTGTCTTACGTCTGTGCTTGCATAAACGGCTTCACCGCCATTGTTCACAATGCGTGCCGCCAGCGTCGCCAGACGCTCAACTCCGCGCGCTCCAAGCACTACCTTGGCCCCGCGCTCCGCAAGGAGCAGCGCTGCCGCCTCCCCAATCCCGCTGCTCGCACCCGTAATGACAACAACTTTATCCTCAATGCTCATACTGTATCCTTCTCTCTAGAGTCTAATGGTCTTACCTGTCCATTGTACGTAAACAGCGGTCTCATCAGGTAGACAGATCGCCTCCGATTCTTGCCTAATCCTCTTCGGCGGGGATATAATTAGCCATTAGACTTTGGCGGAAAGGAGCAATGAAGCATGAACGGCATCTCTTCCCTCTCTACTCTCTCTGTCCACTTACAAGAACTGATTCTGCTAATTCAGCGTCATGCACCTTCAGAAGGAACACATGCTTCATCAGTACCGGAGTTATGCTTCAGACATGCAAGCCAGGTGTCCGAGCCGAGACATTCTGTCAATACGCCTTCGTTATACGTGATCGTACAAGGCTCCAAGACAGCCACGCTGGCGGGAGATACTTACCTATGCAGTCCGGCCAGCTACATCGTCAGCCCGGTGCATCTGCCTGTGGTCGGGATGATTACGGAAGCTTCGCCGGAGCTTCCTTATCTGAGCCTGCAGCTGTCTATCCGTCCGGAGGTCATCCTGGACATCATGCACAGGAGCAGTATGCAGCGCGATACAAAGACGGAACGCGGTATACTGCTAGGCCAATCCGATACGCCTCTGCTGGAGGGGCTGGTCCGCCTGGTCCGTCTTCTGGATACCCCTGAGGATATTGAGTTCCTCGCGCCGATGATCATCCGCGAGATTCTGTACCGTGTGATGAAAGGTGATCAGGGGGCATTCCTCAGCCGGTTCTCCATTGCCGGCAGCTATTCTTATAACATCTCCAACGTGATCCAGCGGATTAACCGCGATTACTCCAAGCCCCTTGTGATTGAAGAGTTGGCCAAGGAAGCCCATATGAGCCCTTCTTCCCTGCATAAGCATTTCAAAAAGGTCACAGCGATCAGCCCCCTGCAGTATCAGAAGGCCATCCGGCTGCAGCACGCACGCCGCTTGCTGCTGTCAGAGGGATTAGAAGCCGCTGACGCAGGCTTTCGCGTGGGCTACGAGAGTCCTTCCCAGTTCAGCCGGGAGTATGCCCGCATGTTCGGGCGTTCTCCCATGAACGATGTTAAGCATCTGCGTAATACCTTAAGTGTTCATGGGGATGGATAATGTCGTGGGAGATATGAAGATAATGCTGAGTGAGTGGGCTATGTTGTCTTGTTGTATAGAAGCAAGTGGAAAAACGCCTCTTAATTTCTCCGTTTCCGAGCTATCAGTGGAAGTAAGTGGAAAAAAGCATCTAATTGAGTTAGTTTTAGCTACAATCGAGGGAATGGAAGGATTTAAGTGCCTTTTATCCAACTCCTGATTTAACATCGGCCATTCTTTCAGCAGTAAGTGGAGGAAATCCAACTGCTTCCGATTCTTATTACTGGAGCTTGTCCGGCGTTACTTTCTGCACCCTTTACACACTTATCTGGCATAGTGCCTGTCCGGGTGCTACAATAGATCGCTCAATGAGCGTTACTGTACTCAGACTGTGAAGCCTTTACAACACCCCCCAATATAAGGGAAGCAGTTTTTATACTTAATTGTGCACACCAAAAAGCTGCCCTCCGGTATGACCGGTCGGACAGCCTGGTATGAAGCCTTTACTGTGGAGCATTCGCCATCTTATCATGATACCGTCCTCTGGGCACAACCAGCGGAGAACCCGAGACAGGGTCAGGAATGACCGTGCAATCCAGACCGAAGATTTCTTTGACCCGCGTACTTGTAATGACCTCTGCCGGGGTCCCCTCAGCAACAAGCTTGCCCGTGTGAAGCGCAAAGATATGATCGGCATACCGCGCGGACAAGTTGATATCATGCAGCACCATTACAATGGTGGTCCCGTGCTTGCGGTTCAGATCGGTGAGCAGATCCAGAATCTCAACCTGATATGTGATGTCCAGAAAGGTTGTCGGCTCATCGAGAAACAGGATGTCGGTCTGCTGCGCCAGGGCCATGGCAATCCAGACACGCTGCTGCTGGCCGCCTGAGAGCTCATCAATATTACGGTTGGCGAATTCGGTGATATTCATAATCTCCATCGCTTCGGCAACCGCTTCGTAGTCCTTCCTGGACCAGCCGCCAAGCAGAGACTGATGCGGGAACCTGCCGCGTCCCACCAGATCGGCTACCGAAATTCCCTCGGGCACAATGGGAGATTGCGGAAGCAGCCCGATGACCCGGGCTAAGGCTTTGGCCGGAATGGCGGAGATGGGCTTGCCGTCAAGCGTGACCCGGCCTGCGGTATGCTTGATCAGTCTGGCCATGGTTTTGAGCAGGGTAGATTTCCCGCAGCCGTTGGAGCCGATAATTACGCTGATCTGGCGGTCCGGGATTACAAGATCTACACCGTGGATAACCGTCTTATTCTCATAGCCTGCTACGACCTGCTCAGCACCAAACACATGTGTCGGTTTCATTATAATTCTCCCTTTCGATTCATACGGATTAACAGGAAGATCAGATAAGGCGCTCCGAGTAATCCGGTAATGATGCCTACAGGGAATCTGTACTCAAAAGCAAATTGTCCAATCAGATCCGACGCCAGGACCAGATTCACCCCGACTAGGCCTGCCGGGATGATGCTGGAGGCGCCTGTACCCACCAGTCTTTTGGCAATCGGTCCCGACAGGAAGGAGACAAACGCAATTGGTCCTGTAGTGGCCGTAGCTATCGCAACCATGCAGACGGAGCTGACAATCAGTGCAATTCTGGTCTTGTCGGTACTTACTCCAAGCGAGGTAGCCGATTGCTCCCCCAGCTCCAGGATACTCAGATGCTTGCCCAGCAGCATAATAATCGGCGAGCAGATGAGTACGATGATCACGAGCGGCGGAAGCTCACGCATCTGTGAACCGTTGAGACTGCCGGTAAGCCAGCGGATCGCTGAAGGAATGTCCTTCTCGGAGCCGATCAGCAGCAGGTAGGAGATGACCGCATCCAGCATAGCCTGCAGGCCTATCCCGATCAGAATTAACCGCCCGATGGAGAAGGTCCGTCCCCTGGAGAGGGCATAAATCAGCAGCACGGTGGCAAGACCCGCAATTACGGATGCAATGGAGACTACGGCTCCGCTGGCATGAAGGATAACGATGCAGTATACCGCCGCCGCACTGGAGCCGGAAGTAATGCCAATAACATTCGGGTTCGCCAGCGGGTTGCGCAGCATCGTCTGGAAGGTATACCCGGCAATGCCAAAGGCAAATCCGGCAAAAAGACCCGCCAGCATCCGTGGCAGCCGGATAATATTCACAGCGAAGGAGACACCCTTGAGCTCTTCCCCGGAGAGTGCACGGAGTACATCAGTAACCGGATAGATGGTATTCCCGAGCAGCAGCATCGCGCAGCACAGCATACAGGCCAGTACGGCAAGAAGGCTGGTTACCAGTATGCCCCGGCGGTGTCTTTGACGTCTGCCAGCCATAATAAATTCAATTGATTGATTTCTCATAAGGATCGCACTTTCGATTTCATGGCTAATAGAATTAGGATTGGTGCCCCTACAAATGCCGTGACCACACCAACTTCAAGCTCTCCGGGACTTCCGATCAACCTGCCGCCTACATCGGAGATGGTCAGAATAATGGCTCCAGTAATCGCTGACATCGGGATCACGAACCGCAGGTCCGGTCCCAGGATCAGCCGGATGACGTGAGTGGACAACAAGCCGATGAAGCCGATCGGCCCGGCCAGCGCTGTAACTGCGCCGCATAATAATACACCCGCCAGCGCTGCAATAAGCCGCAGTGTGCCTGTGCGGACCCCAAGGCCCGTTGCTACATCATCGCCCAGGGCCAGCGCATTCAGAGCCGGAGCCGAAAGGAAAGCAATCAGGATGCCGACGAGCAGGAACGGGATAAATGTGGTGATGCCGCTCCAGCTGCCCGCCCCCACGCTGCCCACCTGCCAGAACCGGAACTGGTCCATGACATAAGAACGAGGAATCATAATGGCGGTAACCAGAGAGGACAAGGCTGCGCTGATGGCAGCACCTGCCAGAACGAGCTTAATGGGCGTGGCTCCGCCACGCCCCATGGAGCCGATTCCGAATACGAATACCGCCGTAATGGCAGCCCCGGCTAACGCCAGCCATATGTACTGGTCAGCAGAGCTGATGTTCAGGAAGGCAATTCCGCATACCACGAACAAGGATGCCCCTGTATTCACTCCCAGGATGCTCGGGTCGGCAATCGGGTTGCGGGTAACCGCCTGCATCAATGCTCCCGATACTCCGAGCGCCCCGCCGCACATCAGGCTGAATACCGTCCGTGAGATCCGCTTGCGGACCACGCTAGCCCCATAGCTGTCCACCTCTGGACGGAATAACCCGTCGATAAGCTCATTCCAGCTTACCTGACGGGCTCCCAGCACCAGTGAGGCGATGACGCACAAGATCAGCAGGACCAGGCAGCTTATCAGCACCACAGTGAAATTCTTCGGGATATGAAGTTTTAACTTGTTGTCGTCCGAGACCGATGAACTAATCATTTTATTTTATCAATAGCTCCCCCGATTAATGCAAGGTAATCATCAATCGTATACGCAATGGACAGCGGGTTGGGTGTTCCGGCAGCGACCAGCGGGGTATCGCTGTCGATGAAGGCTACCGATCCCCGTTCAACCGCAGGGATTGTGCCGAGCAGGGAATCCGCCTGAAGCGTTTTAAGCAATTCGTCATTTCCGTACCCCACTATCAGATCGGCATCATACAGGGCTTCAACATTCTCTGAGCTTAAGCTGAGCGAGTAGCTTGTAGGGTCTGTAATCTGTGAGGTAATGCTTTCAGGATATACCATCCCCAGCTCATATAAGAATGCGACACGGGAGTCTACCGGAGTATAAATATGCAGTTTCGACAAATCCTCAGCGGAGAAGTTGACCCATACCACCTTTTTGCCGTTAATCTGCGGGTATTTGCTCAACTTGTCGTTGACCATAGCCTCGGTGTCCTTGATGAGCTGTTCGCCTTCTGCCTTCATGCCCATACCTTCTGCGTTCAGCAGCACCTGCTCGCGCCATGTCGTCGCCCAGGCAGCCGTTGGATAGGCTACAACCGGCGCAATCTGACTAAGTGTATCGTAATCTTCCTTCGTTAGACCGGAATACGCGGCAAGAATAACATCCGGATTGGCATCGGAGATAGCCTCGAAGTCCAGACCGTCGGTATCCTGGAACACATTCGGATCAGTAACATTCAACTCCTTCAGCTTGTCTGCTGTCCAAGGCAGCAGCCCGCTGCCATCCTGTACGCCGAAGTTCGCAGCCGAGAAGCCTACGGGTACCACACCAAGGGCAAGGGCCACATCATGGTTGGCCCATTGCACAGTAACAACGCGTTCCGGCTTGCTCTTAATTACAGCTTCGCCCAGCGCGTGCTTAATGGTAATCGGATAGGTAACCTCAGCCTGTGCAGCAGGCGCTTCAGTGCTGGTTGCTTCGCTTGTTGCAGCAGCCGTTGCGGCCGGAGAAGGTGAAGCGGCTGAATTCGACTGATTGGAGGAGCAGCCCACTAGCGCTATAGTCAGTGCCAAGGGAATGAATAATGTCTTCAGGGAGAACTTTCTGGTGCTGTTCATGTGTGTACCCTTCCTTATCTAAATATGAATTTTTTATTACGTTGTATATATTCATACGATAATGATTATCATTATCGTATGAATATATAGTGACATTGACAACTTGTCAATGTAAAAAAGGAAGTTCTGTTATAATCCTATAAGTAAATTTTTTCTTTATCGTCTCAGATCGCGTTTAATTTATTGTTGAATCAAAAAATACCCACTCGCTGTATTTAGCAAGTAGGACATTTTAAAAAACTGACATTTCGTATAGGAAATCACGGCAGACCAGGAAAAGTCTACAGAAAGTTAGCTGGTAGAGGAATTTGCAATTTTTTGTTTATTTTCTTCCCACCAAATTGTGTAAAGTATTTAAAGAATTCATTCCCTGTTATCAAATAAAATTTTTTAATTACTACTTCATTATCTTCCACTTCCCCATAAAAAATAGCGTACCGCACATCACACATGCGTACAGGTTGGGCGTTAATCTGTGGAATATCCAAAATCTCCTCATTGCTTGGTAAAAACAATCCTAAATCAATTGTAGATGAGGTCTGTAACTTCACTTCTAATAACTGGTGCTTTACATCAGGAAACTTCCCATCATCTTTAAAATTAGAATATCCTAGTGCTTCACATACTAGGCTATGCAGAATGGCACCACGATTTCTTTCTTGAAGGGCACCAAGATAATGTAACCTTCTACCCACTAATGCTTGCAATCTTTGATAAATTTCACCTATGGGCATTAGTTCGCCTACAGTTGGATATTCAGATGGTAGCGTATGTTTGTCAAAACCACTGTAAGAAGAAATAATGTTTTGCATTTCAAACGTATCTATTTCAGAAAAGAGTTTAATATTCTCAGGAATCCCTATTAACTTGGCCTGATACTTCTGAGTGAGTTTCCCTGTTCTATCTAATTCTGAGAGTATATCTCCAGTTACAACCTTAATTTTTGTTATCCTATCATCTTCATTTATTCTTATCAGAACATAGCGGCGAGAAGGAGAAACTTCTTCATTCCATATTTGTAGATTATTAGATTTCTGTGTATAAACGTCAAATTTCTGACCTGAAAAACGAGGCTGTGTTTTCTTGAATGAGTTGGGCGGAATATAACCTAATGCTTTACAAACTTCCGTTTTAACGATTTTGGAACGCGTTCGCAATGGAAGCCCCTCCAGGTTAATCCCCACTAAATGATCACTTAATAATTCCTCTAATTCACTGGAAGGAATCCAGTAAGAGGGGTCGCCAACCGGGATTTCGTCATAAAGCGTCAAATCACTTGATAGAATATTATCCTTAATTGTTTGTGCTAATGGTGATAACATATATCTCATTCCTCCTTATTTGATTTTTCTGATAAAATAAAACTTACAGATACCCCTAATGCATCAGCGATTTTTTTGAGATTTAAAACAGTAAGATTCCTTTCTCCCCTTTCTATTCCGCCGATATAGGTACGGTCTAAATTGGATTTGAATCCCAGCCTTTCTTGTGACCAGTCTTTCCCAAGTCGAAGTTGTTTAATTTTTTTACCCAGGGCATTCAAAAATTGTTGTTCTTCCTTCTTGTGTGATAGAGAACCATATTTTTCATTCATGTGTTAATTATCCGATGAATGTCTTGAGAATTCGACCGATTATAAGTATCATTTAGATGATAATATGTATCTTTTTGGTCTCAATAAGTATCTTTGTGTTTTTCTCTGCTTTCTTTGCATCAAAATTTTTATAAGCGGCGAAAGTATGAAATAGTGTAAACTGAAAGATAACTTTGTTGACGAGGTGCAAAATGACAAAAAGTTTAGCTGAAAGAAAAAAAACTGGTTCTCACTATACATCCGGTGATTTATCGAAATATATGGCTGAAAAGCTAAATGAATTTGCTGAATTTGACGTTTATGGAGAAAAAAAATCTATATTAGACCCATCCTGCGGTGGCGGTGAGTTACTTAAAGCAGTTTGTAATGAAATAGGCACTGAAAATTTACAAGTAATTGGGATGGATACAGATAAAGTAGCTATTGATGAAGCAAGTGATTATTTAAACACCTCAAATAACAGCAATATTCATCTTTTCAACAGTGATTATTTAGAGCTGTTTGATAATGATACTGAGTTTGATTTATTCTCAAGCATTAAAATGAGAGAGGATTTTTGGTGTTCAACTGAGGAAGAGGATGGCTTACAGAAAGTTGATATGATTATTGCCAACCCTCCTTATGTCCGTACACAGGTATTAGGAGCAGAAAAAGCCCAGGATTTAGGACGTAAGTTCAACTTGAAAGGAAGGGTTGATTTATATCATGTTTTCTTAGTAGCTATGACGAAACATTTAAAAGAAAACGGCTTAATCTGTGTCATTACTTCAAATCGTTATTTAACTACTGCTGGTGGAAAAGACATCAGGGGGTTTTTAGATGAAAATTATGAAATTCTTGAAGTAATTGATTTAGGAGATACAAAATTATTCGAAGCTGCTGTATTACCAGCAATTTTCATAGGACGAAAAAAGTCAAAATATAGCACCAAAAAGAATCATAAGGTGAAATTTTTACGTATATATGAAAATACCGCTGCTATTAATACGACGGAGAAATGTCATTCTATATATGAATTACTATCTAAAAAAAAATCCGGTTTTTTTGAGGTTGAGAGAAAAAAATATGAGGTTACAGTAGGATTTTTAAATATACCTAAAGATTCTAAAGAAATTTGGGTAATGGCTTCTCAAGAAGATAATATGTGGTCTGAAACAGTAAAGTCTCTTGCCAAATATATATTTAATGATGTGTTCCATGTAAAAGTAGGAATTAAAACTACAGCTGATAGTGTTTTCATAAGGAAAGATTGGGATACTTTAGAGGATTTTACAAAACCTGAAAATGAAGTACTAAAGCCTTTAGTGTCATCTGATACTGCAAGTAAGTGGAATTTATCGAATGAAGTAGAAGATTTAAAAATACTCTATACTCATGAAGTTAGGGATGGTAAAAGACAAGTTATTGATTTAGAACAATATCCTAAAACTAAAACATATTTAGAAACTCACAGAGAACGTTTAGAGGGTAGAGATTATGTAAGACAGGCAAACAGAAAATGGTATGAAATATGGGTGCCGCAGAATCCTGAAGCATGGTCAGCACCAAAAGTAGTATTCCCAGATATTAGTATTGAACCGAAATTCGCAGTTGATACTAAAGGATATTTAGTTGACGGAAACTGTTACTGGTTGTCTTTAAAAAATACTGAAGACGTAGATTTATTATTCTTAGCTGTGACCGTGGCAAACTCAAAATTCATGTCCAGATTCCATGAAATCGAATTTCAGAATAAGCTATACGCAGGTCGGAAAAGGTATTTAACTCAATATGTAAAGAATTATCCATTACCAGACCCTCATTCCGTTCATTCGCAACGGCTGATAGAGTTAGGAAAAATATTAACTGCTAATAGATTAAATGATGAACAAATAAGAATGTATGAAATGGAAATTGAAAACAAAGTTCAACAGGCTTTCGGGCTTTAATGAAAAAAGGTGGTCCATTTTCTAGGAATGGGATTGATCTTTTTAGTAAAGCTGTAAAAAACAACGAGCAGCAATTCTCCGGTAACGCGAGAATGCTGCTCGTTTTAGTTTATTAGCTGCGTACTCGGCAGATTATGAGCAAAGGAGAGCCTACCTGCTTCGCGAGTTACTTTTGCTATTCATTGAAGTTTAATCTCTATCCAACTCCAAAAATAAGGGATGTCCCCGCCACTGCTGGCTTTTGGGATATCCCTCGCTTTGAATAACTTTACAGTATAGTGTTCAGGAAGCCCATAGGTAGTCAGCCAAGCAGCGAGCGTACACCTTCGCTAAGCGGTGTCTGCGGACGGTTCAGCAGCTTCTCCAGATCGCCGCTCTCGATATTCAGTGCGCCATCGCGGATGGCTCCCTGAATAGCTACCACGATCGGCAGTGCCGCTTCCGGCACGCCTGCACCCGCCATAATCTTCGCATAGGTGGCGTCATCCACCTGCTGCACAGCAACCTCCTGGCCCAGAACCTCACCAACCACGGCTGCCAGCTCTGCTTGAGTAAGCGGTGTGCCGGACAATTCGTAGATGGCATTCTCACGGCTCGATCCTGCCAGAACAGCCGCCGCCGCCTCGGCATAATCGCTGCGTGTTGCCCAGCCCACCTTGCCGTCTTCGGCAGAGGTCAGCCAAGGTGCGCCAGCCTTAACAGCCTGAATGGAGCCGACTTCATTCTCCAGATACCAGTTGTTGCGCAGGAAAGCATATGGAATGCCGGATTCACGGATGAACTCTTCAGTCGCACGGTGTACCGGTGCCAGGAACAGGGAGCTGTTCTCGGCATCGCCTACGCTGGTATAGGCGATGAAGCCGACACCTGCACGAACGGCGGCATCCACAGCAGCCTTATGCTGGCGGATACGCGTATCATTGTCGCCGTCTGCCGAGACAATCAGCAGGCGCTCTACTCCGGCAAACGCTGCATCCAGAGTCTCCGGCTGATCGAAATCACCGTGACGGACATCCACGCCCTGTGACTTCAGCTTCTCTGCCTTCTCCGGGTTTCTGACGCTGGCTACAATATTCTCAGCCGGTACCGTCTTCAGCAATGTCTCTGCTACGATCGAACCAAAGTGACCTGTTGCTCCTGTTAATGCGATTTTCATGTCAATTCCTCCAAATGGGGTTCATTTATTTGAACATCTCTGCTGATTCTTGTTGATCCAAGGTAATCCTTCATCCTGTAACCATTGTAGTTACATGTAGGCAGAATGTCAAATGGTTTATTTTCACCGGGCAGTCTTGAAATAACGGTAGATCTGCTCCAGCTTACGGCTCTGCTTGCCCTTCGGGCTCTCCATATTGCCGAACTCGAAGAATTTCACCTTGCGGATGCCTACGAAATTAAACAGGGCCTTGCGCATCAGCGCCTTATGAGAGTTGTTCAGCCACAGCAGCGGATAATGGGTTGGCCCCTTCATGACGGAAATGCAGACGACGCTCTTGCCCTTGAGCAGGCCTTCCGGCAGAAGTCCGCCCTTATCCCGGTACGCGAACCCGGAAGCAAACATCCGGTCAATATAACCCATCAGCATGGCCGGCGGCCGCCCCCACCAGATCGGATAGACCAGCACTACCTGATCCGCCCACAGCAGTTGTTCCCTGTATTCCGCAAGCTCCGGGTCACGGTACATATCCCTTCTCCGCTTATTCTCATTAAACACCAGTACCGGATCGAAACCCGCCTCATACAAATCAAGCACTTTGACTTCGTTAATCTTCGTATTCTCCTTGCTGCCGCGCAGCACTTCCTGCAGAAAAGCGTAGCTGAGACTGCGGTGATTCGGATGTGTATAAATAACGAGTGTGTTCATCAGTGGTATTCCCCTTTAGTTGTCATTTGATAACAAAAACATAGCATAGTTTTAATTTAGTTGTCAAATGATAATTGTTTTTTGATAATTAATTTGGTATGGTTCCTTTGAGGTGATCTTATGGACAACAACCAGCTGTTTCAGAAATTCGTAGCCTTCAGTGCTGCCGTCCATCAAATAACAAACGATATAACCAAAGATGTGAAATCAGAGGCCTTAACACCGCTGCAATATAAAATTCTCGAATACATCGCCGTCAGCCAGCCGGTAACACTCAGCGAGGTCAGTGACTGTATGCAGATGTCGATGCCCAATACAAGCCGTGAAGTGAAAAAGCTCAGCGAGAAGGGCGTCTGTACCCGGATCACTGACCCGGATGACCGCCGCAAGCAGGGGATCAAGCTCTCTGCCGCAGGTGAAGCGCTGATGAATGAAGCCTTTCAGCAGATCGCCGTACGGTTCGAGCAGCGTATTGCCGGTATCACGGCTGCAGAACGCAAAGAGATCGAGCAGGCGCTCGATCTCTTGCAGCACAAAGTATTTTATTGAGCCTAGGCCTTCCTGTCCCCATTACAACAATAGTTATTTCACAGTAACGCCCTTCGCCGGAATCTCAGCGGGGGCTTCCTTGCGTTGGATGAAGAAGGCCAGGATCAGCGCAGCTACTGCGGCTCCTGTCGTTACCATAGAAGCCACATTCATCCCGTGAATTAAGCTGTGGACATCTCCCGTTGGTTGCTGGCCGCCGCCGCTATGAGTCATTATGGTGACCAGCAGCGCTGTGCCGATGGAACCAGCGACGGTCCGCAGCGTGGTGTTCACGGGAATCCCATGCCGGATCAAGGCAGGCGGGAGAGAATTCATGCCGCTGGTGATAACAGGCAGTAAAGTCAGGCTGACGCCGACCATCCGCAGAGAATAGCCAACCATAAGGAACGTATAGGTTGTATGCTCTGTCAGATTCGAGAACAGCAAGGCCGAGAGGACCGTCAGACTGAGTCCGGTGATGACCATCGTCCGGGCACCTATTTTATCGAACAGCCTGCCCGCTATGGGCGACATGATACAGATGAGAATCGCACCGGGGAGCAGCATGAGACCTGACTTGAGCGCGGTATAACCAAGCATCGTCTGCATGTAGATAGGGAGCAGTAATTGGGCGCTCAGCATGATAATCATCAGAATCATACTGATCACTGTAGCCATAGTAAAAGCAGGACTGGTGAATACCCGCAGCTCCAGCAGAGGATTCTCCATAGTCAATTGCCGCCAGACGAACAGGCCCAGCGCGATGAACCCGACCGCCAGGGAGATCAGCACCTCCGTGCTTCCCCACCCTCTGCTGCCGGAGACGCTGAATCCGTATAATACACCGCCGAAGCCAAGCGAGGATAACGTCATGGATAACGCATCCACCTTACTTTTCACCTGCGGGGTAACATTCTTAACGAGTAAGACTCCAATGACGGTGATTAGCAGCGAGCATGGAGCCAGAGCATAGAACAGCAAACGCCAGGAATGATCCTCGACCAGCCAGCCGTTCAATACAGGTCCGATGGCCGGGGCGAAATTAATGGCAAGCCCGATCATCCCCATCGTGAACCCCCGCTTAGCCACCGGGATCAGGATGAACGTTAACGTCTGCACCAGGGGAAGCATGATGCCCACTCCGACGGCCTGCACGATTCTTCCGGTGAGCAGCAGTCCGAAATTCGGCGAGACCGCACACAGGAGCGTTCCCGCGGTCAGCATGCCCATGGCAAAGACGAAGACCTGCTTGGTTGTAAACCGCTGAATCAGAAAAGCCGTGATCGGAACCACGATGCCTGTAACCAGGGCAAAAGCCGTTGTCAGCCATTGGGCAGTACTTGTGGACACCTGGAAATCGCCCATAATGTTCGGCAGCGCTGTATTCAGTGAAGATTGATTCAGCAGCCCCAGCATAGTCCCGATAATTAGAATAGCCATGATTAGTACGGTTCCCTTTGGTATTTTCTCCATTTTAATTCCCCTCCATTGATACGTATTAATAATCTTCTAAAAGTCCGCCTGATCTATGTCTGATCGGCATAACGCCACCAGGCAAGAGTACCTATGATGCCAATGCCGCCGGTGAGATACGGGAGCATACGGCTAATCGCCTCCAGATGGGAGCTCTCCTCCCCGGAAGCGCCGCTGAACAATCCGGGAATGGCCCATGGGATATATTCCACAATGCCGAGCGCCCCGCCGAACTGGGCAACTACAATGGTCAGCAGGACTACGCCGAGCGGAGTCATATAACCACGGCCGATACAAGCCATCCACGCCACAGGTATGCTCAGGCAGATCACCATTAGACTGACCTCCGCGTAACGGCCGAAGCCATGAAGAATGACCTCCAGGCTCCATCCGTCCAGGCCGACAAGCCCCGCTGTTAAGCAGCCGACGATGAACACCAGCAGCGCCAGCCCCATGCTGAGCACTGCGGCAACGAGCAGCTTGGCGGCAGCCACCCCGTATCTGGACAGCGGCAGGGCCAGCAGATCCTTGAGCGTGCGGTCGGAATATTCCCGGCCGAAGATCCAGCTGAACACGAATCCGAATCCGATGAGGCCCCCCATAGAGATCACAATACCCAGCTCCTTCAGGAGCCCCGCCATATTGATCTCCCCCTCGAAGCTGCTCTGGGAGCCAATCGTTCCCGAGAAGACCAGCCCGATCATGACCGGCACCATCATACTCGCGGCAAGCGAGATCCAGAACAGCCTGGAACGGCGAAGCTTCAACACCTCTACCCCCAAGGCTGATATCCATTGATTCATCCTTTCTTCCCTCCTTCAGCCTCAATCATTCTTAGAAAATAAGCCTCCAAATCCTCTTCCTCCACCCGAATCAGCGTAGGCGGCATATCCGCGTACACAAGCAGCTTGGAGATGTGGTCCGGGTTCGCGATAGCACGTTCATCCGCAAGCAGCAACGTTCCCTCTCCGGCTTCCTGCACAGCATATCCGGCCTGAATCAGTCTCTTCCGGGCACTGCCCGTGTCCCGGGTCTGCACAAGCAGGCGCTTGCGGAGCTGCTGCTGAAGCTCCTTCACATCCGCCTCCTGCAGCAGCCTGCCCTGATGCACGATACCAATCCGCGTCGTCAGCCTGGAGACCTCACCGAGAATATGGCTGGAGATAAAAATCGTTACTCCGTGCTGAAAGGCAAGCTCCCGGAGCAGCTCCCGCACCTCCACAATCCCGGCCGGATCAAGCCCGTTCGTCGGCTCATCCAGAATCAGCACCTGCGGATGATGCAGCATGGCCTTGGCGAGACCCAGTCGCTGTCCGTTGCCGAGGGAGAGCGCCCCCGCCTTGCGGTCCCGGTAAGCGGTAAGCTGAAGCTTATCCATGATGCGGTCAATGGCCCTGCGGTCTGTGATACCCCGCAGCCTGCGGATTATCTCCAGATTCTCGCGGACGGTCAGCTCAGGATAGGAGTAGGGCGTCTCGACCATGTACCCTACCTTCGCCCACAGCTTATGGCTGCCCGCATCCACCCGCTGTCCGAATACATAGGAGGACCCGGAATCAGGACGGATCATGCCCAGCAGCATGCGGATGGTTGTTGTTTTGCCGGCACCGTTCAGTCCCAGGAAGCCGTAGATTTCGCCCTGGTTCACTTCCAGCGACAGTCCGTTCACTGCCTGATTGCTGCCAAAATGCTTCGTTAATCGTTCCGTCTGAATCATCGCGGTCATAAACATCACTCCAGCTTCTGATTTAAAACTAACTAGTTGTTTATATTTTGTCCAAAAAAAACAGCCGCCTCTTACAGCAAAGACGGCTCCATAACGCCATGGATAATAAATTGCACGATCTGCCGGGTAGTCTGTTCTCTAATCTGCGGCGAGTCCAGGCTGCCAAGCAAATGCTCGAACCTTGTAGACGACTGCAGTGTCATTGTAATCACATTCATAATCATCATCGGAAAGAGCGCCGGGTCCAGATCCTGACGGAGGATTCCGTTCTTCTGTGCAGCTAAGGCCAATTCATGCATTTGTGTAACATCGTCCGGACGATAGGTGATCTGATTCCAGGTCTTCCAGTCTTCAGCGGCCTCCCAGAATAGAATTCTCAGGTAACTCCGGTGCTCCAGGAGGAAGGACACCGTCTCCCGGGTCATAGATTCCAGGAAGCTCCTGAACGCCTCAGGGTCCGATACAAGCTTGTCATTCTGCAATAATCCGCTAATGAACGCGCCTGTAATCTGTTCGCCAATCTGGTCTGCGCGTTTGACGACTTCTGTATATAGTCCCAGTTTGTCGCCAAAATACTGATAAATCAGGCTTTTGTTGTACCCGGATGCCTTCGCAATAGCATCAATCCGTGCCGCTGAATAGCCAAGCTCCGCAAAGATCTCCTCGGCAGCATCGAGGATAATCCCTCTGGTCCGGGCCGCATCGTAAATTTTGGCGCTTCGTTTGCCTTCTGCCGCTGGTATGATGAACACCCCCAATTATAACTAACTGGTTAGATTTTATGATGGATTGTGACAGAAGTCAAGTGACGAATCATTTGGGGCCCTGCCCACCCTCTGATGCTGGCGCAGGTCCTGGTGCTGTTGGCACCCTTCAGACTCCAGAAATTGGCACAAAACCATTTCACCCCTGCAACGTCCAATGTATAGAGTTAAATCTATCCATAAGGTGATGAATCCATGACAACTAGAAGAACTATGCTGCTGTCTCTGCTCGGACTGGCCCTGCTCTATCCAGCCAGTGTCCATGCAGATGCAGCCCTTGCCCCCAAGCCCATCTCCATCTATTTGGACGGACAACAGCTTCAGCCGGAGGCCCGGCCGCTGAACATCAGCGGGACCGTACTGGTTCCCATGCGCGGATTGTTTGAAGCCCAGGGAGCAGAGCTCTCCTGGAACAATATCAGCAAGACGGTGAATGCCGTCAAAGGCGGCACTACATTAACCTATACATTGGGTTCGTCTACTGCCCTGCTGAACGGGAGGACGGTTGATCTGGCTGTACCGGGGCAACTGTCTCAGGGCTACAGTATGGTTCCCCTGCGCTTCATCAGTGAAGCACTGGGCAGCCTGGTCACTTGGGAGCCGGCCTCAGGCTCTGTCCTTATCTCCTCGGCCGCCTATGATACCTCGGTCACCTGGGGGGTCAACCTGCGCAGCTCCCCGGATGCCGGGAGTGAGGCTGCCAGCCTGGGTCTGCTGCCGGCCGGCAGCAAGGTCCATGTCATCCGTGAGGTCGGCGCCCTCTGGCTGGAGGTGCGGACAACGGATAACCTCACCGGATATGTGTCCTCCAAGCCGAAATTCACGAATTACAGAAGCCCTTCCCTTCTGCAGAAGCAGGGCGAGGCGCTGATTGCCACCGGTAAGCAATACCTGAATGCTCCTTATGTATTCGGCGCTTCTCCAGAGCAGACGGATACGTTCGACTGCTCCTCTTTTGTAAAACGTGTGTATGCAGATACGCTCTCAGTGGAGCTTCCCCGCGTCTCCTATGATCAGGCGCTGGAAGGCAGGAAGGTCAGCTTGGACGAGCTGCGTACAGGAGATCTGCTATTCTTCACCGCCCGCGGCCTTGATATCGGACATGTAGCCATTTATGCCGGAAATAACCGGATTCTGCATACCTACTCCAAGGAGCAGGGTGTACATATGGAGAATTTCAGCAGCTCGTGGCAAAAGCGGTTTGTCACCGCACGCAGAATACTGTAACAAGGGTGCCCCCCGTCTTAGGGCGTTAAGCGGAAGGAACTTGCCGCAACGGGCGAGAACAACGGTGCCGTCCTTTTGAAGGGCGGCACCTTTTCAGCAGGAAAGAGACTCTTCGCCTGCTTCTTCAGGTAGCGTCCGGTAGATTCAAGTGCAGTAGTGCTCCTCATTCCCTCCCTCGGCCCGCGTCCGGTAGATTAAAGTGCACTAGTGCTCCTTATTTCCTCCTTCTGGCTGCATCCGGTAAATTCAAGTGCACTAATGCTCCTCATTCCCTCCTTCGGCCCGCATCCGGTGGATTCAAGTGCATTAGTGCACCTCATTCCCTCCTTCGGCCCGCGTCCGGTGGATTCAAGTGCATTAGTGCTCCTTAATTCCTCCTTCGGCTAACGTCTTTCGGATCAGAGGGATTTTTCCCTCTCCCTTCCTCCTCCAGGCCGCTTTCGCGGATTCAGAGGGATTAATCCCTTTCATTTCCTCATTCCATCCACTTCCAGCCGATTGAGAGGGATTAATCCCTTTCTTCCTTCCGCGCAGCCAACATTTGGCGGAAGCTGAGGTTCGGATGCCGACTTCTGGAGGTATTAGGGGGCAGGGGATTGAAGTGTGCTTATGATCCAAAGGCAAATTAGTCCTTCAGGCAAATCTGCGGCAAACAGACGGAGCTGCTCCAAATTCACACTCCACCTTTCACCTTATTCCTCTCTTAAGCGGTACCTCACTTTTCTTCTTCCGCCTGCTTTCTGACGGCTTCCGCGTACTCATGGGGAGTACGAGTGCTCTCCACTCTATTGTGTTCAGTTTTTCACCTACATTTGGCCCGATGGCGTCCACGCCAGCACATTGTGTTCGGTTTTCCACCTACATTTGGCCCGATAGCGTTCACGTCAGCACATTGTGTTCGGTTTTTCGCCTACAGTTGCCCGATAGCCTTTGCGTCAGCACATTGTGTTCGGTTTTTCACATATAGTTAGTCCGATGTCTTCACGCCAGCACATTGTATTCGGTTTTCGTATACATTCTATGCCCTTTGCATTGCAGCTGAATTCGGAAGCCCCAGGGGTAGTTGTTTCTTTCAGCGATCCAAATGATCCTACGGATGATTCAAGCCACCCTTATTCCCATCTTTATACACGCCTTATCCACCACAGACGGATGTCATAATTACCCAACAAATAAAGAACCGGCCTCTGCCGCCCATGGGCAGCAAAAGCCGGTCCTTCGTACTATGCCTTGCGGACAAATTCCGATTTCAGCTTCATCGCGCCGAACCCGTCGATTTTGCAGTCGATATCATGATCGCCTTCCACCAGCCGGATGTTCTTCACCTTGGTGCCTATCTTCAGAACGGACGAGCTGCCTTTGACCTTGAGATCCTTAATCACCGTTACGGTATCCCCGTCCGCCAAGACATTGCCGTTGGAATCCTTGATTACCTTCTGTTCCTCGCTGTTTCCTTTGTCTGCATCAAGTGACCACTCATGTGCGCATTCCGGGCATACCAGAAGACTTCCGTCCTCGTAAGTGTATACGGAGCTGCACTGCGGACAATTTGGCAATTCATTCATAATTTGATTTCTCCAATCCTGCTTTAAGCACTTGTTATAGGATGAGCCTGTTCAATCTTAGCATATTACTTGATAACGGTCTCTCTCGAGCCCCGGAGCTGCACGGAGAGAAACTGGAAAAATCTCAATGGCCGAGTAGATGCTGTACTTCGAAACCCGTAACCCATTCGCCGGCTAATCACTTATCTTCCTGACCGGGAAGCCGCTACAGTTTGAATAAAATGCGGAAGTGGTAATAATTAGCATGTAGCTTGTTCCGGTACAAATGAATCAGCGAGGAGTGAATGTCCGCATGAATGAATCTGACATGAATGAATCTGAGCAGAAGGGCCAGCTTCCCGCAGACACCGGGGAGAATATAGGACTTGCCGGTGAGGCCGTCGATGCCATCGAGAACCTGTCCGGGGTTCATCCCGGATACCGCCGCGCCCATGCCAGGGGAATCTGCTGCCGCGGCTTCTTCCGGCCGAGCGGTCTGGGAATGGAATTCACTGAAGCGGCGCATCTTCAGGAGCAGCAGGTGAATGCCATCGTCCGCTTCTCGGGCAGCTCCACCGATCCGGCAGTGGCGGATCTCCTCTCTCCCGCCAAAGGGATGGCTGTCCAGTTCATCCTGCCGGAGGGTGAGGTCACGAATCTGGTTGGAGTAACGGTACCTGTCTTTTTTGCCCGGACCCCTGAGTCCTTCATCGACATTGTTCGTACGGCACACCGGCTGCGGACCGGAACCCTTGGACCGCTGGAGCTGATGAAGGAAATTGTCAGTCATTTCACCGAGAGCAAAGAGAGCCTGCTCGCCGTGAAACGGCTGAAGCCGCCGGCCAGTTATGCGGAGAGCCAGTATTTCTGCATCCATGCTTATGTATTGGTGAACGCCGAAGGCCGGAAGCAGCCGGTGCGGTTCGAGTGGGTTCCCGAATCAGGGGTTCGGACCTTGTCAGCAGAAGCGGCAGCCCAGCAGCCGGACAACTATCTGGAGGATGAGCTGGAGCTGCGCTTCAAGGATGAGCCGGCCATCTTCCAGCTTATCGCTGTTCTCGGGGAGGAGGGCGATGCTACAGATGACCCTACCCGTACTTGGCCCGAGGACCGCCGGAGAGTCGATCTCGGACGGCTGCATATTTCGGAGATCATTCCTGAACCGGAAGGGCTGGTGATGGACCCTGCCCGAATCACCTCCGGGATGCTCCTCTCGGATGATCCCATCCTTAGCTTCCGCAGCGCAGCCTATGCCGAATCTTATCATCGGCGGACAACAGAACGTTAACCGCCGCCCTGCCTGCCGCAGCAGCCAGGCGGAACACGATAAGCGCCCAAGGGACTTGTACGCCCTTTGGCGCTTGTGATTCAAACGATAGGCTTAGCTGGTTAATGGATAGTAATCCAGTTACACAGAGAGGAGTGCAGTATGCAGCAGGCTATGATCATCATGAATCCCTCATCCGGCAAAGCAGAGGCGCGGAATTACATCAGAGCAGTGGAAGAAGTGCTGCAAGGCGCGGGTTATCAGGTTGCCGTCCATGAGACTGCGGGCGAAGGAGATGCCACAGCCTTCTGTAATCAGGCATGTAGTGAAAGGTATGATCTGGTGGTTGCCATCGGAGGAGACGGTACTCTGCACGAGACCATGAACGGGCTTGCCGGCCAGCAGCACCGTCCCAAGCTTGGGATTGTGCCTATGGGAACGGTCAATGATTTCGCCCGTGCGCTGCAGATCCCGCTTAATCCTGAAGAGGCCATCCAAACGCTGTCTTCCCCTCATACCCAAAGGGTGGATATGGGCCGGCTCAATGACCGGTTGTTCGCCAATGTGGTGGCTGCAGGCTCACTGGCCGGCTCCCTCTCCTCTGTAACTACCGAAGATAAGACCCGGCTGGGCTTCCTGGCGTATCTGAAGGAGGGCATTAAAGAGCTGGCCAGCAATACTGCGCACACCCTGACGATTACTCATGACGGAGAGGTATGGGAAGGCTCTTCCCCGCTGTTCATCGCCGCGCTTACGAATTCTGTGGGCGGCTTCGAGAAGCTCGCCCCTAACGCCGCTGTAGATGACGGGCTGCTCCACTGCTTCATCGTCAAGGACCTTCACCTGCTGAATTCGGTGACGGTCAGCATATCTCTGCTGCTCGGCAATCTGAGGAACCATAAGGATGTTATCTATTTCACCGCCAAAGAGCTGTCCGTCCGCTCCGCCGATCCGGTACAGACGAATGTGGACGGGGAAGAGGGCCCGCCGCTGCCGATCCGCCTAAGCACCCTTCCGCGTCACATTCAGGTTGTTGTGCCGGAGGACTGAGCAATTAGGGCGATTCAGGCGCTCCAGGCTCCAGGCTGCAGAATACATGAATTCGGGAAAAGCCTCTTCCTCAGCTGGTTCCGTGCAGCTCTGCGAAGTCCTCGCCCAGCGTCCATTCCAGACGCCGTACCCATTCCCGCTGCACCTCCTTAGGCGCAATCCGCAGGCGGTGCAGGATATTCCATACTCTGTACAGACTCGCCGCCTTCATCTGCTGCGGTGTGAAGGACAGCGGGGTAACGGACAGATAGCCCCGGATGAAGGCGGTATTCAGCATCCCGGATTGTCCGGGATAATGGTGCTTCGTGAACCAGCAGACCCAGGCCACATCATTGAGCGGGCTGCCCCATTCTGCCCATTCCCAGTCCAGCACATGCAGGTGACCATCTGATTCGCATAACAGATTATGTACTCCGTAATCCCCATGGGTAAGCACCCACGGAAGCTCTCCGGCCTCCGCCGCTGACAGCATCTGAAGTGATTGCCTGCCGAGAGGAGCGGGGACGAATTCTAATGTGCGGATGACCTGACTCAGCGCAGACCTGTTGCTGAGACGAATCTCCGTCCCTTGCGGCTGATAGGGCCGGGAATGAATCTGGGCCGCCAGAAGCTGCCCCATACTGCAATAGATCCGCTCTGCCCTTGTCCAGTCCCCGGCATCCAGTATGGATTGGGCGTTCCCCCCCTGCATGCAGTCCATGATGATGATCCGCATTCCGTCCGTCTCTGACACCTCATGTACAGCCGGAGTATCACAGCTCCCCTGCACCAGCCTCATCACCTGAACCTCATTGAGCGTGTCGTCATTGGACAGATTTGCTATTTTGGCTACAAGCGGAGGCTCCGCTCCTGCCATCCGGTAGGTGAGATTCGTATATCCCCCTGTCAGCCGCTCCATCCGGCAGGCGTACCTTGCTTCCAGCACTCTGATGATGTTATCAATCATGATATGAAATCCCTCTCTTTTCCCTTCAGTAGACAATAAGCCAAGGATATCACATGCTCCAGTTTATTACATATTAAGGTATTCTGCACAAGGGGGAAGCCCACCGGCGGCCCGGATTGTACAGCAAAGAGACCGGCAGGGATATCCGGCCGGTCTCTACGTATAGTGCCGCAAATGCCCGTGAATGGGGTCTTATCCCTGTCTCTGCTCCGGGACGTACAGCTTATGAATCAATACCATTTGACCAATATGATAGGCGTTATGTGTCGCCGCATTGCTGATGATCTCCCACCACGCAGCCTTCACCGGGAATCCGTTCACCTGCTCCTCAAGCCCTTCCTCGGACAGCAGGCTTTGCCAATTCAGCAGCGTTAGCAGAAGACTCTCGCGCAGTTCACTGAATGCAGTATCTGCGGGAACCCGGAAGGTGAGGTTATTATCCTTGGCCGGAGGTACAGCATCCACCTGCCCTGCCCGGTAGCGGCTCTGCCAGGCTTCATTCCAGTACAGCAAATGCTGGGTGAGTTCAGCAATGCTGCTTACCCCCTCACCGGGCTTCCAGAAGGCTTCTTCCTCTGTAACGGTCTCCACGGCCTGCATAAAAGGAAGATGCCAGCTGGGATCATTAGCACCGGCCAGCAGTTGATTGGCAAGCACATCCTTGGCATGAACCATTCCTTCACTCTCCTCTTTTGCATTATGTTATATTGTATATTCCAAGTAAGCCTTAGTCCCTCTACCCTGCCGGGAACGGGGGGCTTCTCTACTTACTGGAAGGCTTATACTCGCTTAGCTTGCCATAATAGACCAGCTGCAGCCGGTCGCTTTGCCGGAAATCATCCGGTGTGACGAGCGCAGGCAGCTTGTTCCACAGCTTAATACCGGAGCGCTCCAGAATCTCGGCAACGAATTGCGAGCAGAAATAGGAGTTGCTGAATTCTACCGGCTCCTTCAGCGCGATGCCGATGACACCAAGGATATTGTAGAGATACTTCTGGCGGCTGCGGATGAAGACCTGCAGCACCCGCTTCATTTTCTCGACCTCGCGGTCCGTGACCTGAAGCTCGTAGATGACACAGGTCGTCTCCGGATATTTACTATAGGTGCCTGTGCGGATATCCTCCTTCACGAATCCGCCGTTCAGCGGATTGGCCGGATGCTTCCTCCCGAAGCTATATAACTCGGACAGCTCGCGGTTGAACGAGATTGAGGCATGGTTATACGGCGCTTTGGTATAGCCCTGAATGAGCTTCGTGAACAGCGTTCCCGTATTGGTGAGCATGATGTACACTGACCGGTCTGCTGACATTGCAATTTTCCCCTTATAATCTGTTTATAGGCCTTTTGTGGCAGTGATCCCATAACTCTGTGGAATCCTGCACATAATACAACATTATGCTCATGAAATGAGCTTAAATCCAAAATTGTTGTCTAAAAGACAGTATTTCGCCTTCTCCAAACGGCTTAACGGGATAATTCCTGTATTTGATGCAACCATCCTCTCGAACACCCGGTTACCAAAGATTCAGAGTTGTAGAACGTACAACATTTATGTCTGTAGTGCCTACTAAGGTCTCCATACTGCACAACGAATCAAGTGTAAGCTTCAAATTAAGCTGGACGCTCTGTCTATTTTAGCATAAAATCCCTGTATTGAAATGCCACTCCGAGACAAGTTGGTGATTGCAAGTGGACCGCTCCTTATTCACACTAGTTCTGATCTTTGCAGCTCTATCGGTTATACATGGACTGTATCTTGTGGTCAGCAGATTGCAGAAGGACAAGGATTATACCGGCATTGGCTTCCGCATCAAAACCTGGTGGGGCATGCTGTTCATCTTCTGCCTCGCTACCCTGTCCAATTCTGTCGTGTCCCTGCTGTCCCTGATGGTGCTGAGCTTCTTCGCCCTCAAGGAGTATTTCTCCATGATCCGGACCAGAAAAGCGGACCGCAGGCTGTTCCTATGGGCTTATCTGTCCATTCCGCTGCAATTCTACTGGGTCTACATTGAATGGTACGGGATGTTCATTGTCTTCATTCCAGTCTATGTGTTCCTGCTGCTGCCGCTCCCCCGGCTGATCAACAAAGGGACCCTTGGCTTCCTGCGCAGTGTCAGCGCTACCCAGTGGGGACTGATGCTGATGGTATTCGGGCTGAGTCATCTGGCTTACTTCCAATTCGCAACGCCGGAGTACGGGGCAGGTCTGGTCCTCTTCCTGGTGGTACTGACCCAGCTCAATGATGCCGTTCACTATCTGGCTTCGATCTACTTCGGCAGACACCGGATCGTCCCGACCGCAAATCCCCACCTGACCTGGGAAGGATTCGTCTGCGCGTTTGTGGTGACAACGGCGGTCTCCTATCTGATCTATCCTCATCTGACACCGCTGAATCCGGTCTTCGGTTATCTTTCCGGCATGCTGGTCAGTCTCAGCGGATTCTTCGGCAGCCTGACCGTCTCCGTGCTTAAGCGGGATCTGCTGATCGGGGATGATGACAAATTCGCCGCGCTTCAAAAAAGCTACCTGAGCCGCATCGACAGCCTCACCTATACCGCACCAGTGTTCTTCCATGTGATCCGGTACTATTTCGACTTCATGTAGCCGCTGGGCATACCCGCTTGTTACCCCGAAGCGCAGCAACAGAGACTATCCGCGAGCGGATAGTCTCTGTTTGGCTGCGGGGATGCCGCTCGCCATACTGCTTATTCCTTGCTTGCCCCTGCACCGGCTGGAGCCGTTGCGCCTGCATCCACCGGCTTCGTAGTGCCTGCATCGGCAGGTCTTGTCGTGCCCGCGTCAGCCGGCGGCGTTCCTCCTTGGCCGCCCGGCCCGCCGCCGGTCCGGTTGCCTCGCCCTCCGCCGCCGCCCGGTCCTCCCATACCGCTACCGCCGGTAGTCACGCCCGATTCATTAACCCAGGTTACAGCGCTGGTGATGTCAAAAGAAACAAATTCAGTGCCCGCGCTGTACGCTCCACCGGTATATAATCCGTCTGCGGCTGTTCCGGTAGAACTGCCGCCGGTATAGACGGTGTATTTGCCGTCTTTGAGCTCAGGGGCGCTAAGGACTACCGTCTGGAAGCTTTTCGCCGGAGTGAAGGTCAGAACAGGATTCCCGTCAGCGTCTTCCAGATGAACCATAGTTCCCGCCTGCTGCGTCTCTGTGAAGCTGATGCTTACTGAATGCTGGCTGGAGTCCCCGCCCGGAGCCTGTGCCATGCCCGAAGCGCCTGCGGCTACCAGGAAGCCGCCTGTAATGTTGAAGGTCCCGTCATAATCCAGCGCGCCGTTGCCGGAGTTCTCAGGGCCATTCACAATGACGGTACCGCCGGTCATAGTAACCGAGCCGTTGGAATCGAGGCCATCGCCTGCGGCGTCCACCGTCAGGGTGCCGCCGCTGATGGTCAGCAGGTTGCTTCCGGTGCTGCTGAATGAGTCTTGTGCTTGCGTTCCTCCAGCCGTTGCATTATTATCGTTGCCTCCGGCCACATTCACGCTGTCATCCGTCGCGACTACATGAATCTCGCCGCCGGACACGGTAATGTTAGCTCCTTCAATCCCTTCATAGCTCTTCGTAATGTTGATCGTTCCACCGGACAAGGAGGTCAAGGAATCGGCATGAATCCCGTCATCGCCTGTGGCGATCTGGAATTCTCCATCTCTGATCGAGATGCTGCCGTTGCTGTGGACCGCATCGTCTGCGGAGTCGATCGTGAAGCTTCCGCCGCCTACGGTCAGGTCACCGCCTGCCTTCAGTCCCTTCCTGCTGGCGGATTCCGTCTCCGCTGCTACAGCGGTGTCTGTTGTGTCTGGGGCTCCTGCGGTTGCCGTCTGTGCAGGTGAAGGCGAGGGTACCGCTGCGGTTGCTGTTATTGCCGCTGCATCCATATCCGGCGGAGTTCCCCCGGCTGCCCCCGGATCAGGGAAGTCGCCGCCAGCCGGACGCTGCCCGAAGCCGCCGCCCATTCCCGGCCCTCCCTGATCGCCGGTCTTCACTGCGGCATTCACATAGCCGCCGCCAGTCACCAGCGTATAGGTGCCGCCGTCGATGACTGCGGAGGTCTCGGCTTGAATGCCGTCATTGCCTGCGGTAATGTCAAAGGTTCCTGCTGCAATCGCGATGAAGCCTTTGTCGGCAGCTTCGTCGTTGGTCGATTTGATGCCGTCACCTTCTGCACGGATTGTAATACTACCATCCTGTATAGCTACCAGGTCCTTACCGACAATACCGTCATCTGCTGCCTGCACTTCGATCGTGCCGGACATGATTTTGAGATCATCCTTGCCGGTGATGCCGTCGTTATAATTACCGGTTACCGTAAGCTTGCCGTTCCCGTTGATCGTCAGATCGGCCTTGCTGAAGACCGCAGCGCTCGGCTCATCCTCAGTCCCGTCTGCGAATACATAAGCGGCTCCATCCGTCACACTGTTCTCTGTGCCTTCCTGCAGAGTAAGGACCACCTTACCGGCTTCCTTGATGTAGATAGGCGCACTGTCGCTGTCCGTCAGCCGGGCGCCGTTCAGCACCAGCCTTACCGTTCCTTTGGCCTGCTCATCCACAATAATCTGGCCGTTGCTGAGTGTGCCGCTAAGCACATAAGTGCCTGCCTCCGTAATGGTGACTGAAGCTCCGTTCGCCGTGGCACCTGAACCGTCTACCGCAGCGCTCGTGCCCGCCAGAGTAATTGCCGTCGAGTCTGCTGCCGTCCAGGCGGTTACGGTATCATCCTCATCGAAATCCATAAGGTCCGCAGCCGTCACATTCGCCAGCTGCACTTCGGCAGACTTACTACTCTGATCTGCTGTGACTGATATATTCGCGTTGTTACTTGTAGAAATGGGGGCAGCGGCGTTTGCACTGCATGCCGACAGGACGGCGGCGCATAACAGCACCAGGCCTATCCGGCTGCCTGTTCTGAAGTTCTTCATCGGTCATCGTTCCCTTCTTGTAGCAGATTAATAGTCATTCATAGCGGGAGCCATCGTCAGTGAGAGATCCAGGTTACCGTTGCGGGTGCGGATAGCGTCCAGCAATTCCTTCTGGCTTGTCTGCTCATGGATCGTTACGGCATAGACCAGTTCATACAGGCTTCCGAGTTCGGTGGTTCTGATCTTTTTCAGCTCGTAGGCCACATTGAAGCGGTTGAAGACCTCCGTGAAGGCTTCCTCATATCCCAGATTCTCGGGAATAGTGATTTTCAGTGTCTTTTGCATTGACGGTCTCCGTCCGAAGCCGGTACGGTTAAGCACGGCCATCAAAGCGCAGAGAATGAGGGTGAAGAATACGGCATATCCGAATGCCCCTACCCCGCAGGCAAGCCCGGAGGCCATGGTGAACAGGACGAAGGTGATATCCTTCGGATCGCCGGGGGCGCTGCGGAACCGGATGATCGAGAAGGCGCCGGCCAGGCTGAAGGCCCGGGCAACATTGCTGCCGATGAGCAGGATGATGATCGCTACTATAACTGGCAGCAGGACCATCGTCAGCGTGAAGCTCTGCGAATATCCGGCAGGGCTCGTCTTCATGTAGGTGAAGCTGATCAGTCCGCCAAGTACAATGGAGATGAGTATGGTTAATATAGCACTGGTGAGGGTTAGCTCCGAAGAGGCCGCAGCGGTGGCAAAAATCGACTCAAGCATAAAGGACACGCTCTCTTTCTGATTGGCTGTTTCTCAGCATTTTTTTATATTCATTGCCGTATTTGGAGAAGCTGGTGCGGTACATGTGATGCTCCGAGAGCAGCCGGGCCAGCCAGACCGGAATGGTCTTCTCGGCCTTCACCTCCATCAGCCATTGCCCCGGCTCCAGCAGCTCCTCGCCATATACACCGTGCTCCATCTTCAGATCATACCGGCGGCAGCGGATGTTAGTATCGAAGGTGATGCGCAGGTCACGGCTGTTTTTGCAGAACATGGCTTTGCGGTCATAGGACAGATACAGCTTAGGCACCAGCTCATAACGGGTCAGCAAGTACTTGATCTCTTCCATCACCTGCTTGTTCATGTAGCTCTTGAACTCAGGCTCAATGCCGGTGGCGACGAAGTCATACGCTTCCTTCAGCTTCAGTGGAGTCCTTCTTTTGTTGACCAGACCCAGCACCTTCTTCTTGATCTCCAGATAGACCCTGGTGTCACCTGCGGGAATGCCGTAGGCTCTGATGCGGAGCTTCTCCTTGTATTTCGGCTTCGCCAGGCTGCTGCGGATCAGGGAATCCTGCGGTGTGTCATAATACAGGTTGGTGATGGAGTAGTACTCCCCCTGCTTGTTGTATTCATCAGGCTCCATATATTCCAGCAGTTCGTGATAGAGCTTCAGACAGGATTCATTGCCAAGCAGATATTTGTTCTCGTAACGGTTGAAGACCTCGATAGCCATAGGGTTCAGATCCTTTCGGGTGAGTAATGGGTGCCGCTTGCTTATGACTGTATCTTAGCCCCCGAACCTTTAGTGAATCTTAAATGACCGGATTAAGGTTGATTAAAGGTACCCTTGATATAATGGCTTAGCAGCAAGTACATTACTTATGTAGAGGATGATGCATCCGATGAGAATATTAATCGTAGAAGACGAGGTTCATCTGGCGGAAGCCTTAACCCAAATCCTCAAAAAGCACCATTACTCGGTAGACGCGGTTCATGACGGCAGAGCCGGTCTCGATTATGCCCGGAGCGGAATCTATGATCTGCTGTTGCTCGATATTATGATGCCGGAGCTGGATGGAATCAGCGTGCTGAAGGAGCTACGGAAGGATGGAATCTCCACGCCGGTCATTATGCTGACAGCCAAAGGGGAGATCACCGATATGGTGACCGGACTCGATTATGGAGCGGACGACTATATCGCCAAGCCGTTCTCCTCGGAGGAGCTGCTGGCCCGAATCCGGGCGGCCCTGCGGCGCAAGGGGGAGGTTATTCCTGACGATGCCCTGAAGTTCGGGGATATTGAGCTGAATACGGTGAATCCGAAGCTGACGGTCAACGGCAAAGAGATGAAGCTGAACCTGAAGGAGACCGAGCTGCTGGAGCTGCTGATCTTAAGGAAGCAGGCGGTCACCTCGAAGGAGCAGATTATTGAGAAGCTGTGGGGCTTCGATTCCGAGGCGGAGCATAATAATGTGGAGGTCTACATTTCTTTTTTGCGTAAAAAGCTTGCCTTCCTCAGCTCCGGGGTACGCATCAGCACGATTAGAGGCGTGGGTTACGTCTTAGAGGGGAGTCCCTGATGTTCCATAAACTCAGAACACGGTTCCTGATTGTCAATCTGGTCACCATCTCGGTGATCATGCTGATTGCCTTCGCCACGATCTATATCATCATGTACGTCAATGTGCAAAATGATATCAATATGGCGCTGCACCGGATAGCGGATATGCAGCAAAGACCGGGCGACTCCCCCTTTCCCCGCGGCAGCGGAGAGGGTAAGGTGCCGATGGATAAAGGGCCGATGGACCCCTACCAGCCGGAGCGCTCTGTCTCCTTCACCGTACAGACGGATGCAAGCGGCACACTGCTCACGAAGGAATCCAAATTCACGATGGACGATGAATTCTATGACGCCGCGCTGAAGGAAGCCCTGCGCATAGACAAGGACACCGGCCGGTTCACCCTGGACGGCAGCCGCTGGATCTTCATGGTCAAGTCAACAAGCGGCGGGAAGCAGCTCGTCTTCATGGACATCACCGCCCAGCAGAGCATCCTAACCAACCTTATCTATACCTTCACAGCCGTGGGCCTGCTGATGCTGATCATCCTGTACTTCACCAGCCGCTACTTCGCGGGGCGCTCGATTGCGCCGGTCCGGGAGGCTTTTGACAAGCAGAAGCAGTTCATCGCCGATGCCTCCCATGAGCTGAAGACCCCGCTGACGATCATCAACACCAACGCGGATGTGCTGCTGGCGAACAGTGACGATACCATCCGCAATCAGGCGAAATGGCTGCAGTATATCAAGTCCGAGACCGAGCGGATGACCCGGCTGACCAATGACCTGCTGTACCTGACGGAGATGGATGACTCCCGGACCGCGATGCTCCACACCAGGTTCAATATAAGCGAGGCGGTAGAGAATATTATCCTGACTATGGAGGCGGTCATCTTCGAGAAGAATATCACCTTCAGCTACGACCTTCAGCCTGAGCTTACCGTACACGGCAACAGCGAGCAGCTCAAGCAGGTGGTGATGATTCTGCTGGACAATGCGGTGAAATACACGAATCCGAAGGGCGCCGTACACCTCTCCCTCTACAAGCACAACAGCGATGTCCTCCTCTCCGCCTCGAATACGGGGGAAGGCATCGCTGCTGAGCACCTGACGCGGATTTTTGACCGCTTTTACCGTACGGATACCTCCAGAGCACGCAAGCAGGGCGGCTACGGCCTGGGTCTGGCTATCGCTAAGTCGATTGTGGATCAGCATAAGGGGAGAATATACGCAAAAAGTGTAGTTGGCGAGTCCACGACGTTCTATCTGCAATTGCCTTAAAAAGCTTGAATCGCTAAAGATAGGGATTCCTTGTCCCATTGGGTGCCTATGGATTGACGCCGACCGAGAAGGGTCGCGCACCGACCGGAATGACGCTGACCACAGCTTGGGTAACCCCGTCAATAACCGATACCGTGTTATCATCCTGGTTGGTGATATATATCCGGTTCGTCAAGGGATTGGCTCCCGCGCCGTTGGGATTATTTCCGACCGGAATGGTAGTAATCACTGTATTCGTTAACCCGCCAATCACCGAGACATTGTCGGTATCCCGGTTGGGCACATAGATGGCATTGGTAGATACGTTCACTCCCAGCTCAGCCGGAGTCGTGCCCACAAGCACATTAGTGATCACCGTATTGGTGGCTCCATCAATGACGGATACCGTGTTGCTGGTCAAGTTGGAGACATAGATCCGGTTCGTCGCAGGATCAACGCCCACCCGGAACGGGTTAACCTGAACGGGAATCTGGGTAATCACTGTATTGGTAGCCCCGTCAATGACGGTAACAATATCTGAGTTGAAATCAGAGACATAAATCGTATTGGTTAAGGAATTCACGCCGATTCCCGTTGGAAAAGGCGAACCCCCGGCAGGAATAATGGTCGTCACCACAGTGTTGGTCAATCCGTCAATAACAGTCACCGTATTATCATTGAAATTAGCCACATAGATGGCATTGGTAGCGGTATTGACTGCCACTGCCCCCGAGCCACCTCCGGCAGGAACGGTGGTAAGTATCGTGTTCGTCACTCCGTCAATGACGGATACGTTATCGCTGTTCAGATTTGCCACGTAGATCCGGTTGGTTAACGGGTTCACTGCAACTCCTGCAGGATTCACACCGACAGGAATGACTGCTACCACCGCACCCGTTGCCCCGTTGATCACAGAGACATCATTGCTATTGAAATTAGAGACATAGATCCGGTTGACGGAGCCTGTGGCTGCTCCATCTTCAGCTCCCAGCAGCTCGGCTGAGACGAGACGGTGGGCGGTAACCAGCTGTCCGGCTGAATCCTTGCCCCATACGGAGACCTCTGTCTGCAATTCAGCGAGACCTTCCGTCGTGAAGACAAATTCATAGGCATCCAGATTGGCAAAGTAATTTCTTGTGATTACCTCATCCGGGGAAACCGTAATAAGCTCGCTAACATACAACGTTCTTGTGAGGGTTAAATTATACCCATGGATCAGAACCGCAGACGGATTCACCGCATCCCGGTTATCGACTTTGACCGTCACCTGTACCGTAGGCCTTACACTATTCACTGCATTATTCTCAATAGGTCCTGTTGATAGAATAGCCATTCCAGCCAAGCCTCCCTTAACATAAGAGATTACAAACTACCAGTCTCTTATAATATATGGAAGAACTGTAGTCTCGCTTGGACTATACTATAGCTAGAATCCAATCATGACGTACCCATTTATCCAGGAAAGGTGTGATCCTATGCATTCTACAGGACCAAATCCGGATGACCTCCATCCGAATCCTCAGATCAGGCAAGTCCGCTTCATCAAAAATATGATTACCCGCCCCAACATCACCGCCGGAGACTTCTCCTACTATGATGATCCTGACGAGTCGGTATCCTTCGAGAGCCGCGTCACCCATCATTATGAGTTCATCGGAGACCAGCTGATCATCGGCAAATTCTGTGCCATCGCCCGAGGCGTCGAATTCATCATGAATGGGGCCAACCACCGGATGGGCTCGGTGACCACCTATCCCTTCAACATTATGGGCGGAGGCTGGGAAGCGGCCACCCCAGAGCTGGCGGAGCTGCCCTACAAAGGCGATACCGTCATCGGCAACGATGTCTGGATCGGCCAGAACGCCACCATTATGCCGGGCGTGAGCATTGGCGACGGAGCCATTATCGCCGCCAATGCCACTGTCACCAAGGATGTGCCTGCATATCATATTGCCGGGGGCAATCCGGGCCGGATTCTGCGGCAGCGCTTCGGAGACGAGCTCATCGCCCTCCTGCTGAAGCTGAAGTGGTGGGACTGGAGCCCGGAGAAGATTACAGCGAATCTTGAGGTACTATGCAGCAGCGATCTGGAGAATATCCGCGGCCTGGCGGGCGAAGCTGAAGCACAATAAGGGGGTGCCCCGGCAGCCATGCGCCGGCTGACTGGGGCCCCCCTTAAATATGCGCGCTAGTTGATTTCCAGATAATCCAGGTAAGCATCCCAGGTCCCGTCATCGGCTGTGACCACCAGCTCAATAATCTGATTTCCGGTTCCATGGCTGACATTGCTGATCGTATAGACCGCAGGGCTGCTTCCGCCATAATAAAAGGTGCCCTTCGTCACCCCTCCAATCTTCAGGTCAACTCTGGCCATGCTGGCGTTATTTGAAGCCGCACGAAGGGAAAAATTGTGGGTGCCAATCGTGAAATTCTGTGTGTACTTCACAGAATCATTATTCGCGTATAAGGCGACTCCAGAGAACGGCGAGCTGATATTCGCGGTATATTGACCGGCCTTGGTCATATTCTCCGCCTCTACCTTCGTCGTAGCAGGACTGCCGCCGCCACCGTCAGGTGCGACTGCCCTGCCGGTTGCCGGAGAGATCATACCAGAGCATAGGCCGCGGCTCTTGAGATTCTGCGCGATCTGTGGAACGGCCTGGAGCGTGGTCTGGTATTGGTCATGCATTAGGATGACATCCCCATTCTGCAGCTTGCCTGCGGCGGTCACGATCTGGGCCGTAGTCGCTCCGTTCCAGTCCTGGGAGTCCACATTCCAGAGCACTTCAGTAAGACCTTGCTGGGCCAGGGTCGACTTCAGGGCTGCGTTGGTCGCACCATACGGCGGACGGAACAGCTTCGGCGCTGTGCCGGTAATGGATTGCAGTGTCTGCTGCGCCTTAACAATCTCAGAGGTTACCTGGGCAGTGCCGAGCTGTGTCAGATTCGGATGCGACCAGGAATGGTTGCCAATCCACATGCCCGCATTCTTCTGGGCAAGCACGAGGGAAGCATGATTCTGCGCATTCTGACCGACGTTGAAGAACGTGGCCCGCAAGCCATTCTGCTGCAGAGCATTCAGCAGGTTCGTTGTCGTGTTGGGATTCGGTCCATCATCATAAGTTAAGCCCACATAACCGTTCGTGCACTCAGCGGCGAACACCTTGTCCCCGCTCACCGCCAGTGAGCCCATGAATAGGGACACGACCAGCGACCCGATGGCGGCCCATTGGATGACTTTGGATTTCATTTGGATTGAATACATGATTCTGCACGCTCCTCTCAAATATGGATAACGCTTACATTTGTAACTATAACAATTATTCCCTTTTATGACTAGCTGTAATTCTCATAATCTGGCAGAATAAATAGTAGATAGTATGCGATGACCCCCTACCACGACGCCTGCCAGCCAACAAGTGGAATAACGTATCTTAATTCGCCGATTTCGGAGCAATCCAGGGAAGCAAGTGGAAAAACTCCAACTACTATTGTCCGTTTCGGCTTCTTTGGCTGATATGTGATCATTTAAGTGCTATTTTTCCAACTCTTGCCGTAATACGGCCCATTCGTCCCTCAGCAAGTGGAGGAAATCCATCTAATTCCGCTCCCCGGCTCGCCTTCAGAGCGGCGCTGCTCATCAACATGTTCCGCTCCCGGCCTCGCCTTCAGAGCGGCGCTGCTCATCAGCATGTTCCGCCCCGTTTAGCCTTCAGCGAAGCGCATCTCATTAGCACTTTCGCCCCCCGCTTAGCCTTCGAAGCACTTCTCAGCAGCATTCAAACGAATTCAATAATTTTCCATATTTAAGGCTGTCCCGGATGAATAGGTTTTCATTCGGCCCGTATGATATAAAGTTCGACTTTATCATGAATCATATACGAGGAGGAAAGTGAATGACCTTTGGTTTCAGGACACTGGGGAAGATGCTTTTGGCTGTAGCACTGCTTGCAGGTACCGCCGCTTTTGCCGGACATAGGGTGAATGCGCAGCAGACAACAGGCAGTTATTACCACACTTCGGGCAGCCGGATTGTAGATTCGCAGGGGAACCCGGCCGTATTCAACGGACTCAACTGGTTTGGCTTCGAGACAGCGAACTATTCCCCGCACGGATTATGGTCGCGTTCCATGGATGATGTGCTCGATCAGGTCCGCGCAGAAGGGTACAACTTGATTCGCCTGCCGTTCAGCAGTCAAATGTTCGATCCGGCCTCCCAGGCCAACAGCATTGATTATGCCAAGAACCCGGACCTCGCAGGTCTGACTCCCATCGAAATCATGGATACCTTAATCGAAAAAGCCGGCCAGCGCGGCATTCAAATCTTCCTGGACCGCCACCGCCCTGATTCCGGCGGGCAGTCGACGCTCTGGTATACCGCCGCATATCCTGAATCCCGCTGGATCAGTGACTGGGTGATGCTGGCTGCACGGTATGCGAATAATCCTACGGTAATCGGTGCCGACCTGCATAATGAGCCTCACGGCACGGCAAGCTGGGGGACCGGCGATCTAAGCACAGACTGGCGGCTCGCAGCTCAGCGGGCAGGGAATGCAATCCTTGCAGTGAATCCGCACTGGCTGATCATTGTCGAAGGGATCGAGCAGAATGTGCAGGGTAACACCAGTAAGTACTGGTGGGGCGGCAACCTCACCGGGGTGCGGAATTATCCGGTAACGCTTACCGTTCCGAATCAAGTGGTCTATTCTCCGCATGATTACGGTCCCGGAGTGGCGGAGCAGCCGTGGTTCAGCGATCCTGCTTTTCCGGCGAATCTGCCTGCCATATGGGATCAGACGTGGGGCTATATCAGCAAAGAGAACATTGCCCCTCTAATCATGGGTGAATTCGGAGGACGCAGCGTGGATACCCTCTCGGTTGAAGGGAAGTGGCAAAATAAACTAGTCGATTACATCGGCACGAATGACCTGTACTGGACCTACTGGACACTGAATCCCAACAGCGGGGATACCGGCGGTCTGCTGCAGGATGACTGGGCAACCTGGAACCGGCCGAAGCAGCTCATGCTGAACCGGATCATGAAGACGGTCACCTTCCCTCCTATTGAACAGCCTGGAGGCCCCGGGACAGGACCTGTAACCGCCACTCCGCTCTACCGCAGTGATGAGGCCGGCAACAACGTGGGCTCCATCCGGGCAAGTCTTCAGCTAAAGAGCACTTCCACCGTCCCCGTCCCGCTCAGCCAATTCACGATCCGTTACTGGTTCACCCAGGACGGCAGCTCCGCACACACCATGGAGATTGACTACGCCGTCGTCGGCAAAAACAATATCCAGACCACCATCGTCCCGCTCACAGCTCCGGTCCCTGATGCCGATGCCTACGCTGAAATCTCCTTTAAGGACGGGGCAGGCAGCCTGGCTGCTTCCGGCTCGACCGGAGAGATCCAGTTCCGTATTCACAAGGATAACTATGCGAATTATAGCCAGGCCAACGATTACTCCTTCCGGCCGCTGCTGACCAGCTTCACCGCCAACGACCGGATCACTGTATACCATAACGGGACGCTCATCTACGGCGTAGAGCCGTAACCAAGCGGAAACGGCTACGAGGCTATCCCAAAGGCAGGTTTTCTACGGCGGAAGACAGTTCTCTTCATTCTTAAAACCAACAAAAAGTGAGCAGAGCAGCGATTTTCCCATTTGGAGGATCGCTGCTCTGCGTTTTTGGTCATTGGGGGCTCATGGGAAATCCGCCCGTGATCAGCGGCATTACCCGCTCCGCCAGTTCGGAGGAAGACTCTGATCTTCCCTCCAGATTCCAGCGGTAGGTTACGCCATATAAGGACCAGCTTAGCAGGGTGGCGGCAGTTGCAAGCGGCTTCGAATCTGTAGCTGCAGCTGATCCGGAGATCAGCTGCAGGATAAGTTTCTCGAGATGCAGCTTAATATTCTCCTCAAGTAAGAGAGCTACAGAATCATATCTTTTGAAACAGCGGTGGCTGTTTTCATGATAATTACATAATGCTACTATCAGCTCTTGAAGCGTTTTCTCAGTCAACGGTCCTTTTGCATCGACTTTATGGAGGACCATATTCGTAAAGGCATCTAACAAAAAGGCTTCGAACAGCGCATATTTATCCTGGAAATGTGCATAAAAGGTGGTCCTGTTAATCGTAGCTGCTTTGGTAATGTCGCCGACGGTTATCGAGTTGAAGTCCATGATATTCAATTGCCGGACGAAGGCATCCAGAATTAATTGACGGGTCCGAATCACCCGCGGGTCGTTCGGATTGGGGGGAAGTATGCCAGCCATCCAAGGAGCGCCCCTTTCAGAAGAGATTATAATCCTCTTATTATAAACATGTGCTCTGTACACAACAAATAGGATCTGCCAATACGACAGTTTTTCCGGCTTCTAGCTTAAGCAACAACTTGGGCAGTTTGTTGGTTGAAGGGAGGATTGGAGCTTGTTACTATTGCATTCATACCCCGCTTTGAGAATAATCATTCAACCTACAGGAGGCGTTAACCATGGCTAAACAACAGGAGCAAATCCATTCACTGGAGACCTTATTTGAACCGTACACGGTTCAACAATTAACTATACCCAACCGGATTGTAATGTCACCGATGGCGCGTGCTTTTTCACCGGAGGGAGTACCGGGTGAGGATATGGCAGCGTATTACCGCCGCCGTGCTGAGAATGGGGTGGGGCTAATCATCACCGTTGGTATGATTGACCATCCGGCAGCAAGCAGTGATCCGGGACTGGCTAATCTCTTTGGTGAAGCCGCTCTGAACGGCTGGCGTGAAGTCATCAGACAGGTTCATGAGGCCGGCGGTATCATTTTTCCGCAGTTGTCACATATGGGAATGATTCGGTCCATGGGTTCCCAGCCTCACCCGGATGCACCATCAATCGGGCCATCAGGACTCGACATGCAGGGGAACAAGATAAGCGGGCCGATGACAGAAGAAGAAATTGCCGGGGTCATTCAGGCCTATGCCGATGCGGCAGTGAATGCACAGCAAGCTGGCTTCGACGGAATAGAGCTCTCCGGCGGCCACGGCTTGTTGATTGACCAGTTCTTCTGGGAAATAACCAATCAGCGGACGGACCGCTATGGCGGCGATTTCCTGAAGCGTACCCGGTTTGCAGCCGAAGTTGTCCAGGCCGTCCGCGCTGTAGTCGGACCGGATTATCCGATTTCCATCCGGTTGTCCCAGTGGAAGATGGGGGATTACACGGCGAAGCTGGTGGATACACCGGAGCAGCTGGAGCAATTCCTGGATGTGCTGGTACAGGCAGGGGTGGATATTTTCCACATCTCGACCCGCAGGTTCTGGGACCCGGAATTCGCGGGCTCGGAGCTGGGTCTCGCCGGATGGGTGAAGAAGCTTACCGGGAAGCCGACGATTGCCGTTGGTTCCGTAGGCATGGACAATGATCCCGCTGAAGGCGGGGATGCAGACCATCAAGGGATGGAGGAGCTGCTGAAGCGGCTGGACCACCAGGAGTTCGATCTGGTAGCGGTTGGACGCGCACTTCTGGGTGATCCGGCATGGGCGAAGAAAATCCGTGAGGGCAGGTTGGAGGAAATTCAAGCCTTTACTCCAGAGGCGGCGGCCCAATTGTACTGAATCATAGATAATCTCCAAGAACTGCTCTACTACCCTTGCTCTTCCAAAAAAAACGCACGGGAATGAGAAATTCTCTCTGTACCCGTGCGTTTTTTTTGATTATTAACCCAGATCACTCTGCCTGTTCCCCCAGCCTGACCCGCATCTCTGCGTAGGCCTCCGGGGTGCCGACATCATCAATCGTCCCCTCCGTATAATAGGCCCGCATCTCCTGGCGGGAATGCAGCCACTCGGGGAAATAACTCGGCGCATCCGGGTTGCCCCCCTCGGCCAGATAACGGGAGAACAGCGGCAGCGTGGACCGCTTATAGATATAGAGAGCGAATACGCCTATGTTCGAGCGGGGCTCCTGCGGCTTCTCCTCCAGCGACAGGACCCGCATCTGCGCATCCAGCTCCGCCACACCGATACTGCGAAGCTCAGCCGGATCATCTACCTTACGGACAAGAATACAGTCGGTACCCACCTCGTGAAAATACTCCAAGTACCCCTCAAGGCCGAATCCCAGCACATTATCGCCTGCCAGAACCAGCAGATCCTCCTGCGGCTGTTCCCGCTCCAGCACAAACTGGATATCGCCAATCGCGCCTAACCGGCCCTCAGGAGAAGAAGTGCCATCGTTCAGCACCCGAACCGGCTTCAAGCCCTGATACTGCTGCTGCCACTGTTCAAAAGCATGAAAAAAGCGGTCATTCGTCACAATGAGAATCTCTGAAATCTCCTCCAGTACCTCCAGCCGGGCGGCCAGCAGATCCAGGATCGTCCGACTCCCCTGAACAGGCAGCAGCGGCTTGGGGGTATCCCGGGTTAACGGATAGAGGCGGGTGGCATATCCCGCAGCCAAGATTAGTGCAATCATCCCTTGTTCGCTCCTCTACTCTGGCTTGGATGCGGCAAACAAGGACTCAGACAGCAGCATCATTGTTTGTCTATATATGGTATGGGCTGCCTCCACATCACCCAGGAACCCGCCCATATACAGGTGGATTACACCGTGCAGCGATGCCCATATGGTGCTGACCAGGTTCCCGGTCTCTTCCTGATCCGAGATCTGTCCCTGCTCCTGGGCAGTGCTGATTAGAACCAGCAGGCGGTGTATGGCAGTCATCGTTCCCTGCATACTCTCCGCATCCGGCTTGAACTCGGCAAAAGCCCCTCCGAACATCAGCTTATAGTAGCTGGTGTAGTCCTGTCCGAACTGCCAGAACGCTTCGCCCAGATCCAGCAGATGCTGCAGCAGATCTGGCGACGGCGGCACCTCTTCGAAGCGCTGGGCCAGCAGCTTGCAGCCCTCCAGATACAATTGCTGGGCCAGACCCTCTTTATTGACAAACAAATTGTAAATGATCTTGGTGGAGCAGCCCATTCTTTGCGATACTCTGCGCACAGTGACGGCCTCCGGCCCCTCTTCCTGAAGAATGGCGGCGGCCGCATCCACCACAAGCTTACGGAGATTCTCCGTATTTTGCAGACGGGCTTCCTGATATGTTTTTAATACCCGCTCCGTGGAGGGTGAAGATTTGTCTTCGCTACTGATAAGAATCACCTTCATTCGGTTATCATGTTATGGACCAGCAACAGAGTTGCCCGGTTATAACAGGAATTCTAAACATTTGAACATAGGTTGTCAATTGAACCCTCACGCTCAAAAAAAGGAGTTGACACAGGCGCGTCCTTTTGGTTACTATGATTCACATAGGAAACAGTGTTACCAAAACAAAACATTGTACCAGAAGGAGTAGAACTTATGAATATTAAAGGAAAATGGTCGTTGATCACCGGGGCCTCTTCGGGAATCGGCGAACAGTTCGCAAGACAGTTAGCCAAGGAAGGCAGTCATCTGGTGCTGGTAGCCCGAACCAAAAGCAAACTTGAAGCGCTCGCAGCCGAGTTGACGCGCAGCCATGGAGTCCAGTGCCGGGTTATTCCCCTGGATCTATCGCTCGAAGGCGCTGCCGGAGAGCTGTACCGTCAATGCCAGCAGCTTGGCCTGAGTATAGATCTGCTGGTTAACAATGCGGGCTTTGCCACCCACGGCCTATTCGAGGAGGTCTCCGGCGAACGGCAGCATGAAGAAGTGATGCTCAACGTCACCGCTGTAGTCGATATGACTCATTTATTCCTTCCCGGCATGCTCCACAGAGGGGCAGGTGCGGTGATCAATGTATCGTCGACCGCAGGCTTTCAGCCGCTGCCTTATATGGCCGTATACGGGGCGACCAAGGCCTTTGTCTTGTCCTTTACCGACGCGCTGTGGTGGGAGAATCGTAATCGCGGCGTTCAATTCTTCGCCCTGTGTCCAGGCTCGACGGAGACTAATTTCTTCAACGTGGTGGGTACGGAGGATGCGTCTGTCGGCGGCGCGAAGGACACGCCGGAGCGGGTAGTAGCCCTTACCCTGCGCGCTATGGCCAGAGGGAAACAGTATGTTGTTCCGGGACTCCGCAATTACCTGAGTGCCCAGATTACCCGGTTCATGACCCGCAGACAAGGTCTGCGGCTGGTTGGCGGTATGCTTCGCCCTACACACTCTAAGGAGGATCTATAATGTCCACAGTAACCAATCCACGTAAACGTTCCACCGGTCAACACATCCGCAGATGGGGTTTGGTCCTGCTCGGGGTCATTGTGCTGGGAATCGCCGGATTCCTGCTGATGCCTGCCCCGGTGGAGCCCGCTGTATGGTCTGCACCTGCCGCCCCTTCTTTTGAGACGGAGGGTCCCTGGAAAGAGAACAACAAGCTTAGCTCCGCAGAGCTTGTGACAGACCGCGCGAAGTTCCCGGAATTTATCACTTTTGATGCCGCGGGGCGGCTATATACAGGCGACTCTGACGGCACAATCTACCGGGTGGCCTTCGATGCGGAAGGCAAAGCGCAGCCGGCCGAAGTGTTCGCCGATACCCAGGGAACACCTAACGGGCTGAAATTCGATGCCGACGGAAATTTGATTGTGGCGGATATTCAGAAGGGGCTGCTGTCGATTGACAAGGATGGAAAGATTGAAGTGTTGGCCACTGAAGTAGATGGAGGACCGATCTATCTGGCGAATGAGCTGGACATCGCGCAAGACGGATCGATCTATTTCTCCGATACCTCTAACTATGGGAAGGTCATGTTCAAAGAGATCGCCGAGAACAAACCGCATGGACGATTGTTGAAATATGATCCGCAGACCAAGCAGACAACCGTTCTGCTGAAGGATTTGTATTTCGCCAACGGAGTCGTATTGTCTGCCGATGAAGATTTCGTACTTGTTGCTGAATCTTACCATTACCAGCTGACCCGCTATTGGCTGAAGGGGCCCAAGCAAGGCACCTCTGATCTTTTTGCGGAGAATCTGGCGGGGTTCCCGGACAATATCACCCGGGATGCCCAGGGACACTTCTGGGTAGGGGTATTCACGACCCGTCTGGCTTTTGCCGATTACATGCATAGTCACCCCTGGGTAGCAGCAACGATGTCCAAAGTTCCGCAGCCCTTGTTGAATGGAGCAAGTGCCCCGGTGAAGCACGGACTAGTCGCAGAATACGGACCCGAAGGAGAGCTAGTGAACAGCTGGCATGATCCGAAAGGAACCTTGTATGGCATCACCACTGCCGTAAGCCACGGGGAGTATTTATATCTCGGAACCGCACCAGGCGGCAGCCAGGGAGTTCACCGGGTGCTTTTGAAGCCGTAAGATTGTTACATTAATCCACTCTGCTGCCGGGTTTGAGGCAGTCCAAATAGCAGCCCTCTCCGGCAGGAGGGGCTGCTGTTTATGTAGAAGTATTACCTTTAAAAATTTCTCTTAACACATTTGTAGCTAATCGAACCTTATCACTGTTGGACTCACGGAGCATGAATCAGATTAACGTCTAAGGTCTCAGCAATTTTGGATAAATTCAATAGCGATACATTCTTTTCGCCCCGTTCGATTTGCCCTATATAGGAAAAATGAAAATTTTTCAGGATAATTATGGTAGAATCGAAGGTGAACGGAGGAGAACCATGAAACGATTCCTTGCCTCAAAAACTTTTCTAATCACATCTATTCTGTTCAGTCTGCTATTCATTGTGAATCTGACTGCAACACCTGACGACACATCCATAGATATTGTACTCAGCATCCTCAAATCTGTCTTAGCAGGAGTGATAAGCGGATTCTTGATTGGCGGACTGATCTTTCTTTTACGGAAGAAGAACAAGATTTGAACCTAACTCCACATGCACTCAAACAATTTGACCAAGGCACTCCTGTAGCAATCCATGATATCCCCCGGCCTGTTCGTCCGTCATCCCTTCCCGCAGTGCTTCGAACAACGCCAGACAGCGCTTGAAATTCCCGTCATGCTTGGACTGGTGGGCCAGCCTTAAAGATTGCATTGTCCAGTCCAGCCCCTCCTGCAGTCTGCCTGCCCGTCTATGATATAGAGCCAAATGATAACAATAGCTGAAATAATGCGAGAGATTATCTGCATCTTCATAGTCCCCAAATCCGGCACTCTGCTCCGCGAACCTATGCAGCAGATCGTCCACATCCAGCCTATAATTCACCGCAGCCTGCACAATAGTCCCTAATCCCGGCAACAGCTCTTCAGGATTATCCTGCAAGAACTGGGTATACCCCTCCAGAAACTCCATCCTGCCGGACAAAATCTCCACGATATACAGGTTGGCACGGGCCAGATACCTGAATTCCTCGGCAATCTCCTCCCCTTCTCCCCCTAACTCCTCCATCCAGCCAAGCTCGGCATAACGGTATATCGTCTCTTTTGCCTCGTCATACTTCTGCTGCTTCTGATAGGCAATGCCCTGCATCAGATGACTGAACCCGAAGTAATACACAAGCGGACGCTGCGTGTCCACAAGTGGTACCGGAAGCCCTTTAGCCTTGTGATACTGCCGCTCCTCATAGATACACTGCGCGAAATTGTAAAGAATACCCGCCGTGTTCAGCATCTTGTCCCAATCCTCTAAGCGGCATGCCATTTCCAGCATTTCAACGATAATGTCCGGGTTAAGTAATTTCAGAATGGAAGGGCGCATGGATGGGGCCTCCTTTTTTATCCATTTCCAATTAATTGTATAGCCGAATATATATTTGGTCAATATAAACAGTACTTTTAAGTACAATTTAATTCTCATTAAGTTTGAGTTTAGTTATCTGTATTGGTTAGCATACCTCTTCTAACCTTAAGTGGAGGTGATCCCATGAATTTACCGGAAAGTGTAGGAAGTCGGATACGTGAGCTTAGAAAAGCAAAAGGATGGACCCAGGAACAGCTGGCGGAAGCTGCATCACTTCACTATAGCTATATAGGCGGGGTTGAACGTGGAGACCGTAATATTTCTTTGGAGACACTGGAGAAAATAATAGCTGCCTTCCAAATTCCCGCTGAAGAAATTTTCCGTTTCGAGGATCATACCAACCGCCGTAAGGCGTTAGATGAACATATGACTCTGATTAGTGGTAGGAGTACAAACGAAATCGAAGCTCTCACCAAGATCAACCGGGAAGTGATGGCTACATTGGATAGCTCTGAAAAAAAAGATGACAGATGAGTCCAAATCCGAGCTTGTTAAAAGAATCGGAGAGCGCATTCGAAAAATACGCAAAGAGATGAACCTATCGCAAGAGCAGCTTGCCGAACGGTCAGGTTTACATACGAATTATGTGGGACAAGTTGAACGTGGAGAGAAGAACCTCACGCTTGAAACTTTGGAGAAGGTAGTTGGCGGGTTACACATATCGTTGGAGGAACTGTTCCGCTATATTGGACCCATGGAGCAAAAGGATGCTCTTAGTCAGATTATAGAGTTGCTTGTTGAACGTTCGTCAGTAGATCAGGAGATGGTACTCCGTATATTAATCTCTATTTTGGAGTGGGAGGACAAGAAGCATATTCTTTAAAAACACTACTTGGACTTTAAAGCAATGCCATAAGGTGTTCCTTTCCCAGTTGGCTGGGCGTCACAGACACCCAGCCTTACATTCTCCCTGGAGTCACAGCAACCTCAGGACAGTCACCATACGATCACCCATTATTGTTCCTCTGGAATATCCACAATAATATAATTTTCCTTCAGCTTAGGTTGAGGAACCTCGGCTTCTTTATAAATAACCTCATTCCAATTCCCCTTATTTATCAAACCATACCCCGTGGAAGTGATATGAGGCATCCAGCGAAAGCTTGCGAAGGTCGTAGCTGTAAAATCCGGTAAGGAACCATTCTCCTGCGTAAGAGCGCGGTTAATGAAATACAGGTTACCTTGCTTGCCGGCCTTGTCGCCAGTGAGAGCTTGCCACTTAAGGTAAGCTGTGTTCTGCGTCAATTGATAATAACGGATTACATTATTATTGACCTCGATGAACCGGTCTTTGGTCGTTGCCGGAAAATAATACTGGAGACTGGCGGTCTCCAGAGAAGGTTCAAAGTCCTCCGTGAGCTGTGACACTCTGGGAAGATTAATCGCAGCATTCCTTGCCGTGCTTAACTCGCTGCTCTTCAGATCAGCCAACAATTTCGCGCCTGGTTTGGACACAAATGCCGTTTGGGTGTTGGGATTCCAAGTTACGGAACCGTCCAGAGCTTCGGCAACAAAACGTAAAGGAATCATGGTCTTGCCCTTATGAATAAAGGGAGCAGCGCTTAAGGACACGGAGGCTCCATTTTTCAGGGCTGTGGTATGATTTATGGTCAACTGCAGGCTGGTGCCGCTCCCCTTCACGGTTACCTGCTTAGTCGTATTATTCCAGGCAAACGTTAATCCGCCCAAGCTTTGGAGTGAAGTCAGGCTAAAAAACACCTGATTATTCTTATTAAGAATATCTTTGGTCTCTAAATCGTTATTATTCACAACTACTTGTGTTCCTTTTGGAGCCGGACCCGCTGCGGACGCCGTATGCGCTACCGGTGCCAGCAGCGCAGCACATAGAATAACAGATGAACCTAGGAGTAACTTCCTCATCATCACAACCTCCTGAATTTTACATTCCTTTATAGTAGAGACGCAAAAAAATCCAAAAAGTTCCTAGTCTAATCCAGCTCCGCACGTGAGAACAGATCGCGGATGAGCGCGTCATCCTCGCAAGCCTGCTTGAAGGCAGTCGCGAAGGCGACAAGCGCATCACCATCGGACGAATAGGCGCAGAACATATCTGCCTCCGGATCGAAGCGGACAATACCGGCCAGCTCAGGCATCTTTTCCTCCAGGAATACCGCGGCCAGAGATGCCCAATCATATCCATTTCCCTCGAAGCCTTCCTCTTCCCGTGTGGCGAATACCTCTGTCCTATAATTGCCAACGTTCAGAATCACCGATTTCCCGCCATTCTCCTGCTCCACGATTATAAAAGGCTTCAGGTCCACAGCATCCGCGATTTCTGCCTGCTTCAGCTTCTTCAGCAATTGTTCCTTCGCCTCATCCGTGAACCGGAGCGCCCCCTCCGTCTCCACGATCATTCCCTGCCGGACCCGGTCATCCAGCCAGTCCGAGATGAAGCCCGGGGCATATCCGCCTGTGCTGAATTCACCGCCGAACGCGATCATTTTGGAATACACCTCAAGATACTGGTCACGGCTCGTATTCGGGTAAGCGCTGGTATAGAGCCAGAACTGGAGATCATACATCAAGGTGGAGCGTTCGTCCGCGTGAAGAGAGAAATGGCCCTTCTCCTCTACGATGGAGGTGCAGATCTTGCGGATAATCCCTTCTATACCGTCCACTTCCGTAACCTTATCGCACAGCTCCTGAAGCAGCGGAGAGAACGGCGCGGACGCTACCTTCTGCAGATCCTCCTGCTTATCCTCCTCCGAGGTATCATAGACCTCCTCGTTCACCAGCCCGCGAATGAAGGTCTCATAGTCCGGGGCCAGGAACGTAATCTCATAGTTGCTCTCCTGGTCCACATGAATCACCTCAGGTTCCCCTTCCGGGCCGCAGTGACGGTAATCCAGCATAATGACATCATGTCCTGCGGAAGGACAGTCACCGAAAACCACGCCGATATCGGGGTAGCCCCACTCCTCAATCATGAAGCGGCTGCCCAGCTCCCCGCAGAGGGAATAGCTTTTGTCACGGCCGATCCCGGCAATTCCGGATATTGCAACATGATCTTCAGACCAGGAAGTGGGTTCATTCACCGGAAAACACGTATTGAGCGGAATCCCGCCGTTATGCTGCTTCATCATGGAGATGTAAGAGGCCGGCAGCTTATAACCCAGCTCCTGCTCCACAGAGGCAATCAGCTCGTCACTGGGCAGCGGGGACACATACTCCTTCAGGGCATAATCACTGTCCTCCCAGAAGTCCGCGCAATAGTCGAGGAATGCACCAAGGTCTCTACCGCCACCCTCTCTATTCACCTTCAAGGCCTCCAGCGCTTCGGCGCGTCTTGCCTGCTCTCTTGTCTCACGCCGGGCGCCTTCCCGGCTCCACTCCAGCATTCTCGCGGTATCCCCATCTCCCGGCTCCAGCGCCTCCGCACGTTCAAACGCATGAATAGCCTGCTCATACTGCTTCAGGTGATAGTAGGAATACCCTATGCGGAATTGCCACAGCGGATCATCCCCGCCTTCCTTGGAGATGCTGCGCAGGTGCTCCAGCGCCTCCCCGTATTCACCCAGGTTATTGTAAGCTCTGCCTAATTGGCCGATACACTCATAATCTCTTGCAGCCGGCGGAATATCCAGAATACGGTCCACAATCTGCTGATATTCATCTTCATCATGCCAACGCTTCACCTGTTCCAGCAACGCCTCATCCATGCCTTTGGCCCCCCTAATTGGACACTGCAAAACAAGCCTGTCCCCAATTCCGCAGGACTGCTTGTTGTCAGTATATTCGCTATTACCCATTCACCGGAAAAGCACAAATAGAAACGGCTACGCCGTCCTTTTAAGGTGACCCTATAACAGTCCATCTCAAAAAGAGGCCGCCTCGGCCGGATATCCGGCATCAAGACAACCTCTCTATGAACGTTCAACCTATATTCCGTCAAGTTACTGAATGGATTGCAAGTGCTCTTCAAGCCGGTCCCAGGTTTCGGTGATCCCTTGCTCCATCCCCATATCCATGACCGTCTTAAGCGCTTCCTCCGAATCATACTTCGACCGGCTGACCAGCTTCGTCCCCCCCTCAACCTCTTCGAACCTCATACTGACCAGTGTGGACGGCATCCCTTCCGTCTCATTGCCTTCGGCATCGGAGAAGTAATCGGTATAGTCGAATCTCTCGCCATCGACAATCTCATGGTAGACGCCCTTGCCCCAGGATTCCATTCCGAAGAATTCCCCCTGCTTCTCATCCACACACTTCATACAATAATGCCAGATGCCGCCCGGACGAAAATCAACAGTGCAGAAGGGAACAATCCAGCCGCGCGGTCCCCACCACTGCTTCAGATGCTCTGCCTCAGAGAATACTTTGAATACCAGCTCACGCGGGGCATTGAATACACGTTCCAGAACCAGCTCAAGACCTTCTACTCGGGAAATCATTGTTCCAGACATTCCTAATCCCTCCTGATAGTCATTCATTTGTCTTCGGACTGCAGCTGCCGCAGATAATCATCCAGATTGTCGAAGCGTTCATTCCACAGCTTGCGGTAAGCTTCCAGCCAGGTATCCATAGCCTCCAGCGGCTCCGTACGCAACCTGTAGTTCCGGCGGTTAGCCGCCGCTTCCACCTCAACCAGTCCGGCTTCCAGCAGCACACGCAAATGCTTCGAGGCCTGGGGCTGACGGAGCGCGAGCCGCTCGGCGATATCGCCTACGCTCATAGGCCCGTCCTTCAGGATCTCAACCATCCGCAGGCGGGTAGGCTCAGCAAGTGCGCTAAATGTCATTGTGTCCATCATTTCCATATTCCTTTTATACAGCCTTTTAGTATCCGGGTACATTCTTAATATATCTTATCAGGAATATTCCTGTCAAGGAATATTGTTAGGATTTCTTATCTCTATTTAAGCAGATTTTCACCTGCTTCTTCCAGCGAAGGAAGGAGATTCTTATGATCTATTGGCGATGACATAACGATCAGAATCGTATAATTCCCGTATTTATCACACTGATTCCCAAACTCCTCAAGGCCCTGTGTAGAGTCGGACATGACTTTTAACAGATAATTGTGTTCTCCGCTGATGCGGTAGCACTCTACGACATCGGGATGGGCACGGCAGAAGTCCACAAAAGCATGACACTCTCTGGAGTGGAAAAGGATATAAGCCGCGGCCTGCTTCCCGATCTTCTCCGGCGAGATAATTGTCCGGTACTCCTTGATCACCCCGCTTTCCTCCATACGCTTAACTCTTTCCGTTACTGCTGGCTGAGACAGACCTACGCTCTTCCCCAGCTCTGTCATAGAGATTCTCGCCTGATTTTGCAGATGGAACAGAATTTGCTTATCAATAGAGTCCATTGTTGACCTCTCCTTTAATTTTAAGATTATTTATTTGAAATCCCTTAACTTTAAATGTATAAGGCGGATTTTAACGTTAATGGCTCATGTATTCAAGTTAATTTATTTTATATACTTAACTTACAATAGTAAAGCAGAAATGGTTACTGCTTTAACTGTAGCGAAAGGATGTTGAGTATGCTCTATTCGAACACCATGAACCCTAACCGTCTCCCGGAACGCATTAATAAGGTCATCGACAAGACATTAACAGACAAGCGTCTGGCAGGTGTTGTCATAAAGGTAACATTAGACGGGCAACTCATCTATAGCCGTGCTGCTGGTTATGCGAGCCGCGAGCTCAACCAGCCTATGCGGGAAGACGCCTTGTTCCGGCTCGCCTCGGTATCCAAACCGTATACCTCTACGGCTGCTCTGATTCTGGTGGCGCAAGGGCGCCTGAAGCTGGATGACCGTGTAGACCGGTGGCTGCCGGGCTTTCAGCCACGGCTTGAGAACGGAGAGACTCCAGCAATGACAGTCCGTCACTTAATGACACACACTGCCGGTCTGACCTACCGCTTCTTTCAGGAAGAAGGCGGTTCCTATGAGCAGGCTGGCATATCCGATGGCATGGATCAGTCCGGTATCACGCTTGAAGAGAACCTGAAGCGGCTCGCTTCTGTTCCGCTTCTCTATCATCCTGGCACCCAGTGGAGATATTCTATCGCAACAGATGTGCTGGGAGCAGTAATTGCTAACGTTAGCGGGAACACGCTCAGTGAAACGGTCCGCTCACTTATTACTCGCCCCCTCGATCTGACGGATACCAGCTTCGTTGCCGTAGACCCGCAGCGCCTGGCCTCAGCTTATGCCGATGATGTTCCCGGACTGCGGCTTATGGAGAATCCGGACAGATTGGCCTTCGTAGAAGGAACGGCAGGCTTCCGCCTTGCCCCGGACCGGGCGTTAGACAGCACTGCCTTTCCTTCCGGCGGAGCCGGCATGGTCGGCAGTGCGGGAGACTTCCTGCAGCTGCTGGAGACGTTGCGCAAAGGCGGTGCGCCGCTATTGCCGGAGTCTCTGGTCCGCGAAATGACGGCCAACCAGATTGGCGATCTGCCCATGCCCTTCTGGCCGGGACGGGGTTTCGGCCTCGGGATGACCGTCCTTAAAGATCCTGCTGCCGCCAACACTGCGGAGTCCCTTGGCACTTGGCGCATGGGCGGTACCTATGGCCATTCGTGGTTCGTCGATGTCAAGCAGCGGCTAAGCGTGGTAGCCTTCACCAATACCGCACTGGAGGGTATGTCTGGTCCATTCACGGTTGACCTGTGCAATGCCATCTACGGCAGATTGGACCCGTCATGAACAACACTAATGAGACAATCGCGATGAGCAGCGGCACAATTGCTTCTCCGCAGCAAAGCCCCCCTCCCCCTGCCCCAGAGCGTCTTCCCTGGGCTGGATTGATTGCTTTGGCAATGACCGGGTTTATCTGTATTCTGACGGAGACGATTCCCGCCGGACTCCTCCTTCAGATCAGTACGGGTCTTGGAGTAACAGAGGCCATGGCAGGTCAGCTTGTTACCCTCTATGCCCTGGGCTCGTTACTTGCCGCCATTCCATTGACCACAGTAACACGCGGCTGGAGGCGGAGACCTCTACTGTTACTATGCATCCTTGGCTTCCTCATATTCAATACCGTTACTGCCGTATCTTCGAGTTATCCTCTGACCCTTGCGGCCCGTTTCTTCGCGGGTGTGTGCGCGGGTGTCCTGTGGGGAATGATCGCAGGCTATGCCCGGCGCATGGTACCAGAGCAGCTTAAGGGACGGGCTATGGCTATTGCAATGGCGGGGACACCGCTGGCCCTGGCGCTTGGAGTCCCTGCCGGAACGTTCCTGGGTGACCTTGCAGGCTGGCGTAATATTTTTGGAGTCTTGTCACTGTTCGCTCTGCTGCTAACCCTTTGGATACTCTGGAAGCTGCCGGACTATCCGGGAGAAGCTGCGGATAAGCGGCTCCCGCTAAATAAGGTGTTCACAAGCCCGGGAGTGCGGCCGATCCTGTTTGTCGTGCTGGCCTGGGTACTGGCCCACAATATCCTATACACCTATATAGCACCGTACCTTACTCAGGCCGGACTATCCGGGCGCGTGGATCTGGTGCTTCTTATTTTCGGGATTACAGCACTTCTTGGCATCTGGTTAACAGGCGTGTGGATTGATCGTCATCTGAGGCTGCTGGTTCTGATTAGCCTGACCGCATTTGCGCTGGCATCTGTTCTGCTCAGCATTGGAAGCGGCAAGCCTGTTGTAATCTATCTGGTAGCTGCTGTATGGGGCTTAACGTTCGGGGGAGCAGCCACGCTACTGCAAACAGCCATTGCTACAGCTGGAGGAGAGAGCGCAGATGTAGCGCAATCCATGCTTGTAACCGCATGGAATCTGGCCATTGGCGGAGGCGGTATAGCTGGTGGAATTCTTCTCGAAACAACGGGTGTTGCATCGTTCCCATGGGCGTTGTTTGTCTTGCTGGCTCTTTCGGTATGGATAGTCCGGCGCAGCAGAACGCATGGGTTCCCTCCCGGAACCGTGGATATCCAGGGCGATAAATAATTTCAATCCAATAAATGTAAGGCAACCTCACCATTCTCGTTCATCTCCCCCTGGTGCCATCCGGTAAAATGAGGTGAGGTGCATTAATAACACTTCATTGGCTCATTTGGCTCGCGTCTGCTGAAATGAGGTGCACTAATACACTTCATTGGCTCATTTGGCCTGCGTCTGCTGAAATGAGGTGCACTTATGCTCATATAACACCTTATATTTGCACAAAAACAGCCGGGAACCTTCCCGGCTGTTCTGCTTGAATAGCGATAGATTTCGCTATCTCTCCATATTCCCGCTGCTACCCCTGCTTAAGCGGCGCGGTCAGTATCTTCTTCCCGCGCGGGGTCTTTCCCGCCGCATCCGGTTCCAGCGTAACGGCTATGGTATCATAAGCCTTCGGGTCAAATGTATAATACAGCGCCCCGTTTCCGGCCTGTGAGATGAAGGTGCCCGCATTCACCGGTGCGTCCCCTTTCATCAGCCACACCTGATAGACCTCCGTACCTGTAAGCTCCGGCAGGTCTTGCGCCTGGATTATGAGGTGTGTACCGGAAGCATCTGCGGCAAGCGTTGCCACAGCCTTGGCGGATATCCCCTCTCCCGCGGGACTAAGCGTTACCGCTTCGTTCACCTTAAGCCCCTGCAGCGGCCCGGTGCCAGCAGTACTCTGCTGCTTCAGCTCTGCTACATTCCCGCGCAGTTGCCCGGTATAGATTAGCAGCAGCAGCACAGCCACAGCTAATCCGAGGCTTATATAACCCCGGAAGCGGGTTGGTCTAGGCGCCGGAATACTTAACTGGGGCAAGCCCTGTTCTGCGGAAGGAGCCTTAACCGGCTCACGCTCCACGCTGCTGCGCTCTGCCGCAGGCTGAACCGTAAGGCCCGCATTCGGCTTAGCTGCCGGAGCCCCGGCATTTCCGGACTCTAACACCCGTGACAATATACGTTCCTTCATGCCGGTGGGAGAGTCTATAGGCTCTGAGGCAAGAGGAAGATGGTCCAGTACCTGACGGTATTCAGCTACAAGCCTCCGGCATTCATCGCAATCTGCTGCATGGGCAGCGAATTGCTGCATCTCTTCTGCCGTGAGTGCACCTAGAGCATATAATTCAACCCACTCGCAGAGTTCCTCGACCTGTTCACTCATACACATGATCCCTCCTTGCCCAGTGCCGTACAGACTTGTGAAGCTGCTTCATAGCCAATCGGACTCTTCCCTTGACTGTCCCTGGTGGAATCGCCACAAGCTGCGCTACCTCCTGCTGGGTATAGCCCTGATAATAGATCATATCCATGACCTGCTGCTGATCTCTGCTCAGCCCCAGCAGCGCCTCCCTGATCTCTTCCCCGGCTGTCAGCAGCCCGGCAACATCCCCGGTAAGTGCCGTAAGATCCTGAACCTGCTCCAGATTCCCGAAATCTACGGATTGCTGCGGCAGTCTGGCATCCCGTTTCCGGAGATGATCTATCGCCAGCTTGCGGGTCACCGTGAACATCCAGGTGAGCAGCTTGCCCTTGCCGAAGTCTATCTGCCCGGCATTCTTCCATAGGCGCAGAAACAGTTCCTGCATGATATCCTCTGCAGCCGCCGGGTCCTTCACGATCTGATAAGCAAAGCTGTAGATGAACCGTTCATACCGGTCATAGAGCAGTTCGAGGGCATTCGAGTCTTTCTGTGCAATAAGCAGCATCCACTGCTTATCGTCCGTGGTGTCATTCAATTGCCATCCCCCATTCAACAAAAATATAGTATTTCAGTGACTCAGCACTGAATATGCTGCATTCCACTGAGTATAACCGCTTTGCAGGAGCGGCTCAACTGCCTGTCCATCTTCCGGAAGCAACCGGCGGCAGTTATTGAAGCCCCGTCCGCTTCCATATATGATAGCTATATTATATACAAAGGGAGGATCATTTCCGTGGCCGTACTGATGAATGAACAGATCAAGGCAGCCGAGGTCGAGCTGACCGGGCTGAAGGGCGAAAGGCTCGGTACCGTATCCAGAAACGAGGCTCTGGCCCTGGCCAAAGCCGCAGGAGCAGACCTGGTCTGCACCTCGCTGATGAGCAGTCCGCCGCCCTGCAGCCTGGTTGCCAAGGGCAAAGGCAAAGCCGCTGCACAAGCAGCGCGCAAGGGGGATACCAGCCGCCCGCAAGGCGGCAGCAGCAACGAGAAGGTGAAGGAGCTGCGCTTCACCGCCCATATTGAAGAGCATGACTACGATACGAAGCTGCGTCAGGCGGACAAGCATCTGCGCTCCGGCAAGCCGGTGCAGCTCGTCGTGAAGTCTTCCGGCGCGAAGGAAGCCGCCGCCGCGAAGGCAGTATTGGAACGGCTGGTGGCCGATCTGAAGGACGCCGGAAGCAAGGCCTCCGGGCTGCAGACCAGCGGTAAGGGCGCACAGGTAAGAGTGAATCCGCGTACGTAAGTTGTCTTATCAAGGCACGCTTAAGCCTGAATTATGGTCTTGGTCCTGTTCGACACCCTTAATCGTTAGGAGTTCAGAACTGGCTGAATTCTACTTCTGTTGTACTTTGTACATTAGCTGACCCCGAAATTGGTCTAATAATTGATTCTGTTGCACTCTGTACAGCAGAATCGTGAACAATCGAGGCTTTCGGGCAGAATTCACGAAAGTCATTGTATGAAATACAACAGATGATGATTTAACTTAGCAAAGTGCGAATTCTATTGCAGAAAATACAATCAGTCTGCAAAACTGCCACAATGGCGCAATGCCGCATAAGACAGCGATAGGAGTCCGCTCACACACAACAGGTGCCATCCTATAAGGACGGCACCTGTTATTACAATACGGCTAAGCAAGCCGTGATCTCAGATCTCAGATCTCTAATCTCTAATCCCTAATCTCTAATCCCTAATCCCTAATCCCTGATCCCTAATCCCTAATCCCTAATCCCCAATCCCCAATCCCTAATCCCTAATCTCCAATCCCTGATCCCTGATCTCCGATCTCCCGATCACCCCGCACTTATTCGCACTTCTTCCGCGCTACTTCCATCCTATTCCGCCGATCTCCCGCTCATATCCCGCGCCCATCCGCGCATCAGCCTCTTCGGTTCATTGCCCGTCCGCTCGCCCGCCAGCCCAAGCCATGGTCATTTCCCAACACCCGCCTGCCAGCCCAGCCATGGTCATTCCCCAACACTAGGCCGCCCGCCCAGCCCATGCTCATTTTCCACCACTTAGCCGCTCCGCAAACCGTGCCTTCGTCAGTACATGCAGCAGTTCACCGTTGCATTCTGCATAATCGCCGGTCAGCCCGGCCAGCTCACGTTCAAACCGGAAGCCCAGCTTCCGGAACACCCCGATGGACGCTGTATTGCGCGGATCTGCCTTGGCATATAACTGCTCCAGCCCGATCACATCGAAGGCATAGCCTGCGAGCGCCGCAGCGGCCTCGGTCGCATATCCCCGGCCCCAGTGTTCACGCCCGATCAGATAATACAGCTCTACATCCGGTGCGCTGAAGTCCAGCACGCCGGCACCGCACCAGCCGACCAGCCCGCCGGTCGCCCGGCTGCAGACCGCGAAGGAATACTTGAACGGCAGCTCAAACGGGGTATGATAGCTGAACATCAGCCAGCGGAACAGGCCTTCATACTCATGCAGCGGCATGACCTCCATATGCATGAAGGACAGCACCTCCGGGTTCTGCATCAGCTCGAACGAAGCCTTCAGATCACTTTCAATATAGGGACGGATGATTAACCGCTCTGTTTCGAGCCTCATCCTGGACAATGCCGGATTCATAATACGAGCAGCCTCGCTTTCAAGTTCTGTCTGTACCCCAGCATAGGTCAGGCACCAGAGGCCCGCAAGGTAAAAGATAATTTAATCCGTTTGTCCCCTGCCGTTATTCCACAGCGTGCGGAAGGATGCGCAGTCCCGGATCAGGGAATCGAAGTCCCCTTCCCCCACCAGCCTGCCTTGCTCCATGACCAGAATCTGGTCCACTTCGCTGACGAAGTTCAGCCGGTGCGCGATAATAAGGACCGTCTTATGCCTGAACTCGGCAAACACCGTCTCCATCAGGCTCCGCTCCGTAATATTATCCAGCGCCGACACCGGTTCATCGAGGATGATTAGATTGCGCTTCTGCAGGATCGCCCGGGCGAAGGCCAGCCGCTGCCGCTCACCGCCCGACAACTTGAGGCCCCGTTCACCGACCCTCGTCTCCAGCTTCTCCGGCAGCGACAGCACCTTCTCCTTCAGATGAACCTTGTCCAGCACCGCATAGAGCTCCTCATCCGGGACCTTCTGGTCAAACACCATATTGCCCCTGATGGAGGTGTCGAAGATCGGGCTGTCCTGCGACAGATACGAGATATGATCATAATAGCTGTCCAGACTCAGCTCATCAATATCCGTGCCGTCTACCAGCAGCTTGCCGCCGCTTGTCTTCAGCAGGCCCGTAATCAGCTTGATCACCGTCGATTTCCCGCTTCCGCTTAAGCCGACCAGCGCAACCGAGGTTCCGGGCGCAATAGAGAAGGACAGCCGGTCCAGCACCTGCACCTCACCATAGCTGAAGGATACCTCCTTGAACTCCAGTCCCCCCTCCAGCCGCGTAATCCTTATACCCTGCTCCAGATTCCGGTCCTCCGGGGCATTCAGGAATTCTTCGAACCGCTGATAGGTCACCCGGTTCAGCTTATATCCGACAAACAGCACGTTGAAGATGGCGATCGGCGTATATATTTTCTCAATGAACATGAACAACGCGACCATCACCCCGACCGAGGCCTGCCCGGAGATGACCTTCTTCACGCCATACAGCAGCACAATCACTTTAATCACCGTAATGAATAATTCAAAGAGGGCGAAAAAAGACTCATGAATCATCTGCAGCTTCGCACTTTGCTTAATGATCTTCCGTGCGGTTTCGTTCAACCGGCTGATCTCCTGCGCATACTTCTTGTTGGTCCGGAAGACCACCAGCTCCATGAAGCCGCGCACCCCGTACCGGGACATGGCCTCCTGCTCCTTCAGCACCGACGCCTTGATCTTGTAGAGCGACTTCAGCAGCACATGGGTTAACACGAAGATGACCACGTAGCCGCCCGCAATCACCAGCATGATGCTTAGATCATAATAGCTGATGAAGAGCAGGCTGAAGAGAATCGTAGGCAGCAGCTCATGCAGCGTATGGAGAACAAAAGAAAACAGAATGCTGTTCCCGGCCGCCGCGCCGTTCTCAATCACCTTGATCATCTGGCCTGTGCCCATGTTCTGATAGGCGGAATAATCCATTCTGGAGATCTTGGACAAGGCCATAATCTTCAGGCGTTCCGTGATACTGCAGGGCAGATGGGCACTCGGATATTCATCCGCATAATTCAGCAGGACATTCAAGCCGAGCAGGACGCCGTAGATGACAATCCAATAAGTGATTTCGCCGAAGCCCGTTCCATCCACCGCCTGGTCAAGAATCTTCTGAAAGACGACAATACCCAGACTGCTCAAGAGCTGAATGGCGAAGCCGAGGCATATATAGAGAGCAACCCACCCTCTGAGGTGGACAAGACATTTCCTTAGCATGATTACAATCTCCAATCTTATCAATAAGGTATGAAAAAGCCGGGACCCCCGCCATTCCACGCAAAGCACCACCTGCATCTGCAGCATAGTCTTCAAGCGGAATAACTCAGTGTCCCGGCTACAAAAAAATGAATGCACAGGCACCGTTCAAGGTTCTAGTTAGGGTATCTTCTCAAAAGGGCAGACTGCCCCCTTGATGGCTGGTACGCGTTCTACCCAGCCCGATAACTAGTTCCTTGCGACGGTACGGAATGGCATCCATTTCACCTCATTCGTAAGATTGTTTAACATTATATCCGCGGGTTAACCCGGCCGTCAACCCCTAACGCTTGGGTTCTTCTGCGGCATCCGCTTCCGCTCCGGCACTGGAATCGGAATCAGAACCGGTACCGGTATCCTCCGCCGAATCATCGTCATCACCGGCAAGCGCAGCCTTCTCATTCCGGCTCCAGGCCAGGAACTCAATGGTGTCCTGATCCTCAGGGTCCAGCTTATTCGCCTTCTTGAAGGCTTTGATCGCCTCATCGTATTCGTCCAGATAATAATGGGCGTAGCCGACGCGGAAATGCCACAGCGGGTCTTTTTTACCCTTGTCCGCCGCCTTGTTGAACCATTTAAGCGCTTCCCGGTAGCGGCCCAGATTATTGAGCGCCCGGCCCAGGTGGACCGCCAGCTCCTCATCAATCAGCGGTGTAGGCACCTCTTTGATGCGGGATACGATTTCTTCAAATTGGTCTTCCTCATGCCACGCATTTAATTGTGCGATTAACTCTTCTCTCATTGCCTGTAGCCTCCCGGATAATAGATCGAAGTCCTCTTATAGTTACTTTATCATTTTCACACCAGGTTTCCCACTGTTGCCGGGCCCCTAGGTCGGGATGATGATCTTGAAGGTGGTTCCCTTTCCTTTCTCGCTGCGAACCTCGATACGGCCCTTGACCTTGTTGATCGCGTTGTAGACCATGAGCATCCCGAGGCCTGTGCCCTCTTCTTTGGTCGAATAATAAGGCTTGCCCAGGCGGGATATCTCCTCCTTCGTCATTCCGATACCGGTGTCGCGGATCGTAATCACGATATTCGGCTTACTCTCGGTGATCTCGATGGACAGAACGCCGTCATCCCTTCCCTGCATGGCTTCTATCGCATTCTTATACAGATTAATCAGGCATTGCTGCATCTGGTTCCGGTCATAATGGGTGCAGAGTGTATTGCTGAAGCTGAATTCAACCGCGACCTTATGGATGGTGGCATACGGCATAATGACATTCTTGGTGTATTCACACTCGGCCTGGAGGTTGGAGTAGACCCGGTTCTCCGATTGCGGCTTGGCAAAAGACAGATAATCGCTGATGATCTTCTCCGCCCGGTTCAGCTCCAGCAGCGACAGCTCGATGTACCCCTTCTCTTCAGGTGTAAGCGTCTTCGAGAGGTTAAGCAGCTGGAGGAAGCCGCTCGTCACGGTTAACGGGTTCCGCATCTCATGTGAGACGCTGGCCGCCAGCTCGCTGACCACATTCAGCCGCTCCGACTGCATGATCCGCTCCCGGTTCCTGAGGTTGGTAAGAATCTGCTCCAGCAGAATCATGAGAACCGCCATGACCACGGCATGGATAGTTAAGGCATAGAAGGCCAGCGTCCAATACTGTATATCCAGCTTATCCATGATCAGGCTCAGGATAAACAGATAACAGCCCATAGTCAGGATCACAATGGAGATGGCCCAAATCATCCGGCCCCTGGGCTTGGAACGGAGAAATTTCGAGCTTATAGACGGGACCAGAACCAAGACTGCTGTCGAAAAAAGAAACGATTGGATCGTTCCCTCTCCGCCTATGTAGAACCGGTACACATTTAGAATCAGATATAAGGGCAGGGTATTTTTGTACCCGCCATACAAGGCCGTAATAATGAACGGAACATACCGCAGATCAAAGATGAACCCCGTCTCCAGCCGGATCGGCTTGGCAATACACAGGATCATGGTTATAGCTATGAGCAGTACAAGAATCTTACGGTTGTAGGCGTGGGGCCGGTTCTCAAAAAATATCAGAAAGATCAGCACCGGAAACAGCATAAACAAAAAATTGAGAAGCAACGTCTCAAACAAGGCTAACTTCCTTTCGGCACTACTGCTGGTTATAGGACATGCGTTTGTGATCTGTGCACTACATATAGAACATTACGCTAACCTGATAATATATGTAAAGTAATAGTTCCGCCCGTTTTTTTGCGTCTGGTAGCAAGGATACCCGCGAGAGATGTCGAATACCTATGCCTTGAAGGCACGATACACCGTCTTGCAGAATAACTGCTACCGAAGGAGTGGATATCCATGGCTTTTACTATCAATAACCTGAAGGACAATTCCAACGTGGTCATCAAAGAGCAGCTCGGCGGCTTCAGCATTATCGAATACAAAGAGGATCTCAGCACCACTTCCCGCTATGAAGCAGAGACCAACTTCTTCATGAGCAAGAGCAATATGCGCAATAAGCAGCTCATGATTGAGCTTAACAACAGTGAGGTGATGCTGAGCGCCGGTGCCATGCAGTATATGATTGGCAATATCGAGATGACCTCCGGGATCAAGGGTGTCGGCGGCCTGATGCGGAATATGTTATCCAGTGCGGCTACCGGAACAAGTGCGGTCAAGCCGCTCTATAAAGGAACCGGGACGATTATGCTCGAAACCACCTACAAATATCTCTGGCTGATTGATGTGGACAACGACCATATCGTCATTGATGACGGCATGTTCCTGGCCTGCGAGGCCTCGCTCGACATCTCTGTGGCTGCACGCAAGAATGTATCCTCTGCCGTTCTCGGCGGAGAAGGACTGTTCAACCTGAGCGCACGCGGCAAAGGAATTATCGCACTGGAAGCGCCCATCCCTTCCGAGGAAGCCATCGTGGTCGATCTGCAGAATGATGTGCTGAAGGTCGATGGCAATTTCGCGTTAATGTGGTCGAATTCGCTGGACTTTACGGTGGAGAAGTCAGGCAAGACCCGCATGGGCTCCGCGGTATCCGGTGAAGGTCTGGTCAATGTCTACCGGGGAACCGGTATGGTCTGGCTGGCTCCGCTCATGAACTATAGGAACTCGCTGCTTCAGCCGTCTGGACCCACTTCATGATGCTGAGGAACGGGAATATCATCATTCCAATGACCTACGATTCCAGGCAGCAGGCAGCGGATATTACAGACCTGGAACAGCAGTGCAGCCGCGCGGATTCCATCCAGTTAAGCTCAGACCTTGAGCATCTCGTCAAAAAAGACGGCGACCATGCGCTGCTCTGTTACCGTGAAGACCAGCTCATCGGCCTGCTTAGCTGGTTCGCTTCCGGCAGCGGTGAGGCGCAGATCAATGGGATGGTCCACCCGGATTATCGCCGTGAGGGCGTATTCCGCAGTCTTGTAGAGCGGGCAGGGCAGGATATCGCGCCACTGGGCATTCACAAGCTTAGCTACAAGATTCCCGGAGGCTCAGAGACAGGGCTCGGGGCAGCCTCGGCCCTTGGCGCCCGTTTCAGCCGGTCTGAGTACGCCATGTCCTATGATCCCCTGACAACGCTGCAGCCGGTGCCGGAAGATCTGCATCTGCTCCCGGCCACACCGGCGGATTGGGAATTCATGATATCCTGCTCCTCCCAGGCCTTCGGAGAATCGCAAGAGGAGACGCGCGAGTACTTCACTGAGACGGATGAGCCGGAGCGGGTAACGTATATCGCTTGGGCAGAGGGCCAGGCGCTGGGGCTGATCCGGGTCAATTATATCAATGAGGATACGGCATTTATTCATAATTTCTGTATCCTGCCCTCCTGTCAGGGTAAGGGGGTTGGCGGGAAGGTGCTAAGACAGACCCTCGGTCTCCTCTTGCAGAAGCCTTATCCCGTTATCCGCCTCAGTGTAGTCACCGAGAACGTCCGGGCCTTGAATCTCTATATCCGTGCCGGATTCAAGGTTCGTTCAGAGTTCAAATATTACAGCGGCAGCCTGTAACCTGAGCTGTACGAAATATCTCCAAAGCTTCAAACGTTAAAAAAGCAGTGGTTCTCCCGTGAATTGGAGAATCATTGCTTTTTTGTGTTCTTTAAATAATTAAAGAAATACTATAAGTTCCCTTTATTCGCCAGCTGCTCCTGTGCCAGGCGAACCATCTCCCGGACCATGGAGCCCCCGATTCTGCCGCCGATCTGTCCTGCCGCTTCCGTCGTCAGATTGCCGTTATTACCTGCCTCCAGCGGAATTCCCATTTCTTTGGCCACTTCGTATTTCACATCATCAGGATGACTCGGATCTACGTGATAGCCTTCCTGTCTCATCACCTCAGCCTTGAAGGTCTGCATTCCCTGGGCTGCTCCCGGCACTGCATATTTTCTGCTTCTTCTCGCCATGAACGGATACCCCTCCCTTGCTGTTTACTCTAAGTTGCCCGGGAGAGCAGTTCTTCATTCCTCAGGACTGCATTCCGTCTTCAATCCGCTTCATGAAATCCTCAACCGCGCTGTACCCGAGCTGCTTGAGATACCAGTTATTCGCGGCAGCTTCAATCAGACCGGCTACATCGCGTCCGGGCTGAAGCTGGACCTCAATATGAGGAATCTGAACACCGAGGTATTCGGTGAACTGGGGCACCAGCTCCAGCTCATTGTTGAGCGAATTCTCCTGCCACGGCGCAAGCTCAATATCAAGCACGATCCGCGTCTCATCCTGGAATGCTCTCCGCCCGTATTGCCGCACTACATTAATCAGGCCAATGCTGCGCAGCGCGAGGAACTCACGCGTGGTCTCATTATGCGTTCCAAGAAGTGTCGCCGGACCCAGCTTCTTAAGCACTACAATATCGTCCGCCACGAAGCGGTGGCCCCTTCGGATGAGGGTATGCGCAGTCTCACTCTTGCCGATGCCCGACTTGCCCCGCAGCAGGATACCGATCCCCGATACGTTCACGCATACCCCATGGATGGACAGCTCCGGGGCCAGCGTCTTCACCAGGAAGCTGTCCAGCTTGGCGATGAACTCGGTGGTCACCTCCGGCGTCCGCAGCAGCGGAATGCCCTCCTGGTCACAGAACAGCGTCAGATAAGGAATCTCCTGCTGCCCGCTGGTCACGATGAAGCACGGCGGGTGGTATTTGACGATGTTTCCGATATGCAGCATGCGCTCCTCTACACTCAGCGTAAGCAGATAGTTGATCTCTTTACGGCCAAGAACCTGCACCCGCTCCATCGGGAAGAAATCAAAGTAACCGACGAACTCCAGACCCGGTCTGTGCGTCCTTGGACGGGTGACGAGACGGTCCATACGGCCGGCTCCGGCAAGCACCTCCAGATGGAATTTCTCCATTAGATTCTGCACGCTGATAGACTTCATGCGGTTCCCTCCCAATCCAATATTTTCCGAAAGATTTAACTAAAAATCTTGTAATCTGCACACGCTAATTATATATTAAAAACAATATATAAGACCTTAGACCCATAAAAATCAATAAATACTATTAAAACCAAGAAGGTGTAATATATTGGCCTTAGCATCGTGGATTGACCTGATCATGTGCTTCATTCTGTTTCTACTGCTTATCTATATCGTTGCTACGGTTAACATTACCAATCTGCACAAAGTCTATTTAGGGTTCCATTTCTCTATGCTGATCTGGCCCTATTGCCAGTTTGCGATCCGGACGGTCGATGATCCTGTCTTTCAGCTCTTTTATGTGAAGCTTGCCTTCGTGGATGCTTCCCTGCTGAGCCTGGGCTGGATCTTCTTCACCATCCTGCTGGCCGGACAATCCCAATTCCTGAATCGAAAAGTAGTGGCCGCCCTGACCGTCCCGGCCTTGCTGTCATCCGTCTTAGTGGTGCTGAATCCTTATGAATGGTTTGTCCTCCCGGTGAACGGGGGATATGCGGAACGCATCTACGGGCCTGTCTTCTGGCTTAGCATGGCCTTTATTATAGTTAATGCCCTCATATCCCTGTATGTCATATACGTGGCCCTGACCTCCAATCAGGCCCAGCGGATCAAGAATCAGATTATGTATATGCTCAGAGGAATTATTGCCGTAGGTGCCTTCATTATGCTCGATGTATTCTTCAATGTGATTCTGGATGATTACCTGCCGGTGATTCCGGGCTTCACTTCACTGGGCATCGTGGTGTCGGCTACTTTTTTTGTAATTACGATCCATCAGGACAAAGTGTTTGATATCGTCACTATCGCCCACCAGGATATTATCAATACCATGGAATACGGGGTTCTCGTGCTGGATGATCAAGAGCAGGTCGTAGAAATTAACCAGGCCCTGCACCCTTATATTACTCTGGATAAAGGTGCAGCGTTCAACATAAGCAGCTATCTGCCTGACGGCCCTGACGAGAAGATTGAACCCTTCCTGCGGAGCTACCGTGATGATCCGCTGGAGACGGCCGGGACTGAAATTCCGTATCCTGTTATTCAAATGTATATCAGCATTCATGCTGCGCCTATCATGGTAAGCGGCATCCGGGTCGGACGGATTGTTACCTTCCAGAATATTACCGAGATCCACCGGCTCATTGATGAGACGAACCATCAGAATACGATTCTTCAGGAACGCAACGCTGCGCTGATCAAAGTGCAGGAGGAGTTGTTCCAGACGAACGCCAAGCTCCGCAAGCTGGCGATTACCGACAGCCTGACCGGCTGCTACAACCGGCATTACCTGATGCAGCAATTGGAGCAGGAGGTGCTGCGGACCGGTAATTCTCTGACACCTTCGACTATTATACTGATCGACATCGACTTTTTCAAAAAAATCAACGATCAGTACGGCCATATGGCCGGCGATGTGGTCATTTGCAGTACGGTGGAGCTTCTGCAGCGCAGTCTGCGGCCCTCCGATATTCTGGCCCGCTACGGCGGAGAGGAATTCATTATCTATCTGCCGGATACGGATGAAGCCGGGGCCCGGCTGCTGGCCGAACAGCTCAAAACCAATGTGGAGCACAACAGCATTAACATTGATTATATTGATGAACCCGTATCCATTACGATCAGCATGGGTCTGCTCAGCATTGATGAATTCAAGGTCCCGCCAGGCATGGATGCTACAACCTACCTGAATGACCTGCTCAAATCTGCGGACAAAGCACTGTATGCCGCGAAGCACCAGGGCCGGAATCAGATTGTGTCGGCGGAGGTATAATTATAACTAATCTTTCTCTATACATCTGTCTTTCTCCCATAGGATAATGAACAGCAGCTGGAGCCATTCATTAAAGGAGACGCTGCTAGATGAACCATGATCATCTTATCCGTGAGATTAACAAATCCTATTTGTTACGTATTGAGCAGATCAAGCTTCACCGGGAAATGATTGGCTCGGTTTATTTTGCAGAGGGCAGGGGTAAGAGTTATGTGCTCAAAATATACCGCAGCTTCAAAACAGCCGATGCCATGCAGTCTCTTCGGATTCTTGACTATTTGCAGGCTCATTCCTTTCCGGCTGTGACGGTCCTGCGGACTGCCAGACACAAGAACCACATTCTTCTTGAAGCTCAGGAGGGCTGGCTTACCGCTGTGCTCTACGACTATGTAGAGGGTGACAATCCTGATGGACTTGCCGAAGCGGAGCTTATTGGTCACCAGACAGCCGAGCTTCATAAGCTAATGCGCAATTACCCTGATGAACCACTGCTTCACCGGACAAAAGATGAATATATTGATGATTATCTCTCTATTATGAGCGAACTGGACTGTGATTCAAATTCCATGGCTGCTCTTGAACAATATGGAAATGAATTGTGGGGCCGTATGTCCAAGCTCCCACAGGGCTTTTGCCACGGAGACCTTCATACAGGCAACATGATTAGGGACTGCCACGGGCAGTATATCTTTATGGATTTTGATGATGCCTCCGGCGACTATCCCGGCATGGACGTGGCATACATGTCAGACGCTACTCATTTTAATCAATATCACGACTTAATGTATGATGATACTCAGCGTTTATTTGAACGTTTCTATACCGGTTATTCTAAGGTGCGAACCCTGAGTGACAATGAGATCTACGCGATTTTCGACTTTATTGCGGTAAGGCATTATCAGATTATATCCCGCATTGTCCGCTGCCAGGGCCTACAGTCTGTATCGAAAGAATTCTGTGATGAGCAGTACGGATGGCTTATGAGATGGCAGGAGATTTGTATGAGAAAACGGCACTAGCCCAATGCGGCCAGTGCTTTTTTATATGATTTCGATTATTTTATTTTTGCTGGAACCTTTTTGACTAAGCCGCCGTCTATGATCACAAATAAACCACAAACTACTCTTTCGAGGTGACTTGACATGAAGAATACATTCAAGATGATAACCCTATCCGCAGCCGCCGCTCTGGCGCTCAGCTTCACAGGACAACAATTCGCCTCGGCCGCAGCCTTCAAGGATATCCATAACGTGCAGGATAAAGACAAGATTATCGCGCTTCAGAACAGCGGCCTGATTAAAGGCATCAGCGCGGATCTGTTCGGCCCGAACCTCAGCATCACAGCCGCCCAGGGGGTGCAGATGATCGTGAGTGCGCTTGATCTGAATCTGGATACGATCCGGTTCGTGAAGGAGCCGCATGCCACCGACTATTTCAAGAACGCGAGTGACTCCGCCTGGTATGCACAGGCGCTGATTATTGCCGGTGTGCACGGCTTGGACCTGCCAGCGGATCTGAAGCCTGGTGAGAAGCTGACCCGCGAAGAATTTACCTACCAGCTCATTGATGCGATGGAGAACACGAACCACTTGCCGATGATTAAGCCAGTAGTGATGGAGTATGCCGACCAGGATCAGGTGAAGGTAGACTACTCCGGTGCCCTTCAGCGTGCGCTGAACTATGGTGTCCTGAAGCTGGATGGCAGCGGCAAGCTTAACCCGAAACAGGAGATCACCCGTGCGGAAGCGGCAGTAGCCATCAGCAATGCACTGGCTTATCTGAAGGCACATCCGGCACCCGGTGCGGTGAGCGGGACGATTACCGCAACCGAAGCCGTCCAGTTCATCAAGGACGCTGCTGGACCTGAGGTGAATCTTCAGATCAAAATTGATCCGAATATGAGCGTAACCCGCGAATCGTTCACCTATCTGCTGATTAATACGCTCCAGACCAGCGGCCAACTGCCGATGATCAAGCTGATCCCGGTGGAGATCAAGGATAATGACAAGATCAATACCCTGAACTCGGGAGCCATTCAGACCGCGCTTGCCCTTAAGATCGTGAAGCTGGATCAAGACGGAAGCTTCCGTCCGCAGGACGGTGTCACCAGTGCTGACGCAGCGGCAATGGTCAGCCAGGTGAAGGCCATCCTGAGCGGAAAGTCTGCGAAGTAAGCAACCGCCCCTTCATCTTTGCCCCTTCTGCCGAAAAGGCGGGAGGGGCTTTTGCTGTATTTTACAGCATCAGCACCATCAGATCCTCGTCCAGATACTCGCTGCCAAGCTTCATCGCCTTCGGCTCTGTGCCGTAGCGGATGAATCCCAGGGATTCGTAGAGTCTTTTTGCCGGAACGTTATTGGAGGTTACGGTCAGCGTCAGCAGCTCCAGCCCCGGTGCGGCCTTCGCCCTGGCAATCAGCTCCAGCATCAGCGCGCTGCCCACGCCATGTTTACGGGCATCCGGATCTACATATACTGCATAGACATGAGCTTTGTGCTGAATCTTGGGCCTGCTCTCCCGGAACAAGGTAGCCATTCCCACCAGCCTCTGCTCCCCGTCCAAGAAGGCACCCAGGGTGAAATGTTCGTCCGAGGAGTCCAGCTTGATTCGGGTCGTCTCGGTGGACAATTTCACTTCCGATTCATAGGAGCTTAGAAAAGCCTCAGGGTGCTGCTGCAGCGACTGCAAACGAAGCGCCCGGTAGCTTTCGGCGTCCGAGGGGGCCAGTGTTCTGATGTACATTTCCTTCCTCCCTTACAATATGGATGCAATAAATTGACAAAAGGCAAATACTTGGTTATATTTAGGTTTGTAAAATTATATTTTGCGCAATGTAAATTCCTATTCCTATCACTTGAAAAGAGGGACTCGTTATGATGACTGTAAGTTTAATTCTTGTAGCCTTAGTAGCACTAGAGCATGTGTACATACTTGTACTGGAGATGTTTCTGTGGACCACCCCGAGAGCACAGAAGGCATTCGGAACCTCCCCTGCCTTCTCCCGGGAGACGAAGTCGCTTGCTGCCAACCAGGGCTTGTATAACGGCTTCCTGGCAGCCGGTCTAATCTGGGGCCTGCTGCATCCGAGCGCGGACTTCGGGTACCAGCTGCAATTGTTCTTCCTCATCTGCGTGGCGGTTGCGGCGATCTATGGCGGACTCACCTCCAAAAGATCCATTCTGCTGATGCAAGGCCTCCCGGCCTTCCTGGCGCTGGCGGCCACACTGATCGCACATCTGTAAGATTCGCGGGCCTATGCAGGCAGCTTCCTCTCTGCTCCAGCTTCACAGCTTCTGCGCGAACTGGTTCAACTGCTCGGACATTGCCCGGATCTCCTCAATGAAGCTGGACATCTCTTGCGTTGAAGCTGCCTGCTCTTGCCCCACTGAGGCAATCTGACCGATGGATTGGCCGATTCCCTTCATCGCTGTCTGGATCTCCCGCAGGGTGTCCCGTATCCGCTGCGCGGATTGCTCGTTCTCCTGTGAGAACTTGCGGATTTCTCTGGCGACAATGTCGAAGCCCCGGCCCTTCTCTCCGGCATGGGCGGCCTCAATGGCCGCATTAATTCCAAGCAGGTGCGTCTGGTCGGCAACCTTCCTCAGGACGGCCAGCACTTCATCGCTTTTTTGGATACTTGCAGCAGTGGTCTCTGACTGGGCCAGCAGCTTCTGTGAGAAGTCGGCCAACTGGTTAGACCCGCCCGCTACCTGCACGATCCGCGCATTAGCCTGATTCAGGGACAGTGTCATCCGGTCGGCAATTTCCCGCAGCTCGGTCTGTCTGCGCACCTGAATGCAGATCGCCCCGCAGACACGTTCATCCTCTCCATGTACCGGAAGGACCGTACCCACAAATTCGTATCCATAATACTCTTTGGGAACATTGGCCCTTGAGTATTCATCATTTTTCAGCGCATGATACAGAGGTTCGTCTGCGTGAATAATCTGCCCGGCGCTAATCCCCAGATCAATGGAATCCCCAGGGTAATAGACGAGAAACTTCTCAGTGTCACAGACCGCAACCGACAGATCATAAGGAAAAGCAGCTTTCAGGATGGGTGCCAGATTCACTATATCTTCAAGGGAGCGTACGATGTTTTTCATAGGTGCGGGTCTCCTTTTATTCAGTTAGCTTCATTGCTCAGCAATATCCTAAACTAAGGTTCGACATTTTTTGATTACTACCCTTTATTCAATTCTTAATATTTAAAATTAAACATTCCCCTCTTATCTTAAGTCAATGTTCCCCTGCCCGCTGCTGCGTACAATATAACCACAATCATTAATCAATCAGGGGGTTATGCTGATGTCAGCAACAGTGGCACGTACCGGGGGAATCTCACTCATTGTAATGGCAATTGCCGCCGCATTCTCGTATGGATATATTCATGGAAGTGTTGTGGTGAATGGGGATGCCGCCGCTACCTTCGCCCGTCTTCAGTCCTCTCCTTCGCTGTTCAGGGCCGAAATCCTCGGGTGGATCGTAATCATCGCCTGTGACGTCGTGGCTGCCTGGGCCTTATATCAGGTTCTGAGGCCTGTACATCCGGCTCTATCCCTGCTGGGGGCCTGGCTGCGCCTGGCTTATACGGCGGTATTGGGGGTGGCTGTGTCGAGTCTGATCGTGGTTTCCCTGCTTACAGGAGGAAGTGCACCGGAACTCTCCGGCTTCACCAAAGGACAACTACAGGGGGAGGTTATGCTTGCTCTTCAGGGATTCGAGGCGGTATGGTCGGCGGGTCTGATTCTATTCGGCGGGCATCTGCTCGTGGTAGGATTACTTGCGGTTCGGGCGGAGAATATTCCGAAGCCCCTCAGTGTACTGCTGCTGCTGGCAGGCTTCGGTTATATGGCACTGCATCTGTGCAGCTTACTCGTGCCAGAATATACGGGGTTCATCCAGATGGTGAAGTGGATATTTATACTGCCGATGACCGCCGGGGAGCTGGGACTCGGGATATGGCTGCTGTTCAGAATTCCAGCTCCGCCCGCTCACGCTGCAGCCGCTTCTTAATCCGGCTTAGGGACTCCGGGGTCATGCCGAGATAGCTGGCCAGCTGATGCTGGGGGACGCGGCTGATCAATCCGGGTCTTGTCTGCATCAGTGTCTTCAGACGGTCTTCGGGGGAAGAGGCTACAAAAGCAGCGAATTCCTCCTGCATCTGACCGAAGTTCTCCTCGATCATCCGGCGGGTCATCCCCTCCAGCTGCGCATGCTTGGCGTACATGGCCTGCTCCATATTCAGCGCGCCGACAACAAGTACACAGTCCTCCAGACAGGTCAGGCTGTATTCCGAAGAGGCATCCTCCTTATGCGCATTGAAGATCGCGATGGCCTGCTCCTCTGTATACAAGTTAGAGGTGATGTCGCGGCCTGTAATGTCCACGCTATGCTGCCGCACGCAGCCTTGTAACACGAAATAGCACTTCCCGGGAACCTCCCCCTGCCTGAGCAGAATGGTTCCTTTGCTGTATTCCTCAACCAGAATCTCATCCAGTATGGCCTGCTGCTCCGCTTCACTGAGAGAGGTCAGGCGGGTCATATATTGGCGTAACCGGTGCTTCATGTTCGTAACTCCTCACAATGAATTCTTCCCTGGTCACTACGTGATGTCAGTATCGGCTGAATATCCTCGCAGCTTCATCCCGCACCCGGTTCCGCAGGGCTTCAGGCTCCAGCACAACAGCATCTGCCCCCCAGCCGAGTACCCATTGCAGCAGATCCTCGGGGTGACGCACGCGAAAGGTCATAAGCCTTCCGGCAGCCTGGTCCTCCACTGCCTCCAGATAAAAGTTACCCGATTCAGCCGCCTTGCCCGCGATCTCCGGCTGAACCAAAATGCGCACGCGTACATGGCGGTCATCCTCCGGCTGGTACTCGTGCAGATCGAAATCCGCAGGCGCCTGAAACCGGTCATCCAGAACGATAAGCTCGCTCATTCTGGATAACCGGAAATGACGGATCTCCTGCCGCAGCCCGCACCAGGCGACCAGGGTCCAGGCGCCTCTGTTCAGGACTAGTCCATACGGCGAGGCCGTTCGGACACTCCGGTGACTTCCATCAGCTTCCTGTCTGCCCTTCGTATACCCGAAGCTGATCTTCCGCTGCTCCAGAATCGCGCGGCGGATCTGCTCCATGTACTCCTTCTCCTGTCCTTGCAGCTTATCTTTACTGGTATTCAGCAGCAGGATGCTCTGGCGGAGCCGGGAGGCATTCTCCTTGACATCCTCCGGCAGAATCGCCTCTATTTTCCTGCCTGCTGCGGAGGCCTGGGTCCCGTAATGAGCGTCGAACCGTTGTTCAATGAAGTCCGTCCCAATCAGCAGGGTCACCGCTTCCTCGGCAGTGAAGCTGACCGGGGGCAGGAAATACCCCTTCACTAATGAATATCCCTGACCCGTCGCCCCTATCACCGGCACTCCGGCTTCACTGAGAGCCTGAATATCCCGGTAGATCGTCCTTACGCTCGTCTCGAAGGCTGCCGCCAAATCCTCTGCCCGTACAACGTCTTTACGCTGCAGCTCCAGTACGATAGCTAACATGCGGTCTGTTTTGTTCATGCGGCTGCTGCTCCCTTGTCATGCTGAAATCAGTTTATGTATTGATTATACTGATTTCCTGTTCCTTTTTCTCCTTTTTGCTCCTCATGGAATACAGGAGGAACAGCAGAATGAACCAGAGCGGGGTGAACAGCAGCGCCGGACGGGTCTCATCCGCGAAGAGCATGATGACAAGAATGGCAGCGAACAGCGCAAGGACGGCATAATTGATCAGCGGGGTGAACGGTGCCTTGAACCGGGATGCGGCATGTAAGTCCGGGCGGTTCTTTTTATACCTGATATGACATACCAGCACAACACCCCATACCCAGATGAAGCAAATGGCGCTGATGGTAGTCACGATCCCGAAGGCCTGACCCGGAATGAGCTTGCTGAGCAGTGCCCCGGCAGAGATCACCAGGGTGGAGATGAACAAGGAATTCGCAGGCACATGGTTCCGGTTCAGCTTGCCAAGCTGAGGGGATGCCTGATTCCTTCTGCTCAGGTTATAGAGAATCCGGCTGGTCGAGAACATTCCGCTGTTGCAGGCAGAAGCCGCCGAGGTTAAGACCACGAAATTGATAATCCCTGCAGCAATCGGAATCCCTACCAGACTGAAGGTTCTCACGAACGGACTTTCAGCCGCGCTAAGCTGGGTCCAGGGGTTAATGCACAGCAGCACGAAGAGCGCGCCTACATAGAAGAAGAGAATCCGCAGAGGGATTTTATTGATGGCTGACGGGATGTTTTTCTCCGGATTAGCTGTTTCGGCCGCCGATACCCCCACCAGCTCCACGCCCACATAAGCGAATACCACCATCTGGAAGGAAAATAAGAAGCCCCTCACCCCGTTCGGAAACACGCCGCCATGCTCCCAGAGATTGCGGACTGTAACCGAGCCTGCATCTGTCTTGAACCCGATCACCAGAAGAATGATCCCCAGGCCGATCAGGGCCAGAATCGTGACCACCTTAATCAGAGCGAACCAGAATTCAAGCTCGCCGAAGCTTTTGACCGTCAGCAGATTGAGGCCCAGCAGAATCATCAGGCAGATGACAGCCGGCACCCACTGCGGGATATCGAACCAATACTGGACGTAGACGCCCACCGCAATCACATCCGCCATCGCCGTCATAATCCAGCAGAACCAGTAGGTCCAGCCCGTAATGAACGCCGCCCGGGGCCCCAGATAGTCCTCAGCAATGTCTGTAAAAGACTGATACCCCGCCTTGGAGAGCAGTAGCTCCCCCAGCGCCCGCATCACAAAAAACACGGCAATTCCCACGATGAGATACGTGAGCATAATGGAAGGCCCGGCCTGCTGAATCGCTTTGCCTGAGCCCAGGAACAACCCTGTGCCAATCGTGCCTCCGATAGCGATAAGCTGAACATGCCGGTTAGCCAGCTCTCTCTTTAATTCTGTCTGTGCCATACCTGTCTCCCCCTTAATATATATGACGCTGTCCTGCCGGTAACACAAAAAGGAGACTGGATGTCATCCAATCTCCCGGTTCCTAAAGAATATCCAAATAAGCTTCTGCCCGGCAGAGGGTTCCTCAGCACGGCAAATACAAATTCGGTACTCTTCTGTCCTTTTGCCTGAGATTGTGAACCCTTCGGCGCTGCAGTTCCCCGCAGTCTCTCCAGAAGCTGCTCCTGCTATAGTGTGATCCATAGCAATCATAGCTTGTGTGATGTATTAAATTGGTGAAGCGTTAATGCGTTCTGATATTCTAACATATTACCGGCAATGTGAGTAATGATCTGTGAAAAAAGTCGCAATGCTCTACAGGAGTTTTGCGGGAACAGGTCATTTTTGAATAAACAGGGTCATTTGCAAGAGAGAATTCCGTTCATCGTCTCTACTATAATAAATTCATCCAGAATAAGCAGAGTGAGGTTAGAACCTATGACAAATCCTAGAACCCAAGCTTTAACCAAGCCGCCCTATACGCAGCCGCAGGGCCGCTTCCGCCGGTTGCTGCTCAATATCGTGAGATACCGGGTGCTGCTGATTATGCTGCTGCCCACCTCGATTATCTTTTTCATCAACTGCTACATTCCGATGTTCGGATTATTCATTGCCTTCAAGAATATCAACTATATTGACGGCATTATGGGCAGCCCCTGGGCGGGACTCGACAACTTCCGGTTCCTCTTCGCCACCTCCGATGCCCTGCGGGTAACCATCAACACCGTCGGGTACAACGTGGTTTTCATTATCTCAGGCCTGATCCTCTCCGTAACCCTGGCCATTGCCATCAATGAGGTTCGCAGCAAGATCGCCTCTAAATTCTTCCAGACCGTGATGATCATGCCGAATTTCTTGTCCATGGTTGTCGTCAGCTTCATTGTGTACGCCTTCCTGCACCCGGAGTACGGCTTCCTGGTCAAGCATATCCTGCCCATGTTCGGCTATTCCTCAGTGAATGCTTATATGCATCCTAATGCGTGGCCTTATATCCTGTGGATCACCAAGATGTGGCATTCGATCGGCATCGGCAGTGTCATCTATCTCGCAGCCATCACCGGCATCAGCGAGGAGCTGTACGAGGCTGCGGTGGTGGACGGCGCCAGCAAATGGCAGCAGATCACCCGGATTACCCTGCCGCTGCTTACGCCGATCATGGTCATTCTGACCATTCTCAACATGGGCGGGATTTTCCGCTCCGACTTCGGGCTGTTCTACCACGTTACGCTGGACTCCGGTGCGCTGCGGTCCACTACGGATGTCATCGACACCTATGTATACCGGGGCTTAATTCAGCTCAATGATCTGGGGATGTCCTCAGCGGCGAACTTTTATCAATCCGTCATCGGCTTCTTCCTTGTCATCGGGGCGAACAGTCTGGCCCGCAAGCTGAACCGCGATACGGCACTTTTCTAGAACGGAGGATCTTAATGACTACTGCAACCCGAACCCGCTCCTATCCCAAAGGCTCCAAGAGTGCCCAGATTGTGCTGAACATCTTCTTCATCGCCTTCAGTCTGGCCTGCATCCTGCCTATTCTGCTCATTGTCGCCATTTCCTTAACCAATGAGAAAACGTTAACGCTGCAAGGGTATAGATTCTGGCCCGAGAAGATTGACCTGACCGCCTACCAATATCTGTTCAATCATTCGCAGACGCTGGTCAAAGCTTATGGAATCAGCCTGACCGTTACGCTGACCGGAACCGTGCTGGCCGTGCTGCTGATTGCCTTATATGCGTATCCGCTCTACCGGAAGGATTTTCCTTTCAAAAAGACGTTTAACTTCTACCTGCTGATTACCATGCTGTTCTCAGGCGGGCTGGTCCCCTTCTACCTGCTGTACGTTAACTATCTGGATCTCAAGGACTCGCTGGTCGCGCTTATTCTGCCCGGCTTGTCCAATGCCTTCTATATCTTCATAACCCGCACCTTCTTCCAGCAGACGATCCCGGAAGAGATGATCGAATCCGGCAAACTGGACGGGGCATCGGAATGGCGGATCTTCTTCCAGCTGGTGCTTCCGATCTCGCTGCCCGTTCTCGCCACCGTTGGCCTGTTCACTACACTGACGTATTGGAACGACTGGTTCAACTCCATGCTCTTCATCAATGACACGGACAAGTTCTCCTTGCAGTATGTCATGATTCAAATGATCCGTCAGGCAGAGTTCTTCAAGAACCAATTGGCGGGCAGCGGAGTAGCCCTGATGGTCCAAGAGTCGGTTCCGACCGAAAGTCTGCGGATGGCCATGGTAGTGGTGTCGATTGGCCCGATCCTGTTCGTCTATCCCTTCTTCCAGAAGTACTTCACCAAAGGCCTTACGATAGGGGCCATCAAAGGGTAACCCGGTCTGACTCTGGCGTAAATGCCGGTTAGAATATATGATCTAATTATCATTGAGGAGGTTCATACAAATGAGAACAACAAGAAGCTCTGGCGCGGTGTTTGCTGCTCTGACCGCCGTGATACTGGGCATTACCGGGTGCGGCGGGGGCAATTCGGGCGCTTCCGCTCCATCCAAGGCAGAATCGACAGCAGCCGCTACCGCCGGAGGCACAGAAGGCAGCAGTAATCCCGATATTTCAACGTTCCGGAAGTTAACCGTTTACACGGTTGGGAATTTCCCGCAGAATGATACCAAGGCGGTTGTGGAAGAGATCAATAAATATCTCAAGGAGAAAATCAACGCCGAGATTGATTTCCAGGGGCTTCCTTGGTCCTCCTGGGCCGAGAAGATGGCGCTGGCTTACCAATCCGGGGAACAGGTGGATCTGACCTTTGCCCCTAACTGGGCGGATTTCGCCAACAACGTAGCCAAAGGCGCATTCCTGCCGCTTGATGATCTGTTAGCCCAATATGGACAAGGCATCAAGGAGACTCTCGATCCCCGCTTCCTCGACGGCGGAACGGTAGACGGCAAAGTATATGCGATCCCCACCAATAAGGAAATTGGCGAGAGCCATACGATTATGTTCCGGAAGGATCTGGTCGATAAATACGGATTCGATGTGAACTCGATCCAGACGCTGGAGGATCTGGAGCCATGGCTGCAGACGATCAAGGAGAAGGAACCGGCCATTGCGCCGATCTGGCTCTCCGGCAGCGGCTCCGATACGCTTGGCTACTTCGACAAAACCAAAGAGAGCATGAAGGAAAACTTCCGTTATGAGCTGGTTGCAGGCGCTCCTGCCGGTATCGTTCTCGATACGAAGACCGATAAGATGATTATCAGCTCGATGGAATCCGACACAGCGATATACCGGATGAAGCTCTACGGCGACTGGTTCAGCAAAGGCTACATCAACAAGGATGCCGCCACTACTAAGACCAGCACTGAAGACGCTTTCAAGGCTGGCAAGACCTGGATGAAGTTCGGTTCGGATAAGCCGGATTCCGACAAGGAAGATTCCATCGCCACCGGCATTGAGCTGGTGAAGCTGAAGGGGAATGAACCTGAGATCAGCACCGCCAGCGTCAGCAACTCCATGATGGCGATCGGACGTACCTCCATTGATCCGGAGCGGACGATGATGCTGCTCAATCTGCTCCATACGGACCCGCACCTGGTTAATCTGATTGACTTCGGCGTGGAAGGACGGCAGTATGTCAAGGTGGAAGGCAAGGACAACTTCATCAAGCTCCCTGACGGCATTGCTACCCGCGCCGATACTGGCTGGGCGCCGGGGATTGAATGGATGTTCGGCAACCAGACCATAACCTACCTGTGGGAAGGCGAAAGTGCCGATAAATGGGAGAAGTTCAAGGCCTATAACGAGAGCGCCCATAAGGTGAAGTCATTCGGCTTCAACTTCAATACGGACCCTGTCAAAACACAGGTATCCGTGGTCAGCAACATTATCAAGGAATTCCGTCCACTGCTTGAAACAGGCAGCCTGGGTGTAGACAAGGTGCTTGAGGAATATAATAAGAAGCTGAAGGCCAACGGAATCGAAGATATCCGTGCCGAGGTTCAGAAGCAATATGATGCCTGGAAAGCTAAACAATCCTAAATAAATAGGCTAAGGGGAAGGACGGCAGACGTCCTTCCCCTTTCCTGCCGCCAGGGCGCAAATGTACCTAAGGGGTGAACGTGAAACTGTGAAATTATCCTTGCGATTCAAAGTGAGCGCACTTGTCCTGCTGCTGGTCACGCCGCTGTTCCTGTTTCTCTCTTACACCAATCTCTATTCCACCAACATTGTCCGGGAGAAAGTTGCGAAATCCGCTTCAGACACCTTAACCCTTCACTTAGGTACACTCGATGAGCTGCTGGAGCAGACCAGCCATTATCTGCTGCGTACGGCGAATGAAAATATGCTGCTGGAGTTATACTCCGACAGCGGCCCGGACAGTGTCAACTATTACCTGTCCATCCGCAAGCTGATGGACCAGTGGTATAGCGATGTCAGCTATTACACTATCATCCGCAGTGTATTCGTATACCATCAAGACCGGGACGAGTTATTCCTCAGCAGCCAGAGAGAGTATTATCAGGAGAAGGAGATGATTACCTCCGGTCTGTCTCCGCGCCTTAAGGCGCCCAATCTTCAGGCTTCCCTGAAGTGGGAGACCGTGACCCTCGGCGGGGAGCCGGTGTTATTCAAGGTGCTGCCGGACAAGAGCGGCCGGCTCCTGATGGGGGTACTGGTCAGCATCGACTCCCTGGCTCAGCCCTTGACCCAACTGGAGTCAACAGCAGGCAGCGGACAGATCGGCATCATCAGCAATGACGGCAAATTGCTATGGGGCGAATTCGCCGGGGAGGATCTTGCCCTCATCCGCAGCCAGCTGGGCAATCCGGACCACCCGGCGGATAAGTCAATCCGGCTGAGCAACGGCAATAATTATCTGCTGATTGACAAGCCTTCACAATATTCCAACCTGAATGTCTTCATTCTGCTGGATGAGAAGTCCATTCTCGACGAGCTGCCGGTCTTCCAGCGAATTATTAAGGTTATTCCCTTCGCCATTATTATCATTATAGGTATCCTGCTGGCGCTGCTCAGCCGGCTTGTGTTCAAGCCTATCCAGCAACTGACCAGCGGGATGCGCATCCTGGGGAAGGGACAGCTGGAATACCGGCTGAAGGAAGGCAACAGCAGGGAGTTCCAGATTATTACCCGGCAGTTCAACCAGATGGCCGAGCAGATCGGCAATCTTAAGATTGATGTGTATGAGGAGCAGATGAAGGTGCAGCAAGCCGAGCTTAAGCATCTTCAGGCGCAGATCAATCCCCATTTTTTCATGAATTCCTTGAATATCGTCTTCCATCTGGTAGAGCTGAAGCAGGATGCCCTGATCAAAAAAATGATTGGACATCTGGTCTCCCATTTCCGGTTCATTATGAGTACCAATAACACCTGGATTCCTCTGCTGAGCGAATTCAATCATATTCAGAACTATATTGAGATTCAAATGGTGATGTATCCGAACAAGCTGGCCTATCACCTACAGCTCCCCGCGGAGCTTGAGCATACCCTGATTCCGCCGCTGTTGGTTCAGCCCTTCGTCGAGAATGCCATCAAGCATGGCTTCATCAATAACACCAAGCCCTTTGAAGTCGGAATCACGGTGAGCGAAGAAGCCGGGGAGAACAGCGATGCCTGCATTGCCATTCAGATCCGGGATTCCGGTCCCGGCTTCTCCAGTCAGCAGCTCGACAAGCTTAATCTGGGCTTATATGAGAAAGAACCTACAGACCGTCATCTGGGAATATGGAACGTATACCGACGCATGCTGATGTTCTATAACAACCGGGCAAGCCTTACCTTCCATAATGCTCCTGACGGGGGAGCTGTTGTGGAGCTAAGACTACCCGTTCAGAGGGAGCTGTGACGTTCGTATGTATAGAGTTCTAATCGTGGATGACCAATATTTCGCCTTGCTCGGTTTGCAGCAGGGGGTGGATTGGAGCGCTTTGAAGGTGGCGGAGGTCTGTCTTGCAGAGAATGTGGATCAGGCGATTGTCACACTGGAGCAGGCGCCCGTAGATCTGCTGATCTGCGATATCGAAATGCCGGGGAGAAACGGTCTGGAGCTGCTGGCCTGGGTGAAGCAATTCGCGCCCGGGACGCTGACGATTATGCTGACTTGCCATGCTGATTTCGAGTATGCGCAGCGCGCCATTTACCATGGGGCCTTCCATTATCTGCTCAAGCCGGTAGACTATGAGGAATTGATGAAGATCTCCCGTGAGGCGCTCGCCGAGATTCACAAACAGCGGGAGCAGCAACAGTTCGAGACACTGATCAAGGAGTACCGGAGACAATGGGAGCATCAGCTGCCCCTTCTGGTGGAACGCTTCTGGCAGGATATTCTCAGCCAGCGGGCTGCCCCTGTGCTGGAATCGCTCACCATTCCGGCGAATACCTATAATCTGGATCTACAGCCGGATGACCGCTACTTCCTCGCCCTGCTTGGCCTGGAGCAATGGAAAGAGAATCTTAGCGCCCGGGACGAGACCATTATGGAATATGCGCTGCGCAATATGGCAGAGGAGCTGCTGCTCAGCGGGCTGGAAGGCACGGTGCTGCAGGATCAGGTGGGCCACAACCTGGCGGTTATTTACGTGAGAGGCGATATGAATGCTGTCCGGCAGACGCTGGAGCAGAACTGCCGGACCTTCCTGGATACCTGCGAGCGGCTGCTGCATTGCTCCTTGTCGGTCTACATCAGTCCGGGTGTATCTCTGCCCGGAATCATGAGTGCCTACACTTATGTCACCGAGCGGGAACAGCGCAATCTGAACCGTTCGCGTCAGGTGTTCGGACCGGACGAGCCTGCTGATGCCAAGGACAAACCGCTGGATGCCCTGCCGCTGGCAGCACCGATGCATTTATTCGGAGAGTGGGCGACCATCCTGGAGCTTGGCGAGCTGGAGGAGCTGGAGCGCCGCGTTACGCTGTGGTTCGTCAATATCGGGGCAGACCGCTGGACGAATGAGCTGCACCGTCAGCTCATCCACGGCATCCTCTTCATTCTCCATACGGTTCTCGCCAAAAAAGGCTTATCTGCACACGACTCTGCGGAGCTGAAGTCGCTGATGGATAAGGAGAATTATCCGAAGCACTCCGCCTCTCTCCAGAACTGGGCGATGGAATGCCTGAGAGCCGCGATGCGCTTATTGCAGACCAGCAATAATGTATCCTCGGCCACAGTCACCAAGATCAGACAGTATATCCGCTCCCGCCTGAGCGAAGAGATCACCCGGGATGAGCTGGCGGGTTATGTGTACCTGAACCCGGCTTATTTGTCCCGGCTGTTCAAGAAGGAGACCGGATTATCCATATCCGATGTGATTATCCAGGAACGGCTGCAGAAGGCCAAGCAACTGCTGGAGGAGACCGAACTCAAGATTACCGACATTGCCGAGCAGGTAGGATACACCAGCCTGGGCAGCTTCTCCAACCTGTTCAAGCGGATGGTCGGCGTAACGCCGCAGCAGTACCGCGCCCGGAATAAGAAGTGACCGCTGCCGGGGGAGGGAACCAAGCACTGACGATTACTGGGGGATACTGTCCCTACGTAGCACCGTATTTCCCCCCGGCTGCACTGTACGCCCCGTCCCGGCAACAAGCAAGTGGAAAAATGTAGCTTAATTCATCGTTTTTTATCTATACTACTTAAATAAGTGGATAAACAGCATCTGCTAATAATACATTTGCCACATTGCAGGAATTTCAGATTATTAAGTGCTGTTTTTCCAACTGCTCTCCCGGCACGGTCCAATCCTTCATAAGCAAGTGTACAAAATCCAGCTATTTCCTCTCAGCCTAGCCTGGCAGTTTGCACTCGTCCACTTCACACCCTATCTCTTCCTGTGCATATACAAAAAGAAAGGAGCGAGCAGGCATACAGCCTACTCGCTCCTTCTTACATGTATGGTGATACTTTATTCTCTAATTACTTGATAATCACGTATTCCAGGCCAACGAGCTTGGCATAGGTAACGATCTGATCGGTAGTCAGGTTAAGCGATACTACGGTGTGGTGACCGCCGCCGTTCTCGATCCAGGCCTTGACCCCGTCCTGGAAGTTAGGCTTCACCTGCCACAGCACACGGGCTACCGGAAGATTCGGAGCCGGAACGGTTGGCTCGAATGCGGTAACTTCGTTGATCAGCAGCTTGTAATGGGTGCCGAAGTCGGCCATGGATACCACGACACCTTCGCCTGCCTTGCCGTCAAATACGAGACGGGCCGGGTCTTCACGGTCGCCAATTCCCAGCGGAGACACGATGATCTTCGGCTGGTTGCTGGCCAGGCTCGGATCAACCTCAAGCATATGAGACTGGAGGATGGCTTCTTGTCCGGCAGCCATCTCATAAGTGTAATCTTCCATGAACCCGGTGTTCAGGTTGTGGCTCATCACCTTCATCAGGCGGTCCAGGGCAGCGGTCTTCCAGTCCCCTTCACCGGCGAAGCCGTAGCCCTGTGCCATCAGACGCTGAACAGCCAGACCCGGAAGCTGCTTCATGCCGTGCAGATCCTCGAAGTTTGAAGTGAAGGCATTGTAGCCGCCTGCATCCAGGAAGCGCTTAAGGGCAATCTCATAGCTCGCTTGAACCTTAACGCTGGCTTCCCATGCTTCTTGGCTGTACGTGCCGTAATCAATGGCATACAGCTCGGTGTATTCCGCGAACAGAGCGTCGATCTCCTCTGGCTTCACTTCGTTCACATAGGCCACCAAATCACCGATTCCGAAGTAATCCACCGTCCAGCCGAACTGGATCTGGGCTTCGACCTTATCGCCTTCGGTAACGCCAACGTTACGCATGTTGTCTCCGAAGCGGGCTACCTTGATATTGAAGCTTTCGTTGTAGGCAACCGCAACATCCATCCATTCTGCAATCTGCTTCTGGACTTCAGCACGTTCCCAGTACCCTACTACTACTTTGTTCTGTTTCTTCAGACGGGCATTGATGAAGCCATATTCACGGTCGCCATGGGCAGCCTGGTTCAGGTTCATGAAGTCCATATCAATCGTAGCCCAAGGAATGCTCTCATTGTACTGGGTAGCCAGGTGCAGCAGCGGCTTCTGCAGCAGCTTCGTTCCGCGAATCCACATTTTGGCCGGGGAGAAGGTGTGCATCCAGGTGATCACACCGGCAACCTCGTCACGATAGTTAACTTCTTTCATAATGGAGGTGATTTTGTCTGCGGTGACGGCCAGCTCCTGCAGCACCAGCGGATAAGGAAGCACCCCGCTGTTATTGAGTGCATCGGTCATCTCCTGCGCATGCGCCTTCACTTCACCGAGTGCTTCTTCCCCGTACAGGTGCTGCGATCCTACTACAAACCAGAATTGCTTGTCGCTTACTGTTGACATATGATTCATCCTCTTCTCTGTTGGATTATATAGTGATTTATTTCTGGCCGTAATACGCGTCCTTGCCGTGCTTGCGCAAATAATGCTTGTCCAGAATCCGCTGCGGCAGCTCCTCGGCGAACGTATTCAGCTGGCGGGCGAAGTGGTTCATCTTGGACACTTCCTCCAGCACGACACTGTTCATGACTGCGGCATGGGCATCCTTGCCCCAGGTGAACGGTGCATGTCCTTTGAGCAGGACGCCGGGAATCGCCATTACATCCAGCCCCCGCTGCTCGAATGTCTCAATGATCACATGCCCGGTCTCCGCTTCATACCCGCGGTCAATCTCTTCCTGGGTCAGGAACCGGGTGCACGGTACAGAACCATAGAAGGTGTCTGCATGTGTCGTGCCCATGACCGGCACATCCAATCCGGCCTGCGCCCAGATCGTCGCCCAGGTGGAATGGGTGTGTACGATGCCGCCGATCTCCGCATAATGCTTGTAGAGTACAGCATGGGTCGCTGTATCCGAGGAAGGCCGCATCTCTCCCTCCACCACATTGCCATCGAAGTCCACAACAACCATATCGCTCGGCTTCATCTTGTCATAGCTGACTCCGCTCGGCTTGATGACGAACAGACTGCTCGCCCGGTCTACCGCGCTCACATTGCCCCAGGTGTATTTGACGAGTCCATGTTTGGGAAGTTCCAGGTTGGCCTCGAATACCTCTTCCTTCAGTTGCTCCAGCATGGTTTAATTCCTCCCGTTCTCTACCAGATGATCTACAGCAGCCTGCTCAATCGCCAGCCCTGCGGTGTAACGTTCCATGAATAATTCGAAGCCCTTCACATCGGCCTCATCCGGATGAATGACCTGACCTTCTATATCCTTGAAGACCTTGTGGTCGAGGAAGTCGTCCAGACGCTCCTGCTGCTCTTTGTTCTGCATATAAGCAGCCAGAATCGCCATCCCCCACGCGCCGCCTTCGCCGGCTGTTGCCATGACAGACACCGGAACATTCATGGCAGCGGCCACGATTTTTTGACCGACGACAGGTGTCTTGAACAAGCCGCCGTGCGCAAGAATGCTGTCAATGGATACATGCTCCTTGCGGGTAAGAATGTCCATTCCGATCTTCAGCGCCCCGAAGGCGGAGAACAGATGACTGCGCATGAAGTTGGCCAGATTGAAGCGGCTCTCCGGTGAACGGACAAACAGCGGCCGGCCCTTCTCCAAGCCGGTAATGTTCTCGCCCGAGAAATAGCCGTAGCTGAGCAAACCGCCGCCATCGGAGTCCGCTTCCAGCGCTTTGTTAAACAACACACTGAACAACCGTTCAGGATCTGCCTTGAATCCCATCGCCTCCGAGAATTCACGGAACAGGCCGACCCAGGCATTGATATCGCTGGAGCAGTTGTTGGCATGCACCATTCCCACCGGACTGCCGTCAGGGGTGGTTACCATATCAATCTCGGGATATACCGCTGTAAGATCCTTCTCCAGTACGATCATGGCGAACACGGAGGTGCCTACTGAGATATTGCCGGTCCGTTTGCGGACACTATTCGTAGCGACCATGCCTGTTCCGGCATCGCCTTCCGGAGGACACAGCGGAATTCCTGCCAGCAGGTCCCCGGACTCATCCAGCAGCTTGGCTCCGGCTTCCGTTAATATGCCTGCCTGCTCACCCGCAGGATAGACCTTGGGAAGAAGATCGCTCAGCTTCCAAGGGTAATTCTTCTCTGCAATCAATTCATCGAACTGTGCAACCATCGCCGGATGGTAATCCTGCGCAGCTTCATCTATAGGGAAGACACCGGAGGCATCGCCGATCCCGATCGCCTTGCTGCCGGTCAGCAGCCAGTGAATATATCCGCCCAGCGTCGTTACGAACCGGGCCTGCGGGACATGCTCTTCTCCGTTCAGAATGGCCTGGTACAGATGGGCAATGCTCCAGCGCTCAGGAATATTGAACTGGAAAAGCTCCGTTAACGCTTTGGCCGCAGTGCCGGTTGTTGCATTACGCCAGGTCCGGAAGGGAACCAGCAGCTCGCCCGCACTGTCAAAAGCCATATATCCATGCATCATTGCCGAGAATCCGATAGAACCGACAGTAGTAACCGTAACCCCGTATTTCTGTGCAACCTCCTGCTTCATTTCGCGGTAAGCCGCTTGCAGCCCCTTGATAATATCCGTCAAAGGATATGTCCAGTACCCGCCCTCAAGCAGGTTCTCCCACTCGTAGCTTCCGGATGCAAGGGTCTCGAAACGCTGATCAATCAGGACTGCCTTGATACGTGTGGACCCAAATTCGATACCCAGTGAAGTCTCTCCCTTAAGTATCGCTTGCTTGATGTTCTGATCCATGCACACGTTACTCCTCTCTGAACCAAACTGTATTTCTTGCCAAACGAAAGAATGCGCTTCCTTTATGAACAGCCTTAGTATATTTTCTGTTCGTACATTTGTCAATAATATATATAAGATATACCTACAAATTAGACCTGAAATTCCTTGTATTTTACGAAAATCATGATAAGTAGTAGACATCGGAGGATATTAAGCTTATATTCAAGCTATAATATGTACGTACAACTACGGAGAATAAGCAATTCCATATAAGAACAACTGTGAAAGAAGTGAACCGTGTGAGAACCAAATATCAGATCATATTCGATGAACTCAAAAGCAATATTCTGTCCGGAGTCTACAGTGTGGGCGAACAAATCCCTACAGAGTCTGCTCTGCAGGATACCTATGGAGTCAGCCGCCAGACCGTCCGCAAGGCGATCCTGGAGCTGTCCAATGAGGGGTTCCTGCGGAGCGAGAAGGGCTCCGGCACTTATGTCAGCAACCAGTTCCGCTCCAAATCCGGGGGTAACCTGAACCAAAAAACCATTGGCGTCATCACCACCTACCTCTCGGATTATATTTTCCCCTCCATTATCAGGGGGATCGAGAGCAGACTTAATGAGGACAACTATTCGCTGCTGCTCGCCAGCACCAATAATGATGTCGCCCAGGAGAAGAAGGCGCTGGAAATGATGTTATCCTTCGGTGTGGACGGACTGATCATTGAGCCTACGAAGAGCAATCTGTACAATCCGAACATCGCCTACTACCTGTCGTTCAAAGAGCAGGATGTCCCGTTCATCATGATTAACGCTTATTATGAAGAGCTGGAGGTGCCCTTCTTCTGTCTGGATGACGTACAGTCCAGTTATCTGGCTACCCGGGAGCTGATCTCCAAGGGCCATACCCAGATCGGCATTATTGCCAAAATGGATGATCTCCAGGGCAAATACCGCATGAAAGGCTATATCAAGGCGCTCGGCGAAGCCAAACTACGCTTCCATCCGGAGCAGGTGCTCTCCTTCGATACCGAATCCAAGCGGGAGCTGTCGGCTAACCTCAAGCAATTCCTCACCGATAACAGAGAGATACTAACCGCCATTGTCTGCTATAACGACGAGGTAGGTCTGGAAGTGGTCAATGTCTGCAAGCAGCTGAATATTTCGATCCCGGAGGAGCTGTCGATCATCGGCCAGGACAATTCCTACATTGCCAAGAACGCAGGCATCAAGCTGACGACCTTAACCCACCCGCAGGAGCAGATGGGCCGCGATGCCGCAGAATGGGTGATCAAGAAGCTGCAGGGTAAAAAGGATCTGCGGAACAGCACCTACTATCAGCCTGTGCTGGTGCAGGGGGAGACGGTGAGGGTGCTGGAATAGCCCTCTGCGGAGTAAGGCAGATCACCCTGGAATATCCGTTTCAGCGAGAAGCCCATTCTTCCCTGGCGTAATAAATAAAAACAGCCCCGGCCGTGAAGCGGCAGGGCTGTTTTTTATTTATTACATAGAACCGGTAAGACGGCTCAGTCCATCAGTGTGGAGATATTGATGCTCTCAATCTTAGCGCCTTTGACATGAAACAGCATATAATCCACATAGTTGCTTGGGGCGAACCGGTAGTCATCCTCTTCCTCAGGTGCTCCGTCTCCGGTCAGCTTGCCTTCGGGATAGGCTTTTTTGAGGGTATCCAGGCTGTCTCCGACCTTGATGTTACGGACAGTAGTGTACTTCGGATCCGTAATCTTAATGCTGAAGATGAAGAACTGCTTGCCATCACCTGAATCCATCGTCTTAATCTCAACGCCCGGGAACGTATACGTCTTCTCTGTTCTGCCGATCAGGGTATCCATATTCAGCCCGTCATCCACAGAATACGTGTGCGATTTCTTCTTCGTTGCCTTCCCCAGCATACTCTCCAGCTTGTTATCGTCAACAATGTCGGAGAGGGCAATGGTATGGTCCTTATAGACAAAAGCCAGCTCCTTAAGAATCACATTCCCTTCCTTCTCAATGGTTCCTTCCTTGATCGCTTCGGAACCGGAGCCGGTGCCTGCTGAAGCCGCAGGTGAAGGCTCAGCCGGAGTGGCCGCAGGCTCCGCAGCAGGGGTAGCCGAAGCTGCCGGTGCCTCTGTGGACGCTGCTTCAGAAGCGGGCGCCGTCCCGGGAGTGGCTGCCGCCTGACCCGCCGTGCCGGACTGGCATCCCGCCAGAAGTGTCATCAGTAATATTGCGGGCAGCAGCAGGGCTGCCGGTTTTTGAAATGTTCCCATAATTATCCCTCCATGAATGTACGCGATGGAACGCGTTGTTTGTTTGGTATGAGGTAAGTATACGAAAACCATTTGTTAGTGTAATAACAGAGTTGTATCAGTCTTGTAACGTCACAGGAGCGGCAGATGGATAGAGACGGACGTTCCTGCGCCGAGCTGGCTCTCTAGGCTGAGGTGCCCGCCGAACTTCTCGGCGATCTCCTTACAGATGGACAGCCCCAGCCCCGTTCCGCCAGCCGCGCTGGCATTCCGTGCCCGGTAGAACCGCTCCTGAACACGGGCAATCTCATCCGCGCTGATTCCGATCCCCTGATCGCTGATCTGCACGATGGCTTCCTGCTCCCGGATCAGCACTTCAATGCTGATCCGGGTACGGGGATCAGAGTACTTAATCGCGTTGTCCAGCACATTGGCGATGGCGTGCGACATCAATACCTGATTGACATAGACGAAGGCGTGCGGCCCCTGCCGGATCGTAAGCTCTATCCCCTTACTGTCAGCCTTGGCCCGTACTCCGGTGGCCACCTGCTCCGCCAATTGCGTCAGATCGGTCTTCTCCGTATCCATCTCATCCGGTCCTGCCTTGTCAAACCGGGATAACATCAGCAGCTCATTGATCAGCAGGGTAAGGCGGTCGGATTCATTTACAAGGTGATAATATATCTTTTGCAGCTCCTCATCCTCATTCTCGCCCTCATACAGATACTGGGAGAACCCCTTGATGGCGGCGAGCGGCGTCTTCAGCTCATGGGATACATTCGAGACAAACTGCTTCTGATACTGGATATAATCGCTGAGCTGTATGCCCATCCGGTTCAGGCCGGCAGCCAGCATCCCCAGCTCATCCTTCCTGTTCAAGTGCACCTCCCGGAACTGCTGCCTGGAGAAGCTCTCCGTAGCGCCAAGCAGATATTTAATCGGCTTCGTCGTATTACGGGCAATGAATAGACTGGAGATTGTAATCAGTATAATGAACCCTCCGGCACCGGCGAACAGGATATACCGGATCTGGTCCATCATCGTATAGAAATAGGAGATATCCTCCACGAATTCGAACACATAGCTGTTCTGATAATACTTGTCTTGAATCGGTATGGCGAAGTACAGCAGATGGTCATCAGAAACCGTGTACGCATAATTTCCCTTCAGAGCGTTCTGAATATTCCCGGCGAAGATCACGGGCGTCTTGTTATTGATAATAATCCCGTCCACGGCAAGTCCCAGCAGCTTCTGGTTGCTGTCGTAGATCCGTACTTCCTTGCCGGAGGCTTTTAACGTCTCCAGCGCACTCCTGGCCACATCCGAAGGCTGCCCTGCTTCTTCCGCCTTATCGTGCTTGGAGAGAACCTCCCGGAAGGACAGCTCACGCAGATCCGCCTTTTCCATCATCTGCTTCTCTATGGTGACGAAGCTGAAGTATTCAATCGCTGTATTGACCGAAATAATAATCACGGCAAACGACAACACCGAGAACAACAAATAATTAAGCAGCAGCCGGGTTGCGTACTTCAGGCGGAGCCACCTCCCAGCTGATACCCGAATCCGTAAATGGTTCTAATATACTTCGGATGCTCGGCATCATCCTCCAGCTTTTTTCTTAAGCGCATAATGGTCATGTCCACGCTACGGCTGTCCCCCAGGAAATCGTATCCCCACACGAGCTCCAGCAGTTCGTCCCTTGTATAGATTTTCTCCGGACGTTTCAGCAGCGTTTCGAGAATCCTGAATTCCTTGGCCGTCAGCGAGACCTGCGCACCGTTCTTCCGCACCACCCGGGTCTCCAGATCAAACTCCAGCTCCTCATGAATGATCCGGGTATCCTCATCACCTGACTCCGGCTCACTATGGTCAAATCTTCTAAGCACCACCTTGATCCGCGCCAGAAGCTCCCGGTTATCAAACGGCTTGGTCATATAATCCTCTGCCCCCAGCTCAAGCCCTAACACCTTATCTATAATCTCATTCTTGGCCGATAACATAATTACAGGAACCGCCTGCTTCTTAGTGATCTCTTTACACACATCATAGCCCGAGCAGTCCGGCAGCATCAGATCCAGCACCACCAGATCCGGCTGAAAAGAATCCAGAGCCCGCAGTCCCGACCTTCCGTTCTCTGCCGTCTGCACCTGATAGTTCTCTCTTCTGAGCACAAGCTCGATCAAGTCTCTAAGGGCGGCCTCATCATCAATCACCAGAATTTTCTTCATCCGGTTCCTCCTCCTCAGCAGAAGTATGCTCTTCTTATAGTAACACTACCAATTCAGGTTCACCTCACCTGCCTAAATCTACACCATCCGGGCAGAAAAAATTCTCAGCAGGCGGTTCACCTAACCCGCTTTCCAACATACCTTGAATAAACCACTGGAAAGGGGGACAAATCAATGTATCTGCTCTGGGTAATCATTATCGGCGGACTCATCGGCTGGCTAAGCGGCAATCTGATCGGCCGTGATGTGCCGGGAGGCGTGCTGGGTAATGTGATCGCCGGCTTCATCGGCTCCTGGCTGGGCACTGAGCTGCTTGGTCCAAGAGGCCCTGTAGTGGGTGGCTTCCATATCGTTCCGGCGATTATCGGGTCCATCGTCGCTTTGCTGATCTTCTTTGCCCTGGCCCGCGGCGGCGCCTTCCGGCGACGTTAATCCCTCCGCCGGTTCCAGCTGCAAAGTTCCAACGCAGAGCCCCTCCTGTTAACCAGGCAGGGGCTCTGCCATGTGATCCTTACAGAATCCTTAGAATCTCCCCTTAGAGTAGAGAGAGAGAAAGGATGATATACTATGCAGGATCACATTCTGGAAACACAGAATCTATGTAAAAGCTTCAAGCACCACACAGCCGTCAACAAGGTATCGTTAGCGGTGCCGCGCAATTCCGTCTATGGCCTCCTGGGCCCGAACGGCGCCGGCAAATCGACCATGCTCAAAATGATCGCAGGCATGCTGCACCCGGATTCCGGGAGCATTCTTATTCAAGGACGGGAATGGACCCGGAAGGATCTAAGCCGGATTGGTGTATTGATCGAAGCGCCGCCGCTGTATGAGAATCTGACCGCCAGAGAGAATCTCAAGGTGCGGACGCTTGCCCTCGGATTACCGGACTCCCGGATAGATGAGGTGCTCACTGTCGTTGATCTGACCTCTACCGGAAGGAAACGCGCCGGACAGTTCTCCATGGGCATGAAGCAGCGGCTTGGCATCGCCATTGCCCTGCTTAACCAGCCGGAGCTGCTGATTCTGGACGAGCCGACGAACGGGCTGGACCCGATCGGGATTCAGGAGCTGCGGGAGCTGATCCGCTCCTTCCCCGGACAGGGAATTACCGTCATTCTATCGAGCCACATGCTCTCTGAAGTAGAGCAAACCGCAGATCACATCGGCATTATCGCCGGGGGAGTGCTGGGCTATCAGGGAGCGGTAACCCACGGCCAGGATCTGGAAGCCTTATTCATGCAGGTTGCCGCAGCCCACCGGAGAGAAGGTGCTTCCCATGCTTAGTGTGATTAGGGCGGAACGCCTGAAATGGCGGCGGACCTTTATTCCGAAGCTGGTCTGGATGGCCCCTGTGTTCACGTTATTGCTGTGTGCTGTTCTAATGGGCGGGCGTTTTTTTCAAACCGGGTCCTATAACTGGTGGTACACAATGCTTCTGCCCGGAGCGCTGACCCTCGTCTGTTCACTGGCGCTTCAGAAGGATGCCAAACTGAAATACCGCGGACTTCTGGCCCTGCCGCTGCCGCCGGGGAGACTCTGGGCCGGCAAAATCATCGCTTGCGCCTCCTGGCTCCTGGCTGCTCTCCTCGTGTTCCTGATAGGCGTTACAGCCGGGGGCCTGCTGTTTAGCCAGACCATTCCGCTGCCGAGCAGCTTGGCAGGCAGCGCCCTGATCTTCATCACCTTCCTGTGGCAGATTCCGTTATGCCTGTTCCTGGCGGCACGCTTCGGGCTATTCGCTGCAGTACTGCTTAATATGGCCGGCAATGCCATGGGGATTCTCACCTTCAATAGCGGGGGCTTCTGGGATGTCATCCCTTATACGATTACCTTCAGGCTGATGTGCCCGGTTCTGTCGATTCTGCCGAACGGTCTTCCGGTCCCGGCGGACAGTCCGCTGAGAAGCACAGATATGATTCTTATAGATGTCCTGGTCTCCCTGGCCTGGTTCGGCGTTCTGTTCCTGCTTACTACCCTGTGGTTCCGTAAACAGGAGGCGATTTAGCATGAATTCACTGCCAGGCCTGCTTCGGGCGGATCTGCTCAAAACACGGCATACCCCGTTTCTGCTGATTCACCTGCTGACACCGCTGATCGGGGCCGGTATATTCCTGGCCTATTATTCCTTCTCTCCATGGAGTGAGACGGACAAGGCGATGGCCTTCATGCAGTCGCTCGCCTGTGCTTTTCCTACCCTGATCGGGCTGGTCTGCGCTATGGCGGCGGAACAGGAGGCGAATGCCGGGCAGTTTCAGGGGATGCTTGCCCTGCCTGCGGCCCGGCTCACAACCTATTTCAGCAAGCTGCTGGTTCTGCTGTGGTTCGGCTTGGGGGCCGTCCTGCTCGCCTTCACCCTGTTTGGCGCAGGGTTCGGCTGGCTGCTTCACCAGGACAGTCAGGGACTGCCCTTCTACCTTACGGGAGCAGTCATTACCTTCGGGAGTAATGTGTTTCTCTATCTGCTTCACCTCACAGTCAGCCTGCGCTTCGGACGGGGCGCTTCCATCGGAATCGGAATCTCGGGGAGTCTGGTAGCCGCCCTGATGCTCACCGGTCTTGGCGATACCCTGTGGCCTTATATCCCCTTTGCCTGGGGTGCCCGCTTCCTCTCGCTCTGGGTCTTCGGTCATTCGGGCGGCATGTTATCACCCGCAGCATCGGGACTGCCTACCGGAGTGTGGACCTGTATAATGGGAACGATAATAGCAGGTCTGCTGGGCCTGTTATGGTTCCGCCGGTGGGAAGGACGCTCCGCGGATAACTAGGGCGGATCACTGATAAATTTACAATCGAGGGAATGAATATGGCCAAAATACTTGTAGTAGATGACGAACCCGCCATTCTGTCGCTCATTCATAACGCACTCAGCACCGATCAGCATCTGGTGACCACCCTGTCCGATTCTACACAGGTGCACAAGACTGACCTCGGGACGTATGACCTTATTCTGCTGGATGTGATGATGCCGGGCGTGGACGGCTTCACCCTGTGCCGGGAGATCCGGCCGGCGGTGGATTGCCCCATTCTTTTTTTGACGGCCAAAACGCTGGAAACGGACTTGATGTACGGCCTGGGGCTGGGGGCGGATGACTATATTATGAAGCCCTTCGGCATAGGCGCACTGCGGGCGCGGATCAATGCTCATCTCCGGCGGGAGGGCAGGGAGAAGCGTAATATTCTGTATCTGGACCCTGTGCGCTTCAACCTCTCCGGTAAAGAGCTGTTTGCCCGGGAGGACAAGGTGCCGCTGACCAAAAGCGAATATGAAATCTGCGAATTTCTCGCCCGCAACCGGGGTCAGGTTTTTTCCAAGGAGAATATCTATGAAGGTGTCTTCGGGTATGACGGAGAAAGCGACAGCAGTGCGATTACAGAGCACATCAAGAACATCCGCGCCAAGCTGGGCAGGTATGGGCTTGAGGCAATCGAAACTATCTGGGGGATCGGATATAAGTGGAAGCTGTAAAACCTATCAAAACCGTACGCCTGCGTACATTTTTCCTGCACTATCTGCTGCTCCTCAGCCTGGGAACGATCCTGCTGCTGGGGGTGCTGCTTGGTGTATTCACGCTGGCTTTTGCCTGGGGCGCAGTGCTGCCTGCCAACTATGCCGAGAAGGAAATCGCCGTCTTCAAGGAGCAGCTTGCCGCAAGCGGAGCCGACGCGGACGGAAGGGCTCCGGACTGGCTGGATTACACAGTATTCACCGTGGACGGGAAGCCGATCGCCGGTAATCTGAACCGTAAGGACGCCGCACAAGCCTGGAGGATTACCCGGCAAGGCGATGCTAGAGACTCCTATTTCTATACCACCGCCAGGCACGGGCAGCAGCTCTGGATATTCCGCTATACCTTAACACCGCAGTATGCCTCTTCCCTGCTGCGCAGCTCCCTGCCGAACCCCCAGCTGCTGGGAATCCTGCTCTTCGTGGTTGGCATTCTGCTCCAGGCCGCTCTGCTTGCCGCCCGGTTCGGCCGGAGGCTCTCCGAGAGAATGGCCGGACTGCAGGAAGCGACCGAGAACATCCAGCGCGAGAACCTGGAGTTCACGGTCAAGCCCAGCGGAATCCATGAGATTGACGAGGTGCTGGCCTCCCTGGACCGGATGAAGGATGCCCTGCACGCTTCGCTGGAGCGGCAGTGGGAGCTGGAGCGCTCCCGCAGGGAACAGATCTCTGCGCTGGCTCACGATATCAAGACGCCGCTGACTATTATCCGCGGGAATGCCGAGCTGCTGCAGGAAACCAGCCAGAACGAGGCCCAGCACGAATACAACAGCTATATTCTCCGCAGCGCCGCAGATATCGAGGCCTTCGTGCAGGAGGTGATTGACCTGTCCAGCCTCCAGGCCGGATCGTCTCCACAGGCATCCCTTGTGCCTACAGCGGAGCTGGTGGCTGAGCTGGAGCTGCAGATCAAGGCCCTCTCTTCAGGGAAGGGTCTGCAACCCTCGTTACAGCAAGAGCACCTGCCGGAATCGCTGATCATCCAGAAGGAGCTTCTGCTGCGGGGAATCGTCAACCTGATTGCAAATGCTGCTGAGCATACCCCGCCCCAGGGGAGCGTTACCCTGCTCATCCGGGGTGATGCTGCTGCTTCTACTGTAGAGTTCATAGTCACGGATACCGGCCCCGGCTTCTCCCAGACCGATCTTAGAGAAGCCGCCAACCAATTCTACAGAGGCGACCAGAGCCGGGGTGCCAGTCATCACCACGGGATGGGACTCTATATTGCGAGGTCCGTTGCCGAGCAGCATGGGGGCAGCCTTAGCCTGGACAATGTCTCTCCCTCCGGCGGAGCGAAGGTAACACTGAGGATTTCCGTTCCAGCTCCGCGGCGGGACCGGGGGATGGAATGAGCTTATATCTAAGCGGCCTTCATCCCTCTTCCCAATTCCTGCGGTACAAGCGGGAACTCTGCTGCAGCGCATCCTCCTTATAGAGATCTGTCTCAGCCACCAGACCTGCCACTTTGTCCCGGAAGACTGCCTCCGCCAGCTCCTTGTCCAGAATCCCCTCATACACCTGCTGTAGCTCCGCCAGGGTGAACCGCTCGGGCATTAAGTGCAGTGCAATGTCCGCTTGCTCTGTTTCTTGGCGCAGCTGTTCGATGGCATAGGCAATGATTCTGGCGTGATCAAAAGCCAGCCCATTATTCGACCGTACAGAGTAACTCACTGACCTTGAGGTTAGCTTCAGCGTCACAGTCCGGTCTACTTCAGCCGTCAGCTCTACTGCTCCGGCAGAAAGGGCAAGCTTGTAAGTCAACGTGTGAACGCGGCCTTCTTCCAGCCGTTCCTTCTGCTCCCGCAGAAGCCGGTAGCTGGCCTTGAACCAAACCGTATCTTCGGCATCGTCTCCCGCCTGTAACCGGACACGGCTACTGTCGATCAAGGCCATATAGCTGCTGCTGATCACCCAGGTGCGGGGATCACGGCCGGGATCGGTGAAGGTATGCAGCTGCTCCAGGTGTACGTCAGTAACGCCGGTCTCCTCGAACAGCTCCCGCGCAGCCGCCTGTTCCCCGGTCTCATCCGGCTGGATGAAGCCGCCGGGCAGCGCCCAATGCCCCAGATAGGGATGCCCGCCTCTGCGGATGAGCAGGATGCGCAGCTCTTTGACCGGAGGCCTGCTGCGGGTATCCACCTCTGAATCTGTGACGGTAAAAATCACCATATCCGCTGCCACCGAAGGCCGCTCATAATCCCCCGCCCGGTACTGCTCCAGGAATTCACGTTCTGTAAGTCCGTTACGATCTACCCATTCCAATATCTCCGCCTCCTTATTCTCCTTCAATTCTCCAGCTCTCCGAAATAGTTCCCGTAAGGCTTGAATCTGGCAAGCACCCCGTCTACCTTGTGTATACGTTCCTTAAGCGTCCCCCTCAGCGTAATATAAGGAATCCGCCGCTCCTTCAAGTCCGCAATAATCTGTTTGTGAAAAATATGCCGCTTCTGATCCCCGCTGCGGTCCCAGGTATCATCATAAGGAATATCATCGTCGCACAGGAAAAACAGATCGTACCGCTGCGCATTCTCCAGGGCCAGCCGGGTCAGCAGCTCCGGAGCCCGCCCATGGTAATCCAGCGCATACATATAGGTCGTAATCGCATTCGTATCGACAAACAAATACTTATCTGCATCACGCAGTGCCTGCTCCTCCCGCTCCAGATGCCCAACGGCGATTTCATCAAAAGCCTCTATACCGATCCGGCGGTCCACCTGATGCTCGGTCCAATAATCCCGCCCGTACTCGCTGGCGAAGGTCGTCTGGTACTGCCACGCAAGCGCTTCGGTGAGCGTAGACTTGCCGGTGGACATCGCGCCTACAAACACAACCTTTGTGATTAAATCCCGGTACACAACATCGCTGACATAATCCCGGTATTTGTAAGGATCGGAGCGGACCATCGTGGCCGACACCGGTACCCGCTCACGCGCTTCATCCACCCGCCGGTCGATGGCCCCCAGTGCCCGGCTCATATGCCCGCCATAGAACTCGCTCGAATAAAAGTGGGTCACCTGCTCGCCCTTCAGCAGCCCGAGAATATACTGCTCTTCCCGGATCTCATGCTCTCTGTCGTCCGAGTACCCGTCCGGACCGTCCCAGGCTTCGATTACCCGGATCGCAGGATAGAGGCGGCGAATCCAGTTCGCCCGGATATGCAGCGGCACCGGGGATACGGCCGTCTCGTAGATCACCACGATTAATTCATCCACCTCCTGCAGCGCCGTCTCAATCATGAATTGGTGGCCTTTATGCAGCGGGGCAAACTTCCCAAGTGTTAATCCGAGTGTCTTCATGACAGCGCCTCCTTAGCCCCTTTGTTCCAGTTGTAGTAGCCGTACCCTGCATTAATCAGATAGGCGCTCCACATCACGATCATCAGCAGACCTTCCCCGCTGCCTTCCAGCGTCCGGATCACCCAGAGCAGAACGGTGAACATATTCAGTACGATATAGACCAGCCACTGCTCCTTGAAGCGCCGCACCATCAGGAGGGTAGCCACAACGGATAACACGGTAGTCAGAGCATCAATATAAGGTGAATTCTGCGCCGGAATGAACGATAAGCCGAATCCCAGCAGCAAGGCACCCGAAATACAGACCCCCGCCGTAAGGAGTATGCCCCTCATTCCCATCTGGCGCATGGACAGCTTGCCGCCCTGCATATTCTTGCTCCACATATAGAAGCCTACAACATTCATCGGGACAAAAAATAGCAGATTCAGCATAACCTCGCCAAATAATCCATTAATGTAGGCTAAATAGGCGTAGCCGAAGGTATTATACATCCCAAATCCATAACTTGCCAGCTTCCCCTTCGCCGTAAGCACCACACACAGCACTCCGGTAATAAAGACCGTGAATCCAAAGAACGAATCCTTGGAGATCACTGTGAACACAACGGCAATCAGAGTGAATACAACCAGCCAAGCGAGTTCAAACCTGCTCCAGTGGCCCGCAGCCTTCTTCATGCTTATCCCTCCGCCTAATCCGCTTCTCCCGGAAACAGATTACTTATTAACTAATTGATAATTACAATTTGTTAATATCAAAATACCAGAAATTAGAATGGGATGCAAGCCCGAATTATTGCGGTACATGCCAAAAAAAGGCCATTCCCCAAGGAAGGCCCTAAAACCTGTTATTTTCAATACAAGTGGCGCTCCCCTAGAATTTCTCCGGGAACTGTTGGACGATGCCCATGCTCAGGATATCCGCGAGATGGATCATATGATCCTCATTTTTGTCAGTGACAGCAATTGAGGCCTCCCAGTCGCCTTTGAGTATGTCCAGCACCAAGTCCGTGATCAGTTGAAGATGCGTGTACAGCATCTCTTGCACCGCTTTAAACGGCCAGTTCGGATTCAACTTGTTCAAAAAGGTGGCAATATTATCGGCATTAGCATGCCAATCTGCCTGTAACTTCTTCACTTCAGCCTGATTGCCCGTTTTGGCCGCTGCTACAATTTTCCCTGCAATCTGAATGTGTTCTGTCAGAAGCTCCGCGAGCTTGTTGCCCGCAGCCTCCCCGTAATACGGCTTGAATACCGCGCCTATGTCCTGCTGGTTCCGTAAGAGCCGGCCTAATACGTCCTGCTGGTCCGGAAGATTCGAGAGGGCACTGACGATATAGCTTCGCGTCCATATGGTATGGTCGATCCATACCCTTTGCATATCGCTTTTCAACTGCACCATCTTTGGACTGAAGCAACCTGCTTCCTTGGTTACGCCTGCCTGTGCCTGCACGGATACTGCTGTTTGCGTCAGACCCAGAACCAGCATCATGACCAACGCCACCAGCCATTTGTTTTTCAAATTCATCTGCTCCTTTGGGTGTGAATGAAATTGCCTGTATTATTATGGCTGAAGCGGAAGGATGTATGCAGATAGTGTACTTTGTCGTTCTTCTACTATTCTTCCATTTGTTGTTGCCTAATCCTCTATATGCAAATATTATAGATTCATAATACTCCATGACCTTACATCATTTCCCAACCTAATTCCATTATATGAGGAGGATCAGCAGCAATGTTCAAGACAAGAATGATGAAACGAAGCTTCGCCCTGTTTGCAGTTCTGCTATTGGTATTATCATCCCTTCAGCTCCAGCCTGCCTTAGCACAAGAGGACTCAGACAGCAAACAGCAAATGACCTACACGGGGGAGGGCTACGAGGCCATCTACACGGTTTCTTCCAAGTGGGAGGGGGCATTCAATGCTGAGGTGACCATCAGGAACACGGGTGCCCAGGCCATGGAGAACTGGACCGCTAAGTTCACATCCCCTTATGAGATTACGAACATCTGGAACGGACGGGTACAATCCTACGAGAACGGGGTCTATGCCATCCAGAATGCCGGGAGTAATCAGGACATTCCGGCCGGCAGCAGTGTCAATTTCGGCTTCACTGCGAGCTATGAGGGAGAGCTGCTGCTGCCTGCGGCATTCGATATGCTTGGAACGGAACAGATTGTACCTGCCGGGCAATATGAAACCAGCTTCAAGGTGACCAGTGACTGGGGAAGCGCCTTCAACGGTGAGCTTGCCATTAAGAATGTGTCGCAGACGGCGATTGAAGACTGGAAGCTTAGTTTGGATTATGAGGGTAATCTGGAAAGCTTCTGGACGGCTGAAATTACCGGGCATACCGGCAATCATTACGTTATACATAATGCGGGCTACAACGCCAATATTCAACCGGGCGAGACACTGGTGCTCGGGTTCTCCGGGAGTCCGGGGAACGTAGCCAATGAGCCTTCGGGCTATCAGCTTACGCAGATAGCTACGCGGCAGGAGACACCCGGTCCAGAACCGGCTGAAGTCACCGTACAGCTAGATACCTACAGCTTACAGCTTCAGAACAGCCCGGATGGTGACTACTACTTCCTGACCTCGAAGATGGATAAGCTGTCGGGGACGCTGGGAGGGACATCACGCATTAAGGCCTTCACCTATCAGATTACCGACAAGAATAGAGTGGTCCTCCAGCAGGGAACGATCCCTGTAAGCGGGGCCTGGGCTGTGGAAGGCATTGGGTTCGGCGTTGGATATAATCTGCTGAAGCTGACTGCGCAATTGAACGATGATTCAGAGGTTGCCAAATCATATACCCTTGTAAATTTCGATGAGAAGAATCTGGATAACTTAGGAGTTGACCGGGAGCTGGACAGTGACAATGACGGTATTAGTGATTACTATGAAGAACATTATGGTCTTTCCGTCACCAGTAAGGACAGCGACGGCGATGGATTAAGTGACCGGGATGAGATTCTCGTAGTGAAACTGAATCCACTTGAACCGGACACGGATAAGAATGGAACTCCAGACGGGGAGGAAGATCATGATCTAGATGGGTTAACCAACCTGGCTGAATTATCCGGCGGAACCAGCCTTATTCATTCTGATACAGACGGCGATGGCCTGACGGACGGGGAGGAGGTTCATACGCACAAGACCGATCCCCTGAAGAGTGACACGGATGACGATGGACTGTCAGACGCCTGGGAAGTGAAGATCGGAAGCAATCCGCTGGTGGGTGAGGCGAAGTTCTCCCGAACGGTGAAGGTAGAGGATGCCAGTGCCAAGGCTGTTCCAAGTGTGGCCGTTGAAGGGATCACAGCAGAGCAGGTAGATACCCTGTCTGTTCAGCCTGTGCAAGATGGCATTCTTAATGATACGACCATCCCCGGATATATTGATCAAGGGTATAACTTCTCCATCAACGGATCTTTTGAGAAGGCGACCCTATCCTTCGAACTGGATGCAAGCTTAATGAAGGCAGCGGACTTCGTTCCGAAGATTTACTATTATAACGAGGAATCTCAACTATTTGAAGAGCTGCCGGATCAGCAGACCCAAGGCAACGTGGTGTCAGCCGAGACGACCCATTTCTCGAAGTACATCTTGCTCAATAAAACGGAATACGATACTGTGTGGCTGTATAAGTTCCTGTATGATGAAGGACAAGAGCATTATGCGGGAATGGATATCGCCTTCGTGATTGATTCATCGGGCAGTATGTCGAGCAATGACCAGAGCAATGTGAGAATCAGCGTAACTAAGCAGTTCGTCAATCTGCTGACAGACAGTGACCGTGGCGCTATTGTTGATTTTGACGACTCCGCAGCGGTATTATCCAATTTCACTTCTGACAAGACCGCTCTGAATCAAGCAGCAGGACGGATTGACAGTAACGGCGGGACCGTTCTGACCAGCGGGATTGCAAGTGCACTTAATCTGTTCACTGGCAGCGGCAGGGCGGATGTCCTGAAGTACATTATTATGCTTACGGATGGGGAAGGCTCTTACGATACATCGCTGACCAAGCGGGCTGCCGATCAGGGAATTGTTATTTATACAGTGGGGCTGGGCAGCAGTATTTCGACGAGTGTCCTGACGGGCATGGCCCAAGGCACCGGCGGCAGCTACTATCATGCAAGCAACGCCAATCAATTATACGGAATATTCGATAACATTGCGGAGACCTCGGACCTGTACAAGGATACGGACCAGGATGGCATCAGTGATTATCATGAGAAGGAGATGCAAGCAGGACGGCTGCGCGTGGGTACGGGCGGTGCGGCGGTCAGAGTGAACTACCTGGATGCGGACAGCGATGACGATGGCCTTAAGGACGGGGAAGAGATCCGTATTGCCAAAACCGGAGACAAGGTCTACGCCTATCTATACTCGAATCCCAACCTGGCAGATACGGACGGGGATGGTCTGCATGACGCGGTGGACAGCAGAAGGCTGACGCCGGATGTTAGTCAGGCATTAATTCTTCAATCGGATCACCGGGAGGGAATTCTCAAAACAGCTTCACCAGGAATGACTCCCGTGGCGGATGACCTGACGTTCAATGACTACACCTATAGCGAGCTATTCAAGTTGGGCCCGGTGTTCTCTGTAGCCAAAATTACGCCGGAATCCATGATCTGGGGCGAAATGGCTGTCCTGTTCTCGGTGGGTGCCACAGGTGCAACGGACGATATGAGCTCTGTTCTGGGCGATCTGCTCTCTACGTTCAAGTATGGCAACCGCAGTAATGAAGGGACCTCAGTCTCCATGGGCAACACCTTCGATACCGGTAAATATATTAAGTATCACAACAGCAAGCTGGATAATGCCGTCATAAGTGACTCCAGCACCCAGAGTTATGTGCAAATTATCCGTAATTTCGTTGTCCATGAGCTGCGCAGTAATAATGGTGACCTGTCCAGGCTGACATTCGTGCCGAGTTCGAACAAGAATGTGGTGAATAATTACGTCAATCAATTCTCGACCAGCCCGTATCCGGTATTTACCGAGAAGAGCAATCTGGCGTTATCCCTGGCCATTCACGCCTTCCATGGTCACAATATTACGATTAAGGACTTCAAGAACAACGGGGACCAATTCAGCGGTAAGCTTGTATTCCATTTCTATGATCATTTCGGCCTGGACGCAGATGATGAGATCAACTGGCCGGGATTTGTGGATTGGTTCACACTGCAGCACTATGACCGTTTCAATGGAAAATATGTACCGTTCATTACAACCATTGACTACGAAATGTATTTCAGCGGTTCTGTTAACTAATTTCAGGGTCGCATTCTGAATGGATCAGGCAGGTGAAGCTATGGGTCGCGGTATAAAAGTCTGGATTGGCCTTGCGGCTACACTATTGCTGGTGGCGGCAGGAATCATCATCGGCAACAATAACTCCAAGGCGAAATATGATATTTTCCAGGAGCAACGCGGGCTGTTTGAAGCTGTGAAGGAGGAGACCGGGCTTCTGATGAAGAGCATAGATGACCGGAGCAATGTCAGGAATACCTTCATCTACTCCAGTAACGGCAATACGGCTGCCCATCAGTTCCACGAGGGTGCGAACGCAGACCTGCAAGACAAGGTACGGCAGATAGCTGCGGTGTCCGGGGACGAGCTGAACTTCGTGAGATACAGCAGGCAGGACGGGGAGGACCTCTTAAGGTTCGTCTTCAACTGGGAAAGGGAGCGTGGCAACACCTATCATATTGTGTATTGCGAGAGTCAGAGTATGGTCGAGCGGGCATATGAAGAGGAGCCTGTTCAATACAAGCTGGCTAAGCTGGCAGATGGCTGGTATGGGATTGAGATACAGTAGTGGTGGCAGCTCATCCCGCTTGAACCCACTCTCTATATTTTCATTTTGCCTGAGCATATGTTATCCTTTAACGGTAAGTTTAAATTTTAAATGATTAGGAGGGATACCTGTGAAAAAGAGGTCTATTCAGTACTTATCTTGTGGGATCGGGTATTCCACGGCTGTTTTTTTCTAGAATTCATTCGGACGGGATAGGTCTGTCCAGAATATTCAAAAAAATAGCGAATTTAAAAGGAGACTTACAAACGATGAGCTTAAATAACCATTTAAATAACAATGTCGTTCAAAGATATAATCCGGAGAATATAGCGAAGCCTGTTGGAGGCTACAGTCATGTAACCAAAATAAGCAGAGACGCTGAGATGTATGTGTTCTCCGGTCAAATCGGGATCGATCACAACAATAACATCCCCGCAGACTTCAACCAGCAAGTGACCCATACCATGAGTAATATTGTTGACATCCTTGCTTCTCAAGAGCTAACGCCTGATCATGTCATCAAGATCAACATTTGGGCCACTGAAGAAATAGACTGGGATCATTTCTATGCCATCTGGAATAAAGTATTCGGCCTTACGCCTCCTTCCATGACGGTTGCCTATATCCAAGGATTAGGGCTGCCTGAGTTAAAAATCGAATTGGATGTTTGGGCCGCCGGTTAACACTTAAATATCATTCACCTCACCCAAAACGTACTTTAGAAGACATTCTAAAGATTCGTTTTGGGTGTTTTATTGTTTGCCTGCGCTGTTGGCTGGCTTCCCTCTCCATGGTCATACTAATCGAATCTTTTTCATGCCCAAAATTATATTTTTTCCCAAAGAGTGTAACTTTGCCCTTATTCTCTACGTCTTTGATATTGTATTGCATTCTTTATTATTTAGATTTCTCAGAAACTATTTCTTTTTAAATTTACATATTAGTAATAATGTGGTACTTTTATGGAAGTAAGTGGAGTATATACCCATCAAAAGGAGATGATGTATACCATGAAATTATCTTTAAAAAAGCGTTGGGCACTAATCGCTACATTTGTTTCTGTTTTTTTATTGTCTTTTGTTTCCCAGGCGTATGCTACCAATTTAACTGGGTATCCAGCAGCGTCCCAAGCTAAAAGTAATTGGTGCTGGGCAGCTACAAGCGTTACCATTCTTCAATATTACGGAATCTCTGTAAGCCAATGCTCTTTTTATGATCATGTGAAGGGAACCACAGGATGTACAACCAACGAGAGTGAATCATATGGAACTGTTCAAGAAGGCCTACATGATTATGGGGTATCCAGTTGGAATCATACAGGGTCCTTATCCTATAACGAGGTGAAAACTCAGATTGATAGCGTTGGCAGTCCTGTCTACGTAAGCTGGAAATGGAATACTGCTACCGGTGGCGGGCACGCAATAGTTATTTATGGGTACGACACATTTGGCGGAAATGACTGGATTCAACATATGAACCCGAGCGGAGGTACAAAAACCTCCATGCTATACACCAACGTTAAAGGTGGCTCCAGCTACGATAGAACTTGGAGATGGGGACTTCATGGCTTCAACAAATATATTTAAGGAGGAATTTCCATGAGGAAGAAAACGCTACTGGCAAGTATTGCCTCATTTTTGTTGCTTCTACACTTACTCTCCCCTATACAGGCTCAGGACATTGCAGAAGATGTGGTTTCTTTTGCCAACACCCAGGGGTTGAGCTTAATTAAAGAAGGGCTGTCTAAAGACCCCGGAGGATACGGTTACGCTAATGAAGCAGAGATTAGTGAAGTTACCGTAGGTGAAGGAATGCAGATTCATTTTATTGATGGGGCAAAGCTGAGGACAGCTTCTGATAGTTTACTTGAAACAGTCACCCCTCAGGAGAGCTGGGAATTTCTTATTCTGTCAAGTGGGGTACCCAGATCCAAGATGGTCATTCAAAAAGATTCAAACGGTTCGTATCAGGTTACCGAATTCGGGGGAAACCCTGGAACATTAGCTTATGCCATCCAATCTCTGCAGGCTGAAGGGAGTGTGAGTGAGCCTACTCTTATCCGTGAGCGGGACGAATATATAGCTGCCTTCAAAAAAGATAATCAGGAGCTCATTATTGCCCCACAGCAGGCCTCATCAGCAGAGTCAAAAGGATTAAGCAGCAATTCAGAACCTCAACCACCGGAAAATTTAATTGATGTACTACAGTCCCTACAAAACGATTCATCCGATAACGGGAAGGATGGTTCGGGAACCGTTGCTTCTGCATCCAATGCAGATAATAATACTCCCTTAATAAGACCTATTATGATAAGCATTCTTATTGCTCTAGCAGCGGTGTTCGTATTCTGGGTCTATTTCAGAAGACGGAAGCCCTCTAGTCCAATGTAAAAAGAAACAGGCCGCCTTCCAGCATTGGAAAGCGGCCTGTTTATCAACTATCTACAATATCACTCCGCCTCCGTCTTCTTCGCACTTCGCTCATAAGCCACAGGGTAACTCTGGCTTCCCAGCAGAATCCGTTTCCCCTGGAACTCATCATAGATATTCACCCGCACCGTTCCGCCGGGAAGGGCCTTATACGCTTTGTGGTTCAGCGAGAAGGACAAGCTGCTTACGGCTCCGGCACCTGCAGGTTCCTCTCCTAGTGATAGATGCTTCTCCGAAGGCTGACCGAACGGGTCGACCAATTCCACCACAAGCTTATGCTCATTGTCTCCAGTTACGTACGATTCGCTGCGGGTTAACCGGTAGTTGATCTGCGTCTCGATGGACTCCCGTCCTTCTGTCATCGTTGCTGTCACCTGGTTCACCGACAGGGAGTACGGGAACAGCTCCAGCTTCTGAAGGGACGGCTGCGGAGCGGGATTGGCCGGGTTCAGCGCCAGACCCACGGTCTCGATATAGGCGGTCGGCACTGCGCCGGGTGCGGTCAATTTGCCTTCAGCGATGCCTTCCCCGAGATAGAGGGTTAACTCTGAAGCGTTGATCTCCGGCGGAAGCTTGCTCCAGACGGTGACCAGACTCTTCTCTTTGGCATTCAGGGCCGCAGCGGACTGCGTAATTACCGCTTCGAAATACTGATGGTCCGGGGTCCGGTAATACCCCACCAGCTGCGCCGGCTGGCTCCTCCGTAATTCCTCGTTCGTCATCACCAGCTCCGTGTACACAAGCTTGGAGTCTATGCCGGGATAGATCCGGGTCTGTCTCTCCAGAACCTCCGCCTTCTTGCCGGTCAGCTCCAGGTGGAACGGTTCTCCGGCGTCTACAGTTCTTAGGGTATTATCAAGCTGGCTGGTGAACAGCGTAAGGAAATTCAACTTGGCCTCTCCCGAAGCATACTGGAGGATCATCTTCAGCTTCGTGAGGTCATAGGAATAGGGAAGCTTCCCTGCGATATACAGCACCGCTGTCTCCCGCGGAGCCAATTGGCTCTTGGAACCGTCAATGATGATCTGCGAAGTGCCGCTGATATCCATATCCCCCGCTTTCAGAAGAGCTGTAAGCGCCGGGAGCTGCACATTCGCCGCACCTGTGTTGCGGAGGGTGACCTTGGCCACAATCTGATCCTGGTCCGACCACGGCAGGCGTTCTACCGATTCAAGCTTCACTACGAAGCTGCCCAGACTGTTCTTCACAGGGTATTCTGTTGCCCGCAGGTGATCCGGCTGCAAGGAATACGGAATCTGGAAATAGGCCGCCGGAAAGGCCATCCGGTTCTCTTCGGCAGGCTCATTCATCTGAAGCTGGAGCACGCCCTGATTCAGCTTCTGCGGCAGCTCTGCGCTGAGTTCAACCGTCCGCTCTTCCAGCGGCTTCAGCGTCAGACCGGCAAGCGCTTTATTGCTGACCGGGTAGTTATACCCCTCGGCCGTGGTTAGGCTGAACGGGTAATCCGGAACGGTCACGGCCTGGTTGCCTGTGTTCCGCACACGGAACTGCAGACTCCATTTGGCCAAGTTGTCCTCTGCATACACCGCTGCGCTTGCCAACTGGGTCTCAATGGTATGGTTAGCGACTTTAAGCTTGGCCACGGCGTTAACGGGTACGGTGAAGTTAGGCATTTCCGCTGCAGGCAGCTTATACTCAGCAACCGGGAGTTTCAATTGCAGCGTGCTGTCTTCCCGGACAAATTGCAGGGACATATGATCCAGCTTCGTATAGGCAGGGATGTCTGCCAGATAGTACAGGGTTCTTTTCTCCTTGGGCTGAATCTGGTAATCTGCCTTGTCGGCGTTCAGCTCAAACCTGGAGCCTCCTGCGGATACCAGATACCCCTTCAGGCCTGTATCCTTAAGCACCTTGGTGCCCGAATTGGACAAGCTGACTCCAACCCTGGCGTACACCTTCCCGTTAGTTTTAACAATCTGCAGGCTCTCCGCCTTGCTGATGACCGGCATCTCTCCCAGGACCAGCTTCTTGCTCTGGCCTCTGGCAATCACCGTGGAGTAGGAGCCCGGAATCGTGAACATCCCCAGCTTCTTCTGGTAATTCGCCTGACTGAAGTCCCAGCCGAATAAGGAGATGCGGACGCCGTTTAACTTAGCCGCCTGACCCGCATTGACGTAATACGTCACCGGCTGGCTGCTATTCGCCGGAATGGACTTGATTGCAGCACTGCTTGTCACCGGTTTGCCTTGAATCACAGCGCCGCTTGAAGTGGTGACCCTGGAGAAATAATCAATCAGGCTTACGCTGCTCTTGCTCTGGTTGTAGTAATTCAAGGTGTAGGTAAGAATATTCCCGCCCTCCTGGGGCTGAAGGGCTGCATCCAGCAGCCTCACACTCACCCCGTTCTTCAATGAGACCGCCCCTATTCCCTCCAGCGTGGGTACGGCGGCTGAAGCCGCAGTTCCCGCTGAAGGCCCGGCCGCTGCCGTATAGGCTCCGAAGGCCATGGACTGGCTGAGAACCGCCAGGCTTAGCATGGCGACAGCAAATTTTCTCGTGGAATGATACATGATGCTCTCCTCCCTTAACTCCGCTTAAGCTTGCGGCAGCCGCATCTCGAACCTTGTCCATAGTTCATTGCTCTCTACAGACAGGCTTCCCTCATGCTGCTCTACGATATTGCGCGCAATGAACAGACCGAGACCGGTGCCGCCCTCCTGATGTGTCCGTGCCCGGTCCCCCGAATAATACATCTCGAAGATATGCGGCTGCTCCTCCAGGGGAATGGGATTTCCGTAATTGATCACCTCAACCGCCACTACGCCTGAATCGAGACGGCCGTTAATATCCACATACACGCCTTCTTGTCCATACCGGGCGGCATTGGTCAGCAGATTCCCAAGTACACGTACCAGCAGATCCCCATCCCCATAGATGCTTAAGCCCGGGGTAACCTGCAGCCGCGAGATCAGGCCATTCCGCTCGAATACCGGGTACAGCTCCTCGTTCAATTGTCTGAGCAGCTCGCTGAGATCCAGGTGTGTCTTGACCATAGGTAGCGTGCCATAGTTCATCCTGGTGATCTCGAACAGCCCGTCAATCAGCTTCTCCAGCCGCTGGGACTTGGTGAAGGCAATGGTCGCGAAATGTCTGATCGTCTCGATAGGCAATTGCTTATCCTTAAGAATCAGATCCAGATATCCCAGCACGGAGGTGAGCGGTGTACGCAGATCATGCGCCAAATTGACGACCAGCTGGTCCTTGCTGCTCTCGGCGAAATCGCCTCTTTGCACCGCCTCCTGCAGTTTAGCCCCTGCCACATTCAGATCCTCGGCGATTGCGCTGAACTCATCCCTGGAGGCAATCTGCACCTGATTCTGAAATTCTCCGTTCGCCAGATGATGAATTCCCTTAGATATCTCATCAAGGTAGCGGATGTACGGCTTGGTGAACTTGAAGAAGAATATCAGCATCAGGGGGATAAACAGCATCAGGAACACATTGAAGTCTCCGATCCTGAAGATCATCCGGCGTAATTCTGCCTCCGGGTCCTCCCACCGGACCCCGGCGTAATAGAGCTGAAGCAGCTTGAACAATCCATAGATAATACTGCCTGACAAGAGCATGCTTACGCCCAGTAACTGGACCAGTCTGGCTCTGAAGCCCCGGAGTCTCTTAGGCATTGAACGTGTACCCGACACCCCAGATGGTTTTGATGAACCGGTCTTTATTCTGGTCTTCCCCCAGCTTCCTGCGCAGGGTGCGGATATGCACCATCACCGTATTGCCGGTCTCATAGTACGCTTCACCCCACACCTGTTGAAAAATGCTCTCCGCACTAAACACCTGCCTGGAATGGCTGGCCAGCAAATAGAGGATGTCGAACTCCTTCGGTGTGAGGTCAACTGCCTCTCCATACAGAGTAACGGTATGCTGGTCAGGGGAGATAATCAGCCCGCCTGCCTCCAGAACCGAAGTCTGATTGGCGGCCGCAGGCTGGCTGAACTGCAGGGAACGCCGCAGCTGGGAATTGACACGGGCCAGCAGTTCCATAGGATTGAAGGGCTTAATCATATAATCGTCAGCTCCCATCACAAGTCCGGTAATCTTATCGAAATCAGAGGCCTTGGCACTGAGGAAAATAATCGGCAGATTATGCTTCACCCGGACCCGGCGGGTGACCTCATACCCGTCCAGCTCCGGCATCATAATATCCAGGATCGCCAGGTCGATGGACTGGGATTGTATCGCCTGCACCGCTGCTTTGCCGTCTGCCACTTGGATACAGTGATACCCTTCCTTCTGTAGATGCAGAGCCACCAGATCGGCAATCTCTCTCTCGTCCTCTGCGATCAGAATCGTGACTCTCTTCATACAGGGCTCCTCCTCCGTCTGGATCTATTCGTTCAGGTACGTCGTCGCCTTGTTCTGAATCAGCTTCGCCACTTCCTCCGCCGTCTTCTGTCCGCTGAAGAACGCGCCCGCCTCTTCACCAATGATGTTGATAATCTTGACATCCATCATGGCGAAGTTATCCGCGGTATCCATCATCTCCTGGAATTCCTTGAACTGCCCGTCAGGCACACTGGCAAGCTTGCCGCTTGGAAGCTTATATGTCCCGCTCTTCACCTGCTGCTGAAGCTCCCCAAGCTGCTTGTGATTCAGCGATTGGAGGAGGGAGAAGCCTTCTCTGCTCTGGATGGACTGCGCTTCCTCAGACAGCAGGAACTCGATGAACTTCCAGGCCTGGTCTGTAACCGGCGATTTGGCCTGTATCGCAAACGCAGAGATCGGAATTATTCTCATGGCGCCGGAATTTCCGCTATGCGGCTTATACAGCAGCTTCGGATTGGCAAAATAGGTATACGGGATATTGATGAAATCCGCCGGGGTCTGGATAACGGTGGAATAGAACAATTGATTCTCCACCTCCGCAGGCTTGCTGGTCATCACGTTATCGTCATACATCTCTTGAATCTGCCGCATCATATAGATGAATGCAGGAGAATCGAACTTGGCCTTCCGAGCAGCAGCGTCTACGAACTGGTTATAGCTGTCGAATACCATCTCCTGAAGGAGCAGATCCGGCGGATTATTCGGAAGCGCGTAACGGTGGCCGGAGCCGGCCTTCTGCCCGGCCTCAATCAGTGATTTGGCAATCTCATTGAAATCCTGCCAGGTCCAGCTCTTATCGTCTACGTCCGCTTGCTTCAGCACATCCCCGTCTCCAAGGAATGCCCTCAGGTAGTACCCGGATGGAATGATATAGGTGCCGCCATCCAGCTTCAGGGCATTCAGCACATTCATCGCAAGATCATCCCGCTTCAGCGTTTGCGACTGCTTGAGGTAATCCTCCATATTAAGAAATAGCTGCTTGTTCACATATTCACTGACAGGCAGGCTGCTTGTTTCATAAATGTCGGCTCCTTTTCCAGAGAGCAGTGCCGTACCGGCGCTTTTCTGATAATTCTCATAATCCGGCCCCTTCATAGTCTCGCCGATCCCCTTGTAAGCCTGAACCTGCAAATCAATCTCAGGATAGGCCTTCTCGAACCTCTGCTCCACAGCACGGTAGAATTCAGAGTCCTGTTGAACAGATAACGTAACGACCGTCTTCCCGCCTGTGCTCGGTGCTTCCGCGCTGCCCCCCGGACTGCATGCAGTCATTAGAGTGGTAAAAGCAAAGCCCATGCCCAGCCAACTTTTCCTCATCTTCATCTTGAAAGACCTCCTATAATTCTTCGTAGGGTATGTGTACAAATATTGCTTATTGCAGACGTACACGATTCCCGTCCTGTAAGGGCTCACTGCTCTCCAGAATAATCAGCTCATCTTCATACAGGGTATCCGTCTGAATGAGGCTGTCTACACCATTGGTGGTAAGGGAGCGGATCTGAACTTCACGGGCTACAAAATCATTGCCTAGCGCCCCCCGCTGCTCCTCGATCTTATACACAAAGCTGCGCTCCCCCGCCTGATGGATAGCCTTATCCGGGACCACCAGCCCCTCTTGAAGAGAAGGCTTCTTCAGCTTGACCTGAACCTGCTCACCCCCCTTAAGCGAGTCCTCTGCCAGCCGAATAAAGACATTCCTTTGCGGGATTTCCACCGCCCTGCCGTTCTCCTCCCCGGATGAGCTGCCGGTACGCGCCTGAACCGTCTTGATCTCCGCCACCTGTCCTTGTAAGGGACGGGCCTGCTGCCCCTCTGAAGGATGAACCTCCACCTCAATCTTCTCTCCTAAGGAAACTCCGAGACTGGATAACAGCTCTGCATCTGCCATGAAATCAAACTGATACCCCTCACTGCTGCTCGATAGAACAAGATCCGGCTCGCCCGCAGACAGCATCCCCGGAATGGCATTCACCTGGGTTACAATCCCGTCGAATGGGGCCAGAAGCTGCTGCTGACGGGCCAACTGGTCTCTCATCCCGGCAATTTTGCGCGCCTGCGTGGCCTGATCAAGCTTGCCCGCCTCAATCTCTCGTCTGGCCTTGCGAATCTGAAGCTCATCCCCCTCCAGGTACGTCTGAATGAACTGATCCTGGAGGGTCTGCTGCAGGATCTTCTGTTTGTCCAAGAGCGAGACCTCATCCTGCAGCTCTGATTCGGCAGTCTGGCTGTCATAGAGGATTAGCTGCTGCCCCTTCTTGACCTTGTCCCCCTCCTTCACAAGAATCTGCCGGACCTTCCAGCCGCTGGAATTCAGGAGCTGTACTTCGCTCACGGGCCGCAGCATCCCGCTGCCCTCCAGCGTGAATTCAAGGCTCCGGCTCTCCGGTTGGACCGTCGTCACTTTGGGCAACGTCAAGGACTGCAGCGTATTGCTGAAGAAGGTGAAGAAGAGCAGCACCCCCAAGAGCAGCAGGAAAGCCGTTCTGATCCTTTTTTTGCGCCTGCGGTCTGCCGGCACGCCTGTAATCTCCATATCCCGTCTTTCTCCTCCTTCCCTACAAGTCCCTCACACGCGGGCATTACCCCTTGATTCCCGACAATTGGACACCTTCAATGAAATACGTCTCCGCATACAGAAAGAGAAGGACCATCGGAGCCATATAGATGGCGGAAGCGGCAAAGGCAAGCCCCTTCTCGCTGCTGACGTTGGATAGATAGACCGATAAGGGCTGCCTCAGCGGGTCGTCCAGGAAGATCAGCGGCTGCTCCACCATATTCCAGTAATCGACGAATAACAGAATCGTGAGTGCGGCCAGGCCCGGCTGAACCATGGGAACAATAAGGGTATAGAAAATCCGCAAATGTCCGGCCCCGTCCATCTTGGCCGCTTCGATATAGGCATACGGAATGTTCAGCATGAACTGCCTGAGCATGAATACACCGAAGGCGGCAAAAATACCGGGCAGGATAATGGCCCCCGGGCTATTCAGAAGCCCCAGCCGGTCCGCCATGATGTAATTGGGCACAAGAGTCACCTGAAAGGGCATCAGCATCGTCAGGACATAGATCAGGAACATGAATTCCCGCCCCCTGAACCTCAGCTTGGAGAACGCATAGGCCGCGAGCGCGGCGATCAGCGTCTGTCCGGCAATGATCGGCACCACCAGGAATACCGAATTCCAGAACATCGACAGGTACAGCGGGCTGTCCATCAGCACCTTGCCGTATTGCTCCAGCGAGACCTGATCCGGCAGCCATTTCAAATTTGCAAAAGGATCGCTTCTCCCCTCCACCACCTTGTTCATTTGTCCGACAGGGCCGTAATTGATCCCTATTTCGCGGGTGCTCATGAACGAATTGATGAGGGTCACCCCAATCGGGAACAACATTACGAGTGCGACCGCCCCCAGAATGACGGTTAACGTTAGCTTGTGTATGACTTTACCAACTGGCAAGACCTCACCTCTATTCCATATATCGCCGGTAGCGGCGTTCCATGGCGAACAACCCGAGTACGATGAGGAGAATACCGCCAACCATTAAGGTGGACGCAGCCGTCATCTTCGGAAGGTCGAGCGACAGGAACATATTGTTCATAAAGTGCTGCAGCATATAGATGCTGTCATGCGGATAAGGTCCGGCAATCAGATACGTCTCCCGAAATACCTTGAAGGAATTAATGACCGACATAATGACAACAAAAAACATCGTAGAGGTTAAATAGACCAGCGTAATGCTGCGGAACTGCCTTAGCCGGCCAGCCCCTTCAAGCTGGGCGGTTTCGTAGTAATCCTTCGGGATCTGCTGGAGTCCGGCCAGGAACAGGATCACGTTATACCCGATGTTTTTCCACACATACATCGTCATGATTACATTCCGCGCAGCCTCCGTCTTCATCCAATCCACCCGTGCCAGACCGAAGCCGCTCAGCCAGGCATTCAGCGCCCCGTTCCAGTCAAACAGGATCTGCCAGACCAGGATAATGGAGGCGACAGGAACGACCAGCGGGAGTACATAGGCAGTTCTCAGCCATTTCTGACCATATAGGCCTCTGTTGAGCAGCAGCGCTAACCCCAGCGACAGCACAATCAGCAGCGGAACACTCACCACGCTGAAGTAAAAGGTATTCGTGGCCGCCTTCCGGAAGGATTCGCCCGCCATCAGCTCCCGGTAATTCTGCAGTCCCACATACTGCCCGCCCACCGTGCGGTCCATGAAGGAATAGAACACGCCCATGCCGAACGGAATCAGGTAGAACAGTGCAAATCCGGCCACACTTGGTGCAAGAAATAACCATGCGACAGATGAATCCCTTCGGGCCCAATTCTTCATGTGGTTCCCTCCCTGTCCTCAAGAATAAGAAAAACTGTTTAAGAACAAGTCGGGTAAAGATTAAAACTTTCTTAAATTCTCAGCGCAAAAAAGCCGCGAACGGATTGGTTGATCCGTGCACAGCTATTTCTCACAAAAAAATCCTGGCGCATAAGCTTGTATAAGCTTCTTATACGCCAGGATTATCATATTTATCTATGCTGACCCTTCCGGCAGGAGCATCTCCTCTTGCTCAGGGTCTTCAGGCGGCAGACTTACAGTAATGTCTACCATAACGGTATCCGTTATCGTGGTGTCGGTCCAGGACGATCCGTCCCACACCTGCTTCAGATAGGTGGCTGTAATCTTGAAATCACCTGCCGCAGAGGGAAGGTACTCGGCCTCATATACCGCATCAGTTACGGTGAACGTTCCCGGCTTACCTGTCTCCGTGGAGCTCCATGTTACCGGGAGATACCGCTCGTCGCCGATGATTGGCGTTGCGATGCTCTGATTATAGCCCTCCGCTGTCAGGATGACTGGCCCTCCCGCTACTGCGCTGGTTAAGCTTACGCTGAGACTATTACCGGCAGCGCTAACCGCCGTATAAACGTCCTGAGTTACCTTCTTGTTCGCAGCAGACTGCACCTTCTGGATGCCTGTAACGCGGGCATTATCAAACACGGCATTCTGGGATGTGGTTCTGAAGCCAATCTGCCCTGCGGTTAATTCCGTTTGCGGGTTCGTCCATTCGAGCTTACGCTGGCCGTCCACAAACCCTAGGATCCGGTTTCCTTTGATCACCGCTTTAAGGGTATACCACTGATTCGCAGCCGCATCGGCGAACATCGTGCTGGACACAGGGGTCAGCGTTCCATTTACCGCCTTGAATAGCTCCAGCTTCTTGTCGTTCACATTTATCCGGTACATATAATAGTTATTGGCATCCTGTACCCGGAAGAGGATACCGGCATTGGCATTCGCGATAGGAACCTTCACTTTGGCTTCCACCGCAACATCTTTCCATGAATCCCCGGCTGTAATAAGCGCCGCCCCATTCCCCTTCGTCTGAATCAGGGCTTTCGTATTGCCGTCTGTGGTTACACTCCAGGTCCCGGCAGCTGCCGTCCAGCCCGTAGTATTGCCATCCTCAAAGTTATCCGTGAACCGGACGGAACCCGGATTAGCATCAATCGGAGTCTCATCCACATCTGTAACCTGAATCGTGAAGCTCTTCTCCAGAGACAGGCCGTTTGCGTCAATGCTTTTCACCCGGATGCTATAGCTGCTCTTCGCTTCATAATCCGGCGTGCTGCGGAGAATCAGCCTGTCTCCCAGCAGGGGAATGGAGAAGCTGCCGTTATCAGCGTCTCCTTGCCCGGAGACCAGCGCATAAGTGAAGGTCTGGCCCGCATCCGGATGGGCTGTAGAGAAGGTGCCCACTACGCCGCCTGGAGTGGTAAGCTCCGGCACCTGTGTAGCGCTGAGAGTAATATCAGTGGGCGGATTGTGAATGGCGGTCACCCTGGCATCGTCATACCAGATCCCGGCCGAAGTGGTGCGGAAGCCGACTCCGCCCGAGGTTAATTCATTGACCGGATTGGTCCATGTGGTCTTCAGTACTCCATCCACATAACCTTTGATGGTATTGCCCTGGACCGTCGCCTTAAGGGTATACCATTGATTCTTGACAGGTACAAAGGGGGTATCCGAGACCAGCGTCAATGTTCCAGCCACAACCTTATAGAGCTGCAGCTGACTCTTGCTGGCATCAATCCGGTACATATAGAAGTTGTTCTGATCCTGCACCCGGAAGACAATGCCTGCGTTCTCGCTTCCATTATAGAGAGGCAGTCTGGCTCTGGCTTCATACGTGTAATCCGTCCAGGAAGCACCAGCCTTGGCGGTGATAAGCGCCGTCATGGTTTGGCTGGTGGATAGCACCCGGTTCCCCATTTGCTCGGTTACCGCCCAGCTGGCCCCGCCTGAAGCCATGGTCCAATCCGTAAGAAGCCCGGAGGTGAAGTGATCGCTGAACCAGGCCTGATCCGAATTCGCGAAGACTACCCCGCTTACATTATCATTCCTGATGCTCACCTTCAGGTCACTGAGATTCTTCGCCAGCTTTCCTTTCACAACCACATCTGCAAAAGTTACCCCGTTCACCATCCCGCCTCTGGTAGGGTTGCCCTGAATAGGGGAATCTCCTCCCGTATCGCGGACATTGATGTTCCGGAGAATGACATTGCTTACATCGCCAGATGTACTGGTGGAGACCCGCAGCCAGTAATTCCCGAACTGGTTGATGCCCACCCGTTCAATATCAATATTCTCGAAGGTAACATCCTGGGCCCAGCCTTCAACCGGGAGCGGATTCTCTGTATAAGCATGATCCACCAGCAGCGCCCGCGCGCTTTGATAGACATACGAATTGCGGATCGTTACGCCAATCTGCGGCGTGCATATGCCCATCCCCAGCTTGAAGGCGGCGCACCGGGTCCAGGCGAAGCAATCCTCGAAGACCACATTCTCCAGATGCTCGATGGCTCCCGGCCAGTCCTTGGACATTCCCTTCTGCGGCCAGGTCTTGGTCGAGAAGGTATCGTCATCCGAGATGGCAAGGGCATGCTTCACCAGCACGTTCTGGCTCTCATTAATATCAATCGCATCATCCTCAAGCGTAAATAAATCCTGGTATCCCTTATAGTTGGTGATGGTCACGTTATCGGAGCGGACGACCAGGAACGCCCAAAAGCCGCCGTCCCGCAAGGTTAACCCGTCAAACTTGAAGTTGCTGGTCGCCATCGGCACCACCAGGTTATTGATGAACCCCTCTCCCTGCTTATGGGTGGAAGGCGGGTTGGTCATCTTGCGTTTGCGCATTTCTATCCCTTTCCCGTCGATGGTTCCGCGCCCCCGCATGGTGATATTTACAGAATTGGTGGCGGTGCGGATGAAATAGGTTCCATCCGAGATCGAATCCTTGCGGAAGTCATTCCGGTAGTCCTCGCCCCGGCCTGTGCCAACAATGACGGCTCCTCCGGCCAGGTAGAAGGTGACATTGCTTTTCAGAGTCAGGTTGCTGCTCTTATACACGCCTGCCGGAATATACACAATGCCGCCCCCGGCCTGATTGGCCGCATCAATCGCCTGCTGGATAGCACCCGAGGTGATCGTTGCCCCCGTCTTGTCCGCGTTGAATGGCGCAGCGGTCACATTGTAGATCCCCGGGCCGGAGGACGCAGGGATGTCTGTCTCCAGCGGATCGGCGGCGATCACGAGTCTTTTGCGGCGCTTGTCCGGGTCCTTCTCATTCGGGTCTTCGTTCGCAGGCGCATTAATATCTACGATCACATAGGTAGACGCTGATAGGGTGAAGGTCAGCTTGTTGCCGTTGACCGTTCCCGTGATGTTCTTGGCGAGCGGGCTGATCGAATAGGAGGTAATCGGCTTATCTGCCGTAACCTCAATGCTGACTGTTCCGCTGAAGGAGAACTGGGCGTAATCGTAGTCAGGCAAATATTTAATGACGGGAACCGATTGATCATCCGCCTTCAGTGAATAGACATCCGACGGCGTATAAATGGCAGGCATCGGGTAGTTCTGAATAATGGCCGGCTCCCCGGCCGCCTGTGGTACAGACGCAGGATCAGCCGCGTCACCGGTATCCGTTGCCGACAACGCGTAGCTCTGAATAATGTCGGCTGCGCCGGCTGTCTGCGGGATGAAGCCTGTGAATGTGACTGCAAGCGCTAGCAGAAGACTTATTACTTTTCTCGTAAGCATAAATACCTCCTCTAGATCCATATTGGCTCCTTATGCATTCGGGTAACCGCTTTCATATCCCTGCTTCAGAGCTGCTCGTTACTCATCTACTATAATCCTGGTCCATGGAGAAAGGAGCGTGGCAGGCCCACTCTCCAGGGATACAATTATACTGTTCTGTATGTATTACACAGTTCTCCAGAGAGCAAGAATAGTCGTAATAACACTTTGCTTGGCGAATCAGCACTTCCTTTGTCACCCGTGCAGGGGGCCGCCAAAGAACAACGAATAAGTCATAGGAGGACTACTACACTGGAGGGATTGAAATGGAAATTCTGAAAACAAAGGAAGCTGCGGAGCTGCTGTCCGTTAGCCAGACTACGATCAAACGCTGGGCGGCCATGTTCCCGGATTTCTTTCTAAAGGACCGTCTGGGACACTATACCTTCTCGGAGCAGCAAATCAGCCAGCTCACTCATATTAAAGACCGTATTAATCACGGGGAAGCACTGGAATGTATCCAGCTGGATCAAGCGGATGACAAGCTGCCTGCGGGCCTGCTGCAAGAGAACCCCGGCCTGCATTCAGAAGGTGACCTTATGAATAGAATATGGACCCGGATCGAGGACATTGAGCATGCACTGGACCAAAAGGCGAGCGAGATCGTGTCAATACAACTGCTTCAGCAGCGTGCAGAGCTTGAGGATATGCGAGTAATGATTAAGCAATTATCCGCATCGCTGGAAACGATGCACAAGCCCGTCACTACATCCCGCTCCCCGTATGAAGAGCTTCATCCGGTTGCCGCCGGCAGGCTGATGTCTCCGCCAAGGAAGCGCAGCCTGTTGCGCTCTTTTTTCCCATTCCTATAGCCCTATCATACGCTGCATTGCCGCCTCTTCACATACAGAAGGTGCGAACAGGCCTGTTCATCTACCAGAGGCTTGTCGCATCTTCTATCTCTTTAAGTCTATTTCTATATACATATTTTGTTAAATATGGTATCCTCAATATGGATGCGCTTACATGTTATGCCGAGTTTTGCCAAATCGAATCGAGGAGGATACGTGAAATGAGGAAAATTCTAACCCGAATTGCAAGTCTGGCTCTGGCCACAGCACTTATGCTGCCGGCAATGTCCTATGCATCACCTGTTACAGAGGAACAAGATCTGAACCTCTCTGCCGCTCTGACTGCGAGCACTACCATTACCCCCGCTCCGCAGGGCTATGATGGGTACCGCAATAATATCCCGCACGGCAACGTGCAGCAGATCTCTTATTATTCAACCACAGTAGGCAAGTCGAGAAATGCGATGGTGTACACCCCTCCGGGTTATAACCCTTCCAAGACCTATAGCGTCCTCTACCTGCTGCACGGCATTGGCGGAGACCAGAATGAATGGCTCAATGGGATGAATCCGCGCAATATTCTGGACAACCTGTACTCCCAGAACAAGCTGGAGCCGATGATTGTAGTGTTCCCGAACGGCCGCGCCATGGCGGATGACCGCCCGATTGGCGATATTTATGCTCCTGACAAGGTAGCCGCCTTCGAGCGGTTTGAATTCGATCTCATCAATGATCTCATTCCTTACGTTGACTCCCATTTCCCGGTATATACGGACAAGCAGCACCGTGCGCTGGCCGGATTATCCATGGGAGGCGGACAGACGCTGAACTTCGGCTTGAAGCATCTGGACAAGTTCTCCTGGATTGGCGCGTTCTCCTCCGCTCCCAATACGAAGCCGGCCTCACAGCTCATCACCAATCCGGCTCAGACGGTCAGCCAGCTGAAGCTGCTCTGGATCTCCTGCGGCGCTTCAGATGGTCTGCTGTATATCAGCCAGAATTTCCATAACAGCCTGAACAGCATGAATGTCCCGCATATGTGGTATCTGGATGTAGGCGGACATGAAGGGAAAGTGTGGAGCAGCGGGCTGTATCAATTCTCGCAGCGGATCTTTAAGTAACCACGATGAATAGCCTGTATTCTCCCTACCGCTAAGGCAGGGAGAATACAGGCTTCAATCAGATAGTTACCCACCCGTTTACATTCAATCTGATTTTAATTTCGAATACATACGAAGGTCATTGAATCTTCCCGCTACTCTCTCAGATTGCCTAAGTGTTCCTTCAAATGTGAAATCAAGCTTGTGCAGCAGCTTTATAGAATTCATATTTGCGGGGTCTACCTTCGCTTCGATCCGGTTCAGCTCCAAAGAGGAGAAGGCGTGATCCAGCAAGGCACGGACAGCTTCGGAAGCATACCCTCTTCCCCAAAAGGATGCCGCAATATCATATCCGATCTCTGCTTTGGCATTCTCGAAATCTAAAGAATTATAGCCGCAGGAGCCTATAATTTCACTCGACTCTGTGAGAATGACCGCGTAGCGAATAGCCTTATCGTCCTCCGAGAGATCATCCAGAAGCTGGATCATATCCCGGGCCTGCTGTTCATCCGTAAAACTGCTGACATTCATATACCGGGTAACCTCCGGGTCCGACCAAATGCTGAACAGGCTGGAAGAATCGGCCACCTTCATTTTTCTGAGCAATAGCCGTTCCGTGTGTAACTCTGTAATCAATACTTTTACCTCCCATATTTAAGTTAATATCCAGGGTTCAAATATTGATATCTGCGCATAGTTCAGTCCCTTCATGTTAGCTCCGTATAAATCTGAAACGTCACGCCGAATTTGTCCGTCACATCCCCAAACCCCGGACTGAACGGTTCTTCTTTGAATGGCATATTGACTTGCCCCTCTTGCTGCAAGGCTTCAAAAATCCGCCTCGATTCCTCCACGCTGTCCGTTGTAAGGCAAATGGTTACCCGCTTTCCGCTCTCGATCGGCATACCGGCAGGAGCATCTGATAACATGAGTTCCGCTGTTCCAATCGTTAACTTGGCGTGAGCCACAAGATGATTCAGCTCATCCGTGAAAGTACTTGGCATACCCGGCATGTCACCGTAAGTCAACAGGGAGAGAACCTTGGCACCGATGGCTTGTTCGTAGAATTGTATAGCTTCCTGCGTCCGGCCCTCCAAGGTAATATAAGGGGTGATTTTTAACGTCATAACTTATTCCTCCTTGAGTATGGATTGAATCGGATAGGTGATTCATTAGTATAGACGTTCGGGCCACCGCAAACTCATCGGTTTATTGAAAAATCCTCCGTCGCATCCAAACCTGCCGGCAATCCAAAGCGGATAAATAATTCAGCGTCAATAAAATGATGGATATGGGCGATCCTGCCCTGGTTCAGCTCAAGAATATGAATCGCCCACGGGATCAGCCGCCCCTCCGCTCCGGCGGGGACATACTGGGCTACAGCGGGACGGTTCCCGTTAGCCCGGACCGGCAGCATCCGCGAGCCCAGACAATGGCTGCGTGTTGTATTATAGAACGCCAAGAGATCCGAGCTGCCTTGAACCCACATCGTAAACGGCGGCATCGACAGGCTGCCGTTCTCCTGGAATAACGCTAACAGCGCATCAATATTATATTGCTCAAAAGCTTCCACGTAACGGGTAATCAGCCCCTCATCCACTTCTGCATCCTCATGCTGCAATTCTTCGGACCGGAGGTCTGCCCTTGCCATTGTCGCCCTTGCCCGCTGCAGAGCGCTGTTGACTGCTGCCACGGTCATCTCCAGCGCAATCGCGGTCTCACCCGCCGACCAGCGGAAGACCTCCTGCAGAATCAGTACGGCACGCTGCCGGGGCGGCAGCAGCTGCAGAAGCGCAATGAAGGACAGCCGGAGGGTCTCTCTGCTGATCAGGATATGACCAGGGTCGTCCACATGACCTGGAGCCGGCCAGATCCAGGAGTCCCGGGACAGATTGTCCTTAGGCTCTGTTATCGTGGCGGCCGGCTCGGATAGATCCATCGGAAGTGCCCGGCGTTTGGCCCCCCTTAACCTGTCCAGACAGGTATTGGTGGCAATCCGGTACACCCAGGCCTTACGGGATGAATCCTGCCTGACACGGTCCCAGCTCTGCCAGGCGCGGACCATCGTATCCTGCACCGCATCCTCCGCTTCGAAGATAGACCCCATCATCCGGTAGCAATAACCGGTAAGCTCCGAACGCCATTCCTCCAGTCTATCGGGTGACTCATGCTTCTGGTTCATTTCGCGTTCTCTCCTTCGTGGCGTATACATTGCAGCCTTATCCCGGATTTTGTGGAATCCGTTCGCAGCCCTTCGACACAAGCCATTGCTGCATCAAGGTGAATACCGGCTCTGCACTCTGCTCATAGAAGACAGCCACCTCTTGCTGGTTGGCAAGATTCAGGCGGATATAACCGCCCAGCTGACGGTAGAACAGCAAGCAGGTATACGGATTCTCAATGCACAGATTAGGCGGAAATTCCGCCCGGCACATGGCGGCCAGTCCGGGGAGCGTAAGCTGGCCCGTCCCAGGCGGCAACCGCAGGAAAAGGTGGTTCCGGGTCCCCGTCCACGGCTCATAATAGACACTCTCCTCCTGGCTCCGTCCATACATCTGACGGTAGATTTCGTCCAGCAGCGATATGTATGTCCCGCCCTCCTTCTGTTCCCATACCTCCGGCGGGATCGCCTGTATCCGCTCCGCATGACGGGGCAGCCAGAGCAGCCCGTCCACCCCGTGATGAACGGCCAGGAAATCACCGTCCACCGTCGTCCCGATAGCGATGCACTCGCCGATCTGTTGCTCCGTAATGGGACTGTCTTCATCATGCTCCCATAGCTCATATTCGGCGAACGGCTGCAACACATCAGGGTCAGGCAGCTGGACATTCATCCACCCTCTGTAGGTTCCTTCGCCGAATTGCTGTAGGAACAGGACATAGCCGGGCGGATACACGGCTGGATTCTCCGCCGTAAGCCGTTGTTGCTGGCGCTCAGACAGCCCGCTTGGTTCCGATACAATATACATTTCATTACCTCCGCTTGGCTAACCATTGATGTACGAAATAGCGCTACTCTGCCGCTTCCGCCAGCCAGGCCTGCATCGCCGGAGACTCCGCCCGGTTCAGCCGCAGGGCTATTTCGGTATTCCCCTCATCCGGCGGCATCACCTCGACAAGCACGCATATCGCTTCCCTGGGTTGATTCAAGGCAAACAGGCCCTCCGCGTCCAGGATACTCATGGCCCGTTCCATCGCCCTCAGCCTCACGCCGAATTCAAGCTCCGATTCGTCAGCCTCAAGCTCTGAAGGGGCCGGACGAGCCTGGAACAATCGTTTGACCCCGTCAAAGTTCTCATCCCTGAAGCAGCAATAGGGTGAATCCGCATAGGACCATTTGATGAGCTCCGCAAGCTCTGATTCCGGCAGCCTGCCGTCCTCTGCTTGCCTGGCTGCTTCCTTCTCCAAGGCTTCCCGCGACCAGGCGGAGATGCTGGGAGCATGTCCCTCACCGGTAGTATATAACGTACAGTAATAATACCGTTCCCCGTTCTCAAAAAGAGCGCCAAAAGACCTTCTCGCCGCATCGGCGATTGCTGTTGCCAGCAGCTCTATTTCCTGCATCGGCTTCATAGACCATCGCCCTCCCTTCTGTTACCCGATCCGCGTGAGAGTATTCAGGAACGCTCGTCGATCAGCCGCTCCAGGAACTCTGCGAATGTTGCGGCATATAAGCTGATGTCATTATTCATGAGATCATAGCACATGACCGGGAAACCATTTGATCGCCGAGGTCGTTTTCAGTTTTTCTGCCAATTGCCCGTACATAATGAAGCTCCCCTTTCCCTATGAAAAGTTAATATAAGTTATCAGGATGAATACCAGTAGGCTCATAGTCATTCATACGGAGAAAGATATACTCCACCTCTTCCAATGGCATTTGCAGTTTCCGGCTGACTTCATGAAGTCCCGTCTCTTGCGACAGGAGTATCCGCGCCTGATGCAGCTTCCCTTGCAGCCAGTGATGGGCAAGCATCCATTGTCTCACCAGGTCCAGCAGTTGTTCTTGGGCCTTCTTATCGGCATACTTGTTATATTTGGCAACCGACTCTGACAGGTAGCTGTACAGGTGAATACCCAATGCCTCACGCTGCTCATGCTTGGACATCCGCCCGTACTGTTCATAGCTCAGGCTGATATCCAAATACAGAGTACCGTCTCTGCTATCGAACCGCCTAGACGTTCTTCTCTCATAACTGTCAGGTAACACGCGAAATACAACAAAGATCGTATAGGGGAACTCCCATGAAACAGCCGATTCCTCTAGCGGCAGCAGTTCATCTCTCAATTGACCCACACAGGTTCCATGGGTATCCAGCGTAAAAGCCAGTTCCATACGTACGCCCCTACCTCCCTCTTTTATAAGCATCAGCCAGTTGGACCAGATACCAGACAGCCACACCCACCAGGGCCGAGAACACAAGGTTGATGCAGCCGAACACGATCAGTGACTTCGCTTTGCCGGGACCGATTCGCACAGCAGCCGCGAGCTGGACAATAGCAGGCAGCAGAAAGGCCAGCCAGGAGACGGTGATAAGCTTCTCTGTTCTGAAGCTCCACCATACCGCCGAACACGATGCAGCGAGCAATACCCAGGTACAGATAAACTTTAACATCATATACCCCCTCCCTTTTACTGCCCCGAAATTCTCATCGTAACGCACGCAAATCCTTCGCGATCTGAAACCGGTCCAGTGTAGCCGGATTATGGATTAGAATCCTTTTTGACCACACTTTGCGCATTCACAGTTCCTCCTAATTTCCCCTGAAGCCTAAGACCATATTTACTGAAGATCCACGAGTTGCTAAGGTCTTGAGCCGCACCCGGGCTGATACGGACAGAAGGCTTCTGTTCGTCCATCGCCCCTGCTTCAAGCGCCGAGAAGCGCAGCGGCTTGGTCATGGTTCGGATAGAGCCGCTGATTTCACTGAAATACATATAGGTTAACGGCCTGCGGTCGCGGATATCCTCGTAGATATAATACTTCCCGCGTTCATCCTCCAGATCCACTTGGACACCTTTGGGAAGGGAGAGCAAGATACTCGGCAGTTTATCCTCTGCCCATTGGCCGTAATAGGGGAAGTAGACTTGCTCATTCCTCGTAAAATATCCCGCTTTCTCCTGGTCAGGCAGAACGGAAATAGAATACACAAAGGAGGGGTGAACCCCGTCCCGCTGGTCTGCTGCTATATAATACTGATAATAACTCCGGTACGCCTCCACCACCTGGTCCTGATCATGCTCGGTCCGGGCGTAATTGGTCTGATAGAATTGCGCAGCTGCAGGCTCCAGCAGCTTCAGAACACCTCGGAACTCTTCCGGCGTGATGAAGAATTGAAGCTTATAGAATCCGCTGTTCTTCAATCGGTCCACGTTGCCACTCACCGCCCGAATTCATATTTTGCAAAACGTGCTTGAAGGGTCTCCTCATACGGTATCCACTCATAGTCGCACCACAAAGACATACCTGCGATCTCTGACAGCTTCTCTACAGCCTGATCCGGACTCGTCATCCTAATCAATTCGCCGGCAGCTTCACCCTGAATATTCAGCACTTGCTGCAAGTAGCCATCATTCACACGCTCTTCCCGGAGCTGTCCGTATTCCTCCCGGGTCCACGGCTCGCAAAAGATTCGCTCCGCCGCAAGCTCCCCCTGCTCAAAAAATGACAGCTCGAAAATCTCCTCATTCATATAACCCGCCGTCATCACCGGCTCCTTGATTAGCCCGGACAAGGCTTTGCCCACCTTTTTGACCGTACCCCAGACCAAATATTCGTGAAGCACACTGACCCAGCTCTCATTGCTTTGGCTTACGTACATAACAGCCTGGCTCTCTGGAGCCTCAGCCTTGGAATAACCTAATACCCCGCCATGCCGCGTGCTTAGCTCTCTTAACGCTTCGACGGTCTTTTCCAGATTGTCCGACTTAATATGCAGATTTGCGAATGATCTCCCCACGGGATGCCTCCTCAGAGTGGTTTGTGACAACTTTTTGTCATACTATTATATTAACTGCATTTCGTCCTTTTACCAAATTAATGTAAGGAGAGGATCTAGTTGAATAAGAAGTCACTCCTGGCAAGATGGCAGGGCGACCAGCTCTCTGAAGTGAACAGGCTGATCGCCGCTATTACCGGCAAGTCTAATCTGCATCACAAAAACCGCTCCTTTCCAGCGTCTCCCTACGGTCAGACCGAGGCTGGACTAGAGGATTACCGGGGAGTTACCCTGACCGAGACCCTTCAATACCTCACAGTCCAGGGAGTCGATCTGTCCTATGCAAGGTTCGGGGATTCGGCAAGCTTGAACACCTCAACCTTTACCCACTGCGGCTTCGACGGGGTCAAGCTGGATGGCAGATTTGTGACGCATACCTTCAGTCACTGTTCTTTCCGGGGAGCCAAGCTGAATAATGCCAGGATCAGCAAAGAGTTTCACGATTGCGATTTCACAGGCTGCAACTTAAGTAAAGTAATAGCGAACGATGTATCCTTCACTCGCTGCCGATTCTCCGGCGCCAATTTCCGCTGGGCCATCTTCACCTATTGCCGGTTTGAAGAATGCAGCTTTGAGGGGGCTATATGTCAGGACAGCTCGTTTGCCGGAAGCCGATTTAAGGGGGAGACCGGCCTGCTTCCGGTTTGGGATAATGCGATCCTGGATCATGTCAAATTCTTATCATTTCCTTAAATATTGCGGGCGTGATTCATTGCACATGAAATATCGCTTATAATAGACCGGAAGCAAGGGAGGATTTACGGTGGAAAGCACAATTTTGATGGTGGATGACGAAGCGGAAATTATCCAGCTGATGAGTATTTATCTCAATAACGAAGGGTACAGGCTCCTGCAGGCATCGAATGGCCTGGAGGCACTGGAGATTCTGCAGTCCAGGCAAGTGGATCTGATTGTACTTGACCTGATGATGCCCGAGATGGACGGATTACAGGCTTGTATCAAAATACGGGAAACGAATCCTATTCCCATTATCATGCTCTCGGCAAAGGGCCAGGATATTGATAAAATATCCGGCCTCAGCATCGGCGCCGACGATTACGTAACCAAACCGTTCAACCCGCTTGAACTGATCGCACGTATCAAGTCCCAGCTTCGCAGGCTGAAGCAGTTCAATTCCGGTCCGGCAAACGCGAATGAGATACATATCGACAACGTCGTTATTAATATTGCCTCCCATACGGTAACGGTCGATCAGCAGGAGATCAAGCTGACTCCCCGCGAGTTCGCACTCCTTCACATGCTGGCCGTCAACCGGGGGATGGTGCTGAGCATGAACCGCATCTATGAAGAGGTGTGGAACGAGCCCTTCATGGAGTCGAAGAATAGCGTCATGGTCCATATCCGTAAGCTCCGGGAGAAGATAGAGACTAATCCGCGCGAACCGCAGATCATCAAGACGGTGTGGGGGATTGGCTACAAAATCGAAAGCGAGCAAAAAGGCCTTCTACCCTCTCCGGAGAGATCGTAAAAGGCCTTTCGCTGTGCCAGTATGTTAATAAATCTGCTTCAGCAGTTCAACCACTTCATCCAAAGTAAGCCCGAAGGACTTGTAATACGAGGTGTCGGTCACCATTTGCTTCAGGATCATTTCGTTGCGTATCCGCAGCATCTCATCCGGCGTGAATTCGGCAACGAAACAGCCTTTACCGGTCACCGTATGGATCAGACCGCTCCGCTCCAGCTCTTCCCAGGCCTTCTTAACGGTAATGACACTGACATGAAGCTCCAGGGCAGCCTGCCGGATGGGCGGCAAGCAATAACCGCTCTCCAGCTCGCCTTTGAGAATCTGGGCGCTGATCTGTTCGTACAGCTGCTGATAGATCGGTTTCTCGGAGGTGCTGGAAATCGTTACGTTCATAATATTTCCACTTTGAGGAATCGCTTCACCGCAATCCGGTAAGCTATCAGAGTCAAGGCGACGAAAATGAGAATGCCTGCGATCAGAATGGATAGCTGGAGTGCCGTGTTATCTAAGCCGGAGCCGTAGAAAATGTCATTCATCCAGGGATATTGGATGCCGGCCCATTGAGCCGCTCCGGCAAACAGTATCGCTGCCGCAGTCGATGCGGTAGTTGCCGCACCATACTTATACGCCGTCCGGTAGTACATGGAGATAAATATAAGGTTGAAGAGGGCAAGCATGATGAAGCATAATCCCCAAAAACCCATATGCGGCGCAAAGAAGATATACGTCAGGTGAGGATACAAAAGAAACGTAAATATACTGAAGATCATCGCAACGACAAGATGCATGAGCTCAAGAATAACAATCACAGCAACCCTGGATTTCACGATGTCTGTTTTGGTTACAGGCATCATCGTACTGAACATCAGATCGTTCTGGCTTTTAAATCCGCCAAACATGTTCGGGACTGTTATGAAGCAGAAGTACAGCGGAACCAGAAAATAGAGCCAGCCGGGAATAAGCATTAAGCCGCCTAGAATTAAGGGTAATGCGAAGAACCAGGGATTTACGCCTAACTTCAAATCCTTCATCACCAGATTATACATGTACACCCTCCTTTTTCGCGAAGTAGATCATGATGTCATCAAGGCTCGGCGTGGTTGCCCGGAGTGTGGAGGATGGATGAATGTCTTTGGCATGAATCAATCCGGTAAAGCCGAACGAGTTGATCTTGTAGGAGATCAAGTGCTCCTTCACTTCGCTGAGTTCAGCCTCGCTGCCGCTGAGTAAACGATACGATTCCTTGAACTCGTTCTTCTCGGAACTAGCGACGATCTGGCCTTGTTCGATGAAGGTGATATAGTCCGCACAGCGTTCCAGATCGGATGTAATATGAGTGGAGAACAGAATGCTGATCTCGCCGCCGACGATAAGCTCCTGGAAGATATCCAGCAGATCGTCTCTGGATACGGGATCAAGTCCGCTGGTCGGTTCATCCAGGATCAGCAGCTTGGCCCCATGCGATAAGGCAAGGGTCAAGCTGTATTTTACTTTCATCCCGGTGGACAGCTCCGCTATTTTTTTGTTTTCATCCAATTTGAACCGGCGCAGATAGCTGTAGTACGTGTCATCATTCCAATTCTTATAGAACCGCTTAGTAATATCCGTCAGCGTCTTAAGCTTGCTGCGTGTATAGAAATCAATATCGCCGAAGGCGCAGCCGATTTCCTGTTTCAATTCGATTTCATGTTCAGCCATATTCTTCCCGAGTATGCTGACCTCACCGCTATCAGCCTGAATCATGTTCAGGATCGACTTGATCGTGGTCGTTTTGCCCGCACCGTTAACCCCGATGAAGCCCATAATATAACCTTGCTCCAATTGAAAGGATACATCTTTGATCTCAAAATGAGGATACTTTTTATTTAAATTCTTTAGTTCTAAAGCCAGCATAACAACCCTCCTCAACAAATTGTGTATTCCGTGTATACACAATGTATCATGAGGTTTTCACAAAGTCAACGGCTCTCCCTCCTAAATATTTTCCTTGGCGGCCAGCACTTGTTCAAGAAACAGATCGGCGTCGCTATTGAATTTCCAGCACACTCCAAATTTATCGGCCAGCATCCCAAAGCACGATGACCAGGGGGTGACGGATAACGGCATGATGACATGTCCGCCAAGAGATAACTGATTATAGTACTCTTCCAGTTGCTGCTTATCCTCCATGACCAGACTGATCAGCATATTATTCCCCTGCACCAGTTCACCTGTTACCGGCTTCATGGAAGGCAATACGTCCGACAGCATGATTCTACCGCCTGCGAATTCTATCGAAGCTTCCATGATCATATTCAGCTCATTTTCCGGCAGAGGATAGCTCGGATCTTGCGGGATATCTCCGAATTTCACCTTTTTCACTGTAGTCGCATGGAGAGCCTCCGCATAGAATTCAATCGCTTGTCCGGCAATTCCATCAAAGTTAATATAGGCAATAGCTGACATTGAACATAACCTCCTTCTTAATATAAATGTAGTATAATACACGATAGGTGACGGCTATATGTCACCGTTCTAACCCATGCAGAAAAAGAGGACACCCGAATGGACAAGGTTGAACGGCTCATCTCTATCATTATGATTTTGCTGAAGAAAGATATCGTTCCCAGCAATGAATTCGCTGCATTATTTAACGTGTCCAAAAGAACGATTCTGCGCGATATGGAAACGTTAAGCCTATCCAACATCCCGATCTATTCGCTCCACGGAGTTCATGGCGGCTACGGGATTATGGAACAATACAAGGTGGATAAACGTCTCCTCAGCAGCTCCGACTTAGAGAATATATTAATTGCACTTGGCGGATTGGAACAGATTACGCTTAGTGAAGATGTTGAAATGACGATTAGGAAAATAGAAGCCATGGTCAGTCCATTGGCTCCGAAGGGGTCTATTCAGATTTCCTTCTACAACTGGGAGGGGCGGCCTGAGCTTAGCCATACCTTGAAGCTCTGCCAGGAGGCTATCTTGAAGCGAACGATGGTTTCGTTCGACTATACCGATAAGAATGGGATGGCGACGACCCGGACGGTCGAGCCTGATCAGCTGCATTTTAGCGAAACGAGCTGGTATCTGAAAGGCTTCTGCTTACAGCGTATGGACACCAGAAGTTTCAAATTATCCAGGATGGAGCATCTTGTCAGGAGTGAGCAGACGTTCAGCCCCAGAGCTGGACCGGCGGGGCAAGAACAAGAACGGGAAGGGCGTATTCAGCCGGAGCTAACGGAAGTCAAGGTGCTGATTAAGCGGGGAATACAAGACCAATTCATTGAACGGTATGGCCGGAAGAGCATCGAATCCTATAATGCTGAACTTCTTCTGGCAACTATCCATGTGCCACAGAACAGCATTGGCTATCAATTCCTGGCAGGCTTCGGGACCGATCTGGAGATCATAGAGCCGGCACCCTACCTGGAAGAATTCCGGGATTACTTGCTGGAAATCGTGAATAAATATCCTCACCGGTAATGGGAATGCGGTTCGCCCTGTGGCCCCAGCGGCCAGCGGCAGACCATGGTTAAGTTGCCGCCGTGCAGCTCTGCAGTCAATGTGCCGTTCATCTTGTTCATGAGACTCTTGGCGATAGACAGACCAAGCCCCGAGCCTTGCCCGGAACGGGTGCGGTCTACGGTATAGAAGCGGTCGAATAGCAGCCTCACATCGCTTGCGGATAATTCCTTCGCTTCATTCACTATACTCAGCTCTGCCAGGGTCCCCTGCTGCCCGAAGCAGATGGTCACAGGACCGCTCGCGTGCTTGACGGTATTGATAAGCAGGTTCTCCACAACCCTCCGCACGGCGGATTCATCGGCATATACAGCCACCGCTTCTCCAGGAAGCCGGATATCCGGTGTAATGCCCCGCTCGTTGAACTGATCGTAGAAGCCGACAAGCGTGTCAGACAGCAGCACCGTCATGGCAATCCGCTCGGTCTTCAGCTGATAATCCGAAGATTCGATTAAGGACAGCTCAAAAAAATCGTTCAACAGCGCTTGGAGCCGCTTTGTCCGATTTTTGACAATTTCGAGATACTCGAGCTTCTCCTCAGACGTAATGGGCTCCACTTCCAGCAATTGAATGTAGCCAAGGATGGAGGTTAGCGGCGTGCGGATGTCGTGGGAGATGTTGGCAATGGCCTGCCGCAGCTCGTTCTCCGTCCGTCTCCGGTTAGCCTCCGCTTCAACGATCAGGTTAGACTGGCGGTTAATCTGACCTGCCAGCGCTTCCAGTCTCCGGTCAAACAGGGTTACCTCCAGCTTCTTGCCGGTGGCCCGTTCATTATACTGACGAAGCTGCTCTGTCATCCGCCGCAGCTCCCGCCTCAATCCCATGAGATGGGCCAGCAGGAGAGCCGCAGTTGTAACGGATATGAACGTTATGATGGACAAGACTCTCCGCCCCCTCTTCATTTATTTAATTTCCTTCTTGCGGTACACGAGAATCCCCAGCAGCCCGGCTACCCCAATGGTCAGCAAGGGCACGAGCAGGAGCACCGGCAGCTCACCGCTATCCAGCTGGATCTTACCGATATCACCCAGCAGCTTGAACACCGAATAATTGTACACCGTAGTGAGGAACGGGATGTATTCACCCAGGCCTCCCAAGACCATATCAATCATCAGGAAGAAGATCATCAGGAAGCTGATCGTCTTGCCGCTCTCGGTGAACACGGCCGTGAACAACACCCCAATCGCTGCGTAGCCTGCCGTGTACAGCAGGGTTAATCCGAGAACACGCGGGATGAAGAAGGGGTCTACTCCCTCCGGCAACTGGCCGAACCCGGATAGTATGGAGACCTCAGCCATACTCAATAGCGGAAATATGAGCGAGATCAACATGACTCCGGCAGAGAATCCGACCAGCTTGGCTGCATACAGCCGCCCTCTGTCGTTGCCTGACGAGGCAATTATCTTCATGGCCCCTGTTGTATATTCGCTGGCAATGAAGAATCCGGCTAGTGCGGCTATACTGAATTTGATGACATAACCATTGCTGAACATAAATTTAACCAGGAATTCAGCCCCTGTGAACTGCGGTTTACCGCCGGACTTATTGTCCATATAGTAGAGCAGCGGATAGGCCAGGGACAACACGGCGGTTATGAGCAGCAGCACCCGGAAGGATCTGTCCTTGCGCAGCTTGAACAGCTCGGCTCTGATCAGATTATACATCTCCCCCGCCTCCGATCCGCTTCATGTAATAACTCTCCAGGTCTTCGCCCATCGGCATGAACTCCTCGATGGTAAGGCCTGCGGAGAATAGCGCCGAAGACACCTTGCCGGGCTGTTCCCTGTACCCGTACAGCTTAATGACTCCATCCGGCATGACCTCGAAGTCGCTTGTACCCAGCACGCTCTGAATAACCATGGCTGCCCTGTCGGGATGATCAGCCTTGATATGCACATAGTGCTGGCATTTGTCGTGCAATTCCTGAGCGGTAAGCTGCTCCAGCAGCTTGCCGTGATGGATGATGCCATAATGGCTCGCCAGCAGGTGCAGCTCACTCAGAATGTGGCTGGAGATCAGAATCGTAAGTCCCCGTTCCTGATTGAGCCGCTTAAGCAATTCACGCATCTCGATGACACTCATCGGATCAAGCCCATTGGTCGGCTCGTCCAGGATCAGAAATTCAGGGTCGCTTAGCATGGCAATTGCAAGGCCCAGCCGCTGCTTCATCCCCAGCGAGAAATTCTTCACCTTCTTCCGGCCTGTTCCCTGCAGTCCGACAAGCTCCAGCATTCTGCTGACGCAGTCTCTGCCGGGAATGCCCCGGAGAAGACGGTTCACCTCCAGATTCTCGCTGGCCGTCATGTGCGGGAACAGTGAGGGCCCCTCAATAATCAGCCCCATCCGCTTGCGGGCCTGGGTCAACTCCCGTTCCGCACTGGCACCGAATAACTCTATCGTTCCATCCGATGGAAAAGCGAGTCCGGTCACAATACGCATCAGCGTCGATTTCCCGGCTCCATTCTGTCCAATAAAGCCATAGATCGAGCCTTTACGGATAGATAAATTCACTTTATCCAGCGCAACGCTGCCTTTGAATCTCTTGGACAATTGATTGGTTTGCAGTACATATTCACTCATTGCTGTCTTGGCCTCCCTTATATGATAGACCAAGTATAGAATCGAGAACTTAAGAAGGGCTAAAGCCAATCCTTAAGAATGTCTTAAGCCTTCAGCCGATAGCCTATGCCCCATACCGTCTCAATAAATTCGCTGCCGGGCGCCGCCTTCGCCAGCTTGCTCCGCAAATTGCTCATATGGACGTTCACCGTATTATCGTCACCGTAATAAGGCTCCTCCCATACGCTTTCGTACAGATTGGCTTTGGTGAATACCTTCCGCGCCTCCGACAGCAGCAATTTGAGAATTTCATACTCCCGTGCGGTCAGTACGGCCTCCGTCCCTTCGGCCGTCACCACTTGGGAGTCGCAGTCCAGCACAAGCCCCTTATGCTGAAGGATGTGGGGTACAGATGCAGCAGGCGGTGTAATCTGCGCGAACCGGCGCAGAAGCGAATCAATCCGCGCGGACACCTCTTCAATATCGAATGGCTTCGTAATGAAGTCATCCGCACCTCCGCGCAGCGCGGATACCTTAGTCTGCTGCTCACCCTTCGCAGAGATGATAATGACCGGCACGCTGCCCCGCAGGCGAATCCGCTCCAGCAGCTCCTCGCCCGTCATTCCCGGCAGCATCAAATCAAGCAGGACCATGCTCCATGGCTGCTTCTCCAGATAGAGCAGTGCCTCTGTTCCGGAGAAGGCAGGCTGTGGCAGATATCCGCTCTTTCTGATAATGCTGCACAGCAGGCGGCTGATATCGCCGTCATCCTCAGCAACAAGAATATGAATTGAATTCTCCATCTGGTCTCCTTAGGGGATTAATCTTTTGCCTATATGATAGACCATTGTTGCCACAACTTCCAGAGCAGGAGTGGTGACAGAAGGCAGCAACCTACTCTTGGAGTGCCCGGGGTTCATCCAGCTTCTTAAGGAATTGCTCAATCTGATCCATATATCCGGGAACTGTAATCTGACGCGGGAAGAAGAGGCTGATCATGAGCGCCCTGAAGCCGGAATCAGCCGTCTTCTTGCTCAGCATCGAATGCTCTGCGTCAGGGAAGAGCGCAACCGTCAGCAGCTCCGGCTTCACTGTATTGCGGTATACAAGCTCTGTCTCCTTCCAGTCTACATGGATATCCTCCTGGCCCAGCATCAGAAGTACAGGTGAATGCAACTGCTTAAGATCCTGCCCGGCATCCGACAGGAAGTTTTTGCTCACGAATGTCCATCGCTCCTTCGTCATCGGACTGCCGTCCCGCACCGCTCCAAGATAATCTTCATAACTCGCCTTCTTTGAGAGAAGTTGTCTAACTTCGTTGTTAGCAGCTATTTCAGCTTCTATGTCCGCTTCTGATCTCCCTTCCTTCAGCATCTGCTGCCGGGTATGATAAGCTCCTTGCCGCAGCCAGTTGACGGCGGGGGACACCAGAATACTGAAGGCGAGCGGCTCTTCCCCGGCCAGCTTGGGAATCACCCAACCTGCCTGGCTGGCGCCCCACACCCCGATCCGGTCCGGATCAATCCTTGGATGCTTGCGGGCCCATGCTATGGCCTCACGCGCCTCTTCGACCCGATCCTCCATGCTCTGTTCCAGCCAGTTGCCCTCCGAGCCGCCAATCCCTCTTTTATTCAGGGACAGGGAGGCATAACCAAGGCTGGCTAACCGCTCCCATAACGGTTTATATCCATCATCATATGTTGCATTAATCGCTCCATCCCCATGAATGAAGAGGACTAATCCCAGCTTGCCGGAAGAGTCCTCCGGCAGCGCCAACGTACCTGTCAGCTTCCCTTCCGGCGACTCGATCTCGATGGCCTGCTCTACCATGTCGAAGCGGTTTTGCTGCACAATATAGAGGCCTGTACCGCCAATAATCAATATCATAATCATCACACAGAGCCAAACTTTCTTCTTCAGCATGATCTTCCGGCTCCCCCCTTCTCCTGAACCATATATTCCCATTCCCATTGATTGCACAATACAAACAAGATAAAGCGCTTCTCCCGGGAGCTCGTATGGAAAGACAGCTTCTCGTAGAGTTGTCTGGCACGCAGATTGCCGGACGACACGTGCAGGCTAAGACGATCCAGTTGCGGATCGGTATCGACAACATGCCGGGCCCACTGTATCAGGAGTCTTCCTATGCCCTTGCCTTGCTGGTCTGAATGGACTGCCAGGTCAGCAATATAACATTCCCCCGCCTCCGGTTCATGATCAAGTACGTGGAGGCCGATCAACATCTGGATCATGCGCCAATTGCCGAACAGACTGACTATTTCCGCCAGCGGAATTTTTTGCGTTGGGGTGAGGGCGTTCAGCATGGGTTTTCGTTTGATCGCAATGCTGCCAATGACCTCCCCCTCCTGGAGGGCGACCATCCTTTGAGTGAACGGCTCTGCCGGAACGTATTGGAGCAGCTTTTCAAAATGCGGAGCTAGATCACCCCCGCCCAGTTCAGTCCTTCGGCTGAATTTCCCATGAAACGCTTGAGCCAGCAGCCGTCCGACCGGCCGATTATACTTGGCGTCCATAGACTCGATGGTTATTGGCGCTGTACTTATAGGGGCTGTAATTATAGGGGCTGTGCTCATACGGAATACCTCCCTTCCCCTGGTGCACCCGGCCCTATGCAGGCCCTCAGCTCATAATGCAGCTTGCCTGGAACGAACAGGGATAAATACGATCGTTCAATAACCACCAGAGGTCCGGTTAGGGGGATGGATTGTATAGCCGCATATTCGGCGAATCGTCCGACTTGCCCTTCCAGCTCCTCTTCTTGAACCACACATTGCAGCGTCAGGTACTCCCCTTCCGGTAAGGTTACATCGCCTGGGCTAGGCGTCTCCAGATATAAGGTCACAGCGCCCGGCTCATCTGCCACATAATAAATATCCGATTCAAACAAGTCTGGAATCCCTATGGCCTGTTCAGCCAGTAGCGCCGCACTAAGCTTCACATGTGAATCCAGCTTCATAATCCGTGCCAGAGATGCGGACTTCAGCTTCTGGATGTGGAAGGAATCCGGCTGAGCACTGTAGCTTTGTTGTTCCTGTAGCATCTTAAGGATGAAGTGCCGAAGCCCCTCCAGGCGCAGCAGTTCCTTCTCGATCCCCTGTAAGGACTCCTCCAGCAGCTTGCCATGCTGCTCTGCCGTATAACTCATGCATTCATGAATGGATTGAACGGGTACCTCCAGCTTGCGGAGCAGCAGGATATGCGCTAACTGGTACACTTGCTCCATGCCATACATCCTGTACTGATTCTCGCCGGTATAAGCAGGCTGAAGCACCCCTTTTTCTTCAAAATACCGGATTTGGTGAACCGACACATTCATCAGCTTGGCTAGTTCACTAATTGTAATTTCACTTCTCATCGCGATCACTCCCCGGGATACGGCTTGGAATATCTCTACGATACACCCTAGGTCTGACCTAAGGTCAAGGGGCTCAGCTCCCGGGTCACCTTCAAAAAAGCCTTAATCGCCGGCGAGAGCCATTTCTCTTCATGCCAGAACACTTGGGTCGCAAACGTAGTAGCCGTCAGATCCCAGGGCAATAAGACCAGCTCGCCCCGGTTCAACTCCTCCCTCACGGCCATTTCAGGCAAGATGGCAATACCCATTCCCAGCATCGCACATTGTTTAATCGCCTCAGCGCTGTGGAACTCCAGTTCGGTGATTCCCCCCATGCCCTGCTGCGACAGGCTCCGCTCAAAAAACATGCGGTAGGAGCAGCCCCGCTCCGTCAATAAAAAGGTCTCGCCATTAAAATCCTCAACAGCCAGTGCAGCACGCGCCGCCAAGGGATGCGTGGGAGCCGCCAGGATGCAAAAGGGCTCATCTATTATTTTCTCTCCGCAGAACCCTGCCTCGCCCTTCACTTCATCCAGCATGAAGATAATATCCACATCCCCCTCGCGCAGGCTCTGCTTAAGGCTCGCACTCACCAGCGGCTGAAAGATCAGCCGGACTGCCGGGTACATCGTGCGAAACTGGTGCAATACCGCCGGCAGCCGGTACGTACACAACGTCTCATCGGCACTTATCACGATCGTTCCTGTCAATTCACCGGATTGCTTGACGGCATGCTGGGCTTCCTCCACCATACACAATATGTTATCTGCATAGCGCAGGAACGTTCTCCCTGCATCGGTCAGCGTTACACTTTTGCCTAACCGGTCCACCAGCATTACCCCTAATTCTTCCTCTAACGCCTTAATCTGCATCGTAACGGTGGAGGGGACATAATTCTGCGCTTCGGCAGCTTTGGTGAAGTTCAGCGTAGAAGCAAGCGTATAAAAGGTCTTCAGTTGGCGCAATTCCATCACATTCCGCTCCTTCATTCAAAAAAAATGAACGTTATATTCATAAACGTTTCTTTGACTTAAACATAGCAGCATCGTAGAGTGATGACAAGAACGGTGATGAGGAGCGATTGAATTGAGAAATAAGTTATTGATCTATGTTATGGCCTTGGCCGTTTTTCTAATCGGAACCATTGAATACATTATTACAGGCGTCATCGAGATGATGGCGGTGGACCTTAACGTAACTACTTCCGAGGTAGGGCTGATGGTGACCGTATTTGCTCTGTCCGCAGCCATTGTCGCTCCGGTGCTAATTGCCTTAACCATTCATATGGACCGCAAGAAGCTGCTGGTGACTGCCCTTTGTGTGTTTATTGCCAGCAACGGGCTGATGCTCCTTAACCTGTCTTATGAGCTGCTGCTTGCGGTACGGATCATTCAAGGAGCTAGCGGAGGTATCGCTACGGTTGTAGCCATGGCAGTAGCGACACGGCTGGTCGAGCCGGAAAGAAGGGGCAATGCCATCGGCATTATTCTAATGGGGCTCAGCAGCTCCTTGGTGCTGGGTGTTCCGGCGGGCACCTTTTTTAGCGAGAGGTTTGGATGGAGGGTCCTGTTTATTGTGATCGGTATCCTGAGCCTTCTTCCCCTGATGATTATCTCCAGGAAGATTCCTGCCATACAAGAAGATAAGACCGTCTCCCTCAGGATGCAGCTCGCGGTGCTGAAGGATTCAAGAATTGTAACCGCCTTGGCGATCACCTTATTCTATGTCGGGGGTTACTCTACGCTCTTCACTTACATTACCCCTTACTTACAGGCAGCATCCTCGATGTCTATTACCGAAATTAGCGGGGTGCTATTCCTGGCGGGAATATGCAGCTTCATGGGGTCCAAAGTGGGCGGACAATTGGCAGATACCAAGGGATCACAATTCACCATTTGGGCAGGACTTCTGCTACAGGGAGCATCGCTCCTGTTATTCACTCTGGCGGGTGTCCATATCCTTGTGCTTATCCTGGTATTGATGATCTTCATGCTAGCAACCTGGAGCATTTCCCCTGCACAGCAGCTCTTACTGGTCACTCTGGTACCCCGGAATCCGGACATTGCCCTGAGCGTAAACACCTCGTTCATCCAATTCGGCTTTGCGCTGGGATCTTTATTAGGCGGGCTTGTCATCAGCCGCACCTCTGTACTGAATTTGAATTGGGTAGGTCTTGCTGCTGTAGGTGCGGCTCTGGTTCTTGCCGCCTTCCTGTTCAGCAGGAAGAGCAAGGCGGCTGCCAGCTCCCTCCGGTAACCCTGAATGCTGTTACAGACAAACATAAAGGCCATCCCTTGGGATGGCCTTTAGCTATATATGATTGACTGCAATCGGCTGCCCATGCCCCCCTGGCCCGTTAATAAGGCCCAGCGTTTGCGCTGCTGAAGTATGGATTTCGTGCAAAAGCTTCGGATTGGCCGACAGGGACATGCCATAGGACGGAATCATCTGTTTGATCTTCGGCTCCCAGTCCTTAACCTGCTGCGGGAAGCATTTGCCGATCACCTCCAGCATGACGGAGACCGCGGTTGAGGCCCCCGGAGAAGCGCCAAGCAAGGCCGCTATCGAACCGTCGGCACTGCTGATCACTTCCGTCCCGAATTGAAGCATCCCTTTACCGGCAGCCGTATCCTTAATAATCTGCACACGCTGGCCTGCCACCACCAGCTCCCAATCCTCGCTGTTCGCGTTCGGGACGAACTCCCGCAAGGCTTCCATGCGCTGCTCTTTGGACAACATGACCTGCCCGATCAGATATTTGGTCAATGACAGGTTCTTGGCTCCTGCCGCAAGCATCGTGACGAGATTATCCGGCTTCACGGAAGTAATCAGATCGAACATCGAACCGAATTTCAGGAACTTGGGCGAGAAGCCCGCAAACGGCCCGAAGAACAACGATTCCTGGTTCTCAATCACTCTGGTATCCAGATGCGGTACAGACATCGGAGGCGCGCCCACCGCTGCTTTACCGTACACTTTGGCATGATGCTGCGCTACAATATCCGGCTTCTTGCATACCATGAACAGTCCGCTGACCGGAAATCCGCCGATCGCCTTGCCTTCCGGAATACCGGATTTCTGCAGCAGATGCAGACTTCCTCCCCCGCCCCCGATGAAGACGAACTTAGCTGTATGGCGCTCTGCCTGGCCGCTCGTAAGATTACGCACCTTAAGCTCCCATGAGCCGTCACTGGTGCGCTTCAGGTCATCCACCTGATGATTATATCTGATATCGGTGTTGTTGTTCTTCAAGTGGTCGAACATCATGCGGGTCAGCGCACCGAAGTTAACATCTGTTCCCGAGTCGATTCTTGTGGCCGCTATCGGCTGGTCCAGTGTCCGGTTCTTCATCATCAGCGGAATCCATTCCATCAGCCGCCTTGGATCATCGGAGAATTCCATGCCCTGGAACAGCGGGCTATTTGAAAGCGCTTCAAATCTTTTTTGTAAAAACGTTACGTCCTTCTGCCCTTCTACAAAGCTCATATGCGGTACAGGTACAATAAAATCCTGTGGATTGCGTATTCGTTTCTGGCTTACCAGATAGGACCAGAACTGCTTGGAGAACTGATATTCCTCATTCACCTTAATAGCCTTGCTAATATCAATAGATCCGTCGGGTTGCTCCGTGGTGTAGTTAAGCTCACATAAGGAAGAATGCCCCGTTCCCGCATTGTTCCATTCATTGGAGCTTTCCTCCCCGGCACCCGCACGACGCTCAAACACAGTTATTTTCCATTCAGGAGCTAATTCCTTCAGCAGTGAACCAAGTGTTGCACTCATGATTCCGGCACCAATTAAAATAATATCTGTTTTCGTTTGTTGGTTGCTCATATTCTACCGTCCTTCTACCCTACGATTTGCAGGAAGGATGCAGGCACTCCTGCTCAGGTGCCATAGCAAGCCAGCGCGGACCTAGTCACACACCGTTTTGGATCAATCCTGCTCCTAGTGTATCACTATTGGATATAAATTTTAAGATTTATTCTTAATTTTTATAAACATTTTAATCAATAATGGCGGGCGGCATCGAACCAGCGTTGCGCCATTTCCTCTGTTATAGGCTGACTCAGCCCATGAGCGGACTGGCTAATCTGCCAAACGGCTTCGCCGAGGTCTTCTCTCTCGGTAGTCTCAATGCCCTTGAGCGAATTGAAGCGCATGGTGAATCTGGTAATCACTTCCTCCGCATCCGTAAAACTGCGGACCTCCGCCCAAGCTGTCTGCGCCTCATCGTAGGCTTCGTTAGCCAATTTGGCCAATCGTTTCGGCCAGGCCGAGAACGGGCGGCCATATTCGTTCATCCACCACTCCGGCTTCCGCAGCTTGCTCACGGATGCGAAGTCGTCCCAGGGGCGGGCCTTGGCACGCGCTTTCATCTGTTGTCTTAGGCGCTTCCCCCCGGCCTCTTCCACATTGTAGGCAATGAACCGGTCAAGCAGCGGCCACGAATCAAGGCCCGGCAGCTCCACCAGATCAGGCATGAAGCGCAGCTCCAGATTCGTGAGCCCTGTATGGCGGGCGAGAGAACCGAGATCGCAGAAGCTGCCCCACAGGCTGAGGGATTGAAGGTTCGGGAACCGATCCAGACTCCCCAGTGAGACAGGCTGACCCAGCGGCGGGCTATGCAGCGTCAAGTCCGTCGCCCCGTGCAGCTTACCAAGGTCTGGCAGACTGAAGGGGGGATCACTCTTGCGCCTGCTGGTATGCGGCACCAAGGTTAAGGAAGACGGCAGAGTGCCGGTAACCGAGATGCGTGACAGGTCGCCGGACAAGCCCAGGCGGCACGGGCGCTGCGGAAGCGTCAGGCTTAAGAACCCGCCCGGCTGCGGGCCGAGCTCGATATGCAGGCCGTGCACAATAGACAGGCTGGCGTCTACTACCGTATCTGCCGCCAGGACCGGAATCCAGGTCGCCTCTTCAAGGGGACGGTGCTGTGCCCATTCCAGGAACCCGGCGTCCTCGCCTGTATAACGCAAATAGCGCGGCCAGGGTGAGCCCGCCGGGGTGGCGAAGGCTTCAAATACGGGCCAGTTGATGACCGCATCTGGGGCAACATGAAGCTCAGCCTTATTCCCTAAGCCCGGCGGTCCGATAGATAAGCTGCCGACACCGGGCCGGGTAACCAGCGTGTGGCTGCGGGGACCTGTCAGGTCAATGACATAATCGCCGGGTTCTGTAATCGGAGCTGAACGGGGCGCTTGGTTATCCTCTGGCATTACCATCATCCTCTCTTCTTCGTTCACTTAAACATACGATATATTAATTCTCACAGCAACTTTGCTTAACTCATACCTCATCGGAACTGGCACAAAAAAGAAGCCTGGGCCCTTTCCGGCACAAGCTCCTGTCTCTTCCATATGACAGAGTGCAGTCGTTATACTTCCTGTCCTGCATTCGCACCTGCTCTGTACATGTTCTCTGCTTCAATCGGATTCTCTTTGGCCGTCACATGTTGCGGAGTAATCCGGCAGACTTGAACGGGCCCGCCGTATACGGCGGAGCGGTATTTATCTACATGCTGTTTCGACAAGGGACGGTTATGATAGCCGGGAACATATTTATTCATCATTTCCTGAAGGACCCGGGTAGCCTCGTCCAGATCTGTAATCGGCTCCGCTTGTCCGAATATCATCACGCTCATATAAGCGGTATCTGTTTTGGCAGGCACGGGATTGGTAATGGTTCCGTATTCCTCGCATACCGTGAAGCACACCTCTGAATTGGCACTCATCACCTGATTGCGTCTTCCGTCCCCCGCTCCGTGGAAATACAGCTTCCCGTCCATCCATACATAGTTAAGCGGCACCACATAGGGGAGATTCCCGTCCGCCAACCCCAGAAATCCAATCCTCGCCTGCCGCAAAAATTGTTCTATTCTCACTTCATCTGTACATTCCCTGACCTTATACCGAACTGGATTCATCTCGAAATCTCTCCTTCTCACGTGTACGTTATTACGGTAGTATATCAGTGAATGGATTGTACTTAAATATCCAAAGATGATGGTTTGGAGCAATCCATAATTCCTGTTACAGGACTGAATCTACGATTTGGAGGGTTACCCCATGCTGACCGTAAACCGCAAGGACAAGAGCCCGATCTGGCAGCAGCTGCTGAATCAGGCCATCGAACATATCACAAGTGGACAATGGGCACCGGGTGAGCTGCTGATCCCTTCGCGTGAGCTTGCCCACCTGGTAGGCGTCTCACGCTCGACCATTCAGATCGTCTATGAGGAACTGCTGAGCAGGGGGTATACCGTTACCTCCCGGCGCGGCGGGACAAGGGTCAACAACTGGAACCGGGTCACGGAGTCTTCAGCAGCACCCTTGGCAAAGGGTCCCGTACGGCCCGCACTCCCCCTGTTAAATTCAGCTGTCGATCAGCTACATGACTGGTTCGGGGGCATTCAGCAGCAGGAGGTGGAGATTGATTTCACACCCCATGAGCCTTATCTGGATGGACCCTTTCAGAAAAACTGGCGGCAATCCTTAATTCACGCCTCCACTGCCATGAGCTTATCGGATTGGGCCTATGGCAATCCCTATGGCCTCCTGGCCTTACGCCAGCAAATTCAGCGTTATTTGTTACTGGAACGGGGCATCCCGATCGGGACGAATCAAATTCTGTTAACCTCGGGCGCTCAGCATAGCCTTGATTTGATTGCGCAATCACTTTTGGCTGAAGGAGATACGGTCTCTGTAGAAGACCCCGGCTTCCCGGCAGCCTGGATGGCCATGAAGTACCGGCGGATGCATGTCGTCCCCGTCCCCGTAGATGAGCAGGGCCTGGTCGTGAGCCAGATCCATCCGGAGTCCAAGCTGGTCTTCGTGACCCCCTCGCACCAGTGCGCAGTAGGGTCCGTGATGTCTGAGCCGCGCAGGCAGCAATTGCTGCATAAGGCCGTGCAGGAGCAGTTGTGGATCATTGAGGATGATTATGACAGTGAATTCCGCTATCGCGGAGAGCCGCTGCCGACACTCTTCAGCCAGGCGGCGAATAACACCTTGTACCTGATGAGCTTCTCCAAAATGATTGCCCCCGGCATTCGGCTATCCGCGATCGTGGGATCGGCCGAGGCCATCGCCCAGCTTGCCCGTGTACAGGAGCTGACGTACCGTCATCTTCCCGTTATGGACCAGCTCACCCTGACCCACTTCATCAAGAACGGGCATTTCATGCGCCATATGAGAAGAGTCCGCAATGTCTACCGCCGGAGACATGAAGCCATAACCAAGGCTATCACGGCCAGCGGTTTAGGGGAGCGGTTCACCTTAAGCGGTGCCGAGACAGGACTGCATGTATTGCTTGAAGCAGAAGCATCCTACAACGAAGAAGCCGTAACCCGGCTAGCCCTGCAACAGGGAATACGTATATACCCTCTCGGGCCTTACTGTCTGGAGAGCCGCCGGAAGGGATGGGTGCTTGGGTTTGCCAAAGTGGATGAAGCCTCCATTGCACAGGGTATTCACCGTCTGGCCGGGCTGATCTTATAGACCATTCGTTAGGTGATCAGCAGCCTTTTTCCCCCGGCGTCCAAACTGAACAGAATAGACTGCAATCACCACAATGACCAGAACCGCAAGCACCGCAAAAATATTGCTATATACCATGGACGCATGGTTATCCGCTATAGGATTCAAGGCCGCCGCCGGCGCACCGGAATCAAGCACCTTGCCCAGTACAGCCGTCGATGAGGCGGCAGAGATGAAGGTCAGCATGGAGAATAAGCCCATTCCAACGCCTGTCTGCTCATGGGACAGCGTCCGGGACACGGTGTTCGACATTGCAATCTGCATGAACGACTGGCCCAGCACACAGAAGATCAAGGATAATGAGACCAGAACAGCATGCCTGCCGGCAACTACAGACAGACACAGGAAGCCAATAACAAGAAGCGCTGAGGCCGTATACACTAGTCTCGGGTTTCCTTTCTCATCTGCCAGTTTCCCGCCCTTGCGGCCCAGAAAGGTAGTAACTATTGCTGCGGGCAGCATGACGATCCCGATATAGGCAGGAGGCAGACCATTAACCAGGGCCAAGAGCTGGGGGATCAGATACGGAGAGCTGAAGCTGATTCCCGTAATGAAGAACGTAATGACAAGGATGACGGAATACTGTTTATTCCGGAAAATATCGGGAGAAATGAATGGAGCCGCAGCGAAGCGGATGCGCAGTACAAACAGGATCAACATAAAGAGGGCTGAAAGCCCGAGCCAGAGGCTAGTATTCGTCAACGCCAGCAGGATGGCCGTCACCGTTCCAGCGAGCAGCGCCCCGCCAAGCCAGTCGATGGGATCAGCATCCCCTTGCTCATCATCCAGATATTTGCGGTAGACAGGCAGCGTAAGCAGCGACAACAGCGGAATGACGAACAGAATCCGCCAGCTCCATGCGCTGATTACAAAACCGGCAACAATCGGCCCCATCGCCGTACCGAGCGCAATCCCGATAGCAGACATGCCGAGCGCCCGGCCCCGCTTATCAGGAGAGAAGTAACGGACCGGTACAATCATAGCCATCGCAGGGATAACTGAGGCGCCAGCCGCCTGCACAACACGACCGGCAATAATCATCCAATATTCTGTAGCTGCAAGGCCGGCGATAGATCCCAGGACGAAGAGTAACAATCCGAACGTCAGTAAATCCTTCAGCCGGTATTTCTCCGTCAATTTGCCGAAGGTTACGGCGCCGACAGCATATACAATCATATAACTGGTAATGATCCAGCTTACCTGGGAGGAAGATAATTCAAATTGCCTGCTGATCGTCGGCAGGACAATATTGAACATATTCGCATTCATTGACGAAATAATCAGTGTAAAAATCAGGGCGCGCATTAATAGATTTCCTGTATTTTTGGGGTTCACAGCATGAGATTGCATGATTTGTACTCCTCTCTGAATGCCTTGCTCTAATGTAGTCTGTCAGTACTTACTGTCATTTTGTTCAAAAAACAACTAGGGCGTTAAAGCCCTAGTAAAGGTCTGCACACTCGCGGTTATGAACTCCTCCAGCGACACCGAGGTGAAGTTGGCATCATCGTCCAGATGATTCAGGAAGGCACCGTAATTCATCACCATAAACTGCACTGCCTGCACTCTGGCATTGCCGGGAACCAGCTTACCCTGCTCCGTCATGGTTGTGAAATACTCCGTCAGAGCCTGCATTAACTGCTCAGGGGAGTTTCTGGTATACTCCTCCAGCCCGGGCAGATTATCCGCCTCTTTAATACAGATCATAATCATCTTCCGGTTGCGGTTCATAATCTCATGATAGGTCCGGCTGATCAGAAGCAGATCCCTCTGAAGATCCCACACAATCCTCTCATTGAACAGCCTAACCATCTCCCCGGCATAATGAAAACGGTCGAATGCCTGCTCCAGAAGGTTCTGCTTGCTGCCGAACTGCCGGAACAGCGTTTTTTCACTTAAACCCGCTGCTGCTGCAATCTCCTGGGTAGTCACGCTCTTGTAGCCCTTCTCTGCGAACAGATCAATGGCAGCGATCAGCAATTTATCACTGGTGCTTAAATTCTGGCCTTCACTCATGTATATTCCTCATTTCAGTATTCAACAATTGACTGTCAGTACTTACTGTCATTTAAGTAAAAGAATACACCCTGCTAATCATAATAGCAAGGTGTATTCCGCTGGAAGCACATGTTACCAGGAGGGAGCTACAGTTAACCTAGAAGCAGGTGAACGAGCTAATCCGGCTCAGATCAATGCCGAAGTAACCCCAGAACAATCCGTTCCATCTGAAGCCTGCAATAGAATTGCGTCCGACAAATACCGGGTAGAACCAGAATTGCTCGCCGTTGTTCAGCCAGATATAAGTGTTGCGGAACAGGCAGCGTCTGATCCCTCCGGGGTCAACGGCAAATGTGGTAGCCTGCATTTGCGGTACGAATTGCGGTGGAGGAGCCGTTGGCGCCTGCACGCCTCCCGGTGCACCTCCCGGAGACCCCGGAAATCCCCCCGGGCCTCCGCCTGGAAACCCCGGCACGCCTGGTCCACCCGGAAATGGAAATCCGGGTCCTCCGGGTCCTCCCGGAATTCCCGGAAACCCTCCGCCGGCTCCCGGTATTGGCAAAATTCCCATATATGATCGCTCCCCTTTCAACTAATAGGCATAATCATCATATGCATTCGCGGAGAAGTTGCCTGGGCGGATGCCCATACCAAGAGCAATCAGACCATAGGGTACGAGCGGAATTCAGTGATAAATTCCTCCAGCCAGTCTTCTGTGAAATCCAGTGCACCACTGTCATGGATGAATTCAACATCAAGACCCATGACCCACAACCGGCGGGCGATGATAAACAGATCCATCGCAGATTCATCCTGCTCAGAGAAATCCCGGACAGAGCGATAGCCGGAGATCAGCGTATTCCACAGCGGGGTCTTTTTCTCCTCCGGCAAGCGTTTTCTATGACGGACTTGCACCAGGTCGTATGCCCGCCATCCTTTTGCCGCCCATTCAAAGTCATAATGCGTGAAGGTATCGCCTTCCTGGAAGGCGTTATTATTCCCATGCAAATCGCCATGGCAAATCCCCCAATCCAAGCCTTGACTGGCGGCCTTGTGGATTCGCTCTATTAACGCGTCCGAGAACTCCCGCAGGAATGGAGTGGCGTGATGCCCCTCTCCAAGATAGTCCACAATACGCTCTAACGGCTGGCTGATCAGAGCGTTAGTATCCATATTGTATCTTGGAAGCTCCAGGGAGATGTTGTCCATGGCAGCGTGTAATTCGGCAGCGGACTTCCCGAAAGCGAAGCATGACTTCTCGTCATGAAGCACATTCTCCGTACCGGTCAGGTAGCTGAAAATCACGGCAACTCTCGGGCCCTCTGGGGCATGGATCACCGAGAATGATCCGCCGTCCTTTTGGAGAACAGGAACAGACACCTTGGTACTTGCTGAGCTTAACTGATAATCGAGCTGCGTCAGTAGAGACATCTCGTAGGCCACATCATTTTCGCTGACGGATTGACGGTATACGCGAAGAATATAGTATCCTCTAGAGGTGCGAAGTCTATAGGTATCATTCAATCCGCGTAACCAGAAGAGGCAATCCTTCCACTCCCCAATGTCATACAGACAGCTCAGGCAGTGTTCTAAATATTTCGGGGCAAGCACGGAACGTAAAGCAGTTGGTTTATTATACATCTGAGTCTCCTCGGGCTTGTTTCTCCAATTGGATCATCGTTTCTTCAAACCCTTTAACCGGACTGTAGCCCAGTTCATCTTTTATTTTGGTATAACTATACGCCATTCTTATAGGGTCTCCGCCCGGTGTGGTGAACTTCTTATTCATGGCACGCCCAATACGTACAGTGAACTCTTGCTCCGGGTAATTCCCGTCTACTGCATTGTAGCATTGGTTCACGGCCGCAGGATGCGTTGCTGCCAGTACACACATCTCAGCCAAGTTCTCCGCATGGACCCAAGGGGTCAGATCATCCGGGTGAATCCAATTCACATCCTCTATATCAGCAAGCCTGGCAATCAGCTTATCGCCCCAGTGGGAGTTAGACTCGGAGCAGATCACTCCAGGACGCAGAATTACACATTCCAGCCCCTTAGCTATTGCTGCCTGTATAATCCGCTCCGATTCACATTTGGTTGAGATGTACACCTCCGAATGACCATATGCCAAATCACTTTCTTCATCCAGCTCTACCGCTCCATCACAATGACCATACACCGACAGCGTCGAAATATGTACGAAGCGTTCAACCCCGGCTGCTATAGCCCCATCCACCAGGTTCTGGACCCCTTCAATATTCGACGCCTCAGCGGTAGCTCTATCCTCACCAAGATACGCCGCAGCGTGAATGATAACATCAACGTTGTGAAGCGCTTTCAATATTGCGTCTTTATCCGTTAAGTCTCCAATAACGGGTGTAATGCCTAGCTGACTGCAAAGGTCCATCTTCTCTTTATTACGTATAAGTCCTTTAACTTCAGCGCCTTCCTGCAGGCACCTGGCGGCAATTTTGTCCCCTGCCGTACCCGAGATCCCTGTAACCAGAACAACCTTATTGCGAAGCTTCATTTCGATTCTCCTTTAGCCCACTTGCTATTGCTATAGATATGGATCTTATATGAACAAATTCTAGTATATAAAATATTTGCAATCTATAGCAAATCCCCGCTCCGAGGGTTCATAATAGATTCATCATGATTAGAGCGGGGGCTTTGGAGCATGGAACTGAACGAACAAGGTGTACTCCTTATTGATGAACAGGATATCTGCAATATGTATTTTTACTCAGTCCATGATGGAACAGCATTCAAGGATTCCTTCCGGTTTGAGATGCAGCTGCAGGGGATTGAACTTCATCCCGGCAGTGTAACCGAGCTCGTTCATCCGCCGCAGATGCCGGAAGGCTACCCGGAAGAAGACCTTCCACTTGTCGTTGAAGCCGTCTATGCTGTAATCCGGGAGAATGATCCGGGCTTCGGGGTGTGGTCATAGGACCGGACCCCGAAGGTTCCGTCAACCTCTACCGCTGAACCGTCTGATCGCCTCCTCAGTTACCGGCTCAAAGAGATTGACGAGGTTGCCGTCAGGGTCGCGGAACAGCATGGAACGGTTGCCCCAGGGCATCAGGGTCGGTTCTTTGACCCAATCGCCAATAGCAGGCTTCAGGCGCGCGTACTCTGCTTCGACATCGTTAACGCAGAACTCGATGATGACACTGTGATTATTGGCTGCCATTACAGAACCGGCTCCGAATAGCTGCGCCGTCTGGGAGTGGCCGATTGCCAGGGTGCATGATGGCACAACGAGCTCAGCAAACACTGGAGCGGGACGCTCCGCCGTAACACCCAGAACATGCTCATAGAACCCGACGAGACGATCTACATCGTCGGTAATAATGCGTACAGAAGCGAAATTCACAAGATATCATCCTTCCTATTTATACATCATACCTTCTTCCCCTAATATAAAAGAACGCTACTGACAACGTTGTGTCAGTAGCGTTTTTTTTGAGCTTCCTCGCGAATCCGCCCAATATCGAATATTCAAAATAAGTGCCTGATTTTCGGCTACGGCCGTCATGGGCAAGATATATAATAAATCTATCCTTAAAGGTGCAGGTGCTGATCATGATCCATAATGAGGAACGCAAGGCAGAATATTATAAAGCCCTTATCGAGAAAAAAACAGAATACGAAGGCGTCTTCTATGTAGGCGTCACTTCCACCGGCGTATTTTGCCGGCCGACTTGTCCAGCCAGGAAACCAAAGTACGATAACTGCGAGTTCTACGAGACTGCGCAGCAGGCGCTTCTGGCTTCCTTCCGCCCGTGTCAGCGCTGCCGGCCCTTATCCCATCCGAATCATGTTTCGGATATCGTCCGGCTGCTGGTCGAGGCCGTGGAGCGGAACCCGGAGAAGCGCTGGAAGGGCCAAGATTTCAAGGCGTTATCCATTGATGAATCCACTGCCCGCCGTCAATTTAAAAAGCGCTTCGGCATGACCTTCGTGGAGTACGCCAGGTCCCGCCGAATGGGACTGGCCTTGAAGAATATCCGGTCGGGAGGGAAGATTATCGACACACAACTTGCTTCCGGCTATGATTCCAGCAGCGGCTTCCGGGATGCCTTCTCCCGCATTATGGGGGCGGCGCCTACGCGGTCAGAGAGCAGCCTTATTCTTAGAGCAGCATGGCTGGACACACCGCTCGGTCCTATGATGGCAATAGCGGACGACAATGAGCTCTATCTCCTGGAATTCGTAGACCGCCGGGGGCTGGAACGCGAGGTTGAACGGTTAAGGACCCGACTGAAGACAGCGATTATTCCAGGACAGACCCTGCCCATTCAGTCGATGGAGCGAGAGCTGGGCCAGTTTTTCGAGGGAACATTAATCGAATTCAAGACACCTCTCCATCTGATGGGATCACCTTTTCAGCAGAGCGTATGGGAACAGTTAAAGAAGATTCCACCCGGCGAGACCCGTTCTTACGCAGATATCGCACTGGCGCTCGGCAAGCCTAGAGCCTATCGTGCGGTGGCACAAGCGAATGGGGCCAATCAGCTGGCAATCGTCATTCCCTGTCATCGCGTAATTAACACCAGCGGCGGGCCCGGCGGGTATGGCGGCGGAGTCGCACGCAAAGAATGGCTGATAAATCATGAGAAAAACGGAGGTCAAAACCATGAACAATCAACTTGAGCAAGCACGGAAATTTCACGAATTGCATAGAAGCGGCACCCCGCTGGTCCTTGTCAATGCCTGGGACGCCGGAAGCGCGCAGATCATTCAAGGAGCAGGAGGCCAGGTGATCGCTACCGGCAGTTGGTCTGTAGCTGCCGCGCATGGATACGACGATGGGGAGAAGCTTCCCTTCGACCTCGTTCTGTCTAATCTCCAGCGGATTAGCCAAAGTGTAGATCTGCCCGTTACGATAGATATTGAGAGTGGCTATGGACCTTCGCCTGAGATAATCAAGAACAATGTGCTCAAGGTCATCGAATGCGGAGCCGTAGGCGTCAATATTGAAGATCAGAAGATCCATGAACCGGGGCTATATCCCGTAGAGGAGCAAGTCCTGCGCATCACAGCTGTGCGGGAAGCCGGTGTGGATACGTCGATTCCCCTTTTTATTAATGCCCGAACCGATATCTTCTTTGAGACCCCATCAGCCGAGCATGGGGAAGCCCACTTGGAAGCTGCCCTTCAAAGGGCACACGCCTATGCGGAAGCCGGAGCTCACGGGATCTTCGTGCCAGGTTTGTGTAATGAGGAGCTGATCGCGAGATTATGCCAACAGTCTTCGCTCCCCGTTAACGTTATGGTTTCGCCGGATTCACCTTCTCTCCAGAGATTGGCGTCGTTAGGAGTCGCCCGCATCAGCTATGGTCCGCGTCCCTATTTGATATTGATGGATGCCTTGAAACAAGCTGCCGTGCGGGCCCTTGCCCTCCAGGAACTGTGATTAAGGGTGTTTCCAATAAGAAACGGCTGGTCAGGTTCCCCTGATCCAGCCGTTTCCTTTGATTATGACTATAAACTTGCCCCGTTGGACGCGATAACCTCCTTGTACCAATCAAAGCTCTTCTTCTTGATTCTGCGCAGGGTGCCGTTCCCCTCATTATCTTTATCGACATAGATGTACCCGTACCGCTTCTTCATCTCACCTGTAGAGGCACTCACGATATCAATCGGTCCCCAGCTCAGGAAGCCCAGCAATTCAACGCCGTCTTCAATCGCTTTGCCCGCTTCAATCATGTGGTCCCGCAGGTAGGAGATTCGGTAATCATCATGGATGCTCTGATCTTCTTCTACCGTATCTACAGCGCCGAAGCCGTTCTCAACAATGAAAAGCGGCTTCTGATACCGGTCGTAGAGCTGGTTCAGCGTGAATCTCAGGCCCGTGGGATCAATCTGCCAGCCCCACTCCGATGCTTTCAGATAAGGATTCTTGACCCCCATAGCCAGGTTGCCCGATACCATCTCCAGACCACTCGGATCAGCACTGGCACAGCGGCTCTTGTAATAGCTGAAGCTGATATAATCAACGGTATGCTGCTTCAGCAGCTGTTCATCCTCTGCCGTCAGATCCAGCTCGACGTCATACTCCTTGAACCATCGTTTCACGTAAGTAGGGTAGTACCCTCTAGCCATAACATCTGTGAAAAAGTAGACCTGTCTATCCATCTCCATGGCTGTGAGAATATCATCGGGATGGCAGGTATGCGGGTAATACGGCCCTGCGGCGATCATACAGCCCATCTGCGAGCCCGGAATAATCTCATGGCAGGCCTTCGCGGCCAATGCGCTGGCTACATGCTGGTAGTGCGCCATCTGGTAGATGATCTGCTTCTTGTTCTCGCCTTCCTCAATGACCGTTCCTCCGCCGACGAAGGGAATGTGGAGCAGCACGTTGATCTCGTTGAAGGCGATCCAGTATTTCACCTTGTCTTTGTAACGCTTAAATACAGCAATCGCATATCTCTCAAAGAACTCAATCAGCTTGCGGTTTCTCCACCCGCCGTAATCCTTAACAAGTCCAAGCGGCATTTCATAATGGGACAGTGTCACAACCGGCTCAATATTATACTTCCGCATACAATCGAATAATTGGTCGTAAAACTGCAAACCGGCTTCATTGGGAGTCTCTTCGTCCCCGTTAGGGAATATTCTTGTCCAGGCAATGGAGGTACGGAGCGCCTTGAAGCCCATCTCAGCGAATAACGCGATGTCCTCCTCGTATCTGTGGTAGAAATCTATAGCCTCATGGTAAGGATTCTTCTTACCCGGATGCTCATAGGGCGGGTTAAAGATGCCGTTGCCCAGAATGTCAGCAATAGATAGCCCTTTACCGTTCTCCTGATAAGCGCCTTCCACCTGATTAGCCGCAATCGCGCCCCCCCATAAGAAGCCTTCCGGGAATTGCATGTCTGTCTGTTTCATTATCTCTTCTTCCCTTCTATTGGTTCATACATTAAGTTTCAGCAGAGTATCCTTTTCTTTCACGGTAGTCTGGCTGACAGGCGTAATGCCTGCATAGTCGCTGGTATTAGAGATGATCACCGGAGTAATGATGTCGAAGCCCTCCTGAATAATGCTGTCCCTATCGAATTCAAGAATCAGATCGCCGACATTTACCCGGTCACCTTGATTCACATGGAGCGTGAAGTGTTTGCCGCCCAGCTTGACCGTATCAATCCCGACATGAATCAGAACCTCTGCCCCGTCGTCGCTGGTAAGGAGGACAGCATGCTTCTTCTTGAAAGCCACCGACACAACACCATGAATTGGGGATACAACACGGCCCTCACTAGGGAGAATTGCAATGCCTTTACCCATCGTCTCCTGCGAAAAGGCAGGATCGCTGACTTCGCTTAAGCTTTTAACCTCGCCTGCAATGGGAGCATAGATTTCTTCGTTTTGCAGCTTTTTGGCAGATTGAGGTTCGTTAGCAGGCGGGCTCGGAAGGTCCGTACTGTTCTCTTCCACTGGTGCCTCTGTAACATCCTTGAAGCCCAGAACATAAGCGACAACAGCCGCAACGACAAAGCTGACACATACTGCCAGAATCATCAACGAAAATTTATGTCCGATGTACAGCGGCAAGGACGGCAAGCCGACTTTCCCCAGCGCATAGGCTGCCACCTGGAAGATACTTAAGATGAATGCACCTGCCGCACTGCCGATCAACCCGGCAATAAACGGCTTTTTCAACTTGAGGTTCACCCCGTAAATAGCTGGTTCTGAGATGCCCATCAGCGCGCTAATCGTTGAGGCTCCGGACAAGGACTTCATATTATTGTTTTTGGTCTTCAGGAATACGGCGAATACAGCACCGGCCTGCGCGATATTAGCAACGGTCATAATCGGCATAATGTAGTCGAAGCCGTTCTGGGCAATGGCCTGAAAGACAAGCGGAATGAGGCCGTAATGCAGTCCGGTGATGACCATCAGCGAGAATGTGGCTCCAAGCAGCGTTCCGGCGATGACACCAAAATGCTCATAGAAATACATGTAGCCATCGGCAATGGCATTACCCGCATAAATTCCTAATGGGCCAATCACGATTAAGGCGATAGGTGCCACAATTAACAGGATCAGCATCGGCTCCAGGATGGTCTTCAGTACATTCGGTACAATTTTGCGGACAAAACGTTCTACATAAGACATAATCCATACGGTTGCAATAATAGGAATCACAGAAGAAGAGTAGGATACCAGTTTGACCGGCAATCCCAGGAAGCTCATCGACGATATACCGTCGGCCATAAACTTGGCAAAGTTAGGATGGAGCAGCACGCCCCCTATCACAACAGCCAGATACGGATTGACATTGAATTTCTTGGCAGAGCTGAAGGCGAGCAGCATTGGCAGGAAATAGAATACGGCATCTGAAATAATATTCAGAATTTTGTAGAGATCCGAATTTGCTGCTGTGGCATTGAACATGACAATTACAGCCAGCAGCGCCTTGATCATCCCTGCTCCCGCTATAGCCGGAACAATGGGATTGAATATTCCCGGTAAGATATCTGCAAAAAACTTGCCAACCGAAGCCTTAATGCCGAGCTTCTGCCCTTTATTGTTACCTTGTTGTTCAGCGTTCTCCTTGGCAGAGGCAGCATTGTTTTTGGCAATCTTGCTTAACTCTCCGTACACCTTGGATACATCGTTGCCGATGATGACCTGAAATTGCCCGCCGTTAATGTTAACATCCATCACTCCAGGCAGCTCCTTTAGCTTTATTCGGTCCGCCGCCCCGTTCTCCCGCAGATTGAAGCGAAGTCTGGTCATACAATGGGTATAATCCTGTATGTTGTCTTCCCCGCCTACTAATTTTAGTATTTCTTTCGCCAGCTTTTGTTGATCCATGGTACAGCTCACTCCTCTTCATTGATAAGAAAAATATAAGAAAAACCTAAACCGGTGAAAGAATACCCCTAGCAAAACACAGGGATAGTCCTTTCCCAGTTTAGGTTTTGCCTGCTCCGCAGTAGCAACCCCAAACAAGGGTTATTTTAGATGTACGACTCTTTCAATATGAATCGTTAAATACATGACTTCTTCATTGGTCAGTGTACAATTGTATGTTTTTCGGATATAATCTTGAATCTTCCGTCCACACAAGAAGGAATCCTTATACTGCTGCTTGACCATCTCATATAACTCACTATCGGTATTCTCAATATGTGTGCCATTTAATATTCTCCGGGCGAAGAATTTGAGATGGGTGACGAACCTGTAATACGTCAGCGACTCTTCGTCGTAATCAATTTTGAAATGATACTTCACGATATTGAGAATCTCATGCATGATCTTGGTGATTTTAACTACATTTGGGATTTCTTCATTCATATGCGCATTTACCAGATGGAGCGCAATATGAGCGGCCTCGTCTTCCGGGAACCGGATTCCCAGCTCCTCATGGATCAGTAACAGCGCTTTCTCACCAATCTCGAATTCATCCTTGTAGAATTTCTTGACCTCCCACAGCAACACATTCTTGATATGGTGTCCCTGCCTGAAGCGTTCGATGGCCGAATGGATATGGTCGGTCAGACTAACATAGATGCTGTCGTGCAGTCTCTTCCCCAGATTCATTTTGGCGAGATTAATAATGCGCTCCGAAATCTCCATATGAGCAAGCGGGATCTCGGATAGAAGCGTCTTCATTTTGTCGGATATACTCTCATTATCCATGAAGACCTTCTCAATTTTATCTTCTTCAATGAGGTCGCCCGGCTTCTTCTTGAACGCAATCCCCCTGCCTATTACCACCACTTCTTTATTCTGGTCATTCACAGTAATGATGGCATTATTATTCAACACTTTTGCAATTCTCATAATAACCACCTTTATCACAAAATAAAAAAAGGCAAGACCACAAACTTCGCCATATAAATATAGCTCTGTTAATGGTATTGCCTACATACGTAGTAACAATCCGTTATCTATTTAATTCTGGACCGATTATATCATGGATTTTTTAGTTCAACAAGACTTTCTTGCAACCCTTTTCATGGAAGCTCACTACTGCTCAAACAACCTCCCGTCCTCCATCCGGTACACCTTATCGCAATATTCAAGCATGCGCTCATCATGTGTGACCATAATCGCCGCTTTGCGGCGTGTTCTCACCTCATGAGCAATCAGGGAGACCACTTCATGGGCACGCTTGGTGTCCAGGCTTGCGGTAGGTTCATCCGCCAGGATGATGCCGGGATTATTGATGAGCGCACGGGCAATCGCTGTCCGCTGCTTCTCACCGCCTGACAGCTCCTCCGGGAAGCTGTTCAGCTTCGAGCCCAGGCCCAGCTCTTCCAGCAGCTTAACGGCGAACGCTTTATCTTCTTTGCTCACCTTCCCTGACATCTTTTTTACGATGAGCAATTGGTCCAGCACACTTAGATAGGGAACCAGATTTGAAGATTGCATAATAAATCCGACTTCTTTCAGCCTTAGATCCGCCAGTTCCTGTGCTGTGAGCTTGGATATAGAATGTCCATTCAGCTTAGCCTCTCCTTCTGAAGCCTTCAGCAGTGCTCCAGCGATAGACAAGAAGGTGCTTTTACCAGAGCCTGACGGTCCAACTACAGCAACAAATTCCCCCGGCTCCACGGAAATAGACACATGAGCCAGTGCCGCGATCCGGTTGCTTCCTTCGGCATAATACTTGGTGACTTCACTCAATTGTAATCCCGTAGTCATTATTCAACCCTCCCTAGCGCCTTGAGCGGATCAATCCTGGTAATCTTTCGAACCGATACCAGCGAACTTAACATAGCGATAACCAGCAGAATAACAGAATATGTCACGACAAGAGTAGTCTCCAGCTTGAATGGCATACCCTTCGGCATTATGGCTGCTGTTCCATAAGTCAGTAAGACTCCGACTACAATGCTGGTCAGCGATAGTACAAACACTTGCGAGACAATGGCTTTGCTTAAGAATCTGTTACTGGCACCTATAGCTTTCATAATGCCGAACTGGTTCGTTTTCTGCATCGTCATTACGTAAAAGAATACCCCAAGCACGAAGGCGGCGATGGCGAGCAGGAATGCCAGCATCATCAGAATAGTACCGTTCTCTTCCTTATACCCTGGCATTCCTTGTACTGCTGCCGACCGCGTAACCGTGTCTATAGTGGCGAGCTTGCTGTTCACGACGCCCGGATCGATATCCTTGCCTTGTAGCATAATCGCATTAACTGGCCCGGAAATTCCTTTATCCGAACCCGGAGCCGCGAAGGCAATCTTCCGCCATTCGGCCATTGGAGTGAATACGGAGGCAACGTGATTATAGGTCTGATTCTCCACAAATCCTATAATCGTCAATGATTCCGTCGTGCCGTCTAATTGAAAAGTATCCCCGACGCCATAGCCCTCGTCCTTCATGGTCGAGTTCACTATCACACCCTTAGGATTCTCAGCAGATAGGCCTTGCCCTTCCACGACAGACGGTTCCAGGAAGCTTCCCGGGTTAATTCCTATAATCGCAATATCCAGCTTGTCTTCATTCTTGGTGCTGTTTGCCCTCATCGCTGTTGCCATGCTAGTTCCCATAGGTGCAGCGTCACTCACGTTAGGCAGCAGCTCCACCTCCGCCAATAATTGATCAGACAGCAGTGACTTGCTCATTGAAGACTGAGACCCTTCCTCGAAAATGACATAGTCTGCCTTCATCGTCTTAAAGGTTGACGCAGCCAGCGTAGATAGACCATTCCCTAAGCCTGATAAGATAAATACCAGCCAAGCCAGGAGCACGAAAATAATGATGATCATTAAAAATCTCATTTTACTGTGCATCAATTCTTTCATAGCTAAAAACATTCTTTTTCCACTCCTTATTTATATTATCGACACATGTGTCAATTTGAACCTGCCGCTACAACCGACATCCGACACATTAAATTAAACACCATATTTGACACTTGTGTCAAATTAGATTCAGGGCGGCAATCAGCTCTTGGCCCCTCCAATCCACATTTGAAACAGTAGCTTACCCCAAGCAGGAGTAGGGATATTCAGCATATTAGGCGTATCAATCAGGTTAAAGAACACACCAATAAGTACAGGAAGTGGGATATCCTGCCGCAGGTCTTTATTCTGCTGGGCGCGTTCAAATAAGCGGGATAATTGAATTTTAAGCGTCTGATGTCCTGCCTCAATATATTCGAGATCTCTCGCCGCTGCAGAAGAATTAGCGGTATTGATTTTACTGGCATTTCCCAAAAGCTGATGTAACGCAGACTCTTCTACGTATACGAGAAGCAGCTGTTCGAGGGCGTCCATGGGCTCAGCCTCATCAATGGCTAAAGCCTTGTCTAGTACCGCTGACATTACGCGCTTCATACAAGCCGCCACAATCTCTTCCTTATTCGCATAATACTGATAGATAGTGCTTCTGGCCCCTGACAGATGCTGCGAAAGCAGCTTGAGATGAAACCCGTCATATCCATGCTCAAGCACCAATTGTTTGGTTGTATCCAGCAGTTCTGTCTCTGTAAAAGACTGTTTTCTTCCCATTGCATCTCTTCCGTCCTGTCCTTGGTGATAGATAACATTAGTTTAGCATTGTTAGTGAACATTTCCCAATGGCCGCCGCGAATCACCGGTAGCCTCTATATGATGGGCGATAAGATCACAGAGATGCCACTCCCGGATATAGCCTTTAATTGTATATCTGTCTGGTATGAAATATCATACAATTAGGCACATGGATGATTAGAAGGAGAGATTTGGGATGCAGCATAATAACTCTGTGGTAGATGAACAAGTATGAGCGAATTCCTGAAATTGATGAAGGATGCCCGTTTCAGAAGAACCATGCAGATGATTTTTACATTCGTCTGGGATTTCTGGTGGCTGGGCAGGCTGAAGTATTTTATTCCAAGACGGCGCTTAACGGCGAAGACACAGGCCTTATACCGCAAACATGCAGCATATTTCACGCAGACGGCCATGGATATGGGTGGATTAATTATCAAGCTTGGGCAGCATGTGAGTGCGCAGGTGGATATGCTGCCGAAGGAAGTTATCAATGAATTGTCCAAGCTGCAGGATTCTGTAGAATTCGTAGATTTCTCTGAGATCCAGCAGAAGGTAGAGCGTGAACTCGGAGCATCTATAATTGAGAAGTTTGCTGAGTTCAGCGCGACACCTATTGCAGCAGCTTCCTTCGGACAGGTCCACCGGGCCACCTTGCAGACAGGTGAGCAAGTCGCCGTGAAGGTGATGCGGCCCGGGGTCGAGGACATTATCGCCATTGATTGGAAATCCATTCAGGTCGCTATTTCGTTATTGAAGCGCCAGAAGATGATTACAGACTTCATGGACCTTGATGCGGTGTATGATGAGTTTCATGACACCATTATGGAGGAACTCGATTATCAGCAAGAAGGACGTAATGCCGAAGAATTCAAGCAGCAGTTAGCCCACCGGAAGGATGTCGTGATTCCACACATTCATTGGTCTTGTACTACATCGCAGGTGCTGACCATGGAGTTTATGGAGGGGGTCAAAATCAATGATTTTGCCAAACTCGACGCTTGGGGTGTGAACCGGACCCAACTGGCAACGTCGCTGATCGAAATGTTCGTAGAACAGATTTTATTGAACGGACTTTTTCATGCTGACCCCCACCCTGGTAATGTGCTCGTGCAGCCTGACGGCACCATCGCCTTGATTGATTTTGGAATGGTCGGACGGATTCCCGGGGATATGAAGACGCAAATGGTAGCCCTTCTAATGGCCGTGTATTTAAAAGATGCCCACGGCGCAATTGATGCCCTTACCCGCTTGAGATTTTTAAGACGCAATGTAGATCTGGAGGTCTTCTCCAGGAATCTTACGTTATTATTCGAGCAAATCAACGGGGATACGTTCGATCTGAGTTTTGTGACGTCAGGCGACAATGTCGAAGAATTACGCAATTTCCTCTACTCCCAGCCTTTTCAATTACCTGCCAATACCACATTCCTGGGCAAAGCCATAGGCACCGTGTACGGACTCTGCACCGGACTGGACCCTGAGCTTGATCTGGTCGGGACGGTTAAGCCTTATGTGGAACAGGTGGTGCGGAGGGATCTGCGGGGAAGTGTCATCTCCAAAGTGGTAGAGGATGGCAAGAATATGCTCAAAGACATCCTTCCAACGACCAAGAAGTTCATCTCTGCAATAGATAAAATGGATAGCGGAGGCTTAAGGGTCAAGCTGGCGAGCTCCCTTGAGCAAAAATTAATCGAGACGCAGAATAAAAATACACAGCGGTTGATTGCCACCATCATTGGCGCAGTATTACTTCTGGCCGGGGTCAACCTGTGGAATGAAGTGAATCCTACCGTTTCTTATGTACTCGGCACTCTGGGGCTGCTCATTATGCTGAGCCAGCTTAGAGCAAGAGGAAGCCGCCGGGATGAAAGACAGACCAGGCAAATAAATGCTATGCGTGAACGCAGCAGGTTGGAGAAGCCGAAGTCTGGATCGAATAGATAACAATGCGCACTTTACTTATGCTATAGAACAACGCACAAGCCCATGGCTTGTGCGTCTCAAATATATCGAGACCCATGAGGAAATCGCTTTACTTGCCTATTCCCCTCTGTTGAACGGTGCGTACAGCCGCCAGAATCGCCCAGTTCCTGTGCAATACGCTGGCCTAGATGCTGAGTCAAGAATTGCACGCTTACTCAGGAGCAGATTAAAAGGTTAAATGAAGCAACCTATTAAGTCCTTTTTTTAACCATCAGGTCCAGCTTATTAGCATAAGGGGTGAGCGCCTCTAATAACTTCTGTTGATCTTGTATCTCTTCTGCCGACAGCCGATCCATATGAAGACTTCCGTCTGGATCAGTTACCTTGGCATCATAGCTTTTCAACTGATTTATTATGGGCTCAAGCTCCCTATACTCCTGTTTGGTAAGCCTCTGTTCAGCTTTTTCAAGCATGCTATCCCAGAAAGCACCACGATCTGTGCCAGATGCCTTTGCCTTGGGTTTATTCGTTTCGTTCATTTTCTTGAAATACGGTTCAAGCTCCACCAGTAATTTTTGGTATGCCTTCTGTTCTTCTGCATCAAGCTGTTCGATGTGAAAAGCTCCCTTGGAATCTGCCGCCAGCAGATTGTACTCGCCTAACTTCTTCAATAAGGACATAACCGTGGCAGCTTCTTCCTTGCTAAAATTATGCTTCAACCTCTGCAGCTTGGCCTCAAACTCCTCATACTTCTGCGGGGTTAGGCCAATTGTTGCTGCTGCTTCTTTCGAACCATACATATTATCCGCCAGATATTGATATCCGGCAAACGCTCCAGTAGGAATTAATAAAGTAGCTGCCAAAACGCCTGCTACGATCCACTTCTTTTTCATTCGTCCTCCCCCTTGTCCGGTTACGGTCTGATTTAGTATTCTCTCCTTCAGTTCCGGTGGGGCATTTAAATTTCTGGCCTCTTCCTGCAGAACTGTTCGCAGCTTTTCATTGAAATTCATGCAGATCCTCCACCTTTCCCTTAAAAAGAGTCTGATTCTCTGGCTTCTGACGAAGCTTGCGCAGTGCAGCATGAATACGGGATTTCACGGTACCCAGAGGAATCTCAAGGATCGCGGCACTTTCTTCCTGCGATAATTCATTTAAATAATGCAGAATAATCACCTGCTTCAGCTTATATGGAAGACTTTCTACGCTTGTAAGCAAGGAATGGTTAGAGATCTTGTCCACAACCTTATTTGTGAATTCAGGCTCCACCACCGGATTGACCTGCTCTGCCTTTTTGAGAACTCGGAGATGCGTCCATCTCTTTCTCCGGTAGGCATGAATTTGTCGCACTGCTATTCCCATAAGCCAGGGTCTAAAGGGGCGACTGATGTCAAAATGTTCAAGAGATCTGCGCATTTGAATATAAATCTCCTGAACGATATCATCCACCTCAGATGTTTCGCGAACGAGGAAATGAACGGTTTGATATACATCCCTAATCGTAGCTTCATATAGCTCACTAAATGCTTCACGACTGCCGGCTAGCGTAAGCGTAATGAGCTGAGAATATTCTTTTGGATGCTCCATTCATCACCCCTCCCTTCGGTCTTACACTATATATTGGGGAATAACGAATATTTCGTTCGATTTTTCTTCAGATTAATACGGAGGCAGATTCTGTTAAAGCTGTGGTAGGCTCGTTGTGACTGAGGTGCAGGCAGCATTATATAAAATCAGCCCCTTCTGCCGAAATGGCGGAAGGAGCCAATTGTTGGTACTTACTTCATATTCAGAACACAGCGGAATTACAGTTCCTTACCCTGATTCTTAACTCCCCAGTCGCACAGCTGTTCCAGTACAGGCAACAGCGTCTCCGCCTTATCCGTAAGACTGTATTCCACTTTTGGCGGCACCTGCGGGTACTCCCTCCGCTCAACCATCCCAGCTGCTTCCAGTTCCTTGAGCTGGGAGCTTAAGGTCTTGTACGTAATTGCCCCAAGCTGTCTTTTCATTTCATTGAAGCGAACCGGCTGCTTCTCAGCCAAGAGGTACAGGATCACCATTTTCCACTTCCCGCCGATTACTGACATCGTATATCCAAAAGGTGTATCCTGAATCTTCGTATCTTTGCCGTTTAAATCGGATATACCCATGTTTTACACTATCCTTTCAGATAGTACCTATCTTTGAAGTGCGTACTATCTCTTTCTTTGTGCCAAGTTTATACTAGCCTTACTTTGAAGTAAAGGAGACCATCACATGTCCACAATTAAGACCTATCATCACGATCTCTGGGATCATGGCATCTCGCAAGGATACAGCGTAAACGGCACCCTCTACATCTCCGGCCAATTCTCTCACAATGCAGCAGGTGAATTTGTCGGAGCTGGCGATATCGGGATTCAGACCCGTCAGACATTGGATAATCTGGACCGTGTACTAGCCGAATTCGGTGTCACCAAAGCCAACCTGGCTTATGTCGAGGTATACCTAACCCATGCACAAGAGCATGGAGGAACAGTTATCGAGTTATTCAAGGAATACCTGGGAGATCATCACCGCCCCGCTGGCAGCCTGATCGGCGTCAACTTCTTGGCCTTCCCTGAGCAATGGATTGAGATTAGCGCAGTAGCTCATGTAGAGAGATGAGTATACTGTGAGACGTAGTTCAAGTAATTTTTCAGAAAGGAAATTCTGAGGAACGGCGAATACCCCTAAGACAACGAGAGTACAATAACTCAGTCAAAGGAGGTATAACGATGCTAAAAAGATGGCAAACTGTTCTCCTTGTTCTCTTTCTCTCTGCATTCACGCCATCCGAAGTGCTTGCAATAGAAACAACAAACACCACTCAGGAAAATGTTCAATTACCTTGTGACGTTGTAAAGGACGCATTCGTCTCTTCCTTATTCAAACCAATCAGCACCGTCCTTGCCAAATATAATGACGAAGGACAGTTCATGGTCGATATGGTTGAGGTCAAAAAATTAAAACAGGGCCAGTATTATTGGGAAGCCACTATAAAAGTCACTACCTTTGAGGGAGCACATAACCCGCCCTATCACTACTACACTGTCACCCTCACTAACTTGTTCTCAGAACAACCAAAGGTTCTAAAAGCTCAGCAAACCCTCAAGCCCTAGTGATCGACCAGCCGTTCCAGACATTGAGTGGCACCGATACCATGTCAAAGCTTTTTGAAGTAAACACGCCGAACGTACATTGAACAAGCCCCTTCCGCCAACATGACAGAGGGGGCTTGTGTATCAATTTATAGATCTTCTGCACCGGTAGGCAGGTTTTCACCCTCGCAATAACGGGATGGCCACATGCATCGCTTCCGCGATAATCAAGAAATCTTCACGGCTTATCCCGAAGTGGCCGGTACGGAAGGGGTAGCCCCAATTCCGCTGGCCGCGTGTGAAGGACAATCGATCAAGTAAGCCCTTGATTCTCGCCTCCTGGCAGGGAACATATTCAATATTCCGGCGGTAAGGTACGAACGTCGCAGACATCGCATATTCGTATACACGGTCGTCCATAACCCGGCCAATGGCGGTGAACGCTTGCAACGGCTCGCCTTCTCCTATCTCCATGCGGGGAGAATAATACACAAGCCAATCCCCCGGCTGCATCCTGCGCAGCGGCGCCGCCTTACCGTGACACATCTGGGCAAAGCCGCCACCAACGCCCCTCTGCACATGGTTCGCCGAGACGACCCCTATCCAATACGAAGGACCTCCATTTTCCGTCTCCTCGAATGTACGCAGCGTTTCATTCGTATCCATTGCCGAAGCAACTCCTTTTATTTAAGCTGAATCCAGCATACTAAAACGCTACTGACAGCGGTTTGTCAGTAGCGTTTTAGTATTTATTGACTTAAACAACTTTCCCCCTAAGAAACCTCTCACAGTTGGAGTGTGAAAAAAACTTACACTTAAGGTATGCTAGTTTTGTAGAAGCATCACTTACATCTATGCTGCGGAAGGGGATGAACTCAACAGATGGGAAACTCTAAGCTCCCTTTGTTTCAGAAAAACTTCGTTCTACAGGCGCGGAGTACTACTCATCACTGGGAAGGTACCGGACCGCTTTCCATAAAGACATTTCGTAATGGTCGAGCCTATTACAGAACCAAATTTGGTCATTATGCTGTCGAGAAAGAAGGCTACCTCCTTCTAAATGAAGGGGAACAATATGCTATAGCCATTGAATCCGAAACAGAAGTCGACTCTTTTTGCGTATTTTTCAAGGCTGGCTTTGCTGAAGAATTTCATAGCGCTATTCATTTAGGGGCAGAGAAGTCCTTAGACGATCCATTCTCAGACTCCAGACACCCGTTGCAATTTCATACAAAGTCATACCGCCATAGTCATCTGATGACTCCACTGATTGAAAACTTTAAGAATTCCTTACCCGTACTCGGTAGCGAGAAGCTCTGGGTCGATGAGCAATATCAACATCTAATGCAAGCATTGATTACCGTCCATCAGAAAATTTCTCAAGAAATTAATACACTGCCCGGTAGGCGGCCAGCCACTAGGGAAGAACTGTTTCGGCGGTTGACCCTGGCCTATGAGTACTTACATGCTTATTACAACCAAAACGTGTCCCTTGATGAAGTTTCAAGAGTCGCTTGTCTTTCTAAAAATCATCTGATCCGCAACTTTCGGCAATTTTTCAACAGGACACCTCACCAGTTCATCATCGAAAAAAGGATACTTGAAGCACAGCGTCTCCTTTCTCAAACGGAAAGCAGCGTAACAGAGATTAGTTTAAGTGTTGGCTTCGAGAATCCCTCTTCCTTCAATAAGGTCTTTAAACAACGAACGGGATTCTCGCCCCAGGTGTTTAGAAAAAAGTGATTTTGGAAAAGCAATGCTTAACCCACACATGTTACATTTACTGCGTGAAATATACGATTTAATAAGGGAGCGATATGTAAATGAATTCAGAATTTCAGATTAAAAGTATTGGACAAATATCCATTCGTGTACATGATATGGAAGCTGCCACTCGATTCTATCAAGATACTTTAGGCCTGAAATTGTTATTTCAGATCCCGAACATGACCTTTTTCGAATGTAATGGTATTCAACTGGTCTTGGGTATTGCTGAAGACCCCCAGTTCGATCATCCCAGTTCTGTGTTCTATTTCACCGTTGACAATATTAACTCTGCGTACGAAACATTAGTCAGCCGGAATGTACACTTTTTGGATCAACCGCATAAAGTCGCTGAGATGGGCCAAACCGCCACTTGGATGACGTTCTTTCATGACCCCGACCACAATGTACATGCTCTAATGAGCGAAGAATCTCTGTCCCTATAATGATTATTCATTCTACCAAAGAAGCTCACCCGGAATTCGGGTGAGCTTCTTTGGTCTAACTTAAGATACCGTTCACAGTGCGACTCTTGGTCAGGAATGGGCTGCCAAATATTCTTCGAGCTGATCGAAGGTTCCTCCGAATCCCTCCTGCATGGAATCGAACATGCCTTCAAAAAATCTTCTCTCTTCCTCAGTTGCGTTGACCGGTCCGCCGCACAAGGTCATTGTTGTAATGCCGTCATTCTCACTAAACGTGACCGTATTGCGTATTTCTAGCGGGATCAAATCACTAAACGGAGCCCGGACAATATTGCCTAATTCATCTGAAAAGCTATTGACCCAGACAATCTTTTCGAATGCCTGGATATCCTGATATACAAATTTACCCCACATTTGCACACCATCAGGAGATTGCATGTTGTAATGGAACAACCCGCCCGGACGGAAATCTAATTGGGCGACATGTATTTCAAAACCCTTGGGCCCCCACCACCGCTTCAGATGCTCGGCCTCAGACCAAACTTTGAATACAAGCTCACGCGGATAATTGAATACACGTGTAATGACTAACTCCTTGCCTTCCGATTGCTCTGTCATTTCGATCCCTCCATTTCTCATGTGTACCACTGAATAGAGTATAGACCGATTGGAATATTCCCGTCAAGGAATATTGCATAGTATCAACAAAGTGTTTTATTCTATTTTATATGTTAATATATTTTAAATAATAGAAAATAATGCAAAATGATAGACAAATTCAGAAAAGCCTCTGGGGGATGAAAATGAAAGTTATAAATGTTTTTGTGGTTATTGTAGTGATCGTTGCCATTTTGGTCCCGGCATATCTATGGAACGAAGCAAAAAATAATGTCACACACAAAAAACAATATGAGCAAAATTGGCAGTTGAAATTGCCTTCTACACTCAAGGAACTTGATCAATATACAAACCAAGGCGGATTTCGCGGTGAAGGGGTACGCTATACTATTTATAAATCTAAAGAAAAACAATTTCCCTCAACATTAGAGTCAACCGGCGGAAGAAAGATTATTACAAAATATTTCGGGGACACTCTTCATGATCATGAAAGAGATATCAAAAAATTTATTGAGAACATATTGCTGCGCCTAGATGTTCCTGAAGATAAGATGCCGGATTTTAACGGAGTTTACTTGTGGCAAGAGTTCAATTATGAATCTGATAGATTAGTCGTCCTATATTTCCCCAATAAGAAATTGTGTTATTTTGTAGAAGCATTAACTTGATCCCTGAACCCCTATCGAATATGGCCCGGATCGCAAACACATCCGGGCCATACCTCCTTCATATCTCTCTCTTTTTATATCTCCATGATTCCTAAGCTCTATCTCTTTGTCTATTGAGCCTTTGCTACTTTATCTGCAACAGCCTGAGTGCTGGATTGAATTGCAGCAGCAGCTTTATCTAATGTTGTTTTCCCGTTTACTACCTGTGTCAGTTCTTCAGATAGAATGGACCGAAAATCCAGTTCCAAATCTGCTGACTTGTTCATAAGAGCGTAGCTTGTAATCGTTGAATTGAAGTTAGGTTGTAATGTGTAGAACGCGTCCAGCTTGTAACCAGAGTACTCTTTAATCATGCGGGACAGAGGAGCACCTATACTATTGTTAGAAGTATTGGGTTTATAGTATACGTTAGCGTACTCATCCCCATTGAAATATTTGATAAAGTCCCAAGCGGCATCCCTATTCGATGCACCTGCCGGAATCGCCAGAATCTCAGAACCAAAAACATATCCTGTTGACTTCCGGTCCTTAGAATCAGCAGGGCCGGCAACCATACCCAGCGTAAACGGTTTATAATTCTTTACATTGTTTTTTGCTTTTTGCAAGGACTGCAGCTGACTGATAGAGGCTACTATCATAGCGGACCGTCCCATAATGAACGGGCTGCTCTCCAGGTAGCTTTTGCCCGACAAGGTGATTCTTTCGTCAAGTACCCCAGACTCCGTGGCCTCGACGGACAGACGATAGGCATTTTTCCACGCAGCTGTATTCGCAGTAGCCTTAAGGGTATCTGGATCAATATACGTTAACCCTTCTGTTCTGGCGATATCCATGACCAGATTGCTAGATCCGGAGGCGCTTAGGCCCCAGATTCGGGTGCTCTTATCTCCCTTAGCAGGGAATTTCTTAGCAAGCTTCAATATCTCTTCCCATGTCATTGCATCACTTGGTATTTCAACATTGTGCTTTTTAAATAAGTCCGCATTATATAGAAGAGCATACGACTCCGTTTTTGGGCTTAACCCGTACAGTTTGCCGCCGCCTTGTTCCTTCAATTCATCGAGCAGGCCAGGGTATACTGTTGTCATGTCATACTGATCCCGCTTAATTAGCGGTTCCAACGCTGTCAGCTTGTTATCTTTAGACAGTTGCTGGTAATGGTATGGGGGCAGCATCACAAGATCCGGGGAATACTTTTGGATCGCCGAATTGTAATCTGTAATCGAACCTGTACCTGTAGGGGCAAAGACTTCGATGTTTGTATCCGGGTAGCTCTTACTGAACTGGTCTCCATACCTCCTATTGAAATCGTCAGCGTTCCAGTACAATACTTTTAAAGTGTCTTTCGTGCCCGTCTGGTTGACGGATTGTGCGGAAGCTTGTTTACCTGTGCCAAGACCTGCTGAAGTTCCGATAACCATCACACTCAGACTCGTAAGCATAACCTTCTGTAATAAATTACGTTTCATAAATAAAACCTCCATTCATCTCTTGTTCAAGCGTTCTATACTCGTGAGTTATTTCTTCGTTTGTTGCTTCTTCACAGCATCATCAAGGCTTTTTTGAACTTGGGTTTGAACGGAAGCCAGCGCTTTATCCAGTGTTTTTTTGTTGCTGATTACCTGTTTAAGCTCATTATGCACAATAACTGAATATTGCAAATTGTTAAATGGAATTCCCATTGGATGGATATTTGGTGGGGTTTCCAGGTTTGGTTTTAATTTATAGAAGGCCTCCGTACTATATCCTTTGTATTCTTTACTATAATCCATACGGGATAAGGAATAACCTACAGGTTCCCCCGCTTTGAATTTAGCAAATTCCACCCCGTTATAATATTTGATGAAATCCCAAGCAAGGTCTTGATTCGGTGAACCCGTTGGAATCGCCATGATTGAATCAAGATGGATATTTCGTGTCATGTTCCGGTTCTTAGGATCGGCAGGACCTGCAGCCATTTTAACGGTAAACGGTTTGTACTTCGCAACAGCAGACTTATCTGCAGCTATATCCCTTAGAGTATTCATACTATTCAGATTTACGGTCATAGCGGCTCGTCCCATAAGGAAAGGATCCGCATCATATCCGCTTTTATTTGATCCCTCTATGGTATTGGATTTTATGGCCGTAACAGCCATGTTGTATACCTTTTTCCAGGCGGCTGTATTTATAGTTACTTTTAGTGTATCGGGATTATACCGGCTTACCCCTTCAGCAGTTGCTATGTCATTGATTAGATAAGTGTAATTATCAAGCGGATAGTGAAGTCCCCAGATCCGAGTATCCTTATTTCCCGTGGCCGGGAATTTGGCAGCTAACTTCAGCACTTCCTCCCAGGTCATTCCATCCTTCGGCATAGGAACCTTATATTTTTGGAATAAGTCGGCATTGTAAAAAATGGCTTCTGTGTTAAAGCGCGGACTTAGCCCGTAGAGCTTCCCCTTCACCTTCAGTGCCTCCAACAAATCAGGATACAGGGTTGCCGTGTCATAATTGTCGCGCTTAATGAGCTGCCCTAGCTCTGCTAACTGATTCTCCTTGGATAACTGCGTATACTGAAGGGTGTTCAACATGACAACGTCAGGGGATTGCTTGGCGATAAATGCCTTTAAATCGGATTTGCCATCCCATATAACGGCCTGAATTTGTGTACCTGGAAATTGCTCTTTGAACAAATTCTCATTGTAATAGTATCTATCATTGTACAGCACCTTTAAAGTCTGGTTCGTGTTCACCTGGGGGCTTGAATTAGCAGAAGCTTTGGGGGCTTGGCTAAAGCCTGCTGACATGATCAATAGCATAGAACTTAGACTAACGGTTAGTGCCTTCTTTAATAGATTCATTCTCAAAATGATAACCTCCGCGTATTTGTTGTTGTTCTCTGTGCTGAACTAAGCATAGAAGAGAAAGCTTACCAACTAGCTGCCTAAATTCTTATCATTTCCTTAAATACTGCTGGCGTTATCCATTGCATTAGCAATATGGCTTATAATTACTGAATGGACAAGCGATCTAAAATCAAGGGGTGAGTAGAATCAGGCTACAGTGGGTGTATACAATTCGTTGGAGATTCATGCTGATTATGGTTGCAAGCCTGGCCTTAACAGGCGCAGCTATTTTTTTCGGGTATTTCATGGCGGGGGAGCTGCAAAAAATCAAATACGTAGCTGTCCCGATCAATTGGAGCATTGAACATGCCGGATCGGCTCGCGTGATGATCATAACCGGCATCCTCCTCTTTCCTATTACTTTCTTCCTGGCCAGTCTTCGTCTGGTTAAGGATTTGAGAGAAATCAACGCAGGATTGCAGGAAATAATGGCCGGCAGGTTCGGGCATGTGGTGACGGTACAGGGCAAGGATGAGTTAAGCGCTGTAGCAGAGAGTGTGAATCAGCTCAGCAGCGAATGGGATCATTATCTGGCGGAGATTACCCGGGGGTTAGAGGAGATTGCAGGGGGGCAGTTCGGCTATCAAATCACGGAAATTGCCGGTAACAAGTTGGGGGAGGTCGCAGGCAGCATTAACCGGATGAGTATGCAGTTAAAGCATTCGATAGCGGAGGAGCGCAAGGCCGAGAAGACCAAAAACGACTTAATTACCGGCGTATCACATGACCTGCGTACTCCACTGACCTCGATTCTCGGCTTTCTCGAAGTGATTGAGGAGGACCGGTATCTGGATGAAGTGGAGCTGCGTTATTACGTCAACATCGCATATGAGAAATCCTTGTCGCTTCGGCGGCTGATCGACGAGCTGTTCGAATATACACGAATCAATAACGGCATGCCTCTGGAACTGAACGAGCTTGATATCGCCGGGTTGATCTGTCAGCTGGAAGAGGAATTCGTGCCGATTACGGAGAATGCAGGCATGGAAATCAGGGTGAGCATGCAGGAAGGAGAATTCAAGATCCAGGCAGACGGGGGACTGCTCGTACGGGCGTACGAGAATATAATCGCCAATGCCATTCAGTACGGGAAGGCAGGCAAATATATTGATATTGATATTGCCAGGGATGGAGATATGCTCGTCGTGCGGATCACAAATTATGGAGACCCCATTCCGGAACGGGATTTGCCCTTTATTTTCGACCGCTTTTACCGGGTGGAGAGCTCCAGGTCGAAGCAGACCGGGGGTACAGGTCTCGGACTGGCCATCGCGAAAAGCATTATTGATGTGCACGGAGGGAATATCACTGCATACAGCAGTAAGAAGGCAACTATATTTGAGACGCGGTTCTCGGGTTCCGTCATCCATCAGGCGCATGAGGCTGTTCCCGATGTCGTTAATACTGAAAGTAAACCGTTGCCGGCTGCGCTCCCCAAGCGTGACCTGACGCACAAACAAAAATCACCTTCCCGGCAGCGGGGCTTATTCCAATCCAGACTGGCTGCGGTATCAATGATCGTACTGCTTATCTGTGCAGTGGCACTAATCAGCGTTAAAAATCCAGTCACTTCCCTAGTTATGGAAAGGGTGAATTCACTTCTCTTTGAATATGACGAGCAGGCGCTAACGCAAACAAGCGGAAATGACACGATGACTTCGATAGGCGGTAAAACGGACAAAGGTTATACCCTGCTCATTCATCAGTATATGTTCAACGGCCAGAAGCTAATTATCCAATACTCCATGAAGAATTTTAACGACATCCCGCAGGCACAAAGGGCGAAACAATCGGTCAAGCCGGCTTTTGAATTGGACCCTGCAATGCTTCAGGCCGTTCCCGGCATCACTAGGGATTCAGGTGTAATGTTGAACAACAACGGCACCCTCAACTTTTCCTTCAATGGGTCCCCGCCTCCGGACAAGTTCATGTTGAAAGTCAACGTAAAAGAGTTAACCCTCTCCGATGACACTAATCAGCAGCATACACTCGCCGGAAACTGGAGCTTTGAAATTCCTGTGGTGATCAATTACAAACGAAAAGCCAATGGTCAAAGCGAACCGCTGTAAATTCAGACTTAGGTTGTATACCCTGGTCCGTATACCTCAAACTCATAGATTCTTGCCGCAGCATTCGTGGTTTGTGTAGGTGCCGTTACGTTAAGCTTAATATATCGGGCCGATACTGCTGTTATATTGTCTACCGTAATACCGAGCGAATTGTTGGTTACGTTGACCACCGTGTTCCAGTTCGTACCGTCGGTGCTGACCTGGATATTGTAAGCCTTCGTGTTATAGGAGGGAGTCTCTCCGCCCTCCGATGCATGCTTGATCACAAATTGATCCACTTGCTGCACGGAGCCGAGATCAAGCTGCAGCCAGCGGTTGCCGGACTTGGAGCACCATTTGTTATCATTGATGACGCTGCCTTCCACGGCTTTGTCTGCAGTCTGCGAAGCGTTGCACGTGCTATCCACCGTCGCGGGTTTATGGAATGCCACATTTGGAGGTCCGTATACCTCAAACTCATAGATTCTCGCCGCAGGGTTTGCGGTTTGCGTGGGCGTAGTAACATTTAACTTGATATATCTTGCTGATACTACTGTGATATTGTCCACCGTAGTGCCTTTCGTATTGTTGGTTACGTTAACCACCGTGTTCCAATTGGCACCATCATTACTGACCTGGATATTATACGCTTTCGTGTTATATGAAGTTGTCTCTCCGCCTTCTGCTGCGTGCTTGATGATGAATTGGTTCACTTGCCTCACGGAGCCAAGATCAATCTGCAGCCAGCGGTTGCCGGACTTGGAGCACCATTTGCTATCATTCACGACGCTGCCTTCTACAGCTTTGGCCGCAGTCTGCGAAGCGTTGCACGTGCTGTCCACCGTCGCGGGTCTATTCAATGCTAAATTTGGAGAGCTCACTATTATCGTGTACGTAACCTTATTCGCTCCAGATTTCGAGGTTACGATGACCTTCATGCCCGTCTCCAGTGTCGTCGCTTTCGTTATTCCGTCTGCATTGTAAATCTCGAACGTTGCATTCGCCGCTGGCGTGATCGCAGCCTTCAACGCAGCTAGATTAATACCATTTTCGACAGTAATCGTCTCATTCGCAGTCCCGCCGGCACTCACTATGCCGATCGAAGAGGTCAATGTAGCCGCGCACAGCACGTTTGCTCCCTGGCCCACCCATTTGGCATACAGCGTCAGGTCTCTAGTAATTAGATCTGACCCCATATAGGCTTGCGTCAGCGCGCTATCGTAGTACCAGCCTTCGAAGCTGTAGCACTCCTTCACCGGAGTATGCTGAAACACCACTTTACCTCCGGATGCCGGCACAAGTTGTGGGCTAACCGCTGAGCCTCCGTTCGTCTCATAGGTCACGACTAGTTGTTTGGGGTTCCCCCCTTCATCGCCTCCGGCAATTGCAGGAGCTCCCAATGCCATTACCGACACGATGATAGCTATCACCACCAAATACCCTCTTATCTTCGCCGTAATCCTGTTCTTCCCCTGCCTAATCCCTGACCCTTCCATGTTCGTGCCCCTTTCTCCTGCCCCAAATGATTACGGACTTTCGCACCACTCATTAGGGTATTCACACCAACGCGGAAGAATGCTTATTAATCGTGGAGGTTGTATGATCATATATTGACTTGATATATATCGAACAATGTCTTTGTATCATTCGTCCAAGTTTGCAGTAGAGGGTTTTTCTGAGTCCGTCTCTTATGAATTAGCATCACAAAATATCAAAGTAAAGTTGATTGAACCCGGTGCTATTCATACGGACTTCGGTGGAAGATCCATGGAATTCTTTTATAATGATGATTTAACAGACTACAAGCTATTTACTGCTGCATTTCGGGCTAAATTGGGTGATATGGAAAAACAACCGGCCTACGCCTCGCCTCCAGAAATGGTTGCCGAAACCATATACCAAGCGGCCACAGACGGTACAAGTCAATTTAATCCAAAATAAAGAGCTGCCCCAAATAGCCATTTCATGGCTTCTGGGACAGCTCCTTTTGTTCTCAACAACCTCATTTACCTTGTGCAGCTCACCTCATAGTTTCACTAATAGGTAGGAGCTGGTAGCTCGGCTATATTCATACGCAGTAAACTATAAGGCTTCTGGCGCAGATCATTGCCGTAATGAAATCTGGGCTGCCGGTTTAATTGGTTCACGATGAAATATAAGCATTGATCTGGACCAATAGAAAACGTATCCGGCCATAAAATTCTTGGGTCATGTGCGATCGTTTCTATGATTCCGTTCGGCAATATCTTGCGGATACTATTGTTTTCATAGTCTCCCGCGTATACATTCCCTTTGGCATCGGTGATCATTCCATCTGATGCCCCTTTTTCACCCCAATACTGCACATCAGCCTGTACATTCATATCCGGTATCGTCCGGTCTCTTAGGGCTTCCGTTGAAATCGAGTACAGATCACGACTGGAGAGAGGGCAGTAATACAACATCTTGCCATCCGGGGAAATCGCTATACCATCGGATGCCAATTGGAAGGGTGAGGTAGACCCATCCGGGTTGCGGTTGATCAGGATTGTACCTTCAACTTTCGGTAAGAAATAGGGGTCGGGCGAAGTGGACATTGCCCCATTTAACCTTCTCCAGGCATGACCGGTTTCTAAATCAACGACAATAATGGCTCCGGGTCCCCGGGAAGACGAATCTGTGATATACGCATAACCTGCTCGACCCACACGGAAATCAAAGCGGACATCATTCAGATAAGTCGTGGGCAGTACAACCTCTTCTGTAAATGTAATTACGCTTCTTATGGAATTTGTGTTTAAATCTACAGCGACTAACTTCGCTCCTCCGATGATGGGTTCTGAGAAATTAGGAGCTCCCGTATCCAATACCCACAGCGTTCCCCTTCCATCCGCAACAACACTCTGGACACTAATGAAGGACGTCGTGATATTCGCTTGGCTTACCGCATTAGCCTCTGCACTGGGATAAGGCTGTAATGTATCCTTAACGATCTCAGCCACTGTACATTGAACGTCATCCCCCCATTTTGGAAAGCAAATGAAAATACGCCCGGTTTCAGAAACGGTAACACCTGTAGGCATGGCCCCGTAAAACAAAAAAACCGCTTCAAACTTACCGAAAAAACGTTCACTCGGCAGCTTTACTTGCATGATATCCTCCTCAAAGGTTCGAGCTTCTATCACCCATATATATGCCGGAAGATGCTGTTCCAGTCTAGAATAAAAAACCAATACACAGGAAAATCTAACTCCGATGAAAGAAAGGAAGGAAGGGATAATGACTCGATGAATATGCCAACGCTAGCGCCACATGAATCGATGGAGCTGCATGAAGCGTTAAACTTCAAAACGCTCTGCCTCGCTAAGTCAAAGCTTATGCAAGGCCTGGTCTTTGACCAAGAGCTGAAAGCGCTCATGCAAAAGGACGTCTTATCATCCACGCAACAGATCGCCGAGCTTCAGGCCATCTACGCAAGAGCTCCATTCCAGGCACCTGTACCGAATAACCCAACACCTATCACTCATTAAAGGGGAACGCCAATGAACACCGATTATTTAGACCCGATAAATTCACTAAATATGCCGGAGATGGCTGATATGACTTTTGCCATGGACTTCCTTATTCGCGCCAAGGAAGGCGTGCGAAATTTGTCCATCGCTTTGACAGAGACGGCTTCTCCCGATGTAAGAACGCTGCTGCGCAATCATCTGATGCAGGGGATTGCCCTGCACCAAGAAATCACGGAGCTCATGATCCGCAAAAAGTGGTTCCATCCTTATGAGCTCAACGAACAGTACCAGCTCGACCAGCTTTCAGCGAAAAATACGGTGATGATCGGGCAGATGAATTTGTTCCCGGGGGATACGTCGCGTAAAGGGATGTTTGACCGGACCCCAGATGAACATATTGGAGGACACTACGCATGAAGGCGGTAACGTATCAAGGCATTAAGAATGTCGTGGTCAAAGAGGTGCCGGACCCAAAGATTGAGAAGCCGGACGATATGATCGTAAGGGTGACCAGTTCGGCCATTTGCGGCTCGGACCTTCACCTGATTCACGGGATGATCCCTAACCTTCAGGAGAACTATGTCATCGGGCATGAACCCATGGGGATTGTAGAAGAAGTAGGCCCTGGAGTGACCAAGGTTAAGAAAGGCGACAGAGTGATCATCCCTTTCAACATCGCTTGCGGAGAATGCTTCTATTGTAAGAATCATCTGGAGAGCCAATGCGACAATTCTAACGAACATGGAGATATGGGGGCATATTTCGGCTACTCCGGAACAACCGGTGGATATCCTGGCGGGCAAGCCGAGTATTTACGGGTTCCGTATGCCAACTTCACTCACTTCAAGATTCCCGAAGACTGCGAGCATCCGGACGAAAAGCTAAGCTTGATTGCCGATGCTATGACGACCGCATTCTGGAGCGTAGATAACGCTGGCGTCAAGAATGGAGATACGGTCATTGTGCTAGGCTGCGGTCCGGTCGGACTGCTGGCCCAGAAATTCTGCTGGCTGAAGGGAGCCAAGCGGGTCATCGCCGTTGACTATGTCGATTACCGCTTACAGCATGCGAAGCGGACAAACCATGTGGAAATCGTAAACTTCGAACAGGACCAGAATATTGGCAACACGCTCAAGGAAATGACCAAAGGCGGGGCCGATGTCGTGATTGATGCGGTAGGCATGGACGGCAAGATGAGCGATCTTGAATTTCTGGCCAGCGGTATGAAGCTGCAAGGCGGCACCATGAGCGCATTTATCATTGCATCGCAGGCTGTCCGCAAAGGCGGGACTATCCAAGTCACGGGGGTATACGGCGGACGCTATAACGGCTTCCCCCTCGGCGACATCATGCAGCGCAACGTGAATATCCGCTCTGGACAAGCCCCGGTTATTCACTACATGCCATATATGTATGAGTTGGTCACTTCCGGCAAAGTAGACCCTGGAGATATTGTTACACATGTCATTCCGCTTAGCGAGGCCAAGCGGGGTTATGAAGTGTTCGATACCAAAACGGATGATTGCATCAAAGTCATCTTAAAGCCTTGAGTATGAGTATGAAAAGATACATGGGAGGACAACCTGAATGAATTCTAATTACGCTTTGCATGAGCTGCTCGAGGTCCGTGAGATGGCTGCGTTTAAGACAGTGTGCCTAACGAAATCCAAGACTATGCAAGCTCTGGTAACCGACCCGGAGCTCATGCAAATTTTGCAGCAGGATGCCATATTATCACAACAGCAGCTTCAGGAACTCAGTGGAGTGCTATCTAAAGTAACTGTATAGGAGATAAAACAATGAACCCAATAGTAGAACATATGACCGGTCTTAATACGCTGACGGATGACGTAATCGCAATGGATCTGTTGATGAACGCCAAGAGCGGCGTCAGAAACTACGCCATGGCTGTGACTGAATGTGCTACCCCCGAAGTCAGGGAAATCTTGATGAAACAACTCGGCGAGGCTATTACTTCCCACGAAAAGATAACAGAATACATGCTGCAGCGGGGCCTATACCGCCCCTACCATATTCCGGAGCAAGTCCAGCTTGATCTGCAAAATATTCAGACCGCTATGGACATTCCGTCCTGACGCTATATTCACCCAAAAAACGCGCTAAACCATCATGGTTCAGGCGCGTTTTTTGATTTTTAAGGGCCCCCTCATCTGGCAATCGCCGCGATCCAGGTTGATGACAGTAAGAGATAGTGACGTTGGATATCACCGAGGTCAACACATGCCCCCACATATAGCGCGAAGCATATAAATTCTTATCTTTTAAAATAGGAGAGTCAGACCTGCAAAAGGTCTGACTCTTCCTATTTTCCCACTAATAATATCGGCCACAGCTTTAGGCTCTGCTCTGATCTCCGTTCTCTAGCATATCAAGCAGCAGGCTAGCAAGCGGGGCCGGGAATTGTACGCTTTGCGCCGCCGACAGGAAGAGACCGACATCCTTCTGCGGAATTTTGCTTTCGGATACGGATACTGACTTTTCGGCAATCATTTTGCCGTAGCTTTGATAGATTGGGGCGGTAAACAGTGTGCTGGTAAGCATATTAACCGCTGCTGTGGGATCAACACCGCTGCGCACAGCCATTCCTAGTGCCTCTTCCATGGAGCGTGCGGCGGAGACAATAAGGAAGTTGCCGAGCAGTTTGATGATTACAGCCGAACCGGCTTCCTCGCCAAAGTCAAAGATCCCCTTAGCCCCCATCGCCTCCAAAATCGGCCGGACCCGTTCCTTTGCTTCCGCGGGGCCTGCAATTGGAATCCACAATTGCCTGGCAGCGGCTGCCTCCGGCCGTCCAAAGATAGGCGCCTCAACATAGACGGAGCCATGCCGCGCGTGCAGATCTGCCAGCTTCCTGCCCGTATCCGGCGACACCGTACTCATGGATACATGAATACCTCCTATGCCCAGCCGTTCCAGGAAATCTTTGCTTTTGACGACGGCTTCCAATGCTTCATCGTCCCAAACCAAGGTGACGACGATGCCACCGGTGGTCACAGTGTCTGCTGGACGGACCGCCTGCAGCGCACCTTGGGCAACGAGCGGTTCCGCTTTCTCTGGAGTGCGGTTGTATACGGTCAATACATATCCTGCTTGAAGCAGATTGGAAGCGACTGGAACACCGAGCAGTCCGAGTCCGATAAACCCAATGTTGTCCTTCATGAATTTAACCTCCTTGAGATTCAAACATTACGTCAACGTCATGTTTAGCACAAAAAAATTTAATCGCTATCATTGGCCTCGAGCCATTGCTCGAAACGTTCTATATGTGACTGCAAATCGCTGCGGAACTGCCCGAGCGCTTCAAGCTTTTGATCCGTGTCGTCCAAATGTTGGCGCAGTATACCGAGAACTTTCCGCTTCGGAAGTACCCCGCTCGTATCCGTAAAGTAAAGCTCGATTACGTCCCGAATTTCCTCCAGACTTAAGCCAACCTTCTTCAACTGATCAATCTTACGCAGACGGGCAACCGTTTCTTCCGTATAGTAATGATGACCATTGCCTTCGCGCTCGCCTGAAGGAAGCAACCCGATGCTCTCGTAATAGCGAACCGTGCGCTGGGTTACCCCTGCCCGTTCTGTCAAATCTCCAATGCGCATGCGGTTCATAATGGTTCACTCCCTTCAAGATATAATATGACGTTAACGTCATGTTTGCATGATAGCATTCTTAATGAAAAATGTAAATACAACCGCAGATTTTCACATTTAGAATCAGTTAGCTACCCCCGCCTGATGTGATCGGCGTTCCGGTTCATCAGATGCCGGACCACCCTGCTATAGATTATTTTCTTGAACGGGCTGAACCCTTGCGGATGACCCGTGAAGAAGGCATCGGGGCTGTCGTAAATCCCGAAATCCTGAACGATGCCTTCTTTTTGCACGTAGGTATCATTTTCGTTCCAATAGATATCCGGCTTTTGAAAATTATCGGTTGCAACGCCATAAACAGCACACCCTTTGTATTACACTGGCCGTAGCCATCCTGCAAGACTTCCGATGCCGGAATATCATCCGCCCGGTTATAGCCGAACCGTATTTCGTCACGAACGTAGTTATAGATGCCGAGAATTTGGTCCTTCCTGGACATCGAATCCCACTGGCGGCTGTGAACAATTTGCTGGATCAACGGGTGAGAATAGTTCAGCAATTCAGTTTCCTTCAAGTATGCACTCATGGGACGGACTGTCAAAGCCTGCTGCCATAGCCGCATCCGTAATGCTTAGCCCCTCAAAAATCAAATAGGTTGCCTTCTGCAGCTTGTGCAGCACCATGTATCCACTAAGGGAAATACCTGTATTTTCTTTGAAGAGGTGCGACAATCTGCTGTTGGATAAACCAAATTGCCGGACACCACCATCAAGTGATGCTCCGCTCCATATAAATTCATCATGTTTGAATCACTCCAGGCTTATTTCCTTATAAAATCACGAAGGTACCCGATCTATAAACGTTATATCCTCAATATCATGTCTTACAGTGGAATGACCCTCTTGAATCCCTCTGCCCACACTTAATAACATAATGTCTTCATAATGTCCGGGAATGTTGAGCCCTTCAAAAAGAGCAGCTTTATCATAACCTGACATCGTGATGGTCTGGTACCCTTTGTCGTTCAAAATAAGGACCAAGGTCATTGCAGCCAGACTGCCATCGCGGACCAACTCTTTTAAATAATCTTGATTAGACATGTTGTGATAATAACCAATTGCTGCATTTGTTAAATACGTTTTCGTTTCTTGAGTGAAATAACCTTTCTCCAAAGCCTTGTCTTGAATAGCATGGATATTCTCAGTATGAAAAGCACGGTAATCCCCCAAGATCAAAATCAAATAACTGGAGGTTTCAACCTGCTCCTGGTGATATGCAATGGGTTTAACTTTAGCGCGCAACTCCTTATCTTCGATGAGTAAATAGCGTGTACTCTGAATGTTATTTCCGTTTGGTGACTTGGCTGCCAGTTCAATCGCATCAAGTATTTCCTTTCTTTCAATCTTATAGTTTGGATCATAATGTCTGACCGATTTCCTTTGTAGGATAATATCCTGCAAACTCATTTTAACGCCCCCCATAGCTTAGATTTGCTATAATCATCTTATCTGGAGCGTCTGCAATTGAAAATACTGCACTTTATAGTCACTAGGTTACTTCGAAGTAAGGAGGATATCATGAATAAAATAAATACTGGATTTGATGTGGTGCAAAATATCATTAGTGGTAAATGGAAAAGCATTATCCTGTATCAATTAGGATATGAGCAAAAGCGCACAAAAGACTTACTCAAAATTTGTGAAGGCGTCTCACATAAGGTTTTAAACGAACAATTAAAGCAAATGCAACAGGATGGATTAGTGAATCGCGCGGTATATGCAGACGAGGTTCCCATTAGAGTAGAATACTCAATATCGGACTATGGCCGGACATTGCTTCCCTTATTAAAAGAAATGTGTGATGCGGGCGATAACCATCTTAAAAGAGAGGGAATCACCGCAGGTAATAATACAATTTGCGAACATTCTAAATCACTGTGATCGAAACATGAAGCAGAAACCCCTGATTCCTTAAAGCAAAGGACGCCCAAGCAGGTGCCCTTTGCTACTTATTCAACAAACTTGCCGCTACTTATTTCAGCTTAACGTTATCTGGCAGTAAGCTTGTGAACCAGGTCTCGTATCTCTGTGCTTAGTCTTGAATTGGCCGGATAGACGGCTTCAATGAACTCTAGAATGCATAGTGCCGACTCGGGTACACGATCATATCCCTGCAGCATACCGCCAAGCTTGTCGGCAAAACTGGGGTACCGCTTCTCTAAACGGCGCTCATTTCCGAAGGGATCAGGGAAGTAATCCACCTCCGGCTCCAGCAGATGAAGCACCGACAAAATCCGGTCGATCGCGTGGCCCTGAATAAACCGTGCCGCAGACAGGCGCTCTCCCCTGGCATAACGGCCCAGCCCCACGTACAGATTGGTTAACGCTTCGTTCAGCGGAAAGTCTAAGGAATCACACTTTTGACTCGGCAGCGGTCTGCGCGGTTTGGCTATATCCGTGTTACTGTACAGCGGAGCCTTCCACACCACCCGGCCCTCCGTATAAGACGCGTCAGTCAGCTCTAGCTCCTCAAATATCGCGTATTCGCCGTAAATTCCATCCTCAAACAAGATTTTGCAGCCCACATCAGAGTTTTTAAAAGCATAGGCAAGCGGATACGTCTCCTCCAGCCAATCCAGACGGTCAATATACCTCTTCTTCTGCCCTGCTTCCACAATAACAAAAAAATCCAAATCCGAATACTCATCCATTCGCTCCAGCTCCACCCCCACCGACCCCACACCCAGCAGCAGAAGCGCCCCGCCCTTACGTCCGAGCGTCCCCCCAATCTCATCCAGTCTTTGTAAAAGTAACTCTGTCCGCAACATGCTAATATTCCTCCCTTTATCGGAATGCAAAAAAGGCCCAACCCCACACTTCTCAGCGAGGTTGAACCCTAAGGTTACATTGCCTTTGATATTCTAGAGTAAAAATAGCACTGGTTGGGGGTGGGTGTCAAATGAAATTACGTATAGCTACTTATTTCTTACTAAGGTTCAGTTTAACCAGTCTATCGGTGAAATTTACGGAAAATCCAGCTCATCATCGATGACACGGAATATCTCCCTACTCCGCACCGGATAACGGGCATCCAGTTCCTCCCACTTCCGCTTCGGTAAAATCAAAAATTCGTGCGTATCGGAAAGATACGAGGCCTCAAACAGTCGAATTTCGTATTTGTCCCGGATCAGCTCCTGAAAGCCGCGAATCGTGATATAGCGATCATTTCCGGTAAAGGTAAGCGCAATCGAATGCAGTTGCCCATTGTAGGTAACGTCCAATCCTTTGTCCGTAGGCGACACCTCGACCGTCTCATCGGGAAGCTGTTTACCGAACAATCGGACGATCTCCTCGTCCTCCTCTCCCCAATCTACAATGACGCTGTACACAAAAGCAAATTGTTGAAGCTGTTGCTCATCTCCTTCGAATAGCAATGTCAGCTCGCTGTCGCTTGGCATTCTCATCCCAGTATCCTCCTTGATAATGCTCTTCTCAGCTACTGCCAAATCGTAATAACGGTCCGCAATCCCGCAATTCTAAAATCATATATTCTCTTGCTTTAATGCATCAATAATATTCTCCTTTTTTACTTTAGCTCCGGAATAAACAACCGCAGAGCTGACAATGACAAATACACACACAATGACAGACAGAATGCTCATCCAGGGCAGGGTGAACCCATAGCTGAATTTGTTCGCAAATGCTTTATAGATCAGAACCATCACGGCGAAACTGACAGGAAGCCCATACAAGAGCGACTTGACCCCATAAAAAATACTCTCATAGTTCAGCATTTTTGCAAACGCCTTTGGCGTCGCGCCTACGGATTTCAGCATCGCAAATTCCCGTTTGCGAAGAGCCAGCCCTGTTGAGATCGTATTAAAGATGTTCGCAACGGAAATCGCAGAGATTAATACGATGAAACCGTAAGAAAAGACGTTCATCAGCAGAATCTGTTGTTCTTCTCTTATTCTGGATTGATATACATTGTAGACATTCAGATTGGTCTCATTCAACGCTTCAATTTCCTGCTGCGTTTTCACCGGTTCCGTGCTTTTCAAATGGAGATACATCGAAGCGTTAGCCAGTTCCTCGCCGTCTGCCAGCCGATTCATGACGCGTTCCGACACGATCATATTTAACCCGCCTACGCCTAACGGGCTCATCCCCATCGGTGCCTTATCCGTCAATGCGGCAACTCTCACTTTATTTGCCTTCGTTTCTTCCCCGCTCGCTTTAAAAAAACTCGTTAGCTCGATATGTTGTCCGATATTCGCATATATGGACTTCGTCTGAATATATTTACCCGTATCTATATCTTTGTAATGAATCGTATCCATCACGATTGCGGCAGGATGATCCAGATCCGTAAGCTGTTCGTAATCTGCGTGGGCCGCTCTGGCATAGGCTTGCAGGCTCGAATCATTCAGTGCATAGAGCTTAATTTCGTAAGGGTATTTCCCGTCTTGCAGCATACTCTTATCCTGCTTAACCTTCTCTTGCAACTCGTCGGCGATGCTTGCTGCATCGACCCAAGCGTTCCTGACTAACTCATGACTGACGCTATATTCCGTGACGCCATCCAGAGATACAAGCGATTGCATCAACCGGTCATCTAGTCTTTCGCCATTACTGGACGACACTTCAATATCGTAATTGATGCCTTCCAGCGACAATGCCAGAGATCGTGTCAGGCCAGTCGTGAAAAACGATATCGTCAAAAACAAAACGATGCTGATGACAAGCGAAAAAAGAATAACATGATATCTTCGTTTGTTCCTTTTTAAGTTTTTCAGCCCGATTTCTGCTTCGATTCCGAAGAGCTTACGAATGATCTTCGACGTCTTCACTGCTTTGGCCGTAAGCTTTACGTCAGTGGTTTGGCGAATCGCGTCCATGGGAGATACCCTGGATGCTTTAACCGCCGGGAGATACGCCGAAACGAAAATCGTCAGCATCGAAACAAGACAAGTAATCAAGAGCAATAACGGCGTGACGATAAGCCTCAGCTTTTCACTAGTCCATAATGCCCCTTCAATCATTGTGTTCATGAACGAAAAGGTGATTCCGATTCCGGCAAGACCGCATAAGATGCCAATGGGAATGCTGATCAAACCAATGACGATACCTTCAAAAAATACGGAATTTCGCTTCTGCCTTTTCGTCGCCCCCACGCTCGCGAGCATCCCTAAATGGCGGGAGCGTTCCGAGACGGATATCGCAAAAGCGTTATAGATGAGCCCAACCGAGCCAATTATAATGGCCCCCATAATGATTGCCGATAATGAGAACATCAGGCTGGATGAGGCTCCGCTGCTGGACAAGCCATAATAACGAAGCAAATCGTTATTATATTGGACAGTGTCCATTTGGTTTTTCTCAGCCAGCTTCTCCGCATGTGCGAACAAGAACGGATTGACCTGCTGCAAGACCACCGACGCATCGACCCGATCGTCCCCCCCGATGATATGATCATCGACATAGCTAATGATCGTATAACCCGGGGCCCGAGCCGGTTCAGACACCGGAGGTTTAATGAAGCCTACCACCGTATAATCCCTAATTATGCTATGCTGTAATGTCTCGGTCAATGTGCCGTCTTTCCTGCGCAGCGGTTCCGTCTGATCCAGGGGATGATCGCCCCCTTGTTTGAATCGGTCGCCGACCCGAAGCGTTAGACGGTCGCCGATTTCGTACTTCACTTTGCCATTTGTTGTAACAGACTCGGAGATCACAACCTCCTTGTCCGTGTGCGGAAGACGCCCCTTGCTTATTTCAATCTGAAATTGTGTGAACCCTTGCACATCATATTCCTTAATGAACAAGTACGGCTTATTGGAATTTTGTCCCCCTTCTAATGGGGCATACCCAAGGTCTCTTGTGATTGCAACCGTTTTGGTGGCATCATCGCCCTTTATCGCCGCAAGCTGTTCCTTGGTTATATCTTGATACTGAATATGCCACTCCCCTGTATCTGTGATCGTTTGTCTGATCATTAAATCCGCAAAGGAAAAAATTAGCGTAATGACAGCGGTCATCATGGATACCGAAATAATTACGCCAAGAATAGTCACAAGTGTTCGTCTCTTGTTCTGCTTCAGATGCCGGATGGTTAATGTATTGACAATATTCATCGCCTTATCACCTCGTCTTTGGCAATCCTCCCATCTTCAATTGAAATGATTCTGTCGGCTTGCAGGGCGATCCGTTCGTCATGCGTGATTACGAGCAGGGTCTGATGATAGGTCTTATTCAGCATTTTCAATAAATCGACGATCTCGCTGCTATTCCTGCTGTCCAGATTCCCGGTGGGTTCGTCGGCCAGCATGATCGCAGGATTGCCGATGATCGCCCTGCCAATCGAGACACGCTGCTGCTGTCCACCGGATAGCTGATTCGGCAGATGGTTTAATCGATGCTGCAAATTCAACGTATTCACAAGATCAGCCAATTGCTTTTGATCTACCTTTTGTTGATCCAGCAAGAGCGGCAGCGTAATATTCTCTTCCACCGTCAGGACGGGAAGCAGATTGAAAAACTGGTAGATCAGCCCGATTTGCCTGCGTCTGAAGATGGCCAGCTGCGTTTCGTCCAAGGTATACATATCCGTATCCTGAACATACACTTTCCCGCCAGTCGGTCGATCCACACCGCCCAGCATATGAAGGAGTGTCGATTTCCCCGATCCGGAAGGTCCGATAATTACGACGAATTCACCTTTTTGGACCGAAAAGGAAACATCATCAAGCGCCTTCACCGCCGATTCGCCTGTGCCGTATATTTTGGACAAATTTTCAATGGTTAAAATATCCATTGCCATCCCTCCTTCCCGAGATGCTCAATTCCAGTTATATACCATCTCTCTATATCCAACATCCCAAAGGATTTCATTCCCCTCAATGGTTATCTTAAGCTCTTTAGCCCCGGTGAGATGAAGGATCCTATTGTCCGGCTCATGGAGCTGATCTTCTGCAGATACAGACAGGAGCTCATGCCCGTCAACGGTAACCTTAAGGCTGCCCTGAAAATCCTTATGATCAGGAATTCCATAATTCAATCTAAGATACAGATCACTCTTATTGCCTAGCGAATACGTATATGTTTCCTTCTTTTTGCCTTCGATGCCATACACATTATATTGGGGTGTCACGTCTTGACCGCCAATCTTAAGACTGTCCTGTTTGGTTCCCGTTACTCGATTTCCGGTACTATCTTCCCATTCGTTGATCGCTACAAAAGGGGCCAACTCTTTGGTGAACACTTGATCAACTACTCCGAAGACCCCCCATACGCCGAGCATTAACACAGCACTGGCAATTCCTGTAGCAGCGATATTTCTCCAGTAGTTTTTTGTACGGAAGCCAATCTTGTAGCCCCCGAATCCAATAGCAGCGCCCACTGAGTTCGTTATGACGTCGTTCGTGTCAAAGCTGCCGAGGAATGTTAGGGCCTGGATGGTCTCCACCACAAGAATGGACAGGATAAACCCTGTCATGAAGCGAACAAAGCTAGTGCGGTATAACAACGGAAACAGTATGCCAAAAGGTATGAAGGCTGCAAAGTTTCCAATACCCACCAAGTCCATCAGTGTCGGATGTAGAAGATCGGAAAGACCCGGCACCCTAAAAAAACCGTCCGGCAAAAAAATAAAGGTGTACTGACTGGTTTGATCTACCGTATCCGCTCTGCCGAAAGCAAAAAGCATAAAATAAAGAATAATCAGGGTGTAGCCTATCGTGATAATAAAAGTAATCTTGCGCTGCTGCTTCATTTGCATGGTTGTACCTCCATTGTTCATCTGATAAATATCATTTTAACTGTCCAAAATGACTTTACAGTGACGTTGGAGGTGACAGTTCAGTCACTTACGGAATGCTGTTAAATCACATGCTTATAAAATTTGATCCGAAACTCTGTACCCCTCCCGCTGCCGCTCGTTACATCAATCACGCCGTTCTGGCTTGCAATGATGCTGTGAGCCATCGCAAGCCCTATACCGATACTTCCTTCATTAGCATTCTTTCCTTTATAAAAACGTTTGAATATATAAGGCAAATCCTCTTTCGGAATGCCCTCTCCGTTGTCAGCAATAACGATTTCCGTATATAGCACGTTGTCGGAAAATGTGATGGTAATCGCACCGCCCTCAGGTGTATGCTCCACTCCATTTTTCAAAATATTGATAACCGCTTCAGCAGTCCAACGGAAATCGCCGGCAAAAGAGACGTTGTCATCCCCTGTGATGGAAACGGTCTGTCCCTTAATATCCATCGGAATCATAACCGGCTCTAGTGCCTTTTGGATTAAGGTTCTCATGTGTATTCGATCTTTTTTGAACGGGATAGTTCCCGCTTCCATTTTCGCTAGCTTTAATAAGGATGAAACAAGCCAATCGATCCGTTCAAGCTGAATGCGAATATGATGGGTGAACTCCGTTCTTTTGAGTGAAGGCAGATCAGGTGCGCTTAACAGATCTGCCATGACTGTCATAGAGGTGATCGGTGTTTTGAGCTGATGTGAAATATCGGAGATGGCATCGGTCAGTTGAAGCTTATCCCGCTGCAATAGCGAACGATGCTCGGAGAGCATGCGTGTCACCTTGTAAATATCATTCTTTAAGATGCTAAGCTCACCTTCTTGATTATCGCGAGGGTCAAGGGAGGCCTGGCCGCTGCTAATCTCCCGCAAATAGACGGACAGCTTCTCTAGCTCGTAATATCTCCGTTTTGTGAATAATACAGCTGTGCCGGTAAGCAGCACGGATACAATAATAACCAGGGCAACGGCGACAGACGATATGAAAGCAGCAATGACGATCGCCGATAAGCTGATCGAACCCATGACGAGTAATAATATTTGATTTTCCCGATTGCGCAGCATCTAATCACCAACCTTATAGCCTAAACCGCGTACCGTTTTGATCAGAGCCGGCTGCTCTGGATTATCCTCCAGCTTTTCCCTTAGCCTTTTGATATAAACCGTTAACGTGTTGTCATTCACGAAGTCGCCGGCCACGTCCCAGATTTGCTCCAAGAGCTGATTCCTGGTGAGGACCTGTCCAACGTGGTTGCCAAAGATCAGCAATAAGCGGTATTCCAAGGCGGTTAGCGAAATTTCGGCACCGTTTTTATATACTTTGCCTTCCAGCGTATGGATGCGCACATTGTCAATGTCAATGACCGCTCCTGCATGGGACAGCTTCTGGTATCTCCGCAAGACGGACTTGATCCGGGAGAGAAGCTCGCGAACCCGAAAAGGTTTGGTAATGTAATCATCGGCTCCCATATCGAGTCCCATCACGACATTGACCTCATCATCAATCACTGTTAAGAAAATGACCGGGATATCCCGTCGTTCCTTCACCATCTTGCATAATTCATAGCCCGTTCCGTCTGGAAGCTGTAAATCGAACAGGCACAAAGTGAACTGATCGATGTCTTCGGCGAGCACCTTTCGGGCTGAAGCGGCATCATGGCAGAGAACAGTCCAATAACCCTCTTGCTGCAGCGAATATTCCAGTCCCGACGCGATCGTCTTATCATCTTCAACTAATAATATTTTCATCTGAAGGTCATCCTTATGATTGATTTTAGAACATTTAATGAATTCCACGACTACACAATCTCTTTATTATAATGCCCTCTTGTGTCTGTTTCCTGATTGAAGACAGCATTATTCATCGAGCCATTCAATTTGCCTGAGGCCATATGAATGACGTTCACAACCTGCTCTTTAGATTCAACTGTGAAGTTTAATCGGAGTGCCTCGATTCCTTTGAGGTCTGGCAGCTCATCCAACAGATTAAGCATCTTCCCATTAAGAATAGTCGCTGTACAATCCTCATGGGAAAGGATAGGGAACGTTCCTTGCTCATCTTTTAACTCATAGCTCTTCGTTCTGCAAATTCTGCATTGATTCATTTTTCTCATCGGACAATATTTGGTAAACATCAACGGGGCCTTGCCATACACAATCATTTCCAGCGCAGGATAGCCGTCATTTTCTTCAACATAGGCATTTATTACATCTTCAATTTGGCTCTTATTCAACTCATAAGATAAAGTGACCCGTTTGGCACCTAATTTATATAATTCATAGCAGCTAGTGGCATTAATAACATTTAGAGAATAGTCCGTAACAAACGGATTGGTTTCTCTGTAGTGATGAATTCCGCCATATCCTCCGATTAGCAGCTGTCCTTCTTGTTCCTTATAATCATTCTGATTTCTTCTAACCACATTGTCAAAATAGATTTCCTTAATTCCACAGCTCACGCAAGCATCATACTGTTCCTGATTCGTTACAGAGGCCGTAAGGTATGGTTGTACAGGGGCAAAGCTTATTTTTTCTTTTGCTTTCACAGCCTTGATTCTTTTCTGCTGGCTGTTAAGCTTTAAGTCATATAAGCCCAGTACAATATCTCTTCTTGCTGCATTTAACAGTTTAGCTGGAATAAATGCATTGCATTCCTCATAATCGACCTGATGAAGTTCAAATATCGTATCATTTAATCTGGAGATTTGCTTGATGACCTGGTCTTTCGTTGTTGGATTATTAATGGCTTCGCCTAGTATTTCCTCACTTTCATAGGAATAATTACAGCCTAAGCCCTCCGCCTCTATGACAAGCTTTGAACCTGGATATGCATATACTCTAATATCGAGGTTGAACCGCTTAAATTCTTTTTCCAGTGAGGCTTCTAATTCTTTGTGATAGAAATAATCCTTCGTTTTATATACTACATCTCCCTTAGACATCTTTTCTTTGACTTTGATATAGCAGACATCATCAGCTGTGTTGATTAAGTCGCCGTCTTTGTTGTATAGCTTGGCAACCGTTAAATTAACATCTTCATTGTTATGGCTTATTCGGATGGTATCGTTCTGATTTAAAGGACGTGTAAGGGTTATTTCATACGTGTCTTTAATAACCTTGCTGATTGTTCCAATTTCATAACCAAAGTTATTAGGTTTTAAGATGTTTGTAATATTTCTCTTATCTTCGTGGAACAAATACCCTTTAGTAAATGTTCTATTGAATGTTTTTTTCAGATTTTCTTTGTCTTCTGCTGTTATTTTATGATCTAAGGCCATGCGATATTTGGATACAACGTTGGCAACATACGTAGGTGCCTTCATTCGGCCTTCTATTTTCAAAGAATCGACTTCATTTAAATCATGGATATAATCAATTGTGTTTAAGTCCTTAGTAGATAGAATATAGCTTTTCCCTAATGATGTATCTGTTGTCTTATCAATCAGGTCGTATTCCTTACGGCATGAACCCACACATCTTCCGCGATTTGCGCATCGATTGCCGAGTAATCCTGACATTAGACAATTTCCCGAATAAGATACACATAACGCACCGTGAATGAAAATTTCTAAAGGGATGTCAGCTACTCTTTTGATCTCTTTGACTGTTTCAATCTTAACCTCACGGGACAGAACCACTCTTTTAGCACCAAGTTCTTTGAATAATAAAGTTCCGTCTACATCGTCTATTCCCATCTGAGTGGAACAATGTGCTTCCATATCAACAAAGTTTTTAACGATATAATCAAAAGCCGTCAGGTCCTGGACGATAATGCCATCCACACCGATTTCATTTAATTCGCGGATCTGCTCTTTCATCTCTTCCACTTCGTTTTCGAATACGATGGTATTCATTGTAACATAGAGTTTAACGTCCCTCAGATGCGCATACGTAACAGCCTCTTGTAACGATTCCAGATCAAAATTAGATGAGTATGCACGTGCACCAAATTTTTGCATGCCTAAGTATACTGCATCACAACCATTAGATATTGCAGCCTTTAAAGCTTCCATATTTCCTGCTGGCGCTAATAATTCAGTCATAAATTATCCTTACCTCCTACTTCAATAACCGCTCAAATTCAGCACCATTAATCATAAAATAAGAACTAAACCTAAGCTACGGCAAATAGCACAAACCAATGGTTTGCCTTATTGATTAATGTGAAGTAGACATTTGATCCTCTCTTGAACAACATATCCACGAAATTGTATTAGTTAATTTTTCATCCGCTTTGGGGGAATTCATCAAATCGCGCAGACATCGGCTTCAGCCTGAACATGCGGGAATCAAGCGCTGCAACTGGATGCAGACGAGCGGAAGCACTTATTCGACCAATCAATAACGCAGGCATTGGCACGCATGGCCGCTTTGAGGAGATTGATCCAGAGCGCGAGCAGGAGGAAATTATGCTGAACACTGCGGCTCTTGTCGACCTGACGCATCATTTTCTGCCCGGCATGCTGGAACGCAAGGACGGAGTCGTTGTCAACGTGGCTTCAATGGCCGCGTTTGCACCTTGCGCCTATTCGGCTGTCTACGGTGCAACCAAGGCTTTCGTGTTATCTTTCTCCGAAGCGTTGTGGGCCGAAACCCGTGGTCGCGGTGTGCGCGTCCTTACCCTGTGCCCGGGTGCGACGGATACAGGCTTTTTCGATGCTGTCGGCAGCAGGGACATGGCGGCGGGTAGCGCATTGTCCACTCCGGAGAAAGTCGTTCAAGCCGGATTTCGCGGAATCGACAAAGGCTGCAGTTATATCGTCGACGGGCGAAATAATTACCTGGCCGCTTTAAGGCTGAGTCGCTTTTAGAGTCTTATTTTCACGCAATAGGAGTACCATTAGGTATTTCAGTATCCGGCTTTAATAGAATAACATCTCCTTTTTCCGGGACTCCTCCCAACACTAATACTTCCGATTTGAATCCTGCAATGCGCCGGGGAGGGAAGTTGACGATTCCTATAATTTGCTTTCCTACAATTTCATCAACTCTGTAACGCTTAGTTATTTGTGCACTTGAGGATTTCATCCCGATCTCCGGTCCAAAGTCAATCTTAAGCTTGATGGCAGGGATCTTTGTTTCTTCAAAAAACTCCGCTTCCTTAATCGTTCCGACACGAATATCGAGTGCTGCAAAATCATCAATCGTTGCCAACGGTTTACCTCCTCCACTAAAGACTTTAAGAATTTCACTGCGCTGGGCGGAAAGGCTGCAGGAGTCGAATCCCTTCCTCAATGGTTCCTTCCATCAGTTCTAAGAGCTGGGGCACCAGTTCCTGCATCCGTGGAACGCTCAGGTGCCGATCGAGGGCATCCCGGTTTTCCCAGCGCTCGTAGATGATGAATGTGCCAGGCTGGCCTTCTACCTCGTGAGCCTCGTAGTCAATGTTGCCGGGGTCGTTGCGCGACGGGGTGACAGCAGCAGTCATAAATGCCTTCATCTCGGCTTCTCTCCCTGCCTTAGCTCTCGCCTCCCAGAGTACAGTAACGTAACGGTTCTTTGTATCGTTCATGCTAATTCCTCCCAATTTATAGTTACTGCAATTTCATCTGGCTGCGGAGCATCCGGTCGAGGAGCTTGTCGGGGAGAATACGGACCAGTCGGGTCAGCAGTGCCGAATCGCGACCGGCCGTATAGCGGGTTCGTGGATTTCTTTTGTGGATTGCGCGTGAAATCACTGCTGCCACCTTCTCAGGGCGAATACCGTCCTTTGCCCACGTTTCAGCCTGAGCCTTCACGGAGTCAAAAAGACGATCATGGCGCCGGTGCTGGTCCGGCGTCATTAACTTGGCCAGCCGCTCCGCTGTTGTAATTCCTTGCTCCGACAGGCCAGTGCTGACACCACCCGGGGTGATCATGATAACCTTGATCCCAAACGAGGACATCTCCCTCCGGAGACTGTCATTGATTGCTTCCATGGCAAACTTTGCTGCCGAATATATCCCGAAACCAGGCATAGAGATCTTGCCGCCAACAGAACCGATATTGACCACGCGCCCGCCGCTGTCCAGCAAGGCCGGGGTAAGCGCCTGAATAACCGCTACCTGTCCGATCACACTAACTTCGATTTGGCGGCGAAATTCATCGAGCGGAACCATCTCCAGAGGTGCATTAACGGCGATGCCGGCATTGTTGACCACTGCTCTCAATGGCCGACCAAGCGGATCTTGCACCACCCTTTCGGCCAGCGCCTTTAGTGTCTCGATATTGGTAACATCGACGATCACCGGCTCGATATTTTCGTGTTTGATATTGTCGGCATCTTCCTGACGGCGAACCCCCGCCAAAACGTGAAATCCTTCAGCGGCGAGCTGCTCCGCGGTAGCCCTACCGATGCCGCTGGACGTACCTGTGACGACGACCAGTTCTTGAGTTTTGATTGGCATAGTAACCCTCCTAAATTTGATAAGATACAGATCACTGTATAGCACCGCTATAGGGTCATTGTAGCACCGCTATATCACTTTGTCTATAGCGGTGCTATACTTTTTCTCTAAAGTATTGTCCTGCGGTCTGAACTAATGCTCGCACCCTCCAAACATAAAAAAAATCGCCATCCTCCTGGAGGTCCAGGTTGGATAGGCGATCTTTCTTATGCCTCTTCTAGATTAGGCCTTTTCTTGAAATCTCCAGGCTCTGTCAAAATGATCTGCATTACGCTTTCCCGAATAAGATCAACATCGTCGGGTTGGGGCGGGGGTGACTTACGAAACTGGGCCGTCACATACAGCCAAGCGGCCGTATTGGCGGAAGCCCAGACCAGATCTGCGGCTGCTTGAGCGGACACAGCCAGTTTGCCTTCGGCGGCGACTCTCTGAACATTTTGTACTAGGGCTTGGTGCGATTGATCTGCCGCCTCGATATGGGCGCCCTCAAGCAACCGCCCCATCATAGCCGCATAAATCCGGGGACGGGCAGCCGCAAAACGGACATAGTCATCCCATCCTTGACGAAGAGCCCTCTCTGGAATAGTCGACTCCACTGCGGTAATCTTACTTTCCAATAACTGTTTGAATGCTTCCACTATAGCTGCACTCAGGAGTCCATCGGCATTGCCGAAATGATGGTAGAGTGTAGGAGCCGTAACCTGTGCGATCTTAGTTACGGCTCGCGTCGAAAATTGGGCTCCGCCCCCTTCTTCGAGTACCTTAAGAGCAGCTGCTAATATTTTGTCATAGGTTTTCATACCAGCATTATAGCAGTGCTATATGCAAATGTCCATGACGAAGGTTATCCGCTCCAAGTGTGCCGCTTGCTTCTCTGATATTTTAGTAATAGAATGATACGGGCGGATTAACTTGGCTTTGTCATCATTTACATCACCCAACTTTAAAATTCACTAGTAAGGTTTGATCCCCTATGTATTTAAAGATATTTATAGTGATTGGTATTGCCTGGCTAATGTTTTATAGTATATACTCAGCCTACAAAAAGGACCGTAATCCTCAAAACACATCTTTGAGTTTTATAATTACTTTTACATTGTTTGGTGTGTCTCTTTTACTGGCAGATAAAACAGATTATTCTTATATATTGGTGCTAATCAGCATAGCTATCCTTATTCATAATATCAGTATTTTTTTTGGCAGACGGAGAAAGAAGTAAGCGAATAGCAGGGTTGCAAAAGGGTGTGATTTCACAACCCCGTGTCATTGACATCCACTACCGGAAATTCTCCACACACTCCTGCAGAAAAGCTTCCAGCTTGCGCGGCTCTCTGCCGAGCAGGCGCCTCACCGTGTCATTTGGACTTTCTGGAACCACCCTGGACATGGTTTGAATCTCCACAACGTGGTTCGCCAGCCAAGGAGGCATATGCCCGTGCTCGATAAGATTACCGAGTAGTTCTTGGGGTTCCATATTGATGTAACTTATTGGCCGATGGAGCAGGGCGGACAGCCGGGCTGCGATCTGAGGATAGCTGAAAATCTCTGAACCCGTAAGCGTGTATATTTGGCCTGTGACCTCAGGGTTAGTTAGAGCTTCTGCGGCAACATCTGCGATATCGCGGCAGTCAATGAAGTTACACGGTGAATGGCCCATGGAGCCGAAGAAAACATTTTGGGTTGTAATCGTCGGTGCAAAGCGCATTAGGTTTTGCATGAATGCATACGGGCGCAACACGGTATGGGTGAGACCTGATTCCCTCAGCACTTGCTCGATTTCTTGATGCCAGCCCGCCACTGCTACTGGAGAGCTCTGCTCAAAGGCAGGGCTGGATATTTTCACGATGTGCTCGATTCCAGATTGGCCTGCAATCTGAATGATTGAAGTTTCCAATTCAATTTGTCTTGGACTGTTGGACATGGCGAGGAAGAGCTGGCTGGCACCTGTACATGCGCGGCGCAGCGATTCGGGGTCAGCAGCATCTGCCCCTACGACCTCGATAGCTGATCGGCCCTTTTCTCCGATCTGCTTACGCAACTTCTCCGGCTCTCTGCTCAGAGCCCTGACGGGCACGCCAAGATCAGCCAAACGTTCCACCAGCGCACTACCTATCGTACCTGTTGCTCCCACAATAACTATCATTTTTTTCTTCTCCTTTTGGATGTCAAATGGGTGGTAACGGCGAGACGCCACCGCCATGTCACTATCGTGCTTGCTATGAATCCGGACAACGGGAAATCCGTCCAGACACGATCGGCCCAGGCCAAGTGATGGCCCGGCATCATAAGTTCCAGTACAGCAGATGTCACCCATGCCGCGCATAGGCCATACAAGGACCCGGCTATTGCGAACCCTCCTACCACAACCAAGTGAGGTGCACCTGTGACCCATCGCATATGACCCACCCGGCTGCGCAATATAAGGCCAATCATCAAAGCCATCAAAGCTGATGCACCGCCGATTGTGGTCAATGCTCCGATTTGAAGCCCCCTATCAGCAGTAACCAATCCCCCAATACCTGCCATGATGGCAGGAGCAGCATAGGCCATTACAACTTCACGCCATAGTGCAAAGGGCTTTTTTCTGGAACCCACCGTCTTGATACCGTAAGCATCATCTGGCGGATTCGGGTATTTCATCTGGTTCATTTCGTTGCCCCTTCCTTCTCTGAGATCATTCCGTCGAGTGCTTTCAGCGAGATATAATTAGGAACCTAACTATATAGGAGTAAAAAGAGGCTAGCATTACTAGCCCATTCTACTCATTACTGATGTTTCATTTTGGTTTCGAGCCTGGTTCGTCCATAAGGGCAGAGATGCCTTGTGTAACCCGGCCCAGCAAGTCGAGGAATACGCTGCGCTCGTCTATACTGAGTAAGCCCACCGTAGCCTCCAGCCAAGCGAAATGCTCAGGAGCCATTTCACGTAGCTTCTTCGCTCCTTCTTCCGTCAAAATAACCGATTTCTGACGGCCATCTTTTGAGCTTAACCGTCTAGATACTAGGCCATCCCGTTCAAGAATGTCGATCAGACCAGTCACTGTAGCACGTGTAACGCCTAGATGCTCTGCTAATTGCGAAGGCAACTCTTCTCCTTCGTAATCTTCGAGATCTGCCAATACACGATATCTGCCTGTTGATAAGCCGAATCTGGAGAAATGAATCTCCGAGGCCTGACCAAGCTGGGCTCCCGCTGCCATTAGCCTAGACGCGACGAGTATAGCCTGTGCGTCTATGTCCAGGTTATAGCGATCAATCTGACGCTTGGATTGTACAAGGGAGGGGATTGCCTCCATGTCATTTATTTTTCTATTGTTGTTGTTCATACACATAGTATGGCACCTAATTACTTTTGTGTCAACCCGCATTGCAGTGTCGTCTGTTACATGGCCTTTTCAGCCACATCATGAACTAGATTTCTTATCCACTTGCGGGAGTAAATCCGGGCATATCCGAAGCCAAAGCGGACAACCTCCTCTAGGGAGATGACGAGATACACAAGGTACACAGGCTGGTTCCAGACATAGGACAGCAGCAGCCCGGAGGGGACACCTATCAGCCACGTTGTGGTCGATTCCAAGGTGAACACGAACTTACTGTCTCCCCCGCTGTTTAGAATTCCGCCAGCTATAATCATATTGGACACCTTGACCCAAAGAAATCCAGCAAACACGATAACGATATACATGCTCATTTGCTTAGCATCCTCGGAGATATTGAATGCAGAGACATACAGCTTCGAACCTGCCGCAATGATAACCCCGACAATCAGAGAGATAATGATGCCAAGGCGAATGAACCTTTTCGCGTGATCGAGTGCAAGTTCAGTTTCGTCCGCACCCAAACGGTTACCAACCATTACTCCTGCTGCACTGGCCAGTCCCGATAATAAGCCGATACAAAGACCCTGCAGCGGGAAGGTAATAGTCATCGCAGTCATTTCCGTTGACCCCATACGGCTATAAATGATCGCATATACCGTTTCGCCCAATACCCAGATCAATTCAGTCAGTAGCAGCGGATAGGTCGTTCCAAAAAACTTGCGAATGAGCGGTTTAGGAATGATGAACAAGTTCTTTAACCCGACAGCTCCCGGTAAACGATATCGGTATACGGCACCAATGATCAACAAGCATTCTAAGATCCTGGAAATAAGGGTAGCAATGGCCGCGCCCTTCAGACCAAGCGCAGGAGCGCCGAAATGGCCGTATATAAGCACGTAATTCAGTATAATATTTAAACCCACTGAGATTAAACTTACATACATCGGCCATTTGGCATGGCCCGTACTGCGCAAAATCGCGGAATACATCATCGTGAGCATAACAGGCACAAAGCCGATCGACATGACCTGAAGGAAAATGTACCCCTCATCTATTACATTCACATCTGTAGTGAACAGGCTCAAAAAGAGCGGCGAATCCAGGAAGACAGCCGCAGAGAACAGGAAAGAGAACGTGAATCCGGTGATCAGCCCGAGACCCAGCACTTGGGAGACACTTTTGGAATCCTTGTTCCCCCAAAACTGGGCAGCGTAAATGGATACTCCCGTCGATAAACCGGCTAGGACAACCGCGATGATCCCGTATATTTTGGTAGATATCCCCACCGAGGCAATGGCCACATCTCCAAGCTGCCCGACCATCAATTGATCCGTCAAATTGAGCAGTGCCATCAGCAAGCTTTGAAGCGTAACGGGCACAGCGATTTTATACACACTTTTATAGAACTCTTTGTTCTCTGACATGATTCGTACATAACCCCCATATTCTAGATTTTTCCATTAATCCATAGCCATTGCAGTCTATGACTTAGTGTGAGGTCATATCACCTTTTTGTAGCGCATAAGTGTGTAATTATCGTTTGGCTGAATTTCTACAACCTTGAACTTCTTCGCAAAGCTCAATTGCTGATACCCGTCTCCATCCACTAAAGTAATGTTCGTGGAGCCGCCGATGATGATCGGGAGCTGCATCAGAATAATTTCATCGACGATATCCTGATTGAAAATATGCCAGTTCAAAAATCCGCCACCTTCAACCATCAGGCTGGTGATCCCGTAATTTTCCTCTAACTGACGTTCAAGCTCCACAAAATCAACGGTATCCTTGCCGCAGATGAGGCACTCCTTCCCTCTTTCCCGGATCTGCTTGATCTTATCTTCATCCCGTCCTTTCTCGGTCGTGACAATAATCGTCTTTCCCTGATCCGAAAGCACATTGCAGTCCATCGGAATATCCAGGGTAGTCGTCGGTATGATACGGATTGGATTTTTGTTCTCCTCATACCGATTCGTAAGAAATGGATTGTCGGTCAGGATTGTATTTTTACCAACCATAATGCCCTGCACATTCCCCCGGAATAGATGGATGAATTCCATATCCTCACTGGAAAATAAGGAAAAAAGCTCTTTACTCGAATTCCCGGCCCCCATCGTGAGCTTTCCGTCGATTGAAATTTGGCTGAATATCGTTGTTTTCATTTCTCTTCTCCCCTTATCTGATTAGTTTTGTAATGCGCCCCAGGATGCTTTGAGGGTCTGTTCCATTCTTTTCAAGGCTTGTTCGGGATTGCTTAAGGGCAACTCGATCAGACCCGCATTTAGAGCCTCCCAAACATGGATCATGAAGGGGTAAGTCGGCATCGGCCGTGTGTGGTCTAAAAGCGACAAAATCATTCTTTTATTAGGTGCAGCAGAGGCACTTAGGCGGTGTAGCACCTGCTCCTGAGCCGGAATTCGCTGCACGCCCTGCGTCCACAGGGTTTGGCATTCGTCACTCAGCATAAAACGCGTGAATGACAAAATATCCTCCCGCTCCTCCGTGGTTAATGAAAAATTCGGGTAGATCAGGCCGATGGAAGAAGACATAGATAGCGATTGCTGGCCTTCTATGACTGGAAGCTGGCAAACCTCAAGCCTATCGTTCATATGCTTGTCCAGATGGTTGTAGATCCACTCCCCACAAATAATAGCGCCGATCTTACCGTCAATGAACTGCTCTAGCAGTCCTGTAGAACCGTCGAGACTGACGAGTACGCCCTGATCCATCTTGTCGCGGATGAATTCAAGCGCTTGCTTCATTTCAGGGCTGACGATATTCGGCTTTCCATTCTGTACAGGCCAGCCACCGAAAGCTGTAAGGAACGGAATAAACCAATAGCCCTGTTGTAGATCCGCCCCAATGGGTACGATGCCTTGGGCGGTTAACCTCTCTGCTGCCTCTTCAAACACGTTCCATGTCGCTGGTGCACTGGGGTAAATCTCCGGATTGTAATATAGAACCAGATGATTGCCCCGCAAGACCGGGATACCATACTGGACACCCTCCATTTGCATCGTGGAAAGGGCCTCCTCAGTCAGCACATCCTCAAACAACCCGCCCGGAACCTCGGAGTAAAGACCATTGTCGACATAGGAGGACATATCGGCAGGAACCATCGCCAGATGCGGACCTTGGCGGGTATGTTTGATTCGGTTCAAGCGCGCAGTCAGTTCCGTAATGTTCATCACTTGTGGCGTAATTTGTACGCTGAAGCGCTCTGTATACAGCTTGCAAATCCCCTCCAGCACTTCAATCGAGGTATCTCCCGGACCGTCAAACTCATGCCATAGCACGATTTCCTTGTTGTTCTTTTCCATTCGCAGCCTCTCTCCCTTATCTACAATTGTTAATGAGCACTAGAGCCTGATTAGGCGCAAGCTGCAAGAAGTCGAACGCCTGACCTACGCTGCTACCCGTTAAAGAGCTATCCAGTGTTACAGTCATTGGGCATCGGCCGGGTACGGCCACGTTTAAATCGACTTGGCAGACAGCATCGGCACTCAAGTTAAAGCAGCACAGCATCGTCTCATCCCCTTGCATATACCCGTATATAGCAGTACCTTCCGGGGATTGAGCCACGAAAAAGTTCTCCGGCTTCACGAGGTGGTGCCAAGCTTCCTTAAATTCACTTAGCTCCGCCAGCAGCGGCAGCATGGGTGCAGGATTAGTCCAATTAATTTGCATGACATTAAAAAAAGCGCGGGAAATCTCCTCACCGTTCGTGTTGTCACCAAGACCACAGTTCAGGGGCTGCTCCTCATTCATTTCATAGCCCGTTGTCACGTAAGGAATTGCGTTCGGAAGAAATTGATTAAATACTGCGATCATCCGGGCAACCCCGACACCGCCCCGGCTCGTGATCCGGGGAGTATCTGCCGTTTCTGCACAAGCAAACACATGAATATTCAACTCGGGCAGTTCCTCTAAGAATGAAACCAGGTTCTCCTTAGTAATCTCCGTCATCACGTTCCATCCGCTTCCAAGCATAATGTTGTAGCCCGTGTTCGCTGCCTTCCTGTGATTGCGGTTGAACAAATCTTCACTGATCAGGAGCGCATTCGGATTCATCTCTTTAACCGTGTCAAAAATACGAGTCAACAACGGAATAGGAAGCACATGTCCGATGTCGATGCGGAAGCCGTCAATCCCATACTTTTCGAGATTAAAGCGTACTGCCTGCTCCAGAACGTCCCATAACTCCCAATTCGGCTCCTCTCCCGGGTAGTCATTGCATTTAATCGTATCAAAAAGGACATATGGCGCCTGACCCCTGCTGATAAGATGTCTCACTTGCGGAGAGAAATCTTTATAGAGGCGCAAGAACGTAATGTCTGTCCAAATCGGCTGCACATCATTAATCCAATCCGAATGCGCCGGAGAGGTTGTTATTCCCATCTCTTGCTCCACCAAAGTTAATAGCTCGTCTTCATAATTAGCAGCTCTTTCCTTCAACTGCTGCCAAAGGCTGGGATGAAGTTCTTGGGGCGGCGGTGAGAACTTCCGCAGGAATGCTGCGGTCTCCTGGCTGTGATAGACCGTCTCCAAGTGGTCGGGCGTACACTCCTCAAAGAATCCAAGCTCAGGAATCGGCGGCGGCGCAAAGCCTTCTAATTCCTCAAGCTTGATCCAGTACACCCATTCGGGATGCTCAGTAATGAATGCACTGTTTCTCGCCGTTACACGAGGAATGAAATCGACAACAGTCTTGATATCGAGCAAATGACAAGCTTCTACCAAAGCGCTAAGCTCATCGTGGATGGTGAACTCTTCCATACCGTCCAACAAGCTGTCATGCAGGTTCTGGTCCAAGTGGAATAACGATTGCACAGCATAAGGTGACCCGATATCCCCCTTCAGATTTAACTTGCTATACTGGTTTACTGGAAGCATATACAGAATATTGACGCCCATTTTCTTTAACAGCGGCAGAAGAATAAGGAATTTTAGAAAAGTGCCCGATTCGACTGTTCCGTCATGGTTGTAATCCCAGGCCGTCGAATAACGAATTAACGCAGAATAGATCGTGCTCTCGTCTAAATTCGTGCGTTCCTTGAGCAAATACCTCCAGGAAAGCTTGTCTACATACCTCAAATGCTCTGTCAAAAAATCGTACGGATGCACACATATTTCACCGTCTTTTTCGTAGAGAATAGGCTTATAGCTGCACTCATTCCACACTGCAGGTATCCAAATCGGCTCTACCTCTCTGGCCTTGTTCATAGACAAGTAATCCTGAACAAGTCTAAATTTGTCTTCTTTGCCCATGAATAGATCCACCCCTCGCTAATTACAGCTCCACATTTAGGGAACAAAAACCGTCTTCACGGTATCACTCTCAACCACCTTCAAAGAATTCAATTCATAGCCGATCAACTCGTTTATTGCTGCTTCGTGCTGATTGAGCTTAACTTTTCTAGTCACCAGTTTCTCCAGTTCAGGTGTCTCAGCAGCAAACCGTATAGCTTCCTCGAACATGTAGCGGTATTCGCCTGCTGCGATAATTTTGATGGCCTGCTGTACGAATTTGGTAGGAGAAAAAGTGTACCGGTAATTCGCATTAATACCAAAAGGAACGATGCGGCCTCCACGCTCAATCCATTGCTCCGCCATTTCGAGCTGAGTGCCTACCGTGTCGATAATCACATCAAACTTATGTCCCGAGCAGATCTCTTCTACGGTAGCTTCATGTAATTGGGAAGGTGTCAGAGCATAATCTGAGATTTCTCTGGCAAAAGCCAACCGGTAAGGATTAATTTCCGTCGCAACGGTAAGAGCCGCCTTGGATTTACTCACAATTTGACTTAGCAATCCCATCGGACCCGATCCAAGAATGAGCACCTTATCATCTGCAGTGACATTAGCCTCTTTGAAATTGTGCAGCACACAGGCAAGAGGCTCGATCAAAACCCCTGTTTCCCAGCTCATATGATCAGGAAGCAGGTGTGCAAACGTTTGTACAGTAGAGTAAAAAAAAGTGAATGTCCCATTTCGATTCAAACCCGCAATAGGCATCCCATTTCCATCGGTGCCCATGCAGAGGTGCGGCTGTTTCTTCAAGCAAAAATAACATTTCTCGCAGCTTTGATTCGGATCAATAACCACGCGGTCGCCTACCTTAACGCGGTCAACGTTGCTGCCGGTTTCAATTACGGTCCCTACAGCCTCATGACCGCGAATAACGCCTGGAACCCCCTCCTCTTTGCCCGTTATGACTGCTAAATCTGTTCCACATACACCCGTCATCTCAATCCGGATCTTGACTTCATCCGGTGCTGCAATTGTCGGCTCTTCCCATTCGCAGAGCTCCAGCTTATGATTCGATGTCCACACAAGCGCCTCCATACGCATTCCCCTTCCCCTTTCACTTCTTCACTATCCATATTCATCCAGAATATATCATAGATACCACGTAAAAGTAAGGTGAATTTTGTCGAATAATGTTAATAAATACATTTTATATAAATCTTCAATAGTAAGCGCTTTAATTTTTACATTTTGATAACATACAATATCAGCTCAAAGGGAGTGTTCGCACACTCCCTTTGAGCTGTTCCTTAGGATAGGGAACTTACAGTAATGACGACATTCCCCTTCTTATGTTTTTGTTCGACATAACGATGGGCATCCGGAATTTGTTCCAGTGAATAGCATCTATCAATAACAGGCTTAAGGGTACCGGCCTCAAGCTGCTCTTGGAGGAAGATAAGATCTTCCACGCGAGGCTTGTGTGACATATCCACACTCACATACTTCCCGTTCGTACGCAGTGCTTTTTTGAATGCCGATTTTTTGATTTTCGATATCTTTTGCCCAACGGCATCAAAGATCAGATCATAGCTTTCTTCATGCGCCATGAACTTCTGCTTCGTATAATCTATGACCCGGTCGGCTCCTATAGATCTTACCAGCTCAAGATTAGCAGTACTGCATACCCCTGTTACATCTGCCCCATAATATTTGGCAAGCTGGACCGCATAAGTTCCTACACTTCCAGAGGCTCCATAAATAAGCACCTTCATTCCGCTCGCGAGTTGCCCCTTCCTTAGAAAGTTCAACGCGGTGAGCCCCCCGACGGGAACAGCGGCAGCCTGCTCATAGCTCACATTGACCGGCTTCATGACCACCAGTCCATCTTCAGGCAGACATTTGTACTCGGCATATGCACCGAAGCTGAAACCACAAGACGCAAATATTTGATCGCCAATCTTAAAGCGTGTTACATTTTTGCCTGCGGCTTCAACTTCCCCGGCTAACTCAAACCCCAATATCGTTACCTTTTTGGGCCTTAAGAGACCATTGTACAATCTTGCAAGGAACGGGTCAGCCTTTCGCATACGCCAGTCCCCCGCTGTTACCGTTGCCGCATAGATTCTGACAAGGACTTCGTTATCCTTCGGTGCAGGTTTCTCTAGCTCCTTCAGGTGAAGCACATCAGGCGAACCGTATTTGGCATATACCATTGCTCTCATCCTTTACCCCCTATCTATTTCCCACTTGGCTTTTCTGAATTTTCCCCGTAAAAGAATACCTCTTCGAGCGGCAAGTTAAAGGTGCGGGCTATACGAAAGGCCAACTCCAGTGAAGGAGAGTAATTTCCTTTTTCAAGAGCTACGATCGTTTGTCTGGTTACACCTACCTTGTCGGCCAGCTGCTGCTGGGTCATTTCGTTAAGATCGAAGCGTAATTTTCTGATGTAATTGCCAACAAGAACTTTGCCCATCTTAGACTCCTCTCCTGTAGTAATACAGTCTCGATATTGAACCGGTTACGTCTGACAGAAATCCAGCGGCGATTAGGACGATGAACATTACCTTCAAAGGCTGGTCTATAACCAATGAGCCCATAGCCAGCAGGAAGCCACTGACAAACATAGCAAATGAATTTCGGAAGGCCAGCAAGTCGATGCGCTTATCCAGTTCGTCCGCGAATGCAGGTTCCTTTTCACCTGTCGTCATCCGGAAGATGATGTTAAAAACAATGCTGATCACGATATGTGCCGCGATGGAAACCAAGGTCAATACAAGAATGAAGGAACCCCAGTAATGGAAGGTTACTTTTGAATCCAACACTTCATTGGGATACTGCGGGTACCTGTACAGCAAATACACTGTAAAAATGAGCAGGGTGCTGATTAGTGATACGATGCTCTTCTTTTCCTGATAAGTCATGTATGACACCACCTTTAGTATAGTTTACTAAACATAATGTATACCAAACTATACATCGTGTCAACTTTATCATACAAAAAAACCGTCTTATGTATGTTATGATCCTTTTCATCATACATAAGACGGTTTTTTTTGTAGTATCAGCCCTTCAAGAATTGCAACAAGGCATGGTTAAATTCCTTAGCGTGGGTAACATTGAATCCGTGGGGGCCGCCCTCAATTACAACTAACTGGCTACCTGCGATCCGCTCATGCGCTTTTTGACCACTGATCTCGACAGGAACGATCGCATCAGCATCCCCATGAAGAATAAGCGTTGGCAATTTGAATTTCTCAAGGTCCGCACGAAAATCGGTATAGCTGAATGCCGAGATGCAATCAAGCGTGCCTTTCGGCGACGCAAAAGCTGCAATATCGCGATTGTATAAGCGGAACGCTTCATTTACCAAGTCAGTTCTATCCCCAGAGGCGAAGAAATTGGTTACAAACCCATCTAGGAACCCTAAACGATCCGCCTTTACCCCCTCTTGGAATCCTTTAATAGTCGCATCGTCAAATCCGCCGTCCGGGTTATCCGAGGATTTGTACAGATACGGCGGGACAGCACCGGCCAACACCGCTTTTGATACCCGATCCACTCCATAAGTACCAATGTAACGCGCTACTTCTCCTCCGCCCATGGAGAACCCGACCAATGTCACATCGTGAAGATCCAGGTTCAACATCAACCCATGCAAATCCGCCGCGAATGTATCATAGTCGTATCCGTTCCACGGCTGGGAAGACTGACCGAATCCACGGCGATCATACGTGATCACCCGATAACCGGCTTCCACTAGTGCAGGCACTTGCTTCTCCCAGGACCTTCCACTGAGCGGCCAACCATGAATCAGCACAACTGGCTTCCCTGTTCCGACATCCTCATAATGAAGCTCAATTGAAGTTCCATTCTCCTGCCCAACCGTAACCTTTGCCATTTGTACATCCCTCCATTTTTTGTTTTACCGCTTCATGAGCTTCTACTACCTCTTTAATTGTTAAATATAGTTAAAATTTTTGACGTTGAGAATATAACAATTAATAGTCTAGCTGTCAACACCCCGGGAAAATGGATATTGAGTATGTTATGAATACTGACTTATAGTCTTCTCTAGCAACTCTCTGACGCATTCCTGCAACTCCCTTGGAGAGACCACCTTCACTTCCGGCCCGTATGCAAGCAGCTTCTGCGCCGTGAACGGGAACTCTTCAACAGGAATACAGCTGCTCTTGCCGCTGCGGGAATGATAAGCAAATGAAATCTCTCTCTTCTCCACGGCTCCACCTAACTACGTCATATTTTGTCATAGTTCAAGTGTATCATTGAGTCTAGAAGGGAGCGATAACAATGTCAAAACATAAAGTTGTGCTGTACATCGCTATGAGTCTGGATGGTTACATCGCAAGGCCCGATGGCTCTGTCGACTGGTTGTATGAGATCGAAGGAAATGGAGGGGATAACGGGTATAGTGAATTCTATGAAACTGTGGGAAGCGTAGTGATGGGGCGGAATACTTATGAAGAGGTGCTGAAGCTAGCCGATGAATTCCCCTATGCAGATAAACCGGCTTTTGTCCTTACGCATTCCGGGCAACCGCCTGCGCCACATGTTGTTTTTACAGGCGAATCCATTGACCGGCTTATCCCCCGGTTACAACAAACCTCAGAAGGCAAGGTCTGGATTGTAGGCGGTGGATTGCTTGTCCAGAGCGTCCTGAAGCTTCAATTGCTGGATGAGCTCCAAATTGCGCTTATTCCCACCATTCTGGGAGAAGGCATTCCCTTATTCCCTGCCGGAACACTGCCAGAGAATCTAACCTTAACCCATTCCGAGCGAATGGGTCAGATCGTGATGCTTCATTATCAAACACGCTACGGTTCACCGCAATAGCTGAAGAAGAAAGGTTAACAGCCATTCCCAACGGGAATGGCTGCTCCTTCAATCTCGCAGAGGAGTTCTTCTCACCCCTCCACCCAAGTGACCAATTCCTCCGCTGGCTTGCGGGGTCTGGGCTTGGGAACATGGTCCTTGTTGATGTACCCTACGTGCAAGGTGCCTATCAGACATTCTTCAGGGGAAATGCCAACCTGGCTGGTAAAAACATTCTCCCGGTTGTACTCGCTCGTTTTCCACACAAAACCAATCCCTTGTTCCCAGGCCAGGAGCTGCAAATTCTGGATAAACGCAGCGGCGGCAAGCATCGCTTCCTTCATTTTCCACGGATCACGTTCTTCACGGACCACAACGAGAAGATGCACCGGTGTCTTGTCGCAATATTCTTTGGCTGCGCCTTCACCGAACCGTTCCAGCTCGGCTGGGGTGTAGGTGGACAGGACGGCATCGGAGAAGACCTTGCGGCCCTTTTCCCGGAAAATAATAAACCGCCACGGCTCCTCCTTAGAGTGAAACGGAGCCCATACCGCAGCATTCAACAGATTGAGCAGGTCTTGCTTCTCAATTGGCCGGTCTGTAAAAGATTTAATCGTTCTACGTTCGCGGATGATCCGCTCGATCCCGTTCTCCATCCCGTTCTCCTTTTTAAACCTTATTATTGGGTAATGGAATCCACAATCTCATCTACTGCCTCTACTGTGGCGACCGGCGAAAACCCGAAATTCATCCATTCTTTATCTCCCACCTTATACACATGGTTTGCCTTCACGGCCTTGAGACTCTTCCATACGCTGGTGGATTCCATAGAATCAAACAGCTTCTGGGCACTTGCCCCGTCATCCCCGCCATCCACTTGAAGGATGATATGATCAGGGTTATATTCAGGCAGCACTTCCAGTGAAATGATGATGCTTTCTTCCTCTGCCGGATATGCCGCTACCGGTTTTAGGCCCAATTCTCCATGAATAATTTTGCCTCTGCTTGATCGCTCACCCATCACGAACGCTTCGGAGGCCATGATACGCATGTATATAAACGTTTCATCTCCCGCCACCGCCTGCAGCTTCGCTTTGGAAGCCTTCATATGCTCGTCGAAATCCCGGATGACTTCTTCTGCCTTGTCTTGTTTATCCAGAACGCCCGCGATATCACGGAGTTCATCCCTCCAGTTGTCACGCTCAGGCATCAGCTTAGTCTGGGCAATTTTGGAGAGTTGATCGTAACTCTTCTCGTCTCTCCACTTGGGCCCAATAATTAGATCGGGTGCTGCGGAGAGGATCCCCTCCAAGTTCAAATTGCCACCCAATGGAATGACATCCTTGAACGTTCCTTTGAAATAACTAGGAAACTCAGTGTGATAGTTCTCTGCTGCAACCGGGGTCACTCCCAGTGAATATAAAAAATCAGGATAGGTAACAGATGTAGCGATCACCCGGATTGCCTTGCCGGGTTCTGCAGCTTGGGCTTTCGCCTCGTCTTTAACATTATTGGACCCGCAAGCTGTTGTGAGCAGCAGCAGGAGTGACACGGCAGCAGTTCCCCATTTCGTTCCTCTTCTCATATGCCCATTCCTCTCACACATTCTAATTAATAATAATTCTCATTCTCATTATATAGATGGGTTGAGATTATTGAATGGACAACCGGGCAGGGTTCATGGATTTTTGAGCAGCCGTACCAGATCTCCCAGCGCATACTGTGTCGCCAGTGGTGAAAATGAGAAATTGTACCATTCCTCATGGCCCACCCGGTACACCCGCTGCATCTGCGGCGTATAAGGCTCTCTGTATTCCCATTGCACCGGCAGCAGAGCCTGCTCATCCACACCGGGGTCGGCTTGAAGAATAATATAATCGGCATGATATTCGGCCAACTGCTCGCGGGTCAGCAATTCACCATCGACATGAAGCAAGGAATCATCCGGTGCTGCCAGGCCTAGTTCCGTATAGAGCAGCCTTCCTCTCGACGAGAGATTCCCGAATGCCACCACTCCTTCTGAGGTCAGACGCACATACAGTACACTTTTGCCCGAGACCTGCCGGTATAAGCTCTCCCGGGCCTTGTCCAACTGCTGCTCATATGCCGCAATAACCTGCATGACCTGAACGCGCCTGTTCAGAATTTCACCCATATCCCGCAGCTCTTCGCGCCAATCGTCCCGATCCGGTAATACAATCGTCGGAGCGATAGTACGCAGTTCATCATAGTCCATCTGGTCCTGCCACTCCGCAGCCAAGATCAAGTCGGGGCGGGCCGCACGGATTTGGCTAAGATGAAGACCTGCTGCGCTCCCCAGCTTCTCCACATGGCGAAAAGACTCCTGCAAATAAAAAGGAAACCCTTGATCGACTACCCGGGCCGCCATCGGCGTCACACCCAGCACATGCATGAACTCGGGATAGGTTACCGTAGTGCCAAACACCCGCCGATGCTTGAGATAATGCCGCGGGGAGGCCCCTACCTTCTGCTTGAACCTTCTGCTGAAATAATGCTCGTCCTCATAACCCACCTTACGTGCAATTTCATATAACGGGTCATCGGTTAGATTCAACAGCTCTTTGGCTTTGCCTATCCGCAGCTCGGCCACGTAATCACCGGGACTTTGACTTGTCATCCGCTTGAACATCTCCGTATACCAGCGCCGGCTCATGCCAGCCAACTGTGCCAGCCTCTCCACAGAAACGGGCTTGTCATAATTCTCCCCCAGATAGGATAAGGTCAGCTCCATTGCAGACTGCGGATGTAGGCGCGGCGGTGCCACAGGCTTAGGCTCCAGCTTCAACAAGCAGTAGATCAGTTTTTGAAACAAAAAATGGTTGTCCTGCTGGCTCTCTTCGTCAGTGTTTCCAGCATGCCGATTCAATTCTTGGACCTTGCCACGAATGGCTGCAGTCTGATTCAACACCCTATTGTAGAGAAACAAAGAGGTGTTGGAAGCCATTTGGAGTGGGCTCACCTGGTGGATCTCACAAGTAATCACGCAATACCGGACCATCTTACCTTCTCTATGAAAAAGGCCGGCTCCCGCTCCCCCCTGTACTATTATCAGCTGATCGCTTCCTAGCTCCAGAACTTCCCCTCCCACCTGTACACTGGCGCTTCCCTCCAGCAGGAACAATAATAACTGTTCCTGCTCTTCCAATTTCCATATGACCGGTTCTCCTGGGCCAACTACTCCGCTGCCCATTTCCAGCATAGATACGAACAAGTCCCGAAAGGGCAGCACCTTGTTAACCATGTTGACCCTCCTTAGTCTGTGAGCATTGTTCTTCCAACCTTTTGCCGTACCGTCGCTTTTGCCCGTTTTATTGTGATATCTTTACATCGTCGAATCGACCGGTACCTTGGGAAGCAAAGACACCGATAGTTCCAGAAGCAAATTGAGTATCTGTCTTGGAAATCCGCTCCGTTCCATCCACTGACACTTTGATGCCCGTTCCGAGCATGCTCAGTTTAACCGTGTGATAACTGTCTTCCGTATAGTTGCCGGCATACGAACCGATTGTAGTCCAACTGCCGTTCACGACTTTAGCCAGAACAAGGCTTTGGCTGCCGTTGAAGTAAGCGATATAGAAATTATTCTGGTTTTGCAGACGGCCGGCAATACCAATTTGAAGGTTGGTTCGGTTTCCTGTATTTACAGCTTGGACTTTAACTTTGGCCTCATATGAATAATTGCTCCAGCTTTGGTTTTGTACGCGAGATACGCCCGTGTCATAAACTCCGCCGCTCGAATACACTTTTGTTAGGTCCGTGACAACAGACCAGTTGCCGCTGAAATTCGACCAATTGCTGCTCCCACTCTCAAAGGAATCGGACCATACGATAGTTTCACTGCCACTGCCGCTACTCACATTCGTGGTTACGGAGAAAGCGCTGCTCGGAGCCGACATGTTGCCTGCGGCATCCCTAGCCTTGACAGTAAAGCTGTAGCTTGTGTCTGGACTTAACTCCGTACAAGTAAAGGACGTAGAGGCTGTCGTGCCGCAAGGCGTCGTGCCGTGGAAGATTTCATAGCCGGTAACCCCAATATTGTCGGACGATGCATTCCATGTCAAGGATACGGACGTATCGGATTTGCTCGGCGAGCTCAGACCTGTCGGCGCCGTTGGTGCCTGAGTGTCGCTTGATGGCGGATTCGTTCCACCGCCGCTTGGCTTATAAATTTTAAATTTGCCGCTGGCATGCAGAAGGCTCATCATATACAAACAGCCGTCATAATAGCGATATTGACCGGAAGGAATGGACGTATTCCAAAACTCATTTACGAACTCCCATGACTTAGTTGTTGTTGCAGCAAGTGTCCCTACTGCATTGGTTGCTACAAGGCCTGGAGAGTGGTCCGCCGAAAGTGATGATCCGCTTAGCGAATATTGGTTCGCATAAGCACCAATGCCCTGACCATGAAAGAAGCTCTGAACACGATCTGCATAGGTTGTCTGCCAGGAATCCTTGGCGAACCAGTGATAGTCCATCGCCACATTCATAATCGTTCGCCATGCGTCGAAGCGGAAGTCGCCATGGTTTCCAGTATTATTCGGTCTGCCGTCGAATTCCGCATAGTCCGGCCCTAAGCCTGTGGTAGAATGAGCCTGTTTCTTAAAGAACTCACGGCTTGTCGCGGCTGCATCGCGCCAGAATTGGTTGTTGTTATTATCCCAGAGTGCCCAGAGTTCATAAAACGCTGGCAGATGATAGGAGGGGTCTGAAAATCCGGCGGCACTGCCGTATGGGACGAAAACGACTTGCTTCTGCGTCAGGTCAAACAAAGTCTTCTGATCACCGTTTGGAGTTAGAACCCGGTCAAGCAATGTCTGCGCCTCAGTGCTGTAATTGTAGATTCCCGTACCGCTTCCCCAGCGATTAGCTGCGAAGAGCAAGGCCGTGATGAAATATTCTTCGCCATCTGAAGCCGGGTTTGTGTCGATTTTGTTGCCACTTGCATCTACCTGCCAAGCAAAATAACCTTGCTGTGTTCCGCTTGTGTTCTGCATATAGGTCTTGGCCCATTTCCAGAGACGATCGAATTCCGCCTTCTTGTCAAGCTGGACGGCGATCATCATCCCGTAAGACATACCCTCGCTGCGAACATCGTTGCTCGCTTTGTCAAGAATATAAGCCATGTCCGTACCTACAGGGTAGTAGATCCTCTGAGTGTCGTTATCCCCGTAGAACAGCTGCTGAAACGCGGCATTGACCTTTGCGTCAATCTCCGCATCGGACTTGCCAAATTCCTTGAACAGATTACGGTAAACCCCGGAATTAAAGGCCCCGGTGGTCGGAGGAACCGGGGCGGGAGGCAACAGCGCGGGAGCACTATCGAAATAAAGCTCGTAGTAGTCGATCAACGTATCATTCGATCCGTTGTCTGTCTCAAGCTTCAGTTGCACTTCTTGACTGCTGGTGCCGGTCACATCGAATAATACCGACTGAATAGCAGGGGTCGTACCCGTGAATGAAAGCGATGCTTTCTTGCTTCCCCCGACGTAGACGGAGACACCTGCTGCCGACGAATTACTCGACGCTCCTCTTACCCGCATTTCGTATTTCCCCGGAATGGTCGCGAAGGTGGTGCTATTCTTGACGAGATCATTGTTCGCATACAGCGCAACTCCGGTAAATGGCGACGAAATATTACTGGTATAGCTTCCCGCCTTCGTCATCGACTCCGCCTCATACTTCGAAATGAATGTAGCGGCCTGTACTTCGGCACCGCCAATGAAGGTGAAAATGTTCAGTACCATAACAATCGCCAGCAAACTGCTCCAACACTTTTTCATAACACACCCCTCTTGTCAGAAATATTAATAACCGCCTCTATAGTAAGCGCTTACAGAATCAAATTATAATTCACTTCATCTGTTCACACTATGTATGAAATCGTTCGTTATTTGTCCATTTGATGCCATAATTTACTGTTAAACTGCTTTAGTTTTGATAAAGACAGAAGATGTCAGTGAGGATATGATGAACTCAGGAAGCGAGAACCTGTGAAGGGGCGTGATTGTAATGATAATAAAGTCCAAATTCTCTCATCAGCGGACACATGAATTTGAAGAATATTACCTGCCCAATATACACACTTCGTTATATGTACATGAAGCCCACTGGCGAAAGGTTCCTGCCAGTTGGTCCTATCCCGCCCATGAAGAGTCGATCTTCGAAATCAATTATGTCATTGAAGGCGTCCAACTTTGCAAACTGAATAATCAGCGTCATATTTTGCAAGCCGGGGACTTTATTATTATTCGACCGTTCGAAATGCATGAGAATTTCTGTGCCTCTGAGTCAGGATTGACCTATTTCTGTCTTCATTTCGACTTGAATGACATCCTGTTCCGAAAGATGCTGTGTAATACCGAGAATACTTTTTTTCCTAAAGAAAATGAGAACGCTTACGGTATTCGACAAAGCATCGAAAAATTAATCCAGCTTTGCGGCGACAAGAATAAAGATTGTTTGGCAAGCCGATTAGATATCGTTTCTGCCTCCATCAGCTTGTTTAGAGAGATGGGCAAGTGCTTGTCCGACTCCGAAACAAAACGAAGGCCAGATACCTCCATTCGCAATATCCAAATGGCGCACTTTGCCTCCGAAAGAATCATGAAGTTAGCCCCTCCATCCATCACCCGTCATGAGCCTTCTATGGAAAGGCAGTTTACGAATGTGGTTTCCAAAATCGCAGCAGAGCTTGCCATAAGCAGAACTTATCTGTACCGAATCTTTAGTCAAACCTTTGGCATGTCCCCTCGTCAATATTTGTCCTCCTTAATTCTGGATAACGCCAAGTTCATGCTGCTTGAAGACCACAAATCAATAGAAGAGGTCGCTTACAACCTGGGCTATTATGATGTCTCGCACTTTAGCCGCCAGTTCAAGCGGTGGACTGGAATGACCCCATCACAATATCGGAACAAAATGAACTTGTAGTTTCAAGTGCAGAACCATTCCTCTAGTGAATGTTTTTATAGCTCCTATTCGTCCTCTTGGATACTGCGAGATCTCCTGAAAAAACTTGCCGTTACTTATGGTACGGTTCACCCGTGCCAAATACTCGCTCAATACGTGCACCCATGTCAGCAAATATAAGAACACTAATAAACACATTGTAATGTAGTATGTAACGCACTAGTACATCTGTTAGTTTGCTGATAGGGATTTTATGCTTATCGCCTATCTCGCTTATTTTTTAATAGTTTTTTAGGTGGTGTGGGATTTTCCGCTGACCAGTATACTAAATACTCAAAATAATGATATAATTGGAAATTTGTGTTATGATTACGCAGTACAGAATACAAATTTTAGGAGGAATAGAAGGATGTTCAAGAAAATTGGTTCCATATTAATTTCGGGCGTATTGATGCTATCCTTATCATCTAGTGTTTTTGCAGAACAGGGAGATCCTTCAAACCCCGATTCTACGGTAATTTCGGTTAATCCAACAGTGATTAATGATCAAGAATCTATTAGGGATAATTTTAATGAGTTAGGAATTAATGTGGATACACAAAAAAAACTTTTGGGGAAAATGGAAAGAGGAGAATTATTAGATTCACAAAATCCAGCAAAAATAAATGAAGGTATTACAACTAAATCTTCCAATCCTAAAAATAATGTATTAGGCAAATCAACAAATTCTGCTGGTTATACTACTCGGACCGTCTTTCCAGATGGATCTATTTCAATTCTATCAGTTACGCCTGGGGCAGGAACTGTTTGTGGCTCAGGGTACTGCAATTATCAAAGCACAAAAATTTATAGCAGCAATACAGTCGTTACTGCATCATTTTTAGCCAACTTCACTATTGTAAATGGCGGATATAGTTATATTTCGAATGTCTGGGAGCCAAGTGTCAGAACCTTTATTAGCACTTCATTTTCAAATTTAAGTTTAAATATTACAAGACCATCTGAATCTTTACAATTTAGTGCTCAAGCTTCAATGACTTGGATCTTCTCCTCAATAGCAGGCTCACAGAATCAGTATCTAAATTTAGATGTGAAAAACGGAGTTGCCACATCCACTCCAAATTAACTTCGCTTTTACTCTATCTGATATTGGCGGTGAAATTTTGAAATTCACTAAAAAAATCGGTCTATTAACTATTGTTATTATTGTTATTGTTATTGGTGCCTATTTGGTTGGTAGAATCGGGATGGATTTTAATTACTGAAAAACCCATCTTAGTGTAAGGATACTCTTCAAAATTCTGTTGCAGCTCAATTGAGCATTCCCCATCATGAAACGATTCTTGGGGTAAAGCCTGCCTTTCGAACTGGAATTCCACCCGTAGGTGCAACAGCTTTTTTTGGAACTGGCCCCTTCTACCGAAACGGCGGAAGGGGCTTTTGCTGTTGATTCGGTAAAGTCTCCTGCCAGGTATACCATCAATTCTTTAAACAAATAGACTCGCAGGAGCCCGTTTACGCACCATTCCAACCGGAGTCTGGCTTACCCTGCTCCGATGGCCGTCATGCTGAAATACAGGCTCCTGCGAGTTTTTTTCAAATAACTTGCCCCTACTTATGATACGGTTCCCCGTCTCCTATCTCTGTTCGAGGAGAATAGTACACAAGCCAATCCCATGTTGCATGCTGACCGTTTCCTCAAAAGTACACAACGTTTCTTTCGTATTCATTGCTGAACCCAGCTCCTTTTTCTTACGCTGAATCCAACACCAGGCATAGTGATCATTAATTGATTTTAGTCTAATCAGACTATATAATGATTCAATTAGTTTATATTAGGTATGTAAAGGAATGAAGATTAAATGATAAAATCATTTTTAATGTTGGGTCAATCTAATATGGCAGGCCGTGGATTCTTGCATGAAGTCGACCCTATATATAATGAAAAAATAAAAATGCTGCGTAATGGACAGTGGCAGATGATGTCAGAGCCGATTAATTATGACCGTCCGGTTTCCGGTGTAAGCCTGGCGGCGTCTTTCGCCGATGCCTGGTCGAAAGCCAATTCTGATGAAGAAATTGGTTTGATTCCTTGTGCAGAAGGTGGCAGTTCTTTGAATGATTGGCATCCGGAGGGCATCCTTTTTCAGCATGCTCTGTCCGAAGCTCGCTTCGCCTTGCGGTCCAGTCAAATCTGCGGAATTCTTTGGCACCAGGGTGAGAGCGACAGTTATCATTCGCTGCATGAAACTTATTACGAGAAATTAACCCTTATCATCGAGACCCTAAGAAACGAATTGAATCTTGATGAGGTGCCGTTGATCATTGGCGGGCTTGGTGATTTCCTTGGTAAGACTGGTTTTGGGCAGCAAGCGACAGAGTATAGACAGGTCAATGAACAATTGCAGCGCTTCGCTAACGAACAGCAAAATTGTTATTTTGTAACGGCGGCAGAGTTGACCGCGAATCCTGATGGCATTCATATAAACGCGGTTTCGCAACGCAAATTCGGCTACCGCTATTTCGAAGCTTTTTCGAACAAGTGTCATGTATTGGAGCCCCTCCCGGGGGAGGAGCTATCGCTGAAAGTGGAGCGCGACTATTCAAAAACAGAACAGATCTACCTTCTTAGCATGGATTTGGCTTTGGGTAAAATCACTTACGCGGAATTCGAAGCGCAGATGGTGAAGGTTATGCAGCCTTGAGCCCTTTAGCGTAACGGGTTTATCGGCGAAAACAAAGGGGCGGCCTGGAAGGCCGCCACTGTTGTTTATACTATAAATAGTCACGCTCTGCTGCGGTAACCATGAACTCCTCACCCTGGTAGGTAAACAACTGAATGATATTCACCTTCTCCCCACGTTCAATCTGCCCTATGTATGAAAAATGAAACCCGCCTATCTCCCCAAGCGCCTCCTGCGACAGGCCTGTCCAAAGTGTGGACAAGTTACTTTATTATCACTTAACAGTCACGATTTAGTTTTTCGCAGTAAACCCCGGTCATCTTCATAGTCGAAAACAGTATCCAGGAAAACTTGCTCGTTTGGAGCTAAATGAACAAGTCGTTTGAGCTTTTCAGCAAAGTATTCTCGCCGGGTTCCAGTTATACTAAAAGGATAAGTGTTGAAACGTTAACGTCAAAACGGCTTCTAATTATTCTACAGGTAAGCGCAGACTGGCATAACCGAAAGGATGATTAAGAAATGGAAACTAGAGCAATCGCAGGTACAAGTAGGGCGGGACGTCCATGACTATGAGATCAAGCAAAATGGTCAAGGTGCCTAATGAACTGGTAAATTTTCCTAATAAAAAAGGGGGCTTGAAGCTGGGTGGGATGTCCGTTATCGAAATCTGCTTTTACACGCAAGGCATAAAAGGAACCTTTTTTTTGCAGGATCATCTTCTGCTAATCGTCAAGTCGGGTGTCTATACAGTTCGCTTCGGTGATCAAGAATATACGATGCGGAGCAACGAAATGATGTTTATTCATAAATCAATGGGAGTCGAGTACGAGAAAGCGGGTGAACCCGATTCCGAATACATCCTCGACTATATGATGTTTTTCCTGAACGAGAAGATAGTAGATGAATTCCTCAAATTCGCCGGTTTAAAACCGATTTGTCTCGTGAATGATGTTGTTCCGATAACAGTCTTTCCGATCAATGACCGCATTGGAAGCTATATCGAGTCGTTAAAACCCTATTTCGAGCACCCTGACGAAGTCAAAGAAGGACTGGTTCGTGTGAAACTGATGGAATTGCTGTTTCACATAGCAGATTCGAATGATCGTTTGTTGCATCAAATGATGCAACCCATAAGCAAGGACAGAGGCAGCATCACAAAGATCATGGAGGAGAACTTCATGAATCCTGTTTCCCTTAACGACCTGGCCTATTTGTCTGGCAGAAGCCTGGCGACGTTCAAAAGGGATTTTCAAGCAATATACAACACCTCACCGCTCAAATGGATTCGCAATCGAAGGCTGGATAAAGCCAAGGCGCTTCTAGCGGAAACAGCGTTATCTGTTACGGATATCTGTTTTTCGACCGGATTCGAAAATATCGCTCACTTTTCCAAAGTATTCAAGGAAAGATTCGGACTTCCACCGTCAGAGTTTAGACGGCAGCTGAGGTTGAAGAAGGATGCCTAAAGGGGCTAAAAAATGGGCTAAAAAATGAGCTAAATAAACAAATAGAATGAGCTTGTAGGCAAAGAAATTTATTCGTCTCCTTGATATTCTTATCTCATGCGGTAAACGCAGCCGTATTAAAACAAGAATGTAGGGAGGCACTTTTATGAATAAATCTAAGATCGTATTAATTACAGGTGGAAACAAAGGTATCGGTTTTGAGACAGCAAGACAATTGGGAAATATGGGGTATGAGATTTTAATAGGAGCAAGAAGCGAAAATAAAGGACATGAGGCCGTAACGTTATTGGAAAAGGAGAAAATTAAAGCTAAAACAGTGGTTCTTGATGTCACGAACCCCAGCTCCGTTCTCTCCGCAGTAGAATGGATTGAGCAAGAGTATGGATTGCTTGATATCTTGATTAATAATGCAGGTGTGTTTTTCGAAGGAAACACCTCTCCAAGTGAACTGGAATTGTCTGTTCTCAAGAGTACTTATGAGACAAACGTTTTCGGTGTATTTTCTGTCACTAAAGCAATGCTTCCATTGCTCAGAAATTCTTCTGCCGGAAGAATCGTTACTCTTTCCAGCGCATTAGGTTCCTTAACCTTGAATTCAGACTCAACGTCGGAATTTTATAATGCGAATTCGCTCGCCTACAATAGTTCTAAATCGGCTGTAAATGCTTTAACCGTTTCCTTTGCTAAAGAGTTAAGCGATTCTCCTATTAAAATCAACTCCGTTTGCCCTGGATTTACAGCTACCGATCTAAATGGTAATAGTGGCTATCGTACAGTCGAACAAGCAGCTTCCGTTGTAGTGGAGCTTGCCACAATAGCTAGTGATGGTCCAACTGGTGGCTTTTTTGATGAGCATGGAGTTGTGGCTTGGTAAACAGAAATTTTGTGTAAGTAGGAATTTCCATCGGGACAATGGAGAAAAGGGTCTGCTGTTGCCTTCGCTTGGGCTACGCCCTTCGCGAAGGCGCGGGAGGCTTTTAATTCTCTTCCCCTTTGCTAATTGGATAACGTTCCTCAAACAGCTCCGTTAGACTTTTTAGATACGTAAGTGATGCTTTAATTACACCAGGCTTCCTGTCCTCTTTCGCAACTTCTTCTTCCAGTTGGGAAATGACCTGACATTGAGACGCTCTCCAACGAGCCCCATATGTTAGCCATCCAGTCCCCATTTCTGAACGAACAGCCTCTTCAAAAGCGGACCAAAGCTTGTTAACACCAGCAATACCCGTGTTTAACATGTGCGGCTGCAGGCGACCCGGCCCCACCTCGGCCAATGCCCGCGAAATATCATAAGTGACTTCCGATTTCTATAAATTGATTTTCGCCGTCACTTATGATACGGTTCACCGTATCAGTTATAGGGCGAAATTTCTTAAACCTCTGCTCAGGAAATCTTGCAAGCTATAATATGCAGGGGAATTAAAAAGGCACCGCAATGGGCACCTTGAAATATTATTGACTCTAGAACAATCTAATCAGTTATATAACTGATAAATTACACCATCTATTAAATCATCATAAGTCCTAATTCCTAAACCTTTATATTCATTTTCAATTTCTTTCCACTCATCTGTGTCAAACATCCATCTTCTCCCAATAACTAACCATCTATTAGGATATAAAATCTTAAGTCCATGCTCTTCCAATACATGCTGCCTATTTCTTGGATCTTCAAAATACTTTGTATAAACTCTTGTTTGCGAAATATATGAGCTTAATTCTGCACTAAAAGTCTCTCTGTTTTCTCTTCCAACAACAGGCGCTCCCTTTAAGGTTGGGAGTTTAAACTCCACAATGTCAGAGAATCCATTTGGGGCAGTGATAAAAAAATCTGGCCTAATAGCTTTTTTACCTTCCTCCGCCCAGTCACATGTCTTTTCATTGTGAATGTCCTTTGCGAGAAAGGCCATTTTTAGAATGAATTGATTTTCAGGGAGATTCAAAAACTGAGTAATATCTGTCTCCCTAGTATTAATAGAACTAAGAATTTCAACAAAACGATTAAGCTGTACTAGCCTTTCAAATTGAAACCCCTCTGGGTTAGGATATTCGGAATGGGCATCTAATATTGCTTGCTTTTCAAGGCTTGGCCAGCAAGAAAATTTAAATTGATCAGTTTCTTCATCAAAATCAATTATCTCTAGAGGGAAAACATCGAGCCATTTAATATTTCTTACTAATAGTCCGTGAGAATCTGTACCATAAAAAAAGCAATTAACAAATCTGTAGTACTGTTCTTTCATTAAATCTATTCCAGAGACATTAAATCCCATCATCATGGACTGTTGAGCTGCAAAGTTCCATCCATTATTAAGTAAAATCTCATGTGCATCGTTCGATGGCAAGTAAAGATCTTGATAAACTTCCCCTACTAGAGGAAACCTAAAATCATTTTGTCCAATTTCAAAACCAATTATATCGTCCATAAAATTATCAGATGTTGTGTAATCTTTGATTTCTACTGGTAATTTAAAGCTCCCATCTAACTCCTCCTTAGTAGATGGACCAACATATTCAATGGCCCAATGATCCTTACCAAAATAAAAAATAAGTTTTTCAGGATTTAACAGGAACGCTGGAATGGTACTTTTTAGCTTGGGGTCTGATTCAACTATTTTCCACATTTCCCCCCAATAGTTCGTCATCAGTATTTGCCCATAATTAGTGACAAAGTCCTTTAAGGAGCCTTTATTATTTGACTTATCTTTACTCATACAACATCAACTCCTTTGACATTTCATCTACATAACCTATTTTGGCTTAGATGGAAAGAACATAATCATTGATCAGGTATACTATCATATTTTTATAACTCTAAAGCAGACACATTAATGAATCGTATATACATTTCCATGACATTGTATTGTATATAACCACAGCAGTTTGTCTCTTTATCTAGAAATGTCTCCTCGGCTAAACGCTCCTCAAAGATCTGAATAGGGAATTATGCATTTAAATTCGAATTCTTGCATCAATCATTAATAATTCCTCTTACCTTCTCAAGCTTTTGCTGACTAGCCCTGTATCTTGAGTATAAATGAACGACTAATTCATTGATTTCTTCTGTAAGCTCTTCACGAGTTTCCTTTGAATCAGTATCAGCCAGTTTGTTTAGTCTAGCCGTTATCATTCTCTTAACACCTACTGAGCTCCTTTCCCCAGCTCCGTATGCTTCCATGTAAACTTCCCAATAATCATATTCATGAAAATGTTCTGACCATATTTTTGAAATATGCTTTCCTTCTCTAGCCAGTCTTATAATTTCCTCTGATTCTTTCTTATTCATCGTTAACCTCCAGAGTTTAGTTGAATTCCACTGTTACTGTATTGATATATCTATAAGCTAAATCAATCTTCATATTCGACCTTACAAAGAGAAACCTTATAGCCCACTTCTTTAATAGAACGTATATGATCAACCAAATTTATAAGACTAAAAAAGAATAAACATTCGCTAAGAGCACCTTCTTTAGTTGTAGGTATCACATAAACAAATTCAGGAGCATTATGGGCTAAAAAATCCTGTTTAGACCACATTTTGCTGTATACTTTTTCCACTTTTTTTTCTACTCTCGGGTCTCCTCTTAAAAGCCTTGCAGAAACGCTTCCTTGTGCGAAAAGATGGCTGAGAGTTGCAGAGCTGTACATTTTCTTAACGCATAAGTACTGCATTTCCTTTGTTAAAAGATCACATATCTCATATTTCTCGGTTGAACTAAAGTAAAGGAGTTCCTTATCAAAAAGAAGCCAGTTTTTGATTTTACCAACCCTTTCGTTATATTCTCCCTCTTTTTCCCCCACCTTAATAGCAGGTAATTTTAGAGTGTCAGTTATATCAGGAATGCTTTTAACTGTTTCTTTAATTATTCTGACATACTCATTATCTACCTGAAACCAGTTACCCAGTGACAATACAAAAGTTTCTGAAGCGTTAGTGATTTCTGCCACAATAAATTCTCTCATTTTATACTTAGTGGCTACAGGCGTCCCCTCACTGTCTAAACCAATGATATGTACTTTATCAAGATAATCAGTAATATCAGGATTTTCATTCAAAAAATCATAAAAACTCTCCAATGTCACCTCTGTCAATTTGCTGTTACGAGTTCCTATAAAAATCTTATAATGATCTATATTGGATTCTGGAATTTCAGGTAAGGCAACTGTAACTTTTTGAGTCAACCTTTTATCTAAGTATCCTTCTAATTCCATATTTAGTTTTTGAACTTTCGAGTCGGTACGTTTTAATGGACGAAGATAATCTATAAACTCAAAATGCTTTTTGTATGTAGTTGCTTGGAATTTTTCTAAAAGTTCTTCACAAAGTTCACCAAGTTCATTAATGGTTGTGTCTGTAGTAATTGCTAAGGAGTCCGAACCCGAAAGTTTAGATGCAAATTCTTTTGTTGTTGGTTTACCGCTGACGTACCTAATCCAATCAATATTTTGATTCAAACCAAATTCAGAAACCTTACTTCCTACCGTTACATGTGTTCTTCTTTGCTTGGTGACCAAATCAATATTTCTTGTATCCAGCGTTTCAATACGTTCGGGATCTATCTCATTTAAAGTAACTCGCATACCGAAACCCTGTTCTATTCTTGACCTATCTAGAGCGCTGTACGCAAATCCAAAGGGGACAGCAAATATACGACTCCTTACTCTCAGAATAATCAAGAATGAGTTTGAGGCATTCAATAATGCAAGATTTGATAAGTCAAAGTTTTTTCCCACAAAATCTAGCCATTTAGGTGCCTTAACTTTGTTACTCTGTACAAAGGCAATACACTCATAGCTCAATTTCCTCATTTTAGGTAATTCAACAAATGGATTCTTTCCAGACAGATACTTTCGTTGTATTGCCTGTTTGAAATCCTTCACATCCTCATTGAGCAAGTAAACAGAGAGCTTCATTAAATCACCTCAGTCAAAATAGGATTATTTACCTATATCATACTTCTTTTTCGGCCTTCCTGTCTTTACAAAATTTGACGAAAAAGGGGAGGTGGTTTTTCTTACTATAAAATATAATCATTAAGACATCTATCGCACATATGTTCCCTTTGATATAATTGAACCTATCTTATGTCGGTCTGAATGGAGGCTTATCATGCTAACAATGGATAAAAAAATGAATTACTTTCAGAGCTTCTGTTGACTCTGGTCAACGTTACTCAACAGCAAATCGTATCTCGGCCAATTCTTTACCGAGCCACGCATAACCCTTTTTATAAGCAATATGTTTGACGTATATGAGCCTCACTTGCCGGTTTATTAATTGGAGTGAGCAGCGGCGAAACGATGACCCCGTGATTGCTGATGGTCTGCATCCGCCCATCATTGAGCAAACACTCTGGGACAAGGTCCAATTCCTCCGGCAGAAAAAATCGCACGTTTCGCTCAAAAAGTATCAGGGAGACTTCCTACTCACCGGGCTGCTTCGTTGCCCGCAATGCGGTTCGGCAATGACAGCCAGCCGCACCAACAATAAGGATAAGAACGGTAATCTGGTTATTCGTCGTTATAATTCCTGTTCAGCCATGAGAAGTAAGGGAAGCTCCGTATGCAGCGCCAGTGTCCGTAAAACAGAAGCAGAGCAATATGTCTTTGATCGTTTGAAGGAAGTCATCGACAAGCCCCACATCCTACGGGGAATCTTACAAAACGTCAATGCACGGAGAAAAGGGGCCTCCGGGCCTTTCCGGCAAGAGCTTATCACTCTGACCGCGAAACTGGAAGATAACTCGGTCAAGCGGCAAAGGTATGTAGAGCTGTTCGAGACTGAGGATTTAGACAAGGAGCTGTTCTCCCATCGCCTGACTGAACTGGAGAAAGAATTTACCGAGTTAGATTACCGCCGAGTCCAATTGGTAAGAGATCTGGGGGAAGGGGCAGCGAGCCCATCGATTACGACACGTTGCGAACTTTGATCAGCCATCTGGAGAGTCTGCTCCGCTTGTCTGACACTGAACAACGCAGTACGCTACTTCGGCTAATGGTAAAGAAAATAACAGTCGATCCTAACAAAAGAATTGACCGGAATGAATTGGCTTTTGATGAGGAGAGCCAAGAGCATTTTTTAAACGCAGCCCCTTCTGGCGTGAAAGCGCCGGAAGGGGCATTTTCTTTGAGGGGAGGTAAAACACTTTAGGAGAGATTTCGGTCATTATTTAACCCTATAAGTAGGATTTCCAAGCACTATTTCAAGTTATGAAAAACAGTAATATTGCGGATTAATATGCTCGCGATATTACTGTTTAATCTAAACTATGATTAACTACTCTCAAAGCTCATTAGCTCTTCTATTTCTTCTATCCTTTTATTTTTTCATTTCTCGCATCTAATTCATCAGTATCTCCTTCCAATAATCACTAAGAGTCCTTAGTATCTTTCCGAATATCATTTGTTTGTCTTTGCGTGAAACTCATAACTTTGGAATGTATGCCGAAGCAGCTCTTGGCTTGAACCTTATAGTGTAGGTTCTCTCATGCACTTTTTCCCTGCAAAAATTCCATAAGCAAATATCAATACAAAAATTACAATACCTCTAAACCATGCCTCTATAAAAATCATGGATGAAGGCAAACCGACTGCAAATATTAAAAAAAGAATCCAGTTTGTAAAGGAATGTTTAAATCGTTTTTTGATAAAGCCTTCTGTGATAATGAGGTATAAGAACACAAGATAAAATAATGCGGAAAATACAAGAGTTAATATCAAAATTTGTTTTTTTGGTGATGTTGCACTTAGTATAGATATTGAAAACAATACTAGTAACATAAGAAAAGATATATTGACATAGGTGTGTATAAAAGGAACTCCAAATGGAGCAATCTTTGTTTTTATGTAACGATCAACGATCGTAAATATGTCCTTATCATTCCTTAATGTGATTGAATCAAGTTGTCTTAACTTGAGGCTCACTATTTCTTCCTCAATCTCTTTATGAAACTCACGTAATAAATCTTTTTTCAAGCTTTCATCAGTTGTTTCCTTAATTTTAACGTACTTTTTTATAAATTCATAAGGTAGGATTGAAATCGCTTTTGATATTTTTTCGGTAACTGTAAATAGATCGGATCTTTCGTTAAAGAACTTATAAATTTCAAATTCTAAATCTGAGTAGGTATCAATTGCTTTATCTATACGCTGCTGGTTTGACTTGTTATTTTCAAGATAGGTGTTTCTAAGCTCCTTGTACATCCAGAAAACCAATACTATTAGAATAATAGTGATAGCGGCTGTGAATGAATTTGGAAACAATGATTTAATAAACTCAATGGTATAACTCATTATCTCACTCCTTTTATTTACAATTACGTTTTACCAGTTATTTTGTTCCATTAAAAAAGAGAAGCAACATGCTTCTCTTTTCTATATCTTTGAACTTCTGATTTAGTTTTGAAGATTTCCTAAATATCTCAGCTTGATAATGGAATCTTCTCTCCTAAGGGATAATGTCCCTGGATTCAATTCACAAAGAGCTTCTACGTCCTTAGGATTCAAGCGAACGTGTTTTTGAACCAATTCAAATCCATCGATACCCGATTGTAATATAGCCTCAAATGCCTTTTTAAACAACGTTGGGTATGGAACAGGTAGTACATCGTCAAGCGGTTCTTTATGTCTCATTTTGCGCATAGAGATTTGCTTTTGCAATGATGTATACCGACTAGCCGATAATATCCCTAAGTCCTTGGCACGGTGTATCATTGCACCAATGGAAACGCGCCAATACTTCTTTAGTTCAGTATAACCATCAAGCGTTGTTTCACTTGTAACCATGGAGGAGAATGCATCCTCTGGTAAAAGAAAAGCCGAGGCGAACTGATGGGCCTGATTCTCCATTATCTTGAACTCTTCTTTAGTCAAACTATCCTGATTATGAATATCTAAATGCATCAGCAAATGTCCTAATTCATGAGCAGCATCAAAATGCCGTCTAGCAGCAGATTTCTTGTCTTCTCCAAGTATTACAAATGATCTACCTGATCTGGGCTGGCAAAACGCATCTACCTTCACATCTCCCAGTTCAACTGAAGCTACAATGATGCCATTGCTTTCTAAAACGTTGACTAAGTTATTAATCGGCTTGTCGCCGAGTTCCCAATGATTTCTCATTGTGATTGCCAGTTCCTCTACCCTGTCTGAATCCCATTCTCCTTCCGGAAAATCCGAAAGATCAGGCAGATTTAGTGAAGGAAACTCAACATATTGATTGAGAACAGAATAAACTTTCGAAACCCACTCAGCACGTTCCTTTTGCATTTCTCTGACTCGTTTCGGAATCGAAGTTGAAGCCCGAAAAAAGGTGTTTCCAACGTATTGCTCCTCTTCTGCTTCAGAGAAATAACCTTTTGGAAAATCCAGTGTGTTTATAATGAGCATCATCGTTTCAGCTTTAGGGATGGCCTGCCCTAATTCAAACTGTGATATAGCTTGTTTACTGACTCCAATTCGCTCAGATAATTCTTTGATGGTGTATCCCCGAGCAATTCTTGCCGAGGATAACCGCTTAGGATTAAATTGTGTTTGCATCGTCATCACTCATTTTATTCGCTCTATCCTTATCCTTTTTGATGGTCACGTTTGGAGTATCTTGATATTCCTTCACTTGAGAAGTATCTATTCTCAGCTTACGCCGCTTCTTCAATTCAATAGGTGCCTTAATCTCAAGTTCAGTGTCCCTGGATGGACTATACTCCTTCAGTAAGTCTATGTTGTCACAAAAAATATAACGTTCCTGATCAGGAGTTAAGGCAGCAAGTCGAATCGGTGCTTTAGGATCAGTGCCGTCGTATATCAATAGCAAACCGAAAGGAATGTCTTTTATATTTGATGGAATCTCTGGCTCGGTTACTAACGAAATTTCATTTTCAAAATCAATGTAAGTTTGAAATTCCACTTCTGATACCATTCCGCGATCCTTCATTATTGCAAGATTGAACGCAGAAATATCACCACGATATCGGCTTGGTTTAGGAAGTTTTGCGTGAGAAAGAAGATGGATCGGTATGAGATTAAGGTTTAGATCTTCAAAGTGAACGACAACATAATTAAAATTGCCGCCAGCTCTTTTCTTGCTTGCGGACATTCTCCATTCCTTTGACAAACCATTCACTGCCTTAAGAATGGCATTCATTACATCCTGCCGACGAACAAACGGCTTAGCATCATCAACAAGCTCAGGATTGGGGGTATTCTCTTGTAAAATTTTGATGACCTCAACCGTTGCTTTACTTAATACATTAATCCGTTCATAGGTAGGAACCAAGCTGTTCTTGTAGAATGAAGCCAGTCTCATCTATACCGCCGCCCTTGTCACTGGTAATATATTCTCATTAAATATATTACTTTCATCATTAATTTGTCAAGTGAATAAGGTCTAAAGAATATTTCTCTTGATACTCAATTAATTAAAGGATTCATTACTCATTAATCGAATCTAATATAATAATGATTGTAAAGGAGCGGACAGAATGAATATTTTTAAGGCACTAAGTATGGGAAAAGGACGACTAAACGAAGAAAATATGAGTGCGATGCTCGGATACTTACTCTCACCTCGGCAGCCTCATGGATTAGGTGATTTGTTTCTCAAGAGATTTTTAAGTACGCTTAATAACTTTGGAGGATGTAACGGTAGATTTGATAATGTGTTAGATACGAAAAATCCGCTGGAAGCCGAGGTCTTACTTGAAGAACCTTATTCTCATCTAGGTAAGAAGTGGTTTGTAGATTTGGTGATCCAAATATATACCAAGGGAAGCCCCTTAAATGATAAAAATGAGGTTCACCGCATAATTATTGAAAACAAAATCCACCCCCAATCTTCTAATTCTATACAATTAAGGAGTGAATTTTTAGCAGTATTAGAGGACTTGAAGAGCCAACAAGCTCAGAACACCACCGATATTACTATGGTGTTCCTGACCCCTGATATTACAATTGGGCCACTACAATCCGAGTTCAGCGCTTTGCTGGATAGTGATTTAGAAAACCATCGGAAGGCTTGGTTAAAGTGGACTGGTGACTCCTCTATTATATCCATCCTCCGCTCGGTGCTTAAAGATGAGTCCATTGGGGATATTGATCCAATCTCTGACTACATGAGACATACTCTTAAAGCATTCATACGACATGTTCTTGATAGTCAGGAGGAACTTAGAAATCCCTCCACAATAAAATCGAATGATCCAGGAGAAATCAAAGAATTCGTTCTTGCACGTATGGATGATGTCCTCTACCGCATTGAACAGTACGACAGTTCAACAATCAGGGTATACAATCTAGAAACCCAGGAGAATGAGGTTGCTTTGCCGATGCTAAAAAGAATAAATACAGAATTATGGCTTGGTTTGGACACTCATTTCCCCAGTGGTCAAGCTAAAAATACTCGCCACTTTGGAAAAGAAATCATTCGTTCCTTAAAGGAGCAAGCAAAGGCTGCATCTGACCCTTCGACTTAACTTCAAAAATTATCAAAAGTGATAATTTGAACGTGCAGACAGGCGTTATTCAATTCAAGCAACCTTATTGGCCTTTCCCAAAGAGCCTGGAGGCCCTGTTCCGTGCGCCGTAAACGCCTAAGGCCGATTTTTTCGCCTCATTTGTGATACGGCTCCCCCCGATTGATCTTCACCGCCCGGTATACCTGCTCCACCAGCACCAGACGCATGAGCTGGTGGGGCAGCGTCATGCGGCCAAAGCTCATGCGCTGCTGAGCACGGCGCATGACGTCATCGGAGAGGCCATGGCTGCCTCCGATGACGAAGACGACATGGCTCGTCCCGTAGGTGCCGAGCCGGTCGATCTCGGCGGCAAGCTCCTCGGAGCTCCAGAGCTTGCCGTCGATCGCGAGCGCAATGACATGCGCCTCGCTCTTGATCTGCGCGAGGATGCGCTCGCCCTCGCGCACCTTCACCTGAATCACCTCTGCGTCGCTGAGGTTATCAGGGGCCTTCTCATCCGCCACCTCAATCATCTGGAACTTGAGGTAGGGCGTTAACCGCTTGGCATATTCCGCGATGCCGAGCGTCAGATACTTTTCCTTCAGTTTGCCTACGCATATCAGTTGAATTAACATAGTTCCTCCATCGGTCTGATCTTGTCATGTCCTTGTATTTTATCACATCCCTGTCCAGAACATGCCCTGCATTAGAAGACATTCCCCGCACACCCTGTACCGGACAAAAGAAGAGCCACCCTTCACGGGTGGCCCTAAGACACTACGAATAACCTACAATACCTGCAATTATTGGTTAGACAAGTCAACAATCAACTGCTGTTTAATCGTACGCCCTTTCATAGTGGTGAAATCCAGGCGAAGCGACTGCGGCTTATTCAAGAAGAAGTAGCTCTCTGAGACGATTTTCATCTCATGATCTGCATAGGTATAGATAGAAGTACCCTCTTCCGTTTTGTAATCACCGGTTCCGCTCTTGACCAAGAGTGAAGGAGAGTAGTCATTATTGAAAATCTCTAAAAATTCTTTATTTTTAAACAAAGCTTCATCGGAGGATAGCGTGGTTACAGTCGTGAACGGTGTCAATTCCAGCTTCACTTTGATCTTATGCCCTGCCACATCAATAGTTTCCTCCGGCGCCAGTGTCCGGGTCTCCTGCTTCCAGGCCTTGGGGTTAATATCAAAGGCCACCTTCAGCACAGGGCTATATTTCACGTTGGATTTGAGTGTATTATACTTCTTAAGCAGTTCAGGACTCCAACTGAACGGTGTGGTCTGGTCCGGGTCGTTCGCACGGGCTTTTTCGGCGACAGCGAGCATTTCAGCATCCAGTGCCTGTAACTGATTCAGCTCAATGGCGGTTAATGTGCCTAGCTGAAACTCAGCAGCTACTTTTTTAGGAGACGTGGTCAATGGACTGCTTAACGGAATTTTAGCAATGCCATACATAATATGATTTTTCTTTGCCGGACTTGCACTCTGAATGGTAGCCTCATTCATTTTCTTCCCGCTGATGACCTTGCCGGTAACGGCATCAGTCATTTGGAGACTATGACCTTTGGGCGGCATGAACACGAATGCTCTCTTGGTGTCAGCTTGGGCTGTAAAAAGAACGATCAGCTCATATTTGTCGGCGATAAAACCATTCACCGTCAACTGGTAACCGTCTTTTTTGACCACGGTGTTCAGAGGCTGTACCAGATTGTGTTTAATTGCATATTCAAGCTGCCGATAACCCTGAATCTCTGGATTCACAAAGGGTGCGAGCGCTGCTGACTTATTCGCCGCTGCAGCTGAGGCGGCAAACGCTTGACCTGTCATTGCAAAAGGGCTAAGCACCAGCGCTGCGGTTGTCATGACTGCGACGATGGCGGTAGATAGCCGGTTCCTGGAGGACCGCCGTTTATTTGGCGCTGACCATTGCTTTTGTTCCTGTTTAGGCTGCATCTGCACCGTATGTGAGATCTCCAGTTCATTCCGCTTCATTCTAATCATTACTACACTCTCCTTCAATACAAGTTGGTTGTTTCATCCGGATCAGCTCTGATCCTGTCCGGGGACATCAAAGGTCATCTGGTATGTATGCTCAAGATCCTTCATTCCAGTAGGTTTCGCCGGACTCTTCATGAAATCCAGCCGCAGAGATTGCAGCTCATCCAACAAATAATAGCTTTCTGTAACCATCTTCATTTCATAGTCTGTAAACGTAATTGATGAAGTGCCTGGCTGCTGCCTATAGTCTCCCGTTCCAGTCTTGCTCCACCACAGGAATGGAGAACCGTACTTCTCATGGAAAGATTTCATAAATTCCTTATTCTTAAACAAAGGTTCATCTGAATAAAAAGTGGCGATGGTTGTTAACGGTGTCAATTGTAATTTTACTTTGATCTTGTGTCCCGCTACGTTAAGCGTTTCTTGCGATGTGATGGTATGCGACTCCTGCTTCCAGTAATTTGCCCTCACATCGAAGGTGGTCTGAAGTGCCGGAGACTCCTGAATGTTGGAATCGTTGGCTCCCAGTGTGCGTAAATGGAACTCTACCTTAATCTTTGAAGGCGGGTCCGTCAAAGGAGTACTGAACGGAAGTCTGGCTATCGCATCTTTAATATGCTGCTCCGGGCTACTGCTGCTGACCAGCGCGTGGGTCCGGCCGTTAATCACCTTGCCGGTAATACCATCCGTAATGATGCATTCTACGAAATGAGGACCGTCAGAGAATAGTGACCTACCGCCGTCCACTCTCGCAGTATAGAAGAGAATCAATTGATTCTTGTCTGCCATGAAGCCTGTGATGTTGACCTGGTAACCGTCTTGTTCAATCTCCACATTCATCGGCACCAGAAGATTATGCCTGATGACATACTCCGTCTGTTGTGCATCTATGCTCGTTAACGGCATCAGTGTCTCTCCTTGCTCCGTTGCCGTCTCTACGCGTTCCCCCGCAGCAATGCTTTCTGCATGGGTGCCAGCGGAATTGGCCTCAGGTTCCGTGACAGCGGAGTCTGCCGCTTCTCCAGAGACACCTGTAAGCGTCACGATGCTGAGCAGAGCGACCAGAATTACAGCTGCTGCGGAGATGCGGTAGGAGCCTTTTTGAAAAGATTGAATCATACTGATTCTTCTTCTAATCTGTTGCCGCTGCTGCGGGTTAGAGAAATAGAGATGCCCCCTCCTCTCCCGGACTCGTGAGAAGCGCTTCAGGAACTCTACCAGAGTAAGCCCGTAATCAATTGCCTCCTCTTCTCCCAATACCTCCAGCACATAGGCGTCGCACGCAACCTCCCGATCAATCTTCATCCGCCGGATCGCCAGCCACATCAGGGGATTGAACCAATGTATCGTTGCGGCTAAGCTCCCTAGCAGGTTCCACAGCATATCTCTCCGCTTGTAGTGGGCAAGCTCATGCGCGAGGATGTGCCGCAGCCGGGAAGCATCCAGTTCCCGCAGAGCTTGCTCCGGGACAAAGATCCATGGACGCAGGAGTCCTGACAGATATGGGTTGTTAGCGGAACCTCCGGTATAGAGAGGTATCGCTCTCCTGATTCCAAACTGGCGTCTGGTGGCAAGAACCACCTTAAGAATCTCCGGGGCATTCACCCGTCTAAGCCGTCTGCGTTCGCGGTGCATCCGCCTTATGTACAGGAGTCCATTCAGCAGCATAAGCATGACGCCCAGCAGCCAGATCCCTGTGCCTATCTTCAACCAGAGCGGATAGTCTACGGCTTGCACAGAGCTGCGGTTAACAGCTGCCGCTCCATCCTTCTGCCGGGCTGTGTCTGTCTGCCCTTGTGCATCCCGAGCGGTGTTATTAGCCGGATATGTAACCTGATCTCCCTCTCCGGGCGCAAGCTCCTGATAATCACCCTTAGAAGCTCCGGTGTCCGGCCCCTTGTCCAGGATAGTTGTTAACAAATGCTTACTATTGCCGAGAATATGCAACATGCTGACAGGGCTGTCCGGTACAGCAGGCAATAACAGCCGGGCGATAACAAGCAGCCACAAGAGGTAACGCACCCGGGCGTTGATGAATCTCCGCAGAACATATTGAATGAACAACACAGCCAGAATCACCATGCTTGCCGCCAGTGTCTGTTCTGCGGTACCGGCAAACCATCCGTAGACCATATTCATTCCTGCTTACCTGAGTTGCCGCTGGTGCCCTGCGACTTCTTCTCCTTGAGCAGCTGTTCGAGCTGTTCAATCTCCTGCTTGGACAGCTCAACATCCTCCAGGAAGCTGGTCACCATTAACTGGGTAGCTCCGCCGAATACGCGCTTCAGGAAGGAGCGGCTCTCGGCCCGGACACACTCATTCTCTGACACCAGCGGATAATAGAGATAGCTCCGGCCGGATTTCTCATACGCTATCGCCTTCTTCTTAAGCAGCCGGGTAACGAAGGTGCGCACCGTCTGCTCGCTCCATTCCACAGGTGCAGGCAGGAGCCGGGTGATTTGTTCCGAGGTGAGCGGATGATGCTCCCAGATAATCTTCATAATTTCCCATTCAGCTTCTGAAATCTTCGGGGTTGTACTCATCATAACAGCTCCATTCCGTGGCGGCGGCATTCAATCTACAAGTGTAAATACAATCTCTGTTCTATACATTACACTTGTAGATTTAATTTGTCAAATATGCCCACATTGTGACGATTGAACGCGAAACGACACCCAAAGTGGCTAAGTGGCCGTAACCATAGCAAAAAGTACAAGCCAGCGGCTTGTACTTCCTGCATCCTATTCATAAGAACTTACTTACTCCTGTCTCACTTGCAGCTTACAAGCCCGCAATCAAAGCCTTAACCGAGCTGTCGCTCTCCAGCGCGCGGATAATCACGGCCACCGCTTCGGCGCGGGTAGCCTGACTTTTTGGAGCGAACGCTGAAGCAGAGATGCCCTTCACCAGATTAGCCGAAGTGGCCTGGCGGATGGCGCCGGCCGCCCAGTAGCTGCTGCTGACATCCTTGAAGCTCGCCGGAGTGCCAGTCTGGAGCACGCCGAGATCAAGCACACGGCCGATCATCGTGACCATCTCAGCGCGGGTAATGGTCGCTCCCGGCTTGAAGCTGCCGTCTGCGTAGCCGGTTACGATGCCTTTATCGGCCAAGGCACCGATATAACCCGCCGCCCAATTGGAGGCAGTATCCCCAAATTTAGAGGCCGCCGATGTAGTGCCTATCCCGAAGGAACGGGCGATCATCGCTGCGAATTCAGCTCTGGTCACCGGTGCATCCGGACGGAAGGAGCCGTCCGCATAGCCGCTGATGATCTGCAGCTTCACGGCTGTAGCGATGGTGCTGCTGCCCCAGTGCCCTGCGGTATCCTTGAAGCTGATGCTCTGATTCTTCGTGGCTGCAATGGCTTCAGTCACGGTCTTGTATACCGCTTCTCTGCTGACCACTCCGGATTGGAACGGATTAACGCCGCTCTGTGGCTGTTTTTCCGGTTCAGCAGGAGTAGTGCTGCCATTCCCTGGAGTGGTACCGGTAGTCCCTGGTACCGTGCCGGTATTACCAGCCGGAGTACCCGGCGTTCCGCCCGGATTACCGCCGCCAGTTCCTCCGCTTGTCGTATCTGTAATACTAAGCGCGATCTGATCGCTCAGGTACATGACCTGGGCGTTATATTTGCTTGGCAGTCCTTCAACCTGCACGGAAGCAAACTGCCCGCTGCGCTGGCTGACGCCATGCGTAATGAGCGGAATCAGGCTGCTGCCTGGAACGTAGCTGTTCGCGAAGTTTACCTTCAGCTTCCCGTCCGCCTTCACTGCGCCCTTAACGTTAAGCACATCGTCCGCACCGGCAAGATTCAGAACCAGTGAACCTGCGGAGGCCTGGGTGAAGCTGCCTTCGATTACTATTTTACCGTAGACGTTCTCAACTACAGAACCGCCGGTATTCGTCACATTCCCGCTGCCGAAGGCTGTTGCCGAGTCTCCTTCCAGGATACCTGCGTTCACCTCTGTACCACCGGAATACGTGTTGCTGCCCGCCAGCTTAAGCGTGCCTGTACCCTCCTTGGTCAGTCCGCCCGTCCCGGAGATATCATTGCGCCAGCGGTCTGCGGCGTGGAAGCCGCCCTTCGCAGCGTCCATGGCTACCGTTACATGCTCAGCGAATGCACCGTACCCGTCAGCAGCGGCGAACAGGTTCAATCGTCCCCAGCCTTCGGGATCATCCAGCAGCGGATAACCGGAAGGGAGTGCCGTTGTTACGAGAACTGCTCTACGCTGATCCGCACTCAGGTAAGGCAGGCGGGTCTCCAGCAAGACCTCTGCTCCCTTAGGAGCAACGGCAGGCTCAGCCGTGGATTGAATCTGCGGGAATCCGTAGGTCAGCCGCTGGGTGTACAGGGCCTTATTCTTCGCATAATCCGTGAACCGGTCTTCTGCGGTACCCGTCTGTGTAAGCAGCACTTCATGAGCCTGAGTATAGGCCGCCTGCTTCAATGCCGCATTATCCGGGTCTGTCAGCGCACCTGCTGCGAAGGCCATTGCCGTCACTCGTCCGCCCATAACATCCAGCGGTGAGTGCATCCCGGCGACGACACGGTTGTTGCCCATCTCCGAGGCCCGGGTCATCAGCTCCTGGAAGCGCTCAGGTACGGAATACGCCAGAGCCAGGGCTGCCAGATAGGAAGCGTTGGTATGTCCGCTCGGGAAGCCGCCGTCTGTGGCAGGCGTTGTGCTTCTGGCCGGCATCAGCGTCGGCACGATGACAGAGGTATCCTTCCAGCGGAACGGACGCATGTAGCTGTAGAATTTCTTGGCCTGACTCGTTGAAGCATAATTGCCGCGGACGATTCCGATCAGGTCAACCATTTTGCCCAATTGGGAATCAGAATCCCCGCCCTTATTGGAATCATTGCCGTCATTGTACTTCACTGTAGTTGCATCATCCGGGATGCTGTTAATGGTAGTGTAGGTTCCTGACATCGTACGGTAGACCTCAGACAACGGACCAAGACCGTCAACTGCACCATAGGTCTGATTCCGCCGGTCATCGTAATACGCGGCCTCCTCCTCTGCCGGAGTACGGGTCTTAGACAGATCCGCCACATATTGAATGTTGTAATCCAGCACATCCTTGTTCAGCTTCGTTCCGGTATCCCAGGTAGCGCCCGGTGTCCAAAGATCCAGGAAGCCGGAGAGAACACCGATCGAGGGGTTGGAATACACCGCCAGATTAACAGGTGTGTTATTCTTATAGGTATCTACGAAATGCCCCCATGCCGGAGCAGCCGGCAGCCCGGTTAATGAATTACCCGTGGCCGCCTCTGCAGGATGTACCGCGATCGAATTCGTGAGGAGTACCAGACCTGCCGTAACAGACAACAGCTTGCTTTTCGACTTCAAGTTCAATGTGTCAGCCCCTATCCCAGTAGTATTGGACGTTCCGAATCGGACTCAATATAGCACTAGCCTTCGCCGCCACTCAATAACACAATTTCGCAATTCTATGATTTTGGGAACAATTCAGCCATTTCCGGACATTTAACCTTCAATTAACACAAGCCACGAACATAACTGTTAGGGGTTAGTGTATAATCCGCTTGGGAGGGGAATACATCTTGCGTAAATGGAACTCGGCTTTCGCCGTCCTGACTGCCTCATACATCTCTGTTGTGTTAGTCATTGTCCTCTTGCTCTGCTCTGCCTTCTATCTTTATTTCTCGAACCATTATAAGGAAGAGCTTCAGAGCCGCAACCGGCTCATCCTTGAGAATACAGCCAGTACCATAGAGACCTCCATCCTTGAGCGGGTCCAGCAGATCTATCTGGAGGTCTCACTGAACCAGCAGGCAGCGCTCGGCCTGTTACCCGATGCTTCTCTTCCATCGAACCTCAGCAAAGTGAGCAGTCTCCAGGACATGCTGAGGGCGCAAGTGGCGAGTAACTCGGACTTGATCCAGGCTGTACATCTGTATGCCCCACGGCGGCACATCCTGCTCTCCTCGCTATACGGACTGAAATTCAATGCCGATCAGGGAGCCGGGTCTGCCTACTGGAGCGATTGGGTTAATGGAATGAAGCGTAATTCCGGTAACAGACTATGGACAGAAGCCCGCTTCGTCCCGGAGGATATTGTGTCCAGCATTCCCGGCGGCAGCGGCAGCTCCTTGATTACCTATGCGCACAGCTATCCTTTTCGTTCCTCCGGTGCTGACAGTGAGCTGCTGATCGCCATTGACCTGAAGGAGCGCGCACTACGTGATATTCTGCTGAATATGATGCCAGCCCGGGATCAGAGCAGCTTCATTGCAACACCATCCGGACAAATTCTGGCCGGCTCTCATCCGGATGCGGTGGCCCAGGAAGGCACCTATGCTGCCAGCATTGCTGATGCATTAGCCTCTTCAGAGACCTCCGGGAGCTTAAGCCAGGAGATTGGTGGTAGCGCTTACGTGATCTCATATCAGGATCTGCCTTCTACCGGCTGGAAGATCTTCAACGCTTCCCCGGCGGACCTCTTTTATGAGAAATGGGGGGTTGTCCAGCGGCTCATTCTGTCCCTCTGCCTGTTCGCCCTCTTGGTGGGCATCGGCTTGTCTGGAATCCTGGCCACCCTAAATTACAGCCCGGTCAAACGGCTCCTCCGGAGGATTAAGGACCTGTCCGGTTCTGCGCCAGATCCTGCCGCTAACGAATTTAGCCTGATTGACTCTGCCTTCGTCCGGTTGAACGATAAAGTCAGCAGTCTGGAGGACACCCTCCTGGCCAGCAGTCCGCATATCCGGCAGAATATCATCATGAATCTCCTTCAGGGCAGCCCTGCGCAGGGTAAGGTGACGGGAGATCCTGAATTCCTGGGACTGTCGCCGGAGTATACCCGTTACTGCTGCCTGCTCTTGAATACGCGGGGAGCGTATACTCACATGAGTCTTAGCGGGATGCAAACGGCAATGACCGGAATCATCGAAGGGCTTGAGGAGATTCGGCTGCCGGGAAGCCGGATTATCGCCGAAGAGCTTCCGGACAAGCAGCTTATTGTAATCCTCGGTACACGCGAAGCCTCCGGGATTCTCCTTGAACAGCTCTCGGAACATATCGTGACGGAGACCCGCAAGCAGTTCCAGACCGGGATTCAGCTCTCCCGGGGCTGCTGGGTGGATGACATCCGCCGTCTCCATCACAGCTATACCGAAGCACAGACTTTCATGAAGTATGCTTACTTTTTGCCGGAGGTAACCGTCTTGAAGGACCGGGACCTGCTGGAGAAGGAGCAGAGTCTTGAGGAGATTCCGCAGCCCGTCCTAACCAGACTCAAGGATAAATTGCAGACCCGCCAGCTGGAGGAGTCCCTGGCAGCCCTGGAGCAATTGGTGACGGCTATGCGGGAAGGCAGTTACCCTGCGGACTATTGCCACTTCATTCTGGCAAATACCGTCTTCATGTATTCCGATGTTCTGAAAAGCGTCCGCTATACCCCTGCTCTTCACGGGCATCTGGACCTCTATAACGAGTATATTGCCCTTGCGGATATCCGGCATTTCCAGGAATGGTTCGCTGCGTCCATCAGCACCTTCATTGCTGATACGGAGAAGCGGAATAGTGACCGCGCGTTGTCGGCTATTGAAACGGCCAAGGAATATATCGGGAAGCATCTGCCCGAGGATCTGTCCCTGGATGCCGTAGCTTCCAAGGTCTTCATCAGCCCTAAGTATCTAAGCAAGCTGTTTAAGGAAGAGCTGGGGATCAACTACACCGACTATATCACCGGCAGGCGGATGGAACAGGCCAGGCTGCTGATTGAGAACAACAAGATGTCTGTCGAACAGGTTGCCGCTAGCGTCGGCTATGGAACTACAGCTTACTTCATCAAGCGGTTCAAGGAAGTCTACGGCTGTACGCCGGGGAATTACTTGCGCACCGTGAATACATTGCAGCCGCCGCAGGCGGAGATTCGTTTAAGTTAAGGAGGGGGACTTATGATTGCATGCAGACTTCGGCGTTATAGCGCCTTCTTGACCTCACCCGTGCTCTTGCTTCTCTGGGGACTGCTCAGCGGCTGCGGCGGACAGCCCGCTCCGTCCGCTGCTTCGCACGTACAAGAGCCTGGACCACAGGAGGCTTCTGATTCTGGTGCTACTGTCCCGAAGTTCAAGATATCCTGGACCATGCATCAGAACCTGCCGGTCGCTGAGGATGCGGTGATGGTCCGGGCTCTGGAGCAGAAGTTCAATGTAGATCTGGAGTTCTGGAATCTGGCGAACAATAACTATGAGTCGCTGCTCGATCTGAAGCTGGTTCAAGGCCATATTCCAGACTTGTTCCGGGTCCGGCAGACTCAGGATCTGCTGAAGTATCAGCAGCAGGGCCTGCTCGCCGCCATCCCGGAAGACCTGCTGAACACACACGCCCCCAATATCCTTAAGGCTATCCGTGAGTACGCACCCGCATATCAGGATTATGGACGCATTAACGGGTCCTATTATGGAATTCCGGTCATTAACCCCACCAATATCTATCGGGTCCCCGTAGTCTACCGGCAGGACTGGCTGGATAAGCTCGGCCTTACGGTTCCCGGGACCCTGGCCGATTTCGAGAAGGTCATCTATGCCTTTGCGAATCAGGACCCTGACGGCAACGGCATTCGGGACACCTACGGGTTATCGCTGGAAGGAATGAATGTTGTCTTCGGCGCATTCGGGCAGATGGTCTTTACAGATCAGCTCTACTTCAGCCGGAAGGATCAGGGCCTGGTCATTGGCGCACTGGAGCCGGACATGAAGAAGGCCCTGCACTATCTTCGCAAATGGTACCGTGACGGGATCATTGATCCGGAGTTCATCACCGGGGAGAACAGCGGAGGCTACAAGCATCTGTCTCATGCCTTCATCAAAGGGCGGATCGGCATGACCTCCATGGGCAATTATTATCACTGGGTTCAGGATGGGGATTATTTAGATTGGAGCCTGGATCACCAGAAGACAGCCAGGCTCGTTCCGGCAGAAGCCACGTTTAACGTGAAGGAGTTAACCGCCAAGAATCCGCAGGCCAAGATCGTATTCGGCCGGCCGGTCAGCGGTCCAGACGGCAAACGCGGCTCCAAAGCCTACGATATGCTGATGAGCTTCACCGCCATTGGCGCGGACGCCGCCCAAGAGCCGGGCAAGCTGGAGACCCTACTGCAGATGCTGGATTACGTCAGCGCGAGTCCCGATCCGGATGAAGCCGCTGCCCTGCAATACGGCATTCAGGGAACCCATTGGGCCTGGGCCGGAACGGGCAAGCAGGACATCATCCTGCTGCCCCCGTATAACCGGATGTTCAGCTATCAGAATACCATCGGTGCCAATATCGGCATGACTTTGCCTGTCATTCCTTCAGACCGCAGAGACCAATGGGCGTCTACCCTGGGACTGGATCACGACGGCATCTATAATGCCCTTGAAGTGGCCACCCCTTCTCTAATCAGGAACAGTCCCGGGCTGATCAAGCTAAGAGACCAGGCGTACATTGCCTTCATCACCGGGGAACGGCCGCTTGAGGAATTCGGGGAATTCGTGGAGGAGTTCATGTCTGCGGGCGGAGCGGAGGTGCTGAAGGAGGCGAACGAGTCGTATAGGGAGCTTATTCCACACCGAATAGGCGAGCAGTAGAAAAGACCGGAGTCTTCTACATTGCTCACCTCTCCTTCACAGACAGGCCGCCCCGGGTCCCCGGAGCGGCTTCTATTAATAATTCGGCATATTCAAACAGCAGCAATCGCCTTAACACAGCCTACCAGCGACTCCTGGCGTTCCTCTAACCCTACTCTTCCTGCTCTTCCGCCGGCTCGCCGAATCCCTCACCCGGCTCCGACCTCTCGTAAGCCTGCAATACCGAATCCAGCAGTCCGGGGAACCGTTCGTCCAGATCCTCTGTCCGCAGCGACAGAATACGCTGGGTCCCCTGCACCCGCGTATGAATGACACCCGCTTCGCGTAGCGTCCGGGCATGATGGGTCAGCGTAGACTTGGCAATCGGCACCTTGAAGCTGTTGCAGGCCTGTGCGCCATGCTTACGGATCTCCGACGCTACATATAGACGGATCGGATCGCTAAGCGCATAGAGCACAGAGGCGAGCTGAATGTCCTTGCGGTCCGGATGATGGAGCTGCTTCATGAATAAGACCCCTTCGGAGTACAGAATTGTACTTAATTTCTCTCTCAAAATCATGCTCTAACAAGTGGTTTCTTCGTTCATTTTCCTAATTGCATTTTACATTAGCGCATGCTATATTTCAATAGTTCGTAAGTAATCGAACTATACAATAATAAAGGAGTGGCATTCTCATGACCTCATCACAAGCTTCTGAGGGCGATTCAGAGCATTTGGCGGCCGCTCCGCAAGCGGCTCTTCCGCGCGAAGGACTACTGACTCTGCTGTTCAGCGTAGCTGTCGTTCTCGTCATTATGAATACGGCAATGTTCAATCTGGCCCTGCCTGATGTGACCGAGACCTTCGGCATCACAGCGGCATCCGCCTCCTGGATTGTGACCGGATATTCCATTATGTTCTCCATCGCCTCAATCACATACAGCCGGCTCTCTGACTTCGTGCCGATCCGCAGGCTGCTGGTGATCGGGCTGCTCACCTTAGGGCTGGCTGCTGTGGCCGGATTCTTCAGCACCAACTTCATATTCCTGCTGATTGTGCGTATTCTGCAGGCATCTGGTGCAGGCGCAGTGATGTCCCTGTCCCTCGTCCTGTTCACCCGCTACATTCCGCAAGCCCGGCGCGGCAAAGCCATGGCAACCATCATGTCGGCCGTCTCCCTGGGACTGGGTCTCGGTCCGGTAGCAGGCGGCTCCATCGTGGAATACCTCGGCTGGACCTGGCTGTTCGCCGTTACAGCGGCCGTTCTGCTGCTGGTACCGCTGTTCCTGATCCTGCTGCCTAAGGAGATTCCGGCCCGAGGTTCCTTCGATATCCTGGGCGGCATATTCCTTGGCGTCGGCACCACCGGCCTGCTGCTGTTCCTGACCAGCGGACTGTGGGTGGCTCTGGTCGCCGGAATCGCTGCTATTGCCCTGTTTGTCGGGCGTATCCGCACCACCCCAGATCCATTCGTGCTGCCGGCGTTATTCAGCAACCGGCCGTATCTGGTGCTGGCTCTAATCGGAGTCGCCTCTTACCTGTGCAGCTTCGCTACCTTATTCCTGCTGCCGCAGATTCTGACCCACCGCTTCGGCTTCAGTGCCAGCCATGCCGGGCTTGTCATCTTCCCCGGCTCCCTGCTGGCCATCTTCGTCTCCCGCGCGGTGGGGCGGATTATTGACCGCTACGGCAATGCCGGAATTCTGCGTCTGGCACCATTCCTGGTCCTGGCCGCTACCGTACTGTTCGCCTTGTTTGCCGGGCAATCCTGGGTTGCCGTCATGCTCGTATACATGATCATGAGCCTATCGTTCACCGTGCTGTCGAGCAGCGTATCGAATGAAATCTCGCGTATCCTGCCTGCTTCGCAGATTGGCTCCGGGATGGGACTCTTCCAGCTGCTGCAATTCTTCAGCGGAGCCTTCAGCGTCGCGATGGCGGCAAGCGCCTTGGAGTGGCAGCGCAGCTTATCGCTCCAGGCAGCTTACTCCAATATTTACTGGGGGTTGTCCATTGCCGCAATCATCGCCATTGTATCGGCATTTATATACCTGCGGAGCAGCCAGAGCCGCCCGCAGGCCGACGTAACCGAGGCCGCAGACTACTAGACTACAGCTTCTGCATTCTTTTAGCAGTCTCTGATCGCTCCATCCGGCCCGCTTACCCGCACGCCAAAACACCCTGCAGCCCTTCCCGGCCGCAGGGTGTTTATAATTCCGGCAGTCTTTAGACTACCAGATATTCCGCATTCTGTTCACATTCCGCACATTTCGCCGGCGGGTCCCAGTCCGAGAACTCCGTCTCCTTCAGATCGACTACATCCGGTGCATCCTCGTACTCGTCCACAAATTTGTCGATGGCCAGCTCTACGTGTTCCTTACACACTACATACATTCAATCAAGCATCCCTTTCTGTGCCGCTGCGGCGTAGACTCATACTATTGTTCTACCACACTTCCCCGCAAAAGGAAACCTCCCGCAGCGCAATAATCCCGCCTTATCCCCGTCCCGTGAACTTATCGACATCCCCGGCAATGAAACCAAGCGCTTCCTGCCAGAAGGCCAGGGAATGCACATCAATATCCATCAGCTTCGCGGCGTCTGCGATACTCCGGGTACTGGTCGCTGAGAGGAACTGCTCATAGCGGTTCACGAACACTTTACCCTGCTTCTTGTACTGGGCATACAGCCCCTTGGAGAACAAGAGCCCGAAGGAATACGGGAAGTTCAGGAACTCATTGCCTGCCATATAATATCCGGCCTTGCTGATCCACTGGTAAGGATGAACCGAGCCCGGCAGTATACTCTCCCCGTAAGCGGCAACCATCGACTCCAGCATCAGATCGTTCAACTCTTCCACGGACAGGGGACCGGATGACCTGCAGGCATATAACCCGCTCTCGAAGCAATACCTGGCATAGAAGTCTACAATATAATACCCCGCATCCGAGAGACTCCGTTCCAGCATCGTATCCGCTTCTTCCGCAGGCAGAGACATCAGCAGTTCATAGGTCATCAGACTCTCGCAAAAAATCGACGCCGTCTCCGCAATAGGAACCGGGTAGTCCATGTTCACCATCGTGTGCCCGGCGAGACGGCTGCTGTGGTAGGCATGTCCGATCTCGTGGGCCAGCACACTCACATCCATATAATAGCCTTGGAAGCTGGTAATAATCCGGCTCTCCCCGATTGGGACAATATCGACGCACATGCCGAAATTGCCTTTGCCGCTGCGCGGCTCGGCATCAATCCAGCGCTGTTCGAACACCTTGCGGGCGAACCCGCCAAGCGCCGGGCTGAACCTGCTGAAGCCCGCGATAATCATCGCCTGGGCCTCAGCATACGGAATCCGGCCCATCGAAGACTCCGCCGCTCCAACAGGGGCAAAAACATCCCAAAACGGCAGCTGTCCCGCCGCATACCCCAGACGTTCCGCCTTCCGGGCGTAATACCGCTGAAAGACCGGCAGGCTCTCCCGGATGGCCTGCAGCATTACATCCAGCGTCTCCTGATCCATCCGCGAGGCGTCCAGCACCTTATGCAGCGGTGAAGCATATCCTCTCAGTCCGTAGACTGCCGCTGCCTCACCGCTTACGGCATTAATACAGGCTGCACTCTGCTCTGCTACACTGCGGCAGGCTTCCTGCTCGGCTTCAGCCGCCGCCTGCCGTACCGCAGGATCAGGGTCATAGACGAGATTCCGCAGCTCGGCAAGTGTATAACTCCGGGTTACCCCGTCCAGTTCCACATCTGCCCGCAGTGTTGACAACGTCCGCATGTACAGCCGCTCCCACGCCTTGGAGCCGGTTGCCTGCATCCGGGCTAAGACCGCTTCCCCTTCCTCGCTGAGCAAATGCTGTGACTGACTTCGCAGTCCGCGCAGATAGAAGCCGTGCTGCTCCAGATAGCTGCTGGAGCGGATGCTCCGGTCCAGCTCATCCGCACTTACCCTGCCCAGCCATTTGCTGAAGCTGACCAGAGCTTCACCTGCACCATAGCCGGCCTCCTCCAGCTCGTCCATGAGATTAACAGCTTCCACGTTGCCACTGTCCGCGCTGAACCTTAATTCCGCGTAGCTGAACAGACGTAAGTATATATGTTGATATGCGTTATATTGTCTAAGGAACTCTTCCATCACACCGGCCGCAGCCTGCCCGTTATTCATCTGCAAGGCTGACCATCTATTCAGCTCCCCGGCAAGTCTCTCCGCCCGCACACGATCCTGCTGAAATTGCTCCGATTCGAAGGAGGGATAGACCCGGTTCAGATCCCATGTTAATTCCATTGATTAACCTCTCCTTATCTATAGTCACAGGAGCCGTTTCGAAATCACATGCTTCCACCCCGTTCTTAGGAATCCTTACAAGAAAATCCCCTCCAGTATATCACGCCCGCCAAGTTAGAAGTCCACGGAAATAACAGCTATAATCAACTATACCAGATGCTTTACGATTTCAGAGTAAGTCATTCCGGTTAAGAACGATTCCACCGGTTCACAGGAGAGGAGCGCCATATGGTCAACCAGTCGATCACCGAAGGAGTTATACGTACACGTACCAAGCTGCGCAGAGATCTGCTGATTTCTGTTTTTGACGAATTCGATGGCAGCATTATGGGCCTGTCCCCTGATAACAGAAGAGAGAAATACAGCAAAATGGCACAAAGCGCTTTTTCCTTCTACCGGGGGAGCGCATATCTGTTCTATTTTGACACAACAAGGCAGTACTTTCCTTATCATAGCTCGCCCAGCCGGCCTACCTGGATTCAAGGGGATCTGCATTTCGAGAACTTCGGCGCCTTCCGCAGTGAGGATGGGGCGATTGTGTATGATGTGAATGATTTTGACGAGGGGTATGTCGGGTCCTATCTGTATGATCTGCTGCGGATGGCCGTCAGCCTTGCGCTTGTCGCCAGGTCCCTTGGCCACGGTCAGGATGAACAGCGCGGGCTCATCCGCAGCTATACGGAGGCTTATTACCGGCAAATCCACCGTTTCTGTGACCACAAAGACCAGCCCGGGAGCTATGTAGTGGATGAGAATACCGCCAGAGGACCCGTCCGTAAGCTGCTCCGTAAGCTGGAGAAGCGCCGCCAGAGTCATTTCCTGGAGAAGGTTACCGCCCAGATGCAGACCAGCAGAGTGTTCCTGGAGACCTCGGAGCTGCTGATCCCCGGAGCTGCGGAGCAGGCACAGCTGGAGCAGGCCTGGGGCTTCTATACCCGGACTGTAACTACGCGCAGCCTGAATGAGGAGCATTTCCGGATCAAGGACATCGCGGTCAAACGCGGCTCGGGGACGGCCTCCATCGGACTGAACCGCTATTATATTCTTATTGAGGGCGGCATGGAGCAGGCAGGGACCGACGACACCGTCCTGGAGGCCAAAGAAGTCCGCGTTCCCGTTCCTGCCTATTTTCTGCCGTATTCAGACTCCTTCTGGCAAGCGTTCGCCCATCAGGGCAAACGTGTATCCGCGACCCAGCAGGCCATGCATCATAAGGCTGATCCCTACCTTGGCTTCCTGACGATGGATGGCCGGGAGTTCTATGTCCGAGAACGTTCGCCGTACAAAAAAAGACTGAAGCCTGGGAGCCTCGCAGATATGGATGAGTGGACCGCAGTGACCCGGCAGATGGGCAGCCTGACCGCCAAAATCCATGCCCGCGCCGACTCCGACGTCGACAAGGGTATTCTCGACTATCACAGTGAGCATGAGATCGCGAAGGCCATGGGCGCGGATGCTGAGGCCTTTGCCCGTTATCTTGCGGAGTGGGCCTACGGCTATGCCGGACAGGTGGAGAAAGACTATGCCATGTTCGTAGACTGGGTGTCGGAACAGTATGGTATATAGCGGTTACGGCCGCTCAAGGAATACTGCCTTCCATTAGAACGATTGAATGCTGCCCGGACTTTCATCTGCCAAGGGGCTGCAGCGTCCCGCTTTCGTTTCCGGTACTCCCCCAGCGGAGACAGTATATACAGCAAAGAAGCCCTCTCTCCCCGGCAACCGGGTGGAAAGGGCTTCTTTGCTCACTATTTCCAAGCTCAATCTATGCGCGCCTATTCTTATTTACCAGGCGTATCCTTCAGATACCGGCTTGGCCGGTCCAGCTCATATAGCCTGCGGTAGCGCGGCTGCTTCTCCATCAGCTCGGCATGGGTGCCGCGCATCTCCACCTGCCCGTTCTCCATGAAGATCACCTCGTCCATCTCCTCTGCGCCTACCAGATGATGCGTGACCCAGATCAGCGTCTTGTCTGCCATCGCCTCGAACATAGTGGCCAGCAGCTCGCGCTCTGTGCGCGGGTCAAGGCCAACCGTTGGCTCATCCAGCACAACCACCGGCGTATTCTGCAGCAGAATACGGGCCAGGGCGATCCGCTGGCGCTCCCCGCCGGAGAAGCGCTGCCCGGCCTCGCGTACCGGAGTGTCATAGCCCTCCGGCAGCGAAGAGATCAGCGTATCCAGCTTCGCCAGGGCTGCCGCCTGCCGGACCGCTGCCTCCGAAGCCCCCGGTTCCCCGAGCCGGATGTTGTTCGCCACCGTAGTGTCGAACAGATGCGGGCTCTGGTTGAGTACCGCGATGAGCTGCGGAATCCGCTCACCATAGGCCGCAGCGTCAATTCCGTTAATCGTCACGGAGCCGGCCGTAGGCGTAATCACGCCTTGTATCATCTTGAGCAGTGTCGATTTACCGGCCCCGCTGCGGCCAATAACAGCGATCTTCCGCCCCTGCGGCAGCGTAAGATCCAGCCCCCGAACTGATAAGTCGTGGCCCGCCGCATAGCGGTAACCCGCCGACTTCAGTTCAATACGGACCTGTCCGCTGACCTGGACAGCCTGCAGGGCAGCGGCTGCCTGAGCTGCAGCTTCGGCATTCCCGGCAGCTTCCACCCTCAGCGGTACATCTCCCGCTGAGGTCTCCACCCCCTCCAGGCGCTCCAGAGAATTCCGGTATTGCGGAATTTTCTCCACGGCCTCGGATACGGGCAGGAAGGCATCCGCTACCGGGAAGACCACCAGCACGAACGCGGCAATCAGCGTTCCGGCAATCGCTCCGTCAGCGTACTGTCCGGCTGCCCAGTAGAGCAGGGACAGCACGCCCAGGCCGACCACGGCTTGGGCGATGAACATACGCAGCCGCGCCCAGCGCCGCAGCGCACCGTCTGTACGGGCTACGCTCTGCTCATCCGCCTCATACGTATCGACGAACTGGCTCTGCCGTCCGCTGATGACCCAGTCGCCCAGGCCAAGCACGGCATCAGTCAGCTTTTGATACAGCCGGTTGCGCTCCTGCTTCACCTGACGCTGACGCTTCTGGGTGAACAGCAGGGAGATCAGCGGCAATACGACCACCAGGATCAGCATGTACAAGCCCATAAGCAGAGCGAACGCCAGATCGAACGTACCGAGTGAAATAACGGCAACCGCATAGATCAGGAGCGCGATAATGCTCGGAAAGACTGTGCGGAGATATACATTCTGCAAGTATTCAATATCATCGGCCAGCATACCGAGCAGATCGCCGGTACGGAAGCGCGAGGACAGGAACAAAGCCTGCGGCTCCAGAATGTTGTAGAGCCGGACCCGCATTTTAGAGAGAATCCGCAGAATCGTATCATGCCCCACCAGCCGCTCCACATAGTGGATCACGGCCCGGCTTGTGCCGAAGGTGCGCACGCCGACAATCGGCACATAGATCATCAAAATATTTTCCGGCGGAATCGACGCCTTCGAGATCAGGAAGCCCGAGGTATACATCAGCGACGAAGCCGAGAAGATCGTCAATGCGCCAAGCAGAATGATTAACACGAACCGCCAGAAGTAGGCGGAGTAATACGGAGCAAACCATCCTTCACGGTTCAATGGATTCCCTCCAGTTGACCTTGAATAAGCTCATAATAGGCACCCCTCCGCGCGGTCAGCTCGTTGTGTGTGCCGATTTCAGCCACCTGCCCCTGCTGCATAACGATAATCAGATCCATGTCGATCATCCAGTGCAGACGGTGCGTGGCCAGGAACACCAGCTTGCCCTCAAACAGCGGCAGCATCGTTTCCTTCAGCTCATATTCGGTCTCAATGTCCAGATGGGCCGTCGGCTCATCCAGCAGCATAATGGGGCGGCTGCTCAGCAGGGCACGGGCCAGGGCCACACGCTGCTCCTGCCCGCCGCTTAGCGAACGGCCGCCGCCGCCAATCATTTCGTTCAAGCCTTCAGGCAGCGAGGCCACCAGCTTCGATAATCCTGCGGATTCCAACGCGGCGGCTACAGCCTCATTCGAGGCTTCCGGGTAATAGAACCGCACATTGTCTGCGAGCGTACCACTGAAGATATACGGACGCTGTGGAATATAGGCGGTCTGCTTGCGCCACTCCTCATCGGTAAGCGCGCTGACCCGGTTCCCGTTAATGTGGATCGTTCCGGCGGTGGGATGAAGGAAGCCCCCCAGAATATCCACGAGTGTAGACTTGCCTGCTCCGCTCTCCCCTATTATGCCGATTTTGGCATATCCGCTGAATTCAAGGTTCACATCCTCCAGCGAAGCGGCTCCCTCAGCTTCATATTTCACACCAACGGCGTTCAGCCGCAGGCTGCTATCATTGTTCCACGTGAAAATTGTTCCCGGCAACCGTCCGCCATCCTCCTTCATCGCCCCCTGCTCTCCCGGCTCCAGCAGCTTCGCTTGCACCGTCTCACGGTCGATGATGCTCTTCATCGCTTCTCCGGCTTCCTTGCCATCCAGTGTCGCATGGAAATCCGCCCCCACCAGCCGCACCGGCAGGAAATATTCCGGAGCCAGAATCAGAATTGTCAGTCCGGTAACCAGCGTCATCTGCTCATTGACCAGCCGCAGACCGAGGCTTACGGCTACCGATGCTACGGACAGCATCGTGAAGAAGTCCATGGCGAAGGATGACAGGAAGGCCACGCGCAGCGTACGCATCGTCGCCGAGCGGTAGCGGTCGCTGACAGTGGCGATACTCTCGCTGTGGCTGCGGCTGCGCCCAAGGAATTTGAGTGTCTCCAGGCCACGCAGCGAATCCACGAAGTGATTCGATAAAGTGCGGTAAGACTTCAGCTGACGGTCCATTTGCTTGCGGGCCGTCATACCGATCAGAATCATGAAGACAATAATGATGGGCATCGTTAAGGTAAGAATGACACCGCTGGACGTATCCTGGGTGTACACATAGACCAGCAGCAATGCCGGCGTTACGGCCATACCGACCATTCGCGGAATAATCAGCTCCAGGTAGGTACGGAACTTGGTTACTCCTTCAAGCACTAATGTGACCACATTTCCCGTTCCCCGGTCGTAAGCCAGCCTCGGTCCAAGCTGGAACAGCTTATCCATCATCTGTCTCCGCATGCTGCTGCCGGTCGCCTCAGCGAAGCGGTAAGCCGTCCGGCTCATCAGCAGGGCACAGGCATGACGCACGAGAAATGCAAGAAGGAACAAGAGCGCTCTAGCCCCTTGTTCCTTCAGCGGTTCTCCCGCAAACAGCGCAGAGACAACTTCTGCCAGCGACTTCGCCAGCAGAAGAATGGAGAAGCTTTGCACCAGGGTAAGGAAGCCGACCAGCAGAAAGACAGGCTTAACTCCTTTGTACCCAAGCAAATTTTTATCCATTAGTATTCAAGATGCTCCTTCTCGTGAACCCGTTTGTGGAAGATGAAATAACTCCAGATCTGATAGCCCAGCACGAAGGGCAGCAGCGTCAGCGACACAATCGTCATGACCTTCAGCGAATATTGGCCGGAGGCTGCATTCGTAATCGTCAGGTTGAATGCCTGATCCAGCGAGCTGATCATCACCCGCGGGAACAGCCCGATGAAGATCGAAGCCACCGACAGCGCCATTACCGCTCCAGTCATTCCGAAGGCATAGCCGTCCTTCTTCTTAGTCATGAAGTATCCGGCCAGCAGATAAGCTACAACACCCAGAACGACTACAATCCACAGCAATGTTCCGCGTTTGTCGAAAATATCCGTCATGGTGTATGTCATAACTACGAAGGCCACCAGCAGCGCCGCGAGCGGAATCAGCAGCTTCTGGGCCAGCTTGCGCGCCCGTTCCTGAAGATCTCCAAGAGTACGCAGCGTGGTGAACATCAGTCCGTGAACCAGACACAGCAGAACAACCGTAATTCCCGCTACAACCGTATAAGCATTGACGATATCGAAGAATCCGGCATACATCTGCATATCCTTGTCAATCGGCAGGCCTTTAATGAAGCTGGCAAACACCACAGCGAGCAGAAACGGTGGCAGGAAGCTGCCGAAGAAGATGCAGACATCCCAGGTTTTCTGCCAAGCCTTGGAATCGCGTTTGCCTCTGAACTCGAAGGCGACACCGCGGGCAATCAGAGCCAGCAGGGCAAATACAAACGGAATATAGAAGCCGCTGAACAGCGTGGCATACCAATGCGGGAAGGCGGCGAACATCGCGCCCGCACCCGTAATCAGCCATACCTCATTCGCATCCCAGAACGGCCCGATCGAATTGATCAATATCCGGCGCTCTGTATCATTCTTAGCCAGAATCTGCGTCTCCATCCCTACGCCGAAGTCGAAGCCTTCCAGGAAGAAGAACCCGACGAACAGCACTGCAATCAGCAGAAACCATAATTCATTAAGTGACATGGGTTAGCCCTCCTTGTTATACGGATCGTGGGATTCACCGTGTTCGTTATCCATAGCATAAGGACCTTTTTTAATTACTTTGACGAACAAGCCGATCAGCACCGCACCCAGAACGGCATAGATAATGTTGAATGAAATCACTGAGAACAGCACCTGTCCGCTGGTAATATTAGGGGATACACTGTCTTCCGTAGTCATAAGTCCAAATACAGTCCATGGCTGCCGCCCGATCTCTGTCATAATCCAGCCGGAAGTGTTGGCAATCGGCGGGAGCAGCAGTCCCCAGAACATAAACCGCATGAACCAGGTGTTCGGCTTATCCATCTTCTTGCGCCACATGAGGTAGATTGCGTACACGCCAAGCACGATCATCAGCGTACCGGCAGCAACCATGATCCGGAAGCTCCAGAACGTTGTTTTGACAGGAGGGATATAATCTCCCGGTCCATAAGCCTGTTCATATTCCGCCTGCAGCTGATTCATCCCTTTTACTTCACCGGAGAATTTACTGTAGGACAGGAAGCTCAGCAGATAAGGAACCTGAATCTCATTGCTGTTGGTTTTGTTATCTACATCGATATTGGCAAAAATCGTCCAGGGTGCAGGATCACCGCTCTCGCCCCATAATGCTTCGGAAGCCGCCATCTTCATCGGCTGGGTCTCAACGAGATACTGAGCTTGCGCATGACCCGCAACAGCTACGCCGAAGGAAGAAATAATACCTACAATTGCCGCGATTTCAAAGGATTTGCGGAAAAAAGGAACGTCTTGCTTCTTAAGTAACTTATAAGCACTGATCCCCGTTACCAGGAATGCGCCTGTAGCGTATGCGGCAAGCACCGTATGCGGAAACTCCACCAGCAGCTGCCCGTTTGTTATCAGTGCGAAGATATCATTCATTTCCGCCCGCCCGTTATTGATGGCGAAGCCTACCGGATGCTGCATGAACGAGTTAGCCAGCAGAATCCAGAATGCCGACAGCATCGTTCCGAGTGCAACCATCCAGATAGAGAAGAGATGGACACGCTTGGATACCTTATCCCAGCCGAAGATCCAGATCCCGATAAAGGTTGACTCCAAAAAGAACGCAAGCAGCGCTTCAATCGCCAGCGGCGCTCCAAACACATCACCGACGAAGCGCGAATAGTCAGACCAGTTCATTCCGAACTGGAACTCCTGCAATATCCCTGTCACTACGCCTACTGCGAAGTTAATGAGGAACAGCTTCCCCCAGAACTGCGCCATTCGTTTGTACTCTTCATTGCCCTTTCTTACGTACATAGTCTCCATAATTGCAATTAAGAGCGCTAGTCCGATTGATACCGGCACAAAGAAATAATGAAAAATTGTCGTCGACGCAAATTGTATACGTGACAGCATGACTGTATCCATATTTCTCCCCTTCCTTCTCCCCATTCGTTATGTCTATTTTGTCAAATTTCCATCACTCAAAGTGTGATAATTATCACATTATACACCCCGTTTAGGCATAAAAAACAATAAATTTGTGACAAATATCACAATATTGCGCTTGGAAAGCAAAAAAAATAAGACGGTTTCACCGTCTTACATTTCGACTCTCATATATAGCATCTATAGTTGTCTTGGCTCATAAAGGCATTGGTCTAGGTAATCGAAGTACCCTTCTTAAGCGATTTGAGATCGCCATTTGAATTAAGCAATTGCGGCAGCATCTTCATGCTACGAACCATTGGGGAATGACAGAGACGGCAGGAAGGCGCATGTTCAAATGCGAAATTATCCCTCATCCATCCATTACACTCATCGTTGGTGCATGCCCATATTGCGGTATTTTCTTCTGGTACTTCCTCCAAAGGCTTCTTCCGGTAGTTCATTGCCGTTCCTCCTTCCTTTATGTTGCAAGGCCAGTAACGATAAAAAAAGACCGTCCCAACTTTCACAAGCGGGGACGGTACCTTCTATTAATTACAGTTTTACAACGTTTTCGGCTTGTGGTCCGCGGTTGCCTTGAACAACGTTGAATTCAACGCGTTGGCCTTCGTCCAAAGTTTTGAAGCCGTCGCCAGTGATTGCGCTGAAGTGAACGAATACGTCGCTTCCGCCTTCAACTTCGATGAAACCGAATCCTTTTTCTGCGTTGAACCATTTAACTGTACCTGTTTGCATGTGTGTTACCTCCACAAATTTAAATTAATATGTTCTTTTTATCTTCAGACAAAGAAAAAATTCACACATTGAGAAAGGTTGTATTTCAGTTGACAGCCCTTTTCAATAGGAGAATAAGGTATCAATTGTATGAGTAATTTCATGTTACCACACCTTTTTAACAAAGGCAAGCTATTCTATCCTAAATTTCTCCGTTTCTTCCCTTATTAGGTCCTCTTCCCAATGTAAGGGCTACCAGTTGGGTTGAATAGTAATATTTATAGTCAATACTACCATTTACCCCGTGATTTCAGCCTTGAAACGGCTCCATCCTCTTATATTTTGCTAAGAGGACGGCTTGAACCGTTTCCGTTATCTTTACTGCCTCATTATTATATACGGCTGTTTCCAGTTTTATTCCTCGGGCTTCTCCAGAAGCTTAACCGTTGTCTGCTTCACTTCACCATTGCGGTAAAAGGTGATTTCCAGTTTATCTCCGATCTTGGTATGATCGTACAGATATTTGCGCAGCGACAGGGTCGAGGTAATCGGTTTGTCATTGAACTTCGTAATCACATCGTTAAGCTGCAGGCCTGCATCCTTAGCAGGGCCTACGGCATCCAGGACCACAACCCCGTCGGTTACTATGGCCGGAAGATTAAGCTCCTTACGCTGATCATCGGCCAGCGGCACATAGGGATTATTCAAATCAACAGAATACACTCCCAGGTAAGAACGGGCAATCCGCCCTTTGGCTGTAAGTTCATTGGCTGTATCCACCACATGGTTGGCGGGAATAGCGAAGCCCAGTCCCTCCACGCCCGTATCGGAGATCTTCATCGTATTAATACCGATAACCTTGCCGTCCAGATCCACCAGCGCACCTCCGCTGTTGCCTTCATTGATGGCCGCGTCGGTCTGGATAACCTCCTGCTCCCAGTCGTACACACCATCCTGATTCAGTGACACAGGGATCGTCCGCTCTGTATAGCTTACAATGCCTGAAGTCAGCGTATCGCCAAGCCCCAGCGGATTGCCGATAGCAATCACCGTCTCGCCCAGGCGCAGCTTGGAGGAATCGCCGATCTCCGCAATCGTGTTAATACCCTTGTCACTAATGGAGAGCACTGCGATGTCGCTCACCTTATCGGCGCCTACCAGCTCCGCTTTGTGCGTCTTGCCGTCTACTGTAACAACCTCCAGCTTGCCGGCACCCTCAATGACATGATTGTTGGTAATGATAAATGCCTTATTATCATCCTTCTTATAGATAACTCCCGAGCCTAATGCCGATTCATCGAGAATATTGAGTTCTTTGTTGTCTTCCTTATGGTTAATGATGCTCACTACCGCAGGGCGGACATGTGCGGCAGCCTGAATAATCCGGTCGAACGGATCGGAGCTGCTCACAGCCACTTTATCAATAACTACCGGAGCCAGGGATTTCTCCTGGGCGAACTGTCCTGTTACCAGACTGAACAGCAGCACAGCCACAACAGCACTGCATACAGAGCTGATCAGCGATATCTGCCAGGTTGCCAGGGAACGCCTGGATTTGCGGACCGCCCACTTGCCGTCAGCATATCCACCGGATGGTTTAGATTTGCCGTTTCTGCGCCGCGACACCTTGGTTGAATAGAAATCATCATCGAATAATCCCACGTTACACTCTCTCCCCTCTATTGCCACCGCATTCAGGACTGAACGCCAAGCAACCACGCCCGAGCTTAACCGCTATATCTCTTAGACTTCACGAAGTACTAAAAGGTTTCACTTGATTTATTCACCACATTTCTGTGGGTTCTAAGCGCAAGGGATGTCTCTTATTCTTGTAAGCTACTAAAAAGTTTAACAGCCTGTATCCGGAATATTTTGCAACTTAAAAGACTACAATAGGATTAGAACGCTCTTTATGATTGTATCACAGGCAGCAGTGCCGCCCACATTTTTTTAATGTTAAAAAAGATGTGAATTTTTTACATTACCACTACAATTCAATTACTAAGGAGGCCCGGACTATGGAGTCTTTTTCAACAAGTAATGACCTGGTACAGTTTATCGGCAAGCTGGGGGATCTGAAGGATGAACACTATCAACTGATTCTTGTCCAGCATGCAATGATCGAGCTGCTTATTGATAAAGGATTATTCTCCCGCCAGGAGCTGGAGCATAAGATCACCGAGGTTGACCGCCTTATGACTGGCTCACCTTATCCCATGGCGTAGGCCGGTCATAGTAGGTATCACAGAGCCTGAACTCGCTGTCTCTATAGAAGCAGCCGCGGTCCTCCATGGCTCCGCGCACGGACATCTTCGCCAGATCCATCATATTATGGTCTCTGCTTAAGTGGGCGAGATAGGCGCGTTTGGTCCGTCCTGTCAGAATCTCGCTGAGTGCTGTGCCTGCCGCCTCATTGGACAGATGCCCCAAATCGCCGAGAATCCGCCGCTTCGTGTTCCAGGGATACCGCCCCATCCGCAGCATTTCAATATCATGATTCGATTCCAGCACAAGCACATCGGCATCCGATATCGCTGCTCTAACCTTGTCGCTGACATACCCAAGGTCTGTCGCCACACACAGCTTCTCCTTGCCGTCATAGAAATTGTAAGCCACCGGCTCCGCAGCATCATGGGAGATGGCGAATGACTCCACCCGCATACTGCCGAAATCCCGGTGCTGCCCGGTTTCCAGAATGACCCGGTTATGCTCAGGAATCTTGCCAATCCCCTTCTCTATGGCTCCCCAGGTATTCGGATTCGCATAGATCGGAAGATCATACTTGCGGGCCATCGCACCCAGCCCCTTAATATGATCGGAATGCTCATGGGTCACCAGAATCCCGTCCAAATCCTCTCCTGTCAGCTCACGCATGGCCAGCAGCTCGTCGATCCGCTTCGCGCTCAGACCTGCGTCAATCATAAGCGTGGTCTCGCCGTTACGCACCACTGTCACATTCCCGGTAGAACCGCTGGACAGTACTGTAAATGAAATCCCCATATCTCTCCTGCTCCCTCTACTCTGTTGTCTTAGGACTGATAATATCCGCACTGATCGCATCCATATAGTAGGCGCTGCCGTCCTCCAGCATGAACCGCCACATCGGCGAAGCCACCTGGCTCTCGGAGTTGAACAGCTCGCCGTAATAGCCCAGCTCAATCTCCTTCACCGCGGCATCAGCCGGAAAATACTTCTCGATCAGACTGCTCAGCGCCTGTGAAGCCGGGAGCACCTTCTGCAGATCATCGCTCCGGCTCGCCCCGATCTCAATCTGCGGCCAGCGGTACGCTACAATCTTCTGATCACTGTTAATCAGCTCCAGCCTCACTCTGAACAGGGACCATTTGTTGTCCACCAGCGGATGCAGCACGAACTTGCCAACCTCGCTCTCCTGTGAATCGAACCGGTAATTGGCAATGTCCGGGATCTGGCCTTTCAGCAGGTTGCTCAGCTCGGAGAACGAGGAGTACATCAGCTTGCTGTCAATCGGCTCCTTGAGCTTCACAGGCACTTCATTCTGCTCTTCTCCCGAGTAACGGTACGTGATATCAGGCAGCTCCGGAGTGGCAGCCGGAATCGGACACAGCAGCCGGATGCCCTTCTCTTCCATCACCGCCTGAGTTTCTGCGGACAGGGAAGTGAAGTCAAGTCCTGCGCTGACCTGATCGCGCACATCAATCCATAACTGATAGCACAGCAGCAGGTTAAGCACCAGAAAGGCATAGATCATTACACTTTTGGCCCTTCCCCAGTCCATAACATTCCCTCCCCGGATAACAGCTTAAGGCTAAGACGTCCCTACGCCTTGTATTCATTCCTATACTCTGTATTCCTGCATCCTGCTCTAATTCAGCGTAAGCTCAGTTCCATCACTCAGCGTAACCCGCCAGACCGGACGGAACTTCAGCTTCTCCCCTGTCAGCGCAGGCAGATAGGCAGGTGTCAGATCAATAATCCGCAGGGTACTGCTGATCCCCGCCAGCCGCTGCTTCAGCACTTCGCCGCCGGACAGCTCAACAATGGTCTTCTCTGACTTCTCCTCATCCATATACAGCAGGGAGCGTTCGTAGGAAGAGACCGTCCCCTGCTGCAGCTCCAGATGGATTACGCCGTACTGGAGCTGCGGATTGCTCATAACCGGATAGGAGCCGGACGGATACGCGCCATAATATTGCTGAAAAGAAACCTTGCGGTCCTGCCGCCCCTCTTCTGTAGCCGCCAGCCTGTAGGTTCCGTTCCAGCCGCCGTGCCGGTTGACGAAATCCACCGCCTCCAGTGCATCCTTGGCCGGAGTACTGTCGCCATCCGGGAGTGCTGCCGGATCGCTGTAGCTCATCCAGTTCTGCTCCTGATCCACCTGCAGACTGCGTTTGCTGTCTGTGTAGATTTTGGAGCCATCCTTCTCGGGAATGTATCTGGTGCTGCCGGCATCGAAGAACAGATTGCTCTGCATTTGCTCAATGGTATACATGCCCGCAGGCATAACTGCTTCAACCAGCGGAACATTGGCCTCAGGGACATAATACTCTCCGTTCACGGCAGTATACAGGGTCAGATTCTTGCCGAAGTCCACGTGCTGCTGCACATCCTGTACCGTAAGATCGGCTTTGGCCGCCTCGTACACAATATCTCCGCGGGTGCTGAAGAAGACGGCATGGGCTTTGGAATCATTCTTAATGTTGTAAATCCAGATCCGGTCAATGCTCTCCCCTTCAAATAGTGAATCCGGCGAGATCTGCATGACCCGCTGCAGCAGTGATACCGGAATTCCTGCCCCGAACGACAGCTCAATGCCCGGATTCTCGCTGCGGATCTTGTCCCAGTCGAAGTCCTGGACAGACCGCCGCTGGAAGCTCTCGAAGCCGCGGCCCTTCAGGCGGTTCATAATCAGATTATAGAAGGTGGAGCTGGGATAGAACAGCGTATGCTTGTCCCCGCCCATATGGATGATCATCTTATCCGGGTAGAGCAGATTCTCCACCTTTTCCTCCGGTCCCATATTATCCGTCTTCACATACAAGTTCTTGGACAACACTGCTGAATCGCTGCCCGGCAGCCTGTAGATCAAATAATAGCTCTCCACGAGGCTGCCGAGTATCAGCACGACCAGCACCCATGACTTGATTCTCTCCTTCACGCCTCACTCCCCCTTTGCTTCATCAAAGGCAGCGTGAACGTGACCAGCGAGCCTTCATTCAGCTCAGACTGCAGGGAGATAGAGCCGCCGTGCGCTTTGACAATTTCCCGGGCAATGGACAGCCCCAGACCGGTTCCGCCCATATTCCGCGACCGGGCTTTGTCGACCCGGTAAAAGCGTTCAAAGATGCGCTCAATATCCTTCTTCGGAATCCCAATACCGGAATCACGCACCGAAACGGCCAGCATTCCGTCCTCGTTCTTATGCGCCTCCAGCTGAATCGTCCCGCCTTCCGGCGTATATTTCAGGGCATTGGAGACCAGGTTGCCCAGCACCTGATCAATCTGATCACGGTCCAGCCAAGCTGTGGATACCTCTTTGCGTACTCTCGTGCTGATATGGATCCGCTTCTGGCGGATCTGGAAGGAGAAGCGGTCGGCCACATCCTCCAGCATCTCGGAGATGTCTGTCTGCTGTATGCGCAGACTGGACTCTTTGGAGTCGAGCCGCGACAGATGCAGCAGATCGGTAACCAGCCGGATCATGCGCTCCGTCTCATTGCGGATCACCCCGACGAACCGCACCGCAAGCTGCGGATCTTCCAGTGCACCGTCATCCAGCGCTTCCGCATAGCTCTTGATTGTAGTGAGCGGTGTCCGCAGCTCATGCGATACATTCGCCACGAACTCCCGGCGTGACTCCTCCAGATTCTCCTGCTCTGTCACATCCTGCAGCACCGCAATCGTCCCGGCAACCCGTCCGCCTTCGCGGCGGTGGATCGGGGTGAAGGTCACCCTCACGATATTGGGGTCTTCTCCGTCCAGAGGAGACAGGTGAAGCATGGCCGACTGGGCAACACCCTGTGTCACCGAGACCGTCTGCTCAGGGTCAAGACCCAGCAGGCCGCCGAGCGGAGCCCCTTCCGGCAGCGGCCCTTCGGCACCCAGCATCAGGGCAGCGCGTGTATTCATCAGAATGACTGCCCCGCTCTCGTCCGTCGCTACCACGCCGTCACTCATATTGGCAAGAATGGAGGACAGCTTCTCCTTCTCCTCCTCATTCTGCAGCAGCGCCTCGCGCAATCTGTCCGTCATGTAGTTGAAGGCTTGGCTCAACTGGCCAATCTCATCATTGCCGAACACGGGAACCTTCCGGTTGAAGCGGCCTTCTGCCACCGCAGTAGCATGCTTGGTCATCTCCTTGATCGGATGGGTGATGGTATGAGCCAGGATCACCCCCAGCACTGCTGTCAACGCCAGCGCCAGCAGCAGCCCCGAGAGGAATACACTGTTAATCCGGCTCATCGTGGCATATAAGTCTTTCATATCAGCGGCTATATAGATAGCGCCTACGACCTTATCTCCAGAGATCACCGGCTTCGCTACTACCTTCTTGCGCACATTATCATCCGCGATGATATATTCCTCATTATCGCTAATGCCCTGCAAGGCGCGGCTGACCACGGTCTGCGTATTCCGCTGGCCCACATAGTCATTCTGGGAAGGAATCGAGGTGGTAATAATCTTGCCGCTCGCATCCAGCACCTGAATCTCTGCACCATTGATATACAGATTGTTCACCATGCCGCGCAGACTTTCCACAGCCGATTCCTCATCGGCCGTCCCCGTCTCACTCCCGAACTTGTCGGCGGTGAGAATCGAGAGCATCTCTGCCCGGGCCTTCAGATCCTTGGTGAAGTTATCCGTCAGCGAGTTCTTCATGGAGCTGACAAAATATACGCCGATCAGCTGCATCGCAATCAGAATCAGCAGCACATAAATTACAATAAGCCTGGCCTGAATCGTCCGGAAAAAGGACAGTGCTTTCATCACAATCCTCCGTTTTTGGGGCTATGCATCAAATAACCGAGTCCGCGCCGGGTATGAATATACTCCGGCTTGCTGGGGTTCTCCTCAATTTTTTCTCTGAGCCGGCGGATCGTCACATCCACCGTCCGCACATCACCGAAGTATTCGAAGCCCCATACAGCCTGCAGCAGATGCTCCCGGGTCATTACTTTGCCGGCATGACGGATCATATAATAGAGCAGCTCGTATTCACGATGCGTCAGATCCAGCGGCTCGCCGTCCTTGTAGACCATGTACATATCCGTATCAATGAATAACCCGAAATGATAAACACCCTGTTTGCTCTCCGCAGCCTCACTTGGTGCCTCGGACTGGGCCGGCTTATGCTGGCGGCGCATTTGGGCCTTCACTCTGGCCAGCAGCTCACGTGTGCTGAACGGCTTGGTTACATAATCATCAGCGCCAAGCTCAAGACCCAGCACCTTGTCAATCTCTCCATCCTTCGCGGTAAGCATAATAATGGGAATATCCAGATGTGCAGAGCGTACCTCACGGCAGACATCCATCCCGTCCTTGCCGGGCAGCATGAGATCAAGCAACATCAGATCGGGACGTTTGGACAGAGCCAGCTCAACCGCACTGTTGCCGTCGAATGCGCAGATGACCTCATAGCCCTCTTTTTCCAGATTGAACTTCAATATATCAGCAATAGGTTGTTCATCATCCACTACCAGAATCGTTCCCATTTGCATATGCTCAGCTTCACCTTTCTAACGATACTCAGGTCATTGATTCCTTTATTTTAACATACCTGCGGGGGGCATCACATCTAACGAAATAAAAACCGCCCGAAATCATCCGGACGGCAGAAAATTACATATGAATAGTAGAAATTATATATTTATTTGTTATTTCAGATATTTCATCGGATTGATAGCTGTTCCGTTCTTGCGGATTTCAAAATGCAGATGCGTACCGGTTGAGCGGCCGGTGCTGCCCATAATCCCAATCTGGCTGCCCTGTCCCAGCTTCTGTCCGGCCGAGACCGAGATACGGCTTAAATGCCCGTAGTAAGTGACATATCCGTTATTGTGGTCAACGATAACCACATTGCCGTATCCGCTCTGCACACCGGCGAAGCTTACCGTCCCGGCATCCGCAGCCTTGATCGTACGATTGCCGGATACCAGATCCACTCCCTTATGGGCGCGTCCCCAGCGCTCGCCGTAACTGCTCGATATCATGGCTCCGCTAACGGGCCAGGCGAACATCCCTGTGCCTTCACCCACAACCTTGGTGCCGGAATAGACCACTTCAGGCAGGGCGGCCTTCACTACACTCTGCCCCAGCCACTCTTCCTGGACAACCTGTCCATTTTCTTTGGTCAGCCTGTACTGCATCGTTTTGAGTCCGGTTTGTCCGGGGCGGACAACCTTTCTTTTGCCTGCCGGCAGCTGATCGCTCTTGCGGATAATAACCTCAGGCTCCGTGACTACCTCTTCGGTCACCTGTTCTACGGTCACAACCGTAAGATCCGGCTGCGGGACTGTTAACTGCAAAGTATCGCCGATCTGCAGGCTAAGCTCCTTAACCTCCGGATTGTTGCGGAAGATCTCCGCTTGGTTAATGTTGAACCTGGAAGCAATCGCAGAGACCGTATCGCCCTCCTGAACCGAATAGCGAAGCGGAGCTTCCCGGCCTTCGGTCAGCACTTTCACCGCTTCTTCTACACTCAGCACCTTGTTGGGGTCTGCCTTCACCGGAATGATGTTCACTTCCTCACGGATCTTGACCGATTCCACTTGGTCTTTAGCTGCCGGGATAGCGGCTCCCGCCTTGGCCGCCGTCTTCTTCAGCTTCCCGCCCGAAGCTGCAGCCGTCTGCGGAGCATAATGCTCCTTCACGGCCTGAAGCACTGCTGTAGCCGTCTCCTGATCCTTGACGATTCCGAGCGGCTCTCCGTCCACGGCCAGCTGCACACCTACGGCATAGGCTTTGAGCATGCCATCCAGCTTGTCCAGGGTAGCCTCACTGTCAACCTCCGGCTTGTAAGCCCGCTGTGCTTCTGTAGTGATGCCGCCCGTTTGCAGTACCATCACAGAGTCAGGATACTTGAGCTGATATTCCCGTCTCTTATCCTCGAACAGCTTATTCAAGTCCGCCTGCTGGTCCAGGTTCCCGATCTCCTCGCCGTTCACCAGCACTTTGTAATAGGTTACGGTATTCGCCGTAACATGTCTTTTCTCTGCCCCCACCAGGAAGGTGGTCAGAAGAACCAGACCGGTTGAAGCCAGCAGCCATGAGCGCCGGCGTCTGCGTGATTTCGTCACCGGCTGAAAGACACGGGACTCACCCGCGCCGGCGGTTTCCTTATCCTGTAGACCTGCTGCACCGGATTCTGCGGATGCTTCATCACGGCTCCGCAGGTTCCCCATCCGGCGCATGAACTTAAATCCTTTCATGAAACTCTCCCTTTCAGTCTATGCTTCACATCGAATTTTATTGTCTATTTGCATGAGTACGAATATTGCTCTATTGAGGACACGAAAAAGGTTACAAAAAATTAACCCTTAATAGTCCTTTTTTACTGTACCATAGCCTGCAGAAAAATTTCAACTTTGTCCCTACAGCAAAACCCGCGAAATTCGCGGGTTTATGGCCTAAATATGCGTCTCAAGCCACGATGTCGTGTCCAAAAAGTGACATTTTTTAATTCTGATTCGGCTCCGCATTGTCGGGTGTAAGCATTTTCATCAGAGCCTTATATTCATCTGCATCTACATATTTCTCAATGATTCCCTGCAATTCCGTTACTTCGCTCTCTGTCAACCCGCCTTCCAGGGCAGCGGAGATTTTGATCATCTCCTCCTGCGGAAGCTTGGTCATCAGAATATTGAAAATATTGGATTTCTCATTCGCAGGGAGATTCTCCTTCAGGTCATTCATCGCCTCCGGTGTCATCACCAGATTCTGGTCCAGGGCACTTTCGCTCTGTTCTTCCCCAGCCGCAGCTTGTCCCATTACAGGCAGCGCGTTCTCCGGCACCTTTTCATCCACTGACTGATTCTCCGTATTGCCCGTATTGCCCGTCTTCCCTCCACTATTGCCCTGCTCGCCGTCCGTCTTGCCTGAATCTGTCTCTGTGGTTGTCTCCTTGGATATCTCGTCCTTGGGATTCGCCCCGCTGCCGCCCCCCATCCCGGTCAGACCCTTCACGAAGCCGCCGATCCCCGGACCCGGTCCATCCAGCTTAATATCCAAGCTCGCCAGTACCGACTGGATATACGTATTCACAACATATGCAGTCGTCAGCATCGACAATCCGCTGGCCAGCACAACAATCAGGCAGATGCCAAGCGCGCGTTTCACTATTCTCATCATCATCTCTCCCTTACAGCCTGCTCTATTCATTCCCTGAAGAATCAGTCCGGATGTGATCCCATTCTCACAGTATTGACTAGAACAAGGCTGGGGAAACGTGCCTGAGGTATAGAAAAGTGGTCCATCCACTGTACATTAGCCTGAAAATACAAAAAAGCAGGCACCTCCAACGAGGTCCCTGCTCCTGTACTTCCTATTCACACTGCTTCAATCTAGATATAGATGGGCAGCACTTGATTGGTCTGTTCCCGGTTGCGGCCCACGGAGAAGATCGAGATCGGAATACCCGTCAGCTCCGATACACGTTCCACATATTTGCGGGTGTTCGCCGGCAGATCATCCAGAGTTTTTGCAGAGGTAATATCCTCGCTCCAGCCTGGAAGCTCCTCATAGACCGCTTCACATTCTGCCAGCATTTTGAGGCTCGCCGGGTAATGGGTAATGATCTCCCCGCGGTACTTGTAGCCGGTGCAGATCTTAACCGTCTCGAGGCCGCTCAGTACGTCCAGCGAGTTCAGCGACAGACCGGTGATTCCGCTGACGCGGCGGGCATGGCGCACCACTACACTGTCGAACCAGCCGACACGGCGGGCGCGTCCGGTTACTGTACCGTACTCATGCCCGGTCTCGCGGATATAATCACCGGTGGCATCGTTCAGTTCAGTAGGGAATGGACCGTCGCCGACACGGGTAGTATAGGACTTCGCTACACCGATAACCTGCTTGATCTTGGACGGGCCAACCCCCGAGCCAATGCAGACGCCGCCTGCCGACGGATTCGATGAAGTTACGAACGGATAAGTACCTTGGTCAATATCCAGCATGACGCCCTGCGCACCTTCAAACAATACTCTGGAATCCGCATCAATAGCCTCATTCAGCACAACCGAGGTATCCGTTACATAGCCGCGCAGCACTTCTGCATACCCCAGATATTTCGCCAGAATCTCTTCCACATCCAGCGCCTCTGCCCCGTATACCTGAGTAATGACCTGGTTCTTCTCTTCCATAAGCGGACGAAGTCTCAGCTCGAATTCCTCGGCATCCATCAGATCGGCGATCCGGATACCATTGCGGGCAGCCTTGTCCATGTAGCACGGGCCGATCCCCTTGCGGGTTGTGCCGATTTTGTTCGGGCCCTTGCGGTCTTCTTCAAGCGCATCCAGCAGCATATGGTAAGGCATAATGACATGGGCACGATCGCTGATAACCAGGTTCTTCGTATCGAAGCCATTTTCATGAATATAATTAATTTCTTGGATCAGGGCTTCCGGATTGATAACCATTCCATTGCCGATAACACAAGTCTTCTCTTTATAAAATACACCAGATGGAATCAAGCTCAGCTTGAATTTCTTCCCGTCAATCAGAATCGTGTGACCGGCATTGTTCCCCCCTTGATACCGGGCGACCACATCTGCACTTTCCGCCAGAAAATCCGTGATCTTCCCTTTGCCTTCGTCTCCCCATTGTGTTCCCACGACGACTACCGTTGACATGTTCATTCCTCCGTAGGTGCAAGCAAGCACCATTATTTTTCAAAATAGAAGAATATCCTTCTATTTCCCGCTGAAACCCACTGTCCCTGTATAAGGACAGGAAGCCGTTTCCACTTGTAATAAGGGCTCTGTACGCGCTTCATTATGTACGCAGCCCTCCGGACACCAGGCGGGCAGACCCGCCAAAGCACAATAATCAGTGTAACAGCGGCACTTTTTAAAGTCAAATAAAAACGAACGATCACAAGTTAATATATGCGATCGTTCGTGTATTGTGCGAATTCTGCCTAACCTGCGAACGGTTCTGCATGTGCCCGCTCGTAGTTGACGAACTTGTTAAAGTTCTTGAGGAACACAAGCTCCACCGTCCCTACCGGACCGTTACGCTGCTTGGCGATAATAATCTCAATGATATTCTTCTTCTCGGTATCCTGATTATAGTAATCATCACGGTACAGGAACGCTACGATATCGGCATCCTGCTCGATGGAGCCCGATTCACGAAGGTCACTCATCATCGGGCGTTTGTCCTGACGCTGCTCCACACCCCGGCTGAGCTGGGACAGGGCGATAACGGGAACGTCAAGCTCACGGGCAATCTGCTTCAGGGTACGCGAGATTTCGGATACCTCCTGCTGACGGTTCTCCCCGGCCTTCCCGCGCCCCTGAATCAGCTGCAGGTAGTCGATGACGATCATTCCGAGGCCTTTTTCCTTCTTCAGCCTGCGGCATTTCGCCCGGATATCGGTCACTGTAATTCCGGGAGTATCGTCAATGTAAATCTCAGACTCCGACAAGGATTGGATGCCCATGGTGAGCTTGGACCAGTCATCATCGCTTTTGAAATCACCGGTACGCATAATATTGGCATCCAGATTGGCTTCGGCGCAGATCATACGCTGAACCAGCTGGGGCGCCGACATTTCCAGACTGAAGATGGCTACGGTCTCCTTCGCCCGGACCGCCACATTCTGTGCGATATTCAGGGCGAAGGCCGTCTTCCCGACAGAAGGACGGGCAGCCACAATAATTAAGTCGTTGCGCTGAAAACCGTTCGTCATATGATCAAGATCAACGAAGCCGGTGGGAATCCCCGAAGTTCCGCCCTTGTTCTGATGGAGCAGCTCCACCCGGTCGAATACCTGCATCAGCACATCACGGATCGCGATGAACCCGCTGCCGCTGCGGCGGTTCGAGATCTCCAGGATTCGCCGCTCGGCATCACTTAGCATAATGCCCACATCTTCGCCGCCGGTATAGCCTTCGCTGACAATCTGCGTCGCTGTGCGGATCAGCCGCCGCAGCATCGCCTTCTCTTCTATAATCTGGGCATAATAATCGACGTTGGCCGCAGTCGGAACCGCATGTGCCAGCTTCGCCAGATAGCTGACACCGCCGATATCCTCAAGCTCCCCCTTATCCTGGAGCCGGGAAGTCAATGTAATCAAGTCAATCGGCTGGCTCTCTTCTCCGAGCTGCACCATCGCCTCAAATATCATCTGATGCGGTTTGTCGTAGAAGTCTTCGGTATTCACCCGCTCCATCGCGGTAATCAGCGCCTCATCCGATAGCAGAACTGCACCCAGTACGGCCTGTTCCGCCTCTAGATTCTGCGGGGGAACCCGATCGAAAAAGAGATCTCCACCCATTCTACTCCTCCGTTACCTGAACCGTGAGGTTAGCCTTTACTTCAGTATGCAGCTTCACTGTTACCTGGAATGTGCCTACATGGCGAATTGAATCGCTCAGCTCAATTTTGCGCTTGTCGATGACGATCCCCTGCGTAGCTGCCAGCGCCTCACCGATCTGCTTGCTTGTGATCGCGCCGAACAGACGGCCGCCTTCACCCGCTTTGGCCTTCAGGGTCAAGGTCAGCTCATCCAGCTTCTTGCCCAGCTGTACAGCCTCCTCTTTCTCCTGGTCCTTGCGGCGTTGTTCTGCGGCCGCCTGATTCTCCAGTGTCTTCACGTTGCCGTCTGTAGCCGGACGAACCAGTCCGCGCGGGAGCAGGAAGTTGGCTGCATACCCTTCCGATACCTCTTTGACCTGTCCCTTCTTGCCTTGACCCTTAACATCTTTAATGAAAATGACCTTCATTCAAATAACCCCTCTTTCGCTTCAATTTCGGCCAATACTGCAAGCAGTCTGGCTTCTGCTTCTTTGGTTGTTCCTTCAAGCTGTACAGCCGCGTTGGACAGATGTCCGCCGCCGCCCAGCTTCTCCATCACCACTTGCACATTCATCCGTCCCAGAGACCGGGCACTGATGCCGATCAGGCCGTCAGGCCGCTCACTGATCACGAAGGACGCTACCACATTCGTCATCCCCAGCAGCGTATCCGCCGTCTGGGCAATCAACAGCTGCGGTATTTTCATTCCAGGCTGAGTGACAACCAGCGCGATTTGGTCATATACCATACGTGCATGCTTGATGATCTCCGCCTTGGAGATGTACTCCTGCAGATCCTCCTTCAGCATCCGCTGAATCAGAATCGTGTCTGCCCCGACCCGGCGCAGGAAGCCGGCAGCCTCGAAGGTGCGCGATCCCGTATGCAGCGCGAAATGCTTCGTATCCACCGTGATGCCCGCCAGCAGCATCGTTGCCTCCAGCGGACTGAGTTTGATCTTGTCGTGAATATACTGCAGCAGCTCAGTTACCAGCTCACAGGTCGATGAAGCATACGGCTCCAGGTACACAAGCACGGCGTCATTGATGAATTCCTCACCCCGGCGGTGATGGTCTACGACCACAATCCGGCTGGCATATTGCACCAGTCTCGGCTCCATAGTCATGGAGGCCTTGTGTGTATCTACAACAATCAGCAGCGTATGCTCCGTCATCACCTGGAGCGCCTGCTCTGTCGTGATGAAGGTTTTGTAGAGCGCCTCATCCTTGCGGATCTCCTCCAGCATCCGGGTGATCGAAGGATTCGGTGTCTCCATCACAATACTAGCTTCCACATTGTACATCTGTGCCGCCTTGAGCAGACCGATTGCCGCTCCCACGGCATCAATATCCGGTATCCGGTGCCCCATAATCAGCACCCGGTCACTCTCCTGCATCAGATCCCGCAGGGCATGGGCGATCACGCGCGCCCGCACCCGGGTACGCTTCTCTGCGGCATTGCTCTTGCCGCCGTAGAAGGAGAGCCGCTGGCCCGCCTTCACGGCGGCCTGGTCTCCGCCTCTGCCCAGTGCCATATCCAGACTCGACTGGGCCAGCGCTCCAAGCTCACTGGCTGATTCCGCCCCATACGCAAGGCCTATGCTCAGCGTCATAGGCACCTTAAGATCCGCTGTCATCTCGCGGACCTCATCTAGCACCACAAACCGGCTCTCCTCCAGGGCCTGAAGACTCCGGTGGTTCAGCAGCATAAGATACCGTTCTGAAGACAAGCGGCGCAGATACACCTCGAACTGCTTGCTCCACTCCGTAATCTCACTGGCTACCTTGGCAATCAGCGAAGTACGCTGCTGATCATCCATGCCCTGGGCGGCCTCATCCAGATTATCCATCATGACAATACCGATCGCCAGCTTCTCATCCTCATACCGTTCACGCAGGACAACAAGCTCTGTAATATCGAACAAATACAGCAGACGTTCGCTTGGAATCACCACGACCTGATAATAACGGTCATCGACCGAGAGTTCATGGCGGTGATCCTTCAGCACTCCGTCCTTGGCCTGTTCCCGCTTATGCGGTATATTCTGCAGAGAAGCCATGACATCCGGCATCAGCTCCTGCATGCTCTCGCCTACAAGAGATTTGCGGGAGAAAATATTGCCGGCATTCCGGTTATGCCATTCTACGGCGCGGTCCTCACTGTACAGGATAATTCCGAGCGGAAGCATACTTACAGCTTCCCCCTCCACCCGCTTAATACGGAACGACAGGCCGTTAATATACTCTACAAGGTTGCGGCGGAACGACAGCTCGGCCTGCAGCATGGTGAAACACAGTGTCCCGGCCAGAAAGAGGCTGGCAACGCCGAGGACCCAGTTATAGATGCTTACCACTATAATCAGGACCAGCAGCAGCAAGAACGCCCACACGGTATGATAGCCGTGCCAGCGTCTTTGCAGAAATTTTGGCATGAGCTCTCACCCTATCGTTTCGATTTCTTGACAAGCTCCCGCAGCGGAAACGCCAGGTCCACCACACCGATAATCCAGAATCCCGGCAGAGCTATAACAGGTATCGCCAGCAGGAGTGCTATAATCTTGCTCCACTTCCGTTCATGCACCAGGAAGAAGAGGAAACCGATGGTTTGAATCTTGAACGCAATTTGCAGCAGCGGCAGCAGATTGGCCGAGACCATCAGCATGAAGCCGCTGTCTGCACCGCCGAACAGCAGGCTGATCACCACGCCAAGCAGATAATACCAGATGAAGGATCTGGCAAGTCTCCACTCCCGTGCAGGCTTCAGCTTGGGTACCGCATATCCCATGCTGTTCAGAATAGGGCGGACAATGGAATGGGTAATGACAGCCATGACGAATGCGCTGAGGATCAGCGTCATTGGAATCGCCTGGATGGTGAGCCAGCTCATCTGGCCAATCTGATCGGATGAGATGGTGATTTCAGTCAGCAGCGGATTGCTCGCTCCCATACTTGCCAGCCAATCCGCATAGGTCTTCAGAACATCGTAGACATAGTCATATAAATTAAACTTGAGGAACGCAGTGCTGATTAGCAGGATCATCAGGAATTCAGCTAATATAGCGACCATGCCGGCAACCAGGGTTGAGATCGCTGATGCCCTTTTCCTGTACCAGCGCCCCATCACCAGGGCCGGGATCAGGAAATAGGCCGCAATCAACAGATACATGGGTGTAATCAGGCCTACAATCAGCAGGACCGGTAACAGATGCAGAATAAACTGCTTAGTGCTGAGTGTAGTGTAGAGCACTATGGCCGGAATAATCATAAACAGGGTCGTAATAAGCAGCAACGGGGTTGACAGGGATAACAGCAGCAATAAATAAACTATGCTCCAAGCCACAGATGTCCAGCGAAATTTCAACAGTATTCACCTCTTACGCATATGTTCTTCTAACGCAGATATATCCTGGTACCATTCTTCCAGCTGATGGCCTTCCTGCCTGTGCTTTCTCAGCTTCTCCATCAGTAAATCATCCAGCTCACGATAAGGGATACCCAGTCTGCGCCCCAGTATATAAGAGCTCATAATCAGGCTGGCCAGACTATCGCCAACACGGGCGGTGCTGCCTTCCCACAACGCTTTGAATAACCTTGAGACTTGATCAATTACTTCGGTCTTTAACCACTCGATTACCTTGGCACGTTTGGCCACATCCAGGTCCTTCGGCACATTGGGCACTGTCTCTCTACCTCCGGCAAAAAGCATTATTCTCCATTATAGCATAAAAATTTCCGAGCCACACGGACGCCTGCCACCCCGGAACCTGGCCTCATTCAGTGAGGTTACCGCTCCGCTAATCTTTCAAAAAAGGCCCGCATTCCGTTACGCCGGAAATACAGGCCTTGGTTCCTTCAGCATGGTTAACTCATGATGTGGTTATAACGATTCCTGGGATTGCCGTGAGACAAATTTCTCGCAGTATTCAATAATCTGACTCCGGCGTACAATGCCGATGAACCGCTTCATATCGTCGACCACCGGTACAAAGTTCTGCACCTTGGCCAGATTGATCAGATCCTCCATATCCGCATCAATCGAGACCGCCAGATTATTCATCCGCAGCGGCACATCCTTGAGCAGAAATTTGGAAGCATTCTCAAAAGTGACCGCGCCACCTGACTCCTTCATGTACCAGAGCAAATCCCCTTCTGTAACCGTTCCGGCATATTCTCCGTTCCGGTTCAGAATCGGCACTGCAGTATAGCGGTGAAACTCCATCCGTTCCAGGGTCTGACGCAGCGTCGAATCCATTGTAACGCAGGCTACCTCCTGTTTAGGAAGTAAAAAAAACGCAATATTCATCTCTTGATCCTCCTCAAAGAGTTCCGAAGGAATGATGCTCTACCTTCCTTGCTATAAGGCCCATCGTAGTTATACGACTCCGGCAGCAATTAGTTCCACTCCATTATACCATGAAGACAGTAAACAGCAGCCATTAACCTTAAGCAATGGCTGCTGTATCTAATAAGAACAGGAGTGGCGGATTAACCGTTACTGCGCTGCGGATGTAGCCGCCGGCTCCAGCGCGTTCCCCGCCTTGCCGGGTTCAATAAGCTGGTCAACCGGGGTGTTGGCATTCATCCAGTTGTCGATCATGGCCTGGGCTTCGCTCAGATCCTCTTCATCCACAATATCGTAGTAGACACCGCCGATGCGCTTGCCTTCTCCCATGACGGTGAAGCTGGAGATATCCATATCCTTGCCGCCCATGAACTTCTTGGCCAGACTGATAATCATGGAAGGCTGGATATCCGTTTTGAAATTGTCGCCCATAATATCCAGCAGCTCCGGGATATTGCCGATTTGGCTGATCGATAACATTTTATTCGCTACAACATCAATAAAGACCTGCTGCCGTTTGGTCCGGTTGAAATCACTATCCTCCCGGTAGCGGGTATAGTTAAGCGCCTCTTCACCACTGTAGTTCGATTTATTAGCTTTGATGGTGAACTTATCATGGTCTGCGCCTTTGTTGACAATATCCTTCTTAATCGGAAGCGGAACGCCGCCAATCGCATCCACGGCATCCTTCAGCCCCTGGAAGTTAATGGTGGCATAATACTGAATATCATGGCCGAGCAGCGCTTCCAGCGTATCCTTGGACATTTGCTGGCCGCCAAAAGCGTAAGCATGTGTAATTTTGTCCTTCTTATTGCCGCTATGTCCGATGATTTCCGTGTACGTGTCCCGGGGAATGGAGATCAGCAGGATCTTATAATCCTCCGGACGGACGACTGCAAACATCATGGTATCAGACCGTGCCACTTCATTGCCCCGCTGATCTGTACCCAGAAGCATCAGGGAGAACGGATCGCTTTTGTACACGACCGGTTCAGCTTTCACTGTACTTGTAGTAGTCTTGTTATCATTATCCAGCGGCTGATAGGATTCCTGCGCCAGCTTAGTCTCAACCTGATCTGACAAAAAGAGGTCAAAGGCCAGCACAGCGAGCGGCTTCTGGAACAGAAACCCTCCAGCAGCAATTACCAGTACAATAATGAGCGCAATGTATCTTTTCTTTATTTTTTTGATCTTTTTCATCATTTTGATTCCTTCTTTGTGGTGGATTGTACATATAATTGCCTTAATCTATTTACAATGCCCGCCTGGGTTCCCAGGACAGTCATGACTGGGCTGTTCTTACTGCTATGCGCCGCCCTGCTTCAAATGGTATTGTTCCCCCTTTCCGGGATTCGGGTCGTTCTAATTTTAGAATAAACATGGTAAACGGCTTTGACACATAAACAATATTTCTATTGTAATCACTTCACAACTAAAAAGAAACAACAAATAACGACAACTTCAGCCTCTTTGCTGCTTATATTCCATAAAGTATATGACGCAGCAAACTCCGTTTTGATTCTTATTTTCGCAAAAAAATAAAATAGGGCAGTCTGCGCTGCAAGCCGAACGCTGCAGATCAGACCACCCTAAGGGGTTATTGATTATCCTTAATCCACCAGTTCTGCGGGTCCCGGATATTGCTTATGGCGTTCATCGTCACACCCTGGACACGCTTATTCACGGCGGTGATATTGGACCGTTCCGAGAAAAAGATCATCGGAACCTCATCATTAATCAGCTTCTGCCATTCATAATAGACCTCTGTGCGGAAATCCTTGTCGTAGGCTCTCAGGCTTACTCCGTCACGAATCAGTTCCTCGCTGAGCTTCGACGTCCACCGGGGATAATTCCACGAATCCGTCGCCCGCCATAACCCCGAAGGATCAGGGTCGCTGGCCAGTCCCCAGACCCCGTTAAACAGCTCTACTGACGGATCATCGGACTCCACTGCTTCATAGAAGGTGTTCAGCTCCTTCAGGCTTCCTCCGTTCAGCCGCACATCCAGTCCCACATCACGCCAGTTCTGCAGAATGGCTGCTGTTCGCGCTTCGGCGGTTTTGCTTCCGCTCATAGCATCATAATGAATGATGAACTTCTTGCTGCCCGGATCTTCCCGGAGTCCGTCCCCGTCCCTGTCGAGATATCCCGCTTCATCCAGGAGCTGCATGGCCTTCTCCGGAAGATACGGATAGGTATCAATCTCCCCGTCCTCTATCTTAGCCCAGCTTGAGCTGGGAACAGGCGTCTCGATAAGCGTTCCGAGACCGTAGGAGTATTCATCAATAATTCCCTGCCGGTCAAGCGCATAATACATCGCTTTGCGGAGCCTTTTATCCCGGAATTTGGGATTATCCATGACCACCTGATTGCTTGCTTCATCCCAGTGCCCGAACTTGAATCCGATATATTCATAAGTCAGCCCTGGTGTCACCTGGATCTCAACATTATCCAGCTGTCTGGCAGCCGGGTAGGCATCACGCGGCACAGTGACGATATCTATGCTGCCCGCTTCGAGCTGAGCCGTGATATCCTTGCTGTCGATAGTCTGGTACGTTACCCCGTCCAGCAGCGCTTTGCCCTTATAATAATCGTCGAATCTTGTCATCTCGACACGCTGGCCCGGCACAATGCTGGTTACCATGAACGGGCCGATCCCGATCGGCTGCTTGCGTACCTGGTCACTGTTCATCATGTCTTTGACGGCGACACCCTCGAAGTACCTCTTGTTCATCGGGTAAGCCCACAGATTATCAATCACGTTCACCCGTGCGGCATTCATTGTAATGCGCAGCGTATAAGGGTCCATCACCTTAATCCCTGTGATTTCCTTCGCCAGACCCTGATGATAGGCTTCTGCGCCCTTAATCATCTCAACACTGTAATATCTGGAACCCGTATAATCCGGGCTGGCAATCGTCTCAAGGGCAAATTTCCAATCCTCAACCGTCAATTCATCGCCGTTATGCCAGCGGACCCCGGGCTTGATTGTGAAGGTAAATACCGTATGATTGTCAGATTCCTGCCAGCTCGCGATATTAGGAGCCGTGGTCAAGTCATCATTCACCGTAAACATAGCTTCAGTGGTGAATTCCAGTACATTCGAATCATCTTCCCCTTCAAAAAAAGCCGGTTCAAAAATCCCCTGAAAAGCTGACGGGTAGCCGTAATTCACAGTCCCGCCTGTAATGGGTTCATCGGCGGTTTGGCTTAAGCGCGCCACAACATTCTGGACGGCCGGGCTTGACCCGCTGCATGCCGACAATGCCACCACGAGTACAAGCGGTAGCATTAGTCTGCCGATGAGTTGGTTTGACATATATTTCTTCCCTCCCGGGTTGGATCACACAGTAATGTAAGCGGTTTCTACACTAGATTTTACTGTAATGCCTATTATGCAGATTATGGACAAATAAATATTCCACATTATAGAGGATAACCAATATTGGCTGCAAAGTGAAGCCCTTTATTTATTTTTGCAGTGCCAGCATCGCTTTATATTTGACAAAAAGCCTGCCCTGACGGGCAGACTCCGGTGATCACAACACCTTATTTTTCCTCCCCGGGATGGATGATGCTCAGCCCCTCGACATGCTTTTTCCGCATCAGCTTACGCTTCTTGCGCGTCTCCTTGCTCTCGAAGATAATATCAAAATCATAATCCTCCGGATATAGCTCCTCCTTGGACAGATATGGCTTCAGCCGTTTATGGTTAATGATCATTTTCTGCTTCTGGATCATCACTCCGACCCTTCCCCGGCTGTCCTTCTTCTCATAGACGATGCCGGTGCGCCCCAGAGAGCTGACATAGACGGCATCCCCTACCTCAAATTCAGGTTTCAGAGCCGTTGGCTCCTGCACCGCAGCGGCTCCCTCTTCTCCACCAGCCATATCGTCAGCTCCTGCACTTGCCCGAGCCTCAGCAGCTTTACCCCTCTGTGCTTCTTCCAATGTGTCCTTCCACGGGCTGTGGCTGCCTCTGTGTTCCCGCTGCACTGTAACAAGCTCCCTGGCACGCTCAATTACAGACGGGACTATCCCCAGCTTCGCAGCGATCTGTAAGGCATAACTCTCGCCCGCTTCGCCAATCGTCAACCGGTACAGCGGCTGCAGAGTGTTCTTGTCGAACTCCATCCGTGCATTCTGAAATCCCGGCGTCGCCGCAGCAAATGCCTTCAATTCATTGAAGTGGGTGGTTACAACGATGTTGGCCCCCTTACGGTTCAGCTCCTCCAGTATGGCGATGGACAGCGCGAAGCCTTCACCGGGGTCTGTGCCGGCTGCCAGCTCGTCGATCAGCAGCAGCACGCCTCTGCCCGCATCGCTGAGCATCCCTTCAATACTCTTCATTTGTGCGGAGAAGGTACTCAGGGACTGTGTCAGGCTCTGGCCGTCGCCGATCACGCTGATTACATTGGTGAAGACAGCGAAGTCACTGCCGGGGTCAACCGGCACCAGAAGGCCTGACTGTGCCATTAATACGAGTAGACCCAGTGTTTTGAGCACAACCGTCTTACCGCCCGTATTCGGCCCGGTTACGATCAGTGATTTGTACCCCTGGCCGAATTCCAGACTAACCGGCACCATATCCTTCAGCAGCGGGTGTCTGCCTCCATTCATCCTCAGAGCTCCTCGTTCGTTCAGGGAGACAGGCATCGCATCTATAGCCCGGGCGTACTTTCCTTTGGCGAAAATAAAGTCATAAGTGCCCGTTACCTCGATATTTAGCCGCAAGACGGCCTGCTCCTGCTCTAACAGCCCGGTCAGCATACTCAGGATAATTCCCTCCTCACGGGCTTCGTCGGCTGTCAGCAGCTCTATCACCCCCTGAAGCGAGGCCACCTCCTCCGGCTCAACGAATACCGTCTGCCCGCTTGTAGACTGGTCCAGTACCGAGCCTTTGATTTGCTTGTGATACTCCCGCTTCACCGGAATCACATAACGGCCGCCGCGCATACTGACCAGGCTGTCCTGCAGAATGGATTTATGCCGGTTCATGATACTCTCCAGCTTCCTGTGCAGCCGCTCCTTGGCAACCGCCAGCCGTTTACGCACCCGTTCCAGCCCTTTGCTGGCCTGGTCATCAATGACGCCCAGCCGGATACACCGTTCGATCTCTTCCCGGACAGCCCTCAGCTCCTGCAGAGAAGCGCCGTATGACGCAATGCGCGGAGCAATCTGCTCCTTGGAGGCCATGTACTTCCGTAATTGTCCGCAGCTGTTCAGGAACAGCGACACTGCGGTGAAATCCTGCTCATTGTACATATAACCGGTCCCCAGCAGTGACAGCACCCATTCAATCCCTTCCAGCGAAGGGATCGGCACGCTCGCCCCCCGTTCCAGCAGCTCCTTCGCTTCCTGCGCCTCTTCGAGCGCCCGGTGTATGGCCGGCAGATATACCATCGGTTCCAGCTCACTTACATATCTTCTTCCTTCATACGATACAGCGTGACGCATCAGCTCCTGCTTGATCGTCCCGTATTCCAAGGTATTCATACTCTGTACATTCACTGCTATTCCTCCCTTTATGTGCGGCCTTATCTTGAGGCCGAATGAATCCTAACGCAAAAAAAGGGCGAAGACCGCCACTACGGCAGTCTTCGCCCTCCTTCAGGTGCTATTCTTCTCTTAGGCTCCAGGATTCCCTTCCCTCCCCGGGATACTCCTGAACAACAGAAAAACCGTGCTGCAAAGAGCACGGTTCATCACAAAGAGAATAATAGCCGTAAAGAGGCCATCATGACGCTTCGCGTGTGTTCTTAACTAAATCATTCATTCCTGCAGCCCGTTATCTCCCCAGGTCAGGCATGTCACCGGGACATACTCTAACAAGACATGCTCATAGCGATAATCAGAACATGCTGCGGCTAACTGCCGGAACGATATGAAATTGCTTAGTTAAGAACGCTCACCAACATCAAAATTTCCCCTTTAGTTATAGGATACCTGTAATTTACTACATCTGGAATAGGATTGTCAATTGCCGGCAAAGCAATTCATTACCCATGTAATACCGTTTTTACCGTCAGCGACCTGTCCATGAAGTGCTCCGAAGAACGTTTTTTGCAGTTCGACCTTAACCTGCCCGCCCTCTGAGCTCAGTTTCTCATAAATCGCCCGCATCTCATCCTCATTGTCCAACCCCAGAATAACACTTACATTCTCTGTCTTGGCACCTTTGCCGTAATCATCGGAGAAGTGAATCAGAGTCTGCCCCAAATGCAGCTCAGCATGCAGCAACTTGCCATTATGTTCATTCAGAACCTTGATCTCTCCGCCAAAAACGCTCTTGTAGTACTCCACAGACTCCTGCACGTGCTCAATAATAATGTAAGGACTTGCACTGATCATTTGTCATTCCTCCAAGTTGAATTTAAATGGCTTAGCTGATACATATATATTGACAAAATAACCCCACATAGTGGGGCCTTAGCTTAGGTGTTTATTCAGGCGTTTTGCAGGGACTATCCCCACACCCAGACAAAAAGCAGCCGGCTAAGCCGGCTGCTTCAGAAAACGTCCTATTCCGTTGTGTAAGGCAGCAGCGCGATTTGACGCGAGCGTTTTACAGCAATAGTCAGAGCGCGTTGGTATTTTGCACTTGTACCAGTTACACGACGCGGCAAAATCTTTCCGCGTTCGCTGATGAACTTCTTAAGAAGCTCAGTGTCTTTATAGTCAATGTGAGTAATCTTGTTCACAGTGAAATAGCACACTTTTTTACGCTTGTTGCGTCCACCACGACGTGCCGGTCTTTTGTCGTTGTCCGCACCTTCTCTTGGTTTGAAAGCCATGTTCAGTTCAGTCCTTCCTTATTAAAATGGCAAATCATCGTCCGATATATCGATCGGTTTTCCATCGCCCGAAAAAGGATCTTGGGTATTGTTGTTACGCGAGAAATTATTGTTATTTCCATTTCCGCGAGCACTGTTCCCACCGTTACCGCCGCCACCTAAGGCTGGCTCTTCAGGCATACTTCCACCACTTGATGCATTTCCGCCTTCACGGCTCTGCGCGGATTCCAGGAAACGGACATTATCGGCAATAACTTCAGTAACGTATACACGTTTGCCTTCGTTATTCTCGTAATTCCGTACTTGGATGCGTCCCTCTACGGCTGCCAGTCGTCCTTTGCGCAAGTAATTGGCACAGGTCTCAGCCAGCTGTCTCCAGGTTACTACCGGGATAAAGTCCGCTTCGCGTTCACCGTTCTGGCCCGTAAAGTTGCGGTCTACGGCAAGCGTAAACTGCGTTACGGCAACACCAGCGGGAGTATAACGAAGTTCCGGGTCACGGGTCAACCGACCGATCAGAATGATACGGTTCAACAATTAGGTCCCCTCCTTAAAAGCGCGATTCGTTACAAAGCTTGTCAATATCTTAGGCAACGTCGTTCGTAATGAGATAACGAATGACTTCGTCAGAAATCTTCATGATACGCTCAAGTTCAGTAACTACTGCAGGTTCTGCACTGAAGTTAACCAAAACAAAAACGCCATCACGATGTTTCTTGATCTCATACGCAAGACGGCGTTTACCTTGTACGTCGTGCTTTGTAATTTCTCCGCCGTTGGAGATGATGCCTTGGAATTTTTCGACTGCTGCTTGAACGGCTTCTTGTTCAATGTCAGGACGAATAATGTACATGACTTCATATTTGCGCATAATTTTCACCTCCTTATGGTCTGAGGCCCCTAATCAGGTCAGGAGCAAGGAACGAGCACAAACATAGACTCGCACCAAATCAATATACCAAATTATATAGATGAATGCAAGTCTTATTCAAGCATCCAGATGCTGGTGCTACAGAAAGATAATGCTCCCTGTTCCCCTCAAGCTGCCTGAGTAATCCCGGGTGGACGGGGCCACAATATAACAGCTTCATCATCTTACAACAGGAGGTATCCATACCATGGGCGAACAAACAGAATACGAAAAGGGCGACAAGGCCCCCAACCCGGGTGTCTACACTGAAGTAGGCGAAGCCCGCAGCTTCCATACCGAGATTCAGAATCCGAAACGGATCGAAATGGAGAAGGGCGACACTTTTCCCGAGACCTCCAACAAGAACCGTAAATGGAAAAAAGTCGAGAAGGCACGCGTCCATTAATTTAGTAAGGCAACAGGTATAAAACCATCCAGTCTGCACATACTATACCCAGGCAGTACAAAAGAGAGGTGTGGTTCCGTTGAACGTCGCAGACGAACACGATCACAGGGATTCTGAATCAGCAACTATCGTAACCCGGGACGAGTGAAGCTGGCCCGATAAAAAAGGCATCAGCTTTGGTATGACCCAATCACAGTAGTAGCTACAGACAGAGACTTCCGAACATCATTGATGTACTGCCTCTTGAAGAGAGACCTTAACCGGTCTCTCTTTTTGCATCCCGTATAAGGATGATAAGACGCTATATGACGCAACAAAAAAGCCTCCGTATCAGAACGGAGGGCTCGTAGTTAAGGATATAATTGCTGAAGTGGCGGAGAGGGTGGGATTCGAACCCACGCACGCTGTGACACGCCTAACTGATTTCGAGTCAGCCCCCTTGGGCCTCTTGGGTACCTCTCCGCAGCAAGAATTATTGTATCATGCCAGCATTACAATTGCAAGCTTATTGTACTAACGTTTCGCCTCCTGCGGCAAGCTTAATTATTCTCTGCTCCGCCCTCCGCTGAATGCAGAACCTTCTTCATATTCTTCTCGAATTTGGCCCGGGGAATGAGGACACTATGCTGACAGCCTGTACACTTAATCCGGATATCCATCCCCATACGGATGATCTCCATCTCGTTCGTTCCGCAGGGATGCTGCTTCTTCATCTGTACTATATCACCCAGCCCGAATACTTTGCGTTCCATCACTCTTCCCCCTCTTCTCCCTCTTGCGCAGCAGCCACCTGTCTTCTGGGGCCTGCCTCATGCTCCTCACGGGCTCTGCGGGCGTCATCTGCGAGTTCCTGCTCACGCAACGCTTGTGCCTCCCTTGCTTCTCTTTCCGCCTGCTCACGGGCCTCCTGCTCGGCCTTAGCCGCTTCCAGGGCACTCTGCTTCTCCAGCGCCTGCTTAATATCATTCTGAATCTGCCGTTCAGCCGCATCCCTGGCATTAGGCATACAATTCGCCGCTACCCGGATGACATACTCCGATGTGCTCATCGACTGGATTCCCAGAATGTTAGGATAGGCAATGACGCTTGAACTCCGCTCCTCGATTCCCTGAAGCGCCTCACCGATCAATGAGAGGGTAGCTTCAAGTCCCCGCTCTATTTTGACCGGAACATCGACTACTGCCAGTGCATTCGCCAGCGAATAATTCGTGACATTAACAATCGTGCCATTGGGAATGATATGTACCTCTCCCGTAGCGCTTAGCAGCCTTGTCGTTCTCAGGCCAATCATCTCCACCGTCCCCTTATAGGTTCCGCTCTGGATGACATCGCCGACTGCAAATTGATCCTCAAAAATGATAAAGAATCCGGTAATCACATCTTTGACCAAACTTTGCGCGCCGAACCCTATAGCCAGTCCGACAACCCCGGCCCCGGCGAGCAGCGGCTTCAGATCGAAGTTGAACTCCGACAGAACCAGCAGAATCATGGTGAAGTTACAGAAGAAGCTAACCACATTCTTCATCAGCCCGCCTACCGTGGAGAAACGGCGGTTATTTGCTAACATTCTCCCCCTCGTCTCCCGCTCCAGGGAACGGTCAATAACGCCCGAGACCACTCTGATAATCACCCGGGTCAGAATGAAGATCAGGAGAATCCGTATCCCCGCAAACAGCACGGCGGCCCACATATCCATATTGGTTATCCAGTCCCATATTCTATCCTTGAAGCGGACTGCATCCTTGAGGGCTTCTCCGCCAGTTGTTTCCAGTATCCAGTTATTCATCGAACCCCTCCTTCTCCTCCACCTCTACATAACCATCACCATGAGCGGCTTTGGCATAGATTCCGCGGATTTCTATATTCTGCTCTGACACAAGGACCCGTACCTCTTCCAGAGCATTCCGGTAGAATTGGATCGACATCGCACAGCCGGCAGTGATCTCCTTGGGTGTAGGAAATATATCAATTTCAATCTCCGCATATTCAAGCAGCATCTCAGCGCGCAGCGCCTGCTGGGTCGAATCAAAGGCTATCAACAATTCCTCTTCCAACTTCAGGCCGCCTCCTTCTGGGCTATTCGTCCTATCTATTGCTGCCATAGTATAAAAAACCACTCTTATCCATATACTAGGATCATCAGAAATCTCTTCCGCGGACTTAAACTTTGCGTGATCAGCAGCCTTGCTGCCAGCCTCTTCATCAGCTGATCTTTCCCGTAATTCGCAGTCGCCGCCTCAGAAAGGACGATTATATGAATTTCTCTTCTAAAGCTCCGTCATTGCCAGAGCCATCCTGTTTAAAAATATCACATGCTGACCCCAATATCTATTCTGCTATTACCCATCGGCTGCTTTTTCACATTTCAAGGACCCGTCCCGATACGCCCATTGTGATTATCTGCGTGGGAACGGACCGCTCTACCGGCGATTCACTCGGCCCGCTGGTCGGCACTACCCTGGCCCGCTTTCACAGCCCCCTGTTCCATCTTTATGGAACGCTGGAAGATCCGGTACATGCCATTAACCTGGAAGAGACCCTCTCCCTCGTGTATGAGAAGCACCATAACCCATTCATCATCGCCATTGATGCCTGTCTGGGCCAATCCACCAGTGTCGGCTGCATTCAAGTCGTTGAAGGGCCTCTACGGCCGGGCGCGGGGGTCAATAAGCAGCTTCCGCCGGTTGGGGATATCCATTTGACGGGTATTGTAAATGTCGGGGGATTCATGGAATACTTCGTATTACAGAACACAAGATTAAGCCTTGTGATGCGATTGTCGGATATCATTGCCTCCAGCCTCTACTCAGCCTTGAAGCAATGGAATCTTCACTCTAAATCTGCTGCAACGCGAGAGCAATAACTTCCTTCTCCTCCGGAGACAGCGGGTATGGCGACTCCCCTTTTTCAAGGGGCTTGGCATAGATATATGAGTTCTCGCGGTTGTGCAGACTGCTCAGCACAATTCCGCTATGGTTGTCATCCAGTATGGCAAGCGAGAAGCTCAGGTCATTGCCGCGCTCTCCAAAAGCATTATAGCGCTTAATCGCCACCTTCGATTTCATGCCGCGCATTTTGGCGTGTGCCGCTTCAATAAGCACCTTCTGCTCCTGCTGCGCCTCCTCCAGCATATCTCCCTGATTCTTCAGATTGACCAGAAGACTCTCCAGATCCTCTATACCATTGCCGCTCATCATTGCTTCATATTTCCGCCGCATTTTGCGAAGCCTTGCTCCCTGGACAATAATCATCACCGCCATCAGCACGATTACCACGGCAAACCCCATGATGAACAATGATAATTGTTCACTTATGATTTCATTTAGTTCCGACATTATGGATCATCCTTTATACAAATATAAGAATTCGTTGGTTTCACATGATATATAAGACGCACTTAAGATTGAACTTGAAGCTTCATCGTCACTGCGGTGAACATTTGGACTTTCGGCCGCTGTTGTCCCCAGATTTCTCGATTTATTCCGCTCTTCGCGGTGGAAATCCGGTGACAAAGGCGGTCGCTACCGCTCCTCCAGTTCCAAATTCCCCCTCCGCTTCTTTTGCTTTTTGTTTATTTCTTTAGCACTTCTTATATAGCTTGTTATTTTGCACGTAATACGCCGAACATCTCCTTCACGGCCGTTACCAGCCTATCCACATCCGCTTCCGTTGAACTCACTCCGACACTGGCTCTTACCGCCCCGCTATCCAAGGTATCTGCAGCTTTATGAGCCAGCGGCGTACAATGCATACCGGCACGCACGGCAATATTATATTCGCGGTCCAGGCGATGCGCAATATTGGCCGATTCTTGTCCTTCAATAGTAAAAGCGACAATTCCGCTGCGCTGAGCACCCGGCGCCGGGCCGAGAATCCGAATGGCCGGAACAGCAGCTAGTCCCTCCATCAGCAGCTGCGTGAGCTTCCATTCCTGCTTATGAATCTGTTCTATTCCCAAAACCTTGACTGCCTTCACGCCAGCCAGTAATCCGGCTATCCCCACTGCATTCTGTGTCCCCGCCTCATAACGATCTGGACGAACACTTGGCTGATCACTGTTCTCTGACTGGCTGCCCGTCCCTCCATGCATTAGAGGCTCCAGATCCAGCGCGGGAGATATATACAGACCACCGGTCCCTTGCGGTCCCAGCAGCCCTTTGTGTCCCGGAAATGCCAGCAGATCAATATTCATTGCGGACACATCAATATCCAGCGCCCCTGCACTCTGCGCAGCATCGACCAGAAATACCGCCCCATGTAATTTCACAATATCACCAATATCCCCGATAGGCAGAATACTTCCAAGGAGATTGGAGCTATGGTTGCAGATCACCATCCGGGTGTTATGCCGTAGAGAACGCTGAAGCTCCTGTAGATCGAGTTGACCCTCAGGGCTTACCTGTACATAATCCACTTCAATCCCGATCGTCCGGCGCAAATATTCCAAAGGTCTGCGTACAGAATTATGCTCCGTCATCGTGGAGATGACATGATCCCCTGGTTGAAGTGTACCCTTAATAGCCATATTTAGCCCCATAGTAGTGTTATGAGTAAAGGCAATATCCTGGGCATTAGATACACCGAACAGCTCTGCCAGGAACGCCCGGGCTCGCACCAGCACCCTTCCCGTTCCAATAGCCAGCGAATGGTTTCCGCGTCCGGCATTTGCTCCTGACTGCTGCAAGGCTTCCATCATCGCTGCCGCCACCTCAGGCGGCTTAGGCCATGAAGTAGCTGCATGATCGAGATATACCAGCCTGTCCATTTCTCCACCTCCGTTTTTCCGGTTTAAAAAACATATCCCTCCATATCCGTATTAAGGATATCTCAGGATATGTTTTCGGCACAAATATCCACATCAGTTCCCCAGCAGCTCCAGTAATCTTTCCAGGTCTTGGGCACTGTAATAGTTTAATTCGATTTTCCCTTTTTCCTTGCCTTGTTTGATCTTGACCGTTGTCTTGAAGCGCTCCCGCAATACTTCCTCAACATTATCAATATAAGGATCACGTTTGACGACCTTTGCCTTGATTCCGTTAGCCGGTTTGCGGTCAAGATTCTTCACTACCTCTTCAAGCTCTCTAACACTCCATTGAAGCTCTACACACTGCTCAGCTAGTTGCTTGATCATCTCCGGGTCTTTCAGAGCGACAATCGCCCGGGCATGTCCCATTGAAATTGTTCCACGTGAAACATAATCCTTCACTTCCTCCGGCAGACTAAGCAGCCGCAAAAAGTTAGCGATATGTGATCTGGACTTTCCGACCTTAAGTGATAGCTCCTCCTGGGTCAGCGAGAATTGATCCATTAAGCCTTGATAGGCTACTGCGATTTCCATGGCGTTGAGATTCTCACGCTGCAGATTCTCTATCAGAGCTATCTCCATAACCTGCTGATCACTGAGACTGCGTACCACTGCTGGAATAGTAGCTTTACCACAATACTGCGATGCCCGGAATCTGCGTTCCCCGGCAATAATCTCATACCCTTTTAAGACACTACGAACAATGATTGGCTGAATTACCCCATGCTGTCTTATGGATTCTGCAAGCTCCTGGATAGCCTCTTCATTGAAGTCCTTCCGCGGCTGATAGGGATTGGCTCTCAGCTGCGTCAGCGGAATTTCAACCACCTTGTCATCCTCGTTTATCGACAGAGAAGGTATCAATGCATCCAAGCCTTTCCCCAAACGCTTACTCATAAGAGATCACTTCCTTTGCCAGCTCTAAATATACTTCCGCCCCTTTGGAACGGGAATCATAAGTGATAATGGATTGTCCGTGTGAAGGAGCTTCACTTAAGCGTACATTACGCGGGATAATCGTTCTGTATACCTTTTCCTGGAAATATTTCTTCACTTCTTCAATAACTTGAATCCCCAGATTGGTGCGGGCATCAAGCATGGTAAGCAATACGCCTTCTATTTTGAGATGCGGATTAAGATTCTTCTGGACCAGCCGTACGGTATTGAGAAGCTGGCTTAGTCCTTCAAGCGCATAGTATTCGCATTGGATAGGAATGATCACTGAATCTGCTGCTGTCAGAGAGTTAATGGTAAGAATACCCAAGGATGGAGGGCAATCAATGATAATATAATCATAGTTGGCCTTAACTGCATTCAGTGCCTTCTTCAGCTTCAGTTCTCTGGAAATCGTGGAGACCAGTTCGATCTCGGCTCCTGCCAGTTGAATAGTTGCCGGAATAATATGAAGACCTTCGATCCGGGTCTCCAATATCGTCTCCTGCGGGTCTACTTCATTAATTAGAATATCATAAATGCAATTTGCTACATCCGCTTTGTTGACGCCAACGCCGCTCGTAGTGTTGCCTTGGGGGTCAATATCAACGAGCAGCACTCTCTTCCCCAGAGTAGCCATACCGGCACCCAGGTTCACAGAGGTTGTTGTTTTACCGACCCCGCCTTTTTGATTTGCTATGGCAATAATCTTGGACACTTATTTCACCTCGAATTGTTTAGAAAGAATCATCTTGTAGTTCATAGCTGTTGACGGCATAATCATCTGGATCTACGGCATCACATTTGCGAAATGTTGACAAATATACATAAACTAATTCTTAGAATGTATGTGTGATAACGTTTGGGGCTGGTCATAGAAAAGGCGGCCAACACCTCAGGGCCGCCTTCAGCTTTTGAAACCATTTATCTTTTTGGAATTTGGATAACAATCTCATAATGATCGCCACGATCATTCTCGGAGGTTTTGATCTCCATGCCTGAACCGGTCACCATGTCTATAGATTGACGAATTGTATTAAGAGCGAGACGAACATCTTTGGTATAGGAGGTCCGTTTTGATTTTTTGGTCTGGGTAACGGCCTTATAGAAGGCGATACGTGCTTCCGTTTGCTTAACATTTAACTCTTTGGAGATGATTTCAGCCAGAACCTTAAGCTGCATCTCTTCGCTGTCCAGAGATAAGAGCGAACGTGCATGACGCTCCGTGATTTTTCTTTCCATCAATGCAGTCTTGACCTGCTCCGGCAAATTCAGCAAGCGGATTTTGTTGGCTATCGTGGATTGGCTTTTGCCAAGCCGCTGTGCTAGACTTTCCTGGGTCAATTGATGTAGATCAATGAGCTTCTGATAGGCAATGGCTTCTTCTATAGAAGTTAAGCCCTCACGCTGCAGATTCTCAATCAGTGCAATGGAAGCTGCCTGTGAATCATTGAACTCCCGGACAAGCGCTGGAATCGTCTCCATGCCCAGCTTCTTGACCGCCCGCCAGCGTCTCTCACCTGCAATAATCTCATACTGGGAATCACGCATACGCACAACGATCGGCTGGATAACTCCATGAGTTTTGATAGTCTGACATAACTCATCTATCTTGTCATCATCAAAAATGGTCCGCGGCTGATACGGGCTGCTGATGACCTCATGAACCGGGATTTGTTTGATCTCTTCTCCGCTGCTCCGCTCGGTAAATCCAAAAAGCTTGGTGAATTGTTCTTTCATTCCGTTCATAACCACCTAATTTCGTTATAGTACGATCCTCATAAACCTTTCCTGCGAAAAGCTAATCGTACAGCGTAAGAAAGTATATCCAGTATTGATACAAACGATATACCCGGTTGTTGGCCTTAACGGCCATTCATATCTATTGAAAGTCTTACTATAGTATTCTATCACTTTTCTGCTAATAATCCTATTCTCCATAGTGACCTATTTTTCCTGCATTTCATCTTATATAGAGGAATCTATCCGGTGAGAATGATAACAAAAAAAAGATCAAGCTCATATCATCATGAGCTTGATCTTAAACCTAACGCTGCCAATTCTTTGTTTCACGTGAAACATTAGATCAGCGGCGATTTGGCAGGAACACCTGGTTTGCGCGGATATTTGGAGGGTGTTGCTCCAGTTTTACGAACGAGAATAAGGTGGCGGGAAGATTCTTCCACAGGCAGGCTAAAGGATTCAACCTTATGCAGTTCTGCACGCAGTTCCTTGAAGCTGCGTTTGGCCTCTGCCAATTCCTCAGTCGGGTCGCTGCCCTTCATCGCGGCGAAGATTCCATCTTTCTTGGTGAACGGCAGACAAAATTCATTTAAGAGCGATAGGCGGGCAACTGCACGGGCAGTTACAACATCATAAGCATCACGATGAACAAACTGTCTGGCAACATCCTCTGCCCGGCCATGAATAAGCTGTACACCGGTCAACCCCAGGGTATCACATACATGCTGCAGGAATGAGATGCGTTTGCTAAGTGAATCCACAATCGTCAGCTTTAGGTGAGGGAAGCATATTTTCAGCGGGATTCCAGGGAATCCCGCCCCTGAACCAATATCGGCAAGACTCTTCGTCTCATCCATATTAATGTAGAAAGCTAAGGACAAAGAATCGTAGAAATGCTTCGTATAGACTTGGCTCCGCTCTGTTATCCCCGTTAGATTCATCTTCTCATTCCAGGAGATCAGTTCCTGAAAATATAGTTCAAATTGTTCTAATTGCTTCATTGAGAGCTGTAGTCCATGCTCCTTGAGCAGAGCAGTGAACTGGGCTGTCGTGTTATCCATAGATTATCCTTTCGCCGCTGTGACACGGTTGTAATGCTCCAAATATACCAACAAAATCGAAATATCCGCCGGTGTAACTCCCCCGATACGGGAAGCCTGGCCTATGGAGATTGGAGCGATTTTGGTCAGCTTTTGCCGGGCTTCCATCGCCAGTCCATGAATCTCGTTATAGTTGATATCCTCAGGAATCTTCTTCTTCTCCATCTTCTGCAGCTTCTCCACATGCAGGAGCTGCTTCTCGATATATCCGGCATACTTAATCTGAATCTCAACCTGTTCCTTCATATCTTCATCCAGTTCTTCCAGAGAAGGTGAGATCATATCTACGAAGCTATAGGCAATCTCCGGACGGCGCATCAGAGTCAGCAGATTGCTTCCGTCAACAATCGGTGCTGATCCATAACCGGCGAGAGCTTCATTCACCTGAACAGGCTTCACCTTCGTTTCCTGCAGGCGGATGATTTCGCGGTCCACCCGTTCTTTCTTATCGAGGAAGGCTTCATACCGTTGCGCTGGAATAAGTCCGATGTCATATCCGATGGGAGTCAGGCGCAGATCCGCATTATCATGACGGAGCAGCAGCCGGTATTCTGCACGTGAAGTCAGCAGACGGTAAGGCTCATTGGTTCCTTTGGTGACCAGATCATCAATCAGAACACCAATATACCCTTGCGAACGGTCAAGCACCACCGGTTCCTTCTCCTGTACTTTACGCGCGGCATTGATGCCGGCAATGATACCCTGTCCCGCAGCTTCCTCATATCCAGAGGTACCGTTGATCTGTCCCGCTGTGAATAGTCCGGGCAGACGTTTGGTTTCCAGAGACGGCCAGAGCTGTGTTGGAACCATCGCATCATATTCAATAGCATAGCCGTTGCGCATCATCTCTACCTTCTCCATACCGGGGATAGAACGCAGTATCGCCAGCTGTACATCCTCCGGAAGACTCGTAGACAGACCTTGAACATAGTATTCCGATGTGTTTTTACCTTCCGGCTCCAGGAAGATCTGATGCTGTGATTTATCGCTGAACCGGACGACCTTATCTTCGATGGATGGACAATAACGCGGACCTGTTCCTTCAATAATTCCGGTGAACATCGGTGCACGGTGCAGGTTGTCATTAATAATCTGGTGGGTGACCGGTGAGGTGTAGGTGAGCCAGCATGGCAGCTGTTCATTATTCGATGACTTCGTTTCAAAAGAGAAAAACTTAAGCTTCTCATCCCCCGGCTGAATTTCCGTCTTGGAGAAGTCAATGGTATCCTTGTGTACCCGCGGCGGTGTTCCTGTCTTGAAGCGGACAAGATCGAATCCAAGCTCACGCAGATTCTCGGACAGCCGTACGGACGGCTGCTGATTATTCGGCCCGCTCTCATACGTCAGCTCACCCATAATCACTTTGCCGCGCAGATAAGTTCCGGTCGTCAGAATAACAGTCTTGCTGTGGTATGCCGTTCCGGTCTTCGTGACCACTCCGGCGCAGCGTCCGTCTTCCACAATCAGCTCCTCCACCATGCCCTGGCGCAGAGTCAGGTTAGGGGTCTTTTCCATCGTTTCTTTCATCGCATGCTGATAGAGGAACTTATCCGCTTGGGCACGCAATGCGTGCACAGCAGGTCCCTTGCCTGTATTAAGCATCCGCAGCTGAATGAATGTCTTATCTATATTGCGGCCCATTTCACCGCCCAGGGCATCAATTTCACGTACCACATGGCCCTTGGCGGGTCCGCCAATGGATGGATTACATGGCATGAAGGCCACCATATCCAGGTTAATTGTGATCATTAGTGTGCGGCAGCCCATCCGTGCAGCAGCCAGAGCCGCTTCGCAGCCGGCATGTCCGGCGCCAATGACGATAACATCATAGCTGCCTCCATCATAATTCATATCTGTTCCCTCCTTTTTATTTACCTAGACAGAATTGTGAGAAAATCTGATCCAGCAGAGAATCGGCAGCCGTATCTCCAATAATCTCCCCGAGCTGCTCCCAAGCCAGACGTACATCAATCTGTATCATATCTATAGGAATTAGCATCTCCGCCGCTTCATAGGCATCCTGCAGGGATCTATGCGCCTTCTTAAGCAGTGCTATATGTCTTACATTACTTACGTAAGTCAGATCACCCGATTCCAGCTTGCCTCCGAAAAAGAGTGCAGAGATCGCCTCTTCCAGCTTATCCAGTCCTTCCTCTTCCAGTACAGACATTGGGACAATACTGGCTTCATCAAAAAATGAGCGCAGCTTCCCCGTGTCCAGACGGGACGGTAAGTCCATTTTATTCATGATGACCAAGGCTTGTCTACCGTGGATTTGTTCCATAAGTGCCAATTCATCCTCATGAAGCTCATCATTTGCATTCAGCACCAGCAGAATCAGATCCGCATCGCTGAAGGCAGCCTTCGAGCGCTCCACACCGATTTTTTCCACCACATCCATTGTTTCACGGATTCCGGCAGTGTCCAGCAGCTTCAGCGGGATATTATTAATCGTTACATACTCTTCTATTACATCACGTGTTGTTCCCGGAATATCGGTTACAATCGCCTTGTTGTCACGGGCAAGCGCGTTAAGCAGTGAGGACTTGCCTACATTGGGCCGGCCCACAATCGCCGTGGTAATGCCTTCGCGCAGAATCTTTCCTTCATTGGCGGTTCGCAGCAGCTTATCAATGCCTGTCATTACTTCCCGGCTCTTATCCTTGATGAACTCGGACGTTAAGGATTCCACATCATGTTCGGGATAATCAATGTTTACTTCAATATGGGCCAGGGTCTCGATAAGGGTATGCCGAAGCTCATGAATACGTGCGGATAATGATCCGCTAACCTGCTTGAGCGCAACCGAGAATGCCCGGTCTGACTTGGAACGAATCAGGTCAATGACGGCCTCCGCCTGTGACAGATCGATCCGCCCGCCCAGAAAAGCGCGTTTGGTGAACTCCCCCGGCTCGGCCAGCCGGATATCCTGCTGCAGCAGCAGATCCATTATTCTTCTTACAGAGATCACACCGCCGTGGGCGCTAATCTCTACCACATCCTCCGTTGTAAACGAACGCGGTCCCTTCATTACCGTCACCAGTACTTCTTCGAGCTGTTCCCCGTCCAGCGGACTTACGATATGTCCATAATGTACCGTATGGGATTCAGCTTCCATTAAGGGGGTCCGGCTTTTGAACAAGGGGGCCACCTGGCTGATCGCCTGCGGTCCGCTAACCCGGATGATGGCAATCCCCCCCTCACCCAGGGCCGTTGATACAGCAGCAATAGTGTCACTAAGCATGTTGTTATTCACCTCTGGCTTGATCTATGTCAACGTAATTTATTAATATCCTTATATTTCAAAAAAACAATGACTCCTCGCATAGGTCAAGGAGTCATTGCGGCATATGGTTCTACTTCAAAGTTATAACGACGCGGCGGTTCGGTTCTTCACCCTTGCTGAGAGTGTTAACCTGCCGGTGATCCTGTAATCTGGAATGAATAATCTTGCGTTCCTGCGGGGACATCGGTTCAAGGACAACCTCTTTACGGGTCCTCACCACACGCCCAGCCAGACGGTCAGCCAGTTCCTCGAGCGTCTTCTTGCGGCGTTCACGGAAGTTCTCCGCATCCAGCACAAGCCGGATGAAGCTGTCTGAGTAACGATTGGCCACAATATTAGCCAAATACTGCAGAGCATCGAGAGTTTGTCCTCTTCTGCCAATCAGCAGCCCCAGATCCGGACCGGATATTTGCAGAATAGTTGATTCCTTGGAATGAACGATTTCAACTTCCACCTCAAGCCCCATGCTCTTGGCGACATCTACAATGAACTGAACGGCCTGTCCGTAAGCTTCCTCCACCGGGTGTCCGGAATCCTGGCGCGGTACGCCGCTGATCGCCTCTATATGGCTCTCTCTGGTTGACTGCTGAGACAGTAGCGGAGCACTCGCCGCTGATGCCGGTGCGGCTTCAGAGATCAAGGTTAATTCTACCTTGGCTCCCTTCGCACCGATCAATCCAAGGAATCCTTTTGACGGCTGTTCAAGTACGTTGACCGTTACCCGGTCTTTGTGAACTCCAAGCTGGTTAAGTCCGCGTTCTACAGCTTCTTCAATGGTTTTCCCTGTTGCGACGACTTTGCTCATTTTGACTTTTTGACCCCCTTCTTCCCTTTGCTGCCGTTGGCTCTTGCATTAGGAGTAACATCTTTGCGGGCGTTAGAGTTGCTGTTCTTGCTCTTCGTCAGGTTCACTTCTTTGGCGCTTACAGCAGCACTGGAGGCAGCAATTGCCGCTTTGTGCTTATCATTGTTGCGGTACAAGAAGTAGTTCTGAATAATAGTGTACAGATTGCTATAGAACCAGTACAGCGGAAGTGCAGACGGGAAGTTGTAGGACATGATGAAGATCAGAACCGGATATACCATCATCATGAACTGCATTGGACCCTGCTGTTGTACCGGGTTCATTTTGGTCATCATACGGGTCTGGATGAATGTCGTAGCAGCTGCAAGAAGCGGCAGGATGAACAGATGATCGGGCTTGCCAAGCTGCAGCCACAGGAAGTCATGAAGTCTAAGATCCGGGTTGTAGTAGATTGAATTGTATAGTGCGATAAAGATCGGCATTTGCACGATCAGCGGCAGACAGCCCGCCATCGGGTTAACCTTGTTCTCCTGGAACAGGCGCATCGTTTCCTGTTGTACCTTTTCAGGCTCATCTTTATATTTTTTCTTAATCTTCTCAAGTTCCGGCTGGATCGCCTGCATCGCACGTGAACTCTTCACTTGCTTCATTGTAAGCGGCAGAATCAGCGTACGGACAATGATAACCATTACAAGAACGGCTAATCCATACTGGCCATCAAACCACTTCGCGAAAGTATCCAGGGCAATGGCGAAATAATAGACTACATTACTCTGCCAGAAGCCTCCATTTTTCAAATCCTCCGTAGTGTGCGTCACTGTTGCCGCAGACGGAGAGCATCCCGACAGAACAGCGATCATTAGAACCATTAACCCGAGGAGAAGAAACATTTTTCCTCGCTTAGTCTTCATTAGAGACACTTCAAAACCCCTCTCATAAACATTCCATTGCACCGTAAATCATAACATAATTATGGATACAAATAAACAAGCCCTCTTCCGGCCCTTTTACTTGCGTAAAGCCTTTAGCAGCTTGGCTTTGCGCAGCACATGCAGCACACTTTTTTCAAGCTCGGCGTAATCCTTGGAAAGCGCTCCTTTTCTTACGATGAACACGATGTCCAGCCCCCCTGCAATTTCCGGCTCATGGTGGCGGACAATTTCCTTAACCAGCCGTCTCATCCGGTTGCGGACCACGGCGTTCCCGACCTTCTTGCTGACGGATATGCCTACACGGAAACGTTCCACCTCTCTTCTGGGGAACCAATACACCACATACTGATGATTCGCAAATGACTTCCCATGGCGGTATACGCGGCTGAAGTCGGCACGGTTTCGTAATCGTAAACTTTTGTGCACGGGAAAATCTCCTATTCAAATACCGGAATGTCTCCAGGCCCCGGTATTTCATCTTCTAATTAGTATAGTCATTCAAGGGATGCCATAAACGGCAGCTGTTACGGCCTTCGGGACACCCCGCTAAATGAAGTATAAATACTTATATTTAAAAAAAGCCCCGCAGTAGCGTTAACATCCCCTGCAGAGCCGATCATTTATCTTGTTGCAGCGGCAGATACAATGGCTGGTTGTCCGCTCACGGAGCAGCATCCAAATCTGCGCTATATATAGAAGAGAAGCAGAAACGGTTACGCCTTCTTCTAATAAAAAGACGGTCTCCGTTTCATTACATCCCTTATAGTTGAACAAATTCAGCGTAAAAAAGGACCACCGCAGTGGTCCCTAAGTGGCCTAACTTACGCACTCAAAACTTTTCTGCCTTTCAAGCGGCGGGCTGCCAGCACTTTGCGGCCGTTTTTCGTGCTCATTCTTTTGCGGAAACCATGCACCTTTTTGCGTTTGCTCACATTCGGTCTGAACGTCGGTCTCATGTATTGCACCTCCCTTACAGGAACTTAATTACTGTCATATAAGCAGAAACGGACTAAGCCGCCCTTAGAGTAGGGACAGTATCTACAAGTATTATCAATTAAATTTGGAGACATATCCTCACAGAAAACACCTTTATATATTTAAACACATAATTCAGGCAAAAGTCAACCTTGTTGGCTTCCTCCCTCTTTTTTAAATTTCTCAGCCTCTGACCTTGACCTCCGAAATTTTATCCCCAGGCTGCACCCGGCCTTCAAAATGATCACTGAAACAGCTTATCCACACTCCGGCACTTCAAAAATAATAATCCACAGGCCCGGATAGTTATCCACCTGTGATTAAAAAGTGATGCAGGTTGCTCACAGGTGAGTACAACCTGTGTATAAAAATATCGGAGCAATTGCAGAATCTGTCGAACGGTAAACAAATTATCAACAATATGTAGTGGTGTGCCTAAAAATTATACACAAGTGATTGAATTTGTGGATAAAATGGCGTGGCTCATTGAAAAACAAGGGGCGTTTTGCTATGATAGTATTACTTTTGAATGTGAATAGATTTGATTGTTCAATATCTTATCAACAAGCTGTGGATAAAGTTGTGAACAATTCAAATTTATCCATATTTTTTTGTCTCTTGATCTTGCACATTGGGGATAAGATTCAGCACCAACCCATTTTCTTCGACATTTCCACTCATGGCTGATGCCACATTTGGAAGATTTAAAGGAGTGACAGTCTGTGGACAGCCATACTTCCGAATTATGGCAGCAAATATTATCGATTATTCAGACCAAATTAAGCAAGCCGAGCTTCGATACCTGGTTCAAGGCCACCAAGGCCATGACGTTCAATTCCCAGGCTCTTATCATCTCGGCGCCAACAACCTTTGCCGTAGAATGGCTGGAAAGTCGCTATACCAAACTGGTAGGAGCAACGGTATATGAAGTCACCGGACAGCAGGTTGATGTCAAATTTGTAATTGAGGAGAACAAGCCCTCAGAGCCGGTTGTTCAACAAAGCGCACCCTCTCCTGTCGTTTCACGCGAAGAAGCACAGACGCATCTGCTCAATCCCAAATACACTTTCGATACGTTCGTGATCGGTTCGGGCAACCGTTTTGCGCACGCAGCCTCACTGGCTGTAGCCGAAGCGCCGGCCAAAGCTTATAACCCTTTATTTCTGTATGGAGGCGTAGGTCTCGGCAAAACTCACCTGATGCATGCGATCGGCCATTATGTGCTGGAGCATAACCCCAACAATAAGGTTATCTATATCTCGTCCGAGAAATTCACGAATGAATTCATCAACTCCATCCGTGATAACCGCGGCGAGAGCTTCCGTAACAAGTACCGCAATGTTGACATTTTGCTGATTGATGACATACAATTCCTGGCTGGCAAGGAGTCGACGCAGGAGGAATTTTTCCATACGTTCAATGCACTTCATGAAGAACGCAAACAGATCATCATCTCAAGCGACCGGCCTCCCAAGGAAATTCCCACGCTGGAGGAACGGCTGCGTTCCCGGTTTGAATGGGGTCTGATCACTGATATTCAGCCTCCGGATCTGGAGACACGGATTGCCATTCTGCGTAAGAAGGCCAAAGCGGAGAACCTGGACATCCCGAACGAAGCGATGATGTATATCGCCAATCAGATCGATACGAATATCCGGGAGCTGGAAGGCGCACTGATTCGTGTTGTAGCCTATTCATCGCTGACCAATCAGGATGTGACGACGCATCTGGCGGCGGAAGCGCTGAAGGATATCATTCCTTCCAGCCGTCCGAAGATGATCACCATGAACGATATTCAGCAAAAAGTCGGCGAATACTACAATTTGCGCATGGAGGATTTCAAAGCGCGGAAACGCACGAAGGCTGTTGCTTTTCCAAGGCAGATTGCCATGTATCTCTCCCGTGAATTAACTGATTATTCGCTGCCTAAGATCGGTGAAGCCTTCGGGGGACGCGATCATACGACTGTTATTCATGCCCATGAGAAGATTACGCAGCAATTAAAGGTGGACCAGGAGCTCTATAAAGTGGTAAATAATCTTGCGGAGAAAATTAAAAATCCTTCCTAAGAGGAACAAAGAGCCTATACACAATCTATACACATGTGGGTAGGCTTAATTTTATGCTGTTTTGCGACTTATCCACATAAACGGAGCCCCTACTACTAATACTATTAAATAACTATAATAATTCATCTTCTAAGAGCACGTTTCAAAGAGGAATTACGTACACCCATTTCCCAATTTTTCAGCTAGGAGTGAAATCATGAAAATCAGCATTCTCAAAAACGAACTCAACGAATCCATAGGACATGTCTCTAAGGCGATCTCAAGCCGAACAACAATCCCTATTCTGACAGGAATTAAGTTTGAGGTTAGCCACCAGGGAGTTACTCTGACTGCAAGCGATACGGATATTTCTATCCAATCCTTCATCCCTGCCGAGAATGACAGCCAGACGATCGTCAAGGTAGAACAGCCGGGCAGTGTCGTGCTCCCCGCCAAATTCTTCGTCGAGATTATCAAGAAGCTTCCCTCCAAAGAAATACACATGGAAGTAAAAGAAGGCTTCCAGACCTACATCTCTTCCGGCTCTACGGAGATTCAGATTGTCGGTCTTGACCCTGAAGAGTTCCCTGTTCTTCCAAGCATTGAGGAGAATGAGACCATCTCCATGCCTGGTGACCTGCTGAAGAATATGATCAAACAAACCGCCTTCTCCATCTCTACACAGGAGACAACACCGATTCTGACCGGCATTCTGTGGAATCTGGCTGACAATGAATTCAAGTTCACTGCGACCGACCGCCACCGGCTGGCGACCAGAGCTGCACATCTGGAAGGCACGGAGAGTATCCAGTTTGCGAATATTGTCATCGCCGGCAAAACGCTGAACGAGCTCAGCAAAATCATCCCCGATCAGAATATGCTGGTGGATATTGTCGTAGCCGATAATCAGGTCCTGTTCAAAATCGACAAAGTGCTGTTCTATTCGCGCATCCTGGACGGCATTTATCCGGATACTTCTAGAATTATTCCAACCACCTACAAAACAGAACTAACTTTGGACACAAAAAAATTAAGCGAATCGATTGACCGCGCTTATTTGCTGTCCCGTGAAGAAAAAACGAACATCGTTCGGATGCAGACCCTGGAGAACGGCGATGTGGAGATCTCCTCCAGCTCGTCAGAGCTGGGTAAGGTCCGTGAGGAGCTGGAAGTGATTGATTTCAAAGGCGAGCCGCTGCGGATCTCCTTCAACTCCAAATATATGCTTGATGTGCTGAAGGTTGTAGAGAGCGAGCAGCTCGTAATCGCCTTCACCGGCATGATGAGCCCGATCATTCTTCGGCCGCTCGATGAGAGCCGCAGCCTGTATGTTATTTTGCCGTATCGGACAACTAATTAACGCCCGGTTCATGAACATGTGGATAAGTGGCGGAAAGGACTAAAATCATGAAAAAAATAGTTATCCACAGTGGATATATTAAGCTCGACCAGTTCCTGAAGCTCTCCGATTGTGTATCCACAGGCGGGATGGCGAAGGCGCTGCTGCAGGAAGGTCATGTACTCGTGAACGGGGAACCAGAAGAACGCCGTGGCCGGAAGCTCTATCCGGGTGATAAAGTAGAGGTACAGGATAACGGCGTGTTCGAAGTTGAAGGCGGCGGAGTCAAAGAGTAGTTCACCCAAGGAGGAACAGGGGATTGTTTGTCAAAAATATCGGTCTGCAGGATTATCGCAACTATGGGCTGCTGCGTCTTACGAATCTGGGCGATGTGAATCTCATTCTCGGCCAGAATGCCCAGGGCAAAACCAATCTCATGGAGGCATTGTTTGTCTTGGCCATGACCAAAAGCCATCGTACCTCCAAGGAAAAGGAGCTTATCTCCTTTGATGCCCCGTCAGGCTCTGCTCAGATTGTGGCCGAAGTGGAGCGTAAATACGGGGACCTTAAGCTGGAGCTAACCCTGTCCCCCCAGGGCAAAAAAGCCAGAATCAACGGACTTGAGCAGCGCCGGCTAAGTGAATTCGTTGGATCGCTGAATGTGGTGATGTTCGCTCCGGAGGATCTGGAGATTGTCAAAGGCACTCCGGGAATCCGGCGCCGGTTCCTCGACATGGAGATTGGCCAGGTTCAGCCGAGCTACCTGTTTCATCTGCAGCAGTACCAGAAGATTCTGGTTCAGCGGGGCAATCTGCTGAAGCAGCTGTGGGGCAAAGAGGCTGGCGGCAGGGAGCTTCTGGACATATGGGATGCCCAACTTGTAGAACATGGTGTTAAAATCGTCAAAAAAAGGAAACAATTCATAAAGAAGCTGCAAATATGGGCAGAAAGCATCCACCGGGGCATCACAAACGGCGGAGAAGAGCTCAAACTGCTCTATGTTCCCTCGTTCGGTGAGCGTGAAGAGGAAGATGAAGCTGTCTTATTAGACAATTTTATGTTAAAGTTATCACAAACAAGAGATCAGGAAATCAGGCGCGGCATGACGCTGACGGGTCCCCATCGGGATGACCTGTCCTTTTTTATCAACGGAAGAGAAGCTCAGGTCTACGGTTCCCAGGGACAGCAACGTACGGCAGCTTTATCGCTCAAGCTGGCGGAAATTGAACTGATTCATGAGGAGATCGGAGAATATCCTGTGCTGCTTCTTGATGATGTTTTGTCCGAACTTGACCCCTATCGTCAGACCCAGCTTATCGAGACCTTTCAGAGTAAGGTGCAGACCTTCATCACCGCCACCGGTGTAGAGGGGCTGAATGCTGACAAATTAAAGGGTGCAGTCCTGTATCATGTTCATGGCGGTAAAGTGGAGCTATAAAGAGCGGAGGAAGACCATGTATATTCATTTGGGCGGAGAAAAAATTATTCGATCCTCAGAGCTGATTGCTATATTTGATATATCGATTGAGAAATCCTCCAAGGTATCGAAGCAATTTATGACTCATTCCCAGCAGGATAAGAAGCTGGAACGCATTGGTGAAGAGGAAGCGAAGTCTATTGTCGTAACCAGGAATACTGTCTACTACTCCCCTATCTCCTCCTCCACTCTCAAAAAAAGAGCCAAAATCTTGTTAGAAATATAAGGTTCCACAAGTTACATGAGATAATCTGAAAGAAGTAGGTGAAGGCATGTCAATGAATCAACCGACATATGATGAGAGCCAGATTCAGGTACTGGAAGGGCTGGAAGCAGTTCGGAAACGTCCCGGCATGTACATTGGCTCCACTAGCGCCAAAGGTCTGCATCATTTGGTCTGGGAGGTTGTCGATAATAGTATCGATGAGGCGCTGGCAGGTTTTTGCGACCGGATTCAAGTCATAATTACTGAGAATAACAGTGTGACCGTTATTGACAACGGGCGGGGAATTCCTGTCGGTGAGAACGTCAAGCTGAAGAAGTCCACGCTTGAAGTGGTCATGACTGTCCTGCATGCAGGCGGTAAGTTCGGCGGCGGGGGTTACAAGGTGTCCGGCGGTCTTCACGGCGTTGGCATCTCTGTGGTTAATGCCTTGTCCGAAAAGGTAGTTGTCACTGTCAAACGTGACGGGCATGTCTACCAGCAGGAGTACAACCGCGGCGTGCCGCAATATGACATCCGAGTGATCGGGGATACAGAGGAGACGGGGACCACTACCACCTTCCACCCGGACCCGGATATTTTTACCGAAACCACTACTTTTGAATACTCCACGCTCCTTACCCGTATCCGGGAGCTGGCCTTCCTGAACAAGGGCATTGAGCTGTCACTGCTGGATGAACGGACCGGAGTTAACAATACGTTCAAGTATGAAGGCGGTATTGTGGAGTATGTGAAATACCTTAACGAGAAAAAAGAAGCTCTTCATGAGGATCCGATCTACGTGGAAGGCTCACGGGATATGATTGCGGTTGAAGTAGCTCTCCAATATAACGATTCATATACAGAGAATATCTATTCATTCGCCAACAATATCAATACCCACGAGGGCGGAACGCATGAATCCGGCTTCAAGAGCGCCTTGACGCGGATCATTAATGATTACGCACGCAAGGCTGGCGTGATCAAGGATAGCAGCCAGAATCTGACCGGGGACGATGTCCGTGAAGGTCTGACGGCGATTATTTCCGTCAAAATCCCCGAGCCGCAGTTCGAAGGCCAAACCAAGACCAAGCTCGGCAACAGTGAAGTCCGCGGGATTGTAGAATCGCTGTTCGGCGAGAAGCTGCAGGAGTTCCTTGAAGAGAACCCTGCTGTCTCGCGTAAGGTGCTGGAGAAGTCCTTGCAGGCTTCCCGTGCCCGTGAAGCGGCCAAAAAGGCCCGTGAGCTGACCCGCCGCAAGAGTGCGCTTGAAGTCAGCGCCCTCCCGGGTAAGCTGGCGGACTGCTCCTCCAAGGATGCGTCGATCAGTGAGCTGTACATCGTCGAAGGTGACTCGGCGGGCGGATCAGCGAAGCAAGGCCGGGACCGTCATTTCCAGGCGATTTTGCCGCTGCGCGGTAAGATTCTGAACGTAGAGAAGGCCCGGCTGGACCGGATCTTGTCCAATGCGGAAATCCGGGCAATTATCACTGCACTCGGAACCGGGATCAGCGATGACTTCGATCTCTCGAAGGCGCGTTACCACAAGGTGGTCATCATGACCGATGCGGACGTTGACGGTGCCCACATCAGAACGCTGCTGCTGACCTTCTTCTACCGCTACATGCGGAAGATTGTTGATGCAGGGTATATCTATATCGCCCAGCCGCCGCTGTTCAAGATCGAGCGCAACAAGGTCGTCCGCTATGCACAGAGCGAGAGGGAACGCGATGAGATTATCGCGACCTTCGGTGAGAATGTGAAAGTTAACGTTCAGCGCTACAAAGGTCTGGGTGAGATGAACGCTGCCCAGCTATGGGATACTACCATGGACCCTGAGACCCGCACCATGCTGCAGGTGACCATTGAGGATGCTATGCTGGCTGACAGCATCTTTGATACACTGATGGGGGACAATGTAGAGCCGCGCCGCGACTTCATTCAGGAGCATGCGCAATCTGTTAAGAATCTTGATATTTAAGCAACCTACAGCGAACCTCCGGTTCATCCCTTGCGGGTGAGGCCGGAGGTTTTTTTACAATAAGTCTACAGGCTGGATGTTCGCTTACGGCGGCGGGGAACAACGGTCCGGGTACGCTTCAGACGCCCATAGGCTACAGCATAACGGTAGATTTTGCGGTAAATCGCTTTGTTCGGGAAGATTTTGAAAACAATGATGGACGGCAGGGTGTTCACTTCAAGCAGCCACAGATCGTGATGCTGGTCTATAGCTACATCTAGTCCAATCTCTTTAAGGCCGGGGTAAGCCGTTTCAAGCTGGGCCCCAATTCTGACTCCCAGTGATTTTAGCTCCTGAAGGGTTACATTCCTTTCGTCTGGCGTCATATGCTCTTTGAACAGGGCCTCTACCGGGAAAACACTGCCTCCGCTGTGATAATTCGTGATTACCTTTTGCGGTGCGGCTACCCGGCCGAGCATGCCTGTGGTCTCCCAGCTCCCCTGAAGGTTCTTCTGCGTAAGCACCCGGAGATCAAAGGGCCGGTCCTGATGCCGGAGCAGATCAATGCCTTGCTGTACCAGATATGTGCGCTCTTTGATCCGGGGCAATAGAGCTGCGTGAAGCTCCTCAGGTGTATTAAAAACCTCGGCATCCTTCGCATATCTCAGAATATACATCAGCTTCGGCTCTATGGGCTCAGCTGGTGCTTCTGATTCACTGTCGCTGGCTACCGGATCTGAAGGATTGAAGAACTCCGGCTGCTGCTCACTGGGGCTCAAATGAACTACCCGCTGTTCAGCCCGCATCACTCCGCTGCCATAGGTACCGCGGTCCGGTTTAATATACACGGTGTGGTATAGATTCAGCAGTTCTTTCAGATCATTCAGGCTGTATTTGCGCGTTTCCGGAATGAAGACCGAGAGTTGACGGTTCTGCAGAATCACTTTCGTTTTAGCCCACTTGCTGGATACGCGTTGAATTCTCATTTTGTGCCTCCGTTTCTTTTACGCATAGCGAATTTTCAGGACAAGCTAACTAAATAATGTTATAATATAAGGATATGAGATTATGCTTTTTGGGACGAAAACAGGGTCATGAAGCCATTCTTCTTGTCTTTAACAGTCTATGTACTGAAGACATCAGCGGACAGGGCGTATACCCTTATCCGTACTAAAAGAAAATCAATATAGATGATAATAGGCTATCATGTTTAATTGTGCTGCTTTTGTGAAAGTAATATAATATAGGGTAGCGGTTTTTAACTGAAGGAGGTCCACCAACTCATGGCTGAACAAAATAACCCGCAAATCAGGGATCGGGACATTGGCGTGGAAATGCGCGAATCCTTTATGGATTACGCAATGAGCATCATTGTAAGCCGGGCTTTGCCGGATGTGCGGGACGGACTTAAGCCTGTTCACCGACGCATTTTGTTTGCGATGTCGGAACTTGGAATGTCCTCGGATAAGCCTCACAAGAAATCAGCGAGAATCGTCGGTGAGGTTATCGGTAAGTATCACCCTCACGGTGACTCAGCGGTCTATGAAACAATGGTACGTATGGCTCAGGATTTCTCCATGCGTTATATGCTTGTAGACGGTCACGGTAACTTTGGTTCCATTGACGGAGATATGGCAGCTGCGATGCGTTATACCGAAGCGCGCCTATCCAAAATTGCTGGAGAAATGCTCCGCGATCTGAACAAGGAAACGGTTGATTTCGCTCCCAACTATGACGGCGAAGAGAACGAGCCTGTAGTATTGCCTGCCCGTTATCCCAACTTGCTTGTTAATGGAGTAGGCGGGATTGCGGTTGGTATGGCCACCAACATTCCTCCCCATAATCTGGGTGAGGTCATTGATGGTGTACAGGCGATGATCAAGAATCCTGATATTACGCCTATGGAGCTTATGGAATATATTCAAGGCCCGGATTTCCCGACGGCTGGTTTTATTTTGGGTCGGGAAGGAATCCGTCAGGCTTACCGCACGGGACGCGGATCGGTTACGATGCGTGCCAAAGCGACAATTGAAGAGAATAACGGCAAAGCGCGGATTATTGTGCATGAGCTTCCTTATCAGGTCAACAAAGCCCGGCTCGTGGAGAAGATTGCTGAACTGGTGCGTGAGAAACGTATCGAAGGGATTACGGATCTGCGTGATGAGTCTGACCGTAACGGAATGCGCGTAGTGGTTGAAATGAGACGGGATGTGAATCCAAGTGTCGTACTCAACAATCTCTACAAGCATACCTCCATGCAGTCAACCTTCGGGATCAACATGCTGGCTATTGTCAACAAAGAACCGAAGATTCTGAACCTGCGTGATGTGCTGTATCACTATTTGCAGCATCAGATTGAAGTCATCCGCCGCCGGACCATCTTCGACCTTAAGAAGGCTGAAGCACGGGCGCATATTCTCGAAGGTCTGCGTATTGCCCTGGATCATCTGGATGAGGTTATTGCCCTGATCCGCGCCTCCCGCACAACCGATATTGCCCGGGAAGGCCTGATGGAGACCTTCAGTCTAAGCGTGGAGCAGGCGCAAGCGATTCTCGATATGCGGATGCAGCGCCTGACCGGTCTGGAACGCGAGAAGATCGAGAATGAATATAACGAGTTGTTGGCCAAGATCGCTGAATACCGTGAGATCCTGGCTAACGAGCATCTTGTGCTGGATATCATCAGCAATGAGCTGCAGGAGATTCGTGATAAATACTCCGATGACCGGCGCACGGAAATTACGGTTGGGGAAGAGAGCATTCTCGACGAGGATCTGATTCCGCGTGAAGAGGTTGTTATCACAATTACTCATACCGGTTATATCAAACGTCTTCCGGTCAACACCTACCGCAGCCAGAAGCGCGGCGGCCGCGGTGTAATCGGGATGGACACCAAGGACCAGGACTTTGTGGAGCATCTCTTCGTGAGTAACTCCCATAACTACCTGATGTTCTTCACCGATAAGGGTAAGGTGTACCGGATTAAGGCCTATGAGATTCCGGAGCTTGGACGCACCGCCCGGGGAACACCGATCATCAACCTGATCCAGATTGAACAGGGTGAGAAGATCAGTGCGGTTATCCAGGTAGAGGAAGCGGACAGCGACAAATACCTGTTCTTCGCTACCCGTGAGGGAATCGTGAAGAAGACGCCTCTGGAAGACTACAACAACATCCGTAAGGGCGGCCTGATTGCAATTAATCTCCGTGAAGAAGATTCATTGATTGAAGTGAAGCTGACGGACGGTGAGCAGAACCTGATTATCGGTACGGCACGCGGAATGTCCATTACCTTCTCGGAGAATGATGTCCGCTCTATGGGCCGCAGCGCTACCGGGGTTAAGGGCATCACGCTTGATGGCAATGACCATGTCATTGGTATGGACTGCGTGGACCAGGAGCTTGAGGTGCTGATTGTAACCACTAAGGGTTATGGTAAGCGGACACCTGCCAGCGATTATCGTTCCCAGACTCGCGGCGGTAAGGGCATCAAGACCATTAACCTTACAGACAAGAATGGGCCGGTTGTCGGGCTGAAGGTTGTCAAGCGGGACGAGGACCTGATGATCATTACGACCAGCGGTACCCTGATCCGGACCAGTATGGACGGGATTTCTACGATGGGCCGTTACGCGCAGGGGGTTAAACTGATTAACATCCGTGAGGATGATGCAGTGGCTACGCTGTGTAGAGCGGATAAAGAGGACGAGGAACTGTCAGAGCTTGAGGACGGCGAAGAAATGCAAGAAACTCCGGTTGAAGGCGATGGCGAAGTTAGCCAGCCTGAAGCGGATGCCGGAAATGAAGACGGCAATCTCGAATAATCCTTGTACAGGGAGAGCATGGGTTTCTGATTTTCAGAAGCCCATGCTCTTTTCTATATGTTCACACGATAACTTATCCTTCGACTTGCTATCTAGCCGCTTCCCGGGTTCCGTACTATAATTAGAGAATTACAGGTGTCACCGAAATAAAGGGGCTGGACTTATGCCAAACATATCCGTTGGAGAGATTAAAGCGGGGTCAAAGATTATTAAGGATGTAATCACTCCTTTAGGAGGAGTATTATTCGGCAAAGGCAAGATCATTCTTCCTCGGGATATTGAGATCCTGCAGGCTTTTTTGATCGGGCAGGTTGAAGTGGAAGGCGCTCAAGGGGAGGACAAGGCACCAGAGGGGTCCAAGCCGTCAGTGAAGCAGCAAGCAGCCAAGACAGGTGCCCTGATCAATGAATCGGTCCTGGCCAAAAGTAATTCTCCGCTTCATGATGAATATGAGAAGATGCTGGTGCTTATTAAGCAGAGCTATCGCGCGGCTGCCGCCGCTGCTCTTCCGATCTTTGAATTACGAAGCCAGCTTGAGCTGTTAATTACCCATTTGAAGGATTACCATGTCTTAAAGTTTGCTCCACGTGTGCTGCTTGACCAGGAATATAATTATCATAATGCTGTATTGTCTGCCCTAACTTCATATAGAATTGCCCAGTGGTGCGGATATCCGCAGAAGGACTGGATGCAGGCTGCCTTCGCCGGCTTGCTGCATGATATAGGTAACATTAAGGTGGATGAAGCTTTGCTGCAGAAGCCTACTCCTCTAAGCGGCACAGAGATAGACGAAGTACGCAGGCATACAACCTACGGTTATCAGTTACTGCGCAATGTCACCGCCATTAACGAAGGAGTCCGGTTAGCCGCTCTGCAGCACCATGAGAAAATAGACGGCTCAGGTTATCCGCTTAGGCTGGATGGCACCCAAATTCATTTCTACGCCAAAATTGTTGCAGTCGCCGATATCTTCCATGCCATGACGCTCGGGAAAGCCTACAGAAAAGCACAGTCGCCTTATCTGGTACTGGAGCAGCTTCAGAAGGAGAGCTTCGGTAAGCTCGATCCGGTTATCGTACAAACCTTCATTCAGAAAACAACAGATTTATACAACGGTACAAGAATACGGCTCAGTGACGGACGTCATGGGGAAATCATATTTACCGACCGCAATAACCCGACAAGACCCATGGTTCAGGTGGAGGGGAACATCGTAAATCTGGTCAATGAACGGGAGCTGCATATTCAGGAGATCATTGCTTAAGTACTTTACTGGCAGATCATCAGAGAGCTATGCTAACTTGATGCCTCTTAGGACGGTTATGATGAGCATAGCTTGGATGATAGCTTCAAAATAATGCTTGCAATGAACCTCTATCCGTGATATATTCTATTTCTGGCCGCGAAACATCAACGCCGAGCTCGAACAAGAAGTTGAAAAAAAGAGCTTGCATTGATCGGTTGGATGTGATATATTATAAGAGTTGCTGGTGACGCAGTAAGCGGCGCTGACAACGAGCTTGATCTTTGAAAACTGAACAACGAGTGAGTATCGGAAATCACTTCGGTGAGATCCAAAATAGAGAATGTAAATTCTCGTCAGATGTTTCAAAATGAGCAATCGCTCTTTCTAATACTAATTGGAGAGTTTGATCCTGGCTCAGGACGAACGCTGGCGGCATGCCTAATACATGCAAGTCGAGCGGAGTTATGAAGGAGCTTGCTCCGGATTAACTTAGCGGCGGACGGGTGAGTAACACG
>NZ_JABMKX010000008.1 GCF_013204885.1 Paenibacillus tritici
TCGGGTAAAATAGGCATTGGTAGGGTTCCTCCTTAGTGGTTTCGCAATCCTGAGGATACCCTACTTTTTTGTTGCCTGACTAGGCTCCAAATACTGGTACACAACTTATTTTACGCCATCCCCACCAGCCCATTCCCGGCAGATTAAAGAGCACTTCTGCACCTCATTTCACCCACCAGCCCATTTCCCGCAGATTAGAGAGCACTTCTGCACCTCATTTCACCCACCAGTCCATTTCAGGCAGATTAGAGAGCACTTCTGCACCTCATTACCCCATCCAGTTTATTCCCGGCAAATTAAGGAGCACTTCTGCACCTCATTCACCTATCCAGCCATCTACTCTCGAACGAGTCAGAGTAAATTTCCCAATTACGAAGAAAAGGAGACCCCACCGGGTCTCCTCCTATAGCCTGTAGCTGAATCTGCTGCACCTGCAGATTGCGATTATTCCATTGCCGCCAGAATCGAGGCGATCTCTCCCCGCCGCAGGGCCTCGGCGTCTTCGCCGCGCAGCAGGCTGCCGGCAATCACGCGCTCCCCGCCGTCCCTGAGGGTTAACGTCAGCTTCTGGATCACCGCCTTGCTGTCCCCGAAGGTATCTGCCTTACGCGGATTATAGTACGTCACTTCTGTACCGCCGAGCAGCGTGAAGGATACCTTAGCCTGCTCGTCGAACAGCCATCCAGGCAGCGACGGATTCAGAGTCAGGGTCAACTCGCCAGTCTCCATGGAGAACAGGTGACTTCCCGCCATCATGGTTCTCCACATGCTCAGGAACTCCGCTGTAGAGCCGCTCAGTCTGGCCACGAACCCCCGGCCATGCGTAGCAGGATCAGGATTCCCGCCCGTTGAGATGAACGAGGAATTCTCCAGCGTACTGCGTCCGTATACCTCAGGATCAAGGAACGGAATCAGTGAGGTCTTCAGCTCACTGTAGAATTCTTCATACAGACCGGCCTTCAGCAGCTCCAGCAAATATTTGTACGACATATGCAGGAAGTTGGATTCCCGCTCCTGCCAGCCCGCCGTGAAGGCCCGGATGCGGCCGATATCATGCGTTTCCTCTTCCAGCGACACCGAAGTCCGGTACATGGAGGTAACCGGATCGAACAGGCCGCTTTGTTTCACTTTGGTATAGATTTCCTTGGCGGTTTGCTTATTGTCCAGGGTTTTGAGCCAGCGGGTAGGGCCTTCCAGGAAATACGGCAGAGCGGAAGCCTCGAACGCCTCTACTCTGGCCTTCGGCAGTCCATAACCGCTGATTACCGGCTCTCCGGCTTCATCGGTGACCGGCTGGAAGCGTGTAGCCTCGAACCGGAAGTAGGTTGGAACCAGTCCATTGCCCATGGTCACCGCAAGCTTAATACCCTGATCCACCTTACGCAGCCACCGGGCCAGCATATCGCGGATCACCGCAAGGGACCACTCGGCGGTCTCACCTGTAATCCCGAAGCGGATCTCTGCCCGGTAAGCCTCGCGTGCCGAGGCCACGCGGTCCCAATACAGGAATGAATCCAGTGAGCCGTCCAGCGCTTCAGTTACAGCAGGGTCTACCTGCGTCAGCAGCGCCGCTATCTCCGCTGGAAGTGCCACGGCTGAAGGCAGATCCGCAGTGTTCTCCAGTGCTTCCAGCATGAACACCAGCATCCGCTTAAGCTCCAGCGTCTCGCTCATACCGGAGCCAACCAGTCCCGGCAGCCCGTTCATGGCATCATTCCAGCCTGGCTTGTTCGCCTCCATCTCAACACCCATGCCGTACGGGTCAAGAGTGGTGAATTTGTTCAGGGCCAGCGACAGCATCTTCACGAACAAGCTGGTCCGGTAGATCTCCCCATGTCCGCCTTGTGTCCGCAGCCACTGGGTATCAGAGGCCTTCCGCTTCAGCTTGTGCAGCTTCTCTTCATCCTCCAGCAACGCTCCGAATTGCCGGACCTTGCCGCCGCTGATCACGTATTTCTCGCTGCGCGGCAGGACATACGCGGCACTGTCGTAGAACGCATAGGTCTCATCCCCGAACAGCAGCTCCCCGCAGCGCTCAGGATAAATATCAAGATAGCCTTCCACCAGATCCAGATTGTACGTCCAGTGATCGGACCAGAAGCCCTCCCCGAAGGCGGCTTCAATATTCTGCTGCGACAGGGCAAGCACACCGCTGAGGAACTCCTGCTCGCTTATTTGCAGCGTAATCTGATGATCGGCAATATAGTTAATCAGACTGCCTGCCGTGAAGCGCCCGGCCAGCAGCCGCTCTAGTCCTGCATCCCCGCCTGCAAGCGCTCCGTCCAGCCACGCCTTAAGCTGATCTCCCGCCTCCGGCAGAATCTCGAAGCTGGTGCCCTGCACACTGAGCGGATTATAGCCGTCCGCCTGAATCAGGCTGTAGAACATTTTGATGTTGAAGCTGCCCACCTTGGGATGGAAAAAGACATCATTACGCCGGTTCTGGTTCATATCGCGGAAATTCCCGTTGCCCTGCGAATAATATTCGGGAGCCAGTGAGAAGAAGTTGTAATCCCGCTCCATATCGCCATGCTTGCGGGAGTAGAGATGGACGACGAAGCCCTCTTCCCCATTGTCAAAGATAAACGGATATCCCCCGCGCAGGAAATTGTCGAGATAGGACTGGCGGCAATACGCGTCGAAGATCGGCGAGGACGTCCGGGTGGCGATATCCGCAGTTAACTCTTCGGTCAGCGCGGCAGCTTCAAGGGCTTTGGCGGCAAAATACTCCTCATGGCACAGCTCCGCCGCCCGGTGATTGATTCTGGCAATATCATTCACATGCCCAATGATAGTGTTCAGCTTCAGGGAAGCGCCCGGGGCAAGCGTTCTGGCGGTCCCGCTGAAGCCGCACGGCACCTTGTTGACCGGATACTGCGCCTGTGCCAGCAGCTCAGCCAGCGGAAGCGCTGCGAAGCGGTCGGGATAGGTCAGTGAAGTATTCCAGCCGAAGATCACTTCATAATCCACGATCGGATACAACTGCTCCCCTTCTGCCGTGGAGGAGAGATAGAAGTGTCCGCTCTCAATCGAGCTCATTTCCGCATCGTCATTCGTACTGGAACGCAGCTTGTAGAACGGAATTCCATTCTCCAGGTTGAACACATCCATCCAGCTGCGGAGCAGGTTCCCCATCTCCTTATAGTTACTATTCTCCACCCCGAATGGAAGCACCTCCGGCAGACCGTCCAGCAGCTCCAGCGCAAGCTCTGTACCGCCGGTATTCTCGATCTCCACCTGACGGACCAGTGCAGCATAATCATCACCCGGCAGGTTGTAGTAGTGGACCGTGGTCTTCAGTCCATGTCCGGCATGCGATTCCTCAATGGTCAGTCCGTTCGGGAGAATGGTCATGATCCGCTTGGCTGCCGGGTCCGGGCGGGCCGACTGGAACGGTTCATAGATCTCCTCTGCCCCCTTCAGCTTGATGAAGGTGCGGAAGCCGGTCGATGTTACATTCTTATAGGAGATATTGGCTGGCGAGAACTCCATGATCGGCGAGTTTTTGTCCCGCACGCCGAAGCTGCTGATCCCCTGGCCGCGGTTCACATAGAACGTCCACATCGGTATCCCCTTCAGCCCGGCCAGGCCGGGCAGGAAGCTGGCGAACGGCTTGCCTTCATGGAACTGCTCGATTACAAATTTACCTGAATCAAAATAATAATTGCTCATATTTATCCTCCTAGAAATATTAATAAACGCTTGCAGCCCGCTTCAGCTACCGGCCCGCAGTAGCTACGTTGTCGGCTGAACTTTCTCGTGCTATATAACTTCTGGGTAATTGCGACCCCTGAATGGCTGCTGCCCCCCCTTTACACCTCTTGAAAAATGGCCACTCGCCTGGGTGATTGCACTTTGTACAATAGAATTTGTCTCATTACGCTCCCGACCAGCCTTCTGTTGTATTTCATACATTAGATTTCCAGCTTTCTGCCCGAAAAGGCCTCTTCAGCTGAATTCTGCTGTACATAATGCAATTGATCGCTAATTTCGCCGGATTTAGGGGGCATCTACTGTACATAGTGCAATAGATGGCTAAAGAGGGCTTGAACCCGCTCCGACTAAGACTGTAGCTTGCAGCTTCTAACTCCTATTCTTAGCTACTAGCCTCTAACTCCCAGCGCCAGCCTATCCGTCACTAGATTCTACCTCCTACCCTCCAGCCTTACCCCCATACTGTCAGCTACTAGCCCCCAACTCCCAGCTTCTACTCATCCCCACACCACTTTGCCGGAACGACTCATCCTCTTTCCGTCTCCCCCGCAGGCCTAACCCTGCCTAATCAGATGTGTCGCAATAGAGTGCGCAGGCAGGCTGCATTCGGCTACTTCATCCCTGAGGCCCAGCGTCAGGGAGCGTTCTTCCTCGCCTTCATTCATCAGCACCACAGCAAGGCTGCCGTCCGGGTTGCGGAACGCTGCGGCCAGCACACCTTCAGCAGCCGCATCCAGCCCGATCCGCACCGCACCCGGTGCAATGAATTTGCTGAAATGCCCGATGTAATAATACGAGCTGTTATAGTGAACCTCGTCCGTAGTCGTATCCGCAATCACCGGAGCATCGCAGAGATTCCCCACATGGTTCGGCCCGCCCGTCTCATCCAGCACCAGATTCCAGTCCAGATACCCTTCGGTCCAGGCATTCAGATCGCCAATCATGTTCCGGCCGTAGCGCTCTCCTGTGAACCATTCCCCCAGCCGTACGCCGCCCTCCTGGCAGCCTTCAGTGAAGAGTACATGCTTATCCGGGAAAAGCTCGTGAACCTTCTCCACCTTGTCAAACTCCTCGCCGCCGTACCAATGGATGCCGGTGCCCCAGACATACTGCGCGGCTTCCGGGTCGGACAGGATCGGGGTTACACGCTCAATCATAATGTCGCGGTTATGATCCCAGATGACGATGTTCACATCGCCCATTCCGGCTTCGTGCATCACAGGGCCGAGATGGTTTTTGACAAAATCACGCTCTTCCTCAGCACTGTACACACAGGAATCCCAGATCTGCACGGCCGCCGGCTCATTCTGTACAGAAACCGCCCAGACCGGAACGCCTTCCTTGCGGTAGGCCTCAATAAATTTGGTATAATACCTCGCCCAGACTGGCGCATACTCCGGCTTCAGCGAACCGCCGTTATTCATCTCCCCGTTCGTCTTCATCCAGGCGGGCGGGCTCCACGGGGAGGCCAGCATCGTGAACGGTCCGCCCCGGACCTCCATGGCATCCTTGATCAGCGGCAGCACCCACTGATGATCATGCGAGATGTCGAAGGTCGCCAGCTCCGTATCGCCATCCTCCACATAGGTATAATTGCCGAGTGCGAAATCGCAGCTATGGATATGCACACGGCCCATACTGTAATTCAGCCCGTCCACCGGGTGAAAATACCGCCGGATGACCTCAGCCCGCTTCGCCGGGCTCATCCGCGACAAGGTATAGGCCGCTGCCTCCGTGAAGGCGCCGCCAAAACCAAGGATGGTCTGATACTCCTGCTCCGGGTGCAGCCGTATTTCCGGTGTTGCACCGGGAAGGCCCGCTTTGAAGGGAAGGCCTGCTTTGGGACTCAGGCGATCCCCCGTATCTCTGGCAGTTACTACGGTTTGAACGGTGAACATGTCAATCACTCCTCTTCGAATGGTGAAAACGAAAGAAATCGAAACCGGTTTCGATTTTGCCGAAAAAAAAGGTATTCCCGGATGAACGCACTTTCAGGACTGGCCCGGCGGTGCGCAGGAATCCCTTACAATGATCTCCACCGGCAGCACCACTGCTTCCTGGCTGGTACGCGGACCATTCATGGATGCCAGCAGCAGCTCAGCCGCCCGTGTTCCCAGCAGCTCCGTATTCTGACGTACAGTAGTCAGCGAAGGTGTTACATATCCGGCAAGCTCAATGTCATCATAACCCATCACGGAAATATCCCCCGGCACAGCAAGCCCAAGATCCTTGGCAGCCATAACCGCACCCAGTGCAAGCAAGTCACCCGAAGCAAAAACAGCCGTCGGCCGCTGCGGCAGCTCAAGCAGAGACTTCATTGCGCCGTAGCCATTCTCCAGTGAATAGAAGGCTCCCTCAGCAACATATTCTTCCGGCACCTCAAGCCCCTTCTGCTCCATCGCCATTCTGTACCCCAGCTCACGCTGTTGTCCCGGATAAGTATTCCCGCCCCCCGAGATATGGGCAATTCTGCGGTGTCCGAGCGATGTCAGATATTCCACTGCCAGCAGGGCGCCGCTCCTGTTATCCGAGCAGACCGTATGCGACAGCTCCGTCTCGAAATCGAGAACCACAGTAGGAATATCACTCTCCAGCAGCTCCTTGAAATACGGGTCATCATAATCAGAGAGAAACACAACCACTCCGTCGACTCCGCGAATCCGGCAGTTCTCCAGATATCCGCTCTGCTTGCCTCCGACATCTTTCGAGATGAACATGAGGGCATAGCCCTTGGCTACGGCAACCTGCTTGAAGCTCTCAATCACTGCGCTGAAAAAAGGGTGACGGATACCCGCTCCCGTATTCTCCACAAACAACACGCCGATGGTCCAGGATTTCTTGGTCGTCAGTGTACGTGCATGCGCATTGGGGAGATACCCCATCTCCTGGGCGGTACGCAGAATCTCCTGGCGCGTCTTCTCCCGCACATCAGAATAGTTATTGAACGCCTTGGACACCGTGGTTGGTGAGTAGCCGGTCCTTTTGGCAATATCATAGATCGTAGTCATTTCCGGTTCACTCCCGCAGCTCAATGTAAGCCCTTTTATGTTCACTGACATTCTAACTTCTTTCCGCACAGCCGTCCAGCATAAAATATCTTTGTACCGCAGGCAGCAGCGTAACGATCTGAATCAGCAGCCCCAGAGACGTATAGAGCACGTGAATCACGCTGACGGCATCCATCATATAGGTCTGCACCAAGATCCAGATAATCAGTCCGAAGCCGATATACAGTGAGAAGCTCCACGAAGCATGCAGCGACCTGAATGGGGTCAGTCTATAGCCCCACCTCCATTGCGGCTGCTTAAGCAGGCCGAACAGCACCATTAGCGGGAGCAGCCCAAAAAAAGCCAGCAGCAGCAGCCCCGGAATCACAAAATTGTCAAATGGCGATCTTTCCAGCACCGAAGCCGGCATTCCGAGCATTTCCCCGCTGGGATCAGCCAGCAGCGCCAGCCCTCCGGCGACAGCCCCAAGACTCAAAAATGCATGAAGGACATACAGCAGAATTACAGCTCCCGGCTTTTTTGTGGCAGAAGTCATTCCGATTCCCCATTTCAGGTTCATAATTAATATCGTTTCAGATCCTAGTCTCATGCTTTATTAATATTTTACAGGTTTTTCCTCAGGGCTGACGGGAGGGATGTCACACTGATGTGATTTTGCGCCATTTTGTGCCTGCTGTGTGAATGTCTGTGCTTTACGCTATACTAGTATCAATCAGATCAAATACCGAAATTCTATGAGCCGCATGCAACATATACATTTATATCTCAAAATACAGAAGGGATTGGACAGTTGACGGCAGAGGAGCCGTCCTGCCAACTATACTTATGACTGAACCTATTCTCGCAACATCCAAAAAATGTGCTTATTGTCATCAGCTTAAGCCGCTCTCCGAATTCCGCAGACGTACAGGCAAGCGCTCGAAGGGAGTGTCCCGGCGCGGAGCCTGCCGGGAATGCCGCAAGCTTCGCGGAGCAGATGCTGTATTGCCTCCGGTACGTGCCAGCGCGGAGCCGGCGCTGCCGGAACGTCCGGCCGGCCTGGGACCCGCGAAGCGGGACAAGCCCCTGGTCTCTATATCCGGAGCAGCAGGTGCTGGCACTGCAAAGCCTCCTGCTGCCCAGCTCCGTCAGCCTTCCCGGCCCGAACGCGCCAAGGAAGCCCGGGGCAGCTCGGGGGCTGCGGGCTTCAAGGGGAAGACCCGTCCCCGCAATGCTGCCGAGACAGGCCGCACCCTTCCGCAGCAGCGCGGGCCGAAGCCTGATCCACAGGATGCCTCTGCCCTGATTCCTTCGGCGAAGGGCATGATTCTGATGCGCGGGCACAGTGACAAAGGCCGCCGCTGGCACCAGGAGATCGACCTGGAGCTTGCTGTAACGCTGGTCAAGGAGCATGCCGCCATCGTCGTCAACCGGCGTACGATCCGCCGCCTGTACAGCAACAAAGATTTCCGAGCCTATGTTCTCTCCAGGGATAACTACACCTGTTATTTCTGCGGCTTATACGGGGATACGATCGACCATCTGCTCCCCCGGGCCAAGGGCGGCCATACCACGCCTGATAACTGCGTCTGTGCCTGTAATTTATGCAATCAGACCAAGGCCGACCAGTCTGTCGAGCAGTTCATGAGCCGGTAGTATCCCTTGGGAACTGAGGAAGTGAGTTTAACAACAAACCGGCTATTTATTTATGAAGTGAGTTTGAAGGGAACCTCAGCGATAGTTGTATAACGTGCAATTAAAAACAGGGTAAAGGAAGGAATACCGCTTATAACTGTAGTCTGTGCAACTAAATTTGACCAAATGGGTCAGAACTAAGGTGCGGGCGGAATTTAATGGTACGAAATACATCTAAACGGATCGTAGGCGATATATCAGACGATTTAGTTGTACGGAGTGCAATTGAGCATAGCTCATGCACGTGATGAGGCGTGAAGGAATATATGAGTGAAGTCAATGGGCCAGATGTATGCGGAAAACCGTGCACATTATGCTGGCGCGAAAGGTAATCGGGTTAAGGTATGCGAAAACAAACATGTCTTCCAAGGCACAACTCCAGCATGAAAATGAGCAGCGCGCCTAAAAACAGAACATCGTCTGTTCATCTATTTAACAAATTTTAACGGAAAACCAAACACAATTGGCTGGGTGCACCGCGTAGGCCAAATGTAATCGAAAAACCGAACACAATTGGACTGGGAGCGCCACGTAGGCCGAATGTAATCGGAAAACCGAACAGAATTGGACTGGGAGCGCTACGTAGGCCGAATCTAATCGGAAAACCGAACACATTTGGACTGGACGTGCCACGTAGGCCGTGCGTTTTATCGCAGTGCCAGACGTATTTTCACAGGAAAACCGAACACAATGTGATGGCGCGAAGGTAATCTGCTCAATGTATACGAATAAGCGAGCATACTAATGCCTGAAGGAGTACAGGAGTGGAGGTCCCCCTTCAAGTGCCATTCCCAGATGAAGAGGGGAGTTGTTCATTCGGGCGTTTGGCTCGGCGTTACGGACTGAGGCGCTCTTATTCCGGATGAAAGTCACCACTTGGGCAAAGGAACGGACCCCATGGAGCTTATTCTTGGAATTTCTACGCTTAAACCTCTCGTAGAGAGACGATAAGGTCCACTCCGTCCGTTAAACCGCAAAACGTGGTGTTTTACGGGGAATAGGGCCTCTCAGGTCCGTTAGGAGCAAACTCGGCCGGGCGGTGTAGTTCCGTGGTTCGGAACCTCCGGGATTCAACCCTATTATTCACAGAATTAAATCTGATACTCCACTAGGCAGGAAGTATATAAATGCTTATATTTCAAAAAAACGCCCTTCCCCGGGCGGCTGTCCTATTACACAACCGCCCGGTTCGTGGCGCTTCTAAGTTCTTAAGTCTAGTTCTTGGTTCGGCTATGTTCAGCCGGTGATATTCTTAACCCGTCCTACCTGGCCGTCGGTCAGGCGCACCTTGATCCCGTGCGGATGGCGGGGCGAGTTGGTCAGAATGTCTTTAACCGTGCCATGTGTAAGCTTGCCGGTCGCCTGGTCCTGCTTCAGCACGATATCCACCTGAAGTCCGGGGCGGATGTCTGCTCTCACTTGCCCGTTCATATCTCTCACTTCCTTCACATCTGATTTGCAATATAGAATCAACTTACTCTTAAAGATAAGGATGAACCGCTATGGCCTTTGGAATTAACCGAGCAGAATTAACCCGCTGGAAACAGGCAGTCTCCGCAGGGGAGATTGCTTTCTTGACCCATTACTGGATAGACCCGCGTTTCCCTGATATCACCACAGTCACCAAGGTGGGCTGCAGCGATCTTCCCCGCCTGCGGGAATGGTGCAGGAAGCACGGTCTTCCGGCGCGGTATATTCATAACCGCCAGCCCTTCCCCCACTTCGACCTTATGGGACCGAAGCAGGCAGAGATTCTCCGGCAGGAGGGCCTGTGGGATCAGCTTGAACGCTTCCGCATGCTCTGAAGCGGGGCAGACTGCCGCCCTGCCGATCGGCCGCCGGTTATTTCTTCGTCCGCAAATCCTTCATGATCCGGCGGCCGGTTGGCGTCTGGGCCAGCCCGCCCCCTGCCGTCTCCCGGTGCTTCTCGGGCATGGCGGAGCCTACCTCCAGCATCACCTTAATCACCTCATCGGATGGAATCACGCTGCGGACACCGGCCAGAGCCATATCTGCCGCCGCCAGCGCCGTAACGGCACCGAAGCCGTTGCGGACAATGCACGGGATCTCCACAAGTCCGCCAACGGGATCACAGATGAGTCCCAGCGTATTTTTTAGCGCCAGGCCTACCGCATGTACAGCCTCTGCCGGCGTCCCGCCGCGCAGCTCAGTCAGAGCCCCGGCCGCCATGCCGATAGCTGAGCCCACCTCGGCCTGACAGCCGCCTTCCGCTCCCGATACAAAAGAATTATTAGCGATAACATAGCCGATCGCTCCGGCAGCGAATAAACCGGATACCATATAGTCATCGTCCCAGCCGAAGCGCTCCTGACAGCTCAGGAACACACCGGGAATAATTCCGCAGGACCCGGCAGTCGGTGTGGCAATAATCCGGCCCATGGAGGCATTCACTTCGGATACCGCCAGGGCATAGGCCATAGCCTGACCAGCCGGCCCTCCCAGACAAGGTTCACCGGCCGCATTATAGGCGCCCACCCGCTGGGCATCCAGGCCTGTCAGACCGCTGCGGGAAGTGGTATCTTCCGTCATGCCGCGCTCTACGGCTTCCTTCATAACGCCGTAATACTGGCTCATCGTGGCGAATTCCTGCTCCTTGGAACGTCCGGATTCCGCACTCTGCTCCTCAAGCATCAGAGCGCCGATTCCAAGCCCCCGCTCTTCACATAATACAGCCAGCTGGCTGAGTGTTTGAAAATTCATGGTGTGATGTCCTTCCCCTTCTGTTCTTGTCCATTTTCGTTCAAATCGACCACTTTGACGGTCTTCACAGCCGGAAGCGCCTGCAGCTTCTCCAGCAGCTCCTTCGTGGCTGCCTCGTCCAGCTCCAGCACCGTCAAGGCCGCTCCGCTACGGTTCTTCCGGTCCAGTGACATATGTCCGATGTTGAACTGGCCTTCCCGCATCACATCCGTTACACTGGCCAGTACACCCAGATAGTCCATATGCTGAATCAGCACTGTCGGATACATGCCGGTGAGCTTCACACTGAAGCCGTCGATATCCACAATCTCAATATTACCCCCGCCGATCGAAGTACCCGTAAGCGTCAGCTCCGTCCCGCTCTCACTGCCTACAAGACGCAGACGGACCGTATTGGGATGGGGAAACAGCCCCGTTCCCTGGGCGAAGGAAATCTTCATCCCCGCCTCGGCCGCAAGCTCTATGGAATCCGGCAGCCTGTGGTCATCGGTGGCGAAGTCCAGCAGACCTCCGGCTATAGCGCGGTCTGTCCCGTGTCCCTGATACGTGGCGGCGAAGGAACCGAAGAACGTGACCTCGGCTTCTCCCGGCAATTCCCCAAGCACCTGCCTCGCCGCCCGGCCGATCCGCGCGGCTCCCGCTGTATGCGAACTGGAAGGCCCGACCATCGCCGGACCTATGATTGAGAAAACATCCTTAAACCGCATAGTTCTGATCTCCCGCTATCCAAATTGGGCAATGCACAGTGAATAATGCCAATCATTGTACAGCTCCTATATATTATACTGCGTCCGCACCAATGCTACACTATTACATTGACTGTGACCTATCCGCTGTTCTTGGAGAACAGGACCAGCCCGTCCCGCTCCTGCCAGCCGACGCTATTCCAGAAGCTGCGGCCCAGGCTGTTCGTCCCGATCACCATCAGATGGCATTTCAGAATACCCTCTTCCCGCAATTTCTCCAGGCAGCGCGCCACCATCTCACGGCCGGCGCCCTTCCCCCGGCTGCCGCTGTGGACAGCCACATGATACAGATATCCTCTGCGCCCGTCGTGTCCGCACATCGCAGTGCCTGCAAGGGTACCGTCCTCCTCCACACATACCTGGCTGATTCCCGGATTCCGCTCCAGATAACGGGCAATCTCCGTGCGTGAGTCCGCTTCACTAAGGCCCATTCCGGCCGTATTCTCCCACAAGCGGTAGGCTGCTTCGTAATCGTCAATAGTCATTGATCTGTATAGCATTCATTCTCCCCAATTCTATGTTTATTCTATGTAAGATAACGCCGCACGCTTTTCTGGGCGCATGCATACCAATATACGGAGAGAAGCAAGCAGGGAGGAGATTCACCCGATGAATTCCGTTTATCCTTATTACGGTGAAAAGACGGTATGCGAAGTGCAGCCTATCGCTTTTCCCCCACAGCACCAGGACCGCCAGCCGGGGCTGGAGAGCCTGATGCATCCGCGTCCGATCAGCGAGAATCCGGAAGGAAGAAGCGGGCGGCTTCAAGGAAAAACCGCTCTGATCACCGGCGGGGACAGCGGCATTGGAAGAGCGGCTGCTATCGCTTTTGCCAAAGAGGGGGCAGATATTGCTATCGCTTATTTGGAAGAAGCCTCGGATGCCGCAGCTACACAACGCCGGATTGAGGAGCTGGGACGCCGCTGTCTGCGGATTGAGACGGATCTGCGCTATAAAGAATGCTGCACAGCGGCGGTGGAACACACCGTACAGACCTTGGGCAAACTCGACATTCTGGTGAACAACCACGCCGTTCAATATCCGCAGAAGAGCATTCTGGATATCTCGGAGGAACAGCTTTATCAGACTTACCGCACCAATATTTTTCCGTTCTTTTTCCTGACTCAGGCTGCGCTCCCGTATCTCCATCATGGAAGCAGCATCATTAACACCGCCTCCGTTACCGCTTACCGGGGCCACAAGGAGCTCATTGACTATTCCTCCACCAAAGGCGCCATTGTCTCTTTCACCCGTTCCCTCGCCCTTTCTCTTGCGGACTGCGGCATCCGTGTGAACAGTGTAGCTCCCGGTCCGGTGTGGACCCCGCTCATTCCCGCCAGCTTCTCTGCGGAAGAGGTCAGTGTATTCGGGACAGATACCCCGTTCAAACGGGCGGCACAGCCCTATGAGCTGGCAGGAGCCTATGTCTACCTCGCCAGTGATGATGCGTCCTATGTGACAGGCACCTGTATTCATGTTAACGGAGGGCAAATGGTTACAAGCTGATCCGCGTTCCGGCTTCAAGCGGTCATTCCGGCCGTATTCATCCCCCACCCAGAAAGGATGTTAAGCGATGACCCCCTACAAGGATTATGATCTGCCCTCTGTCCGCCTGACTGCAGGCATGTACGCCTTGACCAAACTGTCCGCCGCCGGATTGACCTTTATTCTGGTATCCCTGTTCATGCTGTTCCATGGTTACGAGGACGGAATTCCGGCTGGATGGCCGGTATCGGTGCCTTATGCCATTTACGCCTATGGCTTACCGGCGGCGATCGTTGCCGATGCGCTGCTCCGCCTGTTACGCTCCACTTCACTCAGTCCGGCCTTGGCTCTGTATGCTGTAGCCGGTTATGGCGCCGGCCTCTGGCTCGCCTCGGAGCAGGGCGGCGATGCCCTGGTCTCCGGCCTTACGGGACTCGTAGTGCTGCTGTTATTCCGGCTGGCCCAGATTGCCGGTGAACGCTATCCGCTCCTGCTTCCCTTCTTCGCCTTGTTCATTCCGCTGCTCTGCCTGATCATATTCTGAATCCGTTCCGCCGCCAGGCTAGCGTGTCTCCGGCAGAAACGGCACCGCTGCGCCAGAGACCGCCCCAGACAATGCCGGACAACAGTACCGGCTTCAATAATTACAATGCCTCAATAATATCCCCGGCGATCAGGGCCGCCGGGTTATCCCGCTTCCCGGCGGCCCGTTCTCCGGCCAGCCCGTGCAGATAGACGCCGAACGCTGCCGCCTGGACAGCTTCCAGACCCTGAGCCAGCAGACCAGAGATGATTCCGGTCAGTACATCACCTGCACCTCCGGTGCCCATACCGGGGTGCCCCGTGATATTGATATAAGCCTGTCCTTCGGGCGTTGCGATCACGGTATGGGCTCCTTTGAGCACCAAAATCACACCCTGCTGAACAGCATAGGAGAGCGCCAGTCCAATCCGGTCCCGCTGCACCTCTGCGGTAGAGACCCCCGCCAGACGGGCCATCTCCCCCGGATGAGGGGTCAGGATTACCGGATGGCGGCGGCTCCATGTTCTGTATTCAGCATCCGCCAGTATATTCAGCGCATCCGCATCTATTACCATGGCCGAGTCCGTCTCCTCCCAAAGTCTGCGGAGCCACTCCGTATCTCCTTCAAACCGGCCAAGCCCCGGACCCAGGGCAATACAATCGCGGCTGGCACTAAGGCGCAGCACTTCAGCGGCCGTACCGGCATTCCACTCCCCGTCGCCGCCCGTGACCGGGGCCAGCATCACCTCCGGTGCGGAGCCGATCATATAGGGCAGCAGCTTCTCCGGCAGCGCCCAGGTCACCAGGCCGCAGCCTGCGCGGAGCGCAGCACGGGCGGACAACAGGCCTGCGCCGCTCATGCGCAGGCTTCCTGCGGCAAGCAGGACATGCCCGTAGGTGCCCTTGTGGCCCTCGGGCGAACGGTGGCGCGACAGGTCAACCCGCAGGCGTGTCGCCAGCACCTCCGGCGTCAGCAGGCTGACCCGGACGCCGCTCTCACGGGCCAGGACCGCGGGAATGCCGATGGAGCGGACCACGACCCGCCCGGCGGCCGCCGCGCCGGGATACTGCACCAGCCCGCGCTTGAGGAACGCGAGGCAGACGGTCAGCGCCGCATGAATGCAGGGCTCATGCGTCTCCCCCGTGTCCGCGTCCAGCCCGCTGGGGATGTCTGCGGACACGATGGGTCTGCCGCTGGCGTTCGCAGCGGCAATCAGCTCCGCATAGGCACCGCGCGGGGCTCCCGCGCTGCCTGTGCCGAGCAGCGCATCCACGATGCCGCTGCCTGCGGCAAGGTCCAGGGCGTCCCTGCCGTAGACTACGGCAGGAATGCCCATGGCTGCAGCGGCATCGCGCTGCAGGGCGGCTTCGCCGGCCAGCGACTCCGGCGCGGCCGCGTACACCAGCGTGACGGCGATGCCGGCCTCACGCAGGTGCCTGGCGGCGGCGAGTCCGTCGCCGCCGTTGTTGCCTTTGCCGGCGAGGACGAGCCAGTGCTCTCCGCCGGCAGCGGCCAGCGTCAGCGCAGCATCTGCGCTGACGGAGAAGCGTGCAGGAGCTGCGCCTCTGCCCGCAGCTCCTGCGCCGTCACTCCGCGCTCCGCCAACGCCGCCAGCCCCGCGCCGGCGGCACAGGGCGATGACTTCCTCGGCAATGGCCCGTCCGGCATTTTCCATCAGCGCGATGGCCGGAATCCCCAGCCGCCCGATCGTGTCACGGTCGAATGCGCGCATCTCCTCCGCTGTCACTACATCCATTGGCCTTGAACCTCCCTTATCATTGCTTCGAGTATGCTAGTAGAGCAACAGACTTTATACGGTAAATTGAATAAATTGAATCAGTAAGATCGAACCACCTACTATTGTGTTCGGTTATTCGCATACCTTCAGCCTAATGACCTTCATGTCAGCACATTGCGTTTGGTTTTTCTGAGAAAATACTTCTGGCACAACCTGCGATAAACGCACGGCTTACGCGGCGCTCCCAGTCCAATTGTGTTCGGTTTTCCGATTACATTTGGCTTACGGGGCGTACCCAGTCCAATTGTGTTCCGTTTTTCGATTACATTTGGCCTTCGCGGTGCTCCTAGTCCAATTGTGTTCGGTTTTTCGATTACATTCGGCTTACGTGGCGCGTCCAGTCCAATTGTGTTCGGTTTTCCGATTACATTCGGCCTACGTGGCGCTCCCGGTCCAATTTTGTTCGGTTTTTCGATTACATTCGGCCTACGTGGCGCTCCCGGTCCAATTTTGTTCGGTTTTCCGATTACATTCGGTTTACGTGGCGCTCCTAGTTCAATTGTGTTCGGTTTTTCGATTACATTCGGCTTACGTGGCGCTCCCAGTCCAATTGTGTTCGGGTTTCCGTTAAAATTTGTTAAATAGATAAACAGACGACGTTCTGTTTTTAGGCGCGCTGCTCATTTTCATGCTGGAGTTGTGCCTTGAAAGACATGTTTGTTTCCGCAGACATTAACCCGTTTACCTTAACCCGTTTACCTTCTCGCCAGCATAATGTGCACGGTTTGCCGCATACATCTGGCCCATTGACTTCACTCATATAGTCCTTCACGCCTCATCGCACCCAATCTGACGCTGTACATGCGGTAAGCTGAATTGTACTCTGTACAGCTAAATCGTCTGATATACCACCAATGCTCCGTTTAGCTGTATTTCGTACATTTAAATACCGGCTGCACCTTCGTTCTCACCCATTCGGGCAGATTTAGTTGTACCGACTACAGTTATATGCTGCAAGCGGTCTTTTTCACTGTTTTTAATTGTACGTTGTACAACTATCACCCGAATCTACACTTCAATCCCAGCCCCATCCATTGCTGGATTATTAATGAATCCACTTCCGCAGTTCGGATGATGCTCTCCTCGGACCTGCCCTTGCGCACCTGTCAGTATCCCACAGTGAAACGGGCTCTGCTGAAATTGCCTTCCTCCAGCTCGTCGATAACCGCCACAGCGAAATCCTGAATGCTGATGCCGCTACGTCCGTCTTCGTCAACAATAAGGCGGTCAAGGCCGATACGGAACTGGCCGGTACGGCGCCCCGCGACAAAAGCGGCAGGCGGACTAAGATACGTATAATCCAGCGAGGAGCCTCTATAAATCTCATAGGCATTCGCATGAGCTGATGCGAGCGCACGGTAAGCCTCCGGGAAATCGGCGGTATCCATCAGCCACTCACCCGATTCCGTCTTCAGGCTGCCTGCTCCGCCGACTACGATCAGACGCTCAAGTCCCGCCCCGCGCATCCCCTCCAGCAGCGAAGCAGCCACCGTCAGCAGATCATTCTCGTGCCCGGCCGCAGGGCCGAATGCACTGATCACCTCTTCATGCCCGCGCACAGCCGCCGTTACCGAAGCCGGGTCCAGAAGATCAGCCGCAACAACGCGCAGCCGTTCATGCTCCAGGGTGAAGGCTTCGGGCCTGCGTACTGCAGCCGTCACCTCATGTTTTCTTTTTAACGCTTCTTCTACGATGGCACTTCCAATCTTGCCCGATGCACCAAACACTACAATATCCATTCTTCCGCCGCCTCACTTTCCTATCCACTGTCTGTATATTTCCAAATGCATTCTATATAATTACACAAAATTAACGCCGCAGGAACATCCCCTGCGAAGCGGGCATCACCGGTTCGGAAGGCAGCTCCTGCCGGATATCCGGCTGTGCATGCTTGTCCATTCGTTATCCTCACTCTTCCCGCGATCTTCATGCAGACCCCTCCGCCGTACAGATACCAATATATATGACTCCAAGGTTCCACCGCAAGGCGGCACAAGCATCTATATATCCGCCGAAAATGAAACGTCCCGCCTTCTCCGGCGTACAATAACTCAGAAACGTGCGCAATTGCACCAGTTGTCTGCCCGGCAGGTTATTCTTTATCTTCATCCTTGGGTAAACTGTGGATAGACACTTAACACTACTACTTGGAAAGTTGGTGGGATCATTATGTCTCCTACAGGAAAATTGTTTAAATGGGGAACTTTCGCTTATGAGGCTTTTCTGGCGCTGCCGATCATCGGGGGAAGCTTTGTGGTTGCTAATGCCTGGGTACCGCTTGGAGTAGCTTTTCTGCTGCATGCTGTAGCCATCATCATTTTGCTGAAGGAACGCGGACCTATCATCGGGAATGCAGTCGGTGTGGTCACCTCAGTGGTTGCTTTGATTCCTTTTGTCGGCTGGATTATGCATGCCATTACCGCGATCATCCTGCTCGTAGAAGGACTAAGCGGATCACGGCGCACACGCTACTAACGCCGAAGCTGCTGCACCGCCCTGAACAACAAGAACAACAAAAAAGACCTTCCGTTGGTTCTCCCAGCGAAGGTCTTTTTCATTGATTCGTATTATCCTCGTCCCCCAGCCTGGGTATCGGTCCGCCGGCTTCCGGTCTCTCCACTATTACGTGCATTTGCTGTGCTGTTCCCGAAACGTCTGCGCTCCGTGCGCTCCATCTGTACGATTTGGCCTTCGTGCACCACGATGTGCAATGAGCCGAATTCCATATCGTCGAGAAGTTCCGTTATCCGTGCAAGCCATACCTCATCCACCTTCAGCGGCTTAGCCATTCTCCAGCCTCCCTTTCCCGGTTAGGGAAGTAACTCCACCCAAATTCCGTAATTACCACCTTGTATACTATGAATTAACTTAGCACGGACCCCAAGAGCTGTCAATGAGCATTTTTGCGTACAAGCAGGCCCTTGACAATCATCGTTACCAGCGCCAGCAGGAGCAGCAGGGATGCCACGGCGAAGGATGCCGAGAATTGATATTCGTTGTACAAAATCTCGACATGAAGCGGCAGCGTATTCGTCTCCCCGCGGATATGCCCGGATACCACCGATACTGCGCCGAACTCGCCCATGGCCCGTGCATTACAGAGAATAATGCCGTACAGCAGGCCCCATTTGATATTAGGCAGCGTCACGCGCCAGAAGATCTGCCAACCGTGCGCACCTAGCGTAATCGCCGCTTCCTCCTCCTGGGTGCCTTGCTCCTCCATCAGCGGAATCAGCTCGCGTGCCACAAACGGGAACGTGATAAACAGCGTCGCCAGCACAATACCCGGCAAAGCAAAAACAATCTTGATATCATGACTGCTTAGCCACGGACCGAACCAGCCATGCGAGCCGAACACCAGAATGAAGATCAGCCCGCCGATGACCGGGGATACGGCAAAAGGCAGGTCGATCAGCGTAATCAGAAAGCCCTTGCCGCGAAAACGGAACTTGGTTACAGCCCACGCCGCCGTTACCCCGAAGATCGTATTCAGCGGAACCGTAATCGCGGCGACCAGCAGGGTCAGCTTCAGCGCCGAGGCCGCATCCGGGTCGGTCAGTGCAGCCCAGTAGACATCCAGCCCCCGCTTCAGCGACTCCACCAGCACGATCAGCAGCGGCAGGGCGATCAGCCAGAGCAATACAAGTCCAGCCAGGGAGATGAGCACCCATTTCACGGCTCGTGACTCTGTTGCCGCGGGCGAAGACACGCCCGTTCGCGGCCCGGGGACATGCAGGGGAACCGTACCGGCCATTATTATTCCTCCTAAAAGTTTTGTTAGCATAGGCTTCCTGAATCTGCTTCGTGCAAAACTTACTTCGGAAGCATTCGCTTAAGTTTTATGAAGCATACGCTCCTGGGTAGACTTCGCAATACAACTCGCTTCGGAAGCATTCACTTAAGTTTTATGAAGCATTCTCCCCCGTTACCGCGAGCTCTTACGCGCCCAGTGCTGGAGGCTGTTGATCACCAGCAGCATCAGGAAGGAGATCAGCAGCAGCAACAGCGCCACCGCCGTGGCTCCGGCGTAATCGAACTGCTCCAGCTTGGACATGATCAGCAGCGGGGCGATCTCTGTACGCATCGGCATGTTGCCGGAGATGAATACGACGGAGCCGTACTCGCCAATGCCCCGGGCGAACGCCAAGGCGAAGCCTGTAAGCAGCGGAGGGAACAGCTCCGGCATGACAATCCGCAGGAAGGTCCGCCAGCGGCTTGCCCCCAGCGTGGCGGCCGCTTCCTCCATGTCCCTGTCCAGATCCTCCAGCACCGGCTGCACTGTGCGGACGACAAAGGGAATGCCGATGAACATCAGCGCCAGCGTGATGCCGAGCGGCGTGAATGCTACCTTGAGGCCAAGCGGCTCCAGCAGGGAGCCGATCCAGCCGTTCTGCGAGTAGAGTGCGGTCAGCGATACGCCTGCAACGGCTGTCGGGAGCGCGAACGGCAGGTCGATCAGGGCGTCGAAGATTCTTTTGCCGGGAAATTCATAACGCACCAGCACCCAGGCCAGCAGCAGTCCCAGACCAGCGTCGATCAGGGCAGCCGCAGCAGCCGTACTCAGGCTGACACGGTAGGAGGCCAGCACACGGGCATCCGTAGCCACATCCCAGAATTTGGCCCAGCTCAGCCCCGTCGAATTGAAGAGCAGCGCCGACAGCGGCAGCAGCACGACAAGACTCAGATACAATACGCTGAACCCCATCGTAATCCCGAACCCCGGCAGAAGCCTGCGCCGTGATACAGCAGCAGCTTTAGTAGTGACATTCATTTGCCCATTCATCCTTTCCTGCCTTCGGCGTGTGGCCGATCAGCACCTTGACGGGACCCCGCCCTGCAAGATTCAGCTTACCTGTTCTGCCTGGCTCCATACCGCATCTTAATGTTAGCTGCCCGGTACGTAGATTTTGTCGAAGATTCCGCCGTCATTGAAATGCTTCTCCTGGGTTTCCTTCCAGGTTCCGAATTTATCGGCCAGTGTGAACAGCTTGATCTCCGGGAATTGATCCTTATACTGTTCCTTCACGCTCTCCAGCGTAGGGCGGTAGTAGTTCTCGGCAGCAATCTTCTGGCCTTCCTCGGTGTAGAGATACTTCAGATAGGCATCGGCTACCTCACGGGTTCCTCTTTTGTCGACAACCTTATCCACCACGGCTACCGGCGGCTCTGCCAGAATGCTCTCGGAAGGATTCACAATTTCGAATTTATCCGGGCCCAGCTCCTTGATCGACAGATAGGCCTCATTCTCCCATGCGATCAGCACATCGCCGATGCCGCGTTCCACGAAGGTCGTTGTAGAGCCGCGCGCCCCGGTGTCCAGAACAGGTACATTCTTGAACAGCTTTTGCACGAATTCCTGCGCTTTGGCTTCATCGTTATTATTCTGGTCAAGCGCATAACCCCAGGCGGCCAGGTAGTTCCAGCGCGCACCGCCGGAGGTCTTAGGGTTAGGGGTAATGACCTCCACGCCCTCCTTCAGCAGATCCGGCCAATCCTTGATCCCCTTCGGGTTGCCTTTGCGGACAAGGAAGACGATGGTGGACGTATACGGGGAGCTGTTATGTTCATATTTGCTCTGCCAGTCCGCGCTGATCAGCCCGGTCTCCTGAAGGGCATCAATGTCATACCCGAGCGCCAGCGTAACCACATCTGCTTCCAGTCCGTCGAGTACGGCACGGCTCTGCTTGCCCGATCCGCCATGCGATTGTTTGATCGTAACCTTCTGGCCGGTCTCCTGCTCCCAATAGGCGGCGAACGCCTTGTTGTAATTCTCGTACAGCTCGCGTGTTGGGTCGTAGGATACATTCAGCAGCTCGACCGGATCTTTGGATGGAGCCTTGGATGCCTCCGGCGCAGCCGAAGTATCCGCAGACGCCTCTGTTGCAGCCGGGGCCGTTGTCCCTGCACCCGCATTGTTACCCGAGCTGTTGTTCCCGCAAGCCGTAAGCCCTGCCGTCAATATTAGTGTGAACCCGGCGAGAAGCCCCTTCTTGATCCCTTTTGTCATCACAATCCACTCCCCCATAATGTTCATCTGGTTAAAAAAAGACGCAGGAAGCCCGCTTGCGGCAAGTCAAACCGGTCTGATCGACACGTATCTGCAAGCCTGAAGCGGGCGTTCCTCCGTCTGTACGGTAAGAACTTATTCGATTATTCCTACCTATTTAGTAGGTTATACAGATATAATACTGAACGCTTCGCGTGCTGTCAAACGTTTTTTTCAATTTGGAGTGAAGTCAGGTTTCGGCTGGACCCGCGGCAGGAAGTGGCGGCCATTCCTCTAGTACCCACTTGTTATTGATGTCCCAAAGTACTATTATTGCTACATCTTAATAGAGCGTTATAGAGCGAATTCATACAAGTGGAAACGGCTTCGCCGTCCTCTTAAAGGACGGCATTCGTTTCTGCGAGAAATATTTGGCCGGAGGAAATCATCATGGGAATGGATTTGGAGTACGCTCCCGGGCCGCAGCCGCAGGGGCCGCGGCTCCACAGGCGTATATTTGAAGAAATAGGCCGACGCATCCTGGAGACGTACAGTTTGGATACAACGTTATGGAGGATTGCACTCAGCGGTCCTTGGACGCTATGTATTCTGGCTTTTACTATAGCAGTTATGGGTATCCCTACGGGACTTGGGAGCGCAGCGGATGTGATCCTGGCCGCCGGAGCCGGGACCCTGGTCATGGCGCTGGCCGGCAATCTGCTGGCCATGCTGCTCTCCTTAACCGGACTGCGCATTCCGCATCTGTTCGCAGGCTCTTTGCTCAGCGCTCTTGGTACTGTACTGCTCATTCTGTATTTTGCCGACCTGGAGCTGGCTGCCGCAGCAGTCATTGCCTGCATCGCAGCCTTAACCAGCGGAATAGCGGGGCTGGCCGCCGGGCTGCTGCGGACCCGCAGAACGCTTACCGGCGGACTTCTGGCAGCGGCTCTGCTCCTGTCCCCCTTCGCACTGGCCTACGGATATGGGACGGGAAGCCGCCCTGCTCCTTCACCACCGGTCCGGACCCTGGCAGCAGACGCACAGGTTCTTCCACTGGCCGCTGCCGATCCCGGCCGGCCGGGAGACTATCCGTTTCACAGCTTCACGTACGGGAGCGGCAAGGATCTGCAGCGCAAGGCGTATAGCCGGGATGTCGCCTTAGTCTCCACTTCGGTGGATGCTACGGAGTACATCCGCTCCTGGCCGACGCTGCGAACCCTGTTCTGGGGGTTCGACCCCACTGCGCTCCCGCTGAATGCCCGGGTGTGGATGCCAGACGGTGACGGGCCTTATCCGCTCGTGCTTATGGTGCACGGCAACCATATGATGGAGGATTACTCCGAGGGCGGCTATGCCTATCTTGGTGAATTATTAGCCAGCCGGGGCTTCATCGCTGTTACACTGGACGAGAACTTCCTGAATTATTCCGCCTGGTCGGGGATCCCGGACAATGACTTCAAGCTGCGGACCTGGGTGATTCTCCAGCATCTGCAGCAAATCGCCAGCTTCGCGGAGCAGCCCGGCACCCCCTTCTACCAGAAGGTGGATTATGACTCTACGGCACTTCTGGGCCACAGCCGCGGCGGTCAGGCTGTAGCGATGGCTGCGGATGCTTCGCGCTGGTTCCCGGGTGATCCGGTGCTTGCCGCCACCCGGCAGTTCCATATCACTTCTCTTATTGCGCTGGCCCCTACCGATAAAATGATCGACAGCAAGCAGGCCACTCTGACTGATGTGAACTACCTGACGCTCCAAGGCGCCCGTGACGGTGATGTGCATGACTTCTATGGAGACCGGCAATATATGCGTTCCTCCTACACCGGGAACACCGCTGCCTTCAAAAGCTCGCTCTATATTGCCGACGCCAATCACAGCCAGTTCAATACGGACTGGGGATTGTATGATCAGACGCTGCCGACCGGCCTCTTCCTGAAGCGTTCGGGAATCATGGACGGGGAGCAGCAGCGGCAGATCGCCAAGGTCTATATCTCCGCCTTCCTGGAGACTACGCTGAACGGCAAGGCCGAATACCGGCAATTGTTCCGCGATTACCGCAGCGGGGCTCAGTGGCTGCCGGATACCGCCTACTATAACCGCTTCCAGAGCGGGGCCTATATCCCGGTTGCGGACTATGAGGAAGACCGCAAGAGAGGTACGGTCCAAGGCGGGACCGCCACAGTGGAAGGCCTGCTCTGGAGCGAAGAGGCCGCCAAAGACCGCGAATTGAACAATAAGCCCTCATACGGCATCCTGCTGGAACGCAGCAGCAGCCCGGATCAGACGCCGGAAGAACCAGAATCGGCTTACAAGATCAAGCTTAACGATACGATTACCCGCAGGCTTGCGGAATCCGCTGCTGCCGAGGGGCTGACCTTCTCCCTGGCGAATCATAATTCCGGCCCTTATGAGGAAGAGGATGCGGAGGAACAGCCGGAGGCTGCCCTCTCCCCGGAGGTGGAGGTCGAGCTGACCGACAGCAATGATACCGCCGCAAGAATTCCCCTGGACGAGGTGATGGATATTCTGCCGTTGCCGCAGACAGAATTTACGATCAGTCCATGGCTGGAAGAACGGATCAGCGACGGCAAATTCGGGAACGTCTCGGAAGCCGTATTCCAGACCTACAAGCTGCCCTTCGAGCTGTTTCTGGAGGAGGAGCCGGCGCTCGATCCTGACAAGCTGACTGACATCACCTTCTACCTGCAAGGGGAAGACGACAAAATCATGCTGGACGACATCGGCTTCTACGAGCGTGACATCCTGCTGGAAGGAATGCATTAACGGACAATCCAAAGTGCCCCCTGCCCCGCTTACTTCGGCGGAGAGGGGGCATTTCTATGTCTTTATCTTTTATGGACAAACTGCGCCCGGATTAGTCTAATGCTATAAGGCAGACTGGAGCCGTCACTTCCAGTTCATTGCCGGTAGGAATCAGCCGCCCGGTCTCGCTGTCGATCCGGAAGGAGGCAATATTCCCGCTGTTCTGGTTGGCAGCGAGCAGCATTCCGCCGATCAGGGCGAAGTTGCGCGGTGTGCGTCCTCCGGATATCACCCAATCCTCCGCTTCCAGCAGCCCGGTAGCATTATCAATATGGAATAAGGCAATGCTGTCATGTCCACGGTTGGATACGTAGAGGTAACGTCCGCAGGGCGATACATGGATATCCGCAGCAGTATCATCACTCCCGGCTGTATAATGCTCCGGCAGGCTGCTGATATTCTGCAGGAGCTTCAGGTTACCCTGCGGCTCGTCATTAGCGAATACCGTAACCGTATTATTCAGTTCGTTAACCAGATAGATCCATTGCCGCGAAGGATGTACCGCCAGATGGCGCGGCCCGGAGCCGGGCGGAAGCTCTACCTCCCGGTGAGTGGCCAGCTTCCCTTCCTCCACACGGTAGAACACAATCTGATCCAGACCCAGGTCACAGACCAGCACATGCTCACCCGTCTTATCCGGAATAACGGAATGCGGATGCGGTGCCTCCTGACGGTCACTGCGCGTTCCCGAACCCTCATGCTTAACCTGGGAAGACATCTCCTGCAAGGCCCCGTCCGGATTCAGCGGGAACACGTTGACGTTGCCTCCCGTATAGTTAGACACGAATATGTAGTCTCCCTGAGGAGCGACCGAGACATAACAGGGAGCGCCGCCTCCGGTAGCTCTGCCGCCCAGCGGCTGCAAGGCTTTGCTGCCCGGATTAATGGCAAAGGCATGAACCTCACCCTCATCCTGCTCGCTTACTGCATATAATACAGTCTGTGCAGGATTAACGGCCAGATAGGATGGATTCAAGATACCCTTGGTACCGCCCATCACCCTCATTTCTCCTGTCTCCTTATCCAGCGCACCTAACAGGATGGCCTCTTCCTTCTCACTATTGTAAGTTCCGATATAGAATAATACTTCATTAGGCTGGTGCATGGCAGCGGCTCCTTCATACATAGTATATTGTATAAGCTTTATATAACCTGAACAGCGCTATCCTCACTCAGGCATGATCACTAAATTTACTATAACATCTTTATGTACCCATCACCCTACCGGGATTAAACAGCATAAATCTGGGCACACTGGAATACTAAATAATGTGTGCCCGGCAATATTTAACACGTGATTTAAACGCTGTGCATGAGGTTAATAGTAACCATCGAAGACAACAAGTACAAAAGAAAAAAGGAGCTGAAGTATAATGAGTTTGCTATGGATGTTGATTGTTGGTGGCGTAATTGGTTGGCTGGCCGGGTTGATTATGGGCCGCGATATTCCGGGTGGAATTATCGGCAACATTATCGCAGGTATCCTCGGTTCATGGCTCGGCGGCATGCTGCTGGGAAGCTGGGGCCCTAAGATCAGCGATTACTATGTCTTCCCGTCATTGATTGGTGCCGTGGTTCTGATCTTTATCGTAAGCCTGATTCTGCGTTCGGTTGGCGGACGTAGCCGTTCTTAAGCCGGATGGCAGCATTCAATTCTGAAGCTGCTGGATCATACTTATTGTGCAAACCCGCCAGGGTTAGATCCTGGCGGGTTTGCTGTGTGCGGTGCAGGGTGCACCCTGTACAAACCGGGGCCTAAGCTTCATTCTGAAATGGATTCAATATCTGCTATAATGAAGGAAAAGAGTGACCCAAATCACAGAGAGGAAAGTGAATTATGGGTAATATCAACCCCTCACTTCTGCATGTGGGCTCCACGCTGGGAGCCGTGCTCATGGCGCTGATGGTTATTTTCATCCGCATGAAGGCCAGCGCCCGCCCGGTGACCATCCGCAAAATATGGATTCCGCCGCTTGGCATGTCCACCGGCTTCGCCATGTTCGTCGTACCTGAAGTCCGCTTCCCCTGGTGGTGGGCTGTTGCAGCTTTCCTGATCGGCTGGTTTATATTTGCCTATCCGCTGATCCGCAGTACACGGTTTGAAGAACGTGACGGGCAGATTTACGCCCAGCGCTCCAAGAGCTTCGCCTTCATTCTGCTTGGACTGCTGCTGGTCCGCACGCTTCTTCATGAATTCATCAACCGGTATGTTTCCGTTCCGCAATCCGGCGGATTATTCTTCATTCTGGCCTTCGGCATGATTCTCCACTGGAGAGTGTTCATGTATAAGCATTATACCCAGATGTTACCCGCTGAGCGGCCGATCCCGCAGCCCCGGGTGTAGACCTGTGGACCGGAGCATAAACCGAATATAGTTGTGCAACAGGGGGTGTCCCCGGCAGCCGTATAGATGACTGCCGGGGACACCCTTTTACTCCAGCCTTCACTAACGCCCACTATCTGCATATTCTAATTCTATAGGTACAGATGGCATTATCGGTTCCATGTCAGGTAACTTGCGATCAGATCGGTTAGAATATAACCATACTTGTAGAGAGTGGGGACAAGGCAATTGAAAAGTAAATCGAGAAAAGTGGCAATCGTCGGCTCCGGGATGGTCGGCTCAAGCGTTGCTTATTCCATGGTGAATCAGGCCATTTGCGATGAGATTATGATGATCGACCGCACTTATGACCGCGCCATGGCACAGGCGCTTGATCTGTCGCACTGTATGGACTTCACCGGAACACGCACCAAGGTATATGCCGGCACCGCAACCGATTGCGCAGGGATGGATGTTGTCATTCTGACAGCAGGCGCCAATCCGAAGCCGGGGCAGACCCGGCTGGATGTCCTGGAGGCAGCCGCTGTCATTACCCGGGAGATCATCACCGAGATTATGGCCGGAGGCTTCGACGGGATCTTTGTCGTGGCCGCGAACCCCGTAGATATTGTTACCTACATGGTCTGGCAAATCTCTGGCCTGCCGCGGCACCGGGTTATCGGCACAGGCACCTCCATCGACTCTTCCCGGCTGAAAACCCTGCTGTCCGAGGTGTTCACCATTGATCCGCGCAGCGTGAACGGCTATGCACTCGGCGAACATGGAGAATCCCAGTTCGTGGCCTGGTCCCATGTCACGATCGGCGGCAAGCCGATCCTGCAGATTATGGAGCAGCACCGCGAGCGGTTCAGCAGCCTCGACCTTATGGATATCGCCCGCAAGACGAAGGATGCGGGCTGGGAGATTTTCACCCGCAAGGGCTCCACTCACTTCGGTATCGGCAGTGCGCTGGCCTATATCACACGCTCTATTCTGAATGACGAACACAAGATCATCGCCGTATCCGCTATTCTGGATGGTGAATACGGACAAAACGCCGTATGCGCCGGAGTACCGGCCATTATCAGCAGCAGCGGCATTCAGGAGCTGCTGGAGCTGAACCTCAGCGGCGACGAGATGGCGAAGTTCGCAGCCTCCTGCAGTATCATCCGCAAGGGGATTGATTCTCTTCAGCTGGAGGAGAAGCTGTAGCCTAACAGCAAACAACCCCTCTGCTTCACAGGTAACCTGTGCGGCTGAGGGGTATTTGGTGTTGTAACTAAACTTATTGAAATTTCTCGATCTCGCCGCGCAATTCGCTCATCATCTGATTGAGCGATGCGGCTGAGGTTACGACTCTGCCCATCAGATTCCGCTGCTCTGTTGAAGCCTCGGCCACCATCTCGGCACTTTCGGCAGAATCTCTGGCAATGATCAGCATGTCGGAGAGGGAGGCCGTAATCTCCTCGGTTCCGGCCGACATTTGCTCATTCACGGCAGAGACATCCTGAATCTGAACCGATACCTCGCGGATGGAAGAGCGGATATGGTCGAAGGATGTGCCCACATTTTGCATTTTGCCCATACCGTCACCGATTTCAGCGATGCTCTTCTCCATGGAGACCTCAGCAGCCCTGGTGGATTCCTGAATCTGGCGGATTAATTCCACAATATTTACAATCGCGCTGTTCGTGCGCTCCGCCAGCTTCTTCACTTCATTCGCTACCACGCCGAAGCCGCGCCCGTGCTCGCCAGCTCTGGCTGCTTCAATAGAAGCGTTAAGGGATAACAGACCCGTCTGATTGGAAATTTCCGAGATCACATCAATGATCTGTCCAATCTGCTCAGACTGCCCGCTCAGGTTGCGGATCAGAGCTGAGGTCTCCTCTGCCGCCCCGCTGATTACGGTCATCTGCTTCAGTGTGGATTGAATCTCCACATATCCGTGCTCCACCTCGGTACTGACACTCTCCGCCTGGTCGGACACATTGACGGAGGATTCCGCAATTCTCTGCAGGCCGATCGCCATCTCCTCCGTAGCTCTTGCCGCCTGCTCCGAGCCTTTGAACTGCTCGCCCATTCCCTGGGCTACGTCCTGGACCACCAGCTCTATCTCTGCCGACGTATTCGAGGTCAGACTGGCGTTATTCAGCACCTCTTCCGCAGAGACAGCCACCTTGCTTACTGTGGCATCAATTTTGCTGACAATGCCGGACAAGGATTCGATCATATCATTAATACTCTGGCTCATCAGGCCGATTTCATCACCTGAACGCACCGTAACCCGTTCACTGAGATGGCCCTCCGCCACTCTTTTCATCACCCCGGAGATCGCCACAATCGGCTTCACAATCAGCCGGGTCAGCGTTAGCGCTACGGCAATGACCGCCAGGATGATGATGATAATGAACAGTGTGGATATGCGCTGGGCTGAGCTTAGCTTGGCAACAATCTCGCTTTTGGGAACAGTGATCAGCAGCTTCCAGTCTGTACCGGGAACCGTACGATAATAAGTAATGACCTGTTTGCCGTCCTCACCCTTGTAGGCTTCCGAACCGGCTTCATTGCCGAGAATATGCTTAATCGCTTGCTTCAGCTCCGGGGTCTGCGCGTAATCCGCGATGTTCTTGCCGATCCGCTCCGTATCCGAATAAGCGTAATAATCGCCCTGGCCCGAAATCACATATCCGTAGCCGGTATCGGCCACATGAATATTCTTGCTCATCTCCATCAGAATGTCGGGTGTCACCGAGAAGGCAATGCCGCCGGCGAACTTCTTGTCCTTATCCACTGCCGGAACAAATACCGGAATGATAAACTTATCGAGCTGCTTCAAAAAAGACATCTCCGCCACTTCCGGCGCCAGACTCTCCTTGGCCTTCAGGAAGTATGCCGATTTGCCAACGTCAGCCGTAAGTTTGAGGGCATTGGCCAATACCCCATCCTTGTTGATTACACTGTAACCCTCTGACTGTTTGTCACTTTCCTCCAGCACCTTGATCACAGGAAATATAGTGTCCGGCCGGGAGGTGTCGAATTCAGGATGCTGCGCAACCAGCTCCTGAACCGCCGAAGTTTTGGTATTCAGCCACTCCACGATCCGGGAGGTATTCATCTCCAGAATATTCTGTGCGAGCTCCTCGCTGTCGTCTCTGGTCACACCTCCGAAATACTGCATGAAAAAAATCGTTGCTCCGAGCAAAGGTACAATGGCAATGGCCAAAATAACCAGCGACCATTTGCTTTGCAGGGATAACGACTTTCCATTCTTTGCATTCATTTTCAATTTTGTCCACAAGCTTGCCTCACTCACCGCAAAATCCCCCCAGATACCCGTTGTAATCTTCCATATGCTGTAAATATATATTTAATATATCGGCATAAATAGACAAAAAACATAATACATCCAATAAAAAATAAGCCTTAAGACCCAATATCTAGGATCATTAAGACTTATTTTTCATAATTATTTCATAATCAATTCCTGTACAATCGTTATCCCGATTTCGGAAGCTGTAAAGCGCGCATACTGTTCAGCACAGCAAGTACCGTTACCCCGACATCCGAGAATACAGCCTCCCACATGGTTGCAATGCCGAACGCCCCCAGCAGCAGGAAGATGGCTTTGACTCCCAGCGCAAAAGCAATGTTCTGCCACACAATCGTCCGCGTACGCTTGGCGATCCCTATAGCAGCAGCAATCTTGGAAGGCTCATCCGTCATAATGACAATATCCGCCGCTTCGATCGCCGCATCCGAGCCAAGCCCGCCCATGGCGATCCCGACATCCGCTCTGGCCAGCACCGGGGTATCATTAATTCCGTCACCGACAAAAATAATCTTCTCCCGCGGCCCCTTCTCCCGCTCCAGCCGTTCAATCGCTGCGACCTTATCGCCGGGCAGCAGCTCGGCATGGATCTCCTGAATCCCCAGCTGTCTGCCGACAGACTCGGCCACGGGAGCCGCATCCCCGGTCAACATGACGGTCTTGCGGATTCCCAGCGAGTTCAGGTTCTGAATGGCCTTCTGCGCATCCTCTTTCACTTCATCCGCGATGACAAGGTATCCTGCATAACGCTTATCCACGGCAACATGGACAATCGTCCCGTGCTGCTGTGGAGTCCGGCTGGTAATCCCTTCACGCTCCATCAGCCGCGCATTCCCGGCCAGAACGGCCTTCCCCTCCACCGTAACAGCGATACCGTGTCCGGATATTTCGTTATAGTCAGCAATAGCCTCACCAGGAATCACTTCTCCGTAGGCGGCACGGATGGATTCGGCAATCGGGTGGCTGGAATGACTCTCAGCGTAAGCCGCTATACGCAGCAGCTCCTGCTCCGTGAAGCCTTCCGCCGGAACATTGCCGGTCACGGTGAATTGCCCTTTGGTCAAGGTTCCCGTCTTATCGAACACAACGATCTTCACATCATTTAGCGCTTCAAGGTAATTACTGCCCTTCACCAGAATTCCATTCCGGGAGGCGGCTCCGATTCCCCCGAAGAACCCGAGCGGGATCGACACAACCAGCGCACAAGGACAAGAGATAACCAGGAAGACCAGCGCACGGTAGACCCAATCCGAGAACGTAGCTCCGCTTAACACCAGCGGTGGAACCACTGCCAGCAGCAGCGCCGTTATGACCACTACCGGAGTATAGGCACGGGCGAATTTGGTAATAAAGTTCTCTGTCTTGGCTTTGTTATTGGTGGCATTCTGCACCAGCTCTAGAATCTGCGAGACGGCCGACTCGCCGAAATCCTTGGTCACCTCAATAGTAATCACACCATTACGGTTAATGAATCCGCTCAGCACCTGGCTTCCCGGCTGAGTCGAACGTGGAACCGATTCTCCGGTCAGTGCCGAGGTATCCATCATCGCGCTGCCTTCAAGAATAATCCCGTCCAGCGGAACCTTCTCGCCCGGCTTCACCACGATGCTGTCTCCTACTGTAACCTCTTCCGGGGAGACCTTCCGCAGGTTATTGCCTTCCTTCAGATAAGCGAACTCCGGCCGGATATCCATCAGTGCTGTAATCGAACGGCGTGAACGGTTCACCGCCATACCCTGGAACAGCTCACCCACCTGATAAAAGAGCATAACCGCGACGCCTTCCGGATATTCACCGATGGCAAAGGCACCGATGGTCGCCAGCGCCATCAGGAAATTCTCATCAAACACCTGGCCCCGGACGATATTCCGGACCGCTGCCAAGACTACCTCACCGCCTACGATCAGATAGGCTGCAAGGAAAATCAGCAGCTCGGTGATTCCGCTGACCGGCAGGAACATCCCGGCCGCCGCCAGAACCGCGCCGCCCCCCAGCCGGAGCAGGATGCGGCGCGTATCGCCTTCCCCATGCTCATGACTATGCCCGTGTCCCTCTGAATCCTCGTGGCTATGATTATGCTCAGCCGCAGCATGAGAATGCCCATGTCCAGCTTCGCGGGAGTGTTCATGCCCATGCCCGTGCGCTTCCCCGTGGGAATGAATATGGCCCTGTCCTTGTACAGCTACTCGCCCCGCTGCGGCTGCGCCGCCTGCAGACAGCGGCTTCTTGACCGCCCGCGAACCGCCACCAACCTCCCGCAGCTTCACATGCGGCTCAAGCTTAGTCACCGTCTGCGAAGCCTGCTCGGCTATTTCATCCGCAACCGTAGCCGCGGTCTCCAGTGTCATAGTCTTCGTAGCGAAGTTGACGGAGCAGGAGGACACGCCCTCGATCTTCTTGACCTTATTCTCAATCTTCATCGCGCAATTCGCGCAGTCCAGCCCGTCGAGGACCCACTTCCGCTTTACACTGCCTTCTGCCGTACTCAAATGACTCATCTCCCTTGAATAAACCTATATATGAGTATTTGTTCATATGTTAACTTACACCTATTATATTCCCCTGAATCATACAGTGTCAATGCATCCTGCCCATAGTTTGCGGCTATTTCTTTATTCGTTTCTTTCGTTTTTATAGAAGAAAACAGAGGAAAACGAGGCTGTAGAGAAAAACAAGTCTATAGAGGGAAACGAGGCAGGGCGAGAAATATCTTACGGCTTATTGCGGAGCTTGTGGTATGACAGGATAAGCATATTGGAAAAATAGTTGATGAAATGCTTGTATTTTGATTGCGGCCGTCATAATATTAACATATGAGCAACTATTCATATGTTAACGGAAAAGGGGTCCTTCCTAATGAACAACTCTAAACACTCCAAACAGCATCAGCACTCACATTCTGGCTCACATTCACATTCACACTCTGGCTCACACTCTCACTCTGGCCCGCATTCACACTCTGGCCCGCATTCCCATTCACACTCTCACGCGCCGGACAACAAGAAGGGTCTGCTGATCGCCTTAATTATCACCGGCGGCATTATGTTCCTTGAATTCTTCGGCGGCCTTGTCACCGGCAGTCTGGCCCTGCTGTCCGACTCGGGCCATATGCTGAGTGATACGGCGTCACTGGCCCTGAGCCTCGTCGCAATGATTATGGCCGTGAAGCCGCCGTCCGCGAAGAATTCCTTCGGCTTTTACAGATTCGAGATTATGGCTGCCTTGTTCAACGGGGTGACGCTGTTTGTTATCGCCGGCTTTATTATGTGGGAAGCCTTCCAGCGCTTCTCCTCTCCTCCCGCTGTAGCCAGCGGAACAATGATGCTGATCGCCGCAGTGGGGCTGCTGGCTAATCTCGTCAGTGCCTGGTCACTGATGCGCCAAAGCGGGGCCAAAGACAACATCAATATCAAGAGTGCCTATCTGCATATTATGGGCGATGCCCTCGGCTCTGTCGGCGCCCTGATTGCCGGTCTGATCATGAACCTATTCTCCTGGTATGCCGCAGACCCGATCATCAGCGTGCTGGTTGCACTGCTTATCCTGCGGAGCGCCTGGGGCGTCATCAAGCAGGCCTTCCACATTCTTATGGAAGGGACTCCGCTTAACGTCAATACCCATGATGTGCAGCAGGCGCTCATGGGTATCGAAGGGGTCAGCGATGTGCATGATCTGCATATCTGGACCATCACCTCCGGGCTGGATGCACTCAGCGGTCATCTGCTGATCCGGGATGATGTGAATCATGAACAAGTGCTGCAGGAAGCGCTCAGAGTGGTGGAAGAGAATTTCGGCATCCGGCACACGACGCTGCAAATCGAAGGTTCCTCCTTGAAGCATGGAGAGCTTCCCGTTTGATCGGAGCAGGGGCACAAATGTTGTACCAATTGCAATTTTGCTCCAAGGCTACCTGTGTAACCGGAGGATTGTTGCATGAAACACAAGAATAATCCCGCTGGGCTGCCTGGACGAGTGAGATTCCTGCTTTTAGTGCAACAATTCTCAATTCGGGCTGTTATCGTATGGGGAATGTTGCAATTTGTGCAGGATTGTTGAGGTAAGTGACGACGAAGCTTCAAGTTCAAGCTTAATTGCGTCTTATATACAACAAATAAGGGAAAGTCCCAAGCCGCCGATTCACGGCTGCCGGGACCTTCCCTTCTTCATTTCGGGATCATCTATTCATGACGGATATGCTCATGAGTCTGCAGGAAGATCTGCTCTACATGCGCATCGTTTAGCGAGTAATACACCGTCTTGCCTTCCTTGCGGCGCTTCACAATCCTTAGATTGCGCAGGTAGCGGAGCTGGTGGGACACTGCCGACTGCCCCATATCCAGTATCGACGACAAGTCATGCACGCACAGCTCTTGCTGGGATAAAGCGTAGATGAGCCGAACTCTCGTCGGATCACCGAGTGCCTTGAACATCTCTGCCATCTTGTCCGTAGTTCCACGGTCCGGCAGAATCAATGCCATAGATTCCGGTTCCAGTTCGGAACCATTACAGGTGTTGTCGCATTCTTCAAGTGCCGCTGGCTCCATGCTCCCGCCTCCTCCATATGCTAATCCGGCTTCACCCGGCGCTTAATAGTATCTTCTACGATTAATTATAGAAAAAACTGCGCCCATTGTCCATGGAGAGAGAGCAAATCGCATTACACCGCCTTACGCCAAAAGAATAACAAGCCTCCTGCCAGGAAAAGCACCAGGCTCCCGGACACGACCATCATCAAGCTCTCCAAAGGCAGGTTGAAGGCGCCGAACCGCTCCTCCCCAAAGGGCGACATAGCCAGCATGGGCTGCACCCATGGATAATAAGGGCCATAGGTGGAAGAATTGGCAATCAGCATATTCGGAATAGTGAAGCAGACATTCACGGCAAGCGGAGCGCCGAAGCTGCTCCAGCCCTGGGATACAGCCAATTGCAATGCAGCCAGCGGCAGACAGGCAAACCAGCCGCCGAACAGGCTGGTCAGCAGCAGCCCCCAGGGAATTCCCCCTTCTGCTCCACGGTACAATCCGATGCCCAGAACTCCTCCCAGGAACAGCAGTTGAACCGCAGCCAGGAGTAACATGATCATCACATATTTGGCGAAGTATACCGAAGTCCGTGTTACCGGCAGTGCCAGGAGCTGCTTCCACCCGCCGTCACTATGCTCATTGCGGCAGATTAAGGCTGCGAAGATGCCCGAGAGCATTGGAAGGAACAGCATTGCATGAACCGCTGACATCGTACTGAGCAGAACTTGCCATGTGATTACCTTATCCTCCTGCATGTCTGAAAGTGCACCAATCGGCAGGGAGATCAGCGGGCTGAGCAGAAGTAGGATCCAGACCCGGGACCCGGACATCTTCAGGCGCTCCGCAGAGATTATTCGTAGAAAAGTCCCCATATCAGTCCACATCCTTTCGCGCGAAATGCAGGGCTCCCGGCAGCAGCACAAGGAGTCCCAGCAGCAACCCTGCACCGCTGAACAACCAGGGGCGCTCTGCACTGAGGGCCAGGGTCGGCCAGGAGAGCGGCATCCACTCCGTAAGATACACGGCGAACATGCTGACCAGGGACAGCGTCATTCCCAGAGACACCGGAAGCGTCTGGTTCCGGTAGGACAGAGACAGCCACAGCTGCAAAGCAATGACCGGCATAGCCGCCGCATAAGCAGCGAAGCCTATCCGCAGCACATCAGCATAAGGTATCGGCTGATCGCCGAAGCCGAGCAGCAGCCCGAGAAGGACCGTCCCTGCCGACAGCAGCAGGCAAGACACGGCAAGCAGCAGCAGGCAGAGCAGCAGCTTCGCCATAAACACAGCGGTACGCGAGATGGGCAGCGCCAGAAGCTGCTTCCAGGAACTTGTCTGATGCTCAACATTCGCAATCAGCGAGCAGATCAGCGTCCCGCCAAGATACAGGGCAATCGGTACGAAGGGGATTATATTATCAATCAGGCCTCCCCACCAATCCGCCTGGTACTGTGCCCTCAGATAATCATAGCGGAGACCGAAATTCAGTCCCTGCATGGCGATCAGGCCAACCGGGCCGAGGAAGGCCAGGAACCAGATGCCTTTGCCGCGGATCTTCAGCCAGTCGGCCGATAGTGCACGCCACATCATAGCGCGCCTCCCCCAACCACCTGCAGGAAGAATTCCTCCAGGGATTGCCTGTGCTCCTCTACCCTGTAGATGGCATGGCCATCCTCGACCAGCTCTTTGACCAGGAGCGATACTCTGGCATCGCTCATCCGGGGCAGGATCAGCCGTCCTTCCTGCAGCTCCCCGCCGCATCCGCGCCGCACGGCAGTCATCAGTGCAGCTTCCGGCTCCGATACCGCCAGGCTGAGATTGCCTGCCGCCTGCTCCTGCAGATGGGCAATGGTATCCTGATAGACCATCTGCCCTTCGCGGATAATCCCGACCGTACCGGCCATTTGCTCAATTTCACTGAGCAGATGGCTTGATACCAGGACCGTAATTCCTTCTTCCCCCGGCAGCCGCTTAATCAGGGAGCGGATCTCCTGAATACCTGACGGGTCCAGCCCGTTGGTCGGCTCATCTAGAATCAGCAGCTCCGGGCTGCCCAGCAGGGCAGCGGCAATTCCCAGACGCTGCTTCATGCCCAGCGAGAAGCCCTTAACCGGCCGCTTCTCTTCGCCGGTAAGCGATACAATATCCAGCACCTCGGCAATCCGTGACTTGGGCACATCCAGAATGCGGCGGATCGCCTCCAGGTTATCCAGCGCACTCAGATGCCCGTAATAAGACGGGGATTCCACCAGCGAGCCTACCTTGCGCAGTATCTGAAGCCTATTGCGGCGCAGCTCCTGGCCGAAGATTTCAATGCGGCCGGAGGTCGGCTTGATCAGACCGAGCAGCATACGGATGGTTGTGGTTTTGCCGGCGCCGTTCGGTCCCAGGAAGCCATAGATCTCCCCTTTGCCTATGTTCAGATTCAGTTCCTTCACGGCCGCACGGCCGCGGTATTCCTTCAGAAGATTCTTAGTCTCTATCACTGTATCCTTCATTCTCTTCACCTCGGTAACAGCATAACGCCCCAAGGTTAAAAGCACGGAAGCAGCAAGTTTAAATTTTGTTTAAAAATGATCAGGACGTCCGCTTCCAAATGACCACCTCGGTGCCCTGCCCGGTACTCTCCATGCTCCATTCCAGCTCCATCCGCTTAAGCAGCAGATCCACAATGGACAGGCCAAGCCCTGCTCCGGCGGAGTCGGAGCTCTTCTCCAGACCGCCGCCCTGGTCCGAGATGATAATCACCCGGCTGCCGTCCCGGATTTCCGTAAATATCCCTACATACAGCCCGCTGCGTGCATGGCGCAGAATATTCTGGAACAGGTTATCCATCACCCGGCGGAACCAGCTGTCATCGACATCCCAGTAGAGCGGCGCACCCTCCAGGTCAATCTCAACCTCGAATCCTTCCTTCTCCCAGACCGGATACCAGGCAGCAGCGCTCTCCCGCAGCAGCCTCAGCACATCCCGCTGCTCCAGCTTCAGCAGGGTACGCCCGCTGCTAAGCAGATTATAGGACAGCAGGTTCTCAATCAGGATGCCCAGACTCTCTATCCGCTGATCCATCAGCTCAAGGGAGGACTGGCCGCGCGGCGACAGCGATTCCTTGCCCAGCACATGAAGGTGGCTGCGGATCACAGTTAGCGGAGTCCGCAGATCATGGGAGAGATCAGCCACGAGCCGCTTGCGCAGCGTTTCCTCTTCCGCCTCTCTGGCAAGGCTGGCCTTAAGCTCGGTGACCATGGTATTGAACGCCTCCTCCAGACGGCCAATCTCATCGGGCTTACCCGGCGGAACCACCTGCGGCAAGCCTTCGTGCCCGGTAAAGACCATAGCAGTCTGCAGCCGCAGCAGCCGTCTGCGGATCATGACGAAGAAGAGCCAGGAGCTGACGACGAAGACGATTAAGAATACCAGCATCATAATCGAATACCACTTATCCAGCCCCGGGGCATATCTCCCGTTCTTGATTTCTTCCGGAATCTGCATCACCATGAAGCCTTCTCCGGCTTCCGCCTGATCCCCTACAAAGGCAACAATCGCCAGCGGTTTAAGCGCTGTACTGTCCTTCATGAAGGAGACTGCCTCGGCAGCCCCCCAATAAGCAGGGATATCCCGGGCCGCCTGTCCGTCCAGCAGCAGCGGAGGACCCGAGGGCTCTGTAACCAGCTGTGTTCTGCCCTCGTGATCCACCCAGAATATTCTGGCATGGTGATAGGTTTCACTGAGTGTCCGAAGTCTCTGAGTGATGTCCTCAGGCGGCTGGTCCAGGAGCTTTCGCGCTTCCTCATGCCACATGATCTCCAGCTTATCGACACTGGAATACAGCGCATACTCCTTGGGAGGCGCTTCATGGGCGAGTCCGCCAAAGATGCTGTACAGCATAATAGTCAACGGCACAATAACAGGGATAAACAACAGCGCGGCCACAAGAATAAGCAGATACCGGAAGAGCAGGGAACGGTGCAGAAGCTGGAACCGTCCTGCCCCCTTCATCCTCTCACCCGGTATCCGATTCCCCGGACCGTCTCAATGATCTCCGGCGCTGCCGGATCAAGCTCCAGCTTCTCGCGCAGATACCGGATATGTACCATCAGCGTCTTGTCGCCTTCCATATAACTCTCTCCCCAGACTGCTTCATAGATCTGCTCCTTGGTCAGAACCTGTCCAAGATGCCGCAGCAGGTATGAGAAGATCTGGAACTGCTTGCCGGTAAGCATAATCTCCCGCCCGCTTGCAGCTTCCATAACCACACTGCTGCCCGGCCGGACCACCAGATGCTTAAGCATCATGGGCGCAGGTGCAGCAGTGCCGCTTCTTCTTAACAGGACCTCCATTCTGGCTGCCAGCTCATCGGGATGAAACGGCTTGGTCAGATAATCATCGGCGAAATCCAGTCCCTGCAGCTTGTCATCAATGGAGGTGCGTGCCGAGAGCATCAGGATCGGCATGTCCGGATAGGCCCGCTTCAGCCGCTGACCGACGGTGAAGCCGTCCAGGCCGGGAAGCATCACATCCAGAATGGCCAGCTGGCAGCCCTCTGCGGCTTCAAGCGCCCCCTCCCCGCTCTCCAGCCAGCGGACAGCATACTCCCGTTCACGCAGATCTGCTGACACGGCATTGCCGATATCACGGTCATCTTCTACATACAGTACGGTTACGCTCACGCAGTTCACCGCCCCTTTCCCTTCATATCGCAGCAGTGAATCCGAAATGGCCCGGCGGCTTGTCCTCCGGCTTCCCGAACAGATACCCTTGCCCCAGATCCATGCCCAGATCACGGCACACCAGGAACTCCTCGCGGCGTTCAATTCCCTCGGCCAGCAGCCTTGCACCGAAATCTCCGGCCCGGGAGACGATTTCACTGAGGACTCGCTGCTTATTCTCATCCTGATCACAGAAGCTGATCAGCTTGCGGTCAATCTTGACATAATCCGGCTGCAGGCTGGACATCAGCTCTAGCGTCGAATAACCCGCGCCGACATCATCCAGCGCAACCCGCATCCCCTGCTGGCGGTATTCGGCGAAGATGGCCCGCAGATGCGGGATATCGCTTATTTTCTCAGTCTCCACGACTTCAAATACATAATCCTCCGGGTTCTGGTCCAGCCTGCGGATGGCCTCGAAGGTATGAGTCAGACAATACTTGGGATTATAAATAGAAGAGGGCAGGAAATTAATGAACCGCTTGATGCCCTTGGGCAGCAGTCTGGTGCTGGTCTCTATCGCCGATATCCTGGCGGCCCGGTCAAGAAAGGAATGGAAGCCTGTGCGCCGGGCGATCTCGAACAGTTCATACGGCTGAAAATAATGGCCCTGGGGCAGCGGGCGCAGCAGAAATTCAAAGCCGACAATCTCTTCACTGAAATTCACAATCGGCTGCATGTGGCTGCAGAAATCATGGCCCCTGATGATAGAGATCAGGCTCTCATTCGAGAACCGGACCTTGAGCTGATCGAGAGTCAGCCACCGGTCCAGCGCAGCACGGGCGCCTCTGCCCGCAATGCACAAGGATAAGGATTGGGGCGTAGCCTCTTCCGCCTCCAGCCATTCTATAAGCTCCAGCAGTTCTTCCTTGTGGTGGTATGGAATTAAGCAAGTCTCCCTTGCCTTGTATACTTCATACCCCGCATTCCTGATGGCTGCCGCCAGCGGATCAGCACAGGGGCGCAGCTTCAGCTCTCCTTCATCTTCTATCGGGCCGATGTCAGCGCAGTCAACACAGTTCATGGCAATCCCTCCGCCTCATGATGTCAAAAACCTGAGGCAATTATAGCATGATTCCTCCTGCGCGATCATCTGGGTAAGCAGCAGAAAGAGCCTCTCCTGAACCGAGAAGGCTCAGGGGAGGCCCACATGTAAGCTCTGCCGGCTATAGTCATCGAACCGTTTATTTCCGCTGTTACTTGCCGGAGGAAGCGGCTGAGGCCGAAGCCTGCCATACGCCATGCTCCTGGTTCTTGCCCATATATTCGATCCGTGACGGGGACAGCTCAAGGATTACATAATCGGGATCATCCGGTCCCTTGAACCACTTCTCCAGCGACTCATTCCATACCTTGGCACGCAGGCCCTCATCCTTGGTCACGTCCACTGTAGCTTCAATCTCCAGCACATCCTTGCCGCCGCCCTGCTCGTAGCCCAGCAGCAGACAAGCATTAGGATTATCCTTCAGCTCCTCTACCTTATGGGTCTTACGATTGGTAGCGAGATAAATGGAAAGTCCGTCATGAAATACCGCCATATAGCGCACCTTAGGTTTATTGCCCGCTTCAACCGTCCCGAAGGACCCGAACTTGTTGTCATCCAGCGCCTGCATGATCTTCTTCTCCAGCTCTTTGTTATCCATTGACGTCTAATCTCCTTTCAAATTCATGTGAATATAAGTTTATATATTCACATCCGCAGTTTGGAATTATGATTAACCTGTGCCTAATATAGTGTACCCGTCCGGTTCGTTCTGAATCCCGGAACCTGTTCATAAATTCACCTATAAGGAGCTGCCCAGACCTCGGGGCTATTGGCCGCTTTTGCCGCCCTGTTATTCCTGTTAAGTGTGACCGCCTGGAGAATCGGGTAATATAGCTAACAAGATCCATATTCTGCGAATAAGGACGGAACCCCCACATGGTTGAACTGCATTCCGAACCCACTCTGCATACAGCGTTGCTGCAATTTATCTTCCCCTTCTCCATCAAGCCCGGACAGGATAAAGAGCTGATCGCAAGTCTGCAGAGGGAGGGGTTCACGCGTTTTTTTCTCGACAACAAGGAACTGGAGAATGCCTATTACGGAGAAGGCTACTGCGTGTCCCATGAGAAAATGGAGCGCAGCTATCTGCCGTTTGCCGCTCATGTGCTGTTTCCGCGTGAGAAGGACAGCGATTCCTTCCGCCGCTTTTCCCGGGTAAACGATCTGCCGTGCCGGCTGGAAATGCTCTTCGAGTCTGTGAATTTCCGGATTCTGTCCACCGATGTGTTCCTCTGTCCGTTTGAGCTGGGCTTTCTGACCATAAGAGTGGCTATCGAGGAGAAAAACCTTCCCTTCAGCACTGTGCTGGAATTCGCCGACCGGTTCCGAACACTGGAGGATGTGTGTTATCAGGATAAACATGCCTTTATCCATTGCCAGGAGAAGTCCTTCGGCCGGGTGGAGGATTTCGTGTTCAAGAATCTCGTCTCCGGTCTGGAGCCGTTTCTCGACCCTGCGGAGATTGATGGTGCTTATTTCGAGACCCTGCCTTTTTTCGTGGATGAACGGATGCTGGTGCAGGCCTTCTATGGCTTCAACCGTGAGGAAGAGCTGGATGAGATAAGTGTAGAGCTGCGCTACCGCGCCTCCCAGCTGGATGGGCTGACTATAGACGGTAAGCCTTTTACAAGTGCGAGTGATCCTGAGTATATCGAGCAGTACACCCGGGAGCATTGCTATAGCCGCTGGGGGCCGGACACCTATTATATGACGAACGAGCAGACCTTCTGCTGCCTGAGCCGGGCGAAGCCCGATATTGCCACGGAGCTGGTCAACCAGATGTACGGAGAGTATTATTATGGACTGCTGCTGAGTATTTTTCATAAAATCGTGCTGCTGAAGCTCGCCAATCTGCATTCCCGTCTGCGTATCAACCACGATTACGACCAGATCGAGAATCTGATCTTTCTGATCAATAAATTTTCCGCCAAATTCTATTTTCTGGAGCTGATCTCGCAGTCACAGGGGCGGGAGATTTTTTTCCAGCTGCGCAAGGTCTACGGCAATGATGCCCTGTTCGATGAAGTGAAGATGACCCTGAATGATCTGTTTCAGTATCAGGACAAATTCCAGGCCAAACGCCGGGATACCCTGCTGATGGTCCTGACTGTATTTACGGTAATCAGCGGGATTTACGGCATGAACCAGGTCATTGAGGATCTGAAAGGGAACATCGACTGGAGCAAAATGCTGGAGTACTCCTTGTTCGAATATCTGGCTCTGTTCCTGACCTTCTCGGGGATCGCGGTCAGTCTCGGCTTAACGCTGCGGGAGGCGCGGAATGGAATCCGCAGCCGCCGCAAAAGGCGGTACTATGATAAGGATTGAACAGACGGCTCTGGACAACCGCGAAGCCGCCGTCTATAATACACCGTAAGAACATAGCAATACCCGTGAACTTCATAGAACCAGGGGTGCTGGAATTGGCCGGCTGAGATTGTATCCCATAAGATACTGACCCTTATACCTGATCTGGATAATGCCAGCGTAGGAATCTCAATCAGCACTGTGCCATCATGGCCCAGAAGTTGATCCCCTCACGCAAGTAACTGGCGTCCCGATCTTCGGGGCGCTTTTTTGGTATGGTCTAACTTGAAAGTTGGAAGAATAGGGATTGCTGGAAGGAGAGAGAAGAGAGAGATGGGAGTCACAAAAACAGGTACACTGCTGCTAAGCTCCATGCTGGTTATCGCGTTAGCCGGATGCGGTGGCGGAAACAGCAACACAGGAAACGCCGGTGCCAGTGCGCCTGCCGCCGGGAACAGCACCGCTGCCCCTGAAGCAACCGCTGCCGGTGCGACCGATGCCCCAGAGGAGCTGATCCCGGTCAAGATTGCCCTGGACTGGACGCCGAACACGAATCATACCGGATTGTATGCCGCGAGGGAGCTGGGATATTACGCCGAGGAGGGCCTTGACGTTGAGATTGTACAGCCTGGCGCTGCCGGGTCTGACACCATGGTCACTTCCGGGGAAGCCCAGTTTGGCATCAGCGCCCAGGAGGCGCTCACTCTGGCCCGTCTGCAGGATGTGCCGCTCGTGTCTATCGCTGCTATCATTCAGCATAATACCTCGGGCTTCGCCGCTCCGAAGGACCGCAATATTAAGACACCGAAGGACTTTGAAGGCAAAACCTACGGAGGCTGGGGCTCTCCTGCGGAGCAGGCGGCCATGAAAGCCATCATGGACCCCGAAGGCGGGGACGTCTCCAAGGTGAAGCTGGTGAATATCGGCGAAGCCGACTTCTTCACGGCGGTGAAACGGGATATCGACTTCGCCTGGATCTTCTACGCCTGGACCGGAGTGGAGGCCGAGCTGCGCGGCGAGCCGCTGGATATGCTGTATCTGAAGGATTACGCGCCGCAGCTGGATTACTACACCCCGGTTCTGACCACCAGTGAGAAGGAAATCGCTGAACACCCTGAAGTGGTGAAGGCCTTCCTTAAGGCTACGACCAAAGGATATCAGTATGCCATCGACAACCCGGAAGAAGCAGCTACGGTCTTGTCCGATGCTGTACCGGAGCTGGACCCCAAGCTGGTGCTGGCCAGCCAGAAATGGCTCAGCCCGAAATATAAAGACGATGCCGCCCGCTGGGGAGAGCAGAAGCTTGATATCTGGAAGAATTATGCCGACTGGATGTACGGCCTGAAGCTGCTGGATAAGCCGCTGGATGCGGAAAGTACGTTTACGAATGAATTTTTGCCGGAAGGCCAGTAAACACCGAGTGGAATAGTACTGACACTAACTCACATGAGAGGAATGAATAATAATGGCTAATACACTGCTTAGCATTCAGGTAATTCCCAAGACTCCAAACAATGAGGATTCGATCCCTTACGTGGACACTGCGATTGAGGTTATTCAGAAGTCGGGGGTCAAGCATCAGGTGAATCCGCTGGAGACCACCATGGAAGGCGAGCTGTCCGAACTGCTGGATATTGTGCGTCAGATGCATGAGGCGCTGGTCGCCTCCGGCAGCCCGAGTGTGATCTCCCAGATCAAGATCGCCCATAACCCGGGCGGCATCAGCATGGACAAGCTGACGGAGAAATACCGGCCGTGAGAAGCACCTGGAGACAAATCTGGCCGCCCCTTGTGGCGGTCATCTTTTTTCTGGGCGCATGGCAAGTGGCTGTATCGGTGTTCCATATCCCGGCCTGGCAGCTGCCAAGCCCCTCGGATATCGCGCGTGAATCGCAGGGCAACGCCTCGGGAATCTGGGCGCACACGGCTGCCACGCTGCGGCTGACCCTGATCGGCTTCCCGGTCGGCACCGGCATCGGCCTGCTTACCGCCCTGCTGCTGCATCTGCTGCCCTGGCTCCGAAGAGCGATCTATCCGCTGCTGATCCTCAGTCAGAATGTGCCCTCCATCGCCCTTGGTCCGCTGCTGATTATCTGGTTCGGCTTCGGCCTCCTGCCCAAAATCATCCTGATCACCCTCGTCTGCTTCTTCCCCGTAGCCGTTGCCGCCATGGGCGGACTCGCCCAAAGCGACCGGGTCATGATGAATTATATGAAGATGGCCGGGGCCGGCAAGTGGCAGATCTTCACCAAGCTGGAGCTTCCCGGCTCACTGCCCTCCCTGTTCTCAGGCCTCAAAATCTCCGCCACCTATGCTGTTATGGGCGCGGTAGTTGCCGAGTGGATCGGCGCGGACAAAGGCATCGGCTACTATATGCTGCTGCAAAAGGCATCCTACCGTACGGACCGGATGTTCGTAGCCATCGTCATCATCGTTCTCCTGAGTCTGGTGCTGTTCGCCCTCATTGCCGTGCTGGAGAAATGGCTCGTGCGCTGGAAGCCGCGCAAAGAGATTTAACGCAGTCGATAACAATATATAGAAGGAGCTGACCGAAGTGTCTCATCTCATGAATACCCAACACCCGAAGACGGACGGTCCCGGCAGCAGCCTTGGGGAGATCCGGAGTACGCCGCCCGCGCTGGAAGTCAGCGGCATCTCCAAATCATTCACACACCGCCGCCGGGAGACGCAAGTGCTGGAGAAGGTATCCCTGACGGTAGAGCCGCAGGAATTCGTCTCCATTGTCGGTCCTTCAGGCTGTGGCAAAAGCACCCTGTTCCACATCATCGGCGGCCTGACGCTGCCGGATAGCGGAACCGTCAGCATGAACGGCCTCCCGGTTACCGGGCAGCGCGGCAAGATCAGCTACATGCCGCAGCAGCCCGCGCTATTCCCGTGGCGCAGCACCCTGGACAATGTCGTGCTCGGCGCCGAGCTGCAAGGCGCCCCGCTGCAGGAAGCCCGCGAAGCCGCGCGCCACTGGCTGGCGAAGGTCGGCCTGGGCGGCTTCGAGCGCGCTTACCCGCACATGCTGTCCGGCGGCATGCAGCAGCGGGCCGCCTTCCTGCGGGCCATGCTCGCGCCGCAGGAGCTGATGCTGCTCGATGAGCCGTTCAGCGCACTCGACGCGCTGACCCGCGAGCAGATGCAGCGCTGGCTGCTGGAGCTGTGGGAGGAGAACCGCCGCTCCGTGCTGTTCATCACCCACAACATCGAAGAAGCGCTGCTGCTCTCCAGCCGCATCTACGTCTTCTCCGGACGTCCCGGCTCCGTCCTCCACACCGTGGAGGTGCCCTTCCCGCGTCCGCGCCGCGATGAGATTACCGACGCGCCCGAGTTCCTCCAGCTCAAGCGCCAGCTCTCGCTGTGGATGCGCGAGGAGCAGGCGAAGAGCCTGAGTTAGCAGGCTCTTCGCCTGCTGGGCTCGTTGCGTGCTGCCGCTGCTGCGCTTTTGCTGTGCTGCCTCTGCTGCACTCAATGCCGCGCTGCCTCCGCCGCGCTTATTGCCGTGCTGCCTCTGCTGCGCTCATTGCCGTGCTGCCTCCGCCGCGCTTATTGCCGTGCTGCCTCTGCTGCGCTTTTGCAGCAACCTTTTTCTAACTGATTGTATTTACTACAATAGAATCCGTAATACTCCCGGCCATATTCAATTCTGCTGTATTTCGTACAGCAGATTTCTGTTCTTGGGCCCCAAAAAGCCTTCTTCGCAGATTTCTGCTGTACGAAGTGCATTAGATTCAAATTTGCGGCGGATTTGGGGAGCATCTATTGTAGTAAATACAATGGGCTAGAACAACTCAGGTCGTGTAATGTAAGTTGCGAACCACTTCGTCCGTGTAGTTGTATTCTGTGCATTTAAAAACAGTAAAAAGGATCGCTCGCCTCCTATAACTGTAGTCTGTACAACTAAATCTGCCCGAATGAGTAATATCAGGCTATAAATAGCAATTTAGTTGTACGAAATGCAGCTATAGGGATCATTAGTGATCCATCAGACGATTTAGTTGTATGGAGTGCAATTAAGTATACCGTGTGTACTGGAACCCCTTATTCCCCGCACCTTACACATCCGCACATCCACCCATCCGTCATCCACATATCCATCCCGCACCTAGTACACTCACCTACACTTGCGCTCACTACACTTACCTCCACTCACAGCACTTACCTGCACTTACCTGCACTTACCTCCACTCACAGACTTACCGCACTTACTTACACCCACTACTCTCACTTGCACTACCAGCACTGATCAGCACTCACTGCATTCACTACTCTCACTGCACTACCAGCACTACCTACACTTGCCTGCACTCACTCTACTTACCTTCGCTTACCTTCACTTCCCCCACCCTACATCCAGCCCTTCTCCTCCGCCAGCCGCACGGCTTCGATCCGGCTTCCGACCTGCAGCTTGCCGAGAATCTCGGAGATGTAGTTGCGGACGGTGCCATAGGAGAGGTGGAGCGCCGAGGCGATCTCACCGGCGCTACGGCCCGCTGCGGCAAGCTTCAGAATCTCCCGCTCCCGGTCCGTCAGCGGGTTCTCTTCCCGCAGGCTGCCGAACACCAGCTCGGGCGATACCTCCCGCCCACCGGCCATCACGCGGCGGATAGCATCCGCCAGCTTATCCACCGGCTCATCCTTCAGCAGATACCCCTGAATTCCGGCCTTCACCCCGCGCTCGAAGTAGCCGGGGCGGGCGAAGGTGGTCAGGATAATAATCTTGGTGGCGCAGCCCCGCGATTTCAGAATCTCCGCCACCTCAAGGCCGCTCATCAGCGGCATCTCAATATCCATCAGACACACATCCGGCTGAAGACGTTCGATCAAGGCCAGTGCCTCTGCCCCGTCCCCGGCTTCACCTGCCACCTCAATATCATCCTCCAGATCGAGCAGCGATGCCATTGCGCCGCGCAGCAGCCGCTGATCTTCGGCAATTATGATGCTGATCATCCCGTTTCCCCATCCTTCCCATCCTTAACTACTCTAGGTGTGACCACAGTCAGCAGCGTTCCCCCGCCGGCCCCGGAGGCAAGCGTAAGTGAACCGTCAATCAGCGACAGCCGCTCGGCCATCCCCTTCATGCCGTTGCCGCCTTGCCGCTCCGCTTCCTCCGCCCCCCGGTCCTGCCCGAGTCCCACTCCGTTATCCTCCACCGTGATCCGTACCTCTCCGGCTGTCATTCCGATGCCAATCCGGCACCGGTCCGCGCCGCTGTGCTTCACAATATTCGTGATAGCCTCCTTAATGCAGAGGCTAAGAATATTCTGCGTCAGATCAGATACACCCGGCAGTGCCGCATCCCCGTCTACCTCCAGCGCAATCTCCGCACTGCGCAGCATCTCCGCTGCTTCTGCCAGCTCTTCAGCGACGGAGACTGCGCGCATCTCCGACACCAGCTCCCGCACCTGGCGCAGCGCCGCCCGTGAGGTCCGCTCAATCTCTCTGGCTTCGGCCTGCGCCCGTTCGGGATTCTTGACGACCAGCTTCTCTACCAGCTGGCTTTTTAGCGTAATCAGCGAGAGGGTATGACCCATGGTGTCATGCAGATCCCGGGCGATGCGCATCCGTTCCTCGCGTTTGACCATCTGCCTGATTACCTCATTGGCCTGGTCCAGCTCCCGCTCCAGCAGACGCCGGCGGTTCATCGAGCGGATACCGAAGGGAGTGACCAGCATCATCATGATAAAAGGCAGCAGGAACAGGATCTCTGTGCCCTGAATATGGGCCAAAGACAGCAGGATCAATGCGATCAGCACCCCCGCAAACACCGTCAAGGCCCGCCAAAACCGGCGTGAATCGGCATACCATCCGATAAAGTTGCTGGTGAAGAAGCCCATATACAAATTGTAGGGACTGTACAGGATAAACAGCACTACGATGATCAGTATTTGCAGACCCAGCCAAGCGGAGAAGGCTTTGCCCTCCTGCCAGTAGAGCTGACGGTAAGTCACCAGAAACAGCAGGACCAGCGCATAACCCGCCATCAGCTTGAACCCGCTATACCCCTTAAGGTTAAGGACCGGAAACACCAGATAGATCAGCCAGATATAGGGGAAGAAGCCGAATCTTTGCGGAAAGAACCGGAACTGCTTACGTGCCATTGTACATTACACCGCTTCCTGTTTTTTTCGGATATAGACCGATAATATCATAAATACAGTCAGGTAACCGAGCAGCACCACCACCGCCCTCCACTGCGGGGACCCTCCATTCACAATGGCCCAAGCTCCATCCCCGTAATTGTAGGAAGGCAGCCAGCGGCCAATCTTCTGCATGAGTGCAGGCATAATATCCAGGGGCATCCACATCCCTCCAGCCACCGCCAGCCCCATATAGAGCACATTGCTCACCCCGCTTGCCGTATCCACCCGCTTCATCGAGCCAATAATCGTACCCAGTGCCAGAAAAGGCACAGAACCGGCGAGCAGCCACAATCCGCTGAACAGCCATTCAGCCGCGCTGAGCGATACGCCGTTGATCAGATAGCCTGCTGAGAAAATACACAGAATCGAGAACAGATGCATCACGCTCTGACCGAACATTTTGCCGAGAAAATAAACCGAAGACGGCAGCGGGGTAATCCGGATAAACGTATTCCAGCCCTGGGTCTGCTCCTGCACCAGCCGGATGCCGAGGGTCATAATGGACGAGCCCATCACGCTGAAGGCCGCCATCGACATCAGATAATGCGCCTGCCACTGCTTCATATTGTCCGTCCCCGTATTCACCACCCGAGTGAAGATGAAGTAGAACATAATCGGCATGAGCAGCGACCAGAATACATAATAGGGATTGCGGATAATCCGCAGCAGCTCTGCCTTGCACTGGGCCATCATAGGTTTCCTCACACTGCCGCCTCCTCTGGATTCAGGGTCAATTGCTCGAACGCTTCATCCAGCTTCCCCTGGTCGATCCGTACATCCTGCACGGCCAGCCCGTTCACGAAAATAGCCCGCAGTGCCTCATCCGTATTCCCTGTCGTCACATGCAGCCGTCCATCCTTCTCGTAGCAGCCTTCCACGGCTGGCAACTCCAGCAATTGACTGCGCAGCAGCGCCGGGTCACCGGACGCCAGGAAGGACAGCGATTTCTTAACCAGTCTAGCCTTAATCTCGTCCGGGCTTCCGTCCGCCGCCAGCACTCCCCGGTTGAACAGCAGAATCCGGTCCGCGATATCCTCCGCCTCCTGAAGATAATGGGTGCTGAACAGAATCGTCTTGCCCTGATCGGCCAGTCCCCGCACCCTCTCCCAGAAATGCCGCCGCGCTGTCGTATCCAACCCCACCGTCGGCTCGTCAAAAAACAGGAGATCCGGGTTGCCCGCCAGCGCCAGCGCGAAGCTGAGACTGCGCTTTTGCCCGCCGGAGAGCTTCTCCGCATAGCGGTTCAGATCCGCCGCCCCCAGCCCCGTCGCCTGAAGCAGCACCTCCATCTCCATGGGCTGCGGATAATAGCTGCGGATCAGGGCCAGAATCTCCCGGACCTTCAGCCGGTCCATGACGCTGACCTCCTGGAGCATGGCTCCGGTCCGCTGCTTCACCTTGACGTCGGTCGGCGGAAGACCGAAGACCTTCACGCTTCCCTCCGAGGGCTCAAGCAACCCCAGCAGCATTGCCAAGGTGGTAGTTTTGCCTGCTCCGTTAGGGCCAAGCACCGCTGTGATCGAGCCGCGGCTAATGCTGAAGCTCACCTGCTTCACTGCTTGCTTCTCCTGGAAGCTGCGGCTGACATTCTTCATTTCAATGACATGTTCCATCGTGTATCCCTCCGTGTCCTTCTGCCCTCTTGGCTATATGGCTATAGTACCGGAGACCGGAGAGGAACATCAGTATGGACTGTCATTGATTCAAAGTGACAACTGTCACCCGGCAACAAGTGGAAACGGCTTTGCCGTTCTTTTAAAGGACGGCATTCGTTTCAGCGAGAAATAGAAGGCTAATGTATCATGTGAAACATATAAATTCTTATAATTAAACAAGGCGCTCCTGTCCACGATTCCGTTATCGTAGCAGGAGCGCCTCCGTGTGCATATTACTCAAACCTCAACCGCTGAATTGCCTGATCCAGCGTATCCTGCAGTGTCTGTCCCCCGGGAGGTGCACTTACCCAATGGAAGACCGCTGCGCGTATCGCTGCCATGAGCAGCGAGGCCAACAAGGTCGGGTAAAGATCAAGCTTCAAATCCTTATGTGTACGTTCCGCGATCACCTTGGCGAGCTCCTGCTCAATCTCGATCTCCACCTTGCGCGTCGCACCGAATAATGCCGGATCATCGCGGAGGAGGACGATGCGTGCATACCACTGCCGGTCTGTAGTCTCAGCGAATCCATCAATCACAGCGGCGCGGATCGAGTCCTGAAGCGGTTCACCTGAAGGACGGCCGGCAAGGGCAGCCGCTATCCGCTCGGAACGTTGATACGCATTGCCAACCATTGCGGCCTCTTTGGAGGCAAAATAATTATTGAATGTCCGCATGGAGACATTGGCGGCTGCGGCAATATCCTCCACCCGGACCTGACTGGCCCCTCTCTCCATGGCTAGACTACATGCTACATCGCTTAGCGTCCGCCTGGTTTCTTCTTTCTTGCGTTCTCTCAAGCCCGGTTTCTCAGTCATCATGGCACTCTATTGCTCCAATCCTTATATGTAGTCAAAGATCTGCGGTGCTGAAAGGACAGCACCACAGATCCGATATCATCCTGCGGAATCGTTTACTGCGCCGTCTGTAGCTGTATGTTATAATCCAAAACCTCGTCCAGCCAGTCAAACATCACCTGGTAGCTGAGCGGCAAATTGTTCAGCTGGCAATGCAGGTCGGCACCATCCTCTTCCGTCCCCTTGAAGATCGCGTTCTTCTTGTTCGGAGCCTTCTCGTAAGTGTCTCTCGCCTGCCGCTGCATCTCAGGATGCTCCGCTTCAGAATACATGGAGAGCAGGGGACATTTGACGTCCTTCGGGTCCACTTCGATGGCTTCCCTGGCTACATGATACCACTCGGCAATACTGTCGAAGCCGTGCGACCAAGCCGATCCGGCGAACAGGACCTGGCCGGTGTATGGCATTTTCTTAGTATGCTCCGCTGCTTCTTCTGCACTGCCCCGGAGAAACGAAGGCATGCCGCGTTCAATGAAGGACGCCATGGAGTACACCGGTGAGTTGGGCACTGCCGCTGCGAAGCGGTCGTCACAGCTGGCATGCACCATCGTCTTGGCCCCGCCATAGCTCATGCCGCTGACCACCAGCCGCTCAGGGTCCACATCCGGACGGGCCAGAACAAAATCCGTGGTGGCTCTGTAGACATTATGCAGCTCCTCGCGCGGGAAGTTCCGGGCTGTCGCCTCCGGCTCATAGAATCTGACACATACATCATAAGGAAGGTCTACGATCAGCGCGTTATATCCCCGGTCAATAGCCGCTTGCCCTCCGAGAAAATAGGTATCTTCCTTGTGCGTTTCCCCGCCGTTATGGAAAATAATCGTTGGCTTAGGCGCATTACCGTGTTCCGCCTTCAGGAAGCAGCCCGGGAACTTGTACCCCTTGTATTCCACCTCGACCCACTCATGGGGAATCTGCTCAGACTTCGCATCAAGCGCCTTGCGGAAGCATTCCACACTTTTGCCGTGATACCGCGCGAAATCAGGTTCATCCGGGAAAGCCCCGTAGAAGGCTGCCCTGTAGTATGAGTGGGCACGGATGAAGGCCTCGCTCGCGCTGATTAGATGGCCCTTCTTCAGACTTCGTTCTGCGGTTGCCTCCACCTTGACCGCTTCCTGCTCGAATTCATTCTTCCAGCTGGTGATAGAGTTCGGGTCGATCTGCCGCGCCAGCTTGAATAATTCCCCCTGTGCCACGCCGCCGCAGTGTGCGAACGACAGCAGCCACTGGAACGTGAAGTCAATATCATCGCGTTCGAAGAATACCTTGTGCGTCAAACGTGCAGCCACCTTTGTCTCTTGCCCATCTACCTGTACCATACCATTCTCCTCCTTCTCCAATCTATCATTTCAAGATCATCCACAGCAGAAACAGCCGCGGAGCGGAAGAGGGAATTAGGCTACGGCGCGATTCCGGGCCCGGGTGTTGGCGTCCAGCGAAATCCAACCTCTGACCAGATTTTAGCACGATCTAAAATTTTGCGCAACACGTAAAATTTCTCGTTAAGCAATATTTTTTCACGTACATTTGGCCCACTCGCCCGCACCAGACCGAATGTATTCGGTTTTCCGCATACATTCGGCCCACTCGCCCGCTCCAGACCGATTGTATTCGGTTTTCCGCATACATTCGGTCCACTCGCCCGCTCCAATCCGATTGTGTTCGGTTTTCCGCATACATTTGGTCCACGCGCCCGCTCCAGACCGATTGTGTTCGGTTTTCCGCATACATTTGGTCCACTCGCCTCCAATCAAAAAAGGCCTCTCCCACAGACTCCGGAGAAGGCCTTACTTATTCCCTACCTCTGCATGAATCCCTTGCTAAGCAGGAATTCCTTCATGTGCATCCGCGAGGGCTGGGCCTGGCGTTTGGCCATCATCTCAGACCAGGAGATCTCGCTCTGTCCGCCGGTCCGCTGGCGCATATAGTCTCTGGAGATACCGTCATACACCTTGGCCTGATCTACCGCCGCTGCCGCCTGATAGCCGTTATGATGCAGCACCGCCGCCTGCGGCAGGCGCGGACGGATGCCGTTCACAGCAGCCGGATAACCGAGGCACATGCCGAATACAGGGTAGACCAGCTCAGGGAGGTTCAGCAGCTCCGATACATCAGCGATCTCGTTGCGGATTCCGCCAATATATACGATGCCAAGACCCAGCGATTCAGCGGCGACGGCTGCATTCTGTGCGGCGAGCGCTACATCGACTGTAGCTACGATCAGGTTCTCTGTCGTGTCCTCATAGGATGGGGTTCCTTGCAAATGAGGGGCCGCTGCTTCCCGCAGACGGTATAGATCGGCACACCAGACCAGGAACACCGGACACTGCTCAATATAAGCCTGATTGCCGGACAGCTTGGACAACTGCGCCTTCAGGTCCGGCTCCGTCACGGCAATCACTGTGTAGGCCTGGACAGTGCTGGAGGTTGAAGCCATCTGGCCCGCTCCGATAATGGCCGCCAGCAGCTCCTCATTGACTGGCTTGTCCTGATACTGACGGACAGAGGTATGACGGTTCAATAGTTCAAGGGTTTCATTTACAGGTTTCACAATCCATCGCCTCTCTTCACTCGTGTATAGACATATTATGATCTCATCCGAAGGTTCAGACAACAGGAGGCATTTGCTACTGCTCTACCACCCGCTCCCGCGCTCCACCTCCTGGATAACGGCCTGGATTCCCTCATCAATCTGATCCATTCCGGCGCGGGAAATACTGATGCGTATGAATTTCTCCCGGGACTTCCAGGCGGGCAGATAAAAGCTGTTGCCGGACACCACACTGATCTTCCGCCCGCCCAGCCGCTTGACCAGACGTTCCAGATTCACGGTTACCGGCAGCTTGAACTGGATATAGGTGCCGGAGCTGTCCGCAGAAGGCTCTACTAAGCCTTTCGTATTATGCCGCCCGAGCGCCTCATATACCGCCCGGATTCTTTTGGCGTACATGGCCTTTATCTTGTGCCGGTGATGCCCGTACATGCCATTCTTGATGTATACCTCAAGCGCAGCCTGCGAGAGCAGCGAGGTATCCGTGTATCCCTTATAAGAGCGGAAGGTCTCCAGCAGCGGCTCCGGCACCACAACCGCACCCAGCCGGAGGCCCGGGAAGATGATATTGGAGAAGCTTTTCAGATAGATGACATGTGAGGTCTGATCATACGCATAGATAGGGTCATAACGCCGGCCGATCCCCAGATCCGCCATGTAATCATCTTCCGCAATATAGACATCGTATCTGGCCGCCAGTCCGGCAATGGCTCTGCGCTGCTCTGTGTTGTAGGAGGTCCCGAGCGGATTATGATACCTGGGCATAGTGTAAAAGAATTTGAATCTCCCGCTGGCGAACCGCTCCTCCAGCTCCTCCAGGTTAATCCCCGCCGCCGACCGTGCGATTCCGCTGACAGACAGTCCCTCCGCCTCCAGATACCGCTGATAAATGTCATAACCCGGCTGTTCCACTAGAATCTCTGTCCTGCCGCTTGGGAACGGCATCCTGGCCAGAATCTCCAGCGCCTGCTGAATCCCCGAGGTAATCAGAATCCGCTCCTGCCCCGTAAACACCTGATACTCCGCCAAATGAGACACCAGGGTGCGGCGCAGCGTATCCAGCCCTAGAGAATCACCATAGGTGAACAGGTTGTATTTGTACTGGTCAATCGCTTTGTTCAGGCAATGCTGAAAATCCAGATAAGGAAATACGTTCAGGTCCGGTGAAGCCGAAGCGAAGTCGATCTTCCCGCCGCTCGCGGCAGCCCCCGGGTCTTCCGCCTTCTCCACCATATAATAGCCGCTCTGCGGAATAGAATAGATCGTATGTGTTCTCTCCAGCTCCCCGTAAGCCCGCAAAATAGTGCTGACACTGCAGCCGTACAATTCCGCCGCACTCCGCACAGATGGCAGCTTATCCCCTGGGCGGTATTGCCCTTCCTTCATCCGCTTCTCCATTTCGGTGATTACCCAGTGATACCTGTTCATCGCCTGCCTCCGTTCGCTGTCACTGTCACTTACACTTTCCCTGTGATTTCCGTATCCTGTTGTTCATGTTACCTTATTATTCTTCCCTCATGATACTGGAATAAGCAATTTGTACCGGTACAGTCGCAGAAAGCTGGTATTGTTGGACCGGTCATTTCCCTTTAATTTTAAAGTAACACTTAACCCAAAGGAGATGCACCCATGCAGCAGCAAGGACTTAAGCTGGCCTACAGCTTCGCCGTACTTAATGCGTTCATTATCGGCTTCTCATTCCTGTTCACCAAGGTGGCTCTGGTTCATGCCGGACCGCTGGATACTCTAACTTACCGTTTCGCCGCCTCCTTTGTCGTCATGTCGGTTCCCGTCGCCTTCGGCTGGGTCAAAATCTCCTACCGGGGCAAGCCGATCGGCCGGGCACTGCTGCTGGCAGCCATGTACCCGCTGGGCTTTTTCACCCTCCAGGTATTTGGACTTCAGCGTGCAACCTCAGCCGAGGGTGGAATTCTCTATTCGTTTACTCCGGTGGTGACGATGATTATCGCCTCTATATTCCTGAAGGAGAAGACAACTCTGCTGCAAAAGCTATGTATTTTCCTGTCGGTATTTGGCGTTGTATTTATCTTCGTCATGAAAGGGAGCCGCATTGAGCTGTCCAATATGACCGGGATTGTGCTGTTGTTCCTGACCTGTCTGGCTTTCGCTGGCTACAGCGTGCTGGCCCGGTCACTCTCCAGCCACTTCAGTCCCGCTGAGCTTAGCTACCTGATGATGGGAATCGGCTTCGCCACCTTCCTGATCCTGTCGCTCACCGGGCATACCGCCAGCGGCACCCTCGGGGATTTTCTGAGCCCGCTGAAGAGCGGAGCCTTTATCCTGTCGGCTGTCTATCTGGGCGTTATCGCCTCCCTGGTCACCACGCTGACCTCCACCTATATTTTATCCAAAATCGAAGCCTCGCTCATGAGCGTATTCACCAACCTCTCCACCATCGTATCCATGGTGGCCGGCGCGCTTTTCCTGGAGGAAAAGATTACGGTCTATCACTGGATCGGATCATTCCTGATCATCGCCGGGGTAGTCGGTACGAATTGGCTGGGGCGGTATAAGGGAGGAACCAAGGGGCGGAACCAGCAGGGTACAAGGCTGACATAAGGAGGGAAATCACCCAAACAGGTGAACCAGGCTGGAGTCTAGGCCAACTGTTAGGCTTAGGCGGCTGCCTACGGGGGAGCGCCTGAAGAAATCAGGAACACTAACTATTCATGCTCCTCAGTCCCTCCTTCGGCCAACATCTGGAGCATTCAAGTGCACTTTGCTCTTCATTTTTCGTATCGCCAGCTTTTGGTGAGATTCAGAGGGATTTATCCCTCTCATTCCATCACATCGCCTGCTTCCGGCAGATTCAATGGGATTTATCCCTCTCTTTCCATCGCATCGCCTGCTTCCGGCGGATTCAAGGGGATTTATCCCTCTCATTTCATCACATCGCCTGCTTCCGGCGGATTCAATGGGATTTATCCCTCTCATTCCATCGCATCGCCTGCTTCCGGCAGATTCAAGGGGATTTATCCCTCTCATTCCATCACATCGCCTGCTTCCGGCCGATTCAGAGGGATTTATCCCTCTCATTCCATCACATCGCCTGCTTCCGGCGGATTCAGAGGGATTTATCCCTCTCATTTCATCACATCGCCTGCTTCCGGCGGAATCAAAGAGATTTATCCCCCTCATTCCATCACATCGCCTGCTTCCGGCGGATTCAATGGGATTTATCCCTTAGATCCCGTATAGTTGGCTACTGGGGTGGATCTCCTTTTGCCTAATTGACTATTCCTAACATCTTAATTTTTAAATTTTCTACTTTTCATTTTCTTTCATACTTTCTCACTTTCTCACCTTCTCCTCTCCCCTCTTCCCTCTCCCTACTTTCCTCCAGTCTTTCTTATTCCCTCAAATAACTCAAAGAACCGCCGGCAATTACGCCCGGCGATTCTTTAGTTTGCCCGTCTTCCGTCCGGAAACACCCCGGCCCCGGCAGGTCTTATGATTCTTACAGCTTAACGCGCTGCAACCGCAGCGCATTCAGCACCACAGATACGGAGCTGAAGGCCATCGCGGCTCCGGCCAGCCAAGGGGCCAGGAAGCCCAGCGCAGCAATGGGGATTCCAATGGTATTGTAAGCAAGCGCCCAGAACAGATTCTGCTTGATGTTGCGCATGGTTTTGCGGCTCATCAGAATGGCATCAGGGATACTCATCAGGTCGCCGCGCATCAGCGTAATATCCGCCGCCTCCATCGCCACATCCGTACCCGTGCCGATAGCCATCCCCGTATCTGCTGTCGCCAGTGCCGGTGCATCGTTGATGCCGTCGCCGACCATGGCGACCTTGACTCCGCCTTCCTGCAGTCTGCGGATCTCGGCTGCCTTGCCCTCCGGCAGCACCTCTGCCAGCACCGTGCGGATGCCCGCCTGTTCCGCAATAGCCTGAGCCGTAATTTTGTTGTCTCCGGTAATCATTATGACTTCGATGCCCATGTCCTGCAATCTGGCTACGGCTGCGCGCGAGGTTTCCTTGATCGTGTCCGCCACTGCCACTACTCCCGCTACCGCATCCTCCACAGAGATCAGCATCGCTGTTTTGCCCTCATGCTCAAGCCGGGTCATGATCCCGGTCCAGGCTTCAATATCCAGCCCGTTCTCTATCATCATCCGCCGCGTGCCTACGCTTACCTTCCGGCCGTCTACGACAGCCGACACGCCGCGGCCCGGCACAGCCTCGAACTGCTCGGCAGGCGGAAGATCAATGCCTCTGCCCTGTGCACCCGCCACAATGGCATCTGCCAGCGGATGCTCCGAGAGCTTCTCCGCAGCCGCTGTAATCGACAGCAGACGGTTCTCAGCAAGCACTCTGCCCTGTGTCTCATTTCCTGCAGTCGCTATAATATCGGTCAGCACCGGCTTACCGTTGGTCACCGTTCCCGTCTTATCCACTACAACTACCTTGACGCCCTGTGCAGCCTCCAGATGATGTCCACCCTTGAACAGGATACCGAACTCAGCGGCCCGGCCGGACCCGGCCATAATAGAGGTCGGGGTTGCCAGCCCAAGTGCACACGGACAGGCAATAACTAGCACTGCGATAGCTTTCTCCAGGGCCTCGGCGAACTGTCCGGGTGCCGCCCAGAGATACCAGATCACGAAGGTTACAGCGGCAATGCCGACAACAATCGGCACGAAGATGCCGGAGATGACATCGGCGACCCGCTGAATCGGCGCCTTGGAGCCCTGGGCTTCTTCCACTACTCTAATGATCTGTGCCAGTGCCGTATCACGGCCGACCTTGCGGGCTTTGACCCGCAGCATGCCGTTCTTGTTCAGCGTCGCTCCGATCACGGAGTCACCCGGCTTCTTCTCCACCGGGATGCTCTCACCGGTGAGCATGGATTCATCGACTGAGGACAGTCCCTCTACCACTTCACCGTCTACAGGAACCTTCGTGCCGGGCTTCACCAGCACGATGTCTCCGATGACTACATCCTCTACGGGGATGTTCAGCTCCGCACCGTCACGCAGCACCAGCGCAGTCTTGGCCTGAAGCCCCATCAGGCTGCGGATTGCATCCGATGAACGCCCTTTGGCCAGCGCCTCGAACCACTTGCCTACGAGGATCAATGTAATCAGAACCGCGCTGGTCTCGAAGTACAGCTCCACCGTATGGTGCATACCACTCATGCTCAAGGAATCCACCGTCAGGTACAGACTGTAGAAATAAGCGGCTGAGGTGCCTAGTACCACCAGCACATCCATATTGGCGCTGCCGTTCTTAAGTGCCTTATAAGCGCCGACATAGAACTGCCAGCCGATTATGAACTGTACCGGGGTCGCCAGCACCAGCTGGAACCAGGGGTTCATGAATAGCTCCGGCGTCCAGATCCAGGTAGTGAAGGAGAAATGGCCAGCCATAGCCCAGAGCAGCGGCAAAGACAGCAGGGCGGAGATCATCCAATTATTGCGCTTGCGCGTAATCTCCTCTCTGCGTTGTCCGGCGATATCCTTGCGGTCCTGCTTGAGGGCCGCCTTGTAACCGATGCTGCTCACCTTATCCATAATCTCGGCAGTACTGATATTACCCGGCGAGTACTCCACATGTGCGGTCTCCAGCGCCAGGTTCACATTGACAGCGGCAATCCCCGGCATCCGTCCCAGCACCTTTTCAATCCGTGACGAGCAAGCCGCACAGGTCATTCCGGTAATATCGAAATCCGCCGACTCCTTCAGCGTATCGTAGCCAAGAGAACGGATCTTCTCTTCAATCTGCGGCATATCCGCAACCGCCGGATCATACCCGACCGTAGCCTGCTCCAGCGCCAGATTAACATTCGCCCGGGATACCCCCTCCATACGGGACAATCCCTTCTCTATCCGCGTCGCACAAGCAGAGCAGGTCATTCCTGTAATCTGCAGCGTGGCCTGCTTCTGGGCAGAATCTGCACTCTTTTCCATCTCACGCACCTCCTAATACCCCTAAGGGGTATGTTTATCTTTAAAATAAAAGGCATTGGCGCCAGTCCCCCTTCTCCAGGATTCCCGGCACCAAGCCCTTGCATTACAGCTAGCTTAGCTAAGTTTAGCCGTGCTTACACTACATCGTAGCCCTGATCTTCGATCGCGGCCTTGATGGTATCCAGGCTTACTGTATTCTCGTCAAATTCAACTGCTACCGTCTTCGCCGGCAGATCTACCTTCGCAGCTGCACCCACGCCACTCACAGCCTTCTCCACAGAACTTACACAATGACCGCAAGACATTCCTTCAACCTTCAATGTTACATTCGACATTTGATTACCCTCCTAATTGTTGTTGGTATACGCTTAATTGGTGTTCCTATTCGACAGCTATATAGATTGATACGCGAGGAAGGGATGGCTGTGCTTGATTGTAATTTGTACAACAGATGCCGGATAAATCAGCACGGATTCTATTGCACTAAGTACAATCAGACTCATGTTTGTTTGTTTCTTTGTTTCTTCCTTCTTCCTACCTCACTACGCCTGGAGAACTTGAACTATTCAATATTTTCAGAGTTCCATATCTCCAGGCCCCACCTTTATTTCATCAGCTTATTCACTGTAACCAGCAGCTCGTCGATCACCTCATGCTCACCGGCCTCGATCCGTTCAATAATACAGCTCTTCATATGGCCTTCAAGCAGCAGCCTGCCGACACTATTCAGAGCCGCCTGCACCGCCGCAAGCTGATTCAGCACATCATCGCAGTAGGTGTCGCGTTCAATCATACCTTTAACCCCGCGGATCTGCCCTTCAATCCGGTTCAGCCGGGTAGTCAATCCATTCTTGAATTCCGGGGAATGATGGCTCTTGCGCACACCGGAAGCGGAAGAATGACAATCATCACCGCCGCAATCATGTCCAGCAGGTTCCTTCTCTTTTGTCGACACAGGAATCAGCCTCCTCTACACCAATATAATATACCCCCCATGGGTATGTCAAGACATCATTGCATACTCCTCTATATTTCCCATCCATCACCCGGTCCACTCCATAGAGAAGGAATAAAGGACTGGCCGATAAGGAATACCAAGTAGAAGAGGTGTTGCCTCTATGATGTTAAGTACGAATCAATCCCTGCAAAAAAATGATTGCCACCCTATTCAAATTTGAATATAATAAGGACTCATCATGAATTCTAAATATAAAGGAGCTACAACATGCACACCAAAGAAAGCAACCTCAAGCTCGTCATCGCCGGACTCCTGCTCGGCATCCTGATGTCTGCGATGGACAATACCATTGTAGCCTCGGCCATGGGTACGATTGTCTCCGATCTGGGGGGACTGGACAAAATCGTCTGGGTTACCTCTGCGTATATGGTCATGGTTATGGCCGGTACCCCAATCTTCGGCAAATTGTCCGATATGTACGGGCGCAAGCGGTTTTTCATCTTCGGGCTTATCGTGTTCCTGATCGGCTCCGCCCTGTGCGGGACAGCGGCCAGTATTACCCAACTCAGTATTTACCGGGCGATTCAAGGGATTGGCGGCGGTGCCCTGATGCCGATTGCCTTCACGATTGTATTCGATATCTTCCCGCCTGAGAAAAGAGGCAAGCTCACCGGACTATTCGGTGCAGTCTTCGGAATTTCCAGCGTGATCGGTCCTCTGCTTGGCGCCTATATCACTGAATATGTGAGCTGGCACTGGATTTTCTATATCAACCTGCCGATCGGTATTGTCTCGTTCGTGTTCATTATGTCTTCCTACAAGGAATCCATCTCTCATTCCAAGCAGCGCATTGACTGGGGCGGTGCCTTCACTCTGGTGGCAGGGATTATCTGCCTGATGTTTGCCCTGGAGCTTGGCGGCAACCAGTATGCCTGGGATTCAGCGGCCATTCTCGGATTATTTGCCGCCTTCGCCGTCCTCCTGCTTGCCTTCATCTTCATCGAGCAGCGTGCAGCTGAGCCGGTCATCTCGTTCGACATGTTCCGCCAGCGCCTGTTCGCGACCAGCAGTATACTCGGATTATTCTACGGCTCTGCGTTTATCGTAGCGACGGTGTATATTCCAATATACGTCCAGGGGGTATACGGCGGCTCCGCCACTAACTCCGGTCTGATCCTGATGCCGATGATGATCGGTACAGTCATCGGCAGCCAGTCCGGCGGCCTGCTGACCACGAAGACGAGCTTCCGCAATATTATGCTGCTGTCGGCAGTCTGCTTCGTGGCCGGAATCTACTCGCTCAGCACACTGACACCTGAGACTTCCCGTTTATCGCTTAATGCATTCATGGCCCTGACCGGCTTCGGAGTCGGCTTCTCCTTCTCCGTACTCAGCTTGTCTTCCATTCACCATTTCGATATGCGCCAGCGCGGTTCGGCCACCTCAACCAGCACCTTCATGCGCTCACTCGGGATGACGCTGGGAATTACGATCTTCGGCATTATCCAGCGCAACAGCTTCACCTCGGAGCTTAGCACGGCCTTCGGAGACGGCGCTCAGGCCTCTTCCTTCGGCGATCCGCGTTCCGCGCTGACTCCCGAAGCGAGAGCGCAGATTCCGCCGCCCATACTGGAGAAAATCACGAATTCATTATCTTCTTCGATCTCACAAACCTTCATGTGGGCCATCGTTCCTGCCGTGCTTACCGTAGTTTTTGTTCTAATGATGCCTAAGGACCGTCTGATAAGCCCGTCGAAGAAGGCCAACCAGCCGGCTTCCGGGCAGAGGTAACGTCTATGTCCATGAAGCTGCTGATTCTGGGACTGCTGCTGGAACGCGATATGCATCCTTACGAGATCACTCTCGTGATGAAGGAACGCTCGATGGATCAAATCATCAAGCTGCAGATGGGTTCACTCTACTACGCTGTAGATAAACTGGCGGAGGGTGGACATATTGAGACGGTGGAGGTCATCCGCAGCCCGGACCGGCCTGACAAGACCATCTACCGCATTACCGATAAAGGCAAGGAATTAATGGAACAGCTCATTTTGCAGCAGATTAAAAAAAGTGATCCGCCCTATCATCCGCTATACATGGCCTTGGCCTTATCCCGTTATATTGATCAGGAGAAGGTGGCGAAGCTGCTGGAGGAACGCATCCGCGAGGCAGAGCATCAAGTGAACTTCGCCTATCAGGTGTATGAGGAGCATATCTCCCTTGTCCCCCGCTCGTCACTGCATCTGATGTACGGCAGATACGAGCACTGCCTGACAGAGCTGAAGTGGCTGAAGCGCCTGTATGACGATGTTGTGGCCGGGAAGATGAGTGACAAGGGCAGCCCTATAATTGATCCATAAACCTCCCTCAGGAGGATTGTCCCGCAGCCTTTACCGGTGGCCGGGACGGTCCTCCACTTGTTTATTTCCTTTGTTGGTACGTTTAATTAGGTTCGCTTGTTGGCTTTATTTGTTTGTTTGTTTCTTTTTGTTTACTTGGTTTGTTGGGTCAGCTTGTTCCTGCCGCTTGTTGCCCCAGTATCGCAGCTTCCAGCGTTGAAGCTGTTTAAGGAGGGCGCATTCTGTTTAAAAGGGAGCAAACCGCAGGTAGAGGATTCGGGAATCATCGTAAATTCCGGGCCTCTTTACCGGCGGATATTCTGGAAAGAAAGGGAAGTGAGTCCAAGATGAGCGATGACAAAAAGCCGATTAGAGACAACCGCGATCACCCGGAGCAATATCCTACGGACAACCCCAGCTTGTTCGATTTGGACGAAAGTGAGCAGAATGTAGATCCGATCCCCGTAGAGGACCTGACATTAGAGCAGCAAGAGGAGAAGGATAAAGAGAGCACGAAGCACCGCTCCTCCAGCGACAAGAAGTACCATACCGGATTCTAACGAAGTGCAGAATTTCAACGTCACGTACCGAATTCCGGGGTACTCAGAAGTTGTGAGCGATAGTGAATGGAGGAATATTATTGTTGAGAGCGTTACCACTTAACCAGCGCGGCATACCCGCCAGCCGTATCGCCCTGGGCTGCATGGGGCTGGGCGGCGGCTGGGACCGTGAACCAGTCACCGCTTCGAATATGAAGCAGGGACATGAGGCGCTGGATGCGGCGTTGTCGGTCGGGATTAATTTTTTTGACCATGCAGATATCTACACCCGGGGAAAAGCGGAGAAAGTGTTCGGGCAACTCCTACAAGAGCGTCCAGGACTGCGCGAAGACATCATCCTGCAGTCAAAATGTGGCATTAAGCTGATGGAGCCGGGAGACCTCTCCAATAGGTTCGACCTCTCCAAGGAGCATATTCTAGCCAGTGTGGATGGAACTCTCGCGCGGCTGGGTACAGAGTATATTGATATTCTGCTGCTTCACCGCCCCGATCCGCTGATGGACCCCGAGGAGGTCGCCGAAGCCCTGCATCAGCTCAAGGCCGCAGGTAAGGTACGCCACTTCGGCGTCTCCAACATGAGCGCTGCCCAGATCAAGCTGCTGCAAGCCTATTGTGACGAGCCATTCATCGTCAATCAACTGCATATGAGCCTGTCCAAAATCAGTTGGGTCGATGCGGTACTCAGCGTCAACCGCGAGGAGTGGAAGGACATCACGTTCCCGGAGGGCACGATGGAGTATTGCCGCGCCGAGAACATTCAGCTCCAGGCCTGGGGGCCGCTGGCCCAGGGCCTCTTCAGCGGACGGCCGCTGGAAGGCCAGCCGGAGAGTGTCGTGCATACAGCGGCCAGAGTGCGGGCGCTTGCTGACGAGAAAGGCACGACAGCCGAAGCCATCGTGCTGGCCTGGCTGATGACGCACCCTGCCGCCATCATGCCTGTCATCGGCACCGTGAATCCGCTGCGGATCGTAGCCTGCGCAGGGGCGGAACAGCTTGAGCTGTCCCGCAAGGAATGGTATGAGCTGTATGTCAGCTCACGCGGGGAAAAGCTTCCATGAGACTACACTATAAACTAGTGTGCCGAACAGAAGCTCATACACAGTAACTACTACCAACTAAAAGATAACTTATAGGGATTGTCTAATAGGCTGGGTAGATATGAGAGGGATCTTTCCCTCTCATTCTGGCGTATTGCCTACTTCTGGCTGATTCTGAGGGATTTATCCCTCTCCTTCCGGCGTATTGCCTACTTCGGGCCGATTCAGAGGGATTAATCCCTCTCCCTCCGACGTATCGCCTACTTCCAACAAATTCAGAGGGATTTATCCCTCTCCTTCCGGCGTATCGCCTACTTCGGCCATATTCAGAGGGATTTTTCCCTCTCGCTCCGGCGTATCGCCTACTTCCAGCCAATTCAAGTGCACTATTACTCTCATTCTCACTCCTAGCTACTTTCCGCCGATTCAGGTGCACTTCTGCTCCTCATTCATGCATCCTAGCCACTTCCAGCCAATTCAGGTGCACTATTACTCTTCATCCCCACCTCCTAGCCGCTTCCAGCCAATTCAAGTGCACTATTACTCTTCATTCACGCTCCCTAGCTACTTTCCGCCGATTCAGGCGCACTTCTGCTCCTCATTCACACCTCCTAAGCACTTCTGGCCAATTCAAGTGCACTATTACTCTTCATTCACGCCTCCTAGCCACTTCCAGCCAATTCAGGTGCACTATTACTCTTCATTCACACCTCCTAACCACTTTCGGCTGACTCAGAGGGGTATGGCCAAAATCCCGGACCCTCCATCCGAATCAATCGTTCTTTATTAAGAACATTTGTGAAAAACAGCGATATACGTAGTTAAATCAAGATAATAAGAATTATTCGTGCTTTATTGCGAACATTCCGCTGTATTTAACATCTTTCTTTTTCTAGCCGGGCAGTGTATGATTTGATTACGGAAACGTTCTTTATTAAGAACGATTATAACGAATATTGAAAATTGATTCTTGAATGTCCAATGTCGAATACCGAACATCGAACAATGAATAACAACTACCGAACAATCAATCAGCATGTTGAGAGGGGGCTTAGCTATGTACCCCAGATCTGCCAAACGGCGCAAACGGAACACTACGAAACTCGGCCTGCGGATTCTGCAATCCGGCGTGGCGGTATCTGTACTTCTAATGTATACCTCGAATCAGATCGGCAGCACTTACGGGGAGTTCCATACCACCCAGGAGCAGATCAGCTCCATCGGGCTCTGCTCGGTATTCCCGGGTCAGATCGAACAGCTGTTGTCCGAATTCAGCGGACATCTCCGTACAATTACTGAACTGAAGGCAACCCTTGGCAGTTACAGCATCAGCGGAGTGTACAATACTTCCCTCACTGCCAGCGGACTGTCACTGGATGAGCTGGATCAGGCTACCGGTGAAATCTCGGCGCAACTCCTTCATGCCAGCAGCGAAATTGCCGCACTGGGGACACAGCTCAGCTTCAACGGGACGGTCTGGCAGCAAATTCTGCAGGAAATTGGCAGCGCAGCGGCCATTCTGCAAAAGCTCGGAGGATATATAGTGAACCTTGAACCCAACTGCCTGGAAATCCGTGACGCCCAGTTCTTCGAGCAAATGCAGGAGAGCCTGCATCTAAGCGGGATTTTGTCGGAGTCGCTGACAGATACGTTAACCGGAATCGTGAATTATCTCAGTACCATTCATGATATCGGCGGATCATTGCCAACCGGCAATCCGGACCGCGTACTTCTCCGGGATGCAGCCTACGGATTCCCTGCGGAAGAGCCTGTTCTCTCATTGATCACCCAAGCCTACAATGCGGATTCGGCGTTATCTCCCGAGCTACAGGCAACGTATGGGCAGTTCGGCACAGAATTGACAGCAGCCAAGGACAACCTCTCTTCCACCGTCAGCACCCTACAGGAACGGCTGGCTGAGATTGCTGAAGCCAAGACGGCCCTTCTGGACAAAGCCAAGGCAGTGAAAGAGGAGGAGGAGAGGCTGGCACTTGAAAAAGCCAAAGCGGAGGAAGCGGCCGCCGAAGCCCGGAGGCTCGCAGAGGAGCAGGCCAAGAATACCCCGCGTGTATCTGCTGCGCCAGATGGGAACCCATCAGTCGAAGAGCCAGTGCTAGATGCTCCAGTAGGAGAACCTCCACTTCCAGCGGCGTCGCCGGAAGCAGAGGTTACCGCTCCGACGATCGTTCCGGCTGTTACTCCAGCGGTAATTCCGGCGGCCTCTCCGGCTGTTTCTCCGGCGGTCATTCCTGCGGCTACTCCAGCGGTCATTCCGGCGGCCACTCCGGCGGCTAATTCATCAACCACTCCGGCGCATGAGACCCTTCTCCCGGAAGCCACTCCGGCGGATCAGCCCGATAAGGAACTCAACGGAAGCGTCCCAGACAGCGGGCAGCCTGCAGCACCTACAGCCACAGCTACCCCGTCTCCCGAATCCGATACCAGCAAAGGCGGCGAATAATATGCGCATCCAAAAAATAGCCAGCACAATAGCTTCCACACTGATATTGATGGTTTTTCTGGTACTGATCACAGCCGTGTTGATCTCCAAAGCCTCCGGCGGTGAACCCTCATTCTTCGGCTATCAGATCAAGACGGTATTATCCGGCTCCATGGAGCCCGGAATCCAGACCGGCTCCGTTATAGCCATTAAGCCGGGAGGAGATATGACCCGGTTCCAGAAGGGCGATGTCATTACTTTTACGAATCCGGATAACATTCTGATTACCCACCGCGTTGTCGAAGCAGAACTGAACAGTGCTCTGGGGGAAGCCAGCTATACCACCAAGGGCGACAATAACGATGCAGCCGATTCCGCAGCAGTCAGCTCTACGAATGTAGTGGGCCAATATGCGGGCGTAACTATCCCCTATGTCGGCTACGCCATGAACTTCGCCGTGTCCAAAGCCGGAAGTGTAGTGCTGATGATCATCCCTGGATTGCTCCTGCTCCTCTATGCCCTGTATTCTTCCTGGAAGGCCGTGGCGGCACTCGAGAACAAGAATGCACAACCGGGCGGGACCAGCGGGCCTGACCCCCTGTCCGACCTTATACCCTGAACCGATTGTCCTCTCCCGTTTACGAAACGCGGAGCCACAATATAGTCTCCCGGAAGCACAGGCTATGCACCACACAGAACCATAAGAGAGGGATGAACAAATGAACGTCAAAAAAACATTAGGTCTCGGCGTTGTATCGGCAGCCTTAGGATTAACCCTGGTCGGCGGGGGTACCTTCGCTTACTTCAGCAGCACATCCACCACCTCAGCTTCTTTTAACAACGGAACTTTATCACTGAAATCAGATCCCTCCGTCATTGTTAATCTCAGCAACCTTAAGCCGGGAGATTCCATTCTAAGAGATTTCAAATTGAAAAATGACGGGACGCTCAATATTCCCAAGGTGATCCTACGCACCTCCTCTCTTATTACAGATGCCCAGGGAGACAACGGCTCGCATAATTTCAAGGATGATATTATTGTGACCTTCCTCGTCAACAAGGATAAAAAAGAATCGCCGCTTCTGGTCATCTCCCTGGCTGATCTGGAGAATCAGAGTCCCGATCTGGTAGCCCGGGGAATTGTCGGTGCGATCCTGGGCGGTGAGAAGTCCGGCATTAAGGCGGGCACCTCGGATAACCTGACCATCCAATTCGCCTTCAAGGAAACCCTGCAGCCGCAGAACTACTATCAGGGCGATACGCTTGCCTTGACCTTGAATTTCGAAGCTAACCAGGAAGCAGGCTCCCTGAAGTAAGACACAGCCAGTGAATTCCTAATGACCAATATCAATAATATAACCGAGGAGGAAATGAATAATGGGTATCAAAAAAACGTTGGGTCTTGGCATAGCATCGGCAGCACTGGGGTTGTCTTTAATCGGAGGGGGGACCTTCGCTTACTTCAGCTCCACTACAACCAGCACGGCAACCTTCGCCGCAGGCACGCTGAAGCTCGGCTCTTCCTTCAATACACCGGTAGCCCTGACGAATCTGAAGCCGGGAGACTACACCGTCCGCACCTTCACCTTATCGAATGACGGCACACTGGATATCAAATTCCTCAAGCTTGCCACCAGTTACACCGTGACCGATTCGCTGGGGGATAACGCCGGACAGGATCTCGGAGACCACTTCAAAGTCAAACTCCTTAAGGATACTTATACCGGCGGCTCCACCAGCGGATATGTCCTCTCCGAAGTCTCCCTGAAGGATCTGAAGAATATCGCCAGCTACGACCTCGTAGCCATGGGGGCAGTACCCGGGGGCATTGCCGCCGCCCAGTCCAAAACCTTCAAGGTAGCCTTTGAATTCGTGGACAACAGCCAGGATCAGAACATCTTCCAGGGTGACAGCTTATCCCTGAACTGGACATTCGATGCGCTGCAGGGTCTGGGAGAAGCCAAGTAACCCGGAGCCATCTATATCCCAAACGGCATATCCTCCCTCATCCGGGCGGGGTATGCCATTTTGTCGCGCTCCTTCTCAGTTCAATGATTTTTGTTCGTTTTACAGATTTTTGTTATACTGACAAGTGAAAACGGCTTTGCCGTCCTTCTAAGGGGCGGTACCGTTACAGCGAGAAAGATAAGGATAATGTATAGCGCGAAGCATATAAATTCTTATCTTTTAACAAAAGTACGGAGGGCGTTGTAATCGTGTCAGATACTATGGGAAGCCGCATCCACAGGCTCCGGCTGGAGAAGGGGTATTCTTTGTCCGAGCTTGCGGATAAGGCTGATGTGGCGAAATCATACCTCAGTAATGTGGAACGGAATATCCAATCCAACCCCTCCATTCAATTTATCGAAAAAATTGCCGATGCGCTTCAGGTATCCGTTCACGCATTACTGTATGGCGGACATGCGGAGACTGAAGAACCGGCGCTGGATGGAGAATGGTTCCGGCTGGTACAGGAAGCGATGGCCTCAGGAATAAGCAAACGTGAATTCAAGGAATTTCTCGATTACCAGAAATGGCGCATGGATCAAAAGGACAATTAAAGACGTTGAAGCAGGCGGAGCCTATGGTTCGGCAACAGGTCTCCAGCCCTGCCGGGACACAGAAAAGGACACAGCGACCGGTTCGCTGTGCCCTTTTCTGTATGTATCCGTACAATAAGTGACCGTCCTACATCGCCTGGAGCGCCTTCTCGCTGAAAAACCGGCGGATCTCCTCCGCCTGAATACCCGCCTGCTTGGCAGACATCAGCAAGTACACCCATTCTAAATCCAGATCAACTGCCTGCAGCTCGTCATTCCCCTGGTTGGACATATCCAAGAAATCTCCTCCTAGAATTTTCGCGTCCCCAGGCAGTCCGGCCATCATAGTATTTCTACTTTAGATCCGAGACTTTGTGCCCCTGTCTTTCGGCAGGTTTACCCTTTACTGGACCCTTTCCGTGAAAGGATCTGGCAAGAATCGTTGAAAGCGTTCTCCGCAATAACATTATACAAGATCTTGTGCGAATAGTGTGTCGTTTTCTGGAATTTTTTTATGTTAAATGGTGAGGAACCTTAGCTGAAATTGCCAGTGGCTTGTATAAATATTTCCATTTCCAAGTTCAAACGATCCATATTAGGTTTAATATACTAGAGGCACTAGATCCGTTCCGTAATCATAATATAGAAATATAGAAACAATTACCCATTTCCAAAATATACAAACCTCTAAATTATGATTGTTCTGTATGAATACTGTAATGAATCATGCCGTTTTGCGAACGGATTGCACGAAAGTATGAATTGATTACCCCGCCGGAAAGTAGCACAATAAGATGAGAATGAAACCGCAAACATTTGCAGCTCCGCCAAGTGGCACACCTGTATGCCACGCGCTGAGTTTATCCGTTAGGAGGACCTATTCATGGCAGTCAAAGAGCCCTATAACGCAACTGTATGGAACAAATATTACGGCCCCAATCTGGGCTACATCCAAGAGCAGTATGAGCAGTTTGTCAAGGACCCCTCTTCTGTTGAACAACATTACCGCGATCTCTTCACTGTATCCGGCCCCCCTCCTCTGGCTCCAGACGCCGAGAGGGTTCCAGGACCTGCAGTTTCAGCGGATGCCGACTGGCTCAAGAAGGCTGTCAAGGCCTCGAAGCTGATCGCTAATATTCGTATATATGGCCATATGGCCGCTAACATCGACCCGCTGGAGCGCAGCAGCAATCCGATGGCCAAATGGCTGGAGCTGGAGACTTATGAGCTCACCCGCGAGGATCTGAATGCCCTGCCCGCTTCGCTAATCTGGGATAATGCCCCTGCGGATGTGCATACCGCTATGGATGCTGTCCACAGAATGCGGCAGGCTTACACACAGACCATTGCCTATGAATTCGGGCATGTCCACGATGAGAGCGAGCTGCGCTGGCTCAACAGCCAGGCGGAATCCATGACTTCCCCGGCCCCGCTCAACAATACGGAGCGTAAGGAGCTGCTGAAGCGCCTGGTTCAAGTAGAGCATTTCGAGACCTTCCTGCATAAGACTTTTGTCGGCCAGAAGCGGTTCAGTCTGGAGGGCAATGACGCCCTCGTGCCTATGCTGGACGAGATTGTGCGGGCAGCCGCGCATGACGGCGCGGAGCATATTCTGATGGGCATGGCGCACCGCGGAAGACTCAACGTGCTGGCCCATATTCTGGGCAAGCCTTATGATATTATTTTCTCGGAGTTCCATCATTCGCCGAACAAGGAGCTGTTCCCTTCCGAAGGCTCAATGGGTGTCACCTACGGCTGGAGCGGCGATGTGAAGTATCACCTCGGGGCTGACCGTGCTGTCCGCGAAGGCGAAACCGTACGCACCCGGATCACGCTCGCTAACAACCCGAGCCATCTCGAATTCGTCAATCCGGTAGTAGAAGGCTTCACTCGTGCCGCCCAGGAAGAACGGAATGCACCGGGCCTGCCGAAGCTGAATACGAGCAAGGCGATGGCTGTGCTGATGCACGGCGATGCTGCCTTCCCGGGTGAAGGTATCGTTGCAGAGACTCTTAATATCGGCAAATTGCAGGGTTATCAGAATGGCGGTACCGTGCATATTATCGTCAATAACCGTATCGGCTTCACAACGGAGAGCGAGGATTCCCGTTCCACCCATTACGCCAGCGACCTGGCCAAAGGGTATGAGATTCCGATCGTGCATGTCAATGCCGATGATCCTGAAGCCTGCATTGCCGCCGTCCGTCTGGCCAGTGCTTACCGCCACCAGTTCAAGAAGGACTTCCTGATTGACCTGATCGGCTACCGCCGCCATGGACATAATGAAATGGATGATCCCGATACTACTCAGCCTATTGTCTATGGCAAGGTACGCAATCACCCTACTGTCTACCGGGTATATGCAGAACGCCTCCAGCGTGAGAAGGTGATCACCGAGGATGATGTGAAGAACATGATTACCGAGGCCGAGAGTGTATTGCAGCAGGCGTTCGATCAGATGAAGGAAGGCAAACAGAAGAATGCGGAGTCCAAAACCGCTGTCGCTCTGGAGCCCGATCAGCCTACTCAGCGTCCGACAGCCTACTCTCTGGCCGGTCTGCAGGAGATTAACCGCGAGCTGCTGCGTGTACCGGATGGCTTCACGGTCTATCCGAAGCTGGACCGGATTCTGAAGCGCCGCAAGGATGCGCTGAATGACGGGGAGCGGGTCGACTGGGCTCTGGCTGAGACCCTTGCCTTCGCTACCATTCTCAAGGACGGCACTCCTATCCGCCTCAGCGGTCAGGATTCCCAGCGAGGCACCTTCGCCCACCGCCATCTGGTCCTGCATGACAGCGAGAGCGGCGGACTGTATTCCCCGCTGCATCAGCTGAGTGATTCCCGGGCTTCCTTCGGGGTCTATAACAGCCCGCTGTCAGAGGCTTCTGTCCTTGGCTTTGAGTATGGGTATAATGTATTTGCCCCGGAGACCTTCGTCATCTGGGAAGCCCAATATGGCGATTTCGCCAACGCCGCCCAGGTCATTATTGACCAGTTCATTTCCGCCGGCCGTGCCAAATGGACCCAGCGCAGCAACCTGACCATCATGCTGCCCCATGGCTATGAAGGCCAGGGGCCGGAGCACTCCAGCGGCAGGCTGGAACGCTTCCTCCAGCTCTCCGCCGAGGAGAACTGGACTGTAGCCAATCTGACCTGTGCTGCGCAGTATTTCCATCTGCTCCGCCGTCAGGCCGCGCTCTGCGGGCAGGCAGATGCCCGGCCGCTGGTCATCATGGCTCCGAAGAGCCTGATCCGCAACCCGCGCAGCACTTCAGCGGGAGTTGACCTTGCTTCGGGCGCCTTCCAGCCGGTTCTTCCCGAACCGCTGCTGGGCAGCAATCCGGAAAAGGTGAAGCGACTGGTGGTGTGCAGCGGGAAGGTTGCCATCGACCTCCAGACCGAGCTTGAAGCTGGACGCGGACAGGATTTCTCCTGGCTGCACATCCTCCGCCTGGAGCAGCTCTATCCGTTCCCGGAACGCGAGCTTGGCGCACATCTCAGCACCTTCAGCTCTCTGGAGGAGATCGTCTGGGTGCAGGAGGAACCGAAGAATATGGGCGGCTGGACGTATGCCGACGCCCGGCTGCGGGCTATTGCCCCGCAGAAGGTGACTGTCCAGTATATCGGCCGCCCGGACCGTTCCAGCCCGGCCAGCGGTTATGCAGATGTCCACAGCTTCGAGCAGCGGCGCATTGTCAGAGAAGCCCTGAAACTGAATACTCAAGTGCAAGCACCTGTACCGTCTTCCTGAACGCAGCAGGCGGTCATACGATAACGCAATCCACTATATTTGGGGAGGTAACGGCCTGTGTCCGAGATAAAAGTACCTGATTTGGGCGAATCGATTTCCGAAGGAACGATCTACAAATGGCTGGTTAAAGAGGGCGACACTGTCGGCCAGGGGGATGTGCTTGCAGAGCTTGAGACTGACAAGGTCAATCTTGAGATCAGTGCGGAGGAGGACGGAGTCATCTCCTCCATCCTGCGCCAGGCGGGCGAGAACGTTGCCGTTGGCGAAGCCATCGGCATTATCGGCGCCGGCAGCGGCGCGGGTGCTGCCAGCGGCAGCAAGCCGGCAGCTGCCGCCTCACCGCAGAGCGGCAGCGTGCCTGCTGCTGCCGCAGGTGCCGCAGCGGCTGAACCCGCCGCTGCTGTAACGGCTCCGGCCGCCGCCGAAGGTGCGGCGGCTGGCACTGCGGCCCTGGCTTCGCCGGGGGCGCGCAAGCTGGCACGGGAGCGGGGCATCGACCTCGGCGAGGTCAGTGCCCGCGACCCTATCGGCCGGATTGGCCAGGCCGATGTGAATGGCCATGGCGCAGCCGTGCCGCAGGCCGCTGCGCAGGCAGCTCCGGCGGCGGCCGCACGGCCGGAGCCGGCGAAGCCGCCCGTGCCGGCGGGCAAGGCGCCGCACGCCGAGGACGGCAAAGCGACCGAGCGCAAGCGCATGTCGCGCAGACGGCTGACGATTGCCAGCCGCCTGGTCGAAGCGCAGCAGACGGCAGCGATGCTGACCACCTTCAACGAGGTGGACATGACTGCAATTCTCGACATCCGCAAACGCCGCAAGGATGCCTTCAAGGAGAAGCATGAGGTCGGACTAGGCTTCATGTCCTTCTTCACCAAGGCCGTCATCGGCGCGCTCAAGGCGTACCCGATGCTGAATGCCGAGATCGACGGAGAGGATCTCCTGCTGAAGAAATATTACGATATCGGCATTGCCGTAGCCGCCAAGGAAGGCCTTGTGGTCCCCGTCGTCCGCGATGCCGACCGGTTAAGCTTCCCCGAGATCGAGCGGCGGATTGGCGAACTCGCCTCCAAGGCGCGGGCTAACACCCTGAGCCTGCCGGAGCTCCAGGGCGGAACCTTCACAATCACGAACGGCGGAGTCTTCGGCTCCCTGTTGTCCACACCAATCCTCAATACTCCGCAGGTCGGTATTCTCGGCATGCATAAGATCCAGCTGCGTCCGATCGCACTGGATGAGGAGCGGACGGCTAACCGTCCGATGATGTACATCGCCTTATCTTACGATCACCGGATCGTAGACGGCTCAGAGGCAGTAAGCTTCCTGGTCAAAGTCAAAGAACTGCTGGAAGACCCTGAATCCCTGCTGCTGGAGGGCTAAGGCTGCGGCCTCGTCGCTTCTCAAATCACACTTTTACAATTAAAAGGCATCCGATCGAGCGTACAGGCTACGCTCTCCGGATGCCTTTTGTTTTGTATAACTAAACTAACTTCGGTCTTCAGTCCTCAGTCTTCAGTCTTCAGTCTTCAGTCTTCAGTCCTCAGTCTAAAACAAACATTCCCCCACTTCTCACTCGCACCATGTAATTCTTGCAGAGAATACAACATCCGCCTCATCCAAATAGCCCAAACCCGAAATTGTTGTATAAAAAGCAGCATCTCCCTTACTCCCAAGCAGCTTGGCACAGAAATTCCTGCATTCCATGCAGCATTCCTCCCAAACATTCAGGTATACAGGGACCGAAGCTGCAAAATGTACAACATTTCTGCCTGTACAGACCGGCACCCGAATGAATGCCCTCTCTATAATCCGCCCCGGATTAATTCACCTACCAGGTCCAGCAGCTGCTCCTTGGTCAATTCCCGGTCCCCATAGGTAGTCGCTGTGTAATAGGTATCCTGCTGCTCGTTGTACCAGTTCAGATAATGGTAGCTGAACCCGGGCTGCACCTCCGGTCTGCTTACCAGATTGTGGACCATCTCACGGCCCTCTACCGTCAGCTTCTCTGCGGTTGCCCCCGGCGGCTGCATAACCTGCATAGGGCCTCCATGCATTAAGGTGGCACTTAATTCAATAACCGCCCCCTGCCTGGTATATTTAGCGCCAACGGACGATACCTCGGTCCACGGGATGGCCTTCATGAACAGATTCCGGCCGGTGTTCTGCCTCGCCTCGGCAGTCAACTCGTCAAGAGTCTGACCGTATAGCGGGTTGGTATCATACTCCTTGTCCGAGGGTGAACCGGGAACGATCGTGCCGGACTTGAAGACATATCCCCCTGCTTCCTTGGGCAGTACAGGCGTCTTCCGTTTGTTCATCTCTCCAAGAAAAGCCGAATAATCAGTCAGACGCAGCTCCTTCCCCGCGTACTGAAGTGCAGACTTCGCGCCTTCCGGGAGTTTCTCTCCTCTGACGAAATAAGCAATAAGCTCCCCCGGCTTGGCCGAATCCATCAGCTTCGAGGCATATTGGGAATAAGGCGCCGATTCTCCCGGATTAGGATTCTCCGCAACATGCTGCACCTTCACTTCACCCGCGTGATTTCGGATCTGAATATACTCCGTGGCGGCGTAAGCTGTCACGGCAACCAGCAGCAGCATGACCAGCACCCCGGAGAACGCTGCCGTTCTGCCCGCAAGCCTGATCCCGCGCGGACTGCGCTGCTGTCCCGAATCTCTGACCCGGGCCATCACCCTGTCCGTCACCTCGATTAGAGGGAACTGCTCCCCGCCGACAGCTGCGGCTTTTATATCTTGGTACTCATCACTGATTCCTGTCCGGTCCATGATATCCCCTCCTCCGCCTGCATGATTTCCCGCACTTTACGTTTGATCCGCTCCATCCTTTTGTGCAGCGCATTGGAACTGATGTTCAGAATAGCGCTGATCTCGGGAAAACTCTGCTCTTCGAACACCCGCAGAACCAGCAGATTCCGCTCCTCCAGTGACAGCCGTCCAAGCGCCGCTTCCAGTGCCGGGCTGTATAGCCGCTCTACCAGCTCTTCCTCAGGGCCGGCTACCGCCGTGTCGGGGCGGAACAACCGCAGGAAATACCCTTGTCTTCTCTGCTGACGCAGCAGATTCAGGCAATGATTGCCGGCAATCCGGTACAGCCAGGCTGAGAAGCTGACGGTGGGCTTGTACCTCCCAATGGATTGATAGGCCTTGACCAGTACATCCTGCACCGCATCCTCGGCATCCTGCTTGTTCCCCAGCATCCGGCAGCAGTACCGGTAGATCGGCTGTTGATACACATCCACAATCCGGGAGTAACATTCCCTCTCCCCTTGCTGCACTCTGATGATAATCGCCTCTACCTGCTGCCCATCCGGCATATGTCCCTGTGACGTTGCCCTCACCTCCTTACTCGTAATACTTCTATAACACCTGACTCCCGCAAAAAGTGCCTGCGGCACGTTTGAATTAAAAAAATTCTATAATTTCATGCCAGCGTGATCCCAAACGTTACACTGGCGCTTCTAATCAGCCATTTATGCGGCATTGATCCCCGCGAAGTGAACGTATGGAAATTCCCCCGCACCATATACTAATATTTTTCGCAAAAAAACCAGCCGATAAGAAGGTACACCTCTTATCGGCTGGTTTTGGGAAATTTATTTACGGCTATGATTTACAACTCCGAGCCATTGCTTTCAATGACCTTTTTATACCAGTAGAAGGAATCCTTGCGTGATCTTTCCAGCGTCCCGTTGCCGGAGTTGTCCTGATCCACATAGATAAAGCCATAACGTTTCTCCATCTCCGAGGTCGAACAGCTGATGATATCAATAGGTCCCCAACTGGTGAAGCCCATCAGTTCTACTCCGTCCTGTACAGCTTCTCTCATCTGTTCAATGTGCTTCTGCAGATAATCGATCCGGTAGGAATCATGGACAGAGCCGTCTTCTTCCACAACATCCTTCGCACCCAATCCATTCTCAACAATGAACAGAGGCATCCGGTAACGGTCATACAGCCGGTTAAGGGCAATTCTTAAGCCGATCGGATCAATAGGCCAGCCCCATTCCGACACCTGGAGATGCGGATTTTTGATCTGGCTTACGAGCATCCCTGAGTTGCTGTTGTCATTCGGGTCGTATTTGCCAATATAGGTCATGTAATAGCTGAACGCGATGTAATCCACCGTATTGTCCTTGAGAATCTGATCGTCACCAGGTTCTTTCACCAGCTCGATCTGATTCTCTTTGAAGTAACGCTGCATGTAGGCCGGATATTCTCCGCGCGCCTGAACCTCCGGATAGAACAGATTCATCTGATCTTCCTTGAGCGTCTGCAGCGCATCTTCAGGCTTGCTGGATGCCGCATAGGTCTCCAGACGGCAGATCATGCAGCCGATTTGGGCACCCGGGATCTTCTCCTTGCAGCTCTTAACCGCCAGCGCGCTGGCCACAAACTGATGGTGGGTAGCCTGATAAGCCACTTGCTCCTTGGTTCCCAGAATGCGGTCTTCGAGAATACCGCCTCCTGTATACAGGCTGGTCAGAATCATGTTCATTTCGTTGAAGGTAATCCAGTACTTGACTTTATTTTTGTATCTGTCGAATAGAGTATTGGCAAACTTCAGATACAACTCAATCATTTTCCGGTTTTCCCAGCCGTTATATTTTCTTGACAGCTCCACAGGCATTTCATAATGGGAGATGGTAACCAGCGGCTCAATTCCATACTTCAGCAGCTCATCAAACACTTTATCATAGAAAGCAAGTCCGGCTTCATTAGGTACCGTTTCTTCTCCCGTAGGGAAAATGCGCGTCCAGGCAATCGAAAGACGAAAGACCTTGAATCCCATCTCGGCAAAAAGTGCAATATCCTCTTTATAATGATTGTAGAAGTCCACACCCTTGCGCTTCGGAAAATAAACTCCGGTATCCCCGTCCAGATACTCCTCCAGCTGTACAGAATCCACATCGAACGTAAAATCCTTGCCGTCCCGCAATTCATGCGGGATAAACGGTGCCATATCTGAAGTGGATAGTCCTTTGCCATCCGCGTCGTAAGCCCCCTCCAACTGGTTGGCCGCTGTAGCTCCCCCCCATAAGAATCCTTGCGGAAAAGAAAATCCCTCTGTATGTTTTAACATGATTCATCTAACTCCTTCCAGAATGATATTTTTTTAGGATTGCTGATTATTTAATCGTGAAAAGAAGTATTCCATTCATTGGAATCACCCCCTTCACCTGGACTGGAACAACATCCAGATAATCCGGTGTATTGGTTACAATTACGGGCGAGACTATATTAATTCCTTTGGCTTCTATCGCCTCCAAGTCGAATTCGACAAGCAGATCGCCTTTTTCCACCTTTTGCTCAGGTACGACCTTCACATCGAAATGCTGGCCCTTAAGCGATACGGTATTTAATCCGATATGAACCAGCACCTCCACCCCTTCTGTGGAACGGAGCATCACTGCATGCTTCGATTTGGCAACCATCGTAACGATTCCGTCAAAAGGTGCTGTCATCCGTCCTTCGGCGGGCTTAACCGCAATGCCTTTACCTGTCAGCTCGTCTGCAAAGGTCTTGTCCGGCAAAAGCTGAAGCGCAACAAGCTCGCCCTGGAAGGGACTGAAGATTTCATTTTTCTTATCCTGTACAGATTGGACAGCCTGCGGTGCAGGGGTGCCTGCTTCGCTCCGGTCGGCAGCAGTACTCCCCATAGGCCGCTCGCTGCGGGCCTTTGCGCTGTCGGTCTCTTTCCAGAGTATCAGTGTCATGACGAAGGAGACGACAAAGCTGATGGCAATTCCGATCACTGCATAGCCGAAATTCTTCATCCCCCCACCCGGCTGGATATAGAGCGGGAGTGATAACAGGCCCGGGACGGCAAACCCGTAACATTTCAGTCCAACGGCAGTGATGAACCCGCCTCCGGCAGCCCCCCCGATGATCGAGGCATAGAAAGGTTTTTTGAGCTTAAGGCTGACCCCATACAACGCAGGCTCCGTAATTCCTAATAAGGCGGAAATCCCACTGGTCAGGGCCACAGATTTCATCTTTGGATCTTTGGTCCGAAGAAATACGGCGAGTACAGCTCCGGCTTGACTCAGATTGGTAATTAAGTTGATCGGCAGCAGCAGAACGTCATAACCGAGTTTGCTTAAGTTCTGCAAGGTTCCCGGGAAAAACGCGTAATGCATGCCTGTCATAACAATCAGCGGCATCAGGCCTCCAAGCACAATCCCTGTCAGCGGACCGGAGTGGGCAAACAGCCAGGATACGCCCTTCTCCAGATAGATCCCCCCGAAATTTCCCAAGGGACCGATGGCAATAAGCATTATAGGCACTGTAATTGCGAGAACCAGCATAGGCGTGAATATGATTTTAAGCGTATTCGGGATCAACCGGTCGATCAGGCGATAGACATAACTGAGCAGCCATACGCCCAGAATGATCGGAATCACGGATTGCGTGTAATTCACAATAGAGACCGGAAGGCCAAGGAAGGGGATTGCTTCCAGCTTCCCGGCATTATACGCATCCAGGATCGTCGGATACAGCAGGGTTCCCGCCAATGTCAGAGCCAGATATTCATTCACCTTGAACTTTCTGGCGGCAGAGACTGCGAGCAGAAACGGAAGGAAATAAAAAGAGGCATTGGCGATCATCGTGAATACGCTGTATTCTCCGCTGGTCTCCGAGATCCAGCCCAGTGTGACCAAGAGGGCAAGTACGCCCTTGAGCATCCCCGCACCTACAATCGCCGGCAGAATAGGCGTGAATATGCCGGAAATCGTATCAAGCACGGCATTGAATCCTCTCGCCCCGGTGCCTGAACGTTCTGCTCCGCTTAACTCAGACGTCGCTGATTCCTTCATAACATTCTCTACCTCCGCATAGACGGAGGCAACGTTATTTCCGATAACCACCTGGAACTGGTCATTCTGAAATTGTGCCCCCAGCACACCTTGCAGCTTCGTAATCTCAGCGACCTGAACCAGCTTCTCGTCCTTAACATTGAAGCGTAATCTTGTGATGCAGTGCCAGGCTTGAACAATGTTCGCACTTCCTCCGATTCGGCGGATAATCTCCTGGGACAATTCTCTGTTGTTCACTTGTCATTCCTCCTAAGAATGTAGGCATAAAAAAAACCAAATGTAATCCAAGTCTGCGTTGAACAGCAGATTCGGGAACATTTGGTGGTGCCTGATCGAGTCAGTAACACTCCATATTTCAAGAACGGGGATCACTCCGTACCGGAGCGCGAAGTCATTCGCTCCACATGAATAATCAGATAGACCATTTCGTCCTTGTTAATCGAGAAACCGTATTCCTTTTCCACAAAATGCTTAATCTTCTGGACACACTCGTAACTGTCGGGATATCTCGACGATAATATGTCATATAGAAAATGCTCATCCTTGAAGGATAGCATGACCTCGTTCATTTGCCTGACGACAAAATATCGCAAATGCGTGATGAATCTGGAGTAATTAATCGAATCCTGCTCCAGCTTGATGTTGAAGTGTTCCTTCATCAGTTCAATAATCTGGTTGATAATCGTTGTAATCTTCATCGTCTGATTCATGGTCCCATGATCAATCTGCGAATTCACCAAATGTAGTGCAATGAAACTGGCTTCTGCATCCGGCAGCTTCACCTGAAATGCTTCATTGATCATGCTTACAGCCTTTTGACCTGTCATGAACTCCTTGGGGTAGAGATTTCTAATCTCCCATTGCAGCGGATTCTGAATCTCCAGCTCATTCTTCAGCCGCTCCAAGGCGTAATGAATATGATCGGCCAAAGGCAAAAGAATGGAATCATTTAGCTTTGTACTAATATTCTGTTTGCCAAGTTGTATAATCTGGTCCGTAATATCTATAACCTGCAAAGGAATCTCATTAAAAAACTGCTCCATCCGCTGGTACCGTTCGTCAGCGCCAATCCGGAATGTTTTTTGTATATCTGCTTGGCTGATTTCCTGTCCCTTTGCTTTTTTGAAACCCACTCCCGTTCCAATTACAATCACTTCATTGCCGTCCGGGTCCTCTGCCAAAGCAATGTTATTATTTAGGGATTTCTTAAATTTCATTTGAGTTTCCTCCCTCTGAAAACCAAAAAACCACCACAGTCCGATATACAAGAAATGAAGCATTTCTCGTAGAATCATCGACGATGGTGGTGCCTGATCGAATCAGTGACACTCCTTAATATAGCCATATTGTATGTTTTTAGCCAGTCGGTGTCAACCCTTTTTTAAAGCGCTTTATTCTAAAAGCTCTCAATGCACTCTTTGTAAAGTTTTAAAATAAAATCGTTGCAGGTGTAACGCCCTTCGGATATTCCTCTTCCCATACTTTCTGCTCATCGTAAACCTTGAACCACATGTCGGCAATTACATCGGGGTCATTAACAGTGCCTGTTCCTTGTTTGATCATTACCCCTAATGACCTGTGTGCGACCAATATGCCCTTGGATTCAAGCTCTGCATGAAGATTCGTTATATAATTTCGCAGTCCTGCTAATCCAATTCCTACGTTCCCCATCATAGGAACTGGATACATGGCCGACAAACCGGTTGTAAACAGCAAAACACCTTCCTGCTTAGCCAGCATATCCGGCAATACCGCGTTGACCGTATTAATGGCACTTGCAACATAACCTTCAAACTGATCTCTGGCATTGTCAGGGGTTAATTCCAATACGGAGGTCGGGGGAAACTTACCCGGTGTTGGGCTGAATTCCAGTACATCAATATGTCCGTATTTGTCAGTTATCCCGTTCATTGCTTGTTCAATTTGTTCTTTGTTATAAATATCTGCCGTGAAAAACGAAGCTTCAATACTGTCTGCTCTCAGCTCATCCACCATTTCTTGCAGCTTGTCTTCATTACGCGATACGAGCGCAACTTGAAAATCCTCTTTGCCGAAGCGTTTGGCAATCGACAAGCCCAGACCTTTCCCTGCGCCGATAATTGCTATTGTTTTCATATGTTAACACTCCCTATTAAAGTCTTTTGACAATAATAAGTGTAAAACGTAGAATTAAACCATTCAATGGTCGATATGATGCGTAATGATAAATAAAATACAGATTTTAATAATCTGACTATTATATCTAAGAGGGAGTCATGGATGAGAACAGAAAAAGTAGATTTACGGATAATAAAAACAAGAAAAGCAATCAAAGAAGCCCTCTTAACCTTGATCCCGATCAAAGGTTACGACCGGATAACCGTCCAGGACATTGCCGATGAAGCCATGATTAACCGGAACACCTTTTATTTGCACTATATGGATAAACCTGATCTGATGGAAAAGCTAAGCCAGGAATGCCTTGAGATCTTAAATGACAGCCTCGCCTCAGAAATTACAAATCTTCAAGAAATCAATAAGTCAGTATTTACGGCGATTTTCAAAAAGATGTTCTTGAGCATTAAATCCGATATCCGTTTATATAGAACCATGCTTGGCGACAACGGTCAATTGAGCTTCTCCTCCCGCCTAAAGGATGTGTTAAGAAACCACATTCTTAATGGCGCGGCCCTTCCTATTCATGATAAAAAAAAGGTATTAGGCTTGGAATATATCATTTCAGGCCTGGTGGGCGTGATCTGCCTATGGATTAGCGATCCTGAACCACTTTCAATTGATGAAATCTCGGAGCAACTTAGTGATATTCATTTCAATAATTTTGTCCATTTATAGATACTCACTAACATTCTACGGAGGTGCATAGAAATGCTGATCCATACAGAATCCGATATTCTCCGGCTGGTGGGGGAGGATATCTGGATGATGGATATTCTGAACGCCGCCAGCACGCTGCAATTGCCGGACTGGTGGGTCTGCGCCGGATTCGTACGGTCCAAGATCTGGGATGTGCAGCACGGGTTAACGGCCAGAACTCCGCTCGCGGATATTGATGTGATCTATTATGACCCGGGCGACCTGCGGAAAGAAGCGGAGAAGTCATGGGAAGCGCAGTTGAAGAGCCGGTATCCCGGCATTCCCTGGTCCGTCAAGAACCAGGCCAGAATGCATATTGTCAATAACCTGCCGCCGTATTCCTCCTCCACAGACGGCATGTCCAAATTCCCAGAGACGGCAACGGCGTTGGGCCTCTCTCTCACCGAAGACGGTCAGCTGATCCTCGCGGCTCCCCATGGTGTTCAAGACGCGGTTCAGCTGGTATTACGGCCCTCGCCTTACTTCGCAGCCCATCCGCATCTGCTGCCTGTATTCGAGAGGCGGATAGCCGGCAAGAACTGGCAGAGCCTCTGGAGCGGGCTGCGCATTCTCCCGGCTGAACATGCCTAGTCTGGCCAGAAGAGGCCAAGCCCACAAGAAGAGCAGCAGGCGTCCCGGCCGGGAACAACCTGCTGCTCTTCTTGTGCTACACCGCCAGATCAATCCCCACCACACCGACAATCTCCCCGCGGCCATCCTTAATCACTCTGGAGAGGGTAATGCAGGAACGCTTCGTAATAGCTGACACGTACGGCTGTGATACGAATTGCCCTTCCGTCATTGCTCCGTTCCACCAGTCCCGGCGTTTCGCATTCAGCAGTCCGGCCGCAGGCTCGGAATAGATGAACGTACCATCCGTCCGGTTGGACCAGATCGCCTGCACATCCGGCACCTTGTGCATACAGGCCGTAAGGACCCTGCCATGGATATCCGTATCCAGCGTGTCCATCTCCTGCTTGGCAGCTATCTCCTGAAGCAACAGCTGCATATCCTGCAGCCGCGCCGTATTGTGGCTCTGCTCCATCACTTCGCGTCCGGCAATGCCATTCACCGACTGCTGCAGAGCCTGAGATTCCAGCAGCAGACTCGCGCTAATCTCATTAAGCTGTCCAATCTGCGTCCGCTGCCGGGTTACCTGCTCCAGGGTCAGATCTACGCCTGCTATAGTCTCATTAACAATGCCCACCGCGCCGCTCAGCTCACTGGTTACCTCTTCAATCAGCCTGCTCTGCCGCTGGGCCGCTGCAGCCGATTCCGCGACAACGGCTCCAACCTCTTCCACCCTTGCCGAGATATCCCCCAGGCGCTGCTTCACGGTAGCTACTTCTTGCACACCATGCTCCACCGCAGCCTGCTCTTTCGTTACGGATTCCAGCACCTGCCGCACGCCATTATTAATGTCAAGCAGCACGGCCGAGGAGCGTTCAACCGAATCACGGCTCTGATCGGCCAGCTGCCTGATCCGGCCCGCAACCACTGCGAACCCACGGCCAGCCTCACCCGCCCGTGCAGCTTCAATCGAGGCATTAAGAGCCAGCAGCGAGGTTTCATTGCCGATGCCTACAATCAGGGAGTTCATCTCTTCGACCAAGGCGATATGTCCGCTTAATGCGGTGAATTTGCCCAGCATATCTCCGCTCTGCTCCTGCAATTCCACCATGACCCCATCTGTATTCTGCAGCGAATCCAGCATATCTGCCACTCCCGTGCGCGCCGCCTGCATCGCTGCATTCAGCCTTCCGTTCAATTCTCCCAGATGTCCGGTAACCGCTGCTACTCCGCCCATTGTGGCAAAAGCCCCTTCTATATTGGCCTTCGCTTCATTACTGCGGGTCTGCAGCTCCACTTCATAGGCATGGGAATAGTCTGCCGTCTGCTGAAGCCCTCCGGTATGACGGGTGATCTCCTCCAAAGCGCCATGCAGCCGGTCTGAGGTCACCACGATCTCATTGCCGAGCAGCTCTACTCTGTCCCGGGATTCCGCCAATTGGCTTGCGCTGTGCACGCCGCTGCGGCGGATATCCAGCGCAAGCCCGGCAAGTGCCGCCATCAGCAGCAGATAGACAACCTTATGAACCCAGTACATCTCAATCCATAAGCTATATAGACCAACAACCAGCAGCAGAACAATAGTGACAGCGGCCTTACTCCGGCGAATTCCCATCCTGCATATTCACTCCACTCTATCATGTTATGTATTCTAACATTATATCAGCAGAGTTAAATTAAGGGAACTATTTCTTCGCCATCATCCCGCGCGCGATCCAGACTCCAGCCGCCCCGGCCTGGGCCAGTCCCCGGGTAATGCCCGCCCCGTCGCCGCCGCAGTAGAGACCGGAGATCTCCGTCTCGAATTGCTCCGTCAGCTTCGGGCGGGCGGAATAGAACTTTGCTTCCACGCCATAGAACAGCGTATGCTCGGAGGCTATCCCCGGGGTTACTTTTTCCAGGGCCTCGACCATTTCAATCAGGCTCTTCATCGTGATGTACGGCAGCACCAGTCCCAGATCGCCAGGCACCGCTTCCTTCAGCGTAGGCTCCAGGAATCCTTCCTTGATCCGGGTCTCCGTAGACCGGCGTCCGCGCAGGATATCTCCATATTTCTGCACAATGACACCGCCGCTGGACAAATCATTCGCCCGCTTGCAGATCTCCCGGGCATATTCATTCGGCTTGTCGAACGGCTCCGTGAAGGTATGGGAGACCAGCAGCGCGAAGTTGGTATTCTTCGAGCCCAGCGCCGGGTCCTTGTAGGAGTGGCCGTTCGCCGCCATCACTCCGCTGTGATTCTCCACAACCACATGACCGGAAGGATTGCTGCAGAAGGTACGGACCCGCGTCCCCACAGAGGTGTTGAAGATGAATTTGCCTTCATACAGATGCTCGTTAATCTCCCGCATCACCACATCTGAGGTTTCAACACGCACCCCGACATCGACCTGGTTATTGTACATTTTGAGCCGGCGCTTCTTCAGTACGGCAGTCAGCCAGGCCGAGCCGTCCCGTCCGGGAGCAATCATCACCTGATCTGCCTCATGACTCTCCCCGTTCTTCAGGGTAATGCCTGTAATGCGGTGGGTTCCGTTCTCTTTGACGGTGACTATATCCTCGACCTCTGTTTTGTACAGCATATCAATGCGTGTCCGCAAATATTCATAGATCGACTTCAGAATCTCCAGGTTTTGTTCCGTTCCGAGGTGGCGGACCTGGGCCCGCAGCAGCTTCAGTCCGGCGGCATATCCCCGCTGTTCAATCCCGCGGATGCTCTCCGTGGTGGGATCGGTAATCACCGGTGTTGCACCATGCGCAAGGTTAATCCCGTCCACATATTCAATCAGCTCCATCACCTTGGAAGGAGGCAGATAATCCGTCATCCAGCCGCCGAATTCGGTCGTGATGTTGAATTTGCCGTCACTGTACGCGCCTGCACCGCCGAAGCCCGCAGTAATGGAGCAGGCCGGCAGACAACCGGCGAATTCCTTGCGGCCTGAGGCCGGCGGGCAGAGCTTGATTTTCTCCTCCAGAATCGGGCAGCTGCGGCGGTAGATATCATGTCCCTTGTCAACCAGCAGTACCTTCATCTCAGGAGCCTTAAGCGTTAATTCATAACAGGCAAAGATGCCGGCCGGACCGGCTCCAACCACAATCACATCATATTTACTCATATCTTCTCTGTTCCTCCCAGGGTGAAACGGCTCCGTCCTTCATTGACCAAGGCCTGAAGCGTTTCTGCGGTATATAGTTTCCAATTGCAAGACAGCACAAAAAATCCCTGCCTCATCATAGGTATGCAAAATGCACCCTATTCGTAGCCAGGAATTTACGGTCCCCTGTAGAAACCCCCAAACCTTATCATTGAGGATATACGAACAGCTCCACCCGTTATTACGGGCCAATTGGAATTCTACAGAAATAATGCGAATGTGTCAATGATAAATCCTGTTTATAATTCGTGTTTAGGACATATAATGATGATTAATCCCTATATTAAATCATAAATACATCAATAAAGACGAACGTTATTCCCTTCCTATACGATTGAACTTGAAGATTCTCTGGAATCCCGGCATTAATACCCAACATAAGTCCCAGAAGGAAAAACGAGAACATTGTCGAATATATAAGTACATTGACACTGGAAAAGAGGAACATCTTATGCAGATCCCGCCCCCTACTCCTCGCCAAATGTATTGGAACCGCGTCATCCTCAATACCTTTTGGATGGCGTTTATTGTTTATATGGCAAGCCAGCTATATGTTTGCTTATCCATGTGGGGCCACCGGCCCGAGTTGTCCGACAAGCCATATCTCATTAGGCATATCTGGATTCCAGATGCTATTCTGTTCGCCCTGATGCTGATTCTGGAAGCCGTTCATAAATACAAGCCGTTGTTATCTGAATTCTCAATTATTCTTGGAAGTCACCTGTGCGGCATCGTGTTTATCCTGAATCTTAGTTCCGAATATCATGTGAAGCCGCTGATTATGCTGCTTCCCCTGCTGGTATCCATGATCTATCTGAGGGAGAATTATCTGAGGGCTTCCTCTGTGATCTGCCTCATCTACATCATCATGTTATTTCTGAACACCTCTGTTTACGATTACACGCTGCGCATCCAGAACATCATTATCACCCTGATCTTAGCCGGAACCGCCCTGGCCGGCTTCGGTGTCATTGCCCGGGGCAAGGATCTTATGCGGTCACTCGAGAATTCGGTGAAGTCTGAGCAGGAGCTGCGCATCCAGAATATCATTATGGACAGGCTGTCCAAAATCGACCCCTTGACCGATCTGTATAACCACAAGACCTTCCATGAATATCTGGGCTGGCTGATTGAGCACCAGCAGAGCAACCCTTTTCCCATGCAGCTGGCTGTTATTGATATCGACAATTTCAAACAAGTAAACGATCAATATGGACACTGGGTGGGGGACATTGTACTTAAGCAGGTGGCCGCCGTAATGCTGCAGCATATCGGTTCGGATGATTTCGCAGCGCGGTACGGGGGTGAAGAGTTCGTAATTATCCTGACAGCCAAGCAGGTGGCTGATTCCGAGCGGATCATGGAGAAGATACTCACCGGGATTGCCGGGCTTCCCATCAGCGAAATGGAGAACAAGGCCGTTACGGTGAGCATCGGAATGCATGATTATAGTAAGGGTGATTCCAAGAGCTCCACCTTTCAGCAGGCGGACGACGCGCTCTATGAGGCCAAAAAAACAGGGAAAAACAAAATGGTTATCGTATGACATCCGCTCCATATCTTCGCTGCGGAACGAGCAGATCCACTACCTGGCGCTGCGGCACCGGCCGGCTGATCAGATAACCCTGCACCTTGTCACAGCCCGATTCCTTGAGAAAAGCCAGCTGTCCGGCATCCTCAACCCCCTCGGCTACCACATCCAGACCCATCTTGTGGCCCAGGATAATGATCGTCTGGACAAAGGATTCGCTGAAGGCTTTGTCCGCCAGGGAATCAATGAAGATCTTGTCCATTTTGAGCGTGGAGATCGGCAGCTGCTGCAGATAGCTAAGGGAGGAATACCCCGTTCCGAAATCATCCAGTGCAATCCGGATACCCCGGGACTTAAGGAATTCCAGCTTGCTGACCGTACTCCCGAACGATTCCATGAATATCGACTCGGTAATTTCCAGCTCCAGACTGGATGCCGCAAGGCCGCTCTCCTCCAGGCTGTCCAGCACAATCTCAACGAAATCATCCTGCAATAGCTGAATGATGGAGATGTTCACCGATATTTTGTAGGGGATTCCGGTAAGCTGGTGAATGCTGTTCATGAACTTGCAGGCTTCCCGCAGCACCCATTCCCCGATATAGATAATTAATCTGGAATCCTCGGCGATCTTGATGAAGGAGAGCGGAGAGACGAACCCGAGAACCGGACTGTTCCAGCGGATCAGGGCTTCGAAGCCTGAGATCAGCCCTGTCTCAATCTGTACCTGCGGCTGATAGTGCAGCTCAAATTCATTATTGTTCATGGCACTGCGCAGATGCTTCTCAATGTTCATCCGGTCATTGAAGGCGGTGTGCATGGATTTGTCATACACCACGTAAGTGCTCTTCCCCTCTTCCTTGGCCCGGTACATCGCTACATCGGCATTCTTCAGAATCTCTTCCGTTGTCTCGCCGTCCTCGGGATAGAAGGAGATCCCGATACTGGAGGAGACATACAGATTGCTCTCGCCGATAAGAAACGACTTGCGGAAGGCGCGCATAATATCCTCCGCCAGATTGAGAACATCCACCCGGCTCTCGATATCCTGGAGGAACACGACATACTCGTCTCCGCCGAGCCGCGACAGCATATCCCTCTCACGCACAACCGATTGCAGACGCTCGCTGGCTTTGCGGATCAGAATATCGCCGGATTTGTGTCCAAGCGTATCATTAATGTACTTGAAGTTATCCATATCTACAAAAAGCAGCGCCGCTCTGCCGCCCGGCCGGCGGAAATAACCCTCCATCGTCTCCAGCAGACAGAGCCGGTTGGGAAGACCGCTGAGAGAATCCACATAAGCCAGACGGTGCATATTCTTCTGATTCTCCAGCAGCATATCATATTGCCCTACAAGCTCCTCCTGCGTCGCGGTAAGCTGCTCATAGGTTGCTTCAAGCTCCTGATAGCTGTGGTTCAGATTGAATTCAGCCTGCTTGCGTTTGCTGATGTCGATCAGTGAGCCCAGGAACAAGACGATCTGGTCCCGCGGGTCCACGATAGCCTTCCCCCGCACCTCAAACCACACATATTCCCCCTGCCGGGTCCTCATCCGGTATTCGGTTTCATAGATCGGGGTTAGCCCGGTAAGATGCGCCTGTCTGGCTTGGTTCGCAGACTCCTGATCATCCGGATGAATAATGCTGAGGACGCCTCCCTCGAAGGAGTTGATCTCTGCTTCGGTATAATCCATCACCTCATACCAGCGGTCAGAGAGCTTGTAGAAGCCGCTCTTCCAGTCCAGCTCCCACATGTATGCACCTGAGCCTTCCGAGGCCAGACGGAACCGCCGTTCGCTGACCCCCAGCTTGTTAAGCTGGTCCTGCAGCTCAACCTCAGTTGCCGCCAACTCCTCATAGGTGGCTTCCAGTTCCTCGTAACTAAGCTGCAGCTTAAGCTCATTCTGCTTGCGTTCGTCGATATCAATGCCTACCAGCACGAAGATATCCTCCGCCTGCTCGTCCATCCCCTTAATTAAGGCAGTGCGTACAGAGAAATAATGCGCACCCGGAGAATGGTCGGGAAGCTTCAGCTCGACATTAGTCACATAATCCTTATATACCGCTTTGATCAAGAGATCTCTTAGCACGGCTGCTCCGCCTTCAAGCCCGGATAGCTCATCAATGCTAACGCCGAGTACTTCCTTCTCCTTAAGGCCGGTCATGGCCTCGGCATACTTATTGAAGCGCACGCTCCGTTTGTCCCCGTGAACAGCCCAGACAATTACTCCGGTATTCTCGATCACATCCTTGAAGAATTCCTGTTCAGAATGAATCGTGCGGCGCAGACGCCGGATATAGATCCGGAGCAGGAGCGCCCCGAATACCAGAAGAACGGCACCAAAGGCAAATCCGGCAAAAATCCGGCTGCGCATCATTTCATTATAACTGTCCGAATGAATGAAGAAATACTTCTGGTACAGCTCCTCAAAAGCTCCCGAGCGTTCCAGATGCTCGATCCGCGCATTCACATAGGGCACCAGCTCCGGCCTCGATTTGCTAATGCCGAACGCGACATCCTGGGGATACAAGTTGCTCATTTTACGGATAATACTGCCGGTTAACCCCTGTTCAACAATCAGATAATCAACAACACCCTGATTCTCGAATAACAGGTCAATCTTGCCTTGTCCGAGAGCCGCTACAGCCTCCGGTACGGTCGCATATTCTATGTATTCCGATGGCGGGATGCCCACCTTATTCTGCAGAACCATTGCTGCATACTGCCCTTTGCCCACACCGATTCTGTACTTGCTGAGTGTGCTCAGCTTCACTTCTTCCTGAAGCTCTTGACGCGAATAGACGGAGATGCAGCTCTTTAACACAGGCTTCGAGAACAGGATACTCTGCTTCCTCTCCTCGCTTACAGCCATTAGCCCGGTTGTATCAATCGCTCCCTCAGTAAGCTGCCGGTACGTCTGCTCCCATTCTCCTGTGCTGTAGTGGACAAGATATTCCTGCTTCTCGAACACCATACTGGTCAGATCCATATCGAAGCCCGTCAGATAACCATTCTGTATGTACTTATAAGGTGGATACTCCAGTTCTGCCTGGTACTTAATCTCCTGTCTTTCGGCATAAGCGGCAGCGGGGTGTGCAAGCACGAGCACAATGCTAATTAGAAGCAACAATTTACACCGCTTCATCGCAATTCTCCTTTATCCAAGTATAAGAATTTATATGCACACTTGCAGTTGAATCGGCTTAACGTATGTATACCAAGCTTATTCGACAAAAAATGGTAGGGTTCCTGCTCCTAACGACTCAATTCTGATAAAATGTGCAAATTCTGCAGAATCGTTTACTTAATAGCGAAAGAAACACATGGAATCAAATTTATCATCCATCTTTAGAATTTATATTGCTTTTTGCGCTTAAAATGTGGATAATAGCAGTAATGGTTGATAATGATTATCATTATTGGATGTATATCATTCATATTTTTATATTTGAGTTAAAAGGAGACTGAACACCCATGAACGCAGCCACTACCCGGACCGCCTTGCAGGTTGACGATTACCTGGATCTGCTCAATCTTGCTGTAAAAGTTGGAGATATGAAATGGCAGAAAGAAATCAAGTCCAGACTTCAATATATCCTTTGTCTGCAAACCCGATAGTTCATTTCATACAGGAATAGATAAGACGCACTTAAGATTTGTACTTGAAGCTAGTCGTCACTGCGGTGAACATTTGGACTTCCGGCCGCTGCCCATCCCCAGATTTCTTGATCCAAACCGCTGTTCGCGGGTGAAATCCGGTGACAAAGGCGGTCGCTACCGCTCCTACAGTTCCAAATTTCCCCTCCGTTTCTTTTTGCTTCGTTAATTCTTTAGTGCCTCTTATATAGAGAGCACATACAGAGCCGCATCCCTTAATGGGGTGCGGTTTTTTTGATGGGCAAAATCTTTTCCACCTGCCCTTTATCCGGTTAATTCCCGGGCGCCTGCATCTGCAGCCCTCAGAATGTGTAATGATATAGTATAATGATCAGCATACTATAACGACAATAGCCTATAGATCGGAGTGTGTCAGATTGAGAAAAATCCTCTCTTTAGTCTTGATATTATCCTTACTGTGGATACCCGGGGTCTATGCTGCCGATATTCCCGCACAGCAGGGAGCCATTACAGATGAAGCCCGGCTGCTCACAGCCAAAGAAGCCGATAACCTTACCCGGATGGCTACTACAGACCGTTATACCTTCCATGTCTTAACGATTGATTCACTGAATGGGAACAATTCGTCCAGTTATGCGGCGGATGTATATGATACCTGGGGGCTGAAGACCCGGGACATTCTGCTTCTGATTGCTTACGGAGATCAGCAGACGGAGATTAGCTTCATTAACCGGGATCTTCAGAATGCACTCGATACCTGGTCGAAGAAACAGGGCGGTGCTACGGGCAGCGCAGCAATCAGCAAGGTGCTGGAGACCTATTTCAATCCTTATGCCAGAGACGGCGATATTGCCGGAGGCATCGGCTCCGTAATTCAGGAGCTGCAGGCCATAGGCAACAGCACGCAGAACGGCACAACTGGCGGTGGTACGGCTGGTGGTGTCCAGACAGGAACGGGTGGGGTTAGCGGCAGCAGCGACGGAACGCGCAGCGGCTTCCCTCTCTTAACCCTCGCAGCTGTCGTTGCCGGTGCTGCCTTGCTGCTGCTCCTGCTGTATGTACTGATTACCGGAATGCGCCGCCGCCAAGGGCTTGTTAAGCAGCAGGAGCAGCTGGCAGACCTGCTGGTGCGGGCGAACCGTGCCTTGGAGTCCCTTCAGCCTTTTCAGGGAATCGTACAAGGCAAGACCGGAGAGCTGGTGGAGGGCATCTCGAAGCGCCTCACCTCCCGGCTGGTGGAAATCTCAGCGCTGCAGACAGCCGGGCAAGGACCATTGCCGCCGTTCTACCGTTTGTCTGCACTCAAGGCGGCGGCAGAGGAGCTTCAGAGGGCAGAGGGGGAATTCCGCGTCTCCCTGGAAGAAGAAGAGAAGAACATCGCGGTCATTAGCGATGCTGACCGGAACGTCAAACAGCAGATCACCGAGCTGAAAGAGGATGCGCCGGAGCTTGAGGGGCAATTGCAGCAAGCTGCCCAAGAGACGGGCTATACGCTACAGGAGATCGCCGAAGATCTTCAGGAGCTGGCTGAGGAGACTGCCAAAGCTGATCAACTGGAGCTGTTCGACCCGATTGCCGCGCAGGAGATCACTGAAGAAGCGCAGGAGCGGCAAGAGCAGATTGAGCAGGACTTGCAGGATGTGGATGCCTTTCACGATAAGCTGCAGGCTTTCCCGGGTGTTCTGGCTGCAACCCGCAGCCGCATTGCCGGATTGATTGACCAGCATTCCCTGCACAACATGAAGGTCAAGCCTTATGACAGCCTGGAGCAGGCTTCCGCTGCCGCGAGTTCCATGGAAGCGCCGCTGCACAGCGGCGATATGGACGAAGTGCGCCGGACCGGCGCTGCACTGGATGCGCTGCTCGCCGAAGCCGTTGCTATGACGGAGCGCCAGGCTATGATCCGGCAGAATAATCTTCGAGACCTGGAGACTGTGCGCAGTAAATGGGGAACGCTGACCCAGCAGCGCAATGACCTTCAGAGCAGGCTTGCCGGGGCGAAGAACCGGTTCGCCCGGCAGCATCTGGACAGTCTGGAACAGCTGCTGGAGAAGACCGGCGGCGCACTGCGGCAGGGTGCGGCTGAGGTGCCGCAGATTGAGACCTGGACCAGCGACGCACGCGGGGAGTATGACAAGGCACGCAGCGGACTCGACGGGCTGCTTGCCCTGCAGGACGAGACGGAAGGCAGCTTCAACAGTATCAGCGGAAGTCTGGACGCTCTAGAGGAACGTCTGGATAGCTTAAGAAGGCTGTTCAGCGAAGGACAGAGCCGGGTGGATGCCGCGCACAATCTGCTGCATAGCAGAGGTATTGCCTCGCAGAGCCGCTTCCAGCTATCCCTGCTGCCGGAGTACGGCGAGCTGGAGCAGCGTCTCTCCTCCAGTCCATACGATCTGGATGAACTGGAGAGCACCGGGCGCTCCTATGCTTCGCAGATTTCCTCCTTCGTGGAAGAAGCGAACCGCCTAGTCCGTCAGAAGGAGGAGGCCGAGCGCGCAGCCAGGCTGGCCATGATGCGGGAACAGCAGCGCCGGGAGCAGGCCCGCCGCAGGAATTCCTCCGGGGGCGGGTTCGGCGGCGGGCGCTCATCGGGCGGCTCCTCTTGGGGCGGCGGTGGCGGTGGCGGTGGCGGGCGCTCATCGGGCGGTTCTTCCTGGGGCGGCGGCAAGTCCGGCCGCAGCTCGGGCGGCTCCAAGTGGTAGCCGGATGCCTGGCGGGAAGTCCTAGTTTGCAGGCAATCTGCTACCGGAGTGCATTACGACAGTATAGTTAAATAGACTCAAGTAGACGCGGAAAGTTTATTCAAGTGGAAATTGTACATCTAATTTGGCGTGCTGGGACACTTACAAAAAAATAGTTGGAAAAACAACACTTAATCGGTCCGATGCCCGCTAAACTTCTAGGGTTCGGTCGATTAGGTGTATTTTTTCCAACTGCTTATCCGTAACACTCTATTTTGGCAGAATTAAATGCCTTTTTTCCAACTGCTATGTTCGGAGCCGCCCTGTCCGTTCTCTTCCCTCTCGACCCGGATAACGACGGCCACAGGCGCAAGCAACCCTGCGCCTCCTTAGTGGGACTCCTCATCCAGGAACGGCTTGTTCACATAGTAATACATCACGCCCATCAGCACACCGCCGCCGATGAGATTGCCCAGCGTAACCGGGACGAGATTATGCACAACGCCTCCCCAGGAGATAGTGCCGGGGTGATCCAGGACGAGGGCAATCGCGAAGGTACACATGTTGGCAATACTATGCTCATACCCGGAGATGAAGAAGCAGAATACGAATAGAACCATGGCGAACATTTTGGCCCCGTCGTTCTTCATCGACATCGGTACGAAGAATGCCAGGCACACGAGCCAGTTACAAAGAATCGCCCGGAAGAACAGCTGCATCGCCGGAGCTTCCATCTTGTGGGCAACCACATTCAGGAGGAACCCGTTCACCGACGAGTCATAGAACAATCCGGTCAAAAAAATAAGCAATGCGAAGGCCGTTGCCCCAAGAATGTTGCCCAGGTAGCTTACCACCCACATCCGCACTACCTCGGTCCATGCCATCTTGCGCCGCAATGCCGCATAGGTGTAATAGAAGGTATCCCCGGTGAATAAATCTCCCCCGCCGTAGGAAATCAGGATGATGGCTGCGCCGAACGTGATCGCAGCCATCGGATAAGTCATCGGCGATTGTTCCATGTAGAAAAAGTTGCCGGTCTTAAAGGCTACGATTACGCCGAATCCGATAAACATGCTGGCGAGCATGGCTCTGGCAATATACCGGAATACGCTTTGCCGGAAAATTTTCTGTTTCTTAAGTGCCAGCTTCTCCACCTGCAGCAGTGCCTCGTTCTCCATTTGACCTCCGTCTTCGCTTCATATTTTCAGTGATACGGAGACTGACAGGCAGCCTCCAGGTTATTATACCCAATAAACCACTGGAAATTGCTTGAATCACAGCGCGTCAAAAATGTATGGAATCCGTGCACTCCCCGCATCCGCATCACAGGCTATTCTCATCCGGATCATTCAGCCTGGCGATAGCTTCCGCTTTCTCACTGCTGGCTACGACGATGAGCACCACTATCAAACACCCCAGAATCATCCGCTTATCCCCTCTTTCTCCATAGGTCGCCTTAGTGACAACTTATGTGGAAGAGTAGAGCAATATGAATGGGGGACGAATCAAACCATCAGTTCAAAAAGCTGCTCAGCCCGTTCTCCGCCTGCTTCAAGGCCTGCGGCTGCGATCCCTCATTCAGTCCCAGCCGGTTGTTGAGCTGAGTGTTGATGGTCGTCATTTTGGACGTATAGTCCTGACAGCTCTCGATAATCCGCCGGTTGGATTGCTCCGAGGTATCCAGAGCACTGAGCAGATCGCCAATGGCCTGATTGACGGCTTCGAGCGACATGGACGGCTTGGAGAGCAGCTCCGTGGTCTTCTCGGTAGTCGTACGCAGCAGCCGTGCATTCTCCTTGAACTGATCTTCGATGGTCTTGTTGGTAGCTTCTACCGCATTAATGACATTCTCCTGATCGGCCAGGGACATGGCAATCATCGCCGAGACGGTGATCAGGTTAGAGGTCTTATCAATGGCATTGTTCACGGAATCAATCAGCTTGTCGTTGTTGTCATTGATGATATCCGTTGCGGCAATCGCCTGATTGTAGAGCAGAATCATCTCGGTCATGGACTGAATCCGCACCATCACCTTGCGCAGTCCCCGTTCCAGGTACGCTTTGCGGAATTCATTCTCCGGCTTGGCGATCTCTGCCTCGAACAGTTCCTTCAGCTTATTGCCGAAGGCAATCTTCGTCTGCAGGTTATAAATCTCCTCCATCGAGGTCCGCTTCAGCTGGCGCATATTGACGATGCTCTCTTCCAGCGTATCGCGGCCGTCCCGCAGACCGGTGATGATGGCATCAATGTTGGTGCGGACAGACTGATATTTGTAGACGTAATTCTTGAGCGGACTCTTGCGCAGCATTTTGCCGAAAAAGCTGACATTCTTACTCTGCTGGAGCGTCTCGCACTCATTACGCAGCTTCATGATCATATTCGGCACTTCCACCCGCTTGCCGCTCATCAGGTCATTGACCGGACGATCCAGCAGCTTCAGGGTTTGCCCTGCCTTCTCCTGCGTCTTCACTCCAAGCTTGCCGATATCGTCCATCAGGGAATCCAGGGCTACGGTGTCGGTCTTGGCTACCTTCTCAATCAACTGGGAAGCTTCCTCTACGACCTTCTGTTCATCTTCTTTTCTCAGCTCGATCAACTGCGTGGACATGGTTCTCCTCCTCCTATAGTTCGGAACTGCTGTAACGCTGATGAATCAGTTCCGCCTTGGTCTGAAGTTCCATCAGGTCTTTATGTTCGATCGTAGACGCAATATCGGATATCTTGGCATCGACATCGCGCAGACCGTTCAGCAGCATTCTCCGGTTTCTTGTCTTGGCCTCGCCGCCGAGGCGCAGGAACGGGTTGATAACACCATTGAGATCCTTCAGCACCAGCCTGCGCACGGTATGGTTGATATCGCCGTTGCCCAGCTCCTGCAGCAGCGGAATGACGCGCTGCAGCCTGGCGAACAGCGCCAGCGACTTCTCGACAATCTCATTGTCCAGTGTATCCTTCTGCCCTTCGGAGATAATCATGTCCTCCAGGATGCCCAGATACTCCACCACCGGAGCGAACTCTGCTCCGATCCGCACTTCCTCCCTGTGCCCGGCTCCCGCCTGGGCCAAAGGGGCCTGTCCTGCTGCGGCGGGCAGACCTGCTGCGGCTGCGGCACCAGCCGGTGCCTGAGGTGCTGCTGGCGCAGCCGCAGGGATAGCCTCCGGCTCTTGCCCGGCAGGAATAACCTCTACCGGGAGATTCACTCTGCTGCGCCTGAACTCGGGCACCGCAAGCGCGGCTCCGATCACAGGAAACAGCAGCGAGACCAGCTCAGGCAGGAATCCGCCGGTCAGTGCGGCTACGACATAACCGGCACCGGCATAAGCCAGTACTTTGAATTTAGCTTGCATTCCTCTCACCTCTTATGAGCGTGAATGCTTCACGCTCCATTCACAGAATCCGCAACTACGGATTCTCCGTTTATTTTCATAATCAGCGGCTGCTCGACATGGCTTGCCAGGACGTTATGCTCGAACCCGGCAGGCTGAACCTCGCCGCCGAGTGCGCTTTTGACCGCCAGATAAGGGAAGTTGATCCCGGACAGACAAGTGACATGCAGTCCGCCGGACATCCGCGGGTTAATCTCCAGCAGCTTGGGAACGTCACCGCTGTATTTCATCTGGATATTGAAATTGAAGGGAATCCGGTAGGTCTCAGCCACCCGGCGGGCCACCTCCGCAAGCTCCGGAATATGCTCCATCAGCCGCAGACGGCCGCCAGCCTTACGGCGGGGTACTGCGGCCAGCAGGCTGCCGTGCTCATCCGACAGGCAGTCAATGCTGTATTCGTAGCCCTCCAGAAGCTCCATCACCATCAGGTTAGGGAAGCTTCCGGCATCCGCAAGAATACGGTAAGCCTCCTCGAAGGAGATCAGCGGTGTCACATGGCCGAACAGCTCCTCCAGAGGACTGCGGTCATTATCTATAATCCGGAAGCCGAGGCCGCCTTCTGTTTCGGTAGGCTTGAAGCAGACCTTATGTCCTTTGGCTGCGAGATCCTCATAAGCTTCCCTGAATTGTTCCGCATTACTAACCACATGATAATCTGGAATCGTCATAATCCCGGTAGCCTTCACACTCTCATAGAACTTGCCTTTGTCCATGATCATCTCCAGCAGGTCCAGATCACGGCAGACCAGCACCTTCGTCCCGATGTCATCGAACAGGGAGGCATGCAGGGCAATATCCAGCATATGCAGCCGGGGGATGAAGAGATCAATCTCATTCCGGCGGCAGAAATCCACGCAGAACTGCACATATTCGATGCCTTCAAGCGCAGGCTCGGTTCCGGCCACATCGGCGCCTTGCAGCGACATATGGTGGATATCCGGATGGGTGGCGAAGATTTGAACCGGGAGGCCGTCTTCATTGCTCCGGATGAGATTCATGTAATGATAAGCCACGGAGAACCAGCGGTTGAAATATATATTTACTTTTTTCATGGTGGTGGGCCAACTCCCAATGCTGTCAAATTATTATAGATCCTTTGAACATATTGCATAATCTCATCCCCGGCAAAAACACCCGATTGCTCCGTAAATGGATACTCTAAGTTTACTAGACCTGCCTGCTGCTCGGCAAATATTTCTCCGTGACAAGGGGCAATGGCATAGTCTGCGGCGGCCAGCAGGCTTTTATCCAGAAGGGAATCGCCCGAGGCCACCATCGGCTCCGAATGAACCGTGCGGCGGACATGGAGAATAGCATCGCTTTTGTTGACAGCCTCCGGCACAATATAGAGCTTGCGCCCCTGCAGGGATACCCTCCAGCCCAGATTCTCGAGCCGCTGCGCCATACGGCTAATCTCATCCAGCGGCAACGAATCACGGTGCACGACGAAGGTGTAGAACAGTTCATCACAGTACCGTTCGCTGATAATCCATTCTGCCCGGACCACGGAGCGGACGATCCTTCCAGCCTCCTCAGCCGGAGCCGAACCACGCTCCACCAGACGGCCGACCGCCGACCGCCAGTCCTGATCGAGCACCCCGTTCACAAGAATATTCCCTCCGTTGCTGGTAATCGCGTAATCCGGAATGACCGTCTCCTGGAACAAGTTGATCCGCCGGTATTGTGCAATGGTGCGGGTAGTCACCGGCATGAACACAATCTTCGCCGCAAGCTCCTTCAGCCTGTCCAGAGCGTGCTGTGAAATATAGGAGACCGTTCTGCCGTCTACAACCTCTGCGGGCACCAGGCCGGGCGTATCTTCCGGAACTCCTATCGCGCTAAGAGAATAGATCAGGGTCCGATCCAGATCGCTGGCGTAGATCATTCACTCTCCCCTTTCAGCGGCTTGATGATTCCGCAGCAGGAGTACGTCAGGCCCGGATAGACCTCTACTGGTACGCCCCGGTCTTCGGCCAGCAGCAGGATATGCCGCAGGTTGGGATTGTCTATCGTATCGACAAGTATTTTCCAGGGTACTCTTCGCAGGAGCACGCGTGTGGTCTCGCCAACGCCCGGCTTCACCAGATTGATATTATCAATGCCGAAGGCTTCCTGAATACTGCGGATATCCGCCAAGCCCTGCCAGGTAATCTCCGGCGGATGCTCACGCATCTCCTTAGCCAACCGGTGCGCCTCTGCCGCGACTTCAGGGAAATACGGGACAATCGCATCAATGAATACATTGGACAGATCACTGTCCAGCCATTCCTTGTAGAATTTGGCTCCGTGGAATTCCTCCGGCCCGATCAGATCGTCACGCAGCACGGTGCGGCTCATCAGACCGGATACGGTAGAGTTCAGGCAAGCGCTTGGAATCAGATAATCCTCCCGGGTACCGAAGGTTCCCGAGCAATATCCTGGATCAGCGAGTACGGCCAAATCATCATTCAGCGTAATGCCATATTTGTTGTACATGCTCTCACAAGCCTCGATCAGCACCTGCCGGATAGCTCCCTTGCCGGTCCAGCCGTCAATGAATTGCAGCTCGGCATCCCTTCCGTGCTGCTGCAGCATATACAGCACTGCATTCTCATCAATCCCCTTGCCGCGGATAATCGAGATGCTATAATGCGGCAGATCCGCCGCATATTGCTCAAGAATATAACGTTTGATCAGTACGCCAATAGGGGTACCTGCTCTCGCCAGGGAGACCAGCACGGTCTTCGCGGTCCCCCGCCGGGCTACGATCATCTCCGATACAACCGCCACAGCCAGCGCCACCTTCCTGGCGGTATGCTGCAGCGTATCATGGAATAATTCGATATACTGCTCTGTCGGCTGGTATTCCACAGGAAGCATCTCCGAATAATGCACTCCCGACTGGATCGCTTCCTCCCGCTCGGCCGTTCCCCGCTCCAGAGACACATCGCTGAGGTCCTTCAGCAGGAAGGTAACATCGGAGGCAGGGTAGCTGCCCAGCGGAACCGGAGGGGTTATTCTTCTATTCCTAATCGCTTCGGTCTCTATTCCCTTCATAGCCGTGAGCCTCCCGTGTCTGGTTCTGGGGTGAGTATAACAAGATGTACCTTATTGCCCGCCAGCCGCTGTAAAATATCCGTCATCGGCTCCATACGCTGCCGGGGCACCTCACGCTCAAGCAGGACGAAGATATCGTCATACTGGCCAGGTTCAACATTATAGATGAAATTCATAATCTCCGTATCTCCGGCGGACGGATACGCGGCGGCGCTGTGCACACCGTAATCCGCCCGCCGCTCCGGATGGATCGGGCTGCGGGTAGAGGACTGATGAGACACGCCTTCACCCATCTCCGCCGCAATCCGCATCGGCAGGTACATGAACTCGCCTACTCCCATCACCAGGGCACGGGAGCCTTCCCGCAAGTTCCGGAGCTGCTCTGCCACGCGGCTTACACCGGCATCAAGCTGCACATTATCCTCTGATTTCAGGCCAAAGCGGCCGCTGAGCTTCAGATATGTCGCCGGATTGATCACGCCTTGTGCATCCACAGAGGTTACAGGCAGCCGTTCCAGGCCATCCCGCACATAAGTGGTTACAAGCTCTGCACCTCCAGCGGAGGCTTCAGCCGCGCTTCCGGCCGCCGCCTGCAGCAGCGGCGTTCCCTCAACCTGAATGCTTCCCTGCAGCAGGGATAGTGCGGTAATCCTTATACCCAGCTCCTGCTCCAGATCTTGGTAAGCCTGAATATTGCGGGCACTCCGCCAATCGAGCAGCGATGCCACTACATATTCCCTGCGCGGGAATTTGGACTGGATATCCCGGATGATATTAATCGCCGTATTCCCGGTCGTAATCTCATCATCCACCAGTACAATGGGCTCCGTTCCCGATAACAGCTTGGCATCCAAGGCGTAACAGAAATGATCTACCGCATGGGAATGCTCCTCTTCAAAGGTGACCACCGATTCCAGCTCAGGAATATTCTCACGCGTAGTATGAATATAGGAAGCTCCGCCGGCGAACACATGGTACATGCTGTGGCCCAAGGCGGTAGCGGTTTCGGCGAACCCGATGAATAGGGCCGGCTGAGGCAGAACCAGACGCGCAGCAAGCAGCGCATGATAGGCCTCTTCGGCACATTCAGGATGAATCAGGCCATGGACAGCCTGATTCATCAGCTGGTCCATCACTTGCCGGTCCGCGGTATCCGCACACTTCTCCAGATACAGCAGCAGGGCAAGCGCCGCGCCGCCAAGCAGCGGTGTATAAGGCCCTACGGGAATATGCTTCCCCAGCACTTTGCTGACGAATAGAAAAGAGCGTTTCTTGTTAATACGTGCGGCCATGGAGAATAAGGAGTCCACGGGCATATGAAAGGGGTTGGAGGTCTCGGTTACCGTAACCTGCAGATTCTCGACGATATTAAACGTGTGTATATTCGTTCTCGGGTAGTAATCCGACAAAATGCTGTTGTTCATGTAACACCCCGTATATTTGAGATCGTAATAAGATTCGTCTGGCCCAGTTCAAATGAGGCTTGATCTCGTTCATTTTGTTGTAATATTCGCTCTTGAACACTCCGCGGCTGCCATCGTTGCTGTCTACAATACTTAAGGCGTCCACATATTCCTCGTGCATCACGGTATACATCGCCTGGACGGGTCTGAGATGGGAGGGATGAATAATGGTTTTACCCACAATCCCGTTCTCCTTGTCCAAAATCACTTCCCGGATCAGCCCGTCCATTGAGCTGGAGATAAAATTATTGCGCATCTCGCGGCCATGCTTGCCATAGGTATCCTCGAAGGGGGTCTCACGAAGCTGCGGGCGGAGTACCCGGTGCCCTTTGCTGGCGAAGTATTCCCACACGGGTCCCGAGATGACATAACCCTCCTCCACACGGCCAAATACATTAATGATATCCGACATGCAGTCACGGATCGGCGTCAGGTCATAGATACTGATATCCGGGCTGCGCCGCAGTCCGAACAGGCTGGAGAAATCCGTCGCTCCAATCCGGACATTAAGCACATATTCGCGGTATTGCCCGAGCAGATCCCGGATCGCCAGCAGACTGTCCATCCGGCTCTCCCGGTAGATGATCGGAGCATTCTCCAGAATCGGCATCCCGTATAGCACCGGAGCCGAATAACTCCGCGTGTGATTGTAATCGGCAATGGCCTCGAAGTATTCTGTACCATTCTCTACGGAGAACTTGGGGAATACGAAGCCGGTCAGCATGGTTATTAAAGAGCCCAGCCGAAATATCAGCTCCCGCAGCTGCGCCGGGTTACGGACACGGATGAATAAAAGCGGAAGGCTGCCGTGCGGCTCCGGTTCATTCTCGGTATAAGCGGAGAGAAAGGCCAGATGCCTTACGACAGATTCTTCGGCATAATCCACTTCACCGTCACCTATGGCATCCTCCAAATCTATAATTACCGTAACGAGCCCCGAAGCTCTCAGCTTAATGATATCTTCAGCGACACTGGAGCGGGTGGCAGGCATATAAAGGGCAGCTCCGACGGCATAAGCCAGTAAATCCTTGCGGGTAGTATGATCAAATGAAACCGGCGGAACATGGAATAATGAAGACTCCTGTTCTTGCGTGAGGTAATCGAAATATCTCAAGGCCCTTCCCCCTTAATGATGTGCCAAGCACCTAACGAATAGCCATTTGCAAGCAAGCAGAACCAGCGATGCCGTCCTCTCGGGGACGGCATCCGGCTTGCTCAAGACCCAGGCAAAGGCCATGTTACAACATATAACGATTACCCGGAAGCACGCCGGAGTCCACCCTTCCCGTGAACTCCCCGCCTTCCTGTACAGCTATACCTATGAACTTATGAATCAGGTTTTTAGATGGTTCAGGCTTTGCGGTTTTCCTCTTTTTTGCGTTTGCTTGCGCTGTACAGAATAGTACCCGCAAACACCGCAATCAGAATCCCGAAGAAAATGACATGCGGCAATTCATAGCCGAAGGCTCCGGCAAGCATTTTACCGGCAATCAGTGCAATAAGCAGGAATGCCGTCTGTTCCAGTTCAGGATATCTGGCAATCAGCTTGAGGAACACCTGTGCCACTCCGCGCATCATCAGTACGCCGAGGATACCGCCCAGGAAGAGCACCCATACTTCACTGCTAAGACCGAATGCAGCTACCACGCTGTCAATACTGAAGGCAATATCCATTAATTCAACCAGGAGTACCGTCTTCCAGAATGAGGCGCCTTTATTCTTAATCTCCCCCTCTTCTCCGCCGCCCTTGAACAACCCTTTGTAGGCAATGTAGAAGAGATACAAGGCTCCAAGCACCTTAACCAGCGTGAACTTGACGAGATAGGTCCCCAGACCAATGGCCAGGAATCTGAATACGTAAGCACCGATAATACCGTAGAACAATGCCTTACGCTGCTGCTCCTTCGGCAGGTGCTTAACCATTACCGCCAGTACAAGCGCGTTATCAGCGGACAGCAGACCCTCCAGCAGAATCAGGCTTCCGATAATCCCCCAGCTTACAGGGTCGGAGAGCGTTCCTGCAATATCACTCCATGAGAAGAAATGCCCGTAATTCTCACCGATACTCCTAAAAAAATCACTGAACCAGTCCATTCCACTTGCGCCTCCGGTAAAATAAGATTATTTACTGCCCGCTACCCAGCGAAGCCCCCAGCCATAAGCCTCATCCATCTCCCTATGACCGCTGAAATATTGCACGAGCCGTTCAATACTGAAGGTCTCATTGTCCACATTCCGGATCAGCGCGATGGCGCACATGCCCTTACGGTTGTTATGCTCGTCCAGATTAACGATAATATCCGGTCCTCCATCCTGCTTCAGGGTAACCACTCCATCCGCCTCGGACCAATGGGTAACTCCTTTGTAAATAAAGGCAAACACCAAAATCCGCTCAATCTGTGCAACCTTACTTCCGTTTATACGCAGATTCTCGCCGGATGTTACGGAGCCGGTCCGGTCATCTCCATCGAGCATGATGTAAGGCTGCTGCTGCAGATTGCCGAACGCATTGCCGAGCGCCTGCACCACTCCCTTACTGCCGTCCTTCAGTTCATACAGACAGGCAAGATCCAGGTCCACCCCGCCCTTGTTACGGCTGAACAGCCCTCCGCCCTGCTTCTGGTTCCAGTTCAGGTTAATTAAGAGCTCACCAAGGCCGGAAGCGGATTTCTTCAGGTTGATGGAATCGCCCTTCTTCTTCAGCTCAATCTTCTTCAGATTGAGATTCAGTCCCGGCGGCGGCGTCTCCTGCTTAGGCGCAGGTGCTGGCGGGGGAGGAATCACAAGCGCCGGCCTGGAGGGCTCCACCCGGGGCGGCGGCACTTGAAGCGGCGTACGTTCCGGCGGCGGAGCCGCCTTCTCGGGCTGCTTCGCTGCGGAAGAGGGAGCAGGCTCGTCCTCCACTTCTATGCCATAGTTGCCGCACAGCGCCTTAAGTCCGCCTGAGAAGCCTGCAACAATCGCACTGAATTTCCATTCTTCACCGTATCTATATAATTCTCCAACCACAACAGCCGTTTCTACAGAGAACTGATTTCCGAGGTTACACCGCAGAATTTGCGACCCTGTCGCCTGATCCAGGACCCGGCATTCCGCCTCGCTCATTTGTCCGAACATTTGCTTGCGGTTCTCGCCATCATACAGGGTAAGCGTGAAGGCAATCTTCATGATATTGGCAGGAATCTTATCCAGCGAGACTTCAAACTGCTTCAGTCCTCCAGAAGCCGTACCCGGCACATCCTTATATCTGATATAAGGGGTGGACGGGTTATTATAGAAGATCAGATCATCGTCACTATTTACTTTGCCTTGCGCCCCAAGCAGGAAGGCAGAGGCATCAATATCCATGGAAGACGGGGCCTTCCACCCGATCTCTACAGTCACACTGCGGATTCCCGGGTTCCCTTTGGTCAGGTCGGCTTTCTGCCCTTTGACTACTTCTGTATTCATTCTTACGCCACCTTTATAAATGGATAAGAGCGCAAATTACTAGATTTTGTGTATAAAAAGGGCAGGATCGAATGATGATCCCGCCTTTGAAGCTCTTACTGTGCATCCAGTCCATAATTCTTGCATAAGGCGCTTAGCCCGCCGGCAAACCCGCTGCCGATCGCCTGGAACTTCCAGTCCGCCCCGTGGCGGTAGAATTCACAGAAGACAACGGCAGTCTCGGTGGAGAAGTCTTCACCAAGATCGAACCGCAGAATCTCGCGGTCACTCGAAGCATCGACCACACGGACGAAGGCGTTGGAGACTTGTCCGAAGTTCTGCGCCCGCGTCTCATAATCATAGATGGTAACTGTAATCCCGATACGCTGAATATTCGCCGGCACCAGGCTGAAGTCTACGAGGATCTGCTCATCGTCCCCGTCGCCTTCACCGGTACGGTTGTCGCCTGTATGGGTTACAGAGCCTGTACCGCCGCTTGGGTTGTTATAGAATACAAAGTCGTTTTCACCTTTGGCTTTGCCGTCCTCATGCAGCAGAAATGCAGAAGCATCGAGGTCGAAATCCTTGCCGCCGCTGTACTTGTTCGTATCCCAGCCCAGTCCTACAACTACCTTCGTCAGGCCCGGATTAGTTTTGGTAAGATCAATCCGCTGACCTTTGGAAAGACTGATCGTCACGTTCAAAAACCCTCTTTCCTGAAAAATTTAATTCATAGATCAAACTGGTCTTATTGCAGACCGTAATCGCGGGTCAGTCCGGAGAGACCGTCCTTGTAGCCGCTGCCGATCGCATTGAATTTCCACTCTGCGCCATTACGGTACAATTCGCCGACAACCACGCCGGTTTCAACGGAGAAGTCTTCACCCAGGTCAAAGCGGATCAGCTCTTCACTGTTCGCATCATTGACGATACGCACATAGGAGCGGGAGACTTGTCCGAAGTTCTGGCTTCTGGCTTCAGCTTCATAGATCGTAATAGTGAACGCAATTTTGTCAACATCCGCAGGGACATTCAGCAGGTCCACCTGAATCTGCTCATCGTCTCCGTCGCCTTCACCGGTACGGTTGTCGCCGGTGTGCACAACCGAAGCGTTCTCGTTCTGCTTGTTGTTGAAGAAGATGAAGTTGGTTTCTTTATCGACTTTACCGCTCGCATTGGTCAGGAACACGGATACGTCAAGGTCAAAGTCCTTGCCGCCATCGTATTTATTCGTATCCCATCCGAGGCCGACTGTGATTTTGGACAAGCCCGGGTTGGTTTTGGTCAGATCAATTTTTTGTCCCTTGGATAAGTTAATAGCCATGAATAGAGCCCTCTTTTCTCAAATTGGATTTAGAGATACCGTTCTGCCAGCTGATTGATATGCGCTGCGTGGGCGCCTTCACCGATGGCGGCGAATTTCCACTCCTCGCCATGACGGTACAGCTCACCGCAGATCAGTGCCGTGAAGCCGGTATAATTGTCTGTCAGATTAAATTTAACCAATTCTGCGTTGCCTGCCGCATTAATAATCCGGATATACGCAGATTTGATCATCCCGAAGTCCTGCTTGCGGTTCACAGCATCGTAGATGTTGACTACAACCAGAACCTTATGGACATCGGCAGGAATTGACTTCAGATTCACATTAATCTGCTCGTCGTCCCCGTCTCCCTCACCCGTCAGATTATCTCCCGAGTGAACCACGGAGTTGTTCGTATTCTGTTTGTTGTGAAAGCAGACAAGGTTCAGCTTATTGGTCAGCTTGCCGTTCTCGTTCAGCAGCAGCGCTGAGGCATCACAGTCCACGTTCGCCTGTTTCTTGACGCCAAAGAATCCTCTTGCCGGTTCGGCAGGGTCCCAGCCCAGTCCTACGATTACGTTAGACAGACCGGCATTTCCTTTGGTTAAGTCGATCTTTTGTCCTTTTACCAGATTGATTCCAGCCAACTTGAAGTACCTCCGTTTCCAAATAGAAGTTTGCGTATGGTGCTACATCAGTCATACGGCGATCCTTCGCCTAAGTTTCACCTATTTGGCAGCCGAATTCAGCCTGTGGTTACAGGCTGAATTCGCTAGGGCTAAGTGACAGCACGTTGCAGATATTCCGCACAACCGCTTTCTCATGCTCATCGAAGTCACCGTCAGCCGCACCAATCGCGGAGCATACGCCTACAATAACGCGGCCAATTTCCGGTTTGCTGCTGAATTTTGCAATCGCTTTGAGCGCTTCCTGCTTGCCGATTTCGGGCGAGAATTCGAAGTTGCTCACATAGAAATTGAACTGGGCGATGACATCTCTCATATCAAATACCTTCAGTTCATTGCTGAGATTCATGTATCCCGCCATCTTGTTCTTCTCGGACTCCTCAATCTTACCGTCAGCCGCCGCAACCAGTGCGCAGCCTGCCACTACAGCATTCATGAAGTCTTTATTTTTAAATTTCTTAACCTGTTCTGTCAGTCCGGCTTTTGTCGTATTCAGCCAATTTTTGAATGTGCTCATCGTATTCTCCTTCTATCATTCTGAATTATGACCAGCAGTAATAGTATGCCATTCTACTAAGCACCCTAACCTTGTCTGCCGGAAATATAAGGATAAATCATTATGCAGAACCTTCCCTAATCCTTATACTTTAAAAAAAGATATCCCAGAGCCTCCTCCCCGCCATCTCTGGCAGCTATTCATTCATGGTCCTAATGTCTAATTCTTACTCTTCTAATATAACCGATTAAATAACAATATTCTACTTTGGCCGAATCTCGCAGCACCTTGGACAGGAGCTCCCGCATACGTTCATGTGACGGACTTCCGAACAATTGCCCAGGCGGCCCCACTTCACGGGCGAGGCCCGTCTCATGTGCACCACTGAGATCATAGGCTCCATATTGGGCTACACCTTCCGTTCGATATAATTAAGCAGCTTGCTGAGGGAGTAGGTCAGGATGAAATAGATCAGCGCAGCGGTCAGATATGGCTCCCAAATCCGCAGATACTGGCCTTTCATGGTGTTGCTCCAGTACATAATCTCCGGTGCGGCAATCAGCGCCAGCAGCGAGGAATCCTTCACAAGAACGATGAATTCATTCCCGAACGCCGGAACCATCCGCTTGATGGCCTGGGGCAGGATAATGAAGCGCATCGCCTGTAGCCGGGGCCTATTATTTTTCCAAAAAAATAGCCGGAATGCCCCGGGAAATCTCTCCCGGCAGCATTCCGGCTGCTAGTGATTGCAATTGGTCAATTGTTAGAAGGTCAGATCACCGTCATAGGAAGCAATCATCCGGTACAGCTCTGGACGGCGGTCACGGAAAATCCCCCATTCAATCCGCCCTACCTCAAGGGCATCGAGGTCAAATTCGCTAACCAGCACCGTCTGCTCCTCACGCCCGGCTTCCACAATCTTGTTGCCCTGCGGTCCGGCAATGAACGAAGAACCGTAGAAGTTAATGCTGGAATCCTCGTCAATCTCCTTGCCGATCCGGTTGGAGGCTACGACAGGGATCAGGTTAGCGGCCGCATGTCCGAGCATACAGGTCTGCCAGTGATCCTTGGAATCAATCGAGCCATCCTGCGGTTCCGAGCCAATGGCTGTCGGATAGAACAGAATTTCTGCACCCATCAGGCTCATCACCCGGGCAGCTTCCGGATACCATTGGTCCCAGCATACGCCGACTCCGATTTTGGCATAACGGGTATTCCACACCTTGAAGCCGGTATCGCCCGGGTTGAAGTAGAACTTCTCCTCGTAGCCGGGACCGTCAGGAATATGACTCTTGCGGTACTTGCCCATCACGGTTCCGTCGGCATCAATTACAGCCAGCGAGTTGTAGCGCGCATAATTCTTTTTCTCATAAAAGCTGATCGGCAGCACTACCGCAAGCTCCTTGGCTATCGCCTTGAAGTGGTTCACCGCCTTGTTCTGCTCCAGCTCGGTGGCATAGGCGTAATAATCAGACTTCTCCTTCTGGCAGAAGTAAGGTGTCTCGAACAGCTCCTGCAACAGAATAATCTGCGCGCCTTGGGCTGCCGCTTCTCTCACCAGTGTCTCGGCCTTGCGGATATTCTCATCAATGTCGCCGGAACAGCTCATTTGCGTTGCGGCTACTTTTACTTGTCTCATGGTTGTTCCTCCTTATTACGAACTTAAGATTCGATCTTGGGCGTGTGTAACTGCGGTTCTAATTCACCGCTGGCATCTGCTGGGTGGTGCAGTGGACGTTCCCGCCTTCACCGATCACGGCCATTCCGTCTACCGTGCGGATTCTGCGATCCGGGAACAGCCCGGCCAGAGTCTCTTCGGCAAGCTTGTCCGTCTCAGCCGCCGTACCGCCGAAGACGGGCAGGATAATACCGCCGTTCACGAAATAGAAATTCAGATAACTCAGGGTCAGGCGGTTGTCCTCATAATCTACACGGGGCGGCTGCTGAATACGGATAATCTCCAGCTTCCGGCCCTTGGCATCGACAGCCTGCTCCAGAATGCGCAGGTTCTCTTCCGAAATCGCATAGTTCTCATCCTGCGGGTCCTCGCAGACCTGGATAATCACCTTCCCCGGAGCAGCAAAGCAGGCAATGTTATCGACATGCCCGTCCGTCTCGTCACCGCTGAGGCCGCGCTTCAGCCAGATGATCGACTCAGTCCCGGTATATTGCTTGACATAACCGGCAATCTCTTCACGGTTCAGCCCAGGATTGCGGTTCGTGTTCAGCAGACATTCTTCAGTGGTCAGCAGCGTGCCTTCACCGTCGGTATGAATGGAGCCGCCCTCCATCACCAGCGGAGCATCGAAGACGCTGACATCCATATGCTTCAGGATCTGCGGAGCTACCTCATCATCGAGATCCCAAGGCGAGTATTTGCCGCCCCAGGCATTGAATTTCCAGTTCACCCCGGCTAGCTTGCCTTCGGGACCGGCAACAAAGGTGGGGCCATTATCACGCAGCCAGGCATCGTTATGCCGGATCGGGAGCAGCGTCACATTGCTTCCAAGCGCCAGCTTCTCAACCGCTTCCTTATCATCAGGATTGACGATAACAGTCACCGGCTCGAATTCCGCAATCGCCCGGATAATCCCGGCATAACCTGCACTTACTGCGGCATGATTGTCCGGATGTACCATGGAGTCCTGCACCGGCCAGGAAATGAAGGTCCGTTCATGCTTCGCCCACTCTGCCGGCATTGTATAGTTTAAATCTCGTGGATACATCATTTGGTTGGTTACCTCTGCTGTTTATATTTGAAGCCGGGCAGACACCTCAAGCTCCTCACCCATCATACAATAATATGCCGGGGTGCTCAATTGCAGAGAGCAATAATCCCTCTGGAAATATCCAGAGGGATTACAATCAGAGGAACTGAGTTGGGCGGCAATTCTACAGGCGGATCTGCTTGATGATGTTGCCGCCGAAATCCTTGATGCGGAACTCACCGTTCTCCAGAATGCCGTAGGAGTTCGGGTGGTTGTCTTTGGGCAGGGCGATTGATCCGGGGTTAAGCACATAAATGCCCTCCTTCAGATCCGCCACCGGTACATGCGTATGCCCCTGGATGAACACATCCTGCGGGGATAACGCCGGCAAGTGGTCGATGCTGAACCCATGCCCGTGCGTAGCATAGATCTTGCGGCCCTCATGCAGAATCAGCACGTAGTCGCCCATCATCGGGAACTGCAACAGCATCTGATCTACCTCGGCATCACAATTCCCTCTCACAGCAACCAGGGATTTGCCATAAGCATTCAGCATGTCGGCGACTCCTTGAGGATTATACCCCTCCGGCAGCGGGTTTCTCGGCCCGTGATACAGGAAGTCCCCCAGAATCACCAGCGTGTGCGGCTGTTCCTCCTCCGCCTTCGCCAGAGCCTGTTCCAGCCAGTATAAGGACCCGTGAATATCGGAAATAAACATCAGTTTCATCTTCATACTTCCTCTCTGCTTCATGCCCGAAATACAACATTCCGTTCATAATTCTGCCCCTAATCCAAAATTGTTGCATAAAAGACAGCTTCTCATCCCCTCCAAGCGGATTCACGGGACAAATTCCTGCATTCTGTGCAACTTTCCCCTAGACTCCCGGGCGTCGTTGAACCAAAGCTGCATTATATGCAGCAATCGAATGCTGCCGACCTGCATCCATTGTAAATGCCTCAGCAGGCTTAACGCAAAGCAAGACGCCCTGGCGGGCGTCCGGCTGTTATCCTCACTTACGCAGCAGGCTCAGGGCAGATTGGACGAGCCCATCAGGAAGCGGTCCACTTCACGGGCCGCCTGGCGGCCTTCGTCAATCGCCCAGACCACAAGGCTCTGGCCGCGCCGCATGTCACCGGCGGTGAAGACACCTTCCACATTCGTTGCCTGCGCACCGAATTCAGCCTTGACGTTGGAGCGCTCATCGCGCTCTACGCCGAGCTGTCCCGGCACCGTATCTTCCGGTCCGGTGAAGCCCAGGGCCAGCAGCACCAGCTGGGCCCGGATAACCTCTTCACTGCCCGGCACCTCTACTGGTACCATCCGCCCGTCTTCCGTGCGCTTCCATTCAATGCGAACGGTATGCAGCTCCTGCACCTGTCCGCCGGCGTCGCCGACGAAGCGCTTGGTATTGACCAGATAGCGGCGCGGATCTTCTTCATACAGAGAAGCCGCCTCCTGCTGTCCGTAGTCCACCTTCAGCACCTTCGGCCACTCCGGCCAAGGGTTGCCCGGCTGACGGGTGAGCGGAGAGCGCGGCATAATCTCAAGCTGAATGACGCTGCGGCAGCCATGGCGGATAGAAGTGGCTACACAGTCCGTCCCCGTGTCTCCGCCGCCGATCACGACAACATCCTTGCCTGCCGCCGACAGATATTCCCCGTCAGAGAGCCCGGAATCCAGCAGACTCTTCGTGTTCAGCGTCAGGAACTCCATCGCCTGATGGATGCCGCGCAGCTCCCGGCCTTCTAGCGGAAGCTCCCGCGCCTTGGTAGATCCGCCACAGAGCACCACCGCATCATGCTCCTCCTGAAGCCGGGCTGCAGAAATATCTCTTCCGATCTCGGTCCGGGTGACGAAGGTAATTCCTTCTGCCGCCAGCAGATCCACCCGGCGCTGCACCTTCTTCTTATCCAGCTTCATATTCGGGATACCGTAGGTCAGCAGACCGCCAATCCGGTCAGCCCGCTCATACACTGTTACACTGTGTCCTGCCTTGTTCAACTGGGCAGCGCAGGCAAGCCCGGCAGGGCCGGAGCCTACGACGGCCACCTTTTTGCCCGTACGGGTAAGCGGCGGCTCCGGTACGATCCAGCCTTCAGCAAAACCTCTATCTACAATCGCCTTCTCAATAGACTTAATCGTTACCGGATCACCAGTCTTCCCCACGGTACAAGCACCTTCACAGGGCGCAGGGCAGACGCGTCCCGTGAATTCGGGGAAGTTATTCGTCTTATGCAGGCGCTTCAGCGCTACCTGCCAGTTGCCGCGGTATACCATGTCATTCCATTCCGGAATGAGGTTATGCAGCGGACAGCCGCTGGCCATCCCGGACAGCAGACGGCCCACATGGCAGAACGGTGTTCCGCAATCCATGCAGCGGGCCCCCTGCTCCCGCAGCTGTTCTTCCTCCATGGGAACCGAGAATTCATTCCAGTTCTTAATCCGCTCCATAGGCTCACATTCAGCAGGCGTCCGCCGCTGATATTCGATAAATCCGGTTGTTTTACCCATCCCTGTCATCCTCCGAGTCTCTCTGATTGGCCGCCGATCCTGTGTCTAGCGGCATTCATGCCCACATCCGGCTTCAAAAAGAGGCATACTCTTCAGTCACCGGCCGTTATTCTGTCACTGTAAAGCAGCGAAGCAAGAGGCTGCAACGGGGGTTGATATTACCCCGGTACAGACTCTTGCACGGCTCAAATAAGGGGAATAAATGCCTTCATATTACCACCTATCCGCTAAGCGCGAACATGAGCAATGTCACCTTTTACAGCACCCTTTTACAGCAGGCGGTTCAGAGACCGGAATTCAGGCGGCATCCTTCTTCTTGAGCAGATTGTAGGCGGAGCTGAACACCCCGAACAGGATTCCCGTCACAGGGAACACAATCCAGTTAATATGCCACATATTGAACACAAGCCCGCTGACCAGAAAACCGCAGGTGACCAGCGGCCAGACAATCGAGGCAACCGCGCCGATTACCCGGTCCTCCTCCCCCTCCTTCTTGGCTGTACTGAAATCTCCGGTCTTCAGCAGCATCTGGTAGGCCCCCCGGATATTCCCGTAATAGACAAAGAGGAAGACAGATACAGCCACCACAGCAAGCAGGACTACAACCCCATATGAGGAAGCGTCATCCCCGAAGGCAGAAGCCACAAAAACAGCAATTGGCGACAGGACGATCAGGCAAACTCCCATAATGAGGGATAGTGTGTACGTTGCAGCAAATCCAGACTGCCTATGCTGAATCTCTGCTTCCAGATGGTGGGGCAGGTTAAAGCCGGACTCCATATATTTGAACCTCTCCAGCTTCAATCCGCTGTAGATGAACATCGCAATGGCAGGAACCAGCAGAATCAAGAAGAAGATGATTCCCATCACGCTCATGGCATCCTCTGAGAGCACAGAGCGCATAAACCCGTTCTCGGCCAAACTTGTAATCAGAATGAGCAGGCCGGCGCCAACCATGATCAGTCCCACGCCCAGCCCGATGAGCAGGCCGGATCTTTTTTTGGCAGCAATGAATTCGTCTGTCTCAAGCTCCGTAAGCTCGGGAAGCATCGCAACCTTCTCTTCCTGATGGATCTCCCCGATCCCCAGCTCACTGACCAGCTCATCAATGTTGCCGAATTCGGAAATAACGATGCCTACCGCCTCATTCTCCGACTTCCCGTCATGCTTCAGTTCATAATATTTCTCCTCCATGTTGCCGAGCAGCTCCTGCTTCAGCTTGTGCATCTGTTCCGTTCTGGGCAGGGAAGCGAACATATTGTTCAAATATCCTATGATTGTATCCAAGTTTCTCACAGCTCCTTTATGAATTTGTTAATGACTTCCTGGGTGACTTGCCACTCCTCGCATTTGGTACGGTAATAAGCCAGGCCCTGGGGAGTGATGCGGTAGTAGGTGCGTCTTTTGCCGAACGTCTCATCCAGATAAAAGGAATCAATATATCCGTTCTTCTCCAGCCGGGTGAATGCGGAATAGAGTGTGGTCTCCTTCATAATGTATTTCTCTTCCGAGAGCTTCCGTATATTCTTGGAGATCTCGTAGCCGTACGATTCCCCGTCCAGAAGCATGTAGAGGATCATCGTATCGTTGTATCCCCGGATAACGTCACTGCTGATCAATTGCCTGCCTCCTATACTTCATCTGTCGTAGTAATTAGGTTCATTGTAGCATAATTACTACGACAGATGAAGTAGTTTTTTTCTCTTTATATTTTGTTATTTTCAGCACGCCAAAAACAGACTGCCGGGGCAGCCTGCTTCTGCGGTACAATGTATTCTTTTAGATCACTGCCAGTACAATCATTCCAATTCCGTCAGCCGATAAAATACCGCCCGTAAGCCCGCCGATATGCTCTTCGCCGAACAAAATGCTCCATTCGCCCAGCTCAGGCAGACTTAGGCTGACCCCTTGCGGGTTGGCATTGTACAGCACGTACAAATGCTGCGCGGAATCCCCGCCGGCATGATCACGGAGCGTGTAAGCCACCGAGTGCGCCGGAGCCTCCTCGAAGACCAGCCGGTCACGGATCTCCTCGGCAGTCCGCAGCCGGAAGGCCGGATGGGCAGCGCGCAGCGCGATCAGCCGCTTCATGTAATCAACAGATTCCGCGTGGGCGGCGCAGCGTTCCCAGTCCAGCCAATTATATTCCACCGGTGATTTGAAACTGTTCTCAAGCCCGCCCTTAGTTCTGAGGAACTCCTGCCCGGCATGGATGAAGGGAATCCCCTGACTCGTCAGGACCATAGCCGAGGCCAGATGGTGCATAGCCCGCCGCTGCTCTTCCTCCACTCCTGGTGTGGACAGAAGCAGTTTATCCCACAGCGTATGATTGTCATGACATTCCACGAAGTTAACACATTGCTCCGGCTCCTGTGCATATTGCCCCAAGCCCGGCCCGTAGTAGATGGCTCCGGCAATCCCCGCCTTCACATTCCGCTCGAAGCCGATGCCGCCGCTGATGAAGCCCTTCTGGTCATGCAGGAATATATTGCCCTTCACCGCATCCCGGAAGCCGTCATTGAAGTGTCCGATGCCCGGCAGCTCATTGGCATGGCGCTGGTTGGCCCGAAGATCCTCCGCCAGCGCCGTATCCATCACCCACCCTTCACCGATGGTGATCAGGGAGGGGTCCAGCTCATCCAGACGGCGGCGGATTTCGTTCATGGTGCCGGTATCAAGAAGCCCCATGAGATCGAAACGGAAGCCGTCGATATGATATTCCTTGGCCCAGTACAGCACAGACTCCACAATGAAGCGGGACATCATCTTCCGCTCGGAGGCGACATCGTTCCCGCAGCCGGAGCCGTTAGATAACCGGCCATCCTTGGTATAACGCAGATAATATCCGGGAACCAGCTTGGCGAAGTTCACGCGGAACCCGTCATAGACATGGTTATAGACAACATCCATGATGACTCTCAGGCCGCGGTCATGCAGGGCCTGTATCATCGTCTTCAGCTCACGTATCCGCAGGCCCGGAACATATGGATCTGAGGCATAGGAGCCTTCAAGAGCATTATAGTTCTTGGGATCATATCCCCAGTTATAATGCGGCTCATCCAGGCGGGTCTCATCCACGCTCTCTGTGGCATAATCATAGACAGGCATCAGCTGCACATGGGTTACGCCCAGCGAGGCAATATGATCCAGGCCGGTGGCAATCCCTCCCGGACCACGGGTTCCCGCCTCTGCAAGACCCAGGTATTGTCCCTTATGGGTAATTCCACTGGCAGGATGAACCGATAAGTCACGCAGATGAAGCTCATAGATCACCGCATCCACTGGGTCATGGAGCGGCGGTTTGTCCGGCGTCCAGCGCTCCGGATCAGTCTTGCGCAGATCAAGAATGGCACCTCTGTCCCCGTTTACACCGACAGCACGGGCGTAAGGGTCCACCGCTTCATTCCATAGATCACCGATACGCACACTATAGGTATAGAACATCCCGTCCAGATCACCCGGAACGTTGATTCTCCAGGTTCCCCTAACGTCGCGGATCATCGGGATTCGCCGGCCCGCCGCGTCCTGCCAAGACTTATAAAGTATTAGTTCTGCTTCCTGGGCAGTTGGGGCCCACAAACAAAACGCAGAGCCGGTTGCCGAATAGCTCAGCCCCAGATCACCTCCGTCATAGCTGAACAGCTCGTCGAAATTCCGGTCAAAGACGGATATTCCGCTGGTAGCCGCCGGGTCCCCGTAATCAATCGGTTCCTTCATTTCTTTCTGTACAGACAAGGCAGACCGCCTCCTTTACCTTTAACTAAATATACGGCACAACTCCTGGTATTTATACAATACTTCTTCTCTCCATATGAAATTTTATCCTAATCTTCTCTTTAGTGCAAACGTTTGAACTCAACCGCACCAGGATGCCGAAAAGCAGAAAGAGGACGGTACCTGCTCTGCCCGCCCTGTCCGCTTTGTAACCCTGGCACCCCTGTTGCTTATGGTTGTCTGCCAATGTGCCGCCGGGCTTACGGGACTTCCTGGATTCCCGGCAGGTCCAGCGAGACCATCGTAAGTATGCTTGTATTCGCTGTATACGAAATCTGCCGTTCTCGGCCCGGGGTATATGCGCCGCCCGGATGCCGCACCCCGTTGTCATGGACAACGAGCGTACAGGAGCCGTCCGCCTGATCCTCATAACCGATTCCCAGCACCCAATGATAATCATAGACATAGCTTCCCCGCCAGCGGAAGCTGAACCACTTATCGAATTTGAGGGCTACAGGCCGCGCAGCATCAATCTCGGCTCTGTAACGCCCGATATCGTTGAATACAGATACCTTAACCCGTCTGTTGCGGTCCTCTCCAGGAGGAGCCGCTTGACGGATATACGCCCGGAGGCCTCTGACAAGGCTGCGTACGCTCATTCCCCAGGGCGTGCCGCCATGATGGGTATAGATGTAGTTGATATGCGCGGCCTTGGAGCCAAAATGACGGAACCCCGGAACAAACACCCTGCCCTTATGCGAGTGCCAATATTCCAAAAGAGCGGCCATGGTTGCCGGACCGCAGGCAGAGGAAGGCGCAGCGACCCCCGTCTCCCACTGGGTATACGCCTCTGCCTTGAGCCGCGGCCCGGAAGGCTTCCGGCTCATAGCAGCCTCCTAATGTTCTGAATAGAGCGCCCATCCAAGTGTTCCATTATATACGGCCTCCTTCATCTGGGGCCCCGCGCTGCTGCAGACCCTCTGCTGTTCTTCGCTTGTCGTTCTACTCTCACAGTATACGCTAAGACAGGCACGGAATGAAACGGAGAGCCTCCCTTGCACAGAGACAGTTAAAATTGTAAATATTGACTAATCTAGAATTTGTCCCTATATTAAAAGTTAAATACATATTCATGACTCGTTACGCTGGAAGCACCCGTAACAGAGGCCTGTTGGCCTCTGCTGCGGGTGCTTCTTTGTGTTTCGGGGACATGGACAACAAACGGAGGAATGAAATGAACAAGTTGTACAAGACTGGCTGCCTGTTGCTGCTGTGCCTGATCATTGCCCTGACGTCCCCTGCCGGTTCTGCTTCTGCATCGGCAACGGTGATCACCTCATCTGTCCAGGCTTCTTTTGACCTGACGGCGGCAACGGCGGACAGTACTGTCCGTGCCCGGCTGAAGAGCCAGTTCAGTGAACTAACCGCCCTGTCTGCCCAATATGACAGCCGGGAAGTGCAGATCCGGACTCTTCACGATCAGAATGCAGAGGCGCTGAATGCAGTCCGGGAGTCCATCAAGAACATTGATCTGGCTTCCGTGACACGGCAGAGCGCAGCCGTCGCCAGTGCCAAGGAACGTTATCAGCCGCTGTTCGATCAATACAGCGCGCTCAACAAGCGGATCTCCCTGCTCAAAGGCTTGAAGGACAAGACGCTGAACTCCGTCCTGAAGGCGCAGTCTGAGGCCATGAAGCTGCTTGTCCAAATAGCCCGCCAGGAGATACGCGACAAGGAGGCACTGCTCAAGGCCGCGAAGGATACCCGCACCCGCCGGATGGCCGCAGCACGCAAGACCCTGGCAGGCATTGACAGACCGCAGAGCGCCATCAAGTCGCAGAAAAGCGCAGTCTCTGCGCTGAACAAGCGGCTTACCGCAGACTGGAGTGATTTCAAATCGGCAATCCGCAAGCAGAATCCAGCCCTGGCCGGGCAATCCTTATCCTCTATGGTCTCCGGGTACAGGCAGATTGCAGCCGGTAAGCTGAAGATTATAGAGTATGAGCAGGCTGTCGCCGGAGTCATTGCCACCACTCTTAAGCAGACCAGGAGCTAGAGTGACAGACGGCTCTCTGCGGCTTCAGTGTCTTCCGCAGGCATGAACGCATATGTTAGGTTAAGGACATCACCTATTATGCAGCGGGAGGGGAGATCCACAATGCGTATCTGCCTTATTGCACCGGAACAGTTCGCGGTTCCAGGGAACGGCTCTGTGGAGATTTGCATCTGGAATATCGCGCGGAGACTGGCCCGGAGACATAAGGTAACCATTGTGAGCCGGAGAGCCCCCGGACTCCCTGACACAGCCGAGACCGAGCAGGTAAGGTTCATCCGGCTGCCTTCCGGCACCCCTTCCCGGTACCGCAGCTCCGTCCTCGGATATCTGGAAGCCGCCGAGCCGTATGATCTTATTCAGATTGATAACCGGCCGCTGCTGCTGGCTGCCGTGAAGCGGCAGCACCCCGGCACTCCGGTGCTGGCGTTCCTCCATTCTCTGACGTTCGTGCCCGCTAGGCCCGAAATTGCCCGCAGCCTTGCCCTGGCAGACGCGGTCGCAGCCAACAGCCGCTCCTTACAGCAGCGGCTAACCCGCCGCTTCCCCGGCATCCGCAGCAAGCTCAGCGTTGTTCCTCTGGGAGCGGACCTGTCGCGCTTCATCCCTGTGTCATCACAGGAGAAGACACGCCTCCGAACGCTGTACGGTCTGCCCCCCGGCTTCACGGTCCTGTTCGTGGGCCGGGTCATTCCGCGCAAGGGAGTGAATGTGCTGATCCGGGCCATGCGCCGCCTGAAGCAGCATATGCCTGCCCGGCTGCTGATCGCAGGCAGGGGGCAGCCGCCGTATCTGCGGCAGCTGAAGTCACTCGCCCGGCGGCTGGGCGTCCAGGTGATCTTCCTCGGCAATATCCCGCACGAGGAGATTCACAGTCTATACCAGGCAGCCGACTGCTTCATCTGTCCCTCCCAGCGCCATGAAGCCTTCGGGCTGGTCAATGTGGAGGCCATGGCCTCCGGCCTGCCGGTCATCGCCTCCAGCAACGGCGGAATCCGGGAGATTATTGATTCGGGCCGTAACGGGTACCTGGTGAAGCAATACAGGGACCCTGCTCCTTTTGCCAGGCTCATGCTGCAGATCGGCCGTAATCCGGCCCTTGCCGCAAGCATCGGACTTCAGGGTAGAAACGATGCTCTGCAGATGTACGAATGGCAGCATACCGTTGAATTGCTGGAGAATATCTACCTTAAGCTGGTTCCTTCACAATAATCAGAGGAGGCTGTCTGTACAGCGCCTCTGAATTGCCATTATTGGCGATAGATCAAATGAAAGAGGCAGCAAAGCGCCCACACCGGTGCCATCTTCTCGGATGGCCCGGGGGAACGCCTTGCTGCCTCTGCCCTATCTATGTTATTCCATGGTCAGATCAACTGGATCACTGTAAGTACAAGCCCTACCACAAAGCCGCATACGGCCCCGTTAACACGAATCCATTGCAGATCCTTGCCGACCTTCTCCTCCAGCATATTCACCAGAGAGGCATCATCCATCTGATCCAGGTTCTCCTTGACCAGCTGCCCGATCCGGTAATGATTCGCTTCTACGAAGGAGATCAGCGTACCGCGAATCCGCTCCTCAGAAGTCTGAATCCACTCCTGCTCCCGGCCGATCCGCCGGACCAGCATGGCATACAGCCTGAACAGCTTGCGGCCGCCCCGTGCCCGGTCTTCATCCAGCAGCGAGACCGCCTTACCGCGCAGCCCTTCGAGCTGCTGAAGAAGAAATGTGGCGGCAGCCTCCCCTTGAAGCTCGTTCAGCGCCCAGATTCTCAGCGATTCGATCCGTTCTTCGTCGCTTAACAGCTGGAACAGAGCCACCCGGATCTCCCGGATAACCTCCTCACGGTAAGGGCTATCCTCTTCCTTGAAGTCACGGATGGTCGATTGCACCATACCCTGGAGCATTTCACCCAGCATGTCGGCATCCACGAACCCCACAAAAGCCTGGAAAGCCATCCCCTTCAGCCCGCCAAGCTTCACCTCGGCCAGCTTCTCGCTGGCGATCTTGCCCAGCATCGCCCGTGTCTCCGGGCGCCCGCTCCAGGAGGAGATCCCCTCCAGCGCGAAATCAAGAGCGGCAATGTCCTTGCCGTCATTCATCAGACTGGTAGCAATGGAATCTGCAGCTACGCCAAGCTTGGCTTCACGCAGATAGGCTGCGGCCGCCGATTGAAGATACGGAACCGCATTCTCCACCGGAAGCCGCAGCACGAATCCCTTAAGCTGCTCCAGCATTTCCATGCGCGCTTTTCTTCTGGAGAAGAAGCGTGTCAGCACGGTGGCGCCTATGGAGATTATGTTGATTTTGCGCAGCTTATTCTCAATGCTCTCCTTATTCAGCAGCTCATTCTCCATGGCAGAGATCAGGGACTGGATCAGCTTATCCCGGTTCTTCAGCAGCAGTGAGGTATGCGGAATTCTCAGACCCAGCGGATGACGGAACAAGGCTGTTACGGCAAACCAGTCGGCGATTCCTCCGACGAGCCCTGCCTCAAAGCCACCTCTCAGCAGTATAACCGCCAGATTCTCCGGCAGAAACAAGGTGAACAGGAATCCGCAGGCCATAATCGCAAGAGATATTGTAGCTAAATTTCTGGATTTCATAAGTATATTATCCCCCTTACCTAACGACCCCAAGCCGCCTTCGCCCGGAAATCGTCCATATCGCATTCAGCAGGAGCCCCCCAGGTTACCAGGTTGCAGGCCTGCCTTTTATTGTACCACGCGAATACTCTTTTCTGAAAATCCCGCACACTGCCTGCCAGCAATCAGTCTGTCCTGAAAGGCTGCTAACGAATACTTTGATTTTTAATTTTCAGATAAATAATGATAAAATACAGGCAAAGCTCTCACACCCTTGAAGGGGTACCTACAATAAATAGACAGGACAGGAGATATACAATTATGCTTATTGCACTGGATATGGACGGGACACTGCTAAACGGGGAGGGGGAAATCAGTAAGGAGAACAAAGAGGCCATTCTTCACGCACAGAGCCTGGGACATATCGTGATTATCGCTACAGGCCGGTCCTACATGGATGCTGAGCGGCAACTGCGGCTGGCTGATCTGGAGTGTCCCGTGGTGAGTCTTAACGGTGCTGTTGTCACCTTGTCTGACCGGAGCGTGGCGGCAAGCACTCCGCTGAACAAACAGGATATTATTCCCGCGCTGCGCTGGATGAACGAAATACCTGAATTGTATTATGAGGTGTACACAGAGGATAACGTGTATGTAGAGCTGGATAAGCGGGTACAGCTGGAGAAGCTGGCTTCCCTTAAGGAGGATGAGGTGCCGGAGGAGCTGGGCTGGCTGCTTCAAGCGATGATCGACCAGCAATTCCAGCAGGCGGCGGTAACCTATGTGGAGAATATGGAGGAAATCTGGAGCAAGGAGGAGAATCTGATCTACAAAACCCTGGTATTCTCCCTGAACCGTGAACTGCTGAAAGAAGCCTCTACGCGGTTCGCCGCCATTCCCGGACTGATTATTACCGCATCGCATGTCAATAATATTGAGATCAATCATACGGATGCGAATAAAGGCGCCGGGGTAAGCCTGCTGGCTGCCCGTTATGGCATTCCTGCGGCGCAAGTGGCCGTTATGGGCGACAGCTACAATGATCTGCCTATGTTTGAGATGGCGGGGTACAAGATTGCCATGGAGAATGCCGCACCCGTTCTTAAGCAAACTGCCGACTTCATTACGTCAAGCAATACAGAGAATGGTGTAGCAGCGGGACTGCGGCATCTTCTGAATAAGGGGTGAACAGCCTTCTTGGTGAAGGCTGCTCTTCTTAGCGGCGGTTGGTTCCTGAGCGCCGGAAGCAGCACAATGATATAGCACCCAGGTTGATTGCAAGATATAGCATGAGCGTGAGCCGCTCGGCTGTGGATAATTCCATCAGAACAGGAATAAACATGATATCCCTCCAGACCTCACTTATATTTGTACAGCTGCTAGAATCAGCTAATCCTTGTCCAATATATTAATCTTAGCTGTCAAAAATTGGACTATATGAAAAATGGCGTTATTTTTTGCTTAGGAGGAATCACCTATGGACCTATACCCCGGGATTGCCCGGCTGTATGACAACCGGCTGCTGCGCACTGAGCTGGAATGCGAGCAGTTCGATCAGGCGCTGGAGAGTCTGGCCGGTGATACGGAGGATGCCGTCATTCACCAGATCTTCAAGGTATTCGATGATGATACCGAGCAGGAAGAAATGATGTTCAGCCTGGTTCATTTTGTAGAGAGTGTCCAGATGGAGATGTACCTGACCCAATTGCTGGAGTCGCTGCCGGAGATGCTGGAGCATGCCCGCAACTGGGCGATTGTGCTGAATCAACGAATTCTGCAGGATGACAGCTACCGCAAGGATTATGCAGAGATCGCAGTACGTATGCCGCCAAGAATCCGTCAATGCCTGGCCTTCCTGCTGGAGGAGATCAAGGAAGATCAGCCCCGGCTGTACGAGCGCAAGGTGAATTACATTCTGGCCAGACTGAAATGATCCGGGATATACTGGTCAAATTGACTCAAGGAGCAAATGAAGGTGAACTCAATGAACAAGCTCATATTTCATAATATCCCGCTGGGGGCCAGCGGTGAGAATATACCGCAGGCGAAGGTAGCCTCCGCCCGGACAAGCCGGGAGACCGTACAGCCGGGGGACAGCGACGCGGCTTATTTCCGCAGGCTGGAGGAAGGCGGCATTCTGCTGAACCCGCCGCAGATCGCAGCGGTGCGGCATCATCTCGGACCGCTGCTGACGCTGGCTGGAGCAGGCTCCGGCAAAACCTCGGTGCTGATCTGCAGAACCGGGTATTTGCTGTCTGTGCGCGGCATCGCCCCCGGCCGCCTGCTGCTGCTGACCTTCTCCAGCAAGGCAGCAGCAGAGATGCGTGAGCGGATCGCCCTGCTGCCCGGGGTGCACGAGGGGGATGCCGCGCGCCTGCAGGCGCGCACATTCCACTCGTTCTTTCTATATTTCCTGCGGCGGCAGGGGCTGCGGCAGGAGATTTTTCACGAGACCCGCCGCCAGCACATTCTGCTGAAGCAGATTATGCGTGAGCTTGGACTGCCCAAGGATGCCTATCCCCCGGAGAATCTGCTCACGCTGCTCTCCGCCTGCAAGATGAATATGGGCCTGCCGGAGCATCTGCCGGAGGCTACCGAGGAGGAGAAGGAAGTGAAGGCCATTCTCGCGCGGTATGAGCAGTGGAAGGCCGACCATTTCAAAATCGACTTCGACGATGTGCTGCTGATCGCCTACCGGATGCTCCGGGAACAGCCGGGGCTGCTGCGGGAGTTGCAGCAGCAGTATCAGTACGTCATGGTCGATGAGTTCCAGGATACGAACGCGCTGCAATATGAGCTGGTGAAGATGATTGCACATCCGCAGGATAATCTGATGGTGGTCGGTGACGATGACCAGACAATCTACTCCTTCAACGGCGCTCGCAGCGAGTTCATCCTGGAGTTCGAGAAGCTGTATCCGCAGGCAAAGGTGATTACCCTGGATATTAACTACCGTTCCGGTCCGGCGATCATCGGCCTCGGCAACGGAATTATCCGCCATAATTCACGGCGCCGGACCAAGACGCTGCAAGCGGCCCGCAGCACCGGCAAGCCGCCCCGTTATCTGCGTCCGCTAACGGCGGATGACGAAGCCGGGCAGATTGTCGAGCATATAGAGCGTGAAATTGAGAGCGGAGCCAGGGAATACCGGGATTTCGCCCTGTTATACCGCGCTACCAGCAGCAACCGGGCAATCCTGGAGCTGCTGCTGCTGCGCGATATCCCATATATAGATTATGGCGAAGGCCAGCTGCTCTACGAGCATTGGCTGATCTCCCCGGTGCTGGATCACCTGCGCCTGTCGGTCAACCGCCGGGACTTCGCCGCCATGGAGAATATTCTGCCGACCCTTTATATAAGCCGCGACAAGGGAATGGACCATATCCGGCGCATGGAGGCCGTGCAGGCGAAGCAAGGCCCGCTGATCCATCTGCTGTCGATGCCGGGCATGGAGGATTTCAAAGGCGTTAAGCTGCGCGAGCGGCTGGACCTGATCCGCGGCCTGCGCGAGCTGACGCCGGTGCAGGCAATCCGGCAGATCCGCACCGTCTTCTATGATTACTTCATCGAAGGCAGCGAGCGGCATCAGGCCACCCTGCACCGCGAGACGCTGAAGGAGATGCTGGACGAGCTTGAGGCATCGGCGGAGCGGTTCGGCACGATTCCGCTGTTCCTCGAGTTCATCAGCAACGTGACGGAGCGCAATGAGCTGAACCGGCAGCCGGGCCTGAAGGAGCAGGGCAACCGGGTTGCGCTCATGACCATCCACAAATCCAAAGGGCTGGAGTTCCCCGTGGTCTTTCTGATTGGAGCCTCCGAGGGCATTCTTCCGCACAGCTCCGCCTTGGAGGAGGCCCGCCCCAAGGACCGTAAGCCAGGGAAGGCTTCGGTAACGGTGATCAGCACAGCTTCGGCCAGAGCCGCAGCCGAAGCGGGCATCGCGCTGCTAGAGGAGGAACGCAGACTCGCCTATGTTGCCGTTACCCGGGCCAAGGAGGAGCTGTTCATCAGCTCGCCTGCAAGGCACCGGGGCAAGAAGGCCGAGGTCTCGCGCTTCATGCTCTCAGCCTTCCGTTCGGCCGTTCAGCCGCAAGCGCCTGCTCCGGCCACTGGAGGCAGACCCCCTAGCGTGCGCAGCAGCTATACTACGGGTTCCAGCCCGGGTTCGGCCGCAGCGAGAACGCAGACCGTCCCGGTCTGGACATGTACCGGCAAGGCCTGCCCGGGCTGGACCCGGATGAAGGCAGGCGGGGCTGAGGATCATCTGGCCTCGAAGCCCTGCCCGCTCTGCAAGTCCCCGATGGAGAAAAGCACCCGGGAAGTCCCTGTATAACTGGCCTTTCGCTGCTACAGCGGAATCTCCAGTCTGATAGACAACACAAATAACCCCTTGCAGCACAGAACAGCGGACTCATGCACCCATGAGTTCCCCGCTGATCCTGCTGAAAGGGGTTATTTCGTCATTCTTGTATTTAAGCCGGAGTAACTTCTACCGGTTCTTCAGCTTCTTCATGTACAGTCTTGATCTGAATCATGACCGTACTTGGATCGGTCAGCACTTCAATGCCATCCTGGAAAATCAGATCCGACACCAGCAATTGGTCGCCGATGGCAAGGCTGCTGATATCCACTTCCATGGAAGTGGGCAGATTGCCCGGCATACAGCGGACTTCTACTTCATAGATTTCCACCTGCAGAACGCCGCCTTCTTTGACGCCGGCAGCTTCGCCTGCAAAATGAATAGTCACCTTACTGTCCATGCTGATGCTCATATTTACATGCTGGAAATCAATATGCAGCACTTTACCGGACATCGACTGCTTCTGGATGTTCTGAACCACTACCGGAACGGTTGTACCGTCGGTCAATTTCCCTTGCAGGATCGCCCGCGGATTCGTTCTCAGCACTTCCAGCAGTTCCTTCTCGTTCACTTCAAGACTAAGAGTATCTTTACCAATTCCGTACAGTACAGCCGGGATGCGGCCCTGCTGTCTTGCCACATTCAGGTTGGACTTCGTATCAGACGTACGATTGCTTAGTTGAATAAATTTACTCATTGCTTGGTTCCCGCTCTCTTCGACCATAAATTCTTGTCATATCAAGTGTAACATGACCATAGAATCTAGTCAAACCTGCGGCAATCAGACTTCATATTCGGCAAAAGGATCCGGGATCTCGATTCTATAGGCTTCCGCATCGCTGACGCCTACAGACAACACCGCCCGGCCGTCCGCTCCGCGCACCAGACCGCCGCTGAAGATGACATCCTGAAGCTCGGGACGTTTCCCCGGACCGATGGGGAAATCGCTTCTGGCCGCGATGATTTTGACCGGAGTGGTTTCAAAGGTACCCGGATTAAGCGAGAACACCATGGAATAGTAGTGCTTCTGCCCGGAGCGGCCGAAGCAGGCAATATGCCCGAGTACACCTATATGGCCATTGCGCAGCAGATGGGCTTCATTGGCTCCGCCCCACTCTTCCGGCACGAACTGCTGCTGCAGAATCTCCGCCTCCAGGAAGGTCTGTTCATGCAGCTCCTCCAGGGAATCAATAATGGTGAAGCCAATCTGCCCCCTGCCGCCCCGCTCTCCCTGCGGTCTGGTCAATACGCCGATTCTGCCATCCTGAAGCTCAATCAGCCGGATATCCTTCATCAGCCCCGGACCGGAGGAGAAGTGATGCAGTGAGTCGATCCGGTATCCCCGGTAGAACTGGGTAACCCAGGAGACTATCTTGGACGGGTTATCCCCGGCCGTAATCACTTCAACTCCGCCGACAATCAGTTCTCCCTTAACGCGGGTTACGCACGGGTCCTGCAGATTATAGGTATGGGTATGCGCACGGGGAACCCATACCCCATCTTCGCCGGATGTAAAAAAGAAGACTTGAGAGAACTCGCTATCCCGTTCCTCAACTCTTCCCAAGATCACTTCCTCCCCGTCATGCGGGAACGGAGCCGTTATATTGTAGACATCACGCCCGCCCACACCGGAGAAGACCAGCTTCTCCACGTGCACGGTACGGAGATTGGCATAAAAGGTATCCAGCAGTTCATTACAGGTTGCTGTCTTCGCCGGGCTCCTTGTCATTGCCTTCCTCCTCATATTCATTTGTCTTATCTATGTCCCAATCGTTCTCATCGGATTCCATCCGGATCAATTCTCCGGGCTGAATATTGAAATACGAACACAGCTTCAGCAGCAGATCGCGGGGATACTGCACCATCTCGTCTTTGTACATCCGCCGGACGGAATCGAAATGGTAATTAATGTCCTTCGCTAGCTTACGGATTGATAATTTCGGGTCATGCTTCTCCATAACCTCACTCAACTTACTGCGTATGACTGGCATCCATACACCTCCTACATCACTATATCCGGTGATTTCAAGGGAGTCAATAAATTGACAAGATTAAATGGTCATGTTATAGTTTGGGCAGGAAATAATTTGCAGAAACAAAATTTTATACCACTCATCCCCGGAAAATAAAGTCCTCTTTATTTTCTTTTTTTGTCCCCAAAAGTTCGATAATCATAGGGAGGCTTTCTATTATGAACCACAGCAACCGCAACAAAAACATTGTTTTCCTGTCCACCAGCCTGCCTAGAGAATGCGGAATTGCTACCTTCACCCAGGATCTGCTGGATGAATTCACGAAGCTTCAGGGCTTCAACAAACCGCGCATTATCGCCATGAATAACAACGGAAACTACCGTTACACGGACCAGGTCATGCGGGAAATTAACCAACATCAGCTATCTGATTATATAGAATCAGCCAGGGACATCAACCAGTCAGATACCGATCTGCTAGTCATTCAGCATGAATTCGGCATATACGGCGGAGAGAGCGGCGAATATCTGCTACAGTTCACTAAGGAGCTTGAGGTCCCTTACGTGGTTATCTTCCATACCGTCTTAACCAAGCCTACCCCCAAGCAGCATGAGATTATCACCCGGCTCGCCGAAGGAAGCGTCAAGGTGGTCACCATGGCCCAGTCCACCGTAGAAGATCTGATCTCTGTCTATCATATTAACGCCGCCAAAATAGCATTCATTCATCACGGCGTTCCTTTTGTCCAGACCTCCACCCGTGCAGAGCTGAAGCTTCAATACAAGTTCGGCGAACGCAAAATCCTCTCGACCTTCGGCTTCCTGAGTCCCGGCAAGGGCATTGAATATGCGATTGAGGCTATGAGCGGAGTAGTGAAGCAGCATCCTGACGCGCTCTATATCATCTGGGGCAAGACGCACCCGGTGGTCAAACAGGAGATCGGTGAAGTATACCGTCAAAAGCTGACCGATCTGGTGCATGAATTAGACCTGGTCAATAATGTGCTGTTCGTCGACAAGCTGCTGACCCAGGAAGAGGTCATTGAGTCCCTGGTGATGTCGGATATATATATGACTCCTTATCTGGGCAAGGAACAGGCCGTCAGCGGAACGCTCGCTTATGGAGTCGGCTATGGCAGAGTGATTATCTCCACCCCTTACCGCTATGCCGAAGAAATGCTTGCCGGAGGCAGAGGACTGCTGGCGGAATTCCGCGATTCAGCTTCCCTGGAGGCCTGTATTCTAGAGCTGCTGGACAGTCCGGCCAAAGTCCGGGATATGGAACAGCGTACACAGGCACTCGGCAGTACAATGATGTGGAGTGAGGTTGCGAAGACCTATGCCGCTATCTTCCAGGACATTATAGGCCTTGCCACACCGGCTGACCGGAGTGTGATCTGATGCAGGCGCCAGCGGTGTTACAGTTCAATACCGGCTATCTGAAGCAAATAACCGATGACACGGGCATTTTCCAGCATACGAAATTCGGTGTTCCCGACCGTGCCAAGGGCTACACGACCGATGACAATGCGCGGGCATTAATCGCAGCCGTGCTGATGTACCGGCAGAATCAGGACACCGCCTCACTCGGTCTGATTCATACGTATCTCTCATTCGTCCATCATGCCCAGAATGAAGAGGGCAACTTCCGGAACTTCATGGACTACAGCCGTTCCTTCCTGGAGGAGCGCGGCTCCGAGGATTGCCAGGGGCGCACACTCTGGGCGCTGGGGTTCGTACTCTCCCACTCTTCCATTCTGCCGGATAATCTGCTGAATACCTGCCGGTATCTGATCAACCAGGCACTGCCGCATATCGCTGGCCTGCGCTCTCCCCGGGCCTTGGGCTATGCCGTTATCGGCCTCAGCTATTTGCTTGAGACTCCGGGAGCACTCACCTACTCCTTCCCTTATCCGCATATACCAAGTACAGAAGAGGAGCGGGACTTCCTGCCTGAAGCCTACATTCAAGAGCTTATAGAATCTGTAGCGCTCCGGCTGAATGACCAGTACAATCATACCAAGGGCGGGGGCTGGAACTGGTACGAAGACAGCCTGACATACGGAAATTCGATGCTGCCCTGGGCGCTGCTTAAGGCTGCCACGCTCTCCGGCAATCCTGAGCTTCGTGTAACAGCGACAGAAAGTCTAGACTTCCTGATCTCCATGACCTTCGCACCGGAAGGCTATTACCGGCCTATCGGCAGCCATGGCTGGCTGCTGCGCGGCGGCAAGCCTGCTCTCTATGACGAGCAGCCGATCGAAGCCTGCGAGATGCTGCTCGCCTGCCGGGAGGCTGCCGCAGTGCTGCAGGAGCCGGCTTATCTGAAGCAGGCTGAATTATGCTACGCCTGGTACACGGGACATAATTCCTTGCAGCTCTCCCTGATCGATCCCCAGACCGGGGCTTGCTACGACGGGATTCACAGCTCGGGGCTGAACCTCAATCAGGGATCGGAGAGTATCATCTCCTTCACGATTGCCCATCTGGTGACTCACCATGAATAAATATGCAACGATCCTCGCAGGCGGAGGCGGTACCCGCTTCTGGCCATTGTCCAGACAGGAAATTCCCAAGCAGCTGCTGAACATCAGCGGCAACGATATTATGCTGAATGATACGATCGAACGCTTCAAGGGCATCATCCCGCAGGAGAATACCGTTATTGTGACGAACCGCACCCAGGCAGTCCTGCTAGAGAGCATCATGCACAGCAGTGTGCAGAAGAGTAATATTCTGATCGAGCCTGTGGCCCGGAATACTTCAGCAAGCATCCTGTTCGCCGCCTTCTCCATCCAGCAGATGAGTGAGGGGGATTCCTTAATGGTTGTCCTGCCTTCTGATCATTATATTACCGATGAGCCCCAGTTCCGGCTTACGCTGGACGAAGCCTGCACCGTTGCGATGGAGAGTGACGCCATTGTCACGATCGGGATCAAACCGACCTTCCCGTCCACCGGCTACGGCTACATTGCTTATGATCAAGAGCCGATCGCCGTCCAGCCGGTTGCTGTATACGATGTAGCTGAATTCGTGGAGAAGCCGGATTTCAAGAAGGCACAGGGGTATCTGGCCTCAGGCAATTATCTCTGGAACAGCGGGATTTTCATCTGGAAAACCTCGGTCATTATTGATAACTTCAAGCGTTATCTGCCGCGGCTGTATAATACGATGCTGCCGATTAGTGAAGCGCTCGGTACAGCCCGGGAGCAGGAGACGATTAACCGGATCTATCCGCTGCTGCAGAATATCTCGATTGACTACGGCATACTCGAACGTTCTGATGAAGTAGTGGTGCTGTCCGGCCAGTTCGGCTGGAATGATATCGGCAGCTGGGACGCGCTCGGCGCCATCTTCCCGCCTGATGATGAAGGCAATATTATCAAGGCTAATCATGTCGGCATCGACACCCGCAATTCCATCATCTATGGCAACGGGCGGCTGATCACCACCATTGGCGTAGACGGCTTCATCATCGCGGACACCGGGGATGCCGTCATGATCTGCCCCAAGGATAAAGCACAGTCGGTCAAAGACATTGTTGATCTGCTCAAGGACAAGGGCATGCTGGAATATGTATAGGTGATGTCACCGGCAGAATGAAGACTTCTTAGTATGATGGAGAAAAATTACTTAGTAGCACGGTTAACATAAATGTTGCACGTTATGCAACTGTGATTATTAGATAGCTGGGTGTTCGAGGAATTGTTGTAGAAACTGCAAGAATCGTCCTGCTAAACCGCACGAAAAGGGAGCGCTGCTGAACAAGCAACGCTCCCTTTATTGAAATATAAGTATTATATAAGAAGCACTACAGAAATAAACAAAAAGCAAAAGAAGCGGAGGGGAAATTTGGAGCTGTAGGAGCGGTAGCGACCGCCTTTGTCACCGGATTTCACCCGCGAACAGCGGAATAAATCAAGAAATCTGGGGACAACAGCGGCCGGAAGTCCAAATGTTCACCGCAGTGACGACGAAGCTTCAAGTTTAAAACTTAAGTGCGTCTTATATGGCCCTACGCTCATGCTGTCCTCAGGTCCAGGCCCACAGGAACCCGTCGCGGTCCCAGGCAATTCTTCCGCCATGCAGCTTACGGAATGCCTTCTTCACCTCTTTGGACAGCGAGGCATTGCCATTCTCATTCACAAATACAAAGGATTCGCCGAAATTCGCCTTCACATATTCAATCGCTGCAGTCTGATGCAGGGTTCCTGTAAATTTGATTTCCTTGACCATCCATTCCGCCACTTCCTGTGCGGTTACTTCCATAGGATAATGCTCCTTCCGGCTTGTCCTGCCTGTACATTTCCCCATTATAGCATGAAAACAAAACCAGAAGCTCGTTCAGCCGGTCCCGGTTACGACAAACTAATCACATACGTAAGACTCTGATAAGCACTGTCCTTCAGCACCGTTGCTGAAGCCAGAAGCTTCTTGCCAGACGGGCTCCAGTGCAGCTTATCCGCGATATGAATATCATTCAGCACAGGTGTCTGCTCCCCGGTCTCCACTTCCGTAATGAACAGGCCCTCCTGGTCATCGGCGGCACCTGCTGCCGTAATGGCATAGGCCAGCTTGCTGCCGTCCGGCGACCAGCTGGTACCGAAGATCTGCTGTCCGTCAGCAAGCCGGGACTGCTCATTACCTTCGCTGTCGCAGAGCTTCAGCACCCGCTCCCCGGCTCCAATCCGCTCCACGATGGCCAGCCTGCTCCCGTCAGGGGAGGGAATGGCCCACTCGACATTTTGCCCCAGCACCTTGGTCTGCTTCGTGCCTCTGTCATAAGCGTTAAGCTGGCTCTCTTCACCCGAAATATACAGAATCCGGCTGCCGGTCTGAATCACCTCATGAGCATAAGACACGCCCGTCTTGAGTACAGTTTCCAGCTTACCGTTCACATCAGCGCTCAGAAGATTGCCTTCCATATCCGGAAAAATCACATGCCCGTCATCCGCCCACGTTCCTTCTTCACTCCGGAACTCTGCGTCCCCCAGCTTCACGGAAGCGCCTGTGGACAGATCCATTATGTAGCCCACTCCCGTAGCTTCATACAATTCCTTGTAGAACAAATGTGTCTTGTCCGGTGACAGCAGCGGCGCGCCATAATTCAGCTCTCCCTCCCGCAGCGGAGTCTCCTCTCCTGTGGAGAAGGTATGGAGATAGAGATTCACCGGATACCGTTTCTGGCCTTCAATCACCTGCGCAGGGAGATTCCGGTTCTCTTGGGTCACGACCATCACCTCCTCACTGACGAAGTCGGTGCCCCGCACTCCCTCCACCTTATGGATTCCTTCAAGCTTCAGCTGAGTGTAGACCGATTCGCTGATATTATCGAGGACGGTAATCTTCTGGCCGGATGTCTCAACGACCTCCCGCATTTCCGTATTCTCTGTATTGCAGGCAGTGACCGACAGCAGAACGGCTCCGCACAGCAGAACTCTCCAAGTCTTGCCCCAGGCTCTATAGCTCTCACGATTCATCCAGGCTTCCCTCCAGCTCTTCGCTTCTATGGCTTCCAGAAGCATACCTGACGCATATTTCCAAACCGCACACAGAATGTTTCCAAGTTGTAAACTTAACTCCTTCAGGACACCAGCGGAAAAGACAGCTCAAACGCCGCCCCCCCGTCCGGGCCCTCTTGCAGCAAGGCAATGGTGCCGTTCTGCTTCTCCACCAGGTTACGGACAAGGGAGAGTCCGAGCCCTGTGCCGCCCGATGCTCTCGAACGGTCACGGTTGACTGTGTAGAACGGCTCGAAGATCTTGTCCCGCGACTCCCCGGGAATGCCGATTCCCGAATCCCGGACTGTAATCCATACCCGCTGATCCCGGACCTCGCTGTGCAGGTGAATCCTCCCCTGGGGCACGTTATATTTGATCGCATTGTCCAGCAGGTTGATGAAGATATGCATGAAGCTTTCCTTGTCGATCCAGATATGCGCCGGCTTGACGTCAAGTGTGATCGTAAGGCCGTAGCGCTCCGCTTTGCCTTTCATACGCCCGCAGATATCCCGCAGTGTGCTCTCGACCTCCAGCAGTTCCGCCTGGGATTCGAAATCGTATTTCTCCAGCGCTGTCAGCTGCAGCACCTTCTCCACCATCTCATACAGCCTTTGCGTCTCCTTGGCAATATTGATCTTGGCATCATGCAGCAGCTTGGGGTCGTCGTCATACATGTTCAGCAAATCTACATACGCCTTGATCGAGGTCAGCGGCGTCTTGAATTCGTGGCTGATGTTCCCGATATACTGCTTCTGCTGCTGCTCCAGCGCCTGAAGCTTCTCCACGGCCAGCTGCAGCTTGCGCCGCTCCTCATCCTTCGCAGCAATGCTGCTCTCGATCTCCCGGCTCATGAAGTAGATGCCCTCGGCCAGCTCTCCAAGCTCATCCTTGCGCCGCACCGGCGGAGCCGCAATATAATCGGCACGGCGGATATCCTCCGCCGACTTCTTCAGCCGTCCGATCGCAACCGCAGCGCGGTTGAAGTACAGGTACCCGCCCAAAAAGCTGAGCACCAGCACCGCTCCGCCCGTGGTCAGGAACAGATTCAGCAGCGTCTGCTGGAAGCTGCGGGCGCCCTTCAGGGAGTACTGAAGCTGCACCACGCCCATCTGCCCCTCCGGCCCCTGGAGCGGGGCCAGATAGAACAGCCTGTCGCCTTCACTCTGATAGGCGACTTTATTGTTCAGCGCGTAGCCCAGCGCCGCGCTGAGATCCGGCTTGCCCTGACCCGGCCCGCCTTGCGCCGAGGTCCCTGCCGGCTGACCCTGAGCGTCGTACAGGGTCACCTCAAGGCCGGTGAACCCGGCCAGCTCGGCAGCCAGCGCCTTGCCCCGCTGCTGCATGAAGGCCTGCGGCTCGAGGCGCGCGCCGGTATAATACGTCTGCTTCACCCGCAGATTGACCGTGGTGACATGCTGGGCCAGATAACGCTCCGTCTGGCCCTGTTCGTTACGCTCGACGCCGCGCAGCACGAAATAGCTCAGCACGCTGACGGCAAGAATAAGCAGCACCGCCAGGAACAGGCTGAACTTCAGCTTGATGCTGATTCTCATGGGTAGCTCCCCGCAGGCACGGCCTTATAGCCTACGCCATAGACGGTTTGGAGGATGTTCTGGTAAGGTTCACCCAGTTTTTTGCGCAGCCGCTGGATGTGAATGTCCACGGTGCGCGTGCCCCCGGCATAGTCCATATCCCAGACCTGCTCCAGCAGCTCCTCGCGCATATACACCCGCTGCGGGTGTGAGAGCAGGAGGTGCAGCAGATCGAATTCCTTCGGGGTCAGCTCCAGCTGCTCCCCGTCCAGCTCAGCGCTGCGCCGGTCCGGGTGAACCTGCAGCGCGCCGTATTCGATCCGCTCGCTGCGGGTCTCTACTGTATTCTTCTCCAGCCTGCGGAGCAGCGCCTTGACCCGGGCCAGCAGCTCGCGGATCTCGAACGGCTTGGTCATATAATCGTCTGCGCCCAGCTCCAGACCGACAATTTTATCAACAATATCATTCTTGACAGTCAGCAGAATAATGCCGATATCATCCCGGTCCTCAAGCTTGCGGCAGACATCATAACCGCTCAGCTTCGGCATCATTACATCGAGCACCATCACATTCGGACGGAAGGAATTTGCCTTGCTCAGCGCTTCCTCTCCGTCACCGGCGGTATCAACCTCATAGCCCTCACGCCGCAGCGCATAGGCAATCGCACTTGCAATGGCCGGTTCATCATCGACGACCAGTATTTTTTTCATAGGCGGTTCATCCTTCCGTTGGCGCTTGCTTCGTTCGGATCAGTCCCTTCAAGAATAACGCAGATCCAGAAGCAGGAGCAAGAACAAGGCAGACGGCTGCTGGGCTCTACTATTAGAATCACCGTTCAGGCTTGCAGGCAAACCTTGGGCAGGGAGCATTCCATTCATCGGCCCAAGACACTACAATTCAGGAACGCTCAAAAGTTTAGGTTATCTTTAAGAAGACTTAAGCTTCATTTCAGTATTGTTGGGTAAGATGTATGTAGCTGAAGTTCACTAGCCGCCGCAATCCCTGAACCTTGAACGATATAACCACACACGAAAAGAGGATAACAGATATGAACATAGAACGTATGAATATAAAGCGGGTAATGATTGTTGGAACGATGATTGTAGCGATGTCGTTTGGAGGAACGGCCTGGGGTAAGCCTGCCTTACATACCCTGCCTGTTGCCAAATGGTCCACAGTAGATGTGACCGATACCGATGAATTGCTGGATGGCCTGAACCTGGGCGCCTCCTCCGACGAAGAGCTGTATGATGCCCTGTACGACGGCAAATCCCTGCACACTATCGCTGAAGAGAACGGCGGTAATATCCAGCAGGTCATCAATCTGCAGGTCAGACAGCTGACCCAGCAGCTTGAAGGGAGACTGGCGAGCGGAAGCATTACCCTGCAGCAGTTCACCGCACAGAAGGCTGAACTCAGGGAGATTGTGACGCAGAGTGTCGAGACCTCGTTTGGTTGAGTGATCCGGCAGGCAGGACGAAAGCGGTAACCTTTTAAATTCAAATAAAGCTGTCTCACTCGCAGATATAACTGCGGATGGGGCAGCTTTATTTATAGGGTTATTGTTGTTATTGTTCAGGCTTGCGCAGGTAGACGGGATTCGTCAGGCAGACGGTAACCGTTATATTCATCTCTGTCAGGTGACGGATGGCTTCCGCGCGGTAGAATAACCGGTCCGTTAACACCGGCAATGTATATTCACCGCCGCTCTCCACGGACCATTCCTGCTCTATGCCGCGGTCAGACCATAGCTGCACGAGGTCTCCTGCCGCACCGGCCACTTGCACAACCAGTTCATATTCTTGCCTGCTATCCACGATGACTGTGTCACCGACACCTGCCGCACCGATAGATAAGTCGATGAAGGTCCCGCAGGTGCCGGAGGAGAGCACTACGTGCCCGGCCCTGATTCCGCGAAGAATCTCCTCCTGCGATTCCGCTTCTGAACGGACATAAGCCGTAGGCGTTCCATGCTGGGCATGCGGTTCTACTCTATGTGTGTCACTTCCCCCTACTGCAATAATCTTTTGCCCGGAGACGAGTTGCTCCTGCCACCAGTTGAGGGCTGCTCTGTTAATCGGGCGCCATGGCCCATTCCATACCTCAACAGCATCAAAGGGCAAGTCAAAGCCCAGTTCCCATGGACAGTTCGCGCAGAACGGGTGATTCAGTGAAATGAAGGCTCCCTTGTCCGTGGCCTGCTGCAATTCCCGCCTGGCCTGCTCCGGTGTCAGGATACGAAAATCGTCCAAGGCATCCGGATGCCCGAGCAGGTTGCAATGCCCCTTATAGCTGGTTAATTCCACACCGGGAATAAGCACGAGCTGATCATCGGCGGCCAGCGCGGCTATATTCTGCGAGGCATTATTATGATCTGTGAGGGCCATGAACTCCAGGCCTTTGTCCTTGCACGACCGCATCGCCTCCCCGATGGTGTACGCACCATCACTGTGAACACTGTGCATATGCAAGTCGCCCCTGATCCAGCGGGGATGCTTATGAAAGAGCTTCACCTCCACATGGACCTCACACCCCCCTTCGGGTACGCGGTAAGCGCCCAGCATGACCTTCCATTCTCCGGCAGCGATCGGACCCGCCAGGTAGCCGGGTGTCGCTTTGCCGAGTGCGGTGAAGAATGATTCCCTGGCTCCGCCGCTCCAGCCTATGATCCGTCCCGGCGAACGGAGTCCGATATCGATCACTGCCGCCCCGTTCCGGGATTCATACGTATACTTCACTTCGATCCTTTCCACAGCAGCCCCTACTGCAAAAGGGAGTTCGAGGTACGTCTGCTCTTCTTTTTTTGTAATCCTTCTGTTCAAAGGCAGCTCCAAGACAATCTGCATGTGATATCCTCCCTTCTATTCTTTGTTCGCTCCTAACATAAGACCTTTCATGAAATATCTTTGAATGAACGGATATACCGCCAGCAGCGGAAGAATCGAAATGAGGATTCCCGCCATCCGGACATTGGTTGTTATCAGCAGATTGCCGGATGTGGCACTCGCATCTGTGATCATCGACTTGAGGGCCACCTGAAGGGTAATCTTCGTGCTATCGTTGATGAACAGAACCGGTGCACTGAGCATGTTCCAACGGCTCACGAATTCAAACAAGGTGACCGTAGCGACTCCGGTGATAGCCAGACGCAGATACATCGTTGTGAAAATACGGAACATCCCCAGCCCGTCAATCTGCGCCGATTCACACATCTCGTAGGGGACATTCAGGAAAAAATTGCGCATGAGCAGAATCGAAAAGCCGGAGATCATGCCCGACAAGACCAGGGAGCTTAACGTATTTATAAGATGCAGGTCCTGATTCACCAGATAGAGCGGAATCATCATGGCGTCCTGCGGAATCATCATTGTCAGCAGAATAAAGGAGACCATGATTTTTCGGCCGGGCAATTGCGGCTGGATCAGCACAAACCCGGCCAGGCTGGACAGCAGGACATGAAGAAACGTGCCGGTGAGCGTGACAATTACACTATTCATGAAAGGGCGCCGCAGATCCAGACTATTCCACACTGTCCCGAAGCCTTCTACGCTGAATTCTTTGGGAAACAGAATAATCTCAGGCTTCATGGAAGCCATCCCGGAAGAAAAGGCCAGGGCGATTACATTGGCAAAAGGGATAATCATCGTTAACATCAGTAAGATTAAGAACAGCGCATTTAGAGCATCAAACGTCCTGCTCGCCCATCCTCTTCGCTCCATATGTTCAATATTCATGATTACACCTCATCAAAACGTGTCGTTTTTCTAACCACAGAAGCAAGTACCAGGGTAAATAAAACCACGAAGAAGCTGGCTGCCGCTGCCGGGCCTATACGGATCTCCATAATGCCTTTCTGAAAGGTATACATCATGAGCACATCGACCTTGCCTGCGATCGCCGGATTGCGCATCACGAAGATCTGGTCAAATATCCGGAATATTCCGAGTGTGTTCAGCAGCAGAATGACCTTCATCGTGTTCATTAACTGCGGCAGCGTCACGTATCTAACCTGCTGCCATCTGGTTGCCCCGTCCATCCGGGCTGCTTCGTACAGTGTGGGACTGATTCCTGCAATGCCCGCCAGAAACAAAATACAATTGTAACCCATATCCTTCCACACGGCTGAAACAATCATGATATTGCGGGCCCAGGCTTCATCTGCCATGAAGTTAACCGGCTGAATGCCAAATACCCGGACCAGCAGCAAATTGACAAGCCCGCTGTCAGGAGACAGCAGAAAAATAAATATCCCGCCAATGACCACCCAGGATAATAAATGTGGAACATACAGCACTAACTGCGCGGTTCTCTTGAACCAGCTCTTCATGACCTCGTTCAAAGACAAGGCAATGAACAGCGGAGCCAAAAAACCGGCCAAAAGAATTCCGCCCCCTATATACAACGTATTCCATAGCGCATCCCAAAAGGTTGGATCATGGATAACCTGTCTATAGTTATCCAAGCCGATGTAAGGACGTTCGCCCATTAGCTTGTACTCCTGGAAGCTGGTCTGCAGCCCTTTCGCCAGCGGGTAATAGGCAAATATGATGAAGTACAGGATCACCGGAAGCATCATGATGTACAATATAGAGTTTTTCCTGATCAATCTCATGGCTGTCCCGCCTCCTGCCTTAATGAAATCCTATAACAAGCGGGGAGCGGTAATATGATCACAGTCCGCTTCCCCTGCAAGTCTTGCAGATTCTGGTCTATTCTAGTCGATTAGGTTTGCCGCCTTTAATTCTTTCTGCATCTGTTCTACCGCTTCTCCCGCCGGCATCTGCCCTGCCATGGCTTTGAGCGCGTAATTCGTCACAATCTTCTCCGCATCCGGCCATGTCGGCAGTGAAAGTTCAAGGGTTGCATACTCTCTGGAGAGGGCCATAGCGTCTTCGACGCCAGGCAGAGCAGGGAACTTCGGCTTCACCGTGGTGTTATACCAATAAGGAACGCCGTGGTCCATGTTGGCTTCCTTGCCGGTATCCGTAAGGGTGTACTTCCCGTTGTCCAAGGCATAGTCATAACCCTCGACGCCCAGGCTTCCTAGTGTGATTCCGTCTTCAGTGTTCCAGAATTCGAGGAACTTCTTAGCAGCCTCGGGATGCGGTGCATTGGCAGGAATTATCCAGAAATCCGGGTCCCCCCGGCGCATAAGTATCGTACCGTCCGCCGCCTGAAGTCCTGCCATCCCTGCAGCCTGGAAGGTTGTAGCAGCATCTTCCTGCTGCTTCAGATTATTGAACATCCCTACCCACGCATCCCAGTAGGTTACCATCCCTACGCGGTCCGTCAGAAAGAGGTTGCGCATTTTGGCGGTATCATTCGTAATGAAATTCGGGTCCATAATCCCTTCCTTCACAAGCTTGGCGAACCATTCGTACATCGGAATAGCCGCATCGGTTGCATAAGGAAGGGTACGTTTGCCGTTATCCAGCACATATCTGTATTTCAGCCCGGCTGCGCTCATAATCCCCTGAATATCATACAGCCCCGCAGTGCTGAGTCCATAGGTATCCGCCTGCCCGTTCCCGTCCGGGTCTTTCTCCTTGAACGCCTTCAGAACTGTGTATAGCTCATCCAGTGTCTTAGGCTCCTGAAGGCCCAGCTTGTTCAGCCAGTCTTTACGCACGATAGGCATGGTTGCCCCCTGAAATTTGGAGAAAACGCCGTATATCTTACCGTCCGGACCTTTAAGTTGTTCCCATTCACCGGTCGGAATTACCGATGGGTCCGATAATATCTTGGAGTCTTGCACGAAGCCTGTCAGATCGGTTACCACACCCTGGTCAATGAGTGCATTCAGCTTGGCCAGGTCACTGACCTCGATTAGATCATATTTCGCCCCTGAGCTGAGTGCGGTCAGCACCTTCTGGTCATAATCGCTGGCGGGCTTGTCCAGTGTCACTTCAAGACCGGTCTTCTCGCTGAGGGCCTGCGCAAATTGGGTATTGCCTTCAGGCGTCTTGCCTCCCACATTACCGGCTAGAATCTCAAGCTTCATGCCCTCTGAATTCTCTGCTGGCGCTGGCGATGGCGAAGAGGCGTTGCTGTTATTGCTGCATGCGGACAATAGCACAGTCCCGGCCAAGACTAAGGCCTTTGCTGCATTCATATTCCTATTCATGATTGATTTCCTCCAAGGTTTGTAATGGGTGCAGAACAGGAGCTGCGGATAACCATGTCTGTTGGGACAATCGTTCTTTTGACGGTCTTGAGGTTGCCTGACAGCCGTTCAATCAACAGAGTTGCCGCTTCCCGCCCGAGCTGTTCGGCATGGAGGCGGACCCCCGTAAGCGGCGGCGTGAATTCGGGAGAGAAGATGGAGTCGTCACTGAAGGCGAATACGGACAATTGGCCGGGAATACTGATGCCGAGCACCCCGGCTGCTTTGTAAACACCGAGCGCCATCGTATCGGTATCCGATATTATGGCTGTAATTGCCGGGTTAGCCCGGAGTTCCCTAAGCGTTGTCTTATAACCGAAATCAAAGGAAGAATTGTCCGGGTCAGGCTTATATAGGATGTTGTAGGAAGACTGTGAAAGTCCTGCTTGCATGACCGCAGCCAGAAACCCGCTGGCCCGGTCAACTGCAACTGTACGGTCTGCCGGCGCGTTCAGAAATAAGAAGTTCCGGTGCCCCAGCTCAAGCAAGTAGAGGGTAATCTGCTCGGTCATACTGACATTGTCATTGTCGACATAAGAAATATGGTTCTCGAACTCGGCGGAAGGCCTGCCAATCAGTACGAGGGGGATGTCCCCGGACAGCAGCCCGGTGATCCGCTCATCTCTAATTTCCGGGTTCAGCAGAATCTCCCCGTCGGCAGGACCTGTGACCCTATGCTCCAGCTGATTCTGATACGTATGGGATAGCGTGTTGACGAGCAGCCGGTAACCCTGCTCATAACAGACACTTAACACACCATTTAAAAGCGAGAGGTGAAACTGGCTGAACTTAAATTTCTCGCCTTGAATATTAAGGCCTACTATTCGGGTCGACTTGTTCGCAAGGCTTCTTGCCCAATAATTAGGCTTGTAATTAAGGTCTTGGGCTGCCGCCAGTACACGTTCTGTGACTTCCTTGCTGATCGGTCTTTTTTTACTGAACACACTTGATACCGTCCCTTTAGAAACGCCTGATGCTCTCGCCACATCCTCAATGGTAGCCATAGAAAGAAACCTCACTTATCTCCTGCCCGTGCAGTCGGATTATATAATCTTGTTCCCGCATTTCATTAAACCGGTTTAATGCTTGGACATCATTCGCCCCCTGTTCCTGGCCTTGTCTTGAGCCGGAATTCCCGTAGTGCTGCGGTATATCTTACAGGCTTTATATTAAAGCGGTTTTGTGCGACTGATATTATCGAAATGTTATTTTTGTGTAAGGGGGAAAGCGAGAAACAACGATTGAATATGGAAAGAGCGGAACCGGGGGCTATTGACCTGTGTTCCGCTCTTGTTATTATTATGGGATATCATACTTAATGGGGGAATTACTATGAATGATGCGCTGATGGAACGCTTGCACCTTTTTTTAACGCGAGAGGATAACCGGAGTCTGCTCGGCATACCGGCAACGGATGACCAGATCGAAGCGGCAGAGAAGGTGCTGGGTCTTTCACTGGATAGGGACTATGTCCGGTTCATTAAAAGCTTCGGCGGCGCTTATGCCGGGCTACCCGTATATGCCTTCAGCAACGCCTCCTCCATGGGACAGGAGCGCATCACTGAGTTAACGTTGTCCTTCCGCGAGGATTTCAAGGACACTCCTGCGGGAGCCATACTCGCACACAGCGTTGTATTCTCTATGGACGGCTCAGGCAATCCGATCCTGCTTGATCCCAAAGGGCGGGTGCTGCTCGGCGATCATGATACCGGAGAATACGAGGTTATCGCGGTGTCGTTCGCGGCGCTGATTGAAGAGAATTTTGCGGAGTGGTAATAAACCCGATGTTACCTTAACAAGGTAAGGATCTCCTTCACGGAATTATCCACAAAGCCCCGTTCAGGACGGGATTTCATGAATACAGTAAGTCCGATTAGCGAGATCACCAGAGTCTGCGCCAGGCCTTTAACATGAATATCCCGGTCAAGCTCACCTGAGCGCACTCCCCGTTCAATCGTTTCCTGAAATATTACCGAGAGGTACATCTGATGTTCTCTGGTTAAAATTTCAAATTTCTCATCATGCGGCGCCAGCTCCACCATTGAATTAATACAAAAGCAGCCCCAGTTGGGGCTTTTTGTATATTCTTTAGCCACCAGATTTTCAAAAAAGGCACGGAACGCCTCTTTAACCGAAGCCTTTCCTTGCAGAGTGGAACGAATATGGGCTGCATGGGCACTCGTATATTTACGCAACGCCGCTTCAAATAGCCCCTTTTTATCTCCGAACGCAGAGTATAGGCTTGGACGCTGAATCCCCATTCTTGAGGTCAAGTCGCTTAAGGAGGCTGCTTCAAATCCCTTTTCCCAGAATAGCTGCATAGCTGCATCCAAGGCCTTGTCCACATCAAATTCGCGTTGCCGGGCCACAATAATTCCCCCTCTTTTCATATCGAACAGTATGTTATTAGTATTTTATTCTCTGAATTACATCCTGTCAAATGTGTGAAGTAGGCTAAAAATACAACTTGACATCTGACTTCTTGGCACTTTATATTAATCAGGACTATTATATACCGATCAGTATGTAATTTCACATATCTAACAAACCTAAATATAAGGAGGCGTTATCTTTTGGAACACATTGAACCTGCTCACAAGGAGCTGACCGCATCAGACACAACGGCTGCCCCCTTAATGTCCCGCAGAATTGCGCTCTTATTTGCGGTTGCTTGCGGAATGGCAGTGGCCAACATCTATTACGCGCAGCCCTTGCTGGACGCGATTGCACAAGAGTTCGGTATTACTCATTCATCCGTCGGCATTGTGATTACAATTACTCAGGTATGCTATACTCTTGGACTGCTGCTATTAGTGCCCCTCGGCGATTTATTGAACAGACGCTGGCTGATCACCGGACAGATGCTATTATCTGTGTTGGCCTTGATTGTGGTTGGCACTGCCCCCACCGGCATAGTGTTATTCATCGGGATAGCTGCGGTTGGACTACTCGCCGTGGTGACACAGACGCTGGTTGCCTTCGCGGCAACTCTGGCGGCCCCGGCCGAACGCGGGCGTACGGTCGGTGTGGTGACAAGTGGAATCGTCATTGGCATTCTGCTGGCGCGAACGTTCGCTGGCGTTTTAACCGATGTGGCCGGTTGGCGTTCTGTCTACCTGGTCTCCGCGGTGTTCACATTAATCATGGTCTGTGTACTGTTTAGGATACTGCCGCAGGATGAGTCTAAAAGAGAATCACTATCCTACCTGCAGCTGCTCCGCTCGCTGTTCACACTCTTTGCAGAGGAACGAATCCTGCGAATCCGTGCTGTGCTGGCCCTGATGATTTTTACCGTGTTCAGTATATTCTGGACTTCCCTGGTGCTGCCTCTCAGCGCTCCGCCGCTGTCTCTCTCGCATACTGCGATTGGAGCGTTTGGCCTCGCCGGAGTTGCCGGAGCCTTAGCCGCAGCACGGGCAGGACGTCTTGCCGATCAGGGTTTAGGGCAGAGGACCACAGGTGTGGCCTTGATTCTGTTGCTTCTATCCTGGCTGCCCATCCGGTATACGGAGCACTCGCTGATCGCATTAGTCGTTGGTATTGTCCTTCTTGACCTGGCGGTACAAGCCGTGCATGTCACCAACCAAAGCATGATCCTTAATGTACGCCCTGAGGCACGCAGCAGGCTTACTGCCGGCTACATGGTTTTCTATTCCATTGGCAGCGCCACGGGAGCAATTGCATCTACCACTATCTATGCTTACGCAGGCTGGAACGGAGTGTGCTTGTTGGGTGCAGCCGTTAGTGCTCTAGCTCTTATATTCTGGGTAATGACCCGTCGCGGTATTTATTAACCGGTTCATCGTTCCAGATATGCGCTTCGATATACCGTTCAGGGCCGTATTGGCCGTCATTGTTCCAGGTCTGCGGCAACCCGTACTTTTCAATGATGGTTAGAATCTCGTCATAGGTATATAGCGTATGCCTGTATTCTTTTCCGTCGTTCACCTTCGGGCTGAATGTCGGCATGGAGTCGCCGTATGTAAATGAAATCGTGTTTCGTTCAAATTCTTCAATGGGAATCTTTATACATGCGCTATGTTCAAACCAGGTGCTTAACCACGGACTGTGTTCAACTACCATATAGTGCGGGGTTGGTCTTTTTACAAGACCCCCTTTTCTCTTGAATTCCGTCCGTATAATTTGTTCACAATGGCGCCGGTACTCCACATATGTATCCTGTCTTTGTGCGCTTTGGGAACCGGGCTTGGTCTGTTTAATCGTCTCCAGCACTGCTTGTGCCTGATCAATGGGCAAGTCGGATAAACTGACAAATGGCCCCACCGATTCATCAAAATAATGATATAGAAACATCATTTCCCCCTCCAGATATGAAAGAAGAAAGAAACGAAGCGCGGTGTCTTCATTTCTTTCTTCTCTGATTGTGTGAATTTTGCCCAATTTAAACATGAAGCTTCGCCGTCATTGCGGGGAACATTGGAACTTCCGGCCGGTGACAAAGGCGGTCGCTACCGCTCCTACAGTTCCAAATTCCCCCTCCGCTTCTTTCGCTTTACGTTATCAAGCTGCGTTCGAAGCGATCATTCAGGGATAGTTGTATTCTGTGCAGTTAAAAACAGTGAAAAGGAAGGCTCGCCTCTTATAACTGTAGTCTGTACAACTAAATCTGCCCGAATAGGTGAAAACCAAGGTACAGATGCTTTTTAATTGTACGAAATACAGCTAAACAGATATTCGCCGGTACATCAGACAATTTAGGTGTACAGAGTACAATTAAGCATACCATGTGCACCTTCATCGGGGCACGGCAAACCGGCTCATCACCGGAAGCATCGCGCACCTTCGCTATTAAGCTATATCCACGCGTCGAAGTGGCCGTCAGCATCTACCGTCGCCGTCCGGGGATCGGTCAGGCCGATGCCCTTGAAGCCGCCCTTACTCTCCGCCTGCCAGGGCGGGGTATGGTCTTGGAGCGGGGGAGCGGGCACCAATGAAGCCGAGGCGGTACTCCCGCTTTTCTGTACCAGGTGGGCCTCCAGCTGCCGTATTTGCCGCTGCAGCTGCTCCCGGCGATACGGAGTCTGCATCTCTCCGCCCTGCGCCGCATTCACCTTGTCCAGCTCCATCAGCAGCCGGTTCCGCTGCTTCTCCAGAGAACTGACATCGCTCTGTGTACTGCCGTAAGCTTGAATAGCCTGTACCCCGCTGACTCCTGATACTGTCTGTGCCGCCATGATTGGTCCCTCCGTTTCCTTGGCTCCCGTTCCAAATTAAGCCAATTCCAAAGTTCTAATCATTTCTATTACCCATTCGGCCCGGCAATGACAACAGTCAGAACCCATATTGAATAATAATCGTCGTATAGTCTCAGTCGGCCGTTTGTTCTGCCATACCAAAGACCTACCCGGAAAACAAAATTAGATCAGTTTTACAAATGTGATCCACCGGTCGCATCGATCATTTGTCCCGTTATCCACCGGCCGTCAGGTGACGCCGTGAAGGCGACAATGTCTGCGATATCTGAAGGCTCGCCGACCCGTCCAAGTGCCGACATCTCTACCGCAGACTTACGGCCATCGGGCGTGTGCAGCCACGACGAATTGACTTCAGTATCAATTATACCGGGCAAGACAGCGTTGACAGTAATACCCCGCGGACCCAGAAGCTGAGCCAGGTGTAGGGTGAATGTATTTAGTGCACCTTTGGTTAGGTTGTAGGCCATGATATGCGGATAGGCAATTCGTGTCACTCCAGATGAGATATTGATAATGCGCCCTCCGTCTCTAAGACGTCCGATCGATTGCTGGACGAGGAAGAACGGCGCCTTGACGTTGACAGCGAACAGCCGATCAAAGTCCTCTTCACCCGTCTCTTCAAATGATGGGGATGTGCCGATACCGGCATTGTTAATTAAGATATCAAAATGGTTAATGCCAGTTCTGCGGATAAGTTCCTCATCCAAACCCTGAAGAAGCCGATCGACCCCCTCCAGAGAATCCAACTCGGCACAAATGGCAAAAGCCGTACCTCCCGCTGCTTCGATCGTAGAAACCGTCTCTGCCGCCGCATCCTTCCGTGTACCATAATGTACAGCGACTAGAGCACCTTCAGCGGCGAGACGCAGCGCGATCGCTCTCCCTATCCCTCGGCTGGCTCCTGTAACGACTGCGATTCGACCTTCCAAACGCTTTAATTTCATGTAGATCCACTCCTTATAATGGGTTGATCCCATCATAAACCCTCCTCATAAGGGGAGAGTCAAGGAATGGACTCTACTCTATTCTTCAGACTCGTTCAACCGGCACGATCGCCTCTGCTAAACGTAGCTGACCATACATATCTTTGTCCGACGTCAGATAAATCTCCCGAACCGGTATCGTCTCAAGTGGCCGGTAACCCGTACCAGCAATCCAAGCCCGCAGCGTCTCGCTTGCCCTGCAATTATCCTTATACGGGTCACATTGATGCGTGTAAGAGGCTGCTTCCTTTATGCCAGGCATTTGGTGAATCTTCACCCTGCCGCTATTAGGAAGCGATTTTGAGACAGGCATAGCGACCTCAATGTCCGAGGGGTCTTCATCGCGATCGCTCCTCCGATGCCAGACAATTGTCATCTCACCGTCCGGCTCTTCCCCATGTGAGCGGACATACTGCTTCAGTTCATCGAGCAACAGACACAGTTGGTTTTTGGGAAGAGTCTCGCGGACGTAAGCGACGAGAACCGGATCAACGCTACGCACCAAGAACGTTCCTTCCTCCGCAACCGCCTCATTCCGTTCAATCCGTACGAGTCGTTCATCGATCACCGTAATTTGTCGCTGAGCCTCTTGGATCTGGCGCTCCAGCTCCTTTCGTTTCTCAAGCAACGTGCGCTCCGCTTTAGTCAGAGAGTCGGTTCCGGTGAGCATCGGCCGTATCTTCTCAAGGGTTAAACCCTGCTCTTTGAAACCGGCGATACGACGGATCGTTAGCAGTTGCTCCGCAGTATAAAAACGGTATCCCGATTCTTCGTCCACATGAGCGGGCTTTAACAAGCTGAGTTCATCATAGTGGCGTAATGTCTTCACAGTCACGCCGCTCAGTTTCGCAAACGCCCCAATTTTGAACATCCTAAATCCCCTTATGTGAATTATTTTCCCAGTTGATTCTTATTTCTCCGAGCATTATTTAGAAGCCATGTTCCACTTCATAAACAGATTAATATCCTCAATCGAATCGGTTATTCTCCAGCTATACTCGTGATTTTCTCTGAGTTCTCTAAGTACAACGGGTTTAACGATGTGTTTTTCCAGCTGTCCTTTGGTTCTCGCGATATACGCAAACCCCAAAACAGCATTGGCTCTAACGTCTGAAGATTCGTGGTTCGAAAGTTGAACGCAAACGTCTTGGGCAAATTTCCAATTGGGGTGATTCTCACCTACTGATAGCGGAAGAATGAGAAGCTCCTCCAGTTGATTTCTATTTAGAACGTTCATAACTTCTTCAGACGAGAGGTTATCGAGTGGTTGGTATGTCCGTTTATTGTCCATGTACTCATCCTGTTCCTTAAGCTTCATCAATCAGGGAAAATGATTTCGCCGTCATCGCTGCTAACATTAAAAAATCCTACCTTATGCTCTACAGCCAAACTTCGCATTGTAGTATAGGCTTCCCCGGCTACAGAATAAGCGAAAGCCGCATAGATGACGTCGGTGCCCAGCGAGTAGTCGGTTAACCGGTTGTCCGTTCCGGCTTCCTCCATAGCTTCAAAAACTTCCTCATCCACATTCATATTGGGAAAATACTCCGATAGCTTACTGTACAGGCGCTGCAGCGGCTCGGAGCAGACCAACGGATTATTATATTCATGATCTTCCGACCACTGTACTTGCTGCTCGAACCAAGCCATAAACTCTTTCTTGTCCCTTGGTGCACTGGACGGCTCGAAAATCATCAGATCATAGCTCATATGAAGTCCTCCTAAGTCGATTAGTCAATTCCGAAAATACTGTATAACCCTTCCTCTGCCGCTCTGGTCCCCGCTCTCTGATCCAGCTACTTCCACCTCTGCAAAAGCTCCATTCACCAGCGTAACCTGCGGCGGCAGATGGCCGCAGTCGATGTCATACACAATCGGCAGTCCCAGCTCGATAGCCAGCTCCTGGTACACATCCTCTACGGTGTAATTCTCCACAGGGCGGTTAGCTGCGCTTCGGCCGAACATCAGGCCCGAGCAATGCTCGAACCATCCGGCCAGCTTCATCTGCACCAGAGATCTGCGCAGATCCGTCACCGCCAGCTCACAGTTCTCCAGGTACCACAGGATAGGCTCATTCTGGATGTAATGCTGCTGGAAATGCCGCACATCCCCATACGGCGTGCCGATGAGATGCCGGATTACGTCGATGCAGCCGCCCAGCAGGCGGCCCTGCATGGTTATTGTCTGATGGCCGACCGTCTTCCAGCTTGTCGTTTCGGTAAGATTGAACACATGGGGTGAAGGATCGCCGCCTCCCCATTCCAGCTGATACTGCTCCGAGGAATGCTGAACGACGGACCCACCGGTTGGGGTGGACAATACTTGTTCCCACATGGCCGTCACGCTGTCCGTCTCTTCTCCACGCAGATCAATGAAGTTCGTGCCGTGGGCGGTGGCAATACCTGTCCGAAGAGTTACTGCCAGCAGCAGCACACTGATATCGGAATAGCCGAGAATCCATTTACATTTCATCTGCCCGAAGTCCACCTGCTCCAGCATCTCGATCAGCAGCTCTCCGCCCCATGGAGGGGCTACCAGCCCGATGCGCTCGTCAGCCATCATCCCGTTGAATTCAGCCGCACGCACGCTGGCCGGGGCAGACTTGGCCTTCTCCTGCGTCCATGCCGTGGCTCCGCACTCTACGCCATAACCTTGCTTCTGCAGCCGCACACAGGCAAGCTCAAGCAGTTCACGAAGCTCCTCCCCCACTCCCGATGAAGGGGCTGTTACACCAATTACTGTCTTTTTGTCTAAAACCGGATATCTGATCATCCTGTAGTTCCTCCTGCTTGTTTAATATTAAAAAAGTGATACCCAAACCTTAGCAGTCTGAATATCACTTATGCTGTTTATAGATGTAGAATCAGGCCTTTTCCTTATCCCGGTTGATATCCAGGATATCCAGGAAGAAGACAAAGATAGGAATCCCCAGAATCAGTCCCCATACACCGATATAATGCTCGGAGAACAGCAGCACGACTAAGGTGTAGAACATCGGCAGGTTCATTTTGGAGGACATCAGCTTCGGGTTAAGGAAGTACCCCTCAATGACATGCAATACAGCAATCATCGCCAGAATATAGACTGTCATGATCAGCCCGCCGGTGCTGTAGCCGATGATGCATAACGGAATAAGCGAAATAACGAAGCCGACAACGGGAATTAAGCTGAGCATGAAGATCATAATGGAGAGGGCAAAGAGATACGGGAAGGGTTCGAAGAAGAAGCCCAGAATCCATAACCCCACAACTGTAAACAAGGTATTGAACAGCGCAATCAGGATCTGTGCTTCAATCACTTTGCCGAAGGAGGCTATAAATTTCCTGCCGAAGTACTCCAGTTCTACATAGAACCAGGATATCTTGCTGTCTCTCAGGCGCGTGGTGAAGCTGACGATTCTATTCTTCTCCAGGATGAAGACCAGACTTAGAATCGTCGATAAGACGAAGGTCGTTCCCCAGTTGCTGATTTTGAAGACGTATTCGATCCCTTGATTCAGGTAGCTCTGGTAGTTCAGTTCCTTGACCGTATTGAACAAATACTGCATAATCTCATTCTGCGGAATATCATCAGAGGTTAGTGTGCCGAGAAATGCGGTTAGCTGCTTGATCTGCGAGAACACCTTGGGCAGATATTTGACCAGCGCAAGTACAATCATGGTGATGAGCGCCAGATACAATATAATGATAATGACCTTGCTGTTCACCTTCACAAATTTGCCGATCCGTTTGCTGAGCAGCACCTGAAAGCTGTTCATTACGTAGGCGATCAGGAAGGTCAGCAGCACGAGATTAAGCATGTCTCTAATACTGTACAGCAGCAGTCCTATCAGTGCCAAAATCAAGAAGCGACGGACTGTTAAATTTGCAATATAACGCTTGAATACATCCATTGTTCCCTTGTTCCTCTCCATTCGCTGGCGATTAGGATTTTTTATTATAGTGTACCGTACCGAAAACAAATATAGCAACTTCGGCACCGCCCAATTCTGCGAAAAAACAAACTTTATGTCATCTTACCGGAATTTCCTCTGCTATATGCTATAATATGGGCAAAATTGTATAAGTTTAACGTGTGAAGGCTATAGATTTCAAATAAATGGAGGCTGTATTCTTATGAAACAAGTTATCTGTATTACCGGGGCTTCCTCGGGCATCGGCCTCGCAACCGCCATGAAGTTCGCGCAGGAAGGCTGGGCCGTCTATGCCGGGACCCGCCATCTGGAGCGCGAGCAGGAGCGGTACCGTGATGTGGACGGTCTGCAGTTCGTAGAGCTGGAGGTCACTCAGCCGGAGAGCATTCAGCAGGTCATGGACCGGATTGAACAGGAGCAGGGCAAGCTGGATGTCTTGTTCTGCAATGCGGGGTTCGGCTACCTTAGAGCGCTCGGGCAGGCGCCGTTCCCTGAGATCCAGGATGTCTTCGACACCAACGTTTACGGGGTTATGCATACGATCAGGGCCGCACTGCCACTGCTGCGCAAGACCGGTTACGGCCATATTGTGGCGACCTCCAGTGTCGGCGGACTGATTGGCCAACCGATGAATGAGATCTACTGTGCCAGCAAATTCGCGGTGGAAGGGCTGCTGGAGAGTCTGGCAACCTATTACAAGCCGCAGTTCAATATCGACATCACTCTGCTTGAACCCGGGGCCATCGCTACCGAATTCAACAACACCGTGCTGGGGCATGTGGCTAGCACCGGCGGCATCCTCGAAGACGAATATAAGGCGGTCCTCGATGCCTATAGAGGAACGTTCCTGGAGCGGAATGTAGAGCCGCAGACTGCGGAATCCGTAGCGGATGTCATGTGGGAGCTGGTCCGGCTGGAGACCAAGCCGCTGCGCCTGCGCACCTCGGAGCGGGCCGAAGAATTCGTCGCGCGCAAGGTCAGCACAGACCCTACCGGACTGGACGGAGTGCTGAGCACCCGCCGAATCCAGTTGAATATGTAATCACTACGGCCCCTATAGAATATAGAAGAAGCCCTGTCCACCTAGCGACAGGGCTTCTTCTTATATGGGGAACCGGAATATCCTTCACCCCTTCTCGGCTCCTAACGCTGAATGGGCTTGATCAAGTACGTTCCAGCGCTGCCATCCGAGGCAGAACCGCCGGTAATCTCCCAGCCGTAGGACAATACCTTCTGCAGCCGGATGCTCTCAGCCTCCGTCAATTCTGCCTCCACGGCTTCCTGGCCTTCCGCAAGCTCCAGCTTCGCTTCGATTCCGAGTGCAACAGCAATCCAGGTGCGGATACCACGGATGGTATTATATTTGATCTGATAGCCCTCCAAGACAGCCTGGCGGAACAATTCCGGCTGTTCATCGGCAAGTGCAGACAGCTGCCCATAGTCGAACCCGTATTCACTCTCATCCGCCGGCAGATCCTTTTCCCCTACCCGGCGCAGCAGTTCTTCGTCAGACCCGCTCAGCGAACGCAGCGATTCCAGCAGCAGGGCATCCCATTGCGATAGCTTCACCTTATTCTGTACATCTCCCATGATATAACCTCCCTTTAAGCGGTATTGTACAACAGCCTTCGGGCAGACAGCAATCCAGGTGTTCTCACGCAAGCAGCTATTTATTTCGGGGAATGAGGGTTAATCAGTTACTTCTCTAAATATATTGAATACATATAATTCATATCAACTATTCACGAATCCAAGGGGATGTTCTATCATGTTGAGCTTATTCTGGAGTGGCCTGCTATGAATTCAAAAAGAATCCGGGTGCTGCTGGGCAGCCCGATCCATCAGAAACCGGCAATCCTGGAGCAATTCCTGAACTCTCTACTGCGCCTGAACTTAGGGCATATTGATCTGGATTACTATCTTATAGACGATAACCAGGATGAAGCCTCCAGTGAGCTGCTGCAGCAGTTCGCCAGCCAAAGCGGCCGTTCCGTCTTCCTGCAAGCCTCCGGCTATCGTGATGACTATATCCGGGATGAGAACACCCATGTCTGGCATTCCAGTCTGGTCTGGAAGGTGGCCGGCTTCAAGAATCTGATGATCCGGCGGGCGGAGGCCTTCGGCTATGACTACCTGTTCCTGATCGATTCCGATCTCATTCTTCATCCGGGTACGCTGCTGCATCTGATCAGTACAGGTAAGGACATTATCTCCGAAATATTCTGGACTAAGTGGCAGCCTAATACGCTTATGCAGCCGCAGGTCTGGATGCATGACGAATACAACCAGTGGGAAGTTCTCCCAGGAGAACAACTCTCGCCTGAAGAGATCCGGCGCCGCTTCTACGCATTTCTGCTGAGAATGCAGCAGCCCGGAGTCTACGAGGTCGGCGGACTTGGCGCCTGCACGCTGATCAGCAGCCGGGCCATCGGGTCCGGCGTCAGCTACGACCGGGTCCCCAACATCTCCTACTGGGGAGAGGACCGCCATTTCTGCATCCGTGCAGCGGCCCTCGGCATTCCGCTGTTTGTGGACACCCATTTCCCGGCGCTGCATCTCTACAGAGACAGCGATCTGGACCTGGTGGCAGAGTTCATCCGGCTGACATCAGACGCGGAGACCGCTATAGCTGAGGAGGAGTCCGCTGACGACTCCGAATCACCGGGGGGTCAGGCTGGAGCGGAGCCAGCCGGAGCGCACGGGGCTGCGCTGCCGGGCAGCGCAGGTACAGCAGCCGGTGCGGATCTGACCGGCGATGCAGAGGCAGCACCCGCTGACAAAAGGGTGCAGGAGGCAGGAGCAGAGTGGGAAGCACTCTGGACGCAAGCCGAGGCCCGGCGGCGCTTGTCCAAGGAGCCGGACGGGGACGACGATACTGGCGGTGCAGCTCTGGAAGCTGCTGAAGCAGACGGGGCAGAGATGGCAGATCCGACAGCAGGCGCGGGTGCGGACGGCTCCGGGGAAGCAGCCTCTGAGAGACTGCAAGCTGCTTCCGGAGAGGTTGCCGCCCCGGCAGTGGCACCGGCCACTGCTGCCCCCCGGCCTAAGCTGACCCTTACCATGATTGTCAAGAATGAAGGCTCACGGTTTCTGCGGCAGGTCCTTCTGGAACACCGCAAATATATTGATGAAGCGGTCATCATCGACGACGGCAGTACGGATGACACGGCAGACATCTGCCGCGAGGTCCTTCAGGGTATTCCGCTTCATCTGATCTGCAATCCTGTCTCCAAATTCCACCATGAATCGGAGCTGCGCAAGCAGCAGTGGGATGCGGTGGTAGCCACCCGTCCAGAGTGGATTCTCAATCTGGATGCGGATGAGATGTTTGAAGACCGGTTCCCGGAAGAAGTGGATTCTCTGCTGCGCACGGACAATTGCGAATTATTCTGCTTCCGGCTCTACGATTTCTGGAGTGAGACCCATTACCGTGAGGATCTCTACTGGCGGGCACACTTCAGCTACCGGCCGTTCCTGCTCCGCTACCGGGAGAACTTCAACTATCTATGGAACAACCTCCCGCAGCATTGCGGGCGGCTGCCGGAGAATATTTTTGAGTTGCGCCATCAGTTAAGCAACCTGCGTCTGAAGCATCTCGGCTGGTCGAAGCCGGAATACCGCGAGCAGAAATATTTACGCTATATGCAGCTGGACCCGAACGGACAATACGGCTGGAAGGAACAGTATGAGTCTATCCTTGACCCGCAGCCTTATCTGGTGCCTTGGAGAGAATAAAATTCCTTATATTTCAAAGAAAAAGCGCTCCAGCCTTAAGCTTAAGGCGGAACGCTTTTTCTTTGATTTGCAGCAGCCCTCTGCTGTGGAGACAGTGGTCTGACCCCAGGTTACACGGAGCTTACTGTCTCCGCAGGCTCCGGTCTCGTGATCTGCACGGTCAATTCGCCGCCAGTTTCATCCACCGCCATCACGGAGCCTTCCTCCGCTTCTCCGGCGATCAGCGCACGCGCCACCCGGGTCTCCAGGCTGCGCTGGATGAACCGCTTCAGCGGTCTGGCACCGTAGACGGAATCGAAGCCTTCCTCGGCAATGAAGCGGACCGCCCGGTCACTGAGCGTGAGGCCGATATTCCGCTCTGCCAATCGCAGGCGCAGGCCGTTCGCCAGCTTCACCACGATCTGCTGGGTCTCATCCAGCGTCAGCGGCTTGAACATCACGATATCGTCCACCCGGTTAAGGAACTCTGGACGGAAATGGCCGCTAAGCTCCTTCATCACCCGGTCCTTAACGGCTTCCGTCAGTTCGCCATTGTCGTCCGTGCCTTGAATCAGATGCGGCGAGCCGATATTGGAGGTCATAATGATGATCGTATTCTTGAAGTCAACCACCCGGCCCTGCGAGTCGGTCAGCCGCCCGTCATCCAGCAGCTGCAGAAGAATATTGAACACATCGGGATGGGCCTTCTCCACCTCATCGAGCAGTACCACGGTGTAGGGCTGGCGGCGTACCGCTTCCGTCAGCTGGCCTCCTTCTTCATAGCCGACATATCCCGGAGGCGCGCCCACCAGGCGGGAGACACTGTGCTTCTCCATATACTCGGACATGTCGATACGGATCATGCCGTCCTCGCGGTCGAATAGCGATACCGCCAGCGCTTTGGCCAGCTCGGTCTTCCCGACACCGGTCGGCCCCAGGAACAGGAACGAGCCAATGGGGCGGTTCGGGTCCTTGATCCCGGCTCTTGCCCGGAGTACAGCGTCCGCCACCAGCCTGACGGCCTCCTCCTGCCCGACCACCCGTTCATGCAGCGTGTCCTCCAGCCGCAGCAGCTTATCGCGCTCGCCTTCCACCAGTCTGCTTACCGGAACTCCGGTCCAGCGGGAGACAATATCGGCGATCTCCTCCTCTGTCACCGCTTCACGCAGCAGCCGGGTCTCCTGATCCTGCTGTGCCGCTTCCTCCGCAGCCTTCAGCTGCCGCTCCAGATCAGGAATAATGCCGTAGCTTAATTCTGCTGACTTATTAAGATCGTAGATCTCCTGGGCATCGACCAGGTCTTTGCGGGCCTGCTCTAACATCTTTTTCAGCTCGCGGATGCCCTGAATCGCCGACTTCTCCTTCTCCCAGCGGACGGTCATGCCCAGATGCTTCTCCTTGAGGTCCGCCAGCTCCCGCTGGAGAAGCTCCAGACGGCGTCCGCTGGCCTCGTCGGTTTCTTTCTTGAGCGCGGCTTCCTCAATCTCCATCTGCATCAGACGGCGGGTCACCTCGTCCATCTCACCTGGCATGGAGTCAATCTCCGTGCGGATCATCGCACAGGCTTCATCCACCAGGTCAATCGCCTTATCCGGCAGGAACCGGTCCGTAATATAGCGGTTCGATAATACGCCCGCTGCGACCAGGGCGCTGTCATGGATTTTGACCCCGTGATGCACCTCGAAGCGTTCCTTGAGGCCGCGCAGGATCGAAATGGTATCCTCCACATCCGGTTCGCTGACCAGCACCTGCTGGAAGCGGCGTTCGAGCGCCGGGTCTTTCTCGATGTATTTGCGGTATTCATCCAGCGTCGTCGCCCCGATACAGTGCAGCTCTCCCCGGGCCAGCATGGGCTTCAGCATGTTGCCCGCGTCCATGGCTCCCTCGGTCTTGCCCGCACCGACAATCGTATGCAGCTCATCAATGAACAGAATAATCCGTCCGTCGCTCTCGCGGATTTCCTTCAGCACGGCCTGGAGCCGCTCCTCGAATTCCCCGCGGTATTTGGCCCCGGCAATCAGGGCACTCATATCCAGCGAGAAAATGGTCTTGTCCTTCAGCCCCTCCGGCACATCCCGGCGGACAATCCGGTGGGCCAGCCCTTCGACAATCGCAGTTTTGCCGACACCCGGTTCCCCGATCAGCACGGGGTTGTTCTTGGTCTTGCGGGAGAGGATACGGATCACCCGGCGGATCTCGGCATCGCGTCCGATCACCGGATCAATCTTGCCTGCCCGCACCTCGGCTACAAGATCGCGGCCGTACTTCTCCAGCACCTCATAGGTGGCTTCCGGCTCGCGGCTGGTCACCCGCTGGTGCCCGCGGATCTCCGCCAGCACCTCTAATAGCTTCTCCCGGGTAATCCCCCGGCTTGTGAACAAGCCGCGCAGCTCGCGGTTCCCGCTGCGGGAGTCCGAGACCATCGCCAGCACGGCATGCTCTACGGCCACGAATTCGTCCTGCATCTTCGCCGCTTCCTGCTCTGCCTGCTCCAGCATGGCGATCAGCGCGGGCGAAGCGTAACGCCGCATCGTGCCCGCCCCGCTTCCACTTACACTCGGCTTCCGCTGGAGCAGCGTCTCCGTATCCTGCAGCAGCCCGGCAGCGGGAATATTCATCTTCTGCAGCAGCCGCGGCAGCAGACCTTCATGCTGCTGAAGCAGCGCCTTCAGCAGATGGAGATTGTCAATCTCCTGATGCCCGCCGGAAGCAGCCAGCGACTGGGCGTCTGCAACAGCTTCCTGCAGCTTCTGGGTAAGCTTATTGAAATCCATAGGATCATCGCCTTTCCATTCATTTATGCTGCTGCAGCCCCAGCCGCAGCATTCCATATGTCAGTTCAGCCGGATAACAAACCGCCGCGTTTATATTCATGATTACCCTGTTGTCGCCCTACGCCGCTGCGCCCAGCCTGAAGGGTGGCGTTTCGCCCCGGCCTGGAAGCTGCCGGAATCGGCAAGCTGGCGGTACAGCTTCTTCTCCGCCTCCGATGTCTCTGCCGGAACGACAATCTCAATCCGGAACAGGATATCACCGTTCGTCCCGTCAGAACGTCTCAGACCCTTCCCGGAGAGGCGCAGCGTTCTGCCGTTCGCCATACCTGCGGGGATCTTCAGCTTCACGCTGCTGCCATCCGGCAGCGCTACCTTGGCTTCCCCGCCAAGCACAGCCTGCCAGGGGGCAATCTCAACTGTGCCGAGCAGATCCCCGCCGTCCGGTTCATAGATATCATGGGGCAGGAGACGCAGCGAGATCAGCAGATCGCCCCCCTGGCCCGCCCCGCTTCCGCCGCCGGGCACCCGGATCACTGTCCCTTCGGCTGAACGTGCCGGAATCTGCACATTCAGGTCCTTGCCGGCCGCCTGTACGCTGATATTGCCGCCTCTGTAGGCCTGCTCCAGGGTAATCTCAAGCTGGGCCTGCATCGTACTGAACTCATCAGCCCATGAACTGCCCCCGGAACGGCCCTCTCCGCTCCCGGAGAAGAAGTCGAAGCCGCTGCGTTCAGCAGCTCCCCGGCTGCCGAAGAACATCCCGAACAGATCCTCCTCGGGGATGCCGCCGGAAGCAGAGGCTCCGCTGCCCCAGTCCGGGCCAAACGGCGATTCCCATGACGCAGAGGAGGCTGCCCCGTGATTCCGCTGCCCCCGCGACCCTGCGTAGCCGGTTCCATAGCGAAGCTCCTCATCATAGCTTCTGCGCTTCTCTTCGTCACCCAGCACCTCATAGGCTTCCGCCGCTTCCTTGAACCTCGCCTCTGCCTCCGGGGCCTTGTTGACATCGGGATGCCATTTTTTGGCCAGCCTCTGATAGGCCTTCTTGATCTCCTGCTTCGAGGCCTGCCTGTCTACGCCCAGATGCTCATAGTAATTTGCCGCCACCGGTACCTCCTCCTTTCGTATAATGGGAACCTCTTACTGCATATCGTCCTGTATCAAGCCTATTCCTGGCCTGGACGATTATTCGCCCTATCCTTCCTCCGGGGAAAAGACGCATTATAGCCGGTAACCCCACTACAATGCGCCTTGATATGATAGTGCTATATGAAAAGCCCGGCGGAATCCTGCTGCCGACTAAGGAACCGGATAGGCCAGCGGCGGCGGCCGCTCAGCCCGGGATTCCCGCGTAAAGCGGCTGCTCCAACCAGACTTGGAAGTCAACCTTCCTCTACAGCTTACTCCAGCTGCTGCGGATCTGAAGCATTCCCGCCATCCTGAATCTCAATCCGTTTGCCCTGCGGCTTCTGCCGCTTCGGAACCTCCAGACTCAGCACCCCGTCCTTCAGAGACGCGCGGATACTCTCTTCAGCGATATCCTGAACGTAGAAGCGGCGCACATATTCACCATACCGCCGTTCCCGGCGCACGGTCTGATGCTCCTTGTTCTCTTCGTTCTTCTCTTCTTTGCGCACGGCCTTGATCGTCAAGTAAGGGCTGGAATAATCAATGTCGATTTCTTCTTTCCGGAAGCCCGGAAGCTCGGCCTCGATCAGATACGCCCCTTCACTCTCGCGGATATCCGTCCGGAAGGACAACGTGGAGCTTGTCAGCGGTGCGAAGAAATCATCATTGAACACTTCATTCAGCGATTTAGCCAGCGCACCAAATGCATCATCTCTGCGTTTACCAAAAGGAACTAAATCAAACATCATCCATTCTCCTCTCATTTGACTTGTAGTTTTAGTTTGGTCATGGGTTCGACTTTGACTTTGTCTGACCTATGGCTTTATTATAGTCTGCATCCACCGGGATGACAAAACCGGTATAAGCCGAAAATCCGGGAAAATCCGGCGTTTCGGCTCACTTTTTAGGTTAAATTTTAGCATTTTTAAATATTTGACCTTATTTGACCTTTATTCGACTTTACTTTATATAACGTTCCCGGTATTCACTCTCCAGCATCCCCATCATAACGACATCATGGTATTCATGGTTATAGAACAGCGTCTGGCGCCGCACCCCCTCATGCACAAAACCAATAGACTCATACACATGCGCAGCACGGGCATTATAACTGTAGACCTCGAGCTCAATCCTGTGCAGATTCAGAATGCCGAAGCCGTATTCCAGCATCAGCAGCAGCGCCTCACGCCCGTACCCTCGTCCCTGATGCCGCTCATCCCCGATGGCGATCCGCAAATTTGCGCTGCGGTTGTCTGCGTCTATATCCTGAATGGCGATATCACCGATGACCTCATCATTCTCCTTCAGAGCAATAAGCAGCAGCACCGTACTGTCATCTCCAGATTTATGCGCGATATATTGCTCAATCTGCTCTTTGGTGACATGCTTCTTCGTCCCTGTTAATCTGCGGACTTCCGTGCCATAGAACATATGGTAATACATCTCAGCGTCTTCCCCGTTAAGCGGGCGCAGATATACCTTGTCTCCTGTTAACAGCTCCGAATGCCTGTTCATTCCCGTCATCTCCTGCCTGTTGTAATAGCTCCTATGGTAAACCAGAACTGCATACTATAAAATATACAAAAACGTCTAATTCCGAAGGACAGAATGAAGGTGAAGGATGCTGCTTGTCCCCGATCTGAATGAACACAGTGAGCTGCCTTACTACATACAGCTCTATAATTATTTCTCAAAAGCGATTCTGGGCGGCTCCCTGGAGAGCGGCACACGCCTGCCTTCGATCCGCCGGCTGGCAACGCTATGCGGAATCAGCGCAACTCCTGTGGAGCTTGCCTATCAGCAGTTGCTTGCGGAAGGCTTCATCGCCAGCAAACCGCGCAGCGGCTATTATATCCTGCCGGTGCATAAAGGCAGCAGTGCTGCGGAAGACGGTGAACGGTTACGTCCGGCAGCCCGCCCGATCACTCCCCGCGATTCGCGGCAGTATACTTATGATTTCCATATATCACGTAATGATTTCTCCTTGTTCCCGCACAAAATATGGCGCAGCCTCTATCAGGAGCAGCTTACGAATCCGGACCTGCTCCAGTACGGCGATCCGCAGGGGGAACCGGCGCTGCGTCAGAGCATTGCCGCCCATCTGCGGCAATTCCGCGGACTGCGCTGCACAGAGAAGCAAATCGTAGTCGGCGGCGACCAGTATACGCTGTGTTCCCTGCTGTGCCTGATGCTTAAAGAACGGGTGAGCGGGCTGGGAATTGAAGATCCGGGGTATCACCTGCTGCCCGCAGCATTCAAACGCAGCGGTTATATGGTCATGCCCATTCCGCTGGATGAAGACGGTCTGCAAGTAGAGAAGTTGTATCCAAGCGGGGCAGACGCCGTATACATCTCCCCTTCCCATCAGTTCCCCCGGGGCATAGCGATGCCGATAGCCAGACGCCTTGCATTGCTGGACTGGGCCCGGTCCACGGGCGGTTACATTATAGAAGATGATTATGACGGGGAGTTCCGCTATCATGGACGGCCTATTCCTGCGCTTCAAGGGCTTATAGCGGACAGTCCAGTCATCTACATGTGCAGCTTCGCGCAGTCGGTGGCCCCCGCCCTGTGCATTCACTATATGGTTCTGCCGGAGGAACTGCTGCCGCTCTATCACAGCCTGAGAAGTGAGCTGTACCTGGAGCATTCGGCCTCGCGGCTGCATCAGATTGCCCTGCATTATTTCATGGAACGGGGACATTTCGAGAGACACCTGCGCAGGATGCGGCTGCTCTATCAGCGCAAGCATGACCTGCTGCTACGCTCGGTCAGGCAGCATTTCGGCGATGCCGCAGTGCTCAGCGGAGCGGATGCCGGGTTTCATCTTCTCCTGACCCTGACCTCTCCCGCAGCGGGTAGAGCAAGGGAGCTGGCCGCAGCAGCAGCGGAAGCCGGAGGTATCCGTGTTACGCCTATGTCGTATACGTGGTGGGATAAGCCGGATTACGATGAGCCGGAATTCATTCTGGGATTCGGCGGCATCGCCGAGGATCTGATTGATGAGGGCATCCGCAGGCTGGCAGAGATATGGGTGAACTATATAAGACGCACTTAAGATTTAAACTTGAAGCTTCATCGTCACTGCGGTGAACATTTGGACTTCCGGCCGCTGTTGTCACCAGATTTCTTGATTAAATCCGCTGTTCGCGGATGAAATCCGGTGACAAAGGCGGACGCTACGCTCCTACAGTTCCAAATTTCCCCTCCGCTTCTTTTGCTTTTTGTTTATTTCTTTAGTGCTTCTTATATAGCTACTTATATCTCGCCAGCATTCCCGTAAGCGTCCGCTTCACCTCCGCCACCAGCTCAGGCGGCTCTTGTACCGTGGCCTCGTCGCAGAGGCCGATCGCAAAACGCGCGAAGAAGCCCAGATCACTCTTCTGGATCTCCCCCTCCAGCCAGCCCGTTCCATCCGCGCGGATATGCAGCAGCGGAGAGGACCATAGCTCGGCTTCGCAGGCTTGAACGCCTCCATGTCCCAATTCAACCCACATCCGCACAAGACTTTCATCCCCCTGCCCCGTATGGCTGCTGTAACCCTCCTTGTTGCCCAGGTGAACATGCCGCAGATCACGTGCTGCCGGCCCCGACTCGTCATATCCGGCAGAGCGAATCCGGTCACAGCGGAATACACGGATATCCCCGCGCAGGAAGCAGTACGCCGGACAATACCATAAGCCGTTATGGGCGTAGATGCCTACCGGCTGAATCCATCTTTCCTTGCCCTGCCCCTTCGATTCATAATGGATCAGCAGCACCTTTTGCCCGGTGGCCGCTTCCAGCAAGAGCGACAGATAAGGGAATTCCGCCTGTCTCACCGGAGTCAGGAAGTCAATCCGGTTCTTCATCTCGTCAATCCGGTCGCGGACATCGCCGGACATATAGTTATAGAATTTATGTTGGGCGGATAATGATTCCTGCTTGAAGGGGAGATACTTGTAGTGGCGCAGGGCATGACTGGCGAAAAATATCGCCACCGCCTCCTCCTCCGTGAACGCAATCGGCGGCAGTATTCTTTCGTTCAGCACCTGATAACCTCCATGCGGCCCCACTTCGGAATAGAGCGGGACGCCCAGCTCCCCCAGCTCCTGCAAATCCCTGAGAATGGTCCGGGAGGAGACATTGAATTCGTCGGCCAGCTCTTTGACGGTGAATTTCCGCTTGCGGTTGACGGTCATCATCAGATCCAGCAGCCTTTTGGACTTAGACATAGGCTTCACTCCATTTATTATTCTAACTATGACAATACCTGTCACTATCATAGACTACACTATAATCAAGCCGGTTAGCTAAGGCAAATTGAACATCCTAAGGAGCGAATTAGACATGACCCTGCAAATCAACCCTTTTATTCTCGTGGACGGTACAGCAAGCGATGCCATTACCTTTTATCAAGAGGCACTAGGCGCTGAGCTGCTCTTCAAGCAAACCGTGGGCGAAGGCCCGCAGAACCCTGACTCCCCCATGACCGATCAGGAAAAAGCGCGTATTGCCCATTCCGTCCTGCTGGTGGGCGAAACCAAGTTTTTTGTTGCAGATCAGGAGGTTGGCCAGCCGCTGAGCTATGGCAATGCCATCACCATCTGTATCACAGCGGATACCGCAGATGAAGCGCAGCAGCTGTACGACTCGCTTAAGGCAGGCGGAACGGTGGATATCGAGCTGGCTCCGGCTTATTTCAGCCCCGCCTTCGGCATGGTTACCGACAAGTACGGGGTATGCTTCCAGATCTTCACGAAGCGGGCGCAATAAAGCTCAGTCGGGCCGGGTGAATTCTTCAGGCGCAGGATACAAAAAGCACTGTCTCCCGGAATCTCCGGCGAGACAGTGCTTGCTGCCGTGTGCGGCAATATACTTGGCGCACGCTAATATAATGCCCGCCACAAATAAAAGGTAGCGTATGCCTCCCAGCCCTGCCAGGGCCGGGCCAGGACGAGCAGCTCTGCAGGCGTAGGCTTGCGGTCCATGCCGGTGAGGAACTTGATCACATTCTGCAGACCGACATCACCGACAGGGAACGAAGAGCTGTCCCGCAGGCAGCGCATCCGGACATACTGCGAGGTCCACGGGCCGATCCCGCGGATCTTCAACAGCCGCTGCTCGGCGTCTGCCGGAGACGGGAGCGCCAGCAGCTCCTCCCGGCTTAGCTCTCCGCTTGCGATCAGCGAGGCGACCGTGAGGATCGTCTGCGCTTTGCTTCGGGTCAGCTGCAGGGCGCATAAGTCCTCGATCTGCACCTCCGAGAAGACCTCCGGTCCAGGGAACCGGTAATAGGTCTGCCCTCCCTGCTCCAGAGATTCTCCATACACCTCGGTCAGGCGATGCTTGAGCCTGTAGGCAAAAGCCAGATTGACCTGCTGGCCCAGTATCGCCCAGCATAATGCCTCGAACAGATCCGGGATGCCGATAATCCGCAGCCCCCGGTGCTGGCTGACCAGCGGCCGGAGCAGCGGATCTGCATCCGCCAGCCGGTAGAACGGCGTAAGATCGCGGTCCAGATCGAACCACTCGACAATATAACGGGCCAGCCATTCCTGCTCCAGGACACCGGGAACAGACCCGTGCAGCAGAGTTACGCTCAGCCTGTTCTCTTCAGACACACTAAGCCGGATCAGGACCGGGCCGTCCTCCAGCTTGAACATCCGGGTCACTCCCGCCTCATCCGTGCGGAACAGGCATTCCAGCGGCGAACGGTTCATGTACTCCAGACAGGCGTCCAGGCTGAAATCCTCCGGCAGCGGCAGCTCAAAAAGCAAATCGTTCATGGCCCGCCGCCTTCACATTTAGAATCCCTTCCAGCTGAAGCAGCTCCTGCTTGAGCTGCAATCCGCCCCGGTAACCGGTTAAGGTGCCGTTCGCGCCGATGACCCGGTGGCAGGGCACAATCACCGGCACCGGATTCTGCCCGTTGGCTGTGCCGACAGCCCGGACGGCGAGCGGTCTTCCGATCCGTTCAGCCAATTCCTTGTAGCTGGCAACCTCTCCATGCGGGATCGTGAGCAGCCCGCGCCAGACCTCCTGCTGAAAGGTTGTGCCCCACAAATCAAGCTCCACACTGCTGAAATCTACCGGCTCTCCGGCAAAATAACGCTGGAGCAGCTGCACGGCGCCAAGCTGTTCAAACCTTACAGCATCTTCATGGAACTCGGTGTGCGGAGCATATTGGTTCAGCCAGGGAGCCGGCAGGCGTCTTTCATCCGCCTGATAAGAGATACGGATAAGCCCTTTCTCACTGGCCCATAGGGTCCACTCTCTATTCCCCAGGTTCAGGGTATGATGATAGATCACAGTTTTGCTTTGACTTTGACTTTGACTTTTATTCCGGCTTGGGTTCATGCGGTCTTCCTCCTTCGTTATGCTTCATGCGGTAGTCTGTAGGGGTCAGCCCCGTCTTCTTCACGAACCAGGCGGCAAAATGGGAGGGTGTACGAAATCCCACGGCCCCGGCTACTTCAGCCATTCCCGCCTCTGTCTCCGTCAACAGCCTGCGGGCTTCTTCCGCGCGCAGGGCATCCAGTCTGGCCGCAGGCGACTGGCCCGTTACCCGCTTGTAGGTCCGCTGCAGATGGAACGGGCTGACCTTCAGCTCTGCGGCCATGGACTGCAGGGTCAGCTTGCTGCCGAACTGCCCGTCCATGATGGCATCCGCCTGCGCCGCCAGCACCGCGTCCGGCCGGAGGACGCCGCCTTCTTCGGGGCGGCATCTTTTGCAGGGCCGGAAGCCTTCCCGGATGGCCTCCTCCAATGAGCCGTAGAACACCACATTGGCAGCCTTCGGTGTTCTGGCCCGGCAGGAAGGCCGGCAGACAATATGCGTCGTCAGCACCGCTGTATAATAAACACCGTCATAGGTCGGCTCGCGCCGCACCACCGAATCGTAAATACGCTCAAATAATTGCGGTTCCATCCCTGATCACCTCTTACAGCCAGTATAAACGATTCGTTTTGGCTTATGCAGCCTATTGGGATAGGAGAGCAAGATTACGACAGGGGTATCGCTCCGTGATACTGTGATGAATTCGCATTTGCCGCAGATTACGTATTGAGATTAGGCCGTTCGTCGGGAGCAAGACTCCACGCCACAAGCAAATGGATTAATGTATCTTAATTCGTCGATTTTCCAAGGATGTGAGGAAGCAATTGGAAAAACAGCATTTATTAATGCTAGTATTGGCTACTGGGCTTGAAATGGGAGAAATTAAGTGTTGTTTATCCAACTACCGGTTCATCACGGTCCATTCGCTCATTAGCAAGTGTACAAAATCCAACTGCTTCTGCCGCCATAATATCCGCTCTTAGCTAATACCTCTGTTGGACAAATCAAAGCACTCCCGGTCAGGAACCGCCCTGCCGGTTTCTCTACAATGAAATTGAAAGGAAAGGTGAGGATTTGGAGACGATACGGCTGCTACAGCAGGCGATTGATTATGTGGAGCAGAACTTGCACTCCGCCATTGGGGTGGAAGATATCGCGGGAGCCGCGATGACCTCGAAGTACCATTTTCAGCGGATGTTCCATGCCTTGACGGGCTTCACCGTTACAGAGTATGTACGCAACAGACGGCTTACGCTGGCGGCGGAAGAGCTGGCCGGGACGGACGGCAAGGTGATCGACATTGCGCTGAAGTATGGTTACGAGACCCCGGAGTCCTTCGCCAAGGCGTTCCAGCGTGTGCATGGGGTGACTCCGAATATGGCGAAGAAAAAGAACGTGAAGCTCAAATCGTTTCCCCGCATCTCCTTTCAAATTCAAATTAAGGGAGAGACCGAAATGGATTATCGGATCGTGGAAGAAAAGGGTTGTCATGTGATTGGAAAAGAGGTCATTGTCCGCCAGGATGCTTATACAGAAATCCCGGCATTCGTAGAGATGATCTGGAATGATGGGACGCATGACCGGATTAACGAATGTGCCGGGAGACCTGCGGGTTCGCTGCTGTTCGGCTATTATTACGACTTCAACGAGGACGGGACAAAACGGTATCTGATGGGGACTGAACTGCCGGATGGACAACAGGTGCCAGAGGAGCTTGTCAGCCTGACTGTACCTGACCAGACCTATGCTGTATTCGATAGCCGGGATACCTATTCTGATGACACTGAGATGGGAATGGAGATCCTGAATGTGTGGCGGAGAATCTATTCCGAATGGTTCCCGTCAGCGGGTTTTGAACAAGTGGAAGGACCGTGCATGGAGAAATACTACTGGACTGATGACAGCCATGAAGAATCTATCTGCGAGGTGTGGATTCCGGTGGTCAAGAAAATGATTTGGACTTAATTCTTAGTATATTTGACAGGAAACTATAAGTCTATATTTCAGCGGGAAATGTTGTTAGTCTGAGGGGGCACCCGGCCGGGGGACGCTAAAGAATGAGATGAGGGTTTCATTTGGTGAGCCAACAACTGCTGCTTCAAGCTGCGGCATCTTTTGAATTTGATGTGGAAACTTTGGTCTGTCTGAGCAGTTCAAGCAACGAAGTCTACCGTTTTGTCAAAAACAATCAGCCGCATATCCTGCGAATGTCGGCGAAGCCTGAGGTGTATGTGGAACAAATCCAAGCGGAGTTAGACTGGGTCTGCTATCTGGCCCGCCATGGTGTGCCAACCTCCCTGCCTATACATGCCTCGGATGGGCAGCTAACTGCCGTATATGGACAGAAGGAACATTGTTATATTGCTACAGCTTTTCATATGGCGCCTGGATGTTTTTTTGACAAAAACAATCCGCAATTGTGGGGTCACTCCATATTCAGACGATGGGGAGAGATCATGGGGAGAATACACCTGCTTACCAAAACCTATTCTACAGCTTCCGCTGCAAGAAGGTCTGACTGGGCAAGGCGGGACATAGCTAACTCTAATCTGCACCAAGGCCGTTACCGGATGCTGGTAGACAAATTGAAATCCCTGGAGGATACGATCTCTACTCTGCCAAAAGATACGGAGTCGTATGGACTGATCCACAATGATTTCCATCCTTATAATTTCCATATCGACAAGGGTGAGATTACGGTTTTTGATTTCGATGACAGTATCTATGGCTGGTTCGCCCTTGATATTGCAATCGCCGCCGTCCATGCTGTATGGTGGGGTTCCCCCGGAGATGACCGGCAGTCCAAACATAATTTTGCCGCCCGCTTCCTGAATGAATTCCTGGCTGGATACTCTATTAATAATGATCTGGCCGATTGCTGGATTCAGCAGATCCCCCTGTTCATGGACTACCGGAATATCTGCTCCTACTTCTGGTGGCTGAGTGATTGGGACGGCGATGAGACTCGGTTGTCGGAAGCTCAGCAGGCTGCGGTTGCCCATGCCATTCATCTAATCGGGAATGACCAATCGTTCGACGGCTGCGATATTAAATTATAGCTAGGCAGAAGCCTTTTCCCTGGGCTCTAAGCAAGTGGAAAAACGTATCTTAATTTGCCCATTTTAGCGGGTTGGACCGAAGCAAGTGGAAAAACGGCATTTAATTTCCTGTATTTCCTCGGTTTTGGCTTGTATGAAGAAATTTAAGTGCTGATTTTCCAACTGCTGTCTTAATAGGAGCCCTTCGTTAATTAGCAAGTGGAGAAAATCCAACTGCTATCCCCGAAGGATTCGATATTCATTCGTTTCCATCTATATACATCCTATATACATCAATAAAGCCCCCCCAGCAGCCGTAACGGCGTCCGAAGGGTCAGGAAAGTAAACTTTAGCGGAAATGAATTGACAAATTTACGTTGTTATCCGATGTTTTACACCGCTGCTTCCTGAATTTTAGCGTCTATAGGACCCTCTGCTGCCGGGGGGTTCTTTTTCTTCATATAGTCGGAGTAGTAGGCGGTTATGATTGGAACGAGAATGGAGGTTACGATCACTGAGGCGGCTACGAGCGCTGTTGCTGACTGAGCAGCAGGCAGGAATTCCGGCTTCATGTTCGCCACCAGCATAGGGTTAGCGACAGCAGCTCCGGCTGTACTGGAGGCTGCCAATCCGGCGGTACCGTTACCACGGCCAATGAATTTGTCGGCCAGGATCAGCGGAATGCCGGTAATAATGATAACGACCACGCCAAGCAGGATGCCAAGCAGTCCAGTGTCAACGATCACGCCGAGGTCAATCGAGCTGCCGAGTGCGAAGCCGAAGAAGGGGATGAGGGTCTGGGTCGCTTTGCCGAAATAAGCACGCAGGTCATGGTCCAGGTTACCCAAGAGGAAGCCGATCAGGAACGGCAGTACCGCGCCGACGAAGAGATGCGGTTCAAATACAGCAACACCGGTGCTGCCCAGAATGAGCATGGTGACAAGCGGGCCGGATTCAAGTGACATCAGCACGAAGGCACCGGATTCTTCTTTGGTGCCATACTGCTGCATGATGGAAGCGTACAGGCCGCCGTTGGTCATATCCATGGCAGAGATGATGGCGAGGACAGACAGCCCGGCGAAGAAGCCATTTTGTACACCGCCCTCAGGCAGGAACTGGATTGCAATCAGGGCAACCACCCACGCTACGGCAATCTTGGTCAAAACCAGCGTACCGGATTTACGCAATACCGTTCCGGTTGCCCTTACATCAATGGCGGCTCCCATACAGAAGAACCATACGGCCAGAATCGGAACGGTTCCAGTCATCAGGCCTTTGGTGAAGCCTCCGAAATATTCGCCCGCTCCAGGATAAGCGGTGTGAATGATCGCTCCCAGGAACAGCGGGACCAGCATCATTCCGCCGGGAATCCGATCTAGTGTCTTTTTGATTTTCATATCATTATCATACCCTTCTTACTCATGATGAGTGTCTGATGGCGCTTTCACCTTTCCTACAGGCTACTTGCGGCTTAGTCCAAGCTCGGGGATCATTCCTGCGAACAGATCATCGCTCTCCTTAAGCTGCCTGGCGAAAGCCTTGCCATCCTTCACCAGCAGTCCAAGCCCGTTCGAGTTCATATATTCGCGGAATTCCCTGTCTTCGGTTCCTTTGATAAATGCCCCGGCCAATACCTCCGCGACGGCATCCGGCGTATCCTTCGGTACAGCAAGTCCTCTCCATGTACCTGTGAAGTTCACATGAATTCCGGTCTGCTCTTCCAGGGTCGGCACATCCGGCAGCGCCTCTGAACGCTTGTCCGCATTAACCGCCAGTATCCGCAGCTTCCCTTCATCCACATACTTCTTCACCTCGGCGGGACTGACCGGCACCGCGTCCACGAATCCGTCCATCAAGGCGGAGACGGCTGGTCCGGCACCTTCAAAGGGAATATGTGCAAACTTCACACCGGTCTCCCGTTCTAAGGTTACGGCGGCTAAGTGCCAAATGCTTCCCGTTCCTGCATTCCCCATTTTCAATTCCTCTGGATGCGCTTTCGCAAAGTCGAGAAATTCATTGACGTCTTGCCATGGCGCGTCCTGTCTTACGGTAATGGCGGAAGGATCAAAATTCGTCTGTGCGATCGGTTTGAACTTCTCATAGGTAATCGGCAGCAGTCCCAGATGGGGAAGAATAGTCAGCTCGGCCGGCAAAAAGGTGACGGTATAGCCATCCCCCTTGGCGTTAGCGCCTTCCATTAGTCCCACGGAGCCTCCTCCGCCTGTCCGGTTGACCACGATAATCGGCTGGCCCAGTACAGTCTCTGTCGCTTTGGCCAGTGCTCTCGCCGTAATATCTGTTCCTCCGCCTGCAGCATAAGGTACGATGAGTGTAATCGGCCGCCCGGGAAAATCAGTGCCGGCTTCCTTCCTGTCCGCATTGCCTCTTAACTGCAAGAAGGTCCATAGAAGGAGCAGGACTACAAGTGCGGATGCTGTCCAGATTCCTATTCGGGTTGTCCGTTTCAAATCCATCCCTCTTCTCTAAATAACAGTAATCGGGCGGCCTGCTGAATCTTGTACTTACGCTTACGTTGGCCTTGCGCCCGCAGCTATCACCCCCGGATTCTTTGAGTATCAGCCGCCCTGAGGGAGGATGTGAAATTTTTCTCAAATAGAACATTATCGTAACCGGGGGGTTCCCTTCAATCGTATAATCTTACTCCGCATCCTCAGAAACCCCGGAATGGCGGGGTTTTGGCAGATCTGCATACTCTTTGGAAGATTTGCTGTTCTCCCTGAACTTGCCGGGTGTAGTGGATTTGATCTTGCGGAATACCCGGATGAAGCTGTTCTCATTCTGGTAACCGACCTGCAGGGCAATATCGGCAATTCTCAGACTGCTGTCTAGCAGCAGCTCACAGGCTTTATCCATTCTCAGGTTGGTCAGATAGTCATAAATCGTGGTCCCGGTCTCTTCCTTGAAGATCGTACTTACCGAGGATACCCCCATATTCACATGGGAGGCGATATCCTGAAGTCCGATATTGAACTGCAGATTCTCTTCCATATACTTAATCAGATTCTGTACCAGCAGGAAGTCCTTCGATTGCCGGTGCGTTCCAAAGGCATCTGACAATTGAACGGCAATACTGCATAACATCTGCTCGATCTCGTTAAGATCCATAGTCGCAACCTGATGCCGGGTGTAGTCAGCCAGCTCGGCAGGCACCGGGTATCCTCCGGCAGCGGTTATCTGCAAAATCTCCTCCAGCAGGTCATCTACTGAGCGGAATACCTTTTGCGGCTGAATTCCCCGCCTGCGGATCTCGGCAGTCCCTCTGCGGACCCACTCTTGTGCAGCCTTGGCATCCGAAGATCTCAGGGCATTCAGCATTTCCTGCTTCCACACCTCATCAGCAGGTCCGCCGCTCTCTTCATATTTGTTCTCTGCGGGGGAATACACCCTTACATGGGCATAACCTTCATATAACCGGTAGGACAGGGCAAGCTGTGCCTCTGAATAAGAACGGGCGATCTGGGCAATCGAGGCGGCCTGCTCGCCGATGCCGATGGACACCGGGATCTTCAGCACTTCCAGCATAGTAGCCGCCAGCTTCCGGGCATCTGCGTACAGCTCCTTCTCTTCCCGGCCTGCCGCTTGCAGCAGGATGACGAGACTATCCTGCTGCGGTGCAGCGATGACGGTCCGCCACGAAGCTTCGAAGGTTTCGTAGGCCATATTGATCATCGCATATTTGAGCAGCAATTGATCCTCTTCAATGAAGCCTGCAGACCACTGGGTATGCCGGTCTATGGATAAGGCGAGCAGCTCAAACGGACCTTCCCTCCAGCCGGCAAAGTAATGCTCAAACCTCGTCTGCGTCTCCTGGGTGCCGATGCTTCTTGTGATCAGATCCTGCAGGAATTTGGAGCGCAGCTCAGGAAGACTCCAGTCCGCTACCAGTGATTTACTCCGAAAATCACCGACCAGCTTGCCGATCACCGGCTCCAGATCATACAGCCCGCCCTGCCCGGCTGCCTTCTGTTCGGGGAACAGCAGCTTATTAATCCGTTTGAGCGGCCGGAAGGCCGCGAAATTGTAATAATAAATGGCGGCAAGGCCCACAGCAATAGAGATCAGTGACAGCATCAGCATCATATTGCGGGCAATCTTCACATTCTTCAGCAACTGCTCCATCGGCACCAGCGACAGCAGCCGCCAGCCGGTCACATTGGAGAAGGTCTGATTAGCCATGTAGGCCTGGCCTCCAACATTAACATGGGCAAAGGGGCTGACATCAATAGCCTTCAGCACATGCTCCAGCTCCGCCAGCGGAAACGGAAGATTCAGCTTGGGATAGATCAGCTCCCCCTCCAGGTTGTATACCAGCTGGTAGTTGGACAGATGGGTATACATTTTGGAGAAAAGCGTATCGTAATCAAGATCAATCAGCACGGCACCGGTCACTTCACCGTTCTCCACCACCGGCCGGGCCAGCGACAGCAGCTCTGTCTCACCGGGGCGGGAATCGGTGCCGGTATACAGTCTTCTTTTGATCAGAAGCGGCTTCTCCTTAATCTCACCGATCCAGGACTCCCACTCATGATCCGCCGCCTCCCGCCAGGACGGGGAATAGCCATAGCTGCTGGAGAGTACAGACTGATCCTTAAATTTAATCACGCTGATCGCATGGATATCCGGCTCTGTCGCCAGTGCCTTAAGATATTCCTGCGCCGCGGAAGCTTTCCCGGTATTATCCGCTGCTACGGCAGCTATATAATTCAGCACGGCGGGATGAAAGGCTAACTCGACCGCCTTGTTATCGGATTCCCGGAAGGCCCGGTTTGTCACATCCACGTTAATCTGCAAAAGCTCAATATTCGGCGTATTCAGCTCGGTATCCAGTGCATTGCGGTACTCTCTGTAGGAGAAGGAACCAATCATAGTAATCAGCAGCGAAACCCCGGCGGTCAGCATCAGAATGAGCCGGCTCTGTTTGTTGTTTAGCAGATATTTCAATTTAAATCGCAGCATTCCTGTAGCTTCATCCTTCCAGATTCTCTCTAGGTCGTAGACCTTAGAGTAGCATGTTCACCTATACTTCAATATGGAGCATGTCATACCCTTTATGATTTTAGACTTTTCAGGGTAAGCCTACGCAAAAATGATATAATTGAACTCTGAATACCAATCTGCTACAGGAGAACGATAGCGATGCAGCCAACTTACATGGACGATGCCGGGTGGGACAAGCTCATCTCGGAGGTAGCCCAATCTTTCGATGATCTGACCCTGAAACGGGGATTTCAATATTATAAACAAAAACGCCTGCACGCCTTCAAGATGATGACAGACCGGGAAATCATGTGCATTGTAGAGGGCCGGGAAGATTATGTCACAGCGGTTAAGCTGGACCATCTGCCGGAGAGCCGCTGCGGTTGTCCCGTATCCGGGATGTGTAAGCATATGGCCGCTGTGCTGATGCAGTATGCGGAGGATCAGGAGCGGCCTGTGCATTCCATTGCCAATGCCAAGGCGCTTGTAGACCGGCCTAAGATCCCTGCCAAGGCTCCCGCCGTTCCGGGACGGCGCGGCGAACAACTGAAGAAGCTGGCCGCGCTGATTCCCGGGGCTACCGTGCAGCAGTGGCGTGAGTACATGGCACTTATTCTGGAGCCGTTGATCCATACAGTGCGTAACCCGCAATATGCCGACCGGGGGCTGGCCGCCATCACCGGGGCTGCGCCCAAGCTGTCTCCCGCTGCCGGCAAGCTGTTCAAGCTTCATGCCCATCTCTGTGTACTGGAGAGCCTGATTAAGCCGGGAGGACAGCCGCTGGCAGCAGGCCTCTCCACCCTCAGCTATTCGGTCGGCTACTACACCTCCATTGCCGTATCCGATCTGCAAAAGCAAATCCTCCAGATGATGAAGCAAAGTCTGCCGCTGGCCGAAGCCCCCGAAGAATGGCCCAGAGTCTACGATACGATTGCCTATCTGCGGGGCGAGATGCTGGCTGAGGTCCGTGACCGTTCAAGGGAACAGCCTTATCTCGCTAACTGTTATTCCCTGCTGTGGAACCATTGGATTACACCAAATCTAAGCGGACCGGAGCTGTATGCCAAGGAGCTTGTGGAGCTGAAGCAGGCAGGGGAAGCGTTAAGCACCTCTGCTTCCCGCCATGCCCTGCTGCTGGCGGAGAGCCGGATGCATGTGTTCCTTCACGAGGATGCCGCCGCTATGGAGAAGCTGCGCACCGCAGCCGAGCATCCCGGGCTGCACCCGCAAGAGGTGATGGACTTCCTCTCTCCACTGGCTGGGGCCCGGCAGTGGGAGCGGCTTACAGACTGGCTGGCTGTGACCGGACCGCTGCTAAGCAGCAGGCTGTACAATCTGCAGGATTATGCCGAATACTGGGACGATGCCATCCATTATCTGCCCGAAGCGGAGCCCCGGATGTGGGAGACGCTATCCGGTATGCTGCCGCTGTCGCGCGAGATCTATGAGGAACAGCTCCTGGCCTACGGCAAATGGCAGGAATGGATGGATATACAGCTATCCTCCGGACACCGGCCTGCCGACTTCCGGGTAAGCGATCTGCAGCCGGTAGAGAAGAATGCACCGGAGCTGCTTCTGCCGTTCTATCATCAGGCGGTGGAACGATTCGTGCTGGAGAAGAACCGGCATAGCTACAAAGCGGCCGTGAAGCTGCTGAAGCGTCTTGCCAAGCTGTATAAAAAAACAAAACGCGAAGCGCGCTGGAACGAGTTCCTGGACGGTTTTCTGGACAGGCACAGCCGGCTGCGCGCCCTTCAGGAGGAGCTGCGGAAAGGAAAACTGATTCCATGAATACAATGATGCGCAATATTACGGTCCAGCTCGCTTTGAGCCAGTATGGGGACGCGCTGATCTATGGCGTGGATGACCGGGATGATTATGTTCCCGGTGTCCAGCTCAAGCAGCTGCTGTTCGCCTGGCATGAAGAATCCTTCTACGGCACGGAGCTTAGTCTCTCGAAGGCCGATGAAGTGGAGCTGATCGTGCTTCCTGCGGAGCAGGTCCTTCCGTTCTTCGCCGGCCTCCGGCTGCTCCGGCATGTCGGCTGGAGCTGGCAGGGCGATGCGAAGCTGTTAACCCGGCTGGCCCCGCTGCTGGCGGGCGTACTGGAGTCTAAACAGTATGCCCCCAGCCTCCCGGCCTACCGTGAAGGCCAGCTCCGCTGGACCTGGGGGGAGCAGGCGCTGGCGGAAGCCGCCGAAGCGAACTGGGACGATGCAGCGGCGCTGCACAGTCTCCAGGAGCGCAGCGGGTTCACCGAAGGGCTGCAGGCCGCCTTCTCTGCGGCGGTCTTCCAGCGGTATTACAGCATCGAGGCGCAGGCCGGTGACCTGCGCAGTGAATTCCCGCTGCTGTTCAGCGGGAACCCGGCCGCAGCGGCCGGGATGGACGAAGACAGCTGGCTGATGTCCATCGGCTGGAAGGCAGACACCGCGCCGTTCCGGCCGGTGGTGCAGCTGCTCGAGCCTGACGATGAGCTGCCGCACTGGCGGCTCCAGCTTCTCTTGCAGGACAAGCGCGACGAGTCCGCGCTTGTGCCGCTGCGGCTCACCGGGGACGGCGAGCCGCACGGCGATTGGCCCGATGCGTGGACAGAGCATGTCCACGAGCGGGCGGGCGGGTGGCTGTCACGGTTGCGTGACAGCCTGCCGGAGCACATCGGGCGCGGGGCCGATGTGCTGGCAGAGCCGCTGAGCGACGCGGTCGCGTGGCGGTTCCTCACGGCCGACAGCCGGCTCCTGCTGGAGGCCGGCTGGCAGGTGCTGCTGCCGGCGTGGTGGGAAGCCGCCAGCCGCAGGAAGCCGCGCCTGCGCGCGAAGATCAGCTCCGGCACCGCCGAGGGCAGCCGCGGGCAGTCGCTGTTCGGTCTTGATGCGCTCGTCGATTTCGACTGGCGCATCTCCATCGGCGACGCCGACCTGTCGGAGGCGGAGTTCGCCGACCTCGTGGCGCGCGGGGAACGCCTCGTCCAGTTCCGCGGCAGATGGATTCCGCTGGACCCTGCGCTGCTGGCGCAGATTCAGCGGGCCATGGCCGGGATGGACAAATCACGCGGCTTATCCTTCCAGGATGTGCTGCAGCTGCACCTGCTGAACAGCGGGGCAGACGGCGATTCGGAGGAAGCGGACGCGCTGCGTGCGGAGGAAGAAGCTGAACGCGTCCGGCTGGAGGTCGAGCTGAACGAGCATCTGGTGACGCTGATCGGCCAGCTCGGGCAGCGCAGCCAGTGGCCGAAGCCGGAGATTCCGGCCGGTCTGCATGCCGAGCTTCGCAGCTACCAGCATGAAGGCTTCGCCTGGCTGGTGTTCCTGCGCCGCTTCGGCCTTGGCGCTTGCCTGGCCGATGATATGGGGCTCGGCAAGACAGTGCAGCTGATTGCTTACCTGCTCCACTTGAAGGAGCAGGAGGCGGAAGCGGCTGCTTCCGGCGCACCCGTAGCCCGGCGGCAGACCGAGCCGGCCGGATGGCCTTCGCTGATCATCTGCCCGACCTCGGTGCTCGGCAACTGGCAGAAGGAGCTGCAGCGCTTCGCGCCTTCCCTGAACGTGATGCTTCACTACGGAAGCAGACGGCTGGATGCCGGATATTTCTACGGCGCTGCTTCGCAGGCGGATGTGATCCTCACCTCCTACGCGACCGCAGCGCTGGACCAGGAACTGCTGAAGCAGTTCACCTGGGCTACCGTATGCCTGGATGAAGCGCAGAATATCAAGAATGCCGGAACGAAGCAGTCCGCTGCGGTACGCAGCTTCCCGGCCCTGCACCGGATTGCCCTGACCGGGACCCCGATTGAGAACAGGCTGTCTGAGCTGTGGTCAATCTACGATTTCATCACGCCGGGATACCTGGGCAGTCCCAAGGGGTTCCAGGACCGGTTCGCAAATGCCATTGAGAAGGAACGGAATGCCGAGCGGACCGCAGATTTGCAGCGGCTGGTCAAGCCGTTCATGCTGCGCCGCAAGAAGAAGGACCCGGCGATTCAGCTCGACCTGCCGGATAAGAATGAGATGAAGACCTATATTAACCTGACTGCCGAGCAAGCCGCTCTCTACGACCAGAATGTGAACAGCCTGCTCGAACGGATGCAGAAGCTGGAGGGCATTGAACGCAAGGGGGCCATTCTCGCCGCCTTGACCAGCCTGAAGCAGCTCTGCGACCACCCGATGCTGCTGACCAAGGAGGCGCTGCCTGAGCCGGAGGCGGGCCATGTTCTGGATACCAGCGCCTTGATCGAACGCTCCGCCAAGCTGGAACGGCTGCTGGCGATGGTCCGTGAGCTGCGCGAAGAGAATGAGCGCTGCCTGATCTTCACCCAGTATGTCGGCATGGGCAAGATGCTCCAGGCCGTACTCCAGCAGGAGCTGCAGGAACCGGTGCTGTACCTGAACGGCAGCACCCCGAAGAGCACACGTGACCGCATGATTGAGCGGTTCCAGGCGCCCGCGCCGCCCGCAGGCGAAGCCGCGGCCAATGCCGCCCGATATCAGCCGTCCGATCAGCCGAATGTATTCATTCTCTCGCTCAAAGCAGGCGGGGTCGGACTCAACCTGACGGCTGCCAATCATGTGTTCCACTTCGACCGCTGGTGGAATCCGGCAGTGGAGAACCAGGCCACCGACCGGGCCTACCGCATGGGCCAGACCCGGGATGTGCAGGTGCACAAGTTCATCTCGCTCGGTACGCTGGAGGAGAAGATTGACGAGATGCTGGAGAGCAAGCAGCAGCTCAGCGACGATGTAATCTCCGGCTCCGAAGGCTGGATCACCGAGCTGTCTACAGATGCCCTGAAGGATCTGTTCACGCTGCGCCGGGAATGGGTAGGATAGGATGGGATCAGAAGCTTCTGGCCCATTCAGAACTGGGGGTTGTTGCCAGATCAGGACCGGTGTGCTAAAATCAACTTAACTTTTTTAGAACGGAGGGTTGCGTGTGATAGACTATATCCGGATTCGTACTTTACGCGGCTAATTACATTCTCATAGCGCGAAAGCTCTGCCTTGTGCAGAGGACTCAGGATAGGTCTGTCCATAAATAGCAACCCATAAGCATTGCATTCCATAGATAATACCTGCTAATCCGCTGCCGTGCAGCCGGTAACCAAAACCGTTACACTGTCCTTATATGAGGGTTTCTCCTCCTATTCAGGATAATTTGTACCGGCATCAAGGAACCGGGGTACCGGCAGGATATGCAGGTATGCCTCTTGGCCGCCGGAATTTCCACCCTCCGGCTGCGGTTCTGTACTTCATGGTGTCTATGGATATGCCGGGCTGTATAGCTGCTCCCGTATAGCGGGCTATACTTGGACCTTATTCTGTTGTTCCTCAATTTACTGGTAGCACAGGCAGACTGCCTGTGCTTTTTTATGCTCAAATTACACTTTGGAGGTTGATCTATATATGGAATCCGTACTACAAAAAGCAGTCATCGTCGGTGTACAGCTACAGCATGACACGAACTTCGCTTATTCGATGGAGGAGCTTCGTAACCTCGCAGCCGCCTGCGAGATTGAGGTAGTGGCTGAGCTGAGCCAGAAGTCCAGCCGGGTGAACCCTTCTCATTATCTCGGGACCGGCAAAATCCAGGAGCTGGCGCTGCTCATGGAGCAATACGAAGCGCCTATCGTCATTTTCAACGATGAGCTGTCACCGTCCCAGATCCGCAATCTGGAGTCCGCGCTGGACCGCCAGGTGATTGACCGGACCATTCTGATTCTGAATATCTTCGCGCAGCGGGCCAAGACCAAGGAAGCCCAGCTCCAGGTAGAGGTCGCCCAGCTTCAGTATATGCTTCCCCGCCTGACGGGGCTGCGGGAGTCGCTCGGCAGACAAGGGGGCGGAGCCGGTCTGAAGAATAGAGGGGCCGGGGAAACCAAGCTGGAGCTGGACCGCAGACGGATCGAGGAACGGATCTCTGTGCTGCAGCAAGAGCTCCAGACCCAGGTCTCCCGGCGCCAGATCCAGCGCAAGCAGCGGCATAAGAATGAGGTGCCCGTCGTCTGTCTGGTCGGCTATACCAATACCGGCAAGTCCAGCTTAATGAACACACTGGTGGAGACCTATCATCCCGGCTCAGGCAAAGGGGTGCTCGCCAAGGATATGCTGTTCGCGACGCTTGAGACCTCGGTGCGCAGCATTGCGCTGCCCGATCACAAAACCTTCCTGTTAACCGATACCGTAGGCTTCGTAAGCCAGCTGCCCCATCATCTGGTTAAGGCCTTCCGCTCGACACTGGAGGAGGTAACCGAAGCGGATCTGCTGATTCATGTCGTAGATATTGCCGACCCGCAGCATGAGCAGCATATGGCTGTAACAGAGGAGACCCTGAAGGCGCTGGGCGCTGACGGAATCCCCACCTTGTATGCCTATAACAAAGCCGATCTGAGGGATGAGCCTTATCCGCAGGTAGGGGAGGATTCGGTAACCCTCTCGGCTAAGAAAAACCGCGGAATTGCCGAGCTGGTCACGCTGATCCGCGGCCGCATCTTCACCGACTATATCCAATGTGAGATTCTGGTCCCGTTCGACCGGGGCCATATTGTCTCCTACTTCAATGAACATGCCGATGTGCAGTCCGTCAGCTATGAAGAACAGGGCACGCGCCTGAAGCTGGAATGCCGGGCCGCAGATGTGGAGCGGTTCAGAGATGAGTTTGTAGAGATTTCTCAATAAAATCTTTTCCCTCCGCTTCTTTTGCTTTTTGTTATTTTCTTCAGTGCGTCTTATATATAGTATGTAAAGGAGCGGGTCCCAGTAAGAACACTGGTACCCGCTCTTTGTGTTGTCTATTCAGGTAGTGCAGGCGGGAATGCCTCCGCCCATGTAACGCTTGAAAGACCGTAGGCTGCGCACTTGTCATGCTTAGCCTGCCGGGCCGGGACGCAGGTTAAGCACAAACTCTCCTTTAGCTGATGTCTCTGCTATCTCTGCTGTCCCTACTGTCTCTACTTTCTCTACTTTCTCTACTTTCTCTACCGTTTCTCCATTAACCCCCCTCTCTCTAGTCTTTCCATTCACTCCCTTCTCTCTGTTCTCACTATTCTCTCCGTCTTCTTCATTCTGCCTGTTCCTCCCGTTCTGTCCGCCGCTCACCCGCAGCCTGCCCCCGTCTGCCATCTCCAGAACCGGGGCCGTACCCTTCGCGCCGTCTCCCCGTACCTCCAGGGAGGACACAAGCGCCGCCTGCTCCAGAGAGGTGAAATCAATGCTTCTGCGCGGACCGGAATAGAGTATCCTGTCGATATTTATCCGGCCGCCCGTCCTGTGTATTTCCCACGAGCGGCCGTGCACTGCTTCTTCCGGTCCGCAGAATGCGGCAAACCAGGTTCTCAGATCAAACTCAGTCCCTCCAATGATGATGCTTGCTCCGTCATTCGTAGTTACGGCGGTGACTCCATCCAGACAGCCGCCAATCTCCAGCCGCAGCCGCAGGTCCGCAGCCTCAATGACGCCGGAGATCCGATCCAGATTGGGATGGGTATCGCCGCCGTCCGTAAGGAAGTCGATGCCAAACAGCATATATCCCGCTTCCTGCAGCGCCTGAAAACGTGCAGAGCAGTAGTCATAGCCGTCATGCAGGCAGCGGAGACGGATATAGGCGGGCTGGCCGTGATTGTCCGCATAGACCAGCAGCGGCCGTCTTTGGTTCCACAGGTCGCTATGGGTGAAGGAACCCATGCTCCACTGCGGAGTCATATAAGTGACCGCCCATTTGCCGCCGCCCCCTGGCTCCTCCCCTTCCAGCCGTTGTCTGACTTCCTTCGTCTCAGGGATCGTGAAGCCATTCAGGTAGGCGGTCGGACAGTGCAGGCCGCTCTTATACCATTCTTCCTGGTAAGGCAGCTCCTCCCAGGGGAAGAACATCACGGCTCCTCCCGTCGCCAGCTGCAGACAAGCCTGGCTCTGCTCATCCAGCAGCGCCCCGTAGTTCCGGGAATGCGGCCCCGACCACTGGGCGGTGGCAGGGTGATAATAACCTGCGACTGTCTTCCAGGTCAGGTCAAGCAGCTCCCCGGTCAATGCCTTCACCCTGTCGTCCGTAGTCTCAGACCGAAGCTTCGACAGCTCCAGAAGGGCGATATAGGTGTAGACCGGGCTGTTATATTCCTGAAAGGCCCCATGCTTCAGGGTATGAACATGCAGCTCCCTAAGCCGCTCCAGCCCATATTCGGCATACTCCTCACGCCCCAGCACCTCCCCGGCAATTCTCGTGACAAAAGCTCCAATGATCGCAATATTGGTATAATCGGGGCCGACATTCCGCCGGATAATGGCTTCGCAGGCGTACTCAATGGAACGGGTCACCGCTTCCAGCAGATCGTCCGGGAAGCGGCAGCCGTGGCGTGCGATGGCCTGCACCAGCCGGCTGCCGCAGAAGTCGGCCCAGTTCCAGTCTGGAGGGGCCATCTGATCCAGCGGCTCCTCATAGAACCAGGACCAGATTCCGAAGGTATCATGGCTGCGGTCGCTATCCTGCAGCGAGATCACCTGCCGGATGATATCGAATGCGCGCTGTTCATAACCGGCCAGCTCCGTATCGAGCAGCCCGAGCGCATAGGTGAGCGAATCTCTGGTGGAATGGATGAATTCCGCCTGCTTCAGCGTCGTATGATACCCTGGACTGCTGAACGGGGAGCGCAGCATGCGGAGGTCCGGATCATAACGGGCTTCCTGCCCGGCCATCGTGCGAATCAGCAGCGGCAGCTGATCAATCTCTTCGTTCACAGGCTCTGCGGTTTCCTTCACTTGATCCTCCTGCCTCTCCTTCAACCTTCAAAGGTACCGTCCACCCTCGGATGCTTTGGATAGTGTATATAAAACACACCTAAGTCTTGAACTTGAAGCTTTGTCGTCACTGCGGTGAACATTTGGACTTCCGGCCGCTGTTGTCCCCAGATTTCTTAATTTGAACCACTGTTAGCGGGTGAAATCCGGTGACAAAGGCGGTCGCTACCGCTCCTACAGTTCCAAATTTCCCCTCCGCTTCTTTTGCTTTTTGTTTAGTTCTTTAGCACTTCTTATCTAGATGCTCTAGATACTGTCTATGCTGTCCAGCTGCTGTTGAGTCATTGCCTCTGTCAGCAGCTGCATCACCAGCCCCTGGCCATACAGCGCCGGATATCGTTGAACAGCGTTATAGGCTTCGACCGAGGGCATAACCGGAGTGCCTCCTGACACCCCCTCTACCTCCCCGTCTGCACGAATGAGCGGAAGAATTCCTTCCAGTGCTTTCACGGCGCTCCCCAGAAAAGAATCCTCCAGCAGACCGACCCTCACCGCCTTGAAGAAGCCGCAGGCGATACCGGCGCTGGCCGAGGTCTCCAGGTAATAATCCGGCCGGTCCAGCACGGTATGCCACAAGCCGCCCGCTCCCTGAACCAGCCGCAGGGCTGAGACAAGCTTACGGTAACGGCTGTACAGCTCCTCCGGGACGGCAGCTATCCGCCCGGTTAAGGCCACAATCTCCGGGACAGAGAGGACAACCCAGGCATTGGCCCGGGCCCAGCGGGCGGCCGACATATGGTCGCCCGCCCGGCTGTTCCAGCCATGGAACAGCAGCCCCGTCTCCGGGTCCTGCAGCAGCCGCAGATGCAGGAGCGTCTCGTGCAAGGCGGCCTCCGCCAGTCTCCGGTCTCCGCTCAGCCCGGCAAGCCGGGCCAGGAACAGCACGGCCATATACACCGTATCCGCCCACATCTGTTCCGGGAATTCCGCCGCCTCGGTCACGGTATGCTCCAGCGCCCCTTCCCGGGTTCGCGGCGCAGACCCCAGTATCCATCCGGCAACGTCCTGAGCCTTGCTGAGGAACCAGGGGTCCCCGGTCAGCCGGTACAGCTCAGGGAACAGCGCATAGGGAGCCAGGGAGTTGATGACCAGAGCCCCCTCCGCCTTCGCCTGATTGCGCTTCACCCAGAGCAGCAGGTAACCGGTCACCTTCTCCGCACCGGCGGCTGTGCCGTATTCCAATAAAGAGATCGCACCCACGCCCGGCACCCAGTCCCAGTGCTCCATATCCATTGCCCAATTGCCCTTGTGCTGTTCGGACCGCATATATTCAAAGATAAGGTCCAGCTTCTCCTCGAATTCCCGTCGTTCTCCTAACGCCCGCTTCGTACTCAAGACATCCTGATCCCCCTTGAACCGTAATCCTCCCCTTGCGTATCTGCATGGACCGGAGAGCTTCCCTGAAACTGAATCTCCCCGAACAGCGCCTGAACCGTAAGCTCTACCGTATCCTCATGCAGCGAATAAGCATTCACCAGGGTGTCGAGGAAGGGTATATCCTGAAGCAGATACGGCGAGGCAAAGGAAACGCCGATCGGCGTGACGGTCTCCGCATGCTGCATGGCCCAGATTGCCTTGGCCGCTTCGCCCACCGGACGGGCCGTATTCATCATCCCGTGCAGCGGCAGGAAATAGGGCGCAAAGGCAGCATCCCAGTGTACCCCGGACAGCTCCCATTGCCTCAGTGTAGTCAGCGGCTCGAATTCATCCAGAATATCCACTTGCAGCCCTCTAGCCTTAAGCTGTTCAACAAAAAGATTCATCCGTTCATATCTGCGCCCTTCCGTCACCTTATTCAGCATGATCACCAGCACCCGGCGGACCGTCTGCGGATTCAGGGGCAGCTGGCCGGTCCGGTTGCGGACCAGTGTAAGGCAGCGCCCGGCCAGCGCCCGGCTGAATTGCCTGACCTCCCGGTCCAGCTCCGGCCGCAGCTTGTCGTCCAGCAGCGGCAGCGCTGCCCCGTCTTCTCCCGCAGCGCCGGCCGAATGCACTCCAAGCCGCGCCTTCATCTCCAGAATCCGCCGGACACTGGCGCTCAGCCGCTCCCGGCTTACCCGCCCGTCCGCCACCGCCTGCTCCATCACCGCGAAATATCTCACGCCCGGCCAGAGCAGCACATCCGTGCCGCAATTGAAGCAGTCTATGATGCGCTTCTCATAGTCTCCCCAGGCCAGGAATCCGCCCATATCCAGCGCATCCGACAGCACCACCCCGTCGAAGCCCATGCGTTCACGCAGCAGCTCCGTCGTGATGCGCTCCGACACGGTTGCAGGGACAGGCTTCGTGCTGCCAGCACCGCCCTCGATCCAGGGAAGCGCAATGTGGCCGGTCATATAAGACATAACGCCCTGATCTATGATGGTCCGGGATACCTCCCCGTAAGTGGAGAACCACTCCTCCTCAGACAGGCTATTAATCGTAGTAATGATATGCTGATCCCTGTAATCTACCCCGTCGCCGGGAAAATGCTTGGCGCAAGCAGCCATACCATAGTCCTGCATCCCCCGCATGAGTGCCGCAGACAGGCGCGCCGCCCGCCTGGCATCATCCCCGAGACAACGGGTCGTAATGACGGGATTCATCCAGTTCAGCAGCAGATCGGTTCCCGGTGCCAGCGCCCAGGTGAATCCGGCCGCCCGGCCTTCCATCGCGGTATATTTACCGTATTCGTAGGCCATATCTTCATCGTCGGCAGCAGCCAGGGCAAGCAGGGGCGGAAAAGCGGTCAGGCTCCTGACTGCGGAGCCGGCCCCGAATTCCAGATCACCGGAGAACAGCAGCGGCAGCCTGCTGATGCTCTGCAGCATTCCGGCCCAGCTCCGGTAATCCCCGGCCTTACCCGCAGCCTTCTGGATGACTTCTCCGCCGATGAAGAAGCTGCCGACCGGATATTGCTCCAGATACCTGCGCAGCGCTGCCTCATCATCTCCCTTGAACGGCAGTCTTCCTGCATGGTCCTGCATCGTCTGCCCGATCAGCTCACGCAAGCTCAACCCTTCCAGCGTGCGCTCCACCCAGTCCTGCTCTTCGTTGCTTAACGGCCTCTGCATAGTCCCGACTCCTCCCGGCAGTTTCTTGTCTCCAGTGTAACGATAATCCGGGCTGCCCTGAATACAGCCAGCTATAATATAAGTTCAAATTTCTATTATCCCCCGTTCCTCCCTCCGTCAGGGCAGAGCAATATGGAGGGTCTCACTGAGCTTGTTATTCTCCTTGTTCATCTCCGCATAACGCCAAATATCATTCACAAAAAAGCTGACTGTAAAGTCCCCGATGGTCGGCACTGTCCAGCGGGGCGTGCCTTGGGCGCTGCTGTTGGCCGTTAAAGTGATCTCTTCGCCCGGCTGAATCACACTGGTATTCGTATCCGTCCAGGATACTACCCCGCCGTTCACCGAGAAGGCTCCGCCGGTGATCTGGCCCAGACCGGTCGAAGCATTCAGCGGCGTAGGACGGACGCCGATGTTCTTCACTTTGGCCCAGAAGATCAGGGAATCCCCAAGCTGCGGTGTGCTGTGCGTGGACGGGCTGCCATTGCTGTTCACGATATTCCAGCCGATACCGGTCACCGTCAGATCCGGCCCCGGCGCCGGCAGCACGGATTCATAGCTCTCGAACTCCAGCCCGCTGACCATGACTTTCCCGCCATTGCCTGCAATTTCAATCCGGTGCAGCCCGTACGCAAGACCCGTCAGCTCATAGACAATTTTGTGGTCGCCCTCCAGACCGGCCTGCGGAATCACTACGGTCTCCTTGTATTCACCGTCCACATAAACATCCGCACTGCCCATATCGCTCTTGATATCCGAACGCCAGCGGACGCCGATGCCGTTGAAGCTGAACCCGGCCGAAGCATCCGGCCCATACGTCACATGGGACACGCCGTTCGGTGCGGTCTCGAACCCGGTATAGTCTATATAAGCGTGATCATGGGCGACCGGATACCAGTGGGAGAGCGGAACATACAGACCCTCCTCCAGCTTGAAGTAATCAAGATTGGCACCTTTCCCGGCTGAAGTGAAGCTGATCGTGTTATAGCCCGGCTGGAGTGTAATCCCATACTGCCTTGCAGTTATATTGGCTGTCCAGCTTCCCGTGGAGGGCAGGGTAACCGTGGACTGCTTCACTCCGTTCACGAGGATATTTTTCTTAGAATCCTCATTGGAAGCGTATACAATAGTTAAGGTATAGCTTCCGCCGTTCGCAGAATCGAAGCCTTGGATCGCCAGGCCCCCGCTATGCGTCTGCTCGACGACCTTGCCGCCCGAGGCGCTGCTGTTGTTGCCGGTCCTTAGCGGAAGTGCAAAAGCGGTAGCTTCAGCCTCGAATTTGGACGGATCTCCCGCGGCATGAGGCGTAACCGGCATGACCGCTGTAGTTGCAGACACGGCTGCGCTGAGGGGCGATTCATTGCCGGAGTCATCCACAGCCTGAACCGTGTAGCTGTAAGTGGTCTGCGGAGCCACCGTGTAGTCACTCCAGAAGGTCAGGCGTCCGGGAATATTCATTACCGGAACGGTTCCGCCGTCACGGTACACATTGTAGCTTACAACCGCATCATTATCCGTTGAGGCATTCCAGGTCAGCCTGATTTGCTCATGGCTTACTGCCGCTGCCGACAGACTGGCTGGCGCAGAGGGTGCGGTGTTCTCCTGTTCATCCAGAATATACTGGACGGTCTCCCCGGCACCGAGTGACACTGTAAGTGTAATATACGGCGATGCTGTAAGCTGAACCCGGGAATAGGCGGCAGCATAGGTATCGCCTGGACCGAACCGTTCACCGGTATACGTTCCGCTGGACGGCATCGCAACCCGGACCTCCATGGTTACCGGCGATGTCTCAAAGTTGACGAAATTCAGCAGAATTTTATCGGAAGAAGCACCTATAGCCGTAGTCCCCAGCGCCGAGGTATCGACTGCGCGGACATACGCTTTTTGCCCGGTTAATGAAGATGCATTGAGAACCTCGTAGGGGAGCGGACTTCCATGGGTAGCATAGGCGGCGGCCAGTCTGCGGAATGTCTTCAGCCGGGTCTCCCCCGATTCGTTGATATTGGCGGGCACTGCTGCCGTGTCCTCATAGCGGTGCGAATTCCAGTTGATCGCGGAATCGAACAGGCCAAATTCCGTCCCGTCGTTGAAGAAAGCCGCATGCTGCATAATATGGTCCACATAACCGATATTCCCGCGCAGCTCCCGGTCAAAAGCAGAAGCAAACCTGTAAGCAAACGTCCCGTATTTCGTATTGTCGGAATGGTTGTCATTGCTGCCGGTCTCACTCATCGCCATTTCCTTGCCGAAGCCTTCGTCTGAATCGCCATAGACCCGCAGATTCTCATACAGGCTTCCGCCCGGCAACGGCTGAACCCCGGTGCCTCCGTAGCTGTGGCCGTTGGTCACATCCGACAGTGCTTCAATCGCGGCCCGCTGGGCGGCATCCCGTTCCCAGCCGTCAGGTGTCCCGTTATACGGCCAGTACGCCCAGCCGGGGGCGACAATCTTCAGATACGGCTGGCTGTTACTCTGCCTCTCCTCATCCATCAGCTCGTGAAGCGCCAGCACCGCCTTCTGTGCCCAGCCGAACAATCCGGGCTCATTGCCTGTCTCGGCATACTGATACAGATCGCCGAATTTGCTGACAAATCCGCTGTAATAGCTCCGCAGCGCCGGGCTGATAGTGCCTGCGGCCAGCTCACTGTTACTCTTCCAGTTGCCACCTATAATATTGACCATCGGCGCAAGGTTGAGGTCACGCAGCGTCTCCAGATAGGTCCGTCCCTGCGGGTCCCAGCCTGCGCTGGTATCCGACCAGAAGGAGGTGCGCATCCAGTTGCCGCTGTAGGCGATGCCCAGCCACTTGGTCATCGGCGCCAGATGCCGGATCGCATGCTCGTCATACCTGAAGGTCGACGCGGCAATGGTGCTTCCCAGATGCACATACCTTCCATGAATAGGCTCAGCGGGCTGCTCAGCCAGTGCATCCAGCCTGAGATAATCCCACTCGAACCACAGGTACCGGTCTCCGTCATAACCGGGAGACTGCGGATCGGCATATAACCCGCGGTCCAGAACCAGCTTAAGCTCATTCCCTCCGGCCTGCAGCATTTCCCGGGGAATGTAGAGTCTGTAGGTTTCTTTCCAGGTGCGCGAAAGGGGGGTCTCGCCGTCATTCAGCCCGGTAATCTGGATCAGCCCGCTGAAGCTGCCGTTGGTGAACACTGCCAGCTGTGGAATGGCGGTGCTTGCATCCAGTACCCTGAAGCTGAACTCCACGCCATAGAGCGGAACTTCTGTTAGATTGAAGGTGAGACTCATCGTCCCGTTGCGGTCCAGCTTCATTCCGCGGGAGATGGTATTCCAGTTCTCGGAGCTTACGGGGAGGGGAATATTCTCACTGTACACATCTTGAAATACCGTGAATTCAGAGGAGCTGTTATCCTGCTCGCCCACCTGCCAGAGCAGCCCGAACGGCAGATAGGTATCCTCTGTGACTGTACTATTAAGCATCGAATCAGCATTAGGCGCAGGCGGCGGGAGCTCCGCCGTGGATTCGTTGTTTTCCATCACAATCGCACCTGACGGTGGTCCGGCAGAATGAATCCAACCGGCCGGCATCAGAGCGGACATCAGCACCAGAACAGTAATGAGCAATTTGCCTGTAATTCTCTGAATTCGCATATTAACACCCTCTCTTATGATCAGATAGGGGCTCCCCAAGGGCTGGATCAGCGAAAGAGAATACCCGGTATCCGCGGCAGGCGGCCGCTGGGACTGCTGCTCTGAATACCGGGCGTGCTATGGCCATAGCTGCTTATTTGGCGGCCAGAAAAGCATCGAGCTGACTCTGAATTTCGGTAATCACAGCGTCCAGGCCGGCGGCCTTCAGCTTGCTGTTCATTTCCTTCAGGACCGGTTCAGGGTCCTTTTCCCCGGAGTACAGGGTGTTCTTATACTGCTTCGTGATATTGATCAGGGCACCGATCTGTGACTGCACCTTGGTCGAATCGAAGACAAATCCGATCACCGGCGATACGGCGGCGTTCTTGTTCCAGTCCGTGTACAGCTGCACGCGCTTAGGATCTTCGTCCTTGTTGAGGTAGTTCAGCAGCACGTTGCCGATCATCCAGGAGGATACGGAATTGTAGCCGCTCTCGGGAATGAATTCCACCGTGTTATTCTCCAGCTTCTTGTAATGCTTGCCTTCAATGCCGAAGGTCAGCAGGTTGTAGAGCACCGGATCGGTATGAATCAGATTCATGAACATCATGGCCCGTTCAGGGTTTTTGGAGGTTCTGGAGATGGCGAGCATTGAGCCTTGCAGACTCTTGGTGCTGACCCCCACCGGCAGCAGCGTCTTGATGATCATCGGCTTCTCGGCAAGCCGGGTCCAGTCATTGGTGGAGGTCGGATTCATGTTGCCGTAGACGAACCAGGCCTTGCCGCTTTTGACCGCATCCTTCAGCTCCGTCTTGTCTGTGGCCCCGTTCTTGTTAATATAACCTGCTTCATACCAGCTGCGGATCAGCTTCAGCCGTTCCACAATCTCCGGCGTATCGTATTCGTTGAATACCTTCATCGTCTTGTAGTCGAGCAGGGTCGGTATTTCATTGCTGCCGTCGAGATCCTCACTGTCCGGATAGGCGGTGAACCAGTGCAGGCTGTCGGTATGGTTCATGAACAGCGGCGAGAGAGCCGGTTCCTTCTCCTTAATCGTCTTCAGCATCGGTTCAATATCCTCCAGCTTCTTGATGCTGTTGACATCGAAGCCGTATTTATCCACAATCGCCTTGTCAAAAGCAAACCCGACCGACTGCCCCAGCTCCTTCTCGGTTGGAATCGCGTACAAATGTCCGTTCACCGTAGCGGCCTGGAGATAGGCCGGATTAATCTGTGCCTTCGTCTCCTTGGCATAGGTGTCGATCAGCTCCTCCAGCGGCAGGTACGCTCCCTTGGCGGCATTGGTCATGAAGTTCCAGGTATAGACCATATCGAACACTTCGCCGGACTGGATCATCAGGTTGACCTTGTCGGCGGGTTTATCCCAGCTTAGCTGGTTAATCTTGAGGGTGGCATTGATTTTATCCTTCAGGTAAGCATTGATCTCCTGCTCAACAGCAGCTACATCCTTATCCGGCCCGCCTGGCAGATACAGTGACAGCTCTACCGGTTCCAGCCCATCCGGCGCTTCTGTCCCGGCCGCTTCCGTTGCTGTGGCTTCCTTCGTGGCTGCCGGAGCTGTGGTGCTCTCTCCTGTTTTCTCTGTAGGCGCAGCCGGATTGTTGTTATTGCCGGAGCATCCGGCCAGGGTGAACCCCGCCATTAGCACCAATGACAGCAGCAGACCTGTGACTTTTTTACCTGCCATACTTTTTCCTCCCCTTGATGGAACAATATATGCTAATCGGTGGATGCCGAGGTTAGCCTTTAATGGAGCCAAGCGTCAATCCTTTGATGAAATACCGCTGGAAGAACGGGTAGGCCAGCACAATCGGGCCAATGCCGATCAGCGCCATCGCCATGCGGATAGTTTCCCCCGGCAATTTGGCCAGCTCTGTGGCCGAGCCTTGAATCAGTGCCCCGTTGCGGCTCAGGTAGTCGGCCTGGGAGATCATTTTGTACATGAGGTATTGCAGGGAGTAGAGGTCTGTATCGGTGATGAAGATCATGCTGTTGAACCAGTCGTTCCAGTAATGCAGGGTATTGAACAGCCCAATCGTGGCGAAGACCGGCAGGGACAGCGGAAATACAATCTTGAAGAAGGTCCGCAGCTCCCCGGCCCCGTCGATGGTGGAGGCTTCAATCAGCGCGGGCGGAACACTCATCTGGAAGTAGGTCTTCATAATCAGCACATTGAACGGAGACAGCAGCATCGGCACAATGAGCGCCCAGATGGAGTTCTTGAGATCCAGCACCTGGGTGTAGACCATATACCACGGCACCAGCCCGCCGCCGAACAGCATGGTGAAGAAGATCAGGAAGGCGAAGAGCCCCCGGTAGCGGAAGTCGGCCCGCGAGATCGGATACGCATACAGGGAAGAGATGAACACACTGACCAGCGTTCCGGTAATAGTGACGAAGAACGAGATGCCGTAGGCTCGCAGCACCACGCTGTAATCCTTGAAGATATAAGCGTAAGCCTCCAGGCTAAGCTTCTCCGGGATGAACTGATATCCGTTACGCACAATGTAATCGTAATCCGTAATGGAGATCATGAAGACGAGGACAATCGGCAGCAGGCAGGCCAGAGACAGGATGATAAAAATAACATGGAGGAGGATGTTGGTGAATCTGGATATTTCGTTATTCGCCACGGATTTACACTCCTTCTTAGGATACATACGCCGCCTGGATATTTTGCTAAAATACAGCCTGATCCCTATCGACCTTGCGCACGATCCAGTTCGAGCCGAGGACCAGGAAGAAACCGACCACCGATTGGTATAATCCGGCCGCTGCGGACATCCCCAGATTGCCCATATTAATCAGCGCGTTATAGACGTAGGTGTCGATGACCAGCGTTGTCGGGTACAGTGCCCCGGAATTCAATGTGGTCTGGTAGAACAGCCCGAAGTCGGAGCGGAAGATCCCGCCGATTGCCAGAATCGTGGTGATAATAATGACCGGCCGGATCAGCGGAATGGTGATATGCAGAATCTGCTTCCACTTGGTGGCTCCGTCAATCAGGGCCGCTTCATAATACTCGTTGTCAATACCGATGATGGCCGCGAGGTAGATGACACAGCCATAGCCCACCCCTTTCCAGAGGTTAACCAGCGGCAGAATGAACGGCCAGTACTTCGGCTCGGAATACCAGTTCAGCTCATCCAGCCCGAACAGGGCGAAGATTCCTTTGTTAATGAAACCGTATTCAACATTCAAGAAGGCGAACACAAGATAGCTTACTACCACCATCGACAGAAAGTACGGGAAGAACATGATACTCTGATAAAATTTGGCGGCCAGCTTGTTCCTCAGCTCATTCAGGGCAACCGCAATGGACACGGCGATGACCAGATTGAGAATGATAAACACGAAGTTGTAGAGCACCGTATTGCGGGTAATAATCCAGGCATCCGAGGTGGCGAACAGGAATTTGAAGTTATCCAGCCCCACCCACGGACTGCCGAGAATCCCGTCCACATAGTTGATATTCTTGAAGGCAATGATGATCCCGAACATCGGCAGATAATTATTGACCAGCAAAAACACCACACCCGGCAGCAGCATCAGCAGCAGAACCTTGTGCTTGCGCAGATGCTTCAGCATGGGCTTCTTTCTCTTGTTCCGGCCTACCGGCAGGCTGCCGCTGCCCGGATTAGCCATACTTTTCTTATCCTCTGTAATCATGCCTTCCGCCTCCTGATTCCTTCAGCAGTTCCTCTCTTCCATGTCTTAAGTGTAGCCGCAGAAGGACCGATGCTAAATAAGGCCATCTATAATAAAAGTTCAAAATCCTACGGAGTTTCGATCGGGCGGCTACCGTCCGCTTCCGGCGGATTGGAGTGCACTTTTGCTCTTCCGGGGCGACTGCCGCCCGCTTCCGGCGGAATGGGGTGCACTTTTGCTCCTCCTTGGGCGACTGCCGCCCGCTTTAGGCGGATTGGGGTGCACTTTTGTTCCTCCGGGGCGACTGCCGCCCGTTTCCGGCGGATTGAGGTGCACTTTTGCTCCTCCTTGGGCGACTACCGCCCGTTTCCGGCGGATTGGGGTGCACTTTTGCTCTTCCGGAGCGGCTGCCGTCCGTTTTCGGACGCATCAGAGGGATTTATCCCTCTCATTCCCGCACATCGCCCGCTTCCAGACGCATCAGAGGGATTTATCCCTCTCATTTCCGCACATCGCCTGCTTCCGGCCGCATCAGAGGGATTTATCCCTCTCATTTCCGCACATCGCCCCCTTCCGGACGCATCAGAGGGATTTATCCCTCTCATTCCCGCACATCGCCCGCTTCCGGCCGCATCGGAGGGATTTATCCCTCTCATTTCCGCACATCGCCGGCTTCCGGCCGCATCAGAGGGATTTATCCCTCTCATTCCCGCACATCGCCCGCTTCCGGCGAATTCAGAGGGATTTATCCCTTTCATTCCCGCACATCGCCCGCTTCCGGCTTAAGATGAGTTAGCACTCCTGTCGTAATCAACATGAATCCCCCCGAAAGTTGAATTAAGCGTAAGCGGGCACATCCAAGCAACACAAAGGGTGCTCCACGATTGATAGCTGTGGAACACCCTTTGTGTTTAGCTGAAACTTATCTTGCCGGTCTGATTTGATGTGACTAGGTCAGTCTATGCACCGACCATACAACACCTGAGGAGGCACCGCCAAGATCTAGCGGCAGTGTTAATCCATCTGCTACATAGAACAGTCCGATTACGTCGCCTGCCGTCAATTCGAATTCACCTGTCAAGGTTACCGTGCCGTTGCCAAGAATCGTCCGGAGGGTCAGCAGAAGTGCAATGTTAACATTCAGCAGCGGGAACAATCCTGTTACCAGATCTGTTACCGTTGGAGAGCTTCTCCGCACTACAAAAGCCGGATTAACTCCTGCACCTAACGCCACCGAGATTGCAGCCGTAGTGCTGTAGTTAATAGTCGCCTCAAATGAGTATCTGCCGGTTGCCGGGATCGTATAGTTACCCGTTGCTTCGTTAAAAGTCGTACTGTCGTAATAAGGAGTTGTCACCGTCCAGCCTGTGAGCTGCGTACTGGTCGCTGCCGAGAATGTAGGCAAAAACGCGGAGAACCCTTCAATTGCGATATTGGGGCCGGTCACTCCCGCCGCTCCAGTCGCCCCGGTCACTCCCGCCACTCCAGTCGCACCCGTCACTCCCGCTACTCCAGTCGCTCCCGCCGCTCCGGTTGCCCCGGTCACTCCTGCTGCTCCAGTCGCCCCGGTTACTCCCGACGCTCCAGTCGCCCCAGTCACTCCTGCTGCTCCGGTCGCCCCGGTTACTCCTGCTGCTCCGGTCGCCCCGGTTACTCCTGCTGCTCCAGTCGCACCTGTCACTCCAGCCGCCCCGGTTGCCCCGGTCACTCCCGCTACTCCAGTCGCACCCGTCACTCCTGCTACTCCGGTCGCCCCGGTCGCACCCGTCACTCCCAATGCTCCAGTCGCACCCGTCACTCCCGCCGCTCCGGTTACTCCTGCCGCTCCAGTCGCCCCAGTCACTCCCGCTGCTCCAGTCGCACCCGTCACTCCCGCTACTCCAGTCGCACCTGTCACTCCCGATGCTCCAGTCGCCCCGGTCACTCCCGCTACTCCGGTCGCCCCGGTCACTCCCACCGCTCCGGTCGCACCCGTCACTCCCGCTACTCCGGTCGCCCCGGTCACTCCCGCCGCTCCGGTCGCCCCGGTCACTCCTGACGCTCCAGTCGCCCCGGTTACTCCCGCTACTCCGGTCGCCCCAGTCACTCCCGCCGCTCCAGTCGCACCCGTCACTCCCGCTACTCCGGTCGCCCCAGTCACTCCCGCCGCTCCGGTCGCCCCGGTCACTCCCGCTGCTCCGGTCGCCCCGGTCACTCCCGCTGCTCCGGTCGCCCCGGTCACTCCCGCTACTCCGGTCGCACCGGTCACTCCAGCCGCTCCGGTCGCCCCGGTCACTCCCGCTACTCCAGTCGCACCGGTCGCACCCGTCACTCCAGCCGCACCCGTCACTCCTGCTGCTCCAGTCGCCCCGGTCACTCCCGCTACTCCGGTCGCCCCGGTCACTCCCGCTGCTCCAGTCGCCCCAGTCACTCCCGCCGCTCCAGTCGCACCCGTCACTCCCGCTACTCCGGTCGCACCCGTTACTCCTGCTGCTCCAGTCGCACCCGTCACTCCCGATGCTCCGGTCGCACCCGTCACTCCCGATGCCCCGGTCGCACCCGTCACTCCCGCTACTCCAGTCGCACCTGTCACTCCCGATGCTCCGGTCGCCCCGGTCACTCCTGACGCTCCAGTCGCCCCGGTCACTCCCGCCGCTCCAGTCGCACCCGTCACTCCCACCGCTCCGGTCGCCCCGGTCACTCCTGACGCTCCAGTCGCCCCGGTCACTCCCGCCGCTCCAGTCGCACCCGTCACTCCCACCGCTCCGGTCGCCCCGGTTACTCCCGCTACTCCGGTCGCCCCAGTCACTCCCGCTGCTCCAGTCGCACCCGTCACTCCCGCTACTCCGGTCGCACCCGTTACTCCTGCTGCTCCAGTCGCACCCGTCACTCCCGATGCTCCGGTCGCACCCGTCACTCCCGCTGCTCCGGTCGCCCCGGTTACTCCCGCTCCAGGTCCTGTCGCACCCGTCACTCCCGCCACTCCAGTAGCACCCGTCGCCCCGGTCACTCCGGCCCCTGTCGCTCCGGTCGCCCCATTGGCTCCCGTCGCTCCTGTTGCACCCGTTGCCCCCGTTATGCCTAATTCGCCCGTTAATTCACCCGAGACCAGGCGGTGGGCGGTTACCAGTTGGCCGGTGCTGCTCTTGCCCCATACCGATATCCGGATCGGATCATCCGTTGTCGCTGATGTAACAAACAGAAATTCAAAAGCGTCCAGATCCGCATAGTAAGTGTTAGAAATAGATTCGTTCGCAGCTACGTTAATAGTTTCACTGACATACACGGTTCTTACTCCTCCGAGCATGTAATAGCCTTGTACCAATAATGTGGAAGCTTCCAGAGAACTGCGGTTATCAATTCTGACTGTAACCTGCGTAGTCGGTCTAACTCCTCCAACCTGGTTATTTTCCAGTGGTCCTGTTGATAGAAAGGTCATCTCCCCGTCTCCTTTATGAATATCTTTTTTTAATTTTCCTGCTACATACTTCCTTTCACTGCTGAATCTATCTCTTCTCTTAATAGAAGCCAGCACGGAAACTAGCAGCACAAAGAGGCGATTAATATAGTAGTATTCCATTAATTCCCTTATGGTATGGACATTACAGCTTCATTGCGGCACTCATCCTATATAAATAGGAGACAACACAAAGGACCCCTCCCGCGGCCGCTGTGACCAGGAAAGAGCCCTGAATATAGCCCTGCTATTATTGTATTCCTGTCCTTACCGAGCCTGCTCTTCTTACTCCTTACTCAACCGGCTCTGTTGGCTCTCTCCCTTCAAGGGCTCCCGGGGATCGAAGTCCGGATAGATATACTCATCACGCTCAAAAGAATACCCCGTATCTGCAATGTCGAGCATCTGATTCAGCCGCTCTGTCTCGCTGCGCAGCCCCTGGCGAAGTCCAATTTCCCCTTCGATGATCCGCAGATACAGCTGCATTCTCGGACGGTCACCCGAATCGCGCGGCTCCGTAGATACCGTGTTAGGATCATACTGGTCCATAATCTGCGGAGCAGGCGGATAGATGGATTCTGCCGCCGTGGGGTAGAATTCCTTGAAATGCCCCAGTCCGGGGGCTGTACTGGGCAGGTTGAGAATCCCATCTACAACCGGCAGGGCCAGCGCCTGCTGATAGAGAATCGTCAGGAACTCCTTCGATTGAAGGAATCTCCATACCTTAACCGCCGCCTCCCGTCCGCCAGACGCGCTGTTCACACCAAGCGGAGAGTGGGGGACCATCATCAGGGCGCCTGCCTTATACTTCGACAGATCCGCAACCGGCGGCAGAACCACTCCCCAGTCATCCTTAGGCATATACTCCTGCAGCTTCACATAATCTTTGCTGGTGACATACATCATGCCGATATTGCCATCGGCGAACTGCCGGAGGGCGCTGTTCCGCTTAAGCAGAGCCTCTCCCGGATAGAGACTGCCCTGCTGCTTCATCTCTATCACCATCTGAAGCCAGGGGGCATACACGCTCAGGTCATAACGGCCCGTCCGGTAATCATAGAAATAATAACCGCTGTAGGTATTCGACATTTCAAGTCCGGTCTGCAGACTGTCCTGGGTATCCCCTGCGGGCAACACGAATCCATATTTGTTCACCCCTACTCCGGCCTTGCTGATCTGCAGGGCGGCTTTCTTCACCGCTCCGAAGGTAAGCGGAGGCTGCTCCGGGTCCAGTCCGGCACTACGGAACAGTTGCTTGTTGTATACCAGGCGCACGGTATCAATGCTGGAAGGCAGGAAATAGATTCCGCCCTTGAACAACGAACCGGACGCATAGTCCCTGGCCCATGAAGGGAATCGCTCCAGATAGCCAGGCTCCAGCTCCGCAGCCAGGTTAGCCAGATATCCCTTGTTCACATAGGTAGCCAGCCAGGCATTGTCTACGCTGAACACATCCGGTCCCCGGCCGGAGGTCATGAGCATGTTCAAGGTGTCATCGTAGACATCGGCAGCGATATCCATCACTTCAATCTCAATCTGATCAGGATTGGTTCGATTAAATTGACTGATCGCATTCTTCACCTCCAGGTTCTCCGTCCAGTCATAGAGGGCGATCTTCACCCGGGTTGTCTGCACCGGCACACCGGCAGGCTGTTCCGGGGTGAAGTCCGGCAGCAGCGGGCGGTCATAGACCATAGTATAGATAGCAAGCCCGCAGCCTAACAGAGCGATGAGATAGAACAGGAATCTTTTCATGCTACACCTCCTGCGTTGACATCAAGACTTCTTGCGTTTTACAATGAATACCAGCTATTGATGGGTATTATCCAGGATTCTCCGGTAAATGGAAAGGCCCGAACATCAGCTTAGCTGAAGGAGGACTCCGATGAAGACATGGTTTGATTCATTGTCGAAGACTCTCTTCCTGTACCATTTCAGCATCCGCAGCCGCCTGATCCTCTATTTCCTCTTCCTCGTCCTTCTACCGACCACAATTATATCGGTCACGATCTATAACAAATCTGCGGATATCATCACCCGAAATATGAATACATCCATTGAGAATAACTTCAATCTGGTGCAGGATAATCTGGCCCGGCGGTTCGAAGCGGCTAATAAATCCATGATTGCGCTGTACCTGAATTCGGAATTCGCAGACCTCATCTCCTCCAACCGGCCCACAGACAGCACCGGAATTATTAACGAGCTGGCTGCCCTGAGCAAAATCCTTGAGAATTTCCCTTCGAACGGTACATCCGGCAGCAGCTTCGTTCCTATGCTCTATATGCTGAACCGGCCGGAATATACCCAATATAATTTCTCAAGGCGTGTATTCAATATCGACCTTATCACCCTGAAGCCCTGGTATTTAAGCATTCCGGCCAAATCTGATTTCGCAGTCGTGGGCCTTAGCTCGCTGGATTCCAGGTTCACCCTCAAATTTGCGAGGCGACTGTTCGGTATCCGCCATGCACAGCTGCCCTATGTCGGACTGTTAACCATTGATATTCCCGTTGCCGAATTCGGCACGCTGCTGGAGCATTACAAACCAACGCCCGGCAGCAAGGTCTATATCGTAGACAGAACCGGAACGATTGCCATTAGCGCCGAACCGGCGCTCATCGGCCAGAACATCGTCTCACAAGATTACTACAGCAAGCTGAACACGACTCCAGGCAGCTCAGGCAATCCCTCCACTCTTCATTCCTTCCACCATCCCATGGGCAGCGAGGATATGCTCGTCTCGTTCAAAACCCTGGAGAACACCGGCTGGACGATTCTATCCTTCTCGCCTGTCCGTGAGCTTAACGGGGAGCTGATCTCCTTCCGCCGGGTCATGTATATCGTTATAAGTATTTGTATGCTGGTCTCATTCCTTATGGCCCTCTTGCTGTCAGAGAATATCTCGGCGCCCATCCGCAAGTTCATCCAGTCGATGTCACATGCCGAGAACGGGAATTTCAATATTCCCATCCGCTACCGGCGCAAGGATGAATTCTCCTATTTGTTCAACCGCTATAACAAGCTGCTACAGCAGATTAAGGCGCTGATTGATAAGCTCTACGTCACCGAACTCCGCAAAAAAGAAGCCGAGCTTCAAATGCTCCAGGCCCAGATCAATCCGCATTTTCTATACAACACGCTGGACTCCATTAACTGGATTGCCATCAACCACGAGATTCCCGAGATCAGCAGCATGGTAACCTCGCTGTCGGATTTCTTCAGATACAGCTTAAGCAAGGGACGCAACATTATTCCGCTCCGCGATGAGCTGCGGCAAGTGGAGAGCTATCTGCAAATCCAGCAGTTCCGGTTCCAGGACCGGCTTAAATATGAATTGGAAGAGACAGACCAGGCGCTGATAGAGGAATGTTTAGTGGTTAAGCTGAGTCTACAGCCGCTCGTGGAGAACGCCCTGATTCACGGGATACAGCAGCGGCGGGGTACGGGCACCATCCGCATCCGGGTTGAGAGGGCGCAGGACGTCCTTAGTATCTCCGTGTTTGATGACGGAATAGGCGCTGACCCCGCGCGGCTGAACCTGCTGCTGACAGATCCCCACCAGCCGGGCAACCAGTCTTACGGTATCCGCAATGTGCATATGAGAATCCGGCAGTTTTTCGGAGAGTCCTACGGAATCCGTTATTACACCAATACCGAGGATGGCTGCGGTCTGCTGGCGGTCATCCGGTTTCCGGTGGTTACTACATGGGATGAGGTGAGTGAAGATGTTAACGATGATCGTAGCGGATGATGAGCCGTTTATCCGCAGCAGCCTGATCCGCGTGTTCGATTGGCAGGAGGAATTCGGCATTGAGATTATCGGCGAAGCCTCGGACGGTCTGGAAGCTTATGAGTTATGTCTGAAGCTTACGCCGGATATTCTGTTCACCGATATTATGATGCCGCTGATGGGTGGGCTCGAGGTGGCAGAGAAGCTGCGGGAAGCAGGCTGCCCTACCCGAATCATTATTATCAGCGGCGCCCAGGACTTCTCCTATGCCAGAGATGCGCTGAAGGTGAGCGCCGAGGGATATATTCTGAAGCCTGTCAAGCTGCCCGAGATCCGCAGTGTTTTCCGCCAGACCGTTGCCAGGCTAACAGAGGAACGTGCGCAGCAGATGGATGTGAGGCAGCTGAAGCAGCAGCTCCATGACAATATGCCGCTGCTCCGGGAGAAATTCCTGCAGAATCTGATTGCCGGCCTGTACCGCAAGGAGGAGGACATCTGGCAGAAAATCGACTATTTCGCCCTGCCGTTCAAGCGGGGGATGACACTGACCGTCTGTGTACTCCAGCTTGATGAATACCGGAGCGCGGTTGACAAATACTCGGAGGAGTATAAGCAGCTGCTCTATTTCTCCATCCAGAATGTCATCACCGAGTGCCTGACCGGCCACCCCTGCTCCATCAGCTTCGTGGCCAGCGAGAATGAGTTCATTCTGGTGCTCTGCACGCCGCAGACGCCTTCGGCCCATTCCATCTCAGCAACCTGCGAACAGATTATCGGCAACCTCCAGAAGTATCTTCGGCTGGATGCCTCGGTCGGCATCGGCAGGGCTTGTCTGCTTGCAGGCCAGCTGGAGGATTCCTACAAGGATGCTCTGACTGCGCTGGTGTACAAATTCTATACCGGCCATGCCTCCGTCCTCTACATTAAGGATATCCAGCCGGACACGGAGACGCTGCAGAGCACTTTTTTCTATAAATTCCAGGCCCGGCTGATGAATGAATTGAAGGCAGGACATACGGACACCGTCATCGTGCTGATGGAGCAGTTGTTCACCAAGCTGGCCGGCCCCAAGCTGAAGATTGAATATGTACAGAGTATCTGTGCAGAGATGATTTTCACCTCCGCCAGAGCCTTATATGAGATAGATGAGGATATCCGGCAGGTCCTGAGTGACCGCATCACCATCATGGATAAGCTGTATCAGCAGAAGAACATCACTGACCTCAAGGCGTATATGCTGTCCCTGCTGCATGACTTAAGCGCGTATGTAGCAGGCAAAAACACCTCCAAAAACAGCCGGATCATCAGCAGAATCCGTTCCATTGTCCAGGAGGGCTACGCCTCTGAGCTTTCGGTTTCAAGGATCGCCGAGGAGGTCTACCTGACACCAAACTATATCAGCCTGCTTTTTAAGAAGGAGACCGGCGGGACCATCACCGACTACATCACGCAGATCCGCATAGGCAAGGCGAAGGAGCTGCTGCTGAATACGGATCTGAAGGTAATGGAGATCTCGGAGCGGGTCGGCTATGAGAATCCCCATTACTTCAGCACTGTGTTCAAAAAAAACGTCGGCCTGCACCCGCTTAAATTCCGTTCGGCCAAAGGCTAAGCCTCCCCGGCGTTAGCGGATAATATAGGATTTCACGCCTATTCTGGAATAGATGGCTTCTCCTGCTTCATCCTTGCCGGATACCGGAGGACCGAAGCGTGCGTTGCCCAGTGAAGCGATATAGGCGAAGTCCGGGTGAAGCCCCTCATCCGCCAGGTACGCCGAGGTCCGGCTGCCCGGCACCCGTTGCCTATTCAGCGAAGTAATCATCTCGGAGGCGCTCTTAATCCCCAGTCCATGCCCATAGTAACGGTCAGCCGATAACATAATCGCATTCTCCCCCTGCCATTCCGGTTTATTCGGATCATGGTCGGGATTCTTGAAATAGACAACATCGCCCGGCTGCAGCTCGGCCAGGTTGAACGTGGTAATCATCTTCAGATTGCTGTCATAGCTCCAGTCCCACAGGAACAGACCAGTGAAATAACGGTTGAAGGCAGCCTCCCCGATCATACTGATGGTCGCTCTATATAGAATCATCACCATCGCCATAGCGCATTCAAAGGCATACAGCTGTCCATTCACAAAAATATCATTGATCGCTGCCGAAGGTGTTACATTAGCGTTCAGCTCGAAGCCCCCATTGGCTGTACGGGTCCAAAATCTCGGATTGCAGCGGGAGTTCTTGAACGTTGAGAAATCCGTCCCCCCTGCATTCATCGCCCGGGCCGCCGCAATAATCTCCCCCCGCATCCTCATCTCAAATGCCGGATTTGCCGGAGGCGTGTATCCATACCCCATTCTGCTTCCCCCTTTCATCTTCTTGTCATGAAATATAGGTTATTGTACGTATCGGGCCGCAATTGGTGCGGAGGAGTTTGCTTACTGTGCCAAAAGAACCGGCTTTTGCCGGTGCTCTCCTTCCTGTGCCGCTGCCCGGTCCTCAGCACCATAGATTTAGTTTCATTGACTGCAATATTAACAATGTTAAAATATAGGAACATACGTTCTTTATTTTGGAAAATGGTTGTAAAAAATACATTTCATTTCTCTTTATAGGGTAGGAGTACTCTCTTTTTAAAAAGGACGGGGGGCTTATATTGACAGATGATGACTTGAATCGTCGTTTTATCACGTATATGGCCAATCTCATATACTACAACTCTATCAATTATGACAAAAAAAGACGAATGAAGGACAGCCGGTTTCCTCTGACTTTAGACAACGATGAAAACCTGGAGTCCATCTTACTTACCACTTATGATGCTGAATCTGTACCACCAATTTTAAGAGATCACATTACGGATCACTCCCTTTATCAAGCTTATGAATCCTTATCAGTGCAGCAACAAAAAATTCTATCTTTTGCTTATGTACAAGCACTAAATGACAAGGAAATAGCCGGAATATTGGGAGTGTCCCAACAAAACGTTTCGAAACACCGCTTAAAAGCCCTAACTAAATTGCGCAGCTTAATAACGGAAGGGGGATGAATGATGACGGAGGGTGATATCGCTACTTTCATTGCTAATTTAGGCTTCCCGATTGCAATTACTTTGTATCTGCTTATTCGTTTTGAAAAGAAAATATCTGATTTAAGCGAGGCTATTAATGCTTTAAAAAATGAAATACAAAAAAACGTAAAGCGGTGATTTTATGTTGGCCGAACTTTTAGTACAAGCACAGCAACACCATGATCAGGGGGCAACATTACATATCCTAGAATCTTTTACACCAAAGATCAAAGCCTCCTTGCGACAAGTCCCCGCCGATCACCGGGAAGATTTGAAACAGGAACTCTATGTCAAAATGATTGAGGTTATACAGACCTTTAATATTAGTGATTTGAAATAAAATTTGGAGATTGGTTGTAAATAAAGAGAATCATTTCTCTTTATATAATGTGAAGGCAATACGGCATTGCAGAAAACTCGGGAATGGTGCTCTGGCTTTGATTCCTCCCTATTGTTCTTCTACTAAAAATAATTTCAGGAGTGATAATTATGGCAAATCTAGGCACTGGTGGAGCAAACCTTATCAAATCGCATGAGGGATTTTCCTTGAAATTTTATGGAGATCCTGTTGGGTATCCAACAGTTGGATGGGGACATCTGATAACAAAGACTAAAACATATACTAAAAATACAACAGGTAATCCAAATGATTCTCTTCTAACCCAAGCACAAGCTAATGCTCTATCTAGCTCTTTGAATCTAGGTTACACTTCACCAATTTCTCAGACTCAAGCAAATAATTTTTTTACAAATGATACTGCAAAGGCTGTAGCAGCAGTAAATAAATTAGCACCTCCTAACGGTCATACATTTTCACAATCTCAGTTTGATGCACTTGTTTCGCTCACTTTTAACGGAGGTTCTGGGGTGCTAGCAACCGCTGATGTACAAGCTATGCTTAAATATGAGCAGATATATCCATCTTTTATTGGCCCACGTACTACAAATGAACTTGATACTTGTTCAAGATTGGTCAGCAAGGCATTTTCATATGATCGAAATTTACAAAGACGAAGAAATGAAGAAGCAACTTTATTCTGTAAGGGCAGTGGATATACTCACAAATATCCAGTATATACAGTGTAGTTTATTCGTTTTACAGCATAAACAAGAAAGGTCAGCCTAAGAGGCTGACCTTTCTTGGCTTATTACGTAACCATAATTCATTTAATTTGTAATTTTTTTAAGCTCAAAAATAGTTGCCTCTGATAACAAGATAAGCCTATCGTTATTAACAACAAAAAAAGTTACACTTACAGGTATTCTAAGTTTTGTAGAAGGGTCACTTATATCCATTACTTTTAATACATCATTTATCTTTAAATCTGGGATATCTATTTTATATGATCTATAAAAAGCGTCAGAGTTATAACATGTCTCTGTAATTTGATATAATGGATTTTTTAATTCATATTGATACTTACTATAGTTTTTAAGTCCTTTTGATGAAAAAAAGTCTTTTTTGATGATAATTTCATCTCCAATAAATTTTTGCCCTGTTGGATATTCAGAAGCATCATTATATGAATTTGCAAATCCTAAAAGCTTCTCAACCTTCCAGGTTCCAAAGAAATATTTTTCAGTTTCACTATCCAAATTTATACGTTCTACAGTACAATATTCATCAGTATTTTGTTCCGGCTGTGTTGCTGCTTGTTTACTGGGAGACTGACCCGGCACTTGCGTAACCGTTGCGGGCGTACCTGATCCACCACATCCTGAAAGTAAAACGACACTCAACAACATCACTATACCAAGCTCTTTTTTTAACACAATAATCTCCCTTCGGCTACCTAGCAGAAATTATATCAGAGCAAATGAATCCATGAATGACATATAATTAACATTATTTAATATTTAAGTTAAATTTTTTTATCCAATCCATTCCATAGGAAGTACACTACACTACACCTAAATGTATCCCTCTCACATACCCTTACGTTATTATCCTTCCCCTCATAGCTACTCCTTTCCTATTTTTTACTTATTATACCATATATATTCTTCCCTCATTAAGGTTCATCTATTTTTCTTTTTACAAACCCAAAGAGGGGGAAGCTTCGCTCCCCCCCCCCTCCAAATATATAAAATCCAACCATGAAGATCAGGTTATTATTGCAAAGTCAGGTTAGGATTCAAAGTAATCTCAAACGCACGGCCCCAAATATAATCGGGATCATTGTATGGAAGTACCACGCTGGCGTATTCGGAGAAAGACCAGCCGTCTCCACTAATCTGCCGGATACTGCACGCCGGTTCATCACTGCCGATCAGGAAGGCACATGCTCCGGCCAGGGTGGCTGTGTGTATCTGCATCCGTTCTCTCAGCATGGCCTGCAAATGAGCATAGTCTTCCGGACTATTGAACAACAACATATTCTGATCGGCAATTGCCGCAACGTTCTCATATAAGGAATGGGCTCTTGCGTATTCCCGAATCTCGGCAATCGCCAGCCTTTTGTAATAGTAATCCTTCAAGAAGCGTTTAAATAAAAGCGATCCGTGAGCATTGACAGCGAGGCTAAGCGCCGCCGCATCGTTCTCCGTAGTCACAAATGCATAACGCGCCTGACTCATGCCCAGCGCGATGCCGATTTTATTACCCGGTGTATTCCAGCCGCTGTATCCCAATAGACTGCCCGTATGCCTGCTGCCCAGCAAGGCCTCAGTGACCATAGCGTCCGCTGCACCGGCGCCGACAAAATCAATTACTACAGTCGGAGTTCCATTGGCGCGGTTAGCTTCAATACGGTCAACCGCAGCCGGTGCCTGATCCTTGGCGGTAACCGCAACAATTTCTACCGCAGGTGAACTGCTCACAAATTCCGCACCGACAATCTCCACATGATGCACAATGTTCTGATGCACATCCATATATTCATAGGGACTTGTAAGGGTGGAGCCATGGGGTCCGAAGTATTGCACAGCATACCCGGTCTTGGCCCCGTTTCGATAGAACTGATCCGCCATACGTGCCATTAACGCCTGCCCCAGTCCGTCTGCATCCGGAAGAATGATTGCCCGGTCCGGATTCTGTCCGTTTATACCGCCAAGCCATCCGTTGATGCACTCTTCCACGTAATGAATCTCGTTAATTTGCACCCCTTGAGTATTGGCATCATCCACACCTACTGCAAGAAAATCAATAGCCCCCTCCTGCGCCAGATACTCCAGAATGTAACGGTTTGTCTTGAACTTATGCTGTCTGGTGTTGTAATACTGTTCCTTGTCGAACGTAGCAGTGCTGCCGTAGGAACCATCCGGAGACAGGTTATACCCGCTGAGGATATCGGCAAACTGCGAGAAGACTCTTCGTGGCTGAAGCATGAAATTCCGTGATTCGGTATAGGCAGCCAGATCCAGCCCTTCTGCAAAAGAGGTTGTCGCCAGTCTCATAATCGTATCCAGCACATACACCGGCTTGTCCGGATAAGCTTGCTTCACCAGACAGATTACATCCAGCAAGTCCGTTACCGTAGAATCATAGGCCGGGTAAGCTCCCCCTGCATCACCCCGGAGACGGCGGCTTCCGATCAATCCCCCGTAGGCAAGCATATCCGCCGAGAGAATGAATCCGTCTGCAGATGCTGCATGATCAAGAATAAATTGCCGGATCTTGGCACTGTCGCCGTATGCCGGACAAGATGTCGTTAACAAGGTGGTTCCCGATGATGTCTTGTGCGAATCCAGGCGGTTTCTAAGATCGGCTGCATCCGGGGTGATGACATGAATTCCTGCCGATTTCCCTTGAGTAATCACATCGTCCAGATTGACGGGTCTATCATCCAATGGTACGTATAGCACATTCTTCATTTGTATCCAGCTCCCTCTGGTTAGCAGATAGGCTCAGATGCCTTCACTTATAAGGTAATTTAGACAGATAGAATACAACCTAACAATAAAAAATATTTTTATAGCCTCTTGTGGCCTCAAACGATTAAACTATGATACAATAAATAAGAACACAGGTTCCTGTTGTTCATGAAATAAACCATTATTTCCATCCATATACATATCACTATTTCTATCTCCAGAAAGGGGAAATCTGAATTGAACGGGTCACAGACTCTCTATGAACGTTATAGGAATGAAATCTATCGAATAGGCTGGAAAATAGAGTACCGGGCCAGAAAGGTTAGCCGGACGGAGTGTTCACTTTTTGACAATATACAGGCTGAAGCGAATTTTATTCAGGACTCCGAGAACAAAATAATGCTTGAGCAGCTCACGGACAGTCTGCCTGCTTTTGAGAAATCCATCTTGTATAAGCTCTATCTGGAGGGGTACAGCGAGGCCGAGGTCGCGAAGCAATTCAATATCAGCCAACAGGCGGTGAATAAATGGAAAAAGAAAATCATCAACCAGCTATCTCAGACTACGAAATCACACGACTGATCCACTCAGCCCGGAACAAAGAAGCCGCAGCGATGCTGCAGCTCCTTGAACTATTCTCAACCGATATACAGAAGTCGAGCCAATGTGCCCGTCTACCAACTGAAGAGGCACGCTCAGAAATTATTGTGAATTTTCTTGAATTAGTCTCTTTGGAATAAAATCAGCCGCGGATACCGGGAGCCGCCTCCTGGAACCAGAGATTCACCTGTGCCGTCTCCTCCGTCAGCAGGTCAAGGTAGATGGAGGTCCGGTAATCAATCTCCTTGAGGCTCTTGCCTGTGATCTCGGCGATCCGATTCAGGCGGTACATCAAGGTATTGGTATGAATATGCAGAAAGGCGGCGGATTCCTTCAGATTCCCGTTCAGCGACAGATACACGGCGAGAGTCTTGAGGAAATCGCTCTTATGCTCGCGGTCATGCTCCTTCAGGGGAGAGAGCAGCGGGCTGCGGCGTGTCCGGCTCCGCTTCTGCTCCAGAATGGCCGGAAGGTAGGCCCAGAACCCGATTTCTTCATAAAGCAGCAGCTCACGAGCGTGATATGGCAGCAGGTGCTTAATCTCCAGAATCTGCAACGCTTCACGGTACGCGTCAGCCGCTGAAGTATATTCGCGGTATCCCGGGCTGCAGCCTGCCGTAAGCCTACAGTCTTCACTGCGGCCCAAATCCCGGAGCAGCTTGTGCAGAAACGAGGACAGCCGCTCTGCCTGGTCTACCGGAGATAGGAATGAGAATAGAATGATCAGCCGGTTCTGCTCGGCGGTCTGGAAGAGCAGCCGCTGCCCGGCATAGGCATCCATCATCCGGCGGAAGCTCAGCAGGAAATGCTCATCCACCGGCTTGCCGCTCTCCAGCACCGCAATATAGTAGCTCTCCGGCAGCAGAATGTCCCCGGCCTCCGCTTCCTGGCGGATACGCAGCTCACTCTCATAATGGGAGGTCAGCAGCTTCCAGAAGAAATCCTCGAACGTCTTCTCCTGCTTCGTCTTCCAGCCGCGCTGCTTCAGCAGATACCGCCCCGCGATCCCGGCAGCCTTCTCCACAACCCGCTCCGCCTGTCCCTCGGCCAGATTCCCCCGGTCTACCACCCAGATATAACCGAGTATCTCCTGCTGGTGCTTGATACACATGGCAAGTCTGGGGCCAAGGCCGACCTCCATCACTGCGGGGATACGGATAGGGTGGCTGGTATTCTCCAGATCGTGCATGACTCCCTTTTTGCGGAGACCAATAATCACCGTATTCGGAACTTTTTTGCCGATAATGGTCGAGATCCGTGCCGGATCACTCTCAGCCTGATGGGAGCTGTAGCCGATCACGTGATGGTTGCTGTCCTCAATGGTAACCTGAGACTGAAGCGATTCGCTGAGGGTATCGGCCAGGGATTCCATACTGTCAAAAAAACGGTCAAATGCCGGCTCTGATTCTGTCAATGTTCCCACCTCAACCCGAAGAATAGCAGAATAAGTGATTACATTATATTACAGCGCCCAGCAGTTGCCTATAGGCAGATGCAAGGAAAGTGAAGGAAACCTAACATACTTCTCTACCCCTGCTCTGTCTATTCCGATATCCCTCTACTCACCTGACGCCTCCCGCCAGATTAGATCAGCGTGAACTCCTGCTCTACAGCAGCCTCAACTGTGAAGTATTCTTCCCCAAGAGCTTCTGCCACGGCCTGGCAGGTGATTTTGCCGTTAGCTACATTGACACCGCTCTTCAGGCCCGCATTGTCTTCGATCGCCTGGAATACGCCTTTATTGGCAATTTGCAGTGCATAAGGAACCGTAACGTTCGTTAAGGCAATGGTCGAGGTTTTGGCGACCGCACCCGGCATATTAGCGACCGAATAGTGTAGAACACCGTGCTTCTCGAATACAGGCTGATCATGTGTGGTCACCCGGTCAATCGTCTCAACGATACCGCCCTGGTCAATCGCCACATCTACAATGACGGAGCCCGGCTTCATGGTTTTGACCATTTCTTCAGTCACCAGCTTTGGAGCTTTAGCGCCCGGGATCAGCACCGCGCCTACCAGCAGGTCTGCTTCAGCTACCGCTTTGGCAATGTTATACGGATTCGAGATCAGGGTGCTGATCTGTGAACCGAAAATATCATCCAGCTGGCGCAGCCGGTCTGCGCTCAAGTCGATAATGGTCACCTCGGCGCCAAGGCCGATCGCCATCTTCGCTGCATTAGTCCCCACTACCCCGCCGCCGATAATACTCACCTTGCCGCGGCTTACACCTGGAACACCAGAGAGCAGAATGCCCTGCCCGCCGTAGTTCTTCTGCAGGAACTGTGCACCAAGCTGCACGGCCATACGCCCGGCAACCTCGCTCATCGGGGTGAGCAGCGGCAGGGTCCGTCCATCTACAACCGTCTCATAGCCGATGGCGAATACGCCTTTGTCCTTAAGGGCTGCGGCAAGAGCCGGCTCTGGTGCCAGATGCAGATACGTGAAAAGGATGAGCCCCGGACGGAAGTAACCATATTCGCTTGATAGCGGCTCTTTGACCTTCATCACCATTTCGGCGTCCGCCCACACCGCAGTAGCTTCTGCAACCAGTTCCGCACCGGCTGCGGCATACTCTTCATCCAGGAATCCGCTGCCAACACCCGCTCCGGCCTCGACCAGCACCTTGTGTCCTTCTGCCGCCAGACTTACCACACCCGCAGGGGTAATCGCTACGCGGTTTTCATTGTTTTTGATTTCTTTAGGTACGCCAATAATCATCTTCAATCGCTCCCGTCTGATATAATCCTCTTATGTGAAGAATCATAACATACGAATTCCCGCTGCCTTTTGGGTAAAAAGAAAAACATTATCTGCCATGATTGTGTTTTTACACAAGGGAATGCCCCCTCCTGGGATAGAACGTTTCCCTGCAACCTGCCCGGAGTCCGGGCGGTGAAATGTAAAGTTATGTTCCATATTCTCATGTTTTTTGTTCCTTCTGAGACTTCCGGCAATCTGCTATTCTTGATTTGCAAGCCTATACAGTATACACAGGGAGGTTGTCGCTTTTGAAAAAGAACCGTTTCATCGCCGGAATTACTTCACTCGTTCTTATAATGGGCCTGGCGACAGGCTGCGGTAACAGCAACAATTCATCTTCAGCCAATAATGCGAGCCCTGCCGCAGGCAACGGCACGAAGTCTGCAGGCCCGGTCACCCTCAAAATGTGGGGCGGTGTTCCCCCGGAATCCGGTCCGCAGCAGGTCGTGGATAACTGGAACAAGGATCACCCGGATATTCAGGTGGAGTATGTACGTTATGTTAATGATGATGACGGGAATCTCAAGCTGGACACCGCTATGATTACCGGCCAGGATGTGGATCTATTCGTGAACTACACCATCTCCCATGCTGCCAAACGGGTAGAATCAGGTCTGGCCCTGGATCTCAGCCGGTTCACCGATTACAACATTGAAGAGAAGATGGGCGCGGACACTGCAAGCTGGAAGATTGACGGCAAGTTCTACGGCGTTCCCACTACCAAAAGCCCGTTCTTCATCGCCTTGAACAAGGACGCGCTTGACGCTGCGAACCTGCCGGTTCCGAAGGAATGGACCTGGAATGAACTGCGCGACTATGCGAAGAAGCTGAAGGGCAGCAACTCTTATGGATTCATTCAAAATATGGAGCCGTTCGTGGACCCCATCGACTCCGTGCTGTCCCAGGAGGGCTACACCAAGGCTGATGGCAGCTCCAATCTGGACCATCCTCTCGTCCGGCAATGGCTGGAGACGCTGAACGGGATGATGAAGGAAGATAAGACTACGCCGCCGCTGGGCGAGCAATTGACTTCCAAAATGCCGGTCGAGCAGGTCTTCCTCAGCGGAGAGGTGCCGATGCTCAATATCGGGGCATGGCTGCTGCGCAGCTCGAATAACTTCACCGATTTCCCGCGTGACTTCAAAATCGCCTTCGCTCCTGTACCGAGACTCGCTGAAGCTGCCGGTGATTATGTAACCCGCGGAGGCCTCGGCGATTATATCTCCATTAACGCCAAGTCCAAGAAGCAGGACGCCGCGTGGGAGTTCCTGAAGTGGTATTCCGATGGCGGCATGTCCCCGATGGCAGCAGGCGGAAGACTGCCGGCCTCCAAGGATGCCAACCAGGACGACGCGCTCAAAAGCCTCATTGGCGATAAAAGTGATTCCTATGATCTGGATTCCCTGATGTACGTCATGTTCGACAACAAGACGCCGACCTATGTCCGCAGCCTGCCTCAGGAAGTAATGGACCTGCGCTCCCAGGAGTACGAGAAGTACTTCCTTGACTCCCAGTCACTGGATCAGACGGTCCAGGCCATGGTCACCCGGCATAATGAGTACCTGAAGCAGAAGAAGTAGCGGCTGCGATACAGACAGAAATGGAAATAGAGAAGTAGCGTGCATGATAAGAGAGGCTTGCCATTGAAATCGTGGCAAGCCTCTCTTTCTCGTATATTTTAATTACTGATACTCCCGTTTTTTTATTTGAGGTTGAGAGTAAGTTTTCCTTTATAGGTTTCAAAACTAACTGTCTCTCTCGTCCATTCTGGAGCAGAGTAATTAAAAATATCTTTCTGGGAAAGATATAAGTCGTGTGGTTCTTCTATAAAAACTTCCCTAGTCGTTAACTCAGTTAAGAACAAACCCAATAATTTCGTTTGGTAGACACGATACTCTGTAATGCCTTGGTCTATTAGGTTCGCTCGATGTTCTACTATAACCTCACCATAGTTTCCAGGAACATCTAGATGCTCATAACTGTATGGATTAAACACTGGGGCAAATGACTGCTTAATCAGAAAAAGAAAAGAAAGAATAATTAAAATAACAAACAGAATTAGCTTTCTTCCTTTACTTTTGTAGCCTAGCCAAAAAAATAAAATGATGTGCAGTACGATAGGAACTATAAAGTTACTTTTTTTAAATATAGTAATATCATAATTGAAGGTGGAAGAAAATAACCAAATTATATCTATAAATACTATTATTAAAATATAATTTTTTTGAAATTTCACGATAGAATTGTTCATAATTCACACCCATTCCTTTCGCTGCAGCACCTAGTAAGGCCATTTCTGATTCTAATAACGACATATCCCTGGAGGAACTGGAGCGGCATCACACGACTAAGAAACGTTTGAGCAATTGCAGTCTGCTGGATACTATTCCCTTTATAACATTCCATTTACCAATATACAATATTTTAGTCTATAATGGAGCTGGTATTGCCCGTCCTGCTCGGTTGCTAGGCTTCGATATCTTCTTTCTACTATCTTTGCAAAGGAGTGATAGAATGCTCAAGAACTCTAAACTCTTTGACAGAACAATCCTTATAGGAGGAATAGTAACGGCAGGAATCATTATTTTGGCCGGGATTCTTTTTCTCTTGGCTCTGAAGTACAATATCATTCGTTTGAACTGATGTACTATGCCACTGCATACTCCAGGAAGCCACTTTGCAAGACGGGACGGATCAGCATCCGCCCGTCTTTTCTTTTGTCAAGCCTCCGCCATAGAACAAAACTATGTAATTCCGGCATCCACCCCATGCCTGCTGTAACAAAACCATGCAATTTAAAATATCGTCTATCCGGCATTTTGATTATGCTATAATCTAGCCATATCAACCGTCCCGGACCGGGCAGGTTCAGTCAGGCTTGGAGGTGCTTCCGTATGTCAAAGCTGTTGCGTATTCTGATTCCCCAGAAATTGAAATACCGCCTGTTCACTGCCTTCGTATGTCTGATTCTGCTGCCCTTCAGCGCATTGAATATATATAATTATCAGCGCATTGAGACCCTGGTCCAGAAAAAAATAAGCCAGCAGAGCCACTACCAGCTGGAGCAGATGTACCGCACGCTCGAGGATCAGATCAGCATTGCCTTCAAGACACTGCTGTTCCTGAAGCAGGATGATACGGTGAAGTCCGTGCTGCTCCATCCCGAACAGCGCAATGAGCTGGAGAATAAGCGGCTGATGGAGAATATTTTCAAGAACCTGAACAACAGCTTTTTCCTGTACAATCCTTCGGTGTATTTCATGATTCTGGACTTAACTGAAAGCGCATACACCTCTTATCCGCCCAAGGATTCGCTGATCTACTCGGATCTGCGGGGAAATCCCGGGTTCGACCGGGGCCAGATGAATACCGGCTCTTATCACTGGGTGCCCAATGATACCAACTACGTGCTGCGCGATGTCTCCACCAGCGCCTATCTTCTCTCCTTATACGCCTATCTGGAGGATACCCGGAACAAGCCGTATGGAATGGCCCGCATCAGTATTGATTACACCTACTGGCTGCGCTCCATCCATAAGCAATCCGATCTGGAGCAGCAGTATTTCCTGATTACCCGTTCGGGAGAAGATATCTCCCAGTCGGTTCCGGGCAGCCTTTTATCTGCGAAGGTCAAGGCGGGTTTCGCCGGGCAGCCCGGACAGCAGTATTTTATCGACAAGGACTCGAATTCCCTGATTAATTATATCTATGTGGAGTCGCTCGACTGGTATATCGTGAACCGGATTCCGCTGTCGGTGCTGTTCGTGGAGATCGAAGGGCTGAAGCAGCAGTACTTTATTACGTTCTTTGTGCTGACGGCCATCTTCCTGATGATGACCTTCGTCATTGCTACGACCATCACGCGCCCGTTGTCCCATTTGCAGAACAAGATGAAGGCTGCCGTGCAGAAAAGCCTCAAAATCCGCCTGCCCGAGCATAAATTCAGCGGGGAGATCCTCGATCTGACCCGGACCTTCAATACCATGCTGGACGATACCCACCTGCTGATCCAGAAGCTGAAGGCGGAGGAGCGGCAGAAGGAGGCTGTGCATTTCCAGATGCTGCTGGCCCAGACGAATCCCCATTTCCTGCTGAACACACTGAATACGATCAAATGGATTGCCATCCGTGAGCATAACGAGGATATTACGAACATGACCCTGTCGCTCGGCAAGCTGCTGGAGGCCAGTCTCAATACCGATAAGGATCTGATCCATCTCAAAGATGAGATTGAGCTTGTCGAGGCCTATGTCCATATTCAGCAGGTCCGGTACGCGCACAAGTTCGAGCTAACCACCCGCTATGACGAGGATATCCTCTATGCGCTGGTGCCCAAGCTCAGCCTTCAGCCGCTGGTCGAGAACGCCATTATTCACGGGATCAGCAGACTGCCCGGCAAGGGACTGATTGAGCTGATCGTGCACCGCGAAGAGCATCGGCTGATCGTAGAGATACGGGACAACGGCGCAGGTATGGAGCAGGCCAGAATGAACAAGGCCCCGCGCAAGCGTCCCGGTATCGGGCTGAGTAATATTCAGGAGCGGCTGAGGCTGCTGTACAGGGAAGAGGGTACTCTGGAGGTGTTATCCACCGGGGAAGGGGTCACCGTCCGCTTCACCATACCGCTTCTGTTGTCCACACCTTACGGCAATGAACATCCGGCTTAGAGCACATTTATAAGGGAGGGAATACACATGTGGAAGGTACTGCTGGTTGAGGATGAGGTTTTTGTACGGGAGAGTGTCCGCGAGATTATTGCCTGGGAGGAGCTTGGATTCACTGTCAGCGGAGAAGCGGGCAATGGGGCAGAGGCGCTGGAGATGATCCTGCAGGATGTCCCCGATCTGGTGATCTCGGATATTGTCATGCCGGAGATGGACGGGGTCGAGCTGCTGCGGCGCACGCGTGAAGAGGGAGTGGATTCCCGCTTCGTCATGCTGACCTGCATGAATGATTTCGAGAATGTGCGGCTGGCCATGGAGTACGGGGCTTCGAGCTATATCCTGAAGCTGTCCATGAGCGTGAACTCTCTCCGGGATACCCTGCGCAAGATCAGCGGCGAGCTGGAGAAAAGCCTGGAGAACCGCACCCGAAGCCAAGGCCTGCCCGGCCCGGATACTCCCCCGCAGCTGCCGGCCCATGAGGAGATCACCAGCCACCCGGAGATCCAGAAGATCCTCCATTATCTGCACAATCACTACGCTGAAGATATTACCGTGAAGTCCATGTCACAATATGTCATGATGGCCGAGAATTATGTCAGCACCCTGTTCAAAAAGAAAACCGGCCAGACCCTGATCCACTACCTGCATCAGGTACGGGTGAATCAGGCGATCCTGCTGCTGACCACCTCCGACCTGCCGGTGTATGAGATTGGCAACCGGGTCGGCTTCGTGAACGATAACTATTTCATCAAGATCTTCAAACGCCTCACGACGCAGACGCCAAGCCAGTACAGGCATACTCAGCGGCATAAGCCGGACTCCATGAGTCTATAGTACAGTGTATAGAAGTGTATAGAATAGCGGCCTTCCCAGCGGGAAGGCTGTTTTTTGCGCGGACAGGGATAGAACATAACTACGATCCTCCTGTCCGCCGCTGCTCCGTAAATGTATATTTCTGTAGCATGAAGTCGTTGGTTTTGTTCCTTAACCCTCCTGAAGCCGCTTGGTATGCTTGTAGTGTACTCAAAAGACCTAAAGGAGTGGGGTTATGTGAAGGCATCCTGGATGAAACGGCAGCAGTACCTGGGCTATCTGTTTATCGGGCCAAATATGATTGGCGTGATTCTATTTTTCATCATACCAGCCGTCTATTCTTTCTATCTCATGTTTACAGACTACAAGTTTATGAGTCCCCATACCAAGTTCATCGGGCTGGCCAACATTAAGCGGATGCTGGGGGATGAGGTCTTCTATATCGCCATCAAGAACACGCTGCTCTTCCTGGTCTCCGTTCCGGTATCCATTGGGCTGGCCTTCATCGTTGCTGTGGTGCTGAACCGGTCTGTGTATCTCAAAAAGCTGCTCCGCGCCTTATACTTCATGCCTTATATCACAAGCGGCGTTGCGGTAGCCTTTGTCTGGATGCTGCTGTTCCATCCGAACAACGGGCCGATTAACGGCATTCTGCGCTCCATCGGCATTGAGAATCCTCCCGGCTGGCTGTCCACAATGGAGACGTCCATGTATGCGATCGACATCATCTGGATCTGGTTCATGCTCGGCTATAACATGATTATCTATCTCGCCGCCTTGCAGGAGGTGTCCGGTGAGCTGCTGGAAGCCGCCAAAATCGACGGTGCCCGCACCTGGCAGACGGTCCGCAGTATCCTCTGGCCGCTGGTCAGTCCGACCACCTTCCTGCTGCTGATTACCGGACTGATCATGTCGATCAAGCAGTTCGGCATCATCCAGGCGATCACACAGGGCGGACCCGGCAACAGTACCACCGTATTATCCCTGTTCATCTATCAGAATGCCTTCCGCTATTACGAAATGGGCTATGCTTCAGCGGTCTCCTGGGCCCTGTTCCTGATCATTCTGATATTCACCGTGGTTCAATGGCTGGGCCAGAAACGCTGGGTTCACTACTAAGGAGCTGAGAAAATGAATAAAGCCGCAGTTACCAAAAGCATCGCCACTCTGATCATGTTATTCTTCAGCATCGTAATGATTGTGCCCTTCATCTGGATGATCAGCACCTCATTCAAAACCCCGGCGGAGGTATTCCAATATCCGATCCAGTGGATTCCTGAGCACTTCAACTGGAGTCATCATGTTAAGGTCTGGTCCGGTACGGGCAGCTTCGTGCCTTACTATCTCAATTCCCTTAAGGTGGCTATTCTGAGCACCATAGGGGCTGTCTCCTTGTCCGCCCTCGCAGCCTATGGCTTCGCCCGGATTGAATTCAAGGGACGCAACACCATGTTCATGATCTATCTGTCCATGATGATGGTACCCCCGCAGGTGCTGTTCGTGCCCAAATTCATCATGTTCGACTGGGCGGGCATCTACAATACCCACTGGGCGCTGATCCTGCCCGGAATGTTCACGATCTTCGGCGTGTTCATGATGCGGCAGTTCTTCCTCTCGGTGCCCCATGAAATCTCAGAGGCCGCCTTCATCGACGGCGCAGGCCACTTCCGCATCTTCTCGCGGATTATCCTGCCGATGGCTAAGCCGTCGCTGGCGACCCTCGCCATTATCGACTTCTCCTGGCACTGGAACGATTATGAGAATGCGCTCGTCTTCCTGATCGACCATGATCTGTTCACCGTTCCGCTCGGGCTGCAGAATTTCATCCTGGAGAACAATGTCGATTACAACGGCATGATGGCCGCCGCGACAGCCGGGATTATTCCCATGATCCTCGTCTTCCTGCTCGGCCAGAAATACATTATTGAAGGGGTGGCCAGCTCGGCGGTGAAGGGCTGACCCTGCTTATAAGCGAAGGAGCTATGCCACAGATCATACAGTGGCATAGCTCCTTTGTAGTTCACATGGATCGCACTATTGGATAACAGGATGTTACGACAGCCCTGCCTTAGTCAGGCCGTAGGCCGCATCGGATGAACCCGGTACGGTGGTAAAGCCTACGTTCACCCGGTTCCAGGCGTTAATCGCCATGATCGAGAAGGACAGATCGGAAATCTCCTGCTCGGACAGCTGTTCACGGACACGGTTATACAGCTCATCAGGTACGCCGTGCTCCGGCAGTCTGGTCAGCACCTCCGTCCAGGCAAGCGCCGCCCGTTCACGCGGGGAGAACAGGTTCGATTCCCGCCAGATAGAGAGGTGATAGATACGCAGCTCACTCTCACCGTTCATCTTGGCCTGCTTCACATGCATATCCAGGCAGAAGCCGCAGCCGTTCATCTGTGAAGCCCGGATAGATACCAGATCTTCGATCTTCTCCTCAATGGAGCTGTGCTTCAGAGCCATGCTGAAATCGAGAAATTTCTTGAAAAGCTCCGGGGACTGCTGCATATAATTCACACGTTGTGCCATAACTATATTCCTCCTTGGGGCTGGTTTTAGTGGAAGGTCCGGTTTCGGACTTTCTTCGCCCTTCGGACATATAACGAGACAGCTATTCTTTTTGTGACAATGCTCCCCCGAGCATAGTGCTGCCCCATCCTGTCACAGATCCTCCGTCTATTTTGTCTACATCATAGCAGAGTAGCAGAATTAGATTGACTATATTAGGATGGGAAGTGGCGTTATGCAGGAGTGGTATGACCAGTATAAGAATCTGTTGTTTAAGCTTGCCTACCAGCTAACCGGATCGGCTGCCGATGCCGAGGATGTGGTTCAGGACGTATTCCTGAGAATCTATGATGTGCCGCCCGAGCGTCTTACCGAACCCAAAGCCTATCTGTGCAAAATGGTCACCAACCGCTGCCGGGATCTGCATAAATCCGCGCGTAAGCAGCGAGAGGAATATTTCGGCGAATGGCTGCCGGAGCCGCTTGCCGGTACAGCCCCGGATGCGATGGAATCCGTTGTTCAGGATGATCTCTTATCCTACGCCATGCTTGTCCTGCTCGAGCGGCTGACTCCGGCGGAGCGGACGGTGTTCGTGCTGCGCGAGGCGCTGGGCTTTGAATATCAGGAGATTGCAGAGCTGGTCGGCAAAAGCGGGCCGAACTGCCGCAAGCTCTTCAGCCGGGCCAGCGCCAAGCTGGGCCTCGTTCCCGAGCAGCCCGTCCAGCCTGAGGCGGTTACAGAGGAATGGGTACACGGGTTCCTCGCCGCCCTGAAGCAGGGCAACCTGAATGAGCTGCTGTCACTGCTTGATCCGGCAGTTGAGTTAATCTCCGACGGGGGAGGCAAAGTACACGCTGCCGCCAAGCCGGTAGTCAGCGCCGGGCTTGTAGCCGGGTTCCTGCTGGGCCCCTTCCGCGGGGCAGCTACAATGAACGGCGAGGTGACGATTGAGGTCAGCCGGATTAACGGGCAACCCGGCTTACTCCTTCGCTCGGAGGATGGTATTCATACCGTAGGACTTCTGCATCTCCGGGATCATCTGATCCAGAAGCTGTATATTGTCCGCAATCCCGATAAGCTGCAACATATCGGGAGATAGGCCCGCTGCGGCACACCGCTGTTCAGCCGCCCGGTCATCCCATACCGCTGGGATTTATAGAGCAGGCCGCTCATACCAATAGCCCGGAATCCCCCGTTCCAGCCGCATCAGCGCCTCCAGATAATAATAATCGCCCCAGATGGTGTAATCATCCGGGGAATCCCCGGCTCTGGCCGAATACGCGCCATGCTTCAGCAGACCCTCTGCGTGCTCGCTGCCCAGGGTCGAATACTGCTCAGCCAGTGCCTTCACCGACGCTTCCCCCGCTTCCTGGAAGAAACGGCGCTCCGGGTCTGCCGAATCCAGCTGCGCAGCAATCTCCAGCAGTCCGCAGGCGGCAATGGCCGATGCGGAGCTGTCGCGCTTCGTGTCCGGCCCCACGGGGACATCGAAATCCCAGTACGCTACGCCATCCTCCGGCAGATGGGCTACGAAATAACGGCCCAGCCGCTTCGCCGTCTCCAGCATCTCCGGGCTCTGAAGATAACGGCTGATTAGTGCGAAGCCGTAGATCCCCCAGGCCTGCCCCCGGGTCCAGGTGGAGCCGTCACCATACCCCTGGTGCGTCCCGCCGCGGATCGCATCGCCTGTCGCCGGATCGAAATAGAAGGTGTGATAGCTGGAATCATCCCCCCGCACCAGGAAACGGCGGGATTTGCGGGCATGCAGCTCCGCTACCCGCCGGTAGGCGTCATTGCCGGTCTGCTCATGCGCCCAGAGCAGCAGCGGCAGATTGAGCAGACAGTCAATAATAATCCGCCCGCCGTTGACGGAATCCCCCTCCTTCCCCCAGGCCTGAATCAGCCCCGCCTCTTCGCGCCAGCGCTTCATCAGCATATCTGCCGCCTCGAGCGTCAGCTGCGCCGCCCCGGCATCCCGCTCAATGATCCACTGGGCCTTGGAAGAGAGGGAGTAGAGGAAGCCGATATCATGATGATCGAAGATGATCTTATGGTCCATCCGGTGCCGGAAGCTCTGGACGGTTCTAAGCGCCTGTTCGCGGTAGACCGGGTCTTCACTGTACTCGGAGCACAGCCACAGAATGCCGGACCAGAAGCCCGCCGTCCACTCGGTATTGTCATTCAGCGTATAATGCTCATCACCGGCGCTCACGTGGGGGAACCGGTCCCCGAATCTTGTAATATTGCGCTTGGTCACGCCAAGCGCGTCCTCAATTGCTTGCTGCCACATATCAGACACTGCTCCTTCTTATAGATTATCGTGCGGGATCAGCCGGTTGTTCTGTCTATACTGGCCGGGTGTGATCCCTTCATATTTTTTGAAGACACGGATGAAGGAATTGCTGTTCAGGAAGCCTACACGCTCCGATACCTCCTGCACGTTCAATTCATCCTGCTGCAGAAGCCTCTTGGCTTCTGTGATCCGGTACTGGTTAATATAGTCGATCACATTGGTTCCGGTCTGCTCCTTGAAGTACTTGGAGACATACGTAGGGTGGAAGCGGAACCGTTCGGAGATAGGGGTCAGCCCCAGATTCACATCGGCGTAATTCTCATGAATGAACTCCAGTAACTGCTCCTTCAGCTCCGTATTGTGGGAACGCTTGCGTTCATGCACCATCTGGCAGACCGTCTCCAGAATCTGCAGCAGCTCAGCCTCGATCTCCTCGAAGGTCTCACAGGCGAACAACTGGCGGATCAGCTCATTACGCCGGGCCAGCTCCTTCATGTCATCGGTCTTGATCTGCTCGGTTGCCTTCAGCATGGTACCGATCAGCTCGAACATCAGGCAGCGGGCCAGCTCTACCGACAAGGGCTCCCCGGCGAAATTGGTCATCAGAATCTCATTCATGACCTCTGTAGAGCGGGCGTAGTTGCCTGTAGCGATATAATTCACCAGCTGACGCTCCAGATCGAGCGGATAATAGAGCTCCTCCTTGGGCTGCCGGATTCTATGCTGGTCAATAATCTGGCCGATGCCCAGAATCAGCCGGTACTCCAGCGCCTCCTCCGACTCCTGGTAGCAGGCCGAGATCTCGGCCATGGACTGGCGGACGCTGCTGACTCCAACCGAGAAATAGATCAGGAAGCGGGACTGAATGAAGTGCTGCGCCTCTCCGGCGGCCTGAATCAACTGCGGGACAGCATCCGCGTCATTCTCCCGGATATTGGCCAGAAGGGCGATCCGGCCATCCATTTCAGCGGAATAGACAGGGCCGGCCGGGCCCATCAGCTCCTCCAGCACATTGGTAAGAATCAGATGGACGAACTGGAGCTTGCCCTCCTTGTCCTCCGGTCCGCGGGTGCGGAACAGTCCCTCATAATTCTCAATGTGTACCAGCAATACGGCAAAGGAATCGCTCTCGAACCTGATCCCCAGGCGCTCCATCTCCTGCTCCGCAGCAACCCCCGCCCCCGGCTGGACCCGTCCCTTCAGCAGCCTCGCCAGGAAGCCGCTGCGCACCACCGTCTGCTGCTCCTTGAGCCTCGTCGCGAACTGATCCTGCTCTTCCCAGGCCCGGGTCAGCACGGTCTGCAGGATGCCGAATTCATCATCCGGCTGCTCCAGCTTCCCTTTGACTTTGTCGGAAATGATATTCATGATCCGGCCGAGCGGACGGTAATTGCGCCGGGTGAACCACCAGGCAGTCACACCGCCCAGCAGCAGAACGGCCGCCACTCCGGTGAATGTAATGCTGCGGATTACCATCAGCTTCTTGGCATAGATACGCGTAGGTACGATGGAGACATACTGCCAATCCTGTACGCCCGAAGAGATCTGGGAGACCGTCACCGATTCCCCGTTCCAGTCTGCCGTTCCCGTCCGTCTTCCCGTATCTTTGTTTTCCTGCAAATAGCGGTGTATTGAATAAGGGGTCTCGGCCGTTCCCGTAGAGAACAGCGTCCGCCCGTTCCGGTCCAGAATGAATACGATGCTCTCCGGCTCCAGACGCACATTATTGATCGCCTGCTGGAACCGCTCCGGGTCCAGGGTAACGACAAAGGTAGCCGGGCTATCCTCCGATACCCGGACCGGGAACGGCTGAAGGTAGACGAGCGTCTCCTCAATCCGGCGGTCCTCGCTGAAGACCTTCATTTTGCGGAACACGCTCTCGCTTGAATCCTGCATCAGCCGGGTCCACTCCTCCTCGCTTACCCCGGTTCCCTCATAATAAATATCGTATAACAGATTCTTGGAGACGAGCGAGGAGGAGGACAGCGCCACATCCGCAGATTTCACATAGATATATAATTCACGGATTAATCCATTCCCGATCCGGATCGACTTGAGGTTCTTAATCAGCTCCAGCCCCATCAGCCGCCACCTGGCATCCTGCTCGGACGCGTGATTGATGAAGCTGCTAAGCTGGGAATCGGCCATTAGCTGGCTGCTGATGCTGCTGATATCCTGGGTCTGGCTGTCAATCGTCTCCTGTACCTGGGACAGCAGCACCCTGTTGGAGCGGTTAACCTCCTCCTTCAGCAGATGGCGCGACTCCGCAAAGACGGCGGCGCCGATAGCGACCGGGATGAGCAGGATGACCAGATAAGAGAGGCTCCAGGATAACAGGATGCTTTTCTTTTTCATGGTTCTCCTCCTCCTCGTGTGTGTGTTATTCCTTAATCGCGCCGATCATAACACCTTTTACGAAATATTTCTGCAAAAACGGATAGATAAAGAGGATCGGCAGCGTAGCCACCATCACCGTTGCGTATTTCACACTTTCTCCGATCGCCTCTTTGTCGCCCATTGCCGCTGAAGTCGTCATTGAATCCGTGCTGTTCTGGATCAGAATCTCCCGCAGCACCAGTTGAAGCGGATACAAATTACGGTCGCGGAGATACAGAATGGCACTGAACCAGGAATTCCAATGCGCCACTCCGTAGAAAAGAATCATCACCGCAATCACCGGCATGGATAAGGGGATCACAATCCGCCATAGGATGCGTACCTCTCCCGCCCCGTCCATCCTGGCGGATTCCAGCAGGCTCTCGGAGATCTCCTGGAAGGCCGTCCGCATAATGATCAGATTATAGCTGCTGACCAGCCCCGGCACAATCAGGGCCAGCAGATTATTGCCGAGGTGCAGCGTATTGTTGATCAGCAGATAGGTGGGAATAATCCCGCCGTTGAAAAACATAGTGAACACTATGGCCAGCATGATCGGATTACGCAGCATGAAGCTTTTGCGGGACAGGGTATACGCCCCCAGGATAGTGAACAGCAGATTCAGTGCCGTGCCCAGCACTACGATCAGCATGGTATTCCTGTAGCCGGACAGAATGCTCGGATTGCTCAGCACCAGCTTATAGCTGTCGAGATTGAACCCCTCCGGCAGGAGCAGCAGCCCGCTATGGGCCATCAGCCGGTTGGAGTCGCTAAGTGACGCATTCAGCACATGCCACAGCGGATACAAGGTGATAATGATCAGCAGAATCATGATCAGCACATTGATACTGTCAAAGATTCTTTCTCCTATCGTTCTTTTGATTATCATGGGAATCCCTCACTTTGTCTTCCTGGTGAAGCCGTACTAGAACAGCTTATTGTCAGATACCGCCTTGGACAGCCTGTTGGCGCCAATGAGCAGAATGAAATTGACTACCGACTGGAACAGGCCGACGGCTGTCGTATAGCTGAACTCGGCACTTTCACTGATCCCTTTGCGGTAGACAAAGGTTGAGATGACATCGGCGGTATCGTAGATATTCGGATTATAGAGCAGAATGACCTTCTCGAAGCCAATCTCCATCAGTCCGCCCACCCGCAGAATCAGGAGAATCACGATCATCGGGATAATCCCCGGCAGGGTAATATGCCACACCTGGCGTATCCGGCTGGCCCCGTCCACCTTGGAGGCGTCATAGAGCTCAGGATTAATTCCGCTAAGCGCGGCCAGGTAGATAATTGTCGAGAATCCAAGCTCCTGCCAGATGGAGGAAGCGGTATAAATCGTACGGAAATTGCCCGGCTCACTCAGCAGAGCGCTGCTCTCCCCGCCAAAGAACACAATAATAGAATTAAACAGCCCGTCACGGGACGAGAAATCTACCACCATTCCGCAAATGACCACAATCGAAATGAAGTGGGGGATATAGGAGATGGTCTGCACCGTACGCTTGAACAGCTCATGTCTCAGCTCATTGAGCAGCAGCGCGAGCAGAATCGGGGCCGGGAAGCCGAACAGCAGCTGGTAGAAGCTTAGGACCAGGGTGTTTTTGAGAATCCGCCAGAAATAATAGCTTTGGAAAAAATCTCGGAAATGCTGCAGTCCCACCCAATCGCTGCCCCAGATGCCTTTGCCGACGGTATATTCCTTAAAAGCAATCACCGCACCATACATCGGCAGGTACTTGAATACCAGGAAATACACAACCACGGGGAGGGCCATCCAGTAGATCGCTTTGTTCTTCTTGTAGTTCAGCCAGACCAGGGAGAGCCTCTGCGGCATAATCTCCCTCCTTTCTTCTTCAGGACAAGCTCCGCGGGGGCACTATACTGACACTAGCTTTAAGTTCCGCCGCGCCGCGGGCGTCCTCAACTTCTGAATTATCTTGCGTTGTAGCGGTCTATCGCCGCCTGCTGAATTTCAATCGCCCGTTTCACATTGAATTTGTCAATCTGGGCCGTGAACTTGCTGAAGTTCTCCAGCGGCTCCGCGCCGATCACGAATTTGATGAACATTTCATCGCGGTAGGTGGTGATGTCGCTCATGATTTTGCTGTATTCACTGGACTCCTCAGTGGTCAGGCTGACCGGAGGAATACCCACCTTGAGCGTGTTGTCGCTGTATTTGGAAAAGAGCGCCACCGCATCCTTCTGCTGCTGGAACTGGTAATACTGCTCGTTATAGCGGTCGTCATCCTCGCCGACAAACGGATAATTGGCAATGAAATGCTTCGCCATCGCCTGAACCACCGACAACCCCTCCGGATTCTTCAGAATCTCATCCGTATAGGTCGGATAGCCGTCCTTCATTGTATACGTAACCCCTTCTACGCCGAAGTTCTTCAGCATATGCCCTTCTTCACTGAAGAAGTAATCCAGCGCCTTCACGGTCTCTTCCGGGTGCTTATTGCTCTTGGTAATCGTTGCTCCGGCACCGCTCCACTCCCAGGACCGTCCGGTGAACATCGGTTCATCCCCTTTGTTCAGCACAGGGTACTGGGCGGCGGTAAGATTGGCCTTCGGCTCCTTCTCCTGCAGTGCAGGCAGATAACGCCCGATACCGCCGCCGATGAAGGTGAAGAAGGCCCCGGCCTGACCGCCCAGAATCTTGGCATCATAGGTCTTCTGATCATTCGTCGCGAAATCAGGATCAATCAGCCCTTCCTGATACCAGCGGTGGAACGTGGTCAGGAACTCCTTGAATTCCGGCTCTATCGGCCCGAACGCCACCTTGCCGTCTTTCAGGAAGATAGTATTGGTAATGCCGTAAGCTTCCAGGAAGGTCGGGGCCGCCGGGCCCATGGTTGTCATCTTAGGCGGTGCGCCGAACAGGAGAGGTGCGGTTACGCCTTTTTTCTCCTTAAAAGCCTTCAGCACCGTCTCCCACTCCTCCAGCGTCTCCGGCTGCTGCAGGTTCAACTCGTCCAGCCAATCCTGACGGATGAACGTGCCGCCGAAGGTTTTGTACTTGCCGAGCCGCAGATGGGGAATCGCATAGATATCTCCGTTATCCGCTTTCAATTGCTTGGCTACCTCGGGGTTCTCGTCCAGAATCTTCTTCAGGTTAGGCGCATACTGGTCAATCAGGTCATTCAGCTTAATAATGGAGCCGTCGTTGTACAGCTTGGAGTAATCCCCGTAGACGAACATTACATCCGGCAGCTTATTGGACGCCAGCATGACATTGAACTGCTCCGTCTCCGCGCCTACGGCAGGGTGCTGGAACTCCGTCTTAATATTGGTTTTCTTCTCCCACTCCTGGATTGCCGTAATCTCACTCATATTCTTCAGCGTAATCGACACATTCGTATTCAGCGACGCCCAGATCGAGATCGGGGTCGGCTTATCCGCCGCTGCTCCCTTCGCGTTCTTGTTCCCGTCCGCGCCGCCCGAGCAGCCTGCCAGTCCGCTTATCGCCAGCAGCAGGCTGGTCCCGAGCATCATCCGCCTTCTCCAAGTTCTCTTCATCCTTCACATCTCCCCCATGTGTTCTTAATTAATAGTCGTCATGCGGTGCCGGAGGTCCAGTAGTTCCTTGTCTTGCTGTGTTAATGAGTTGCTGGCTTAGTGGTGCTGTGCTGCTGGCTTGCTGAGTTGCTCGCTTGTTGGTGCTGTCTTGCGGAGTTGCTGTCTTGCTGTCTTGCTGTCTTGTTGGTGCTGTCTTATGGTGCTGTTCTGCTGTCTTGCTGTGGTGCTGCCTCCCGCTCCTCCAACTTAACGCTATACAGCAATGCTGACTATCTCCCATTCTTGCCGCGATATCGATATATTGCTTACGGCCTGTCCATCACAGGAATTGTATATATAAGCCAAGAAATCAGGATTGATTTCGGATTGCACATTGAAATCCCGGTTTAACGGGATTTATTAAAATGTCGCGCGCGGTGGATGCGCTTCCATATTATATCAGACTGATGCGTTGTCGCGGCATTGAACACACTTTTCCCAGAATGGACGCCCGCCTGACGCCCACCTTCGGCGGATTGAGGTGCACTTATGCTCCTCATTCCCGCTTGCCGCCCACTTCCGCCGAATTCAGGTGCACTTATGCTCTTCATTCCCGCCTGCCGCCCACTTCCGCCGGATTAAGGTGCACTAGTGCTCCTCTTTCCCGCCTGCTACCCACTTTTATCGGATTGAGGTGCACTTATGCTCTTCATTCCCGCCTGCCGCCTACCTGCCGCCCACCTCCAACTGGTTCAGAGGGAATTATCCCTTTCATTTTCCACTATTCCCTACTTTCTGCTGAATCAAAGGGATTTCTCCCTCTGATACTCCAATACTGCCCACTTTTGCCGGATTCAAAGGGATTTTTCCCTTTGATCCTTTAAGCAGCGGATACTGGAGGGTCAGCAGGGGGCCTGACCCCTATCCCTGATTACTCAAGAGACTTATCCCCAACTTTATCCACATATTATCCACAACAGAGGGATATCAACATTTCCTAACTAAATATAAATAAAAAAAGACACTGGGTAAGTGTCTGATTAGTCTTAAAGTGTCTCAAAGGCCTCAAAGTGTGTTAAATGCTCCCCAGTATCTTAACTATCTCTAAGTATCTTCAAATATCTCTAAGCATCTTCAAATATCTCTAAGTATCTTCAAGTCTCTCCAAGCACCTTCAAGCTTCCCCCAAGTATCTTCAAGTATCTCAAAGCGTCTCCAAGCCCCGAATGTCTCCAATACCGCCCCATGTATCGCCCAACGCCCCATTGCCCATACAGCAAGGCCTTCATCAGCCACCAGCCAACACCGACAGCACCGTCTCCAGCACCACATTCACGCCCAGCTCACAATCCTCATAAGCAGTGAGCTCTTCCTCGCAATGGCTTTTCCCCTTCACGCTGGGAACAAAAATCATCGCCGAAGGCAGAAACCCGGCCACGAACTGGGCATCATGCCCCGCTCCGCTGGCCAGCTTCCGGCTGCTATAACCAAGCTTCTGCGCAGCTTGCTCCACCAGCGTACAGATTCCCGGATCGAACCATACCGTGTCGCGGCCCCACAGCTTCGTCTTGGACACGCTGCATTCCAGCAGCTCCTCCGGCAGGCCGTTAATAATCGCCTCCACTTCACGGACGATATCCATATCCTTATGTCTGGCCTCCACGGTGAAGATCACCTTATTCGGAATAACGGTGTGAATATTAGGCAATACGTTCATTCTGCCCATCGTATAGACCAGTTCAGGGTCCAGCACTGCCAGCTTCCGGCGCAGCTCCGTCATTAGATCTGTCGCGGCAACAAGCGCATCCCTCCGCATATCCATCGGCGTGGTACCGGCATGATCCGATTCGCCTGTTACTTCAATCTCATAGCAGGCCATTCCAACCACACCGTCCACCAGGCCAATCTTGAGATTCTCTCTCTCCAGTACAGGACCCTGCTCGATATGCAGCTCCAGATAAGCCGTCGCTTCCTTGATCCGGTTGGCGGCATCTCCGGCATAACCGCTGGCCTCCAGCGCTTCACCAAAAGTAATCCCCTCCGGGTCCCTCTTCTCCAGCATCTCCGCCTTCCCGAACTTGCCTGCCAAGACCCCGGAGGCCATCATCGACGGCTCGAAGCGCGCGCCCTCCTCATTGGTGAAGTTCATCACCATTACGGGCAAGCGGGGCTTAATGCCGTGGTCCACCAGGGTTCTAGCTACCTCCAGCCCGGCGATGACACCAAGCACACCATCGAAACGGCCACCTTTTTTGACCGTATCCAGATGCGAGCCAATCACTATGGGCGGACCTTCCCCGCTACCCTCCAGAGTGGCATACATATTGCCCATATCATCCACCTTCACGGCCATGCCCAGCTCTTCTGCACAGGTGGTGAAATAGCCGCGTACCCTTACATCCTGCTCCGACAGTGACAGCCGGGTGACCCCATTGTTGTCTGTCCGCCCGAAGTCGGCGAAGGCCTCGATCGTATTTTTCAGTCTCTCACCGTTCACGAATATTTGCTGCAGCTGCATGGGCTTGCCCCCTCCGTTTCGTTTGCTCCTATTAGGTGTATCTACTCCGTTACTTCCTTACTATCTATGTTAACCCATTCCTTATTTTTGTCATTTTACATACTGTAATAATTTTTTATGGTTTGGTTCACGTTATGTTGCAACACCTTCGGGGAAGTCTGATAGAATATGAGCTACTGGGAACACCATTTGAGAGGAGCTAGGAATATGAATACAATTGTGCGCAGCAGTACAGCTGAAGCTGTAATCAGTTCACTCGGGGCAGAGCTGGTCAGCTTCAGAAGAACGGATACCGGGACTGAATATATGTGGAGCGGGGATGCCGCTTACTGGACAGGCCGTTCGCCGGTGCTCTTCCCGATTATCGGTGCAGCTAACGGGGGCGAGATCAAGGTTAACGGTCAGGCCTATAAGCTGGCCAATCACGGCTTCGCCAGACGCAGTGAATTCACGCTGGTGGAAGCGGACGATTCACGGGCGGTCTTCCGTCTGTCACAGAATGAGAGCACGTTAGCCAGCTACCCGTACCATTTCAACCTGTTCCTCACCTATGTCCTCAGCGGCAACACACTGGAGATCAGCTACCGTGTAGAGAATACCGACCAGCAGGAGATTTCCTTCCAGCTCGGCACCCATCCCGCATTTAATTGTCCGATGGATGGAGAGGGCAGCTTCGCGGACTATTATCTTGAATTTGAACAGCCGGAGCGTCTGGAGCGCTTGTTCCTGAACAAGACCGGGCAGCTGATTCCTGGTAAAAGCGACCCTATGCTGGGAGACGGAAACACCCTGCCGCTCCAGCATGAGCTGTTCGAGCATGACGCCCTCGTCTTCAAGAATGTAAGCTCGCAGTCTGTTGCGCTGAAGAGCAAGCTGTCTGACAAAAGCGTAGCCGTGGCTTATCATAACTTCCCCGATCTCGGAATCTGGCAGCCGAAGAATGCCCCGTTCCTGTGCATTGAGCCTTGGCACGGTGTGGCTGACAGCGAGGGCTTCACCGGGGAAATGAAGGACAAGGCAGGAGTCATCTCCCTGCCGCCGGGCGGCCAATCTACAAGCTCCCTTACGATCACGTTCAATTAACAGAATGCCGCTCCAGCCGTTCCCGAAGCAACAGGAAAGCCGCAGCACCGACAAGGTGTCTGCGGCCTTTTTGTCATGGATATGTACCTGAATCCGTGAATGAAGACACCTCCCAATAGTGTCAAATCAGGCTTATCCCGCCGCCTTTCCGCCAGCCCTCCGGCTGATAAGTACACTAAAGTAGTATATACAACCTTTTGACCCGGATAGTAAGATATTCACAAATCAAGTGACGCGTAGACTCGTTTACCCGGAAAGGAAGTGACTGCTCAAGTGAAGCCAGAGATAAGTATTATTGTGCCTATCTACAACGTGGAATTGTACCTGAACAAGTGTGTGGATTCGATACTGGCACAGAGCTTCAGCAACTTCGAAGTGATCCTGGTAAATGACGGATCACCTGACAAATGCGGTGAAATCTGTGAGTATTACAAGGAGCTGGACCCGCGCGTCGTCGTCATCCACAAGCAGAACGGCGGATTGTCCGATGCCCGGAACTACGGAATTGAGGTTGCCAGGGGCAGATACATCGGGTTTGTGGACAGTGATGACTGGATTGAACCGGATATGTATGAATCCCTGTATTCGCTCATTACGTCCCATGATGCGGATATTGCTGCGTGCGGCCACTACGAGGTGATGGATGATGTACCGCTGGAGAAGTCATTCTCTCATGAGGTACATGTATATAACAATGCCCAAGGCCTCGACAAGCTTCTGGAGGACAAAGAAATTCAGAATCTGGCCTGGGATAAGCTGTATAAGGCTGAGCTGTTCGCGCAGGTCAGATACCCGGTCGGCAAATATTTTGAGGATATTTTCACAACCTATAAATTATTCCTTCAAGCGGATAAGACCGTCTTGCTGGATTCGCCCAAATACATGTACCTGAAGCGAAGCGACAGCATTACCGGAGCCATGAACAACAAGAAATATTATGACCGCTTCTGTGCGGCGCTGGAGATCTACGAGACGATACAGGATAAGAACTATCCGGTCGCCAAAGAAATCTCCCTGTCCCGGACGGTGACCGAGGGAATCGAACTATGCAATTATCAGCTCATTACCGGCGAAACAGCCGTCAATAAGGAATACCTTGCCGAGCTGGGCGGGTTCCTGAGCAAGCATATCTCCCAGATTCTGCGCAACCGTACGCTCCGCCGGGAAATGAAGACCGCCGCTTTGCTCATCCTGACAAGCTCCACTGTATATAAAATGCTGTATTATTCCAAACTCCGTTTGAAGGGAAGTAATATGATATGAACCAAGCCCTCGAGAAGCTCCTGCCGCTGTCCTTCCGGAATTATGTAAGCAACATTAGAGTCTATCAGTACTATAAAGGTTATCTGAGCTACCGGAACCAGTATAAGGGCAAATCCAAAACCATTTTTGTGGTCGGTTCACCCGAGCACGATAATCTCGGCGATCATGCGATCACCTACGCACAGATGAATTTCCTGAGAAAAGCTTTTCCCGATTATACCCTGATCGAGATTGTAGCCAACCGGCTGATGCATAACATGAGATGCCTGGAGCTGTACTCCACGCCGGATGACATCTTCGTGCTTCAGGGCGGGGGCAACTTCGGAATCGAGTATTTCCGCGAGGAAGAGGTGCGCCGGAAGATCATCTCCGAATTCCCGAATAACAAAATCATCGTCTTCCCGCAGACCATCTACTTCGGAGATACCGAGCTTGGGCGCGCGGAGTTCAAGAAGACACAGGACCTCTACGGCTCCCATAAAGACCTTACTCTGGTCGCCAGAGAGGCTACGTCGTATGAAATTATGAAAGCAGGTTTCAGAAACAACGATGTTCTGTTAACTCCGGACATTGTAATGTCCCTGGACCTCACCGATCCCCCTAAGGAGCGCAAGGGTGCCCTTCTTTGCATTAGAGCGGACAAGGAGAGCATCTTCAGTGATCAGGACAAAGCAAGCATCCAGAACTACAGCTCGAAGCACTTCAGCCAAATTACAACCACAGATACTTGCATCCTTCGCCCTGTCTCCCTGGAAGACCGGGATCACGAGCTGAATACCTTATGGAATCAGTTCAAGGAGGCGGAAGTTGTGATTACAGACCGGCTGCACGGGATGATTTTTGCGGCGATTACGTCCACGCCTTGTATTGCGCTGGGGAATTACAATTACAAGGTCGTAGGCAGCTACGAATGGATCAAACATCTGGGCTATGTTAAATTCACCAATGATCTGAACCGTATTCCGGAGCTTATCGAAGAGTTAAGACAGATCGAACACCCCAGATACAATAACGAATTCTCAGCCCGGCATTACAACCAAATTATCCAATCCATGTCGGACAGCTTGAATGAACCTTCTGCTTCATCCATCGTTACCGCTTAAGATACGCACAAGACACTCTCCGTAGCGAGGAAGCGATCTGTTTGAAAACCAATATTAAACTTGCTGCAATCATAACCTATGCTTCCGTATTTCTAGGCGTCATTATCTCCCTGGGCTCGACGCCCTTCATTGTGTCGACCCTGGGAAAATCCGAATATGGACTATTCTCCCTGGTGAATTCGATCATCGCCTATATCGTCCTGCTGGATCTGGGCTTCGGCAGTGCGGTCATCCGCTTCAATGCGAAGTATATCTCCGAGAACAACTCCACAGGCCAGCGGAATATCAACGGGATGTTCCTGCTCCTGTTCTCAGCGATCGGACTGGTCTCATTAATTGCAAGTGTGATTCTGGTGTTCAACTTCAGCTCCATCTTCAGCAGCCTGAGCGAGTCGGAATTGAGCATTCTGAAGACCATCTTCATCATCGCCGCGATCAATGTGGCTGTGTCGTTCCCGCTCAACATCTTCAGCTCCATCATCACCGCCTATGAGAGATTCGTCTATCTCAAAGTAATCAATCTCATCCGGGTCGTTTTGTCGCCGGCGATGATGGTGCTGGTGCTGTTATTTGATTTCCGGTCCACCGGGATGGTGACGGTTGCGCTTGTGCTGAACCTGACGATCGGTGTGATCAATGTGGTCTTTTGCCGGACGAAGCTCAATTTGACTGTGAGGTTCACCGGTTTCGACACCAAGCTGTTCAAGGAGATCTTCAGCTATTCATCCTACATCCTGCTGTCGTCCATCGCCTTCCAGATCTATACGAATGCCGATCCGCTGATCATCGGAATGTTCCTGGGGGCGACTCCAATCGCCATATTCGCCATCGCCGCCCAGCTCAACACCTATATTCTTAACTTCTCCAATGTGCTGGCCAGCTTCTATCTGCCCAAGCTTACCAAGATGATCGTCAAGGGTGCAGATCAGGCGGCCTTAATGCTGGAGCTGGTCAAAATAGGGAGAATTCAGGCGCTGATCGTAGGGTATATCGTCTCGGGGTTCGTGCTGTTCGGACAGAGCTTCATTCTGATCTGGCTCGGCCCGGACTACAAATATGCCTATACGGTTGCCCTGATCATTATCATTCCCCAGATTACCTCGATTGTGCAGTCCCTGTTCGCCACCATGCTGGAGGCCATGAATATGCACAGAGTGAAGGCCTTCATCTATTTCTCTGTCGCGATTCTCAAAGTGGGCTTAACCTTCTGGTTCATCCGGTTCTGGGGGATTACGGGCTGCGCCATTGCCACCGCCATCGGGATGATCATCAATGTATGCCTGAACAATGTGTACTACAAATATAAATTGAAGTTCGATATTCTTCACTTCTGGCTGCAGATCATCCGGGTATTCATTCCGGTGGTGCTGCTGGCCGGGCTGAGCGGATTCCTGCTTAGCTTCGTGAGCATCACTTCTTACGTGTATCTGGGGATGTATGTAATCGTGTATTCCCTCCTCTACGTGCTTACCATGTGGCTCTTCGGAATGAATGCTGGCGAGAAGAAGATGATTGAAGGTCCGGTGAGAAAAATAGCTCTGCGGAGTCAGGCCTAGGACTCTATGTGGAGCCAGGAAGCAGTCTTCAGGCGCCTTCGCTTCTGAGCTTAGATGTACTTTTGAGCTTAGAGCCATTTCTGACATTAGATCCATCAGGTAACAAGCCTCTGCGGGCTTCCGCAGAGGCTTGTTGGCTATCTATCAGGGTCAGAGCTGCTTCAGCCGCTCATCCAGCAGCCGGAAGGCTTCTCTCAGGGCCGGCTTGGAGACTCCGCTGTAGACATCGCCGATGTTCAGCTCATAGTAACAAGAGGTGTCTCCTGTCTCCTTGAGCCGCGGCGTCAAGCCAATGCCGGTCTCCTGGTAGACTTGAATCAATACGGGCGCAAGCTGTTCTCTTGACAGGGCAAAATGGATATGGAACATATTCGAGACCGGAACCTCCGGCACCGTGGATACCTTATGGCAGCTGTTGAACATGGCAGCCAGCTCCTTGGCCTGCTCATAATATCCGGCCATAGCCCCGATTCTCTGCCGGTAATAATGCCGGGCCGGTACAATATAAGGATAGAGGCTGATCAGGTCGCCGCCATGGCGGCGTTTCCAGATCTTCGACTCCTCCGTGAACTCCCGGCTTCCGGCTAAGATAGCCCCGGCAATGCCGCCGATGCCCTTATAGAACGAGACATACACGCTGTCGAATAACCCGCAGACCTCTGCGGCGGTCTTGCCGTAGTATGGCAGCACCTCGAATAGTCTTGCCCCATCCAGATGGAGCATGATTCCCTGCTTCCGGCAGTAGGCCGATATAGCCTCCAGCTCGGCGTACTCCGGCAGTTGTCCGCCAATCTCCCGCTGCGGCAGCTCCAGCAGCAGACAGGCTACGCCCGGCTGCATGTTCTGAACGTCCTCCAGGGTAATCAACCGGTCAGCATCCGCGAGCAGCAGCGGTTCCAGATGATGCAGCTCCTTCAGTCCGTCCTGCTCATGAATCTCCAGATGGCACAGCGGGTGATAGGCCACGCTCCTGCTGCCCTTGCGGTCACTCCAGATCCGCAGGGCAATCTGCTGGGCCATCGTGCCGCTGGGGAAGAATACGCTGCATTCCTTACCCAGCACCCCGGCCATCTCAGCCTGGAAGTCCTCAATCACAGCGCCTGTCCCGTACAAGTCGGCAGTGAGAGTATCCTCCACTTCGGCCAGTGCTTCCTTGAGTACCGCGACGTCACGTGCGCCATGGCCTGCAAGCCGGACTTCCGTCCTGTCAAATGCCTCCATTAATGCCTTCTGCTCATCCATTCTGTTCTCCCGCCCTCTTTCTCAATACACCTCATTCAGTGCGAATACTTGAAATTATATCATTTCTCTACAAAATACCCGATTTATTTGAATGTTCACATGATATTCCTCTCCTTCAAGGTGAAATAAGTTGACCGCTGTGCTACAATATTGGAATTGCAAAGGCAATCGCTTAGGGAGGTTTATAAATACACCATGCTTATTATTGGTATCGCCGGCGGGACCGGTTCCGGCAAAACAACGGTAGCACGCTCCGTGATTGACCGTCTTGGCTCAGACAAAGTTACATTCATATCCCAGGATAACTACTATAAAGACCATTCCTACCTCAGCATGGCTGAACGCGGTGCGATTAATTATGACCACCCGCTGGCCTTTGACACGGAACTGCTGATAGAGCATCTGGATTGTCTGAAGGCCGGACAAGCCGCCTATGCCCCCGTGTATGATTTCACTGTTCATGCCCGTTCGACAGACAAGACCGTGGCGCTTGCCCCGAATAATATCGTGATTCTCGAGGGGCTGCATGTGCTGTCCGACGAGAAGCTGCGCGAGCAGCTTAACATTAAGGTATTCGTGGATACCGATCCCGATGTCCGCATCCTTCGCCGCGTGCTGCGGGATATCGAAGAACGCGGACGGACCATCCGCTCCATCCACACGCAATACCTGACCACGGTGAAGCCGATGCACGAAGCTTTCATTGAGCCCTCCAAGAAGTACGCGGACCTGATCATCCCGGAAGGCGGACAGAATGAAGTAGGTATCCAGCTACTGTCCGTATTGACCGAGAAGTATCTGTCCGGCGATCATCAGTGGAATTAAGCAGAGCGTATAGTGATATGGGAATTATAGAGCTGTCCGGCATGCCGGGCGGCTCTTTGCGTTAATTTCCCTGACACGTATCTCTCTTTTTCGGCGTGAAACCGAGGGTATGGGACAATGAGATCGCACCCTTTGTTATATTTGTTGACTGACAGCGCTTTATTCCCGAAATAAAGGGTTGATTATTTCCGCTTCATCTACTATGATTATTCCAACGGGTCGGCATTAAAGTTAAAGCGGTTTAATTTTAGTTATTTTATCCTTTGTAAATTGGCATCTTATAACTTAAGTTTATTCACAAAGTTAAAGCGCTTATACTTTTTAGGAAGAAAGGCTGGTGTGTTTGTGATTAAAAGCGAGAGCCGGCGGCAGACGTTCTACCTGTATCTGTTCATTTCTCCATGGCTAATCGGCTTCCTTATCTTCGCCCTGTACCCTATCTTGTCTTCGCTGTACTACAGCTTCACCGATTATGACATTATCCATCCGCCCAAGTTCATCGGCCTCGCCAACTACACCGAGATGTTCCATAACGAGCTATTCTGGCGATCCGTGAAGGTCACCCTAAGGTATACCTTCATCAGTGTGCCGGTACAATTGCTGCTGGGCCTCGGCTTCGCTCTGCTGCTGCATCAGTCCCTCCCCTGGCGCGGCTTCTTCCGGACAGCGATGTATTTCCCGAGCATGGTCTCCGGCGTTGCAATGTCGCTCCTCTGGTACTGGATCTTCAACCCGCAGATCGGCCTCTTCAACTATATGCTCTCCTGGTTCGGCATCCACGGCCCGGCCTGGCTGATGAATCCCGATACGGCGCTGTACGCTCTGATTATCATGTCCTTCTGGACAGCGGGCTCCGGCATGATTCTCTTCCTCGCCGGCCTGCAGGGTGTCCCGGCCAGCCTGATCGAAGCGGCCAATCTGGACGGGGCAGGACGCTTCCGCATTTTCCTGAATATTACGCTGCCGATGATCTCACCCGTCCTGCTGTTCCAGCTGATTATGGGCCTGATTGATTCTTTCCAGGTATTCACGCAAGCCTTCGTCATGACTCAAGGGGGGCCTAATTACTCCACCTGGTTCTACGTCTATAATCTGTATACCAGTGCCTTCAAGGAATACCGGGCCGGCTATTCTTCTGCGCTCGCCTGGGTTCTGCTCATTGTCGTCATGCTGTTCACAGCCGTCATTATGAAGCTGTCCCGCCGTTATGTCCACTATGAAGGAGGCAGCCGCCGATGAGCACCGTTAAGGCTACTAGCCCGCTTGGACCGCCTTCCCGGCCCCGCCGGAGACTTGCTCCCGTTAAGATTGCTAGCTTCATCACACTGATCATTACAACCTTCCTTATGCTGCTGCCGCTGTTCTTCATGGTCTCTACCTCGCTGAAATCCAAACGGGAGATGCTGAAGTTTCCGCCGACCTTTCTGCCGGAGAGCTGGGCCTGGAGCAATTATGCCGATATTTTCGAGACTCTCCAGTTCGGCACGCTCTACAAGAACAGCCTGATTATCGCCGGTCTCTCTGTCTTCGGCACCCTGCTCTCCTCCGCACTCGTCGCTTACGGATTCGCCAGGTACCGGGGACGCGGCAACAACTTCTGGTTCATCCTGCTGCTGAGCACGATGATGCTGCCTTATCCGGCCATTATGATTCCGCAGTTCGTCCTGTTCTCCAAAATGCAGTGGATTGACACCTTCCTGCCGCTGATCGTGCCCGCCTTCTTCGGCTCGGCGTATAACATCTTCCTGCTGCGGCAGTTCTTCTCTACGCTGCCCGAGGAATTGTTCGACGCCGGGCGGATGGACGGCTGCGGCGAGCTGCGGATGTGGCGAACCATCGCGCTTCCGCTGTCTGCGCCTGCGCTGGCAACCGTTGCGATCTTTGCTTTTATCTACAGCTGGAATGATCTGCTGACACCCGTGCTCTACCTCAGCTCTTCGGACAAATTTACGCTTCCGGTCGGCATGGCCTCGCTCACCTCCTCACGGTTCCGCATTCCGCCGTGGCATCTGCTGATGGTCGCCTCTGTCCTGGCTATGGTTCCGATCGTCACCTTGTTCGCTATTGCCCAGAAGCAGTTCGTGGAAGGCATTGTACTGACAGGCATCAAGTAACCCGGTTCAACAACACTTGAAATCATGGAGGGATTGAGCAATGAACAAGATCGTGAACAGCAAGAGGCCGGCAATTCTGCTTACCACCGCCCTGGCGGCAATGGTAGCCGTATCGGGCTGCGGCGGCGGCAAATCAGCAGGCGATGTGGCAGCAGGAGACAGCGGTGCAGGGAATTCCGGCAGTTCCGGTGAACAAGTGACGATATCGTATTATACGATTGACTCGGAGGACCGGACTTTTGTCGAGAAGCTGATCCCTGACTTCGAGAAGGAGCATCCGAACATCAAGGTCAAGGTGGAGAAAGCACCCTACGAGCAGTTCGACAGCAAGCTGCAGACGCTGATTGCCGGCGGCAATTCCCCGGATGTTACGAGCCACTACGGGTACGGCGGTTTCGCCGAGTATTATAACAAAGACATGCTGCTGGATCTGACAGACCTTATTCAAGAAGACGGCTTCAAGCCGGAGGACTACCACATTCCTGACAATCTGATGAAAATCTATACCGTTAACGGCCATACCTACGGCATTCCGGTCAATATGTATGTTACCTTGATGCTCTACAACAAGGATATGTTCGATGCCGCAGGGGTCTCCTATCCGCCAAGTGATTACGAGGATAAGAGCTGGACTTTTGAGCGGATGGTTGAGGATGCCAAGAAGATGACGCTGGTCTCGGATGACATAGCCAAAACGCAATACGGCGTAGACTTCACCTGGGCGGAGCGGGATATGCGTCCGCTGTACTTCGGGGCTGAACCCTATTCTGAGGATACCTGGACCAACGGCGGCGTTCCTTCCGAGACCCATTTCGACTCCCCTGAGGTCATTGCCGCTTATCAGAAGCTGTTCGACCTTGTCTTCAAGGATAAGGTGTCCCCGACTTCCGAATGGAGTAAAAGCGTGGCCGGACAGAACGGCGATCCGTTCGTCGCAGGCAAGATCGGCATGTCGATCGGCGGCTCCTGGAATCTCGCCGGGGCCAATGATTTCCCGTTCAAGATCGGCGTAGCCGCAGTTCCCTGGGGCGGCAATGACAAGGTGCGCAGCACGCTGTTCGTTGACCCGCTGCTGATTCTGAAGGATTCGAAGCATCCGAAGGAAGCTTTTGAATGGATCAAATATCTGATGACCACCGAAGTCCAGGAGAAGTCCATCGAGCTGAGCGGCGGCAATCCGCCGGTCAATACCGAAGCGGCTGAGGTCTATTACAAGCATTTTGACGGAATTGATCCGGGGGATGTGAAGAAGGTCTACGAGGGCGCGGTCCAATACGGCTACGAATCCTACAACCATCTGATCACTAACTACTCGCAGATCAACGATATGTTCATCAATGAGCTGCAGCCTGTCGAGACCGGACACAAGACGCTGGAAGAGGTGATGCCGGTCATTCAGAAGAAGGTCACGGAGATTATCGCCAGATAGGGCGGCGCCGGCAGCCTTGGCAATTATACGTTTAGCGGAACTCCGGTGCGCCCTGTATACTGAAGATAGAATATAGCACCGGAAATCCGCCGCAAGGAGCGCTTAAGATGAAAGTGAGTATTTTTGATGTAGCCAAAAAATCAGGGCTGTCCGTGGTCACCGTATCGCGGGTATTAAACGGTGCCGGGACCGTGCGGGAGAACAACCGCCAGAAGGTGCTGGATGCGATCAAGGAGCTGGATTACCGCCCGAATGCGGCTGCACGCAGCCTGGCCAGCGGCAAGACCGGCATCATCGGCCTGATTGTAACAACACTCCAGGATTCCTTCTTCGATGCCGTGGTCAAGGAGCTGAATGAGACGCTGGCCCTGCACGGATATTTCCTGGCGATCTCTATATCGACAGGCATCGGCTCTGACGAGAACCACTATCTGATTCAGGAAGACCGCGTAGACGGGCTTATCCTGCTCTCACCAATGAAAGAGGACAATTATATTGTCGAGCTGAAGCGGCGGGGCATCCCTTATGTACTGATCGACAATCAGCTGCCGGAGAATGACACCTACTCGGTCACCATCGACAACTTCAAGGGCGGTTATGCCGCAGCCAGCCACCTCCTGGAGCTGGGGCATACCTCCATCGCCCATCTCTGCGGGAATGAGATGTTCCGCAGTACACGGGAACGGCGTGCAGGCTTCCTGCAGGCATTACAGGAGCGGGGCATCCCCCCGTTCGAAATCGTTCCCGGCGACTTCGAGATCGGCATGGGCTACGGCACCGCGAAGCGCTGGCTGCAGGAGGGCAAGCTGCCTGCGGCTGTATTCGCCGGAGATGACAATATTGCCCTTGGGGTCATTAACGCCCTGATGGAAGCCGGAGTCCGGGTGCCTGAGGAAGTGGCGGTCGTCGGTTACGACGACCATTATATCGCTTCCCAGCTCCGCCCGCATCTGACCACCCTGCGCCAGCCTGCAGACAAGATCGGAGTGGCCGCCGCCCACATGCTGCTGCGCCGGATCAGCGGAGAGATGAAGCGCGGCTCCAATATCCGGATCGATCCGGAGCTGATCGTGCGGGAATCGACGCATTCAGGGTAGCATAGTTTGCGGAGTGAGGTCGAAGAAGATTAGGCTATCAAACCTTGCGTATGCTTTCGAAGCGAGTTTTGTACGATGAGATTCAATGAAGCACTGCTCACAAAACTAAGCGTATGCTTCCGAAGCAAGTTTGCGAAGTGAGGTCGAAGAAGATTAGGCTATCAAACTTTTAGGAGTGACGAACATTGGCTTACTATTTGGGGATCGACGGGGGAGGCAGCAAGACCTACGCCCTGCTGAGCGATGAACACGGCCGTATTCTCGGCAAGGGCAGGAGCGGCAACGGCAATCACCAGACCGGCGCGAAGCGCGCAGCGGAGAGTATCCGCGAAGCAGCCTTCGGTGCGCTGGCTGAAGCCGGGCTCCGGCTGGATCAGATCCGGCATACCTTCCTAGGGCTGGCCGGCGCTGACCGCGCGGCGGATTACGACATCCTCCATCCGATGATCCGCGGCATTGGACTCACAGAATATACGATCAGCGGCGATCCGATGATCAGCCTGCGCGCCGGAACGGACCGCCCCTACGGCGTAGCCCTGATCTGCGGCACCGGAACCAATGCTGCGGGGCGCAGCCCCCAGGGGCAGTACTTCCAGTGCGGCGGCTTCGATTATATGTACGGTGATTTCGGCGGCGGAGGCGCGCTGAATATCGAGGTCTTCCGCACAGTTATCCGCGCCTGGGACGGCCGGGAGCAGGCAACACTGCTTACTGCACCGCTCTTGAAGCTGCTCGGCTACGGGCAGGTAGAGGACATGTACAATGATTACCTGGATCACGGCAAGCAGGTGCCGCTGGATGCCGCCCGTCTGCTCTTCCCGGCGGCGTCTGAAGGCGATGCTGCAGCACTGGCGATCCTGAACCGGCAGGGCGTCGAGCTAGGCAAGGCTGCGGCGGCTGTAATCCATAGGCTCGGTATGGAGAACGACCGCTTCGATGTAGTATTGGCAGGAAGCCTGCTGACCCGGGGGGACCGCGGCTGGATTCGCGGCCCGATTGAGCAGGCTGTACGCGCAGCGGCACCGAATGCGGCTGTAGTCACCTTATCTACCGAACCCGTTGTCGGTGCGCTCTGGTCGGCACTGGAGAGTGACGGTATCCCGGTAAGCAATGAAGTCTATGATACAATGCGTACCTATCAGGAATTCGAACTTATTCCCATAACCCTAAGACAGGAGTGATTCATCTTGGCAGCGAATCAAGGTCTCAAGATTGCCGTGATTGGCGGGGGTTCTTCTTATACCCCCGAACTGGTAGAAGGCTTCATTCTGCATTACAGCGAGCTCCCGGTCCGCGAGCTGTGGCTCGTAGATATTGAGGCGGGCCTGCATAAGCTCAATATCGTGGGGGCTCTGGCTAAGCGGATGGTTCAGAAATCCGGTCTTCCTATAGAGGTCCACCTCACCACCGACCGGCGCGAAGCCATTGCCGGTGCGGACTTCGTCAGCACCCAGATCCGTGTCGGGATGCTGGATGCCCGCGCCCGCGACGAGTCAATTCCGCTGAAATACGGCGTGATCGGCCAGGAGACAACCGGTCCCGGAGGAATGCTGAAGGCGCTGCGCACCATCCCCGTCATCCTCGGCATCTGCCGGGATATCGAGGAGCTGGCACCGGATGCCTGGCTGCTTAACTTCACCAATCCGGCGGGCATGGTCACCGAAGCGGTGCTGAGGTATTCCAAGGTGAAGAGCATTGGTCTATGCAATGCCCCGATTGGGCTGATCAAGCAGGTATCGGCCAAATATAATGCCGCCCCTGACCGGATCTATGCCGAGTTCGTCGGTCTCAACCATCTGCACTGGATCACCCGGATTGATGTAGAAGGGGAAGACAAGCTGGAGGACATGCTGGCTGATACCGCAGGCTACAGCGCGAAGAATGTGCCGGCACGCGAGTGGAATCCTGAATTTCTGCAATCGCTGCACGCCTTGCCTTCGTATTATTTGAAGTATTTCTACATGACCGATGCGATGCTCGCAGAGCAGCAGGCCGCAGCCGCACAAGGCGAGAACCGCGCCGAAGTCGTCAAGCGTGTGGAGGAAGAGCTGTTTGAAATCTACGGCAACCTAGAGCTGGATGAGAAGCCGAAGCAGCTGGAGCAGCGCGGCGGAGCCTTTTATTCGGAAGCCGCGGTGAACCTGATGCGCTCCCTGCACAACGGCACGAACGACATTCAGACGCTGAACGTGGCGAACCGGGGCATTCTGAGCTTCCTCCCGGACGATGCCAGCATCGAGGTGAATTGTGTCGTCACCAGGACCGGCCCCCTTCCCCTGCCGCTGACCAGGATTCCGCCGATGGCCACCGGGCTCATCCATGCCGTCAAAACCTACGAGCAGCTCGCCATCGACGCCGCTGTCACCGGAGACCGCAGCCTGGCTATTCAAGCCTTGGCCCATCATCCGCTTGTTCCTTCTGTAGAAGTGGCCATCGCCATGCTGGATGAGATGCTGGAGGCGAATAAGGAGTATCTGCCGGCCTTTTTCGGGCAAGCAGCTGCCCCCGTAGCTAATATATAGACGCGATTCGACAAAAAAAGCCTGTGCTGACCGCAGATCATAACTTGCGGCCGGCACAGGCTGTATTATTTATTTGACAATCGTATAGCGGTAGGTCTCGCCTTCAATCTTGAAATCGGCATAGAGCGGCTTGCCGCTGGACTTCACTTCGTCAGGAATCTCAGCCAGGAAGACCAGGGTACCGTTCTTAAGCGGTTCAATCTCGGAAATGCTGGTATACGTGAAGTCTTCACCGCCGTTCTCCTCCATGGTAGCGAAGGTTCCATATTCATATTTGTTGTCGTAGGTAACCTCTACATCCGCTACCTTATCTGCATCCATGGCTTCGCCCTTCAGGTTCTTCACTTTCAGGGTGATCGCCAGATAGATGGTGCCCGGCTCCTTGGCTTCATAGTAGGTGTGGAATGATCCCGGGTTGGACGGACTGACCTTCTTGCCAAAAGAAGTCTTGGTAATCGTATATTCACCGGTCCCCTCAATCACCAGCGGCGTGCTTTTTACGATCACCTTCTGGTCATTCCCGGGATCAGCCGCCACAGTGGTGGCCTCTTCGCTTGCCGGTTCCTGCGGCTCTGCCGCTTCTGTATTCCCGGATGCCCCCTCAGGCTTCTTCAACGCCGCCTTCAGACTGTCATTCTCTTCCTTCAGGAACTTGTTCTCTTGCTGCAGCTTGCCCATCTCTATCTTCAGCTTCTCCGTGTTGTCTCCGTTAGAGCCTGAATTGCCTGAAGAGCATCCGGCCACCGATACCGCCAGCATGGCAGCAGCTAACCACATACCGCCTGTTTTCACCTTCATAAGACACCCCAATATTTGTATTTAACCCTCTATATTATAAGACAAGCCCCCTCGATTGAGGATAGAAAAATATGTCGAATTAACATACACTTTCAAAATAATCCCATACTCCAGTTACTCTCTATGCTGCTTGCGGTACTGCAGCGGAGAACGTCCGGTAACCCCCTTGAACAACCGCCCGAAATGGGCGATGCTCTCGAAGCCTGTCTCGGCGGCGACCCGGGTCATCGGCCAATCCGTCTGCGTAAGCAGCGTCTGCGTCTCGCGGATGCGGACATAATTCAGATACTCGATAATCGTGAACCCCGTCGTCTGCTTGAAGATCCGGCACAGATACGTGGAGCTGATGAAGAACTGCTCGGCAATTCCGCCCAGGCTCAGCTTCTCCCCGTAGTGGGTATCCAGATATTCAATAATGCCGTACACCCGGCGCTGTCCCTCGCTCTGTTCGGGGGAGACCAGCGCAGGTTTCGCCTTGCGTATCCGTTCCAGTTGAATCAGCAGTTGCAGCAGCAGCGTCCTTGTATATTCAGCGCCCCACAGCTTGTCCTCCTTCTGTTCTCCCAGCATGGCCTGGAGCAGATCGGCGATCCTTCCCTGTTCATGCGCCGTAGGCCGCAGCAGGAAGCTCTCTCCCCCGAACACATTCATCCATCCCGGGCCGGGAGCCACCGGCGCAACATAGGAATCGTCGAAGCTCACCAGGACCCGCTCATGCGGCTGATGGTTACCGCCCGCTGTGCGGTGGAGATGGTTTTTGTTAATAAAGACGAGGTCACCAGCCTCCAGCGCATACATGCGGTTGCGGATATAGTAATGCCGTTCCCCGGACAGCAGATAGTATATTTCATAGAAATCATGGAAATGGTCGATGTCCATATTGAATGGCCCTTTGCGCTTCAACTGCTCAATCTGGAATATAGGTTCCACCCTACCATCACGCCCCTTGCCAGGATAATATACGCACACTTTGGAGGGAAATTGACTAAATACCGTTCACTTTCTGCATTTCCTATACTATAAAATAGAATCAAATCCAAGTAAATGGAGTGATCCCCTTGTCCAAAAAGAAATATGCACTCGTCGGCACCGGTGGCCGGGCTGAATTTTTCTATGGCGCTCTTGTTACCGTTTACAATGAAACGTCCGAGCTGGTGGCCTTCTGTGATGTGAATCAGACGCGGATGAATTTCGCTAATCATATGCTTACCGGCAAATACAATTACCATGAGGTGCCTACCTACAAAGCCGAGGATTTCGACCGCATGATTACCGAGACGCGGCCCGACTTCGTGCTGGTGACTACGATTGACCGTACCCACCACAAGTATATTATCCGCGCAATGGAGCTGGGCTGTGATGTTATTTCCGAGAAGCCGATGACCATCGACGAGGAGAAATGCCAGGAGATCTTCGACGCTATTGAGCGTACCGGCAAGAATCTACGAGTAACTTTCAACTATCGCTATGCGCCGCATAATACGAAGATCCGCGAGGTCATTATGGACGGCGTGCTGGGTGAGATCCTGTCCGTCAACTTCGAATGGCTGCTGAATACCCAGCATGGAGCAGATTACTTCCGCAGATGGCACCGTGACAAGCGGAACAGCGGCGGCCTTTTGGTGCACAAATCGACGCATCACTTCGACCTGATGAACTTCTGGCTGGCTTCGCAGCCGGATACAGTGTTCGCCATGGGCGATCTGCGCTTCTACGGCAGGGAGAATGCCGAGAAGCGCGGCATCACGGAGTTCTACCAGCGTGCCTACGGCAGCAAGACTGCCGAGAACGATCCCTTCGCGCTCCATCTGGACCGCAATGAACACCTGAAGAGCATGTACCTGGATGCCGAGCATGAAGACGGGTATCAGCGCGACCAGAGTGTGTTCGGGGACAATATCAGCATCGAAGACACCATGAGCGTAATGGTCAAATATAAGAATAAGACCGTCATGAACTATTCGCTTAACGCCTATATGCCGTGGGAAGGCTTCATCATCGTCTTCAATGGCACGCAGGGGCGCATGGAGGTCCGCATCACCGAGCAATCCTATGTCAATTCGGGCGGAAGCAAAGAAAGCGAGGGCGCACTGCAAGGCGTCAGCATGATGATCTACCCGCACTTCAAGGAGCCTTACCGCGTCGAGTTCGAGAGCAGCAGCGGCGGACATGGCGGCGGTGACCCGGTGCTGCTCAGCGATATTTTTGACAAAAAGCAGGAAGACCGCTTCAATCGTGCAGCCTCGCACAAGGACGGCGCTATGTCGATCATGACCGGCATCGCCGCCAACCGCTCCATGAAGACCGGCCTGCCCGTGAGGGTGGACGAACTCTGGAAGGGGTAGTCAGGCGTCTTGCCTTTCCCCTTGGCAGAGAGTAGACAGAAGAACCCCTTACCCACTTGAGTGTGGGGAGAGGGGTTCTTTTGTATTGTAGCTGGCGTATGACGCATCTCTTTCGTGTGTTGCGGTGAACTTGCGCATTACCGAACAATATCATAGTTAGCAATTGGATAAACGTATCTTAATTCGGATGTTTCGCTGCCTTTAAGAATATTAATTGGAAAAACGTTATTTAATTTCATGCATTCCCTCTACTCTGATTGATTTGCAGTCGATTAAGTGCTGTTATTCCAATTGCTGCCTGGAAAAGACTGCTCCGGGCATAAGCAAGTGGAGGATTTCCAACTAACTCCGGGCAAAAGCTTATAAAAAAAAGCTCTTCAGTTAGAAGAGCTTTCGCTTGCATCAAGTGTAAAACCTGTATGCGGTCAAGAGGACTCGAACCTCCACGATATTGCTATCACTGGCACCTGAAGCCAGCGCGTCTGCCAATTCCGCCATGACCGCAAAGAAAATATATAATGCAACGCAAGAAGTAATATATCACGAATCTTTCGGAAGAACAAGAGTTTTTTTATTTTTTTGTGCTAAGAAAGAATGTAGAAGCATGGGGGCTAAGTAGCATAGCGTATCAACCTGTAGTTGTTTGTTCTATGCCCCCTACCCTACTCCAGTAAATGGTTATTTCGCATGCATGGAATATAATAGACTTACGACGTCGGAATTCATTATGGGAGTTGGACTAAGCATGATCAGTAGCGACAAAGTGGGTAAACGGATTTCCTCTCTCCGGAAAGCTAAAGGCTTATCCCAGGAACAATTAGCAGAACAGCTCCATGTCAGCGCTCAGGCGATATCCAAATGGGAGACCGGCAAGTCACTGCCGGAGACAGCGACTCTCCCGCTACTCTCCACTGCATTAAACCACCCGATTGACAGCATTCTGCTGCCCCAGGAGCTTGTGGTGCTCTCTGCAATCTGCACGGACGGCCAGCAACAGCTGGATGTTACCCATCTGGTGAACCCGTTTGTTGCCTCAGACCGCTTAAGCTTAGTCGCCGGGGAGCCCCTCTTCCCCCACTCGTGGACGGACGGCTGCCTGAAGCTGCTGCTCGTTACGTATGAGACACCTGCTGGCATTTATTCGACTTATGTGCTGAAGGACCAGTTACTTACGATAGACGTCCATTCGGACGGTTATACCTCCGGCGGCAATGAGCTGCAGATTATTGCGGCAAATTACGGTAACGAACAGGCCAACCGCAGCGTTACCGCCAAAATGAAGCATTATGAGCATTTTCGTTGGACTCATTTCACCGCCTCACATGAGCTATTTCCCAGTCTGATCAATAGTGAAGGCAATGACTACCTGCTATTAGTCTACCTGAATGCAGAAGGCATTCATGCCGTAAGCTGTGCAGAAGGCGAACAGATTCACTACAGTCCAGACCGAAGCTGTCTCTACCGGATTAATTCCTCTCAGCAGCAATGCATTCTGGAAGGAACCCCGCGGCTGGCCTTCGGCCGGAATCAGGATTGCTCCTGGGCAGGGGCGATGGCTCTTTCCCTTGCAGCCAGAGGAATAGAGACAAGTTATGATCAGGTGATGGGTTATTCAGGAGCCTGCTGGAGAGTGGCTTTTGAACCGGTGTGGGATTACAGCTCTGCGGATGCCTTGGTCGTCTATGATTATTCCATACCAGTCTGTAAGGCTTATGGAATAAGCGCCAGCCGGGCTAACCGGCTGGGCCCGCAGCAGCGCGCAGCCGAGAAGCTGGCAATTCTGGAGGATATCCGCCAAGGCAGACTGCCAATCGCGATTAACCTCAGAGTAGCGCCGGAGTGGGGAGTCATCACAGGATATCTGGAGGCGGGAAATGTGCTGTTGTGCCGCAGTTATTTTGACGATGAGACCTTCGGCGAGCTTGAAGCTGATCCTGAGTTCCAAGCGCATATGAAGGTAAGCAAAGGGCACCTCTACGTGGACCATTGGCCTTATCGGATAATCCGCCTTGGCGATCAGTCTGAGGCTCCATCTACGCTGGAGAATCTGTACGCTTCACTCCGTATTAAGCTGGCATCCATGCAAAGTGAGGCCGCAGCCAACAGTTCTTATGCATCAGGCTACAAAGCGCTGGAGATGTGGGCAGCGGGACTGCTGGACTATCATTGGTACGCCGCAGCAGACGAGGAGGCCTTCAGCCGCAGGTTATCCGTCAATCACTTCTGCATGATGGCACTGACAGATGCCCGCCGGAGTGCCGCGGCCTATTTGCATGAATCCCTGCCGCTGGTGAATGACCCGCGCCAACAGGCTGCCTTGTCTGAGATGGCTGAGCTGTATGGGGAGATGGCTGAGCTGCTGGAAACCTGTTATGAGGAGTTGCCCGACCCTGCTGTCATTAAGAAGACAGGTACTTCACCCAGTCACAGCTGGACTACCCGGCAGCGTGAGCAGCAGGCGGAGCTGCTGGCGAAGGTTGCTTCGCTGGAGCATCAGGGAGATACTCTTGCACAAACGGTGCTGAGCCTAACTTAATAGAGCATTGTTGTTCAACGGCTCTAGTGCCGGGTTTGGCCTGACGGAGCATTCTTGTGCAACATGCAGAAGCTTAAGCAGAAGCGCTGGACGCTTTTGCTTAAGCCAGCCTGCTGTCTGAAGTTAATCTAATTTACGGACCGGCCGCAGAACCGCATACCCATAACCCTCGGGGAAATGCCGCTGATAATCCTGCTTATCCTCCTCATCCCACACATAGCCCATAACCGCGGGATCATAATTCCAGGCCACTTCCTCCACAATCTGCATCACCTGACCATTATCCTGCAAGTAATCAAAGGGCGGGTGGAAAAAGACCAGATATTCAGATTCCTGAATATCCCAACATTCCATACCCTCCGGAACCGCCCCGTCGTAATCAGCCGCGACAAGGATACCATACAGGTAGCCTTTGCGCCCGTCCTGATAGAACCAGCCTGCCGTCTGACCCAGTTGCCCGGGCAGCGTATAATGCGACATGCTCTCCAGAGTTCCGGAGACCTCATCGCAGTCATGCCCATTCTTCCAGAATCCTCCGTAATTGTTAGAGCCGATATCTCGGATGCCGATAAACTTATGCGCCGGTATCAACTCAAGCTTAATCTCCGCTTCCTGCAAATGCACCTGTCTCATTCTATCCCGCTCCCTGATCAGATAATGATAAGGAGAGAACACCTCGGCGCGAATAGCCAGCGGAATCGGCTGCGGGGCTTTGCGGTAAGCATGGGGAGTAAGCCTGAAGGCTCTGAGAAAAGCCCGCGAGAAGGCTTCCTGCGAGGAAAAGCCGAACTTCACGGCAATATCCAGAATGCGCGTATCCGTGTCCCTAAGCTCCAGCGCAGCCCGGCCAATCCGGCGCTGCCAGACATAGTCCCGCAGTGTCATTCCGGTCAGCACATGAAATTGCCGGGTGCAGTAATACGGCGAATACCCCAGCTGCTCAGACATCTCCAGCAGCGTTGGCGAAGCCGCAAGGTCCTCTTCCACCCAGTCAATCATGCGCTGGACCATCTCATTCCATTCGTACATTGTTGTCCTCCTCCTTTCATTACTGATCTTAGCAGAGGCCTAGAGAGTAGATATGACTTGAGTTGCACTGTGTAAACGATCTATCAAAAAGGACACCCGCAGGTGTCCTTTTTGATTCTATTTGATCTAATTTACTGTAAATGTTAATAACTCACTGGCTTCCTTATAGCCCTCTTTGGCAAACATTCTAATAATCTGTCCAGATACAAGGGGATGGAAATATGTCTTAAAAGAGAATGAACCGTCACTTTGCACGCTCTCTGAATCATAGACTTCATTATTCTCATTCATTAAAAAGATTGTTGTATAGACACCATTACTCTTCACTGCTCCAGAGTATGTTCCTTGAATTGTTGCGTCTCCTGCATTGACAATACCAGCCACTCCAGGTGTATCGGCTTTAGTGGAGGGTTCTATTGTAATATATAAAGGGTCGCTTGGCAGCTTTCCTTCTTCAGTGGCAATAACATAGATCCGATCCCCGCCATGCAAATAAGTAGACCATATCCCAGATTGCCAATATCCTGTGTTCTTGTCTGAATAGGATCCTACATAGACTGGACGGCCATTTTCGTAAAATACCTCAATGACGGTACTTTTAGCAGCACTACCATTTAACTGTGTTGTATACCCATACACTATATTGTTATTTAGTATAGGTTGGCTAGACTTATCTGTAAGTTCCACCGCCGTAACTTCAACAGCATCACTTATTAGCTTCCCTCTGGCATCAGCTCTAATGATCAGCTTATCACCAGGAAGTACAAGACGATTAGGAAAAGACGGCATATACATATAGAATTCTCCCTGACTATTTGCTTGAGACTCATGTAGCAGGGTACCATCATCAAAATATAAATAGACTTTAGCAAAAGGCTCTGCTATTCCATTAAATGTGGTTTCATTATATGCATAAACTGAAGATGTAACTCTTGGCACAGAAGTCGCTACGGTTGGAGCTATTACCGTGAAGATGGAGGGCTTACTCTCTTTTAGTAATGGTGCTTCCGCTGTAATTTGGTATTGTGTATCACCAGTGAGTTTCACATTCCAAAATAGAGCTGTACCATTAAACGTGGGAACACTATCAATAACTTCACCATTCATATCTTTGAGAGTTATGTTTATATCATACTTATACTGTACAAAAGCTCTAAACTCCGTATCATCACTATACACCACACCAACCACTGTAGGAGTAGGTGTAACTGGTCTGCTGACTACTACGACCGGAACAGGCTTACTAATGAGTTTCTCATAGCCCTTGGCGGTAATATATAGAGTCTCCCCTACAACAGGACGCGGATTTAAAGGGACCGAATATTTTAAGTCGTGTCCTTGATAGCTGATCTTTTCCTCGCCGAGAATAGCTCCGTCTGCACGTTTAACAACAATGGTGGATTCTCCTTCAGCCGTGCCGTAGATTGCCCAATCATTCTCGTAGACAGTTTCCGTTACAACCGGTGTTGCTGTTACAGCAGTAGGTACTATGACAGTAACGGAGGAAGGCTGGCTTTTTCTTTTGCCTTGCGCCTGAGCATAGACCTTCAGCTTCTCACCAGCAGGTAAGGGTGCGGTATTCCACAAGAAGAGGTCAAACATATTGCCATAGCTGCTAGATTTCCCAACAATCGTTCCATCTTCCCGGGTTATTGTAATTTCTGCGGATGAATCTTCTATAGTGCCTTTAATTCTTCTAGTATCCTCGTACACCACGCTGGTCACTACAGGCGCCTTAGTCTGCGGTCGTTCGACTACTTTTACCTCAAACCGCTGACTGGTCCAGCCGCGATCCGTGTATAGAGTTACAAAAAGTTTATCATTTTCCTTAAGCTGCAGGTCAGGATTGTAGTAATATAAATCAATGCCAAAGAATGTATCATATTTACCGCTAAGGGTATTCAGTTGCTTTCCGTTTTGAAGTTCAATCTTAACATTAAAGGGCACACCCAAACTTTTGACACTGCCTCTAATGTAAGCCATATCTGTATAAGTAATTGGATCAACCTCAGCTTCAGGCAGCTTCTGTATAACTGTGAGGTCCGGCAGAACCAGATTTTCGCCTGCTTTCACAGTAAATTCATCTGTATAATAAGTGTACGGCGAGATAGGGATAAGTACAACATAAGTCCCCGGCACCACATTATCAAAAGCAAACTCGCCGCCCTTAGCAACGATAGCCATAAAAGACCCCTGTGTATCCCTCGCTCCTCTTAGATAGATATGAAGGTTGTAAGCAGGAAGCGGCTTATTCTCCGTATAAGGCTGAACAAACAAACGTCCAGTTACGCTTACGTTAGCTTTGGGCACTGTAATCGCTTCGGATAATACAGGGCTACCGCTCTTATACGACAAGGAGTATACCGCCAGTTGCTCAGCCTCGCTATTCGCTATCGAAGGAATTGTAAGTTGAACTGTTGCTTTATTATCAAGCAGCGTAACGAGAGTAACCTCTACCTTATGAAACTCGCCACGATTAACCTGTTCGAGAATTGCGAAATCAGCAGCATCCGGTAGACTGTCCAGGTTCCGGTTAAATTGGACTTCTACCATGCCGTTTGCAGCAGTAATTCCGGTTACAGATAGCGCCGGTACAGGAGTAGACCCGTTCCCACCATCAGTACCCGGATCAGGAGAACCACCGCCACTACCGCCGCCTGGGCCAGGGTTAGAGGAGCCTCCACCCCCGCCGCCAGTTACAGGTGCAACAGGCTGTTGTTCTTTTGGCAGCTTAGGGTCCGGTATGCCTTCCGACAATACAATGCCTTTGACTTGGCCTTCGCCGGAAATCTTCAGCTTACTCTTCATTTCCAGCTGATCAATAACAACATTCTTGCTGAAATTCAGAGTAGGAATCACCAGATTCTCTTGGATGAGCAAATTAGCTACGCTGCCTGAGCGAACATTGAACTCTTTGAGGCTGCCGCCTACAGAAACCTTCTTAAAGTCTCCGGCAAGCACCACTGTCCGCTCTGATGACGATGTCTGGGCATTAGGAAGCACGGTTACATTCACAAAACCGTCGCCGGAAAGATCCTTCTCTTCAATAACCGCGCTGGATAGAATCTGTACGTCCTGCACAGCGCTTGTACCCTCAGCTACAACTCTCACCGCATTATTCAGCCTATTCACAGATACTGTGTTTAGTTTGCTGTTGCGGATATGAATACTGTTGCTGCCTCCGCCTTCAATACGTGTTACACCGTCTACTTGAACTTGTTCCAGGAAGGCATCCCCCTCTGCCACCTCTTTAGCAATGACGAGGTCACCCCGGATATGCATATTGCGGAGCGTAACATTGGAAGCTGTTATTCTCACATTATGCTGTACTGTGCTAACTGCGGAATCTCCAAATGCACCTGCCTGATCATAGACCACTGTACTCAGAGACAGCGCCTTCTTAATGACCACTACAGTCTCGGCACGGGTCATATTGCGCTGCGGTTGGAAGTTTCCATCCGAATTCTTGCTCATAATCCCCTGATCCAGAAGATACTGGGCGGCGGGTCTGCTCCAGGCAGGGATAAGATTCGCGTCCTGGGCAGAGACGGAGACCGTTGCCCCTTTACTGTCAAAGCCTAATATTCTGGATAAGATAACTGCAGTTTCCTGTCTTGTGATTGGCTTGTCAGGACGGAAGGTATTGTCGCTGAAGCCGCTGATATATCCTTGAGCGATAGCCTTCTGCACTTCTATGTACGCAAAATTCGCCGGCTTCAGATCCTTGAAGCTGATAGCCTTCGTATCCGAATACTTAAACGCTCTGTTCACAAGAGCTACAAATTCACCTCTGGATACTTCAGCCCCCGGCCGGAAGGTATGATCGGGATAGCCGGTAATGAGTCCTTGATCCAGCCACTGCTGAATATCGGATTCCGCCCAGTGTCCTTTGATGTCTGCCATTTGCCCGGCATCGGCGTAACTCCGTGTAAAGGGTAGAAGAACAAATAATAAGACGATGAAGCAAGTATTTCTTAATGAACGATGGATAGCCAAGAGATTAGGTCACTCCCCAATAGAATTTATAAAACAACCGGGACTAAAGTCTATACCCAAGCCCAGTGCTTTATGGTAATTCTACAAATATACCATTTATCCTTTTTTTCACTGTTAAAATTTTCACTCTAGCCGGAGGTTGTTCAAAATATTTTATGAAAACTCCATACCCGCACAAGCCGCCCCCCAGGTTCTGAGTAAAATAGAGTAAATAGAACAGTGAGGTGAATGACGAATGGCAAATGCAACAAAGCTCCGCAAGCGGGCACAGCAGCTAAAAGGCCAGCCGGTCTGCATCACTTTGCATAATGGGCGTTCCTACGTGGGGTGGATCACAGACCTGAACCAGGAGGCGGTGATCCTGTCCAGACCAAGCACGCGTAAGGGGCCACCATCGAAACGGAAATCCTCCTCCACTGCGCGAAAAGCAGAGGTATCCGGCTTCATGCCTCTACTCGGCTCGCTCATGGGCGGGGGAGGCGCGGCTGCCGGTGCCGGGGGTCTGGGACGGCTCATGGGGATGTTCGGAATGGTGCAGAAGGCAATGCCTGTCATGAAGATGGGCTACAGTATGATTAAGTCCATCCGCCCCTTCCTGGGCGGTCTCAAGGGCTTAATGGGCTGACTTTTCAGGTGCAAGTGAAACCAAAAGGGCTGTACTCTCCTGTTCAGGGAGGGCACAGCCCTTTCTTTACAATCGGTTTTTCCGCCATCTATCAATAGGACGCTGCCGGTCTATTTTTTGACCACCTTGAAGTTATCCTCAAGCAGCAGCCAGTTCTGCGGAAAAGGCAGGCCAAGCTTCCAATAGCTGATGCCCCGTAGATTAAGCTCCTTGATCAAATCGAACTTGGCCTGGATCGAGCGGGCATCCTCAAACCATACCTTATGCTGCTTGCCCTCGTCATCTGTGTAATTAAAATGCGGCGCCTGGGCTCTATAGTCATACTGAATGGCGGTATTCCTGTTCCTGGCCAGATCAATCGCCGCTTGCGGGCTCAGCGCTTTGGCATACTGGCCCCCGGCTACAAAGGGAAGCGTCCAATCATAACCGTACAGGTTCTGCCCCATCATGATTTTGCCGGCGGGCATCTCACTGGCTGCATACGTCAGCACCTGACGGACAGGTCCTATAGGCGAGACAGGCATTGGCGGTCCCCCGCTGTATCCCCACTCATAAGTCATGATAATGACGAAATCGGTAACCTCGCCATGAACCTTGTAATCATGTGCTGTATACCAGGCCCCAACCTGTGTTGCACTGGTCTTAGGAGCCAGGGCAGTGGACAGCAGGAACCCTTCCTTGTGAATGAGGCCTGCCGCTTTGCGCAGAAAAGCATTGTACGCTTCACGGTCCTCCGGCCGGAGGAACTCCATATCAAAGTGGATATCCCGGAAATTCACCCGCTTCGCTTCCGTAATAATATTCTTCAGCAGCCGGTCCTGAACCTCCTGATCATTCAGAATAATACGCCCCAGCTCCGAGCTGAACTTGCCCTCCTCCAGATTCGTCACAACCATCATCAGCGTCACCTGATGCTCTGCCGCAATGGAGGCAAGGCCGTCCAGAGGCGGCGCCTCAAGCGTCCCATCCCGCTTGATCCGGAAGCTGAACGGTGCGAGATAGGTAAGCTCAGGAGCAGCATCACGGGCAGCATTCTGCAGGGCCTGGGACACCTCCTCTCCCCTGGGCTCAAGATAGGCATTCACTTCCGCCTGCCGCCTGGGCACCGGAGGAAGGTACAGACGTAATCCGACTTGCAGCGGCTGGCTCAATGACAGCCCGTTCACTTCCGCCACCTCGCTGGCCTTCAGGCCGAATCTCTTGGCGATGCTATATAGGCTGTCGCCTTGCTGAACCCAATAATACTGCCCGGCAATCGGGATTACCAGTGCCTGCCCTGCCACCAGCATCCCGGGTGCGGACAGCTGATTCGCCTCAGTTATGGTATCTGTGCTAACCCCATAGGCCTCTGCAATTCCATACAGCGTCTGGCCCGGCTGCACCACATGTATTTGCATACGTTCCTGCCATCCCTTCATAGTAGCCGTTATATCTCTATTTTATTCGGCGGCCTTACAGGTATGCGGATTCAGGCGGAAACAGCATCACAGCACACGGCATATCAAGTAGAAGCGGCTACGCTCTCCTTTAAAAGGACGTTTATTCGTTTCAGCGAGAATCAGAAGGAGCATTTATCGTGTGCAACATATGCAAAAAGACACCCGGAGGGTGTCTAGTCGCTGGTGCTATGAATTATTCGGTTACATTATATTGATGCTATAAGTGGTACAGCTCCGTTCTGCGCTTAGACCTGCTTGAATTCAATCCATTCAATTTGCAGGCCGGGCTTAACGAAGTCCAGCTTCATCTCGTACATACCCGCTTCCAGCTCCACCTTGACCAGCTTCTGTCTGATCCATCTGCCTTCCGTCCCATTCGTCTGAATGGTGGTCACGGGTTGTCCATTCAGCGTCAGGTTGCAGGCGCTTTGGGCAAGCTCAGGTTCAGGAGACATGATGCTGACAATAATACGGTATTGACCGGCCTCGTCCACCTGAATATAAGTCGGGCCGGACTTGGCAGGGGTTACCTGTCCGTTCTCGCTTAGTGTCTGAACCTGCTCAGCCACAAGGCTCGAATCTGCTGTGAAGGTATCTACGGATTCTATAATCTCGTGCTTTCTGGAGAATACCGGCGCCTGCATGATGAATTCGCAGATGTTGATGGCCGAGCGCTGAAGCTCGCCACGGGTAAGCGTACCATTCTCCAGCGAGGCGAGTGTATTGTCGTCATAAGCATTGACTTCAGCTCCGTAATTGCTGACGACCATGTACAGATCATTTTGAGCCCGGACCATCCAGTTGGTATTCTTACGGTCTGCCGGTCCTCCGTTCACCACATCATTCATAATCGCCCACCAGTCGGTCATTACGATCCCCCGGAAGTTCCATTCGCCGCGAAGCAGCGTGGTATTGAGGTCATAATTGGAGGCCGCCCAATGTCCGTTAACCGGATTGTAGGAGGTCATGATCGAATTGGCTCCGCCCTGCTTCACGGCGATTTCGAAGCCCTTCAGGTAAATCTCACGAAGCGCACGTTCCGACACGACAGCATCGACCTTACTGCGGTGCTTCTCCTGGTTGTTGCAGGCAAAATGCTTCAGAGTGGCATTGGAGCCGCCCTTCATAATCCCGCGTGTACAAGCGGCAGCGAAGATCCCGGAGATCAGCGGATCTTCAGAGAAGTATTCAAAGTTACGCCCGTTCAGCGGGCTTCGGCGGATATTGAGACCCGGTCCCAGCAGCGCATCTACCTGGTTGCGCAATAATTCCTGGCCTTCCATAACGTAGAGTGCTTCCACCAGCTCTGCATTCCATGTCGCGGCCAGCAGGGTGCCAATGGATACCTGGGTTGCCTTTTCTCCGCTGTCCATACGGATACCGGAAGGACCGTCCGCTGTAGCTGCAACCGGAATGCCGTAGCTGAACAGGCTGTCGCTCACTCCCCCGAACGCCGAAGCCGTACCCGGAGTAACCAGCGGGCTGCTCATGCCTTCGCCTCTGACGATCGCCGCCAGATCATGGTCGCTAAGCTGGGCAATGAATGTGCTCATGCTGACTTTGCCCTCATGCACATCTCTCAGGGTATACCCCTGATTGCCGGTCTGTTCCAGTGTCTGCGGAAGATTGCGTTCAATCCGCGCTGCCAGATCCACCTTGCGTGTAGGCACCTCGGAGGAGCTAAGCTCATAAGAACCGTCTGCCTTCCGGGCACCCGGCTTCATTCTCATGAAGCTTTCGGTAGGCGCCATCGCTTCCTGGAGCTGCTCTACAACCTCAAGCTCGTCCAGTATATACCCGGCTTGTCCATCAACACCGACTTCAGTCACAGCTTTAACACTGGTTCCCGCATAGAAACGGTAGGTTCCGGCTTCCAGCACATAAGCGGAAGGGTGCCCGGTCACTCCGGCGTCATCATAGGAGGCCATGGAATGGAGCGGGAAGCTCACCAGCAGCCGCTGGGATTCACCTGGCTCAAGCAGCTTGGTTTTTGCGAAGGCTGCCAGCACTTTGGCCGGCTTACCCAGTTGTCCCTGCGGCGCTTCATAATACACCTGCGCCACTTCTTTACCGGCATAGGCTGTTCCCGTGTTGGTTACAGTTACACCGATTTCAAGCTGTACCCCGTCTGCCGCCTTCACCAGCTTCGCTTCCTCCGGCTCCAGCTTGAAGGTCGTGTAGGAGATGCCGTAGCCGAATTCATACTGAACCTTATCGGGACAGAAGGTCTCGAAATAGCGGTAACCCACATAGATATCTTCCTCATACAGGTTCTTGAACTCATTGCCGTAGTTGCTGGTCGAAGGGTAATCCTCAATGGAATACGCAATCGTATCCGTCAGCTTGCCGCTTGGCGTTACTTCTCCGGACAGTACATCTGCAATCGCGTTGCCGCCCTCCATCCCGCCATGCCAGGAATAGATCACAGCAGAGATGGGGTTCACATAAGCAGCGTCATTCACCCAGCTCATATCCATAATATTGGAGACATTGAGCACCACAACCGTTTGTTCAAAATGAGCGGTAACCTGCGTCAGCATAGCCTTCTCATCTTCTGTCAACCGGTAGCTGCCCGGTGTATCGGCATTATCCTGGTCCTCGCCCGCAGTCCGTCCAATGACCACAACCGCCTTGGCTGACTGGCTTCTTGCCTGCTTCACCAGTTCATCCGTTAGCGGCATTTCCTTCTGGTTCCACGGTTCAGCGGCCCATACCTTCCCGCCGTCGTCGAACGGGTTAAGCCCGATCCAGGCCTCATAAGCTGCAGCCAGCTCTTCATTAACGCTAAGGTTCTTCTTGCTGCGCAGTCCATCCAGCAGATTCGTCGTATATGCAACGTGAACGCTCCCGCCCGATCCTGTACCGCTGCGGTAGTAATTCACTTGTATTCTGCCAAAAACAGCAACGCTCTCGCCGTTACCCAGCGGAAGCACCTGTCCCTCATTCTTAAGCAATACCGCACCTTCCGCGGCTACCGTCCGGCTAAATTCTGCAAAACCCTCTAAGGGCACTCCAATATTCTGTGTACTCAATTGGTTTCCTCCTGTTAGTAAATTCCGGGCTTGAGTGCTGCTGATTCTATAGATCACGCCTTCCCCTACAGGATTCACGGTATCTTGAAGGAGACCTAAGGTCCGCATCTGTTCAGCACATCCTTCTAAGAATAAAAGCTCCAGCCTTAATATACAAGTAACACTTGCCTGAAAGCAAAGTCTAGGCCCATCTGTATCATAAAAAAACGGCTGTATATAATAAAAAGACACCTGTGCGGGCGTCTCCAGGCACTGCCATATACAATTCGCTCCACCTGATTGATACAGCGGAGCTTCTATCTATTTCATCTGCGGCGACGGCCTTTCATCATGCGGTTGTACATGATCAGGGCGGCAACGATCATACCCAGCATGGCGACACTGCCTGCCGATTCCTGCGACATGCCAAACATAAGACAAATACTTGTCACTAACTGTCTTGTCAGCAGAGCAACCGCAATCAGCATGATGGGCCGCCATATGTTATATCCTCTCACTTCAGCAACACTCCTAACCCGATTTTCAGTAATTCCATGATTCTTCATTCTCAGAACAATCACCTCCTATTATAGCACAAGAAGGAATGCGCATACATTCTACCGGGGGATGGTTGCCGCTTCACGATTTTGACAAGAACGTATGTTCGGTATATAATGCATTCATATAAGGGGGATTGAGACCGTGGATGTCATGGAGAAATTAGAGATTCTAACCGCTTCAGCGAAATACGATGTGGCCTGCACTTCAAGCGGTTCCAGCCGGGCAAGCCAGGCGGGAGCGCTCGGCAATACCTCCGCTATGGGCATCTGTCACAGCTTCGCGGCAGACGGACGCTGCATCTCACTGCTGAAGGTGCTTATGACCAACGGTTGTGTATATGATTGTGCCTATTGCATCAACCGCAAATCCAATTCTATCCGCCGGGCGGCCTTCACCCCTGAGGAGATCGCGGATATCACCATGCAGTTCTACCGGCGCAATTACATAGAAGGACTATTCCTTAGCTCTGGTATTATGCGGAGCCCGGATTATACGACCGAGCAGTTGATAGCGGCGCTGGAGCTGCTGCGGAATGTCTATCATTTCAACGGCTATATCCATGTCAAGGCCATCCCCGGAGCTGACGAGGTACTGCTGTCCAGACTCGGGCTGCTCGCTGACCGCATGAGCGTTAACATCGAGCTGCCTTCGCAGGAGAGTCTCGGATTGCTCGCTCCCGATAAGAGCAAGGTATCCATCCTGAAGCCGATGGGGCTGATCTCGGGCCGGATTAAGGAGAACCGCTCCGATATCGTCAAATATAACTACGCTCCCCGGTTCGCACCTGCCGGACAGAGCACCCAGATGATCGTGGGGGCTTCGCCCGATACAGATTACCAGATTCTCAATCTGACGGAAGGCTTATACCGCAAATACGCTTTGAAGCGCGTATTCTTCTCCGCCTATACTCCGGTGATCGAGGATTCACTGCTGCCCTCCCTCGATACCAAGCCCCCGCTGCTGCGTGAACACCGGCTCTATCAGGCCGATTGGCTGCTGCGCTTCTACGGCTTCAAGGCGAGTGAACTGCTGGACGAAGCGGTGCCTAACTTCAACCCACTGCTGGACCCCAAATGCAGCTGGGCTGTCAATCACCGGGAGCAGTTCCCCGTTGAGATTAACCGCGCCCCATATGAGATGCTCCTGCGTGTACCCGGCATCGGCGTGAGGAGTGCCCAGCGGATTGTGAAGGCAAGACGGGCCGGGGCGCTTGATTATCATGCGCTGAAGAAGCTCGGAGTTGTCCTCAAGCGCGCCCAATTCTTCATCACCTGCAAGGACAAGCCGCTGGAAGGACTGAAGGTGAGCGAGCATACCCTGCTTCGCTCACTCATGTCCGGACAGCAGCTCGCGCCTAACCAGCCTCCGCAATACGAGCAGCTGACTCTATTTGACGACTTCAACCTGGCGGCTCTCCCGGCAGCCGGGGGATGGGACGGGTTCAAGAAGGGGGCGAAGACCTGATGTTCCAGCCGTCCGCACTGGCTTACACCTATGATGGAAGCTTCGAGGGCCTGCTCTGCTGTGTATTTGAGAGTTATGTATGGAGGGAGACTCCGCTTGCAATTCATGCCGAAGGCGGGGAACAGGGCCTGCTGCTGGAAGCGAAATGGATCGGGACCGACAAGGACAAGGCTGAGCGGGTACTTAAATCCATTCCGCTGCGGATCAGTCCTGAAGCCGAGGAGCTGGTCCGCATGGGCTTCTGGACCTGCGAACCCGATAAGGAAATGCTGCTGCTGAGGTTCCTGTATCTAGGCTTCCAGCACGGGCGCAAGGTGATGAATATGCTGGCCGATGACACCGTCAATGCGCTGATGAAGGCCGTGCAGCAGCTCCGGCGGGAGGGCCACCTCTATACGGGATTTGTGCGCTTCTCCGTATACGGCCAGGTTATGGCCGCAGTCATTGAGCCGCAGGGATACATCCTTCCTGTGATTCAGAAGCACTTCTGCGACCGGTTCCAGGGGGAGAGCTTCATGATCTACGACCAGACCCACGGAATGGCGCTGGTTCATGAGCCTGGGCGGGAGGCCATTCTCCCTTTAAGCGGATGGACACCGCCCGAGCCGGATGAAGCTGAGGAGGCCTACCGCCGCTTATGGACAGGCTTTTATCATGCCATCGGAATCAAGGAGCGCCGCAACGACCGCTTGCGTTCTTCACTGATGCCGAGACGCTACTGGAAGCATATGGTCGAGATGAACGGCAGCAATGGCGTTCCTGCACACAAAGGGAGTGCCCCCGGCCATTTACATGACCCTCCGGGCACTCCCTCATTGGAGCTAACTATATTGAAATTACAGCCTGCATCTGACGATTAGTTCAAAGCCTTCCATACCCAGTTCTCAACCTCTGGCAGATCAATGCCTTCTTCACGGATGTACTGGTGATGCTTCTTCACCATAGCGTCCATCTCGTCAGCAATGGCCTGATAGTTGCCGGCATCCGGCAAGCTCAGTACGGCTTCCTTCGTGAGGTCGAAGCGGTCCATCTGATTGAGCACACGCATATCGAATGGTGTAGTGATATCGCCATTCTCGCGGTAGCCATGCACATGCAGGTTATGGTTGTGGCGGTCGAAGAACAAGTCTTTGATCAGGCCTTCATAGCCGTGGAATGCGAAGATTACCGGTTTATCCTTTGTGAAAAATTGATCAAACTCCTCGTCAGATAAGCCGCGCGGATCAAGCTTCTGGCTTCTCAGCTTCAGCAGATCGACCACGTTGATATAACGGATCTTCAGCTCAGGCAGCTTCTCATGGAGGATCGAGATGGCAGCCAGGCTTTCCATCGTGGGCTCCGTACCGGACGAAGCAATGACAACATCCGGCTCTCCGCCTTTGTCGGTGCTGGCCCAGTCAATGATTTTGAGGCCTTTGCTCACCAGCTCCTGAGCTTCATCGGCCGAGAACCACTGTGGACGCGGGTGTTTGGACGATACGATCAGGTTGATCTTCTGACGGTCATTCAGGATCGTGTCGAACACAGCCAGCAGGCTGTTCGCATCGGACGGCAGATATTCCCGGATGAATTCAGGCTTCTTATCTGCCAGGTGACCCAGCAGACCCGGGTCCTGGTGGGTATAGCCGTTATGATCCTGCTGGAACACGGTCGATGTGGCAATCACATTCAAGGATGGAATATCTTCACGCCAGGTCTGGTCTGTAGCCTTGCGCAGCCATTTGAAGTGCTGGGTAATCATCGAATCCACCACGCGCAGGAAGGCTTCATAGCTGGCGAAGAATCCGTGGCGTCCTGTCAGTACATATCCTTCCAGAAGGCCTTCTGCCTGATGCTCGGACAATTGGGAATCAATGACACGGCCGTAAGGGGCCAGGAATTCATCCTGAGGCTCCTGGATGGAGTCCATCCATTGGCGCTTGGTTACTTCAAACACAGGTCCCAGACGGTTGGACATCGTTTCATCCGGCCCGAAGATTCTGAAGTTACGGTTCTCTTCGTTGAGGGTGACCACCTCTTTCAGGTATTTCCCCAGTACCGCCATATCCTGGGCAATCACTTGACCCGGAACGGAATTATCAAGGGCATAATTGCGGAAATTCGGCTTGTGCAGATCTTTAATCAGCTTACCTGCGTTAGTGACAGGGTTCATCCCCATCCGTCTGTCGCCGGTAGGTAGGATCTCCGCCAGATCAGCGTTCAAACGGCCGTTCTCATCGAATAATTCTTCAGGTCTGTAGCTGTTCAGCCATTCGAGCAATGCCGGTGCATGCTTCATGTTCTTCTGGTCTACCGGAATCGGCACCTGATGGGCACGGAAGGAGCCTTCATTCGGTACGCCATCCCATGCCTTCGGACCAGTCCAGCCTTTAGGGGTACGGAAGATCAGCATTGGCCATACAGGGCGTGTAGTGTCGTTATTGTCACGGGCATTCTTCTGAATCGCTTCGATTCTCTCAATGATGGTATCCAGAACCTTAGCCATTTCCGGGTGCAGCAGATCCGGATTCTCGCCTTCCACGAAGAAGGCCTCCCAGCCATTTCCGGCAAAATAGGCGGTTAACTCTTCTCTGCTCATACGGGACAGAATGGTAGGGTTGCTGATCTTGAAGCCGTTCAAATGCAGAATCGGCAGGACCGCGCCGTCTGTAATCGGGTTGATGAACCGGTTGGAGAACCATGAAGCAGCCAGAGGACCGGTTTCCGCTTCGCCGTCACCTACAACGACAGCCGAGATCAGATCAGGATTATCCAGAATTGCGCCAACACTATGTGACAGGGAGTAACCCAGCTCGCCGCCTTCATGAATCGATCCCGGTGTTTCAGGAGCAGCATGGGAGGCCACGCCGCCGGGGAAGGAGAACTGTTTGAATAATTTTGTGAGTCCAGGAATATCCTGAGTGATCTGCGGGTAGATTTCGGTGTAGGTTCCGTCCAGATAAGAGTTCGAGACCATGACCTGGCCGCCGTGTCCGGGACCCTCCACATAGAACATATTCAGATCATATTTAGTAATGACGCGGTTCAGGTGGGCGTAGATAAAGTTCTGCCCCGGGATCGTTCCCCAGTGTCCGATCGGCTTTACTTTTACGTCTGCGTCCTTCAATGGTTCTCTTAACAACGGGTTATTCTTCAAATAGAGCTGACCTACGGAGATGTAATTGGTTGCGCGCCAGTAAGCGTCAAGCTTTGCCAAATAAGTTTTAGAAGAATAATCCACCTGTGCGGTTAATAATCCCATGTCTTCCACTCCTAATTTTTGTCTTTGTATTTTGAATGTATCACTTCTACAGTTACATCATACATCGGCATTTGAGAAATTCAATCTTTTTAACAATTGATACGGTCCAATATTGTGAAATTTTGAACATAGTATGAAATCGGGAGCAATAAATTTATATATAGCCCTTATTTTATAATTTATGTAAATAAATTATATTCAAATTTTCGATGAAAATGCTGCTATAGCCTCTCCCTTCTAGACATCACCATTCCGAATACGGTATCATTTTGGAATTACTTACAAATTTACATCATAAGCATATCACCCAGCTGCTATCAGGAAGGAGATCAGATATTCGTGAGAACTTCATCCACCCCCTCCCGATCCCGTATTAAGGTAAAAGTAACCCTTACAGGACTTATCCTTCTTGCCGCAATCGGCCTGTGCCTTTGGACAGGGTTCGGTTTATTCTTTGCCAAAAGCGGATACTTTTATCAAAAAGGAATTGTCCGGGCCTTAAATGCAACCTATCAATCTGAATTTGTTATCGTGTCTAAAGAAGGATTAAATGAGGACGGGTATCAGGTGTTTAAGGCATCACCGGCGAATGACCGCAGCTTGGTATTTACGGTAAGCCGCACCAACGGCCATGTGGATGGCGGTCTTCCGCTTAGGAGACAGCTCAGCAACAATTATGAGGAAACCGCTCAAAATAAGTATTATCCTCTTCTGGTTAAGAAATATTTTGGCATTGAGCTGCAGGATATTCCTATGTCTATTTATCGGGGAACCCGTTCGTCCCGGGAGATATCTGATGAAAATTACGTAGCGGTGAACCGGGAGAATCTGGACGAGATCGCCTCCAAAGCCAAAGCATTCTTCAGTGAAGCAGAAAGCCACCGTCTAAAACAACTTTTTCTCCGTTTTGAAGATGACCTGGGCGTTTCCTCCGAAGATGCAGGCTTAGCTATTCAGCGGCTTGAATTGCCAGGCTTTGATTTTAAAGTAGGAGAGCACTGGAAAAAAGGATTCCGGCCTTTGAGTGAAGATGAGCTTAAACAGAAAATCGTAAGTCAGGGGGGACGGGGGATTGCCGATCGGGTGGCCTATACCTTTGATACAGAATATCCGGACTTCAGCGGGAATTTCGCAATAAAGTTTACAGGGAATGATCTAAACAGCTTTGAAGCCTATGTGTCCGCCCACACAATAACAGCAGAGAAAAGGGAAGAGGCTCTTGCTGAAATTTATGAGGCCTACACCAGGGTGATTATGTTTATCCCTAAGCTGCCGCTTAACATGACTGCTCTTCACTTGAAGTACGAAACCAACACGGAGACAGAATCAGTAACCCTCAAGAAAGAAGAAATAAGTAAAGTCAGCAGCCTGGCTGCCCTGAAAGAGCTGTTCAAGCACTCCCAACAAACTGTAAACCCTCGCTAAACCGAAGCTGAATTATATGCAGATCCCAAAAAGACCGGGAAATTCCCCGGCCTTTTTCGTTAATGAACAGACACGAACGTGTTGAACTTGAGATACTCATAATGGAAGCGCATATGCGAGAATTCAAACGGAGTGCCGTTATCCAGGAAGAAGATCCCCTCCATAATCCCCACGGGTTCATTCTCCTTCAGATGCAGCAGCTCCTGATCATTCGGCAACGACGGCTCGGCAAAGATAGACAAAAAGGATTTGGTGACCGCCAGATTGCGCGATTCCTCCAGATAATGAAAAATCGACCCCTCGATAATCGTCTGGTCGAGATTTTGCACGATTTTGATCGGAATGTACCCGGTCTCAATCATAAAAGGCTCACCATCAAACAGGCGCAACCGTACGATCTTATACACGAAATCATGGGGCTGCAGGAACAGATCCCGCTGAAGCTCCTCCGTGGGCCGGATCACCTCGAAATTCAGCACCTTGATCTCCGGCTTCTTGCCGTGCATCTGGAAATTGTCCGAGACCCCGAGATTGGAACCTTCGTAATTGAAAATCGAATCGTTTTTTATGTATAACGGATTGATGAAGGTGCCGGAACCGCGTTTTTTGAAAATAATGCCCGAGCTCTCCATCTTGGTCAGCGCGCGCTTAATGGTACTGCGGCTAACCTGATAAGCCTCGCTAAGACTGCGCTCATCCGGCAGCTTCATACCGGCGTACTGGCCTGCAAAGATCTTCATTTTGAGGTCAGCAATAATTTGCTTGTAGACAAATGAGGTCATGGGGCGCTCCTTCTTCGATCTTAACAGAACTAAAGACATTCAAGATTAAATATATCATAATTAAGATAGAACGGGCAAAAAGGATGAATCCACGGATTCACCCTTTTTGACGTTTCTTATCCCAGCCTTTATACCATTTGACGATCTCAGGGTTGGGCTTCTCTGACAGCTCCGCTTCCATCACCGTCTCCAGCAGCGTATACTGCCTTTGCACCAGAAAATGAAAGCCCATCCGGTCGCATATTTTCAAATATAATAACTGCGCCTGTTCCTCTAACGGATAACGGGTACAGACTTGCTCAATGTGCTTGAAGGCCTGCTCAAAGTCTTCGCTCTCCATATACCAATGAACCAGATTCAGCTTCATTCTGATCCACTGCAGCTGGAAGCGCTGCCTCTCAAGCTCTGCCCACACATAATCGTACTCCTCCAGATATTCACTCTTGAACAGCTTCAGGATTCGTTCATATTCGGACACTGTATCCTCCGAGAGTTCCAGGCCAGCCTTGATGAAGGAGTCGAACTCGTCAACGTCGAGGTATACCCCGTCCAGCCTCAGCAGATAGCCGTCCGCCGTGTTTTGCAGCAGAATCCGGTCTCTGCCAAAGGGCTCCAGTATTCTGCGGATATGATATACAGCAGTGTATAACTGCGGGTAAGCTTTGTTCAGATCAAAATCAGCCCATAGTAATTCAATCAAAGTGGCTTTACTGACCACTTTTCCACGGTGATGCAGAAGATAGAAAAAGATTTCCTGGGCCTTCGCCGTTCTCCATTGAAGCGGAACATGATACTCCTGCGTTCCTTCATAGATCCGGAAGGCATCTAACATCAGGATTCTCCAGCTTGTTGACTCCGGCGTTGTTGAGGCCGCTATCTCATTCCTCCGGTGAGCATACAATCTCCGTACCGTTAGCCTCAGACGATCCATGTGAATCGGTTTAAGCACATAATCCAGAGCATTCAGCTCAAAGGCCTTGATGGCATATTTATCATATGCCGTTACGAATACAACCTGCAGATGGGGCTTGCGTTCGAGTAGCATTTCCGCCAGCTCGATCCCGTTCAGCTCCGGGATATGGATATCGAGAAACACAACATCGACATCGGTCTCTTCCACCTTTAGTTTGCCTTGCAGAGGATCAGTATATTTGCCGATGATTTCAAAATCACCGAGTCTGCGCAGATGGTGCTCCAAGTATTTCAACGCTAATTCTTCATCATCAATCAGGATTGCTCTCATTCGGATCTCCTTCACAACTGGGAAATCGGTACAACCGTATGTTCATTATACTTTAATTTTTAATAATTTAGGGGCTGAAGGAGAATTATATCTCCTCCAGCCCCCATAGTTTATTCTGAGATCAGTTGTTCCTTCTGCTCACCGTCGATCCGGTACTGATGATCCACCACGGCTTCCTGGATATCCAGGTAAGCCCAATGATTCTCGGACACATCCGGGAATTTGATGGCTTCTGCTCCATGCAGCGGGCCGCGGTCAAACATCTGATTGACGATCACTACAGCTTCGGCACGGGTCAGATAGACATTCGGCTTGAAGTTGCCGTCCGGGTAGCCCTTCAGCAGGCCTGCCGTCACGTTAGCTTCGATTACAGCTTGTGCCCAGTGTCCTTTTGTATCATTGAAGCTGGATTTACCGTCCGAAGATACAGCGAGCTTCATGTAGTTGGCAGCAACGGCTGCCATCTCCGCTCTCGTAATCGGTGCAGCAGCCCGGAACTGTCCGTTCGGATCACCCTTCATCACTGCCTGTGCGTTAACAAAGGCAATGGCTCCTGCCGCATAATGCCGCAGAGCAACATCCGGGAACGGAAGACGGCTTACTACCGCTTTTTCATCATAATTCAGATTTCTGGCGATCATCAGTGCCATCTGTGCACGTGTTACCCGTTCGTCCGGCTTGAATTGACCATCCGGGAAGCCAACGATATAGGATTTATGTGCAGCAGCCTGATTATTGAAGTTGATGATGGTAAAGGTGCTGAATTTCGTGATCGAGAATTCCAGTCCAAGCAGTCCCTCTTTGTAGGTAACCGCCTTTCCTTTCACAACTTCTTTGGTGCCGTCCGTATGCTCGATGAAAATACCCAGCTGCGCCAGGAACGCCTTGCGCTCTGCTTCATTCGCAGGCAGCTTCACATCTTTGAGCGGCAGAATCAGAGTGACTGCCCGGCTGGACAGGTTCGTCTCGATGGTCATCGGTCTTGCGACCACTTCAATCCGATTGTCCTTCGCCACTTCACGGACTACAGCCTCAAGTGTGGCTCTCTTCTCAATCTCATTGCGCTCTGCTGCATTCCTTACCGGTACTAGCCGGAAATAGAAATCCTGCCCGATTCCTTCCAGAGAAGCGTTCGGGATACGGATGATTGCGTTCTCTGTGTAGATCTCAAGCACAATGCCATTCTCTTTCAGCAATTTGGCAGTCTCTGCCGGAATCTGGACATTCACTTCACTGACATTGTCTGCCGGATCCGGAATGACCACACGGGCGATGCTTTGTCCCGTCTCTTTTGCTTTCTTCACGGCTTCTTCAGCCTTATCCTTGGTGAAGCGGACCAGATCCGTTATCGTTCCGTTGCTGTGAGTCGTCCGCTGGACCGGCACTTTCGTGATGCCAGCCACATTGGCTCCGCCGATGGCCACATCTACCTCAATGACTTCGATTTTGGTGGTATCTGGAGCAGGAGCTGGTGCGGAACCTCCGCCGCCACTCGAAACAGGCTCTTGTCTGGTAACGATTATCGTATAAGTGTTCGTTTTACCAGCGGAATCCTTGACGGTAACCAGAACTTCATTCTTACCTACTTTTAGAGGGAGCGCTTTGCTCCAGTCTCCGTTCGTCACCTCTACCGGAGCCTCACCGGCAATGCTGAGTGTTACCACCGCACCCGGATCAAGTGTAACCGGCTTGAATGACATTTCATATACACTGTTCGCGACGGATACATCATAGCTAGCAGTTTCAGGCTTGAACTCAGGCTGAAGTGTGCCGCTCGAAGGATCAAGCGATACGAGCTTCCCGCTTGCGCGGATAACCTGAATCTGGTATTGCCCCAGCTTAACGCCCGGACGCTTCGCATCCACAATATCTACCTGGATGATGTTCAGCCCTTCCTGAAGCGGCAGCTTGCTCCAATCTCCGTCAGGAACCTCTACACCGTTCAAGCTAACCTTGCGCAGCGTACCGTCCCCTCCTGACTTAGCAAGATTCAGCGCAATGGTACCCGTCTCATTAGGCACGGTCGCCTGATAGCCGCTTGGTACATCCGACTGGAAGGCTGGACTTAAGGGTACCGGCTTACCCCCGACACTTAATCCCAGACCGTCCTCAGGCAGCTTGCCTGCGTCTGAGATATACTTGGAATCCCCGCCAAGATCAATTCCCGGCTGCAGACCCGTAAGCGGGTTATTCTTGTTGCCATTCTCCGTTACGTTGCCAAGCGCTGGATCGTAGCTCAGCAGACCGCCCTTATGATCAGCAGGAATCGGAACGATCAGTTCATTGCCATTGATCTCAAAAGGCTCCTGAAGCGGCACTCCGCCGTAAGTGAATCCGGCCAGATCCGTTAAGTCGTTGATCGGCTTGTTGAACACCAGCTTAAGCTTGCCCGCTTCGGGATAGGCGGCAATCAGCTGAAGCGGAATTACATTGTTATCCTTCGTGATGCCTGACTGGTCGCCGGCTTGGATCGGCTTCAATTCGTTCAGGACGTTGCCCTCAGCCGTAACATTACCGGCAGCAGGATCGTACCCTACGACCAGTGGATCATTTGGACCAAGCGCATCCTCCAGAACGACTTCTACTTTATCGCCCTGTACAGACTTCACAGCAATAACCTTCCGGCCATCGACGGTAAGTCCGGTAAGATCAGCCTCGGTCAACATGGAACCTACAGGCTGGTTGAACGTCAATACCGCGTGATCCGGCTGACCTTCGTTCACCGCCACATGGGTCAATTCCAGCTGCGGCACTGTAAACGGCACCAGCTTCGTTTCGGTTCTCACTTCATCGCCGAACGTTTTGGTTGAAGTGACTGCCACATGGTAGGATCCCGGTGCAAGCGGCCCCGGCAGCTTAGTATCCCATTTGTAGACATTATCGGTTACGGTAATTCCCACCTCAAGGTCAAACAGATAGGCGTCGGGATGGGCGTCCACATTATAGACAGCAGCCGTAACTACCGAGTCCAGTGCAGCTTGTCCGGATACCGGGAGCGGGAAGTCTGCTCCATATACCTCTGTTCCCTTCGCAGGCTCTTGGATCTGCAAAGAGTCACCGAATGGACCGTTCGCGATCAGGGTAAAGTCTGAAACGGGCTCTTTCCCCGGTGTCTGAGCCTCGATTGCCGATTGCTCGTCATCGTATTCGATTCTAACCACAGGGTCATTAACCAGCGGGCTGGCCAAGGTCAGAATAATGACACTGGGATCTTCGGACGATACTACAGCCTTCGTAACATCAACCAGTTTTCCGTCCAGTGTCACTCTGAAGTCGTCCGTCGGGTCCGCATCGTTTCCATTGAATTTGACCGGTTTGTCAAACTTTATGGATACCTGATCGTTTCTTCCGGCTGTGTAGCTGGCTTCCTCAGCCACAGGCGGCTGCTTCACCAGTCCCTCAACCGCATCCGCCACGCTCTTGCGGGCAGCTTCTACCTCTTCTGGAGAGGAATGTTCATCTTTTAGAACAGCCTCGGCATCATCCACTGCCTTTTTGAGAACGGCCAGAGATTCCTTCGTATAGACCTGCGGAGCGAGGTCGAGAATTCCCTGCGCTTCACCGGCATCCGTTTTCAGCGCTGTTTTGTCCACCAGTGTTATGGTTGTGTTAATGCTGGTGTTGGAATCGCCTGGCATGCCACCGTATTCAACTAGGTAGGCATTCACAAGGCTGTCGGTTCGATAATCATTCCATGTACCACTTTCAAAGATATGAACCACATGCTCAAACGTGGAGTCATTAGGCTCTCCGCCATCCCAGTTAGTGTACATCTCACCGTAAGTTGCATCCGTAACCTTGGCGGAATCATTTTTTCCCCCAGCAGCTTTATAACCCTTATAGAAAGGAAGCCCGGACTTGCCTTCGTACTGCAGCCTCCCTTCCGGTCCAGTCACCCAGCGCCAATCGCCGTAGTCTTTATATTTTTCAATGTTCTGCAAGGTGGAAACGCGCGTGATCGCCCTATCGTTCAGTTGTTTATTTTCTTCCCGGGCCACATCTTTCCCGCCAATCCAGCCAATTCCCTGCGCCTTTTCGGCGATAAAAGCGTTCTCATCCGCATCAGTAATCGTCACCAGATACCCTTTGCGTCCATAATAGGTCTTCTGTTCGGCATCTGTCTTGGCATCCGGCCACTGGATGTTTGCATGCGTCACATACTCATAAAAATGGCCATTTTTATTAAAGGCGGGAACAGGGCCAAGGCCGAAGGTCAGACTGCGCTCTCCTGGCGATGTCATGGTAAACTTGGCGTTCTTCAGTACATTCTGATACTCTTGGGTCGAAGCCTTGCCTTCTAATATATAGACGCCGTTCCCTGTACTGGGTTTAAGTGTAATTCCTGTGTTTTCCGTTACAAACGTAATCTTGTCACCCGGCTTATATCCGTTAATGACAACCGTGGCGCCTGTCATTTCTTCACCGGCATCTGCGGTTATAGATAGCTCCGGGAAGGTTAAGTTTACAGCATTGCTGCCGTCTTTGGTGAAGCTCCGGTACTCCTCCGAAGTGAAAATTTGTTCCGAACCCTCATTCTCTGCGACTGCCGCATGGGCCACGGGGCCGGCCAGCGCAAGGTTGGCAGCGACCAACGCAATCGACAAAGAGGCGGCCAGAATGCGGGACCCTCTTTTGTTCCATTTCTTCGATGTTGTCATTTTCTCTGTACTCCTCATCTAAATGTACTGTTATTGCATCAGCCGATACTGAAAATCTTCATTTACTGCTTGTCCTTCTTGCTGCCTGTACTGCTTGCCCTACCTGTAATTCCCTCCCCTCTAATGCAGATGTTCACCAAATTGTGCTAAACGGAAATGGCCGGTTTGTGTATGATAATCTCTTAGTTTCTAATAGTATCCGACAGACCTCTACATTAACTCTACAAATCTCCTTTATTGTGACAAAAATCATTGCGTTTTTATGAATCGCCTCCACCCTTCGTAGGAGATATTATAATTCCCACTCATAGATGGTGGTGCTATCGTTCTCTACATAGTAAAAAAGACACCTCAAAAGGTGTCGTCTGATCCTGCATATGGGTCAGAGGGAGGGTTGGTATAATAGCAAAATATTTTTGGCCGCTCAGCTATGCGGAATTTCATAGGTAGAGTCATTCAGTACCGGTATAACCATCTTCTGAATCTCCTGCACCCCCGGCATAAACCCCAAATTATAGTACACAGATTCCGCATCATTCCCCTCCATTACATACAACCTCAGCAACGGATAAGTACCCTTCAGCATCGTTAGCGCTCTTTGCAGCATCCGTGTTGCCAGTCCTCTTCCCCGGTAAGCGGGGTTAACGCCGATGCTATAGACTGCCGCCACCTGATCCTGCAGACATAACCGGCAGTTGGCAATGAGCTGTCCTGTGGCCTTATCAAATACCAGCGTGGAGGCCTGTGTTAATATTTCATTAGAGTAATCAGGATCAGTAGGCAGGAAATCTCCCACAACGGTTTGCTTCCGCCGGGTCGCATCCAAGCCGCCTCTAAAGCTCTCCCAATCACAGCGGGCAATCTCTTCTGTAAGGATGAACCGTTTATCCCCTGCCTCATTCTCCGTACTTCAGGGCTCTCTATCCGCAGGTTGTCCTCCCAGTCCACTTGAAAAACCTCTGTAGGCCGCTGCATCCAGCGGCATCTGAATTCATCCGGCCAAAAGCCTGCACGCGCATATAGCTGCACCTGATCCGGCAGAACCTCATAGGTCCGTATGGGTTCCTTCCGGTCTGACCAATGAATCAACAGCCCTTTAAGCAACTTCAATACTCCGAATGAATCGCTGAAGGGCGGGATTACAAATAGATGATAGATCACATTCGGTGACATCCGGACTCCGCCGATTTTGCTGTCTCCTTTATATATCCAAAAGGCATTGCTGCGCGGATTCGCATAACTCTCTTCTCTAAAAAATCCGTTATATCTCATATTATAATAGACCGAGCAGTACACTCCCCATTCTTCCGGCTCCGCTCTGCGGATAGACAAATCGTTCGTCAACTCATAGCTCATCTTGTCTTCAGACCAACCCTTGACCTGCATCCTGCACCCCTCCTATGAATGATCTCCACTATCTTAACCATAAGGTTCCCGGGCTCCAATATAGCAAACAGTTATAAAAAGACTCTACGTTTTGTTTTTCTCAAATAATAGAGTACTTAGTCAGCCTAAAGCTGTATTATAATGGAAAAGGGCGGGTGCTTACAGCCTTTTATGAACGCGCGTTTACAGTCCTGCCTGTCATCTACTTTGAGGAGGAATGTTATGCAATACGGTCATTTTGATGAAAAGAACAAAGAGTATCTCATTACGAAGCCCAATACCCCCGCTCCCTGGGCCAACTACCTCGGCTCGCCGGAGTACGGTGCGATTATCTCAGGAAATGCCGGAGGCTACAGTTTCGTGAAATCCGGCGCCAACGGTCGGCATATCCGCTACCACTTCAACTCCAAGGACGAGCCGGGACGCTATATTTACGTCAAAGACATAGAGAACGGGGACTATTGGTCCGGTTCCTGGCAGCCGGTGGGTAAAGACCTGGACCAGTATAAGTCCGTATGCCATCATGGAACCGGGTACACGAACATCGTCTCGGATTACGACAACATTCATACAGAGTCCTTATACTATGTACCGCTGAACCAAACCTATGAAGTATGGCGCATGAAGATCCGTAATGACGGCCCCGCTACGCGGAAGCTGGCTCTCTTCGGCTTCGCTGAATTCACCAACGATAACAACTATGAGCAGGATACCGTCAATTTGCAGTACACTCTATTTATTTCCCGGACGTATTTCAAGAACGATAAAATCCTTCAGGTTATCAACGAGAACATCACGGGCGAGCAGACCTGGCGATTCTTCGGCGCTGCCGGTGCAGAGGTTGCCGGTTACGATGGGGACCGCGATACGTTCCTTGGCGATTACCGCAGCTACGGGAATCCGCTCTCCGTAGAGAATGGCCAATGCTCCAACTCGCTGAATTACAACGCCAATGCCTGCGGTGCCCTGCAGATTAATGTGGATCTGCAGCCGGGCGAAGAGAAGGAGATCGCCTTCCTGCTGGGACAGTATGAGGAGCAGGGTGCAGCAGCTATTCTCAGCCAATATAAGGATCTGTCCGTGGTAGACCGGGAGCTTGAGGAACTGAAGACCTTCTGGCACAGCAAGCTTAACCGCTTCCAGGTCCAGACCCCAAGCGACAATCTGAATCATATGATCAACACCTGGAACGCTTACCAATGCTTCATAACCTTCATCTGGTCGCGCGCGGCCTCCTTCCAGTATTCGGGTCTGCGTAACGGACTCGGCTACCGGGATACGGTGCAGGATATTCAAGGCATCATTCATCTCGATCATGAGATGGCCCTGGAACGCCTGCGGCTGATGATCTCGGCCCAGGTCTCTAACGGCGGCGGGCTTCCGCTTGTGAAGTTTGACCATAACCCGGGCCATGAAGGCACACCGGACGACCCGGAATATGTACGGGAGACCGGGCATCCCCACTATCGGGCCGATGACGCCCTGTGGCTGTTCCCGACCGTTATTAAGTACTTGAATGAAAGTGGGAACTGGGACTTCACAGACGAGGTCATTCCTTATTCCGATCAAGGCGAAGATACGGTATATGGGCATCTGCGGCAGGCTCTACAGTTCAGCCTCGACCGTATGGGTGCGCACGGGATGCCGGTGGGACTTCATGCTGACTGGAATGACTGTCTGCGTCTCGGGGCCAAGGGCGAATCCCTATTCGTTGCCTTCCAGCTGTACATGGGCTTCAAAGTATTCATGGACATCGCGCAGAACAAGAATAAACCGGAGGATGCTGCGTGGGCAGAGGGCCTGCTGGAGGAGCTGGACGGCAATATCCAGAAGTATGCCTGGGAGAACGACCAGTTCGTCCGCGGGTTCACCGAAGACAACTATACTATCGGTTCCTGGGAGAACGATGAGGGTAGAATCTGGCTGAACCCGCAGAGCTGGGCTGTACTCAGCGGTGCCGCGCGCCCGGAACAGGCCAAGCTCGCTATGGACAAGGTGTACGAGAACCTGCGAACCGATTACGGCACCATGCTCTTCTACCCGCCCTTCCGGAAATACGGCTTGCCGGTAGCACTGATGGCCCTGTTCAACGCCTCCACCAAGGAGAACGGCGGCATCTTCAGTCAGCCGCAAGGCTGGCTCATTCTGGCGGAGACGATGATTGGCAACGGTGAACGCGCGTTCGAGTACTTCCTGAACTGCAGCCCGGCCAGCATGAACGACACCGCAGAGGTCCGCAAGCTGGAGCCTTACGTACACGGCCAGTTCGTCGAATCCAAAGACAGCCCGTATCAAGGCCGGGCACATGTCCACTGGCTCACCGGCACCGCCTCGACTGTCATGGTCTCTTTGGCAGAGGGCATCATGGGAGTGCAGCCGCAGAAGGATGGCCTCCGCCTGAACCCATGTGTCCCTTCTGACTGGACTGACTTCTCCATGGTGCGCGAATTCCGCGGGAAGAAGCTGAACATCCGGGTGGAGAACAAGCAAGGTGTACAGAAGGGAGTCTCCCGCATCGTCATGAACGGCGAGGTCATCCAGGGCGACCTGGTTCCGGTAGCCCGGATGGCGGCAGTGAACGATGTGCTGGTGGTGATGGGATAACGTTACGGAATAACGTTTAAGAGATGGACCAAGAGAGCGGGACCTTATTAGGGACGCTCTCTTTATTTTTTTGCGTGAACCCAGATGCTCCTCTAGAGGCCCCGCAGCCTCCCGGCTTATTTCAATTTCTTGTTTAACTCTGCCGCCTGTTTCTTCATATTCACTCTGGCATAGAAGTAGAATGCAATCGTATGAAGGATGACGGAGCTCTAACCTTCTTACAATCGCGGATCTATCTCTTTCTCCTTTCAGGTACGGAACCACGCCGGGATGCTTTGGTTATACATTCAAGCCCCACACTTCTCTCAGCGCCTCCCGAAAAAGAATATCAAGCTGCTGATCTCTACTACCGTGCCCGTTAACCCCTAAGGCCGCCGCTGCTATTCCGTCCAGCACTTGTAGTCTCTCCTCCAAATACTCGTTAATCGCACTTAAGCGCGGCTCGTAATCCAGCTCTTCTCCTGACCGCTTCCGGGCCAGCAATCGCTGCACTACCTGCCATAGCTCCCCATCCTGAGGGATCAGCCGGTCTAATAGTACCTCGAACTCCATCGGCGGCATCTCCCCGTACCTATGAATCCACTCGCAGGCCAGAACCGGGCGCAGCACATAGAAGTACTTCTTGATCTTGACCTGCCCGCCCTGGAGATAATCGCGGTAATTGCCTTTAGCCATGTTCAAATAATGGTACATACAGGATTTCGGTGAAAAGGTATACGGTGAACTCCCTCTAAGCTGCTCCGCCACACTGAACTTCTCTGCGTACTGGATCGGCGATTGCAGCCACTCCAGCAGCGGCGGGTTGGACTTGCGGAATAACTGAAGTGCCTTACGTAAGTCCCAGCCGCCTATATCCAGCATATTGTTAATGGGACGCTCGATAACATCCCGCTGCTCATAAATAGATAAATACCATTCCGGCTTATGCAGATAGATGAACCGCACATCATAATCGCTGTCCTGCGAGGGGAATCCCCATGCCCGGCTGCCTGATTCACAGGCATAGAGTATGGTCACTTGCTCTTCCTGTTCAATCTGCTCCAGTTGCTCACGGATGAGCTTAGTTATATCGGTCATTGCAATCACTCCAATTCGCTTGCTTCATGGCCCTATCTTCCCTCATATTCCCATCTGCGAACAGGGCGGAAGTATGGCGGCAGGTAAAAAACCTTCCATTTCCCTCAACTCTGTTGCTTAATATACATAAGAACTATCACTTCCCATGAGTTCGCTACAGGCTGGAGGAATACAAATGGCCAAGGAAAGTTTCGATAAAGAAATTCAGTTTCTGCGTATGCTGTCTTTAGCCGGGGGAGCTTACAGCAGACAGCAATTCGCCGACCGGCTCGGCATTTCGGTACATACCTATGACAAAACGCTGCGCAACCTGAAGGAAATGGTTACCGTTCTCCAGCAGAATCTGCCCGTTGAGCAAGGAGCCGAACTCTCCGAGTGGCTCCGCTACAATTACTATGAATCCGCCGACCCGCTACTCCTGTTCCTGTTCCGGGCGAAGTCGCTGAAGGAGACGGAGAGCCTCCGGCTTACCCGGCTGTTAACCGCACTTCAGAGCGAGGAGCTGACGGCCAAGGAACTGCATGACCGCTGCTGCGAGCAGACGCCGGACGATTCACTGCTGCCGGATGAGAAAACCATCCGGGGGGATCTGAAATACCTGGAGGAAGTCGGCGTTATTCTGCGTGTGAATGAGAAGCGTCCGTACCGGTACAAGGCTGCCAACGATCTGATCGACCAGCTGAGCGGCGACGAACTTCTGGACCTCTACGACTATGTGGATGTCATCGCCAATACACAGATTCCATCGGTGCAGGGTTACCTGCTGCGCGACACTTTGAAGAAAGCGCTGCGGAACCGGGGTTATCCCCCCGAAGCTACAGAGACTCATAGATACAAATACAATTATCATTCGCGTATTCTGGACGAGGCCCATCTCTATACGATCTTCGGAGCCATTCAGCAGCGCCGCAGAATCAGGTTCCTCTATCTGTCCCCGAAGAAAGGGATGAACTACACCTCCAAGAATACCAATCCCCTCTTCGAGCGGGAGTCGGCGGGTGTCACCGACAGCATTCTGCCGCTCCGTGTCGTCTACGATCATCAATATGGGCGGTGGTATCTGATCGGGCATCATGCCCGGATGGGGATCAAGAAATTCCGGATGGAGGGCCTTACCCAGATGGAAGAGGGCGAGCCTGTGGAAGAAGCTGAATATGCGGCGAGGCTTCAGCAGCTTGATAAGCAGATGGAGAATAGCTGGGTGACCGACACAAACCGTACGGTTAAGGTAGCGGTCCGATTCTATAATCCTGTCCGGTCTGGCGCTAACTTCATCCGGGAACGGGTGGAAGCACAGGGACAGTGGGGAGTCATCACGGAAGAATCGGAAGCAGCGTTTCTGTACGAGATCACCGTGAACGAGATTTATGAGATTAAGCCGTGGCTGCGGAGCTTCGGTTCGAGCTGTGAGATCTTAGAACCCCGCTGGCTTCGCAAGCAATTCATTGCGGAATGGAAGGAGATCAGGAGCTACTATGAATCCCTTTGAGAAAATATTCAACTTCCAGATCATCTCACGCCTGGATGAAACGAGGTCGCTTGCGCTGACCTCCCAGGAGCGTTCCTGGCTGAAGACGATGCTTAGGCATCCGGCTTCGGAGGCTGCTTTTACACCGGAGACTTTAAGTAAATTGAATACCCTGCTGGAACCCGAGGCTTCCATTGAAGTAGGGGAGATTATTATCGAGAAGGCCCGCAGTAAAGAGCGCCAGGTCTACCATCCGCTGCTCCGTACACTCCGCCGGATGATCATGCAGAATCAGGGCATGCTGCTTACTTACCAGATTAAGCATGGCGGCGGACGCGCGGATCAGGCGGGATTCCCTCATAAGCTGGAGTACAATATGTACAAGCGGGAGTGGTATCTGCAGTGGTACAGCACCCGGCAGCGTTCTCTGATGTCCACGAAGCTGCGGAACATTGTGTCGGTAGAAGCCGCTTCCCTCCCGGCCCAGCAGATTGAAGGCTTGAAGGCAAGGATAGCGCGCTTATTAGAAGGCCTGAAGGAATCCGCCTGCATCCAAGTCATCCCGGCTTATAATGCAGAGCTGTCGCGGATACTCTCCTCCTTCTCCTGCTTCGATAAGTCCGTGTCCTTCGATGAATCCACCGGCATCTACCAGATTCATGTCAATTACATGAGAGACGACAGCGAGTTCCTCTTATCCCGAATCCGCTTCCTGGGCCTGCGGGTCAAGATTGTGGAGGGCAAGCAGCTTAAGTGGCGCATGTTGAAATCGGCGGAGATGGCGGTTGGGCGGTATGGGGAGGAGGGGGAGTGAAAAGGGTAGGCGTAATTACAAATAGACAAGAGGACGGCCCGGTAAGATCCGTCCTCCTTCCTTTTTCAGAACATAATTTATATCTAATCTTACGATATTATGTGCTCTTTTTTTGCAAACAGATAATGTTGTTATTTACACTAATCACTGTGAGACTGTCATTTACACTAACAATGTCAGGATAAGAGATTACACGGCTGCCAACCGACAGCGTAAAGCGCGGCTTTCCGTTATAATCCAATGAATACACATTGCCGTTATTGGCGCCAAAGTACACATTACCTTTATTATCAGTTGCGAAGCTTCCGGAGAAGAGACTTATTCCGGCGGCCTTCTCATATTGATTCATTGAATAACTCCATTTCAGCTTACGTGTCTTGAAATCCAGATCCTGAAGGGTAGCCGCTCTATCATCAAGTATGTAATAGCCGCCATGTCCGTCCTTGCTGTCAATGTCTGAATAACTGACCGGCCTAGCCTTCATCTGATTATAATCCTCAACCCGTATAATGTTTCCGCTCGTATTCAGAACTGCCTTGGCATCTGTAAAATCAACAATAATATGTCCATTAGAATCTGAACTAAGCCCCATTATGTTGTTGAAATCCAATGCTCTATCCTTCATAGAAATAGTATTCAACATCCAATTCGTTGATCCATCCTTGCGAATCGACTGCAGGCCTTCATCCGTCAGAACAATGTAATTCCCTTCGCTATCCCCTGTATGATAAAAATCGAATAATGCCCCATCCTCAAAGAAGCTTTTTGTCTGCAGCTTAATATTTTTGAAGGTGGTGGCTTCTCCTGAACTTGAAAACCGCAGGATATCTGCTTGATATACTGTAGAGGATAAGTGCTTTACATAATCATAACCAAGAATATAATATGTACCGTCTGCCCCTACCAGGGAACCCAGATCGCTGTTCCAATCACTTGGAAATCTCCAGCTTACTTTACCTGACGCAGCGTTAATTGCAATAATTTCCTCAAAACTCTGGGCATAAATCAGTTCTTTCGGCCCCTTATACAAGGTGTAGTGTTGATAAGGACTTTTATCGGTGATGAACCAATTCATACCATACTCTGCTGAATTCTTTAAAATTACATTATTCCCCTGATCGTTTTTAATGTACAACTTCTGGGTAACCTCTAGCGGATTCTTAACTACAGAAGCACCCATTGTACACAATAATATTAAACTTATTGCTACCAACCTGATTATCGCTTTTCTCATCCTGCACCCCTTATCACAAAGTGTAAATTCCATATTATTATAAAGGGTTGATCTAATAATTTCGCTTACATTTATACTTGCAAATGATTTACCTACTCCTCGACCAGAACTTCAATCATCATCATTGTCCCGGCCTTGAACCCGGACACAAACGCAGCTGTCATATCCATCCCCTGCACTTGTGAATACAGTTCCAACAAAGACTCCAGCTCCTCGAACTCACCTGGGGACAGCCTCTGTCTCCAAGCCTCAATAGATTCCGAAATCTGCCTGTTAAGCGGGCGGTAACTGGGGTCCTTAGAGATGGTGTCCTCGTTAGGGAATAAACTGCCATGATATAGCGATTCTAGAATGTTCGGCATTGGAGCCTCCTTTATGAGCTACTACATTAATTTATGATACAGAAACAGCGTAGCATATTTCCAAAGTGAGTTTGTTACGTATATACGTAACAATTATAAAATTATTATACGATACGCTTATGCGTATAGATAAGTGAGGGATTCCAATGAGGAAGAGAATTGTAGTGAACATAGCTGAATTGACTCATAAGCATAAAATTTCATTAAGAGAGTTGTCCAGAATATCCAAGGTCCGCCATGCAGCATTAAGCGAACTGGCCAACGGTAAGAGAGAAAGTATTAATTTCAGTCATATCGTTAGAATAGCAGAAGCTTTACATATTGAGGACATACGGGAGATTATTGACTTGGTTGATGATAAAGAAGAAGGATGACAAAAAACAGCGGTAGTCTAAGACTTTAATTATCACGTCTTGGACTGCCGCTGCCGTCGTTAATCTTATGTATCTACCTGTCTCTTCTTCTCCGAATAGAAGGCATCTCTTCGAAATATGCTTGTAAATGATGGTCCAGGCTCCATATTCTTATCGAGCCTATAGCTGGAACATTCTCTTTGTACTTCTTGTATACTTGGATGATGGACAAGTCACCCACTCCGACTTTCATTACCGCATGATCAACAACTGACTTGGATATTTCCAGCAGATCTTCTCTTTCGAACTCTTTTCCGTAGTAGGTCCATGGGGCTTCATCGTTCACTGTTTTTTTGATTAATTCGGCCATCTTTTCGGCCCGGTTCCTTCTAATGTTACCATCAGCAATATGAGCAATGTGATTACCGGTTTCAATAATAGAAGCCAAAGGAAGAATAAGAATCTGCTGCTTATCTTGTTGTAATGCAGCCAGTTCATCTATGACGGCTGAACGATTTTGACTCATAAATGGTAAGTCTAGAATGTTACATAGAATAGAGGTGTCGATAATATTAACATACATATTTACACCTCCAGCCAGCTTAGATCTTTGTTATCTTCCATTGGCTTCTTTAACGCTCTAACTAATTCGTCTCTAACTGTCAGATCTCCCAAATTGCCTTTAGATAATAATACCGGCAGTGACTCCATATCAGGGAGGGAGAAGAATTTACTTGATCCATCCTCTGGATCTCTGTAACACAAAACAACACCGAACAACTCTTCTTTGGATAGAGCATTCAGTAGTGCCGGATTATGCGTAGTGATAATTACATCAATTTGCCTTTCTTTGGTTAGTTGAGATAGGGTTTGGATCAAGCTTTTAATTCTGCTAGGGTGAATCCCATTATCCACTTCCTCGATAACAATCATGCTGTCAGGCTCTTCAGTGATCAGAGAAGAGAGAATCGCTAAATATCTGAGCGTACCGTCCGAGAGGCGTTTTGCTTCGACATATTCTGATTGTTCACCATACTTTTCCTTCAATTGAAACATCACATCACCGATTGATGTTTCAATAAATCCAATATCCAGAATTTCATTTTCCGGTAGATCCTTTAATGCTCCCAATAGCTTTTTCTTGTATTCTTTATTTTTGCATAACTCATAGATTACCGAAGATATGTTATCAGCCGTTGGTCTCAGCTCATGATCACTCATCCTTGAATAATCTCTCATACGACTAGGCAATGGATCTAAGAATAATATCTTTCCCAGACGTTCGAGAACCAAGTTTATATACAATACGTTCTTCTTGTTATTCTCCGTGGTTGTAGGCATTTTGGAGGATAGCTGCGATAAAACAGATACAGAACGGATACAGGTCACTTCGGGATTCCTACCCTTACGCCCATTATTATACTCTACGTTAATATCGCTATAATCATCAGGCGTACCTTTGGTCTGAAAAACTACAATTGGCTTAGCACCGCTAGAGGATAACTTCAACAAACTCTCAGAAAGCACAAAAACCCGATTACTCACTTTAATGGTTATGGTATACTCCAGGTCGTACTCTTCATCAATATCTACCAAACACCCCAGTGTAAAGGTATCCGTACCAATTCTAGGGCAGCCTACACTTCCTCCTCGGATGTCACTGTCCACATTCTTCGAACCATCAAGAATAACGGATAGCTCTCTTCCTGAAGAGATTTCAGAAAGTATCTTCATCCCCTCAATTGCATTCGTCTTCCCACCCGCATTAGTGCCAATAATTGAAGTCAATTTCTCAATTTCTAATATAGAGGATTCAAAACTTTTAAAGGTTTGAAATGAAAAGTTTTTTAGCACGATCAACTCTCCCTTCGTGTGGAGTAATATCCGTATAACCTATATTATAGCAAATAATAGTTATTGTAATACTAAACCGTAAAAGGCGACCCGTGCAGGCCGCCCTGGTTCAGACTCCCCATCTTGCTTTGAAGGAATCGCCTTTTTTATTCCACCACCATATAATACAAATTAGCCGTACTATCCTTACTAATCGTATGCGTCCCAGCCGCGAGCGAGATTGCAGCAATGCCATTCGTGATCGGATAGCTTGTCCCATCGACTTTGATCTTGTTCCCCTCGGAGTTGAACACCAGCGTTAAGGTTGCGGTTTTGGCTGTTGTGAACTGGATGCTGGTGGCGCTCTCGATTTTCAGACATTGGGTTAGGGTCAGGCCGTTATATACCACAGTCCCCTTCGAAGTTGAGAGATTCCCTTGAATATTGAAAAAGTTACTCGCCATCCCGGATGTCGTAAAGTTATGAACGGTTGCTCCAACAGCGGGCGTTGCCGTTGGCGCTGGTGTTGCTGTCGGCGCAGGTGTGGCCGTTGGCACCGGAGTTGCCGTTGGAACAGGTGTAGCCGTCGGCACTGCCGTTGCCGATGGAGTCGGAGTTGGCCCTACCGGGCTGGAATTGCCTCCGACAGACACCAGTCCCGAGGTATAGCTGCGGATGGCAGACATTAACGGCGCGTTCATTGCATAGGATGCGTCATCCACGGAATCATTGAACGTCCATGTGAAGTCCCCGCCGCCCAGGCGTCCTGCTTTTGCCGTAACCCTCTGTTCAACCGTGCTTACGCTATCCACCGCAGAGGCATTCACTCCAGTATCTACAGTAGTATCGAAGTTGTTATATGCTGTTCCACCCACTAGAGCTTTGTAGGAACCTGGAACGGCTTCACTTCTGGACGATGCTAAGTAAGCATCATGTGAAGTTGCATTCGCCGGAGCTGTTCCTGCACTGGAGTTGGCATAGATTATACTGGCCGCACCCACAATACTATTGTTATAGGCTTTGATCATCCCGCCATTCTCTCCTGAGAACGTGCCCTCACCCAGAGCATCCGTCCCTTGCAGGGAGCTCAGCATGGGATATTTAGCATTCCTGAACACATTTCCTTCCACAAAAGCCGAAGCTCCGGTAGTAACGCCGACCCCATACTTGGAGACTCCATCATAGAAGTTATTGTAGACATGGACCGAGGCCACTCTGATCCGCGGATGACGGGAGTCCGAATGATCGAACCAGTTATGGTGGAAGGTCACGAAGAATTCGGCAGACTCGCTAAGTCCTACCAGGGATGCTTTTCCAGAATCAAAGTAGTGGTTGTAGGAGAGAGTGATATACGTTGATCCCTTCTTGAGGTCCGTAGAACCGTCCCCCTTGGCCTGGTCTGCATCACTCCCTGCTGATCCGTAGAAAATATCGTTATTATGCACCCACACATTCGCATTGCCTGTATCCATTGATATGCCGTCGTCAGGGAACAACATCACGCCCAGGTTTCTTACCTCTACATTCCCGGTATATCTGAGCAGCATCCCCCAGCCATAAGCATAGGCATCCTTCCCGATTCCTTCGATCGTAATATTCATTTCGGTATAATTTGCTTTGCCTTTAAGCTCAAGATAGCCGCTGCTGTTCAGCTGTCCGCTCAGATCCGCAGCCGTCACTTTTCCGATGATCCGGATAGCCAGCGGCGTGGTGTCATAGCCTTTTTGTCTCAGCGTCAGAATCCCGCCAAGTCCAACCCCGGTCTGTACCGTACCCGAACTGCTTACTACTACGGGAAGCGTTACGGTCTGTGCATTCTGAGAGGTGATATACAGCACTTGCGCCCCGCTTCGGAGCGTCCCATTGTCATTATAAGCGCCGGAGCCTGTACCATAGGGTGATTGGGCCGAAAAAGCAAATCCCGACCGGTCATACGGCGCTACTCCCAGCGTCCCCGTAACCGCACTTGCCGTGCCCCCGCCTGACAATACGGCCTCCACCTTCATGACATAACTTCCGGCCGCAAGTCCCACGGCATCTGCTCTCCAGTAGGAAGCATACTTGCGGATCAATTCAGTATGAATCTGCTGATACTGGGAGTCCGCTGCACTTGCAGCCTTGACGTACACATTGTATCCTGTTGCATTGTTCACGGGTGACCACTCCACATATGCCGCTTCATCTCCGCCTCCGCTGCTGGTTATCGTAAGACCCGCAGCATGTACTACTGCACTTCCCCATCCGCCGGCGATCAGAGATAGTGTAAGCGAGAATATCAGCAGCATACTGGTAACCTTTGCAACTGTTCTTTTCATTTTATTGCCTCCCGAGGTTTTATTGGTTGCCCCCAGAGCATAGCAGATGTGAAAATAGTGCTTAAACAATCATTTGCTCATATCAGCAGCATCAATGCACTATTATGAGATAATGATTATTTTGCAGCGAGATGATTGTCAATGCAAAAAGGACACCGGTCGCGGTGTCCTTCATTGATAAGCATGATAGATTGGGTTACTGAAATTTCGTATTGACACGAATAGAGCCGTTTTTACTTTTGACAGAGGCCGCAGGCTTCTCAGGCTCCTGTTTTAAGCTTTGACCTATATCCGAAGCATTCTTCTTGAAGGTCTCGGTCACGGTCTGAATGACTTCACCCACATTGTGCGCAGATTCAAAAATGGGATCTATCGTTTTGATTTTACCCTTCACATCCCTGGTCACCTGGTTCGCGGTATGAATAAGCTGTGTAGCTTCTCCCGTTAACCCGTGAATGGCATTCCTCACATCCCCCAGCGTCTTGTTGGTTTCTGCGAGGGTAGTCATTCCTTTGCGCAGCGTAAGAATCAGAAACACAACCAGACAGATAAAGGCAATCGCAGCAAAAGCAATACTAAGTTGGATAACCATGCAACACCTCCTGTAGTACCACTCTATGTCCAACGAATAGGTCTCATTCCTATTAGTTCTGCCAAGTCCCCTGACCTTACAAGCCGCAGCGGGAGTGCATCAGCTATCGGGACATTAATTTTTTTAACTTATCGGGCATTGGGATGTGCCTTATGGACTCAACCGGATGATATAGCAGCATCCACGGACCGGAATAACGCATAACCTCTTTAATTTTTTGGCGGTACATCGGCTTATAACAATGGATGGGGCACTTCGCACACGCTGTTTTCTCTTCACCAAACTTGCAGCGCGACAGTCTTTGCCCGGCGTACTCATTCAAGTCCTGACATTCCTCACATAGCGCTGCCCCGTGATGTTTTTTCTTACAATAGATGCGGATCATTTTGAAGACTATGTCTTGTTCTTTGCGGATCATCGGACCGTTGTTCATTGGCCCGGCTGGTCCTGTTCAAATGCCTGATGCAGCTCAGCAAGGTTGAACTTCTTCATCTTAAGAAAAGCCTTCGTCACACGCGCACGCTGCTCTGGTGTACCCTTCTTCATCATCTTGTCCATTCCGCCGGGCACGATCTGCCAGGATATCCCGTACTTATCTTTCAACCAGCCGCATTGCTCGGCTTCAGGGACCGCAGACAGCTTCTCCCAGAAGTAATCAATTTCCGCTTGCGACTCGCATTTCACCATGAAGGAGATAGCCTCATTGAAAGCGAATTCATGATTATGCGCACTATCCATGACGGTGAACCACTGATTCTCCAGCATGAAGTCAGCGAACATAATCGTTCCCTCCTGATCAGGCTCCATTCCTGCAGGGTAACGGGTCATAAGTCCTTGCCGGGAGGAATTGAATACGGATAAATAGAAGGACATCGCCTCTTCCGCCTTGCCGCAGTTCTCACCGACAAACAAAAATGACGGCACTATAGCAGGCCGTTCCTCATCTTCAGCATCCATAAGCATTAGCTGCCAGGACACACCATACTTATCCTGAATCCAGCCAAACCGCTTACTGAAAGGGTACTCTCCAAGAGGCATTAATGCTGTGCCCCCCTCGGATAACTTGTCCCATATCTCATCCATTTTCTCTACTGCATCCTTGTCGCGTGACGGGTCAAAATTAACGAAGAACGATACGGACGGATTCAGCTTGAAATACGGGCCTGCACTGATCGCCATGAACTTCTGCCCCCAAATCTCAAAAAAAACCTGATCGCAGTCGCCAGATGGCGTGTCACGAATAGTTGTTACACTCGTAACCCGGGAGTCCGGGAATACCGAGGCGTAAAAATGGGCTGCGGCTACCGCATCCTTGTCATACCAAATATGTGGGACGATGATCTGGTTTTTACTTGTCACAAACCATTCCTCCATTGCTGGCAAATTTATAATAAGAGTGTATCCCATCTGCTAGTTTTAAAACAATGAGTAATGAAAATAGTACCTTCATGATCTTCAGTCCCCTGCCGGCAGCGCCATTCCCTTTTTCCAGATTAGAATCGGCTGATCCGGTGAGCCGTAGTAGATGGACGTAATTTCCGTATCTTTACCATGATTCTTATAATAGGCCCTTAGATTTAGCGGATTAACGTACATCCCACTAATGACTGGAGTGTTTGTCTTATCCCTTTTGGATACGATAAGAGGATGAACGGGGGTTATATAGTAACTGCCATCATCCTTAAGAGTGTTCTTCACTTGAGCATAACCACCCCTGATTTGAATCTGAAAAGCAATCTCTCCATTTGATCTGGCTCTTATATCAAAAATCTTAATTTGGTCAGACGACACCGGTTGGATATTCCAGCGGAACAGAACCCAGTATCCAATAATTAGTATTCCGCATAAGGATGCAGCCACAATCATACCTCTGATAAAAGCGATCCACCGGGTACGGCTCCACCATTTTTTAATGTTTTGCAACCCGCTTCCCTCCAGTGTATTTAGTTCCTTCTCTTGAAGGGTCAAGTTCAGGCTGGATTGCATTTGCTCCAGAGCGGAACGGCAGTCTGCACAGACAGCAAGGTGTTCTTCCACCAGCTGCTTGGTGCTTTCACTGCAAATTTCATCATAATACAAGGGGAGGAGATCTTGAATAACATCACATGGGATTCTGGTCATCCATTATCCTCCTTCAACAGATTCTGTATCCTTGCCCGGGCCCGGTGATAGGTCACTCTTGCCCAGCTTTCCGTTCGCCCAAAAATTTGACTAATGTGGTCAAAGGACAATTCTCCAAATAACCTGAGCATAAAAACCTCCTTATACGGCTCACTTAAACTGTGCAGGACTTTATGAATGCGCAGAGATTCAGTCTGATCAATAAGACTTTGCTCCAGATTAACGCTATTTTCTTTTTCCTGGACAGCCATCCGTACGAACCTGCGCTGCGCATCCATATAGGAGAAATACGTGTTTTTCGCAATCTGGCACAGCCAAACACTCATTTTGCACTCCCCTCTAAATTGATCAATTTGCTTTAGCGCTTTAAAAAAGGTCTCCTGTGTGATTTCCTCGGCAATCTGCTCGTCTCTGCTCAAAGACAGCACAAACAGGTACACATCGCGGAAATGTTGATTATAGACTCCTTCTAATTTATCTAAACCATCCAAGAGTTCACCACCTTCTATCCATACGACTAACTAAACATAAAAACGTTACAATAATTTTGATTTTTTGTACAAAAAAGAAAAACATCACGTCATCTTTGACGCATTCTTAGAGTTGTCCGCAAACTGCTGAAGCAAGCCGCACATAACTAAAAATACAAAGCAGCGATCCCTTAATATCGGAATCGCTGCTTTGCTGTATTTTACTGTTTCCAATTATACGTTGGCAAGGTTTAGGATTCAATAATTCACTTACGGGACAGTCCTTTCTGCCTACTTCTTAGCCTCCAACATCCGCAGCAGAACCGTAACCGTCTCTGCCCGCGTTGCGGCATCTTTCGGGAAGAAGCTGTTGTTGCCTTTGCCTTGCATCAGTCCTGACTTCTTCATCTCGGCTGCCGCTCCAAGTGCCCACACTGGGATGTCACGGTCATCCGTGAATCCAGCGGAGCGGGCAACAGGAGCCAGTTGTAGTGCTCTCGCCAGCATAACAGCCATTTCCGCTCTGGTTACAGGCGCATCCGGGCGGAAGTTGCTGTTGTTATCCCCTTGGATGATTCCCAGAGCTACCGCCTGTGCAACGGATTCCTTGGCCCACGAACCGATCCGGTCACTGTCCTTGAAGGACAACGCTGCTTCTGGGTTCTGAAGCTTCAGCGCCTTCGCCAGCATCACCGTGAATTCTGCACGGGTCACGTTACGGTTAGGCTGGAAAGAGCCGTTCGGATAACCTGTAATGATGCCCTGCTTGACGGCTTCGCGGATACTGGACTCGGCCCAATGTCCGGCAATATCGGTGAAGGATGGACCGGGCACCGGAGTAGCCGGGGCTTGCGGGCTTTCGTCCGACTTATTAGGCATTCCAACAATAACCGGCGGCACTGTTACCGGCGGAGTCACTGGCGCTTCGCCTCCGGGATCGCCGCCATTTCCGCCGCCCGAACGCTCGTTTACCGAAACGTTAATTCTGCCCGTAATGGACGGATACGCGCTCAAGACCGCCGTAACCGTCACTTCTCCAGGTGTGGACGGTGCCGTAAAGATCGCGCTGAACCGGCCGTTCGCGTCTGTTACGGCATGAGCAGGTTCAAGGCTGCCCGAGGAAGCCGCGAGTTCGACCTCCAGGCCGGAGACCGGAAGATTGTCGCCATCGTAGACGATCCCCCCAATGGATACGTTATCTCCGGTATTCACGGCAGACGGTGTCGCCTGAAGTTCAATGAGCACAGGGACTGGTATGGCCTTGCTTACCGTAACGGTAATCGTATTCGTCACGGAAGGACTGCCAGTCAGTACAGCCGTAATTACCACATCTCCGGCTGCGGACGGTGCCGTAAAGACCGTGCTGAATCGGCCGTACTCATCCGTTACGGCAAAAGCAGGCTCGAAGCTGCCTGAGGCTGCCATAATCTCGACCCCAGCGCCCGCTAACGGAAGCTCTTCGCCGTCATAGACAGTTCCTGTAACGGAAATTTTGCCTCCAGCGGATACGGAGGACGGCGTGGCCTCCAGTTCAATCCGGGCAGATACAGGTACATCCTCTTTTTCTACAGACACGGTGATCGCCCCTGCCACGGATGGACTAGCCGGCAGGACGGCTGCAATGGAGACATCTCCAGGGACAGACGGTGCGGTAAAGACGGTGCTGAACCGGCCGTACACATCTGTAGTTACTTTTGCAGGTTCAAGGCTCCCTGCGGCGGCTGTGAGCTCAACCTCTACACCCGGAACCGGAAGTTCGCCGTCGCCGTACACGGTTCCCGTAACGGACATGCGGCCTCCCACTGTTACGGATGGCGTTGCCTCAAGCTCCATCCGGGCAGGAACGCTTTGCTGCGTCTCTGGTCCGAACACTTTGAATTCCCAGAGCGAGTATCCGTACTTGGATGCTCTCTGAGTTCCATACATCCGGACATATCTGGCATTCACCGGACCTACGGAGATCTCGTCAATTTCACCGTCTCCATTCGCGGTACTGTATACAGTCTTCCAGTCCTCCATGGTATCGGAGACTTCAATCCGGTATTCCTTCCCATAGGAGCTTTCCCAGTGCAGCATAACCTTGGAAATGAGCTGGCTAGCGCCAAGATCGACGTAAATCCACTGCGGGTCGGCATAGTTGGACCCCCAGCGGGTCGTCAATGAGCCGTCTACCGCATTCTCCACTGCCACGTCGGCGGCTTTGGATGAGCTTGCCTTTACCTGCATACCTTCAGCGAGATTAGGCGCCACCGCTTCAAATACGTTAAATTCAGCCAGTGAATAGCCGTCTCCGGTGCCCTGCTGAACGCCCTGCATCCGGACGAACCTGGCACTGACCTTACCGAAGGACAGCTCGTCGATTCCGCCGTCACCCATCGAGGTTGTGTAAACATCCTTCCAGGTGACCGCATCGTCCGATACTTGAATTTTATAGCTTTTCCCATAGGCCTTTTGCCAATTTAGCCTAACTTTATTGATCGTATATTGATCCTGCAGATCGACATAGATCCACTCGTTGTCCGAAGCACTGGAGCTCCAATAGGAGCTTCTGTACAGATCCGTAGCATTCGAGGCAAATTGCTTGCTCTCGCTGGAGGAAGCAGTCGCTCCTTTACTGTAAGCGAGATCGAATCCTCTGTCGTCGAGCGAGGTTCCCTCGTTCAGGGTCACGCTGCGGCCGGTGAACGTATCTTTGCCGAGTCTATAGGTGGTTGTCGTTTTGTCCCCATTCCGGTTCAGCGTCACGTTCACTGTAATTCCCGGGGTTTCAGGATTAGCCACCGAGATGCGGACAGGGTCCGCGGATTCATCGACGACCACCATCGAAGGTTTGTCTACGGTAACGGTCAGTCCTTCTCTTAGCGTCACCGTACCCGGCTGATAGAATAGCAATTCCGAAATGCCCAGCGAACGGTGCCGGACTGCCTGCACGGAAGCTGTATTCGCGAGAATACTTATCGGGCTTGCTTCTGCGTAGCTGCCAACCTCTCCGGCAGTTTTACCCGGCAGCACAATGTATTGATAGGAGGCATTGACCGGCTTCACGCCGTGATCCAGCCACATTGAGAACACTGGTTTAGTGATTGGCTCCGTTGAACTGCCAGTAACCACATCACTCCATTTCCCGGTCTTCGTCTCCTGCTTCACTTGGAAATCCGTCTTGTCCGGGAAAATATACCCGGTATGATCGTTATACGCCCAGCGCCCTTTAACCTGCGAGGTTCCGTCGTCAACGGCTTTGCCGTCTACAAGCACATCGCCTGCTGCCAGACTCTGGTTCAGCGTGGTATGGACTGGTGCAGCGTTCGTTGAAGTGATGCCTGCGCCCAGCGCTACCATTTCATCATCGAAAAAGAAATAGCCTTTTTTACCGCTGGTACTCAGCTTGTTGAAATCAAACGCAGTCGCTCCATAACGCTCATTGGTCACACCGCCTACAAAGGTCTTCGGGTTGTTGAAATTATTCTCCTTGGTGAATACGTAGGGAGCTGTTGTCCCTGGAACATGAGCCCAGTCCATCAGCGGGTACACGGTCCTGTACTCATCCCCGGTTCTCTGGATGGCCGTGGCGCCTTGCGAAGTCCAGTAGAGCAGGTTGTATCCGCTTGGATTAATCGTTCTCCATTCGCCGCCCTTGACCGTGCTGGAGGACATCTTGACTGTAATTCCGTAATCCTTCCGCATATGAGAGGAGACCAGGGTCTGCCATTGCGTCATATTGTTCGCATCCAGTCCATTGCCTGTGACTGTGCCAATACCCCGGATATTATTCAGGAATACGGCGAATTCATCCGCCCGCTTCGGATTAGCCGCCTGCATCCACTCCAGCGGATCTTCATAGAAGGTCAGCGCTGAGCTCTCATAATCCGGCCACTCCGGTCCGTTCATCCCCATGCCCAGATCGGCAACATCGCCTCTCACCAGGTATCTGGTCCCATCCAGCACATAAGAGGACAACGAGTCAATCGCCGCCTGGCTGTAGGCGAAGCTTGTGCCCGAGACTACATAGGCCCAGAAGGACATATCTCTGGCGAAGCTTCTTCCGTAACCCGTGGTATAATTCGTTTTCCCATGCATGAAAAAGGACATGTCAGACTGGATTCCCGTTAGCGTCTCCGTCACCGCCGAGAGCACGTTAAACGCCTCTACAGCGCTACGGACATTCTGGGCATCCTCCAGCAATAAGCCGCGGATCATATAATTCTGATTGTACCAGGACGAATTGGCCCCATCGATCGTATTCGGTTTGCTGTCTAACGTACCAACAATATTGGCAGCCTGTTCTGTAGTCAGATAGCCTTCACACAGCAGCGCAATTTTGCTAAGCCGCAGTTGTTTGCCGATGCCGGTCTCCCACCAGTTGGTTGAAGTCGGTTTTACCGTGAACCAATAGTCGAGCCCGTTCTGAATACCTTTCAGCAGGGCTTCATTATGATAGTAGGGACTCTTCGGGTCAGCAAAGGCCTGCGCCATCGACTGCATCCGGTCCAGCGCAAGGTAAGGCGACCATGCCCGCCCGTTGGCACTGGAGGCCGTACTGGTATAATCTACATCGCCCCAGCTTCCATTCGCCTTTTGACTAGATAAGTAGGCCCCGGCCTGTGATTTGAAGGTCCATTCGACCCGGCCGTTCGTTCCGTCGTTAATGATATCTTTGGAGATATAGAAGTCTACCACCCGCTGTTTCATCAGCTTCATTTCAGCCAGCTCTTGCGATGAGCCATCTGCCGACACAGGATATTGGAACCCGAGGGTCGAGATCATCAAACCAACCATAACGAAACATATCCATCTCTTGATCCTGCTTTGCGTATTAACAGTCATGTACACGCTCCTTTGTTATCTGGGGCCATTATTTTGACAGCGCTTTCCTTTTAGCGGATGAAAGAAGGCAGCTTGCACTGCCCTCAGCCTTCTACACTAGCGTATTATATATATCCTCTAGCGGGATGTCCGCCACTGCCATCACTTCGTCCGCGGCACCGTAATACATGCGGACCGTCTGATCCAGCAGCAAGGCTCCGCACGAGAATACGACCTTGCCGAAGAATCCATTCACCTCATAGGCAGCTTCCGGCTCCAGCACAGGGACACGCGATCTCGCAATGACCCGTGACGGGTCCTCCAGATCCAGCAGAACCGCCCCCATGCAATAGCGGTGGCTGCTGTCCGCGCCATGGTACAGCGCCAGCCAGCCGCGTTCGGTTCGAATCGGAACCGCTCCGCCACCCATGCGGGCAGAGTCCCAGCCCTGCTCGCCGAGTCCCATCAGGAAGCGGTGGTTCCCCCAATGGTCGAGATCGGGTGATTCGGCGATCCACATCTCGGGAGCGCCGAATGACTTCGGCACCGGACGATGCAGAGCGTAGTATTTGCCGCCAATTTTCTCGGGGAAAATCATAACATCCTTATTCTCGGGAGGCAGCATAATCCCCCGCCGTTTGAATGTCCGGAAGTCGCTGGTTTCCGCCAGCCCTACGCCGACTCCGCGCGCGGAAGCAGCGCTGTAAGTGATGTAATAAGTGTCCCCGATCTGGGTCACACGCGGATCTTCAATCCCCCATGCTTCCAGGGGATGCTCCGGGAACAGGGCCGGCTGCGGCTCCACCTCGAAATGAATGCCGTCCCGGCTCCGCGCTACCCGGAGATGGGACAAGGAGGTGAGCATCACCGTCTGTCCATCCTTGGCTACAAAGCGCGAGTCGGCGAAATCATAGCCCGGATCGTTCTTGTCGTAACGCTCAACCTGCACCTCCGTCCCTGCCTCATTCAGCCGGGGAACGAGTACCTCGTCCGCCCGGTCCGGTATTGGCGCTTCGGCAACGCGCAGTAAGAGGATCGTCTCATCCTGTAACTGCGCAACGCCTGCATTGAACGCGCCCAGCACCTGGAAATCGGGACGGGAGGGAGCAACATCCCCGGCCTCAATCAGCGGATTGTGCGCGCTGCGGTTTATTTTCATTGGAGTAACCTCTTTCTGTGTTTGAAATGCTGTTATTTCCCTGCGGTGACGGCGTCAATCTGGGCCTGGATTTCAGCGACCACTTTTTGCCCGCCGAGACTGGCCATTTTGTCCTCCATCGTTTTCTTTCCTTCCTCTGCAGGGATCAGGCCTTGGCTGAGCGGCAGGAAGATCGAATCATGAAGCGGCGTGATTTTGGCATATTCCGTCTTTACCTTCTCGGCGTTGAAGTTGAAGCCTGCAATAGGACTCAGCGTGAAGTTGGATGTCTTGGTCGAGAAATCGAACCACTTCTTGTCATCCGGCATCATGTTGTCAGGTGTACGGTTCAGCGTCGGCCGCCAGGTCAGCACATAACCAGGGAAGGTATAGCTGGACAGTACCTTATAGCTCGAATCGCCGACAGGCTCCCAGTCTTTCCCTTGAATGCCGTATTCCATCAGATCATGGTTCTCCTTAATCGACAGCCAGTTCATTACATCCATAACTGTATCCGAATGCTTGGAAGTCGTCGGTATACAGAGGAAGTTCCATTGCTGATAAGCCGTATAAGGCTTGGCCTGCTCCCCGTTCGGAATGAAGATCTCCAGCTTGTCGCTGCCATCCTTCAGCATTTCCGAATATTTCAATCCTTCCACACCATCGGCTGCATAGTAGGTCGCCGCATATTTACCTTGCTTGAACAGCGTCTCCGCATTTTGCTCCTGGGCAATATTCTTGGAGATAATTCCATCCTTATAGTATTTGGTGACACGTTCATAGGCATCGGCAATCGTCGGACTCACCCATTGGCCAATGACCTTCTTATCCTTGATCGAATACGAGAACATGTTGACCCCAATCTCCAGCACTTCATCCTTCGCCAGATTCGCAGAGTCACTCAGGATGAATGGCAGCTTATCCGCCTTAATTCCGTTAATGACAAACGGCTTGACGTCTTTCTCATTTTCCTTGACCGCATACAGGAATTTCTCCAGGTCACCCAGCGTTTTCAGCTCGGGAAGCCCGTATTTCTCGCGTAAGTCCTTGCGGATCAGCAGGCCATAGAGCTGGCCTTGGGTGGTGCCGAGCGGAACACCCATAATTTTGCCGCCGAACTTGTTGTACTCCCACATTTCCTCCGGAATGGACGCCTTCAGCTCGGGCCGTGCAGCCACTGCCGCATCCAGCTCCATCAGAGATTTACTCTCAATCATCTGATTCATGGATATCCAAGGAGCGTCCAGATACATATCGAACTCTTCCCCGGCAGACATCTTCACGGATACCGCATTCCCGTAATCGGACCATGGCATGAAATTGACATTCAGGGCGGCCCCGATATTATCCGCTTTCAGCTTGTCGTTAACCGCCTGCAGCACAGTATCGAACCCCGCAGGTTTATCTCCCGGGAAATAAGCCTTTAGCGTCACAATGTCTTTGGCAGCAGGAGCTGCACTGTCTGTACTGGACGGAGAATTCGTTGCATTGCCTTCATTTTTCGCATTTCCCCCGCAGCCCGCGAGCACCAGTGACGATACCAATACCGCTGTTGTTGCCGTGCCAAACCATCTTTTTAACCTCATCTCATAACCCTCCCATATCTATGGACACAATCTGAATGGCTTACCCTTTTACCGCTCCTACCGTTAGACCTTTGACAAAATATTTCTGAAGCATCGGATACAGCAGTACAATCGGGCCGATGGTCAGTACTGTGGTCGCCATCCGCACTCCGTACGTCGGTGGAGTCACTGCAATGGCTGCACCGGAAGGAATCAGGTTCTTGGCTGCTTCCATATTGGAGACCATCCGGCGCAGGATTAACTGCAGCGGGAATAACTTCTCGTTATCGATGAACATCAGTCCCATGAACCAGTCATTCCAGAAGCTCAGCGCATAGAAGAGCCCGACAGAAGCCAGAATCGGCTTCGAGATCGGAATCATAATCTGGAAGAACACTCTCATCTCATTGGCTCCGTCTATTCTGGCGGCTTCCTCCAGCTCCTCAGGAATGGTGCGGAAGAAGCTGACCAGCAGGAAGACGAGGAATGGCTGGCACAGCATGGTTAGAATCAGTACCCAGATCGTATTCTGCAAATGCAGCCACTGGCTGACCACAATATAGAACGGAATGATACCTCCCGAGAAGAGCATAGGCAAGTAGCAGAACAACAGAAAAGGCGTTTGCAGAACATTCCGTTTATTCGCCAGTGAATAGCCAAGCATGGCCGAAATGCACAGGGCGCTTAAGGCCCCGACAACCGTAATAAACACGGTGACGCCATAGCCGTTGAACAATACATCGGATTGCAGAACCGCCTTATAAGCGGCCAGCGATAATTTTTGCGGAAATAAGGTGTAGCCGTGTGCAATCAGCTCCTCCTCATCCGTAAACGAGCCGGCAATCATCAGCAGAAAAGGAAACAGACAAAATATAGTGAACAGCAAAATGAACGTATGGGCGAATGCCGTAAAGGTGCGATCCGCAGCGCTATGTTTCTGTTTCATAGTTACTCTCCTAGAATAAAGCAGATTCTTTAGATACCCTCCGGGTTACCCAGTTGGCGGCAATGACGAAGATCAGACCCATAATGGACTGGAACAGGCCTACAGCCGAAGACATGCCGAAATCGTGCAGCTGTCTCATCGAGCGGAAGACAAAGGTATCAATAACGTCCGTAGTCGGATACAGCATGGAGTTGTCTCCAATGATGGCATAGATCATCGCAAAGTCACCATTGAAAATTTTGCCTACGGCCAGCAGCGTCATAATCATAATCGTCGGCACCAGCAGCGGCAATGTAATGCGGGTTACAATCTGCAGCTTGGATGCTCCGTCAATCCGGGCAGCCTCGTACAGATCCTCCGGTATTCCCGTAATGGAAGCCAGGAAAATGATCGAAAGATAACCAGCACCTTGCCACACACGGATTACAGTCAGTATATACGGCCAAAGCTTCGACTCAAACATCCAGTTGACCGGTTCCATGCCGATATTGTGCAGCCAGACATTAATCATGGGCTCTTCCCCGCCGAACAAGGATTGCACAATCATTCCGATCACAATCCAGGACATGAAATAAGGAAGGAAAATAAGCGACTGCGAGATCCGTTTGAAATACTTATTGCGGATCTCATTGAACATGAGCGCAATCAGAACGGCAGCCGCTGTCGTAAACACAATAAACAGCACGTTGAGCATCAGTGTGTTCCGCAGAATAATCCAGAAGTCATCTGATGTAAAAAAGTAATCAAAATTTCTAAACCCTACCCAGTCACTCCCCGTGATCCCCTTGGCAAAATCATAGTCTTTGAAGGCAATCATAATCCCGTATATGGGCAAATAACTGAACACGAGAAAAAACAACAGCCCCGGTACAGCCATCACATACAGAAAAGGATTCTGCACGATATGCCTCCATTTTGAACGTTTACCTGCGTTAAGCTGGTAGTTCATTTTTACATCCCCCCTTTCTCAAGACCGGCAATCGCCCCAAGAGCGTCCCGTTATCTCTGCCGTCACCTTATCAAGCCCTTGCGGCAACGGCAATTCTGAAAAGCTCCGATAACTCCTGCAAGCGCAGATTTACGAACTTCCCAAAAACAACACTACTTCGGAAATGAACGATTCTGAAGACGAATATGCCCGGTATGCTATAATAAATCTACAATTTATGCCCGGCAGTTAAGATTACGGAGGTTCCAGCAATGAAATTCAGACGTCCGCTCCTCGCATCGCTGAAACAGCATCCTACTTATATGAAGCTTATTTTTTATTTCGTCAGCGCAAACGTTCTGGTGCTGGGTGTATCCTTTGCACTGCTCTATTGGCAGTCCTCCAAGACGCTTCTGGAGGAGATCGGCGATCATTCCGAATCTCTGCTGGTGAACAGCGCCCAGAACACCGCGCGGCTGATGGAATGGGCGCTGGAATTCAGCTTCTCTTCCAGTGATGACAGCGCTCTCAAGGTATATGCCCTTTCAGATCAGTACAGCGATTTTGAAACCTTCGAGGTATGGAGCCGGCTTATGGACATTAAGAACGCCAATCCGTCTATCGATTCGGTATACCTCATTAACGATTACACGAATACGGTTGTTGATTCCAGACTTGGATTGAATGATGCGGAAACTTTCTACGACCAGGACATTATTAAGCGTTTACGAGACCCGGATACCGCGAACCACAGCGTGCTTATCCCAAGGACCCTGTCTCTCCCTCTTACCGGGAATACACCCAAAGAGGTGATGACCATCATCAGATTTTACGAAAGAGGCAGTTCCATCTCCGCTTTCGTTATGAATGTAGATACAGATAATCTCATGACCCTGCTTCAGAACAATTCGAAGTATGCCGACAGATCAGTTGCAGTTCTGAATGACCGGGAGGAGACGGTGTTTAGCAGCACTTCTTTGAATCAGGAACAAACTGCGGAGCTCAGGCACCACGTGATTAAGGGCGAAAGCGGATGGAAGCTCTTTCATCCCCAAACTCAGGGAGAGCAGCTAATGGTATACGCGGATATCTCCATTAAGGGAATCCAGGATTGGACCTTTATCGAAACGGTACCCAAGTCTGTCATTTTGGAGAAAATTACAGTTCTGCGCAACACCAGCCTGATCTTGTTCATTGCCCTGTTCGCGGCCTCATGGACCGTTATCGTGCTGATCTCCAAACGGGTGTATTCGCCCATTCAAGAACTGATTACCAGAGTCATGCAGCAGCATCAAGCGGAAAAGCCCGGTCTGGGATACAGCACCAATGAGCTAGACTACTTATCGAGTGTGTTTATAGCGCAGCATAATCAGATTAACGAACTGACTGAGCAATCGCGGGTTCATAAATTTTTGGGCAGAGAGAGGTTTCTACGGGATTTCCTGGGGGAGACTTACCATTCTGCAGAGGAGATTGGTTCGCAATTTCTGGAGTGGAGTATTGACCTGCCGGTAGATCAGCTGTCGGTGGCCATCTTCCGGATTGACCACTTCTCGGAATTCTCGGAGACCTATCCGGAGAAGGACCGGCGTCTGCTCCGGTTCGCCATGTCCAATATTATTCAAGAGTCGCTGCAATCGTCCAGGCATAAGCTGCAAACGGTGGATATGGGTGACGATCACGTAGCCGTTGTCCTATCCGCCCCCTTGACCGAGGAATATGTGAAGAAGCTGCAAGGATCGCAACAGTTAATAGAGCAGTATTTGTCCGTTGGAACAACTGTTGCCTGGGGCAGAATGCTGCCCGTCCTGACCGATATGCATGAGGTATATATGGAGACGTATGAGCTGACGCAGGAACGGTTCCGCTTCGGACACAGAGCACTCATCGTACAAGCGTGGCTGCCCGGTGCAGCCGGAGAGCTGTATCACCTGCCTGTGAACAAGGAGCGGCAGATCGCTCAGGCTCTACCCAAGGGGAACGCAGAGACGGTGCTGGAAGTGATACGCTCTGCCGTAGTCAAGCTGCGGGAAATGCCCTATTTTGAATGTAAAATGTCGCTGATTACCTTATTTATGGATATACGCCGTCTCATGCAGGAGCACTCCGTCCAGCCGCTGCCCAGTTCATGGGGTCTGACCTCGATCGAAAAGCAGATTAACCAGCAGGAGACGATGGACAACGTAGTGCCATGGATGGAAGCCCTGGTAACCAAGACACTCGAAGATATCGTAACTGTCCGCAGCCTGTCCAAGAACGCGGCGCTGATCGAGCAGGCGGACCGGTTCATTGATGAACAACTAACCGATCCGAATCTGTCTGCAACCATGCTGGCCGATCATCTGGGATTATCCGTGAATTATTTCCGCAGTTTGTATAAAGCGGAGACCACCCAGTCCGTCACGGACAAGATCTCGGAGAAGCGCCTGAACTTCATCTGTCAGGAGCTACTGGCCTCCGACTCGCCCATTGAGCCCATCGTCCAGAATTCCGGCTTCTCGTCGCTGAACACCTTCTATTCCATCTTCAAAAAAGTATATGGCATGACACCGGCCCAGTACCGGAGGAAGCATAGAGAGGACAATACCCACTCATCTTAACCGATTCATAATCTTATCTTTATAGATTAACCCCAGGACAAAGGCTACGACAGAGATAGCGGATATGACGATGGTTGAGCCATAATTCTTGTGATAGATGTTAGCACCAATGCTCACAGAGGCCAGAAGCCACGGAAGCCTGGCGATCACTAGAATTGCAAAGAATCTTAACGGCTTGATCGTCGTCAGTCCTGCTGCATAAATGAATACATCCTTGGGAAGTCCGGGGATGATAAAGATAATGAATAGGAAGACCGAGAACTTGCTGCTGTCCGTCATCGCCGCCATCCACTTGAACTTATCTTTGGTCAGCAGACCTTCAATGAAAGCTCCGCCCAGAAGCCTGGTGAAGTAGAACGCCATAACCGCCCCTAGCAGCATCCCCCCGGTAACGAAGAGCGCTCCTAAGGTTGTCCCATAAATATATCCCCCGGCAATCTGAATGACCTCCCCTGGTATGGGTGCAATAACCGTCTGGAGCACCTGAAAAAACACAAGGATCATCGGCCCCAGCTTGCCCGTAGAGAGGATGTATTCCCGAAAGCTCTCCAGCGACATGGTCAGCTTAAGTAATTGCGGTAAGTATTGGAGAAAAAGAATAGTAAGTACCATTCCCAAGCAAGCGAGAACAATTTTGCCGGCCCGCTTTTTGTGCGATAACCATTCCATAACGAATCCCTCTCTTCACTGGCTTACGATGTACTCAGCATAGGGGAATCTTCTTAAGAATGGGGCATTATAATTCTTAAGAATTCTTAAGTCGCCTCCAGGCTGTGGTTAACGGGACAGGTACAATCTATAATGGAAGCACGGCACGGCGCAGAGGAGGGGGATGGATGAATCATACCAAGAAGATACTCATAGCTGACGACAACAATGAGATCAGAGAGATTGTCCGGGTGCTGCTGGAGAGCGAACAATACAACGTGACAGAGGCAGTAGACGGCGAAGACGCTGTGAATAAAGTAGACGATACCATAGACTTGATCATCCTGGATATCATGATGCCCAGAAAGTCGGGATTCAAGGCCTGTGTAGAGATTCGGGAGAAGACAAGTGCTCCGATTCTATTTTTGACGGCCAAAACGCAAGACTCTGACAAATATCTTGCCTTCTCTGCGGGAAGCGATGACTACCTGTCCAAGCCCTTCTCCTATACCGAACTAGTGTCACGGGTGAAGGCCCTGCTCCGAAGATATTATGTATATAAAGGTAAAGATACCCCAGCGCCCCCGGACGTTATTACCTTCAACGAACTAACCGTGAATACTACGGTCAACGACGTAAGGAGGAATGAGAAAGAGCTTACCCTGACCGAAATTGAATATAAGCTGCTGGCCCTGATGTCCAGTAACAGAAACAAGATTTTCTCCGCACAAAATCTGTACGAAAGCGTCTGGGAGGAGCCTTATTTCTACAGCTGCAACAATACAGTCATGGTTCATATCCGGAATCTCAGAATGAAGCTGGAAAAAGACCCCCAGAATCCCAAGCTCATCAAAACCGTATGGGGAAAGGGGTACCGGATTGAATAACAAGCTTCGCTGGAGCAGGCTGAAATTAAAATTAATCTTGTGCCTTATGGTTTCCTTTCTTCTGTCGGCAGCTCTGTTCTTGTGGCTGCAAGCCACAGGCGAAGGGCTATTGGAGCATTATCTGACCAAAAGCACATTCATTGAAAAGCAAGAAAAATCAGCCATTCCCAAATTCAAAACGTATGTCTCCGAGCACCATCTTTCGCTTAAGGATCACGATCAAATCACTGCCTGGGTTAGGGACGCGAAGTATATCAGCCTGTATATCTATTCAAACCACAAGCTGCTCTACTCCACCGACGGGTATACTTCAACGGCCGAGAATCAGAAAGTAATGTTACAGCCCAGCTTAACCCATGATCCGCTCTTATCCAATATTGAATTTGCCGACACGACTGCTCAAGTCTATATGGAATATTTCTTTGAATACAAGTATTACCATGTTATCACTATTCTTGGTGTGATTCTGTCATTTCTATTCTTCATCGTTCTTGTCCTGTTCTTCATCAACCGGAAAACCTCCTACATTGGGGTGCTGGAGAACGAAATCAAAATTCTGGAGGGAGGAAACCTGACCTATCCCATTACTATGAAGGGCAACGACGAGCTGTCTTCCCTCGCGGAGAGCATTAATGAGATGAGGAAGTCTTTTATTGAGCGCTTGGAGAGCGAAGAGCAAGCCAGAGTCGCCAACAGCGAGCTGGTTACCGCCATGTCTCATGATCTACGGACACCGCTTACGGCATTGGTCGGCTATTTGGACATTATCGAATACAAGAAATATCAGAATAATGAGGCACTAACGAAATACATCCATAGCAGCAGGGAAAAAGCCTACCAAATCAAACATCTATCGGACAAGCTATTCGAGTACTTTACTGTATTTAACACGGAGGACAACGATCTGGAGTTCGAAACCTACGATGGAATTCAATTAATGGACCAATTAATGGATGAGCAGTTCATGTTGCTGGAGAACAATGGATTCCAGGTGGAATGGGAACCCGGCAGTATCCCCTTCCGCATGGAGCTTCATCTGATTTCGTTCCGGCGCGTGTTTGATAACATTTTCTCCAATATCATTAAGTACGCCGATACGGCCGACACTGTCAGCATCCAGTATGGAATTACAGACCGCTGGTTAATGATCCATATTCAAAATACTATCAAAACAGAAGCCCAGGAGGTCCATAGTACAGGGATCGGGCTGAAAACCTGCCAAAAAATCATCGGGCAGCATAGAGGAGAAATCGCTTTTACAAGGAATGGGAACCAGTATTCAGTTAATCTTCGTTTGCTTGTAAACACGGCTCCCACCCACACTTAAGGAGGATATATCATGCAAGAAATAATCACCGACCGGTTAATCATCAGAAACTTCCGGGAGACCGACGCACCTGGGATGCTCGAGTATCTGGCTAATCCCAGGGTTAACTGCTTCCTCAGCGAACGAATTTCAACCTTGGACGAAGCCGTGGCCACCGCGAATACCAAGAGTCAGGACGACTCCCATCTTGCGGTCTGCTTGAAGGATACCGGCTCTATCATTGGCGAATTATTCTGCATGAAAGAAGAACCGGATACTTACAGTGTAGGATGGCATTTGAATCCTAAGTATGAAGGCAGCGGGTATGCAAGCGAAAGCGCCCGTGCACTGTTGCAATACCTGTTCATCACACAAGAAGCCAGAAGAATCTATGCGTACGTTGAGGATGACAACTCCAAATCGCAGAAGCTGTGTGAGAAGCTGGGGATGCGCAGAGAGGGCTGCTTCATGGAATTCATCTCGTTTACCACCAACGCCGACGGCACCCCCAAATACGAGAACACTCAGCAATTCGCCATATTGAAGCGGGAATGGTTGCAGCAGTGACTATCGCTCTACGATTACATCTGGGAGAAATTCTCTAAATCTATGTTTCATGCCCAGAGGTGCGGGTAAATTAAAAGTGCAACAAAAAATACTCAATACCCGAAAAGGAGCGATTTCGAATGGCACAGAACAACCAGAACGATCAAAAGATGAGCCGCGAAGAAGCGGGACGTAAGGGTGGCGAAGCCACGGCAAGAAACCATGACCGTGAATTTTACCAGGAAATTGGCGAAAAAGGCGGAGAAGCCCGCAGCAACAGCAATTCAGGCGGCAATGGAGACGACGGCAAGATGAGCCGTGAAGAAGCAGGGCGCAAAGGCGGCGAAGCTAGGGCGCGTCAACGTGACAATTAAATAAGGCATCAACCCTATAGAGCAATATAAAGATAAAGGCCAGGTTCTCGAAAGAGAACCTGGCCTTTTCACTAGTTCTAAGCAATATGGAACCGGTCTAGTTGATCCCGGTAACTGAAGAGAGACTCTTCCCTAATAATATGCATAAACGAAGGGTCTGCTTCAGTCAGTAAGGAGCTCGCATACGCCCACGCATTCTCCTCAATCCTCAGCCGGATTTCGGCTTCTTGCCTTCCGGTCAGGGGGCCATCCAGAGCAGCGGCTAGCTGCTCCAGCTCCAGATCCTCGGAATGCCCTAGCTCATGGGCCAATATAACCGCAATGTATTCCTTCAGCCGGCAAGGTGAACCGAACAGCTCACAGCATTGCCTCACGATCTCTTCTTTATATAGATAAATAGTATGACTGCCCAAATGATATTTACCGCCAACCAGCCGATTCTTCCGGAACCTGGGCTCGACGGTTACCTTCACCTTACTATCAGAAAGGGCTAACAGCTCAGCGACCGTCTGATTAAACAATTCATCTTCCAGCTTGCAATCCCCTGCCTTATCCCAAAGTATAGAATCAGTTTAATCTAAAATTTTAAGCAACTCCAGTGAATTTTATTGAAAGATGTTACTGTTTATTGAATGTTTAGGGGCCTTCTTTAATCGGTAGCCAAAACTCATAACAATTGACTTCATCTATTTTAGAGGGCGGGTAGGCTTCTATTTCCGGTACATTTGCATGAACATATGGAGAATTAGGGAGCCATTCTTCAAACGCATACAGTTCAGCTTCAATTAAGGCGTCAACAGTTTCTCCGTAATTGTCAAAGATTGCCCACATCGAAGCTGGCACAGTGTATTCCTCCAACCCCCAGCCCTCCGGGGCCTGATCACTTTCCGTAGCGACATAAAACCAAAAGCTTCGATTGGCCGGATCTTTTTCAACACGCGAGACACCTATGGCATAACTATTTGTAACTGTATCCTCAAGATTGTTACGCCTATTACGGAACAACTCCGTCAAACCCTCCTGTCTGCATTTTTCCCAGAACTGACCAAACATTTCATTATCCTGTTCTACCCAAGTCCTACGTCCATAAATTCTGAATTCTGATTTACATTCTATTCTAACATTTACCATGCAATCGCCCCTGTCTTGGTTAATAACCGGAGTATAACTGATCGAGCCGACTCTTTTTTGATGTTTCTTACCAAATTCGTCTGCACGGGTTAAGTTATGCGACAAGGTCCCCTATAGTAGGTATGACAAAAGAAGACACCCCTAAAGGTGTCTCAGTGTTAGTACTTCCATATTCTTCATCTCGGCAAAGCATTGATCTCCTGCTGCATCAGACTACTTAAAGTCTGTGTCCGTTACTCAGTCCTCTTCCTCATTCATGTGTCCTAGATAATCGCCATACAGCTCCATCATCCCATCTCCAAAACCCCAGCCAATATGTTGACTTTTAGCCATCAAATCGTAGCATCTTTCTACAAACTCATCTTCTAAATCATTGTCCACAATATACTTTAAAGCTTGTTGATATACGCTTTCTATATTGTGATAAAATTTTGAATCAATGTCTCCATATGAAAGCGTGAAGTCCACTCCACATTCCACCGTAAAAACCATTAATTCAGCAATATGCTGCTTGTTGTTTGAGATTACACTAAACTCCTTGATGGCTTTCTTCATAATCGGGTATCGCAGAATCTCTCCCTTGTCGCCGAATTCCTTCCCAATAATTTTTTTGTACTTGTCTAAGACTTCCTCTTGGTCAGGAAATAGCAACGAGAAATAATACTCTTGAATGACCGGATATTTCTTGGCGAAATCTAAGATTTCAGCCTCAAGCTCCTCTCTCGTGAGAGTGCTCAAGTGCTTTTAAGGGTTGTTTTCTTTAAATTTAGCATTTTTCCGATCTCCCTAATTAGGTTATAATTCCCATAGTTATTACTCTGTTAGCTTACAAGGTATAATATAAATAAAATGCGAGGACCAAGCAATGGACAATATAGAGGCCAAATATAATGCGGCTCTGGCGTATATTGAGGAACTTAAGCAGGAAGTCACCCGATTGAGAAGTCTGTTGGAGCTTCAGAATGACCATACCACAAGTACTAATGCACAAATAACAGATGCCCCTACCTCACCGGCAACTAACGTCCACCAGTACTCTACCGTAGAGGACAAGCTCGCCCTATATCAAAGTTATTTTCGCGGCAGAGAAGATGTATACCCGATTCGCTGGAGCAACAAGCAAGGCAAGTCCGGATATTCGCCCGCCTGCGCCAATGAGTGGACTTCCGTCTGCGAGAAACCCCGGGTGAAGTGTTCGGTCTGCAAACACCAGAGCTTCATGCCCCTTACAAGCGAAGTGCTATCCGCTCATTTAGACGCACGGCAAGACCGAACGGTTGGAATCTATCCCATGCTGCCGGATGAGACCTGTTGGTTTTTGGCCATAGATTTTGATAAAAACGATTGGAAACAGGATGTCACCTCCTTAATGGAGGTATGTAAAAGTCATGGAATTCCTGCGCTCTTAGAGCGCTCACGTTCCGGCAACGGGGGGCATGTCTGGATTTTCTTCAGTCAAAAAATAGAGGCAGCTACAGCCAGAAGATTGGGAATGACTCTGCTGAGTTTGACCATGAACAAAAGATATCAGATCGGCATGGAATCCTATGACCGTATGTTTCCCAATCAGGATACGCTGCCCAAGGGCGGACTCGGCAACCTCATTGCCCTTCCTCTTCAAGGCGGGCCGCGTAAACAAGGGAACAGTGTCTTTGTGAATGAACGCTTTGAGCCCTATGCTGATCAATGGGGTATATTATCCGAGCTTGGCAAGCTGGACGAAGACATGGTGAAGCAATTTATATATAAGCACGGGGAGCGCGGACTTTTTAACAATGACCGTCTTACAGCGGGGTTAGACCACGAAACAGATGGATTAACCTTGTTACATGAGATTCCGGTTCAGACCGGAGAGGTCATGATTGAACCTATGCCTGCTGAAATACAGATTCTGCAATCGGATCGTCTGTACATCCCCAAGTCTGGGCTTCCTTCAAGTGCAATTCATGCTCTGATCAAAACTGCTTCCTTCTCCAACCCGGATTTTTATAAAGCACAAGCCATGCGGCTCTCCACCTACGGTAAACCCCGGGTGATTTCATGCGCAGAAGACCAAGATGATTACGTGATTCTTCCGAGGGGATGTTTGCAAGATGTGTTATCTTTTTTCGAGCTTAATCAGGTCAAGGTATCGCTTAAGGATCAACGTTCGTCTGGAACTTCTATCGAGGCAGAGTTCACCGGTACACTGACCACTCTTCAGGATACAGCCGCCAGAGCGATTCTAAGCCGGGACATAGGCGTTCTATCAGCGGCAACCGCATTTGGCAAAACGGTCGTAGCCGCCAGCATCATCGCTTCAAGAAAGACAAATACCCTTATTCTGGTGCATCGCCGGGAGCTTATGGAGCAATGGCAGGAACGCTTGCAAACCTTTCTTAACGTGCCAAAACAGGCGATCGGATTGATCGGCGGCGGCAAAAACAAGCGGACCGGCATGATCGACATTGCTGTCATTCAGAGCCTCAACTATAAAGGGGAGGTTAAACCTTTCGTTAGTGAATACGGCCAGGTCATTGTGGATGAGTGCCACCACGTATCCGCCTACAGCTTCGAACAGGTTCTGCGGGAAGTCAAAGGAAAGTATGTATTCGGCTTAACTGCCACTCCTAAACGCCAGGATGGACAAGAAGCCATCGTACGGTTCCAGCTTGGACCTGTGCTATTGAAAGTGGATGCCAAAACCTTAAGCAGTTCCAGAGGATTTTCGTTAAGCGTCGTTCCCCGGTATACCCATTTTCAGCTCAAGCCAGGGGAGCAGGCTGCAGGCATTCAGGAGATCTATCAGCAGCTTGTAGATCACGAGGAACGTAACACGCTTATTTTTGACGATTTACTTACCTGTCTGGATGAAGGCCGCTCTCCGCTGCTGCTGGTTGAACGGACCGCACATGCTGAATATTTTGCAGAGCGATTGCAGCCTTTTGCCAAAAACGTAATTATGCTCAGAGGCGGAATGGGAAAAAAGCAGAGGGAGGCTCTCCGTGCCCAAATCGCTTCTATTCCCGATGATCAAGAGCGTGTAGTTATCGCTACGGGTAAGCTAATCGGTGAAGGCTTCGATGATGCCAGACTGGACACCTTGTTTCTCGTCCATCCGATCTCCTGGTCAGGTACCTTGCAGCAATATGCAGGCCGCCTGCACCGGAGTCATGCGAATAAAGAAGAAGTGAGAATATATGATTATATCGACCTTCAGGTCCCTATGCTGATGGCGATGTTCAAGAAAAGAGTGAAGGGCTATCGGAAGATGGGATATAGGGGTGCGGAGCTGTAACAAAGCTTATAAAAATAGTGTTGAAGCATCCATAGGTTATCTTTCTTTAGAGTGTTCTTTTAGAATATGAGCGGTCATTTCTAATGTAGGTAGACCTTTTGCAATATTCACTATAAACTCAACTGCAAACTCCCGTTCCATGCTTAAATGGTAGCCATTCATGATTAAAAACGACTTCGTAACCAGATAAGCAGTACGCTTATTTCCATTATGAAAGCAGTGGTTTTTGATCAGCGATTCCAGTAAAGCAGCCGCCTTATCAAATAAAGTGGGGTACGCATCCTCGCCAAAAACACTTTGCTGCGGCCTATGTACCGCAGATTCCAACAGGCCGTGATCTTTCACTCCTGCTTGATCTGCGTCGTTCATTCTTTTCATTATAAAATAGTGTGCTGAAATAACCTCTTCCTTTGTAAGAAAGTTAGTCATATCAACGATCCCTTAGGTCTTCAAGGATACCCAAATCCTCTTCAAACACATCGTAAAACGCCTCCAGCACCTCAGGCCGAACCTGATTGGGCAAATGGCCGATTCGGTTTTTTCTTAATATTACTTCTCCACGTTCATTTTCAATAAACTCGATTTCATCCCCTTGCGAGACATTCAACTTATCTGCCAGGGCTTTTGGTAAGCTTACTCCTAAGCTATTCCCCATTCGTCCTATTTTGCGGGAATAGCGAATCACCTTCGATTTGTCCTTTTTCACATTGACCACACCATTCATTTTATTTCTTCCTCCTATAGTATGCTCATTCACTTCAAGTTATAACTTATAACAGTAATAAAAGTTATAACGTATGTACATTTTATCAGAACCACATAAAAAAGACCATCTTCTCAGATGATCTCTTTTGCATATCTCCAGCTTTAATTCTCCAGCTGATTACTAGAAATTATAATTCCTGACTTACCATTGATTCTAAACCACGCACTACGTATTCATACCATTAGGAGAGACGATGGGCTTGTCTTCTCATCCACATTGTTGCAACCCATTTTTCACCTTTAATTACTGGTGTACCTGCATGCAAGGTGAACTCGTTTAATTCATGATTATCGTAAAAATATTCAAAGTAGACCGCCATTCCCTTGTTAGGAAACACAGATAAATTAAGCATAGGGAACTCCGTTTGTCCGCCCTCCTCCACATCGTTCAAATACAACAGGAGAGTACTAATTCGATTGTTGTTACTAGCTCTACTCGTTTGTGCAAAGAAATCAAAATGAGGTAGATACTCTTGACCAGGGGTATAGAGCAAAACTTGCAGACCATCGCCATGCCCGATAGGAATATTCATAATTTGAGAGATTCGTTTCTCGATTCTTGTAACCGTCTCATTCTCCTCGCAGAACACACCACTGCTCGTCCTAATTTGATTGACCACATGATCTTCACCGATCTTTGAACGTTGCAATCGTTCCCTAGAATGTTCTATTAGCTCATCGCATTCCTCATCGCTAAGTACATTTCCTAGTAAGACAACCAGTGGTTCCTCATACTTGGCAAGAATTCGAATCTCCCGGTCTTCTGTCTTAATCGTATTTCCAGCATGTTCAAATATCGTCTGTTCTTTGTCTGTTGTATTCCCTGCCATATTTACACAGCTCCCACAGTAGTGCATACATTACAAAAGTAATATACCGTAAAATGGAATTATTTGCTCACATTACTTCAGAAACTTCAAAGACTCTATTAGGGAGATCGAAAAATGTACATAACCATTAGCATGTATTCTAATTTCTTTAGTAAATCATGACAAAGGCATAAAAAACACCCCTAAGGGTGTTTTTCACTGATACTCCATATGGAGCCGCTTCGTGGCAAAATCCACAATCCGACGCCGTATGATGCTTAGAATATTTGGGGAGGTAGCATAGACTCATAACCTATGCAATCATATTTATTTTCATTCAATATCCAAGTTATCTTTTCTTTACCTGCAGAGACTTCAGTTACTTTTATCAACTCTGCTTTACAGCTCTTGGCAAGATAATAAGTTTTGTAAAACTATGTTCTATTCTCAAACTACCATGTATTTACTGTGACTCATAATTCCCTTGATTTACAGCTTGTCTATCCGCTGCATCATCGGGTCCATTTCCCCATACATAGCCAGCTCCATCTGCTCCAGCGTATAGAGCCGATAAAGAGAATAAAACACTACCTGTAAATCCATAATTATAGTTGCCAAACCACTCTGAAGTATGTAGTTCGTTATTATATTTTAATGACATAGTCCATTGTTTGTAGTAAGGAGTATATCCTGGAACTGATTTGTAGTCCCAAGCACCACCCGCCTGAACTCTTGCTACCCAGTACCCAAAAGTTGCACTATATGCGGCTTCCGGATCTCCAAAAATACCACCAGCTAATGACTGATAATAGTTAATCATTTGATTTCTATTTGTATAAGCTATGTTATAAGCACTTAATGTTGGAGGAGCTCCGGGATCACTAAAAGGAACTACAAATGAAAGTTCATTTGTTCTTTCTTGGTCTTTCTCGAATACATCTCTAATTACCTCTTCTTTTGTGCCAATTTTCACATTGAAATCCTTATCGAAATGTATCCCGCCGATTTCAATGGCAAAGTTGATACTGTCCATATTTTCAAGATATTTATTGAAAAGAAATTCATCAACTCCAAGCTGAAGAGCATTAGTATTAATTGCAATTTTTCCCGCGTTATCAATCATTGCTAGTCCCTTCGATACTACAGTTTGATGAATCTCCATAATCTCATCGTTTTTACTTTTATTTTCATTTTGTGGACTTGCTGAAACCAAGCTTGAAATTAGAAAAAACATTAAAGTGGCCAAGGTGAATATTTTCTTCATAAAATAGCCTGCCTAGAATAAAATGGTAGTAAATACACCCTATACTAAATAAAATAAATGGGATATAGGCATTGGGTCCGATTTACTTGGGAGAAGAACATCTCGAAAATGTAATCCTGTGTAATATTATGTAACTAAATGTTCTTATATGAAGGAGGATAATTATGATAAAGCTGAACACGATCAGTTGTATGTATGCTTTGTTATTATTTATTGAATTGCAATTAATGGGGAATGTAAATAGATTGAGTAGGGTGACTGGTTTAGAATTCATTCTTGCAAATAGATTTATTTCAATTTTTAATATAATAATATTTATATTAGGTACAGCTTTTTTCGTTTTTTATACTAACAAGCATTTTAAAGAATCTAAATTAAATTATTTTACCGCAATTTTATGGCTGCCATACTTCGCCTTTTTCATATTTGTTTTCACCTCAATATGGCCAATTGATAATCCTGCTGAAAGGGTTCCTCCAGTACACGGGCTCCTTGCTACTGGAGCTGTTGTTATTTATCCTTTTTATATAACTTTTATAAATTTATTAAGTACTCTTAAATACAATTGATGTTTCTGCTACCACATAATTGTCCGAAACATGACGGAATAGGTTGTCCAGGAATAGTTGGAACACGTCAATGCCGCGAAGCGTTCATTTAGCCTTGACGGATGTTTCCAACCTGCGAAGCTATCCCCTAGCCCAGTAAACCCTTGCTGGACTTGCCACGCAGCGAGCGATGGGGTTCAGGAGAGAAATCTCCTGCGTGTTTCCCTCAGGGGGCGGAAGGGGGCAAGTATTTTCTAAATCCACCACAGCAAGTCGATCCTCAATATCCAAAAGATAGGGTGAAATCGCATAATCATAGGCTTTGGACTAGATCTCCATTAAAATGAGGACAACCCATCCCATCGACCTTTGGACTGGATAGATTGGCAATAACAATAATGCGATCAAGGCATCGTTGAACGTTGTACACATTCCGTCTACAAGAATTATGTTTTATTACTTTGCAAATATCTCATGTCTACATTTGGTCTACAACTCAGCCCCTGTCCGAAGATAACGGCACATAAGCTGCTACGAGTGTAGTTACAGTTTTGATGTCACACTAGAAGCCCCCCGTAACCGGGTCCCCTTCGGGTCAGCCTGATTATCTTCTTCCGTTGACCCCAGGCGGAGACCAGACGGCGTATCCCACTACTAGTTAGCCCCTATCCCTGTCACATGGGCGATGCAGGGTAGAAGCACGCACACAGATTATTAAGCTCACTCAATACTTATTATATAAGCGAATTCCTTTTAGCTAGTCCTATCACTTCAGATATTGGTATCACTTCATTTGGTACGACTCCGTTCATTGTAGCCCCCTTTACAGCAACTGCAATGACTTCGCTTACCTCATTAACAATAGGCCCACCGCTGTTTCCGCCATAAATAGTAGGAGTTATTTCATAACGCCTATGGGTAACTGTTTTATCACCGCTATTAATATGCATCCTGATGCCCCTTACAAAACCATTGTCCACTCTTATTTCTTGACCTCTTCTGTAATCTGGATAACCGACTAATTCAATAAGTTGATCTGTTTGTATGGCTTCACTATAACTAAAACCTTCTTTATTATGATCTAAGCTTTTTGATCTTAGAATCACAATGTCTTTTTCGGTATCAAAACATTCGATTCGCATCATATGAACATTAAAGTCCTTAGAGTTGAATCCCCTCACATAATAGGGTATTGGGATCAGCATCTCAAGTTCAATTGCACTTACTAAGTCTTTTAAAACGTGAGCATTTGTAACCATTCCAATTCCTTTTAATAAAAATCCAGTCCCTTGATTATGGTAGACATGTTCGAATTCAGTACTTTCTTTAGAAACCAACGCTACAACAGGCTTTTCCTGCTCAATCACAAAAGTATAATCTTCATACATTTTCCGTTTGTTAATCTGTTTTTCTACAGACTTAATAACCTTCTGCTCCGGAGATACACTATTAAAACGATTAGCTAATTTCAAATAAACTGGGTCGCTCTTACCTTTCACATGACCTACATGATTAATCATACCTCGCAATACTGAGAACATTTCTGGTTGATTTACTTTCGCTCTCTGTCGAAATGGATATCTACGAATAAAAATTTCTCTAGCAGCATCAAGATCATTATTGTTCTTTTCAATACAATTCAGTATGGAACGAATTCTGCGAATATATGTCCTGCTTACATTTAATTTCTCATTCACTACTATTCCAGTTACAGATTGATTACTTTGACGATCTTGTAACCTTATTTTTTGTTCATTCACATTAAACCCATTGTTTTCAATAATTCGTAATAACTTCTCACTTAATACTACATGACTATCCTCATTTAAAAACGCGATATTTCTAGGGAAATCCTTCTTATTTGTAGAGAATGTAATATCATCGGCATATCGTGTGTACTTAACCCCCTTACTTTCAACGGAGAGTTGTTTAAGTTCTTTATCCAAACTCTTAGCAATAATATTGGAAATAATCGGGGACGTCGCCGCCCCTTGAGGCAAAAAACCCTCTGGATGGCTGCATATATTCGCAAGAGTTGTGGCTACTACTCCACTTAACTTAAAGTAAGAAGCAAACATCTTCCTTACCCTAGCAAAAGATATACTTTCAAAAAAGTTCTCCAGGTCTATATTTAATACAAAAGATTTTTTTAAGTGTTCAGAAGCATTAGTGACAATACTTCGCTTTTCTATAAAACCATGTGCTCGGTTATGGGGATTGAACTGTAGAGAGAGGACATAGGCAAGCTTTTTTTGAAGAATTGCTAGGTTTGAGGAAGGAGAATGAATTGTGCGATAGCCACCACTTTTTTTGCTTATGGGAAATGATGTATAGTTATTTGACTTGTCCCTTATAAGAATTTTCCAAAGAAACTCGGTGGGAATTTCCAAAAGTAATGCTGCATTTCTACCTTTCTAAATCACCGCGTAGATACCATGTGAGACAATTGGATCCAACAATGAGAATAGTGCAGAGAGATGTGTAGATACATTAAAATATAAGATAGCGATTATCACCATCAAAAGTTCAAATACAACTTGTTTGCCTATAGTATTATACTCTATCTGAGCTCCCTCTGTCTCGTTTATTCAACATTTATATTCAAGATATTGGAATAGCATATACCAATAATCTTATACCATGAATTTACTGAAAAATTTTGTCGGAGCTTCATAATGCCATGAAAACTTGTAATACATTTTGTGTACATCAATTGTATATTATCCAAAGTTGTAGGATTTCCAAGTACATTCCGTACCTGCAGCGGTGTAGAAGCTCATATGTATCACCCCGAAAAAAGATTTTATACCGAAATCATTTTATAATGGCACATAAATCCTCATTAGGATTACCAAGGGCAATCCGCCAGACTTATTCAAAACATTCAACTCCTAAACCTGTAGTAATTAACACCAGTAAAGATTACCTTACGGGAAATTTATTACGACCTCGACGATGTGAAAAAGCCAGAGTTTTATCCTCTAGGTTAAAAACTCAATTCCTTTTAATTCAGCAATTCCTTTTCTTGCATTCTCTGGAGTCTGCGTCTCCCCAATTACTTTTACATAATCACCATGTTCACGAATAGACATTGAATCGATATCTGTACTATATACAAATTTCCAGTCAACACTTGTTTTTTCATCCTTAACCTTGAACCATCTTCTCAAAGAATCGATCGCATATATCCGCCCTATAATAAGCACTTCTCTTGTGTTCAAATCCTGCAAAGCGTTTCTAATAGTGTCGAACGATTTTTTTGTGACACGCAAATGCTCGTTCTCTGAAACTATTACTTCAAATATACCTTCCTTTTCATATAACCGTGTAATCGACAATAGGTGGTACAAACCTCTTTTCAGATCCAGCAAGCTCTCTCTTAACAATTCAAATAATGCCTGAGTATCTTTAGATTCTGCCAATGATAAGGACTTGTAAAAAAGTTCAAATGGGTATGTTGGTGAAACAAAGCCATCAATCTGACCTTCATTAGGTGTTAGAATAACCCTTATACTCCCCGCCCTTACATTAACTACTGGTTCGAATATACTATTATTTTTCCTGCGTACAGATTCCCTACCATAATAGTGATTATCGCCAGCATCTAAAAGAAATGATCTAATTGGACTCATAGTGTTAATTAACTTATTTAGTGTAATATGTTTCTCAGAATCAATCTTAATCTCTAGCTGCTTAATATCTAAATTATCACTTGAGTTTTGAGTTATAATCTCCACTCTTATTAGCCCAGTATCTACGGGGTCTAAACACTTAATTGTTATATCTTGAATAGGCCCTATTTCCTCTTTGTTATGAATAAACGCTATGTACTTATTATCTAAACCAATTCTATTATAAATTACAACTCTACAGTTATCATATTCGTTTGTTGGTTTACCTACTATAGGCTCGTTCAGCTCAAATGGTAGTACTACCTCATAGAAATTCACTTTACATCTAGCATCAACAAAAATGTCTCCTTTAAATATTACTTTATTTCCATTTATTGGAGACAACATTACTCCTTGTTTACTACTGGTGTTAATACCATAAAAAGATGAAATAGACTTAATTATCCAAATTCCTATGCATTCCTCATTTCGGTATTGATTTACTGTATAGTGCTCTTCTGATGGTTTTAAAATAAAATCAGACCACGCACCAATAATTGTAATGTTATCTCCAAAAGGGGCCTTAATGACTTTCTTTGCGTAACCAGCAAATATGTTCATCTTACCCCTCCTTGTAAAATAATAGTTGATCTTTATATGACTCTAAGTTAGTCCTAGTTTGATCAAGTTCTTGCTGGGTTAAACCCAACTTGACCCCGTATTCTAATAAACACTCTGCAACTTCAATTTCCCTAATACAAACTTCCGCAGAATTAATAGCGATATTTCCCCTTTTCTCGTACTGTATCGCATGGGCAAATTCTTCAAATATTGCGGCACAACCAGCGATGGTATCATGAAGTAAAATAAATATTGTACCATCTTCATCCATACTTGCTGCAGCCTCTGCTGGTATTGATTCTAAATAGCGTTCAATTTCCCTATCATCAGAACTCTTTAAAATTTTTATTGGTGGACGGTCGTATTTATTAATAACATAGGATACAAACTTGTTTTGCAGATGCAACAAGTACTGCCCCCCCATCTGTTCAAAATAAGTTATTTACATTAAACTAGTAGCTCATCAGTCTTTAAACTGTGGATATAACCTTTTGAGTTTGACTCGTGCATCTTCCGTAGTGAATTGCCAATCCACTCCTTTGTGAACAGCGTTTCGAGTCGTTTCCCATTCGGTTAGTTCGCTGGCTAGCTCTTCCATAGAGGGAATCCGTCTGGATAAACATTGGCTTGTCATAACGCTCAGCTCAATTTCAGCAATGTTTAGCCAACTGCCATGTTTAGGCGTGTAGTGGATCTCGAGCCGTTTGGCTAGACGCAGCGCCGTCTCGGGTTCAAAAGCTTCATATAACGAGGCAATGGAATGTGTGTTTAAATTGTCCATCACCAAACGAAGGGTCGGTATGCTCGGATAATGAACATCCAAGAGTTCCCGAACTTGCTCCGCCCATTCGATTTTGGTACGTCGTGGACGAACGCTGACATGCCGCCAGCCTGCAAGTGGTTCTGTGAAAATAAAGATACTACAGGTTCCATGGCGTACGTATTCGGAATCTTCTCTCAGCGGTTTGGCCGGTTTCATCGGAATAGGGTTACGCCTATCATCCAGCAGTTGGAAGGGTTTCTCATCCATGCAAATGACGGGACATTCTCTATCGTAGGGCAAATGGTAGACCTCTAGCACATCTTCCATGGCTGCTACAAACGCCGCATTCTGCTTTGGCGGGATACACCAACATTTACGAAGATGGGGTTTGAGTTCGTTTTTTTTAAATCCGATCCACCGTGTCGTACGAAATACTGTCAATGTACCCCAGTTCTACGGTCTTATCTGCCAACAGCCGAAGGGTCCACCGACTTCTTCCCACCGGTGGTGTACTGCAACTGAGCGCGATGATTCTCGCCTCCAATTCGCCAGTCACTTTTGGAGGATTGGGCGGAGTCAGTCTCTTTTTTCGTTCAAGCGCCGCCTTCATTCCGTTCACTGCAAAGGACTTGCGCACCAGATATACGGTGTTCGTATGGATGTGTAGCTGCTTGGCAATTTCTACATCTGTAAGTTTTCCGTCCAGTCGATTCTCATCTGCCCACAACAGAATTTGGGCTCGCCGAAGAGATCGTGCGGCCACCTTTCCTTTTGAGCAAATCTCCACTAATTCATTCTGCTGATTTGCGGTTAAGCAAACGGTATATTCACGGTTTCTCATAGTCGATACCTCTTTTTATCTCGACTATATCACATTCACCATATTTTAACTATTTTAAATCTGATGCTGTACTAGTACTTATTCTCAATCTAAGCTTATCTCTTTAAAATGAATATACAAGATTGCTCAATTTATGTATATAGTTTCTATTACATCCTTTTATCTCTTAAAGAGACCTACTAAAGTTCATTTCGAAATCTATTGTTTAGGTGACTATGCTGCAATGTAAAAAAGAACCACTTCGGTGCTGAAATGCCTTTTAGTTCCTTAATAAGGTCTCATTTATAGTATCATTACTGTACAACTAGAAATGCTTGTATCTCAGCAAATCGAGACTTTTATTCCCAATATTTAATACTTCGCCTCAACACTGCTCCTTATTTCTTCCAAGATCATTTCTAAAGAATGTTTCATCCTTCCATGTCCTCCATTAAAAAGACCATGCCTAAAAAATAATTAGGCACGGTGCTTCCGCTTGAAAAAGTTTATTATGATTTGTTAAAAAGCAGTACCGTCACATCTCATTTCGTACCATCAATATTAGGCACTCCACATGACTTGAGTAGTGATTGCTAATTTAGATAAACTTTTACATGGATGCTAGTAATCCCAATCCATACATAGTGCCATTAGTGCAGTGGTTAATTATCGACAATGGCAGCTATTTGTTTTTTGATATCCTTCTCGGTTTCGCCCTGTATAACATATAATTTAATTATATTTTTACTGTTATACTCTTCTATATGTTGATTAGCAGACTTTGTTAATGAATTATTGGTAACGAGTATTGTCTTTAGTTGTGTCAAGTTTGCAGTCTCAAGTATCTTCCGCACGTCGACAATACTTATAGCTCTCTTATAGTATTTACATACAATGACATACTCAACACCGCCGACATTCAACTTAAAATCAATGCCTTGGTCACTTCCCCAAATATTATACTCGAAGTCATATCCGTTTAAAGCATTTTTAACAACTAATTCGAATGCAAAAGCATTCATGATACTACTTTGAATTTCTTCCTCTCTTTTTTCTATATCTTGCTCTATTTGATTTTCCCTGTCCTTTTTCGCCTTAAAAAAAGTGCTATTTAAACCTAAGGCAGCAATAATAATTGATAGAATACTAATTATAGTCGAAAGAACTTTCATAACTAGGGAATTCGCTTCTTCTTTTTTAATAGGTTGTGGTTCCTTTATGGTTTTTCGAAGAGCATCTACCTTATCAAACAATTCTTTTCTTTGTTCAAGTGGTATAAATTTATTTTCAATAAATCTTCCAGATATCTGAATTAACAATTCGTTAGTCGTAAACGGATACGAAATATTATACTTTATTTCTTTCGCTTTAATAAGCGTATCAATTTCGGTTGCAGTAATGTTTTCCCTGTTATAAATTAGTTCTTGAATATCTTGTATGATTGCCTCATTTATTGCATTAACTTTCTCTGCCCTCATCTCGGCAAGATAACCTGGAACATAGAAAGCACCAAAATAAATAGTTAAGGCAATGCCCACTATACTGAAAATATTAGATAGATTTTTCTTTGACCACTCTAAAAATGTTTTAAGCATACCTACACAATCTCCCCTGAAAAATCTTCTGCCACGTATCTTTCATTATATTGGAGTAATTTAATAAACAAAAGAAAAATCCCCCAGCGGTCAGGAGATTGCTATTACAATTAGAATTCGTCCTTTTCTAAAACATATGTCCTCTGAATGCTATTCATGAATATTAAAACACTTCGTAATCAAAATTAAGTAATTTTATATAATTATGCGACACAGACCAACCTCATTTTTAAGGGGCGTTGCAAATACAGGGTTTCTTGATTAGTCTTTATTAATTTTCTCTATGTAATCATCCCAATCCTCTTCTTCATCCATTTCAGTTTCAGAAATATGTTCGGAGCAATATTGCTCCCCACCAGAGTATTCTAAATCACTTTCATGATAGACTACTTCTTCAGAACAGATATCACATTGTCCATAATCTTCACTCACTTTAAGACAGTGTTTACAGATATAATTACCTGAAAGATCTTCTTCGTTGTAATAACAATCTGTTCCTTTTTCAACTATCGGTAAAACCTTTGCTTCGTCAAAATCACGTTTACAACAAATACACTTTTCCATTTGAACGCCTCCAAAATACAAATTAAGTATCAGGTATATGAATACTTCTAGTACGTACTAGTCTATGGTAGTTGCATGTTTAAAGTTAGATGACTATAAAATGGACATCACAGGTTTTCAACTAGATATGTCCCGGCCTCATTGAATCCTTTGAATGTATTTATACTGGCTACTTCAAAACCTTCATCATCATATTCATATATAAAGGACAGAAAAGCTTCTCCATCCACATCCATTACAATGATGCCAATCCTCTGACCTTTTATCAACCAACATTTTTCAGGATACTTCGGCAATTGATTTCTACTTGGAATAAATCTATCAACATCTGTCTTCATAACTCTTTTAATATTTCCAGGCAAAATTAAATTATCTTCAAATTCAATTGTTAATGTCTTAGAGTGATATATATGAAACTCTGGCAAGAATGATAAAACTTCGCCATCTTCTATATAATGATATGCTGCATCATCGAAAAAATCTTTTGGCAATGGAAAATTAGCTTTGGGATTATGAAAAACTTCTAGTCCTTCCCCCCAAGATTCATCAATACGATTATCGAGATCGTACTTAAATTCTTTAGGTCTTAAAGCCTTTGGATCAAAGTCATAACATACCCCTTCTCGGTACATCTTTATAAAGCTACTAACACATCCGTAATAGTAACCCATTCTTTTAAATTTAGCCGTTGTTCCGCTGTTAGTAAATATAATTGCACTGATATTTTCAGTGTAAGGCTGTTGAAAAAATACGGATGGAATAACTTTGTTTCCCGATCTGTGCTCATTAATATCGCTCTTATTTACCGAATCTCGACCCTCTTCGTCAATATGAAGTTCATGCCTTATTCCATATAGATACTGTATTAATGCATTGCTTGTAAAACTCAATGAATCTTCTTCATGAAATGCTTCTATAGCTAAAACAAGAGGAATATCTTTACAATGATTAAGTTCCCAATACTTTTTATTTAGCTTTGAAAAAAGCGGGCTTCCAAATTTTATGGGTAGCTCATTACGCAATTTTTCATATAACTCCTCTAAAGTTAAATCTCGATGAGCTTTCTTTCCGTCCATAATTTGTTTCCTATCTACAGTTGAATTTACTGTTGTAGCTTCAATAGCAACTTTATATCCGTCACGTTCTACTATAAAATCAGGCCGATCATAATCGCGATTAAGTTTATATCCAGCCTCCAAAAAGTAGGAGGACAAGTATAACTCAAAGACTCGGGCGTCAAAACCAGTAGTCTGAAATTGTTCTAAAAAGTTTCCATCAATATCATTGAAAAATTCAAATGCTTTATTCATCATTACTCTTGTTGGTTCATTCAATGCACCATCTTTTAATATTGAAAAGTTTCTATTCAGCTTATCCATAGGAACAATAGGCTTAAATAAATCTATTGACATACTATACTCTCTCTCCTACAAACAAATTTCCTCATACTCTTAATTTCCTAGCTGTTTCAAACATGGTTAAACCATTAAAAATATTTACCAGCCTCAACATCATCCCCAACATTAGCACTAAAAAGGCAAACCATCATCAATAATTACATTTATGCTTGCTAACCTTGTATATAAATTGTCTAATACTATCTTTTGTTTATACGGTTCTAATCTCACTATTAGTTGATAAAAGTCTTTAACATGACTTACATTTATATCACGTTTACTATCAAATCCATATCCGCCTTTTATAAAACATCTAACTAATTGAGAGTTATCCTGTATATAGGTTTCAAGCGAACTGTTACGAATCAGAACACCCAATCTACTAAGTATAACGTCAATGTCATTAATTGGGTCGTACTTATCATTATAGTAAGATATATGGCTAACTAAAGCGTCTGCAAAATGTTTATATGACTCTTTCTCTATTCTCGAAAAGTTTATTTCGCTAATTATTCCCGCTGATATGAACTGAGAAATCTCGTTAAATGATTTGAATCTCTCAGTAGGATTGATTTTAATCATTTTATCTACGATGTAATTAAATTTAAAATCTGTTTCCTTTCCCAAATCTCTAAGAATGTTTTGAAATAGTTTACCCACAAAATATATTTCTGTTTGGTGACTATATATCCCCTCCAATTGAGTTTCATTAGGCAATTGGGAAACTGGCCAATTAAGGAAGATACTTCTCCCTCCTATTTCTTCAACCTCTAATTTTTTGCCAAATCCAAAATCAATGATTTTCACGTTTTCATCTTTGTCTATTAAAATATTAGATGGTCTAATATCCCTATGTAGAATTTTATTTTCTTCTAAATACTCAAAGGCATATATAATCTCTTTAAAAATTGTTGCCCAGTCCTTACCTAACTTCGATTCGAATTTATCAATAGAAATCCCTTCTACATACTCCATCTGTAAGTAACCTGATTTGGCTTCTGGATACAGGTAGTAATTATATATCCTCACTATATTAGGATGAGATAATTTAAATAAAATCTTTATCTCATCAACAAAACGTCTAAATGTATCATCAGTATCATTAGAACCTTTTGGCGAATACTTTTTAAAGGCAAATAGCATGTCGGTCGTTTCATCTTTAAAGAGATGAGCATCTCCAGTACCTCCCGCACCCAAAGGTGAGAGATGTCTAAAGTTTTTCATACTATTAAATTTCACTATTTCGCCTGGCTGCAACACAATTTATCCCATCCCTTTATTATTAGTTTCTTTCTTTTGACCATTTCATCTGCGGAATAGCAGCATTTAACACAGAAGCTAACCACAATAATTCACTAACCTCTAAAACAACTTGAGCAAGAGGCATCTCTCCTTCATACTCCCGTAATCGTGCAACAGCCGTTTCTAAATAAGTTTGGCTAAGACTCTCAGGAACGCTCTTCGCCTGCATAAGCGTAAGAGCAATGATTTGATCAAGAATTCGGCTATATTCAGCCTCTGCTTCCTTAATCGTGAGTTGATACTCCTTCCAGCCGATATCAAGACCAGAAATCCGAAGAATAACACCTTCACATTTTGCTACCCATTGTTCGCCATGTTCATTCTCGTAGTATGAGAAGTAAGAGTCATTTTGCTTTCCCAGAGTCCAAACAGGGGGATTTACACCTTGAATGTTTATACGAAGTTCAGCCGACAACTCTATCAACTCCTTCAAGATATTGGAATGTTATATGGCAATATTCTCATACCATGAATTAACTGTCAAAAGAATTGTCGACCGCTTCATACAGAGAGCTTTATTACATTTCAGCTACTACGTTCTTCTCATACAAAACCTCATCCGCATTCGTAAATTGCACCGTCACATACACATTCTTCGTCTCCCTCTGCACGACCACCTTCGACACAAATTTACTCACGATCTGATGCAATATTTGCGGATTCTGAACCTCTGCATCCAGCAGACCAATTAATGTCTGAATATCATATTTCACAGACGCGATGTATTCCTCTGGAACATCGAACTCTCGTAGCCCTTCCGACACTGCCGCATGCTCTGCCTTCTTCTCCATCAACTCCGTCTTCATCTCATCCAGCATCTCCTGATGAAACGACTTTCCTTTCCCTGCGTTCATGTCACCTACAACCGCATCTACACGTTTCTCCAAAAATGTGATCTCAGCCGCAAGGCTCGATACTTGAGCAATGACATGCTTATTCTTCTCGTTATGGTACATTCGGATCTCTTCCTCTAATTGATTATCCATAGACAATCGCAGCAGCGTTGTTCTGATCTTATTAGTCACAACCTCTTCCACACGTTCCTTTTTCCAGCCCACATATGAGCAGAATTCCTTGCCTTTTCTTAGATAGCCGCCGCAAGTATAATATCGGTGTCCGCCGTTCTTACTGCGTGTGGATGCAGAGTTGCCAACCATTCGCGAGCCGCATTTGTCGCAGACCATGATGCCACGCAGCCAGAAGGGCGATGCGATCTTGTTGCCAAAGGGCTTATGAGTTTCACCTCCACCATTGTTGCGTCGCTTGGCAGCAGCCTGGCACTGTTCAAAAAGCTCCTTCGTAATCAACGCTGGGTGAGCGTTCTCGGTGATGATCCATTCGGAGCGGTCTCTCCACTTTTCACCCTTGGTTTGATAGTCTTGCTTATTCCACACTTTGCTTCCGATATACGATTCATTAATAATGATTGCACGGATGGTACTGGCCGACCATGTTCCGCCTTTTTGCGTAGGCACCTGCTGTTGATTCAATTCGGATGCGATTTTATGATAGCCTTTGTTTTCAAAAGCGTACTGATTAAATATCCACTGGATAATATCAATCTCTTCAGGTGGCCCTTTGTGTGGATTATTTGGGCACAAAAAAAGCAGGTACACCGTCAATCCGGCATACCTACTTTCGATTGGTCTTTCTTATTCGAACATTGTGAGCCTAAAAAGCTCCAACACTGACCATTCCATTAACCCTAACATTGTTATATTCATCTGAGTCCTTTGATACCAAGATATCGTTCTCACGCTACAACCTCAGGACGGGAGATATGAAAGAAACAATACTCCCTGTAAGGGTCTTCCTGATGTAATTCACTATACAGTTTCAACATTAAGAAAATGCTCCTGAACTTCATCCCATCGAATCTTAGGCACCTCTTGCTCATCAATAACAAGCATTATAGTATATCGGTAAATATCTTCTATACCACGTTCTTAACCTTTCTTTAACAACATCTCAATTATCTTTCTTGTCTCCCCATCATCTGGCTCAGCTTCGTCCCATGAATGACCATATAAACGATCGGTACTTTTTATTAAAAAATCGAATTCCATCCAACGTTCTTCAATCACTAACTTGAAAATATAAGCCAATCTATTTACCATAAATTTATTCAAAGTTTTCATATCTTCTTCAGAAAGCTGATTGTTGGGTGTTGCATGCATATCTTCAATAGGACCGTTCCTGAAAGCGAAATGTGCAACCGCCTTTGAGATCATTGTCAAATTTTTCTCATCAAGTAATTGAAGTTTAATCTTTTCATTCATTTCTTTTGCATCTTCTGAATTAGCCATTAGAAAATCATCAAGAATAGAACCTCTAATAGAGATCCCAAACTTCTTTCGTCTATAGGTGATTTGTGATTCCTTTACTTCAAACAGCTGTGAAATCATTTTGTCTGTTTTTCCCTCATCTATAAACATTGTTTTTAGCTTTTCTGGTGTTAATTCATTAAGAGATAACAATTCGCCAGAACCCTTTCTTACCTTAAGTTCTTCAAAAATCCCCATGCAGAACCACCCCTAAATCTATTTTAATTCTTCAAACTGCCTTTTCTAAAACGTGTTACTCATTAAAAACAGACATCCAAGAAGGTATTTGATTACTACGTTTTATTTTCCTGCAATTAAGAAAAAACTCCTCCATGAACTGGCTGTACCTTCTCGTATTCATGGCTGTTCACGTAGCACAGAATAAACCTTATGAGAGAGACTTATGCTATTCATGGGCAGCGCTGTTCGAAAACCCAGTGTTATCAAGGATTTTCAACCACACTGTAACCCTGATTATCTCCTGAAAACATAAAAGACACCGATTAAGGTGTCTTTTACTGATACTCCATATGGAGCCGAGGGGAGTCGAACCCCTGTCCGAAGATAACGGCACATAAGCTTCTACGAGTGTAGTTACAGTTTTGATGTCACCCTAGAAGCCCCCCGTAACCGGGTCCCCTTCGGGTCAGCCTGATTATCTTCTTCAGCTCACCGCAGGCGGAGATGAGACGGCGTATCCCACTACTTGTTAGCCCCTATCCCTGTCACATGGGCGATGCAGGGTAGAAGCACGCACACAGTTTCTTAGGCTGCGAAAGCGTAGTTGTTTTGTTGTTTGCCGTTTAATAGGCTTTAGCGTTGATGAAGCGGACGCGTCCCCACTACTCGCTACTCATGCTCGAACTATCCCCGTCGAATCCAAGAACGGCCCCTCATTAGAAAGGGCGCTTCGGATTAACGGATCAATCACAAGCATAAATGCTGATCCGGTTCACAGCGATCTTGATCAAGATGGCTGTTCAGAAGCAATAAGTTTACTTACACAGTATAGCACATTTATCAACACTTTAACACGTGGGTTAGAGGAATTGAAGGTCGAATCTGGAACAATTGGGCGGCTGGTGGTTAATAACCTAGCGGGCGATCTTCTGCTTGTCGCGCAGGACACGCTGGATATCACGCTGAGCATCACGCTTCGCGGCGGAATCCCGTTTATCATATTCCTTCTTCCCTTTACCAAGACCTATCAAGAGCTTAGCATAGCCATTGCGTACATAAATCTTCAGCGGCACAATGGTGAAGCCATCGCGTTTGGATGAGCCGAGCAGCTTGTGGATCTGCTCCTTATGCATAAGCAGCTTCCGTGTACGCGTCGGATCAGTAGGATTAGCGCGGTTCCCTTGTTCAAAAGGGCTGATATGCATATTGTGAATATGAATCTCGCCGTTCCGGATGGTAGCAAAAGCATCGCCAATGTTAGCGCGGCCGTTACGCAGCGATTTGATTTCTGTACCTGTCAGAACCAAACCTGCCTCATAAGTATCCTCAATGAAATAATCATGGGAAGCTTTTTTGTTCTGGGCAAGCACTTTCCCGTCTGCTTTTTTACCCATGAAAGTCACTCCTTGAATCGAATTCCCGGCCCGTCATGAACGGACATCAGGTCTATATTGTATCAAAAGTCAAGCAGGCAGTGCAAGGAAGGATCACCCTATAGCATAGTAATCCATAGTAAACATTTTGACATACGGGTGTCAGGAAGCGATCGTGTGGAACAATATGAATTATAATTTTAACAAGTAGAAACGGCAGCGCCGTCTATTTTCTTATCTGTTTAAAAAAGCACTGTCCCCGTAAGGAACAGTGCCATATATACAAGCCTACTCTTGTGTCTTCTTCTTCCGCTTCTTGCGGCCGCCGCCCTCCGGGTTACCGCTCTTATCGCCAGCGCCTGCCGCTGCCGGATTGGTAGTCTCCACGTTCCCTGGAGTCACCGAAGTGCCGATGAAGACGCCGCCTTTCTTCTTCTTGCGGCGTCCCTTATCCTCCGGCGCCGCGCCGCGGCCGTCGGCCCCGAGATCCTCGCGGCTGCGGAACCGTGTGCTCGCGTCTACGCCGCGCAGCTCACCGCCCGCCTGCTCAGACCCGCCACCGCCCGGCGCGCCGTAGCCGCCCTTGCCGGAGCCGAAGCCGAAGGCTATGCCGCGTCCGCCGGCTTCGCCCCGGCGGTCCGCCTTCGCCGCGCCGCCCGCTGCTGACGCGGCGGCAAGTGCACGCCGCGCCGCAGCTTCCGGCCCGCGTCCGCGCTTACGGCCGCTGCCTGCTGCGCCGCCGCTGTCCCCAGCCGGCGCTGCATCTGCGCGCGGCCCTTCCCCGGCGCCAGCGTCAGCGCCGCCGCTCTTGCCTGCACTGCCGAAGATGCCGCCTGTATCGGCTCCGGCATCGTTCATGCCCTTAGCGGCACCGCCAAAAATGCCGCCTTTACCAGCCCCGGTGCCGTTCTTGCCCTTCCCGGCACCGCCGAAGATGCCGCCTTTGCCCGCGCTGCCATTCTTGCTCTTGGCAGCGCCGCTCTTAGCACCGGCAGCAGCGCTGCCGGGCTTGCCTTTACCACGGCCCTTGCCGCCTCCGGCTTTGCCTGAGAACGGCTTGCTGAGGCCTCCGGCGCCTGGACGGCCGCCTTTGCCGCCCCGCCCACCGTAATTGCGGTGGTCTCCCGCCGCACGCGGCTTCATATCGACCAGCTCGAAGTCGATGGTGTGGTCATCCATGTTCACCTTGGCTACACGGATCTTCACCTCATCGCCAATGCGGAACACCTTAGAGGTGCGCTCACCAATGAGTGCCATATGGGCTTCGTCGAAATGGTAGTAATCATCGCTCAGCGCACTGAGACGGATCAGACCTTCGACGGTGTTGTCCAGCTCAATGAACATCCCGAAGCTGGTCACACTGCTGATCATGGCGTCGAATTCCTCGCCAACCTTGTCTTGCATGAATTCTGCTTTTTTCAGCTGCTCGGTATCGCGCTCAGCCTCTACGGCCACACGCTCACGCTCCGATGACTGCTGGGCGATATCCGGCATCCGGGATGCCAGGTATTCATGGCGTTTATCCGTCAGCGCACCGCCGTTCTCCAGTACCTCACGCATGACGCGGTGAATGACCAAGTCAGGATAACGGCGGATAGGGGAGGTGAAGTGGGAATAGAATTCTGCCGCCAGCCCGAAATGTCCAGTGCTCTCGGCATCATATTTCGCCTGCTTCATGGAGCGCAGCATCATCGTGCTGATCACCGTCTGCTCCTTGGTACCCTGAATCTGCTCCAGCAGATCCTGCAAGGCGCGCGGATGGACAGAATTCCCCCGTCCCTTCACATGATGGCCGAAGTTAGCGGCAAAAGCCATGAAATTCTGCAGCTTCTCCGGGTCTGGATCTTCATGAATCCGGTACAGAAACGGTACCTTTAACCAGTGGAAGTGTTCAGCTACCGTCTCATTCGCCGCAAGCATGAACTCCTCGATAATCTGCTCCGCCACGGAGCGCTCCCGTTTCACAATGTCGATAGCCTTACCGGTCTCATCTACGATGATCTTGCTTTCTTCAAAGTCGAAGTCAACCGCCCCGCGCCGCATCCGGGCATCGCGCAGCTTCATCGCGATCTCCTTCATCAGCCGGAAATCACCGATCAGCGGAGCATAACGCTCCAGCAGCTCAGGATCTTCATCCTCGACAATCTTGCGTACATCCGAATAGGTCATTCTCTCCTTGGTACGGATTACACTGGTGAACACATCATGCTTCACGACCTTCATCTGCTCGTCGAATTCCATCTCACAGGACATCGTTAGCCGGTCTACCTGCGGATTCAAGCTACAGATCCCGTTCGACAGCCGGTGCGGAAGCATCGGAATGACCCGGTCAACCAGATATACGCTGCATCCCCGGTCATAGGCTTCCTTGTCCAGCTCTGAGCCTTCACGCACATAATAGCCAACATCGGCGATATGAACACCCAGCTTATAATGACCATTCTCCAGGCGCTCAACGTTCACCGCATCATCCAGGTCCTTCGCATCCGCCCCGTCAATCGTTACGATATTGAGTCCGCGCAGATCACGGCGGCCCTGCTGGATAATTTCTTCATCCGTGATGGAATCCGGTGCCTGCTCCGCTTCCGTCATCACCTCAGCCGGAAAAGCCTCCGGCAGCTGATGCTTGCGGATGACCGACAGAATATCCACACCCGGGTCATCCTTATGACCAAGGATCTCAATGATCTCACCTTCAGCCGCAGAGCGGCCCTCCGGATAGTTCACAATGCGGACAACAACCTTTTCCCCGTCCACTGCACCCTTGAAAGACTCCCTGGGAATGAAAATATCCCGGTTAATCCGCTTATCATCAGGCAGTACGAAGCCGTAGGTCTCCATGCTCTGGAAGACGCCCACCGTCTGCGACACGCCTCTGATCAGTATCCGTTCCACTTCACCTTCCATACGCCCGCCGGACGGGCTTTTGGAGGTAATGCGGATCAATACGATATCGCCATTCATTGCGCCTTTTAGATCATTGGCGTGGATATATACATCCGGGTGCTCTTTGTCATCGGGAATCAGAAAAGCAAAACCCTTCGCATGAGCCTGCAGCCGTCCGCGCAACAAATCCATCCGTTCCGGTACGCCATAGCGGCTATTCCGGGTCAGAATGATCCGGCCGTCCTTTTCCAGTTCAATCAGCAAGCCCTCGAAGGCTTTGAACTGTGCACTATCCTCAATTGCGAAATGGCTCACCAGTTCTTCATAAGTCAGTGGTTTATAAGCGGTCTCCCGCATGAAATCAAGTAAGATTTCCTGTGTTATCATGTTCGTCACCTCGGCCTCCCGCAGCACACACATGCCGCTGGCATATATGTATGTCTTGTCCTATTGCACAGCTTAGAATTCAAGTAAAATTTACCTTTACATACTTCATACCCTAGTATACACGAAATCAATCCCGGGCATCCCTGTTATGAGGTTCAGATGGTCAAATTTGCATACAAAAAAGCCCCCGCCTATTCCATTCAGAACAGAGCGAAGGCTTACTGTAGACCAATTAGTCAACAACAACGGCTACTACGATTGACATAATGAAGAATCCCGCTGCCAAGCCAACCGTTACACGCTGCAGCACAAGCTCCATACCGCGTGCTTTTGTTTTACCGAAGAGATGCTCAGCACCGCCGGAGATGGCACCGGAAAGACCTGCACTTTTCCCTTTTTGCAGAAGAACGACCGCAATCAGACCTACGGCAAAAATCAGAAGCACCACTTTCAAAAAGATATCCATTCACTTCCACCTCCTACGTCCAAGCATCACTATCTATGCTAAATTAGAATTTCCGTTTCATAAACAGCATTCTTATTTTATCATAGCAGCGAACTAAATACAACAATACCTTGCTGTGTACCTCTCTTTAGATTTCAGTGGAGAGAAATGTCATATACATATTTTTTCCTTTTTATTTTAATATATAACATAAATAAAATAAGGTGGGCAACGAATTAAAATATGTATTTTTCGTTGTAGTGCTTAAAAATACGATATGGGTGTGAAAAAATGAAGCCTTCAAAGTATCAATACACATTCTGCCAGCCTAAACAAGGTGTCTTCAAGGTAGATCAGAACCATTTCGAAATAATAACCGAATATGGAATAAGAATAAGTGTTAATTATAACAAGCTTCTAATTTATCTTTTCTCTGAGGAAATGAGTAATGCAACAGATGTACATAATAATGTTCAGAAATATGAAGCGGCCTTTAACTTGTCTCTACAGGAAATTGAGAACACTCTGGATGAATTCCTGGAATATCACATACTACAATACGGGCCTCCCCAGAAAGTACTGCATCGGCACTATTCATTCAACCCTGCAAAAATCCTCAATTATGCTCAATCTGAATGCAACAAAAGATTTATTTCTTTAGGTAAGCTGGAATTGGCCGTCACCGCTAAGTGTCCTTTTAATTGTACATACTGCAGTAAGAAAATCCATTCCTCACAATCCGAGCTATCGCTGGCAGAAAAGAAAAGAGTCATTCTTGAAGCATCCGAGTTAGGCGCCCAAACGGTTTCTTTAACTGGCGGAGAACCCCTACATAACGAAATCGTACATGAGACACTGGAGCTTATAGAGTACGCGCATGAGCTGGATTATAGAAGAATAGTACTATTGACAAGCGGATATAACATCGACAAATATTCAGAGCGCATTGTCAGCTCCCACCTGAATGAAGTTCAAATTTCATACAATATGATCGGAAAATTCGCGGAGGACAGGATACGAAACCAGTATATCGAAAAGAACATAACTAACATATGTTCCATTATGGATTATGGTATACGGCTGGGCGTATGCTGTGTTCTGACAAGTGAAAATATTAAGTATATCCCTGAGATCGTCGAGTTTTGCCTGAAGCATAATCTATACAGTATTTACTTTTATCCCGTTATGCCTGTAGGTTACGCTCAAAATGTATGGAACGAAATAAGGCTCAGTGCTGCAGAATTAAATCAAGCCATTCAATTAATTAAATCATTGAGAGCTCAATACAAGAATATATTATATATTTCCGCACCACAGTCCTTCATGCAGGATGAAAGACCATTGCAGATTTGTGAAGGCGGCCTTTACATGCTGTACGTTACTGAGAGCGGCGATACATCTGCTTGCGCATGCTCAAGTCCTTCAGGCCTGAATGTCCGTGACCACAAATTATCATGGTTATGGCAAGAAGCTGATTATTTTGACACTTATAGAACTGTTAAATCGCCAAATCAAGTGTGCAATTCTTGTGACGATTACGCTACGTGTATAAATAGTTGTGTCCACAGAGAGCGCCTTGCAATCAGCAACTATAAGTTTCAGTCTAACCGCTGCAATCTAATAAATGATGATATCAGTAGTGAAGACTTTATTAATCAAAAATAGTGTAGAGGACCGGTGATATCATGAAGACAGCCCTTTTTTTCCGAAATTTTAATGAAATCGAATTTAGTAAGCTGGAAAAAGGTTCGTGTGTGTTTATTGGAAATGAGGGTTGTATTTATAAGCTCCCCTGCAAAGATGAACTTCAACAGCTTAAGAAAAGTGATGAAACCATAGAAATACATCTCATCACACCGCTTGTATCTCAAACTAATCTACAGCTAGCAAAAGATAGGATCGATGAGTTAATTTCATCCAAATTAATCGCTTCGATAACATTTAATGATTACGGCCTGTTTTATTATACGGCGGACAACCACAAGGACTCCGGTGTAAAGTATTATCTTGGACGGCTGCTTACCAAATCATTCTCAGAATGTCCTTGGTCTGATCATTTAAACCGGAATGAGGATGAACATGTACAAAAGTACATGAACGGCTTTGTAATGAATGATCCAAGAAAAATTAAACTTTTTCAAGATATGGGGGTTACAGGCGTTCATCTTAGTGTCAACAAAAAGAATATAGCAGGTCTAAATGAAATCTCTGAAAGAGGCCTTGATATAATCGTTCATCTCGATACAATAATCGGTGCAGCAAGCAGGATTTGCAGCCAAGCGCAGTATCACGATGTTAAATACCCTGATTGTAAAGAGAAGTGTGAACAACCGGCTGTACTGAAATTATCTAGGTTATGGAGTTTAAAAGAGGATGGATACATAGAGCCTTCAGAAGAAGTAAAGCAGGTTGTTCCGCAATACATTGTTGCTGGCAATATCACTTATTATCGCAACCCTGATTACAACTTCTTAATCGACAGGTCTGATTCAATTAAATACGGAATTGTAGATTATACATTTAATCGACCTCAATTCAATCGCTAAAACCGTTTTGTGTCACGGATAATTTCGTGAATTTTTTCACCTTCTTTGAATGCATATCCCGAGTTAAAAATTATACTAAGTGAGGTTTTTTTATGAAAGTTAAAGCTCCAGTAATTTCGTTAGAGTCAGCAGAAAAGATGCTGGGGGCGGGCGCAGGTGAAATATATCTGGGCGCTTCCTTCGGAGCCTTTAAAAACATTTCATACAGTGCAAGGGGGAATTCTAATTCCTATAACCCACAAATAACAATAGACGAATCTGAGTTGAAAGAAACGATTCAACTGGCTCATGATAATAACGCACAGGTCAGCTTTCTGTCCAACCTCCCCCAATTTAGCCTCCCTAGCAGTGAAAGAAGCAGAATTGAACAAAACTATATTGATTACATTCAAATAGGAATTAACTGCGGCATAGATAACGTAGTCATTGCAGACATCGGCCAATATTTATTATTGAGAGAACACAATATCGATATTCCATGTTATGCAAGTGTTTATTTAGCAACTATTAATGCAGAGCAGGTCCGCTTTTTGAAAAATCTCGGCTTTAAAAGGGTTACTCTTGAGTACCATATGTTAACCGATGAGATTCGGGAAATATGTCTTGTTGAAGGTATAGACATTGAGGTGTTTGCCAATTTCGGAGGGACTTTTTTGAACGGACGCTGCAGCCTTTACCATAACATGGGTGAGTCGCTTGACTTAGGCTTTCCATGTAAATCAAAATATGATGTCATCACTGAAAGCTCAGTTGAACAGGACTACTCTTTTTACGACAGTAATTTATATTGTTCCCTTTGCAGCATTGGCAAACTGTATGAAATGGGAGTATCGACACTTAAAATTACCGGGAGAGAAATCCCAATTAAAGTTACCGAGGATATTGTGCGGACATATTCAAAATGTGTTACTTACCTGGAGGATCAAATGGATTATATGACAGCCAGGAATTTAGCCTTTTCTGAGTGTAAGGAATTCTGGAGCAAGTGGTGCTCAAAGAAACGATGTAAATACATGAAAAGCAAAGTAACCAACTCTTATCTTTAAACAGAGCATTAAACATCACTTTTGTATATTGGGGGAGCTATTATGCTTATAGCATTTTGTGGTATTGACGGCTCTGGAAAGAGTACTCACGCTGAATTTTTATCTAACTGGTTGTTGGAGAAACAAATAAAAGCACAGAAGCATAAACCAATTAATTCTGATAATGCTTTTCTATCGCAACTTCATACAGTATGTACAAAGTTTTCCGAACTCAACAAGAAACCCATGCCCAGAGAGCATAGGAGCATTCTCCTTGCTTTTGAATTATTCCAACAGAGCGAAATTGTGAAAAAGTGGATTGCAGAGGATATCACCGTAGTGGTGGATCGCTGGATATTTTCACATTACGCTTATGCCTACGCACGTAATATTGAGACACAAACATTAAAAGCTTGTTTAGAAGCCTGCATAAAACCTGATTTGGTTTTTCTTTTGGACGTTCCTGTCCATCTTTCTCTGGAAAGAATTGACGAACGCAATGAGGGACGTTCGATGAACGAGACTAAAGATATTTTGACCAGAGCCAGAGAAAAATTTCTTGAAATGAAAGATGATCATCATTTTATTCTACTTGATACGACCCGGCCTCAAGCAGAGATTGAAAAGAGGATTCAAGCTGAAGTCAGCAAAAAACTGAATATCCAGATGAAGTCTTAATAAGGAGATGTTTTTTTGGAACAAACTCATAATGCTGAAGTTATTCTAAAGCAGATTCCAAATCGTTTGTTAAATACAGCGTTCGTTTATTTAGCAGGGTCGACCATCGAAGGATTTGGAAATGTCGGTTCGGATATTGATGTTTTTGTAGTTTCCGAACACTTGCCCGAAGCATCAGAACTGGGTAGCAAAGAAACTAACCAAGCTGTGATTAAAGAAAAAAACACCATTATTTATAATACTGTGCTTGAAGAATTAAGACATGATTTCACTTTTATAAGCCGGGAGGATTTTGGGCAGCTAATTACAAAACTAAATGATTTTAATCACCAGTTAGACCGAAGACCTGATGAATTTGATAAAGAAGATCTTGATTTTTTACACCGTCTGAGATTTTCTAAAATGATAAAGGTATCTGCTGAACATGTAGCCATAATCCAAAATATCAATTTTAATAATTTAAATTTTTATTTGGCGCTAAATCAGTCTGCGTTTTATTCACATGTGATTGAGGACCTGGAAGGGGCCTACCAGTCCAGAGATTTTGGAACATGCTTTTTTGCACTCAGGAAGCTGCTTGAAATAAGCGCAACAATGTTTCTTGCACTCCAAGGAGAGACAAATCCCAACCCTAAGTGGCTGTATCGAAAGCTTCAACGTTATTGTGCCAATCAGCAGGATATGAGTTTACTTGAGAAGTACATGAGGCTCCAGGGATACTCTTATGATGAACAAACTATTGGATATCAGCTAAAAGAAACCATTCAATTCTGCCAATATCTCAATGATCTTTCACAGGATTTGCTCAAATCTAAATAAGGGAGAGAACCTCATGAAGTATGAGAAGAATATTTTTGTACATTTAAGAGTCATTTCTGGAAAAACCTATGCACTACTTAATAACGATGTTTATCTTTTTGGAGAGATTGAAGAGTTAATATGGAAGCTTGTCAATAACGAAAGGACGGATGAACAGATCGCATCTATAGTCTCTGAACAATATAATATCACCTTTGACGCTGCCTATTCGGATGTTAAAGATTATTTAACCGAACTCACCAACGCCAAAATGATTGAATTGGTTGTTTGAATAAGTTGTAATTATTTCTATTTATTATCTCTATTTTAAGAAGAAGATGTCCTAAATATTCAAGGCCAGAATTTAGAGGCAGGAGGTGAACTACGTGAATAAACCCTATAAAAAACCGAAATTAAAAAAGGTTACTGCCCCAGCAGCATCTCAAAAACTATAAAGCTAAGTAATTATTAGTTTTTCCTAAGGACATCTTCTTCCTTAAATAGAGATAATATCAGAATAAAAAGAACGGTTGGGATATTTTGATACTTCAGCTAATTTATTTTCTGCTAATCTATTCGTTCGTTATTTACGCTTCCCATCTTATAAAGAAATTTACACGCAATTTCCGGGCTTCTTCATTTATCAGAACAATATTATTTTTTGCACCCTATGTTTTACCTTTGTTCCTGTTTACAATCAACAATGACTATATAGAATCTGCTCCACAGGTCTCTCTCCTTATTGGAATTTCTTTGGCTGTCATACCAAGCACAATTGCTCTAATTCTACAGCTCGATAGTAATAAATTGTTTTTCCAAAAGGACATCTATTATTTCCTCAAACCTATAACCTTAGAACATTTCTTGCTGGTTGAAGCTTCTTTAATCGGAAGTGCTATTGTTGAAGAGTTATTCTACAGGTTTTTTTCGTACAATTTGATGTCGCTCTGGACTCATGCCCCTTTAGCGGTCATTACCTCAATATTATTTTCATTTTCACACTATCTGCAGAAAGAGACGCGTGAGACATTTACTTTAAGATCATACATAATTATCTTTCTTCTAGGCTGCAGCTGGTTTTACAGCTTTTTCTACACGCATAACATTCTCTTCCCCATACTCGGTCATTTCCTCTACAACCTTCCTAATATCATTATTGCTTTCTTTAAATTGTATTTGCCAGCCAAATTGAATAGTAATGTAGAAGGGAGTGACCCGAAATGAAGTTTTTAAGTCTTGATACAAATGTAAGGATAAGACTTATTGAAAGGTTTTTTACGCAAATCGTAGGAAATTCAATACAGCCCTTCATGGTTATCTATTTTTCACTTACGCTAGGCGCAAAGTTTGCCGGAGTTTTGATAGCGTTCAATGTAATGCTGGCTTTTATTGCCGGATTTTACGGCGGTTATTTGTCAGATCAGTTCGGCAGAAGAAAGGTTATGATTGTAAGTGAACTTGTCAGATTTGTGGCTCTTCTACCCATGTTACTGGAAAGTACATCCTTGTTTGATTCAGCCATAGTTGTATACTTTGCCATGACTATAAGCTCTGCAGCTGCTGGAGTTTCAGGACCTGCTGGTGAAGCGCTCGTAATCGATTCGAGCAACCAGGAACAAAGAAAGTATATATACACACTGGATTATTGGCTGTGGAATCTTTCACTCCTGGCGGGAAGTTTACTTGGAGGCTTTTTCTTCAAGGAAAACCGAATGATTCTGCTGTCGTTCTTGTCTCTCATGTCTCTTCTATCTCTTTGTATTCTTATTTTTTTAATCAAGGATAGACAAAACTGTATGAATTCAAAGTCTAATATCCCAAAAAAACGATTCGGGAGGCAGCTCCTTAACAACTATAGAACGGTTAGCACCGATAGTATTTTTTTATTATTCCTTGCCGCTTCCCTGCTTGATCTCTCCGTTCAGACCCAAACCAGCAACTTTATTGCGGTACGTTTAGTCCATGAGGTTAGTGAACAGACCCTATTTAGCTTGGGGAATTTTTCCTTTGTCATTGACGGGTATAATTTATTTGGAATACTGAATACTTTAAACGCTGGTATCGTTATTCTTTTCACCTCAATTTTTTCGTATTTCACAAAAAAGATGAATTCCAGATATGCAATCATAGCCGGGATGCTTTTATACACTATTGGGAATTCAATAATTAGTTATGAAACAAGCTCATGGGTCTTGTTATTTATGATGGCAATCGTTGCAATAGGAGAACTGATCTATATACCGCATAAACAAGCTCTGATGGCAGATATTATTCCAGATGACAAACGAGGATCTTATATGGCTCTGAATGCCATAACAACCCGTGGTGCAGTCATGTTAGGCAGCATGGCTGTCACGTTAGGGGCGATTTTCTCAAAATATATTCTTTCAATAGAGATATTTTTGGTGGGATTAGCAAGCTGTCTGCTCTTTTCCAAATTGATTTCAGCTGCTCATCATGCAAAAGGCTCCAGATCAAACAAAACTGAAGCAAATAGCGTGAATCTGTAAAACCTAACACGCTCTAAAAAAAAGAGCCTGCCGGAAACCGGCAGGCTCTTAATGTTAGGTCAAAAGAAATTATCTTTTGAGGTTGTAGAAGGATTTCAGGCCGTTGTATTGAGCCAATTCACCCAGTTCATCTTCGATGCGAAGCAACTGGTTGTATTTAGCCACACGGTCTGTACGGGAAGGAGCACCCGTTTTGATCTGGCCAGCGTTAGTCGCTACAGCGATGTCAGCGATTGTGCTGTCTTCGGATTCACCGGAACGGTGGGAGATAACGGCTGTGTAACCAGCGCGTTTAGCCATTTCGATAGCATCGAAGGTTTCAGTCAGTGTACCAATCTGGTTAACCTTAACCAGGATGGAGTTACCGATACCTTTTTCAATACCTGTTGCCAGACGCTCAGTGTTCGTAACGAACAGATCATCACCAACCAATTGGACTTTGTCGCCCAATTTTTCAGTAAGCAATTTCCAGCCATCCCAGTCGTCTTCGGACATACCGTCTTCGATGGTGATGATTGGGTACTTCTCAACCCATGAAGCAAGAAGGTCAACATATTCAGCAGAAGTGTAAGATTTACCTTCGCCTGCAAGTGTGTATTTACCGTCTTTGTAGAACTCAGTGGAGGCAACGTCCATACCGAGGAATACGTCAACGCCTGGTTTGTAACCGGCTTTTTCGATCGCTTCGATAATGGTAGTGATTGCTTCTTCATTGGAACCAAGGTTCGGTGCGAAACCGCCTTCGTCACCAACAGCTGTGTTCAGGCCTTTGGATTGCAGTACGGACTTCAGGTTGTGGAAGATTTCAGCACCTGTACGAAGAGCTTCTTTGAAGCTTGGAGCGCCTACAGGAAGAACCATGAACTCTTGAACGTCGATGTTGTTGTCGGCATGCTCACCACCGTTGATGATGTTCATCATTGGTACTGGAAGAGTTTTGGCGTTGAATCCGCCCAGGTATACGTACAAAGGAATATCCAGTGCTGTTGCAGCAGCGCGGGCTACGGCCATGGATACTGCCAGGATTGCGTTAGCGCCCAGCTTGCCTTTGTTAGGAGTTCCGTCCAAAGTGATCATCAATTTGTCGATGCCCACTTGGTCAAGAGCGTCCATACCGATAACTTCTGGAGCGATAATGTCGTTTACGTTCTCAACAGCTTTCAGAACGCCTTTACCCATGTAACGGGATTTGTCGCCATCACGAAGCTCTACAGCTTCATGAGCGCCAGTGGAAGCACCGGAAGGAACGATAGCGCGGCCCTTAGCGCCGGATTCCAGATATACGTCAACCTCTACAGTAGGGTTACCGCGGGAGTCAAGGACTTCGCGAGCATACACATCAGAAATAATAGTCATGTAAGTTTAATCTCCTTTTAACTTTGGTTTTGGGTGTTGCGGTGGAACTCTTCGGATCTTGCTTATTTACGGCTGGCAATCATGGATTGTCCGGTCATCTCCGCAGGCTGCGGAAGTCCCATGAGATCCAGGATGGTTGGTGCCACATCTGCGAGAATACCGGATTCGCGCAGAACTACATCTTCAGTGGTCACGATGAACGGAACCGGGTTGGTGGTATGGGCTGTGAACGGTCGGCCGTTCTCATCGAATACCATATCAGCATTACCGTGATCGGCAATGATAATGGCAACTCCGCCTTTGGCAACCACAGCATCCACGACTTTGCCTACGCATTCGTCCGTTACTTCAACTGCCTTGATGGTAGGCTCCAGCATACCGGAGTGTCCAACCATATCAGGGTTAGCAAAGTTCAGGATAATGGCATCCTGTCTGTCTGCTTCGATCTCCGCTACGCAGGCCGCCGCCACTTCGTATGCGCTCATCTCAGGCTGCAGATCATAGGTTGCCACTTTAGGCGAATTAATCAGGATACGGGTCTCGCCGGGAAGCTCTTCATCGCGTCCGCCGCTGAAGAAGAAGGTCACGTGCGGATACTTCTCAGTCTCCGCGATTCGCAGCTGCTTCTTGTTCTGCTGAACCAGTACTTCACCAAGCGTGTTATCAAGATTCTTCGGGGAGTAAGCCACGAAGCCTTGAACCGTCTCGCTGAAGGTAGTCAGACATACGAAGTGCAGACCCTGCGGGAACTTAGGACCACGGTCGAAGCCGCGGAAGTCCGAGTTCGTGAACACTTGAGACAGCTGAATCGCACGGTCAGGACGGAAATTAAGGAAAATGACGGAATCGCCGTTCTCCACTGTCGCAACCGGGTTGTTCAGACTGTCCACAATTACGCTTGGCTCCACGAATTCATCATATACAGAATTCTGGTAGGATGCAGTGATCGCCTGAAGAGCATCGGTATATTTAGGGCCTTCGCCATACACCATTGCACGGTAAGCTTTCTCCACACGTTCCCAGCGTTTGTCACGGTCCATGGCGAAATAACGTCCGGATACCGTAGCAATCGTACCTACGCCAACTTCTTCGATCTTGGCTACCAGATCCTGAATGAACTTCTGTCCACTGTCAGGCGGTACATCGCGGCCATCCATGAAGGCATGAATATATACTTCATGCAGATCTTCCTTTTTGGCTAGATCGAGCATGGCGAACAAGTGATTGATGTGACTGTGTACGCCGCCGTCGGATACCAGCGCATAGAGGTGAAGCTTTTTACCGGTTGATTTAGCACTTCTTACCGCGCCAACCAGCGTTTCGTTGTCGAAGAATTCTCCGTCACGGATCGACTTGTCGATACGGGTCAGGTCCTGGTATACAATCCGGCCGGCACCGATGTTAAGATGCCCTACTTCAGAGTTACCCATTTGGCCTTCCGGCAGACCTACAGCCTCGCCGCAAGCGGTTAGCGTAGTATTCGGATATTGCTTCAGGTAACGGTCGTAGTTCGGTTTGTTGGCTTGGGCCACGGCATTGCCTTCATCCGTGTTACGCAGTCCGAAGCCGTCCATGATGATTAGAGCTACAGGTCTTGGAGCTGACATTCTTACTTCGCCCCCTCAACGAGTGAAACGAAGGAAGCAGGCTGCAGGCTGGCACCGCCGACTAGAGCGCCGTCGATGTCGCTTTGACTCATGTACTCCGTTACATTCTCAGGCTTCACGCTGCCGCCGTATTGGATACGGACCGCTTCAGCCGTTGCTTCATCATACAGGCCTTTGACAAGGGTACGGATGTAAGCAATGACTTCGTTGGCATCCTGGGAAGTGGAGGATTTACCTGTGCCAATCGCCCAGATCGGCTCATAAGCGATAACTACGCTTGCTGCCTGTTCTGCGCTAAGACCGGCAAATGCCGCTTCAGTCTGAACTTTACATACATCTTTAGTCTGGTCTGCTTCACGCTCTTCGAGCTTTTCGCCGACACAGACAATTGGAGTGATGCCGTGGCGGAATGCCGCATGCATCTTTTTGTTGACGATTTCGTCCGTTTCGCCGAAATAAGCGCGGCGTTCGGAGTGACCGATGATAACATACTCAACGCCGAGGTCCTTCAGCATTACACCGCTGATCTCGCCTGTATAAGCGCCGTTATCTTCAAAGTGCAGGTTCTGTGCACCAATTTTGATGCTGGTGCCTTGTACCGCTGCAACCAGTGCAGGCAGGTTAGTGAACGGCGCGCAGATTACAGTCTCTACGCCTGCCACTTCCGCCTGGCCTTTGATTTCAGCGATGAAGCCTTCGGCTTCCGGAACGGTTTTGAACATTTTCCAGTTGCCTGCAATAATAGGTGTTCTACTCATAGTAATGAATTGCCTCCCTCTTCGGTATTACTTGTCGTTCAGTGCCTCTACACCCGGAAGCGCCTTGCCTTCCATGAACTCGAGCGATGCGCCGCCGCCAGTGGAGATATGATCCATCTGGTCTGCGAGGTGGAATTTCTCAGCAGCCGCTGCGGAATCACCGCCGCCAATGACTGTATAACCTTCGGTAGTTGCGCAAGCCTGAGCTACGGCAATGGTACCTTCAGCAAATTTGTCGATTTCAAATACGCCCATCGGTCCATTCCATACAACCAGCTTGGAGTTTTTGATGATATCGGCATAGATTTCACGAGTCTTAGGACCGATGTCCAGGCCTTCCCAATCCGCAGGAATATCTGTTACATCTACAATTTTGGTATTGGCATCCGCACCGAATTTGTCAGCAACCACTACGTCAACCGGAAGCACAAAGTTTTTGCCCAGTGCTTTGGCTTTCTCGATGAAACCAAGTGCTGCATCGATCTTGTCGTTGTCTACCAGGGATTTGCCGATTTCGTAACCCAGAGCCTTGGTGAACGTATAAGAAAGGCCGCCGCCAATCAGTACATTGTCAGCCAGGGTCAGCAGGTTGTCGATGACGTCAATTTTGTCTTTAACCTTGGAACCGCCGATGATGGCAGTGAACGGACGTTCCGGGTTAGTCAGGGCTTTGCCGAGAACCGACAATTCCTTCTCCATCAGAAGACCGGATACTGCAGGCAGCAAGTGAGCGATCCCTTCTGTCGATGCATGAGCACGGTGAGCTGCGCCGAAGGCATCATTGACGAACAGGTCAGCCAGTTCAGCAAACTGCTTAGCCAGTTCAGGATCATTCTTTTCTTCACCTTTATAGAAACGGACATTCTCAAGCACAAGCACATCGCCCTCATTCAGATCAGCGATTTGTGCTTTTACCGCTTCGCCAATCGCTTCATCAGCTTTGGCTACCGGTTTGCCGAGCAATTCGGACAGACGGGCTGCAGCGGATGTCAACCGCATGGAATCGACGAATTCACCTTTGGGACGGCCCATATGGCTGGCCAGAATGACCTTTGCACCGTTCTCGATCAGGTATTTAATTGTTGGAAGGGTTTCGCGGATACGGGTATCATCAGTGATCTTGCCGTCTTCCACTGGCACGTTGAAATCCACACGCACGAATACGCGTTTGCCTTTTACTTCTACATCACGGACACTTTTTTTGTTCATGATTTACATTTCCTCCACACCCAAAATTGGTTCATTCACGAATCCGCATTTCATCAAGCAGAAGCGATTGTGCCGTCCCATTAAGGACGGTACCGTTTCAGCGAGAAATAGAAGGATACTTTATAGCGACAAGGCTATAAAGTCTTATATTTTTAGAAAGAGCGGAAACAGACTTTCCTTGTTTCCGCTCGATTGTCCTGCTTATATGAAGTCGGTCTTACTTAGCCAGCTTAGCGAATTTCTCCAAAGTACGAACGAGCTGTGCAGTGTAGGACATTTCATTGTCATACCAAGCAACGGTTTTAACCAGTTGTTTGTCGCCAACAGTCAGAACTTTAGTCTGCGTAGCATCGAACAGGGAACCGAAAGTCATACCCTTGATGTCGGAAGATACGATTTCATCTTCAGTGTAGCCGTAAGTTTCAGGATCGGAAGCTTCCTTCATGGCTGCATTGATTTCTTCAACAGTTACGCTCTTATCCAGAACAGTAACCAGCTCAGTCAGGGAACCAGTAGCTACAGGCACACGTTGTGCTGCACCGTCAAGTTTGCCCTTCAGTTCTGGAATAACCAGGCCGATTGCTTTTGCAGCACCGGTAGTGTTAGGGATGATGTTCTCAGCAGCAGCGCGGGCGCGTCTGAAGTCGCCTTTTGCGTGTGGAGCATCAAGAGTATTCTGGTCACCTGTGTAAGCGTGGATCGTAGTCATCAGGCCTTCGATGATACCGAATTTGTCGTTCAGAACCTTAGCCATTGGAGCCAGGCAGTTCGTTGTGCAAGATGCGCCGGAGATTACTGTTTCGGAACCGTCAAGGATGTCATCGTTAACGTTGTAAACAACAGTCTTCATGTCGCCTGTAGCTGGAGCGGAGATAACAACCTTCTTGGCTCCGCCTTTAAGGTGTTTCTCAGCAGCTTCTTTAGTTGTGAAGAAACCAGTACATTCCAGAACGATATCTACGCCAAGCTCTCCCCAAGGAAGTTCTTCAGGGTTGCGGTTAGCCAGTACCTTAACATCTTTGCCGTTAACTTTGAAGAAGCCGTCATGCACTTCAACATCGCCTTGGAATTTACCTTGAGTTGTATCATATTTAAGCAAATGAGCAAGCATCTTAGCGTCAGTCAAGTCATTGATCGCTACCACTTCGATACCTTCTACATTTTGAATACGGCGGAATGCAAGGCGTCCAATACGTCCAAAACCGTTAATACCAACTTTTACACTCATTGAATAGTTCCTCCTAGATTTCGTTTTATTTATTCAAGACAGGCCGTGAGGCTCGTCAAGACAACAAGGTTAAGTATAATGCATAATAAGTCTGTGCGCGTCCCATTTAATGGAATCTATAGGACTTCTTGCAACTGTTTGTCGATTTCTTTGCCGATTTCGACAGCAGCCGCCTCGTCAATTACGAGAATATCCTCTTGCCCGAACCGCAGCATCGCATGAATGGCCTTAGCCTTGCGTTTGCCTCCGGCAATACCGATAACGACTTCCGTACGGATAATGTCTTCCAGGCGCAGCCCCATGGTCAGCATCGTATGAACCACTTCGCCATTCTCATTGAAATAGTACCCGAAAGACTCGGCTACGGCCCCTTCGCTCTGAATCTCTGAAATGGTGCTTGAGTCCAGCTTGCGCCTGTGGGTCATCTCAATGGCATCGCCGATTCCATGTACAATGATACGCGATCTGCGGATGATTTGTACAATCTCTCCAATATTGGAGTCCAGTGCAAGCGACTGATAGGCATCGCCGCTAAGCAGGTCGGGCACATGCAGCAGACGGTAATTGGCGCCAATCCGCTTAGCCATAGTTGAGGCAATAGTGTTCGCCTGTATTTCCATGCTTTCTCCCAGTCCTCCGCGCGCCGGAACTACCCAGGCGTTCTTATAGGAATGGGATAACGGCGGGTTCAGCTGATCGGCCATCTCGGCCAGTGTTGATCCGCCGGTGACGGCAATCGTATCGTCACTGCGCAGGACGCTGAGCAATGCCTTGGAGCCTGCGCGCCCCAATTCACGTTTGGTGAAGGGTGATGTCTCACAGTCACCTGGTACTACCACAACTTTGGCGAGACCGTACGTTGTACGAATTTTCTCTTCCAGATCATCCAGGCCGAAAAGGCTCTTGGCGACCGGCTCCAGCAGGTCAAGCAGTCTGCGACCGGCATCGCTAATGCGCATACCGACGCTCTCGATCTCAATGAGCCCTTGCGATTTCAGAAGATCCGTCTCGGCGCGCAGTACCCGCTCGGTCATATCAAGCGATGCGGCTAACGTCCTGCGCCCAATAATATCGGACAGCATGATCTGATGTAGAATCGTATACCGTCTCTTAAGGGTTTCCATGAGATCAGGCAGAAGCTGCTTTTGGATTTCCAATAGATTACGCATGCTTTCACTCCTGCAACTTCGTCTTTCTCTTTTCCCTTGTTCGTGGTCTCAAAATGTCCCGGGTTAACTTTTTAAGTCCCACCCATATTCTACCCAAAACTGACGCCAAGTGCAAGTGTTCCGAGACTATAATTCTCTTGGCGGTTTCATCTTATGCATCTGCTTGTCCATCTCTTAGCAGGATGGAGGCGTTCTTCCCGGTTTGTTTATGGAGGCAGTGAAAAACTATTTTGGGCAGATGTCTTTTACACATTGCTTTTATCCGATAAGTATATTATAATAATTTCTGTTGCGCCCGTGGTCCAATGGATATGACGTAGGCCTCCGAAGCCTGAGATCCAAGTTCGATTCTTGGCGGGCGCGCCATTATTTTCTTTTTTTGTATATAATTTAGCAACCGATACATTATATTTAACCAAAGAGCCCTTTTCGGGCTCTTTTTTTTGAAAGTAAGTTTGACTTTCTTTGACTTTTTGTTTGAATTTGTTTATCATGTGGTTAATACGGTAACAGTAAAAAATGAACACATTTGAAGCACCAATTTCAAGGAGGTTTTCCACGTGAGTTATATTCCTATGGTAGTAGAACAGAGCAACCGCGGTGAGCGCGCTTATGACATCTATTCCCGCCTGCTGAAGGACCGCATCATTTTCCTTGGAACGGAGGTTAATGACGTGGTAGCCAATTCCATCATCGCACAAATGCTCTTCCTGGCTGCCGAGGACCCGGATAAGGATATTCACCTGTATGTGAACAGCCCCGGCGGTTCCATCACAGCGGGTATGGCTATATTTGATACAATGCAGTACATCAAGCCGGATGTCTCCACCATCTGTGTAGGCATGGCCGCTTCCATGGGAGCCTTCCTGCTGAACGCCGGCGCCAAAGGCAAACGCTTCGCTTTGCCGAACAGCGAAATCATGATTCACCAGCCGCTCGGCGGTGCCCAGGGCCAGGCTTCGGATATCGAAATCCGTGCCCGCCGCATCATCAAGCTGCGTGAGAAGCTGAATCGTATTCTATCCGAACGTACGGGCCAGCCGATTGAGAAGATCGAGAAGGATACCGACCGCGATTACTTCATGAGCGCTGCAGATGCTGCTGAATATGGCATTGTTGATAAAGTAATCGAGAAGACATTACCTACAGGCGTATAATTCTACTCGTACTCCATCAATAAACAAAGAGGCTGCTACAGACCATCCGGTCCGTGGCAGCCTCTTTATTATGCCTGTACAGCTTAAAGCTACCTCAGGTTCCCATACCCCAAAGCATCCAGCTTGACGGCGATTACCCGGTAGCCTCTGCCGTTCGGATGGATATGATCCAGGAACAGCAGGCCCCGCTCATTGCCGGCAAATTCATGATAAACCGAAGCAAAACGGATGATATTGCTGCTATAGCCCGCTGCATAGCGGTTGAACTGCCGCACCCACTCTGTAGCTACTTCCACCTGCGGATAGGGATTATAGAGACCTACAATCCGAATAATATAGGTACTGCGTGTTCCTGCCTTTAGCTGTGACAGTATGCCCATAATTTCGCTGAAGTTACGTTTACAATCCCGGAGAGCCTTTTGCAGTATTGCTTGGAATTCCCCCGGTCTAGGGGCTGCTGCCCGGGCCGCCTTAATCAGATCATTGCCGCCGATCGACACGGTAATAATCTGTGCATTCTTCACCGCACCTCGATAGACCGCAGAGGTCTTCAGCCGCTGCTTCAATCCTTCCGTGGTCAGACCGTTGATGCCAAGATTCGTCGATACCACCGGAGAACGCAGCCTCCCCTCCGCCATCCGGCGATAGACCGGTACGAAGCCGCTTCCGGGGAGCGCCCCGAATCCGGTTGTCAATGAATCTCCAATCGCTGTATATTGATAGACCATAACCTTCCCTCCCCGATATTAGCTGCTTGCCTTATTTAGCATATGACTATCCGGGTGAGGTGGTAACGGCGGGGCAGTCTTATTAGGCCGTGGGTGAAGGACCGTAAATAGAAGGATGCCCTTGCGTCTCCCGGAGGAGAGGCAAGGGCATCCTGGACCATCGAATTTATTATTTCAGCGCTGCGAACGGACTGCTTCCATCCGGCAGCAATTCCTTGAAGCCGAAGGTGAATTCCGGGAAGCCTGCGGCATATGCAGTGTATTCGTATAACTGGAAGAAGAGAACCGCTTTGCCGTCTTTTAGATAGAAGTACTTCTCGGTATTCAGGCCGTTGAACCCGCCCAGATATCCTCCGTTAGCTTTGATCTCTTTGGATAGCTTAGCGTTAAGCTGTTTTTTGTAATTGGGGTTAGCACCGAACAGGTCACCCAGCAGCAGACGTTTCCCGTCTTTGAGCGAGAAGGTGAATGCATTGCGGTAAGTCATCCCATGAGCACCGCCGGTATACCCATATTGATTAGTGATCAGGCTGAGCACGCCATCCTGGTTATACGTGATCACATAACCGCCTTCGAATTCATACGGCCGGTCATCCTTCGACCGCTTGGAGATTTGATCTTCAGCATCCTTCGCATAGTTCAGAACAGTCTGCTTGATCAGATCATTGATCGCCTTCTCAGCCCCGGCGTTCGCCAGACCGCTAACCTGCGGATAATCCAGCTTGATTGGCGCATCCTTATAGTCCTTCGTATAGCTCGCTGTCTTGATCGTTATGGCATTCTGTGTTTTTTTCACTACATTCAGCCGTCCTGTAGCTGCGCTCCAGTCCCCTTTATAGCCCATGTAATCACTTAACAGTTCGAATGGCACATAGAGCCGGTTATTCAGTTGTTTACCCTGATATTCGCCGATATAATAGTTGTTCACACTGATCATAATGCCGTAATCCATGTTCGCCAGCTTCAATTGCCCAGTTCCTGTTCCTATGGAGTAAGTCTTCTCCGCTTTATCATAGGATAGCGGCATTCCCAGCGCATCGCGCATAAAGGTTACCGGAATCCATACTTTTCCATCCTGAACAATCCCGGTCTGCGTTACGGCCTTACCGTTCACCTTCAATACTACTGAAGAGGAGTTGGCCTTGACCTGTGCGGCCGCCGGAGCAGCCTGAGTAATACCTGCAGGGAATATCCCTGTGCCGCCTAGCAGCATTCCTGTTGCGAGAATCCCTGCGCCCCATCTACGGGCCTGTGTCTTAAGCATCTTATTATTCATTGTTTGGTTCCCCTTCCGCTGTGTGATGATTTAACCTGATGTATTACCTCAGCTTCACTCTACCTATTATAGTAAAGGTAAGAGCACCGGATGTTACAATGCACCTTACAGTTTCTTTAATTTTAAAGAGTCTTTCTTAAGATACTGTTACTTCTATCCAGTTGAAACGGCTTTCATCCTGTAAAAAAGGCGCCTCCCCTGCCATAATCAGCAGAGCAAGCGCCTCTTGCGGAACCTTTTATTTCAATTCATAAGTTACGTTCAGTAGAGTGGTAACCTTCACTTCTCCGGGTTCAACGGAGCTTCCGGCCGCACTATCCATTGATGCTTTTTGCATGTTCGCTTCAGCGTAGACCACCGGGTGGTTCCCGTCATCGTTCTGAATGACCGTGACGACCTGGCCGAGTCCGCGTTTGGCTGCTTTGGCAATCGCTGCTGCTTTTACATCTGCATTCTGCATTGCTTTGTCAATGACCTGTGCTTCAAACGCCGATGGATCTTCAATGGCAAAACGCACATTGCCGATGTTGTTCGCTCCTGCCGTAGAAGCGGCATCCAGCAATTGTCCGACCTTCGTCAGATCACGGTAGGATACCTGCAGGGTGTGCTGGGCATTATAGCCCTTCACCTTCTGGCCGTCCTTCTCGGTATAAGTGTAGTTAGGCTGTACGTTGAACTGGGTACTCTGAATGTCTTTGTCCGCAACGCCCCAAGTGGTCTTGAACAGTGCCGTCAGCTTCGCAATCTTGCCCGCTGTGCCTTTTTGCGCCTCTTGCGCAGTATCGGCTGTCGTACTCACTCCGATGGAGAGATAAGCGATGTCCGGTTTGATCGAAAGCTCGCCTTTGCCTACCACATTCACAATATTCTTCTGCACTTCGTCGGCGTAAGCCGTCTGAGGCCCCTTGAACCCTTCGCTCAATCCCATTCCCCCAATCATCAGGCTTCCTGCCAGCAATACCGATCCAATAGATTTACCCCATCTGTTCATGCTTGCCATCCCCTTTCGGTTCGTTTAAGTGTTAGTACCCTCTAGACGGGCCAGCTTGGTAAAAGTTGCATGAGGGATGTACGTTATCCATAATTTATTATTTGGTGCTGACCCAGAAACGCCGGATGACATTGCCGTCTTCCTCTATGTATTCGCTATCCTCTATTCCGCCGTTCTTACGGATGGTCCGTTCTGATGCGGTGTTGACGGCGTCACAGACGACGAGTGCCTGCTCTATCCCCAGCTCACTGGCTCTCAGGAGCGCCTGCTTCAGAAGTTCTGTGGCATACCCTTGTCTGCGCGCGGAAGGTACCACCCCATAGCCAATATGCCCGCCCGTATGGAGTAATGTATCGGTCAGCCGATGTCTGATGTTCACAGCACCCACTATCCGCTTATCCAGGGTCACCAGCCAGAAGGTTGAACTGCTCACCCACCCTTCTGGAATACCCGCACCACTGGCATATTCACGCAGAGACTGAACCATACCGGCAAAGTCCGCAGGATCGAGCGCAATGACCCAGGGAACGAAGGATTCTCCGCTGGCCTTCCACTCTTCATAAAATACCATATAAGCCTCTCTAAGCGTTTCTGTAGGCTCTACTAAGGTTACCTTACTGCCTTGGTTCTGCATCTGTAATCCTCCCTTATCCTGATATGAATATGAAAAAAAGCCCCTAAGGGCTTTCGGTAAGACATTGTGGATTTATTGGTTCTCGAGTTCTTCCTTACTGACAAGACTTGTCAAAGCGGTTACAGCTTGTTCCGCATCTGCGCCGTCTGCGCTGATATAAATCTCCGTACCGGAACTGATCGCAAGGCTCATAATCCCCATGATGCTTTTGGCGTTCACTTTTTTATCGTCTTTTTCCACGAAAATCTCCGACGAAAACTTATTAGCTTCTTGCACAAACAATGCTGCCGGCCGAGCATGGAGCCCCGTCTTCAACCGAACAACTACCGGGTGCTTTGTCATGAAACGCTTACCCCCTATTTGAGATCTGCCCAAAAATTTCACATTAATTTTATAATATTATATCATTATAACGCATACCACACTAGAAAAAAAATAATCAGCCGCCACGGACCTTGTCCGCCAGCTCATCAATTTTGCGCAAGCGGTGGTTTACCCCTGACTTACTGACCGTACCGCCCAGCATATCCCCGACTTCCTTGAGGTTAATATCCGGGTGGGCCAGTCTGATTTCTGCAACCTCCCGCAGCTTATCCGGCAAGCTCTCCAGACCCACCTCGCGCTGCAGCAGCTTGATGTTCTCAATCTGCCGTACCGCCGCGCTGATCGTCTTGTTCAGATTAGCCGTTTCGCAGTTCACAATCCGGTTGACCGAGTTGCGCATATCGCGCATGATCCGCACATCCTCGAATTTGAACAGCGCCTGATGGGCTCCAATCAAACTGAGGAACTCGATGATCTTCTCGCCTTCCTTGATGTATAGGATGAAGCCTTTTTTGCGTTCTATACAGCGGGCATTCAGGTGAAATTCACCAGCCAGCTCCACGAGCGCCTTGCAGTGCTCCTCATACATGGAAGCGATTTCCAAGTGGTACGAGGAGCCTTCCGGATTATTCACCGAACCGCCGGCCATGAAGGCCCCGCGCAGGTATGCACGCTTGCAGCAGTTCTTGCCGACAATCTCATCATCAATCCCGTCCGTGAAGATAAACCCTTCCGAGACAATTCGCAGATCCTTCAGGATCTCCTGGACCTGGTTCGGGATTCTTACGATATAGACGTTATTCTTCTTCAAACGCATTTTTTTACGCACGAGCAGCTCGATATGGACCTGGTAATATTTCTTAAGCAAAGAATATACCCGCCTTGCAATCGCGGCGTTCTCCGTCGAAATGTCGAGAACTACCTTTTTGCTCGAAAGCTGCACCGAACCATTCATTCGGATCAGCGCTGACATTTCCGCTTTCTCACAGCAGGGCTGGCTCTCGACCATCGTCAGCTCTTTTTTGGTAAGGGCCGCAAAAGACAAGGGGCTCACCTCTTTCATGTTAACTCTTTCTGTCAATCCAATCCTGCACCAGCTGGAAAATATGATGACTCAGCTTATCGGTATCATGCCGCAAATAGGTCTTGAATAATACCAGCTTGTCGGCAATCACCTTATACCCGTTGCCATCAACGATATCACGGTCAAGCTGCACCGGACGGGCGCCCTTCTCGGCATATTTGAGCTGAACCTGCTCCGGGATCTCCCCGTCATTCACGATCACATAATCGAACAGATGCAGCCCAATATGATCGTATACCGCCTGAAGATGATCGCTGACCGTATAATTATCCGTTTCACCCGGCTGGGTCATTACATTGCATACAAAAATCTTAATGGCATCTGAGCCTACCACGGCTTCCGCCAGCTTCGGCACCAGCAGATTCGGCAGAATGCTCGTATACAGACTTCCCGGACCGAGCAGAATCGCATCTGCACTGCGGATGGCCTCCAGTGCCTCCGGCAACGGTTCCACATCCACGGGCTCCAGGAATACGCGTTTGATTACACCGCCGGCCTCCGGGATCTTGGATTCACCGGTAATCAGCGTCCCGTCGGCCATCTCGGCATGCAGGATTACAGCCTCTCCGGCAGCAGGCAGCACCCGGCCGCGGACGGCGAAGAGCCGGCTAAGCTCCCGGACCGCCGTAACGAAGTCTCCCGAAATATCTGTCAGTGCCGCCAGAATCAGATTGCCCAGACTGTGCCCGGCAAGCCCTTCACCGCTGCTGAAGCGGTACTTCATAATCTGCGCCATCAGAGGCTCTACGTCAGCCATAGCCGTCAGTACGTTGCGGATATCCCCCGGCGGCGGCATTTGCAGCTCACTGCGCAGAATTCCGGAGCTTCCCCCGTCATCCGCGACAGTTACAATCGCTGTAATATCAAGCGGCTTCTCCTTCAATCCCCGAAGCATAACAGACAGCCCGGTACCGCCGCCCATAACGACGATCTTCGGACGCTGTCCTTGTTCTTCAGCCACTATTCATCCCTTCTCTCATCAATGCCGGTCGCGTTCGGAATCCCGATGGCTGACTGCTACCGATTCCGTCTCGCTAACCCCCAGCATTTTGCCCAAGTATTCTGCAATGGCTACCGAACGGTGTTTGCCGCCTGTACAGCCGATGCCGATAATAATCTGGGATTTGCCTTCCTTGCGGTATTGCGGAATAAGAAATTGAAGCATGTCTAGCAGTTTGGTCAGGAAGGCTTGCGTTTCAGGCCATTTCATCACGTAGTCATATACCTCGTTGTCTTGGCCTGTCTTGGGCCGCAGCTGATCCACATAATGAGGATTAGGCAGGAAGCGGACATCGAACACCAGATCAGCATCAATCGGAATCCCATACTTGAACCCAAACGAAGTGATATTAACAGAGAGGGTGCTTTTCCCGAGGTGGGAGAACCGTGATACTATTTTTTCTTTGAGCTGTACCGGCTTCATGCTGCTGGTATCCAGGCACAGGGTAGCTGAATTCTTCAGCTCCTGCAGCATCTGGCGTTCGAGCCGGATACCGTCAAGCGGCATGCCTTTGGGAGCAAGCGGATGATGCCTCCGGCTCTCCTTGTACCGCTGTACAAGCACTGAATCTGTCGCATCCAGGAAAAGAATCTCAAAGCCGATCGTTGATTCGTCCTTGATGTAGGCCAGAGACTCCGACAGGGCGGTAAAGAATTCCCTGCCCCTGAGGTCGATTACCAGCGCTACCTTGGCGATTTTACCCTTCGACTGCTCAATCAGTTCAGCGAACTTCGGGATCAGTACAGGCGGAAGATTATCTACGCAGAAGAACCCGAGATCCTCCAGGCTCTGCACGGCAATCGTCTTGCCTGCACCCGACATGCCTGTAATGATAATCAGGGTGGCGTGACCGGGCAATGGTTGGTCGAGGTCGGTCATTACAGCATCCCTCCCTAAGATGAGTATATGAATAATTCCAGTCTTTTAAGAACGCAGCAATAGTCCTGCCGCACCAATAATACCGGCATCGTTGCCAAGCTCTGCTGGCACAATGGTCACACCGGTCTGCAGAGGTGCAGGTGCCAGCTTGGCGAATACCCGGCGGACTTCATCAAACAGAATATCGCCTGCCTTGGAGACCCCTCCGCCTACAATGAATACTTCCGGGTTCAGGACGGCGGCTACCGATGCCATGGATTTGCCCAGGTAGAAGGCGGCCCGGTTCACAATACGCAGCGCAGCTTCATCGCCTGCCTTCGCAGCATCAAATACTTCCTTCGCCGCAATCTTCTCTACGGTAGACAGGGAGGTCCGGTCTCCACGGGCTACTGCATCATTAGCCATGCGGATAATGCCTGTAGCTGAGGAAACGGTTTCCAAACAGCCCATGTTCCCGCAGCCGCACTGGATCGCTTCCAGATCAGGAACGACTGAGATATGACCCAGCTCTCCGGCCAGACCGGCAAAGCCTTGATACACCTTACCATTAATAATAATACCGCCGCCGACACCTGTGCCGAGCGTATAGCAGACACAATTCTCAATGCCGCGTCCCGCACCGCTCCAGGCTTCGCCCAGTGCAGCCACGTTGGCGTCATTGTCTATTTTGACTGGCTTGTTCAGACGACCCTCCAGAATGGAACGGATCGGCACATCTCTAAATCCTATGTTGGGCGCAAGGATGATGATGCCTTCACGAATATTCGTAAATCCGGCGAGTCCGGCTCCCACACCGGCCAGCTGGTCCCAGGAATACGGAGAGTCTTCAACAATCTGGCGTACATACTTCTCGATATTGTCGATGACAGCCTCAGCGCCATCTGCAGTCCCCGTTGGGCCCTCGTAGGTGTGCAGCAGGCTTCCCTCGGCACTGCAGATTCCAACCTTAATCGTGGTACCACCTAAATCCACGCCAACGTAGATATTTTCAGACATGTAACAAGCCACCTTTTTCTATGCTAAAATAGTTAATCCTACGTACCCACTATAATAGAAGCCTTCCCTGCGGTCAAGGAAAGGCGATACACCCGGGGCAATGGGTTTCGGAAAGCAAAAAGACTTTCTCACCAGGCAGGCAAGAAAGTCCGTAATGTATCTCTATTCTAATGTAAGGAATCGGTCATAACTCCTACTCCGACAAAATCCGTTTTTGACCCTCAAGTGCCCGGATCGGTGCGATGTTCTGCGTGAATTCCAGCGTACCCATATAACGGCCCGTCTCGTCGCGTACTGCGAAGTACCGGATGTAGATAAATTTATCCTTAATGTTAATCCAGAAATCCTCGGCATCCTTGACGCCAGCCTTGAAATCAGCCAGCAGCTTCTCCACGACATGCACACTCTGCGGCGGATGGCAATTCTGCACCGTGCGGCCGATCACGGCCTTCGTCCGGGCAAAAATCCGTTCCTTGCCATGCGAGAAATAGCGGACAACATCATTCTCGTCGATAAAGGTCAGGTCCACCGGCAAATGATTCATCAGCGTCTCGAGCTGGTGAAGCGACAACAGCCCGGTCTCAAACCGGATGAAGCCCTGCGGCGACAGGCCTTCCCCTGCTCCCTCCGCTTGCACATCGGCCCCTTCAGGCTCAGCCGCACGCTCCGGTATCCATTCCTGGTCCGGTGCAGCCAGGCAGAAGCCGATTTCATCGCTTTCGCGGGCAATTTTGACCCACTCATCTTCAGTCAGCTTATCCAGCGCCATCGGCAGCAGAATGTTCTCTTCCTTGAAGATCATCTCGTTGACTTCCTTAATGATCTCTTCGAGTGAAGCAGCAATCTGCTCCGTGTCCCCGTTATAGGCGCTAAGTGTCTTCTTTGCTTCCTTGATCATATTGCGGATGCCGTCATCGACCCCCCACATCACCTTGGTCGGACCATAGATTCCGTACTTCTCCAGGTAAGGGAACAGCAGATTCTCCTTGCGGCTGTAGTGCTTGTCGAGATCGAGCAGCAGGCTCAGGTCCTCCAGCAGCTTGAATATAATCTCGTCACTGGCGTTCTTCTTGAACTTGTCAGCATGCAGCTCCAGCCGGAAGTTCACCAGCCGTTCAATCTCACGGTTCTCCAGCTTGAAGGTATGCACGGGATGGCCGGGCTGCTCCTCGGGCCTTACAGAACGGTGAATCTGTTCAATTGAGCCTTTGAATATGGCCGTATGCACGGAGCATAGGCGCTGTACTTCCTCTACCGGAATGCCCTCCTCGGTCATAAGGGAATGCTCCATGGCGGAGATTTCCTCCACAGTAACATCGCCTACCGCTTCCGCAAAACGCGCCTTAACCTCCTCAACGCTTTTGCCTGCATGCAGCTCCTTGATGATCTCTTTCAGCATAGCCTGGCGGCGCGTCTGTTCGGGCACATCTACCTCGCGGTTATTAATCAGCTCACTCATATGGATCTCTCCTTCTATTCTATAATCTCGAAGCCATGCTGCTGAAAGGCCAGCCGAACGGTTTCCAGCTCTATTTTCTTTAACTTCATTCCTTTGGATAATGTCATGAAACGTCCTGCGGTCTGCAGCATCCCAGGCTTCGTGATATCACGGAAACCGAGACCCACCATGATTTCAACCGCTTCCGGGTGCCTGGTTACCAGCTCAAAAATAGGTTCATCCAGCTTCAGCACTTTACTCATCCTGTTGTACACCTCACAAATGAGAATTCTTCTCAACAACAGCTTAGCATAGGGTACAGAGGTGGATTGTGATTGTAATCACTAAGTATAAGAAAAGCTGCCCTCACGCCTTTTACAGCATGGGGACAGCAAGTAATAGTTCAGATTATAGGTATAGAAGACCCGTTATATTTACAGCGGTACACTCAAACTGTACGAATTACGGATATCATGCGAAATCCGCATGCTGCAGAACTTAGGGCCGCACATCGAGCAGAAATGCGCTTGCTTCGCACCCTCCGCAGGAAGGGTCTCATCATGATACTCCAGCGCCCTTTCCGGGTCCAGAGAGAGATGGAACTGGTCACGCCAGCGGAATTCGAACCGCGCCTTGGACAGCGCATTATCCCTGTCCTGGGCACCCGGATGTCCCTTGGCGAGGTCTGCGGCATGGGCGGCGATTTTGTAGGTAATGACTCCTTCGCGCACATCATTCTTGTTAGGCAACCCCAGATGCTCCTTCGGTGTTACGTAACATAGCATAGACGTCCCCAGCCAGCCGATCATCGCCGCCCCGATGGCTGAAGTGATATGGTCATAACCGGGGGCAATATCGGTGGTCAGCGGGCCGAGAGTATAAAAGGGAGCTTCCCGGCAAATCTCGAGCTGCTTGTCCATATTCTCCTTAATCTGGTGCATCGGCACATGTCCCGGACCCTCAACCATGACCTGAACATCGTGCTTCCAGGCCAGCGCTGTCAGCTCTCCCAGCGTCTCCAGCTCAGCGAATTGAGCTTCGTCATTGGCATCTGCAATAGAACCCGGACGCAGTCCGTCCCCCAGGGAGAAGGCTACATCATACGTCTTCATAATCTCACATATCTCTTCAAAATGTGTGTACAGGAAGTTCTCCTGCTGATGGGCAAGGCACCACGCGGCCATAATCGAGCCGCCTCTGGATACGATGCCTGTCATTCTCCGGGCAGTCAGCGGAATATAGCGCTTCAGCACCCCGGCATGAATGGTGAAGTAATCCACTCCCTGCTCTGCCTGCTCAATCAGCGTGTCACGATAGAGCTCCCAGGTTAAATCCTCCGCTATACCGTTCACCTTCTCGAGCGCCTGGTATAAGGGCACTGTGCCGACAGGCACCGGAGAATTGCGGATAATCCATTCGCGGGTGGTATGAATTGCAGCTCCGGTGGAGAGGTCCATAATTGTATCAGCCCCCCAACGGGTCGCCCACCGCATCTTCTCCACCTCCTCTTCAATAGAAGAAGATACCGCAGAATTTCCGATGTTGGCATTGATCTTCACCAGGAAGTTGCGGCCAATAATCATCGGCTCGCTCTCCGGATGATTAATGTTGGCCGGGATGATGGCCCGGCCGGCGGCCACCTCGTCCCGTACGAATTCCGGCCGCATATTCTCACGGATCGCGATATACTCCATCTCCGGTGTAATCATCCCTTGCCGTGCATAATGCAGCTGGGTAACATTGCGGCCCGCCTGTGCCCGCAGCGGACTTCGCTGCAGTCCCGGAAAAGCTTCTGGGGGCGGCCCGCCCCTGCGGATTCCGTTATCCTCCGGCTGCACGGCTCTTCCGGTGTATTCCTCCGAATCGCCCCGCTCCGCAATCCAGCATAGACGGTGCGGCGGCAGTCCCCTCCGAATGTCGGTCTCCTCTGCAGCATCGGTGTAGATACCGCTTGTGTCATAGACACGCAGCGGTGCATTCTCCTTATCCCCGGCAACGCCCTCTGTTCTGCTGAGAGTGATCTCCCGCATCGGAACCTGAATATCCGGGCGAGAGCCCTCTACATACACTTTACGGCTTGCCGGGAAACTGGAAAGGTCTACCTCGCCGTTCTTCACTATTTCTGTCACTCTAATCTCCTCCTCTTTGCTCTATGAGCTTGTCAGATAAGATTTCACGCAGCAGACTGAGCCGAAGAATCCATGAATTCCCGCAAGTCAAAAAGCCGCTCCACCTGGAGCGGCTTTATTAAAGGAACAGCCAAATAAGACTGTATTCAAAAAAGGTCCGACTCCACTTTCCTACGCTGGTATGATCCAGATCAGGTTCAAGGGTCCGGAAATTCAATTTTCCCGTCTCAGCCTATTCAGGCTCCCCTAGTGGGTATCTTATCTAATTAATTACATTTTACTGGTATAGGTATTTCTTGTAAACCCGTAATTGTTACCCGGAACCTTCTCCGGTTATTTATCCAGCGATTCGCTCCAGTCATGCACCATCGTGCCTTCCAGGAACTTCTCGGCGTCCATTGCCGCCATACAGCCGGTTCCCGCTGCCGATATAGCCTGACGGTAACGTGTATCCTGCACATCGCCGCAGGCGAATACGCCGGGAATATTCGTCTCGGTAGTACCCGGATTTACCACGATATAACCACTCTCATCCGTGTTAATCTGGCCGCCCAAGAACGCTGTGTTAGGAGTATGTCCAATCGCCACAAAGACACCATCTGCCTCCACCAGCTCTGTCAGTCCGGTCTCATTATTAAGCACCGTGATGCCCTTCACACCGGTGTCCCCGACGGTAACTTCAACCGGGGTACGGTTCAGGGCCCAGGATACCTTGCTGTTATCGCGCGCGCGGTCCTGCATGATCTTCGAAGCCCGAAGCTCCGGACGGCGGTGAACCAGCGTTACGCTGGACGCGAAGCGGGTCAGGAAGCTGGCTTCCTCCATGGCAGAGTCCCCGCCGCCGACCACGACAATCTTTTTGCCCCGGAAAAAGAAGCCGTCACAGGTCGCACAGGTACTAACCCCGCGCCCCACATTCTCCTGCTCGCCCGGGATTCCCAGATATCTTGCAGAGGCTCCGGTTGAAATAATGACCGACTCTGCTTCGAGCACACCCATTCCGTCTACGGTAACCTTGAACGGACGCTGCGAGAAATCAACGGATTCCACCCAGCCATTCTTGAATTCAGCGCCGAAGCGTTCAGCCTGCTTACGCATATTGTCCATCAGATCCGGACCCAGAATTCCTTCAGGGAAGCCTGGAAAGTTCTCCACTTCTGTTGTCGTTGTCAGCTGTCCTCCCGGCTGCAAGCCTTCAATCACCAGCGGGCTCAGGTTCGCACGCGCCAGGTAAATCGCAGCAGTCAGCCCGGCCGGGCCTGTTCCGATTACAATTGTTTTGTACATTGCTTTGGCCTCCTTACAAGTAGGTTTGTATTTAGAAGTAGTGGTTCAAATACGGGTAGTGGACGGCGATAAGCCGTCCGTTCCCGGCAGCATCCCCCGGACATCACATTCGCTGTCGATCCGCCGCGCATAACGGCTAACCATGGAGACGGACACCCCGTAACGCTGGGCCACCTCGCGGAATGTAACCGGCTGTCCATGCAGCCGTGCCGTCAGATACTCCAGGGCTGCGCACCAGCCGCCGTCATTGCGGAATAACGGAACATCCGGGTACAGGCTGCCGATGAACTGCTTCCAGATAAACTCGGCATCCTTCTTCTGGACAGCATCATATCTGCGGTCCATCATCGCTGCCGTATGATCCATAATCCGCTGCCAGTCCTCTCTCCATTCAGGCGTTCCCTTGGGGCTGGACAGAGCCGCCAGCTCCTGTTCTTCGCCGGATGGGCCAGCTTCATCCAGGTGATCTCCGATCAGCCGCTGAAGGCTGAACAGCGCTGCCTCCTGCAGGCGGTCCTCCTGAAGCGGCTCCTGCTCCAGCACGCCGCGCAGTACCTCGGACATCTCCTCATCCTCAATCCAGCGGAGAGCTTCGGTCACCTGAAGCTTCGTGGCAGAATCGCCGTAGCGCAGCGCCCAGAAGAACGACGCGCGCAGCAGCGGATTACTCCGTACCTCTTCCGTGAATTTGCCCGTATTGTCCTTCCACTGCTTAAGCTGCTCCTGGAAGGGTAACTGGTAATTGTAGCTGATAGATGGCATAGAGCGCTCTTCCGCCCTGGCCTGCTGAAGCTGGGACAGGAAGAAGGCCGGCACAGCAGAATCAGGGTCCAGCTTCGCGGCCTGTCTCCAGCAGCGCTGAGCTTCACTGTACAGGCCGCTATTGCTTGCCGCCACCGCGCAGTAATGATACAGGCCGGCGTCTCCGGCGACCTCCTCATCCTTCAGCAGACGGCGAAAATGGCTGTACGCCGCAGTGTGGCGGCCCAGGATACCCATGGTTGTGGCCATTTTGAACACATGCTCCTGATGAAACGGCACGGTTGCTTCTAGCATACCCAGCAGAGTCCCAAGCTGCTCCTTGTCCCCTGCATACTGCATGAAAATAGCCATATTGCAGAGTGCATGAAGGTTACCGGGGTCCTGCTTCAGCACCTCATCCAGACATTCCTTCGCCTTGGCGAACCGGCCCATATAGAAATTGGCCAGTGCCAGGTTATTGTGCGCAGCCAGAAAGTCCGGGGTGTTCGTGGTGATCTCCTGCAGAAGCTCTACAGCCTGCGGGAACTTCCCCTCCTCCAGCAGCGTCCGGGCCCGGTCATGCTCGATCACACCCTCACGGCTGCGGATACGCACCAGCGGAGCGGGACGGTTCAGCTCATATTGCAGCAGCTCCATCAATTCTTCGGATTCAGCCATGAACTCACCGCTGGCATCCTCCTCCAGATAAGTGACCAGCGCACGCTCCGCCTCTTCAAAGCTTTCCATATTGGCGAAGTTATTAGCCATATAGAAGTGACATTCTGTCATTCCCGGATCAATCTTCTCAAGGACATGGATGAGAATCTCATTGGATGCCGTGTAATCGCCCATCTCAGATAATATACCCGCCATGTTGCAATGATTCACCGGATTATCCGGCTCATATTCAACAGCTTTGCGAAAATTCTTCAATGCCTTATCATATTGAAAGCGGTCCAGCGACCGAACGGCTCTTTCAAAGAAAAAATTGGCATCCAGAGTGACCGGAATGACGTTACTAATTTCCGCGACATTCTCTGAAGTTCTCTCAATCATGGAAGCAAGGCACCTCCCTTTTATCAGCTTCCTAAGCCTCATGAAAAATAGGAGAGCGGCGTCATAAGAACCACCTGTCCTCCCTACTTAAGCAACCTTTTCGTTTCCATTTCTGGTCCCGGCTGTCTTCTTCACACAGTATACCACATGTGGCAGTCAGATTCTCAATCTCAACGCTCTTCACAACAGGCTAAGATCAACATGGCAAGGCGGTAAAAAAAAGACGCAGGCGCTAAATCCCTGCATCTCTGAACAGCTTATCTATGGAACCGCCTTCGATGATGATACGCGTGGCCTCTGCCAGCATAGGAGCTACCGAGAGTACTGCGAATCTGCTGGAATGCTCATCCGGCAGTGCAATCGAATCGGTGACCACAATCTCGTCGATATTGGGGTGGTCCATCCGCTCCAGCGCATCTCCGGAGAACAGTCCGTGTGTAGCACAGACGATGCTGTTCCGGGCGCCCCGTTCCTTCAGGCCCTCCACCACATTGACGATGGTCGTTCCGGTATCAATCAGATCCTCTATGATGATCGGCGTTCTGCCTTCAACATCCCCGATGACATGCGTAATTACCGATTCATTATGGGCCGGACGTTTCTTGATCATGATCGCAAACGGCGAATCCAGCCGGCTGGCCAGCTTCTCCGCCATGGAGGCGCGTCCCGCATCCGGCGATACCACGACCAGATCAGTAAGACCCTTCACCTTCAAATAACCGCTGATCAGATCGAGCGCTGTCAGATGGTCCACCGGGATATTGAAGAATCCCTGAATAGCTGCGGCATGCAGATCAATGGTAATTACGCGGGTCGCCCCTGCTGTGGTCAGCACATCGGCAACCATTTTGGCCGAGATCGGCTCACGCGGTGCGGATTTGCGTTCCTGCCGGGCATACCCGTAATAAGGGACGATAATGTTCACTGTTCTTGCCGATGCACGTTTGGCTGCATCAATCATGACCAGCAGCTCTACAAACAGCTCGTTAATCGGATGAGCCAGGGATTGCACCAAAAATACGTCGCAGTTCCGGATGCTCTCTTCATAATGCACATAAATCTCGCCGCTTTTGAAACGTGTCAGCTTGATCAGGCCAAGCGGTGCACCAAGGCGCTCCGCGATGTCAGCGGCCAGCTTCGGATTCGACGAACCGGAAAAAATCCGTAATTGATGATGCATAGTACCCTCCTGGGATTATAATTTATATTTCAAACGGGACAAGTGTACGGCGGCGCCCTTCGAATACTGCCAGTTCACGGAAGCCTGTATGCCAGAGCAATTGCCGGGCCTCTGTTAAGCCGTCTCCCAGCTTCATGGGATCATGCGCGTCGGAGCCTACAGTGAGCGGAATACCCAGCGCAAGCGCCTGAGCAATCACATGCTCCGCCGGGAACATCTCGGCGCAGGGTTTGGTCAGTCCGGAAGCATTCAGCTCCATCGCGATTCCGCTGCCTGCAATCACCTTCAGTGTCTCCAGCTCAAGCATCCTGACCTCTGCGGTGTCCTCTGGCGTCTGCGGTCCGTAACCGAACCGTTTAATGACATCCATATGTCCTATAATATCATATAATCCCGATAACGCCGACTTCTGCACAGCATCATAATAACGGCGGTATACGCTCATTACATCCTGGCCTTCCCAGCCCTGAGTCTGCCGGTGGTCTGTAATATCCCACTCCCCGAGGAAATGCACCGACCCGATCAGATAGTCCCAGGGATACGGCGCTAAAAGCTCGCGGATCTGCTCCTCGTATCCCTCGATATAATCGGCTTCAAGCCCTACCCGCAGCTCAATCGTTCCACGGTAGCGCTCCTTCAGCGTAAGGCACTCCTCCACATAATACGGAAGCTCGGCGAGCGGCATCGCCATCTCGGGATAATACTGCTCCGGATCTACATGGATCAGCGGCAGATGGTCCGACAGCCCAAGCTGCTGGAGCCCCAGCGCGATTCCGCGCTGGACATACTCTTCAAGCTTCCCCACGGCATGACCGCAGCGCTCATGGTGGGTATGGTAATCAATAAGCATCCTGAAGCGCCCCTCCTAGTCCCGCCGAGGCCGTTCATGGCGGGCGCTCAGCTCTTCCAGAATCTCATCCAGCGGAAGCTTGCGTTCCTGCAGCAGTACGAGTAAGTGGTAGATCAGATCGCTGACTTCCAGGCGCAGCTCGGCATTATCTTTATTTTTGGCGGCGATGATTGTCTCAGAGGCTTCCTCACCGACCTTCTTCAGGATCTTATCCACGCCCTTGTCGAACAGATACGTAGTATACGCCCCCTCCGGACGGTTCACTTCGCGCTCGGCAATCACCCGCTCCAGCTCACCCAGTACCGCAAACCGGCCGCTCTCTGCATCAGCAGTGTTAACGGCAGCCTCAGCAGCTTCAACAGTTGCCGGTGAATCGAGCGGAATCTCCCGGAAGAAGCAGCTGTTCTCCCCGGTATGGCAGGCCGGGCCTTCCGGCACCACCTTCACCAGCAGCGTATCGCTGTCACAATCGTAATGGATCGAGGTGATAGCCTGCGTATTGCCCGACGTTCCGCCCTTGTGCCACAGCTCGCTGCGCGAACGGCTCCAGAACCAGGTCTGGCCGCTGGTAAGCGACAGGCGCAGCGACTCCGGGTTCATATAGGCGAACATTAATACCTCAAGGGTACGCGCATCCTGAACTACAGCAGGCAGCAGGCCCGATTCATTCCAGCGGATGCCCGCTACCGCATTGTCCTGGTTCAGTGCTATATCCTTCTTGTCCTCGCTCATCGGATCTCTACCCCTCTTTGCTTCAGATCAGCCTTCAGATCATGAATAGCAATCTCTTTATAGTGAAAAATCGTTGCCGCAAGGCCCGCATCCGCTTTGCCTTCGGTAAACACATCATAGAAATGTTCAATTCTCCCTGCACCGCCGGAAGCAATCACAGGAATGCTCAGCAGATCACAGACCGCCGCCGTCAGCTTCAGATCGAAGCCGTCCTTGGTACCGTCGGCATCCATGCTCGTAAGCAGAATCTCGCCGGCACCCAGCCGCTCGGCCTCCTTCGCCCAGGTCAATGCCCGGATACCGGTTGGCTTACGTCCGCCATGCGTGTACACTTCCCATTCGCCCCAAGCCTCATTATATTTGGCGTCCATTGCCAGCACAATACACTGGGAGCCGAAGTGGCGGGCCCCCTCCAGAATAAGCTGGGGGTTATTGACGGCTGCCGTATTAATGCCGATTTTGTCCGCCCCGGCGCGCAGAATCCGCTTCATATCCTCCGGAGTGGAGATCCCCCCGCCCACTGTGAAGGGAATGGCAATCTCCCCGGCTGTCTGCCGGACCACTTCGATCATGGTTGCCCGGCCTTCCACAGAAGCGGATATATCCAGAAATACCAGCTCATCCGCCCCCTCGCGGTCATACAGCGCCGCCAGCTCCACCGGATCTCCGGCATCGCGCAGATTTACAAAATTCACGCCTTTTACCACACGCCCGTCCTTCACATCCAGACAGGGGATAATCCGTTTAGCCAACATTCCAAGACCCCTCCTTAGTATAGGCTTACCGCAATCCGGAGGACTGGCCCAAGGCCTGTAGCGCTTCCGCCAAATCAATATTACCGGTATACAGCGCCTTGCCGACAATAGCTCCGCCGATTCCGCTGCCGCTGTGTTCGTTCAGGCGCTGCAGATCCTCAAGACTCGTCACACCGCCGGAGGCGATGACCGTTCTACCGCTCGCCCCGGCCATAGACAGAATCCCTTCCACGTTCGGCCCCTGCATCATCCCGTCACGGGAGATATCGGTGTAGATGAAGGTCTCTGCGCCTTTGGCGGCCAACTCTTTGGCCAGATCCTCCGCGCGGACCTCAGAGGTATTAAGCCATCCGTGCGTAGCTACGTAGCCGTTCCGTGCGTCAATGCCAATGGCCACCTTATCGCCATACTTGGCAAGTACAGCTTCGGTAAAAGCATGATCATTGATCGCCGCCGTTCCGATAATCACCCGGCTGATGCCAAGACCCAGCAGCTTCTCCACATCGGCAAGCGTGCGGAGACCGCCGCCGACCTGCACAGGAACATTCGCATTGCGGGCAATGGCTCCGATGATGGCGTCATTGACCGGATGCCCGGCTTTGGCTCCATCCAGATCTACCAGGTGGATATACCGTCCACCCTGCTCCTCCCACGATTTTGCCACCTTCACCGGGCTGTCGTTGTAGATGGTCTCCTGAGCGTAATCGCCCTGCTGTAACCGGACACACTTCCCGTCCCGGATATCAATGGCCGGATATATGATAAAAGAAGACATGAATACTCCCCGCTTTCATTGCAATATTGTTATTCTGGCAGGCCTTAAGCCTGCTGTGCCTGGAGCTGCAGGAAATTGCCCAGCAGCTGGATGCCAAGCTCTCCGCTTTTCTCCGGGTGGAACTGCATTCCATATACATTACCCCGCCCCACTACAGCCGTTACCGGATGCCCGTAGTCCGTGACGGCAAGCAGATCGCTGTCGGCTGCGGCAAGCGCGTGATAGGAGTGAACGAAGTAGACATGCCCCTCCGTTAAGCCCTTCAGGAGCGGACTCTCCGGCTGGAGGAAGCTCAGCTTGTTCCAGCCCATATGCGGCACCTTGTAGCCGTCACGGGGCGCGAAGCGCACCACCGAGCCCGGCAGAAGCTCCAGGCCCTTATGCTCGCCATGCTCCTCGCTGCTGCTGAACAGCAGCTGCATCCCGAGGCAGATGCCCAGCACCGGCTGTCCCGCTTCTGCTGCGGCCCGGACTACCACATCCATTCCGCTCTCGCGGAGGTGCTCCATCGCATCGCCAAAGGCACCGACACCGGGCAGAATCACGCTGTCTGCGGCCAGAATGGCAGCGGCATCGGCCGTTACAAGACTCGTATAGCCCAGCCGCTCTACCGCCTTACTGACACTGTGCAGGTTGCCCATGCCGTAATCGACGATTGCAACGGCCATGCTACAGCACTCCCTTCGTCGAAGGTACGCCCTTCACCCGGGGATCAACCAGTGTCGCCTCATCCAGCGCCCGTCCCAGTGCCTTGAAGACCGCTTCAATCATGTGGTGGGTGTTGGAGCCGTAATGGACGATGACATGCAGCGTGATTCTGGCTTCCAGCGCGAATTTCCAGAGGAATTCATGAACGAGCTCCGTAGAGAAGCTGCCCACCTGCTGTGAAGGATACTCCGCCCGGTATTCGAAATGCGGCCGGTTGCTGATATCAATCACTACCTGAGCCAGCGCTTCATCCATAGGGACGAAGACACTTGCGTAACGTTTGATCCCTTTTTTGTCGCCCAGCGCTTCGCGCAGAGCCTGTCCCAGACAGATGCCGATGTCCTCTACCGTGTGATGGTCATCAATATCAATGTCGCCCCGTGCCTGCACGTTCAGGTCAAACTGTCCATGCTTCGTGAACAGGTCCAGCATATGATTCAAGAAAGGCACATCGGTCTCCAGTTCCGAAACCCCGCTGCCGTCTACGGCAAAGGTTAACTTGATGTCCGTTTCGTTGGTTGTACGGCTAAGCCCGGCCTTGCGCAGCGCCTGTTCGTTATTATTGTTCTCCATTTCCGTCTCCACCTTTCGCTTCCTTCTCCAGCCGGATTTCAATTGCACGTGCATGGCCCTCCAGCCCCTCACGCCGGGCAAGCTCCATAATCGCCGCCCCGTCCCGCAGCAGCGCTTCCTTGCTGTAATAGATCAGGCTGGATTTCTTAATGAAATCATCCACATCTACAGGCGAGGAGAACCGCGCCGTACCGTTCGTCGGTATAATGTGGTTCGGTCCGGCGAAGTAATCGCCGACCGGCTCCGAGCTATACGGCCCGAGGAAGATGGCCCCGGCGTTCTCAATCGCGCCGGTCAGCGCCATCGGGTCGTTCACGACAATCTCCAGATGCTCCGGCGCCAGCCGGTTCACCACGGAGATGCCCTCGTTCAGCGATTCTACGACGATAATCGCGCCGTAGTTCTCGACCGAGGCCCGCGCGATTGTCTCGCGCGGCAACGTCAACAGCTGCCGCTCTACCTCGGCAGCCACCTCCTCCGCGAGACGCTGCGACGGCGTCACGAGGATCGCCGACGCCATCTCGTCGTGCTCGGCCTGCGAGAGCAGGTCGGCCGCGATGTAGGCGGCCTCGGCGGTATCGTCGGCGAGCACGACGATCTCGCTCGGTCCGGCGATGCTGTCGATATCGACAGCGCCGTAGACCTCGCGTTTGGCCAGGGCCACGTAGATGTTCCCTGGCCCGCAGATCTTATCGACCGGCACGATCGACTCCGTGCCGAAGGCCAGGGCGGCGATCGCCTGCGCGCCGCCCACGCGGTAGATCTCGTGTACGCCTGCTTCAGCGGCGGCCACGAGAATATAGGGATCAATGCCTTCGCTGCCGCCCGTCGAAGGCGGGGTAACCATCACGATCTCCGGCACGCCGGCAATCTGTGCCGGAATCACGTTCATCAGCACCGAGGACGGATAGGCTGCCTTGCCGCCGGGAACATAGACGCCCACACGCTTCAGCGGGCGGATGATCTGGCCGAGGACCGTGCCGTCCGGCTGCAGATCCATCCAGGAATTGCGTTTCTGCCGCGCATGGAACGCACGGATATTAACGGCTGCCGCACGGATCGCCGTCACGAAAGACTCCTCTACCCGGCCGTAGGCGGCTTCAAGCTCCTCCGGTGTGACCCGCAGCTGCGCAGGCGTCAGCACAGCGCCGTCGAAGCGCTCCGTATACCGGAGCAGCGCTGCATCGCCTTCCTGCTTGATACCGGCCACGATCTCACGTACGGCCTTGTTCTGCTCCGGCGTGCCGTATTCCACTTCACGCTGCAGCTTAAATTCCTTACTGGACTGAATCTTCACCGCTGCTTCCCCCTTGAACTCTATATTTACTAAGATTATTTCATCTGCAGCCCCGGGCCTGCAATAACGGCCTGCAGGCGGTCGCACAGCTGTTGAATCTCCGCATTCTTCATCCGGTAGCTTACCCGGTTCGCCACCAGGCGGCTGGTGATCTCGAAGATGCTGGTCATCTCAACCAGCCCATTGTCCTTCAGCGTCTGCCCGGTCTCAACCATGTCCACGATCCGGTCGGCCAGGCCGATCAGCGGCGCCAGCTCGATGGAGCCGTTCAGCTTCACAACCTCCACCTGCTGGCCCTGCTCACGGAAGTACCTTGAGGCCACATTCGGGTATTTGGTAGCTACCCGCTGCTGAATGCCCGGCTGCCAGTTCGGAAGCCCGATAATCGACATCCGGCAGCGGGCAATTCCCAGATCAAGCAGTTCGTAGACATCGCGGCTTTCTTCCAATAATACGTCTTTGCCGACAATGCCGATATCCGCTACCCCATACTCTACATAGGTAGGTACATCCACCGGCTTGGCAAGAATGAACTCCATTCCGGCTTCCGGCAGTGAAATCACCAGCTTGCGCGATTCTTCTCCGTCTGGAGGAATCGGCAGTCCCGCCTGGCGGAACAGCTCTGCCGCTTTATTGTAAATCCGGCCTTTCGGCATGGCCACCTTAAGAATCTGTGCCATCATTACCCGCCTCCGTTTCGTATTTCCGCTTCTATAGGTGATCATTGTTTCATTATTTTAATAAAGTCTCCATTCATGCAGACAGCTTCACTCACCCATGCTCACTGACAAAAGACACGAACGTATAAATCTCGCCGTACCGCTCACCCTCTGCCTCAATCGTATCCGCATCCAGCCGCTTCACGGTCTTCAGCTCCTCCGGGCCTGATGCCAGCCGTGTAACTACAGCATGACCTTCCGTCCGCAGGCGCGCTGCTTCGGTTAGGCCCTCCTGGCGCCGGAGTGCATCATACTGGACCAGAATCGGCAGCTCTTCCTCTTCAGGCAGCCCGGATACACCATCCAGAATACGGTTGGTCTTCAGCGAGAAGCCCGTCGAGGGGATGGGCCGCCCGAACTGCTGAAGCAGATTGTCATACCGGCCGCCGCTGCATACCGGGAAGCCCAGCTCAGCAGCATAACCCTCAAAGGTCATTCCGGTATAGTAAGAGAAATCACCGATCATCGTCAGATCAATCAGCACGTGCTGAGAGACGCCGTAGGCAACCAGAACTTCCCATACCTTACACAGATGCTCAATCGAAGCGCGTGCCAGCGGATGATTGCTTAACTCCAGCGCCTGGCCACAGATCTCCTTGCCGCCCCGCAGCCGAAGCAATCCGTCCAGCTCCTGCTTCTGGGCTTCGGATAGCTCAAGACGCCGCAGCGTCTCACGGAAGGCTACATAATCCCGGCTGAGCAGGTGGCTCTTGAGCTCCTCCTGAGCCTGCGGCAGACCGGACACAGCTTCCTGGAAGAGACCGTCGAGGAAGCCGACATGCCCTATCGCTATTTTGAAAGACTTCACACCCGCCGCCTGCAGCGAGGCAATGGCCAGTGCGACCACCTCAGCGTCCGCCTCCGGTGAATCATCCCCGACAAGCTCTACGCCGGTCTGATAGAATTCCGCCTCCCGGCCGGCTTCCTCTTCAATCGCCCGGAAGACGTTGGCGTGATAGGACAGACGCAGCGGCAGCGGCTCATCCTTCAATAGAGAAGAGACCACACGGGCCACAGGAGCTGTCATTTCCGAGCGCAGCACCAGAGCCTGACCACGGTTGTTAAGCAATTTATACAGCTTCTGATCTGATGTAGAGCTGGCCACACCGACCGTATCATAATATTCAAGGGTAGGCGTAATCATCTGCCGGTAACCCCAGCGGCTCATGCAGTGAAGTACATCATTCTCAATCTTGCGCAGCTTCGTTACCGCACGCGGGAGATAATCCCTTACGCCGGCAGGCTTTTCAAATCCCTTTGGTTTGGCCATCTTCATTGTTCACCTCATCAGATATGTTAAGAGAGTATCATCAAATACTTTATCATGGTAAAGTGGTAGTAAAGTAAAGCAGTGGCAATATCGTATCACGGACCATCCTTTTGCGTCAACATTTTGCCACCGGGATAACCGGCGAATATAATAAGTTAATATGATTGTACTTTATTTCCTGCATTAAGTATTCCCGGTATCTATTTCAGAAGCAGAAAGAAGGACTGACGGCTTGAGTACATCCTATATGATTGGCGTTGATATTGGAACCACCAGCACCAAGGCTGTCCTCTTTGAGGAGAATGGAACGATTGTTGCCCAGAGCAATCAGGGCTATCCGCTGCACCAGCCCTCTCCCTCTGTGGCGGAACAGGACCCGGAGCAGATTCTGCAAGCTGTAATCCACACTATATCATCGGTCATGCAAGACAGCCTTGCCTCTCCTGCAGATATTCTGCTGGTCTCGTTCAGCTCGGCTATGCATAGTGTTATTGCTGTTGATGCTTCCGGCAAGCCGCTTACCGCCTGCATTACCTGGGCTGACAACCGGAGCAGCCGCTCTGCGCGGCGGCTGAAGGACGATCTGAACGGGCATGAGCTGTACCTGCGGACGGGGACACCCATCCATCCCATGTCTCCGATCACCAAGCTGATGTGGCTTGGCGAGGAGCAGCCCGGGCTGTTCAGTCAGACCCACAAGTTCATCTCGATCAAAGAATATATCTTCTTCAAGCTGTTCGGCGAATATGTGATCGACCATTCCATCGCCTCGGCGACCGGCATGTTCAATCTGGAGAAGCTGGATTGGGACGAGGAGGCCCTCCGGATCGCCGGTATTACCCCCGAACGGCTATCCCGGCCGGTCCCTACCACCCAGATCATGCAGGGCCTGCTTCCAGGGCTTGCGGATGAGCTGGGACTTCTGGTTAACACCCCGTTTGTGGTGGGAGCCAGTGACGGCGTCTTGTCTAACTTGGGAGTAGGTGCAATAGAGCCGGGTGTCATTGCCGCAACTATAGGAACAAGCGGAGCCATCCGCACTGTAGTTGATCATCCGCTGACCGATCCCAAAGGACGGATCTTCTGCTATGCCCTGACAGACAAGCATTGGGTAATTGGCGGTCCCGTGAATAACGGGGGGATGCTCTTCCGCTGGGTGCGTGATGAGTTCGCCGCTTCCGAGGTGGAGACCGCGAAGCGCCTTGGCATTGATCCCTATGAAGTATTGACCCGGATTGCCGAGCAGGTGCCGCCCGGCAGTAACGGACTACTCTTCCATCCGTATCTGACCGGGGAACGCGCACCGCTGTGGAATCCCGATGCCCGCGGCTCCTTCTTCGGCTTAAGCATGAATCACCGCAAGGAGCATATGATCCGTGCGGTGCTCGAAGGTGTCATCTTCAATATGTACACCGTATTGCTCGCCATGGAGGAATGTATCGGCCAGCCTGTCAGAATCCTGGCTACAGGCGGCTTCGCCCGCTCTGCTCTATGGCGGCAGATGATGGCGGATATTTTCGATCAGGAGGTAGTGGTCCCGGAGAGCTTCGAGAGCTCGTGCCTCGGCGCAGTCGTATTAGGACTGTACGCCACCGGCCGGATCGATTCCTTCGAGGCTGTATTCGGAATGATCGGCTCAACCCACCGGCATGAACCGGTTACAGCCCACTCCAAAGCCTATAAACAACTCCTGCCGATCTTCATCTCCGTATCCCGTAGTCTGGAAGACCAATATCAGGCGATTGCCGACTTCCAGCGTGAACAGGCCGGAGAGCAGCCCTGCTAACTATTATATACTTGCACTTGAAATTCTCCCTACAGCAAAGCGCCAGCCCGCCGCATCTGCGGCCAGCCGGCGCTTTTCTTTGCATCCATCCTAGGATTCCCCTATGCCGAGTCTATACGGTTGCCTTGGGCACCGGTCCCTGCTTCGGCGGTGCGGAGCCAAATACGATCCAGGCCGGCTTCACATAACGGAAGGCGAGGGCAACTACCAGCCAGGAACCCAGCAGCGCTACCAGCCAGCCACCTGCAATAGCCGCCGTATAAGCAAGCGATCCGCCATGGAACGGCAGCTTTCGATAGAGGAACAGCAGCAGCGGATGCAGCAGGTAAATACCGAAGGAGCAAGCCCCGGCGGAGATCAGCAATCTCGTCAGGAAGCTGCGCCCGGCACCATACAGCAGGAAAGACAACTGAAGCAATACCAGACAAGAGAGCAAGGCATGAAGGTTGGAGAACCCTTCGTACCATAGACTGTTGATTACTGTTTTTTTGGTATAGTTGTTGTACCACAGTAACACATGCCCGATTCCTGCCGCGGCCCATACGAGCCACAGTGCCACCCAGCTTGCCCCTTTACCGGAGCGCCAGCCTTCGAGGGAAGGTATTAGCCACTTTTTCAAAGAGCTGTAATAGATCGCAATTGCCGCACCGAGCAGGAAATAAGAGAAATACGTAATCGCAAGACTGCCCTTGGACAGCTGCCAATACCCGTGGTTGACCATATATTTGTTCAGTAGCACGAAGCCCCACTGAAGCGCGAGCCCGATGACCGGTGCCCAGGCCGCCAGATGCCGGACTTTCTGCAGACACCACAGCACAAGCGGGAACAGCACATAGAACTGGATAATGATGATGATATAGTATAGATGCGTATACGCTGTACCTGTCCATAGATACTTGCCGAACTTCGCTCCCAGCTCCTGAAGAGGCAGACCCCAGGTATGCCCGGCCGTCATTTTGAGTCCAAAATACAGCACCGTAAACATAAGATAAGGCACAATAATATAGATTAGCCTGCGGCTGTAGAATTTCGCCAGCACCTTCCCTCCCAGCGGGCGGTCGATATAATTGTAGAAGAGTACGAACCCGCTCAGAAATACAAACGAAGGCACTGCAAACTGGCTGAACTTGTTAATGAACAGAAACGGAGGGAACATCGAAGTGCCCAGCGTCTCCGCCAGTGTCCGTGAAGTGGCATGAATGGCTATCACCGCAAAAATGGCAATTGCCCGAAAAATATCAAGCTGTGGAATTCTTTCCTTTTGTGCCATTATCATTCCTCCTGTGTGTGAAGTTAACGCAACAAACCCTGCAGCTCCTGCGCAGATACACGCAATATGATACTGCAGGGTGAGAACTTGTCTGTACACTATTCTTCTTCGTAAGGCTCTGCTGAAGCAGGACGCAGTTCACGCAGGGGATTCCCCCCGACGAACGAGCCGGCCGCCACATCCTTGTGCACCACCGATCCCGCCGCAACAACAGCCCCATCCCCTATCGTAACACCTGGCAGGATGGTCGTGTTTGCCCCGATCAGCACATTCTCACCGATAATGACTTCACCCAGCCGATACTCTTTAATGAGGTACTCATGGGCCAGGATAGTGGTGTTATAGCCAATCACTGAGTTCTCCCCGATAGAGATCTTCTCTGGAAAAAAGACATCTACCATCGCCATCAGCCCAAACGCAGTATGCTTGCCTACCTTCATCCCGAGTATCCGGCGGTAGATCCAGTTCTTGAGCGGCAGAATCGGGCAATAGCGGGCAATCTGGATAAAAATAAAATTGCGCACACCCTTCCACGGACTGACCGTACGGTAAATATACCAGAGCGAATTATGCCCCTCCACCGGATAACGCGTTATCTTCCTCACGGCTGCATGGTCTCCTGCTCCACAATAGTGAACAAATCCTTCATCTCATGGATAATATAATCCGGTTCATATCCTCGCAGCACATCCTCACCCTTAAGCGACCAGGCCACTGCGGCTACACGCACCCCTGCTGCTTTGGAGGACTGAATATCCACAGCGCTGTCACCAACCATCAGTGTCTTAGCCGGATCAACGCCCAGATTAGCAACGGCCGTAAGCACCGGCTCCGGATGAGGTTTGGGATGACTAACATCATTGACCGTAACAATAGTCTCCATATACTTCAGCAGATCGAACATTTCCAGTGCTTTGAGGGTAGTGGGCCGGATCTTCGTCGTCACAATCCCGAGCTTGATCCCGCGGCGCAGCAGTTCTTCCATCGTCTCATTCACATCTGGAAAAGAACCAATCAGCTCATCATGATGCGCATAATTGTATGAACGGTAGGACCGCTCCAACGCGCTTATATCCTGCAGGCCGGAGAATGCAGTCATCTGCTGCTGAAGTGTCGTTCCCATAAACGGAATGATCTGCTCCCGGGTCAGGGACGGCAGATTATTCTCCTTCAGCGCATGCATGAATGAACGGATAATCAGCTCATTCGTATTCACAATCGTTCCGTCCAGGTCAAATAACACGCATTCTATCATTGGTACTACTCCTTTGTTTCCTTATCTTCAGAGGGATCTGGCACCGGCCGGGCAGGCTGAGGAGCCTTCTGCGGTGTATTGACAGCACTCTCGGGCACAACAGCGTCCGCTGCTGCGGACTTGGTACTGATAATCGGGTCCGAATAATGATCCTTCGGCTGACCGCTTACCCGCCGTACAATAATCAGGATGATTGCAGCGACAATGATGAGCAGTGCCAGCAGCTGAGAGATACGGACATTGCCGTAAGCCGGATCAAGATACCCTTGCTCGAATCCGAGCCATTTCATCGGACTCCATAGACCGTCAATGAAGGATGCCAGTCCGCTGCTGCCGTTAAATCCAAGGCTGTCTGTACGCAGCGCCTCAATAAAGAACCGTCCGATAGAGTACCAGATGAAATAACCCAGGAAGATCTCCCCGGCACGGACAAATTTCTGGCGGCGGAGGACCATCAGGAGCAGAATACCCAGCAGACTCCAGAGCGATTCATACAGGAAGGTCGGATGGTGAAAGGCATCCCCTATGTACATTTGATTGACGATAAAATCCGGCAAATGCAGCTTGTCGCGCAGGAACGATTCCTCCACCACACCGCCATAGGCCTCCTGATTAATGAAGTTCCCCCAACGGCCGATCATCTGACCGGCAAGCAGTCCGGGAGCACAGATGTCCACGATACGCCAGAACGGATAACCTTTGTAGCGGAAATAAATGATCCCGCAGATAATCGCCCCGATCAGGGCGCCATAAATAGCAATACCGCCGTTCCAGACTTTGAAAATATCGAGCCAGTTATCCTTATAGTCGTCCCACTTGAACGCTACAAAATAAATCCGCGCCCCGATAATTGCCGAAGGCACGCCCAGCAGTAACATATCCATGAAGAACTCTTGGGGAATGTTGAAGCGTTTGCCCTCCTGAATGGCGAGGAATAATCCGGCTAAGGCACCAAGACCGAGGATCAGACCATACCAGTGGACAGGGAGCGATCCGATGGAGAAGACTACCGGGTTAATCGCTAATGAAAAAAACATGCTCTCACACTCCTAATCCAGATCATCCATGTCTTCAGAGATGGTGGCTGTAAGTTTATTCGTAAATTGCAGAGCAGCGTTGAAGCCCATTTGCTTGAGCCGGTAATTCATCGCCGCAACCTCGATAATAACAGCAAGGTTACGCCCCGGGCGGACAGGAATGGTGACCAGCGGTACATCGGTATCAATGATCCGTGTAGTCTCTTCATCCAGTCCCAGCCGGTCATACTGCTTGTCCTGCTGCCAGGCTTCCAGTCTGACCACCAGAGTAATCCGCTTATGATTACGGATGGCGCCTGCACCAAACAGAGTCATAACATTAATAATCCCTACACCGCGAATTTCCAGCAGGTGACGAATCAATTCCGGTGCGGTACCATGGAGCTGATTATCCGAGGTCTGACGGATTTCTACAGCATCATCGGCGATCAGACGGTGACCGCGTTTAACCAGTTCCAGCGCTGTTTCACTTTTACCGATGCCGCTGGTTCCAGTAATCAGCATCCCTACACCATACACATCACAGAGAACACCATGAATCGTTGCTGTCGGTGCCAGTCTGCCCTCAAGGAAGCTGGTCAGTCTGCTGGAGAAAATAGTTGTCGCCATCGAGCTGCGCAGCACCGGAAGCCCCTTCTCGTTGCTGATATCAATAATTTCCTGAGGAATTTCCAGCCCGCGTGTAATCACGATACATGGAGTATTATCATTACAGATTCCGCGAACCCGGCTTTTCCGGTCTTCCTCCGAGAGCATGGAGAAGAACGCCAGCTCTGTTTTGCCCAGCAGCTGTACACGTTCTTCAGGATAATATTCAAAATAACCGGCCATTTCCAGTCCCGGACGGTTCAAATCGTCCACAGTGATCGGTCTCTTCAGACCTTCATGTCCGGATACCACCTCTAATTGAAAATGCTGTACCAATTCCGATACCTTTACCTTCTTAGCCATATCGTCCGTCCTTTCGTCACCCGCGGCTCACGCCGGTTTCCCTTATGCCGGTTCACAACTTAATCCATTCCAGCTACAGGTAATTCTCCTGCTATCTTAATTGATAACGCCTGTGAATGCAATCTTAAAGCCCGCCGGCAGCTCGTCATTTATTCAGTCTCTCTACAAGAAAAAGCCGCCTAATCAGGCGGCTTTCTTCAAAATAAAAGTATTCATACTGCAGAGATCTTATCCCAGCAGAACGTTAAGTTCGGATTCTTTGTCAAAGATGTGGACCTTATTCATGTCGATAGCCAATCTAGGCTTGCTGCCTTCACGGGTAGTGGAACGTCCATCTACACGCGCAATAACTGTGTTATTGCCAAGACCGCTCAAGTAGAGGAGCATTTCATGACCAAGGTTCTCGGTAACATCAACCAACGAAGTGAAGATTGTGTTAGGGGAAGCTTCCAGGAACACAGGCTCTTCATGGATGTCTTCCGGACGAACGCCCATGATTACATCTTTGCCGATGAAGCCTTTGTTGCGCAGGATTGTAGCTTTGCCGCCTGGAACTTCAACGTCAAGGTTCTCAGCACGGAAACGGACAGCGCCGTTCAATTCGGACAGGGTACCATTGATAAAGTTCATTGTAGGGGAACCGATAAATCCGGCTACGAACAGGTTCGTAGGCTCATTGTACAGTTCTTCAGGGGAAGCAGCCTGCTGAATGATACCATCGTACATAACTACGATACGGTCACCCATTGTCATTGCTTCTGTCTGGTCATGCGTTACATAGATACATGTGGTTTCAAGGCGCTTAACCAGCTTAGTGATTTCAGCACGCATCTGACCACGAAGTTTAGCATCCAAGTTGGAGAGAGGCTCATCCATCAGGAAGACTTGTGGATCACGGACAATAGCGCGGCCTAGAGCGACACGTTGGCGTTGACCACCGGACAGTGCCTTAGGTTTGCGTTCCAGCAAATGCTCGATATCCAGGATTCTTGCTGCTTCGCGCACTTTCTTGTCGATTTCTTCTTTCTTCACTTTACGCAGCTTCAGACCGAAAGCCATGTTCTGATATACACTCATATGCGGGTACAAGGCGTAGGATTGGAATACCATCGCGATATCACGGTCTTTAGGAGCAACGTCATTCACAACACGGTCACCAATGTACATTTTGCCTTCAGAGATTTCTTCCAGACCAGCGATCATACGCAGGGTTGTGGATTTACCGCAACCGGAAGGTCCAACCAGTACGAGGAATTCCTTATCTTTAATATCAAGATTGATATCAATTACTGTTGCTTTATCGGAACCCGGGTATTTTTTGAAAATATGCTCTAAACGTACGCCTGCCATTGTATTTCCCCCTCGAGTCTATTATTGGAATAGAAAATCAAACGCTTTCTTGTACACTTATCTTACCCCAGACCTAGCCGGATGGCTATTTGCAAGGTTCACAAAAAACCTATTTTCTTTTCGTCACTTTATACAATAACATAGCAACCTTCACAATTGCGGCATCTCCAAAGCTGCGGACATCGGCCCCGGTCTCCTGTTTGATTTTATCCAGCCTGTATAATAGGGTGTTCCGGTGAATATACAGCTTCTTGGCGGTTTCACTGACATTGCAGTCCATTTCAAAAAAGCTCTCCAGCGTCAGCAGCATTTCCTTATCCGCCAGTACAGCGGAATAATCGCCGATCTGTCCAAGAAGCTGCCTGCGCCGGTCATCGGGAATACTGTTAACCAGCCGCTCCATGTGAAGCTCCCACGGCAGATGAATATAATCCCCTACCTGGAAAATCCGCCCGAGAATAATGGTCTCCCGCAGTAAGGCTACCGCACCTGTTAGACCCTTGACCGGAACAATGGCTGGAGACACTGCCAGATGGAAGACGCCAACCCATTCACTGGCAATCAGTTCATGCAGCCCCATAGAAGTCTGTGACAGCAGTTCCTCTTCGCTTTCTTCCTCATCCTCCTTATCATCTCCGCCCGTGAGCAGTTCCTTACGGGCTAAAATTAACCATTCCTTATCCTGCAGGGGAACAAGCAATACATCGTTCTCGAAATAACTCCGCATCAGCTTCATTAATGAACGGTACGTCATCTGCGGGTTATGGGCGTTCTCGCTGACCAGCAGAAATGGAATCATATCCCCGAACAACCGGCCTTTCAGCGAGATTTCATCGGGAATCTCAGTATCGTCCTTCTCCTGCTCCAGCTGTGAGTTCAGCCAGGCGCTAAGCTGCCGCGCCTCCATCTCACCTTCTTCTTTGAATCCGGTAGCCTTAAGAGCTACCGCAAAGTTCCGTCCGGCATAATTAACAAGCTCCAGCTCCAGTGACGACAGCCCCTCTGTCTCCACCCACACAGCTGTAACCCGGCCGTCATTCTCATATAAGGGAACCCATAGATAACCTTCATGAAACACCGGCTGTTCCTGGTCTTTATCCGTACCTATGCCAAAAAGTGAAGCTGAATGCTGCCTTCCAAGCTGCTTGATTCCGGTTCTCTTTCCGGTGAGTTGCTCCAGTTTTTGACGCAAAACCTCACTATCCATCGTCACCATTCTCCACCACTTTTGCTCTTTTCGCTTATTTTATCATATTTTGCTGCAATATGCGGAATTGCACTGCTAAACCCTAAATGACAACAATAATAACTCAGGAACCTTACTGGATACAACATAACAAAAAAAAGGCCACCACCCTAAGGTGATGACCTCTAACTTGAGATGAGCCATGAAGGACTCGAACCTTCGACACCCTGATTAAAAGTCAGGTGCTCTACCAACTGAGCTAATGGCTCAAAAAACTTATGGAGGCTGATGGATTCGAACCACCGAACACGTACGTGAGCAGATTTACAGTCTGATGCGTTTGGCCACTTCGCTAAGCCTCCATGATGGTGGCGCGGGAGGGAATCGAACCCCCGACACAAGGATTTTCAGTCCTTTGCTCTACCGACTGAGCTACCGAGCCATGAAACAAGCCTAAAAACAAAAAAATGGCGGAACCGACGGGATTCGAACCCGCGATCTCCTGCGTGACAGGCAGGCATGTTAGGCCAACTACACCACGGTTCCACACTTTTGTTGTAAAAATGGTGCCGGCGAGAGGACTTGAACCCCCAACCTACTGATTACAAGTCAGTTGCTCTACCAGTTGAGCTACACCGGCACGGTGTAAGTTGAAACAAAAATTAAAAATGGTGGAGGCTGAGGGGTTCGAACCCCCGACCCTCTGCTTGTAAGGCAGATGCTCTCCCAGCTGAGCTAAGCCTCCGGGTATGTATGGTAGCGGCAGAGGGGATCGAACCCCCGACCTCACGGGTATGAACCGTACGCTCTAGCCAGCTGAGCTACGCCGCCACACTACAAGTATTGGATTTATAATGGCGGAGAGAGAGGGATTCGAACCCTCGCACCGCTTACGCAGTCTAACCCCTTAGCAGAGGGTCCCCTTATAGCCACTTGGGTATCTCTCCAAATAAATGGTAGCCATGTAAATCCGCACAGGAAATTAATTCCTGAAAACTGAATCCGAAACGAATTTGTGTGTTAGTGTATTTGGATAAGCCCTCGACCGATTAGTATTGGTCAGCTCCATGCATTGCTGCACTTCCACCTCCAACCTATCTACCTCGTCG
>NZ_JABMKX010000009.1 GCF_013204885.1 Paenibacillus tritici
TGGAGAGCACAGCGATTGGAATAACGGTCCGTTCGCGCAGCGTCCACCCAAGTGCCCACGTTGATCTTACTCCAAAACAAAGGGCCGTCCCAAGCAGCCATTTCATGGCTTTTGGGACAGCCCCAGCCAATTCTAATTGGTTAAATACACGCTGCATCAGTGAAAGTGTTGTAATTGTTGCAACTTGAAGCCCGAGATGCCATGTGTTCATGAGGCAAATTCACGTGACAATGGCGCTATTCGTCTCACTCCGCGCTACTTCAGCAGCTTCCGCGCCAGCTTGACCTTGCTGCCGTAAGGCGGGTAGACAATCCCGAAATCGAGTCGGGTGCTTCGCTTAACAATGCTTTTGTGATGGGAGAACAGGTCGAAGCTATACTTGCCGTGATACCCGCCGATCCCGGAGTTCCCCACACCGCCGAACGGCAGCCGGGTGCTGGCTACATGAGAGATGGTATCGTTAATGCAGCCGCCGCCGAAGGACACCTGGCTCATCACCTGCTGCTCGACCTGCTTATCTCCGGTGAACAGATATAGGGCGAGCGGCTTGGGACGGGCATTGATACTCTGAATGGCCTCCTCAAGCCGGTTGTACTCCATAATCGGCAGTACCGGGCCGAAGATTTCATCCTCCATCGAAGCGTCGCTCCAGGCCGCCGGATAGATCAGGGACGGCTCGATATACAGCTCCTCCGGGATTACAGTCCCGCCGAGAATCAGCTTCTCGCGGTCCCGCTCCAGCATAGCCCCGATCCGCCGCAGCTGGCGTTTATTCACGATCCGTCCGTAGTCTGTGTTATGCCGGATGTCGGTGCCATAGAAATCGGTGACGCAGCGCTTCATCCGCTCGATCAGCTCCGCTGCCACCCCGCTGTGGACCAGCAGATAATCAGGCGCAATACAGGTCTGCCCCACATTGATCAGCTTCCCCCAGACAATCCGTTTCGCGGCGGACTCCAGGTCGGCGCTCCGGTCTACGATTACGGGACTTTTGCCGCCCAGTTCAAGGGTGACGGGCACTAGGTTCTTCGCAGCCGCCTCCATGACAATTCTGCCCACAGGCACACTTCCGGTGAAAAAAATATAATCGAATACCGCATGAATCAGCAGATTCGTCGTCTCTTTCTCCCCCTGCACCACCCGGATATAAGCGGGATCAAAGGTCTCCCGGATCATGTCCTCAATAACAGCGGAGGTAGCCGGTGTACTCTCGGAGGGCTTCAGGACCGCGCAGTTGCCGGCCGCAATGGCCCCGATCAGCGGTTCAATCAAGAGCTGGAAGGGATAGTTGAAAGGGCCGATAATGAGTGCCGTCCCATAAGGCTCAGCGATGATTCTGCTCCTGGCCGGGAACAGATGCAGCGGGGAACCTACCCTGACCGGCTTCATCCAGCGTCTTAGATGCTTCATCATATAGCCGATACTGTCCAGCGTGAATCCAATCTCTGTGGCGTAAGCCTCGAACTCACTCTTATGCAGATCCTGGTTCAGCGCGGCTATAATCCGCGCTTCGCTGCGTTTGATGGCGTCCTTCAGCTTCTGAAGCTGCTCCAGCCGGAAGCCTGCAGTTCTCGTGATTCCGCTGGCGAACCATTGTCTATGCTCAGCCAGAAGCTGGTCAATCTGTTGTGCGGTGAACGGCAGCATGATGATAGCCTCCTTATCTAAATCTATAGGAAATCGTAATGGGATGTGCTACGGCAATGGACCTAGAGGTTGCCTGCCGAGGAAGGCAGGCTCTGGATGTAATCTTCCATCCGGCTCCGGTTCAGCAGAGTGATCTCATTGCCCTTGAACGTGATCCAGCCCTGATCACGCAGGAATCCAAGCTCCCGGGACAACGAAGGACGGGCGGTATTCATATGCTCGGCCCATTCTTTGCGGCTGAAGGGAAGCTTCAGCGTATCTGAGTTCTGCTGCTCTCCCTGTTCCAGCAGGAAGTCTACGATGCGGCGGCGCAGCGGTCCGGCTGACAGATTCTCGATCTTCCGGTTCACAAGGACCAGCCGCTCGGACAGGTTCTCGATGAAGCGGGTGAGGATATCGGTATCCGCAGTGAATAATCTCAGCAGCTCCTGCTTACCGATGAACATCATCTTGCAGGGACCCGTGGCCGTTACCGTGGCGGGCACGGCATTATTCCTGCGGAATAACACCGCTTCTCCGATAGTCTGCCCTTCCTTGAGATGGGCGATGGTTACGCTGCTGCCGGTGGGATGCGTCTTCTGCACCTCAACACGGCCGGAGAGCAGAATCCCCAGCCGGTCCGCCGGATCGCCTTCCGCGAGAATGATAGCGTTCTTGCGGTAAGTACTGACGGAGTAAGCGAGCGTATGCAGCAGCCGTTCGATTTCATCTGCGGACTTTCCGCGAAAGAGCAGGCAGGATTGCAGCGTTGCAGGCTCAGGTCTCATACTTTTCCTCCAAATGAATAGTAAACGGTAACATTCGTTACCGATTGATAGACGAAAGTCTACTACAATTATTGGTAACTGTAAAGGCGAGGCACAGAGCAGTCCCGTTCAGCTATCCCATTAATGATAAGGAGTGAGTGAAGTAATGAGTGATATGTTTTGTTTTCAGTGTCAAGAGGCAGCCAAGGGTACGGGTTGTACGATTCAGGGCGTATGCGGCAAGACCAGTGAGGTAGCCAAGCTGCAGGATCTTCTGGTGTATACCCTCAAGGGTATTGCCATCTTCGCACGCAGTGGCCGTGAGCTGGGGATTACCGATCCGGTGACAGAGAAATTTATTATAGAGAGCTTGTTCGCTACAATTACCAATGCCAACTTTGTTCCGGAACACTTCACCGCCAAGGTCCGGGAAGGACTTGTCCTGCGGGATACCTGGCGCAGCAGAGTGGCTGATGCCGGAGTAGTCGCGTATTTGTCAGAGCATGACGCAGCGAACTGGAGTGCAGTTACAGATGAAGAACTGATGGATAAGGCGGCAACTGTGGGTGTGCTTGCCACGGAGCATGAGGATATCCGTTCCTTGCGCGAGCTGCTGACGTATGGCCTGAAGGGAATGGCAGCCTATATGGAACATGCCGCTGTACTCGGGTTCTACGAAGCGGGCGCACATGCTTTTATGGAGAAAGGCCTTACGGCTGCGCTCGATGACCATCTGAGCGGCGGCGAGCTGACGGCACTGGTTCTGGAATGCGGCAAGTTCGGTGTGGATGTGATGGCGCTGCTTGACCGTGCGAACACGGCGGCTTACGGCAACCCGGAGATTACCAAGGTCAATATCGGTGTGGGCAAGAATCCCGGCATTCTGATCAGCGGACATGATCTCAAGGATATGGAGGCGTTGCTGAAGCAGACTGAGGGTACCGGAGTGGATGTGTATACGCACAGTGAGATGCTGCCGGCCCACTATTATCCGGCGTTCAAGAAGTACAGCCACTTCGTGGGCAACTACGGTAATGCCTGGTGGAAGCAGAATGAAGAGTTCGATAGCTTCAATGGTCCGATTCTGATGACCACGAACTGCATCGTGCCGCCGAAAGAGAGCTACAAGAACCGGCTCTACACCACAGGCAACACGGGTTATCCTGGAGTTCAGCATATTGCGGCTGGCCCTGATGGCGCGAAGGATTTCTCGGTGCTGGTTGAGCAGGCCAAGAGCTGCAGCGCTCCGGTAGAGATCGAGACAGGCGAGATTATTGGCGGCTTCGCACATGCGGCCGTGATGAATGTTGCGGATCAGGTGGTCGGAGCTGTGAAGAGCGGCGCAATCAAGCAATTCTTCGTGATGGCCGGCTGTGACGGACGGATGAAGAGCCGGAATTACTACACAGACTTCGCGGCAGAGCTGCCGGGAGATACTGTAATTCTTACCGCAGGCTGTGCCAAATACAAATATAATAAGCTGGCGCTTGGCGATATCGGCGGCATTCCCCGCGTACTCGATGCCGGCCAGTGTAATGATTCCTACTCGCTGGTGGTCATAGCGCTGAAGCTGAAGGAAGTCTTCGGTCTTACGGATATCAACGATCTTCCGATCTCCTATAACATTGCCTGGTATGAGCAAAAAGCGGTGATTGTACTGCTGGCGCTGCTGCATCTGGGCGTGAAGAACATTCACCTGGGCCCTACACTTCCGGCCTTCCTGTCGCCTAATGTAGCTAAGGTCCTGGTAGATACCTTCGGTATCGGCGGCATTACTACCGTACAGGAAGATATGGAACGGTTCATCGCTGCGGTATAATACAAATTCATCATTAGCCAAAATACAAACAAAGCGAGTCTCCGTATACGGGGGCTCGCTTTGTTTGTATATGGATATGAACGTCACCATCACCGTCAGCGCTTACGGCAGCCGGTAGACCGCAAACGGTTCGCCGCTGCGGAAGGCGGCGCTGGCCTGATCGAGCTGATCCAGAATTTCCGCATCCGGCAGGATGGAGAGGCTGCGCAGATTATGCTGCACCTGCTCTACTCCGGTGGCGCCGACGATCACCGTTGAGACGGCGGGCCGGTTCATCAGCCAGGCCAGAGACAGCGCCGCAGGTGAAGTGCCGAGCTCGTCCGCCAGTGCGCTAACCTGCCCGCCGAGCGAGATGCGCTCCGGGGTAAGGAAGCGGCGGAAGTTCGGATCGGTCTCCGCTCTGGAACCGGCAGGGGCATTGCCGCTACCGGCATATTTGCCGGTGAGGATACCGCCGGCCAAGGGGAAGTAAGGGATGATTCCAAGGCCCTGATCGAGACACAGCGGAAGCAGCTCCGCTTCGGGGGTGCGGTCAGCAAGTGAATAGCTGCACTGGATGGAGATATATTTGGCCCAGTGGCGGGCTTCGCTGATCCCCAGCGCCTTCATCAGCTCCCAGGCCGCATAATTGGAAGCGCCGATATAGCGGACCTTGCCTGCTGAGATCATATCATCCAGCGTACGCAGGGTTTCTTCCAGCGGTGTGTAGGGATCGAAGGTGTGGATCTGATACAGATCCACATAGTCTGTCTTCAGGCGGCGCAGGCTGCCCTCCAGCTCCTGCATCAGATGATGGCGCGAAGAGCCGCTGCCGCCGGGCCCTTCATGCTTCGGCAATCCGGCCTTCGTCGCCAGCACTGCCTCATGGCGGCTGCCTTCAAGCGCGAGGCCGATGATCCGCTCCGATTCGGAGCCGGCATAGATATTGGCTGTATCAATGAAGTTGATTCCCTGATCCATAGCGGCGTGAATAATGCGGACCGAGGTCTCCTGATCCGCCCGTTTGCCGAACGAATTGGTTCCAAGGCCCAGAGCAGATACCTGCAGGCCGCTATTCCCCAGACGGTTATATCGCATGATAATCCCTCCTTCAGCTATTGCCCTGGCAAGATTCCCGCAGGAGCAGCTCCCCGCCGGACTCCAGGAGGCTGCCCTGCGAGCGGGCTAGGTTAATAATAACATGCTCCTCCTGCAGCAGTTCAATATCCTCGCCCAGCTTGCGCAGCAGCCTGGAGAAGCTGCCCAGGACACTGTCCGTAATCATCTCGGTGAATGATCCTGGATGGACGAACACCTCCAGCAGATGGAGGAGCTGGTCCGTACCGGGCCCGAACTCGCCGTTCATACTGCTAAGCGCAGCTTGCAGATCGCTGATCAGACCTGCGATATGGCTGTACTTATCTTCTATTAGCAGCATGACCACCAGACCGTATTTCACCGATTGCTGGCGGGATTCTACATTCTTGGCTAACTGCCGCGCTGCCTCGCGCAGTCCGTCCGTCTCGGTCAGCAGCAGGCTGGAGAGGCAGTGCAAGCGGTGCTGCTGTACCCCGGGGTGACCGGCGTACAGGCAGCACCCTGTGGCTTGCCCGCTGATATAGATACTTCCGGTTGCTACAATCGTAGATTGGCATACGCTGCCGTAGACATACACATTACCCAGTGCCTCAATCCGCAGCGGGCCTTCGATATCCTCTGTTACAATGAGGTCACCGGCGAACAATAGTTCACCGGCAGCGCCCGCCATCTCCCTGGTCAGCACACGGACTGCCGGGAAGTCACATCTTCTGACACTGCCGGTGCCTCCGCAGATGCGGGGTCTTCCGGTGTGCATAGCCACAATATCGCCGCATGGAAGAAGCCGGGCGTGATCTCCGGCGGCGACGTAAATATCCTGCGGCGGCGGTGGAGGCAGCACTCTTCCATCAGTGTCGAAGCCGGGGATTCCTTCTTCGGGCGGCAATTTGCGGGCGAACACCTCCCCCTCCAAGGCAAAAGGAGCCCCCGGAAACCGGAGGTACTCCAGGGTATCCCGAGGCTCCTTGGCAGAGCATCCCTGGAGCATCCCGTTGCCCTGCAGCGTATGCTCCGGCAGCAATAATTCCAGCCGGGATGCCTTGCCGGGCTGCGGGGCCCGTCCTTCAGCAATGCAGACAGGAAGATAGGTGGGGTTCTCCAGTTCCGCGTACAGGGCCGGAATATTCAAGTTGCGCAGAATGAAGCGGTTATCCAGTGAGGCGATAATCTGTTCTATGGTAAGCGTGGACAGCAGCACCGCCGGGTTGGGCTGGGCACGGACTACCGCCTCGAAGGCAGCAGGGCAGTTGACCAGATTCCAGGCGTACTTCTCAGCACGGTATAAAGTGAAGTAGACCTTCAGCTTGTCGGGTGAAACTGTAATCTGATACTGGGGCTTCTCGCAAATCTCCCAGGTAATATAATCTGCCTTGGTCACTTCGGTCGGTTCTGTAACGGTCTTCCAGTTAATCTTCAGTATAACAGGGTGAATAGCAGAGATCCGGGCGGGAGCGCCGCCGGGCAGCGGGGGAGTGATGAATATCTGGTTGTTCTGCACGAGGATGATTCCATTCTTATCTCCATTTGCCCCGTCAGAAGCTCGGCCCTCTACAGAGAATGAATCCAGGAGACCGTTACGTTCAAGCATTAAGGACTCCACAAATTCATATCGGTTTGGTTCGATAAACTGTTGCGGCATGGTCGTTACCTCACTTTTTTTCGTATAATCAATGGCATTCGTACAGAAAAAGAACATCATAAAGCCTGGGAGGGCTTCCCGGTGAGAGCTGGCTTAAGTGGTCTCTATTGGCAGCCTGGCGACCCTAAACGCGACTCTTGGCGTTCTTAGGCCCATGGCTTTGCGTCCTGCCCTTTCGGGAAGTTTGCCTTTAGAAATAGATCAATGATATACACTCTGTATGAGGCGATTTGTTTCTTCTATATATTATAGTTGAAGTCCCTTCTGCTTGGTCGACTGTAATCGACAAAAAGAGTCATCACTAGTTCCTGTGTTGCATTAACTTCTGCAAACAAGCTTAATTCTAGTACTTAAAGAGCTATTTTTCAACTATATTATGCCTATTTATCAAAAATCTTAAAATGTGCAGCCCTATTTCGACAAGTGGAAATAGATTATATTTCAAGAAAACTGGTTTCCCAGCGTTTACAGCTTATGGGAGAAATTCGTGAATAATTAAATCTTGAATAGCGTGATTTGCGTAGGGCGTCTGAGGCTGTTGTCTTGGGCGGCCTTTTTTGGCGTGGGGCTAAATGGTATTCAAGGGTGGAGGCAGGTCTAATCAGAAGCCATCGTGTGATGTGCATGTTATATATGTGAAAAAACACAAACAAAACGTATAATAATTCGTAATAAAAACGAAGACACGATAAAAATGTTGTAATATAATCTAACACATAGCAAGACGGATGATCATTATGTCAACAAACATAACATTAATCAAAGCAGAAAACTCGGGAGGGGAGCATGAACCATGCAGATTTCAGCATCACCATACATTTGGCCCTATGACGGCGCTATGGACCCGGCGAAGACGGCACTGATGATTATCGACATGCAGACGGATTTTTGCGGCACAGGCGGGTACGTGGAAAGAATGGGCTATGACCTCTCTTTAACTGCAAGAGCAATTCAGCCCATCTCGCGGCTGCTGGCCCGCATCCGGGAGATTCCAGGGTTCACTGTGATCCATACCCGGGAGGGGCATAAGCCGGATTTGTCCGATCTGCCGGCCAATAAACGTTGGCGCAGCAAGCAAATCGGTGCCGAGATCGGTTCAGAAGGACCGGCGGGACGGATCCTTGTCCGGGGTGAGCGCGGCTGGCAGATCATTGATGAACTGGCACCTGTACCGGGAGAGTACATTGTCGATAAGCCGGGCAAAGGCAGTTTTTATGCTACAGACCTGGATCTGATATTGAAGAATAAAGGGATTACCCACCTGATTCTGACCGGAATCACGACGGATGTCTGTGTACACACAACGATGCGGGAAGCCAATGACCGCGGGTACGAGTGTCTGATCCTGGAGGATTGCACGGGGGCTACGGATGAGGCCAATCACCTGGCGGCGCTGAGTATGGTCCAAATGCAGGGCGGTGTCTTCGGAAGTGTGAGTGATTCACAAGCGGTGCTGAAGGCGCTGGAGCAATATTAATAGTCCAAATAACATCATAAACGGGGGAATCACCATGTGGAACAAGTCCAGATCTAAAGCGCTCATCCTGCTTACTTCACTGATGCTGCTCATCACAGCCTGCGGCAATCATTCAGAGACCGGCAAGGCTGAGGGACAGGGAGCAGGCAGCTCCGGTGAGCTGAAGAAGGTTGTACTCAGGCTGAAGTGGATTCACCAGGCACAGTTCGCCGGATTCTATACCGCAGTTGAAAAAGGCTTCTATAAGGAAGCGGGGCTGGATGTGGAGATTCGGCCGGGGGGCGCGGATTTCCCTGCGGTGCAGATGGTGGCTTCGGGCAGTGAGGAATTCGGGGTAACCGGTGCCGACCAGATTGTCATCGCCAGAGAGAAGGGCGTCCCGGTCCAAGCGTTGTCCGCGATATACCGCAAAACCCCGTTCGTCATGTTCGCGCTTAAAGAATCGGGCATTAAGACGATGGAGGATCTGGTCGGCCAGAAGGTAGGCATCAAGCTGGGCGGCAACGAAGAGCTGACCTTCCGTGCCATGGAGAAAAGCGCGGGCATCGACACTTCGCAAATTGAAGAGATGCCGATCAAATATGACCTCAGTCCGCTGTTGACCGGTCAAGTCAAAGCCTGGCCCGGATATGTAATTAATGAAGTGCTGGCTGTGCAGGAGCAGGGCAAGGAGGTCAATATTATTGACCCGAACGACTATGGCATCAATTTCTATGCTGACACCCTCTTCACCACCGAGTCTGTGATCAAAAAAGACCCGGACATGGTCCGCAGCTTCGTGCAGGCCTCCATGAAGGGCTGGGATTATGCGCTGGATCACCCTGAGGAAGCGGCGGAATTCGGCCTGAAATACGGAGAAAAGCTTGATCTGAAGCATGAGGTCAGCATGATGAAGGCCAGTATCCCGCTGCTTCTGCCGGAGAAGCTTCCGCTGGGCTCGATGGAAGAGACAGCCTGGGAGACATTGCAGCAGAATCTGATTGACCTGGGCTTTGTGAAAAAGGGCCAGGATCTGGGCTCATTGTTCACCAACGAGTACTTGAAATAAGGAGGAACCCGTATGACGACAGCGATGAAAGAACAGATGGATTCGGCTTCTGTGCAGAATCCCGGTACCAGGGAAACGATGCTCTCCTTACGCAATTGCTCCCTGTCCTTCGGCAATGTGCCTGTACTTGATAAGGTCAGTCTTGATGTCTACCGCAATGAATTCATTTCCATTCTCGGACCGAGCGGCTGCGGGAAATCAACGACACTGCGGCTGATGCTGCGGCTGTTAAGCCCGGAAGCAGGCGGGGAGGTTGCGTATTCCTCCCCGGATCTGTCCCTCGGCATGGTCTTCCAAAAGCCTGTCCTGATGCCGTGGCTCAGTGCACTCCAGAATGTCATGCTGCCCCTTGAGCTGGGCGAGAAGAAATTCAGCAAAGGGGAGGCGCGGGACAAAGCGGAAAGCGCCCTGCGTCTCGTCGGCTTGCAGGATTACCTGAATCACTTCCCGCATCAGCTCAGCGGAGGTATGCAGCAGCGGGCGGCGATTGCCCGGGCCTTGGCTGCCGATCCGACCGTGCTGCTGATGGATGAGCCGTTCGGTGCGCTGGATGAGCTGACCCGCGAGAAGCTGAACTTCGAGCTGCTGCGGCTGTGGGAGAGCCCGGAGACCAGTCTTAGCAGCATTGTCATGGTGACCCATTCGATTCATGAATCCGCGCTGCTGTCAGACCGGGTGGTCATGATGTCCCCCCGGCCCGCCGGTGTGACCGATATTATTCCGGTGGCGCTGCCATCGCCGCGTGAAGCGGGTATGGAAGAGCTGCCGGAATTCCACCGGACGGTCAAGGAATTGAGAAAGCGGGTGAAGCACTTATGACGGCTATGACGGCGAGAATCAAAGACAGCCTGTACCCGGTCACGTTCGCGCTCGGCTTCCTGCTGCTGTGGGAGCTGGCGGTACGGCTCCTCTCGGTTCCAATGTATCTGCTGCCTGCTCCCACCCAGGTCGTATCGGCCATCGACGGCTCGTTATGGTCGCATACGCTGGTTACGCTGGGCGAATCCCTGACCGGATTCATCCTTGCGAACATACTTGGTCTTGCGACTGCGGTTATTTTTGTCCATTCCAAGCCGATCGAGAAGGGGATGTTCCCGCTCGCTATCGCCCTTAAGACTACCCCGCTGGTGGCGCTGGCGCCGCTGCTGGTAGTGTGGATGGGGACCGGATATACCTCGAAGGTGATTGCCTCGATGCTGATCTGCTTTTTCCCGATTCTGGTGAACAGTGTCAAAGGTCTTAAGGCCATTGAATACGAAGCCTGGGAGCTGTTCTCCACCTATAAAGGGACGAAGAGCGAAATCTTCTGGAAGCTGCGCCTGCCCACCAGCCTGCCTTATATCTTCTCCGCACTGAAAATCTCCACCTCGCTGGCCATTGTCGGAGCGATTGTCGGCGAATTTGTCGGAGCCAATAAGGGACTGGGTTATGTAGTGCTTGTCTCCTCTTATCATATGGACACTCCGGTGATGTTCTCGGCCATTATTGCTTCGGCGCTGTGCGGTCTGCTGCTGTTCTGGTGTATCGGACTGCTGGAGAAGAAGGTTATTTTCTGGACAAGGAGTGAGGATCTATGATGAAGTGCTCAGTGATCAAAATTCCCGCAGGTGCACCGCATGACATGTCCGGCCTGAAGGCATCGGCCGAAGAGGGGCTGTTCCGCCCGGAAGAAGTCGTAGCTGTGCTGGGGAAGACCGAGGGTAACGGCTGCGTCAATGATTTCACGAGGGGGTATGCCGTTATGGCCCTGAAGGACTTCTTTGCCGGAGCGGTAAAGGGAGGGGCTGCGGACATCTCTTATGTGATGTCAGGCGGAACGGAAGGCGTACTCAGTCCGCACTTCACGGTCATCAGCCGCAGCGGACAGGCGGGACTGGCATCGGAGCGGGAACGGGATCAGGATCAGTCGCAGGATCAGGAGCAGGGCCTAATTACCGGTGGTCCGAAATCACTTGCCATCGGCGTCGCCAGAACCCGGGACTTCCTGCCGGAGGAGCTGGGACGGCTCAGTCAAGTAGACGCCGTGGCGGAGGCGGTGGCCCGGGCGGTCCGGGATGCCGGAATTACTTCGCTTCAGGATGTGCATTTTGTGCAAATCAAGTGTCCGCTGCTTACCGCAGAGCAGATCTATGACGCGCACAGCCGTCAGGTATCGCTCGTGACAGAGGATACCTACAAATCCATGGGGTATTCCAGAGGGGCCTCTGCACTGGGGGCTGCCGCCGCGCTGGGTGAAGTGGAGCGTTCGGCCTTAAGGGAAGAAGAGATCGGCGTGAACTGGGATAAATTCAGCCGGGTGGCGTCCACCTCGGCGGGCAGTGAGCTCGCTTGTTGTGAAGTGATTGTGTTCGGCAACTCGCAGTCTGCGGAAGGCCAGTATCACATCGACCATGCGGTCATGCAGGATGCTATCGACGGCGCGGCACTGCAAGGGCTGCTGGACCGGTATCCCGGTGAAGAGCTGGTGCAGGTGCTTGCCAAGGCTGAAGCAGACCCGGACGGAGTGATCCGCGGACGGCGCCATATCATGCTGGATGACTCCGACATTAATCATACCCGCCATGCGCGGGCCGTGGTCGGCGGTGTGCTTGCTTATGTCGGCGGCGATCCGATGATCTACGTATCCGGCGGGGGCGAGCATCAGGGACCGAAGGGCGGAGGGCCGGTAGCGGCTGTCTTCCGCCGCAGATAGCAGGCTTTTTACAAATATATAACTTATACATCATGGAGGAATGAACTATGCATACACAGGAAACGGAAGTGCTGAGTGCTGCGGACATGACCTGGGAGTTAATGCCGAATCACATCGAGCTGTATCACCGGGAGATTGTCTCGGCAGAGCAGGCGGACCGCCTGGGTATCCGGATGAGCTCGATTCTGTGGGAGAAGCTGGGTATCGGCGGCCAGGTGTTGCCGCACTATCATGATGTAGTGGAGATCATCCATATTACCGTGGGCGAGGTCAAGCTGCTCTGCGGGGAGGAATGGTACAGCTACCGGGCCGGGGATACCTTCCACGTGCCTGCGGGCGTAGTCCATTCGGTAAGGAATACAGGCGATTCGCCGTCCGAGCAGATCAGTATTTTTGTACCGGCGGAGACGGATGTGCCGGCGAACTGCTTTTTTGGCACCACTCTGATCGAGGATATCTATTCTTCCAAGCTATAGCAAAGGCGGCGGAGCCATGGGCAGCAATGTAATCACCGGTTTGACCTGCAGCGATATCCTGCTGATTCCCGATCTGAAAGAGGCGGTCCTGCTGGCCGGGGCGGGCGGTCTCGGGCGTTATATTAACCGGGTCAACGTGATGGAGGTTCCCGATGTGATTGACTGGGTGCGGCCGGGGGAATTTCTGATTACCAGCGGTTTCCCTTTTCATGACCAGCCCGAGCTGCTCGCCGAGATAATTCCCCAGTTGAACCAGAAGGGCGTATCGGCGCTGGGGATCAAGACGAAACGTTATATTGCCGAGGTTCCGGCACGGGCACTGGAGCTGGCGGATCAGCTGGACTTCCCGATCTTCGAGCTGCCGGCCGCTACCTCGTTCTCCGATGTAGTGCGCGACATTATGGAACGGGTGCTGGTGCAGGAGGCCAGGGAGCTGTCCCAACTGCAGAGCCGCTTCCAAAAGCTGTCCAAGCAGCTTCTCCATGGCGATGGCATTGAGGATTTCCTGTTGACGCTGGACGGTATGCTGCATAATCCGGTCTTCCTGCTGGATGATACCGATCAGGTCTTCTGTTCTCCGCAGGCAGAGGCGCTGGAGCTGGCAGAGCAGCTCCCGGCATGGATGCAGCTGCGCCAGGAAGGCAGCCTCGGCATTACCTTCCTGACGGTCGGGGAGCGGCGCATACGCGCCTACGTCTCGGCAGTCAATGACAAGGGTGCGGATCAATGCCTGCTGGTGCTGCTGGAGTGGAACCGCGAGCTGTCGGTAGTGGACCAGTTAACCATTGACCGGGTCGGCGTGCTGGTCGGGCTGGAGATGATTAATGCCGGTGCCCGCCGGGAGGTTGAACTGAAATATGTCGACCAGTTCCTGCAGGACTGGATCAGCGGCCGGATCGCCGCAGCCGAGGATCTGAAGCTGCGGGGCGAAGCGTGCGGCTGCCCGCTTCCTGAGCGCCCCCTGCGCGCCGTTACCGTCGGCTGGCTGGAGGCTCAGCCGGAGCTTAAGCAGCTGCAGCAGGTGGTGAAGCGGGTGCGCGCCCGGGCGGACCTCCAGCATGTGAAGCTGACCATCCTGGAAGGGGAGCTGGTCCTGACGGTGCCCGATCAGCCGGAGCTTCCGCTCGAAGAGACGCTGGGACGCCTGCTGGCTGAGATGAACCGGGTATTCGTAAGCGAGACCTGTGCCTTCTGTATCGGCGACCCTGCGGAAGGTCCCGACCAGGTGCGGTTCAGCTATGAGTCCTCGCGCAAAATCGCCCGCATCCGCCAGATCAGCGGCTACAGCGGAGCTTATGTGGACTACCGGAAGCTGGGTGTCTTCCGGCTGCTGTACCATCTGCCGGAGCTGGCGGAGATCAGCGAGTACAGAGACCAGTATGTAGCTCCGCTGCTGGAGTATGACAGCAAGCATAATGCTTCTCTGCTGCTGACCCTCCAGCTCTATTTCAAATGCAATCGCAATATCAAACGGACGTCAGCCGAATTGTTCACTCATTATAATACGGTTACTTACCGGATAGACCGGGCCTGTGAGCTGCTGGGGCTAAGCCAGGATGACGGTGACGATATGCTGGAGCTGCAGCTTGCGCTTAAGCTGCATGAGATGGGCAAAGGCCGCAGGTTGCGTGCCGATGCGCAGAGAAGGAGATGAAGCCTAATGATGGCGACAACAGAATGGCCTGCGAAGCTGACCGCCGGTTGGCTGCGCAGACGGTATTTGAGCGGCGCGCTGGACCCGGAGCAGGTGATCCGCGAGATCATCCGCCGCGCTGCACGCGATAAGGCAATGAACATCTGGATTGAGTCGCCTGCCGATGCGCAGATCCGTCCGTATCTTGAGGCACTCAGCGCGATGAATCCGCAGGAGTACCCGCTGTGGGGAATTCCGTTCGCGGTGAAGGATAACATTGATGTTAAGGGCCTGCCCACAACGGCGGCATGTCCCGAGTTCGCTTATCTGCCGGATCAGGACGCGGCGGTTGTGGCAAGATTAGTGGCTGCAGGAGCGATCCCTGTCGGCAAAAGCAATCTCGACCAGTTCGCCACCGGGCTGGTCGGGGTGCGCAGCCCTTACGGCGAGACGCATAACGCCCTGCGCCCGGAATACATCAGCGGCGGCTCCAGTGCCGGTTCAGCCGTTGCCGTTGCCCGGGGCCAGGCTGTGTTCAGCCTGGGCACCGATACCGCCGGCTCGGGCCGTGTGCCTGCCGCGCTGAACGGGCTGGTCGGCTATAAGCCCAGCCTGGGCGCCTGGCCGGTGCGCGGCGTAGTCCCGGCCTGTGCCAGTCTGGATTGTGTCACGGTGTTTGCGCACAATCTGGAGGATGCGCTCGCGGTGGACCGTGCGGCGCGCGGCTTCGATGAAGCCGATCCCTGGTCGCGTTCCGTTAAGCTCCAGCCTGCCGGTCTGCCGGCGAAGCTGCTGCTGCCGGAAGCGCCGCCTGACTTCTATGGTCCCCATGCGGACGACTACCGTCAGGCCTGGGAACGGGCTGAAGCCGCAGTACAGGCATTGGGGCTGCCCGTTGAACGGGTGGACTGTACGCTGTTCTCCGAAGCGGCGTCAATTCTGTACGATGGCCCATGGGTAGCCGAGCGCTGGGCCGGACTGGGTGAATTCGTAACGAAGCACCGGGAAGCTGTGCTGCCGGTAACGGAGTCTATCCTGTCGTCCGGGGCAGCGGAACGTCATACCGCAGCGGGCCTGTTCCAGGCGATGCACCGGCTGCAGCGCTATAAGCGGGAAGCGGAGGTGCTGCTGAGGGATGCCGTGCTGGTGCTGCCGACCTGCGGCGGAACCTGGAAGCGTGAGCAGGTAGCCGTCAATCCGGTAGGAGCCAACTCCGATATGGGGCGTTATACCAATCACTGCAATCTGCTCGATCTGTCAGCCGTGGCGCTTCCTGCCGGGGAGGCGGCCGAAGGGCTGCCCTTCGGCATTACGCTGTTCGCTCTGGCGGACAGTGAGCATCTGCTTGCCGGAGCAGGTGCTCAGTTGCTGGCAGAGAGCGGCTCGGCGGAAGGGGCTGCGGATAATGCTGCTGATGATGCTGTACCTCCCGGCATGATCACCCTGGCTGTCTGCGGGCTTCATATGCGCGGCTTCCCGCTGGAGAAGCAGATGCTGGAGCATGGTGCCCGGTTCTGGCAGGAGGCAAGGACAGCCCCTTGCTATGAACTGGTCAAGCTCCAGACCGTGCCGCCCAAGCCCGGCCTGCTCAGACAAGCGGCAGGGGGAGGCAGTGTCGAGCTGGAGCTGTGGCAGATGCCGGTGGCATCGCTGGGATCGTTCGCGTCGCTCATTCCTGCCCCGCTGGGCCTGGGGCGGGTGACACTTGCGGACGGCCGGGAAGTGACTGGCTTCATCTGTGAAGGGTATGCCGCGGCCGGAGCCGAGAATATTACGGCGTACGGGGGCTGGAGATATTTGCCCGTGCATTGAATGGCGGCTCCTGTGGGAGCGTGCGAACGCCCCGCAAGCAGGAGTATGGCTTGCGGGGCGATTTGATGTGCATGTAAAGCGGTGTGGATTCAAGCTGTTCATGCCCGCTGAAACCAATGCCGTCCTTTGCAAGACGCCAAAGCCGTTTCCGCTTGTATTTCGGTATATTCGGTATGCTTAATTGCACTTTGTACAACTGAATCGGCTGATTCTTCAACACTTACAGGCAGATTTAGTTGTACGGACTACAGTTATCAGAGGCAAGCCGGCCTTTTTGCTGTTTTTAATTGTACATTTTACAACTATCACTGATCTGCACCAACCTGCACCAAAAAAAGGGACCCTCCCAAGCTTATAGCTTGTGGAAGAGTCCCTTTTGTATGAATTGGATGGCGCGCGCAGGCTGTGCCTTTGCTTGCTGCGGTGCAGTTGAAAGGGCCGCGTAATCGGCACGTTCAATCTCTTCGAGAATCCGGTTCAGATGAGAGAACACCGCTCCGAGATCACGGAATGCGGCGAGCGGGCATTGACCCTGCAGCTCTGAGAACCAGGCCAGCTGCACATCGCGGGCGCGGCGCAGACTCTCGGGGAGTGAACGCCCGCCGCAGTCGGCATCCGATAACGTCCGGGTGCCGTAGAGGGCAATGCAGTCTGCCGTCGCCGTTACAACCTCCAGCATCCAGTCGGAAGCCGCATAATGGGCCGGCAGCAGGGAGATCTCTTCGGCAATGCCCTTCACGTAGACATGCACCTTAAGGAGATGAGAGGTAGCCTGTGACAGCGTGCCAAGCTCCTTGCGGCACTGGTAGTGTGACACAGTGTAGTGCATCTCCTTCTGCAGCCGGTCGCTCTTCTTCAGCAGTTCGCCGGAAGACTTCAGCGCGGCCAATGCCTGCGCGGCCTCCCGGCCGCCTGCGGCGAGGCCGGTTAAGGCATCGGACAAGGTCAGGCTGCCCTTCAGCGCCAAGCTCTTGACCTTGACGAACCCCTTGGGCGGAACGATAATCATATTGATGATCAGGGCAATCAGCACACCGATCAGCGTCTCTGCGACTCTCCAGACGATATATTGGTCATGATAGAAGGTGAGAGCGAGAACCGAAGTTACGCCGACCTGTGAGACCGCCTGAATATTAATCCGGCAGGCCGTGGCCACTCCTATGCCGATCAGCAGCATCAGCAGGATGGAGAGCGCGCCTACATCGAAGAACTGGCCCACAACCAGGCTGACGATTCCGCCGAGGACAATGCCGAGCAGGCGGTAGACCCCTTTTTCGAGAGAGGCTTTGACACTGCTCTGGGTGATCAGAATCGCCGCAAGCGGCGCGAAGTACAGATATCCGTCTCCATAAATGCTGTGTACCGCCAGCCAGGAGAGTGAAGCAGCAAGCGTAATCCGTATCATATATAGGGATAATCCAAATTTCTCAAGGCGGTCCTGTAACCCCTCGTCCATGTTGTCATCTTCTTTCGTGAAAATAAGTAAAATTTTATGAATTTTCAGCCGTTTTCATTATAACACCTCAAAACAGGCCGGACGCGGCCAAGTTTTTACGAACTTGTTAAGTTTTTGTGCAGGTTTTCACAATGTAAGCTATCGCATATATCGAATGATTCCTATATGCTATATATTGGGCCTGTCGAACAAGGGGAGGATTTGTCGCTAATCATCGCTGAATATATATCTTGGCGGATTGTCCCTAACAAGAAGCGGGTAAAATAGGTTGTACTACATAAGGTAAGGAGGTTGTTAGCTATAGCTACCCCGGAAGGCACTATTATTTCTTTTGACCAGGTAATTAAGCAATATGACGACGAAGAGGCTGTACTCAAAGGCGTGAGCTTTGAAATTGAGCGCGGTAAATTCTATACTCTGCTGGGTCCCTCGGGCTGCGGGAAAACGACCATTCTGCGTCTGATCGCCGGCTTCGCGGAGCCGACTGAAGGTTCTATTTATCTGAACGGCAAAATTATCAACCACATTCCCGCCAACGAGCGGCAGGTCAATACGGTATTTCAGGACTATGCGCTGTTTCCGCACCTGAACGTATTTGAGAATGTGGCTTTCGGACTGCGGATCAAGAAGCTTAAGAAGGATGTCATTCAGCAAAAGGTGCAGGAGGCGCTGCGCTTCGTTAATCTGGTGGGCTATGACCAGCGGGCGATTAATGAAATGTCCGGGGGACAGAGGCAGCGTGTCGCTATTGCGCGGGCCATTGTCAACGAGCCGCAGGTGCTGCTGCTGGACGAGCCTTTGTCGGCGCTGGACCTGAAGCTGCGCACAGAGATGCAGTATATTCTGCGGGAGATGCAGCAGCGGCTGGGCATCACCTTCATCTTCGTTACCCATGACCAGGAAGAGGCGCTGGCGATGTCGGACTGGATCTTCGTCATGAACGGCGGCAGGATCGAACAGAGCGGGACGCCCAACGATATCTACGATGAGCCGATTAACCGCTTCGTGGCCGACTTCATCGGCGAATCGAACATTGTGCCCGGTGTGATGATTGAGGACTATGTGGTTGAATTCAATGGCCACCGGTTCGAATGTGTCGATGCCGGTCTGAAGCCGAATGAAGCGGTGGAGGTTGTCATCCGCCCGGAGGATCTGGAGATTGCCGCCGTGGAAGCCGGTAAGCTGAAGGTACGTGTGGATTCCCAGCTGTTCCGCGGAGTTCACTACGAGATCAGCTGCTATGACGGCTCAGGCCATGAATGGCTGGTCCATTCTACCCGCAAGGCAGAGGTTGGCTCCGAGATCGGCCTGTATTTTGATCCGGAAGCGATCCATGTGATGCGGTTCGGTGAAACGGAGGAAGAGTTCGACAAGCGTCTGGAGGCGTACGGCGAGGTGGAGAGCCATGAACAGTAAGGGCAAGTCGTATTACCTCATCCCGTACTACCTGTGGATCGCGCTGTTTGTCATCGCACCGGTGCTGCTGGTGGTTTACTATTCCCTGTTCGATCTGGACGGGAAGCTGACGCTGAATAACTACGTCAATTTCTTCACGCCGGTCTATATGAGGATGATGCTGAATTCTTTCTGGTATGCTTTTCTAATCACGCTGTTCTCGCTCCTGGTGGCCTATCCGGCTGCTTATCTGCTGACGCGAACCAAGCACAAGCAGCTATGGCTGCTGCTGATTATTCTGCCGACCTGGATCAATCTGCTGCTCAAAACATATGCCTTCATCGGGATCTTCGGCACCTTTGGCCCGGTCAATAACTTCTTTGATCTTCTCGGGCTGGGCGAGCAGCAGATCCTGTTCACGGGCTTCAGCTTTGTGTTTGTATCGGTGTATATTTTCATTCCATTCATGATTCTGCCGATCTTCAGTGCACTGGATGAGATGAATCTGTCACTGGTGGATGCTGCGCGCGATCTGGGGGCATCCGGCTGGACGACGTTCCGGCGGGTGGTCTTCCCGCTGACGATCTCAGGCGTGCGCTCCGGCTGCATGGCAGTGTTCATTCCGGCGCTGTCGCTGTTCATGATTACGCGGCTGATTGCCGGCAACCGGGTGATTACACTCGGCACCGCGATTGAGCAGCATTTCCTGGTCACACAGGATTGGGGCATGGGCTCCACGGTTGCGGTATTCCTGATCGCCATTATGGCGCTGTTCATGATTCTTACGGGCAGCTCGCGGAAAGGGGTGCGCGGCGGTTGAAGAACAAACGCAAAATCAAAAACAAAAACGGCATTGCGAATATCTACCTGGTGCTGGTCTTCCTGGTTCTGTACGCGCCGATCTTCTATCTGATGTACTATTCGTTCAACAGCGGCGGGACGATGCATGAATTCGAGGGCTTCACGCTGGATTATTACCGTGAAGTGCTTGCTGACACCCGGCTGATGATTATTGTAATTAACACACTGGTCATTGCCCTCTTGTCGTCGGCGATTGCGACCGTGATTGCGGTCATCGGAGCGCTGGCCATCCAGCATGTCCGCAGCCGCCGGGCCAAGAATACACTGCTCTCGCTGAATAATGTGCTGATCGTCAGCCCGGATGTCATTATCGGAGCCTCCTTCCTGATCCTGTTCACGATTGTCGGGATCAAGCTGGGCTTCACCTCCGTGCTGCTCTCGCATGTGGCGTTCAGCATCCCTATTGCTGTCATCATGATCCTGCCGCATCTGCAGGAGATGAGCCCGACACTGACTGACGCCGCCCGGGATCTCGGGGCCACGCGCCGCGATGTGCTGACGAAGGTGATTCTGCCGATCATCAAGCCGGGAATCTTCAGCGGATTCTTCATGGCCCTGACCTATTCCCTGGATGATTTCGCAGTTACCTTCTTCGTCACAGGCAACGGATATTCGACCCTGTCGGTAGAGATTTACTCCCGGGCCCGGCAAGGGGTCTCGCTGTCGATTAACGCGCTGTCGACGCTGATTTTCTTATTCACTATTCTGCTTGTAATAGGTTACTACTACCTTAACCAGCGGAAGAGCCGTCAGCCTGTCCATATTGCAGAGCCGGTTGCCGAAGCGGGGGTGCCAAGATGAAGCAGCTTGTGAATACGTTCCTGGCGATTCTGATCGTCGCGTTCGGCCTGATGTTCCTGGCGTCCCGGCTGAACTCGGCCCAAGGCTATAGCGGCGGCAATACGCTGACGATCTACAACTGGGGCGACTATATTGATCCCGACTTGCTGAAGCAATTCCAGGAGGAGACCGGCATTACGGTTATCTACCAGACCTTTGATTCCAACGAAGCGATGTTGACCAAGGTCGAACAGGGCGGCACGGTCTTCGATGTCGTGGTGCCTTCCGACTATGCCATTGCCAAAATGCGGGAGGAGAAGCTGCTGTTGCCGCTGGATCACAGCAAGCTTCCGAATCTGGCCAACATCGGTTCCAAATTCATGGATCTGTCCTTTGATCCCGGCAACCTGTATTCGGTGCCTTACTTCTGGGGAACTGTAGGGATTATCTTCAACCCCGATATGACCAAGGGCATCGACTTCAGCAGCTGGAATTCGTTGTGGGACAAGAGGCTGAATAATGATATCTTCCTGGTGGACGGAGCCCGCGAGGTGATGGGCATGGCGCTGAACAGTCTGCATTATTCCGTCAATGACAGGGACGAAGAACATCTGCAGGAGGCGCTGACCAAGCTGAACAAGCTGTCACCGAATGTGAAGGCGATCGTTGGCGACGAGATCAAGATGCTGCTGGCGAACGAAGAGGCGGCTGTCGGAATCGTCTGGTCCGGCGATGCTTCCGAGATTATGGATGAGAACGACAAGCTGGATTATGTGGTGCCGGAGGAAGGCTCGAACATATGGTTCGACAACATGGTGATTCCGCGCGGAGCCGCCAATATCGAAGGGGCGCATAAGTTCATCAACTTCATGCTCCGCCCGGATGTGGCGGCCCAGAATACGGAATACGTCGGCTATTCCACGCCGAATGTTCCTGCCCTTGAGCTGCTGCCGGAGGACATCTCCGGCGACGAGCGCTTCTACCCGCCCGCCGGGATCACAGACCGGCTGGAGGTCTACGACAACCTCGGCAAGCGGATGCTCGCCCACTATAATGAGCTGTTCCTGAAGTTCAAGATGAATAAGAAGTAGGCATCGGGTTTTGAAGTGCCCGCACGCGTGGTTTCGCGTGCGGGTATTTTTGTCTGCCGTGGGGAGGCCGCTCGGATGCTGTGGGGAGTGGGGTGGGGATCGGGGACAGAGGATCGGGGACGGGAACGAGGGGTAGGGATGGGGTAGGGATGGGGCAGGGACGGGGACAGAGGACGAGGGACAGGGATGAGGGGTAAGGGCAGGGATGAGGACGAGGATCGGGACGGGGACTTGGATGGGGATAGGACGAGGACCAGACCGGGGACAGCAGTTGGATTTTATCCACTTGCTGATGGTCGAATGACCACTGCTGCAACAGCAGGTGGATAAACAGCACTTAAATTAGCTCATTTCACCCAAAGTAGCTGGACCTCCGGTAGTAGATGCTGTTTTTCCACTTGCTTGCCTATAATCCGCCGGAATCGAGAAATTAAGATACACTTTTCCATTTGCTTGCAGGAACCACTCCGTTCCCAGCGCGATAGCCAGCAACCAGTAGCAGACATACGGTAGCAGCAGACAACAGTTCGGATGCTATGGAGACTGGTATGGTGACGGGGCGGGACCAGGGACAGTACCAAGGGCAGGACCAAGAACAGGACCAGCCTGGCAACAGCAGTTGGATTTTATCCACTTGCTTATGAGCGAATGGCCACTGCCGCAACAGCAGATGGATAAACAGCACTTAAATTAGCTCATTTCACCCAAAGTAGCTGGAACCTCCGGTAGTAGATGCTGTTTTTCCACTTGCTTGCCTATAATCCGCCTTAATCGAGAAATTAAGATACATTTTTCCATTTGCTTGCAGGAATCTCTGGTTCCCAGTGCGATAGCCAGCAGACAGTAGCCGGCAGCCAGTAGCAGACAGCTGGCAGACGGTAGCTAGCAGAGACTAGACAGCAACCAGCAGTCAGCAACCGCCAGACGATAGCCAACAACCAACAACCAACAACCAACAACCAACAACCAACAACCAACAACCAACAACCAGAGCAACCAGCAGCCCGCAGAAGCATCTGCAAGCCGCCGACGGTTCTGCTGAAGCTGGACGGAACTTTTCCTATACAGATAATGTTACTGGGCAAACGTCGATCAGACGAAGTATTGTGGTGGTGTTCCGCAGACGCTGTAGCTGTTCATCTACCTACAGTCAATGGCCCGCAACTACCTGCATCTCGGAACTGACCGCATCATATGGATCTGCTGCGGAACGGCAAATGTATTGCTCCTGTTGCAGACTAATTGAAATATTCAAGCGCACTGCGCTTCAGCTCATAGCGGGCGGTTCGTTCCTGATGGGTGGTGGGGACCGGAAGGAGCCAGCCTTTGTCAGACAGACTGTGTAACGTCCGGACTGCGGTTCTGTAATCAACAGAGAAATGCTCCTTCACATCCTGTGGGCGAATGGGCCGGGCCAGATGGATGCTCAGCCGGATCACCTCCTGCTCCATTAGCTGCACACGTGAGACTGGCGCTTCGGCGGGCTGGTATCTGCCCAGCAATAGCCGGAGTAAAGTCATGCATAGCTCAGGCCTCTGCTCGACATCATCATACGCGAACGAAACTACATGATAACCCATAGCGTACAGGAACGTTTCGCGGTTTAGCTCGCCGCAGTATTTGGTCCGGTCCATATCGCGTACATGCGAGGCATAGCCTTTGATCTCGATCAGCAGCTTCACGTACCCCGGTAACCAGGCGAAGTCTGCAAAATAGGATCTTCCCCGCCAGTCCATCACCTCATATTCCGGATGAAGATTGTCAAACTGGCCCCGCAGAGGCCACCAGATGTTCTTCAGGAACAGAATCTCAGCATGGCGATGCCCCCGTTCCAATCTTGCCCGGCGTTCTCCCTCAGCTCTGCTGCCCAGATGCCCGTTAATAAATTGCAGATGTGCTTCTTCAAATGTCATCATTCTCAAGCCTCCCCGGAAAATAGAAAACGCCCCGGCACCCTCGCTTGAGGGCAACCGGGACGTTCTTCGTCTCGCTGTTATTAAGTATAGGTTAAAAGCTTAATTATGGCTAGAAAGAGAGCGGGTAAAAATTTCACTTCACGCCGATCCGCATCCGGTAGCTTATGAGCACCTGCAGTGTCCGTCCCCGGAAATAATTCTTAACCTCTGCCGAGAACTCGGCAATGTCCTGCTCCAGAGAGGCCGGGCTGAGCTTCAAAAGGGATTGGATTCCGCCCTGGCTGAGGGCCAGTCCGATATAGCGCTGTGCATCACATGATTCGGTGTTGTGAAAAACAACCTCTCTGGCAAAGCTAAATAATCCGCTGGCTTTGATCCGGCCCAGATGTCCTTCTTTGTCCCATTTCCTGGCCTGATCGGCACCGGGCTGAAGCTCCGCAAGCAGGGCATCCGAAGTCGCGATCAGCCGGTTGTAACGGGCTTCGATGGCAGGCCACAGCACCAGCGGCCAGTCACAGTCATAGGCGGCGAATACTCCGCCGGGCCGCAGGCAACGCGCAATCTCCTGAAGGGTGCTGCCTGGATCCATCCAGTGGAACGACTGCGAGCAGGTGATGATGTCCACACTCTCTGTCTCGAAGGGAAGCTGGTTGGAGTACCCCTGCACAAAAGACACAACCTCCGCTCCGGCATCCAAAAGGCGCAGCTTTTCCTGGGCCTTGCTAAGCATATCCAGATTAGGCTCTACTCCGGTTACCGCTTCAGCGGCGTCCTTCCACAGGAACGTGGACAGGCCGGTGCCGCAGCCAATATCAGCGACCAGGGAGGGGCGGCGGCCCAGGTAATTACTCAGCAGTTCAATTACCAGCGGCGGGGCTTCGGGCCGGTAACGGTCGTATTCGTCCTGGTATCCCAGGAACCGGTCAATGTTCGCTTTGCTGTTGCCTGAAGGAATCATAAGAACGGCCTCCTTATGAATAGATGATTTTCTTGCCTGTAGGCATGTGCCTGGAAAAAGCCCGCAGCCGGTTCGCTTACTAGCGCAAAAGTGACGGATTAATAGCAGGAACGAGTACGAGCCGGGTTGTTAAGGGACGCGGCCTCCTGCTAGCGCAGAAGTGACGGATCAATAGCAGGAACGAGACCCTCCGCAGCGGCGCGGGTCAGCAGGGCAGAGATTGCCGCGTAGCCGTCCTCGCCCAGATTCATTGTGAATTCGTTGACGTAGAGGTCAATATGCGATTTTGCCACTTCTGGTGAGAGCTCCTGGGCATGGCTCAGTACATATTCCTGGCAGTCCAGGGGATGGTCCCAGGCATACTGAAGGGAGCTGCGCACGTAGCCGGTAATGGCCTCATGGTCCAGATCACGGCGGGCAATAATCGCACCCAGCGGAATCGGCAGGCCGGTGTCGCTCTCCCACCAGCTTCCGAGGTCGGTCAGCAGATTGAGGTTGTAGGACGGATAAGTGAAGCGGGCTTCATGGATGACGAGTCCGGCATCAATCTCCCCCTTCTGCACGGCAGGCATGATCTCATCGAAAGGCATAACGACGATCTCAGCCGGACCGTCCGGCACCTGCTGCGCTGCCCACAGCCGGAAGAGCAGGTAAGCGGTGGAACGTTCGCTCGGCACGGCAATCCGGCGGCCGGACAACTCACGCGGATGTTTGATGGCGCCTGCGCCTTTGCGTGTCAGCACTAGCGGACCGCAGCCCCTGCCCAATGCACCGCCGCAAGGCAGCAGCTTGTACTTGTCCAGTACCCAGGGAAGGGCGGCGTAGGAAATCTTGAGCACTTCAGGCCCGGTACCGTCTGCTGCAAGTCCGTTAGTGATATCAATATCGGCAAAAGTCACATCCAGCTTGGGTGCGCCGGGAATCAGGCCGTGCGCCCAGGCATGAAAGACAAAGGTATCATTGGGACAAGGGGAATAGGCAATGTGAAGCTCGGTGGTCATTACAACACCTCCAGTAAAATAGCCGCAGCCGCCGTGAGGGCGTCCAGGGCTTCATTGATCTTCCACGCGGCCCGGTCACGCGGGCCGACCGCGTTCGAGATCGCGCGCAGCTCCAGCGCCGCGATCCCCAGGGCATGGGCGGCCACGGCAACCCCGTGGCCTTCCATCGCTTCCGCCGCCGCCTCCGGGTGGCGCGCGGCAAGGGCCGCGGCCGTCCCGGCGGTGCCGGTCGCGGTGGACACGGTAAGCACGGGGCCCGTGCTTACCGTGAGGCCGGCCGCTGCCAGCGCGGCCGCAAGGGCCTGGACCGTGCCGCCCGGCGCAGGCACGGACACGCTGCCGAAGCCAAGCTCGGCAGCGCTGCGGAAGCCCTCCGGCGTCTCTGCGCCGAGGGCCGCTTCCAGCATCTCGCTGGCGACGACCAGCGAGCCTACGGGAGCCCGGCCCGGGAAGCCGCCGCCGATCCCGGCGCTGACGACGCAGCCGTAGGAGCCGGCTGCCAGAGCGGCGGCGGTGCCCGCCGCTGCCGCTGCGGGGCCGGCGCCCGCAGCGATGACGTCGAACCTGCTGCTGCCGCGCAGGCCGCGCAGGACCGCTTCGCGCTCGGCCGCGACTGCCGTCACGATCAGGACGCGCTGCGCCCGGGTCCCGTCCGCCGCTTCTGTGCCCGCGGCGCTCTGCGAATTCAACTCAACCTTTGCTTCCATAATCAGCCTCCTTTTGTAATCAGGCCTGCTTAAGGGGACAATTCCCCTGGTATTTACTCACCTTTTGAAAGTCTACGCCGTTTTGGAGAACAGGTCAAATCTGCTGATGGGGAGCGGAGGGGAGTTGGAAATAATCCACTTGCTGATGAACAAATGAACCCTTCCAAGACAGCAATTGGATAAACAGCACTTAAATAAGCATAGTTCACTCAAAGCAGTGAATAAGGCTCCCAATAGTTGTAGATTATCCACCTGCTTCCGTAAAAGTCCCGGAAATCAGTAAATTAAGCTACGTTATTCCACTTGCTTGTTGCAAGGAGTGGGGGAGTCTTCGGTTTTCCCCTATTGTTTGCGGTATCTGCCAACCGGAGCTGTCCAGTGCATACGTTACTCCATTATATAAGAAATATATGAGGGTTAAGCTACGCTCCAGCCACTCTCTCGCAGGTTTATTAATTCAATCTCTATAAGACAGTTGACAGGACGCTCAGGATCATATATATTTATCTTAACTTAAAGATAATTAACTTAAAGGCAAACGCAAAACTGACAGGAGGTGCATCCCATGAGCAGCAATAATGACACAACAACAGGCGCAGCAGCTGACCGTCAGACGGAGCAGGAGCAGGCGGCATCGCTGAAATTGTTCGTCGTTCTGTCCAAGGCTTACAAGAGCCTGATGGATCAGGCGGTGAAGGATATGAAGAGCCACGGACTGGCATCGGCCGAGTTCATGGTGCTGGAGGTTCTGTATCATAGAAACCGGATTCCGCTACAGCAGATTGGCGGGAAGATTCTGGTCACCAGCGGCAGCATCACTTACAATATCGACAAGCTGGAGAAGCGGGGACTGCTGAAGCGCGTTCCATGCGAGGACGACCGCCGCGTTACGTATGCCGAGATTACTGAGGCGGGGCGTGAGCTGTTCGATGATATTTTTCCGCAGCATGTCCATTCTATACACAATCTGATGGGCGGGCTGGACAGCGAAGAGAAGGCGCAGGCCACACTGCTGCTGAAGAAGCTGGGCAAGGGCGTATAGGAGCGGCAGCAATCGCCAGAAGGCTTCCCGCCTGATAGTTTCCCGTATGACAAGCTCACTTCGGCAGCCTCAATAGTCACGCGAACAGCGGATTAGTTCATAGAACTCGGCCAGCGGCCGGAATTCCAAATATCTGCAATGACGACCTAAGTTCAAATCTTAAGTGTGTCTTATATAAATAGCCTTATATAAATAGCCATAGTTAGACCAAATTTTTTTTAATCAATATCTTAACGTTAAGATACTTAAAACCGAGAGAATGGAGCGTGTTTAAAATGGTTAGTGTAGGATTATTATTGATGAGATTGGTAATTGGTGTAGCGTTCATCGGGCATGGTGCACAGAAGCTGTTCGGCTGGTTCGGCGGCTACGGCCCCAAAGGAACAGGCGGCTGGATGGAGTCGATCGGCATTAAGCCCGGCGTACGGATGGCGGTGCTGGCAGGTCTGATGGAGCTGGTCGGAGGGCTGTTGTTCACACTTGGTCTGTTGACCCCGGTAGCTGCTGTGCTGATTGCCGCAACCATGCTTGGCGCGATTGTCAAAGTCCATGCTCCTAACGGATTCTGGTCTACGGCGAACGGGATTGAGTTTCCTTTGACGGTGCTGGTGGTTGCCGTAGGTGTAGCGCTGGCGGGTCCGGGTTCGATTTCACTTGATGCACTTTTCTTTAAATAATAGCCGGTACGCCAGGCAGCCTGCTCCACAGACAGCGGGCGGCTGCCCAGGGCGGACGTTAAGATAGCATTCTATTTTACAAAAAAACAGATGGTACAACACACCCAATTTCAGGAGGTAATTATTATGACTATGCAAACTGCAGGAATTCACCATATCACCGCTTTTGTAGGGGACGCTCAGCGCAACGCTGATTTCTATGCCGGAATTCTTGGACTGCGGCTGGTTAAAAAGACTATTAACTTCGATGCCCCGGAGGTCTATCACCTCTACTTCGGCAACGAGCAGGGCGCTCCGGGTACGATCATCACCTTCTTCCCTTGGGCCCATGGCCGCAAAGGCAGAATCGGCGGCGGCCAGGTGGGAGTGACCACGTACGCGGTACCGGCAGGCTCCTTCGGATTCTGGGAGCAGCGGCTTGCCGCTTACCAGATTCCCGTGAACCGGGTAACCCGGATCGGCGAGTCGTATCTCTCCTTCGCGGATTTTGACGGACTGCGGATTGAGCTGGTGGAACGCGAAGATGGTGCACCCAGCACCTGGTCCTTCGGCGGAGTACCTGTAGAACATGCAGTCAAAGGCTTCGGAGGTGCCGTGCTCTACAGCACTGCCCCGGACCGGACAGCAGATACCCTCTCCCGTACCTTGGGAATGGAGCGTATCGCTGAAGGTGACGGCTACATCCGGTACAGAGCCTCCGGCGAGATCGGCAACATTATTGATCTGAAGGCTGCCCCGGTTCCGCAGGGAGGCGGAGGTACAGGAACGGTCCACCACATCGCCTGGCGCGCCGCAGATGATGCGGAGCACCTGGAATGGGGCCGCCGGGTACAGAGCCACGGCTACCAGCCGACTCCGGTGCAGGACCGCCAGTACTTCAATGCCATCTACTTCCGTGAAGAAGGCGGAATCCTGTTCGAGATTGCAACCGATCCTCCCGGCTTTGCCCGTGATGAGCCAGCGGATGCACTGGGGCAGAAGCTGATGCTTCCGGCGTGGTTTGAGCCGCAGCGTGCAGCGATTGAAGAGAATCTGAGTGTGTTTGAAATCCGTGAAATCGAGGTGAAGCAGGTATGAGTATGATTCATGTATTCGAGCAAGGTACGGACGTAACACAGCCTACACTGGTCTTGTTCCACGGCACAGGCGGCAATGAGCGTGATCTGCTGCCGCTGGCTGAGCTGCTGGCTCCCGGAGCCTCGGTGCTCGGTATCCGCGGCAACGTACTGGAGAATGGGATGCCGCGCTTCTTCCGGCGGCTGGCTGAGGGGATTTTCGATGAGGAGGACCTGATCTTCCGCACCCGTGAGGTGAAGCAGTTCCTGGAGGAAGCGGCAGCGAAGTATGGCTTCGATGCCGGTAATCTGGTAGCCGTCGGCTACTCCAACGGTGCGAACATCGCAGGCAGTCTGCTCTTCCATTACGGAGACATCTTCCGCGCAGCCGTGCTGCTGCATCCGATGGTTCCGCTGCGCGGCCTTGCCATACCTTCCTTGCAGGGGGTTCCGGTCTTCATCGGGGCAGGGACCAATGATCCGATCATCCGTTCCGAGGAGACCCGTGAGCTGGAGGCTCTTCTAAGCGGTGCAGGAGCTGAGGTTACCTCGCATTGGGGCAATCAGGGACACCGCCTGAGCGCCGCCGAAGCTGAAGCGGCGAGAGCTTGGCTGGCCGGACTTACAGCTTCAGGAGAATGATATAACTATACAGGGAACCGCCTGCAGGGGCTGCTGATCAGAGAATGACCGGCCGGCCGCAGGCGGTTATTTGTGTACAGGGCAATCCACAAGCGGCCATAAAAGCATTGAACAATCCGCTCGTAATCAGGTAGTATGAAGAATAAAAAAACGGACCTGGGCAATAACGGAGTTGCTGTCTTTTAAAGAGGTGCCAAGAGAAAGGTTGCATAACTACATATGATTAAACATAACCCGATAACAAGCCTTGCAGAGGGCGGGCCGTCCCGGAGACAGCGGCTGCAGCTTGCGGTCATTCTGGGGGCGATCGCTACGATTGGCCCTCTGTCGATTGATATGTATCTGCCGGCCTTACCTGCGCTGGGTATCCATTTCGGTACCAGCCCGGCCATGATTCAGCTTACTCTGACCTTCTTCCTGCTGGGACTGGCCTCAGGCCAGCTCGTGGCCGGACCGCTCAGTGATGTGTACGGACGCCGCACCCCGCTCTTGATCGGGATGGTCATCTACGCGGTATCCTCGCTGCTGTGCGCGTTCAGCCCGTCGGTTGGACTGCTGATCCTGCTGCGCTTCATCCAGGGCTTGGCCGGATCTGTGGGCGTGGTTATCTCCCGGGCGGCAGTCCGCGATATGTATAGCGGCTCTGAATTAACGCGGTTCTTCTCACTGCTGATGATTGTCAACGGGCTGGGCCCGATCGCAGCTCCCGTCATCGGGGGGCAACTGCTGAGAGTGACGACCTGGCAGGGCGTGTTTGTGGTCTTGTTTGTATGCGGACTGCTCTTTGCAGCGGTCATTTTGCTGCGGCTGCCGGAGACTCTGCCCAAGGAACGGCGTATACAAAGCGGGCTGAAGGGAACCCTGCTCACCTTCCGTATCCTGCTCGGCAATGCCAGGTTCATGGGCTACGCCCTCTCCCAGGGCTTTGTTACCGCAGGCATGTTCGCTTATATTTCAGGATCATCCTTTGTATTGCAGATGATTTATGGAGTATCCCCCCAGATGTACAGCCTGATCTTCGCCGTGAACGGCTTCGGCATTATTCTGACCGGACAGATTGCCGGGCGGACGGCGGCAAGAGTGGGCGAGCGCAAGCTGCTCATCTGCGGCTTGCTGCTTAGTACCTCCGGCGGTGTTCTGCTGCTGTTGACCCTTCTCGCCGGAGGCGGGCTGCTGCCGATTCTGGTCTGCTTGTTCGCCGTGGTCGCAAGTGTAGGACTTGTGAGTACAACCAGCTTCTCGCTCGCGATGCAGGATCAGGGAGAGACCGCAGGCAGCGCTTCTGCGCTTCTGGGTCTGCTTCCCCTGCTGCTGGGCAGCTGCGCGGCACCGCTCGTCGGACTTGGCGGCAGCGGCTCGGCTGTGCCGATGGCGCTGGTCATCGCAGGAGCAGGCCTCCTGTCTATTCTGTCCTATGTCCTGCTCTGCAGAAGGGAGGTCCGGTCATGAGCCGCAAGGACTTCTCTATTCTGCTGCTGCTTGCTTTTACCTGGGGAGCTTCGTTCCTGTTCATGCGGATCGCTTCTCCTGAACTGGGTCCGGTCTTCACGACAGAACTGCGTGTTACCCTTGCCGGAGCCGCTCTGCTGCTCTATGCCCTGCTCACCCGGCGCAAGCTGGGTATCCTGAAGCACTGGAGAGCGTTCCTGCTGCTGGGTGCGGTCAATGCGGCCCTTCCGTTCACCCTGATCTGTATGGCTGAGCTGCATCTCAGCGCTTCTCTGGCGGCGATTCTCAATGCGACGACCCCGATGTTCGCGGCACTGGCGGCCTGGGGCACCCGGCAGGAGAAGCCGGGCGCAGCCAAATCTGCCGGGCTGATTATGGGCCTTGCGGGTGTGGGCGTTCTGGTCGGCTGGAGCCCGCTTCCGCTCACAGGCACGGTTCTTGTGTCCGTAGGCTATTCGCTTGGCGCAGCGCTCTGCTATGCGCTGGGAGGTTTATACGCGTCACGGGTGGGGGCCGGGCTCTCTCCGCTGGCGCTGGCTGCCGGACAACAGCTCGGAGCAAGCGTAGTGCTGCTGCCGCTGGCGGTTATTTTTGCCCCGGATCATCTGCCCTCCGCCGCTGCTGTATACTCTGTGCTGGGCCTGTCGCTGATCTGTACCTCGGTGGCTTATCTGCTGTATTTCCGGCTGATTGCCAGTATCGGTCCGGTCAAGACCGTCAGCGTCACGTTCCTCGTGCCTGTATTCGGCCTGATCTGGGGTGTGATTTTCCTGCAGGAGCAGGTCTATGCCAACACCATTGCCGGACTGGTCATTATTCTGCTGAGCGTCATGCTGGTGAACCGGAGGGTCCGTAAGCCGGAAGCGGCGGATATTCAGGAAGACTGAGTTTCGGGCGATCACCCGATGAGTACAGAGGCTTTTGCAGGGACTAAGCCTTCGCCCGCCGTCTAACTCTTGTGCACATGTGACCATTATACGGGTCTTCTACGGATGAGCTTGTTATAATAGGTCGCATGGAGAGCTGAATATTGCTCAGGCAACAAGAGTGTTCGGCAGTAAGGTCAGGTGAAGTTATGATGCATACGGTAATCAAAAAAAAATTGGAACGCTTCAGATTCGTGCGGCTGCTGATCTCCATCTACCGGATGAAGGCGGTACGGGCGCTTGTTCCGCTGCTGATCATCGGGCTGGTCTATCTGGAGGGGCAGCATGAGCTGAAGCAGATTCATTTGGGCAAAATTATACATGATCTGAAATCCGTTCCCGTGTCTTCCATTCTGCTGATGCTGGGGATTTCGCTGCTGTCGGTGGCGGTCATGAGTACTTATGATTATCTGATCCGCAGGCATTTTCGTCTGCAGCTTGGCTGGTTTCGGACTTTCCGCTACGCCTGGATTGCCAATACGTTCAATAATATGATCGGATTCGCCGGTCTGGCCGGCGCGGGTCTTAGAACGCTGCTGTATAAAAGGAGCAATGTGCCTACGTCTGTGCTGGCACCGGCCATTGTGTTTCTGTCGCCGCTGATGATTACGGGGCTATCGCTGCTCGGCTGGGGTACGATTAGCGGACTTCTTCCGGCGGACAGGCTGATGCAGGCGCATCACTGGCTGGTATTTGCGGTCTGGGGAATGGCGCTGTATTTGCCGTTGTTTGTGCTGCTTCAACGCTCCTCCCTCTTCGCCAAATGGATTAACCGGGGGGAGGGGAGAACCGCCTGGCTTACCGTGGGCGCTTCGGTAGGTGCTTCCCTTCTGGAGTGGGTGTTCGCCGGGCTGACCTTCTGGTTCATTGCCGGTGAGCTGCTCGGAAGCGTGCCGCCAGTTACAATCTTCAGTATATATGTGGTTGCCGCCATTGCGGGGATTCTAAGCATGGCTCCCGGCGGCATCGGCGCCTTCGACCTGATTGCGCTGCTTGGACTGACCCAACTGGGTTTCAAAAGCGATCATGCGCTGGCCGTCCTGGTCATCTACAGATTATTCTATTACATTATCCCCTGGCTGATCGGACTGGTGCTGGCCGCGCTGGAGTTCGGGCTGCCGGGCAAAAAAGGCGCTGAACGCAGCGGGGACAAGGTTGAAGCGCCCCTGACGCTATGGCAGAAAATATGGGGCTCGCCCGGTCAATATACCTTCCTTGGTGACCTTGGTGTATGGGCGCTCGGCAAGCTGGTACTGGCAAGCGGTCTGCTTCTGCTGTTGTCTGCTGCTACGCCTGAGCTGGTCTACCGGCTGAAGGTGACGGAGGAGCTGTTGTCGCTGCCTGTTATGCGGATCTCCCACCATCTGTCCGTGCTGATCGGCTTTATGCTGATCCTGCTGTCGCGGGGAATCTCCCTGCGTGTCCATCGGGCGTATATCTGGACAAGTCTGCTGCTGTGCGGCGGAGCGGTCTTTGCCGTGACGAAGGGATTCGATTATGAGGAGGCGCTGTTCCTGCTGCTGGTAGCGCTGATCCTCTGGATCTCCCGGACCCGGTTCTACCGGATCAGTGTGCCCCTGAGCAGCAAAAGCATCTTAGGGTGGCTGCTCCTGACTTCGGCTGTGGCGCTCGGCTATTATTGGCTGGGGAGCTATACCCATCACGGCTTCCTGAAGCATCTCCCGCCCGGAATCCGGCCGGAATGGCTGCGGCAGCATAGCAATGTGGCCGTTACAGCTATTGGCGGATTGATCTTCTCCTGGCTGCTGCTGATCCTGCTTGCGGCCCTCCGGCCGCAGCGCAAGGCGGATACGCTTGCCGCGGATAAGGATATGTTGCGGCTGGAGCGTTTTCTGGCAGAGGGCTGGGGCAATGCCTTAAGCCATAAGCTGTTTCTTGGCGACAAAAGCTTCTTCTGGGCCCAGGAGGGCAGAGTGCTGTTCGCTTTTGCCAGAGTCCGGGATAAGCTGGTGGTGCTGGGCGACCCGCTGGGACCCATGAGCCTGCTGCGTAACGGGATCAGTGAGTTCAGGCAGGCTGCGGACTTGTACGGGCTATCGGTGGTGTTCTATCTGGCGACTCCGGCCTATCTCCCGGCGTATCAGAGCCAAGGCTACCGGTTCCTCAAACTGGGGGAAGAGGCTCTCGTGCCGCTGGCGGACTTCGATGCTGGCGGGCTCCGGAACGCCAGTCTGCGTAGTGTGAGAAGCCGGTTTGAACGTGAGGGTTATGTCTTTGAGATCACGGAAGCACTGCACTCTGCGGAGCTGCTGCGCGAGCTTCGCCTGCTGTCGGAGGAATGGCTGGCCGGGCGTATGGAGAAAGGCTATGCGCTGGGCTGGTTCAGCGAGCGGTATCTCCAGCAATCCCCGCTGGCGCTGCTGCGCGGACCGGGCGGCATTCTGCTGGCCTTCGCCTCCATAGCCCCGGGTTATGACAGGAAGAAGACGGTGTCTGTTGACCTGGTGCGCCATCGTAAGGATACGCCGGACGGGGCTATGGATTACCTGTTCCTGTGTCTGATGGAGTGGGCGAAATTGCGGGGCTACGGAAGCTTCAATCTCGGCTATGCCCCGCTGTTCAGTGCCTCCTGCCATTCCGGGGCGCTGCAGGAGGAGAAGCTGGCCCGCCTGGTCTTTGAACGCGGAGGCCACGGTTACGGCTTCACCGGTCTGCGGATGTACAAGGAGAAGTTCGGCCCGGCGTGGGAGCCGAGATACCTCTCCTACCCCGCATCTGTGACTATCCCGCTTCTGACGCTGGATCTGGTGAGGCTGGTCTCCCGCCATCCGGAGGAGCAGGAATAGGCGCTGGACGTTTCTGCGGAAATGGGAGATACTATTTTTACCAGTTGCCGGCCCCGGAAGGGGCGTCTGTAGATCCATATTATTTAGGAGGGCTCCTGTTTGTTGCGGAGTCCTCCTTTTTCACATGACAAGGGGGAAGATCGGGATGGGAAAAGCAGTAATGGAAATGATGGAGAAACGGAAATCTGTACGCACCTATGAGACTACACCGATTGATGCGGCGGCTCATGCTGCCATCATGGAGTATCTGGCTGAGGAAGAGAATCTGCGCGGGCCCTTCGGCGGGAGAACCGGGGTAGAATGGATATGGGTCAAAGGCGGAGGCAGTGAAGGCAAGGGCATGAAGCTGGGGGCTTACGGGATCATTGTGAATCCGCAGGCTTATCTGGCAGGCTCCGTGCGCAATGACAAGCTGGCTCTGCTGGAGTTCGGCTATACGTTCCAGAAGCTGATTCTGTTCGCTACCGGACTGGGTCTGGGCACGTGCTGGATTGGCGGAACGTTCAACCGCAAGTCGTTTGCCCGCGAGCTTGAGCTTGCGGAAGGGGAGATTATTCCCTGCATTACTCCGCTTGGATATGCACGGGAGAAGCAGCGGCTGCTGGATGCCACGATGCGTTATGTGGTCAAGGCCGACAATAAGAAGCCGTGGGCGGAGCTTTTCTACGACGGTTCATTTGGCAGCCGCTTAACCCCGGAAGCGGCCGGGAGGCTGGCTGTGCCTGTCGAGATGGTGCGGATCGGCCCGTCGGCCTCCAACAAACAGCCCTGGAGGCTGGTCCTGTCCCCGGACCGGAAGAAGATGCACTTCTATCTTCAGCATACCCCCAACTATAGCGGCAACAAGCTTGGGTTCCAGATGCAGCGGATTGATATCGGGATTGCCGCCTGCAACTTCGGGCTGACCTGCCGGGAGCTGGGCATTGCCGGAACCTGGGGCATAGAGGACCCGGGAATAGCGGCGGATAGTCAGCATACAGAATATATGCTCAGTTACACGCTTAGCTAATCCGGGCTGTCCACCACAGCAATGCCGCAACCGTCAGGATACCCAGGGCGGCCAGTGTATCCCGCTTGCTCCAGCGCAGCTGATAGACGGGGGTCCGCTGCTTGGCGGGATCATACCCCCGTGATTCTACCGCTGTCGCCAGCTCGTCGCCCATGCCGAGGACCAGGATCAGCAGAGGGACGATGAGCAGGGCGATCTGCCGCGGGGACCAGCGCGCCAGCCCGCGGGCGCGTCTTCCGCGTGAGCCCAGCGCGAGCTGCAGCTGTGCCAGCTTGCCGAGAATCCACGGCACAAACTGCAGGGTCACCGATACGGCAAGCGACCAGTTGCGGGTCCGGATGCCCAGTCTCCGCAGCGGAGCGATGCCCCACTCCAGCCCCTCCCGCAAGGGGGCGCCGGTTGTAGTCTCGGTGAACAGGAAGCCCAGGGCAATCAGCAGCAGGAAGCGCAGCACGCTGATCCCCCCGCGCAGCATTCCTGCATAGCTGAAGCTGAGCGGCCCGATGGCGAAGTCGGGAGAACTCCAGCTTAGCCCGGACAGCAGCCAGAGGAACAGGAACATCAGGAGGAAAGGCCGGAAGAATCGGAGTGCTCTGCGCCAGGAGATCCGTGCCGAAGCTGCGAGTCCGGCAAGCAGGCCTGCGGTAAGCAGCAGCGGAAGAAGGGCATCCATCCCTAACAGGACCAGCGAGCCGAGGATCATCCCCAGCCATTTGACCCTGGGGTCAAGCTGCTGCCAGCCAGACCGGCGGGCGGGCGGTCCTGGCTGCGGGGCGCCGGGCGTGGTCGCTGCGTGGGCGGTTTCCGCTTCGGCTGAAGGTGGAGCGGCTGAAGGGACAGCGGTTGAAGCGGCAACGGCTGAAGGGACAGCGGCTGAAGGGACAGCGGTTGAAGCGGCAACGGTTGAAGTGGCAACGGCTGAAGCGTGGACCGCTTGGCTTTGGATGCCGTCATCGCTGTAGTTGGCGCTGTGTTCCCTGGGAAGGCCGCTCTGGCCATCGGGTGATATGACACGCGCAGGGGCACAAGAGCCTGCCGGAAGGCTAGCCGCCTCCGGTACAGGCAGCGGGTGCTTCTCCAGTTCCGCGAGCAGCTCCTCCAGACTGCCCGGCACTCCTTCGAGCAGGCCAAGCTGTACCGCTCTCCGGCCTATGGAAGCATAGGCCGGAGCTGTAAGACCGGCGTCCGCAAGCAGTACGGGATCGGCGGTCAACGCCGGAGCGGGACCATCATAATGAACAGCGCCCTGCTTCATCACGATCACCTTGTCGGCAAGCGGCAGGAAGCTGTCCAGATCATGTGTGCCGATGATCAGGGTCAAGCCGCTCCGGCGCAGCTCCTGCACCAGCCCGAGCAGCGACTGCGCCGCCTGCGGGTCCAGCCCGGCCGTCGGCTCATCCAGAATCAGGAGTCCGGGCTGAGCGGCCAGGGCACCGGCAATACATACCCGGCGTTTCTCGCCGCCGCTAAGCAGGAAGGGCGAGCGCCCGGCGAATTCATCGTAAGCCAGCCCGGTCTTCCTTAGTGCGCTGGCGATGATCTCCGTCCGCTCAGCCTGTGGTACACCGCGCTGCGTCAGGCCATACTCGATGTCCTTGTGCACCGTGCCCGCGAACAGCTGGGTCTCCGGCTGCTGAAAAACCATGGATACCGCTTCTGCGGCCCGGTGATCCGCCTTCTTCCCGTCTCCGTGGAGAATCCGCCCGGACGTTGGCTGCGCAAGCCCCGCGAGCAGGCGAAGCAGCGTAGACTTGCCGCTCCCGTTCACCCCGCAGAGGACGGTCAGCGTACCTGAAGGGATATCCAGGGAGATATCCTGAATGGCCTGTCTGCCGTCTTCGTACCGGAAGGAGAGCTGCTCTGCCTGAATTCTCATAGAATCTCCTCCAGTTCCTGCCCGGTCAGCGGCAGCAGGTGAACCGGCCAGCCCTGCCTCTGGAGCAGCTTGCCGACACGGACGGCCGGAGAGGGAGTCCAGCCGAGTGCATCCGGCAGCGCGGAGGCATAGAACAGGCTGCGCGGGCTGCCGTCATAGAGTAATTGCCCCCCGCCCAGAACGGCGATGCGCGGGCTAACTGCCAGCTCCTCCATTCGCTGTGTCACCCAGAGAATCGTGGTACCCGCCTGCCATAACCCTTGGGCCAGCTCCAGGATATCCAGCCTTCCCTCAGGGTCCAGCATCGAGGTGGCTTCATCGAAAATAATCATATCGGCGTCCAGTGCCAGGCAGCAGCCCACAGCCAGTCGCTGGCGTTCCCCGCCGGACAGCGTGGACACCTCTGCTTCTGTCTTGTGGGCCAGCCCCACCTGCTGTAGAATCTCACCGATTCGCGCAATCATAAGGTCCCGTGCAAGGCCTCTGTTTTCCAGTCCGAAGGCGATATCCTCAAAAGGTGTGGAGCCTACCGTCTGCGCTTCGGGATTCTGAAATACGAGCTGGACCCGCTGCTTCACCGCTGCGCGGTTGTGAGCCGGACGCATGTCCAGTCCGGCTACCGTCAGACTGCCTGCTGACGGGGTATTCAATCCGTTGAAGCAGCGGATTAGCGAGGTTTTGCCGCAGCCGTTGGCCCCCGTGAGCGCCACCCACTCCCCCCGCTCTATATGAAAATCAATCCCTTGCAGTACCGAACGGCTGTGCTGCCCTTCCCGTACAGACAAGGTTAAATTATGCGCCCTGATCATCCTCATGCCTGCTTTCCATAATGCTCTTGTCAACAATTGCTACCCATTATAACAAAGATTATGGGATTGATGTATCTGGAGGCGGGTGTTATAGTGATCCTAAAAAAAGGGGGCTACTCCCGGCCATGAAAAAATGGACAACCCGCGGCCTGATATTCAGTGCCTTATTCGCTGCAGTTATGATAGCCCTGAGTTATTTGAAAATCTCGCTGCCCTTCTCCACGGTGCCGATTACCACGCAGACCTTGGCTGTAATGCTGGCCGGTTCTATCCTCGGTTCCCGCTACGGGGCGCTCGCGGTGCTGATTGTGATCGGACTTACCGCTGCCGGATTCCAGGTAATGGGCGGAAGCGGCGGACTCGCAGTGCTGGTTGGACCAACAGCAGGGTATATCTTCTCCTGGCCGTTCGTAGCCTGGCTGATCGGCTTCTTCGCCGAGCGGATCAAGCAGGACAAATATACGTTCGTGAAGCTGCTTGCAGCCAACTTTATCTTCGGCGCGCTGCTGGTCTACCCGGGCGGCGTGGGCTGGCTGGCCTATTCAACAGGGATAGATTCGCTCGCCAAGGCATTAACAGCAGGCATGTGGCCGTTTATCCCCGGTGACCTGCTCAAATCAGTTCTCTGTTCGGCGGTAGTAACCGCTGTATGGAAGGTATATCCGATTGAACGTATTCTGAACCGTGACACCGGTGCCTGGGCAGACGGGGAGAACCCGACCGTTAGCCGCTAACGTTAAGGCGCTGAACGTAAGATGTTAACTGTAGGTCGCTAACTTTAAGGTGCTGAACGTAAGGTGTTACCCGTGAGGAGCTCACTGTAAGGCACACCTGCTCTGCTCGAATAGGCGATTCCCTAGCCACTGCGGCTTGGAATCGCCTATTTTGCGTTGTTTAACAGTTTACTAGACAGCTCCTCATCTGATATTCAGTCCGTTGTGCACAAAATGTGGATAAAGTTGTGGATAAGTAGCTTTGGAGCTGAATCCTACGAAAGACTAATTTGTTTCTACACCGAGACTGCGCGCATACGCTGACAGTAGGCCGGGTGCTGAGATGAGAGGGATAAATACCACTAATTGGGTCAAAGGTAGGCGGGATGCTGAGATCAGAGGGATAAATCCCACTGATCGGGCCAAAGGTAGGCGGGATGCGGAAATCAGAGGTATAAATCCCACTGATCAGGCTAAAGGTTGGCGGGATGCTGAGATGAGAGGGATAAATCCTACTGATTGGGCCAAAAGTAGGCGGGATGCGGAAATCAGAGGGATAAATCCCACTGATCGGGCCAAAGGTTGGCTAGATGCTGAGATGAGAGGGATAAATCCCACTGATTGAGCCAAAAGTTGGCCAGATGCGGTTGAGGTTGCCGAGTTGCGTGAGTTGTGTCTCGAATTAACTGTAAAATGGGCTTATCCCCACTCAATGAATAGTAATATTTACTTATGTGGATAATTTGTGGATAAAATGGGAGGGATGGTGCTCGGAGAACTGAAATCGCCAGGAAAATAGAGAATTTAAAGTGTGGCAATGAAGAGCACAAGTGCACCTGATTTCAGCAAATGTAGATAAACAATGCCGTCCCCATAACACAAGGGACGGCATCGTTTGTTTGTAGAAGTTACATTGCCCGCAGCCCGCTACCTTATTCCTCAGCACAGGAATCTGCGGGCTTCGGCTCAGGCAGCGCCCAGACGGAGACGCTGCCGCCGTTCACCGGGAATACCGCCCAGCCGTCTTCGCCGATGGTGATGGACTCCTCGCGGTTATGGGTGAAATCCTCCCAGACTTCTCCGCTGCGCGCTTCGCCGACGAACATCCGCTTCTCTCCGTTGTCCCCGTTCGAGATAACTACGGCACAGCCGGAGCCTTCGATCTCCTCGACCCCGCGCCGCACCCAGCCGATGGTGTTAGGATGATCGAAGTAATCATCCTGCTCGCCGTAAGCCTTGGTATAGCGGGCACAGAGCAGAGGATCAATGGCATCCTTCTTGCCATCCATCGGAGCAGGTCCGCCGATGCCGTAATAATCCCCGTAGAAGACCACGGGATATCCGTCGCGCCGCAGCAGAATCAGGGCGTAGGCGCTGGGCTTGAACCAGTCGCCAACCCAGGATTCCAGGGCTTCATGCGGCTGGGAATCGTGGTTGTCAACGAAGGTGACGGCGTTGGCGGGATGCGTCTGGACCAGCGTATCATCGAAAATATGCCGCAGATCGAAATCTCTTCCTGCCAGCGCAGCAGAGTAGAGCTTGTAATGAAGCGAAACATCGAACAGGTCGATCTGGTAATCGACGGTGTTCAGGAATTCGCGGCAGGCCTCCAGATTGGAGTTCCAGAATTCGCCGACGATGTAGAAGTCCTCGCCGCGTTTCTTTTTCATCTCCATGGCGAATTCCTTGATGAACTCGTGGTTGATATGCTTGATCGCATCCAGGCGGTACCCGCTGCATTGCAGCGTATCGACCAGCCACTTGCCCCAGTTCAGCATCTCTTTCCGCACATCGTCATTGCTATAGTCAATGTTGGCGAACATCAGATAGTCGTAGTTGCCGAATTCGTCATCCACATTCTGATTCCAGCTTCTATTCAGCCCGTCAATCCGGAACACGCCGTTCCGGTTCGCCTTGGCATCGAAATCGGTACCGTTGAAGTGGGTATGGTTCCATTTGAAGCTGGAGTATTCATCCCCGCGCCCCGGGAAATCAAATTTGGTCCAGCCTTCGATCTCGAACGGCTGGGAGATATCCTTAGTGCGGTCGTTGGGGTCCACCTCAATAACCTCGAAGACCTCTGTCTCATCCGCTCCGGCTTTATGGTTCATGACCAGATCTACGTAGACCGCGATACCGTTCTTCAGGCACTCGGCAATGGCGTCGATCAGCTCCTGCTTAGTCCCGTATTTGGTACGTACCCCGCCTTTTTGATCGAATTCACCGAGGTCATAGAGATCGTAGACCCCATAACCGGTATCTTCGGGGGAGACCGCTTTGGTAACCGGGGGAACCCATACAGAATCAATTCCCGCCGCCTTCAGTTCCGGGGCCATCTGGGCAAGGCGCTTCCAGTGTTCTCCGTCCGCGGCAACATGCCATTCAAAAAATTGCATCATTGTATGATTTCTCTTCATACGGGTAGGCCTCCTTTACAATTATAAGACGACTCTGACAGTGATCTGATCCGGCAGTTCTGGAACCTCAGCAAGGAGTATGAGAGATATATGTAGACCTCTGTACATCAGGTGAACAAGTCCAGCTGGCGCGGAGCCAATCCGCCGTCGATGCCGAGCAGCGATTGCAGCTCCAGGGCATTGGGAGTGGCATCCCCGGCAGAATTATTATTGAAAACCACATAAATATCCTTACAGGTCTGCTCCAGCTCCAGCAGCCGGTCACGCCATTCCGTCAGCTCTGCGGTGCTGTAGCGGTACAGATAGCGCAGCTTACGCCAATCCGGGTGGCTGCTCTGGTTCCAGCCTGAAGTGTTGCGGCCGTGCAGTCTTACATAGGTTAGATCCGGCCGGGTGGCAACAGGCACAATCGGGATCGAGCCTGAACCGGCCTGCGGTTCATCGGCTATCGTATGAACCCAGCCCTCCTGCTCCAGGAATTGGAGTGTTCTGGCGCGCATGTCAGGGCTGTACCAGGAATCATTGCGGAATTCGATGGCGGCGGGCACATCCAGCAGCCGCTCCTTCGCTTCACGCAGGAAATCCACATTGTCCTTGGTGCAGTCGAACCAGGGCGGGAATTGAAACAGGGCCATAGCCAGCTTCCCCGCGGAACGGACCGGGGCGATGGAGGTATGGAAAGCCTGGTACATCTCCTCCGGTGTATCATAGTAATTTTTTTTGCCCCGGAGATGTCCGGTCATACCCTGATAGGCCTTCACAATGAATTTGAATGTATCTGGCGTCTGATTGACCCACTTTTCGTAATTTTTGACCGGTTGAACCGCATAGAAGGAGCTGTCAATTTCTACGATGGGAAAATAGGCGCTGTAGGCGGGCAGGCGGTCGGCAGGTTTGATTTTGCCGTACAGCTCCTCGTGGTCTCCGAAGCCGGTTAGCCCAATCTTAATCATAGTACCCCCTCCGTTTCACATATGCCTGAATTTCGGCCGAGCGGATCGGCTAACTCTTATTAAACTGAAAACCCCACAAGGCAAACAATCGCAAGAGCTGCACGGCGGATATTAGAGTGGCATAAGGAAAGGATTGGATACCAGTGCCGTGAGTAAAAAGGCTGCTATGGGTGCTGTTATCACCAAAAGAGCAGGCAGATATACCCGGCGGAATGTCTTTTATTCTGTTACCTTATGCAGAAATGGGGAGGGAGGTGCCCAGGGGACGCCAGGTTCAGAAGCAGCCTCCATCACATAGGCTTGAACCTGGTGATGGAGGAGCCGCTGGACAGGTGGACGGTATTGCGGCCGTTCCCCTTGGAGGAGTAGAGCGCGTGGTCGGCTTCGGAGAGCAGCTCTTCGAGCGATATAGGGTGGCGGAAGGCCTCGGCCACACCGAAGCTTGCCGTGACACGGATCGCTCCGGTCAGCGTGGAGAAGGTGCTCTGTTCGATATCCCTGCGCATCTGCTCGGAGATCAGGGCGGCTTGCTTCAAGGCCGTTCCCGGCAGGCTCAAGACGAATTCCTCGCCTCCATACCGTCCGAAGACATCCTCCTCCCGCACATGAAGGCGGCATACCCCTACTACATGCTGCAATGCCATATCTCCAATCTGATGCCCATAGCGGTCATTAATGCTCTTGAAGAAGTCAATATCCAGCAGGATGATCGAGAAGGGGGCGGCCGCTTCGGCGGCTTCCTTCAGCCGCTGCCGGCTCAGCTCCATGAAGTGAGTCCGGTTGTAGATGCCGGTCAGGCTGTCGATGGTGGCCAGCTGCAGCAGCTTTTCCTGGAGTAAGGTGCGTTCTGTCACATCAATCAGCATGATCATCCGCCCGGCCAGATGCCCGCCTTGCTTCTGCACCGGAGAGGAACGGATCTGATAGTAACGGATCTCTGTGCCGATATGCCAGACAATCTCCTGCTCGTCACTGTCCTGCGGATTGGAATTCATCACATAATCGACAGCCTCCTTGCCCGCAGGCAGGAACAGCTGGGCCAGCGGGCGGCCGATGGCCGAGGCATCCAGATCCTGCAGCATCTCGGCAGCCGCCCGGTTATAGTCTACAAGCTTGTCGGAGAGGTCGGTGACCAGTACGCCGTCACGCATGCTCTCGAACAGATTCTCGCGGGCAATCGGTGCGGCGGTCAGCATCCCCCGGGAGAGAATGGCCCATATATAGAGAGCCGAGGTTACGCTCATCACCACTGGCACAGGGTCCATTCCATACGGGGTCAGGTCCATCAGGTAGAGGAAAGCTCCGAGGGCGGGAAGGAACTGCCCGACGAAAATGATCAGCATCTGCCGCAGATAAGCCCGTCTCATCCGGCCCCAGCGCCAGAGAATCAGACACATCCCGGCGAGCATACACCCGAAGGTCAGACTGCCTTGCACGATATACCAGGGGCCCATTACTATGTCCACCAGCGGCGTAGGCGCGCCTTCCCGGAAATAGATGGACTGATAGAACAGGTGATGGGCGTCGTTGGTCCAGACAAGCACGCTGGAGACCAGGGGGACCGAGTATAGGAGGACCAGCAGTTTTTTGGAGACTAGCCGCTCCAGACCTACGAAGTGCATAATCATCAGCAGGCTGGAAGGGGCGATATAGGGCATTCCGAGATACTCCAGCTTGATCCAGAACTTAATTTCTTCCATCGAGCTTCCAGAGAGTTCAAGAGCGAAGGCGAAGGTATATACCGCCGAAGCAGCGGAGCTGATGATGAAGGCGTTAAGTCCCGTGAAATCGGTCTTCCTGTAAAAAGCAAACAGGGCGAGCAATGCGCTCAGCACACCGGAGATGGAGACGATGATGATGTAATTGGAAATCATGGATTCCATGGGGCGCGCCTCCATGTGTTGGGATGAGCATTGGACATTGTGATGGTCTCCTGAACAAAGGATTAGATACAGTACTATAGATGCAGTTAAATGATATCACACATCCGCATAGATGACATGGGATGGCCGGTCTGGAACAGCGGGGTGCGCCGGGTGTTTACGGGTGGTAAATGGTTACTATTTTTATCGGCACAATGCTCTATTATTTACACTGCCAGCGGCCCCTAGACAAAGTGACGGAATTTCACAGCCTCAATGTTACGCTTTGTCTAATGTGGGAATGGAGCGCAAAGTGTAACATGTTAATTAATCCTACATGAATCAGGGAAATACACGATGAATAAGGTTGTTGAGATAGGTTATTTGACATTAAATAGATTCAGGCGTGGAGGGGGAACGGGAGATGTCATTAATAGCAACAGAAATTCCTGAGATCCAGCTGGATCATGTTGAAATGCGTTACCGGACGGATACGGCGGATGTGCTGGCCTTGCATCAGGTGAGTCTCGATATTGCCAAAGGGGAATTCGTCTCCCTGCTGGGTCCCTCGGGCTGCGGAAAGACTACCCTGCTGAGGCTGATGGCAGATCTTATAACACCAACGGCGGGCCGGATTCGAGTAGCCGGTAAAAGTGCCAGAGAGGCCAGGCTGGCCCAGAAATACGGGATTGTCTTTCAAAGTCCCGTGCTGTATGACTGGCGGAAGGTCAGGCACAATATCACGCTGCCGCTGGAGCTGCTTGGGGTCAAGAAATCCGTCCGTGAGGATAAAGCGCTGGAGCTGCTTGATCTCGTCGGCCTGCAGGGATTCGCAGACAAGTATCCCTGGCAGCTCAGCGGGGGGATGCAGCAGCGCGTAGCCATAGCCAGGGCACTGTCGATGGAGCCGGAAATTCTGCTCATGGATGAACCCTTCTCGGCGCTGGATGAATTCACGCGGGAGCGGCTGAATGAAGAGCTGCTCGCCGTCTGGAGCAAGGTACAGAGCACCATCGTCTTCGTGACCCATAGCATTCCCGAATCCATTTTCCTGTCGGACAGAGTATTCGTGTTATCTCCGCATCCGGGAAGACTCTCGGCGGTTGTAGACATTCCGCTGCCGCGTCCGCGTACGGCGGAGATGAGGAACGCCCCGGAATTCTTTGAACTGATCGCGCGTATCCGCGGCAGCTTCGAAGGGGTGTAGGCATGAAGCTGAACCGTGCATTTATGCGGGGGCGTGTGCTGCCGCTGTTCGTCTGGATCTCCGGCCTGCTGGTTCTGTGGGAGGCGGTCTCCTGGTGGCTGCTGAGTATAGCGAAGACGCCGCTGGCCCAGTCCAAGCTGCCTTATGTCCATGAGGTGGCGTCCGCCTTGTGGAAGTACAGTGTTACACTTCTCCGGGAAGGGGGAGCCACCTTCGGCAACGCCGGGGTGGGCTTCCTGATCGGAGCGCTCTCAGGAGTGCTGCTGGCCGTGCTGATGAGCCTGTCCCGGACGATAGAGCAGCTGGCCTTCCCCTATGCAGTTGCTTCCCAGATGATTCCTATTCTGGGCCTTGCGCCGATTATTTACGGCATTGTGCGGGATGAACAGGTATCGCGGATTCTCATCTCCGGCTATATCACCTTCTTCCCGGTGGCGCTTAACATGCTGCGCGGCCTGCGGAGTGTGGACCTCTCTGCACTGGAGCTGATGCATTCCTATGCCGCCAAGCCATGGGCTGTCTACTGGAAGCTGCGGTTCCCGGCCGCGCTGCCCGGATTGTTCAGCGGGCTGAAGATTGCTGCGCCGCTGGCTGTAACGGGTGCTATTCTCGTTGAGCTGATGGGTGCGCAGCACGGAATCGGCGTCCTTATGCTCCGTAATCTCTACTACGGCCCCTCCCATACCTACATGTTCTGGTCCACGGTCCTGGTCGGCGCCCTGCTCGGCATGGCAAGCTACGGGCTGATGAGTCTGGTAGAACGTCTGGTAGCCCCCTGGCAGCCGGAGTTCCGTCCCCAAGGAGGGAGCCGCTGATGGCAAGCAATTCTGTACGGGATATCCCATTCATTACTTCTGCCGGCACTGAAGCGGATGCTGCTCCAAACCCTGCATCTAACAACCGGATTTCATCGGAACCGGGGAGACAAAAGAATCCCCGCCGTCCCTTGCAGCTACTGAATCCCGGAATCCTTCTTCCCCTCCTGGCCGGGGTGATATTCCTGGTGCTGTGGGAGGTTCAGGTGTTCCACCGCCTCTTCGATCTGAAGAAGTATCAGCTGCCGCTGCCTTCCGCCATTGCTGAAGCGATGCGGGACAATCTCAGTCTGCTGCTCTCCTACACCGGATATACCCTCGCTGAAGCTGTCCTTGGTATGCTGATCGGCTCGGGCTGCGGCTTTCTGATTGCCCTGGCGGCAACGGCCTGGCCCCGCTGGGGCGGAGGCAGCCTGAGCATGGTAGCTGCGCTGAATGCCGTGCCGATTGTGGCGCTCGCGCCCATCATGAACCTGTGGTTCGGAGACGGCATCGGCTCAAGGGCTGCGATTGTTACCGCGACCACGATGGCGGCGATGGCGATCAATGCCTACAAGGGCATGGCCGCTGTTGACCCGCTGGCGCTGGATCTGATGCATTCCTATGCGGCAGGCAAACCTGCGGTATTCCGCCATCTGCGGATTCAGAACAGTCTGCCATATGTGTTCACTGCTCTGAAGATCAATACCACGGCCAGTATGATTGGAGCGATTGTGGGGGAGTTCTTCTTCTCCTCGCGGGGGCTGGGTTATCTGCTCTCGAACTCGATCAAGGTGGCGAAGATGCCGCTGGGCTGGTCCTGCATCGTGCTTGCGGCCATAGCGGGAGTTATCTTTTACCTGGTGGTTGAACGGCTGGAGAGAGTATTCATCAAGTGGCACCCCTCCCGGCGTGCGTAATGCCGGTAACCGTGTACCTGTTACATCCAGCTTGTGCACTGACGGAATAGAGAGAAGCCGTCACCGCATGAGCGTGTGTATAGAGCAACAAGAGTGTAACCGTGCTGTGTTAGGCAGGAATACCAAAACTTGATTGGTGGGGGAGTTGCTATGATGAGAGGTCAACAGGGCAAATTACGTGGCGGGTTATGGGTGGCATCGTTCCTCATGCTGATGGCGTTACTTGCGGGCTGCGGCGGCAATAATGCCGCCAATACTCCGGCGGCGGAAGCCACGGGAGGGAATGCGGCAAGCGCGCCGGAACCGGCAGCATCCGCAGAACCGGGAGCGGAGCCGGTAACCGTGAAGCTTCAGCTCAAATGGGTGCCGCAGGCCCAGTTCGCAGGCTACTTCCTGGCGCAGGACAAAGGTTATTATGCCGCAGAGGGACTGAAGGTTGAGATTCTGCCGGGCGGTCCGGATATCGTGCCTGAGCAGCAGGTGGCCGGCGGTTCAGCCGACATCGGTGTGGACTGGGTAGCGAGCCTGCTGACCAGCCAGGAGCAGGAGATGCCACTGGTGCAGATCGCCCAGATCTTCCAGAAGAGCGGGCTGGTGCTGGTATCCAAGAAGGAAGCGGGCATTACTACACCAGCTGACCTGAAGGGCAAGAAGGTTGGCAACTGGATGGGCGGGAATGAGTTTGAGATCCTGGCGCTTTTTGATAAATATAAGCTGGATTCGGGCAAGGATCTGAACTTCACCAAGCAGGGCTTCACGATGGACCAGTTCCTCGGCGGTGAGCTTGATGCTGCTTCGGCTATGACTTATAACGAATACCAGGTGGTGCTGGAGTCGGGCATCAAGGCCGAGGTGCTAAGCGTGATCGACATGAATGATGAGGGTGTGGCGATGCTTGAAGATAATCTGTTCGCCAATAAGGAATGGCTGGAAGCCAACAAGGAGACGGCCGCCAAGTTCGTCCGTGCCTCCCTGAAGGGCTGGGCGGATGCGATAGCGGACCCGGAAGCGGCGGTGGATAGTGTGATGAAGCTTGCGGAGGAGGGCAGTACGACCAGGGAGCATCAGCTCACAATGATGACGGAGGTTGCCAAGCTGATCCAGCCGGAGGGCTTCGATGCTTCCAAGCTGGGTTATACAGATGCGGCCGCGTTCCAGCAGACCGCCGATATTGCGCTTAAATTCGGTGTCATCAAGACAGCGGCCGATATGAATACGGCATATACGAACGAAATTGTGGAAATGGCGGCCAAATAAACAGGGAAAGAGGTGCAGACCATGTCTCTGCTTATCGGGCAGGCCGGTACAGTGAAGAACTATGTCAACGGGGCTTGGGTGGAGTCCTCGTCCGGGCAGCAGGAAGAAGTGTTCAATCCGGCAACGGGTGAAGTGATCGCCTATGTGCCGATCTCCAGCCGCGAGGAGCTGGATGCAGCAGTGCAGGCGGCTTCCGAAGCCTATAGCTCATGGAAAAGAGTGGCCGTCCCGCGCCGGGCCCGCTACTTCTTCCAGTACCAGCAGCTGCTGGTGCAGCACTGGAGGGAGCTGGCAGAGCTGATTACACTGGAGAACGGCAAAAGCCTGGAGGAAGCGCTGGGTGAGGTGCAGCGCGGCATTGAATGCGTGGAATTCGCCGCCGGCATTCCTACGCTGATGATGGGCAGTCAGCTCCCGGATATCGCGACAGGCGTAGAGTCCGGCATGTTCCGTTATCCCCTGGGAGTTGTGGGCGGCATCGCGCCGTTCAACTTCCCGATGATGGTGCCCTGCTGGATGTTCCCGCTGGCGGTGGCCTGCGGCAATACTTTTGTACTTAAGCCCTCTGAGCGGACGCCGCTGCTGGTGAACCGGCTGGCGGAGCTGTTCGCCGAGGCGGGCTTCCCGCCGGGGGTGCTGAATGTGGTGCATGGGGCGCATGAGGTGGTGAATGGCCTGCTTGCGCATGAAGCGGTGAAGGCAATTACCTTCGTCGGCTCGCAGCCGGTGGCCGAGTATGTATATAAGGAAGGGACGGCGCATGGCAAACGGGTTCAGGCGCTGGCCGGAGCCAAGAATCATTCGATTGTGCTGCCGGATGCCGATCTGGACCATGCGGTGAAGAACATCATCTCCGCAGCCTTCGGCTCGGCGGGTGAACGTTGCATGGCCTGTTCCGTGGTTGTTGTGCAGGAGGAGATAGCCGATGAGCTGGTGAGCCGGATTGTTGCCGCAGCCGACGGGCTGAAGATTGGGGACGGCAAGGAAGACGGTGTGTTCCTGGGGCCGGTCATCCGGCAATCGAATAAAGACCGCACCATGGCCTACATTGAGACGGGGCTGGCCGAGCAGGCGGAATTGGTCCGGGACGGACGGAAGGATGCTGCAGCCTCCGGCAGCGGCTACTTCCTCGGCCCGACGATCTTCGACCATGTGCAGCCGGGCATGGCGATCTGGCGTGACGAGATTTTCGCACCGCTGCTGGCGGTGGTGCGCGTGAAGGACCTGGCGGAGGCGATAGCGGTGACGAATGAGTCCTCTTTTGCCAATGGAGCCTGCATCTATACCGACAGCGCCAAGGCGGTCCGTGAGTTCCGTGAAGAGACCGATGCCGGAATGCTGGGCGTTAATCTGGGCGTGCCTGCGCCGATGGCGTTCTTCCCCTTCTCGGGGTACAAGAAGTCATTCTATGGGGATCTGCATGTGGGCGGCCGTGACGGCGTTGAATTCTATACCCGCAAGAAAATGGTCACCGCACGTTACTAAAGGATAGGAATGCCGAGAGGAGTGAGTGCCGTGCAGAGTCTGGGCAAGGACAGCGGGCAGGCGGTTAAGAAGGATCAGCAGTATTTGTGGCATAGCATGACCCCTTACAGTGAACAGAATCCGCCGATGATTGCGGCCTCCGCCAGCGGCTCCTGGGTTACCGATATTGACGGCAATTCTTATCTGGACGGGATGTCCGGGCTGTGGTGCGTAAATGTGGGGTACGGGCGCAAGGAGCTGGCGGAGGCGGCGTACAACCAGCTGCTGGCCCTGCCTTATTTCCCGCTGACCCAGAGCCATATGCCGGCGATTGCCTTAGCCGAGAAGCTGAATGAATGGCTGGGGGAGGAGTATGTCATCTTCTTCTCCAACAGCGGTTCGGAGGCCAATGAAGCAGCCTTCAAAATCGCCCGCCAGTACCAGCAGCAGACCGGCCAGCCTCACCGCCATAAATTCATTGCCCGCTACCGGGGTTATCACGGAAGCTCGCTCGGTTCCCTGGCGGCAACCGGGCAGGCCCAGCGCAAATACAAATATGAGCCGCTCAGCGGCGGCTTCCTGCATGTGGCGCCCCCCGACAGCTACCGCCGTCCGGACGGGATGACGGAAGAAGCGTTCAACCTCCAGTGTGCGCAGGCGATTGAAGATATGATCGTCTGGGAAGGTGCAGAGTCTGTGGCGGCGGTCATTATGGAGCCGGTGATTACCGGAGGCGGTGTAATTGTGCCGCATCAGGTCTATATGGACCGGGTCCAGCAGATCTGCCGTACCCACGGCGTGCTGCTGATTATCGACGAGGTGATCTGCGGCTTCGGGCGGTCCGGCCGCAGGTTCGGACACCACAACTTCGGGATGAAGCCCGATATTGTGACGATGGCGAAGGGCCTGACGAGTGCCTATCTGCCCTTGTCGGCCACCGCTGTGCGCAAGGAGATCTATGAGGCCTTCAAGGACAACAGCGATGATTACGGACACTTCCGTCATGTGAACACCTTCGGCGGCAATCCGGCTGCCTGCGCGCTCGCGCTGCGCAACCTGGAGATACTGGAGCAGGAGAAGCTGGTCGAACGCGCGGAGCTTCTGGGCCGCAGGCTGACAGATGAGTTCGCCAGCCTGCGGGATCACAGGCTGGTAGGCGATATCCGCAGCTTCGGCCTGGTGATCGGCATCGAGCTGGTGGCGGATAAGGCCACCAAGCAGCCCGCTGACCTTGGCATCGTCAAGGGGATTATCGCGGAATGTAAATCCAAAGGGCTGATCATCGGCAAGAACGGGGATACGGTGGCGGGCTTCAACAACGTCCTCACCTTCGCTCCTCCGTTATCCTCGACAGATGAAGATATACAGTTCATTATCAATACCTTCACAGCTGTGCTGAACGGGAGCTGGGCAGAGTGAACTTCTCCGGGTACAGGAACTGGTAAGCCCGCAGGGCAACCTGAATGGAGATCCGGTTCTCCGGGAGCATGAAGTCCTCGCCGAGCAGCTCGGTGATTTTGTCCAGCCGGTAGTAGAGCGATTGCCGTACGATGAACAGGCTGCGGGCGGCGATCTGCTTCGAGCCGTCGTGGTCGAGATAGACGCGCAGGGTCAGCAGCAGCTCGCTGCCCTTCGCCTCGTCGTGATCAATCAGCGGGCCGAGATAGCTGCGGATGAAGCTCTCCAGCGTCTTGCCGTCGTTCAGGCTCAGCAGCAGCTGGAAGACGCCCAATTCCTCATACATGAGGACCGGCTTCTGGTAACAAGAATAGAGAGACAGCGCTTGTACGGCTTCCTGGTATCCGGCATGGGCATGCTTCAGACCTCTGTGGGACTTGCTGACTCCGGTGACGAGCTGCAGGTCCTTCAGCTTCTCATCTGCACGGATATGCTGCAGGGCATCCAGTGCCTGCTGCAGGCGCAGCTTCCCGGGCAGCTTGGACTGGAGATCCAGCGCAATGACGGTCAGCCGGTTGTTCTTCAGGGTAATCAGCGGCCGGAGGGAATACTTCTCGAAGATAGAGCGCAGAACGAGCGAGAGGTGAAAGGTAATGGATTCCCAGTCATTCTCCGAGCTGTTCCATCTGACGTCACGGGGATTCTCAATCTCGATCAGGCACACCCTGTAGGGCAGCTCATTGACCAGGTTGAAGTCGGGCCCGATCAGTCCCTTCAGCCGGTGCTCATCCGGGTAACGTCCCCCGACCAGCTCATCCACCCACAGATTCTCCGAGAAAAGCTTCCGTTCCTCCATATACCGCGTGCGCAGCAGCTCCTGGGCGATGGACAGGGAGGCGGAATCCAGCAGCAGACAGTCGAATTCCTGCGGCTTATGCTGGCTTACCATCAGGATATAGGCCCAGGTCTGGTCCAGCGCCCCGACCGGCTTCACGGCAATGGTCTTCTGGCCGTATTCGCGGAGCTTAGGGGCGGCATCGGGCTGGGCGCCCTCCATCTCTTCCCGGAAGGTCTCGAAGAAGTCCAGCAGCGGCTGCTGCTCCTCGGGCGCCAGCGCCGGGAAGAACAGCGGTTTGCCCTGCAACTGCATATAGAGGAGCTGTGTGCGGGTGCTTTTGCATAATAATTGCAGGACCTTAACGGTTCCTTGCGAGGTCAGCGTCAGCCGGTGGAATTCCCGGGAGATGCTCTCCAGCTCCTGCAGCATACGGTGATGGCGGTTGATGATGAGGGAATGCAGGTCGAGCGTAATGTCTACGAAACGTACGGTGCGGGTGAACTGGATCAGCGGAAAGTCGTGCAGGTCGGCGAGCTCCATCATCTCCTGCGGAATTTCGCTGAACCATTCTCCCAGCTCAATACACAGGCAGGCGGCATTCTTGTTGATCAGATTCTGCAGGAAGGACAAGGCGGCGGACAGGTCCGTGCTTGCGCTCATTCCGGTGGTCAGAATCATCTCTTCCCCGTGAATCAGGCTCTCCAGGCTAGCGCTCTCCAGCACATGCACCCAGCGGACGGTCCGGTTCAGGCCGTTGCTTCCCCCGATCAGCTCGGCATCTGTGAAGAGCGGCCGCTTCAGCGCATCGCGGATCGTAAATACAAGTTCCCAATCCATAAGCTTCCCCCTCGTTAACATAGTTCTATAGCTGCGTGTTCTGCCAGTCTCTCCGTTCTCAGACCCTTCTCACAGGTAAAAAATAGGCTTTTGAAATTAGACAATCTGTCTAGTGTAACGAAAAAACGAATTGACTATAGTTTGAATATGATGTGTCAGTAAACATGACTTTAAATGGAGTGTGATTAAGATTTTATTGGACTGAAGTTCATTTTACTACAATAATCCTGACAAGTAAGTAAAATATTAAGGCGATCATCGTAATAATGTTATATTATATAACACAAAGTTGGTTCGAAAGTGGAAGCTACTCATACAAAAGGAGGGATACCCGATGGAGCGTACTTCACCGTTAACGACATTCACTCCTGACATGTTCATGCGTAACTTTGCCGAGGCAGAGCCGGGGCTTACCCGCAAGGGGGCAATCGAGGAATCCAACCGCTGTCTGTATTGTTATGATGCGCCATGTATCAAGGCCTGCCCCACCAGCATCAACATCCCTTCCTTCATCCGAAGAATCGCTACGGACAATCTGAGAGGTTCGGCCCAGACGATCATGGACTCCAATCCTGTCGGTGCGAGCTGCGCCCGGGTCTGTCCGACGGAGGAGCTGTGCGAGGGGGCCTGCGTGCTGAATGATGTATCGGAGCCGATTCAGATTGGCCTGCTCCAGCGCTATGCCACGGACTGGGCGATGCACAGCGGGGTTCAGCTCTTCCGGGCGGGGGAGCCTAACGGTGTGAGCGTTGCCGTAATCGGCGGCGGACCGGCAGGTCTGTCTGCTGCCAGAGAGCTGGCACGGGAAGGCTTCCGGGTGGTGATCTATGAAGCGAAGCCGCTGGCTGGCGGCCTTGATACCCACGGAATCGTATCCTTCCGGCTGCCGCAGGCCATCTCCCTCTGGGAAGTGGAGCAGGTGGAGAAGCTGGGCGTAGAGATCCGCACGGGAATGAAGGTGGGTGTGGATGTCTCGGTGGAGGAGCTGAAGGCCGGGTATGATGCCATTGTGCTGGCCGCCGGAATGGGTTATGTCCCTCCGCTGGGCATCGAAGGCGAGAGGCTGTCCGGTGTCTATGATGCGATCGAGCTGGTGGAGACCACGAAGACCGGGATTCCTGCCCTGGAGCTGATGGGCCGGCGTGTGGCTGTCATCGGGGCAGGCAATACGGCGATTGATGCCGCTACCTGCTCGGTACGGCTCGGCGCTGCGAATGTGAAGATGGTGTACCGCCGTACCCGCGGGGAGATGACGGCGTATGATTTTGAATATGAATTCGCCAAGCAGGAGGGCGTAGAATTCAACTGGCTGACCTTGCCGAAGCGGATCATCGGCGATGAGCTGGGGAATGTCACGGCCCTGGAATGTGTGCAGATGAAGCTTACCGGCGAGACCGGGCCGGATGGGCGCCTTGCTCCAATGCCGGTAGAGGGCTCGGAATTCCTGCTGCCGGTGGACGCTGTAGTAGTGGCCATCGGACAGAAGCGGCGGGTGGGACTCATTGAAGCGCTGGGACTTGAGCATGACCGGGGTGTGGTGAAGATTGATGCGCAGACCGGCCGCACCTCTGATCCGCAGATCTATGCCGCCGGGGATATTGTCTTCGGCGCAGGCTCGGGCGGGGAGGCTATGGTGGTGTCCGCAGCCCGACAGGGCAAGGATGTCGCCCGGGCGATTATGAAGAAGTGGTCCGGCTATCCGGACAGCGTGGTTGGCTCAGCTGTATAGAGCGGATTTCATAGGACAGGGAGGGAATATCCATGGCAGATCTCAGTATTGATTTTGCAGGCATCAAGTCACCGAATCCGTTCTGGCTGGCCTCTGCGCCGCCTACCAATACCGGTTATCAGGTGCAGCGTGCGTTCGAAGCAGGCTGGGGAGGCGCGGTGTGGAAGACGCTGGGCGAGCCGGTCATCAATACCTCTGCGCGGTTTGCCGCCGTTCATTTCGGCGGACAGCGTGTAGCGGGGTTCAACAATATCGAGCTGATTACCGACCGTCCGCTGGAGGTCAACCTGAAGGAGATCTATGAGACGAAGCGAAGATTCCCGGACCACACGATTATCGCCTCCCTGATGGTGGAGCCGAAGCGGGAGAAGTGGCATGAGATTGTCAAGCGTGTCGAGGCTATCGGCGTAGACGGCCTGGAGCTGAACTTCGGCTGTCCGCACGGCATGGCCGAGCGCGGAATGGGCGCGGCTTCCGGCCAGCAGCCTGATCTGGTGCTGGCGCAGACAGCCTGGGTGAAGGAAGTGGCCACCACGCCGGTCATCGTGAAGCTCACGCCGAATATCACCGACATTACCGTCGTGGCCCGTCATGCCGTCAAGGGCGGCGCGGATGCGATCAGCCTGATCAACACGATCAACAGCCTGGCCGGAGTGGATATCCATAGCTGGAACACGATTCCGAATGTCGGCGGCCAGGGGGCGCACGGCGGCTATTGTGGCCCGGCGGTCAAGCCGATTGCCCTCAGCATGGTGGCCGAATGTGCCCGTGACCGTGAAGTCGGTGTGCCGATCTCCGGCATTGGCGGCATCTCCACCTGGCAGGATGTCGTAGAATTCATGCTGATGGGCTCGACAGGGATTCAGGTCTGTACAGCCGTTATGCATCATGGCTTCAGAATTGTGGAAGAGATGATCGACGGGCTGAACCATTACCTGGACGGGAAGGGGCTGGCTTCGGTCACAGAGCTGATCGGCCAATCGGTGCCCAGGTATTCTAACTGGGGCGATCTTGACCTCAACTATAAGGTGGTTGCACGGATCAACGAGGAGAACTGCATCAACTGCAATAAGTGCCATATTGCCTGTGAGGACGCCTCGCATCAATGTATCGACATGCTGACGAATGCGGAGGGCAAGGCCATTCTGCAAGTACGCGAGGAGGATTGTGTAGGCTGCAATCTGTGTTCGATTGTCTGCCCGGCAGATGGTGCCATTGATATGGTTGCCCTGGACAGCGGGCTGGCCCCGATGAGCTGGAATCAGCGCAGCCGGATCATTAGCGGAGTCAACGGTTCTTATTCGGAAGCGGAGGTGGTGTAGGATGAAGAAGATCATCAAGAACGGAACTATCGTCACAGCGGCGGACACGTATACCGGGGATATCCTGATTGAAGACGGAATCATCAGCGGAATCGGCCTGAAGCTGGAAGCGCCGGGAGCGGAGATCATTGACGCTTCCGGCTGTTATGTCTTTCCGGGCGGCATTGACCCGCATACCCATCTGGATATGCCTTTTGGCGGTACGGTCACCGCCGACGACTTCGAGAGCGGCACGATTGCCGCCGCTTATGGCGGAACCACAACGGTGATTGATTTCTGCCTGACGGCCAAGGGCCAGCCGCTCCAGCAGGCCGTGGATACCTGGCATCATAAATCGCAGGACCGGGCGGTCATCGACTACAGCTTCCACCTGATGGTATCAGAACTGAATGACAAGGTGCTAGAAGAGCTGCCGCAGATTATTGAGCAGGAGGGCATCACCTCCCTGAAGGTGTTCATGGCCTACAAGAACACGTTCCAGGCCGATGACGGCGTGCTGTACAAGACACTGCAGGCGGCGAAGCGCGAAGGGGCGCTTGTAATGGTACATGCCGAGAATGGCGATGTGATCGAATATCTGGTGGACCAGGCGCTGGCCGCAGGGCATACCGACCCGGTCTATCACGCCCTGACCCGTCCGCCTGAGCTGGAGGGGGAGGCTACCGGCCGGGCAGCGTATTTGACCGGGCTGACGGATTCTCAGCTCTATGTGGTACACGTAACCTGCGCCGAAGCGGCCTGGAAGATTGCCGAAGCCCGCAAGAAAGGGCTGCGCGTCTACGGCGAGACCTGCCCGCAGTATCTGGCGCTGGACCAGTCGGCGCTTGAGAAGCCGGACTTCGAAGGCGCCAAGTATGTCTGGTCTCCTCCGCTGCGCGAGCAGTGGAACCAGGAGGTACTGTGGGATGCCCTCTGGAGCGGCACGCTGCAGACCATCGGCTCCGACCAGTGCTCGTTCAACTTCAAGGGGCAGAAGGAGCTGGGACTGGGCGATTTCTCGAAGATTCCGAACGGCGGGCCCACCATCGAGGACCGGTTCAGTATCCTCTATTCTGAGGGGGTGGAGAAGGGCCGTATTACGCTGAACAAGTTCGTGGATATTATCGCAACCGCAAGCGCCAGGCTGTTCGGCCTGTTCCCGCAGAAAGGCACCATCGCTATAGGCAGCGACGCCGATCTCGTGATCTTCGACCCGGCCGCAGTGAGAATCCTGTCCGCAGAGACCCATCATATGAAAGTGGATTATAATGCGTTCGAGGGAATGGAGGTCAAGGGGGAACCGGTCTCTGTACTGAGCCGGGGTGAATTTGTCATCCGCGACAAGGTGTTCGTCGGTGCCGCAGGCAAGGGCAAATACCTGCACCGCAAGCGCTTCGAGGCCGAAGCTCCCCGCCCGGCCCAGGCAGAAATCAGCGGAGGAGTGGTCTGAGATGTCAGCATTTGCAGAGTTCGATCAGGAGCGGCAGAGAATCGACAGTCTTATCGGGCAGGGATATACGATTACCGGTATATATGAGGATCTGGACGGCGCCCGGGTTACATTCATCCGCAGTGAGCCGGCCGGAGAACCGGTAGAGCTGCTGTTGCTCACAGCGGATGCACGCAAGCATGTGACAGCGCTGCTGGTCAGCGGCTTCAGGATGGTTGCTGTGGTGGAGAGTTATTCTTGATCCTCTTTTTTCTTCAATTAAGGTACATGCGGTATGCTTACTCTTAATTGCACTATGTACCACTAAATGGCCTGATCTACTACCGATGCTCCGTTTAACTGTATTCCATACAATTAAATACCTCCTGTACCTTGGTTCTTAGCGTTTCAGGCAGATTTAGTTGTACAGACTACAGTTATAGGAGATAATCTGTCCTTTTCCCTGTTTTTAATTGTACGTTATACAACTATCACTGAACGTTGAACGTTCTCTTCGGATTAGACTTCATCCATTTCCGCAAATCGCCGCATCCGTAGTATTGAAATGAATGAATTCACTCTTTGGTTCTGATGCTCTCTGCTAGCGCTCTACTGGAGCGGCGGGTTAGACCGGGACCCTGAAGAGAAGACGGAGACGGAGGGGGATTGGGTGATGAACACCGGTGCCGGAGGGATTACGGTAACATCGGGCGAGTAGAGATAGAAGCTGCTGCCGGCTTCAGAGGTTCTGATTCTGGTGAATTCATTGGCGAGGCTGATTGTGGAAGAGGAGGCGAGCGTCTGTTCTTTGACACGCAGCTTGAACGTTACCAGGGTCTGATCTACTGCCGGTATAGAATGCTGTCTGCTGCTCGCTTCAACCTGGATGTCGATTCCCCGCATACTCGTATTCATGCCAAGATAGATACTTCCATCCACAGGGTTCTGAAAATTGAACTGGAATAGATTATTCACTTCGTTGCCAGCCGTATAGTTATCGTCCGTATAGACGGAATGCTGCGTATATTCGAGGTTGTGGAACACCTGGCTGTCGTATTGAATAATGAAGTTGAAATAGCTGTAGCCCCGGTCATTCGATGCGAAGTCTCTTAAATATAGCAATACAGTTACTTCTTCTCCTGGCGTGTAGACCTCTTTGTCGGTGGTTACCTCTACAGACATCGCAGGTGCGGTGGTGTCCATTGCGGACTCACGGATCATCGAGAACATAAGGGGCAGTACCTTCATCCCTTTGACCGCTTTTTTGAAACTGAATCGTTTATTCATGTTACAACCTCCATAGCCATAATGATGCATCCCTGTGCAAGAATGATCTTGTATATGAACAATGGTAACAATTGTCACTGATAAATCGCTGATAAACGTCGAACTTTGGCAGAAAATATCGAAATATTATATCAGGATAATTAATCTTTCATGTTAACAGGACGACCTTCACTCGGTGAATGCCAAAGTGGATGTCGTCATTTCGGCGTGCTGATCGCTAACCTATTGCCTTCGTGGCTTGGACGAAGTAACGCTTAATGCCAGCAATAATGTATAATTATTGTAATTGGAAAATAATTGATATTAGGAGCTGAAGGGTAGCGTATGGGCAAATATATAAAAGTGGCATGTTCCTTTTTCCTTGCTGTATTCATTATTGCATGTGTCAGTCAAGAATCGGTTTTTGCCAAGAGTGGAATTAAAGTGATGGTATACGGGGCTTCTATTCAAGGAGAGCACTCCCCAATGATGAAAAATAATACGGTGCTGATTCCCTTTAAGGGAATATTCACAAAAATGGGCTTCACTGTTAACTATGATCCTGCAAGTAAAACCATTTCTGGGGAGAAGGCAGGCACTACTATTAAATTAGTAATCAATCAAAATACGGCTTGGATTAATGCAGCTCCCACTACCCTTCAAGTAGCTCCGCAGATCATTGATGGTGTAACATTTGTACCTCTTCGTTTGATCGGAGAAGCCAGCGGTCTCGAAGTGAAGTGGTATGGGAATTCTCAGGTTGTCTCACTATATGGTAAGCAAAACCTTTTCCCGGTAGCAAACGGAGGGAAATTCGGTTACATGGATGCGGAAGGCCAAATTGTTATTGATTATCAAACCAAGTTTACAGATGCCTATGCTTTTAACGAAGGGCTGGCCATTGTCTATGCAAATGCAAAATTTGACGGATTCATCAATCAACAAGGCTATAAAGTGATTCCCAAGGGGAATTATTATGATGCCAAAGATTTTTCGGAAGGGCTGGCAGCTTATAGGACGCTAGATACGACATCTAACTATGCTATATCTAACTATGGTTATATGGACCTTACAGGAACCAGTGTGATACAACCGCAGTTTAAACGAGCTAACAAATTCTCCGAAGGATTGGCTGCGGTCCAAGTGGGGAGTAAATATGGATATATCAATTCGACGGGGAAACTGGTAATTAAGGCTCAATATGACAGTGCCAAGGACTTCTATGAGGGAACTGCGCTGGTTACAATAGATGGGATTTCTCGTTATATTGATAACAAAGGGGAATTCTTATTCAATGCAAATTATTCAAATGGGGAGTCCTTTTCAGAAGGAGTGGCAGCTGTTAGAGCGGGAACTAAGGTTGGCTTCATGGACCATAAAGGGAAACTGGTGATTCCTGCTATCTATGAGGAAGCTCACTCCTTTTCGGAAGGCGCGGCAGTCGTTAAAGTAAACGGAAAATCGGGTTATATAGATACCAAAGGCAAGCTGATTATTCCCTATCAATTTGATGCAGCGGGCGACTTTTCTGAGGGGCTTGCAGCAGTGGAGTCGGGAGGGAAGACAGGCTTCATCAATAAAACGGGCGCATGGGTTATTCAGCCGACATTTGCATGGGCCCATAACTTTAAGAATGGTCTGTCCTACGCCTATAGTAGTGATGATGAAGAGGAAGTATATCTTAATAAGAAGGGTCAGATTGTATGGATGAAAAATCAGAATATCAAAACGAAATGAGACTTATCCAAGTAAAGCTGCAATTACAAAAGACGACGGTCCTCCACAGCATGGTGGAGGGATGTCGTCTTTTCTTCATGAACCTTTGACAAGTGATAGCTCTAATGATTGTATTTCCTACAATAGAAATCTCATATTGAAACACTGGCGTATTCAGCCCCTATCTCCCCAACCTCCGGTACGCTTCCACGAACCAGTCCGGCAAGCTGTCGCCCATCTCTGCGGTATAGAAATCTCTGAACTGGGTGAAGGTGCGCTGGGCGCGCAGCGGCTTGCCGATTTCGTAATACAGGGAGATCAGCCGCAGGGTGTAGCTCTCCTCCAGCGGCTCCAGCTCGGTCAGGCGCACCGCATAATCCTCGGCCTCATATGGCCTTGCGGCCTGCAGGAGTTCCACAGTAAGCTGCTCCAGCAGCTTGAGATACAGCCGCCGGTATTTGTCGCGGGAGGAATACACCCAGAGGCTGTCCAGCGACCGGAGCAGATCCCCTGTGTACAGGGCGGCAGCCTCCCGCATTGGTTCCAGCTGGTTATGCTGGAGTGCTAGTGTAGCTGCGTCATGGAACCGTTCCGTGTCCCCTTCGATTCCCCTGGATTCCAGCCGGTAGTTCTCCCGGTCGAAGGTCAGCTCGATATGATTCTCCAGCAGCGCCTTCTTCAAGGTGGTGCGGATCTGGTAGACCGTGGTATGCAGGTATTGTTTGCCTTTCTCGTAATTCCACTGCGGAAACACATCATTAAGAATCACGCTAACGCTGCCCTGCCTGTGAATCCACAGATAAGCGAATAATTCCTGCGCCTTATGGGTTCTCCATTTCACGGACCCGTGAGGTCCGGTCAATTCATTATCTCCCAGGAGACGGAAGGCGGGTGTCTTCGGGCTTGGTCCGGCTGTTACCGGCGCCGTGCGCTTACTGAGCAGCTTGTTCCAGGTCTTCAGCAGGCGCGAAGGATCAACGGGCTTCAGCAGATAATCCACCGCTGCCAGGTCGAAGGCTTCAACGGCGTAATTCCGGTAAGCCGTTACGAATACGATTTCAGTATCCGGAGAGAAGGGCAGCAGCTTCTCCGCAAAAGCCAGACCGGACAGCTCAGGCATCTGGATGTCGAGGAATAGGACGTCCGGCTTCAGCTCGGCAGCGGCTGCGAAGGCTTCGCGCGGATTATCGTAGGCCAGCACAGAGGAGATGCCTTCGCACTGGAGCAGCAGTTCCTGCATCTGCTCCAGTGCCGGCCGCTCGTCATCAATTACCATTACAGAGATACTCAGGAGACCTCATCCTTCCATGGGATAGTTATAAGTACATCTATACCGCCGCCGGCTCCGCGTGTAAGGACAAGCGGACGGCCGAACTGGGTCAGCAGCCGGCGGTTAATGTTCCGCAGGCCGATTCCGGTGCCTTCTCCGTGCGGGGAACGGTAGTCCTCGTTCATCCAGGAAGAGAGCTGTTCATCGCTCATGCCCTTCCCGTTGTCCGAGACGGTAATGAGGATATGGTCGCCTTCCTGCCGGGTGGAGAGGATAACGGTTCCCCCGTCGATCTTCTCCATCAGTCCGTGACGGACGGCATTCTCCACGATCGGCTGTACAATCAGTGGCGGCAGCGAGAATTCACTGACTCCGATATTATACTGGGCATTCAGGCGTTTGCCGAACCTTGCCTGCTCCAGTGACAGGTACGCCTCGATCAGCTCCAGCTCCTTCTCGAACGGGATCGCTGTCTCCTGGTTGCTGAAGTCGAAGCTGCCGCGCAGGAAATGGCTTAGATCATACAGCAGCTGCTGTGTCTTCTCGGTGTCGCGTGTACTCATCCAGATAATCGTATTAATAGCGTTGTAGAGAAAATGCGGTTTGATCTGCGCCCGCAGCATGGCGATCTCTGAGCTTAGCCGATCAGAGACAGACCGTCTAAGCTGCACGAGCGTGTTGACGCGCCCCTTGAGATCGCTCCAGGCGTAGGGCTTATGAATAAAGTCGTTGGCTCCGGCCCGGAACGCCGCCTCATTGAAGTGAAGCTGCTGCCCGGCGGTAGCCATCAGGATCGGCAGATCCAGCGGAGTATAAGTCTGACGGATGATGCTGCACAGGGCCAGACCTGACATCTCCGGCATCATGACGTCGATAATGCAGAGATCGAAATTGCGGTCCACGGCAAGCAGCGCCAGTGCCTCCTTGCCGCTGCTGCGGCTGGAGATATTATAGTGCTCCAGGGACAATAGATTGGTCAGCGCCTTCAGGTTGGCATAGTCGTCATCGACGATCAGAATGCGCGGAGCATAAGAGCCCTCCTGCCCTCCGGACTGCGGCGGATGAACCGAGCGGTATTTCCAGGGGTCGTCCTGCATGTCCGGCCCGGCATACTCCGGTCTGGATACAATCAGCTCCTCCGATGCTGCAGCAATGGCGGATTCCGCCTGTGTGCCGGGAAGTGTGAAGGTGAAGGTGCTGCCATGGCCCAGTCTGGAAGACACGGAGATCGTGCCCCCATGCAGCTCTATGAGCTTGCGGCTGATCGCCAGACTGAGTCCCAGGCCTCCGGTCTCCAGTGAATCTGCCTCGCTGATCTGCTCGTAATCACGGAAAATCTCCTCCAGCTGATCCTCCGGGATGCCCCTTCCGGTATCTCTAACCGCTACGGAGACGGAATTCTCCTGCCAGGCAGCCTCAATGACCACGCTGCCGCGGTCCGTGAATTTTAGCGCATTATCCAGCAGGGTGTAGAGGATCTGCATCAGCCGCTGCTCATCTGCCTGGACCAGGAAGTGACCGGGCGGGAGGTGGTTCTTGATCCGGATCTCACCCTTCTTGTTCAAGAACTGGAAGACCTCAATGACAATGGCCGCAATTCCCTGGATATCGACCGTCCTCCATTGCAGCGTGATGCGTTGCCGCTTGATCTGCTCATAATCGAGAATATCCCTGACCAGGAAGGCCAGCCGCCTTCCGGTGCCGAGAATCAGCCGCATGTCTTCCCGCTGGGAAGGGCTGAGCTGCCCTCCGGCTCCTTCATGCATGGACAACGCAATATTAATGATGGCATTCAGCGGGGTGCGCAGCTGGGTGGAGGTCTTCAGCAGAAATTCGTCCTTGTCCCGGTCCTTGCGCTCAAGCTGGAGGGACAGCTGCTTAATGGTCTGATACGCATGGGTATGGCGCGCAGACAAGAATAGTCCTTCAGCCAGTATGAAGACCGGACCGGCCACCGGGGGAACTGCATAGAGTTCCGTGCCGAAGAACAGATTACTGACTAAGGAGAGGGTGAACATCACGGCTGCAATGACGCCGATCAGCAGATAATAGGAACCCGTCTCCCGCAGCCAGGCTGCCTTTGCCATCACATAGAACGTGTAGCAGACAGTGATGAAGCTGAACGTCAGCAGCAGTCCTGTAATCCGGGAATATACCGGTAACGGGGTCACAAGGACGACGGCGCAGAAGCTCAAGGCATACACGAAGCAGATCCGCTTGAAGAGCCGGGAATAGAGTGCGGGAAACAAAGAATAGGTATAGCTGGACACACAATAGAACCCGACTACGCCGGACACCGCCTGCAGCTTGCTGAATCCTTCATAGGACAGGGACGGAAGGTATTCGAAGAGCAGCTTCTCGCTGTGTGTCAGCATATAAAGGGCGATCATGAAGCAGTAGACGGCCAGCTGAAGCGAGGACTTGTCCTCCTTGCGCTGGAAGCCCTGACCGAAGAAGTACAGGCCGATAAAAGCAAAGCCTGCTACCAGCAAGGTATCGTAGGTCCGGTTCCGCTGGTCGATGGAGTCTATGGCTGCGGGCGTGCCGATCCTTATGGATTCGGCAATGCCTCCGCTTGAATAAGTGAAATTAGAGGTATGTATCAGAATCTCGGTCAGGTTGTCCCTACCGCTGAAGCTCAGAGAGTAAGGGTGGTTGCGGGGCTTGGCGGTCTCCGGGCGTTCCCCCGGCACGCCGCTTCCGCCCAGCAGCTCGCCATTCACATAGACCTGGCTGGCATTGCGGATATTGTTCACCTTGAGGGCGAAGGCAGGGACCTCCGGCGGCAGCTGGACCAGCAGGCGGTAGGTCGCATATCCGTAGCGGGAGAAGCCGGTAGCCTCCGTGTCCGTGCTCCAGGCGCCCGGTACAGGCATGTAGGCCGGAGCCTCTGCGGTTCTCGGCAGGGTATCCTGCGGGTCCAGCAGCTCCTGCCAATAGAATTCCCATTCCCCTCCCAGCGGGTAGACGGCAGAATCATCGAAGGTGCAGGAGGTCAGATCTGCCCATCCTGACCGCGGGCTGTAGCAGGCAGACGAGGAGCCGCCGCCCAGCAAAGGGACCAGCGCAGCTGCGGTAAGCAGGCCGATACATAGCAGGGCCAGCACTCTTTTGGCCAGCAGACTATAATCAAAGGTTCTCATAATTTCATCATATCTCCGGCAGCTCGCGATTGTCCAGCCCGATCATGACTTATCCTTCGAATTCCCGCTGAAATGGTATCGTCCATAAAATAGACAGCAAAGCCGCTTCCGCTTGGCATCAGAGAAACAGAAAGTATTGTATAATTGAAGCTCACTAGAGTACTGAGGAGCGCTGAAGAAATGTTCTATATAGATATTATGTCATGGCTGACCGAGGAGCGGCTGCGGATGCTGCTCGAGCAGTACCGCTCGCTCGGGCCGCTGCCCGGTGTGGGGCTTACCTTCATGAAATCGTTCGTGCCCCCGCTGCCGACCATAGCGATTGTGGGGCTTAACGGGGCGGTATACGGATTATGGCTGGGGTTCCTGTATTCATGGATCGGTCTGGTCGCAGGCTGTACGGCCACCTTCCTGATTATCCGCAAAATCGCCGGGCACCGTTACCTGGCCAAGTGGGCCGCGCGGCCGAAGGTAGCCAAAGCCATGACCTGGGTCCGCCAGAGCGGGTTCAGTTATGTGTTTCTGCTCAGCCTGTTTCCCGTAGGACCGTTCGTCGTGATTAATATGGCTGCGGGTCTGGCCGGGATGAGACTGCGCTCTTACCTGATTGCGTTATGTGCTGGCAAAGCTATTATGGTATTCGCGGTATCTTACATCGGCAATGATGTCCAGCGGTTCATCCGTGATCCGGGCCAGATTATCTATGTGCTGCTGTTTATCGGAGGTTCACTCTGGGGGGTTAAGGCGATTGAGGCCAGATTCGCCCGGCTGGCGCGGGAACGGGAGCACCATGGCACACCGCCGCTACAGAACAAATAAATCACGGATATCCTCCTCTGTAGCGCCCCTGTCCCCGGTATGAAGCCAGCTGTTGGTGACGGCATTGTAGCGGTAGTCCTTGCCCCATTCTTCAATATGGCTGACGATGGACCGTACGGCGAGAATCATATGCTCCACCTCGCGCTCCGTCATGATCGGGTGCAGGGACAGGCGGACCCAGCCCGGCTTCAGCGACTGGTCCCCGGCATGAATCGCCTGGATGAACGCCTCTGATTGTGCCGGGTCCAGTCCGAGAAGCTGATGGCCGTACGGGCCGGCACAGGAGCAGCCGCCGCGCGCCTGGATGCCGAAGCGGTCATTCAGCAGCCGTACAGCAAGGTTGTAATGGATCTCCTTCAACGTGAAGGAGATAATTCCATGGCGGTCACGATGCGCGCCCTCCAGTACAGAGCAGCCTGGAATCTGCTCCAGTCCAGAGAGCATCCTGCGGCATAGCTCCTGCTCCCGGACGATCATATATTGTCCGGGGCCGTTCATCTGCTCCTTCAGCCTGATGCAGAGCGCTGTACGGATGGCCTGGAGGAATCCGGGGGTGCCCCCGTCCTCGCGGACCTCTATATCATCAATGTACCGGCGCCCGCCCCAGCGGTTCACCCACACGACGGTGCCTCCGCCGGGCTCATCCGGCAGCCGGCCGGTGCTAAGCGCGGTATCGAACAGCAGCACTCCGCCGGTTCCGGGACCGCCGAGGAATTTGTGCGGGGAGAAGAAGATGGCGTCCAGCTTCTCCTGCGGGGAGGCCGGATGCATATTGATCTCCTCATAAGGGGCACTGGCGGCAAAATCCACAAAGCAAACCCCGCCATGCCGGTGCATGAGCGCAGCAAGCTGATGATACGGCGTTTTGATGCCGGTGACATTGGAGCAGGCGGTGAAGGAACCGATCTTGAAGCGGCGGTTCCGGTAGTTCTGCAGCAGCTCCTCCAGCCGCGTAAGATCTACCTGCCCGCCCGGCCCGGAGGGAACGGTAACTACATCGCCGAAGCCCTCCTGCCAGGGCAACAGATTGGAATGATGCTCCATATGACTCACGAAGATGACCGGGCGTTCCTCCGGCAGGCTGAGGTATTCCTGCTTCAGCCATTCCGGCAGCTTCAGGCCCATGATCCGCAGCAGCTTGTTCACCGCTCCGGTGGTGCCGTTGCCGCAGAAGAGCAGGGCATCGGCGGGAGCGGCATTCACATGCTCCCTGATCATCCTCCGCGCTTCATGATAAGAGCGGGTGATCGTCAGCCCTGTGGTGTTGGAATCGGTATGCGGATTGCTGACATAGGGGCCGAAGGTCTCCTGTATCTTGCGCTCAATCGGCTCATACAGGCGTCCGCTGGCTGTCCAGTCGGCATACAGCAGCGGCTGCCGTCCGTAAGGGGTGGAGATCAGATGGCGGCTGCCGACCGTATGCTCACGGAAGGCCGCGAAATGCTCTTGCAGTGAAGACGGCGCCTCTGCCGCAGCGGCGCGGTGGATACTCAGCACGGACAATCCCTCCAGGCAATGAATACTATAGACCGTCGATACGGATTCTGAAGAGGGCGGTGCACAGCATCGTTTCAACCGAAGCTTATGTAGCCTTACAGGGATATCCGTCTCTGTCTGCCCCAGTATATGCCCGGCGGCGGAATTAGGTTAAAGCCCATAGCATTCAGATGAATAGCTGAATATCGCTCTCCAGCGCATCCTTCAGATACGCGGCGGCATCAATAATCTCCACCTCGGGCAGCAGCTCCTCCGGCTTGAAGCCCATGATCTCCACAGAGAGCTTGCAGGCATAGAACTTGATGTTCTTTTTGCGCGCCCCCTTCAGGAAATGAATCAGCTTCGGCGCCCCCTGGTCCTCGATCATCTCCTCCAGCATCAGCTTGCCAAGCCCGCTGAAATTCATCCGCGAGAGCGGCAGCTGCTCCGGCCCTTTGGGCGTAATCACATCCATCAGCTTCTCGTAGATGCTCTTATCCGCAAGGGTCATGGTCTCCGGGTCCCGGACGAGAAACAGCCCCCAGAACGAGAAGAACATCGTAACCTCCACCTCAATATCCCTTGCCGCATTTGCCAGAATCAGCCCGGCCATAGCCTTGTCATATTCTCCGCTGAACATCAGCAGATTCAGTTTTTTGCCCATTCGTTAGACCTCCATTGGTATCCATAGAATGTCATTAGTATGGTTATGGAGAGGCAAAGTATGCCTGCTGCCCGGCCGGAAGACACAGAAAAATAAAAGGCCCCCTGGCGGGAGCCTGAGACATTAATATCAGACAGCATCAAGCAGATTCATGGCTGCAAGTGTACCGTGTCCGTCAGTTACCCTCCCGCTGCTCGGCATCAGCCTGGCGTGCGATATCGTAGCGGCGGGCGGACAGCCAGATGCTGCCGGTGAACAGGACAATCAGGCCTAAGATGATTCCGAAACGCCAGTCTCCGGCCTTGAAGTTAAGCTGGAGGACCGTAAGCACCAGGGCCACCTGGGTCCAGACGAGGGTCCGCTTGCGGAAGGCGGTAATATCTCCGGCCATCTTCGGCATGCCGCGGATAATGCGGTAGGCCAGGATGGCTAGAATCAGCGCAAACAGGGCGGTTCCGGCAATTTCACCGGTAGTTAATCTATTCATGGGTCTCTATTTCCTTTCGGTTAACATCAGAATATACCTATTATAGCGGTCCCCATTTCCGCTTGCAAAGCAGATTTCGATGTTCAGGAAGCCAATCTCCAGATTTCGTCCGCAGGCAGCGGAGGGAAGAACAGGAAGCCTTGAATATGCGGACAATTATGCTTCACCAGGAAGGCAAGCTGCTCCTGCGTCTCGACCCCTTCAGCAATCAGGTCATAGCCGAGCTGGGAGGCGACGAACACGATGGATTTGATAATGGTCTCATCAATGGAGCTGACGCCGATGCCGGTGATGAAGGTACGGTCAATCTTGATTTTGTTCACGGGAAAATGCTTCAGATAATTCAGCGACGAATATTTCGTGCCGAAATCATCAATGGACACGATGATTCCGTGATCGCGCATCTGCTGCAGCAGCGGGTAATGTTCCTCCAGCAATGCGGTGCTTTCGGTGATCTCGAATTCGAGCACATCCGTATCCAGCCCGTACTCATCAAGCACGGCGAACAGATTCTCAATCAGATTGCGGTTATAGAACCAGCTATTGGAGATATTGATCGAGGTGCGCAGCAGCGGCATACCCAGGCCGCGCCACTCGCAGAGCTGGCGGCACACCTCGCGCAGCACCCAGTCGGTGAGCTGGATCATCAGTCCGGCTTCTTCAACGGCGGTGATGAAGGTTCCCGGACCGATCAGCCCCTTCTCGGGGTGATTCCAGCGGACCAGTGCCTCTAGGCCAATCATTTTACCTGTAACGGCATTGATCTGGGGCTGATAATGCAGCACGAATTCCTCCCGCTCCAGGGCGGAATGCAGATATTTGGCGATCATCGTCTTCTGATCCAGCTTCTCGCGCAGCTCCCAGTCGAAGATGAAGTAATTGGCGTCTTCCTGCGACTTGGCCTGATACATCGACATATCGGCGAATTTCAGCAGATCCTCCGTATTCTGCGAATGCTCGGGGTACAGGGAGATTCCGATACTGGTGGACAAGCTGAGATGCGCCCCGGCGATCAGCAGGGTCTCGGAGATCAGCGTGCTGATCTGCTGGGCAACCACAGGGATGTGCCCGCGCGGCAGATCGGGGAAGATCATCACGAATTCATCTCCGCCAGTGCGTGCGAACAGCTTGAAGGGCAGACTTCCGTATTTCAGACGGCCCGCCAGGGTCTTGATCACCTGGTCACCCGTAGAGTGGCCGAGCGTATCATTGATCTCCTTGAACCGGTTCAGGTCGAAGAAGAATAAGGCATAGGTCTGCGTCGGCTCCGAGCTTTGCAGCAGACGCTCGAATTCATCCATGAAGAAGCGGCGGTTGGGGATCTCCGTCAGACTGTCGTAATGCGCAAGCTTTTCATATAGACGCTTGGAAATCCGCAGGTCACGGGTCCTGATGCTGACTACCCGCTCCAGCTCACGGTTGAAGCGGCTCTGGTACCAGAAAATATACAGAATGAAGGCAATCACAAGCAGGAAGGCGATATCAATCCACAGCACGCTGCGCAGCACCTGCCACTTCTTGTAGGAGGGCAGGGACATGCCCATCAGCCAGTGCTGATTGTAGACGTTAACGGGAATGGTGAGCTGCGGGTCCTGCGTATGGGCTTCATTGCCGAACAGGAAGGTATGATCCTTGGCGCTGACATAGATATGGCTGTCCTTAAAAGCAAGCTGGTTGACGATATTATCAATCTTCACGGTGACGGAGACAATACCGTCCAGGGAGCTGCCCGTATAGAGGGCTTGCCGGATGACCATCCCATAGCCGCCTTGGGCCAGCGTACGCGGACCGTCTACTGTGATACCGCGGGAACGTAATGTTTCTTGGATCATGCCTGGAGAGGACAGAGCGGAATCCAGCAGCAGGCTTTTGCCTATCAGTGCCGAATTGCCTTCAAGCGGATAGAGGTAGCGGATCAGACCGTCGGGAGCGATCATAATGTTCGTGACATTGCTTGCGTTGTTGGTGTGCGCCGTGATCAGGTAGTCCTGGATCAGTGCGGGATCGGCATCGAACCCGACCGTTTGAATGAAGGAGCTGACGCCTTTGACAATAGCCACTCTCTCTTCGATATTCGAGGTCAGCATGACGGCCTGTGAGGCCAGATCTGCCTTCTCGGCTCTGTATTCCCGGCCCAGTGATACGGAATAGTAATAGAACAGGGAGAGCTGAAGAATGATGATGAAGCCGATGATGATCGTTAAAGGCTTTTTACTAAGGAAAGCCATGAATTGCCTCCGATACGGGAAAAATTAAAGCCGTAAATTTCCAATTTAATAAAAGTGGTTCTTACACCACAGGAAAATGTCGATATATGTCGCAGATGTTTCTATAGCATGTCATTTTTATCGTGTTTGCGCAAGGGAATTCCTAACAAAAAACGCTGAAATCGAAAAACGGATAAATACTGTCTGCATGAAGGGCAGTGAGTATTTATCCGTTGCTCTGAATAGGGTAATATGGCGGCTCCGCAGGAAGCGGAAGCTATTTTTTGAAGATGCCTAGCGGTGCGCCGACCGGCAGGAAGGTGCGTCCGAAATGGGCATTAAGTACTGCTGCGCCGCAGCCGTAGAGCGATACAATTCCGATAGCCATCTCCGAGACGGCGGCCAGCTTGTGGAAGAATTCCGCAGCGACGCCGAAGGCATCCATGGAGAGGCCGAGGAACAGGAAGTCAATGAGAATGAAGATGATCAGCAGTACACGGTTCGCCTCAACGGCACCGAGCGTCATGAAGAGGGTGAACACAAGATATCCTGCAAAAACAAATCCGAGCTGCTTGGGATCAACGCCCTCTGCCAGCGCTGCGCCGAAGACACCGAGCTTGATCAGCCAACTTGCCCCCATGCCGAACCAGAAGAATGCATAGGCGCCAAAGGCAGTCATGCCGAAGGTGTTGTTGTGCTTGGCATCCTGGATGGATGCGAACAACTGGGCGAAGGCACCGAGGAAGATTGCCCAAGGAATACAGTAGCTGAGACCTGTTGTGATTTCCAGCTTTTGTGAAGAAGCGACCAGGGTAACAATAGCGAGTCCGAACAAGCCGATGGCGCTGGGGTCGGCGGTGACGATTTTGACGGACTGAGTGGTGTGCGGTTGCGCTGACATAACAAGGAAAGCCTCCAATTTTCATAAGTGTTCGCATAGGATAACAGCACCCTAAGCGGGTGCTGTTATCAGCTTGCCTATCATATCATAACGCCAGTAGCTTGCCTATATTAAGAAGTGGTCATTTGTGTCCGGTATAATAATGTTCCTGCTCCAGAAAAGAATACAGCGCCCTGGCCTGAAGCGGCCTGCTGATATAGTACCCCTGAAGCTCGTCACTGCCCAGTGCGCGCAGCCTGTCGAATTGCTCCTTATGCTCAATGCCTTCCGAAACTACACGCAGTCCCAGATTATGACTCAGCTCAATAATGGCCTTCACCAGCACATCTCCTTGAGCGTCCTGTAACATTTCAGATACGAAGGAGCGGTCAATCTTGATCACATCAACGGGGAAGCGGCGCAGGTAACTTAAGGAAGAGAACCCGGTGCCGAAATCATCCAGCGAGATCCGGAATCCGCTCGCTCTGAGATGCTGCAGCGACAGGAAGATATTGTCCCCGGAGACGAGGACACTCTCGGTGATCTCCAGCTCCAGACTGGAGGCAGGCAGATCATATTCCTGCAGGAGCTCCAGCAGCAGCTCCAGCAGGCCCGGCTGCATCAGCTGCAGTGCGGAGATATTCACTGCGGCTGTAAGCTCCAGCCCCCGGCTGCGGAACTCTCGCATATCGGAGCAGACCTGGCGCAGCACCCAGCTCCCGATCCCGACAATGGAGCCGCTGCTCTCTGCCAGCGGAATGAATTCGGCCGGTGAGATATTTCCATAGCTTGGACTATTCCAGCGCAGCAGGGCCTCCACTTTGGATACCTGCAATGGGCCTGCGCTGAGAATCGGCTGGTAGTGCAGCTCGAACTCGTTCCCGGCGGCAGCGGAGAGAAGCTGCTGGGCCAGCACCTTCTTACGCCGGATGCCTGCTTCCAGATCCTCTGAATACTGGAAGATGTTGTTGCGGCCGGTCTCTTTGACATGGAACATGGCCAGGTCCGCCTGTTTGACCAGATAATCAGCATCTTCACCGTTCTGCGGGTAAATGCTGATGCCGATACTGGCTGTATTATATAGAAGATGCCCCTTGATATGATGCGGCATGGAGAGGGCCTCCTGAATCCGTGAGAGCTGCAGGGCGATGCTGTCGGCACCCGGAACATCATAGAGCAGAATGGTGAATTCATCCCCGCCGAGCCGGGAGACCACATCATGCGTACCGACAACCTGTGTCAGCCGGAAGGCGGTCTCCTTCAGGATAGCATCGCCGAAATCGTGGCCCAGGGTATCGTTGACCGTTTTGAAATGGTCCAGGTCAATGAAGACCAGCACAATCTGCCGGTCACTTCCCTTAACGGCGGCAATCGCTTCATTCAGCTTGTCAAAAAAGAGCGAGCGGTTGGGCAGCCGGGTCAGCGGGTCGAGCATGGATTGCTGCCGCAGCTCATCGTGGGTCTGCTCCAGCGAGTCAATCATCCGGTTGAATTCCACCTCCACCTCGCTGAATTCATCCTGCCCGGAGCTTGGAATCCGGATCGACAGATCCTTGCTGCTGCCGATCGCGCGGATATTGCGCACGAGAGATGACATTCTTCTCAGAATGAACCGGTTGACGAAGAGCATACATGCAGTCAGCAGCAGCAGCATGGAGATGAAATAGAACAGACGGAAGGTGGCAAGCGACTTCAATCCGCTGTTGTAGAGCTGGCGGGGCTCCTTCAGGGACAGGATCATTCCCGGATCGTCAAACAAATCATTTAACACGGTGTGAATCGACATCTCCCCGCCCGAGGGGGGGCTAGTCCAGATCTGCTTGCCTCCGCTGCCTTCCAGCAGGGGCGAAGGAATGCGTGACATGTCCATACTGGACAGGCTATCCTCCCAGATCTGTGTCACTTCGTGATGCAGCATCCGTCCGGCAAGCGCGGTTCCAATGACCGGCTTGTCTGTACTGCTGTTAAGTATGGGTGTAAGTGTAATCAGCATAGGCCCCTCATCCAGATTGACGAAGCCGCTTGTGCTCTCTTCGGCGGTCTTGGGGGCAGGCAGACGGCTATTGATCAGCTTGATGAGCGTTAGCTGCTCCTGGGTTAACGGGGTAACCTTAGCTGATGGGAGATCGTAGGAACCGCCATATCGCGGCTGGCCGTTCAGATCAAGCAGGGCAATCATATCGAAATGATCCATAGGATAAGTAGCCGGGTCAAGGCTGCTGCGGATGAAGGCAGGCTCCGTGCTACCGGAACGGGCAGAGCCGGGAGCCGCAGCAGACTCCATGAACCGGTAGGTCTCATCCCGGACGGTATAATTCAGCAGTCCGGTTGTCATGTCCTGCAGCTCTCTATGATAAGAAGCCACAGCTTTGTTCAGGTTGCGCTGCAGCTGCGCCTCATCCAGCTTCTCGAAGCGGTTCAGCAGAATCACGTGAAGCAGCAGGTAGGTAGCGCTAATTCCGAGCGTGGCAACCAAACTAATGAAGATAATTATTTTTTTGCGGAGTTTCATCTGATCCCCTTTAACATTTCAGACTTAATAGGAAATAAGTACCATCTATAATAGTGTACCACGATTAGGGAATATTTTGCAGCGTAAATCTGCCCAAAGTGTCGAATTTTGATGTATAATAATTTAATGATAATCATTATCAAATAATAATAAAAGGAGAACTTCCTTGGCATGATGGAGAAGTGGACACTATTTAAGAAAGCCTCACGGTTTGGAGTCATCCCTGTTATGCTCATACCGGTGATCTTGGGAACGGCCGGGGCCTATGTATGGCAGGGAGTATTCCATCCGTTTTTATTTGTTATAACCTTCGTTGGAGCGGCTGCGGCCCATCTATTCTCCAATATGGTGAATGATCTGTGGGATTACCGCAACGGAACCGATACGGAGGCGCATAATACACCTGGGGCAATCTCAACGAACTCCGGGTTTCTGTCCGGAGGCGTTATGCGTGAATCCCTGTTTGCCCTGCTGACCTGGGGGCTGCTGGCTCTTGCGGTCTGCTGCGGCGTGCTGCTCAGCCTGTACAGCGGATGGGAGATTCTCTGGTTTGTGGCCGGAGGGGCGCTGATCGCCTACTTCTATGTCGCTCCGCCGCTTCAGTTCGGATACCGCGGGAAAGGCTACAGCGAGCTTGCGATCTTCCTGGCCTTCGGGCTAATGCCTGTCCTGGGCGCGTATTTCGTTCAGACGGGGGAGTTCAGCCTGAAGCCCGTGCTGCTGTCGCTGCCCATCGGCCTTTTGACGACACTGCTGCTGTTCAACCATCACTTCCTGCACTGGAGAGCCGATCAGCAGGCGGGCAAGCGCACGCTGGTGGTGGTGTGGGGCGAACGCAGAGCGCTGATCTTCTCGCGGGTGCTGCTCTACCTCTCTTATGCCTCACTTATTGTCTGTGTGCTGCTTGATGTATTGCCGGTGTATGCGCTGCTCGCGTTGCTTACGGCAATTGCCCCGGTACAGGTCTACCGCAGCCTTCAGCCGCAGAATGCTTCGGCAGCTTACCTGCCGCTGATGGGTGCCTCACAGCGCGCATCGGTGCGATGCGGGATGATCATGGCTGTGGCCCTGCTGATTCAAGGACTCATCTAATGGCAAGACAGAAATCTACTACATTACAGAAAGCGGGAGAATTCATGGATACAGAGGGCAAACAAATGGTGATCGGGGATTATCATACGATTCTGAACGAAGGCAAGGTCTGGCAAACCGGCGGCTTCAAGCTGCCGGACGGCTCCTTCTGGGCCTATCGTGAGCCGGAGGCGGTAGTGATTGTACGCAATGATTATCTGTATGTGCGTGCTCAGCTCAGCCGCCGGAATGACCATGTGCAGATTCTGGATAATGCCAAGCATATGTATTATTCAGCCCAGCCTGTGGACATACCGGAGGAAGGCGAGATCAGTTTCGAGCTGCAGATCCGCGCCCGTACGCAGGGCACTGCTCCGGGTGATCTGTATGACGGTTATGTCTCGCTGAACCTGCTGGATTTCACTACGGGTGCAGCGCTTGATTTCTTCGCCGGCAACGACAAATACGCCAGCGTATACGGAATTCTCCCCTTCCCCGGCGTAACCGTACCGGAGACCGGCGGCACTAAGTACTTCTGTATTTTCAAGGAAGATACCGGCTTCAAGCCGCGCGAATTCAATACTTACCGGATTACCTACCACCGGGGCAACAATGAAGCGGTGTTCTATGTGAACGGCCAGGAGGTGCGGCGCGAGCAGAATGTGCCTATTAAGTTCAACAGCTTCACCATCGCACTGGGCATCATGACTGAGAAGGATCTGACCCCCGAGGGCAGTGTATCGGCGCATGGCCAGACGGTCATCGCTGAATGGTCGCCGGTAACGATTACCACCTCTGCACAGTAACGCGCCCATATGACTGAGAAGGATGAATGACCGTGAATCCAAGAACGTTCTTCAAGTTTGTCGAGCTGCCGACGAAGGTGGCAAGTATGCTCCCGCTGCTGCTGGGGACACTGTATGCCTTGTACCGGTTCGAGGACTTCTATATTCTGCGCTTCGCGCTGATGCTGGTGTCGCTGCTAAGCTTTGATATGGCGACAACGGCGATCAACAACTATTATGATTTCAAAAAAGCGTCCAAAACCCATGGCTACGGGTATGAGACCCATAATCCGATTGTCCGTTACAAGCTGAAGGAGGGCACGGTGGTGGCGGTGATCGTCATCCTCCTCGGGCTTGCGGCAGGCGGGGGGATTGCCCTGGTGTTCCAGACCGGACTGCTGGTGTTCCTGCTCGGCGGACTGTCCTTCCTTATCGGTATCCTCTATTCCTTCGGGCCGATTCCCATCTCGCGGATGCCGCTGGGGGAGCTGTTCTCCGGGCTGTTCATGGGGTTCGTCATTATCTTCATCTCGGCCTATATTCACTCCGACCAGACGGTGGTCACTCTGCTGCTTCAGGGAGAATGGATCAGCCTGCATATTAATTTCGTTGAGGTGCTGTACCTGTTCTGGTTCTCGGTACCGGCTATCCTCGGCATTGCCGGGATCATGCTCGCGAACAATATCTGCGACATTGAAGATGATATAGACAACCGCCGGTATACACTGCCGGTGTATATCGGACGGGAGAATGCGCTGCTGCTGTGGAGGCTGCTCTATTATGTCTCTTTTGCGGATATGATCGTGCTGGTCCTGCTGGGGGTGCATCCGGTCCTGGTCCTTCTGCTCCTGCTGACACTGATTCCGCTCCGCCGCAACATCGCACGCTTCCATGAGGAGCAGCATAAAGGGACGACCTTCATTCTGTCCGTCAAGAATTTCATCCTGATGAGCGTGGCAAGAATCATTGTGCTGGGTATAGCTGTTATATGGATCTCCATATAGCCCGCTTAGAGAGATGCCCGATTCTATGGTATGGTGTTCATAGGGTATACGCGGAAGAATTAACAGGAAGGAAGGTGTATCGCTATGACACAGAAGCTTCGCTGGGGAATTATGGGCTGCGCCCAGATTGCCACAGGGTCGGTGATGCCGGCTATTCAGGAGTCAGAGACCGGAGTGATTCACGCGGTGGCCAGCCGCGGGCTTACGAAGAGCAGCGCTGTAGCCGCCGAGTTCGGTATTGAGCGGGCATACGGCAGCTACGAGGAGCTGCTTGCCGACCCGGAGGTGGATGCCGTCTATATTCCGCTGCCGAATCATCTGCACTGCGAGTGGGTGATCCGCGCGGCGGAAGCAGGCAAGCATATCTTATGCGAGAAGCCGATTGCACTGAACAGCCGCGAGGCTGTGGAGATGGTTGAGGCTTGCCGGAAGGCGGGAGTTCACCTGGCGGAGGCATACATGTACCGCCATCATCCGCGGATTAACGAGCTGCAGGAGATTATAGCAAGCGGGGAGATTGGCGAATTGCGTTCGATCCGCGGTACGTTCACCTACAACGATGCTGAGGATACGACCAATATCCGCTTCAACGCCGCCTGGGGAGGCGGCTCGCTCTATGATGTCGGCTGCTACCCGCTCACAGCCGCACGGCTGCTGTTCGGTGCAGAGCCGGAGGCAGTCACCGTGCAGGCGCTGTTCTCGCCGGAGCATGACAACGTCGATATGATGGCCTCCGGCCTGGTGGAGTTCCCCGGCGGCAAGAGCCTGATCTTCGACTGCGGCATGTGGGCATACAACCGCCAGCTGCTGGAGGTGCTTGGCACAGAGGGACGGATTGAGGTTCCGATGCCGTTCAATGCCAGATTCGACGATGCGGAGTTCTTCGTGTACGGCGGGGAAGAGCCCCGGCGCGTGGAGGCCTTCGGAGCCAATCCTTACGTGCAGCAAGCCGACCATTTCGCTACTGCGGTCTTCAGCGGCAAGCCCTGGATTGCCGCTGAAGACCCGGTGCTGAATATGCGATTGATTGAGAGCTGTCTGGAATCGGCCCGCAAGCGTCAACGAATCAGCTTCGTGTAATTTCATATCTGCTCTCCGCCCGTCATTACGAGGCGGAGATTAACAGAGTGGACAACCGAGATTAATAGAAAGAACAACTGAGCCTCCCATTTTGCCCTTTACCGGCAGCTGGGAGGCTCTTGTGGTCCCTATATTCCCCTCATCCGCTCAACTCCTTAACTCCTCAATTTTGCACTTCATAAAACACATGTTCTTGAACGGCGGTGATTCATCTTCTGATGCCTCTATCTGCCCATTGGATAAGCCGGGATGCCTCCGTGAACGCTAGCAGTTGGCTAGCAGTTGGATTTTGTCCACTTGCTGGTGAACAAATGGTCTCTACTGCAACAGCAGATGGAATAACAGCACTTAAATACTCACAATTCACCCAAAAAGGCATGAACCCACAGCAGTAGATGCTGTTTTTCCACCTGCTTGCCTTTAATCATCAGAAATCAATAAATTAAGAGACATTATTCCACCTGCTTCCCGAGACTGGGTGTCAGGCTGCAATAAATCACACGTATCAAGTGCTAAAATTTGCTAGAATAGGGTTATTGGTAATTTCTATTTCTGGAATAAAGAGTGAGCAAGGCCAAAGGAGGAGACAACAATGGGCGTACCGGAAGAACCGGTCATTTCAATTGAAGGATTATGGATGAATTACATTGACAGAATGGTGCTGCGGGGGATTAATCTGGAGGTATACCGCGGACAGATTATCGGATACATCGGACCCAATGGTGCGGGCAAAAGCACTACCGTCAAGATCATGCTCGGGCTTGTGGAGGGGTACAACGGGACCATACGTATTTTTGGCAGGGATATCGCGGACGGTGACACAGCCTACAAACGGAGAATCGGCTACGTGCCTGAGGTTGCGGAGCTGTATGACAGCCTGACGGCGCGGGAGTATCTGACCTTCATCGGGGAATTGTACGGGATGCAGCAGGCGGATGCTGATGCCAAGGCGCAGAAGCTGATGGGGCTGCTGAGCCTGGACAAGGCCTATGATATGCGGATTGCCTCCTATTCCAAAGGAATGAAGCAGAAGGTGCTGCTGATTGCCAGCATGCTGCATGACCCGGATATCCTGTTCCTGGATGAGCCGCTCAGCGGACTGGATGCCAATAGCGTCATGGTGGTCAAGGAGATCTTCGCCACACTTGCGGCAAGGGGCAAAACGATCTTTTATTCCTCGCATATTATGGATGTGGTGGAGAAGATCAGCAGCCGGATTATCCTGCTGGACGGGGGCGATATTGTTGCGGACGGAACCTTCTCACAGCTGCGGGAGAAGAGCCGGGAGGGCTCGCTGGAGGCCATTTTTAATCAGCTCACCGGGTTCGATCAGTACAGTGATATCGCCAGTGAATTCGTTGCCGTGATTGGCGGGGGGACGGCGCATGAATGAATTCCGGGTGCTGAAGCTGCTGGACCGGGTGCAGTGGATCTTTAAGAGGCTTGGAGCCGATTACGCCGTCATGCGGCGCATTCTTCAGGTTAAGCTTACGATGGACGGCAGACGGACCCCCACCCTGTTCTCCGGGGCACAGAATTCCAAGCTGAATATAGAGGGCTCCTCGTTTAAGGTGCAGTGGCTGTATCTGCTGCTGGGGCTAATGCTGCTCGTCTTTGTTGCGCCCAGGGACCATCATATCCTGATGATGAGCCTGCTGTTCAGTATAGTGATGTTTCTGATTACAACAACGCTGATTTCTGACTTCTCGACAGTTATGCTGGATCTGCGGGATAAGAACATCCTCTTCTCCAAGCCGGTGGACCGCCGCACGCTGAATATGGCCAAGAGCATACATATCCTGATCTACCTGCTGACGTTAACACTAACCTTCACCGGTCCATCGCTGCTGTTCTCTCTATTCCGGCACGGGCCGATGTTCTTCTTCCTGTACGGGGCAGAGATTATTCTGATGGACGGCTTCATTCTGGTGTTCACCGCGCTGGTCTATCTGCTGATCCTGAGGTTCTTCGACGGGGAAAAACTGAAGGACATCATCAACTATGTACAGATCATTCTCTCGGTGGTTGTAACTGTGGGTGCCCAGCTTGTCAGCCGGCTGTTCAATATCTCAGAGCTGGGCCTTGAGTTCACCCCTGCCTGGTGGCATTACCTGCTGCCTCCCGTCTGGTTCGGGGCGCCGTTCGAGCTGCTCATGGGCGGAACAAGGAGCCAGTCTCTAACCATTCTGGCCGCTCTGTCCGTGGTTGTTCCGCTCGTGCTGTTCACCGCCTATATCCGGCTGATGCCGCTGTTTGAACGCAGTCTCCAGAAGCTGGCTGAGCAGGGGGCGGCGGGCCGGGACAGCGGGCGGCTTCCACGCCTGTTGTCGGAGCTCGTGTGCCGGAACAGGGTAGAGGCCATGTTCTTCCGCTTCACCTGGTCCATGATGAAGCATGAACGTGAATTCAAGCTGCGGGTATATCCGACCGTTGGCTTCGCGCTGATCTTTCCTTATATCTTTATTTTCAATCAGGTGTGGAGCGGGGATCTGGCAAGCATTAGAGGGTCCAAGTCCTTTCTGTTTATCTATTACTGTGCACTCCTGATGATGACTGCGGTACAAATGGTCCGTTACTCTGCCAGCTACAAGGGCGCATGGATCTACCGGGCAATCCCTTTGCAGGGAACGGCCATGGTGCACCGGGGAATGCTCAAGGCCATGGTAATGAAGCTGCTGCTTCCGCTTCTTGCCCTGGAAGCAGCCGTGTTCGTCCTGCTGTTAGGCTCCTGGATTATTGCAGATATGGCCGTGGTTGTGCTTGCGCTGATGCTATATTCCGTTATTTGCTTCCTCACGTTCCCCAAAGCGCTGCCGTTCTCCGAGAAGTATGAAGCATCGCAGCGTAAGGAGTTTACCGGCAGTGCTTTTGTCCAGCTGTTCATTCTGGCCGGGCTGGCCGGAGTACATTATGTATTCACCTTAATTCCAGCGGGAATATACATCTATCTGGTAATTCTGGCAGCTGCAAATGTCTGGGTCTGGCGCCGGGCCTTCCTGCCGGACCCTTCGCAGAGCGGCGGACTTCCAACCCTCCGCGCCGGGGGCTGAGGCCAAATATGGACATTTTTTGCCGACATTAAAAAAAGGGTCTAAGTTCCAGTATTTACTTAGACACTCTGCCGAATACAAGGTAGAATACAGCTAAAGTTAGTTTTCAGGGAATGCCAAAACTCTTTATATACTCTTCCATTTATCCGCCATTCGTATATTGATGAATACCTTGAGATAGACGCTGAAACGACGCTGATACTATAACCGGTGAAGAGGTCAACTATGGATCAAATGGGAATCCACTATAATATCTGGATTGTTTTACTATCTTTCGCACTTGCTGCCGCAGCAGCGTACTCCGCGCTTAATCTGATTTCGCAGGTTTCCCATTCCGCGGGCCGGATCAGGCGTCTTTGGCTGCTGTCGGGTGCCAGTGTGCTTGGCAGCGGGATCTGGGCCATGCATTTTGTCGGCATTATGGCCAGCCGCCTGCCGTTCAAGGTCAGTTATCATCCGGCTATGGCTGTTCTGTCCCTGCTAATTATTATGATCTCCTGTTATACAGCGTTTCATATAGCGGCGGCCCCCCGCCAGAGAAGCTGGCGGTTCCTTGCGGGCGGCACCATACTGGGCGGCGGTATATCGTTAATGCACTATGCCGGAATGTCCTCCATGGAGATGAATGCGCAGGTTCATTATAAGTTCGCGGATCAGGCCGTATCGGTGTTGATTGCGCTGGTCGCCTCCTATATCGGAGTATTTATGTTCCGCAGATTCAAGGATTACGCAGGGTTTAGCCGCTGGAAGCTGTATTCGGCAATGTTCATCGCCTTGGCGGTTACCGGAATGCACTATTCTAGCCTGAGAACAAGCGGCCTGCATTACTACAGCTGGCAGTCTACTGCACCTATGCTGATGGAGACGGATGTGGTTCTCCTGACCGGCATCTCGCTGGTTACCCTGTTTGTGCTGGCGATCTCCGGCGGCGCTGTTTTCCTGGACAGGGATGTACTGGAGCGCATGGCTTATCATGATCCGCTCACTGAGCTGCCGAACCGTCATGGTCTGGAGCGTTATTTCAAGGATGATTTCTTCGGCGGTATCTCGGGCGCCGTGTTTTTTGTCGATCTGGACCGCTTCAAATCCATCAATGATACGCTGGGTCATGATATTGGTGATTTACTGCTGCGCGAGGTATCGGCCAGGCTGACCTGCTGCGTTGGCGGGATAGGCAAGGTCTTCCGGCTTGGCGGCGATGAATTCCTGATTGCCCTGCCCGATTGCAGCATCGGGGCGGCGGAGGAAGTGGCACAGCATATCCTGCAGGAGCTTAAGAAGTCCTACAGCATTGAAGGTAATGAACTATACGTGACCGCGAGTGTGGGAATCAGTATGACCCCGGCGCACGGGACAGACCGTTCGGCTCTGATGAAGGCTGCCGATACAGCGCTCTACACTTCCAAGGATTCGGGCAAGAATAAGTTCAGTGTGTTCGATCTGGAGATGAACCGTCATCAGGTACGGCGGATGTCGCTGGAGAAGGACCTTCGTAAGGCGCTGGCCCGCTCGGAGTTCATGGTGGTCTACCAGCCGAAGTGGGATTCCCTGCTGAATGTAACCGTGGGTCTTGAAGCGCTGCTGCGCTGGAGACATCCGGAGCACGGCATTATCTCACCCGCTGAGTTCATTCCGATTGCCGAGGAGACCGGCCTGATTGTCCCTATTACCTACTGGATGCTGCATGAGGTCTGCGGACAGAATATGCTCTGGCATAAGGCGAAGGTGGCCAGTGTAGCGGTCTCGATCAATATGTCAGCACGGATGTTTGAAGGCGGGAGCCTGTATGAGGTAGTGGAAGAGGCCCTGATGCGTTCCGGTCTTGCGGCGCATTTCCTTGAACTGGAGATTACCGAGTCTATTGCGATGAACAACATGGAGGAGACAGTTGCCCAGCTCTCCAAGCTGCGGAATCTGGGGGTGAGGGTCTCGCTGGATGACTTCGGAACCGGTTTCTCTTCGCTGGGTAACCTGGACGAGATTCCCGTCAATACTCTGAAGATTGATCAGGTATTCATCCGCAAGAGCAAGATGCATTCCAAGAAGGCGATTATCAGTAACATCATTGCCATTGCCAGCAATCTCAACATGGAGGTCGTGGCCGAGGGCGTAGAGACCACTGAGCAGATTGAGCTGCTGCAGTCGCTGGGCTGCCGGGTGATGCAGGGCTTCTACTATGGACGACCCATGCCGGTGAACGAACTAGGCCAATGGTTTATTGAGAATACCGCTTGATTGGGCTGACGGTTAAAATGTTATATAGCAGCGATTCTCCGCCTTACCCGGAGAATCGCTGCTTTGCGTTAGTGGTCATACGCAGCTTGTTTCATGAGGTTAGACTTGGCCGATATGCTATAGCACTTTGTACATTAGATTTTTGTGAAAAAGGTGTTTTGGGGCATCTATCCCGAAATCAATTGTATCAAATACAATAAAATGAATTTTAGCGGGTTAGAGCCAAATCTGCTGCATAAAGTGCAATCAGTGAGGTGTTGTCCCTCCTCTTTCCATGCCCCTCCGTACCCATCCGTACTATCCGCCAAAAAAATTAAGGTTTCAGCATCAGCTCAAGCGCTGAACTTGACCACACAATAAATACAAGGCTGTCCCAAGCAGTCATTTCATGACTTCTGGGACAGCCTTGGAACAGCATCATCATTAACGTACTCTGGCTGATCGGCGCTCCAGCCTATTGGATCATCCTATCTAAAATAGTGAGAACTAGAGTAACCCATCGCAAGAGGGCGTGCCGTGCCCTGATGAAGGGGCACATCATATGCTTAAATGTACTTTGTACAACTAAATCGCCGGATGTATCGCCGAATACCCGTTTACCTGTATTTCGTGCAATTAAACTGCCATCAGTATGTGGTTCTCGCCCATTTGGGCAAATTTAGTTGTACAGACTACAGCTAGAAGAGGAAAGACTACCTTTTCACTGTTTTTAAATGTACAGAATACAACTATCCCTGAATGTTCGCTTCGAAAGCTACCTCATACATTACCAAAATACATTCCCAAATTTATGGAATGAATTCACTTCTTTAACTCTGATGCTCCAGCCTAGATCTTGAAGTTCTCCACCAATACCTGCAATTTCTCTGCGAGTGAGGAGAGGAAAGTGGCGGAAGACTCGACTTCCTGCATGGCAGCAAGCTGTTCCTGAGACGAGGCGGACAAGGTCTCCGCGCCTTCGGCTGTCTGATTGGAGACGGCGACGATCTTCTGGATCGCGGTGACCAGCCCGTCGGAGATCAGGGCTAGCTCACGGACCGTGGATGAAATCTGCTGGCTCTGGGCAGACATCTCAGAGACTGAGCTCTCGATCTCGGAGAAGGAGTGCCCGGCGGCTATAATCATCTCCTTGCCGTGATGCATTTCTTCCGTGGACCGATGCATGGTCTCTCCGGCCTTGTCCATCTGATGGACAATCAGGCTGACCAGCTCTCCGATCTGGCGGGCAGACCCGGCAGACCGTTCGGCCAGCTTACGTACAGAGCCTGCCACAACTGCGAATCCGCGGCCCTCTTCTCCGGCCCGCGCAGCTTCAATCGCTGCATTGAGGGATAGCAGATTCGTCTCTTCGGCAATACTGGCTATTGTGCCTACAATATTCTCAATCTCTTTGGAATGGCTGCCCAGCGACTCAATGATCCCGGAAAGATCCGAGATGCTTCCGCTCACAATCCCCATCTGAGAGGTGGTGGAATCCATAGATTCACGGCCCATCCGGGCTTTCTGGGAGTTAAGGGCAGCCTGATTCATCGCACTGTCCGCATTGCCCGCTATTTCGGTAATGAATTGCGACATGTCCTGGACCGCCTTGTAGCTGCCTTCAAGGTTCTGGAGCTGGGTGTGTGCCCCGTCGGCCAATTCGAGGGTGACATTGACGCTGTGTTCTCCGGCCCGGTTAGTCTCCTGGGCGCTGGCAGACAGCTCCTGGGAAGAGGAGGCCACCAGCATCGAGGTATCATTGACCTGTGTGATCAGGTTCCGCAGATTCAGTGTCATCGCATTGAAGTCACGGGCCAGCTTGCCGATCTCGTCTTTGCCCGTGTAGAGCATCGGCTCCTGGGTAAGATCCCCTCTAGCCACTGTATTGACGGAGGCGGACAGCTTGGTGAGCGGGCTTACCATACGGCGGATCAGCAGATAGGCTGCGAGAATCGCAAGGATCAGAATCGAGCTGCCGACCATGAAGGGCTGGGTGATAATATCCATCGTCCGGGTCTGAATTAACGGACCGTCGAAGTTAATGGCCATTAGAGCAATGATTGGTTTGGTAGGGTCATGGTCCTGGTAGATGGGGCCGTAGCCGGTTTTGAGCGAGGTACCTTGATAGGTATACACCTTGGAGTATGTAGAATGCTGCATGGTGGTAATCATATCTTTATCTTCATCTGAGAAGTAGAAGGGATCTCCCGCTTTGTAGCCTCTTTCTTTGAAGTTTGTATCAGCAGCGAGGATGATGCCGTCCAGTGACAAGATGAACGCTTCTTTGAAAATAGGCTTGTGATCACTGATCCATCCTATGCGGTCTTCAATAGCATCTAGCTTGCTCGTATCCCCTGCAGCCAGAGCAGTGATGTCGGCAGGATCGATAAGGCCGGTGGTTATATTGGCACAGCCTACCAATTCAATGCCTGCAGCTTCATCAATCTGCTTGTAAGCAGCGTTGTACCCGAAGAAGCCTATGGATGATCCAACCAGAAGCAACACAATCAGCATCATCCAAGTTAATTTTGTTGCCAATTTCATAACAAGTATCACCAGCCCTGATTCTAAGATATTAAGTGAGTTTTAGTTATCACTGCTACGATTATAGCGCATCGGCTGCTATTTAAGCAGGCGACAGATAAGAGATTTTGTGTCGGAAAAGGATGAATTATATATATAAATCTGTATGTCTAGCCAGTAAAATGGTACGCTTGAAGCAGAACGAACGGACTGGGAGTGGAAGGGATGTCGCAAGAAATCAATCCGTTGATCGAACGTGTGGGATTATCCATGTGGAAGGTACAGCGCAAAATCATGTCACAGATGTCTTTGCATAAGGAATTGGGGTTAACTGTACCGCAATTCGGACTGCTGCATATGATCGCGCAGGAGAAGCAGGCGCGGGTGGTTCATCTGGCCGACAAGATGGAGGTGAAATCCAGTGCAGTCACGGTCATGCTGGACCGTCTGGAGCTGTTGGGGCTGATCGCCCGTGTTCCTGACGAGAATGACCGCAGGGCTGTCATTGTAACGATCACCGATAAAGGGCAAGGGGTTCTGGAAGAAGCACAGCGCCGCTCGCTGCTGCTGCTGGAGGAGCATCTATCCATCCTTGAGCCGGAGGAGCTGGAGAACTTCGCCCATTACTATCTGCTGCTGGAGAAGCAGGAACGGTAACTTAGCACACCAAAACCGGCAGCCTGTCTAAAATAACAATAAGCCAGCCCCCTCATCACAGCGGGGCTGGCTTATTTCTGTATCCTTCCTTGACGAACTATTCGCCGGCTGGCACTTTGTCCGGGAGCTGGGTAACATAGCTGTCCGACAACTGGCGCAGCCGCAGAGCACGGCTATATTCATCCTCGGTACCGGCAGGAGCTGTGCCTCCGGCAGCAAGCGGATATTGTGTATTATCCTCGAAGCTGTTCCCCGGAATCAGCAGTGCAGAGCTTGAGATGAACGAGCCGGTAGGCAGGTAATACCGCTGCGGCAGCAGATTGTAGGACTGGCTGAGCAGATCCTGGCCGAAATGAATGTTGTTATCCATGGATACCCCCAGCAGGCTGGCCGCCGTAGGCATAATATCCACTTCTCCGCCTACTTGCTCAAGCTTCTGCGGAGCCAGTCCTTCGCCATGAATGAGCAGCGGGATATTGAGCATATCTGCGTAGCTATATTCATGGCCGTAGATTTCCTTCATTAGTTCCTTGTCGTCATTATCAAGCGAATAGATGGGCAGTCCCATATGGTCGCCATAGACCATAATCAGGCTGTCCTCCCATAATCCGTCCGCCTTCAGCTCATCCACGAATTGTCCGAAGGCATAATCCGCGTAGTTCTGTGAGCGGACATAATCTCCGACAAAGGTGCCTTCATACCGTTCAGGAAGCTTCATCTTATGCTTCTCTGCAGGAATAGTGAACGGGTGATGCGCAGACATGGAGATGACCTGGGCATAGAACGGCTTGCCGGCCTCGTTCATTTCCTTCAGCTTCTCCGAGGATTTGCGGTAGAGCACTTCATCGGAAGCACCGAAGAAGAAGGCATCCTCGTCTCCGAAGAATTTGTGGTCATAATAATTCTCCCAGCCCAGTGCTTTGTACAGCTCACCGCGGTTCCAGAATTCCACCACATTGGTATGGAACGTGGCTGTCTGGTATCCGCTGTCCTGCAGCAGACGGGGCAGACTTGGCAGCTTCTTATCAACATACGACATGGTAGCTGCACCCTGCGGAGGGATATAGTAAGACGAGTTGACCACGAATTCGGCGTCAGAGGTATTGCCCTGGCCGACCATCTGATAGAAGTTCGTGAAGTACAGGCTTTTCTCCATCAGGCGGTTCAGGTTAGGGGTAACCTCCTGGCCGTCTACCTTGAGACCGAGCAGGAAGCTCTGGAACGACTCCAGCTGAATCATAATCAGATTCTTGCCCTTCGCAGCACCTGCATAAGGCGAGACTGCCGAAGGGTCGATTCCCTTAAGCTGATTAATCGTGCTCTGTGTAATTTCACTGGCCTGTACAAGCTCCGGTTTATCTTGAGCAAAAATCGTATATGCTTCATAATTAAGGATGCCCATCTCCTGGGCCTTCTTGATCTCATTCATGCTGGCCTTATTCGGAAGAATATTGAACAGGCACAGGCCGAGCGAGACCGCGAACAGCACGACATGCAGCATTCTGCCATTCGGACGGTTGATGGTAGCCTTCTTGTAGCTGCGTCCGTTCTTGTTAATGAAGAAGTAGAAGCCAAGCACGATAATATCGGTGAAGATCAGCAGATAATAAGGGTCCATCAAGGAGAATACGCTGTTGCTGACGGCAGTAACCTGGTTCACCTGCTCAGCAGCATGGTAAGTGACAATGACACCGTAGTATTTGAAGTACATAATGGCGGCAAAAAAGATTGCAGTAACCAGCAGGTTGACCGTCATATAATAGCCGAGCTTCCGCTTGGAGGCTAAACGCTCAATCAGGAAAAACAATGCCCAGACAAAAGGCAGTTCTGTTAATACTGATTTCCAGAATTGCAGATCATCAAAGATAACGCCCCAGGCCAAGAGGCTTTTGAACAGAAAAAGAATGGAAAAGAACACAAATGGCTTAAGGAGCCATCGTTTCAAAGTTACGGATGACACAGCTTCGCCTTCTTTCTAAAGGATGAACAGGTTTCCCGGCTGAAGGAAACAGCGGCATTGGACATAAGAATACCATTATCAATAGAACTTATTATGCAGTGCCAGGGAAGGAATGTCAAAAATCAGAAACCGCCGTATAAGCTTTGGAGAGTGCGTAAAATCCGCTCTGAAGGAACCTTACCGCGTGTAATTCCCTCAGACCGGTTAATATCGGAGTTAAAAGAAGAATATGAAGCTGAGGCAGTGGAATGAGCCGGAAATTATTGGAGGTGTGAACAGGTGGAACACACAGAAATTGCGCTGTCGGTGAGAGCACTCGTGGAATTTGCCTACAGCAGCGGCAGTCTGGAGCCCGGCTTCCGCAGCGGAGCGGCGATGTCAGAGGGGACGCGCAGCCACCAGCTTATCCAGAAGCAATATAAGGAAGGGGACCGCAAGGAGGTCTATTTACAGACTGAGATTCTGCATGGCAGCCTCCGCTTCAAGATCGACGGACGCTGCGACGGCCTGCTTACTGCGGAGGACGGCAGCCTGACCGTGGAGGAGATCAAGTCCATCGCCGGAATACCGGATTCCTCCCTGGAGGGGCGGGAGGTTCACTGGGCGCAGGCTTATATGTATGCTTACATGCTTGCAAACGGTCTGGAGCTCCCTTCGATACAGGTCAAGCTTACTTATGTACAGCGGGGAAGTGAAGCGCAGTACAGTCTGTACCGGGAGATGACCCGCGAAGCGCTGACAGCCTTCGCTGAAGATACCGTAAGCCGGTATGCGCCTTATGCCGAGATGATGGTCCGCTACAGGGTGAAGAGAGGGGAGAGCATCCCCGGCCTGTCCTTTCCATTCCCGGCTTACCGTCCCGGTCAGCGCCATTTCGCCGCCGCGGTCTACACCTCAATTGCCGAGGGGGCCAATCTCTTCGCCCAGGCCCCGACAGGCATCGGCAAAACCATCTCGACCCTGTTCCCTGCGGTCAAAGCGCTGGGGGAAGGCAAAGCGGCCGGTATCTTCTATCTGACAGCCAAGACGGTTACGCGGATTGCGGCGCAGGAGGCGGCCGCGATGCTGAACAGCCGGGGGCTGCATCTGCATGTCATTGCGCTGACGGCCAAGGACAAAGCCTGCTTCCGCGAAGAGGGCATCTGCGGTAATGACTCCTGTTCATACGCGGAGGGCTATTATGACCGGATTAATGCCGCACTGATTGATATGCTGGAGCATGAGACGCTGATGACGCGGGAGACGATTGCCGGCTATGCCCATAAGCATAAGGTCTGCCCATTTGAATTCTCCCTGGATGCCGCCTATACCTGTGATATCGTCATCTGCGATTACAATTATATCTACGATCCGCGCATCAGCCTGAAGCGGATGTCCGAGGAGCGGAAGAAGAACACGGTCCTGCTGGTAGATGAGGCGCATAATCTGGTGGACCGGGGGCGGGAGATGTATTCGGCCTCGCTCACCAAGGCGCCGTTCCTGGCGCTCAGCCGGACCTACAAGGCAGCGAATCCCGGGCTCGGCAGCGCCGCCAAGGCGGTGAACGCCTTCTTCATTGCGCTGCGCAAGAGCTGCGGTGACAAGGGGGCAGGAGAGTGGGCAGCGTATCCCGGGGAGCTCCCGGAGCTGCTGGAGAACTTCGCTGCCGAAGCTGAAGCGGAGCTGCTGAATGCCTCATCCCTGTTCAGCGCTGTACAGGCGGAAGACGATGGGGCAGTCAGCCTGCTGGATACCTATTACGCGGTGCAGGGGATGCTGCGCACCTTCAAAACCTATGACGAACGCTACATTACTTATGCCGAGGTACGCAGCGGGGATGTGTATCTGAAGCTGTTCAATCTAGATCCTTCACATCTGCTGCAGCAGATGGCGAAGAGCTTCCGCAGCCAGATTCTGTTCTCCGCGACACTCTCGCCGCTGCCTTACTACAGGGATATGATCGGTGCGGGTGAGGAGGACTATAGCCTGAGTCTCGCCTCGCCTTTTCACAAGGAGCAGTGGCAGGTGTCGGTGCTTCCGGTATCGACGCGGTATCATGACCGGGAGGCATCCCTGCACCCGCTAAGCGATGCGCTCAAGGGGATGGTCTCGAAGAAGGGCAATTATCTGGTATTCTTTCCTTCCTATGTGTATCTGAAGAATGTCTATGAGGTATTCACTGAGAAATACCCGGAGGTCCCGGTACTGCTGCAAGGCAGCGGGATGAGCGAGGTGGAGCGGGAGAGCTTCCTGGCGGCCTTCCGTCCGGACAACCCGGAGCCGCTGCTGGGCTTTGCCGTACTGGGCGGTATTTTCTCCGAAGGGGTGGATCTGCCCGGCGACCGGCTGAACGGGGTAATGGTCGTGGGTGTCGGCCTGCCGCAGGTAGGTCTGGAACGCAATCTGCTGCGGAGCTATTTCCAGTCGCAGGGCCGGAACGGCTTCGATTATGCCTATATTTACCCGGGCATGTGCAAGGTCCAGCAGGCAGGGGGACGGCTGATCCGCAGCGAGAACGACAGCGGCATCATCATACTGGCGGATGACCGGTTTATGCAGCCTTCTTACCGGCAATTGCTTCCTGAGGAATGGCGGGACTACTCTGTCCTGACCTAAGCGGGTATAATCAATGAAAAGGCATTCATCAGACTACTCAGGAGGTAAGGACATGACGCTCAATATCGGAATCGTCGGAACAGGCTGGTTCTCCAAAGTACATGCAGATTTGCTGGCAGGCATGGAGGAGGTGTCGCTGAAGGCGGTGTGCGGCAGCAGTAAGGCTAAGGGTGAGGAGATGGCCCGTCCTTACGGAGCCGAAGGGTATGGGGAGATTACCGAGATGCTGGACAGCCACAAGCTGGATGCCGTCTATATCTGTGTGCCTCCGCAGTCGCACGGGGCCATTGAACGGGCGCTGATCCGCAGGGACATTCCCTTCTTCGTCGAGAAGCCGCTCGGCTCAAGTACGGCCATTCCGGCCAGTCTGCTGCAGGATATCAAGGAGCATCAGCTCTTGACCTCGGTTGGCTACCATTTCCGGTATCAGGAGAACATCCAGCGGCTGAGGCAGCTCCTCAGCGGGGACAAGGTAGGGATGATTGTCGGTGAATGGATGGGCGGGATGCCCGGCGCGGCCTGGTGGCGCAATCAGGAACAGTCCGGCGGGCAATTCACGGAGCAGACGACCCATATCGTGGACCTGCTGCGTTATCTGGCCGGTGAAGTGACGGAGGTCTATGGCATGTTCGGCAACCGGATTATGCACGAGAAGCATGAAGGGGTGACCGTATCCGATGTGGGCACCGTATCCCTGAAGCTTGCGAGCGGCATTGTGGCCAGCATCTCCAACACCTGTGTGCTGCCCGGTGAGGTGAACAAAGCCGGGATCAGCTTCTATAATGACAACGGAATGCTGGACTGGAACCCGGAGCGTCTCCTCGAAGTCCGCAGCGGGGACAGCAAGGAATACAAGAACACGGGCAACCCTTACGCGGTAGAGAGCGAGGCGTTCCTGTACGCGGTCCGTACCGGAGACCGTTCCCGCATTCTCAGTGATTATGAGGATGGGTACAAGACACTTAAGGTGACCTGCGCCGCGTATGATTCTGCCCAGAGCGGAGTCCCGGTGAAGCTGTAGAATTCTGGCCGGGGCCGGGGCAAGGGCAGCCTAGTGGAGGAAGACGGCGAGCAGGGCCGGTGCCAGCCCGATGGAGAACAGCGCCGTCAGAATCATCGAGATACTGGAGATGGTGCCGGTCAGCGAGCTAAGCTCGAAGGCCTTGGAGGTGCCTGTGCCATGCGCTGCGGTTCCAAGCGATACCCCGCGCGCGATTTCATTCTCAATATGGAAGAGGCGCAGCACGGAGGGTCCCATCATCGTTCCCAGCACACCGGTCAGAATGACGAAGACCGCGGTAATGCTGGGAACCCCGCCGATGCTCTGCGAGATGCTCATGGCAATGGGCGTGGTCACCGAGCGGGGGACCAGACTGGTCGCCAGATCACCGCTCAGGTGCAGCCATTTGGCCAGCAGCATCGAGGACAGCACGGCCATAACCGTTCCTGACAGCACGCCTGCCGCAATTTCGGCGGCGTGTTTTTTGAGTACCTTGAAGTTCTTATGCAGCGGGATGGCGAAGGCGATGGTCGCCGGCTGAAGCAGGTCCGACAGCCATTTGCCTCCCGCATTGTAGGATTCATAGGAGCTTCCCGTCATCAGCAGGAAGCTGATGATCAGCAGCGGGGTGATGATCAGCGGGGAGGTATACATTTTGCCGCTGGCCGCATAGATCCGTTTGGTTACAAGGTATACTGCAATGGTAAGTCCAAGGAATAGCAGTCCGGTCATCATAAGCTTCTACGCTCCTTCACTTTATAGATAACCCCTGTCAACAGGCCGGAACTGGCCATGACGGCAAAGGTCCCTACGAGTACAACCGCCAGCACCTGCAGGCCATCAGATTCAAGCAGCTTGGAGTAATTCATCACTCCGATTGCCGAAGGAATGAAGAACAGCAGCAGCTCGGCCAGCAGCCACGAAGCACCTGCCTCCACCCAGTTCAGGCGGATCACGCCGGACTCCAGCAGCAGGAATAATAGAATCATCCCGATAATGCTTCCGGGAAGAGGAATATGCAGCAATGAGGTTATACTGTTAACCAGCAGGGAGAACACGGTAAGTCCGGCAACCTGCAGTAAGCCTAAGGCAATCTTTTTCATAAATGATTACCTCCTTTCATCTTACTGAAAGTTTACATCTAATTCTTTCATAGGTACAATGAATAGATTGAATATCTCACATTCCAATTGTCTATAGATGGAGGTGGTTCTTAATGGATGTCCGACAACTGGAGTACTTTGTGCAGGCCGCCAGGCTGAACAGCTTCTCCAGGGCTGCCGAATCGCTGTATATCACCCAGCCCACCATCAGCAAGATGATCCGTAATCTGGAGACGGAGCTGGGGGCGGATCTGTTCTACCGGGAAGGCAAAAGCATCCGCCTGACGGATGCCGGAGAGCTTCTGCTCGTCAAGGCGCAGAACATTGTGGAGTCCTTTGCCAGCCTCTCTTCGGAGCTGGACAGTCTGCGCAATCTGAAGCAGGGGCATATCCGCATCGGGCTTCCGCCTATGGTGGGGGCCAGCTTCTTTCCGGCGGTCATCGGGGAATTTCACCGGCGGTATCCCGAGGTCACGATCCGGCTGCATGAGGACGGGGCCAAAAAAGTGGAAGATGATGTGGAGTCCGGCCTGCTCGACATCGGGGCGATTGTGCTGCCGGTGAACCCGGCAAGGTTCCACTGCTTCACCTTTGTTGAAGAGAAGCTGGAACTGCTGGTCCCGGCAGGACACCGTCTGGACGGAGCGCAGCAGGTACCGCTGAAGGAGCTGGCGGAAGAGGAGTTCGTCTTGTTCCGGGAGGACTTCGCCCTGCATGACCGGATTATATCGGAATGTGTCAAAGCGGGCTTTCAGCCCAAGGTGGTCTATGAAAGCTCACAGTGGGACTTGATCAGCCGGATGGTAGCCGCCGGTATGGGCATTGCGCTGCTGCCGGAGACCATCTGCCGGGATATCGACCGTTCGCGGATCGCCGTCATTCCGCTGACCGAGCCGGTGATTCCCTGGCAGTTGGGGATGATCTGGCGGAAGGACCGTTACCTGTCCTTTGCTGCAAGGGAATGGATTGCATTTGCGATGAATGTACTCGGGGAACGATTTCACCCGCCGGAGCATCCGGGTAAGATATGAACAGGATATAAATAAGAGGGTTTAGTTCTGCTTTCATCGACATTTTTTTCTTTTTTTGCAAATTTTGTTTTTTGGCATCATGATTTATGATAAGGGGGAAGTTGATAGAGAGAAGGTGAGTGACTGTGAACCTTTACCAGAATTCTCCGGATGCCAAAGGCCGGGATTACAGAGAAGATGAGCTATTCCTTACTATAGAGAACTTAAGAAGTGAGCTGCTGGAGGTGGCCCAGGAACGGAGTCTGAGCGATCATACGGTGCTGGAGCTTAGCCAGCGGCTGGACGGGTACATTGTCATGGCCCAGAATCTGATGATGGAGAGCCTGCGCAGCCGCAAGAACGCTGCAGCCCCTTACGGCAAGAATACCAAGAGCCAGCGGATCAGGAATAAGGCGGCTCTACAGCAGTAGACTATATTATATGAATCTCCCGGCGGCGTCCGGGAACCCGTGGCCCTGCGATTTGTGGGGCCATTTTGTTGTGCTTTTCATAGTCATGTCCTATAATGGCAATTAATAGAAGGTTAAACTGAATGATGGATGGGGGAGGTGCCGGGTGGAGGCGAAGCTGACTACTATACGAACGGAAATCGAGAAGAATCTGTCCCGCTCGGGTCATAATCTTGCCTCATTTGCCAAAGTCTCCGGCCTGAACCGCGGCAGTCTCAGTGCCATTCTTCACGGCAATCCGCCTAAGCCGATCTCGCTGGGACAGCTGGATGCCATGACCCGGGCCTTCGGATTCCCCGAGGGCTGGCTGTACCCGCTATATGTGGACGAGTGCTTCAGTGAAGATAGAATCTCCCGCCGCCGTGTCGAGCCTTTCCTGGTCAAATGTGCCGAGATTGGCAAACAGCAGTGCATTGAAGAGGTTCTGGGACGGATTATGGAATATCAGAGGCCGCTGGATATTATCTACAGGGTGGCAGAGAGGCTGTTCTGCAGCGGCAGAATACAGGAATCCATCATCTTTTACAGACTGATTGTAGAGAATGAACAGGACGGCTACTCCGAACGGATGGCGATCAGCAAGTATCGGATCTTCAAATCCCTGGAGACCACTCCTGATGTGGATATGGAGCAGAAGCTGCGTGCTGTCATCAGCTTCGAGCCTTACCGCGGGCTGCTTCCCGAGGACATGCAGCTGGACGGGCTGCTGAAGCTGGCGAAGGTATGCTTCGCGCTGCACCGCTGGAAGGATGTGGAGAAGTTCGCCGATGAGCTGAGGGCCTTGGCCAATGGCATCTACCGCGAGGAGCTGCGGCGCACCAAGGGGAAGCGGGGGGAGCCGTTCCAGGCGGAACGCCCGCTGGTGGTCTACTACGGGCATGGCTATCTGCTTAAGGCCTCGGCGCTTACCAAGCAGGGGGAATATGAGCTGGCCAAGCGGTATACTGCCGGATATGCGGACCTGGGATGGTTTGAAATGCTGGACGACGAGGGGCGCAGCAGCGTGGAGAGCTTCAAGCTGTTTGCTGTCGCTAACGGCTTCACGCTTGAGATTCTGATGGGCAACATTTCGGTGCTGCCCTCCTATATAGCATTTCTATCCGAGCATCCCGGGGAGATTCTGTCCGGCATGGTGATCATTATGGAGTCGGCGAACCGCTTCGGGTTCTCTGCCGATGCGGTGATGTCGCGCTTTTCCCGCGAGATGCTGCGGTTCGAACAATTCCAGGACACGATTAATGTGGACCGCGTCTACCGTCTCTATTATCAGATCGCCATATACCACATCTCCCGTAACCAATGCTCTAAGGGAATCGACTATATCATTCATTGTCTGCGTCTGACCATCAGGCTGAATAGCGGAAAGGACTTCATTAATTGTGTAACCCTGTTTGAACTGAACAGAGATTACGCCTCGGAGATCCAGCAGAATGCATACCGGGAACTGATTAGGGAGGTGAGACAGCATGAAGAAATCACTGTTGATGACAGCCAGCGTTTTGGTATTGTTTAGCTTCATTCTTGCCGGTGCCGGAGCAGACCAGAAGTCCAAGGGAAGAGGAATTACCATTATGGAACACGGAGTGGAATTCTAAGCCTATTACCAGATACAATACAGTCGCACTCATATCTAAGAGGGACTCCCCGGCCATTCGTGTCGAGGGAGCGTTTGTACGTGGGAATGTGAAATAAATTACATAGATTCCCGTGAATTTCGGAATTGACAAAGTGCGGGCACGAAAATATAATTAGGTAGCCTAATTAATATATGATTTAATTATTTGTAGACCTAACTAAAATGAGGTGAAGGCATTGGGATAGAGCGGGAAGGTGAACATTCAGTCGGGCACAAGCTTTTCTCTGCACTGAGGAAGCTGCGCAAAGGGCTATGGCATCACACAGTGGAGGGGCATAAGCCAAGTGAGATGACTTTATTAATATGCATTGCACGGGCTTCCCATTCCAGGGAGCTTGGACTTAAGGTATCGGAGATCAGCCGCTTTCTGGGACTGAGTCCGCCAACGGTAACCCAGCTGATTAACAGCCTTGAAGCCAAACAGATGGTAGAAAGACAGGCGGATGCTTCCGACCGGAGAGTCGTGCGCATCAAGTTGACGGAACAGGGCAAAATTATTACACGTAAGGCCAGGGACCATATGGATGCAACACTAAACAAGATGGTGGAATATTTAGGCGAGGAAGAATCCGACCAGCTGGCGGAGCTGCTGGGGAAGGTCTATACCTTCATGGAGGATAATCCGCCGCCTAATCTAGACCGGCTACAAATGAACGGAGATGAGAAGCTTGATTAAATTAATGAAACAACTGAAGCCCTTCCGCTTGGCTATCGCAGGGGTGCTGATTCTTGTATTCCTGCAGTCCATGGGTGATTTGTATCTTCCCACCTTAATGAGTGACATTATTGATAAAGGGATTGTAAACGGCGACCAGCCGTTTATCTGGAGAATCGGCGGCTTCATGCTGCTGGTAGCAGCCGGCGGTGTCCTATGCTCTGTTATTGCCAGCTATCTGTCAGCCAGAGTGGCGGCAGGCTTCGGCAAGAATACCCGTTCACGGGTGTTCAATCATGTGGAGAACTTCACACTTCATGAATTCGATAAGCTGGGCACAGCTTCATTGATTACACGGACCACCAATGATATTACACAGGTCCAGACCGTCCTGACTATGATGCTCCGCATGATGGTCGGTGCCCCGATGATGATGATCGGCGGGATTATTATGGCGGTGTCGGAGGATGCCAAGCTCTCGCTGATCTTTGTAGTGGTGATTCCGCTGCTGGTCGGAGCGATCTTCTTCATCGGAATGAAGGGTCTGCCGCTGTTCAAGGCCATCCAGATCAAGCTGGACAAATTAAATCTGGTGCTGCGCGAGCATCTGACCGGTATCCGCGTCATCCGCTCCTTCAACCGGATTGAGCATGAGAATAGACGGTTCAGTGCGGCGAACCGCGACCTTACTGACACTGCGATCAAAGTCAATAAGGTAATGGCGGGACTGATGCCGCTGATGATGATCGTGATGAACTTCTCCATGATTGCCATCCTGTATTACGGCGGAATCCGTATTGGCGACGGGGATCTGAAGGTCGGCTCCCTGATGGCCTTCATTCAATATGCGATGCAGATTATGTTCTCGCTGATTATGGTATCCATGATGTTCGTCCTGATTCCTAGAGCCTCCGCTTCTGCGCAGCGTATCAATGAAGTACTCGATATGCAGCCTGAGATTGTGGACCCTACAACTGCAGAGCTGAAGACTACGGCTACAGCTACCCATGCAGACGGCCGTGACGGAATGCGCGGGTTCGTAGAGTTCGACAATGTGTCCTTCTCTTACCCGGGTGCGGAGCAGGAGGCGTTGTCCGGAATTACCTTCAGTGCGCGCCCAGGTGAGATAACGGCCATTATCGGCGGAACCGGGTCAGGGAAGTCGACGCTGCTGAGCATGATTCCAAGATTCTATGATGCTATAGAAGGCTCGGTCCGTGTGGATGGAGTGGATGTCCGCGAGATGACGCAAGAGGAGTTGCGGAGCAAGATCGGCTATATCCCGCAAAAAGCAGTGCTGTTCACCGGTTCCATTAACGAGAATATCCGTTACGGGAAAGAGGATGCTACAGACGAAGAGATTATTCATGCCGCCAAGGTGGCTCAGGCCTATGACTTCGTCTCTGCGATGAAGGAAGGCTTCAATTCAAGCATCTCCCAGGGGGGCGGCAATGTCTCCGGCGGCCAGAAGCAGCGCCTGTCGATCGCCCGGGCCCTCGTCCGCAAACCGGAAGTGTACCTGTTCGACGACAGCTTCTCCGCGCTGGACTTCAAGACCGATGCCAAGCTGCGTGCAGCGCTCAAGGAGGAGACTACAGAATCTACCGTCCTTATTGTCGCCCAGCGGGTAAGTACGGTAATGGATGCAGACCGGATCATCGTGCTGGATGATGGCGTGATTGTCGGAATGGGCACGCACCGTGAGCTGCTGGACAATAATGAGGTGTACCGCGAGATCGTATCCTCGCAGCTGTCAGAGGAGGAAATAGCATGAGTGAACAGAACAAAGCAACGAAGCCGCCCGCCCGCAGACACGGCGGATTCGGCCCCGGCCCGGGCGGACCCGGCATGGGTATGCCTCCCGAGAAGGCCAAGGATTTCAAAGGAACCCTGCGCCGCCTGGTCCGGTATTTGCGTCCGCGCCAGGTGCAGCTGATTATTGTATTCGTGATGGCGATTGCCAGTACCGTATTCAGTATTTTCAGCCCCAAGGTAATGGGAAGAGCGACTACCAAGCTGTTTGAAGGTGCCTATGGGAAGATGATGGATGTGCCTGGTGCAGTCATTGATTTCGGCTATATTAATGATATTCTTATCCTACTGGCCGGACTCTATCTGTTCAGTGCACTGTTCAGTTATATACAGCAGTATGTAATGGCCGGAGTGGCACAGAAGGTCGTATATGATATGCGCGAGCAGATCAACAGCAAGCTGGAGCGGCTGCCGCTGAAATATTTCGATTCCCGGACCCACGGGGAGATTCTCAGCCGGGCGACTAATGATGTGGACAACATCAGTACGACCCTGCAGCAGAGCTTGACCCAGCTTATTACCTCTATTGTGACGATTGTCGGAGTCATTGTGATGATGCTGACCATCAGCCCTTGGCTGACCTTGATTACTATTGTAACGCTGCCGCTTAGCTTCGTGGTCATCATGCTGATTACCAAGCGCTCCCAGACTTATTTTGTCGGGCAGCAGAAATCGCTGGGCCAGCTGAACGGCCATGTAGAGGAAATGTATACGGGACACCGGATTATAAAGGCTTTTGGACGCGAGAAAAATTCGCTGAAGGACTTCGATAAGATCAACGATCAGCTATACGACTCCGGCTGGAGATCCCAGTTCATCTCCGGGATTATTATGCCGCTGATGATGTTTATCGGGAACCTGGGGTATGTGCTGGTATGTGTGGTCGGCGGGATTTTCGTTACCAAAAAAGCAATTGATGTCGGTGACATCCAGGCGTTCATCCAGTATTCGCGCCAGTTCACCATGCCGATTACGCAGACCGCGAATATTGCCAACATTATTCAGTCTACGATCGCTTCGGCGGAACGTGTATTTGAACTGCTGGATGAAGAAGAGGAGATTCCTGAAGTGGGGACTTCGCTTGCCAAGCGTACAGCGGATGCGGAAGAGGGCGCGGTGGAATTCCGCCATGTGAAGTTCGGCTACAAGGAGAATGAAGTCCTGATCGAAGACATGAATATCGAGGTCAGTCCGGGGCAGACCATTGCCATTGTAGGGCCAACCGGGGCCGGCAAAACAACCCTGATCAATCTGCTCATGCGCTTCTACGAAGTGAACAGCGGCGAGATTGTCATCGACGGTGTGAACATCACCAATATGAAGCGCAGTGAGCTGCGCAGCAAGTTCGGAATGGTGCTCCAGGATACCTGGCTGTTCAACGGCACCATCCGTGATAATATCGCTTATGGCCGCGAGGGCTCTACGGAAGCGGATGTGGTACGTGCAGCCAAGGCGGCACATGCCGATCACTTTATCCGCACGCTGCCGCTGGGTTATGACACCATTCTGAATGAGGAAGCTTCGAACATCTCCCAAGGGCAGAAGCAGCTGCTTACCATTGCCCGGGCAATACTGGCCGATCCGTCCATCCTGATTCTGGATGAGGCGACCAGCAGTGTGGATACCCGGACAGAGGTGCAGATTCAGAAGGCCATGAACACGCTGATGAACGGCAGAACGAGCTTCGTTATCGCTCACCGCCTGTCCACCATCCGTGATGCAGACCTGATTCTGGTCATGAACCAGGGCAGCGTTATTGAGAAGGGAACCCATCTGGAGCTTCTGGAAGCAGGCGGCTTCTACGCCGATCTGTATAACAGCCAGTTCTCCGGGGATGACCTGCCGGATGCAGGCTAATCCCGATTGGTTCCAAGATAAGCTGAAACGAATGCCGTCCTTTTAAAAGACAGCGTAGCCGTTTCCGCTTCATAGCTCCACTTCATAGCTCAGCCCCGGCGTTCATTGCAGAGGGTCTTCGGACCCACTTTGCGTGGACGCCGTTTTTTATCTAATGAACCTAACCTAATCTACCTAACACACTCGATCTACCCGGTCCATCAACCCAACCCAACTAACCCAACTAACCCAACCAACCCAACCAACCCAACCAACCCAACCAACCCAACCAACCCAACCAACCCAACCAACCCAACTCCATCCACCACCCATCACCCCCGATCCAACCTCCATCTATCCTCAACCAAGTCCCGTCCAGCCCCCAACTATCCTCAACCAACTCCGTCCAACCCCAACTTTCCTCAATCCACTCCCATCCAGCCTCCAACTATCCTCAACTAACTCCGTCCAACCCCAACTTTCCTCAATCCACTCCCACCCAACCTCCATCCCGATTTCACCATTTCCTGCCTAAAATGCAACTTTAACCGCATCCAATCCACCTCAGTAGGAAAATGTTGCACAGAAGGCACGATTCTTCCTCTTATCCACCGGCTACAAGTAAAATTCCTGCATTCCCTGCAACAATCCTCCGAATACCCGATTATTGGTGAGCAGAAGCTGCATTAATTACAGCATTTCTGGTCTGGTCCGCCCACAGTGAGCTTATTAATCCGGGGGAACTGCTCTAGTAAATGGTTATTGTAACTCTCTGTAATATATAATATTTTCCAGGGCCATAATAGATACAGAGACCGCCATTCACCTGCTGTAAGTGGTAATGAATCAAGGTACGCCATTGACGATGTAGCAGATTATACCTCTAGTTTTCTATGAAACGAGAAAAAAGGTTTGCTTAAAATTTTCGGGGTATATATGATAAGGAGAGTAAAATGACCCGTGGCTCATTTTTGGGGCGGACGGACAGGAGAGAGGATGAAAGGTATGTCAGGCTACGGAAAATGGGTAGCAGGGAGCAAGACCAAATGGATTACTCTGCTGGTGTGGATCGCAGTGGTTGGGGTGCTGACCATGCTGTGGCCTTCGGTGAACTCGCAGGTTGCCAATAATGCGCCTAACCTGCCGGAGAATTCACAATCGGTCCGGGCATCGGTCGTTGCAGAACGGGAATTCCCTGCCGGAAGCGGAGTACCGGCGCTGCTTGTATGGCATCGTGACGGAGGAATATCGGAGGAGGATCTCGTACATATAACGGCAGTCTACAACAAGCTTGAACAGGACCCTCTGGAGCATCAGAATTTCGTTCCACCGCTTGGCAAGCTGCCCCCGCAAGCACTGCAGGCGTCGTTGTCGGAGGATAGAAGCACACTGGTTACTCCGGTGCTGTTCGACAAGACGGCAGACAGCGACCAGCTCGGGGAGTCTCTGACCAGCCTGAAGCAAATCATACGTACAGAGACGCTTGCTGATCCGTCTGCAGCCAAGCCGGACAGCGGAGACTTAAGCTTGAGGGTGTCTGGTCCCGTCGGAATCTCGGTGGATGCCACAGGACTATTCAAGAATGCCGATGTGTCCCTGCTGATTGCCACCGTAATTCTGGTGCTGGTCTTCCTGCTCCTGATTTACCGTTCACCTATCCTGGCTCTGATTCCGCTGATCGCTGTAGGCTTTGCTTATGGCGTTACCAGCCCGGTGCTGGGCCTGATGGCCAAGGAAGGCTGGATCAAGGTGGATTCGCAGGCTGTCTCCATTATGACCGTACTGCTCTTCGGGGCAGGGACAGACTACTGTCTGTTCATGATCTCGCGCTTCCGCCAGATGCTGAAGGTGGAGGAGAATAAAGGGCGTGCGCTGCTGAGTGCCATTTCCCATTCCTCAGGAGCGATTGCGATGAGCGGCTTCACGGTTGTCCTGGCCCTCTTCGCCTTACTGCTGGCGAAATATGGCGCCTATCACCGGTTCGCGGTTCCGTTCAGTGTCTCGATTCTTATTATGGGGGTTGCCAGTCTGACCCTGGTTCCGGCCTTGCTCGCTATATTCGGACGGACCTCGTTCTTCCCGTTCGTGCCGCGGACTCCGCAGATGGAAGCGGAACGTGCCAAGGCCAAGGGCAGACCGGTACCGCAGCCGCAGCCGAACCGCCGCAAAGGAATCGGGCAGCTTGTCATTACCCGTCCTTGGGCTATTGTAGGGATTACCGTGGTGCTTCTGGGCGTATTGGCCTCGTTCTCCAGCGGAATCAAATTCACCTATGATATTCTGTCCTCATTCCCGAAGAATATGGAGTCGCGGGAAGGGTTCGACCTGATCGGCAAGCAGTTCTCTCCGGGGGAGCTTGCGCCCGCTAAGCTGATGGTCGATACAGAAGGGTTGTCCGGGGGAGAAGACCTCCAAGCCGTGCTGGGCAGCTTATCCTATGTGGATGTCGTCTCCGACCCGCAGCAGGGAGCGGTCAATCCGAAGATCACGGGATATGATATTGAATTCAAGGACAATCCGTATTCCATCGAAGCGATGAATCATATTCCGGCACTTCAGACTACGGTTGAGCAGGCATTGGCGGAGTCGGGAATCGGGAACGTACAGGATAAGGTGTGGATCAGCGGCCAGACCGCTACCCAGCATGATACCAAGGAGCTGGGGGAACGGGATACCGATCTGATCATACCTGTCGTAATCGGCTTGATTACGCTGCTGCTGCTGGTCTATCTCAGATCCGTTGTAGCTACGGTGTATCTGGTAGGGACAGTTATTCTATCGTTCTTCTCGGCACTGGGCCTGGGCTGGATCATCATTCATTATGTACTCGGTGCAGATGCGATTCAGGGTTCAATTCCGCTCTATTCCTTCGTCTTCCTGGTAGCGCTAGGGGAGGATTACAACATCTTCATGATCTCGAATATCTGGAAAAAGAGTAAGCATATGCCGCTGAAGCGGGCGATTGCTGAAGGCGTAAATGAGACCGGGTCGGTGATTACCTCCGCCGGACTCATCTTGGCCGGTACCTTCGCCGTGCTGGCCAGTCTTCCTATTCAGGTACTGGTGCAATTCGGCATCATTACAGCGATTGGTGTCCTACTGGATACCTTCGTGGTCCGCCCCTTCCTGGTGCCGGCCATCACCGTCCTCTTCGGCCGGGTGGCCTTCTGGCCGGGTAAGCATGAGGAGATAAGCGAAACCTCTGTTCCAGATACACAGGGATAACCATAGGGATGCCCCGCAAAGGCTATCAGGCCTGCGGGGCATCTTTGTTCACAAATATAGGGATTTTATGCCAAGAACAAAGGAAGTTCCTCTGACTCTGCCGAGTACTTTAATTCCCCGGACGCAGGCCAAATGAGCGAAGGAAGAGACCAGAATGTAAGCGAAAAACCGAATACAATGTGCGGTGCGAGTATCTGTGGGCCGAATGTAATCGGAAAACCGAACACAATTGGACTGGACCTGCCACGTAGGCCGAATGTAATCGAAAAACCGAACACAATTGGACTGGACCTGCCAAGTACTTTAATTCCCCGGACGCGGGTTAAATGAGCAAATGAAGAGCAGAAGTGCACCTGAATTCCCCGGACGCGGACCCAAATGAGCGAATGAGGAGCAGAAGTGCACCTCATTCGCCCCTTACCACCAGAAGCAGGCTGAATGGAGAACGCTGTGGCCGCTTTATAAGCTGCCTGGGCCTGGGCTGCATAAATTCTTGCGGCATTTATCCGTTACGGTGATTTTGTTTAAATATAATTTATAGATTTCTTCTATTTCTCGCTGAAACGGCTGCGCTGTCCTGAAAAGGAAGGCGCAGCCGTTTCTACTTCTATGCAGTTCTTCAGGCCTGGCCGCCCGGAGTACGGCTGTGCAGCAGCTCGTACTTGTCGAGCGAGGCACCGACAATGGCCTCGTTTTTGCCTGCGCCCCGGTGCGATTCGCGGAAGGCAGGGCTTGAAGTCCAGCCGTTCAGCGCGTCCTCGCTCTCCCAGACGGTGGAGATCTTCAGTTCCTCCACACCTTCCTTGGGCGCTCCGCGCCAGACCTCCATGCGGATGAATCCGGGCATACTCTGTATACCGTTATCAGCACCGAACCGCGAGGCCAGCGCTTCTCCGTGCCCTTCTTTGATCTTAATTGTATTGGTAACTACCAGCATAACCAAGTCCTCCTTGTAGGGCTTTCGTAAGTACTGCTGTTATTATTGCGGATTGGTGGTCCAGATCCCTGCTGTTTTGAGGAAGACGCGGTCAGGCAGCTTCAGTGCGGCGAGTGTCAGCTCGGCCACATCCTCCGGCTGCATCATCCGGTCTTCTTCTCCGATCTTAAGGCCTGCGCCTGTAGCCAGGCCTGTATTCACTGTGCTCGGAGTCAGCGCCACGACACGGATATTATGCTTGCGCACCTCCATGGCCAGCGCTTCCGTCATGCCCATCAGCGCGAACTTGGAAGCACAGTAGGCGGAGCCTGTGGCGAAGCCGCGTTCTCCTGCGGTGGATGAGATATTGATAATATTGCCGCTTGAACGCTCAATCATAGCAGGCAGTGCCGCACGGGTTACATAGTAGGCGCCGAACAGGTTGATCTGCATATGCCGTTCCCAGTCGGCAGGGTCCATCTCCAGGAACGTGCCGAACTGGGCGATCCCGGCATTGTTGATGAGCGCATCGAAGGGTCCCAGGGTCTTCTGCAGGGCCATAACTGCGCGCTCGGCTTCTTCACGTACGGCTATATCGGCAACTGCAATACTGACCTTGATGTCATATACTTCGGTCAGAGCCGTCTTCAGCGCCTCCAGATCCGCTGAAGTTCTGGAGATAAGGCCCAGGTTGGCGCCTTCCTTCGCCAGCGCCATGGCGAGCGCCTTACCGATTCCCTTGCCTGCCCCTGTAATTACAATACTGGTTCCTCTCAAATCCATAACCTGTCGTCACGCTCCTTATAGAATGATGGGTACTGCAAGATCGAATATATTGCTATTATACCTGAGCGGACAGCGACAATCACGCCGGAGCGACAGCCCCGGGCAATATTGTCCTACTATCCGCCCGGGCTGCCGGTGACGCGCATCGCGGGCGGAGGCTCAGCTCAATCGCCGTCGCTCAGTCGCCGTCGCTCAGTCGCCGTCGCTCAGTCGCCGTCGCTCAATCGCCGTCGCTCAATCGCCGTCGCTCAGTCGCCGTCGCTCAGCCGCCGTCGCTCAGCCGCCGTCGCTCAGCCGCCGTCGCTCAGCCGCCGTCGCTCAGCCGCCGTCGCTCAGTCGCCGTCGCTCAGTCGCCGTCGCTCAGTCGCCGGCCGTGATTTTCTTAAGCGGCACAGTCGCCGGCCCTTCCAGCACATCGCCTTCATAGGAGAAGCGGGATCCGTGGCACGGGCAATCCCAGGAGCGTTCCCCGTCATTCCACTCGCATTCACAGCCCATATGGGTGCAGGTTCTGTCGATCAGATGCAGTTGGCCTTCGGGATCGCGGTAGGCGCCAACGCGTTTACCGTCATGGAAGACCACGGCGCCCTGATCCGGTTCCAGATCCTGCGTCTTTTTATGGACAATCTCCACTTTTCCGGCTACCAGCTCCTTGGCGACAGAGAGGTTCTGCACGACGAAATTCTTGATGGCAGGAACCGCCTTGAAGCGTGAAGGATCGTATAACTCCTTGTACGGGTTGCTGCTGCCCTGAATCGAGTCTGCAATCATGCGGGCGGCCAGGGTCCCGGTGGTCATGCCCCACTTGGCGAACCCGGTGGCAATATAGATTTCTTCGTTCTCTGCCCGCCTGCCGATGTAGGGAACCCGGTCCAGAGTGATCAGATCCTGGGTGGACCAGCGGAACGGAATGCTGCGGATGCCCAGTAATTCTCCTGCAAACTTCTCCAGATTCTCATAATGGCCGAACGTACAGATGCCTTGTCCGGTCTGGTGGTTCTCCCCTCCGGCTATGACCAGCTTACGCCCGCCCCATTCCACAGCCCGCAGCGAACGGGTCGGTTCACCGGCACTCAGATACATGCCGCCTTCATAATCCGTTTCCGGTTCGAACGCCAGGCAATAGGAGCGTTCGGCATGCAGCCGCGAGAAGTAGAGAGACCCGCCGTCATAAAAAGGGAAATGGGAAGCAGACACGGCATGGCGGCAGCGGATTTGGTATTTGCCGCCCTCGGTATGAAGGGTTAGATGTCCGTCCGAATCCACCTGCTCTCCGATCATCGTATGTTCAAATACGGTGCCTCCCTTATCCAGAACCGCCTGCAGCAGTCCCTTCAAATACTCAAGCGGATGGAACCGGGCCTGCCCCGGCATCCGGATCGCGCCGCCCGCGCCCAGAGGCAGGGGCACCTGATCCAGCCACTCCCCAGGCAGTCCGAGCTTGCTGTACGCCTCGAATTCCCGGTTCAGCTCCTTCAGCGTCTTCTCATCTCCCTTGTCGGCATAGAGATAGGCGGCTTCCGGCTTCATCCCGCAGGAGAGGTCCAATTCCTCCGCAGTAGCCATCATCCACTCCATGGCCTCGCGGTTGGACTGATAATACATGCGGGCCTGCTCCTCACCGAAATTCTTCAGCAGGTCGCCGTAGATCATCCCGTGCTGGGCGGTGATCTTGGCGCTGGTGAAGCCGGTGGCTCCGCCAAGAATCTCTCCGGCCTCCAGCAAGGTGACCTTGTACCCGGCATTGGACAGCAGATAAGCGGTGGTAATCCCGGTAATCCCCGCCCCTACAATAGCTACGTCTGTGACATGATCTTCCGCAAGCGCCTTGAAAGAGGGCAGCCCGGTGCTGCTTCTCCATAACGATTCCGGGAATTGCGGAAGACCTTGCGAACGGTGTTCCTGTGAGTTCATAGTACAGTCCCTCCTAAGTCATTATCCATTCAATTATTACCACTCTTCTGGAAATAGAAACGCCACGCTCCAGCTACAGGTGCATGAAAACAGGCAGGAAGTGCCAATATAAAGAGATTCAAGGAGAAACGGGCATAAAGGGGAGACGGACCCATGTCAGGACAAGAGCATAAGCAGGAGGCCTCCCTGAACGGGATCAGAGGTCAGCTAAGCGGGTTCGGCGACCTTGAAGACAAGAGCTTGACAGTTCCGGCGGGGCAGGTCAGCCTGCTGTATATCAAAAGTGTTACGGATGGACAGGCAATCAGCCGGAATATCATTGCTCCGTTCTACGAAATGGGGAATCCCGCAGGCTATTACAGCTACATCGCGGATTACCCGGGCAGTGAGGTGGTGACAGAGGGACCGCGGGCGGTGGAGCTTCTGCTCAGCGGTTATGCCTGCATAGGCTGGCAGGATAAGCTCTGTTTCTTCGATGTCCTGCGGGCCGAGGCCAGCAGTGTGAAGGAGACGGTCACGGAGAGCATCAGTCAAGGCCCTTCCGACGCGCTCGGGGAGAATCTCGCAGTGAACCTCAATCTGATCCGGCGGCGCTATCAATCCGCTGCACTCAAGATGGAATTCACCGTTATTGGCAATATGTCCAAGACCAAGGCGGCGATTCTCTATGACGAGGACAGAGTGAATCCTGAGGTGCTGGCGGAGTTAAAAGAGAAGCTGGACTCGCTTAAGCTGGATATTCTGCAGGCCGCCGGAGAGCTGGAGAAGTATATCAGCAGCGACAAGCTGCGCATTTTTCCCAAAACCATCGTTACAGAGCGCCCGGACCGGGTAGTATTCAATCTGGCAGAGGGCAAGGTAGCTATCCTGCTGGATACGACCGGGTATGCTATTGTGCTTCCGTCGATCTTCAACGATTTCTTCATAGCTATGGATGACAAAATCCAGCTTCCCTTCGTAGGGCGCTTCCTCAAGCTGCTGCGCATCCTGGGCGTGGCTATGACATTATGGCTGCCAGCCTTGTATATAGCCTTCACCTCGTACAATCCGGAGATTGTGCGCGTACAAATTGCCCTGCTGATCGGGGGAAGCCGTGCAACGGTGCCTTACCCTTCTTTTGTCGAGGTGATTCTGATGATGATCATGATGGAGTTTCTGACGGAGGCCAGCTTGCGGCTGCCCCGGGCTATCGGTCCGACAGCGACAACAGTGGGCGGTCTGATTCTGGGACAAGCGGCTACCGCAGCGGGACTAATTGGCAACATCATGATTATTCTCGTCTCCGTTGTGGCGATATCCAATTTCCTGGTGCCGCTCAATATGATGAGCTTCTCGATCCGGGTTCTGAAATATTTCTTTGTCATCGCAGCAGCCTTCCTCGGACTCATCGGCGTGGTCATCTGCCTGGTGGGCTTCACGCTGTATTTATGCAGCCAGCGCAGCTTCGGCCAGCCTTATTTCAAGCTGTTCTTCCTGGATACGATAGGAACATCCCTGAAGAAGAAAGGCGGGGGACAATGATGGCGAAGAGCCGCTATTTCTACTGCCTGTTTCTCATGAACTCCCTGATCAATATCATTAACTTCACCCCCCGGGAGCTGCTCGATACCCGCTTTGACGGTGCGCAGTCCTCCATTCTGGTTGCGGTGGTTACAGGTACCCTGTTCATCTACCTGTTCACCAAAGTCATTAATAAATTCCCTGGCAAGGGACTCCCGGAAATCTTCGCGTCGGCCTTGCCGAGGCTGCTGGCCTCTCCGCTGATTCTGATTTATGCGGTTCTATGGTATTTCGCCGGTGCGCTGATTCTGTTGTCCTTTGTGGATATTACCCTGCGGTTTGTCAGCCCGGATACCCATCCAACGGCAGTCCTGCTGGGGTTCCTGGCTGTGGTATGTCTCTGCAGCCGAATTGACCCGCTGTCTCTGCTCTACGGGCTGGAGGTGACACTCGGGATCACACTGCCCTTAATTCTGTATACGACAGTCAAGGCGGTCGTTAACCCGAACTTCAGCTGGGATGCCGTACTGCAGATGATGACCTATTCGCTACATCCTCCGGATATGAATAGTATTGCGGCAGCGACGTTTACGTTCAGCGGCTACATTAATATGGCCATCTTCAACCGGGTATTTCATGGTTTGAAGCTTAAGCATGTATGGATTCTGAGTCTGGAGGGGCTGCTGGTGCTGCTTGTCACTTTTTATGTGCCTATCGGGTACCATGGGACCGTCGGTGTCGAACGGCATGTGTATACCTGGTTTACCACGGCGGACAGCATCCGTATTGAGGCTTTTTTGGTGGAGCGTATGCTGTATATTTTTTATTTCGCATACAGTACCTTGGCTCTGGTCAGTGCCATTATCCAGTGGCATGTCGGCAAGGAGCTGTTCCTTAGCCAGCTTCCCTCTACAGGCGGCAAGCCTAAGGCCAAGCTGCGGCGGGAGGTGGTTATCCTGGGGATTTTTGCGGGAGGAACCCTCTTTCTCATGCGCATGGATCAATACAACCTGAATATGCTGGGCGTATTCCTGCTGCATGTCCGTTGGTACGGGGAGCTGCTGCTGATTCTGCTGTTATTCTGGTGTTATTGGATCATAAGGAGGCGCAGAGCGTGAGGGGAAGAGTCGTTCGGGCAATGCTGCTGATCCTGCTGTCCACCGTCATGGCCATGCTCATATCAGGCTGCAACTACAAGGATATCGACCGGAGAATATTCGTAGTGGCGATTGGAATTGATCCCGGCAAGGCGGAAGGAACATTCAAGGTCAGTCTGAAGCTGGCGATTCCGCAAGGGGATGTGACGAAGATTGACGAGAAGATGCAGATCCTCACGGAAGAATCGGAGAGTATCTCCGAGGCGCTGCGCAGAATGAAGTCCAAGGTGGAGAAGGAGCTGGATTATGTCCACTGCAAATCAGTGGTTCTGGGTGAAAAAATTGCCGCCAAGGATATCCGGCATGTTGTGGACTGGGCGGTACGGCGCAGAGATATCCAGCTGATTATTAATTTTGCCGTGGGCAGGCCGGGGGCGCTGGAAGTGCTGCAGGTTAAGCCGCCGTCGGAGCGCATTCCGTCCAACTCTCTGATTCTGGCGATGAGCGGGCAAGGGACCGAGTCCCCCTTCATCTCAAGTGTGTACTCCTATCAGCTGATGAGGAGCATCTATGAGAAAGGGATAGATCCCATCCTGCCGATTATTGAGGTGCCGGAGGAGAATCAATTCCTGATTGATAAGATCGCTCTGCTGGATAAGAATAAAATCAAGCTGGTCCTCACGCCCGATGAGACCAGGCTGTTCAACCTGCTATCCCGCTCCGATCTGCAGACGAATTTCCCTGCCCATATCGGGAATGGAATGTATCAGTACTATACGGAGAGCTCCTCCTCCAGCTACCGGATTGTGAATCCGCCGGATGGAGAGCCTTATATCCGGTACACCATCAAGATCCGGGCAATTCTGGAGGAGAACAGTACGGAGGAGATGATCACCCACCAGATGCTGAAGAAGATTAATGAGGCGGGAGCTGCGGAGCTGCGTGAGGCTGTTACAGCCTTGCTGGTCAAAATTCAGGATAGCGGCATGGACCCCTTGGGGTGGGGGCTGCGTTACGGGTCACGGCACTGGAACAACGCAACAGAGATGTCGGACTGGGAGAATTTATATCCCCAGCTGAAATTCCAGGTCAAAGCCGATGTCGATGTGAAATACTCAGGAATGATCAAATAAAGTCCGGCTGGATTGACGCTTTCAGCATCAGGACTTATACTTGATCTAAAAACAAGCTAGAGGATGATAAAGATGAGAACCCTGAACTTAACCTCTCAACGTCAAGCTGTATACGATATCGTCCGTAATTCCCATGACCACCCGACCGCTGCGGAAGTCATGAACCGGCTAGTGGAGCAGGGGCATAATCTGGCTTACGGAACAGTCTACAATTCCCTGCGTTATCTCTCGGATAAGCAGATGATCCGTGAGCTGAAGCTGGGTGAGGCGGCAAGCCGGTATGACGCCCGCCTGGACGATCATCAGCATATTGTCTGTGAGATCTGCGGGGCAGTAGATGAAGTGATGAGCCAGGTTCCGCAGGAGTGGAGCGACTCGGTGGCACAGGACACCGGCTATTCGATCACCCATACGCATGTTGTATTCGGTGGCGTATGCCCGGCTTGCAGAAATAAGAATTCGCAATAGAACTATATAAGAAGCACTAAAGAAAAAAACAAAAAGCAAAAGAAGCGGAGGGGAAATTTGGAACTGTAGGAGCGGTAGCGTCCGCCTTTGTCACCGGATTTCACCCGCTAACAGCGGTTCAAAATCAAGAAATCTGGGGACAACAGCGGCCGGAAGTCCAAATGTTCACCGCAGTGACGATGAAGCTTCAAGTTCAAAACTTAAGTGCGTCTTATATAGGACCTTTGTACGGGGATATGCCTTGGGCAAAAGGCTGAATATAACAAAAGACCGTTTTCATCGAAACGGTTTTTTGTTGTGTACATATAAAAATTATCAATAAAGATAGGAGAATAATCATGAATTGAAGCGGAAAAGAGGGTTTCCGGGGGCGGTATTTAATTATATAGTTAGTCTGCCAAATTATCGTTCTTAAGACCCATGAAGAAAGAGAGAGTGAGTTCATCATATGACTAAAAAGGCGCGTCTGAACATCCGTACCAAGCTGATTGCTACCTACCTGCTTGTCTTGCTGGTGCCGAGCATCATTATAGGCTGGCAAACCTATCAATCCGCCAGCAGCAAGGTCGGGGAGCAGCTTACCAATAATGCCAAGGAAAGCGTAGTAGCAGTTAACGAGATTATTAATCACAATATTCAGTCCAAAATAGATGATATTCTTTATTTTGCCGGCCAGCTTGCGGCGGATTCTATTAATAGTGAAGCAGCCGGAGAGACTGCGCCTGTTCTGGAGAGCCGATTGAAGGAATATGCCGCGCTGCATTCCGATGTGCTGGATATTTATGCCGGAACCAGCAAAGGCAAAAGTATCCGCGCAGCAGAGATGGAGCTGCCGGACGGCTATGATCCGCGCAAGGAGAATTCCTATGTCAATGCGCTTAAGCGTGGCAGCGGCATCGTGATTTCACCGGTATTTCAGACGGTCAATCAGGAGAGCGCGGTTGCCATTTCGGCGGTGCTTGCGGGCGGAGACGGGGTAGTCAGCCTTGATCTTAACCTGTCCTCACTCGCCAGTCTGACGAATATCAAGGTCGGACAGGAAGGTTATATTCTCATTGTAGACAGCAGCAAGAAATTTCTGGTTCATCCGTCAGAAGCGATTGGCGAAGAATCCTCGCTTGATTTCGTGAAGCAAATGTTCGGGAGTGAGAGCGGAAGCTTCGATTATGTCTATAAGGATTCACCGAAGAAGCTGACCTACATGGTGAACGGACTGACCGGATGGAGAATCGGGGGGACCATCAGCCTGAATGAGATTACGCGGGCGACCAGTGATATCCGCGAAACGGTGTGGCTGGTGATCTCTGTATCCGTACTTCTGGCACTGGTGCTGATCTATTTCAATGTCTCGTCGATCCTGAAGCCGCTGCTACGTCTGCGCAGAGCGACTGAACGCATCGCCGGAGGCGACCTGTCGCAGGATATCGGGGATTTCCGTGCGGATGAGATTGGCCTCCTGGCCGGGAATTTCCGCCAGATGGTCGGGAATCTGCGGCAGATGATCATCGGTGTGCAGGAGATGACGGACAATGTCTCCTCATCGGCGGAGCAGCTTACAGCGGGGGCAGAGCAGACGACCAGAGCCATAGAGCATGTTACTGTTGCAATTCAAGAAGTGGCGGCAGGGACTGAACGTCAGGTGAACAGTGTACATAAAGGAATGATTAGTACGGCAGCCACCACAAGCGAGGTAGCCCATATCTCGGAATTCATGGAGCAGGTGTCGGCGATGATGGACAAGACCTCGTTCTCGGCTTCGGAAGGCAATGATTCGGTCATCAGCGTGGTGGACAAAATCAACGGCATTCATGAGACCGTAGAGGAGATGGGGACGGTCATCGACAAGCTGAGTGAGCGGGTCGTACAGATTCAGGGAATTACCGGTGTGATCACGGGGATCTCGCGGCAGACCAACCTGCTCGCACTGAATGCTTCCATTGAAGCGGCCAGAGCGGGTGAACAGGGAAGAGGGTTCGCTGTAGTAGCCTCAGAGGTCCGCAAGCTGGCTGAGGAATCAGAGAAGTCAGCCAGGATGATCTCCGAACAGATTACGTCCATTCATTCAGAGATGCTCCAGGCTACAGCTACTATGGAGGATGCGAAGAATAAGGTTATGGGCGGCATTATGGCTGTGGATACAACGGGGCGTTCCTTCTCGCGCATCCGCAGGGCCGTCAAAGGGGCGGCGGAGAAAATAGAAGCGATGAACGAAGCCGTCCATACCCTCACCGCTGAAGCGGACAGTATGGATAAAGCCATCGGCGAGATCCGCGGCATTACCGAGGAGGCGGCAGGCAATACCGAGACCATCTCGGCGGCAGCCCAGCAGCAGCTTGCTTCCGTGGAGGAGATCGCCTCGTCTTCAGCGGATCTGAGCCATCTCGCCGATGAGCTGCAGCAGCTCGTGGGCCGCTTCAAGCTGTATCCCGGAAATCAGGCTCCACCAGTGTCCGAAGTCCTTAAGCCCGGGGAGAGTCTTCCCGAAGATCGGCACATTTCCTGAGGAAAAATATGCGGCCTGGTCTTTTCTTTTACCACACTTTGCAAGTATACTGATAAGCAATAATACGGGGTGACGAAGGGGAGAAACGTTCATGGCAGAGCAATTAAAGGGCATTACCGTGGCCCTGGCCGGTCCGCGCAAAGCGGAGGAAATGGCCAAGCTGGTAGAGAATATGGGAGGAACCGCGCTGCACCGTCCCGCCCAGGGAACCACCTTTCTGGATGATGATGCCCTGCGTGACGGGCTGATCGCCTGGACGAATCAGCCGCCGGATCTAGCCGTTCTGACTACCGGCATGGGCCTCGACGCATTGTTCGAGATGGCCACGAAGCTGGAGCTTGAAGGCCGCTTCCTGGAGGTTCTCTCCGCCTCACCTATTGCTGCGCGCGGTTATAAGACAGTGAATGCCCTGAAGAAACGGGGACTTGAGCCGGTGGTGCGTGACGATGACGGCAGCAGCGCCGGTCTGATCCGCGGACTGCAGGATTGGGATTTGCAGGGCAAGCGGGTTATGCTGCAGCTGCACGGGGAGACTGCGCCTCAGCTGGTCGGGTGGCTGGAGCAGGCGGGGGCAACCGTAGGCTGTGTGCAGCCTTACCGGTATACCGAGCCGGAGCCGGGAGCCCTGGCTCTGCTGCTCACAGAGATAACGGAAGGACAGGTGGATGCGGTAGCCTTCACAAGTGCGCCGCAATTCCGCTTCCTGGCGCAGCATGCAAGGGAGCAGGGCCGGCTGGAGGCGCTCATTCAGGCACTGGAGGACAAGGTGCTGGCAGTATCCGTCGGCCGGCTTACCTCGGAGGCCCTGAAGGAAGAAGGCGTGAAGCGGATTGTTATGCCGGAGCATGAACGGATGGGCAGCATGTTCGTGGCACTGGGCCGCTATATTGCGGCACACCGGTAGCAGAAGGCCGCCGGGCCCTGCGTACAAAGACAAGTAACACAAGTAATACAAGTAATACAGAGGAGGAGACCCATGGATAAGAGAAAATGTCTGTTGTTAGGCGATTACACACACCCCCGGTTTCACCCGCTGCAAGGGGTAGATAAGCAGGTCAGTGAAATTCTGAATGAGCTTCTGACGGTACAATGCTCGGAGAACAAGAAGCTGCTGTTAAGCGAGCATCTGTCCGGATACGATCTCTGCATCGCATATAATGAATTATGGAACGAAACGGTATCCCCGCAGCAGACTGCAGGTCTGCTGAGTTATGTCAGCGGGGGAGGCGGACTGATTGTCCTGCATACCGGTATATCCCTGGCGAAGCGGTATGAGCTAGCCCAGCTGATCGGCGGCAGATTCACCGGACACCCGCCTTTTACACCGCTTCAATTCAAGGTGCTGGAGCATGATATCACCGAAGGCATGGAGGATTTCCAGCTGGATGAAGAGCCATACCGGTTCGAGTTCGACCCATTCACCGACAAAAAAATTCTGCTGGAGTACGAAGCGGACGGTGAGCTGCTGCCTGCGGCCTGGTGCCACAGCTATGGCCTGGGACGGGTAGTCTATCTGATGCCGGGGCATCACGAGCCTTCATTCCGTCACCCGGCAGTCCGCCAGCTTATTCTGCGGGCAGCTACCTGGGCGGCACGAATCCCCAGATAATCCGCTTTTTTTGTGAAATGGCGGGCTAAGGGGTATACTTTATCCATAACTGGAATCTTTGGGAGGGAAGTACCATGAGTGATTTGTTAAAGAAAGCAATCTCTTTAGGAGTTGGCCTCACCATTGTCAGCAAGGAGAAAGTCGAGAAGGTCGTAGATGAGCTGGTGAAGCGGGGCGAGCTGGCCCCTTCGGAATCCAAGGCCCTGGTCGACCGCCTGGTAGAGCGCGGGGATGAAGAACGGGGAGCGTTCAAGTCTGCCGTGCAGGAACAGGTTCAGCGGGTGCTGAAGGAGCTTAAGGTGCCCGTTCAGGAGGATATAGCCGGACTGGAGTCACGTATTGCCAAGCTGGAAGGACGCGTGGCCGAGCTGGAAGGCAAGTCCCCTCAGGAGTTCCCCCAGGAGACCATCGTGCCGGAAACAAGTAGTGAATAAATGGCAGTCCGCATAAGGCATGCCGGACGTTACCGGGCTATAGCCATGGCGCTTATGCGTCATGGCTTCGGCTATATGGTGGAGGAACTGGGCCTTTACCATCTTCTGTCACTTCCCCGCCGGATTATTACACAGGAGGTTCATGAAAGTGTGACACTCGGTGAGCGGGTCCGCCGGGTGCTGGAGGATTTGGGGCCGACCTTTGTCAAGCTCGGCCAGCTTGCCAGTACGCGCTCCGATCTGCTGCCGGAGGGGATTATTCAGGAGCTGGTTAAGCTGCAGGATCATGTGCCGCCCTTCTCTGCCGAGACTGCCCGCAATATTCTGGAGCAGGAGCTGGACCAGAATATTGATGCGGTTTTTGAATACTTCGAGAACAATCCGCTCGCTGCCGCCTCCATCGGCCAGGTACACCGGGCTGTACTGCATGGCGGACAGAGTGTAGCGGTCAAAATACAACGTCCAGGCGTCATGCGGACCATGAGCAGGGATCTGGAAATTCTAACGGATCTAAGCCTGCTTGCCGAGCGCAAGATGGACTGGGCCAGGCAATACGGGTTAACCCGGATGGTCGAGGAATTCTCCCGCGCACTGCTGGCGGAGCTTGATTATGCCCAGGAGGGGCGTAATGCCGAGCGTATAGCCGGGCAGCTGTCTGCTCAAGATAATGTATATATTCCGTCCATCTATTGGGACTTCAGCTCCACAAGGGTACTGACCATGGAGTATATGGAAGGAATTACGCTGAACCGCAGGGACGAGCTGCTGGGCGCAGGCTTTAAGCTCAAGACTATCGCCCAGCAGCTTGTTGAGATGATGCTGAATCAGATTTTTATTCATGGCTTCTTCCATGCCGATCCGCATCCAGGCAATGTCATGGTGCTGAAGGACGGGAAGCTGGCCCTGATCGACTTCGGGATGGTCGGGCGGCTTAGCGAGGACATGAAGGATGGCCTGTCCGCACTGGTCATCGCACTCATGCGTAAGAATACGGATTCAATGGTACGGGCTATTCTGCGTCTGGGTGTAATTCCTGAGGATGCCGACCGGATGGCGCTGCATGATGATATGGACCGGCTGCGGGAGCAGTATTATGATATCCCGTTCAAGCAGGTCAGCATCGGCAAGGCGCTGAATGATCTGTTCGGCATTGCCCGCAAGCACCGGCTGGTCATTCCGCCGGATCTGGCGATGCTGGGCAAGACCATGCTGACGCTGGAAGGCATGGTGTCCAGCCTGGACCCGGCCTTCAGCATTATGCAGATGGCCGAGCCGTTCGGCAGGCAACTGCTGAAGCAGCGCTTCAGCGGAAGCCGCCTGCAGCGCAAGCTGCTGGGCGGGGTAGCCGATCTTGCCGAGAGTCTGGTGGAGCTTCCCGCCCAGGCCCGGCAGCTCTCGTCGCTGATCAGCAAGGGCAAGCTGAAGGTCGAGATCGGTGTACCCGAGCTCCAGGGTCTGGAGCATAAGTTCAGCCGGGTCGGTAACCGTCTGTCCTTCAGCATTGTGCTGCTGGCCTTCAGCATCATTATGGCCGGGCTGATTATCGCATCTTCCCTGCGCGGCGAGCCTTCGCTGCTCTGGGACTTCCCGATCGTTGAGATCGGATCAGTCATCGCCCTGCTGATGATTCTGTGGCTGCTGTTCTCCATCTTCAAATCAGGAAGATTCTAGCCGGAAGAAGACGGGAAATAATTATTCTCCGGCAGATGCACACAAGCGGCGTGAAATCAAGTACAATATATACAGATAACTTGCCAGAAATTAAAGTGTAATGGAACGCAAATGGAGTGCCGTCTGAATGTCCGGTGGATCGCTGCTGCGCCTTTAAAACCGAACTTCGACCGCAGCCTTGCGGGCCCATGGGACGGAAGGGCTCCGGTGACGGGGTTCTTCCGCTTTTGTTTGATACGGATACTCACGAGCGATATCCGTATCCTGCTTACTTGCGTACATTACTCCGTTAAATGGATGAATATAAGTTATGAAATTTGATTGCCGGAGGGGCGTTCCCTTTCAGGTAGCCCCCTGGTGCGAGAATGAAGGGTATTAATGCACCTGAATTCGCTGGATGCAGGCCAAGTGAGGGAATGAAGGGTATTAATGCACCTGAATTCGCCGGATGCGGGCCAAGTGAAGGAATGAGGGGTATTAATGCACCTGAATTCGTCGGGTACGGGCCAAGTAAGGGAATGAGAGGTATTAATGCACCTGAATTCGCTGAATGCAGGCCAAGTATGGAAATGAAGGGGATTAATGCACCTGAATTCGCCAGATGCGGGCCAAGTGAGGGAATGAGGGGTATTAATGCACCTGAATTCGCCGGATGCGGGCTGAGTGAGGAAATGAGGGGTATTAATGCACCTGAATTCGCAGGATGCGGGCCAAGTGAGGGTTTTTGAGGTTGGACCGGACTTTTATGAAACGAAAATTTAGGAAAAAGAGTGAGGTGGAGCAATTGCCGGGTTTTAAGGAATTAGGAGTATCTGAAGTATTAACCGATCTGCTCAAGGGGCAGGGAATCGTGAAGCCGACGCCGGTGCAGGAAGAGGCTATTCCGCCGCTGGTGGAGGGTCTGGATGTCATTGCGCGCGCGAAGACGGGAACGGGGAAGACATTGGCTTTTCTGCTGCCGATTATGGACAAGATCCGGGTAGAGGCGGCTTATCCGCAGGCGCTTATCCTTGCGCCAACGCGTGAGCTCGCGCTGCAGATTACCGAGGAGGCGCGCAAGCTGGCGCGTCATACGGGTGTGAAGATTCTGGCGGTCTATGGCGGTCAGGATGTGGAGAAGCAGCTCCGCAAGCTGGAAGGCGGCAGACATCTGATCATCGGCACGCCGGGACGGCTGCTGGATCATCTGCGCCGGGAGACGCTGGACCTGGGCGGCGTGAAGATGCTGGTACTGGACGAAGCGGACCAGATGCTGCATATGGGCTTCCTGGAGGATGTGGAGACGATCATTACGGCTGTGCCTTACCGCCGCCAGACGATGCTGTTCTCCGCGACCATGCCGGACCCGATCAAACGGCTGGCTGCGAACTATATGAAGGAGCCGCTTGATATTATTATCAAGAGCGGCTCGCCGATTCCGCTGGATAATATCCGCCAGCAGGTGGTGGAATGCTCCGACCGCAACAAGGAAGAGGCGCTGATCTCGCTGATCGAGCGGGACCGTCCTTACTTGGCCATTATTTTCTGCCGGACGAAACGCCGGGCCATCAAGCTGAATGAAGCGCTGCAGGCGGCCGGCTATGATTGCGACGAGCTGCACGGCGATCTGTCACAGGGCAAACGTGAAGCCGTCATGAAGCGGTTTCGGGAGGCCAAGCTCCAGCTGCTGGTAGCTACTGATGTGGCGGCACGCGGTCTGGATGTGGAAGGGATCACCCATATCTTCAACTACGATCTTCCGCTGGATGCGGACAGCTATATCCACCGGATTGGCCGCACGGGCCGCGCCGGAGGCAAAGGCCTTGCGATCACGTTCTCTTCGCCGCGCGAGCGCGCCGGGCTCGAACTGATCGAGCACGGCATCTCCCAGCGGCTGGACCGCCGCCGGTACGAGAAGGATGAATTCGGCGTAGGCGAATTCACCTCGGTCCAAGGCGGCGGCTCGCCACGCGGCGGGCGGCAGAGCGCTGCGCCTGAAGCGGCGCGCGCCGGCCGTGGCGGCCGCGGACAGGGCCGCAGCGGCGGTGCGCCGCGCGGTGAAGCCGCAGGGCGTCCGGGCGGGCGCGGACGCGGCGGCAAGGAAGCAGGCGGCTGGAGCGCGCCTGCGGAAGGCAGCGGCCGCAACCGTAAAGGCGCGGCCGCTGGCGGTAAAGAAGCAGGCGGCTGGGGTGCGCCTGCGGAAAGCGGTGGCCGCAGCCGTAAGGGCGCGGCCGGAGGCGGTAAGCGCAGCGCCTACAGCGCGGCTGCGCCGATGGGCGACTCCGCCGGCAAGAGCGCGGCGAAGCCACGACCGGGCGGCGGCTACGGTGCCTTCGCCAGCGGCGGCGACAGCGCAGCCAGCGGCTATGCCGCCGGTGCGAACGCCGCAGCGGGACGCGGCGGCAAGGGCGGCGCTGCGAGGGGCGCCGCCGCACAAGGCGGCCCGAGCAGCGGCTACAGCACCAATGTAGCCAGAGGTGCGGATGCCGGAGGGTTCAGCTACGGTGCCTCGAAGGGCGCCGGATCGGGCGCCGGGTATAATCCCGGCGGCGCGAAATCAAGCCCCAAATTCCGGGCCCATGTAGCACGCAGCAACGATGCCGGCGGCTACAGTGCCTCCGCTCCCAAAGGCGGCTCACGCGGCGGCTCCAAGGGCGGCAAAGGCGGATTCGCCTCGGGCGGACGCAGCAGCGGCGGGAACTCATCGCGCGGCGGGCGCAGTGGAGGCTCCGGCGGCGGTTCACGCGGCGGACGCGGCTCGTCCAGATAACGGCGCTTTACATCTATAGCTAATCCTTGTTACCATAGGGCAGTTGGCTCATCAGCCAATTGATCTATGGTAATATTTATGTACGGGGATGCCAGGCAGTGATCTGAGGCATCACTGAAACATTTTTGCCGCTAGGCCTGTCTAATAGAATAGATACCGGAACACGGATACAGGTCTACACAACTTTTAGGAGGATTATGCAGCATGTCCAAAACCGCTAAAATTATCATTCTTTTCATCGTCGTGATTGCTGTCGGCTGGGGGATCGGAAAATATACCAGCCCGTCCGCTTCCCGGGAAGACGGAACCAATATAAACACCGGTGCAGACCTTGGAGCGGAGCCGGGAACCGGACCTGAGGCTTCGGCGCTGCCTGAGGATGCAGATGCACCGGCGGCTACGGATAAGCCGGCCCCCGCTAATCCTAGTGATGCTGAGATGGTCGTAGCCGAGCCGGAGAGCATCGCGGTCATGGTCAATAAGCAGTACAGTCTGCCAGAGAAATATAAGCCAGCCGATCTGGTCTATCCTGACGTACCTTTTATCTTCTCGGAAAAGATTGAGAAGCGGATGCTGCGGCGTGAAGCGGCTGAAGCTCTGGAGGAGATGTTCGCCGGAGCCAAGGAAGATGGGATCTATCTGGCCGGTGTATCCGGCTACCGTTCGGAAGCGACCCAGCGGAGACTGTTCAATAACTATGTGGACAGAGACGGCGAAGAGAAGGCGCGTACCTACAGTGCATTGCCCGGACACAGTGAGCATCAGACGGGACTTGCCATCGACCTGTCCGGCAGTGACGGCAAGTGTGCTGCCGAGAGCTGCTTTGCCGGTACGAAGGAAGCCGAATGGCTTGCTGCCCATGCCGCTGAATACGGATATATTATCCGGTTCCTTGAAGGCAAGGAGGCGATCACCGGATATATTTATGAGCCTTGGCATGTCCGTTATGTAGGCAAGGAGATTGCCGCATCTGTAACGGAACGAGGAATTACACTCGAAGAATATTATGATGCCGTTCCGGTGGCGGAATAACATCTGTACAGGCGGTCCTGTGTTTTCTGCGGGGCCGTTTTGTTTTTTTTAATACATATTCCTTATATTTCCTCCTGGAACGCAGCCCGCCTGATCTACTATTCCACGTACCAGCAGGGTAGATCATTGTATCTAAGGCAAGCACTGCCCTGCGGAGAGAAGGCAGTTGTCCATCCGGCATCCTCTGCGGGTCTTCGTTTGGTTCGCCTGCCTCTTCGCTTGGTTCACCCGCCTGGCCTCTGGTTAAGTAGTGGGAAACCGCACACTATGAAATGGGAGGCGTTCTGTATGTCTGAACATAATCATGTGGTGAGTAAGGACGGCAATGTAACGATGAACCGGGTAACGGATGCGCTGGACCGGATAGATCCGGGACAGAAGGAATTGATTCTGAACAATTTCGAGCAGTTTAAGGCTTATTTAGGAAAGCGCATTCAACTGGCACAAAAAATCGGACTCAGTGACGAACAGCTCGCAATCGCCGCCGAGAAAATCGCCGATTATCTGGCCGCATATGAAGAACCGCGTAATAGTGAAGAGAAGCTGCTGCTGGAATTGTGGAAGGCCGGGAACAAGGAGGAGCGCCACAGGCTGGCCCATATGCTGGTGAAGATGGTGCAGCAGTAACAGAGGCTGCAGCGCCTATCCCTGAAATAGTAAAGGTCCGGCGGCGTATCAGATACCCTTTTGCAGAGAAGATGGCAGGCGATAAATATAACTTATCCGGCAGAAGGCGGTCCCGTAATGATTGCGGAGCCGCCTGTTTGCATTGCAGGATACCTTTGACTTAGTAGCGGAGAGAGCGGCCTTTCCTGCCGGAATTTGGTTTTGGCTGACAATAGGATAGAATGGAGAGGAAAGGCTCCACATGATGAACATGGATCATAACTACACAGCCGAAAGGAAGCGAAGCAGAGATGTCGATTTATAGTTTTGCCGGAATCACCCCTTCGGGTACAGAAGTGCCGTTTAAGGACTATGAGGGCAAGGTGCTGCTGATCGCCAATACGGCCAGCAAGTGCGGGCTTACTCCGCAATATGGAGAGTTACAGAAGCTGTATGAACAGTATGGAGATCAGGGACTGGTAGTGCTGGGCTTCCCGTGTAACCAATTTGCCGGCCAGGAGCCGGGGACCAGCGAGGAAGCGGAGGCTTTCTGCCAGATCAATTACGGGGTCACCTTCCCGGTGTTCGCCAAGGTTGATGTAAATGGTCCGGAAGCCAGCCTGTTGTTCCAATATTTGAAGGGGCAGCAGCCGGGTGACGGGGAGAGCAGTGATATCCAGTGGAACTTCACGAAGTTTCTGGTAGACCGCAGCGGCCAGGTGGTCGCGCGCGTCGAACCGAAGGAATCACCGGAGAGCATGAAGGGACTTATCGAATCGGTGCTGAACTGAAGCCGGGGGAAACGGGTCCGGTAGCGGATGGGGAAATGGATTAGAAAGTAGATTGGGCAGAGTAAAGTAAGCCAGGCTATATACGCTCTCCCGGATCGTGGCGCAGGTCGGCGCGGTCCGGGAGTTTTTTGGGTAATGTGGGTAATTAGGAATGCACCAGAGATACTTAAAGAGCGATTGGGACACGAAAGAACGATTTGAACAAACCAGATGGTAGGGATGGGAGTCGAATGGTAGGGGGAAATCGGATGGTATGGATGGTAACCGGAAATAGCAGTTGGATTTTGGGCACCTACTGATGAACGAATGAACTCTGCTACAACAGCAGTTGTATAAACAGCACTTAATTCCGGCCCTTTCACCCACTGTAGCCAAAATGAACCCCAGCAAGTGTTGTTTTTCCACTTCCTTTCGTATATTCCTCAGAAACCGGTAAATTAAGCTACCTTTTTCCACTTGCTTCCTGGGGGAGGGGGATATATCCTTAGCGCGTCCCAGCCTTCGCCCGTCTCGTCATCAATCCGCGTGCACCCAAACGGTAGCCTTGCCTGGTTAGTTAGAAGCACAGAACTGTCCCGGTATGAAAATTATCCTTGAATCTTTTCAGAGACACTGTATCCTTTGAAGAGGAATGTTTCACCTAACTACGAACTACATGAATTGCATAAAGGAATCAGGGATGCAGGATAATAACGGCAGGAGGGTACATAACGGCATGAGGTTAATTACAGAGGTAGCAGCGGCAGCGGGGATCAATGAAGAGCATCTGGAATTGTACGGTAAATATAAAAGCAAGCTGTCCCCGTCGCTCTGGGCAGAGCTGAAGGACAAGCCGGACGGCAAGCTGGTTCTGGTCACCGCAGTGAATCCGACACCGGCAGGCGAAGGCAAAACCCTGACAACCATCGGGCTGGCCCAGGCCATGAATGCGGCGGGTACCCGAACGGTAGCAGCCCTGCGTGAACCCTCGCTTGGCCCCTGCCTGGGGATGAAGGGCGGAGCAACCGGGGGCGGCAAGGCGCAGATCGTTCCGTCAGATGAGATTAATCTCCATTTCACAGGCGATATCCATGCGGTGACGGCAGCGCATAACCTGCTCTCGGCGATGATCGACAATCATCTCTTCCAGGGCAACAGCCTGGGGCTTGATCCGCAGCGGATCGTCTGGAAGCGCGTGATGGATATGAATGACCGCAGCCTGCGGAATATCGTGACCGGGCTTGGGGACGGCAACGGACCTGTGCGGGAGAGCGGCTTCCAGATTACAACGGCTTCCGAGATTATGGCTGTGCTGTGTCTGTGCAGCGATCTTGCTGATCTGAAGCAGCGGCTCAGCCGTATCCTGGTTGGATATGACCAGCATGGGCAGCCGGTAACCGCTCAGGAGATCGGAGCGGTGGAGGCAATGACTGCGCTGCTGAAGGAAGCGGTGAAGCCCAATCTGGTGCAGACGCTTGAAGGCACGCCGGTTATTGTGCATGGCGGCCCGTTCGCCAATATTGCCCACGGCTGCAGCAGTGTGATTGGAACCCGCTACGCGCTGAAGCTTGGTGAGGTGGTGGTAACAGAGGCGGGCTTTGGCGCGGACCTGGGGGCTGAGAAGTTCATGGATATCAAATGCCGCCAGGCCGGGCTGGAGCCTGCGGCCGCTGTACTGGTGGTTACGGTGAAGTCGCTGAAGTATAACGGCGGCGTCCGCAAGGAGGAGCTGTATGCCGGCAACCGGGCAGCGCTGCTCTCCGGGTTGTCCAATATGGAGCGGCATATTGAGAATTTGCGCAAATTCGGCGTGCCGGTGCTGGTGGCGCTTAATCATTTTGAGGGCGATGCCCCGGCGGAGATTGACGATGTGCTGGAAGCCTGCCGGCGGCTGGGGGTCCCTGCTGCGGTCTCTAAGGTATGGGCCGAAGGGAGTGCGGGCGGGCAGGCGCTGGCGCAGGAGCTGAAGAAGCTGCTGGCGCAGGAAGAAGCTGTGAGTTTCGCACCTCTCTATGAAGACAGTCTGGATATTCCGTCCAAAATCAACCGGATCGTCACCGAGATCTACCATGGTGCAGGAGTAGCATTCTCACCGGCAGCCAAACGCAGCCTGGCTGTAATTGACAGACTGGGTTTGCACCAGCTTCAGGTCTGCATGGCCAAAACACCCTATTCCTTCTCGGATCAGCCGCGGCTGCTTGGGGCGCCGGAAGGCTTCACTATGGGGGTCCGGGACATCACGCTGTCACTCGGCGCGGGATTTGCAGTAGTCATTACGGGGAACATGGTCACCATGCCGGGACTTCCCGCCAAGCCGGCGGCAGAAGGTCTGCTGATTGATGAAGATGGCGTGATCTCCGGCCTGGAGTAAACAACGACAAGCGATAAGCGCATCTTCCATAGCCTCACCTATCCGCGGTATGCTGCGGGGGTGAGGTTTTTTGGCGATAAAATATATATGTTGCACACGATAACTTATCCTTCAATTTCCGCTGAAACGAATACCGTCCTTATAAAAGGACGGCAAAGCCGTTCCCGCTTGCGCGGTGTTTCCTTCGGCTTCCTGCCGCACAACGGACATAATCCCCCTCCTCCCGGGGACACTAAGGCAAGGTTGAAGAGATCACTTAAAATTTGAAATTGTGAACAATGTGAGAAAAATCACAAAAACACTTGAAATGTGATAAATATCACAATATAATCAGTGTATAAAGTGAAAACAATCACAAATACAAATACATTAGCTTTTCAACTTGGAGGAGGAAGAAATCATGAAAGTAGCAGTCATTGGATGTACCCACGCCGGAACGGCCGCCATTGTTAATACCGCACAGTTGTACCCGGATGCACAGATTACGGTCTATGAGCGCAACGATAACATATCGTTCCTGTCTTGCGGAATTGCGCTGTATGTTGGAGGCGTGGTCAAGGACCCGCAGGGACTATTCTATTCCTCCCCGGAACAGCTTGCAGCGCTTGGTGTGCAAACTAAGATGCGCCATGAAGTCATCAACATAGATACTGCCCGCAAAACGTTGAAGGCCCGCAACCTGGTTACAGGCGAGGAAATGGACGATACGTATGACAAGCTGATTATGACCACAGGCTCGTGGCCGATTGTGCCTAAGCTGGAAGGAATCAATCTGGACGGTATCCTGCTCTCGAAGAACTACAATCACTCCAACACCATTATCGAAGAAGCACAGAAGGTGAAGAGAATCACTGTGGTCGGAGCCGGGTATATCGGAGTGGAGCTGGTGGAAGCTTTTCAAATGAACGGCAAGGAAGTTACGCTGATTGATGGAGAAGAGCGGATTCTGAGCAAATATCTCGATGAAGAATTCACCGCACCGATTCAGCAGTCACTTGAGGATCATGGCATTAAGCTGGCGCTTGGCGAGAAGGTTGCTTCCTTCGCCGGTGAGAACGGCAGAGTGACCAAGGTGATTACCAGCAAGGGAGAACATGAGACCGATCTGGTGATTCTCTGCATCGGCTTCCGTCCGAATACCGAGCTGCTGAAGGGTCAGGTGGATATGCTGCCGAACGGGGCGATCATGGTCAATGATTATATGCAGACCAGCCTGCCGGATGTCTATGCTGCCGGTGACAGCTGTGCGATCCATTACAACCCGACCGGTAAACATGCGTACATCCCGCTTGCCACGAACGCTGTTCGAATGGGAACTCTGGTAGCCCGCAATCTGGTCTCGAACACGATCCCGTACATGGGTACGCAAGGAACCTCGGGCATCAAAATATACGAAGACAATATTGCCGGAACCGGACTGACTGAGGATGCTGCCAAGGCTGAGGGGATGGATACTGAAAGTGTCATGCTGATCGACAACTACCGTCCTGAGTTCATGCCGACCTTCGAGCAGGTCCAGGTCAAAGTGGTGTTCGACCGGGCTACCCGCCGCATTCTTGGCGCACAGATTATGTCCAAGATGGATCTGACACAGTCGATCAATACCGTATCGGTGTGCATCCAGAACAAAATGACCGTAGATCAACTGGCCTTCATCGACTTCTTCTTCCAGCCGCACTACAACAAGCCTTGGAACTTCCTGAATACCGCAGGCCTTCAGGCCCTGCCTAAGCCGGCTGCAGTCAAAGAGCCAGTACACGCATAAATGTATAAATGTAAAATATAAAATGTTCTGCCGGAGCCCATTCAGGGCTCTTTTTTTTGAATGCGGCGATAGACAAAGAGAGCTGCCTCCGATCTTCAACAGGATCAATAACGGCGACATAGCCAGTTGATAGTCAATTTCATAAGTTACATAGACATATGGATCGCGTGAGGGTAGTTTCCTGCTGCTGTTTGCTTCTGCCTTGTTTGGATTCATGGATTAATCCCCTTTCCTGGATTGAACCGGATGGACTTCCCGGACCCGAGGGACCGGCTGGTCAGATGGGCAGGCGCGCCGGATTGAATCCGGATGCCGCATCTCCGAAGTCTGCTGTAGGGTATGCATGGATTCTCCAGCCCGACTAGCATAACGTCCTGCCAGACTGCAAAAAAAGGGCGTAAATAACGAAGAATAATAGATTCCCAACAGGAATGCCCAGAGGAAGGGCTGCCTCTTTAGGGGAGACATCGGTTTTCTGCGTATACCACACCACCAGATTTTATGGTAAATTTGACATGTCAGTGAAAACTTTCACGTTGTTTTTCTGATAGTGACTTTTATCACGTAAATGTGATTGTGATCACGTTACAATGGCATAAAGGAACAAATTTTAAGTAATTAGAAGGGGATAGGAATCATGGCTTATAACAAACCGCAGGGAATCGCTGAGGTCACGGTTGAGAACGGAGTTAAGAAGGCGCATAATCCGCTCAGCACTGTACTTATTCTTGGTTTCTTGGGAGGAGCGTTTATCGCGCTCGGATTTTTGCTGGATATTCGGGTCATTGCAGGTGCGCCAGCCGAGTGGGGGTCGATTGCCAACTTCATCGGAGCTGCGGTGTTCCCGGTCGGACTGATCCTGGTGCTGCTTGCCGGAGGGGAACTGCTGACAGGGAATATGATGGCGGTGCCGCTGGCTTTTATTGCGAAGAAGATTTCGTTCTGGGAAGTCATTAAGAACCTCGTGCTGATTACTCTCAGCAATCTGGCAGGTGCCTTGTTCGTGGCTTATTTCTTCGGTCACATCGTTGGCCTTACATCAGATGGTGTGTATCTGGAGAAACTGGTAAGTATGGCGGAGCATAAGATTGATGCTACCTTCCTGCAGGCCTTCATCTCCGGGATCGGCTGTAACTGGCTCGTGGCTCTGGCGGTATGGCTCTCCTATGGGGCAGACAATTTCAGCGGCAAAATCCTCGGTATCTGGTTCCCAACCATGGCGTTTGTGGCCATCGGCTTCCAGCACGTTGTAGCTAACATGTTCCTTATCCCTGCTGCGATCTTTGAAGGACATTTCACCTGGGCACAGTATGCCGCCAACTTCGTTCCGGTCTGGCTGGGCAATCTGACGGGCGGCGCGATCTTCGTGGCTGCCGCATACTGGATGGCCTATCTGCGCAAGGACCCGGCGGCTGTAACATCTGTTGAAGGAATCCCCGCTCAAGGGCTGAAGAAACACGCTTAAAGAAGAATCAGCCGGTTAACACCGGCGTGTGTGATAGTTTGACCCAAGCACTTCCTGGCTTTCCGGCGTCCCGCTTTGCGGGGAGCTTGGAGGACGGGGAGTGTTTTTTTGTGAATATAAGAAGATGCTCCGCTTCCAGACATAACAAAATTCACCGTGCAATCCGATTCGGGGGAACGAAATCGGGCTTCACGGTGAATCAATTAGGGAGTGTTTCATATGGATTATTACCCTGGCTTTCAGAGAACGAATCACCCTGAACCATCCGATTTTCTTTACGTGCGAATGGCCTGGTTATAGAATATAAATATCGCCGCAGGCGGGAATGGATGGCTGAATTTCACCTGGCTTATTCGTCGGTTGCACGCGATAAAGCGTTAATGCGTATGCTTGCCCTTCGCCCTGTTTTGGGATGATACTGGATGAATTAATGACAGCTATGTTACAGGGGATGACAGACAAGTTATGAGATTTATGCAGGCCTATCCGAAGGAAATTAAAGTATTCTTGATTGCCAGTCTGATTAATGCAACCGGCAGTGCGCTGATGTGGCCGCTGGTTACCATGTATGTATTCGATGAGCTGGGGCGCAGTATGAAGGACGCGGGAATCGTGCTGCTGGTGCAGTCTCTCGGCGGAATTGCCGGACAACTGCTGGGCGGCTCTTTATACCATAAGGTAGGGGTGAACCGGCTGATTGTCGGCGCCTTGGCGATGAACGCCCTGACCCTGTTTGCGCTCCCGTGGGCAAGCGGCAGCTGGAGCGTATTCATTATAGTCATGGGTCTGATGGGATTGTTCAACTCGCTCTCACTCCCGGCCATTCAGGCGTTTATCGGCTTCCGGTTCGCGGAGCAGCGGGCGGAGCTGTTCAATATCATCTATGTTGCGAATAATATCGGGGTTGCCCTGGGGACGTCCCTGAGCGGCTTCCTGGGCAATTATATGCTAAGCTTTGTGCTGAACGGGGTGACCTCGGCGGTGTTTGCCTGCTTCTTCTTCGTCTATCTGCGCAAGGTGGGGGCAGCACCGGCTCATAGCACAGTAACGAAAAAGCAACCGCAGAACGAAGTGTCCGGCTGGAAGCTGCTGGGGAATATACGGATCTATCTGTACATGGCGGTGGGTTCGATGTTCCTCCTAATCGGCAATTCGATCTGGAATAGCGGAGTCTCGCCGTTTATTATCTCGGAGGGCTGGTCGAAGCAGCTATACGGCTTCCTCTGGACGCTGAATGGCGTGCTAATCTTCGCGGCGCAGCCGCTGGTCAGTCTGATCAAACGCGGGTTCGCGCAGACGTCAACCGCACAGATGACGGCAAGTGCAGTGTTCTATCTGGCCGGGTATGCTGTAATTCTGTTTATGCCAAGCTATCCGGGGATGCTGCTGGGAATGGTGCTGGCTACACTAGGTGAGATGCTGATCTCTCCGGCGATGCCGTCCTTCATCTCAGAGCATGCCCAGCGCAGCGCGCCGTTCTACCTTGGGCTTAGCGGCGGGATCGGCGCAATCGGCCGGGTCATCGGCCCTTATCTGATGGGGGTTCAATTCGACAGGGGCGGTCTTGCGCCAACAGGCTGGCTGGCTTGCGGCATGGCGGTTCTGTCAGTGGGCTTCTTTGCGGTCCATGCCTACATTAACCGTTCAGCTGTACAGCTTGAGCGCAAGACTGTATAAATGTTCATACTGTAACTAATCCTTTCATTAACTGACGGGTAAGGCGAGGGGTGTACAACATGCAACAACTTAACAGAGATTCTGCTCTGCTCATCCGGCCCTCCGAGATCAGGGATGTCCGTGAGCTGATTGTGCTTGATAATATGATCTGGACGGAGGATACAACACCGGGGCCGCTGATGTGGCGTTCGCGGGAGGATTATCTGCTGCATGCGCCGCCCGGCTCCCAGCTCGTAGCCTTGCAGGACGGCGAGCTGTGCGGTTACGTGGGCTTCGGCTGCCCCAGCGGAATGGAGAGTAACCGCCATGTCTGCGAGGTGAATATTGCGGTGCATCCGCGCTTTCAGCGGATGGGCGTAGGCAGCCGTCTGCTTGCGGAGATCAAGCGCCATGCCGCCGAGCATGGAATCCGCAAGCTGCGCTTGCGGGTGCTCTCCTGCAACACACCGGCGCTCCTGTTCTACCGCAAATGCGGATTCGAGGAAGAGGGACGGCTGCGGGAGGAATTCTACTTAAGCGGACGTTATGTGGATGAAGTATTTATGAGCTGCAGGCTGACGGGAGGAGAAGGGGATGGAGACTGAAGTGAAGATGCAAGTCGTCTCGCTGAATGTAGGCGAGCCGACGACGGTGGAGTACCGCGGCAAGCCGCTGGACACCGGAATCTACAAACTGCCGGTAGCCGGGCCGCTTGCGCTTCGGGCCGGAGGGTTCGCCGGGGACGGGCAAGCGGACCTTGTGAACCATGGCGGCCCCGACAAGGCTGTCTGTGTCTATCCGATTGAGCATTATGCTTACTGGGAAGAGCAACTCGGCCGGAAGCTGGAGTATTCCGCCTTCGGCGAGAATATCACAGCGCGCGGACTGTTGGAGACCGAGGTCTGCATCGGGGACGTCTACGAAGTGGGTACTGCACTGCTTCAGGTGAGCCAGCCGCGTTTCCCGTGCTTCAAGCTCTCGCAAAAGCACGGACCGGCGGACATGCCTGCACGGGTGCTAACCACCGGGTATAGCGGATTCTATTTCCGGGTACTGCGTGAAGGACGGGTGGCAAGCGGTGACCGGATTGTTAAGCTGGAGAGCGGCGCGGGCAGCTTCCCGGTGAAGCAGGTGCTGTACTCGATGGAGCATGGGCGTAAGGATCATACCGGCCTGGCTGAGCTGGCCGGACTGGAGAGCCTTGCGGCTGGTATCCGCGAGCGGTTCCGGGGCTGGCTGGAGGCTGCGGAGAAGTAGGACGGCTACGGGCAGACCGAGGACGAGCAGGGGCAGACTAAGGGCAGCCCGAGGTAGATCAACATGCTGTGGGCAGACCAAGGTGAGTCCGAGGGTAGATCAAGGGCGTGCTGTGGGTAGACCAAGGAGAGCGCCAGGGTAGACCAAGGGCGTGCTGTGGGCAGACCGAGGAGAGCGCCAGGGTAGACCGAGTACAGATCCAGTATGGCCCAAAGGTAGACCAAGGACAGTGGTAGGATAGACCATTAACAGCCCAAGGGTCGACCAAGAGCCGACCAAGGGCCAGGGCCGACCAAAGAGTCCAGGACAAGGAAGGGATCACTCCAAAGAACCCCCGAGCAGGTACGAGAGCTCCGGGGGTTCTTTGTTGTTAAGGAGTATCCCGCCTGGCAAGCTGCTGAACCCGCTCAAGGTGGGCGGGAGCAGGAGCATGAGTGGGAATGAGGAGCCGAAGTGTCTATGAATCCTGGCTTCCTGCTGGTTCCTGCAATAAGCAAGTGGAATAATGCTTCTTAATTCGTCGATTTCTGCTAATAATAAGGAAGCAAGTGGATAAACAACATCTATTATCGTTCGTTTCCACTACATGGGATGAAATGTGATTATTTAAGTGCTGTTTATCCAACTACTGTTGTAGCAGGGGCCATTCGTTCATCAGCAAGTGGACAAAATCCAACTAAAATCGGTCGCGGGAACGCCAGCCACCAGGCACCAGCATCTCAGCATCTCAGCATCTCAGCACCCAGAACACCAGCTACCAGCACCCCAGGCACCAGCACGCTAGCAGCCAGCACCCCCGAACTTGTCCGTTTCCGCTCCTACGTCAAGGCCCCTCCGGGGTCAGGCCAGCAGCTTCCATTCGCTGCGCAGCAGGCCGTATACCGCGTGGTTCACATAACCGGCAGGCAGCTTCTCCGCCTGGCGGATCACGCCTTCAAAGATAAATCCAAGTCGTTCAGGAATAGCTCTGCTTGCCATATTACCGGTGGCACAGCGGACTTCGATACGGTTCAGCTCCAGCTCCAGCAGGGCGTAATCCACGAATACCCGGCAGGCGCTGGTCATATAACCTTTGCCTTCGTAGCCTTCGCCAAGCCAGTAGCCGATGCCGACAGAGCGGTTATGCCAATCAATCTCGTGATACCCGATGATTCCGGCCAATTCCTCCCGCACCCATAGCCCGGCGGTGAAGCCGCCGTTATCAATGCCTTGCTTCACGGAATTCTTAATAAAGGTGGAGAGATGAGCCTGCTCCGTTACGCCGTCCACCCAAGGCAGCCACTGCCTGAGCCGGTGGCGGGAACGTTCCACCAGGGCGAACATCTGGCGGGAATGCTCCGGCATGAGCAGCTTCAGCTTCAGATCTTCATCAATGACATAATTAAACATGCGGCTGCCCCCTATGCGGTTTAAGATATAAGTTCTCGCCTAATTAACGTTTGATCCACTCCAGTGCGTAGATGTCTTCCTCCAGGGCCTGCATACGCTGGCCGACTAGCGTACGGCAGTCGCTAAGCGCTCCGTTATAGATCGCCGGTCCCAGCTCCTTCAGGAAGAATTCCAGCAGATTGTCTGCTGCCAGGTGGCCGATGGTCTCCCCGCGCTCGGCTTCAAAGTAGGCACGGATGTTATCATTGATCATGTCCCGCTGTTCTTTGGGCAGTTTAACCGGTTTCATAAGTATCCCTCTCTTCTCGTTATTCCTATATTTATCATGCTACTCCATCGCCGGGAGAGAAGTCAAAGGATGCGGCGGGTGCTTAACTTTTATTGAACATTCCCTGCTTAACGGGTATATTAGTAGGAAACATGTTCATACAAGGAAGTAGTTATATTACAGAATGAAAGGTTGATCATTGTGGAGAATCAGGGCACACCCTCCAATTTCATTAAGAACGTCATTACCGAAGATCTCCGCTCGGGTAAGGTTAAGGAAGTCGTTACCCGCTTTCCGCCGGAGCCGAACGGTTATTTACATATCGGACATGCCAAGGCGATCTGGATTAACTTTACACTGGCAGATGAATTCGGCGGCAAAACCCATCTGAGATTCGATGACACGAATCCGGTCAAGGAAGATACCGAGTACGTGAACTCCATCCAGGAGGATGTGAAATGGCTCGGGTATGAATGGGAGGAGCTGCGGTTCGCCTCGGATTATTTCGGGGAGATGTATGCGCGGGCCGAGCTGCTGATCAAGAAGGGCAAAGCCTATGTCGATGATCTCAGCGCCGAGCAGATCCGCGAGTTCCGGGGAACACTGACCGAGCCGGGGAAGAACAGTCCGTACCGTGAACGCGGCATTGAAGAGAATCTGGATCTGTTCCACCGGATGCGGGCAGGGGAATTCAAGGACGGTGAGAAGGTGCTGCGCGCCAAAATCGACATGTCCTCCCCGAACATCAATCTGCGTGACCCAGTTATTTACCGGATCTCACACTCCCATCATCATAATACGGGAGATGAGTGGTGTATCTATCCGATGTATACCTTCGCACATCCGCTGGAGGATGCTATCGAGCATGTTACCCACTCCCTCTGCTCGCTGGAGTTCGAGGATCAGCGCCCTTTCTATGACTGGGTTGTCGCTGAATGTGAGATGGAGGCTGCACCGCATCAATATGAATTCGGACGCCTCAATCTGGCCCAGACCGTTACCAGCAAGCGCAAGCTGAAGCTGCTGGTGGATGAAGGCCATGTAGACGGCTGGGATGATCCCCGCATGCCGACGATCTCAGGACTACGCCGCCGTGGATATACGCCGGAGGCGATCCGCAGCTTCGTACACGAGACCGGGATCTCCAAGAGCCAGGGTCTGGTGGACCTGCAGATGCTGGAACACTTCATCCGGGAAAATCTCAAGCTGACGGTTCCCCGGACGATGTCGGTGCTGCGGCCGCTGAAGGTAGTGATTACGAATTATCCGGAAGGTGAGACCGAATATTTCGAGATTGAGAATAATGTTGAGAATCCGGAGATGGGCAACCGCCTGATTCCGTTCTCCCGTGAAATTTATATTGAACGCGATGACTTCATGGAGGTTCCGCCGAATAAGTATTTCCGCTTGTTCCCGGGCAATGAAGTGCGTCTGAAGAATGCTTATTTCATCAAGTGCAACGATTTCATCAAGGATGAGAATGGCGAAGTTGTGGAGCTGCACTGCACCTATGATCCGGAGACGAAGAGCGGCAGCGGCTTCACTGGACGCAAGGTCAAGGGAACGCTGCACTGGGTCGATGCCAGCCAGGCTGTACCGGCGGAATTCCGCCTGTATGAGCCGCTGATCTCTGCAGAAGAACCTGAGCCGGATGCCGAGATCGAAGGTCTGGAGACTTCTGAGGGTAAGCCGGAGCCGACCTTCCTGGATCAGCTGAATCCGAAGTCCATCGAGATCCTCCAGGGCTTCGTGGAACCGGGCCTGAAGGACAGCGTGCCGCAGGACAAGTTCCAGTTCTTCCGCCACGGGTATTTCAACGTGGACAGCAAATATTCGTCACCGGACCATCTGGTATTCAATCTGGTAGTGCCGCTCAAAAGCTCCTTCCAGCCCAAGCAAGGCTAGAACACTTATGAACGGCAAAATAGGCTTGGTCTCCCACCCGGGAGACCAAGCCTATTCGCTATTCGCTATTCGCTATTCGCTATTCGCTATTCGCTATTCGCTATTCGCTATTCGCTATTCGCTATTCGCTATTCGCTATTCGCTATTCGCTATTCGCTATTCGCTATTCGCTATCTTCCTCCGGCTCATTCTCCGGATCGGCCGGAGGCCGATAGCTGCCGCGGATGACGAAGAGCCACATCAGGCCGAAGCCGATGGCGCCGAACAGAGTCAGGATCGCACCGGATTGATACATGGTCTGCGCCCCGAGGGTCTGATATAACCAGCCCCCGAGTACGCCGCCGAGAATCCCCGAAATCCCGCTCCATGCGAGCGTGTACAGAGCTTGTCCCGAGGAACGGTAAGGCCGTGGCACGAGCAGCATGGTTAACTGGGTTCCGACATAGAAGAAGCCGCCGAACGTAATGGAGTGCAGTACCTGAATGAACGCCACCTGCAGCGGAGTGGTTGCACCGGCCATCAGCCACCACCGCAGGAAGAACAGGGCGCTGACCAGCGTAAGCGAGGCCAGCAGCACAGGGATTCTGCGCTTAAGAATGAGATTGCACAGGAGCAGCACCCCCATCTCCAGAATGGAGGACAGGAATACGGCGAGACCGATCATGGTCTTGCTTCCCCCCAGCTCTGTGATGTACAGTGACACAAAGGTGTTGTTCATCGTATTCGGAATCGAGACCAGTATACCGAAGAGGACGAAGCACAGAAAAAAAGGATTGTAGAAAATCTGACGCATCCCCTTGAACGGCAGGGGGGCAATTCCAATCGAATGGTCGAGCTTCGGCAGGGTAATCAGGGCAATCATCGCTGCGCAGAGCAGTGCCGCAAAAAGATAGGACAGCACGGAGATGCCGGCCCACTCAATCACCGGACCCGCAAGGATGGCAGTGAACGCCCAGCCGAGCGACCCCCATAGCCGGAAGGAGCTGAACCTGCGGCGGGTTCCGTCAATATAACTGAGAATCATGGTATTGCTCTGGGCGAACAGCGGCCCTTGGAAGAAATAGAAGAGCAGAATAGCTATATAGATCATTTCATATGTATTCGCCTGAAACACAAGCTGGGACAGAATCAGCGTTCCTGTCAGCATGACGAGGACAATCCGCCGGATATTCTGATAACGGTCACTCCAGATCCCCCAGAAGGGATTGGCAATAATGGATACAAGTGCGCCTACCGACATCAGGCTTCCGATCTCCAGCTTATTCATCCCAACATCCTGCAGATATAGCGGAAAGAAGCTGGTGAAGAGGACGACTGTTCCATACACGAAGAAGTTGAACCATTTCAGTGAGGTGAAAGACAGCTGCTTATCGAGGTTCTCCCGCAAACTTTGCACTCCTTTCCCGCCAGGGTGTCTTGCAGTCTTGCTGTGGCTGTAAATATGCCGCTCCTATCACTGTAACATTTGTTGAAAAGGGATACAAACCAACTTTTATGGTGATTTGCAAATCAATGGGAATGAGCCGGGCAAAGATAAGGAAAGAGGCCTGAATCAGCCCGTATTCCATATTGTTCCAGATAAAAAATCTGCTATGCGGCTATTGTTCCGGGCCGTTTAACTTCAGTTTACATAGGGCCGTTATTCTAGGGTCTAAGGCGGAAGCAGTCCTTGACTGTTCCTGACATCTATCTGCCGGAAAAGGGGATTAACATGAAGAACAAGCAAGCACCGCAGAAGCAGGGGGCGGCCATGAAGCCCTTCCTGAAGCTGCTGCACCAAACTAAGCCATCCTATATGCTGCTGACGCTGGCTCTTGGCCTCAGCGTGATTTCGACCCTCGTAGGTCTCGTTATTCCAATGTTCACGAAGAATCTGGTCGATGGCTTCTCTCTGGCTTCGGTCAGCAAGCTGCAGATTGCCGGAATCGCCGGAGCGTTCATCGCCCAGACTATTGCCGGCGGGTTATCCATCTATCTGCTGAATGCGATCGGACAAAAAATAGTCGCCGCACTGAGAGACCGGCTGTGGAGTAAATTCCTTGTGCTGCCTGTGTCCTACTACAATGAGAACCGGACGGGCGAGAGCGTCAGCCGGATGACCAATGATACGGGGATTCTCAAAACACTGATCTCTGAGCATCTGGCGAGCCTGTTCACCGGTATGATCTCCATTGTCGGCTCTATCACTGTGCTGCTCTATCTGAACTGGAAAATGACGCTGGTCCTGTTCGCGGTTCTCCCATTGTCGGCGCTGATTCTGGTGCCGCTGGGACGGCAGATGTACAAGATATCCAAGGGGACCCAGGATGAGACCGCCTCCTTCACTGCCGTTCTTAGCGGCGTGTTGTCCGAGATCCGCCTGGTTAAATCATCAGGAGCCGAGCAGAAGGAATATGAAGCCGGACGCAAAGGGATTATGAACCTGCTGGCCTTCGGTATTCGTGAGGGCAAGATCAGCGCACTGATCAGCCCGCTGATCTCCTTCGTCTTCATGATGCTGCTGGTGGTGATTATCGGCTATGGCGGGATGCAGGTGTCCTCGGGGGCGCTGACCGCCGGTGAGCTGGTAGCCTTCATTCTGTACCTGATTCAGATTATTATGCCGCTGACGCAGCTGACGCAATTCTTCACCCAGCTCCAGAAGGCCAAAGGTGCCTCAGAGCGGATTATCGAGACGCTTGCGGCAGAGGAAGAAGTATATGAAGGCGTAGAAGAGGCTACAGGCGAAGAAGGGCCTATTGATGTGGAAGACCTCAGCTTCGGTTACAAGACGGGCGAGAAGGTGCTGAATAAGGTAAGCTTCACTATGCTGCCTGGTCAGGTCACTGCCATTGTAGGTCCAAGCGGCGGTGGCAAAACGACCTTGTTCTCGCTGCTGGAACGCTTCTATGAGCCGCAGAGCGGCGTGATCCGGCTGAGCGGCAAGCCGGTGTCGATGTTCTCCCTGAAATCCTGGCGGGAGCGGATCGGTTATGTCTCCCAGGAAAGTCCGCTGCTGGCGGGTACGATTGCCGAGAATCTGGCATACGGGCTGGAGCGTGAGATCAGTAAGGAGGAGCTGAAGCGCGCTGCGGCCATGGCCTACGCTGACGGCTTCATTGAGGGGCTTCCGGACGGGTACAACACGGATGTCGGCGAACGCGGGGTGAAGCTGTCCGGCGGACAGCGGCAGCGGATTGCCATCGCCAGAGCGCTGCTGCGCGATCCGAAGATTCTTATGCTCGATGAGGCAACGTCCAGTCTGGACAGCCAGTCGGAAGCAGTGGTCCAGAAGGCGCTGGGGAATCTGATGCAGGGCCGGACCACGATTGTTATTGCCCACAGGCTCGCTACCGTAGTGAATGCGGACCAGATTATTTTTATAGAGAAGGGGCGGATAACCGGTAAGGGGACTCATGAGGAGCTGCTGAGGGACCATGCGCTGTACCGTGAATTCGCCGAGCAGCAGCTGCAGATGAATACACCGGAGCCACAGGGCCGCGTTAGAGAGGAGGGTTCGACAGGGTATGGTCAAAATACTGGTAGTGGACGACGATCCGCACATCCGCGAATTGGTGGGAGTGTTCCTGAGAGCTGAAGGGATGGCAGAGGTGCTGAGTGCTTCCGATGGACTGGAGGCACTGCGGCTGCTCGAAGAGAACGCGGCGGATCTGGCGATTATTGATGTGATGATGCCGAATATGGACGGCTGGGAGCTGTGCCGGGAGCTGCGGGGGCAGTACGACTTCCCGATCCTGATGCTAACGGCCAAGGGGGAGACCTCGCAGATTGTCAAAGGCTTCGAGCTGGGCACAGACGACTATCTGGTCAAGCCGTTCGAGCCGCCCGTACTGATCGCCAGAGTGAAAGCACTGCTGAAGCGGTACCAAATTTCTGCCGCCCAGAGCGTTACCGTAGGGAGCCTGCGGATGAACCGCAAGACTTATGAAGTACTATCCGAGCATGGTGATATTACGCTGCCGCTGAAGGAATTTGAACTGTTATTCAAGCTGGCCAGCTACCGGGGGCAGACACTGACACGCGACCGGCTGATTGAAGAGATCTGGGGTTATGATTATGAAGGCAATGAGCGGACGCTGGATGTGCATGTAGGCCGTCTGCGCGAGCGGTTTCCCCAGGAGAAATTCGGATTCGCTATTCGTACGATCCGGGGCCTGGGTTACCGGCTGGAGGGATAGCATGAAGAGCAGAATCATGAGAATATGGGAAAAAATGAATGTGGCTGGACCTATAGCCGGGATCATCATCATGCTCTTTATCTCCTGGAACGGGAGCTATTTCGGATCGAGATTGCTGGCCCGTCATTTCCATTGGTCCTTCTCTGAATACGGGTATCATCTGTTTGTTATGGGGATGCAGATTATTATTTTTTTCTGTGTGGCAGGCATTATTGCTTTCGCTACCCGTGGTCATGAACAGGAATTCTATGGGCCGATCCTTACGGCCATGCGTCAGATTTCCAAAGGGAATTTCAAAGTTGAACTGGGGAACATCAGGCAGTACCGGCAGTTCGGCGGAATTGTGGAGGGGATCAACGAAATGGCCAATGAGCTAGGCCGGATGGAAATGATGCGTCAGGATTTCATCTCGAATGTATCACATGAGATCCAGTCGCCTCTGACCTCTATCCGCGGATTCGCCGCTGCATTGAAGGATGATAGCCTCAGCCCGGAGAGCCGGAAGCATTATCTGGATATCATTGAAGCGGAGAGCCGCAGGCTGTCTGGCCTGAGTGACAATCTGCTGAAGCTGTCTGCGCTGGAGGCAGAGAGCTTCCCGTTCGAACGGAAGCCTTACCGGCTGGACAAGCAGGTGCAGGAGATGATTCTGGCTTCAGAGCCGCAGTGGCTCGGCAAGGACATTGAAGTGGAGGCGGAACTTGCGGAAGCCACCGTAGTTGCAGTGAAGGATCTGCTCAGCCAGGTATGGACCAACCTGCTGCATAACAGCATCAAATTCACCCCGCCCGGGGGAAGGATCACCGTCTCCCTGCGCAGCACGGGGGAGTGGCTGGAAGTGGAGGTGAAGGACAGCGGAATCGGCATTGCCGAGGAGGAGCTGCCGCGGATCTTTGAACGGTTCTATAAGGTAGACAAGTCCAGAAGCGTCAGCAGCGGCGGAGGCAGCGGGCTGGGACTGCCGCTGGTGAAGAAGATCGTCGAGCTTCACGAAGGGAGCATACAGGTAACAAGCCGTCCCGGTGAGGGGACGGCCTTCATCGTACGTCTGCCAAACACCAAGGTGATTGGCCTGTAGTCGCTACCACAGAGATTCTATAAATCATGATATAACATTTCAGCTATTCTGTGTTTACTTTACTCAACAGATCGGTTAGTTCTTTAGAACTCCGATCTTTTAATTTCAGCATCTTTTCACTATCGCTATCTTTAATTAAAAATCCATCTTCGGTTTTGAAATCTATATAAAGGCTATATTTAACAACTTCAGTATCTGCGTAAGTAACATTCATTCGATACGTGGGTGGACCCACATCAACAGCCCCGCGTACTTTTTTCGCAGTTCTTATAGCATCGTCGAATATTCGAATGCTTTCAATGTCAGTGTAAGTAATTTCCGCTGTTTCGGAAATAAGATTGACGCTAATAATCTCAGGATTTGGTCTGACTAAAACATATATTAAAACAAGCAATATTATCAATGAAATTGAAATGATGCCGATTTTTCTCATAAACTCCCTCCTTACTCAAGAAATATGGAGACTGATCATTCAGTCTCCATAATAAATTTATAACTCATTTGAGTATGTGTTGGCAATTTCACTAAGTAAACTATCCCTCACACTGTTTTCTCGTGTTATAAATGTTCCTGGTCTATTAACAGTTGCAGAATTCACCTCATCAATTGTGAAGGTTCCTTCATTCCTATTAATTATTTGATACTGGCCTTGAGAGTCCTTCTTTAAAAACAAAATATAGTCTTGTCCTTTTTGAGTTTCTTTATATCCATCGTTTATCATCTTTATCTTTTGTGCACCAAAATCGACTATACTATTTGATTCAATAACTTCTAAATTTTCTCCAATGTTTGACTTATCTCCTGATAATACCTTTTTAATAGTCAGATTATTTAAAGTGTAATAATCTTGTAAATCGCCTGTGTCATAAAAAGTAGATATGTGCTTTCTATTTTCAAAATCATCTATTGGTGATGCAATAACTACAAGGTCTGAATAATCTGATAATTCCGATAAAGTGGCATAGCTCGCATGTTGCGTTTCAATGTGAATCTCGCTTTGATTAGAAATATCTTCGTTAGAGGAAAGAGCCATAAAGGCAGGTCCACCATAAAGGGATCTTAATTCACTAATATCGTAGCTTGAAGGGGTATTTATATTCCTATTAACAGATGGATTATTCCCTTCTGTCATTAGCGAAGTACTTAATTGGGCACTTGATGTTGTGTGTGCTAGCCCAAGTGAGTGCCCCACTTCATGGGCTGTAGTATGCCTGATTCTTGTTGACGTGAAATTAATACCATTTTGATAATCCTTTAATTGATTATGATATATTGAAACAACAGAACGGCTATAGGAAAACCAATCTGGATCTACATTTATACCTAAATCATTATACCAATTAGTTCGTCCAAATAAACCTAATTCGGCGGTAGTTCCAACATAGTACCTGTCTACTTGGCCAGAGTTATTAAGTGTCTTGGAAATCGAAACATTTGCATTTCGCCCATTCCAAGTGGATACAGCATGATCAAAATGACCTGTATAACCATACGATGATACAGATGAATCATACCAAGCTTGAATATGACCATGGTCATTCCCACCTCGTGGTTTATGCGTATCAGCACTAACAATAGAAGAGAATAACAACGATGCACTTAATACAGAACAAGCTGCAATTATTTTTTTCATTTCAACCTCCACATTTTGGTATATTTTAACTCGGAATTACCATAACATAAATAATAGGAAAAAAGGAATTATTATGAGGTTTAATTCGAAAAATGAGTATTTAAGACTATTTTCTAGTGTGAATATATTATATTTTTCCCAAAATGATTCTTCCCACTTACCCTTCAAAGACAAAAAACGCTCTGTCAACCTTAGCCAACAGAGCGTTTTTTTTGATTTTTTAAGGACAACATGTCGATAATTTTGATCAATGCAGTCTCATATTAAAATTATTGTTGAAATATGTAAATTAACGATTCAAAATTATAGACAGACAACGATCCTTAACAGTCCCATAGTGAGAAATAGTTCCAACAGGATAGAACGTTGTATCTCCTAAGACAGCAGTCCCTACTTGGAAGGTTAGTCTCTTTTGACGCCAATCTAGCCTCGTATAACCGGGTTCGGCAAGGCGGTTGCCAAACTGTTTCCAAAAGTTCACAACTTCATAATAATTTGAGCCAAATCTATTGAAATTTCAAATCTGATCCCCTACTATTACAGATATCAACATAATATTCTAAATTCTGGAACGTGGGAGGTGGAGTTACTTTGGAGCCTGCAGCCATGATTCGAGATCAGTTAGCGGATTATTTATCACAGCACGGGATGTCTATTAATCAGTTCGCCATAAGATCCGGCATTAATTCCGGGACATTGAGCCGGATTATTAAGGGCCATCAGCCGATTGCCATGAGCCATTTGGAGTTAATTACTGAAGGGATGGGGATGAGAGAGGACCATTTTTACCGATTGTATGTAGATGAATGCTTCTATTATTCGGCACCGACCTGGCGGCGGCTTCGCCCGTTCATTGTAAAGTGTGCCGAACTGGGACGCGTGGATTGTATCGAGCTGCTGGTGCAGAATCTGCTGGATAATCTGACCTATGTTCCCATGCTGTTTGAAGTCGCGGAAGGCTTGTTCCAGCAGAGACATTGGCCGGCGGCGGCCCTGCTCTATGAGAATGTGAGTGCCAGCGAGAAATACCAGTACTCCGAACGGCTGGCCATGTGCCAATACCGCCTGTTCCAGATCGCCCTCGGTGACGACCAGAGCACGAACCTGCGCGCAGCCACCCTGTTCGAGAGCTATATTCCGCGATTGAATGAGGCGGATCAGCTGGGTGCACTGAAAGATTTGATGGATGTCTACTACTCACTGCAATTATGGAGTAAAGTAAATGAGCTTGCTCTTGAGCTACTTCGGCTTGCTACAATCCGGTATGATCTTTATTGTCACTCGAAACATAAAGAGGCAGTGAAGAGCGGAGAGAAACCTCTTTGCTTTTATATATTGTATGCCCATCTAATGCGTTCGAATGCTTACGATGAATGTGGGGATTACAAAACGGCTCTTGAACTTGTACCTTTATATTCAGACGTAAACTGGATACATGAAGAAAGTGAGGAAGCGAAGAGGACTGTAGCGCAATTCCAGGAATGGGGCAAGGCTAATACTTATTTGTATCGCTTACTGGATGGACAGCTAGAAGTAATAGATGATTATGTTAATTATATTTCCACGCAACAAGGGGAGATTTTCACAGCATTATTTTATATCGTCAAATCTGCTAACCTGTATAACTGGAATATAGATTCTATTTTGGAACGTTTCTCTGATTACATGCCCTATAGGATACATCTTAATGAGTTCGGAGTGTACAATCAGCAGATTAAAGCTGACCAACATGCCAGATTTCTTGTTGAACTGGGAGTTTATTATCTGCGGAATAAGCGAAGCGAAGGCATTGGATATATCCTAGAAGGTTTGGAATCATCATCTAAGCTTAATAATGAGAGCATCGTCTTCAAATGTGTTGATTTATTCGAGCAGAACAGGCATATTGCTGGAGAAGACGAGCAGATGCAATACAAAATCTTAATAAGAGAGGTGCGGGATGCAAATGAAAAGAAAACTCCTGTTATTGCTAGCCTCGTGTAGTGTTGTTGTACTGATGACTATGCCTGTAGCAGACGTAGTGGGCAAACCTTTACAACCACAAATGATTCAAGTAAATGGGCATGGCCCGGGTGCCTGAGTAAGCGGCTGCAACTATACAGTATCATCTTAGACGTCTTCTGCTAATGCAGGGGCGTCTTTTTTATGGACAACTCTTATCTCGCCAGAGCTTTGTCAATATATCCACTTTAACAGATAATGCAATCGGACCATTATTTTATAGTTTTACATAAATATCTATAATGTTGCATAAGGAGGAGGGATTCCCATGTATAGTCCAGCAAGTGTTAGAATTCGTATTGAGCAAGCCAGAACTAAGCTTCACAAATTACATATTCAATATGGCGGTTTCAATCATCCTGAGGTCCTGCGGCAATCCATAGTACTGGATGAACTGCTCAATGCTTATGATAATAGCTACCGGATGAATAAAAGGCCCCCTGCTTAACGAATACCTGAGAGAAACTGTGTAGTAACAGAGAAGTTAGATCTGAAATCCTATGGATAAGCGTGCGAAAAAAGGTGGTAAAACTGTGGAGCATACAGTCAAAATCCGGGACGAAATAGCGGCCTATCTTCTAAAACATCACCTGTCCATTAATCAGTTTGCGATTAACAGCGGTATCCATTCCGGTACACTCAGCCGGGTGATGAAGGGGCATCAGGCCTTGGCGATGAATCATCTAACCCGTGTCACTCGCGGGATGGGACTTCCCGAGGACTACTTTTACAGTAAGTATGTGGATGAATGTCTATATGATTCAGCTCCAACCTGGCGGCGTTTGCGGCCGTTCCTCCTGCAATGTGCGGCGTTATCGCGTCTGGACTGCATTGAGCGGGTCGTACAGAATTTATTGGATAACCTGCTGTATGCACCGCTGCTGTTTGAGATTGCCGAGGAGTTATTTGAACAGAAGGACTGGCAGGCCGCAGCCTTAATCTATGAAAATGTGGGAGCCAGCGAGAAATATCAGCATTCCGAACGTCTGGCGCTCTGTCAATACCGGTTGTTTCTGATTAATCTCGGGGATGATCCGCAGAAAAACTTGATAGCGGCTACTTTATGTGAAGGTTATGTGGGCAGACTGGACGAGGTCAATCAATTAGATGCATTACGTCAGTTGGCTAATACGTATTTTTCATTGCATGAGTGGCAAAAGGTTATGGAACTTGTCGAAGAAATGTTGAGAGTTGCTACGAATCTATATGAGCTTCATAGAGAATCAGACCGGAAGCCAAATAATAAACAGGGACACAAAAGGCCGTTATATGCTTATATTTTAAGTGCCCTGCTTCTCCGTAGCTCTGTCTTAGAGGAGTGCGGAGAATATAAGTCTGCGCTGGAGATTATCCCCTTGTATATGGAGTTTAGCTGGATACGGGAGGACAATGAGGAAGCAAGAAAGATTAAGGCCCAATATACAGAATGGGGAACGGCTAATACCTATCTTTACCGCTTAATGGACGGACAGATCGAGGTGCTGGATGAGTATGTTGAATACATTTCAATCCGGGAGAACGAGATTTTTACAGCGTTGTTCAAGATTGTTCAAGCGGCTAACCTCTACAAATGGAATGTGGATCATGTTCTGACGAGGTTTGCTGCCTATATTCCTTACCGCAAATATTCAAGTATATTTGGTGAACGGAACAGGTTGATGCTGAATGACCACCATGCCCAGTTCCGAAGTGAGTTAGCAACCTACTATCTGTCCCGCAAGCGTTATAAAGGCGATGATGTTACTATGCAAGGCGTGGACTTATCCGCCAAAATAGACAGTGAGCATAATGTAATCCGGGGGACGATATCCGTGGATTTCGAGATCTCGATTTCAGATATTCCGAAATCAGGCTGAGACATGTATAAACGGCCTAACATATATAGATATCCCTAACACAACGGCTGAGATTCCTGTCACGGAACCTCAGCCGTTGTACTTTGTATAGAGTTTGGTCCTCGTCTTACATCCCGAAGTTGGGCCCAGAAAATAACGTATATCAATCCAATAGTTTAGTTGATTTTCGCTGACCTAAAGACCTTGTTTAGCAGCCCGAAACAGATGAAGCCACGTAAAGACAAGAAAAACCACCGGCGATAGGTGGGGCCCTTGATCCGGTGGTTTTTCGGTCATATAAATGAAACTCTCGCCGTGGTCGCCCACTGGCAATTTGTCTGGAAAGTTGTGATGCGGTCAACATCACGGCTATTTTTTATTATATCCTATGTTCTCTGAAACATGACAAGTGGAAAATTCGGCCGCTCAGCCCCCAATCTGCGACATGCGGCGGGAGGTGGGCGTATGGCTCTGGGCTTTGCGCTCCAGGGCCAGCGCCATTTCATGATTATGCGGCTTGTTGCCCAGGGCTTGGCGGAACAGAGCCTGCACCGCAGCGGGGTCGCTGATCAGCGGGCGCACATTATATTCATCCTCCCAGTACAGGCAGGCTTTGATGTTACCGTCGGCGGTCAGGCGCAGCCGGTTGCAGTTATCGCAGAAATGCTCGCTGACCGGATGGATCAACCCGAAGGTTCCTTTCGCACCGGTGACACGCCGGTTCTGCGAAGGTCCGTTCCCGGAGGGCATATCCGCTTCCTCGGTAGTCCAGCCTGCTTCATTGCAGGCCTCTATTACAGTCTCCAGGGGGAGATAGGTCTGCCGCCAGGCATCGCTGGCGCTGCCAATCGGCATATATTCGATGAACCGTACATTCAGCGGGCTGTTCAGGGTCAAGGCGATGAAGTCCTTAATCTCGTCATCGTTAATGCCTTTCATGAGTACGACATTCAGCTTAATCGGGGATAGCCCGGCGGCTTCAGCGGCTTCAATGCCCTTCAGCACCTTGGCGACATCACCGCCGCGGGTGATCATGGAGAAGCGGTCGGGCCGCAGCGAATCCAGGCTGATGTTCACGCGTGACAGTCCGGCCTGCTTCAGGACAGCCGCTTTTGCCGGAAGCATCAGTCCATTCGTAGTTAAGGATATATCTTCAATGCCGGGTATAGCAGAGATCATGGCTACCAGCTTCTCCAGGTCCTTACGGACCAGCGGTTCGCCCCCGGTCAGCCTGACCTTCCGCAAGCCCAGCGGCGCAAGAGACTCCACCACAGCGGTTATCTCCTCATAGCTCATAATCTCGTCCTGCGGCTGGAATTGCATTCCTTCGGCAGGCATACAATAGATACAGCGCAGGTTGCAGCGGTCTGTAACCGAAATACGGATGTAATCATGTATGCGTCCAAAAGGGTCAGTCAGCGGCTCCATAGCGTTGCTCCTTCACCTGTTGATTTTATTTGTTTTAAATTTTAAAGAAACCCTTCCTCTGCGTCAATGTACAAGATCCCGGGTCTATACGCCAGTAATTCCAGCGAGGGGGAATGCTTGTGGTGCCGCAAGTGCGGACAACCTAAATAATAGGGGACAGAAGATGAAAGGCATAGGCTAATTTTGACAAAAGTGCGACAATTTCAGGGAATGGTCATAGAATGCTCACCGAAAGCGCATACCATATTCGATATAATTTAGGTGCGGAAGATTCAAACTTTAGATACTTTCACTTTTGCGAAGAGCACAGCTATGATACCGGAAGATTCAGGAGGCAACCTCAGGTTACCCCGGGCATCCGGCAAACTAAGTAGGGAGGATTTGCAAAATGACTATACCAACCGTTCTATCGCTTGTCGTGCCGGAGGCTTGCAGCCGCTGGCTGGAGAGTCGGGGATTAATATATCAGCTACTTGTGGACTTTTATGGAAGAAAACCCTCACTCTCACTGGTCGCCCAGTGGAGCCGTAACCGCGAGATGAGTGTCGCTGCGGAAATGACTGAAGGCGGCCGTGAATTGAAGCGTTACCTGTGCAGTCAGGAGCCTGCGATGCTCCCGGCCATCTGTGAGAAAGAGAAACTCGAATATAAGCGGCTGATGAACGAGCGCGCCGTTAGCTCCTTTGTAGCCCGTGAAGCGGCTCAACTGGGCCGTGAAGAAGAATTCTGCAATGTGCTCTCCGATGTGTACGCCTCAGCGGGCATTGTCTTCAAGAAGTGCAGCGGTGAAGCGGATGACCATATTGCCATCGAGCTGGAATTCATGGCGATCCTGCACGAACGGATGCTGTACAACAGCTTCTCGATCCGCAGTGCAATGGAGCTTCTGGAGATCCAGGAGAGATTCCTCGAAGAACACCTGCTGAAGTGGACACCGCAGTTCTGCAAGAGAATGAACGCGGCAACCGACAGCCCGCTCTATCTTGGCCTCAGCCATATGCTGGAGGAATTCCTGCCGCAGGATCTGCAGATGCTGCGCGTCTGGAAGGCTTCGCTGGAGAGCAGCGCGGCGGCCATGGTTTAATACGCGGGTCTGTGGCTTTAAGTGTAGTTACTCTCTATAGCATTAACCCAATAAGGCGCCCTTCCATCATCGGAAGGGCGCCTTATTTCTGCTTGCGGGTATTGAACTTCTGCTTTCACTTTATATTACTTGAACTGAAGAAAATACAAAAAGCCTAAAGGATCGAAGGGGGATTTTGGAACTGTAGGAGCGGTAGCGTCCGCCTTTGTCTCCGGATTTCAACCGCAATAGGCGGTATAAATCAAGAAATCTGGAGACAACAGCGGCCGGAAGTCCAAATATTCACCGCAGTGACGCCTGAGCTTTACGTTATTATCTTAGGTCCACTCTATATAACTGAAACGGAGGTTCATCCGTTATTCATATGTCTTTTTGCTGCGGAATCTCATCAGGAACTCATACACCACCGGTACAACGACCAGGGTCAGGAGCGTGGAGCTGACGAGACCGCCGATCACCGTTACGCCAAGTCCCTTGGAGATAATTCCAGCGCTGTTCTCAAGGCCTGTAACCAATGGCAGCAGGGCGCCTATGGTAGCGAGCGCAGTCATGAGAATCGGGCGCAGACGGGTAGCTCCGGCCTCAAGCAAGGCCTGGCGGGTGGACATGCCTTCCTGTTCCTTATGGATTACGCGGTCAATCAATACAATCGCATTGGTGACGACGATACCGATCAGCATCAGGGCGCCCATGAGGGCAGAGACGTTCAGGGTTTCACCTGCAAGAAGCAGGGCCACCAGCGCGCCGATTACTGTGAACGGCAGGGAGAACAGAATGGCGAATGGTGCCAGACCGCCGCCAAAAGTAACCACAAGCACGAAGTATACAATGGCGATTGCCGCGAGCATGGCGATCCCCAGCTGGCCGAACGTTTCATTAATCTGTTCGGTAACACCGCCGAAGGTGATGGTCACACCATCCGGGAGATCCAGGGCGTCGATTTTGTCCTGTACCGCCTTTGAAGCGCTGCTGATGTCATTCGAGATAATTTCGGCGGTCACATCGACCTTCATTTTGCCGTCCTCGCGGGTGATGGAGTCGGGCGACTGGCCTTGCTCAATACGGGCAACCTCTCCAATGGGTACGGTAATGCCCAGCGGTGAGGTGAGCGTAGCGGCCTGCATTTCTTCAATGCTGCTATAGGAATCTTTGTCCGTCTCGATGTAGACCTTATAATCCTTGCCGTCCAGCTGGACTTCTGTCAGTACAGGCCGGGTTCCGGCAGGGCTTAGCTTCATCGCAATCTGTCCGGCGGTTAAGCCCAGTGAGCTAAGCTTGGCCTGGTCTGCCACGATGGTGTATTGATCATAGGCTTCGGAGAGACTCGTCTCCCCGTCTTTGAAGTTCTTGGTATCTGCCTGAACGATTCCGGCAATCTCATCGGCTACCGGTTTGAGCTGCTCCAGCGTATCGCCGTAAATATTGACGGTAAGTGTACTGCCGCCCAAGCCGCCGCCTGCCATGCCGGACATATCGCCCCACACGCCATTCGGAACTTCCTTGGACAGTCCTTCGATTAACTTTTCCTTCACGGTATCGAAATCAGGCGTGTTGCTGTCATATGTGACATAGAACAGTCCTGAATTGCCGGAGCTAGGCCCGAACGGGCTGCTGCCGCCGATAGAGTACTGCATTTGGTCCAGATGCTTCTGTGCCAGAATGAACTTCTCGGCCACGAGCCCCTGCTCCTTGACATCCTCCAGCGTCTGGCCGGCCTTGGGGGAGAAGGTAAGCATAACATTCTTCTCTTCCTGCGAAGGCAGGAAGCTGACGCCGATCGGCTTGATCAGGAACAGACTGCCTGCCAGCAGCAGCACGGCAACGCCGAAGGTAATCAGCTTGTGCGAGAGGCACCAATCCAGAATTTTGACATACCCACCGGCCATGGCACCGGGCTTGTCTCCGTGGCTGCTCTTGCCCTTCTTCAGTCCATTACGGAACAGGGTATGGGCCAGCGCAGGCACAAGGGTAATTGCGACAACCAGCGAAGCCAGCAGCGCGAACACCATGGTCAGGGCGAACGGCAGGAACAGCTCACCGACCATACCGCTGACAAAAGCGAGCGGCAGGAAGACGGCAATCGTAACAATCGTTGAAGACATGATCGGCACGAACATCTCACGGGTAGCCGCGCTGATCAGCTCTCTGCCGCGCAGCCTCTCGCCGGACAGTGTAAGCCGCCGGAAGATGTTCTCAATCACGACAATGGAGTCATCGACTACCCGCCCGATGGCGACGGTCATGGCGCCGAGAGTCATCATGTTGAGGGTAATATCCATTTGCCGCAGGCATAATACAGCAATCAGCAGTGATAATGGAATCGAGATAATGGAGATAATGGTGGAACGGATATTCCGCAGGAACAGCAGAATAATGAGTACGGCGAACAGGGCACCGAATGCGGCCTTGGACAACATCGTATTCACGGAATCCTCAATCGGCTTGCCCTGGTCCAGCAGCACCGTCAGATCCATCGACTTGTATTGCTTCTTCAGCTCTTCCGTCTTGTCTTTGACTCCATTGACGACATCAACGGTGTTGGCATCGTTGGCCTTCACAATCTGAATCCCGATCGACTCTTTGCCGTTCGTGCGGGAGATTGACTCCGATTTGCCGACTACTTCAATAGCAGCCAGTTCGCTCAGCTTCACCGTCGGCAGTCCGGTCATGGCCGCAGCACCGGCATTGCCCGAAGCTGCACCAGCTCCTGCGCTTGCACCGGCGGTACCGCCAGCTGCACCAGCCGCACCTGCGCCCGCCGCGCCCGCTCCGGCAGCACCGCCTGGAGCGGCGGAAGGAATTAGCGGAATGCTGACATTTTGCAGGTCTTCCACCGTAGTGATATTGCCGTCAACGACAACAGCCTTCTGGGATTTGTCCATCTCGAACAGCCCCAGCGGAACGCGCAGGGAAGAGGCCTGGATGATGCCTTTGATCGTGTCCTCCGTCAGCCCGTATTGCTTCAGCTTATCCTGATTGAACTTCAGCGAGACCTCTTTGACGTATTGTCCGGCAATCTGGACGGAGGCTACGCCTTCCACATCTTCCAGAGCGGGGCGGATATCGTTCTCGGCAATCCGGGTCAGCTCCTCCAGATCGGCTGAACTCTCGTCAGAGATACTGAGTGAGATGACCGGCAGCGAGCTGAGGCTGAAGCGCGAGATTTGCGGCTTCTGCACATTATCCGGCAGCGATACCTCATTCAGGGCTTCGCGCACTGCTGCGGTTGCATTATCCAGATTGGTGCCATAGTCGAATTCAATGGTAACGCTGGAGGCATTCTCCAGCGATGTGGACGTCAGCATCTTCACGCCGTCCACGTTGCGCAGCTTCTGCTCCAGCGGCTTACTGACATCATTCACGACGCCCTCGGGTGCGGCTCCGGGATAAATAGTAGTAATGCTGAGATAAGGGATACTAATATTAGGCAGAGTCTCCTGCTTCATGGTCAACCCGCTGTACAGACCGGCGAAGACGATAATAATCGTCAGCAGCCAGACAGCGAATTTGTTACGGAGTGAGAAATTAATTAGGCTTTTCATTAGTGAGTCGATCCTCCAGTACAATTATTCTTGATATTTGAAGCGTGCTGCATGGGTCATTCATGAAGCCCGCAGGAAGTCTGCATAAAGGGAGCGAATTGCTTCTTCAGTTGACTGAGTTCGCCGGATAACACAGGGTATCCCTGGAGATTGGCTATCATGCCTTGAAGAATCGCTTTACGGGGGTGGGAGGTAAGAATCTCGCTCTCCAGGATGTTCAGCGACTCCAGCCCGTCTTCGGCATGTTCCTGGTGCGAACCGTCCGCTTCACTGAGCAGGAGCTTCATGGCTTTGATCAGCTGAAGCGGACTCTGGCGCGGGTTCTCCCCGTATCCCTCGGCCCATGCGGCGAGGACTGCGGAAGAGATCAGGGGAGCGGGCTGCCCTGCAAGCAGGCCGGATACCAGAATATCCAGCCAGTCCACCAGGCGGTCCGCCAGGTCAGGGATGGAGACAGAGGCCTCCCCGCCGAACAGCAGCTTGATGCTGGCGTGGATCATGCCATGACTGAGCAGGCACAGATCGCCTGCGTAGGGCAGAATCTCAGGCCCGTACATGAGCTCCAGCTTATGCTGGAACCAGCGCAGCAGGGCAGCGTTATTCTGCGCTACCCAGTCCGGGGTCTCGGTTATGCCTCTGCCGGCTACCTCCTGGAACTGGCGCTGCAGGAATTCGCGCAGCTCGTAGACATGGCTAAGCAGAATTTCGAGCTGGTTACGCAGCTTCTCCCGTGGCGCTCTGCCGGTCTCTTGCTCCTCCCGCTGGAGGGGATCATGAATCATCCGGAAGCAATAGATGTAGATGCTGCGTTCCAGCTCCTCCTTGGATTTGAAGATCAGATAGAGGCTTCCCTTAGAGATCCCGCATAGTTCGGCAATCTCCTGCATGGAGGTAGAGGACGAGCCTTTCACAGCAAACAGCTGCATGGCTGTCTTGATGATTTGTTCTTTTTTGGTCGTGCTTTTAGCGGTCAATGCCAGCCTGGCCCCCGTTCTGACTATGAAGTTCTGTATTTGACTGAATGGTCAGTGAGATTATATTATATATCCTGCAGCATTACAAATTTGCAGTTTCAGTAGGAAGATAACGATTCTTCATGTAATATATAAATGTGTCAGTTTGGTGATGAACGGAAGAATGAGAAGGTAGGTTGCATATGAGAAGAGGACTTCAGGCCATAGTCATCATAGGTGCTATGCTGGCTTTTTATTATTTTGGATTTGGGATTTTCGGCAGTACTGCCGGAACAATTATTAGTATTTTCTCCACCTTGACGGTCATCTCTATCGGACTGGGGATCTTCATGGAGAACCGCAATCCCTCTACCACGGTATCCTGGATTCTGCTGCTTGCGCTGATTCCGGTGCTGGGACTTGTGTTCTATTTCCTGTTCGGACAGAATGTATTCAAGCGGCGCAAGTATGACAAAAAAGCCCAGCGCGATCTGATGGCCTATGAACGGATTGAGAATGACGCGCTGCGGATGCACCAGGACTGGTCGGTGTTCACCCCCGCGCGGCAGAAGCTGCTGGGATTATCGCAAAGACTGGGCCGGACGTCGATCTCCTTCAGCTCAGAGACGCGTATTCTGACGAACGGGGAAGAGACCTTCGGCACCCTGCTGCTCGAGCTGCGTCAGGCGCAGCATCATATTCATATGGAATATTATATTTTCAGAGCGGATCATATCGGTACGCGCATTCAGCAGATTCTGATTGAGAAGGCCCGCGCGGGCGTTGCTGTCCGGTTCATGTATGATGCGGTGGGCAGCATTCAATTGTCCCGGGCTTTCCTTAAGGAGCTCAGTGATGCCGGGGTGCAGGTGGCTGCTTATGGCAACTCGACCTCCTTCTTCTCCAGCCGGGTGAACTACCGGAATCACCGCAAAATCGTAGTCATTGACGGCGATGTCGGATTCATGGGCGGGCTGAATGTCGGCGACGAGTACTTAAGCCGCAGCAAGACCTACGGCTTCTGGCGGGACACGCATATGCTGCTGAGAGGTGAAGCAGTGCGGACGATGCAGATTATCTTCCTCCAGGACTGGATGCATACCACCGGCGAAAAAATCATGGAGCAGGATTATCTCTCCCCGCAGCTTCGTTTCACCACCGGAGACGGGGCGGTGCAGATTATTGCCAGCGGCCCGGATAATGAGCGGCGTGCCCTCAAGAATATTTTCTTCTCGATGATTACCACAGCAGAGAAGTCGGTCTGGATCGCCAGCCCTTACTTCATTCCTGACGAGGATATTCTGACTGCGCTGCGTGTGGCGGCAATGTCGGGTCTGGATGTGCGACTGCTGTTCCCGGCCAAGCCGGATAAATGGATTCCCTTCCTGGCGTCCCATTCCTACTTCCCGGCGCTGCTGGAGTCAGGCGTGAAGATCTATGAATATGAGAAGGGCTTCATCCACTCCAAGCTGCTGATTGCAGACGGAGAGATTGCGACGATCGGAACCGCCAATATGGATATGCGCAGCTTCCATCTTAACTTTGAGGTGAATGCGCTGCTGCTGCAGACCGAGAGTGTCTCGCGCATTGTCGCAGACTTCGAGCGTGACCTGCAGTCCACGCGGCAGATTGTCCATGAGACCTTCATGGAGAAAAGACTGCTGGAGCGGCTGCTGGAATCGGCAGCCCGGCTGATGTCCCCGCTGCTGTAGGCGGGACAGAAATACAAAACGGTACCGTCCTGTAAATGGACGGTACCGTTTTTGTGATTTTCGCAGTCTTTTGAATAGGGAGTTATACAATGGAAGAATACGGATAACTCGTATGGCAACAGTGTTCTGCAATAGCGTACCGGACGAGCTCTAATGTTACGTAGACTGAAGCAGTTGGATTTACAGCACTTGCTGATGAACGAATGAACGCTGCTAGGTCAGCAGATGGATAAACAGCACTTAATTGCGCCCGATATTACCATAGCAGTGAAAACGAATATGATTAGATGCCGTTTATCCACTTGCTTCCGGCAATCTCTCAGAAATGCGCATATTAAGATACGTTATTCCACTTGCTTCTAGCAGGAGGAGGCAGTACCCTCAGAGGTTCCAATTTCCCACCCCCCCGGACATTTCCCCCTATTGCTCTGAGCCTGGGCACAACTGGGTACAATCAGAAGGTAGTGAACCCGAGGCGGGTCTGTATCCGGTAGATCATATATTTAATCCAGGTAAGCTCACTCTGATATTCCTTGAACGGCAGGCTGTACTCAGCTCCTTCGTTGTTCCACAGACGGTTGAAGTAGCCTTCCATGTCAGCATAGAGAGGCTGCCCGCGCGGCACGGACACGAAGAGATTATTCTCCAGATTATAATCGTCCAGATTACGGGTTGTGAAATTCGTTGATCCGCCCAGGATGATGGAGTCGCCGGACGCCTTCGCAATGAACATCAGCTTGCTGTGATACTGCTCCTTACCCGTATTGTACCAGCGGATCAGGATATTGCCTGCGGATTTCTGGTCCAGCTCCATGGCAACGGGGCGGTTCGGGATGCCGATTTTGTCCCGTCCGAACGCATTCTGATTGGGATCAAGCAGCAGCCTGACTTCAGCGCCCCTTGCATCTGCCGCAAGCAGGGCATCAATGATCCCATCGTCTGCCAGATAGAACATGCCCATCCAGATGACATCCCCCGGTCCTGCTGAGGCGATGCCCTCCAGAGCATATTTGTACACCTTGCCTTCGGTCAAATAGCGGACTTCAAGCGGAGATCCTCCGGCGGTGGCGGCAGGCTTCCCGAAGTCAGGCTGCTTGCTCAGCAGGGGACCGGCTCCCGACAGATTAGCTGCAGCTTGCTCGCTCTGCAGAATATCCGCCAGGATGGGGCCTTGCACCTCCAGGGCAATATTGGAATGATAGGCACTGGCGTCATGCACATTGCCGGAGGAGATCAGCGCGGTGTTCTCACTGAGTACAACCTTGCGGTGGTTAGCCTTGACATTCAGCAGCTTCAGATAGGAACGTGCGGTAATATCGGGCCCTCCGCTGGCCATCAGATTCGGAATCCAGCCTGTGCCGGATTGGCCGAACCACTGGATGAAGGTGCGCCAGACCGCCGAATAAGCCGGAGTCGAATCGCGCAGGTCATCCACATCGGTCAGAATCACCTTGATTCCGGCTGCTTTCATCTTTTCCAGGAGGGCGTTAGGAGCAGAGCCGTAATTCGTGTTCACCTCATCAGTGATGAAGACGATCTCCATTCCGGGATAGGCGGCCTTGTGGGCGAGCAGCTTATCGGTAAGCTTCCGGCTGACTGCCGGGAACTGCTGGTCGGTGTGGGTGTAACCATTGAACAGGAACAGATCAATCACCAGGAATTGTCTGGATTCTTCTATGATCTCCAGCATTCTTGGCAGAATCTGTTCTTCCCTCGCTTGGGCCCCGCTGCTGTCCTGATAGGTCAGATCCTGCCAGAAGTCAACCTTATCGACCTTATAAGCAGGGCTCTCCATGGAAAGTCCGGGAGGAAGCGGCTTATGGGTCTGGTAGACCATTACCCCGGCAAGCCAAAGAAGGAGAAGGATAATGGCACTCCATAGCCGAGGGCGGCGCAGGACGAGGCGCTTCCTCCGCTTGCGGCGGGTGGCTGTGATGGCACCGGAAGCCAGGGTTAGCTGCAACTGTTCGGGTGTGATGGGGCGGCTGCTTCGATTCATAGAATAATCCTCCTGGTTGTGCTGCGGTGCCGGTGTTCGTATACTTGGCGCAGGCATTGTAAGTACCTATAACGCCCGCTAAGGAGAAGTGAAGCAGCAGAGTGCAAAATGACCTGAAAGATGTATTTTTGCTAAATCCGCTGAATTTATTCCGAATCATTCCTGTAAAGCTGCATTATACAAGTTCTAATGACATAACAGACAAGCAAATGTATAATGAGTGTAAATAATTTGTATAAGGTTTGAATCTTCAAAAGTATTCAGTGTTAACAGGAAGAGAGTGAAATCTATCGTGTATTCCATCAAACAGGTCGTCGAAATGCTCGATATTCCTTCTGTCACTCTGCGGGCATGGGAGAACAGGTATCAGGCTGTCGTTCCGGAGCGTACCGAGTCCGGCTATAGACTGTACAATCAGGAGAATATTGAGGACCTTCGCTGGTTGAAGGAACAGACTGATAAACAGGGCATCAGTATCTCACATGCCGTGCGGATGCTGAAGAAGCATAAGCAGAAGGATCTGGATGAACGCCTGTCCGCAGCGGGCGGGGACCCCAAGGATGCCATGGACAAAATGAAGCAGCAGATCTATGCGGCGCTGCTCGAAATCCAGGGGGAGCGTGCGGATGCGCTGATCGACTTCGGGTTCTCCTTGTACGGCTATGAGGCGATGGTGCATCAGGTGCTTGTGCCGGTGCTGGTGAAGGTCGGCGAGGCCTGGGAGCAGGGAACGGCAACGGTGGCCCAGGAGCATTATATGACGCATATGATTTCAAGCCGGCTGTCCCAGTTCCTTCATGTGTTTCCTGTGTATGCCCATTTGCCGAAGGTGCTTGCCTTCTGTCCGGCGGGAGAGCATCATCAGATCGGGCTGCTGCTGTTCTCGCTGTTTTTGCGCAGGAACGGGGTTGAGGTTATCTACCTGGGGGCCAATACGCCTGAGGAGGGCGTGATGGATATGCTGGTGAAGCAGGACCGGATCGGGGCGGTCTGTCTATCCGTTACGAATGAAGACCTTGTAGACTACACTGAGGATTTGCTTGGACGGCTGGGCAGCCTGTACCCGGAGATGCAGCTTATTGTGGGCGGCAGAGCCTATGAATCGTCCAGGTCCCAAGATACCAGGGCGACCTACAGGATGACCGAGCCTCCAGAGCAGTGGCAGGCCTGGTTCGATCAGGAATTCACCGGAATCAGGCCTAAGAATGAGCAGGCTCACTGAATTTTAATAGAGCAGACTAATATTTGGACCGATCAGGAACCCGCTAAGGGTGGCTGGCCGGTTCTTTTTGTGCTTCGGACAAGTCTAGTAATCTAATTGCTGGAAGTCCGGAGGATGATATTTACATGGCTATACAAAATGGGTATTATACTTGTATAACTATTGTATAGTTTTTGTATAATGTTTGGAAATAGAGATCTGCCTACATATTGCAGGTAGCAGGTATAAGGAGGAAGCCGCTTGACTGGAACCACAGGTACGGCAAAAGTTGCAGTAATCGGCGCAGGGCCGGGCGGATTGGCCGCAGCGATGCTGCTGTCCGCCGAAGGATATGAAGTGGAGCTCTACGAGCAGCAGGCCACGGTTGGCGGAAGATCAGGAGAACTGAGGCTGGGAGATTACCGTTTTGACCGGGGGGCTACCTTTTTGATGATGCCGCATTTGCTGGAGGAGCTGTTCGCTCTGGCAGGGCGGTCTGTACATGACTATGTTTCCTTGAAGCCGCTTGACCCGCTGTATTCCCTGCATTTTGGAGATACCGTATTTACACCGTCCACGAATCAGGTCCAGACGGCTGAAGAGATTGAGCGGCTATTCCCCGGCAACGGCAACGGCTACCGCCGGTTCATGGCCGAAGAGGGCGACAAGCTGGAGCGGGTGATTCCGCTGCTGCAGCGTCCGTTCCAATCGCTCGGTGATTATATGAAAAGAGATGTGCTGCATGCGCTGCCCAAGCTGAATGCCGCAGACAACGTATACAACCGGCTGTCCCGGTATTTCGATGATGAACGGCTGCGCTTCTCATTCACGTTCCAGGCCAAGTATCTGGGGATGTCGCCCTGGGAATGTCCAGGCACCTTCACGATTCTGTCTTACATGGAACACCGCTACGGCCTGTACCACCCGATAGGCGGAATTAACCGTGTGCTTCAGGCCATGGCCGAGGTGATTCAGGAGCATGGCGGGCAGGTGCATACGGCAAGCGGAGTGAAGCGCATTCTGGTCAAGAACGGACATGCCGCAGGCTTGCTGCTGGAGAACGGGGAGAAGGTGGAGGCAGATTACATTGTGATTGGAGCAGATTTCGGCTCCGCGATGACACAGTTGTTCGAGCCGGGCCTGCTGAAGAAGTATACCCCCGCCAAGGTTGCCCGCAAAAGATATTCCTGCTCCACAGCCATGCTCTATCTGGGGATAGATGGAGAGGTGGAGCTTGATCATCATTCGGTTCACTTCGCCGCAGATTACCGGCGTAATGTCAGGGAGATCACCGAGCTGGGCGTCTTGTCGGATGATGCCTCCATCTACATCCATAATCCTTCGGTCATTGATAAGACGCTGGCGCCTCCGGGCAAATCCTCGCTCTATGTGCTGATGCCGGTGCCGAATCTGAGTGCAGATATCAACTGGGAGCAGGAGCGCGCTGAGGTTGAGGACTGGATGATGGAGCGGCTGGAGCAGATCCCGCAGCTCGCGGGAATAGCCGGACGGGTGGAAGAGCGCCTGTTCTTCTCGCCGCAGGACTGGCAGGACAAGCAGAATGTCTATAACGGTGCAACCTTCAATCTGGCCCATAACCTGGGGCAGATGATGCATCTGCGGCCGCACAACACCTTCGAGGAGGTGCGCGGCATCTGGCTGGTCGGGGGCGGAACACATCCGGGCAGCGGTCTGCCGACGATCTTCGAGTCGGCCAAGATCAGTGCGCAGCTGCTGCGGAAGCATGACCAGGCTGTGCGGGGCAGATTCACTGTGCAGACCGGCGCTCACGGCGCGGGCGCAGGGGTGCCGCTATGAGCCGCGTTGCCATCGTGGGCAGCGGGATCGGCGGTCTGACGGCAGCGCTGCTGCTCACCCGTCAGGGGCATGAGGTTGTGATATATGAGCGCGCTGCCCAGGTGGGCGGGCGGGTCGCTTTTGAAGAGGAGGGCGGCTACCGGATTGACCGTGGGCCTACCATCGTGCTGCTGCCGGAGATGCTGCTGGGGATTCTGGAAGAAGGCGGGCTGCCGCGCGGAAGCCTGGAGCTGCTGCACTGTGATCCGCTCTACCGGGTCCACTTCAGGAGCGGGCGCGTCTTGACCAAGTTCGCCGATGCTTCGGCGCAGGCGGAGGAGATTGACCGCATCTATCCTGGAGAAGGCAAGGGCTTCACCCGATTCATGAACGAGATGTCGGTGCTGTATCCGCAGGGCCGGACTTCATTTCTTGAGCGGGGGTATCCGAACGGGCGGGAGTTCTTCAGCCCGGCCAACCTGTCGCTGATGGTCCGCCTGCGCGCTTACCAGAGCCTGCGCTCTGCCGTCGGCCAGTACTTCCGGCATGAGGAGCTTAGAGATGCCTTCTCCCTCCAGAGCCTATATATCGGAGGGGCGCCGTTCCGCACCCCGGGTATCTACACGATGCTCCCTTACGCCGAACATGCCTTCGGCATCTGGATGCTGAAGGGCGGGTATGGCACGCTGCCGCAGATCATGGCCCGGGAGCTGGAGAGCCGGGGGACAGAGATTCATACGGGCACAGAAGTGGAGTCCTTGCTTGTTGCGGGAAGCCGCTGCCGCGGAGTTGTTGTTCAAGGGAAGGAGATCCCTTATGATGCTGTACTGTATAACGGTGATTTCCCGCATGTCGAGAAGCTGCTTCCACCGGGTGTCTTCAAGCAGGAGCGCGCTCTGGATGTAAGTGCAAATAAGGGCAGCCGCATATCCCCCAAAAGGATCAAGCGGGGGAGCTTCAAGCCTTCCTCGGGCTGCCTGCTGATCTATGCGGCTACGGACAAACGGTGGCCGCAGTCACTGGTTCACCAGTTCTTCCTGCCGGATAGTCTGAACAGCAGCCTTCATGAGCTGTTTGACCGGGGACAGATCCCCGCAGATTCCTCTTATTATGTATTCAATCCGGTAGCGCTGGACAGCAGCGCGGCCCCTCCCGGACAAAGCGTGCTGTATTTCCTTGTTCCCGTTCCGGCAGCACCGGATAAGGACTGGGGGGAGCTGGCCGGAGCGCTGGCCGACAAGGTGCTGGCGGATGCGGAGCAGCGGGGCTTCCCCGGGCTTGCCGCGAGTCTGATCTGGCGGAGGCTAAGAACTCCCGCTGATGCCCAGAAGGAAGGGATGTACGGCGGAGGCAGCTTCGGCATTGCCCCGCTGCTGAGCCAGTCGGGGGTATTCCGGCCCCAGCCGAAGCCCTATCCGCTCCAAGGGCTATATGCCGCAGGCGCATCCGTCCACCCCGGCGGCGGTGTGCCGATTGTGATGCAGGGAGCGAAGCTTGCCGTTCAGCAAATGATAAAGGAGATGAGCGTAGATGAATGAAAGGATACTGCAGCAATGCGAGGAATTGATGAAGAGAGGGTCTACCTCCTTTCATAAAGCGTTTGATGTTCTGCCAAGTCCCAGGCGTGAAGCGGTGCATGTGATTTATGCCTTTTGCCGGATTATAGATGATAGTGTGGATGAGCCTGAGCATTCGCCGTACAGCATTCATGAGCTGCGGGCGCATTTCAGGAATCTGGAGACGGCGGAAGGGCATTTCATCTGGCCGGCGCTGCGCTGGCTGTTCAGCAGCTTCCCGCAGCTTCAGCGTGAGCCCTTCCATCTGCAAATGGAGGGTCAGCTCAGAGATCTGTCCTTCACTCAATATGACACGATGGAGCAGCTTCAGGACTACTGCTATCTTGTGGCGGGGACTGTCGGGGAGATGCTGCTGCCCGTCCTGCGGGATGATCAGAGTGAAGCGGCACGAACGGCTGGAATTGCTCTGGGGATAGGGATGCAGCTTGTGAATATCATCCGTGATGTGGGGGAGGATCTGCGCAGAGGACGGAGGTATGTGCCGCTTGAGGTGATGGGGAGACATGGCTACAGCCAGCGGGAACTGGAAGACGGGGAGGTCAACCCGCGGTTTATCGCAGTAATCCAGGAGCTTAAGACAGAGGCGCTGGGCTGGTTCCACCAGGGGCTGGAGAATGTGCACACGTATCCTTTGGAGAGCGGACTTGCCATTGAACTCGCCGCCTCCTTCTATGCTGCCATTCTGGATGCGGTGGAGGCAGACGGTTATGACGTTTTTCACAAGCGCTCTTATGTCAGTGATGAAGCCAAGCTCCAGCTGTTCCAGCGTACGGTTGTGCGCTATGCCGGTATAAGAACTGCGGTGGTCTGAGGATGGTCAGAATTCTTTTTTGGATCTGGTATGTCATTGGCGCTCTGCTGCTGATCTGGTTCGGAATTCCCCAAAGCCTGCGTTTCTCCAACGGATTGTTTCTCGTGTTCTATGCCGCATATGCCGTGGATTTATTATCCAAGGGGCGAGTTCAGCCTTTTATGTCTGACTGGTCAGTCAATTCTTCGGGAGGCTGGCGCAAAGCGCGATTCTGGTACGCCTTGGCGCTGATCTGGCTGGGAGGAATGGCGGTCGAATGGGTAGGTGTACATTCCGGCCGGTTGTTTGGAGATTATAGTTACTCTACTATTCTGGGGCCTTTATTCTTCGGTGTGCCGGTTACACTGGGCTTCGCCTGGATCGCTGTCGTGTGCAATGCCGTACTGATTAGTCATGATGCCGGACAGCGGGGCTTCAGGCTGCGGCTGCTGCGGGCTGTTCAGGTGGGCTTCTGGACGGTGCTGATGGATCTGGTGCTTGATCCTGTTGCCCATGCGAGGGGCTTCTGGCACTGGGAGGGCGGCGGGGGCTTCTACCAGGTGCCCTGGAGCAACTTCGGCGGCTGGCTGATTGCAGGCGGGCTCTTGTCCATGCTGCTTCCGGCTGTGCCGGTGGCCCGGCTTGCTGCCCGCCGGGGCACCCGCTTGTATCAGGCGATTCTGATTATGTTCGGTCTGATCAGTCTTACAGAGGGACTGCCAGCCTGTGCGGTTATCGCCGTGGCGGGTATTGCTCTGGCTGAAGGGAGTCTGCGTTATGCTGGAAGCCGTCAAGTCGGGAAGCTTTGACCGGGTGTTCTACCGCTATAATTCAATGTATCTGCTGCGCAGACATTTCCATTCCATCGGAATCAGCGGCGAACTCCAGCCCTCTGCCGCTGCAGGCCGGGGGATTCTCTATCTGATGAATCACAGCTCGTGGTGGGACGGTCTGCTGGCTTATCACGCCGCCGGGAAGCTGCCCGGCAGCCGCCATTACTTCATGATGGAAGAGGAGCAGCTGCGCAAATATGCCTTCTTCCGAAAGCTTGGGGCCTATTCCATTAACTCCGGCAGCACAGGCGACTTGCGGGCTTCGCTGCGTTATACAGCCGGATTACTGCAAGCAGGGGAGAGTGTCTGGATGTATCCCGAAGGTGAAATTCTGCCGCTGGAGCACCGCCCGCTGAGCCTGAAGGCAGGGGCGGCCTTAGTGCTGCGCCTCAGTCCGCAGACTGCCGTAGTGCCGGTAACGCTGTATCACGGCCTGTTCCGTCATACCAAGCCGGAAGCTACACTGCTGGCCGGAGCGCCGCAGCTCCTGCCATGGGCGGAGATGGACCGCTCCGTAATAGCCCGCACGCTGGAGACTGTTCTTAGTGAACAACTGGAGGCACACCGGAGCAGGATCATTCATCATAAAGGGTACATGCCGGATGAATTCAGGCCGCTGCTGCGCAAAGGGAGATCCACCAATGAGTGGCTGGATCTGCTGCGGCCGGGCAGGGGGAGACGATGAACCTGCTCTTTCAAATCCTGTCAGGTATTCTGCTGCTCCAGCTGTTGTTCGCGCTATGGAATGCAGCCCAGCTTCCCGTAATAGGTGCAGGTCCGGGGAGGAGAGAGGTGAAGGTTCAGCCAGCGCAGGCTACCTCACGGGTCCGGCGCTTGTCGGTATTGATCCCTGCCCGCAATGAAGCAGATAACATTGCCGGTTGCCTCTCCTCGGTGCTGGCTTGCAGCACCGGTGGAGCAGAGGTGGAGATCATCGTTCTGGATGATTCATCCACAGACGGAACAGGGGCTATGGCTGCTGCGGCCGGTGGCGGCAGGGTACGCGTTCTGCGGGGCCGGGCGCTACCCGAGGGATGGCTTGGCAAGTCCCATGCCTGCGCTCAGCTTGCGGAAGCTGCAAGCGGAGACTGGCTGCTGTTCCTCGACGCGGATGTCCGTCTGCAGCAGGGGGCGCTGCAGGCGGCTCTCTCTGCAGCCGAAGCTGCGGGCAGCGGCATGATTACAGGCTTCCCCCGGCAGATTACGGGGTCATGGCTGGAGCGGCTGGTGGTTCCCCTGATGGTCTTCACCATCATCTGCCACCTGCCCGTTCCGCTGGTCAGCGGCTCTGGAGATCCGCGGTTTGTTGCGGCACATGGCGGCTTCATCCTGATCCGCCGCAGCAGTTATGACCGCTGTGGCGGGCATCAGGCCATCCGCAGTGCGCTGGTGGATGACATGGCGCTGGCCCGGGCCGTGAAGCGGGCGGGAGAGACGGTAAGGCTCATGAATATCACGGAGCAGGTGTCGATGCGGATGTATCACAATGCCAAGCAGGTATGGAACGGCTACCGGAAGAATATCTATGCCGGTATCGGCCGCAGCCCTATACTCCTGCTGGCAGTACTGTTCCTGTATTGGTCGCTGTATGTGCTGCCTGCGGCTGCCGTTCTGTACGGCTGCCTGAGCGGTCAGTTAGGCGCAGCGATCTGGCCTGCTGCTGCGCTGCTGACTGGTATCGCTGTCAAGCGGACGAGCGATGCTGCCGGTAAGCAGCCGTTCTGGTATTGTATTCTTCTCCCGGCGGCTATGCTCTGCTTATCCCTGATTGCGGCTGCATCCTGGAACGGAAGCCGCACACGCGGGGGCTATGAATGGAAAGGAAGGCGTTATGAATGAAACCGAAGGCTGTGATTATAGGCGCCGGATTCGGAGGTCTGTCCTGCGCGGTAACCCTAGCCGCCAAAGGCTGGGAAGTGACCGTGCTGGAACGGCAGCCGCAGCCCGGCGGTAAGCTGCAGCGTGTGGAGACGGGAGGCTACACCTTCGACAGGGGTCCCAGTACAATTACGATGCCCCATGTCTTCCGCTCCTTGTATGAGCTTGCGGGGGCCAGCATGGAGGATTACGTTCAGCTCTATGAACTGGAGCCGCGGACACGCAATGTGTTCGCTGACGGCAAGGTGGTTGACTTGTCCCGGGATACCGGGAGGATGCGCGAGCAGATCGCATCCTACAGTTCCGCAGATGCTTCGCGTTACCCGGAATTTCTGGCGGAAGCCTCCCGTCTATACCGGCTCAGCGAGAAGCAGTTCCTGAACCGGCTGCTGCTGTCCTGGAGGGATAAGTTATCCCCTTCCCTTGTGCGGGACCTGCTGAGGGTAAGGCCTTTTCTCAGCCTGCATGATTTGCTGCTCCGTTACTTCTCTCATCCGAATACCCTAGCTATGCTGGGCCGCTATGCCACCTATGTCGGGTCATCGCCCTATCGTTCTCCCTCCATCTTCGCCATGCTCGGACATCTGGAGATTCAGGAAGGCGTATACGGTGTGAAGGGCGGCACCTATGAGTTAGTCAGCGGCTTGGCTGCCCTGGCCCGCAATCTGGGCGTGAAGTTAATGACAGGAACGGAGGTCACGGGGATATCCGTGGTCTCCGGTGCGGTAGAAGGTGTGGATACGGCGCAGGGCTTCTATCCGGCCAAGACGGTCATTGCCGGTGGCGATGTGCTGAGCATCAACCGGCTGCTGCTGCCCGAAGCGGTCCGTCCCGGAATGACGGACCGCAGAATTGAAGCGTACGAGCCGTCCCTGTCCGGGCTGGTCACGCTGGCAGGAGTGCCGCGCACGTATGATGCGCTGCTGCATCACACGGTGTTTTTCCCGGAGAACTATGAACAGGAATTCAAGGATATCTTCGAGCATAGACGCCCTCCGCAGCACCCGGCGGTCTATGTCTGCCACTCGGGTTATTCTGAGCCTGAGATGGCGCCTGCGGGCGGGAGCAATCTGTTCATCCTGGCCAATGCGCCTTATCTGAGCCCGGCCTGTGACTGGAGTGCGGAGACGGATGCTTACGGGGAGCGTGTAATGTCGGTACTGGAGGGCCATGGAATCACAGGGCTGTCCGCAGCGGAGGTGCTGGAGCATTATACCCCGCAGGATATCGCCCGTGATACGCTGGCGCATCAGGGAGCCATATACGGGATATCCTCCAATACGGTAAGGCAGACCTTCTCCCGTCCGGGCAACCGCTCCAGGGATGTACAGGGACTCTGGTATGTTGGCGGTACCACCCATCCCGGAGGGGGAACACCGGTTGTCTCGCTCTCCGGACGGCTGGTTGGTGAATACATTGCCAGCCATTGGTGAGGGGATATGGCCCTGTCTGCATTCAACGGCCAGGCAGGGTTGTGTTATAATAAAATGTACTTGTGCCGAGCAGCGCTGAGTAAGATAGAAAAAGCGCTTCCATATAGATATGAACATAATAGATATGAACATATATAATGACACAGAGCGGAGGAAGACAGCATGAATGATATGCCGCAGAATGGCGTGCCGCGGAGCTCTGTTGAGCAGTCAGGCACAGGGCTTGAACCCGTTCAGCAGGTTGCTTCAGGCATGGCCGGACATAAATCTCTGCTGCCCGACTCCAGAACCGGAGAACGGAAGATTGAGCATGTGCGGCTCTGCCTGAATGAGGATGTCGCCGGCAGCGGAATCACAACCGGCTTCGAGCAGTACCGGTTCCGTCATAACGCACTGCCGGAGCTGGACTTCGAGCAGATCTCGCTGCGTACAGCATTTCTGGGCCGTACGCTGCGCACCCCGCTGCTGATCAGCTCCATGACCGGGGGAAGCCTGGCGACCGGAAGCATCAACGACCGGCTTGCCGAAGCCGCTGAGCGCCGGGGCTGGGCGCTTGGCGTCGGCTCAGTGCGGGCCGCTGTAGAACGTGCGGAGCTGGCGCCGACCTTCCATGTGCGCGGCAGGGCGCCCACGATTCCGGTCATTGCCAATGTCGGAGCGGTACAGCTCTCCTACGGCTTCGGTGTAGACGAGTGCCGCCGTGCAGTAGAGATTGCGGGAGCCGACTGGCTGGTTCTTCATCTGAACGGACTGCAGGAGGTGTTCCAGCCGGAGGGCGATACCGGCTTTGGCTCCCTGCTGAAGCGGATAGAGGCGTTATGCCGGAGTCTTGAGATTCCGGTGGGTGTCAAGGAAGTCGGCTGGGGAATTGACGGCGATACGGCAGCCCGGCTATATCAGGCAGGGGCTGCCTTCATCGACGTTGCCGGTGCGGGCGGCACCTCCTGGAGCCAGGTGGAGAAGTTCCGCAGCGTTGATCCGGTGCGGCGTGCGGCTGCGGAGGCCTTCGCCGACTGGGGGATTCCCACGGCGGAATGCATTACCGAGGTGCGCGGCATCTCCCCGCACGGCGCGCTTATCGGCAGCGGCGGGCTGAAGCATGGGGTAGATGCCGCGAAGGCGCTGGCGCTGGGGGCGGATCTGGCGGGCTTCGGGCGGGGGCTGCTGGGCCCGGCCGTCAGCTCCGAGGAGGCGCTGGATCAGGCGCTGGCCCAGGTGGAGCTGGAGCTGCGGACGGTAATGTTCGGCATCGGAGCGCCGGATCTTACTGCACTGCGCGGTACCCCGCGTCTTCTCCGGCGGTAGCGGTAGGGACCAGACGATGATTATGGAACAAGAGGAAGGGCTAACATTATGATTACACTGGTTCAAATGGATGAATCGACATTTCAATTTTTCTTAAGACAATCTACCCGGGACTTCGCAGAAGACAAAATAAAAGCCGGAGCCTGGGATGCGGAGACAGCCATGAAGCTATCCCAGGAAGAGATGACGCGGTTCCTGCCCAAAGGGCTCTACACGGAGGGGGCTTATCTCTATTCTATAGTGGAGACTGAGACGAAGACCCAGGCGGGGTACATCTGGTTCAACGTGAATGAGAACCGTGGAGTGCGGGAAGCGTTCATCTATGACTTTTATGTATTTGAGCCCTTCCAGGGCAAGGGCTACGGCAAACTGGCATTAACTCTGCTGGACGAAGAAGCCCGGAAGATGAATGTGACCAAGATCGGACTGCATGTCTTCGGGCAGAATGACCGTGCGTTCGAGCTGTATAAGAAGATGGGCTTCCTGGTTACGGATATTACAATGTCGAAGACATTGTAAGTAGGCCGGATAGGCCGGAAATAGCAGTGTTGTGGGGTCCCAAGGCAGTCGCTGATTCATCCTCGGGGGTTAAGCTCCGCTTTAGGGGCGGCATCCCCTTGACATCTGCTGTTGCTGGAGGTTTTGTTCTAATATATAATGGTTGAGATCAGTTATGTAATCCATGCGGTGATCAAACCAACCGAAAATAGGAGTTGTCATATAAATGGCTTTGAAAGCAGGTATCGTTGGACTTCCCAACGTAGGCAAATCGACATTATTTAATGCTATCACCCAAGCGGGCGCAGAATCCGCCAACTATCCGTTCTGCACCATCGACCCGAACGTAGGTGTCGTGGAAGTGCCGGACGAACGTCTGGATAAGCTGGTAGAGCTGGTGCAGCCGAACAAGACGGTTCCCACCGCTTTTGAATTCGTCGATATTGCCGGACTGGTACGCGGCGCAAGCAAGGGCGAAGGCCTGGGCAACAAGTTCCTGGCGCATATCCGCGAAGTGGATGCCATTGTGCATGTGGTCCGCTGCTTTGTCGATGAGAACGTAACCCATGTGGACGGCAAGGTGAATCCTATCAGTGACATCCAGACGATTAACCTGGAGCTGATTCTGGCTGACCTGGAGAGCGTGGAGAAGCGGATCGAACGGTCCCGCAAAAACATCAAGGGCGGCGACAAGAAATACGCCCAGGAAGTGGAAGTACTGGAGCGCGTGAAGGAAGCCCTGTATCTGGACCAGCCTGCCCGCAGCCTGGAATTATCCGATGACGAGCGCCAGATCGTGCGCGATCTTCACCTGTTGACCCTGAAGCCGGTGCTGTATGCGGCGAACGTGGGCGAGGATGAAGTAGCGACTGCGGAGGAGAACCCTTATGTGAAGCAGGTCCGCGAATTCGCAGCGGCGGAGAATGCCGAAGTGGTGCCGATCAGTGCCAAGGTGGAAGCCGAGATTGCCGAGCTGGAAGGCGAAGACAAGGACATGTTCCTGGAAGAGCTGGGTCTGCAGGAATCCGGTCTGAACCGCCTGATCAAAGCAGCTTACAAGCTGCTCGGCCTGTACACTTATTTCACTGCCGGCGTTCAGGAGGTCCGTGCCTGGACGATCCGCAAGGGCACCAAGGCACCTGGAGCAGCAGGAGTTATTCATACAGACTTCGAACGCGGCTTTATCCGGGCTGAGGTTGTTGCGTACACAGATCTGGTAGCTGCAGGCTCGATGAACGGCGCCAAGGAACGCGGCCAGCTGCGTCTGGAAGGCAAGGAATACCTGGTGCAGGACGGCGACGTTATGCATTTCCGTTTCAACGTATAGACTATTCAACTAGACCATTTAACTAGACCATTTAACGCATAGAACATTTATAGTGTAGGGCAGAGAGGCCATTCAGAGTAGAGTTTTACTTGCTGGATGGTTCTTTTTGAATTTCGGATAAGGCTAAGGCTAAGGGTCAACTCCTATTTGTGGAAAACCTGGAAAGGCGGCTTCCCGCCTGTCGTCTTTCGCCTGCTGTCAACGCCGGAGAAGCAGTTGGATAATCTCCACTTGCTGCTGAATAGAGGGACCCCTGCCAGGCAGTAGTTGGAAAAAAGGCACTTAATATTCAGCAAACCGATCACTTTTGAGGAAACGCCTGAAATTAAATGACGTTTATCCAATTAATTCCCTCTAAAGATGCAAAACACCGAAATTAAGATACGTTTTTCCAACTATTCATGCTGTTCATGCACAGTGGCTCCTCCTCTTCCTATGACCGCCGTATAAACGCCGTATCGCCGCCATTATATACAACTAACTAATCTTCATGGGAATGAGGCAGGGAGCGGCATCAGATGTTTATACAGTACCGGGTGATTTTGTAATCGGGACACGGGCGTAATGCATAACTTGGATGCAGCTTTTACATCATAAGGTGATGCAGCTCAGAATTCAAAAGTTTTCCTGATCCTGCGGTTTGAAAATGTAGCCAATTAGCTTGAGTGGTGGTATAATATAAAGTCGTATATCTATTTCAGTTGTGCTAACAATTTAAAGTAATTATAAACGAAGAAATTGAATCAGGAGAGGTGAATTCCCTTGTTGGACCGATTGCAATCCCTGGCGGACCGCTATGAGAAACTCAGTGAACTGCTTTGTGACCCGGATGTTGCAAGCGACAGTAAGAAACTGAGGGACTATTCCAAAGAACAATCCGACTTGCAGCCCGCCTTCGAGGCGTATAGCGAATATAAGAATGTAATGGAAGAGCTTGAAGCTGCGAAGATGATGCAGGCTGAGAAGCTTGATGATGAGATGAAAGAAATGGTCAAGATGGAGATTGATGAGCTGTCCACGCGGCAGACTCATCTGGAGGAGAAGATTCGTCTGCTCCTGCTGCCTAAGGACCCTAATGACGATAAGAACGTAATCGTGGAAATCCGCGGCGCAGCCGGCGGGGACGAAGCGGCTTTGTTTGCCTCTGACCTGTACCGGATGTATACCCGTTATGCCGACACTCAGGGCTGGCGCGTAGAGCTGATGGATGTGAACACGAATGATCTCGGCGGGTTCAAGGAAGTTATTTTCCTGATCAACGGCCGCGGCGCATACAGCAAAATGAAGTTTGAAAGCGGCGCACACCGTGTGCAGCGCATTCCTACGACAGAATCCGGCGGACGTATTCATACGTCTACCTCAACCGTTGCTGTTATGCCGGAAGCGGAAGAGTTCGAAATTGAGATTCATGACAAAGACATCCGTGTCGATACCTTCTGCTCCAGCGGCGCGGGCGGACAGTCCGTCAACACGACCAAGTCGGCAGTACGCGTAACTCATGTGCCTACCGGTATTGTGGCTACCTGTCAGGACGGCAAGTCCCAGAACTCCAACAAGGAGAAGGCACTGCAGGTGCTGCGTGCCCGTATCTCGGATCTGAAGCGTCAGGAAGAGGAAGCGAAGTATTCCGGGGAACGCAAGAGCAAAGTGGGAACCGGGGACCGGAGTGAGCGTATCCGTACCTACAACTTCCCGCAGAGCCGCGTAACGGACCACCGGATCGGCCTCACCCTGCACCGTCTGGAGCAGGTCATGAACGGCGATATCACCGAGATTATCTCGGCATTGTCTATTGCGGAACAAGCGGAATTGATGGAAAAAGGAGAATAATGCTTTGAAACAGGACTTTTACGTCATGCCTGATATGCAAAGCATCCGGGAAGCCTTTGCGGAGGCTTCTTCTTTTTTGGCCAGGAACGGATGCAATGAGCCGCAGCGCAGCAGCCAGCTGCTGCTGGAGCATGTGCTGGGGTTGTCCGGGGCGGCTTATTATATGGCGCTGGCTGATCCTTTTCCGCCAGCGATCAAGGCCGATTGGGAAGCCTTGGTCAACCGCCGGGCGGCGGGGGAACCGGTGCAATACATCATCGGCGAACAGGAATTCTACGGCCGTGCCTTCGAGGTCACGCCCGAGGTGCTGATTCCGCGCCCGGAGACGGAGCTGCTCGTCGAGGCGATCCTGAAGTACGGCGCGGAGCTGTGGCCGGACGGGGTGGTCGCGGCGCGGGGCGGAGCTGCGCCGGAAGCGGAAGGATGCACGCAAGAGCTAACTGCGGGCGGTGAGGCTGCGGGGATGCGGGGCGGAGCCGCGCCCGCGGGTGTGACGGCTGCTGGCGAAGCAGCCGGAAGTAGTACCCAGGCGGGCAGCAGTGCCGCCCGCCGGGAGAGCGGCGCTGGCGAAGCGCGCGCCGCACGGCTGCTGACCGCCGTCGACATCGGCGCCGGCAGCGGAGCGATCTCCGTCACGCTGGCGGCGGAAGCGCCGGCGTGGCGGGTCTGCGCCGGCGACATCTCGCCCGGCGCGCTGGCCGTGGCCCGGCGCAATGCGCAGCGGCACGGCACGGCGGTGGACCTGCGGCTCGGCGATCTGCTCGAGCCGTTCGCGGGGCTGGAGACGGACATTCTCGTCTCCAACCCGCCGTACATCCCCGGCGGCGATATCGCCGGGCTGCAGCGCGAGGTGCGCGACCATGAGCCGCGCACGGCACTGGACGGCGGCGGGGACGGGCTGGACCCGTACCGCCGCATGATGGAGCAGCTCCCGCTGCTCCCGGCGCCGCCGCGCCTGGTCGGCTTCGAGCTGGGCCAGGGGCAGGCAGAGCAGGTGGCCGGGCTGCTGCGGGCGGCCGGTCACTGGAACGAGATCATTACTATTAATGATCTCGCCGGGATTCCCCGGCATGTGCTGGGCATTGCACGCCAGTAGGCTGAGCCAGCGCGCTTGTCCTAATGCTGCTGCAGCCGCTTGGAGTCCGTTGCGATACTGCCCGGCACGCTCAGATGTGTGTAGCCAATGGCTTGCTGAGGGCTTGCCGTGCCCCGATTACGGGACATGCAGTATACTTAAATGCACTCAGTACAACTAAAACGTCTGTTTTGCCAGCGATAATCCGTATAGCTGTATTTCATACAATTAAACGGCCGATGTACCATGATTCTAGTATACAACTATCGCTGAATAACGGCCTTGGAGTCCGGACGAATCGCCGCAGGAAGAGGCTTTTGCGACCCGTAAGGGCTGCTTAGTCCGCTTCTGTCAGGCGTCAGGCAGTTCTCTCCCGAACCAAGCCGACAGGTTCTTCATGAGAGGCGTCTGGTGCAACTATACGCGCACAACGGCCTGCCAGTCCGGCGTAACCGAACAACCCCAAACGATGGAAATTGTATTTAGGCTGCCCCTTCCTTTACAATAGAGATGACGGAGCTTCTGCAAGGGCTGCTGCTATAAGGCCGGAAGAACCAGTACTGAGTAAGGAGACAGAATATGCTTCAGAAGATTAAAAAGATTGACGGCGTCATCCTCGTTATCCTTGTGCTGCTGATGGTTGTCAGCATTTTCTCCATATACAGCGTGACCCACGGGCGCGACAGGGTGGACGGATCGCACATCAAAATGATGAAATTCTATATCGTCGGCTTCATCGCCTTCATCGGGCTGACGTTCGTGGACTATCGTCTGCTTGTGAAATATGCGCTATATGTGTACGTTACCGGGATTGGGATTCTGGTGCTGGTCAGCTTCATCGGTACAGAACAGAACGGTGCGCAAGGCTGGATTAAATTTGGCAGCTTCGGTCTTCAGCCTGCTGAGCTGTTCAAGCTGATTCTGATCCTGTTTCTGGCGGCTGTACTCGTTCGTAAGAACAAGAATAAGCTTCTGTTCTGGCGCGACGTTGTCCCGCTGGGGCTCTTAAGCCTGCTGCCGTTCATCATCGTAATCAGCCAGAATGACCTGGGGAACGCACTCTCTTATATCGTTATTCTGGTAGGGCTCCTATGGATCGGCAATATCAAATTCACCCACGCGCTGATCGGACTGTTAATTATTGGCGGCACAGCGGCAGCCGGAATTATGAGCTATATTCATTACCATGATGAAATTAAGGATTTCCTGACAGATATCAAACGCTCCCACTGGATTGAGCGCTTCGATCCGTGGCTGGTACCGGATAAGGCGACGGCCAAGGCCATCTATCACACCAAAAACGCAAAGATGGCCATAGCATCTGGCGGAATGAGCGGTGAAGGCTATATGGCAGGAACCTCGGTGCAGACGGACCGGGTGCCCTACACCTACTCTGACTCCATCTTTGTCCAGATTGCTGAGGAATACGGCTTTGTCGGGTCGGCGCTGGTGCTGCTGCTGTACTTTATCCTCATTCACAGGATGATTCTCATTGCACTGGAATGTAAGGACAGGGGCGGGCCGTTCCTGATAGTCGGGGTGGTGGCGATGCTGCTGTATCAGATCTTCGAGAACATCGGGGCCTTCCTGGGCCTGATGCCGCTGACCGGGATCACGCTGCCGTTCATCAGCTTCGGGGGGACCTCACTGCTGATCAACATGGCGAGCATAGGGCTTGTGATGAGCGTGCGCCTGCATGGTCAAGAGGTGGAAGAGGATCTGCCAAGTCCCGCCCTGTATTCTCCCTCTGCCAAAAAAGTCTAATCCTATCGTACAGTACCGGGATTCTTCATTTTATTTATGAAGGTTCCGGTATTTTTTGTATTCAGGTGCCCCTTTGCATTACAATGGAAATTAGTGGATTGCGTCCGGGACTGTTGCAGCGGGCGGATTCCGAATCCGAATAGGTTAAGGGGTACATCCTTATGTTGCAGAGAATCAAAAGAATAGATGGCAGCATTGTGCTTATTTTGTTATTGCTGATGGGAATCAGTATATTCTCCATTTACAGCGTGACCCATGGAAGAGACCGCCTGGATGGCATGCATATCAATATGCTCCAGTATTATGTGATGGGCTTTATCGCGTTTGCCATGCTTACCCTGTTCGATTACCGCCTGCTGGTCCGGTATGGACTGTACATATATGTACTGGGGATCGGCATTCTGCTGCTCGTAAGCTTTTTCGGCAAGGTGAAGAATGGTGCCCAGGGCTGGATCGGCATCGGGGATTTAAGCATTCAGCCGGCGGAGCTGTTTAAGCTGATCCTGATTCTTTTTCTGACCACCGTACTTGTCCGCAAAAATAGAAATCCGCTGCGCTTCTGGCGTGATGTCGTGCCGCTCAGCCTGATCGCCTTTGTGCCGTTCGCAATGGTAATCCTCCAGAACGACCTGGGCAATGCGCTCAGTTATATTGTAATCCTGCTGGGGATCTTATGGATCGGGAATCTTAAATTCTCACATGCGCTGATCGGGATGATTATCGCGGGCGGAATGATTCTGGGCTTCATTCTGAGCTATATTAACTATCATGAGCAGATGGTGAACTTCATCGAGAAGGGTCTGGGCAAGGATCATTTCGTCAGCCGCTTTGATCCCTGGCTGGTGCCGGAGCTGGCAAGCAGTACTGCAAGCTATCAGACCAAAAATGCCAAGACGGCGATTGCCTCGGGCGGCCTCAGCGGTGAGGGTTATTTGCAGGGCGGATCAGTGCAGGGCAACCGCGTGCCGTATTTGTATTCGGAGTCAATTTTTGTACAGATCGGCGAGGAATTCGGCTTCCTGGGTACAGCGGTGCTGCTGATGCTCTTCTTCATCCTGATTCACCGGTTAATTCTGATTGCTCTGGAATGCAGAGACCGCGGCGGCCCTTTCCTGATTGTCGGAATCGTAGCGATGCTGCTGTATCAGATTCTGGAGAATATCGGGGCCATGATCGGGCTGATGCCGCTGACGGGCATTACGCTCCCGTTCATCAGCTACGGCGGGACCTCGCTGCTGATTAATATGGCCTGTATGGGCATTGCCATGAGTGTGCGGCTGTACGGGCAGGATGTGGAGGATGATCTGCCGCAGCCGCTTCCGCTAAAATCATAGATTACTAGGTTTGCAGTCTCTCATTCCTGGACATACTGGGAACATAAGAGGTTCAGAGGGAGAGGGGCTGCGGAAGATGGAAGATTATAAGCCGGGTAAAAGTGATTCCTTGCGGATTACCTTCAAGTATACTGCCATTTTAATTTGTTTTTTTATGATTCTCATGATGGCCTGGGAAGGGCAGAAAAGCGATGCCGCTGTAGCGGAGGTCTCGATCCCGCAGGAGTCGATCCGGCTGCGCATTCTGGCGAATTCGGATGGACCCGGGGATCAGCTGGTCAAGCGCCAGATCCGCGACCAGGTGGTGGAGCAGATTAACCAGTGGGTGGCCGGGCTGGAAGATCCCCAGAGTCTGGAGCAGGCCCGTGCCCTGATTCAGAATCATCTGCCGGAGCTGAATGATCTGGTGGGCAGAGAGCTGAAGCAGCGGGGCATTGAATACAGCTATCAGGTTGAGCTGGGTACCGTTCCTTTTCCGACCAAAATGTATGGCGGCCGGGTCTATCCTGCCGGGGAATATGAAGCGGTGCGGGTTACACTCGGAGCGGGCAAAGGGCAGAACTGGTGGTGCGTGCTGTTTCCGCCGCTGTGCTTCATTGATGCGGGAACCGGGGATGCTGCGGCTGCGGCACCGGCTGGAGCTGCGAAGACTTCGGGAGACGGGGCGAAGGTAAAAGCCGCAGATGGAACAGCCAATCAGGCTGCTGCCAGTCTTACCGCTTCAGCTAACGGGGGAGGAAATGCGGAGGATGGTGCGGAAGCCCCGAAGGTTAAGTTCTTCCTCTGGGAGCTGCTGAAGAATGTATGGAGTTGGATCTGCGGGCTGTTTGCCTGAATATCCTGTGAAATGATGGCGTAGGCGCATTTTGGATTCTACAGTTTTGGCGCCGGATATGGTACGATTACTGCAGAACTTGAGCGGAAGTGGCTGCGGCTCCACCTGGTGGGGCCGCTTTTGGCTTGCGTAAGAATCCTACAGGAAAGCTAGTGATGTCAGATGACAGAAGATAAGTATTCTCCGTTCGCGGCCCAGCGCCGGAGCGGTTCTATAGAGTCAACCCTGTACTGGAGCCTGAGTTCGGCCCGTAAGGGGGAGAACAAGGGGCAGGGAGGGGTCACGCGCCGTGTGTTCGCTGACGGCAAGGCTATCGGTCCGCTTAACGGTAGTGACTCCGAAATCATAGCAGAAGCGGCAGCGATGCTGCGAAGCGGGGAGACGGTGGCCTTTCCGACGGAGACTGTGTACGGGCTGGGCGCAGATGCCCGGAATACCGCGGCGGTGGAAGCGGTATTCGCAGCCAAAGGCCGTCCCTCCGATAACCCGCTGATCGTGCATATTGCCCGGCGGAGTGATCTGGAGGCCCTGGTCACGGAGGTGCATCCGGTAGCCTCGGCACTGATCGGCGCCTTCTGGCCCGGTCCGCTGACACTGGTGCTGCCGGTCCGCCCCGGCGTCCTCTCGCCGCTGGTTACGGCCGGTCTGGATACGGTCGGCGTGCGTATGCCGGATCATCCGGTGGCGCTGGCGCTGCTGCGCGCAGCCGATTGTCCGGTTGCCGCGCCCAGCGCCAACCGCTCCGGGAGGCCGAGTCCGACGCTGGCCGCCCATGTGCTGGAAGACCTCGCCGGGTATATCGGCGGGGTTCTGGACGGGGGCGCAGCCGGGGTCGGCCTGGAGTCGACCGTGGTGCAGGTGCAGCCGGACGGGACGGTAGCGGTGCTCCGTCCCGGCGGCATCACCGCCGAGCAGCTCGCGGCGGTGACCGGCACTGCCGCGGCCGGCGCGGAGCCGGCCGCCCCAAGCGCCGCCCCGTCCGGCGGCGGGTCCGTGCCTGTGCCGCCGGCAGCGGTGCCCGGCGGCATGGGCGGCGCCGGCGCTGCTGCGCAGGCGGCCGCAGGCAGCAGCCCGGCGCCGCGCGCGCCGGGCATGAAGTACACGCACTATGCCCCGCGCGGCGCGCTCGGCATAGTACGCGGCTCCTCCGCGCAGCGCGTAGCGGAGACCGCCGCGAAGCTGCTGCAGGCGGCGCAGCGGGACGGCGCGGTCACGGGCCTGCTCCTCTTCGAGGAGCATAGGGCCCTCTATCCCGCCGACCCGGCCGCCTGCGTGGTGTCTCTCGGCTCGCTGGCCTCGCCGGAGGAGGCAGCCCGCTTCCTGTATGCCGCCTTGCGGCGTTGTGATGAAGCGGGAGCCACCTACATTCTGGCCGAGGCCTGCCCGGTCACCGGCCTCGGCGCAGCCATTATGAACCGGCTGATGAAGGCCGCCGGTGAGACCGTAATCGACGCCGGCTAATCGCCCCGGCGTCCACCCCGCAGTCATGAATGCCATCTTGTCCGCATATCGTTGTTGTACAAGAACTTACGGACTCTGGGTGGGGGTATATTCATGGGCTTAGGCGGAATATATGAGGGCTGGGGCCAGCTCGTAACAGTTACCATTATGGCTGTTGCGCTGGGGATGGATGCGTTCTCACTCGGCGTGGGAATCGGAATGAAGGGCATCCGTCTGCTGCATGTGCTGCAGCTCAGCCTGCTTATTGCTTTTTTTCATGTGCTGATGCCGCTGCTGGGCTTGTTCACAGGCAGCTATGTCGGCCATTTGCTGGGTCAGGTCACTACCTATGCCGCCGGAGGCTTGCTTGTCCTGCTGGGCGGACATATGGTATTCAATTCCTTCCGCCAGGAGGAAGGCTCCAGCCGGCAGATGGATCACCGGTCGGTATGGGGCATGCTGCTGATCTCGCTTAGTGTCAGTGTAGATTCCTTCTCGGTCGGGGTTTCCCTGGGGATGTTTGTGAATAGTATAATCTTAACCGTGCTGGCCTTTGGCCTCTGCGGCGGCATGATGTCCATAACCGGGCTGCTGCTGGGCAGAAGGGTGAGCCGCGGCCTCGGAGACTACGGGGAAGCGCTGGGCGGAGCTATTCTTTTGGCGTTTGGCTTGCTGTTCATCTTCTGATACAATAACGGCAATACAAATAAATAGCACATTTCCTTATTCGTGCACCGTAAATTACGGATTCCTATGATTTGCGGTGTTCTTCAGAACAACCGTAATACCCTTAAATTCTATTCTTACCGGAGGTGGAAAGTATGCTGCATATTTTATTCGTCTGCACAGGAAATACCTGCCGCAGTCCCATGGCCGAAGGGCTTCTGCGGAAGCTTGCGAAGGAGCGGGGAATGGATGTGGAGGTGCGGTCTGCCGGAGTTTCTGCTGTTCCAGGTACTTCCATGTCCAGACATGCTGCAGGAATTCTGCAGGATGAAGGGATTCATGACCGCATTGTCTCCTCCCAGCTAAGCGGTGAGGCTGTCGCCTGGGCTGATCTGGTCCTTACGCTGACAGGAGCGCATAAGCGGCATCTGCTGCACTATTTTCCTGAAGCCGTTACTAAGACCTATACCCTTAAGGAATATGTGCAGACCCAGGAATCTGTCGATGCTGATATCCGGGAGCTGGATAGTCTGTATGCAGAGGCGGAACTGAACCTGGCGCTGGGCACAGAGCCGGATGCAGCCGGGATGCAGCGGATGATTGAGATCCGCCAGCGTATTCCGAGCTTTGATATCAGTGATCCGTTCGGCGGCTCCCGTGAAGATTATGAGCTGGCGGCTGCGGAGATCCGCACGGCGCTCTACGGTCTGCTGGATAAGCTTGAATCTTTGCGGCGGCTCTGAAGGTGGTTGATTTTTCGCCGTCTATCCCTTAAGATGAAATAAATATGATCCGGTTCCGGTGTAACTGGCGACGAGTGTGGATGAAACCACGATGGAGCACCTGGAATAAACGGCCGGTCGCCTGGGCAAAAGAGCACATCCGCAGATTAGCTGCGGACTGCTCTTTTTTCTTTAAATATAGAAGGATTTACGCTCGAAGGAGGCTTGTACAATGGATGAGGTCCTGAGACAGGACACGGGTGACAACCTTGTATCCGGTATAGCACATGCAGAGGCACAGCAGCCCGGCGATGGAATTTCTTTGGCTGCATCCACTGCTGCGGTAACGCGCGAACTGGCGGAAGCAGGTAAGCTTGGTCCAGGTCGAATCCTTGTCGTCGGGGCCAGCACCAGTGAAGTGGCCGGTGTACGGATCGGTACCGGCGGCGCACTGGAGGTGGCCCGGCAATTGCTGCAGGGGATTACGGAGGTTGCCGCAGACTTTGGATTTACCCCCGTGTATCAATGCTGCGAGCATTTGAACCGTTCGCTGGTGATGGAACGCTCCTTACTGGAGTCGCTCGGGCTCCGGGAGGTATCAGCGGTGCCGGTTCCGGGGGCCGGAGGCTCCATGGCCGCTGCGGCTTACCAGTCCATGATAGACCCAGTGCTGGCGGAGACCATTGAGGCCCACGCCGGCATCGACATTGGAGAGACGCTGATCGGGATGCACCTGCGCCGCGTAGCAGTACCCTTCCGGCCAAGCCTGCGCTATATCGGGGCAGCCCGGGTGAATGCTGCATGGAGCCGACCTCCGCTGATCGGCGGCGAACGGGCAGTGTACCGCGCGCCGGAGACGAGCGGTTCCGCGAGTTGTGATTGAGAGTAATTGATCTGTTTGGTTTCGTCTTAATACCACATAAATTAGAGTTACAGGGAGGAAATAAGAAACATGGAACAATTGCGTAAAAGTGACCCGGCAGTACTGGAAGCGATGGGCCTCGAACTGAGCCGTCAGCGTGCGAACATTGAACTTATTGCATCAGAGAATATTGTAAGTGAGGCTGTAATGGAGGCTATGGGCTCCGTACTTACGAACAAATACGCTGAAGGCTATCCCGGCAAACGTTATTATGGCGGCTGTGAAGATGTAGATATCGTGGAGAACCTGGCCCGTGACCGTGCCAAGGAGCTGTTTGGTGCCGAGCATGTCAACGTGCAGCCGCATTCCGGCGCTCAGGCCAACATGGCCGTATACCTTGCCGCACTTAGCCCTGGCGACACTGTCCTCGGGATGAATCTGGCCCATGGCGGCCATTTGACCCACGGCAGTCCGGTGAATGCCTCCGGTATTCTGTATAACTTTGTGGCCTATGGTGTTCAGGAGGATTCCTTCCTGATTGATTATGATGAAGTGCGCAAGGCCGCCTTCAAGCACCGTCCCAAAATGATCGTTGCCGGTGCGAGCGCATATCCGCGAACGATTGATTTTGCCGCACTCGGTTCGATTGCGAATGATGTGGGTGCCCTGTTCATGGTCGATATGGCTCATATTGCCGGATTGGTTGCTGCCGGTATTCACCCGAGTCCGGTTCCACATGCCCACTTCGTGACTACAACTACGCACAAAACCTTGCGCGGCCCCCGTGGCGGTATGATTCTGTGCAGACAGCCGTGGGCTGCCGCTATTGATAAAGCTGTCTTCCCGGGTTCCCAAGGCGGACCTCTGATGCATGTGATTGCTTCCAAAGCGGTATCGTTCGGTGAAGCGCTGCAGCCGTCATTCAAGACGTATGCCGAGAATGTGGTCAAGAATGCTAAGGTGCTGGCCGAAACTCTGGTCGGTGAAGGCGTGAATATTGTATCCGGTGGTACGGATAACCACCTGATGCTGCTCGATACCCGCAATCTGAGCATTACCGGCAAGGATGCGGAGAAGGTGCTGGATTCCATCGGGATTACAGTCAACAAAAATGCGATTCCGTTCGATCCTACCAGCCCGTTTGTAACCAGCGGTATCCGCATCGGTACGCCAGCCGTTACTTCGCGCGGTATGGACGAGCAGGCAATGGTTACGATCGGCCGGATTATTGCGAGTGTGCTGAAGAATCCGAAGGATGAAGCGACCCTGACCCAGGCGGCACGCGAGGTAGCGGCGCTTACAGAGCAATATCCGATCTATCCAGGATTGCAGTACTAAATCATAGCTGTCTGATCTGCCCTTGCGGCTCCGGTGCCCCCGGATGCTGCAAGGGTTTTTTGGAAATATAAGAAATTATATGTTGCACCCGATAACTTATCCTTCTATTTCTCGCTGAAACGAACGCCGTCCTTTAAGAGGACGGTGAAGCCGTTTCTGCTTGTATCTAAGCTTTCTCGCTGCCGCTACAGCACCTCGCTGTTACATCATGTTACAGGGGGGGGATAGCAGTTGGATTTCCTCCACTTCCTGTTGAACGAATGGGCGCTGCTGACACAGCAGGTGGATAAACAGCACTTAAATGACTCCTTTTCACCCTGATTAGCTTAAATGCACCCCAGCAGATGTTGTTTTTCCACTTATTCACTTACATTCCCTGGAAATCAAAGAATTAAGTGCCCTTTATCCACTTGCTTGCCGTAAGAGACGCTACCTCCTCGAATTCCCCCGAATGTCCACAATGTTACTAGTACCGCCTTCGCGCCCCTCCGTACCGCCTTCGCGCGCCCCGCCTTCGTTCCCTCTTTGTCGTTCCCCCTCCTCGTACCGCTCGTTCGTACTGTCCTCGATCCCCCTGACTATCACGCGTTCTCCCTCGCTGTCACCTTTGTACCCTTCCTTTTGCCCCCAGGCTCCACTTGCTGCGTAAGCATCTGCAATAAGTTGCAGCAGTCGCTGTTGCATAATGTTCACATCTTATAACGGGGAAACAGAATGAATCATACTGAAAATATCATGAAAGTTCATGAAACTTTCAATAAAAGTAGTGAAAAAACTGTGAATAGTATTAAAAGAACGAAATGGAACAAACTATGTTTTGTTTTATATCCAGAAGGGTGGACGTTCTTCCTTAAGCTTCCATGGGCAGGGAATACTGAAGAAGTTGACGGGGCAGGCAGTTTTGCCGTTCTGTAGGTGAAAAGCAATGCGGGTGATGATATAATAGACAGGATTTAGCCACGCGGGGAGCAAAGCGCTTACTCTGGCTATAAATAAGACTTACAATTACCGGAGGGACAACATGGGAAAATTGGTGATTTGCGATCATCCATTGATTCAGCACAAATTGACATTCATTCGCGATGTGCGGACCAACACAAAAGAGTTCAGGGAGCATGTCGATGAAGTAGCAACACTTATGGCTTATGAGATTACGCGTAACATTCCGCTGGAGACCATTACGGTTCAGACACCGGTAGCCGAAACTGAGGGCAAGGTGATTTCGGGAAGAATGCTGGGACTGATTCCGATTCTGCGCGCCGGCCTCGGTATGCTGGAGGGTGTCCTCAAGCTGCTTCCTGCAGCGAAGGTAGGACATGTGGGGCTGTTCCGCGATCCGGACACACTGCAGCCGGTAGAATACTATATCAAGCTTCCTACAGATGTGCAGGAGCGTGAACTGATCGTAATTGATCCTATGCTGGCGACAGGCGGCTCGGCGATTGCAGCGATTACCTCGCTTAAGAACCGTGGATGCACCCAGATCAAGATGATGAACCTGATTGCTGCCCCGGAAGGTGTTGCTGCTGTACAAGCTGCCCACCCTGATGTGGATATCTATGTCGCTGCGCTTGATGATCATCTGAATGAGCATGGATATATTATTCCAGGACTCGGAGATGCAGGGGACAGGCTGTACGGAACCAAGTAATACCAAGTAATAATAGAACAAACAACATTGACTGTAGTATTCAGAAGAGAGGGTTAGGGGTTATGTCCAAAATTAAAGTAATGACGATTTTCGGAGTGCGCCCCGAGGCGATCAAGATGGCGCCTCTGGTTCTGGAGTTGAACAAGCACCCTGAGCAGATTGAATCTATTGTGTGTGTAACTGCGCAGCACCGTGAGCTGCTGGATCAGGTGCTGGAGGTCTTCAAGATTACGCCGGATTATGATCTGGACGTTATGAAGGACCGCCAGACACTTAACGAGATCACCATCCGCGTACTGGAGGGACTGGAGCCGGTGCTCCGCGAGGTGAAGCCGGACCTGGTGCTTGTGCACGGGGATACCTTGACGACCTTCCTGGCCAGCTATGCGTCTTTCCTGCAGCAAATTCAGGTTGGGCATGTAGAAGCAGGTCTTCGGACATGGAACAAGCTTTCTCCTTATCCTGAGGAAATGAACCGCCAGCTGACGGGCGTGCTTGCCGATCTGCACTTTGCTCCGACCGACTGGTCAGCCCGCAACCTGAGACACGAGAACAAAAAAGAATCAAGTATTTATATCACAGGCAACACTGTAACTGATGTGTTTCAATATACCGTACAGCCGGACTACCGGCATCCGGTCCTTGATTTTGCTTCAGGAAAAAGACTTATTTTGATGACGGCGCACCGCAGAGAATCCCAAGGCGAACCGCACCGTCATATTTTCCGTGCTGTCAAAAGAATCGCTGATGAATTTGAAGATGTAGCCATTGTGTATCCCGTACACCCGAGTCCTGCAGTGAAGGAACCGGCGCACGAGATCCTCGGCGGACACCCTAGAATCAAGCTGATTGATCCGCTGGATGTCGTTGACCTGCATAACTTTTATCCGCATACCCACCTGATATTGACCGATTCCGGCGGCCTGCAGGAGGAAGCTCCCTCCTTCGGAGTTCCTGTGCTTGTGCTGCGTGATACAACCGAGCGCCCGGAAGGGATCGAGGCCGGAACACTGGAACTGGTGGGGACGGACGAGGAGAAGGTGTATCAACGGACACATGCTCTACTGACCGATCAGAATCTGTATCAGTCCATGAGCCGGGCCGCCAACCCGTATGGAGACGGCAAAGCCTCCCAGAGAATTGTCAATGCGATTTTGCACCATTTCGGAGCCGTTGAAGAACGTCCGGAAGAATTTCACACAATGTTCACAAATGATAATTTAGGTAACGACAACTAATATACTAAAGTTAATAAAAGCAGCATACAGTTAAACTGTACGGTTTATATGGTTTTGGTGTGTTTTGCTGTGATTATTTTCATATTTTCATGCGAATTTGGGCAATTTTCTGTGAATTGACAAAGAGTCTGGATATTCAGTAAAATTAGTTGGGATTGTAGCCTATGAAAGAACAAAAGAAAGAGCCGGGTCTGGGGCGTATTGCTCTGGTTCTCGGGAGTGCAGGCAGCTTGCTTGCCGCTTACATTGTAATAGGCTTTTTTGTGGCAAGGTGGCTGCAGAGACTGATGGACGGACCTAAGTTATGGCTGGCTATCGGCACAATCGCCGGGATGGTTCTCGGGGTTGTGAATGTCGCTTTGCTAATCAAAAAATTTCTGGGGGAGCAAAATGGATAATATGACTCCCGTAATCAATACCGTTACCAGGGTGACAGTAGTCATTATGGCAGGCTTGTTAATGGGATGGGCTCTTCATCATGAGACCCGTGCGGTTACTCTGGGGATGGCGCTTGGCTTGCTGGGCGGACTGGTTAACTTCCGTTATCTGGCCCTCAAAGTAAGAAAGGTGACAGAGGCGGTTGCGAAGAAGGAGAGAGGTTCCTTCGGTCTTGGTTTTGCGACAAGAATCAGCTTTGCTATCCTGGTTACCATGTTTTCTGTCAAATATGAGCATTTCTCGCTGGAGGCAACGATTGCCGGCCTGTTCATCCCCCAGCTTCTGGCTATTCCCGTGGGGATATATTTAGGAATCAAGAATAAGCTGTAGCCATTATTAAAGAGAAAGGGGGATGATACTATGCACGAAATGCCTTTAATCTATGTGGGCGGAATACCGATTGACCTGTCCGCCGTGCTGATGCTGGTGATCAGTTCGGTAATCGTGTTCACTCTCGTCATGCTGTCTGTCCGCAACCTGTCTGTTGAGAATCCGTCAAAGCTTCAGAATTTCATGGAGTGGGTTGTCGAATTTGTACAGGGACTGATCAGCAGCGCCATGGATTTGAAGAAAGGAAAACCTTACATATCACTGGGGTTGACGCTGATACTCTTTATCTTCGTCTCCAATCTCCTTGGTCTGCCGTTTTCCGTTATTACAGAAGCCCATGGCCCGGTTACAGTCTTCGGACATGTCATCGAAGCAACCAGAAATCTGGCGCATGGCGATCATGCAGAGATTCTGTGGTACAAATCACCGACTGCAGATATTAATGTGACAGCAGGGCTGGCAATTGTTGTATTTGTACTCATGAACTACTTAGGCATCAAGCTGAACGGCAAGCATTATTTCAAGCACTATATTGAGCCGTTTCCAATTTTCCTGCCGCTGAACATCATTGAGAACCTGGCGAAGCCGGTGGCGCTTGCCATTCGTCTATTTGCCAACATTTTTGCCGGCGAGGTTCTGATCACCGTTATTCTGAAGCTGGGAATACTCAGTATTCCGTTCTTGGCCGTCTGGCAGGGCTTCAGTATCTTTGTCGGGGCGCTTCAGGCATTTATCTTTACGATTCTGACGATGGTCTACATCGCGCAGATGACGATCCACGAGGAAGAAGCACATTAATAAGCTGCCGTGAGGATAGCGGCAGCCGCCGGTAACCTCTTCGCGGGAGATTTTATATTATTAAGCAATTACCAAAAGAACCGAAATTAAAGGAGGATATTTACAAATGGAATTTTTAGCAGCAGCAATCGCGGTTGGTTTAGGCGCACTGGGCGCAGGTCTTGGTAACGGTATGATCGTCAGCAAAACAGTAGAGTCCATCGCTCGTCAGCCGGAAGCACGTAACGCCCTGCAGACAACAATGTTTATCGGTGTAGGTATCGTGGAAGTTATTCCTTTGGCCGCTACAGTTATTGCATTCCTGATCATGTTTACTTAATAAACCGTTTTTACGGTTTGGCGGGGAGGGCAAGTGCCATCCGCGCCTTACTTTTGTATATGTCCGCAAGCCGCGGTAACGGAAGGGAGTGACCTCAGTGGATATCGTTTGGACAAATATAGTATTTTCAATTCTAGCTTTTGCGATTCTGTATTTCCTGCTTAGCAAGTTTGCCTTCAGCAAGCTGTTCGGGATTATGGAGACACGGCGCGAAATGGTGCTGCAGCAAATGGATGAAGCAGCTAAGACCAGAGAGCAGGCGGTCGCTTATGTAGAGGAACAGAAGCAGGCTCTGCAGCAGGCACGCCAAGAGGCACAGGCTATCATTCAGCAGTCCCAGGCTACCAGTAACAATCAGGTTGACAAGATCCTCGAGCAGGCCCACGAAGAAGCAATTCGTCTCAAAGACGAAGCGGTTCGTGACATCGAGAACGAGAAGAACAAGGCAGTGGAAGCACTACGAAGCGAGCTGGGTACAGCTTCGGTCCGCATTGCCTCCAAGCTGCTTGAGAAGGAAGTTAAAGCTGACGGTGAACAGGAGCAGCTCGTTGATCAATACCTCAAAGAGGTAGGAGGCCGATCATGAGCCGCGATACGGTAGTTGCCAAACGCTATGCCAAAGCCTTGTACAGTGCAGCAGTGGATGAGAACATTACGCTTGAAGTGGAAGCCCAGCTTAAAATGGTTGTCGAAGTGCTTCATTACGATGCAGAGGTGAAACGGTTTATTCTGGCACCGCGCATCTCGCAGTCCGACAAGCTGAATGTGCTGCGCGGGGCGCTGCAAGGTAAAGTCTCGCAGGCGGTAATGAACATGGTAGAACTGCTGGTAGAGCGGGGCAGAACCGATATTTTCGCAGAACTCCTAGCTACGTACATCAAAATAGAAGGGGACGCCCTCGGCATCGGCGATGCCACGGTCTACTCCGCCTATTCCCTGAGTCAGGAAGAACAGGATACTGTAGCTGCTGAGTTCAGCCAGCTTACTAGCCGGAAGATTCGTGTAACCAATGTGGTAGATAAGAGCCTGCTCGGAGGACTGAAAGTGGTCATCGGCGATACGCTGTATGACGGCAGTCTGTCCGGCAAGCTGGAGCGTCTCGAGAAATCCTTTAATGATAAGCAAAGAAGATAGGGGTGAGGATATTGGGCATCAGACCTGAAGAGATCAGCACTTTGATCAAAAGTCAAATTGAGCAATATAAAGCCGATATCGAAGTGGCCGAAATTGGCACCGTCATTCAAGTCGGCGACGGTATCGCCCGTGTCTACGGTCTGGAAAACGCGATGGCAGGGGAACTGCTGGAGTTCTCCAACGGTGTAGTGGGCATGGCGCTTAACCTGGAAGAAAGCAACGTCGGTGTTGTTATTCTGGGGGAATACACAGCGATTCGTGAAGGCGATCAAGTGAAACGTACAGGACAGATCATGCAGGTTCCGGTTGGCGAAGCCATGCTGGGCCGCGTAGTTAACGCACTGGGCCAGCCGCTTGACGGCAAAGGTCCTATTGCAACGACTGAATTCCGTCCAGTAGAACATAATGCGCCGGGGGTTATCGACCGTAAGTCGGTACACGAACCGATGCAGACAGGACTCAAAGCTATTGATGCCATGGTGCCAATCGGCCGTGGACAACGTGAGCTGATCATTGGGGACCGTCAGACAGGTAAGACTGCGATCGCTATTGATGCGATTATCAACCAAAAAGGCAACGGGATGAAATGTATCTATGTTGCTATCGGACAAAAGCAATCTACCGTAGCACAGGTAGTAGAAACCCTCCGCCGTCACGGCGCATTGGATTACACTATCGTTGTAACCGCATCGGCTTCCGAGCCTTCTCCGCTGCTCTATATTGCTCCATACGCAGGCTGCGCCATGGGCGAATACTTCATGTACAAGGGCGAGCATGTGCTTGTAATCTATGATGACCTTTCCAAGCAGGCTTCGGCTTACCGCGAATTGTCCCTGCTGCTCCGCCGTCCACCGGGCCGTGAAGCGTTCCCGGGTGACGTATTCTACCTGCACTCCCGTCTGCTGGAACGTGCAGCCAAGCTCAGTGATGCACTTGGTGGTGGTTCATTAACCGCCCTGCCTTTCATCGAAACACAGGCTTCTGACGTATCGGCTTACATTCCTACGAACGTAATTTCGATTACCGACGGCCAAATCTTCCTTGAATCCGATCTGTTCAACTCCGGACAGCGTCCGGCGATTAACGTCGGTATCTCCGTATCCCGTGTAGGGGGTTCCGCACAGATCAAGGCCATGAAGAAGGTTGCAGGTTCCCTGCGTCTGGATCTGGCTCAATACCGCGAGCTTCAAGCCTTCTCCCAATTCGGGTCCGACCTGGATAAATCTACTCAAGCCCGTCTGAACCGCGGTGCGCGTATGATGGAGATTCTGAAGCAGGGCGTCAATCAGCCGCTTACCGTTGAGCATCAGGTACTCAGTCTGTACACCGCCGTTAAGGGACACCTGGATGATATTCCTGTCAAAGACGTTAAGCGTTTCGAGAAGGAATTCCTGGCCTTTATCGACAGCAGTGCCACTGAAATCCTGAAGTCCATTGCGGATACCAAGGATCTGACTGCAGACAACGAAGCAGCGCTCAAAGAAACGATCGAGAAGTTCAAAAGAGGCTTTGCTACAAGCTAATAAATAGAGTTTGCCCAGTTTATGCTTACGAAGTCAGCTTTGGCTATGCCAAAGCTCAGCTTATGCTTACGATGTTAGTTTTGACATACGTCAAAACTCTAAGGTGGTGAAATCATGGCAAGAAGCATGCGCGATATTAAACGTCAAATTAAAAGCGTTCAGAACACCAGACAGATCACCAAAGCGATGGAGATGGTCGCTGCCTCCAAGCTGCGCAAGGCGCAGGAGAAAGCGGAGGCTGCCCGTCCCTATTCCGAGAAGCTCAAAGAGGTGGTCTCGAGTATTGCGGCCGGTACGCAGGATCTCCAGCATCCGATGCTGGTCAGCCGTCCTGTCAAAAAAACAGGTTATCTGATCATCACCTCGGACAGAGGTCTTGCCGGCGGCTACAATGCCAACATTCTGCGGAAAGTAACCATGCTGATCGCAGAGCGGCATAAGTCCAAGGATGAGTACGCGCTGTTTGTCATCGGCCGTAAAGGCCGCGACTTTTTGCGGCGCCGTGAATATCCCATTGTTGAGGAAATTACTGAGCTGTCCGATACGCCGAAGTTTGCCGACATCAAGTCGATTGCTTATTCGGCGGTGAACCAGTTCGAGACCGGTGTCTACGACGAGCTGTATATTTGCTACAACCAGTTTGTCAATGCGATCAGCCAGATTCCGACGGTTGACAGACTTCTTCCTATGGATGGTGTGGGAGACGGCGAGCATCATGGGGCATCCGCGGCCTATGAATACGAGCCTTCCCCTGCAGGTGTGCTGGAGGTTCTGCTTCCCAAATATGCCGAAACTTTAATCTACGGTGCTCTTCTGAACGGCAAGGCCAGTGAGCTGGGTGCCAAAATGACAGCCATGGGCAGTGCAACGAAGAACGCGTCAAAAATGATCGGAGAACTTAGACTTACGTACAACCGTGCCCGTCAGGCGGCCATTACGCAAGAAATTACCGAGATCGTGGCTGGTGCGAACGCGCAGTCTTAATATGAGTGGGCTTAAGGTCCATATGTAACAGCTTTCGAGGAGGGAAATGAAGATGAACAAAGGACGCGTTGTGAGCATTATGGGTCCGGTTGTCGATATTGAATTTGAACGCGGCCAGCTGCCCGAGATATTCAACGCCATCAAAATTGTTGCGAGCCTCAGCGATGGCCGCAACATGGATCTGACTCTTGAAGTTTCCAACCATCTTGGAGATAACCTGGTGCGTTGTATTGCCATGTCCTCTACAGATGGACTGGTGCGCGGGATTGACGCCATTGACCAAGGAGCGCCGATCTCGGTTCCTGTCGGTGAAGCAACACTCGGCCGCGTATTTAACGTGCTGGGCAATCCTATTGATAACGGTGCTGAAGTGGTGGCTGCAAGAAACCCGATTCACCGTCTGGCTCCTACCTTTGATGAGTTATCTACTCAGGCAGAGGTTCTGGAGACCGGTATTAAGGTAATCGACCTGCTGGCCCCTTATGCCAAGGGCGGTAAGATCGGCCTGTTCGGCGGTGCCGGCGTAGGTAAGACTGTAACCATCCAGGAATTGATCAACAACATCGCACAGGAACACGGCGGGATCTCTGTATTCGCAGGTGTCGGCGAGCGTACCCGTGAGGGGAATGACTTGTATCATGAAATGACCGATTCCGGCGTTATCAAAAAAACGGCGATGGTATTCGGACAAATGAATGAGCCTCCCGGCGCGCGTCTGCGTGTAGCCCTGACCGGACTGACCATGGCGGAATATTTCCGTGATGTGGAAGGCCGCGATACCCTGCTCTTTATTGATAACATCTTCCGCTTCACCCAAGCGGGTTCCGAAGTATCGGCTCTTCTCGGCCGTATGCCGTCTGCGGTAGGTTACCAGCCTACACTGGCTACTGAAATGGGCCAATTGCAGGAACGGATTACGTCCACCAAGAAAGGCTCCGTTACTTCCATCCAGGCGATCTACGTGCCTGCGGATGACTATACTGACCCTGCACCGGCTACAGCGTTTGCCCACTTGGATGCAACGACCAACCTGGAGCGTAAAATCTCCGAAAAAGGGATTTTCCCCGCGGTTGACCCACTGGCTTCCAGCTCGCGCATGCTGGCACCGGAGATCGTCGGCGAAGAGCACTACAACGTGGCACAAGGCGTTAAGCAGCTACTGCAGCGTTACACTGAACTTCAGGATATCATTGCGATCCTGGGTATGGATGAACTGAGTGAAGAGGATAAGGTTATTGTGGCCCGCGCCCGTAAGGTTGAGCGCTTCCTGTCCCAGCCTTTCCACGTAGCAGAGCAGTTCACTGGCTTCAAAGGCAAATACGTGCCTATCAAAGAAACGGTACGCAGCTTCAAGGAAATCCTGGAAGGCAAGCACGATGATCTTCCGGAAGTGGCGTTCCTGTTCGTAGGTACGATTGAAGAAGCAGTGGAAAAAGCGAAAACGTTGTAACCCTAAGCATGTTATGCTCGGGTATCGGGCTTTATTCTGTAAAGCTTTGAGGAGGAATGGAAGTGAATACCTTTTTGCTCGAAATAGTCACTCCGGAGCATCTGGTCTACTCCAAGCAAGTGAACAGCTTGACGGTACGCGGCGTGAATGGTGAACTGGGGATTTTGCCGGGACATATTCCGCTCGTTACTCCGCTTCAGGTTGCTCCGCTTAGCGTTAAGGCGGATGGCGTTACGGTATCCATCGCTGTTCATGGCGGCTTCGTTGAAGTTCACAAAGACAAGGTAACGGTGCTGGCTGAAAGTGCAGAGCTGCCCCGGGATATTGATGTGGAACGCGCTGAAGCGGCTAAGGAGCGGGCTGAGCGCCGTCTTAAGCTGCAAAGCAAGCAGGATGAGATTGATCACCGCCGTGCGGAGCTGGCCCTGCAGCGCGCGGTAACGCGGATCAAAGTTTCGACCGGTAAAGGACAACAATAGCGGATAAGCGGTCAAGCCCCGGGCTTGACTGCTTTTTTGCTTATGCGAATCTAGCAAAGAATGAAGAAATCGTAATGAGTTATGCATATAAAGACCCAATTGTTTAAAAATTCGTAAAAGTACTGGATTCTTTTCCCCTGCACAAGTATGATATAAGAGTCGATTTCCGAGTACCGAACACAGGGGGCTAATTATGAACACACGTTTAACCGCTGAGTTGTCGGGTGCGATCGGCACCAGCAATATGATTTCGATGATTGTCTCTTTGGTCTGTGTTGCATTATCCTGGTGGGCACTCCAGAACCTTAAGCTGGATTTGGTCATAAGATATCCCAAGAGTCCGCAGGGCAGACTGCTGCACTTGCTGCTGGCTATCGTTCTGGGCCATTTCGTGGCTGGCTTTCTTTTGGATTACCTGGGCTGGAGCGGACTTATCGGCCGGATGTTTTAATGGCAGCAGGTTTGGTTATATGTGTCGTAGGCTACTGAAGAGAAAAAAGTGTCGAATAATAAGGTTTTATTATGTCAACACTGAGTTTAAGCAATAAGTCTGCACCTAAGACGCGCTGACGGAATATTCAATATCTTAACAGACGAATTTCAACCTCAACAAATTAAAACAAATTAAATTCAGAAATAATGGACGCGGAGGGAAACCGAAATGAGCAAATTTATCGTCCGCGGTGGCAACAGATTGACCGGGAGCGTGAAAGTTAGCGGCGCAAAAAATTCCGTACTACCGATCATAGCCGCCTCTCTATTGGCAGAAGAAGGAGTTAGCGTCATTGTGGACGCACCTCCGTTAGACGATGTAATCACGATTAGCAAGGTATTGGAGTCTCTGGGTGCAGGAATTACATACCAGAACGATGTGATTGAGGTTGATGCCAGAAGTATTACTTCCTGTGAAGCACCTTACGAATGGGTACGCAAAATGCGGGCTTCATTCCTGGTTATGGGTCCACTGCTGTCCCGGATGGGGCATACACGTATTTCCTTGCCTGGCGGTTGTGCCATTGGAACAAGGCCGATTGACCAGCATTTGAAGGGTTTTGAAGCGCTCGGCGCCGAGATTAGTCTGGGCCAGGGCTACATTGATGCGAAAAGTAACGGGAGACTGCGCGGCGCCAAGATTTATCTGGATGTGGCCAGCGTAGGTGCGACCGAAAATATAATGATGGCTGCGGCGCTTGCCGAAGGCACCACGGTAATTGAGAACGCGGCGAAGGAGCCAGAGATCGTTGACCTTGCCAATTACCTGAACGGCATGGGTGGTATTGTCCGCGGAGCCGGAACCGGAGTGATCCGGATTGAAGGCGTGGAGCGTATGCACGGCGTAAGACATCATGTCATTCCTGACCGGATCGAAGCTGGAACCTACATGGCAGCAGCAGCGATTACGGGCGGCGATGTGTACGTTGAAGGCGCGATTGCTGACCATCTGGGGCCGGTTATTGCCAAGATGGAGGAAATGGGAGTTACGATTATCCCGGATGAGAACGGAGTCCGTGTGATCAGCGACAAACCGTTGAAGGCTGTGGATCTCAAGACATTACCTTACCCGGGATTCCCTACGGATATGCAGTCCCAGATGATGGCGCTGCTGCTCCGCTCAGAAGGAACCAGCGTAGTGACAGAGACTGTATTCGAGAACCGGTTCATGCATGTGGATGAATTCCACAACATGAACGCGGAGATTAAGATTGAAGGCCGTTCCGCGATTGTGACGGGCAATGCCAGTCTGGTCGGCGCTAAGGTATGTGCTACGGACCTGCGTGCAGGTGCGGCACTTATTCTGGCAGGGCTTGTGGCGGAGGGAACTACAGAGGTTAGCGGTACTCATCATATTGACCGTGGTTATGTACACCTGGCAGAGAAGCTGTCAGGACTTGGTGCGGACATATGGCGTATTTCTATGGAAGAATCGGCTGTCCCGGCCGCGAAGGAAGAAGCTGTCAAGCCGGAACCGGCAAGAAGCGAAGTCTTCAAGGGCGAAGAAGTCAGACCCCGTTTTCAGATTCAGCCGTCTTGGGTATAATAGCCACTTTTAACTGAAGAGACCGTCCGCACCCTGCGGGCGGTCTCTTTGTTTTGTTTGGGAAGTTATGAGACTCCAGGAATCCCTCAGGTCCGCCGGAAGCGGGCGTTATGGGAAAATGAGAGGGATAAATCCCTCTGATTCCGCCGGAAGCGGGCGATACGGGAAAATGAAAGGGATAAATCCCTCTGATTCCGCTGGAAGCGGGCGGTACGGGAAAATGAAGGGGATGAATCCCTCTGATACTGCCGGAAGCGGGCGATACGTGAGAAGGAAAGGGATAAATCCCTCTGATTCCGCCAGATAAGGGCCAGAAGTGGGAATTGAGGAGCAGAAGTACACTTGAATTCAACGGATACTGGAGAAACTAGGAAATGAGGAGCAGAAGTGCACCTGAATACAACGGATACTGGAGAAACTAGGAAATGAGGAGCAGAAGTGCACTTGAATTCAACGGATACTGGAGAAACTAGGAAATGAGGAGCAGAAGTGCAATTGAACTCACCGGATACGGACCAAACTAGGAAATGAGGAGCATTAGTGCACTCTCTGAAAAGAATGTAGCCTTTTATAAGGACGGGAAAAGCCGTTTCCCACTTATCGGGTTAACATAGGCTCCCGGCAGAAAGTACCTGAGCAATCATCGAAGTTATGGCTCCGTTTGGTGGGGATTTGCTGCGCCCGGCTGCGACTCTCTTTCTCTCAAAATCACGTTCTAGCAGGTGGCGGAAATTCATATCTATAAGAATCACCGGTGCTTACGGAAGGAGCCATAGAGATGAAAGAGTTAAGATTGCTTCGGCGCATCCTGAAGCGTCCGCGCCGTTACGCGCGTGCGCGGCGCGGTGCGCCCCCGCTCCGGCGGCTGGCCCCCGCCGCGTGGCTGGCGGCGCCCCTGCTGGCGGCGCTGCTGCTGCCGCTGGCTGTTGTCCCGCAGCGCGGGGACAGCCAGCCCCAGCCAGCGCCTCCGGCGGCGCTGCCCCAGGCACGGGCCACGGCCGCGCCTGTACCCCAGGCCCCGGCTGCTGCTGAAGCGCCGCAGCCGGAGGTAACCGTCTATTTGTCGCAGAGCGGACAAATAGAGACCCTGCCGCTGGAGGAATACGTCAGCGGCGTATTGGCGGCAGAGATGCCGGCCGACTTCGAGCTTGAAGCGCTCAAGGCGCAGGCCGTAGCGGCCCGCACGTTCATTGCACGCCGCCTGCTGGCCGGCGACCACAGCGGGGTGCCCGTTCCCGAGGCGGATGTGAGCGATACGGTAAGCCATCAGGCTTACATATCGAAGGCTGCGCTGGAACGGGACTGGGCGTCCGCCAAGGGGCGCGCCGGACTGGCCAAGCTGAAGCGCGCGGTCCTGGAGACGCGCGGGATGATTATGACTTATAAGGGGCAGCCGATTACGGCTTCCTTCTTCGCCTCCAGCGGAGGGTATACAGAGAACTCCGAGGAGTACTGGAATGCTGCGGTTCCTTACCTGCGCAGTGTGGCCAGCCCCTGGGAGCTGGAGATTACCCCGAACCTGGCGGCCACGTACACCTTCAGCATTCCCGAGCTGCGCAGCAAGCTGGGCCTCAGAGCCAGAGATCTTCCGGTAGCGGCGAATCTCGCTGCATCAGGCAAGACGCTGCCGGCCTCTAACTTATCCTCCGCCGGACTGCCCGCAGAAGTTCTCTCTCTGACTGCAGGGCACCGGGTCAAAAAGATCTCTATTGGAGGAACTGTATTCACGGGGCGTGAAGTGAGAGAGAAGCTGGGGCTCCGTTCCAGCCAGTTCACATGGAAGCGCAAGGCGGGGAAGGTGCAGATCACCACCTATGGCAACGGCCACGGGGTTGGCATGAGCCAGTGGGGGGCGAACGGCATGGCGAAGCAGGGGAAGACAGCGACCCAGATTCTCAAACACTATTACAGCGGAGTCACTTTCGCGGGAATCTCAACTCTTTTGAAAAAATAATCTGCAAGATACGTATAAAAGCGAAGCGCCCGGTAACACTGGTTACTGAGGTGATAACCATATGAATGAACAAGACAAAATCAAATCAAACCATGATGAATCTCTCAAAAACAAGCAGGGAGATTCAGGCGTTAAGCCTTCTTCATGGACCAGACTGTTATCCAAACGGTGGGTATTCCCGGCAGTCTACACGGCGGCAGCGGCAATTATACTAACCTTGGTGTGGGTCTATCAGGATGCCGGCCAGAAGCCGCTGAATCCGGACACCGCCGCGGTTGTATCACAGGAAGGTGCAGCCGGTAACAAAACCGGAGCCCTGACCGGTGATCCGGAAGCCCTGGAAGTCGTAGCTTCAGCTGAGAGTCTGGTATGGCCGGTAGCAAGCCCAAGTGAAGTCGAAGTGGTGAAACCGTACTACGATGAGAATGGCACGGAAGAGAATCATATTGCGGCGATGGTGCAGTACAATAATACTTTTGTCACCAATACCGGAATTGATATTGCCCGTGAGGATAACAAGACGTTCGATGTGAAGGCGGCGCTCAGCGGTGAAGTCACAAGAGTGGAAGATGTAGCGGTACTCGGCAAGGTAATCGAGGTTACCTCACCAGGCGATCTGAAGACGGTCTATCAAAGCCTTGGCGAAACCAAAGTGAAGCAGGGCGATGAAGTGAAGCAGGGTGATACGCTGGCAACAGCGGGACGCAATGAGATGGAGAAGGATCTGGGCAACCATGTGCACTTTGAAGTGCATGAGGACGGCAAGATTGTGAATCCTTCGGATCTGCTTCCGCAGCGTTAAGCCGAAATTTCCGCAGGGGGCGAAAGCCTCCTGTTTTTTTTATTTTCTACCCGAAATGGACAGTCAGGCAGGTTCTATTCACACAATAGGGCTGTTAAATACCCCTGATTAGGTTGTCCGAGAAATTAAATGAGCCTTCCGGAGCTTGTCATGTCCTGAAAGCGCGAATATATAGGCCCGCCCCTCATATAATGTACCAAACTATTCACAGTTGGGAGGCGGGAGCGTGCACGATTACATCAAGGAACGTACCATTAAAATCGGACGCTGCATCGTGGAAACCAGGCACACGGTCCGGACCATTGCCAAGGAATTTGGCGTTTCAAAAAGCACGGTGCATAAAGATTTAACCGAACGGCTGCCGGAAATTAACCCGGATCTGGCTGATCAGGTGAAGCACATTCTCGAATATCACAAGTCCATCCGTCATCTTCGGGGGGGAGAAGCCACAAAAATTAAATATAAGAAAACAACAGGTAAGAAGCGTGAGGTTGCCGTAGCCTCCAAGCCATAAGATTTTCGGATTTTCGAGTCATAATTCAGCTTTATTCCATTGTGCACACCCCCTAAAGTATGGTATTTTTAAATTTGGTACTATCTAACTAATCTCAATTTAAAATAACACTTTGGGGGCTCTTTCATTATGCTTAGCAAGGATATCGGAATCGATCTCGGCACAGCCAATGTGCTGATTCATGTCAAGGGAAGGGGAGTCGTTCTGGATGAACCTTCCGTGGTCACACTTGAAAGTGATACGAAGAGAGTCCTTGCGGTTGGTGAACAGGCGCGCCGGATGGTTGGGCGCACACCCGGAAATATAATTACGATCCGTCCGCTCCGGGACGGGGTAATCGCTGATTTTGCCATTACGGAAATGATGCTCAAGCACTTTATTGACAGCGTCGGCGGCCGGACCTGGTATTCACGGCCCCGTATTTTGATTTGTGCTCCCACCAATATTACTTCAGTAGAACAGAAGTCCATCCGTGAGGCTGCGGAGCGCAGCGGGGCCAAAGAAGTATTTATGGAAGCAGAGCCCAAAGCTGCGGCTATCGGCGCAGGGATGGATATTTATCAGCCTAGCGGAAATATGGTCGTCGATATTGGCGGCGGAACGACGGATGTAGCCGTATTGTCCATGGGCGACGTCGTTACCGCCTCCTCTATCAAAATTGCAGGGGACAAGTTCGACGATGCCATTTTAAGATATATTAAACAGAAATATAAACTCCTGATCGGTGAACGTACGGCGGAGGATATCAAAGTGACCATCGGTTCGGTACGTCCGGGCGGGATGCAGGCAGAGATGGATATCCGCGGGCGTGATATGGTAAGCGGACTCCCCCAGACACTGACCATTTCATCCGGCGAGGTGAAGGAAGCGCTATGGGACCCGGTCTCTTCCATCGTGGCGGCGGCCAAGTCGGTGCTGGAGCGGACACCTCCCGAGCTGTCAGCAGACATTATAGACCGCGGAGTCGTATTGACCGGCGGCGGCGCCCTGCTTAACGGACTGGACGAGCTGCTCTCCGAGCAACTGCATGTTCCCGTCTGGGTCGCGGAAGACCCGATGCACTGCGTAGTCAAAGGCACGGGAATTATGCTGGATCATTTGGACAAGGTGGTTAAGAAAAAGTTCTAGCCTGCCGATAATAAGGGAGAACAGCAGATTCAGATTCACAGAAGGGACTGACCTCATGCTTAGAGGACTATATACGGCCGCAGCAGGAATGGTAACACAGCAGCGCAGACATGATACAGCGACGCAGAACATTGCCAATTTGAATACAACGGGGTACAAGCAGGTTGACAGCGTCAGCCATGCCTTTCCCGAGGTGCTGATCTCCGCGATGAGCGGGGGCGTTCCGAAGCCTGTCGGACGGATCAATACAGGAGTATTTGCCGAGCAGTCCGTGTCTCAATACCTGCAGGGCGACCTCATCGAGAGCGGCAAAAGCACAGACTTCGCGCTGTCTACCGACTTACAGGTAGAGGACCCGGATAATCCGGGCACCAATCTTGTGTTTGACGGCTCCGGTAAATATATCAGTCCTGACGGCGAGGTGACTTACCGGCCCCAGGCGTTCTTTACAGTTCAGGATAATGAAGGCAATAATTTATATACACGTAACGGAAGCTTTACCGTCTCTCCTACAAGGGAAGTGCTCAGTTCCGGGGGATTCAAGGTTCTGGATAGTAATGGTAATCCGCTGAGATTGACAGGACCTCAGGATAACCTTAAAGTGGACGGGCAGGGCAACGTGATTAACAACAATACAGGACTGCCGTCAGGCACCCGGATTGGAATCAGCGTTATTACGAGACCGCAGGAGCTGGTACGTGACGGGAACGGGGTTTTCCATGCCGATGATGCCGAGGCCGCAGACATCCGCTTCTCCGGAGGAGCCGATAATCTGCAGGTGCGCCAGGGCTATCTGGAGAACTCTAACGTAGATGCCACTCAGGTTACGGTGGATATGAACGCGGCTTACCGTGCTTATGAAGCGAATCAGAAGGTAATCCAGTTCTATGACAGCAGCCTGCAGAAGGCTGTGAATGAAGTCGGCAGAGTATAGGCTGGACTTAGGCAATATTAATGAAGTATGGATACGGTAAGCCAGTTTCTTCTTATCAAGCTTGTGGGAGGTTAGACCTGTGAACAACTCGACAATCGGTGCCGCTGTCTCTATGTCCAGTCTGCAGCAGCGGCTCGATATTATAGCGGACAACATTGCCAATATGAACACAAACGGCTATAAGAGCAAGGAAGGCTCTTTCGAGGATGTGCTCACCCGTGTGCAGCAGCAATCCAAGGATTATGACCAGCCTGGACGCAGTATGCCGCTTGGCTTCAACATCGGCTTCGGCGTGCGTGTGCCTACAGTTACAAGCAATTGGGAGGAAGGCACCCTCCAGGAGACAGGGAAACCTACGGATCTGGCGCTTCAGGGCAATGGGTTGTTCGGCGTTCAGGTGAATGGAGCAACGGCATATACCCGTCAGGGGAATTTCCATTTCACCCCGGATACGGCCAATAAGAACAGAATGATTCTGGTAGACAATACCGGGAACCCGGTGCTGAATACCAACGGGAACCCGCTTACCGTAGGAGCTAATGTAAGTGCTGCTATTGATGAGCGCGGCCAGGTATGGACTAAGACGGATGAGAAACAGCCGCCTGTTCTGGCCGGGTCCCTCATGATTGTGGAGCCGCTCAGTAGGAGTGCCCTGCAAGCCGTGGATGGGAATTTCTATGTACTGGCTGACGGGGTGACCACGCAGCAGGCATTCAAGGGTGCTGCGGAGCCTTCGACAGTAGGCGTGCGTACAGGCTATCTGGAATCCTCTAATGTGGATCTGAGCCGGGAAATGACGGAGATGATGCAGATTCAGCGTACCTATCAGCTTGCTGCCCGGGCGTTGTCCTCCAGTGACCAGATGCTGGGCCTGGCTAATAACATGCGCGCGTGAGGTGAAGGAATGAGTCGTGAGAAGGTTAAGGAAGCAGCAGAAGAGCAACAGAAGCCGGTGAAGCGGAGAAGAATATCGGTCTGGACCGTTATCCAGTGGTTCCTGATTCCGTTGCTGCTGGTTGCCGCGCTAGGCGGCGGGATGGTCGTGGGTTATGTCATTCTCGGCAAAAAGGAACTCAGCGATGTGCTTCAATGGAGTACCTGGAAACATGTATATGACCTGGTGTTCGCACCCTGAATACAGATATCGGAGACTCCCTTGTTGTGCAGGGGAGTTTTCTTTTTTATACTGAAAAATGTATAATGATGGCGTGCCCTAAGAGCGCCAAAAAGGGCCCTCTCCGCCATGCTGCCGCGTGCGGTGGAGAAAGCCCCTTATCTCAACCTCCACTGCTGCAGGTCGTGAAGGATAATTATAGTTTTTACCGAAGCTGCCCATATTTATGCAGGGCGGTGAAGAAAAAACAAAAGTGCTGTAGGCGGAGGTTAATAGACGCGGTTATATCCGAAGGGAGCTTTGCTAATCATGCTGAATATCAATCAAATTCAAGAAATAATCCCCCATCGGCCCCCATTTCTGCTGGTGGACAGAATTACTGAAATAGAAATGGGCAAACGGGCTGTAGGCATCAAAAATGTAACGGTGAATGAACCGTTCTTCACCGGGCATTTCCCGGGCTATCCGGTCATGCCGGGTGTGCTGATTACAGAAGCACTGGCACAGGTGGGTGCAGTAGCTATTCTAGGCCTGGAAGCCAACCGGGGCAAAATCGGTTTTCTGGCCGGGCTGGACGGCTTCCGGTTCCGCGGACAGGTCGTACCCGGCGATACCCTTGTGCTTGAGGTAGAGATTACCCGGCTCAAAGGCAGCATCGGTAAGGGACAAGCCACCGCGAAGGTGGACGGCAAGATCGTAGCCTCCGGAGAGATTATGTTCGCACTCAGCTAGTTCCTGTTATAAACTTATACATTATAGATGGAGAAGGAGAGATTTGCATGACTGAATTAAGCCCGAAGGCCTCAGAGACCCTAACACGTTGGCTTCAGGACCCTTCTGTCGACGAGACCACCAAAGAAGAGCTGAAGGCTCTTACTAATGATCCTAAGGAACTGGAAGAGCGATTCTATAGAGACCTTGAGTTCGGTACAGGCGGCTTGCGCGGGGTCATCGGCGCAGGCAGCAACCGGATGAACCGGTATACAGTAGGAAGAGCGACCCAAGGCTTCGCTGATTATATTCTGGAACAACATGCGGGAGAAGGCAGACCTTCGGTGGTGATCGCCCATGATTCCCGGCGCTTCTCACCGGAATTCACGCTGGAAGCTGCGCTTGTACTGGCTGGCAACGGAATTGAGACCCATCTGTTCCCTTCCTTGCGTTCCACCCCGCAGCTCTCCTTTGCCGTGCGCCATCTGCAGGCCTCAGGCGGCATAGTCATCACTGCCAGCCACAATCCGCCCGAATATAACGGGTACAAGGTATACAACGCCCAGGGCGGGCAGCTGGTGCCTCATGAAGCAGAGCAAGTAATTGCTAATATTCTGGAAGTGGACACCTTTACCGGGGTGAATCGCATGTCCCGGGAGGCTGCTGAGAGCGCTGGCCTGCTGCACTGGCTCGGGGCGGATGCCGACGAAGCCTTCGCCGATACGGTGGCTGCGGTAAGCGTCAGCCGGGAAGAGATCGCCGCTTCGCTGGGCCGTGGCTTCTCCATTGTCTATACGCCGCTGCACGGGACAGGCAATCTGCCGGTTCGCCGTGTACTGGAGAAGATCGGGTTCACCCAGGTGCATGTAGTTCCTGAACAGGAACAGCCGGATTCCGAATTCTCTACAGTCAAATCACCGAATCCGGAAGAGCGTGAAGCCTTCACCTTGGCGATGAAGCTGGGCGAAGAATTGAATGCGGATCTGCTGATCGGCACAGACCCTGATGCTGACCGGATGGGCGCTGTCGTTCGTGATAATGAAGGCAAGTTCGTCGTGTTGTCCGGGAATCAGTCTGGCGCACTCATGATTCATTACTACCTGAGCCGTCTGCAGGAACAGGGCAAGCTCCCAAGCAACGGAGCTGTGGTCAAAACCATTGTAACCAGCGAGATGGGCGCTGCCGTAGCCAGCCATTATGGCGCTACCGTGTTCAACACCCTGACCGGATTCAAATACATCGGCGAGAAGATGAACCAGTTCGAGCAGTCCGGCGAATACACGTATCTTTTCGGATATGAAGAGAGCTACGGCTATCTGGCCGGCAACTATGCCCGTGATAAGGATGCTGTGCTTGCTGCGATGCTGATCGCCGAAGCGGGCGCGTATTACAAAGCCCAGGGCAAGACCCTGTATGATGTGCTTCAGGAGCTGTACGGACAGTTTGGCTATTTCCTGGAGAGCCTCGAATCCCGCACGCTGAAAGGCAAGGATGGAGTGGCGCAGATTCAAGGGATTATGAATGACTGGCGGACCAGCCCGCCGCATGAAATTGCCGGGGCTTCCGTGACACAGGTGCTTGACTATTCCCTTGGTCTGGATGGCCTGCCTAAAGAGAATGTGCTGAAATATCTGCTGTCTGACGGCTCCTGGTTCTGCCTGCGTCCTTCCGGCACCGAGCCGAAGATCAAAGTGTATTTTGCCGTTGTGGGTGAATCACTGGATCATGCCAAGCACAAAGTCGCTGAATTGACGAATCAGGTTATGGCACGGGTAGACGGGAAATAATACAGAATACAGAATATATAACTTACGTGCGGAAACGGAGAATGCTCCAGAGTGGGGGACATCCGTTTCCGCTTCAATTTGACCGCAAGGGAAGAAGAGCGGTATCTGTCTTGTACGGCAATCAGCTTTAAAGTGAAAGAGGAGGTACTTTTGGTGCAACAGAAATGGCAACGCTGGAATATAGCTTCACGCAAGTGGTTATGGGTCATTGTGGTAGTGGGTCTGCTCGGCGCGCTTCCGGTTGTATATGACCGTCTTCAGACCGAGAAATCTGCCAAAACGGTTGAGTTTGTCTTTGATTACCGCGATCTGGTTGAGGTGGCGAGCTACCGGGAGAAGCCGCAGGATTATATCTCCGAGCAGCTTGACCGGTTGAAGGCTGCCGGTGTTCAGAGCATGGCCATTTACGAGAATACACTGGAGGATTACCGCAAGGCGCGTCGGTTAATGATCTGGGGAGCGTCTGATATCGCCAGTCTTACCGATACTGTGATTCCGGAGAATGAGAACTATACATATGTCCTCTTTACCAGTGCGAAGAACAGTGGAGCGCTCTCTCCGGTCATCCGGGAGGCCTTCGGCAGACTGGATATCACCACGGAAGAATGGAACTACCGCGGACAGCAAGGGCTGATCATCAAGACCCCGCTTGAAAATGCAACGCTCAAGCCGCTGCAGCCGGACCCAATTACGCTGGAGATGCTGCACGCCAAAGGCTTCAGCATTGTGCCCCGGCTGGTAGACTCTCTGGCATACAATCAGGAGGCCGTAAAGCGTCTGATGGACCGTTATGCTGAGCTTGGCGTCAAGCGGATTCTTTTTGAAGGGGAGTCGGTCAAAGGCTTCTCGGATGATGCGGATATGGCCAGTATTACGGCGTTTGCCGATCTTCTGAAGGAACACGGGATGGGAATCGCAGCCATCGAGAATATTAAAGTCCAGCAAAAGGGCTTCTCGAAGCTTGCCTATCTGCTGGACTACAATGTGACGCGGCTCTATTCCCTCAGTGAGGCGGATTCCAACCTGAAGACAGAAGTGATTGCGGACCGGTTCTCGCTCGCTACGAAGGACCGCAATATCCGCATGATTTATCTCAATACCATTCCATCAAGAGATACCAAGAAGGCTGCCATTACAGATACTCTGGATAATCTGATTGAAAGCCTCAGCGGACCTGAAGGCGCGGTTGCCAAAATCGAGTCTAACGGTTTCACCATTGGACAAGCCACCGCATTTGATGTGGCGGATTCCTCTTTTCAGCGTTATTTTAAGCTGATTGCCGTGTTCGGAGCGGTTGCCATGGTTGCCCTCCTGATCTCCTACTTCATTCCTTGGCTTACCCTGCCTGCCTGGGTGCTGGGGATGATTGGAAGCGCAGGGCTGATGCTGCTGAAGCCGGCGTTATTTGAACAGGCGCTTGCGCTTGCGGTCGCCATTAGTGCGCCTACAGTGGCTATGATTCTCGCTATCCGCAAGATTAATGAGATGGGGCCTCCATTGCGCGCCAATGCATTAACCTTTGCCGTAATGAGTCCGCGCCGCCGGTTGACGCATAGTCTGGTGCTGTATGTGAAGACAGCGCTGATCTCCCTTAGTGCAGTTCCATTTGTTATTGCACTGCTGAATAATATCACCTATGCTCTGGTGCTTGATCAGTTCCGCGGTGTAAGCCTGCTTCATTTAGCGCCGATCGGACTTATTGCGCTGTATGTGCTTTTATACCGTGGAGAGTTTGCATTCAACAAGACAGGCAAGCTGCTGCGGACACCGATTACGCTGTTTATGGTGATTGCCGCCGGTATTCTGGGCATCGTGGGAATGTATTATTTGAGCCGGACCGGCAATAGCGGAAGTGTAAGCGCACCGGAGAAGCTCCTGCGGACCTTCCTGGAGAATACAGTCGGTGTAAGACCGCGCAACAAGGAATTCCTGCTGGCACATCCGCTCTTTATCCTTGGCGCGTTCGTGGCCTATAAATACCGGAGTGGAGCCTTCCTGTTGATTATTGCAGTGATTGGCCAGTTGTCTATGGTGGATACCTTTGCGCATATTCATTCACCGATTCTGATCTCGCTGGTCCGCGGGCTGCTGGGTCTTGGACTTGGTCTGATCATTGGTATTATCGCTATTGGAGTATGGCAGATTGCGGAAGGGTGCTGGAAACGATGGTCGCCGCTGCTCAAAAAATTATAATCTCCGGCTTTTACGGCTTCCACAATAGTGGAGACGAGGCCGTCCTGCAGTCAATTCTTAACGCTCTGCGCAAGCAGTCTCAAGCCGCCGGACTGTCTCTGGAGCCGGTCGTGTTATCCATAGATCCGGAGTGGACCACCGCTACTTATGGCGTTGAATCGGTGCACCGCATGAAGCTGGGCGAAGTACGGAAGGCCATATCAGAGAGTGCCGGACTGATCAGCGGCGGAGGCAGCCTGCTTCAGGATGTAACAAGCAGCAAGACCATTCCGTACTACCTGGGAATCATTAAGCTGGCTCAGTGGATGGGCAAGCCGGTCTTCATATATGCCCAGGGGATCGGGCCGGTGAACCGTAAGCTGTTTCATCCGCTGATCAAATCGGTGTTCCGCAAATGTGCTTATGTATCCGTGCGGGATGAGCAGTCCCGCCTGCTGCTTCAGTCCATAGGACTCGATAAGGACAAGATAGACGTTGTTCCTGACCCGGTTATGGGTCTGGCTTTGCCGGAGGATCTGCATAGAGAGTCTGCAGGAGCGGGGTCCGGCATTGGAGATACGCCCCCGTCCGTTCTGAAGGATGCTCTATCTACCGTAGGTGTGTCTGTACGGTTCTGGGAGCAGTCCCGGCAAGAGCTGGATGCCTTGGCAGAGGGTCTGGTGAAGGCTTCCGCGGAGCTTCCGCTCCATGTACGTTTTCTGCCCTTCCATCACACTGCAGATAATGAAGCTTCCCGTTATGTGATGCAGAAGATGGGACAAGGCATAGAGAAGAACGGCGGAACCGTGAGTATCTGCGAAGATGCGCTGCATCCGCTGCAGATGCTGCGGGAGGTAGGGCAGTGCCAGGCGCTGATTGGTATGCGGCTGCACAGTCTTATCTATGCTGCGGGAAGGCGTACCCCGCTGATGGGCGTCTCTTATGATCCGAAGATTGATCATTTTCTTGAACGGATTGCCTGCCGGCCGGTCGGTACTACAGCTGCACTGGATGCAGATAAGGTGGCTGCCGGGCTCCTGGAGCTGCTGGAGTCAGGGGAGAGCTGGAAGCAGGAGCGTGAACCGCTGATTGCTTCGCTGGTTGAAGCGGCCGAGGCTCCGGCCCGGCAAATTGTCCAATATTTCGGCCATAAAGGATGAGTGACAAGTGAAAGCAGATAGCGCATTACCTACAGTGCCTATTTTTGGCATACGAGTATCCAAGGCAGATATGAAGACGACCGTTTCGTATTTGACGGATGCGGTTCACCGGCGTGAGCCTCATCAGGTGATTACTGCCAACCCCATTATGGTCATGGCAGCGCTGGAGAATCCGTCTTATATGGAAATCATGAAATCAGCAGAGCTTGTGGTTCCTGACGGGACTGGAGTCGTATGGGCGGCGAATTATTGTCATGAGCCGGTAGCTGAGCGTGTAGCGGGTTTTGATCTTTTACATGAATTATTGCACCAAGGCGAAAGCTATAGCTGGAGAGTATATTTGCTCGGGTCCACCCCGGAGGTGATTCGCGAGACGGCTTCCCGGTTACAAACAAGATATCCCGGTATTGTTATCGCAGGATACCATGACGGGTACTTTGGGCCGGATGAGGACGAACAGATCGTAAGCGGAATCCTCGAGGCGAGTCCTGATTTGCTCTTTGTTGCCAGAGGCGCAGACAGTCAGGAGCCATGGATCGCCAAATACAAGTCCCGGCTGCAGATTCCGGTGATGATGGGAGTCGGCGGCAGCTTTGATGTGATCTCCGGCAAGAGCCGCCGTGCCCCGGTTGCGTTCCAGAAGTTGAGGGCCGAATGGTTATATAGGCTGCTCAAGGAACCCACGCGGTACAAAAGAATGCTTGCGCTGCCGAAATTCGCAGTAAAAGTGGTGCGAGAGAAAGATAAAGTGACAAAAGCCCAGTAAAATGGGGATATTTACTGAGAAAATCCGTGTAACCGCCTAAAAACAGTATTGGAATTTGTTTTTGGTTCAGCGTATAATTCAATGCGGTAGAGAAATGGGGGTCGACTGAACAAATGTTAATCATATACATCGCTGGATTCATTGTGTGCATGGGGCTTGCACTGCTTTTGACGCCGCTCGTGAAGAAATTCGCTATTAAGATCGGTGCGACAGATGTGCCTAATGCCCGGAAAGTGCATACGAAGATCATGCCCCGCCTTGGCGGACTCGGCATATTTCTGGCGTTTGTGTTAGGCCTGCTTGCCGTATTACCGATTATTCCTTATGACTTCACTCCCCGGGAGGCTAACTTCATTAAGGCGCTGCTCTGCGGCGGCGGAATGATTGTGCTGATTGGCGGTCTTGATGACCGGTTCGAGCTGTCAGCCAAAGTGAAGCTGCTGGGCCAAATTGCCGCTGCCTGTATCGTAGTATTCGGGTTTGGCATCACGGTGGACTTCGTAAATATTCCTTTTCATAATAGCTATTCCTCACTGGAGAGCTGGATTGCTATCCCTCTGACGATCTTCTGGATTGTCGGCGTCACGAACGCCGTGAACCTGATCGACGGACTGGACGGGCTGGCAGCGGGCGTATCCGGTATCGCAATTGCCACCATTGCCGTAATGGCCTTTCTGATGGGCAATACCATGGTTGCACTGCTCTGCCTGCTGCTTCTGGGCAGTATCCTGGGCTTCCTGTTCTTCAACTTCCATCCCGCCAAAATCTTCATGGGTGATACGGGATCGCTGTTCCTGGGCTTCTGCCTGGCGCTGCTCGCACTACTCGGATTCAAACAGATTGCGGTGGTATCGTTCATCACACCTCTCCTGATTATAGGAGTTCCGTTATCGGATACGTTCTTTGCCATCGTACGGCGCAAGCTGCAGAAGAAGCCAATCTTCGCTCCGGACAAAGGTCATCTCCATCACTGTCTGCGTGAACTGGGCTTCAGCCACCGCCAGACCGTCCTCATCATCTATGGGATTGCCGCCTTTTTCGGAATCCTGGCTGTCATTCAGACCTCTGCTTCACTGTACGAGGCCAACTGGGTCACCTTCGTCGTCATCTGCGTCATGCTCTTCTTCCTGCAGATTGGTGCCGAGATCACAGGCGTGATCAGCAAGACCAAACGGCCTATTATTGATTTGTTTTTGAGAATGCGGATGAAGGTGGATCAGGAACGGGGCACTAAGTGATACATTCACTTGGTGTTAGATTGTATCCAATTTAATTAGATTGAGTTGAAGCGTATCCTGTCACAGGATACGCTTTTTTAGTGCGTTCACACGAAACGGAATCTCAACGGAGCTATCCAATTGTGTCAACTGTAGCAGATCTGGATGACGTTTACAGAAAAATTGGACATAGTCCTTCAATTTATGGACGGCTGGACCGATAAAATAATTATCATCAACAAAAAGGGAGAGGTTAATGACATGCAGCGCATGAGAAAAACATTTATCTGGACACTTCTGTTCGCTTTATTGGTATCCTTAGTCCCGCCAGGACTTATGAATATTGCGGCGGCTGCAGATAAGCCTACCAGTTACTTCACACCGGATAATCAAAAACTTCGGAATACGGTTGATCTGACTTTATTGCCGCCATCTTCACCGACGTTACCTCCGCAAATTGCAAGAGATAATGTATTGCAGGTGACAGATGCGAGCTTGACCGTTACAGGAACCTTTACCAAGGTGACTAGTTCTACACTTGGAGCCAATGTTCAACTGTTGAACTGGGATCAGACAAATAAAAAGTGGATCGAAGACCCTACACGTGTAACTCCAGGTGTTGTCCAATTAGATGTTGACAGTCCTGATAACCGATTCAGTGCCAATCTGACCTTGTATCCGGGTATGAACCGGATTACACTGACTGGATCACAAGGCAGCAATGAACGATCAGAAGCATTTTATGTTCTGTTTGATAAGGTGCCGTATGTAGAGAAGCTTCAGGTTCTGGGTGGATCTGAGAAGCTGAATCTAAATGAAGGCGCACAGTTAGTTGTAGCCAATAAAGAGATCACACTGGAAGGTAAGGCGCAGAATGCTACCAAGGTTACCGTTGCTCTTAATGACGGTACTGCGTCAAGTACATCCTTGCTTCAGGATGGAACCTTCTTTTCCCAGCGAATGGAGCTTAAGCCCGGGGTGAATACCCTTAAGCTGGTTGTGCAGAATGGTTCTGACACGCTGAGCTTTCAATATTCAATTTTCTACTATGATGAGAAGAACCCTATAGTCGCCATGTATTTAGGAGATAAGCTAAAACAGGGGCAGGACCTTTTGTACGGGGACCAGCCAGTGATGACAGAAGACAGCGATACCGCCGACCTGTTTGTTCAGATGATGGTTCCAGACAATGCCGGAGTACCCTTCCAGGGCTCAGCAGTTGTGAAGCTGGATAGCATAGTACCCGCTATTGAATTTGGTGAAGGATTAACACTTGGAAGTAGTGGTGCTGTAGAATTAAAAAAAGGAACTGAAATTATGGTGCCCTCTCCAGTAAAGGATGCGCCCGCTTATAGGCTGGTAACTTTTAAAATTCCTTTGACGTTAACAAAAGATAACGCAACACCCGCTAACCGTTTAGAAAAGCAGACGCACAATCTTTCGGTTGCCTATGGAACCAAGACCGTTAACCGGTCCATTGAATTTCAGTATATGAAGAATAATATTGTAATCACGGATATGAAGTATTTAGCGGGATATAACGGAACCGGGACGGTGCCTGCCGGAGTAGCGCTGAATGGGGCCAAGGTAGATTCGGGAGAATTTTATATTTTGGTCAAAACCAATGCTGCTGTTTCTACTGTACTGACTACACCAGTTAAGTTGTTGGCAAACTATTTGCCTTTGTCCACCAGAGGGTTAGATCCACAGTGGATCAAGTCTGTATCCTCTACAGAACACATCTTTAAAATTACGGATTTCCAGAACGGAAATCAGACTGTCCGCTTCAAGATTGATGGATCGTCCTCCAACAAGGATGTGAATATTTCATTTGCCTCTAAGAGCTATATTTATGTATCGAACCTTACAGATGGACAGACTTATGTAATAAACTCCAAAGAAAGTACATCGTTGAACGTCAAGGGACAATATGTTGATTTTAATTTGGCCAGTAAATACTTTTTGGCTGAAATGTATGTGAACGGAACAAAGGTCATGCCTATCGGCTCAGAGAAATTTCCGAACGCCAGTGACGGCACTTTTACAGTGGATTTAAAAATTGATGCAAGTGCAGGACCCATTGTATTTGGGGAGAACAAAATTGTTCTGACAGGTACAGGGGTAGATGAAAAGGGACAGGTTCGTGAGGTTCGCAAGGAACTGCGCGTCTATATTCTCGATGAGAATGTATCGACAATCAGCAAGTTCCAGCCAGCCTTAGGTACAGGGAGATCGGCATTCCCGGACACTAATTTTGGGCCAACAGATGTCCTGTTGACGAAGCTGTTCAATCTGACACCTGACTTCATTTATAATGAAACGAAATATACGACCAGTCTGAAGACCTATGATTTGGTGCTAAGAGGCAGCGGGGCAGTCAAGCTTAATCTGAATCTGGGGACCAAAAATATATTGTCGCTTGATATTCCCGCTAACGCGAGTTCCGCGAACACAGTAAGCCCGGTCTTTGCGGATCAACGTTATACCACCAGCTTTGCCGGCAGTCAAAAAGACTTCGTTATGCGAATTCAGGATCTTACCAATGATACACCGGGAACTTATATATATACGCTTGAATTGATCAATAGCACCGGTGCCAAGACTAGCCAGAAGCTGGAACTGGTCCGGGAAGTAAGTGCCTACCGTATTCTATCGCCACAGCCTTCTGTAGGTACCCAATATGTTGTGAATAAGAATTTTGTTCATTTCGATATTGAGGCTGAGGGAGCTACCAGCGTAATTATTGATAAAGAACAGGCAGTCAAAAGAACGGATCTGGGCCCTGGCAGATTCGTATTGGATTATGTAGGGTTGAAACCGGATAAGGCCAATAGTATTAAAATTCAGATCGTTAGAGGAAGCAGTACAAGTACAGATACCATCTCCATATTCTATACAGGCACTGTAGCGGTTGATTCGCAGTATATGGCACCGAAGGTAGCAGACAAATACAGTGTATTTAATAAGAAGCTAGAACTGAACTTTCCTAAAGGAACAGTAATGCAAAGTACAGATACGCGCAATCTGAAGAAGTTCTATCCAAATACCAAGCTTCGCTTCGGTATTGCAGAGCCGACAACGGGTGTGGTGGAGCGCCGTAATGATTATGGCAATGTCATCGGCTTCCCAATAACGTTTGAGGAGAGCGGCATCCCTAACTGGATCATTCCTGACGAATTTTCTCTTCGTTTCAGTTCTCCGTATGAGAGCAGCAACTTTGTGAGAATTTCGGATGTGTATTGGATTAGCGGAGGCCTTGGTGAACTGGGCACAGCAGCATCTGCAGGTTATATTCCTGCAACGAATGGTCTAGCCCCTTATTCTGTTGATGGTCTGTTCGGTGACCCGCAGACCCCAGCAGAACGCAAAATCACTCCGTCCAAACGGGGAACGTTAACTCTGTCCTTTGACTCCAATGTAGTTGACGATGCAGGGACAGTAGTAACTGTATTCCAATATAATTCCAACCGGGAATGGGTTAATATTGGCGGGACCGTTGATACCAAGAAACATACGATTAGTGTTCCATTTGATGAATTTGGTTATTACAAGGTTATGAAGATGAGCCGTGGCTATAACGATATTACGAACCACCAATGGGCTAGAAATATTCTAAATGCTCTGTATTCCAAGGGAATCATGAACAATCTTCGTTTTGAACAATTTGGAACAGATGATCAAACAACAAGAGGAGAGTTTGCAACCCTGCTTGTAAAGGGTCTGAATCTGCCGCTTAACTACGATGATAATAAGACTTATTCAGATCTGGTTCCGGGAGCCGGCTCAGTTACATGGGACTACGCACATATTGAGACGGCATCAAGAGCAGGAATTGTGACGGGACTTACCGACGGAGTGTTTGGGCCGGATCAACCAATTACGCGTGAACAAGCCGCTGTGATGATCGCCAGAGCGCTGAAGCTGAAGCTGCCTGTTAACGATCAGAAATTAAAGGATGCAGTAGCTAAGTCATTCCTGGATTCCGGCAAGATAGAATCTTACGCATTGGCCGCTGTTCAGGCTGTATCCAAGGCTAAGATTATGAATGGGGCTGAAGTGACCACACCAGGCCAAAAGAAAGCCTCGTACAACTTCAACCCCAAATCTAATATGACGAGAGCTGAGGCTGGTAAAATTGCTGTGGAGCTTTTGAAGAAGAGCACTAGTATTTTCCCTAAAAGTCTGAGCTAGGAAATGGAAAATCTCAAAGAGGTTAAATTACCATTCGGACATCTTTGTAATCTGCTCCCATTTGCGTTACAATGTCAAAGAGACCATTTTTACGTGAAAGGTGAAAGCCATCGATGAAACCGATTTTATCAAAAGCACAATTGGATTACACGAAAGCAAAGAATATGTTTGAGAATAGAGCAAAGGTTATGGAAAAGGAAATTGCAGCTAAGCGGGCGGTGCAGGAGATCACTCAGGAAGTGATGGAAGAGCTTGTACAAGCGACAGGCTTCCATGATGCTTATAATGAGCTGGTTATTGCTGAGAATGCACTGATCGAATGGTCCCATAGCACAATCAAACATGAGAAGAGCTACCGCGAGAACCGCGCAGCGATTGACGCCATGTATGAGAATGTAAATGCAAGTCCTGAGAAGCGCCAGGAGTTAATACTGCTATCCATGAAGATCCGATAGTCCTGGACATAAAGATTATAAGAAGGCTGCTGAGGTTATCAGCAGCCTTCTTATTTTATATTGTTGTGATGAACGTGTTAATTTCATTGCAATGTGGGTAATTACTTATTGGTTCAATTACAGAATGTGAGTGAAGTACAGTAATTATGAAATATTTGTTTATGATCTTAGCAAATATTGTTTAATGACGACTGGAATGTCTCGTGCTATACTGGTTCCCGTAGCCACCCAACATTAACAATAGTTAGTAGAACATACATATTGTATCTTCTAGTGTACCGGGGCCGGGATACTGCAGGGCAAAAAAAGTTTTTTCCGCCAAAGCGCAACTTTTTCAAAACTATTGCGTTTAAGGTGTAGAGTCACTTGAACAAGGCAACAGCGGATTCGCTCTTATGGCAGTACGCTTCGCTAAATGGAAAAATTAGCTTTACGTGACTAGAGGCACATTGTATAATACTTAGGTAGAATTAGGAATCTAGTATTACTATGCCTTGAAGCTGTTTACAAGTTTCTGTGATACCCGTCACAGACATTATTTATACTTAATCTGCTCAACTCGGGAAAGGGGGTGCTCGACGAAATGAGTGATATGAGCTACACAACTAAAGAAAAATCCCAGTTTATGAAGGTCCAAGGAGGAGAAAAAAAGGTTATGAAGAAAATTTTATCCGTAGCATTATCTACAGCAATGGCATTCTCGATGTTTGCCTCTGTAGCATTTGGTGAAACAGCAAAAGCAACTCCACAACAAGCATTTGATGCTTTGGCAGCAAAAGGTATTCTCAATGGGTACCCAGATGGTAAAGCTCACCTTGAAAAAGATCTGACTCGCGCAGAATTCGCTAAGATCGTTACTAAATTGTTCGGTCTTACTGAAGTAACTGGCAAGTTGTCTTACAAAGATAAAGGTTACACAGCTACTAACTGGGCTGTTCCTTACATCGAAGCTGTTACTGCAGCTAACCTGATGCAAGGTCAAGATACTGTTAAAGGTATCTTTAACTACAATGGTAAAGTAACAGTTGAAGAAGTTGCGGCAGTATTGTTCCGCGCTCTGAAGCTGGAACAACCAACTACAACTGATAACAATGCATCTGTATGGGCTAAGGGCTATGCACAAGCAGTTATCAACAAGGGCCTGATCGCTCAAACCGTCAACTTCAAAGGCAATGCTACTCGCTCTTTGGTAGTTGAAACAGCTTATGCTGTTGACCAAATCGGTAAAGTTCCTACATTGACTGTAGCTTCTGCTGAAGCAGTAAGCCCAACCAAAGTAGTTGTAACTTTCTCTGACAAAACAACTGCAAACGTTGAATTGACAACTGCTCTGGTAGCAGGCGTTGAAACAACAATCAACTTCAAGCACCTTGAAAAGGACTACACTGCAAAAGTAACTCTGCAGGCTCCTAAGGTTGTTTCCGTAACAGCTCCAAACTCGAAGCAAGTGGTTGTGAAGTTCAATCGCCAGGTTGCTACTGATTCAATCTCTTCTGACGGCAAATTGATTGACGATGTTGTAAAGGTTGTTAAAGTATCCACAACTGCTAATGTGGTTGACAATGCTGAAGTTGTATTTAACACAGATGGTACTGAAGCTACTCTGACAGTTCCAGGCGAAGTTAATTACCTTAAGGGTCAATACACAGTAGTTGTAAGTAAAGATGTTAGAACTACAGGGAATGAAGAAATTCCTGCATTCACAGACCTGATCAATGTTGCTGACGTTGTTGCTCCAACTGTAACTTCTGTCACAGCTGTTGCTAAGTCTACAACTAACAAGGTTTATGTGAAAATGAGTGAACCTGCTAAGCTTTCTGGTCTGATTGCTTATGTTAATGGTGCTGCCGCAAGCGTGACTCGCGACACTTATGATTCTTTCGTTCTGACTACTGGTACTTTGACTAGTGGCCAAACATACGATGTGTCCCTGACAAACGTTTCTGACTTTGCTGGAAATGTTGCTACTCCAAATCCAGTTAAGACATCTGTAACTGTTTCTTCTGATGTTAATGCTCCTGTAATTAAGAGCGTAACTCCAGTAGGCGATCGTTATGTTGAAGTAGTATTTGACAAGAAAGTTAGCCGCGATTCTCTCGTAGGTAACGTTCGTTTGTTGGATGCTAATGGCGAAAGCAAAGGAGTATTCTCCATTGAAAATACTTCTGACAGTGCAACAGTTACATTGAGATCACCACTGGGCTCATTGTCCACTAGCACATTCACCGGTTCTATCTTGTTCGGATCGGGTGTTAAGGATACCCTTGGTAATACTCTGGGTACTTCCGTATCCCAAGCTATCACTTTCACTAAGGATACAGTTGCTCCAACAGTAAGTAGTGTAACTTACTCGAACAGAGGTCTTGTTATCAAGTTCTCCGAGAAGGTACTGTCCCCTGCTGCTGGTAAAACTTTGACCTTGATCAATGATTCTACTGGTGCTGTTACTACAACTATCGCTTCCGGTAGCGGTGTGCTTTCCAGTGACAAGAAGACTTTGACTTATCAAGTGTCGAAAGAATTCACTGGTGCACATACAATTCGTATTCCTGAAGGTCTGGTAACAGATGATTCCTTCACTAAGAATGCACTGGCTGCGACTGTACAGTCCTTGACAGGAGCTTCAGCTTCTACGGATGAAAAGGCTCCAGAAGTTTACAACATCACGCATAAAGATAGCACTCTTGCTGATACTACAGTAACAGTATACGTATATGCTAAAGATGCTGGCGGTCTGAATGTTTCAACTCTGAAAGATGTAAACAGCTACACACTTGACAGCAAAGCGCTGCCAACTGGTGCGTTTGTAACTATTCAGACTCTGTCTGGTTCCAATACTGCTCCTACTGATGCTGTTGCAGTAGTTGAGTTCCCAGGATCCGGAATTAGTGAGACTAAAGAATACAACTTTGTTGCAAGTGGAATTGCTGACACAGCTGGCAATGGTGTATTGGCCTTCACTAAACCAGTTAGTCTGACTGACCGAGTTAAACCGACATTCAAATCAGCTGCAGTTGCTGCTAACGATGGTAAATCCCTGATTCTTGAATTCTCTGAAAAAATCAAGAACTTGGTTTCCGACTCTGCTGATGCTGGAACTTTGAGTGCTTCTAACTTCGAGTTCAAGATTAACAATGTACTTGTTAGTGACTCTGAAGTAAGCATTGGTAACCGTAATACATCTGGTACAGATGTAAACAAATTCTATGTAACCTTCAATGTTAAAGCAGGCAAATACCAAGGTGCAGATGTTCTCTTCTTCGGAGAAAGCATTAACTCTAACGGTAGCAACATTGTTGCTTATGTGAAAGATGCTACTGCAGGTAAACTTGACCTGAGCGCTAACTATATTAACGAAATTACTGTTAAGGTTAAAGACAGTTCTAAGATCGTTGATATCACTGGTAACCCAATCGTTACTGGTGCTGAACTGAACGGTAAATAAATTCAGCTTCCTTAACGAAGCAAAGAATAGCCTCTTCGGAGGCTATTCTTTTTTTATAGCCATTTATCTCAATATGAGGAGGAGATACATTTGAAGACAGCTTGGAAAGTCACGATTTCTGCGGTGTTAGTAGCGGGTAGCCTGTGGGCAGGCACCATGCTTAATATTACGGCCGAAGGCGCCGGTGTTGGATCACAGCCAGGGACTGCCGAAGACCCGGTCGTTACCAAGAGCTATGTGGATCAACAGATTCAGAAAGCTCTGGGCGGGAATATTACTGCACCGACACAAGCTCCAAGTGCGACTGCCACTAATGCACCTGCTGCCACCACTGCTCCGACCAAAGCGCCAACCCCAGGGACTGCTACAGGGAGTGGAGATGCCAGTGAAATCGTTGATGTTAAACCTGGACAAACCCTGATTGCCGGGGCGGGTGCAGAATTTATTGTGCGCGCAGGCAAGGCGGTTATTTATTCTCAGGATGCAAATGGGGTTGCCGATTTGACAGATGGTGTCGATTTGGCGAATGGTGTAGCTGCGCCTACGAATCATCTGTTATCTTTCCCACGGGATGGCCGTGGAATCGCTGTACAGAACGGTCAAACGATGAAAATCGTTGTTATGGTCCGTGGTGCATATACTCTCAAATAAGCTACAACCCGTTTATAAGTACACTTCAATCGACATTTTTCTTTCTATATAAAGAATGCCCTAGATTGGGTCACCCTATACACCGGAACTCATTCCCACAGATGACAAACATTGAGCCGACTCAGGCCTCTGGAATCCGTACACAATACTACCTGTAATCTTAAAAAAATTCACAGGAGGTGCTGTAACATGGCACGCACTAATCGCACAGTGGTACCAGAGAGCCGGGCAATGCTGAAACAAATGCAATATGAGATTGCTTCTGAATTCGGATTATATGGAGCTTCTTACGGTGGTGGGATGGATACGGAGTTTGCGTCTGAACTGGGAACAATAGGTGGAGCTGGAGCACCTGGAGGAACTCCTTATCTGGGACATCTCAGCTCTAGAGACAATGGATCTGTAGGCGGGGAAATTACAAAGAGGTTGATCAAACAGGCCGAGCAATCTCTTTTCACATAACCTGTCTTCAATTGACAGCACCCGGTAAATAAGATAATATGACCTTTGAGGAAGGCCGTAGACCTTTTCCATTTTGGAAAAGGTTCGTTTTTTGAATAAAACAGGCAATCAGCTATTATATTATACTAACTATATTTGGCCTGTTATCTACTAGGGAGCCCCCTTGAATACAGTGTCAGATTCAACAATATGGGAGGTTGTTGTATATGTCGATCAAAGGGCGTCATCTGTTTACTTCTGAGTCCGTAACGGAGGGACACCCCGATAAAATCTGTGATCAGATATCCGACGCGGTACTAGATGCTTTTCTTGCTAACGATCCTAATGCCCGTGTAGCTTGTGAGGTAGCTGTTGCAACAGGTCTCGTGCTTGTAATCGGGGAAATTAGCACCAAGTCTGAATATGTGGATATTCCGGCAATTGTACGTAATACGATTAAGGAAATTGGTTATACCCGTGCCAAATTTGGCTTTGACTGCGATACCTGCGCTGTGCTTAGTTCTTTGAATGAGCAATCGGCGGACATCGCCCAAGGTGTGAATGCTGCTCTGGAGAACCGTGATCCTGCGTTAGTAGCAGAAGAGACGGCTAACATCGGTGCCGGTGACCAAGGTCTGATGTTTGGTTTCGCAACCAATGAGACGCCGGAGCTTATGCCGCTTCCCATTGCTTTATCGCATCGGATTGCGCGCCGCTTGGCTGAGGTCCGTAAAGATGGAACCCTGAAATACCTCCGTCCGGATGGCAAGACTCAAGTTACGATTGAGTATCAGGATGAGAAGCCGGTACGTGTGGATACGATCGTAGTATCTACTCAACATGCCGAAGAAATTACCCTTGAGCAAATTCAGGCAGACATCAAAGAGCATGTCATTCTTCCGGTTGTTCCAGCCGAACTGCTGGATGAAGCCACTAAATATTTCATTAATCCTACTGGACGCTTTGTCATTGGTGGTCCTCAAGGTGATGCCGGACTGACTGGACGCAAGATCATTGTAGATACATATGGCGGTTATGCCCGGCATGGCGGCGGTGCGTTCTCTGGTAAAGATCCGACTAAGGTTGACCGTTCTGCTGCCTATGCTGCACGTTATGTAGCGAAGAATCTGGTAGCTGCCGGCCTTGCCGATAAGTGCGAGATCCAATTGGCTTATGCCATTGGCGTAGCAACCCCTGTATCAATCAATGTGGATACTTATGGAACGGGTAAGATCAGTGAGGAGAAGCTGGTTCAACTGATCAGCGACAACTTTGATCTGCGTCCGGCAGGAATCATCTCCATGTTGGATCTGCGTAAGCCTATCTACAGACAAACAGCAGCTTATGGTCATTTTGGCCGTACAGATGTGGACCTTCCGTGGGAACGCGTGGATAAGGCCGATTTGTTGAAAGCCCAAGCGGGCGTTTAAAAAGAAAATGTTAGCGCAACGAGCTATTATAATCTAAGCAAAGTATGCCCGTATGGCAGTCCTCATGAAGAGGCTGTTATGTGGGCTTTTTTTGTTATGCAGCCCATACCTGTTCACTCAAACGCAATCTTCTAAACTTTGGAAGCCCTTTAGCCGAAATATAACAGTATACAAATCCAAGAAGTGCTGGAAGGGCTGAAAGGAGTTTTATTAAGAATGAAAAAGAAATTAACAATAGGGACGGCGATAATCATTGCAGGCAATCTGCTGCTTGGTCTGGGCAGTCCGGCTATCGGTATACATACATCAGCGGTATACGCCGCTTCGGAGTTCGGAATTACCTTTTCTCCAGCGAATGGGGCTGTCTTTGTAAATGTCGGGGCTTCGCTGGGGCTGAGCTTTGACCGTCAGGTAATCCCGCAAACCGGAAAAATCACGATTACAGACCAGAATGCAGGAACGGTCTTTACGGACATTGCAATTGGCAGCGCCGGATTGATCGGAAATTCAACAAGCTATGAACTCAAATTAGGTGCGAGTCTGAAGTATGCGCCGTATACAACATATAACGTAAGTGTGCCCAAAGGGCTTTTTAAGGACAGTGCAGGCAATGAGTCGGCAGCGGCAAGCTGGAGCTTTACAACCGCCCCGGAGGTTAATCCGGCTATTGTAGCAAGCAGTATGTCGCCTGCAGTCAATTCGAGGGTAGAAGCCGGAGGGTTAACCCAATTGAGTATGCAGCTGTCGGGTATCCTTACAGCCGGGGGAGGCTCCGTCAAGCTGCTCTCTTCCGCGGATAACTCTGTTATTCAGGAGTTTGTGATCAGGGACGGAGAACCTAAGGTAGAACTGAAGAGCAGCGACACCTCCACAGCCGTTACACTGACGCTGGCTAATAAGCTTCCGGCAGGCGGCAATTATTATGTACTAGTCGATGCTTATGCGTTCAGAGACGCGAATAATAAGACCTATCAGGGTATCTCAAGCGGTAGCGGCTGGAGCTTCTCTACGACCGGCAACGGCACGATCTCAGCATCCACAGCCCCGGCTAACGCATCTTTTGGCGCATCGGCCAGCGGGGCGCTTAAGCTGTATTTCGACCGCCCGATGAGTCCGGCCTCCGGTGCTATTTCTGTATCTCCAGGCACACAGGCTGACTCCAGAACGAGATGGCTGAACGTCAACTCAACGAACGTCACCGGTGGAGGAAGCTCCACGATTACATTGTTGCCAGCGTCCGCAGCTTCACCGCTACTAAGCGGTACGTTATATACAGTTACCATCCCACAGGGGGCTTTTTATGATCAGGATGGTCATGTTTTTCCGGCATCAGGCCCGTATTCCTGGACGTTCACCACAGCGTCATTAACAAGTCTGTCTGTAGCTTCATTATCGCCAGCAGACCGCAGCGAGTCGGTTGACATCTCCAGGCCGATTGTACTCAGCTTTAACCGGGAGGCTGTCTATAACAGCACTGTCACAAGCGGGGTTGTTCTATACAAAAGCAATGGATCAACGGTGACGGCGAGCGTACAGCAAGGTGCCTCTGCCAAGGAATTCATCATTAAACCTGCCGCAGCATTGGAATCAGATACGATCTACTATATAGATGTCGCCAAGGGGGCATTCACGGATGCCGCAGACCCCAGTATGCAATATGAGGGATTAAGCGGCACCAAATCCTGGAGCTTCCGCACTGTAGCTATAGATAAAACAGCCCCGTCGCTTACGGGAGCAGGGCTGGAGAACAACCGGACGATCCGCCTGAGGTATAATGAAGCGCTTAATGCTTCTGTGGCTTTGCTGGCCTCCAGCTTTGGGGTAACCGTAAATGAGGAGGCCCGGAACATTGAAAGTGCCTATATTCAAGGAGACAGTGTATATGTAGTAATTAGCACAGGTATTGCTGTAGGCCAGAATGTGAAAATCAGCTATACCGGCGGTGTGCGGACGATTCAGGATACGAGCGGGAATGCTGCCGCTACGTTCTCCGGACAGCAGATAACGAATACTATAGAATCGGCTCTTCCTACGCCCAAAGAAGGCAGAATTACAGGCAGAACAGTGACCTTGACCTTCAATGACTCACTCAAAACGGTGTCTCCTCATGCGTATGATCAGTTCGTAGTTACGACTGACGGTTATTCGCTGGGGGTCAATTCCATCAGCTCCAGCGGCAACACTTTATATTTAACTGTAGGTTCTGAGGTGGGGAATTCGGAGTCGGTACGGGTATCGTACTATGCCGGTTCTTATCCTCTGGTTAGCTCGCTCGGGCAGAATATTGCGAATTTCAATGATTTTAATATCCGCAACACTAGGGATAACGTGCCACCGGTGTTTCAGAATGCGACAGGAGCAGGCAATAAGATAATCCTGAATTATAACGAAGGTCTGTCAACAGTCAATTTGCCGATGAATAGTCAATTCTCAGTGCTGGTTGGAGGCAAACCAAACTATGTTACAAACGTTGCGGTTAATGGTACGCAGGCAACATTGACACTTCAAAGTGCTTTGCCGCTTAGCGGAGCGGTTACGGTATCTTATGTTCCAGGTACTCTTGGACTCAGTGATTTAAATGGAAATCGTGCAGCTTATGTTGATCTTCAGCCGGTATCCGTTACTTCTTCCACGCTAGTATCTGAGATTAGCGCAGCAACGGTGAACGGGAATGAACTTAATGTTACCTTCAATAAGAGCATGCAATCTTCATCGAAATTATTTGTCAATCAGTTTGGAGTGAAGGCGGATGGAAGCAGCATTGGAGTTCAGGATTTCAGCTTGTCGGGAACTCTTTTAAAGATTAATCTCTCACAAGCAGTGACAGCTGGGCAAAAAGTTGACTTGTCTTACCTGTCTGGTGCGGGAATGATTACAGACACGAATGGGAATTCACTTCCCTCGTTCAACTCATTAACAGTTCAGAATCTGACAAATAGCACATCCGAGAATGGAAGCCGTCCATCCTATCTGGGAAGTCTGGCAGCCAGTGAATTTGGTAAGGAGTATCCGTTGCTGAAGAGTGATTCTGCGCTTGCTGTTTCAGATCTGTCTGTCTATAAACAGGCTGTTAAAAGATATGATCTGACCGCAGAGCGTGTGGCCTCCAGTTATCAATATCTGAAGCTTGCGGGTATGAACGAGCTGGCATTTGAGGTTCCTGCTACAGAGAAGTCAGCCTATGTTACGGTGCCTCTAAAACCACTAGCGGATGCAGCCGCAGGCAACAAGAATGCCAAACTGATCATTCGGTTCGGTGACAGTATGTTTGGCGTAAAGCTAAGTGATATAGATATGAATGCACTTGTTGCTGCTTTGGGTTCAGATATTAATAAAGCCTCACTTGTGCTCCGCATGGAGAATGTCCCGGGCGGAACCTTTTATTCCTTTAAACAAAAAATTGAAAGCCAGGCCATGCGTAACGTGACAGGTCTTATGGATTTACGTCTCACCGGCTCTATCAAGGATAACTATTCCAACGCCAAAGAGTTGAATGTAGCAGGAGAATATACCGTTCGCAATGCTGCCGTCCTGAATTTCACGCAAACGATGGCGGCCAGCATAGATTCAACCTACAATGATGCTATTCATTTACCGGCCCAAATGGCTACAGTGGGTAGTAATAGCGTAGTTAGCGCCCGTACAAAAGGGAATCAGGCAGTAGGGGTATTTATATCCTTGCGTACGTTTGCAGATATGGCATCCCATTGGAGTAAAGCAGCAGTAGCAGAACTGGCCGCCAAAAATATCATTGATAGCAGCTATGGAACAACGTTTAAGCCTGACCAGTCCGTTACCCGTTCCGAGTTCGCTGTGATGCTTAGCCGGGGACTGGGTCTGCAGGCAGTCCGCGGCGGAGCTTCACAGTTCAAAGATGTACGTCCTTTTACCCAAACCAGTGATTTCATAGAGGCAGCAGCCAAAGCCGGTATCATCACAGGAAACACAGACGGGACCTTCCGTGCAGAGGATAAGATCACACGTGAGCAAATGGCCATTATGATGGTGAGGGCCCTGGAGTATACGGGGCAACCCGTAACACTGAGTGCATCGGTGATGGATACGCTCAGCCCGTTCAAGGACCGGTCGAAAATTCTGAGTCAGAGTATCGAATTTGTAGCCAAAGCGGTCAAAGCGGGGATTATACAGGGAGTCAGCACCACGCAATTCCAGCCGCAAGGCAATGCTACCAGAGGGCAGGCGGCAGTGATGCTTCAGCGGATGCTGAAGACGGCAGGCTATTTGTAAGTGAATGTTTATCCATTAATGAAGCATCCGGCTCAATGAGCCGGGTGCTTTTTGGTGTGCTGTTACAGCTCCAGGATGGCTCCGCTCAGCCGGTAAAACCTGCTAGTTCTCGCCAATTTTCGCAACTTTTCGCTCCGGATTCAGTCTATTAAAGGTATAGTCTATTACTAGGAACTAATAACGGGAACTTGATAGCAAGGCAGAAGAGTACAAATAGATGGGAGAGTTACACTGAAATGAAAGAGCTTGTCATGGGGAAAAAGGGTAAAGAGCAAACACGGGGAAATCAATGGCCGCCTGCTAAAAAATGGATTGCAGCATCGTTAGCAGGTGTAATCTGGATCATGCCGGTTGTCGGAAGTGAAGGTGCCGGATGGCTCGGTGCCGGTTCTGCGCCGGTAGCACAAGCAGCATCATCCTTCTCGGCGACAAAGCTGGGGGAAGAGGTCATTACTTCCGGTGCGATGATGATGAAATATAAATTCAAGACGGTACGCTCCGGTAAAACTGCCACAGGGCTGGCAAGCGTCATTCGTGTGGATCTGAATAATCCGTATGTCTCTGTAGATGTAATGAGCGGCAAAGCCGGTAGTCTGAATACGAAGCAGAGCACCGGAGGTATGGCTAAGGAAACCGGGGCCGTCGCGGGGGTTAATGGCGATTACTTCAATACCAGCGGAGAAGGGGCGCCGATCGGCGGCCAGGTATCTGGCGGCGTGGTGGTATCTACACCTTCACAGTTGAACGGGATGTATGCTTTTGCGGTAACCAAAGACCGTAAACCGGTCATTGATGAATATACGTTCGAGGGGATGCTGACGGCAGAGGACGGCTCCCAGTTTCCGTTGTCAGGGGTGAACAAAGGGGCCTACAATCCTGAAGGCGGCAGTTCAACGTACAGCCATGCCAATGCAGCCTATATCTATACGGATGCTTGGACAGCACTCGAGCGGCCTAAGAACAGCTCTACTACACCGACAGAGGTGCTGGTAGAGAATGATGTGATTACCCAGATCTCCCTGGATTCGGCTCTGCCGGTAAAGGTGCCCAAGGGGGCTTATATTCTGCGGACTCACGGGCTGGCTGCCCAATTTGTAAAAGCACATCTGGTTGTAGGCCAGAAGCTAAGCAGCGCCTATATGCTCAAGTCCAAAACCACACAGCAGGAGCTTGATCCTTCCACGCTGCAGATGATGATCGGGGGACATACCATTCTGGTGAATAACGGCAAGGCGTCGTCGTTCTCCCGTTCTACAAACAGCATTGGCGGGTACCGTGCGCGTACAGCGCTGGGGTATTCGCAGGATGGAAGATATGTATATGTCATTGCCGCAGAGAAGAATAGCAACAGTGCCGGACTGTCTCTGACAGAGCTGCAATCCTTCATGACGAGTATCGGGGTGTGGAAGGGGATGAATCTGGACGGAGGGGGCTCTACAACGATGGTAGACCGCCCGCTGGCCGAGACCGCGACTACACTTACCTTCAATACAGAATACGGCAAAGAGCAGCGTAGCGTCGTTAACGGGGTGGGTGTATATACTTCTGCTCCGCAAGGTGAAGTGAAAGGGATCAAGATCAGCGGCAGTACGGTATTATTGATCGGACAAAAGGCCTCTTATTCTCTAAAAGGGTATGATACGTACTACAATCCGGTGGATGTAGCTGCATCCAACCCTGTCTGGAGCGCAAGCGGCGGCAGTGTCACTGTGAACGCAGGTGAAGCAACCGCGGTCAAGCCGGGAACGGTCAACTTGAAGGCTGCCAGCGGAACAGCGAGCGCAGAGACCAAGGTGACCGTTCTGGGCGGAGATGATCTGTCCAACCTGGTCGCAGGTGTGACCTCTGCACCACTTCAGGCGGGAGCCTCCGTATCTGTTCCAGTTAGTGCAGTATCGAAGAGCGGAGCAACGATAGCGGTTCCGGCAGGAGCACTGAAGTGGGAGTTCATCGGCTTCACAGGAAGCGTTGGCGACGGCAAGCTTAAGGTTGAGGCCGTTGATCCAGGCGTAACTACCGGGTATGCGATTGCCCGTTATGACGGCTTCAGTACGGCTGTGGTATTGTCGGCAACGGCGGCTACGGCGTGGGAGGATTTTGAGAATACGAATTATCCGTTTGCATTCACTACGAATGCGGCAGGTGTTACAGGATCAGCAGCAGTAGTTCCCGGCAGCGCCGAGCGGGCAGGCTCGAAGGTATTGTCGCTGAGCTATGACATGACGGCTGGCACCGGCAAAATGTATGCGTACGCCCAGTTCAATGGGACAGCAGGCAAAAGTATTCCGGCAACAGCCACCTCAATGTCAGTGGATGTAATGGGGGATATGAGCCTGAACTGGCTGCGTGCCGAGGTAACGGATGCAAACGGAGCGACGGCATATATAGATTTGGCCAAGGTTATTGACTGGAATGGCTGGAAGACGCTGAATATTGATCTGTCCGGCTCAGGGATTAAATTCCCGGCTTCCCTTAAGAGGCTGTACGTGGTAAATGTAGAAGAAGGCCAGGATGAGCGGGCCAAGACGGGGACCGTTGCCTTTGATAATATGTCCTTTGTAATGCCGTCGCTCTCCAGTGAGGCAGGACTGCCTAAAGGAACAGCAGCGATGAGCATTGGCGGCAAGGCGATGACAGTTAACGGCACCAAGCAGCCGATTGACGTAGCACCTATTGTGAAGGATGGCAGTACGTATGTGCCGATCAAATATGTCCTGGATGCTTTTGGCGGCAATGCTGTCTGGGATGCGAAGACCAAGAAAATCATGGTCCTTCGCGGTGCCAAAGCGCTGGATCTGACCGTGAACAAGAAGGAATTCATCCTGAACGGGAAACGCCAGAGTGCTGAAGTAGCGCCAATCATTCTGAATGCCAGGACTTTAGTACCGCTTAGACTCGTGACAGAACAGCTTGGACTCACTGTAAAATGGGAACAGATCACTAAGACCGTAACTATCGAATCGTGATATGTTAGTATAAAGGAAAGCCTTTAATACGATTCGATAGAAATGGGGCAAGCATCCGTGGAATTTCAAGCCGATGCGATAGATCGCGTTATTAAAAATACCATCGACGTGATGGAGAGCAGCAAGTATCAGATTTTTGAAATATTGCAGGTTGCACGTGATGAGCTTGCTGCACTCAACAAAGAACTGCAGCGGGTTATGGAAGAAACGGATGAAACATTGCAAAAGGTAGACAAGCTGGAGCAGCAGTACCACCGCTCCCGGATCCGGCTGACGGAGGTCAGCCGGGATTTCGTCCGCTACACGGAGAAGGATATCCGGATAGCTTATGAGAAAGCGACGGAGCTGCAGCTTGAGCTTATGATGACAAGGGAGAGGGAGGTCTATCTGCGGAGCAGACGCGATGAACTGCAAATGCGGGTTCGCAGTGTCGAAAATTCTGTTGAACGTGCCGAGTCGATTGGTTCGCAAATGAGCGTTGTCCTGGAATATCTGTCCGGAGAACTAGGCCAAGTGACGCGAATTGTCGAATCCGCGAAGAACCGGCAGATGATAGGACTCAAAATAATCCTGGCTCAGGAAGAGGAACGGAAGAGAATTGCCCGGGAAATTCATGACGGTCCCGCTCAAATGCTGGCGAATCTAGTCCTAAGGACGGAAATTGTAGAAAGAATGCTGGTAAAGCAGGAATTTGGGCTGGTACAAGCCGAAGTAATAGATTTAAAGGGGCAGGTAAGATACAGCCTGGAAGAAATGCGTAAGGTTATTTTCAACCTGCGTCCGATGGCGCTTGATGATTTGGGGCTGATTCCGACTCTGCGGAAGTACGTGCATGATTATGAGGAGAAGACGAAGATCCGCACCTCTTTTGAAACCAGGGGGAAGGAGCACCGCTTGTCCTCAGCTATGGAAGCGGCGGTATACCGGCTGGTGCAGGAAGCTCTGTCCAATGCGGCGAAGCATGCTTATCCCAGCTATGTACTCGTGGAGATTACTTATCAGGCCCAATTGATTAAGATCGTCGTGAAAGACAATGGATTAGGCTTCAATGTAAAGAAGATCAGTGAACAAGCCAACCGGGAAAGCTTCGGTCTGGTGGGAATGCGTGAACGCGTGGAATTGCTGGAGGGAAGAATGGAAATACAATCAGCCGAGAACCAGGGCACAACAATCGTAATTCACATTCCGACGAATGTGGAAAAGGGGAAGGAGTAATGTGATGGAGAACCAAAACTCTGGCAAATCGCCCATAAAAGTTCTTTTGGCCGATGATCATCAATTGTTTCGTGAAGGGCTTAAACGTATTTTGAATATGGAGGATGATATCGAGGTCATTGGCGAATGCGGTGACGGCATCCAGGTGCTTGAATTCTGCAACGGCACCAAGCCTGATATCGTGCTGATGGATATCAATATGCCCATTGAGAACGGCGTGGAGGCTACGCAGAAGCTTCGGGAGATGTTCCCGGATGTCAAAGTGATTATCCTCTCGATCCATGATGATGAAAGCTATGTATTCGAGACGCTGCGCAAGGGGGCCAACGGATATCTGCTTAAGGATATGGAAGCCGAGTCGTTGATTAATGCGATCCGTTCCGTATGCGAGGGTCATGCCTTCATTCATCCGAAGGTGACCGGCAAGCTGATTAATCAGCTGCGGCGCATGACTTATCTTAACGAGACCGGGGCTATTGCCGAGACTGCCGTGAAGGAAGCGGGCGTGAAGTTCGTCGCAGGCGACAACAATCCGCTGACCCGCCGCGAAGCAGAGGTTCTGCGGCTGATGGCAGAGGGCAAGAGCAACAAGATGATCGGGGAATATCTTTTTATCAGTGAGAAGACGGTCAAAAACCATGTCAGCAGTATTCTTCAAAAGATGGAAGTGGATGACCGGACGCAGGCTGTAATTAATTCTATCAAATATGGCTGGGTAACATTATAGCTTCCCGCATAAACTTTTAACTGAGCGTTTTGGAGAATCCTAATGATCCTTGTAAAACGGTACATAACTTGTTTGCAGCCGGATGCTGCAGCCATAGTATTGTTTCAGTCCGCACTATATTCGAATTTTGCAAAATGCTGATTTAAATACGTACCCGAAGTAGATTGTGTAATTTGTGTCCCTGCGGAGAGTGTTCCGGTTGGAGGTATTTGTTCCAGCACAATAGGCAGTCACCGTCCTTTTATTCCCGGCATATAGTGTGGGTATAAGAGGGAGGTGCATCTCCATGATCGCCCAGTTAATCTGGATTATGTGTATTTATGCATCCGCAGCAGCCCTTGTTCAACTCCTGCATCATCGGGAAGAGACCCGGGCAGCAGCACGGACTGGAAAGCGGCTTCACTATATTCTGATTACCCGTAATCATGAGGCCGTGGTGGAGTGGTATCTCCGGGTCCTTGCTGTTCATGCGCTCTGGATTGGCAGGCCCCTGTATGTGACTGTGCTGGATGACGGTTCAGAGGACGGGACGCTGGCGATAGCCTCACGGATGGCCTATCACAGCTCTTCTATTGAGTGTGAGTGCGCTTCGGCTATCCCGCTGTACAGTCTTACGGGCGGGAATGAACGCGGGCAGGGAGTTACAGTGGATCTGCGGGTTCAGGAACCGCTGCTGCCGCTGCGGATCATGCGGTTGCCGGGAAGCAGAGTGAAGCAAGGCGAATGACAATTGAAGATGCAAGTCACGGGTGAAGCACACTCTCCAGGAATGGGGCAGTGTGTTTTTTTGTCGTGTGGTGCGTTGTGGGTAGGGAAGTAACCGGCAATGAAAGGATATGCTGCAAAAGAAACGCAGGTTCAAGGCGAATCAAAGTCAGGAGGCGGATGGGTTGAAGGTGGCTGTCTATGTGGTGGAGCAGGGTGGGGACTGGGAGGCCAGAATTTCTCTGAATATGGCTGTGGATCAATTATGGTGGACTGGGAGAGAGACAAACGTGCCGGGCTGGAACCGACAGCCTGCTGACCGGATCGTGCTGCTCTCCCGGTCGCTGCCGCTGGGCTGGGCGGTGAAGCTGGCTACAGCCTGCCGGTTCACAGGCAAGATGCAGCATTGGGATGAAGCGGCTTGGAGCAGAGGGGCCGCAGCGCTCTTGAAGGCTGAGATTCGTGCAGAGCAGGCTGCCGGAGGCGGGCGGGGCAGGGACTGGCCTTTTGAGGAGGTGGAGATGTATAGGCTTGTGGGGGCGAAGGGGTACGGCGGCGGTGAAGAAGGGAGTGTTGATTGGGGGGATGGGCGGAGTGAGTGGACGGGCGAGTGGATGAATGAGCATGGGAATGAGCGGACGAATGCGCGAGTGGATAGGCGGATAAGCGAGAAAGCGGATGAACGAGTGAATGGGCGGAGGAATGAGCGTGAGAGTGAGTGGACGGGCGGGCGGATGTATGGGCATGGGAATGAGCGGACGAATGCGCGAGTGGATAGGCGGGAGGAGCTTGCAGCGGGTGCAGACCGACTGGCGGAGGCGCTCGCCGGGCGTTCTTTGCTTCAGGGTGAAGCCGAGGCGCTGGTGGCCGAGCAGCTCCCGGAGCTGGCGGGCAATTGGCTGGCTGCGGCACAGCTCGCCTACCTGCAGGGGCGGCTGCGACTGGAGGCCGCAGTCTGCGGCACTGCGGGCGCCGCGCTGGGCCTACGCCGCCGCGAAGTGCTGCGCTGCCTGCGCTGCGGCAGCGTCCCCACGGGCCGCACGGCCTGCGCCGCGTGCGGCCTTGCCGGCTGCGCCTATTGCGAGGCCTGCCTCGCACTCGGGCGCAGCCGGGCTTGCGCGCTGCTGCTGCGCAGTGCGCCGCTGCCGGCCGTGCGCTGCACGGCCGGTGTGGCCCCCACCGTGACGGCACGCCGGTGGGGGCTTAGCGCAGCGCAGGCGGCAGCCGCCGCCGCTGCGCTGGGGTTCCTGGCGGAGCCGCGTAAGCGCTCCGCCGCAGGCGGCCCAGAGCGATTCCTGCTCTGGGCGGTGACGGGCGCGGGAAAGACGGAGATTACTTTCCCGCTTCTGGAGGCGGCGCTCGCTGCCGGAGGCCGGGCGCTGATTGCGACGCCGCGGCGCGACGTCGTGCTGGAGCTGGCGCCGCGCCTGGCGAAGGCGTTCCCGGCGGATGTCCCCGCCGTGCTGTACGGAGGCAGCGAGGACCGCTGGAGCCGGAGCCGCATCACGCTGGCGACCACCCACCAGCTGCTGCGGTTCAATCAGGCCTTCGATCTGGTCATTATCGACGAGATTGATGCGTTTCCCTATCATAACGATCCCATGCTGGCTTATGCCGCCAGGCAGGTCTGTAAGCCCGAGGGGGCATTCATCTATCTCTCGGCAACGCCACCTGTAGAGCTGCAACGCCTCGCCCGCTTCGGCAGACTGCCTCATGCGAGAGTGCCTGTCCGCTTTCACGGCTACCCCTTGCCGGTCCCGCGTCATGTACAGATGCAGCCGCTCAATCGTTGCCTGAAGCAGGGTAGGCTCCCTAAACGTCTGCTCCAGGCCTTACAGCATTCCATTGACCGCAAGGCGCAGATTTTCCTTTTTGTCTCGCGGATCGCCCATATTGATGGACTGCTGCTGCTTCTGCGGCGGATGTACCCCAACCTTACTATAGAGGGCACCTCATCCAAAGATCCTGCCAGGGCCGGGAAGGTGCTGGAATTCCGCGAGGGTACCATTTCCCTGCTGGTTACGACTACCATTCTGGAGCGCGGAGTTACAGTGCCGCACAGTGATGTGTTTATTCTGGATGCGGACAGCGGGCTGTTTGATGAAGCGGCTTTGGTGCAGATGGCGGGCCGCGCGGGGCGTTCCAAAGACGATCCAGCAGGCAACGTCATCTTCGCCTCGGCAGAGTGGAGCCGGTCGCAGCGCGCCGCCATCTCCCAGATCCGCAGGATGAATGCCATGGCCCGCAGGCAGGGATATTTTAAATCTTAATAGTACACTCCCTTTTGAAGGAGGATGATGATGAATCCCCTGATGTCATGGGTGAAACAAGCCCGTTCGCTGGTCGCTCCTGCGCTGCCGCAATGTCTTTTCTGTGGCCGACAAGCGCGTTCCTCCCCGGATATGCCAGGAATTTGCCTGAGTTGCTATAGTCGGATTCCATGGATTCGCCGTCCCCGTTGCCAGACCTGCGGGCGCCATGTGGGCTGTCCCGATTGCAGCCGTAGCCGCGGACCCGTGCCGATCCGGTGCAACCGCAGCGCAGTCGCCTACACCAGAGAGATGCGCGAGATTCTCGGCCAATACAAATATAGAGGGAATGAGCGTCTTACGCCCCTGCTGGGCCAGATGCTGGACAAGGCGTATGCCCTGCTGCAAAAAGAACAGAGTGACCGGCAACGTACCGGAGGCACTCTGCAAACCCATTTTTTCTGCAAACCGATAATGGCATTGAAGTCCAATCTTAGCCGCTCCAATCTGTGGCAAGCCGATCTGCTGGTCCCTGTGCCTGTGAGTACGGTCCGTCTGCTGGAGAGAGGGTTCAATCAGGCAGAGCAACTGGCTGAGGTATTATGCCGGCGCAGAGACCTGCTTCAGCTCCCCCTGCTGGTCCGTACCCGCCATACCGCCAAGCAGAGCTTCAAAAGCAGAAGCGAACGGCTGGCCGATATGAAGCACGCTTTTACCGGAAATATGGATGCGGCGGTTCTGCACAGACTTCGCGAACAACTGGATGCTACAGCATTTCGGGGTCAGCAGCGTCCACTGCGAATCATCATTATCGACGATATCTATACTACGGGAAGTACGATCCGCGCCTGCGCCGACGCCCTTCATAGCCTCTGCGAGAGTATGGGCTGCACTGCGGAGATCTACTCGTTGACCTGGGCGCGTTCCTAGCGACTGCCGCAGCTCCAGAATTCAATAAAAGCCCCTCCCCAACCGATACTAAGCATAGACGGATATTCAGCTATCATGTATCTTATTAGCATAAGTTATTTATGAGCTGTAGAGAATGAAGGGAAGGGAGCCGCGGTAGAAATGAATGTAGATAATTGTCCAAGATGCGGCCGGTTATACGTGAAGAACCTGATGAACCTGTGCCAGCCCTGTATCAAAGATTTAGAGCGCGAATATGAAATCTGTGTAGAATACCTGCGCAAAAATAGAGGCACCAACATCCAGGAACTGTCCGATGCCACCGATATTTCCATTAAGGAAATTACCCGTTTTATTCGGGAGGGACGGATTTCCATAGCCAACGCACCGAATATGATGTACCCTTGCGAAGTATGCGGAACCCTGATCCGGGATGGGCATATGTGCGACAACTGCCGCAGCCGTCTGACCAAAGAACTGGCCGATGCAGCCAAGGATAGTGTGGACAAAAGCGCGCCCAAGAAGACCACGGATGCCGCTTACCGCGCTGTGGACAAGTTCCGCAACTAAACTATTCTGCAAAAAAAACGCTTGCAGCTATAAAGTATGTTTCAACAAAGGCCGATAAACTTAGTAAAGATTATCGGCTTTTTTATAAAAGATAAGAATGTATTGCTTCGCGCAATACAGATTCCTTATCTTTCTCGCTGATACGGATGCCGTCCAGCTTAAGGCCGGCAGAGCCGTCTCCACTTGATCAGAAGGAAGGTGAAGTTATGAAAATTAACGAGACCGGACGAATTAATGCGATGAATCCCTACCAACGAAGTACGGAATCGCAAAGGCAGGAACAGATGAAGAAAAGTACGCGCAAGGATGAGGTATCGATTTCGGATGAAGCCATCAAGCTCCTCCAGGCACAGAACAGCGGCAAGATTGACACCGAACGTGCGAACAAGATCGAGAGCCTGAAACAGCAAGTATCCGCAGGTACCTACCAGGTTGACGCAGCCAAGCTCGCTGAGACACTCGCCCCCTACTTTAAGCAATCCTCCGAGAATTAGGTGAACACACCCATGGCACTTACAACATTATTAGAATTGCTGGAGCGGCTGGACGAAGCGCATATACAGATGCTGGATCTGGCCGCTGTGAAGAAACAGACTATTATGGACAACAAGGTGGAGGGTCTCATTGACATCCTGAACCGTGAGTCCAAGCTGATGAAGGTGATCGGACAGCTCGAAGAGCAGCGTGCAGAGGCGGCATTCGTGTTTCTGCAGGGGGTTGGAATCCGTTCCAATCTGAATCTGAATCTAACCGAGCTGTCCCGCCTTGTATTTGATCCCGATGACAAATCGCGCCTGCTGCATATTCAGCAGAAGCTTTCCGGCACATTGCAGCAATTAAAAAAGGCCAATGAGCTGAACCAGAAGCTGATTGAGCAGTCGCTTACCTTTATAGATTATTCCCTGGATTTGCTTGTCGGAAGACCAAATCAGGAAATGACATACCATCATCCGTCCGACAAGGGCAGTAGTGTGACTCGGCCGGGGCTTTTTGATGCCCGTGGATAACTAGCTTATCCGCACAGCCCTGTTCACCGCAGCAATCACAAGGGAGGAACAAGTAGCATGACATCCACATTCCACTCCATCGAGACCGCAAGACGAAGCCTGTTTACCCAGACGGCTGCGCTCAATACCACCGGCCACAACATTGCCAATGCCAACACGGAAGGGTACACCCGCCAGCGGGTGAATATGACAGCTTCAATCCCTATTGAAGCCTATGGACTTAATAAGTCTACAGTTCCCGGACAGTTGGGTACAGGCGTTGAGTTTGGCTCTATTGACCGGATTCGTGAGACTTTTCTGGATACCCAATACCGGGGCGAGAATTCAGCCTTGGGGAGCTGGACGATCCAATCAGATACACTAGACAAGCTGGAGTCGATCTTTAAAGAACCATCAGATACAGGTATAAGTACAGTGCTCGATAACTTCTGGAAATCATGGTCGGATCTCAGTAAGAACCCGGAAGACAGCACTTCCCGTAAGATTGTGGTTCAGACTGCTCAGGCTATGACCGATGCACTTAATTATATGAGTAGACAGCTGAGTAACCTTGATACGGATTTGGCCTCCAATGTGGCAGTCAAAGGTACCGAGATACAGGGATATTTAACTTCCATTGCAGACTTGAACTCATCTATTTTCAAAATTGAGAGCATGGGCGACAAAGCAAACGACCTGCGGGATCAACGGGACCTGCTGACGGACAAGCTCTCCAAGATTGCCAATGTCAGTGTAGTAGATACCGAATACGGCTATAACATTTCGCTTGGCAGCCAACAGCTTGTACAAGGACCCGTTGTCTCTGCGACTGTGGACAGTGCATTCCTTAACACTGCTTTTGCTTCGGGCGATCTAAAAACTGGAGAAGTACATGGTATGATCACTTCCAGTCAGAAGTATGTTGCGGATTATAAGAAACAGCTTGATAACATTGCGAATACTATTGCTACAGGAGCAATGGACATCACTCTTCCGAAAGGTTCAATTCTTCCTGAAGATACAATTCTTACAAGTGATGCCACGATTACTCAAGCAGACGGAACAACTGCTACTATTGCAGCAGGGTCTGCACTACCTAAAGGAGCCACCCTGAGCGCTGATGTGAAGACAACAGTCAAAGGCTTGAACGGTCTTCATCAGCTCGGTTATACCATGGATGGCACGCTCAATCCCGGTAAGCCGCTCTTTACAATCACTGGTGACGGAAATGCAATTACAGCTGGGAATATTACGTTTAATACAGAAATCGCTATAGATACCAATTTATTAGCTACATCACTCCGAACTACTGGAACAGGTACTTCTGAATCAGTTGTCAAAGGTAACAATACTCTGGCGCTATTGTTAGCCAATCAACAATCGGGTTCTTTTACATCTCCAACTACAGGAATCAAAGCGACGGCAGGTTCCTTCTATAAATCGATGGTTGGGCAACTCGGGATTCAATCCCAAGAGGCCACACGCCAGACAGAGAATTCCAACTATCTTGTCGAGCAAGTCAATGCACGCCGCCAATCAGTTAGTGGAGTATCTCTTGATGAAGAAATGTCCAATATGCTGGTATTCCAACATGCTTATAGCGCTGCTGCGCGTTTTATGACGACTTATGACGAAATGCTCGATAAATTGATTAACTCTACCGGCACCGTAGGCAGATAAGAAAGGGGGATTTAAGCGATGTTACGGGTAACCTCTAATATGATGAATTCACAGCTCTTGCTTAACCTTAACCGCAACGCCCGCACGATGAACGATACACAGTTGCAGCTAGCAACGGGGCGTAAGATTAACAAACCTTCTGATGATCCGGTAGGTATTACTTATTCTCTTCGATACCGTGCGGACTTGTCAGCTAATGAGCAATATCAGGAGAACGTAGATGATGCTACATCTTGGCTGGAGTTTAATGATACAGTACTGACTCAGTCAGGAGATGTTATTCAACGACTTCGTGAGCTGTCTGTAAAAGGAGCGAATGGTGCTAATCCACAAGAGGCACTAGATAGCATTAATGCAGAAGTGAAGCAGCTTAAGGAACAGCTTATTGATATTTCCAACAGCCAGTTCAAGGGGAAGTACATTTTTAATGGACAGCAATACGATGTACAACCTTATCAATTCGCTACTGGAGCTGATGGAACGCCAGATACTTCAGGGGCTGCTTCCATAATTACTGATAAAGGCGTATTGAATTATACAGTAGGTGAAAGTGTTCAACTTCCGATCAATATTACAGGCAATGATGTATTTGGTGGAGACGAAGCAGATAATATCTTTGCTGTTATCGATAAGATTTCGGCTGCCCTAGCTATCGGAGATACCGCTGAAGTTTCTAGCCAATTAGGAAATATAGATAGTCGCATCAACAAAATGTTAACCGTTCAAGCGGATGTTGGAGCAAAGACCAATCGAATTGAGCTAATGAAGAATAGATTAAGCGATATGGAAGTTAACTTGACAGACTTACAGTCGAAGACTGAGGACGGCGATTATGCAGAGATGTTGATGCAGTCCAAAATTCAAGAGAACATTTATAATGCTTCTCTTTCTGTGGGCTCTAAAATCATTCAGTCTACCCTTGTAGATTTTATAAGATAGGGGGTGACTCAGATGATACCGATAGTTCAAATACGGCAAACAATTGCCTTAATCGGGATCGAGACTACTGCTGGCAGCCTGTCAATTGTTCAGCCCAAATCGGATATGCAAATTACTACTACTCCGGGGCAATTAGAGATTCGTCAGTCTCCTGCTGAGATGACAATTGATCAGTCTCAAGCTAGGGCTGCATATACAGGTGGAACCTACCGCGAAATGAGCCAACGTATCTATTCGGGTGTCGAGCAGTTATGGCTTCAAGGCATTGCTAAACGTATGGAGCAAGGCGAGCGGGTGGCTAACTTTCACAAACCGGGAAATAGTATAGCGGAGGTTTACGGTGAGGATTGGCAACCGGTGTCTTACCCTGAAATCCGTGGACCGGCATCCGTAGATAACGTGCGAATAGATGTTAGGGTAGTTCCCCCTCAAATAGAGTATCGTAGGGCAGAAGTCAACATTCAAGTGGAGACCCATTATCCGGAAATTAACTACACACCGTCAAGCGTAGATATTTATCTAAGGCAAAAGCCTTCCATAAGCTTTATTCCACCGGAGATTGATATTCAAATGTAAATATTAGTACAGGCTATAGATACGGTTGATATAACCAAATATCTATGGCTTTTTTATTAGATAATAAGAATAGGGAGTGTTCGTAGAATGATTATAGAAACATTGACTTGGGGAACGCTGGATATTACGGAAGAACAAATATATCATTTCCCCAAAGGTGTTCCTGGTTTTGAAGAAGATATTGATTTTGCTTTGATTACGGTAGAAGACGGACCGTTTTGCTATTTACAATCTCTTCAAAATAAAAGTATATCATTTTTATTGAGTGACCCTTTCGTTTTCTATCCGACCTATGAATTTGAGCTTCCACAAGCGGATAAAGAAGAATTAGGGATTATAGATGATGTGAATATTCGTTGTATGGTTACAATTAAAGAAGAGTTGGAGCACTCAACTGTTAATTTACTTGCCCCTATTGTACTAAATCCGAATACACGTTCAGGGAAGCAGGTTGTACTTCACAACTCGAACTATCAAACAAGACATAGTTTATGGAATGCTCCCCATGATCATTTTGAAAAGGGTGGTGAATAATATGCTCGTTCTTACCCGCAAAAAAGGCGAGTCGATTATTATACAGGATAATATTGAGATTACTATTCTGAGTGTTGAAGGAGATATTGTGAAGGTAGGTATTAACGCTCCGAAGCATGTCGATATCTTCCGGGAAGAAGTGTATCTATCAATAAAAGAAGCCAATAAGGAATCTGCTTCGCCAACCCAAGGCAATCTTAATGCTCTAATGGAACGGTTACGCACACAAAAATAAATTTGCGAATTCATGTAAATAGCTATAAACAAATTACCGGACAAGTCGATATATATATTAGACGCTGAATCCGGAGGGGCGGCCGACCTTAACGGCAGCGTTTACCACATGGATGTGGAACAACTCAATTTCAGGGAGGAAATACAAAATGATTATCAACCACAACGTAACAGCATTAAATACTCACCGTCAATTGAGCACTAACACAGCTAACCAGAGCAAGAACATCGAGAAACTGTCTTCCGGTCTCCGTATCAACCGTGCAGGCGATGATGCAGCAGGTTTGGCGATTTCCGAAAAAATGCGCGGACAAATCCGCGGTTTGGATCAAGCCAGTCGTAACGGACAAGACGCAATTTCATTGATTCAAACAGCAGAAGGCGCCTTGAACGAAACGCATTCAATTCTCCAACGTGTTCGTGAACTGGCTGTTCAATCTGGTACTGATACAAATACTGCTGATGACCGCAAAAAGATTCAACAAGAAGTTGACGAGTTGGCTAAAGAAATCACTCGTATCTCTAATACAACTGAGTTCAATACTCAGAACTTGCTTGCTGGCGGTTTGAAGAACACTTATCAAATCGGTGCAAATGCAAACCAGAATCTTTCTCTGAGCGTTAGTGCTATGGATGCCAAGTCACTAGGAGTTTCCGGTGATGTAATCAGCACTACTTTGACTGCTGGTTCTGGAGTAACAGGTGTTACAGGTGTAACATCTGATCTTGGAGCAGGTGCTAATGTTACAGTTTCAGGTGTTACTGCGGCTAGTTACACAGCAGCAGCTGGTAACATTGCAGGCGCTATTACTACTACTGGTTCTGCTTACACTGGCTCTTCAGACTTTACAGTTCAATTTAAAATTGCCAGCATTGGTACTCCAGCCACTGGTGACGTTACTTCGTTGAGCTACTCAAAAGATGGAGGCACAACATGGGCAACTGCTTCAGTAGCAGCTGGCGCTTTTGATCTTGGAGAAGGTGTAAGTGTTCAAATCGCTAATGCTCCTACAAACGGTGTTGGTAACCAAGGTTCAGTAGCAGTAAAAGCTGCAACTGCGGTTCTTACTTTGGGTAATACAGCAGGTAGTATTGGTCCTTCTGTAACTGTTCGCAGCAATCAAACCGGTGTAACTATTGGTGACGCTTCAACTGGACGTACAGCGAATGTTGACTTTACTTTTTCTGCATTGGCTACAGGTACTCCTGCTCTGACACAAACTAAACAAGCTTCTACTTCTGCAACAATTGATGCTAACGGAAATGTTTCAGGCCAGGCTACAGTTCAGAAGGGTATCGATGTCTCCTCGCAGGGGGCAGCAAATAGCGCAATTACTAATATCGATAAAGCTATCACAACAGTATCTTCGGAACGTTCTAAACTGGGTGCTTACCAAAACCGTTTGGAACACACAATTAACAACCTGAATACTTCTTCCGAGAACTTGACTGCTGCAGAATCCCGTATCCGAGATGTTGATATGGCGAAAGAAATGATGGAGCAGACTAAAAACTCCATTCTGGCACAGGCTTCCCAAGCTATGCTGGCTCAAGCTAACCAACAGCCACAAGGTGTTCTTCAATTGCTTCGTTAATTTTCACAAGGGTTTTAGTAGTGAGAATCCTGGATTATTCCAGGGTTCTTTTTTTGTTTTAAGCTTTATTTTTTGCATTACCTATAATATGGTTGACAACAAATTCCGATACATAGTATATACATTGATCAGTGACGGAGGGTTCTGCGATGGATGTTCGATTAGCAGGAGCAGGGAATTATGGTGCTAAGCCTACGGAAAAGGGAAATAAGATCGAGAAAAAAAATGACATAAATACTAGTCTTCCAGTAATCAATCAAGCCAGCAGTAATGAAGATTTAAAAAAGATGGAGAACCAAGGTATTCCTATTTCATTAGGGGAAGAGCAGGTCGTTAAAGCACTTGACCGGGCACTGAAAGCACTGGAAGGACCTTCTACTACTCTGGAAGTAAGTATGCATAAACAAACAAATACGATTATGGTCAAGATCTTAAATAAAGAAACTGGTGAACTTATTCGGGAGATTCCTCCAGAGAAAACACTGGACTTAGTAGCTAATATGATGCAGATTGCAGGTATAATCATTGATGAGAGAGTTTAATTGAAAAGGAGAACTATCTATGACTTTGAGGATTAGTGGACTTGCTTCCGGGATTGATGTCGATAGCATCGTAAAGCAGATGATGACAGCCAAGCGAGTTCCTTTGGATAAGCTGAATCAACAGAAGGAAATTTTACAGTGGCAAAGAAATAATTATCGTGAGGTCAACAGTAAGTTAGTTGATTACAAAAATAATAAACTAGCCAAATTTGATAATTCAGCTCAGATGAATTCACAAAAGGCTACAGTATCTGGTAATACTACAGCGCTTAAGGCTGAGGCAACTGCAGATGCGAACGGTACGAGTATGGAGGTTACAGTAACTCAATTAGCAAAAGCAGCAGCTAAAGAAACCGCGGGAATGGTAGTTTCTAAGGATGGTAAGCGTATCACCTCAAACTCAACGTTAGAAGATCTAAGAGTATTTAATAACGTCACAGCATCACCTGATGGGAAATATTCAATAACTATAAATGGTAAGACAACGATTAAATTGGATAGTACTACTTCAATTGCTGATGCAATAACTTCTATTAATAAAATTGATGGAGCAAATGTTAAAGCTAAGTTTGATGAAGTAACAGGTAAGTTCAGTATTACTTCCACGGTTTTTAGTTCAGTAAGTAAGGTGGAATTAGGTAGCGGAGATAACTTTCTTCAGCTTTTTGGCTCAGGAGCAGTTACGTCTACACCTTATCAAGTAGCAAAAATAAATGTAAAAGCTAACGGAAGTACAACCGGAACAGACTTGGAGTTCCCAAGTAATATTTTGAAATTAAACGGAGTACAGTTTACTCTGCTAGCTGAGTCTACTACTTCTGCCACAGTAACTACAGAAACGGATTACACAACAACACTTTCGACCATCACGAGTTTTGTAGATAGCTACAATGAACTTATTGCTAATTTTAATGCTAGAGTCAATGAAGAACGTTACCCTGACTTCACACCGCTCAGTGATGAGCAGAAGAAAGAAATGAAGGAAAGCGAAATTGAAGCTTGGGAAACCAAAGCGAAAAGTGGGATGCTAAAGAATGATGAGATTCTGAAATCCACTTTGCTTTCTATGCGATCTGAGATAACAAAAAAACTTGGTGACTTGAGTGCGATTGGTATTACTAGCGGAGAGTATCACGAAAACGGAAAATTGTATATTAATCAGGAGAAATTGAAGGAAGCTCTTCAAAATGAGCCCCAGAGGGTAACTTCTATATTCCAGGGGTCTAACAGTGGAACGGATGGGCTTTATGATAAATTAACATCAAGTGTTAGTACTGCTATCGAAAAATTATCTACTAAAGCAGGGACATCTAAGTATAGTGTAGATTTAACTACTGCTTTTAAATCAGACAGTACCATGGGAAAGAGACTAAGTGATTATAATACTCGTATCAGAGCCTTGCAGGATCGGCTAGAAAATATGGAAAACAACTATTATAAGAAGTTCACTGCCATGGAAACAGCAATGAACAAATATAACAGCCAGTCAAGCAGCCTATCAAGCTATTTCTCATAAATTTTTTGAAAAAAGGGTGAATATAAATGATAACATCTCCTTACGATAAATATCGGCAATCCTCGGTGCAGACTTCAAGTCCGGCACAACTGCTGCTTATGATGTTTGACGGAGCGATTCGTTTTGGTAAGGCGGCGTTAGAAGGGATTGATTCGTCCGACTTTAATAAAGTTAGCACCAACCTGGGCAAGGCGCAAACTATTGTCAATGAGCTTATCACTACATTGGATAACACGTACGAGGTTTCTAAGGGGCTTGCTTCAATGTATGAATATATTAATTATCTCTTTATTGAATCCAACATTAAGAAGTCAAAGGAACAGGCGGAGGAAGCAATTGGTTATCTTCTGGAGCTTCGTCAGACCTTTGCTCAGGCTTCTAAAATGAATATTACACAAGATCAGCAGCATGGATAATCTGTTGCAGGAGCTTGAAGAACTGACCCGGGCCATGAACTATCAGTTGGAAGATACCACCTACGAAGAACTCGAAACCTTCGTAGAACAACGCCAGAAAATTGTCGAAGCCATTGGGGAAGAAGTCGAGAATTGTCAGATGACCCCTGCACAAAAAGATCTATTGCGTCGAATTCTGGAGCATGATCCGGCCATCATGGCACGAATGAATGCCCATCGCCTCGAAGCCAAAGACTGGCTCCAAAAACGCAATCAAGCCAAAATCCAACGCAACGCATACGAGACGGCGTATACTCCAGACAGCTTCCTGATGGACCGGAAAAAATAATAGAAAAAATAATAGATTCTCCCTGTTTCAGCCGGGGAGCAGGCGGGTATTTTTAAAGCGTCTGCTCCTTTTTTTGTATCTTATCTCACCGAATCTGGCTTTTTCTGAGCTCAATTAGGGTCTGGTAAAATATTGCATGTAACCATTTACTATTCCAATTGACAATAGAGAAGCAGCGGTGGTATAGTCGAATTGTGAGCAAGACTCACGTTCATCTGATGACGAAGGGAATGTTTAGTCAATGGAAGGTAAAGTTAAATGGTTTAACGCAGAAAAAGGTTATGGTTTCATCGAAACTGCCGATGGTGGCGACGTATTCGTACACTTCTCCGCGATTCAAACTGACGGTTTCAAGACATTGGATGAAGGTCAATCCGTAGAGTTCGATATCGTTGAAGGCGCACGCGGACCACAAGCAGCTAACGTCATCAAATTATAATCATCCGGCGAAGCCGACCTACATATATGGTAGATGGTTAGCAATTGAGACAACGCTAGCGGTAGACCCTGGGGACATTCCCTGGGGTCTTTTTTATATGCTTGAGGGAGCACAGAAATCGCAATAAGCAACCCTCGAGAGCATCTAATGAGAACCGCATTTTGCGAGATTATTCTACATTATATTCATAAATATTCTTAAAATTTGGAATAAAAGAGAGCTTATTTGGACATTTTGTAAAATTTAGTTTGGAAAAGTGTTTATCATCTCCAAAATATGGGTAATGAGAACCGTTGGGCTTTTTTCTTGCCTAGTTTGCACTCTCATTATTAGCTTAGGCGTATGCTTCCGAAAGAGCTTTTGTAAGAAGACATGCAGTGAAGCCTATGCCCATCAAAATCACAGGAGGATGAACAAAAGAATGAAGAAATTGTGGCGTGGCCTTACGGCCGGAGTACTGGGTATTTCAATGCTGCTGGGATCACTGGGAAGTGTATCCGCAGCGCCTGCCCCCAAGGATATTCAAGGACACTGGGCGCAGAAGCAACTGCAGAGCTGGCTGGATAAAGGATACCTGGGCGGTTATCCTGACGGAACGGTGAAGCCGAATAAGGCGATTACCCGTGGTGAATATGTGGCATTGATCAATCGCCTGTTCGGGTTCACCGACACGGCTTCCATTAGCTTCACCGATGTGAAGAAATCAAACTGGGTATATAGCGAAGTTTCCAAGGCTGTGAAGGCTGGTTACATTGGCGGGTATGAGAATAATACCTTCCGGGCCAATAATCCGCTCACCCGGCAGGAAGCAGCAGTTATTGCTGCCAAGGTGCTTAAGCTGAGTACAAGCTCTACTCCACTTAAGTTCAAGGACAATGCCCAGATCTCAGCATGGGCCAAAGCTGCAGTAGCATCAGCGGCTGGCAAGAAGATCATCAACGGTTATCCTGACGGAACGTTCGGGCCGAAGAAATCGCTTACCCGTGCTGAAGCAGTCGGCATTATCAGCAATTCGGTTATGCATAAGCCGGGTACCGGTGGTGGAGTAACCCCAATGCCAACACCTACAACAACCCCTGCTCCTACAGCAACTCCAGTGCCAACTACTAGTCCAACAGCTACTCCTGTTCCTGGCGGTAGTGGTGGTGGCGGTACTGGCGGCGGAGGCGGTGGTGGCGGCGGAGGCGGCAGCGTGACCTTGCCTTCCGTTAGCAATGTAACCTACGGTCATGTGGGTTCGGTTACCGCAGATGTATATGTTACGCCTTCTGTAACGGGAGCTGTGTATTATGTAGTTGCTCCTTACAGCATGAACGTAATGGCACCAACTGCAGCACAAGTGAAAGACGGAATGGCTGCGGCAGGAACAACAGTCGTTCATTCCGGCACAATGGCAACAACAGCCAATACAACCGTTGCTTTCTCTGTATATGGTCTGAGTGCAGGCACTGAGTATACTGTATATGTTGCTCTGGCTGATAATTCAGGCAATTGGTCGGGCGTAACACCGCTTCGCTTGAAGACAGCAGCAGGCACTACCACTTCGCTTTCACAGGTTGGAGTAACTAGCATAGGAACGGTATCAGCAGAAGTCTATGCAGCTTACGGGCAGATGGCCGCACCAGTAACAGCGCTGAAATATGTGGTAGTCAAAGCAACTGAAGCTGACCCAACCGCACTGCAGATTGCTAACGGGCAGAATAGTGCTGGCGCTCCGTTAACAGGAACTTGGGCTGGATCAACTTCTACACTGGCTCCTATGGCAAAACACAACTTTATGCTGAACGGACTGAGTGCCGATACAGCGTACAAAGTCTTCTTCGTTTCTGGTACTGGCGGCAGCTTGTCGCCTGTAGAGATTCTGCGTATTCATACTGCTAAATAACCAGGATATATGAATACAGGACATCATTCCTGCTGCAGGATTGCAATCATTCATAATTCTGGCTGCAACGTGAGATAATACAGCAGCCGTACACGGGTCCGGCTAGGGCGACATCATGCTCTAGCCGGACCTGTTTATTGTAAGGCGAGGTCTATGACATCTTTTGTTAGCTAAATGTAAAGGCTGTCATGATTTGTTTTTTACTTAGCTCTGACAATTTGCTATAATGAAAAGGTAAACAAAGGAGGAGTGCCCCATGCAATTCAGCATTCGAGGTCAACAAATTGAAGTGACCGACGCTTTGAGAGACTATGTTGATAAGAAGCTCAGCAGACTTGAGAAGTATTTCGATGCACCCCCTACCTCTGAAGGATATGTGACGCTTGGCGTCGTTCGCGGCCTTCATACGGTGGAAGTTACAATCCCTCTGGCCGGTGTGACGCTTCGTGCCGAAGACCGCAGCGATGATATGTATGCATCCATCGATGCCGTAGTGGACAAGCTGGAACGTCAGATCCGCAAGCACAAGACTAAGCTTAATCGCAAGTTCCGTCAGGAAGGCAGTCTGAAGACCTTGTTCGTAGAAGGTTCGGCTAGTGCCGTTGCTGTTGAAGATCAGGAACAGGATTACGATGATCTTGAGGTTGTGCGGAACAAACGGTTCACCTTGAAGCCTATGGATGTGGAAGAAGCGATTCTGCAAATGAACATGATTGGTCATACGTTCTTCGTGTTCTCCAACATTGATACTTCTGAAGTAAGCGTTGTTTACAAACGTGATGACGGCAAGTATGGTCTGATCGAACAAGATTAACTCTAGCGGACCGGGAATTGCTGGAATAAGGAAGGGCTTCGGTTCAGCCTAACGTGGACAATTAGACGAGTCCCTATTCGCCTGAAGCGAATAGGGCTCTTGTGCGTATATATAGAAGTTTCGTTAAAATGTCATCTTCTCTCCTTATATAAGAGGATTATACAGAATAAGGTTAGGGCAGCTTGTATTGCGGCATCTCTTACAAACTGTTACAATTTATGAAGCAGCGGAATCGAAATCATATATGGCCCTTTCAAATTGTTGAGCATGGGCTCGGTTCCACCATCTGTGTTGCATGAAAGGGGTTAACCATGCTAGGACTTGTGAAGAAAATATTTGGCGACGTTAATGAACGGGATGTTAAACGTCTTATGAAGACGGTCGAAGTAATCAATGGTCTGGAGCCGGATTTCGTATCGCTTACGGATGAAGAGCTGCAGGCTAAGACAGTAGAGTTCCGTGCCCGTCTTGAGAAGGGCGAAACCCTGGAAGAGATTCTTCCTGAGGCATTTGCAACCGTACGCGAAGCATCCAAACGGACGCTGGGCATGCGGCATTTTGACGTTCAGTTAGTTGGGGGTATGGCGCTGCATGAAGGCCGGATCTCCGAGATGAAGACCGGGGAAGGCAAGACACTGGTGGGTACTTTGCCGGTGTATCTGAATGCACTCTTGGGTAAAGGCGTGCATGTCGTAACCGTAAATGATTATCTGGCTCAGCGCGACAGTGCGCAAATGGGACAAATCTATAACTTTCTGGGCATGACCGTTGGCGTCAACCTCAACGGTATGGACCATAATGATAAACAAGCGGCGTATGCCTGCGATATTACGTATGGAACGAACAATGAATTTGGTTTTGACTATCTGCGTGACAACATGGTTCTCTATAAGGAACAGATGGTACAGCGCCCGCTGTATTTCTGTATTATTGACGAAGTCGATTCCATCCTTATAGATGAAGCGCGTACACCTCTGATCATCTCCGGCCAGGCTGAGAAATCGACAGAGCTGTATTACGCAGCAGACCGTTTCGTGAAGAAGCTGACGGCCGAAGAAGACTACACCGTCGATATTAAGGTGAAGTCGGTTGCGTTGACCGAGAAGGGCGTGGCTACGGCTGAGCGTGCTTTTGGAATAGAGAATCTGTATGACCACAGCCACGTAACACTGAACCATCATATTGTACAGGCTTTGAAGGCGAACGCTATTATGCGCCGGGATGTCGATTATGTGGTTAACGAAGACGAGGTTATGATCGTCGATGAGTTCACCGGTCGTCTGATGCAGGGCCGCCGTTACAGTGACGGGCTGCACCAGGCTATTGAAGCGAAGGAAGAGATTGAAGTTCAGAATGAGAGCATGACGCTGGCTACAATCACCTTCCAGAACTACTTCCGGATGTACCGTAAGCTTGGCGGGATGACGGGTACTGCGAAGACCGAAGAAGAGGAATTCAAGAAGATTTATGGTCTTGAGGTTCTTCAGGTTCCTACGAATAAGCCGAATCAACGTATTGACATGCCGGATGTGGTCTACAAAAGCGAAAACGGCAAGTTCAACGCTGTAGTTGAGGAAATTGTGGAACGCCACAAAAAGAATCAGCCGGTGCTTGTAGGTACGGTATCCATTGAGAATTCCGAACGGGTATCGGAAATGCTGAAGCGCAAGGGTGTAAGACACCAGGTGCTGAATGCGAAGCATCATGCGGCAGAAGCCGAAATTATCTCTTTTGCCGGTCAGCCGGGAACAGTAACGATCGCCACGAATATGGCCGGACGTGGTACGGATATCGTACTGGGTGAGGGTGTAACTGATGTTGGCGGTCTGCATATTATTGGTACGGAACGCCATGAATCGCGCCGTATTGATAACCAGCTTCGCGGACGCGCCGGACGCCAGGGCGACCCGGGTTCAACACAGTTCTATCTGTCCCTCGGGGATGAGCTGATGAAGCGTTTCGGCGCGGACAACGTGCTGAACATGATGGACCGTCTTGGATTTGAGGAAGATCAGCCGATTGAGAGCCGCATGATTACCAAAGCGGTTGAATCTGCCCAGAAGCGGGTAGAAGGCAACAACTTCGATATCCGCAAAGTCGTATTGCAATATGATGACGTCATGAACCAGCAGCGTGAGATTATCTACAAGCAGCGCCGCGAGATTCTGGAGTCTGACAATATCAAAGACATCGTAGTGGAAATGATCAAGCCGGTCATCGACCGTATTGTTAATGCCCACTGCAGTGACGATATCCCTGAGAACTGGGAGCTGCAAGAGGTTGCGGATTATGTGAACAGCAAGCTTTTGGAAGAGAATGAGCTGACCCGCGATGATCTGTGGGGCAAAGAAGTAGATGAAATGATCGAATTCATCTTCGCCCGTGTACTTGAGAAGTATGCCGCACGTGAAGAGCGTCTTGGCTCCGAGCTGGTACGTGAATTCGAGAAGGTCATTGTACTTCGTTCCGTAGACAGCAAATGGATGGATCATATTGATGCTATGGATCAGCTTCGTCAAGGGATTCACCTCCGTGCATACGGCGGTACTGATCCGCTGCGCGAATACCAATTCGAGGGCTTCGAGATGTTCAACGCTATGACGGCGAACATTCAGGAAGAAGTAGCGACCTACATTATGAAGGCGCACATCGAGACGAATCAGGAACGGCAATCGGTAGTGGAGGAAGATAAGATCTCTACCAATGCAGAGCCTGCGGAGAAACGTCCGGTGCATGTGGAATCTACTGTCGGCCGTAACGATCCATGCCCATGCGGCAGCGGCAAGAAATATAAGAACTGCCACGGCCAGGTGTAAGAGAAACAAAGTTACGGCTGAGTCTGAGAGGTTAAGTAACCCGCTGGAATAGCGCGATCTAGGGGTTCAAGACCGGTTCTGTTAGTGCACGGTGAAATAATGAGCAGGCATGAAGCTGCGAATGCTTTTCACCATACCGCACTTCCGGTTAGGTTCACCGGCACTTAGGTTATAATGACAATACAAAGCGGCTGGGCCCGGGGGACTCCCCGTTTGCGGCCCGGCTGCTTTTTTGGGCTTGAAGGCCCTTTGACGCATCTATGTGCGGCAGACGGGAGAGTTCAGATGGTTATGGCCAAGGTGGAAGTGACGGAGGGGAAGTTTGGAACTGTAGGAGCGGTAGCGTCCGCCTTTGTGCCCGGATTTAATCCGCTATGCGGTATAATTAAATAAATCTGGGCACAACAGCGGCCGAAAGTCCAAACATTCCCCGCAGTTACGGCGTACACCGGGCCATGGAGCGGATGAAGCGAAGAGTCAGCCGCGTAAGTACCTGTCCATGCCGGCAAGCCCAACCCGGCAGCCCGGCGCAATATTCAATTATGAAAGGTGATGTGATCCAAGTGATCGATCCTAATGTGAAGCAGGACCTGCGTGAAATAGGCAAGAAACTAACCAATCTTAGGGGGTCACTTTGACTTAGACCTGAAGCTGGAGATTATAGCGAACTTCGAAGAGAAGATGGCGGCTCCCGGGTTCTGGGATGATTCCGAGCAAGCGCAGAGCGTGATCGGCGAGATGAATGCCGTGAAGTCGGTGGTCGACCAATACGAGAAGCTGCAGCAGGATTACGACGATGCCTCCATGATGGCGGAGCTGGCGGATGAAGAAGGCGATGACGCGCTGGCCGCTGAGATTGCCGGAACGATCCGCAGCATCAGCGGCAGGGTAGATGAGTTCGAGCTGCAACTGCTGCTCAATCAACCATACGATAAGCTGAATGCGATCCTGGAGCTGCATCCCGGTGCAGGCGGCACGGAATCCCAGGACTGGGGCCAGATGCTGCTGCGTATGTATACACGCTGGGCGGAGAAGCGGGGCTTCAAGGTAGATGTGCTTGATTATTTGCCGGGCGACGAGGCAGGGATCAAGAGTGTAACGCTGCTGATTAAAGGGTACAATGTGTATGGATACCTGAAGGCGGAGAAGGGGGTTCACCGGCTGGTGCGGATTTCACCTTTTGACTCCTCAGGCAGACGGCATACCTCCTTCGTATCCTGCGATGTAGTACCGGAGATAGCGGATGACGTTGAGGTGGATATCCGAACAGAGGATCTGAAGATTGATACGTACCGGGCCAGCGGCGCGGGCGGTCAGCACATCAATACTACAGACTCGGCGGTGCGGATTACGCATATGCCAACCGGAGTCGTGGTAACGTGTCAGAATGAGCGTTCACAGATCAAGAACCGGGAACAGGCGATGAAGATGCTGCGTTCCAAGCTCTACGAGCGCAAAATCCAGGAGCAGCAGGCCCATCTCGACGAGATCCGCGGCGAGCAATCGGAGATTGCCTGGGGCAGCCAGATTCGTTCTTATGTATTCCATCCCTACAGCATGGTGAAGGATCACCGCACCGCTGTGGAGACAGGGAACGTTGGAGCGGTGATGGACGGCGATCTGGACGGGTTCATTGACGGGTATCTGCGCAGCCAGATTAAGACGGAAACTGAATAAACGTAATCCTATTCCTACGCGTCTTCGGAGGTGTAGGAATTTTTGTCTGAACATAAAGGAGTCCGGCCAACCATGCAAAAAATCAATTCACGCAACAAACCACCGCTCATTCCCTTGAACGGGCCGCTGCGGCATACGGTGGATATTGCGCTTATACTGATCGGCTCGCTGATCACAGGGCTGGCGTTCAACCTGTTCTTCCTCCCGAATCAGATTGCTTCCGGCGGGGTGTCGGGGTTGTCGGTACTGGCGGAGGAGTGGTTTGGGGCGGAGCCGGCTTTTACCCAGTGGGCGCTTAATATTCCGCTCTTCATTCTGGGCGTCGTGTTCCTCGGCAAACAGTATGGCATCCGCTCTCTCTTAGGGAGCTTTGTGCTGCCGCTGTTCATCTTCCTGACGAAGGATGGACCTGTGCCGACAGAGAATCCGCTGCTGGCTTCGATCTATGGGGGAATCGGGGTAGGGCTCGGCCTGGGCCTCGTCTTCCGGGGGCGCGGCTCCACAGGCGGACTGACCATAGCAGCGCAGATTATTCAAAAGCTCACCGGCTTCAGCTTCTCGCTGTCCGTCGTGCTGCTGGATGGTACGGTGATCACGCTGGCGGCCTTCGTGCTGGGGATGGAGCAGGCGATGTATGCACTGATCGGGCTGTTCGTCACCGGCAGGGTGATTAACGCGCTGGAGGTAGGCTTCAGCACCACGAAGGTGGCGTATATCATCTCTGATGATACAGAGGAGATCTCACAGGCGATTCTGAATGATCTGGACCGCGGGCTGACCAAGCTGAATGCGCAAGGCGGTTATACCGGTGACAACCGTACGGTGCTGATGGTCGTAGTCGGCCAGAATGAAATTACGAGGCTGAAGGCGATTGTCCGCTCGGTAGACCCGGGTGCCTTTGTGATTATAACGGAGGCCCATGAAGTGCTGGGCGAAGGGTTCAAAAGAGAAGCGTAGACTCCCAGCCGGGGGTTCTGCGCTTTTTCTTTTTGCGGGAGAAGGACTGAATAAAGTTAACGTAACATGTTGTATTTATATTAATTCGGTCGTATAATAATACATATTTGCAGGACGGTTATTCATGGGCGATAATGGTAGAAATGAGAAACGGGAAGCAGGGATGACAATGACAGGCAAGCTGAGAGCGGCGATTGTCGGATCAACGGGATATGGGGGCGTGGAGCTGATCAGGCTCTTGCAGGGCCACCCTGATATAGAGATAACTTCGGTCATCTCCTCTTCGAGTGCTGGTGCGCTGATTGAGGAAGGTTTTCCGCATTTGACGGGGATCGTGCAGCGTAAGCTGGATGGCGTGGATGCAGCGGAGATTGCCAGTAGGGCGGATGTCGTATTCACTGCTACCCCTTCGGGAGTGAGCGCGAAGCTGGTGCCCGGGCTGCTGGATGCAGGACTCAAGGTTGTCGATCTGTCCGGGGATTTCCGGCTGAAGGATGGCGCAGAGTATGAGCAGTGGTATAAGCATCCGGCTCCTCCGGAAGCGTATCTGCAGCAGGCGGTATACGGCTTATGTGAGGTGTACGGCGAACATGCGGCGGGAGTGGACTTCATCTCGAACCCGGGTTGTTATCCGACAGCTACGCTGCTGGGACTGATTCCGGCGCTTGAGGCAGGCTGGATCAAGCCGGACAGCATCATTATTGATGCGAAATCCGGGGTGTCCGGGGCCGGGCGGGGAACGAGCCTGATGGTGCATTTTGCCGAGATCAACGAGAACCTCAAAGCCTACAAAATCAACAAACATCAGCATATTCCGGAAATTGAGCAGGTGCTGACCGATGTTGCCGGGGAGAAGGTCACCGTAACCTTCACTACCCATCTGGTGCCGATGAACCGGGGGATTATGACGACGATGTATGCCGGGCTGATTGGGGAACACAGCGAACAGGAACTCGTAGACTTATACCGTAAGTATTATGCAGGCAGACCTTATGTGCGGGTGCGCGAGCCCGGAGTAATTCCGGCGACGAAGGAAGTCAGCGGATCGAACTACTGCGATATCGGCTTCGCGACAGACGCACGTACCGGACGGGTCACCATTGTGTCGGTTATCGACAATATCGTAAAAGGCGCGGCAGGGCAGGCGATTCAGAACCTGAATTTGATGATGGGATGGGAGGAAACCCGTGGTCTTGGTTACACACCAGTGTATCCATAACAAGCTGCGGTCAAACACACACATGAGCGAGAAACAATTATATACCATTGTTGAGGGCGGCAGCATTACTGCACCCAAGGGCTTCACTTCCGGAGGCCTGCACTGCGGTCTCAAAAAAACAGAGCGCAATGACCTTGCCGCGATTCTCTGCGAGGTGCCGGCGACGGCTGCTGCGGTGTATACGACGAATGTTTTTCAGGCGGCTCCGCTGAAGGTGACGCGGGAGAGTCTGGCGGACGGAACGCTGCAGGCGGTAATCGTGAACAGCGGCAATGCCAATGCCTGTACCGGTGATCGGGGGGAGGCGGATGCGTACGAGATGCGCGCTGCCACTGCCCGCCAGTTGGGCGTGAATGAGCTGGATGTGGCGGTGGCTTCAACCGGAGTAATCGGCGAGCTGCTGAAGATGGACTGTGTGCGCAGCGGGATTGCGGCATTGCCGGAGAAGCTGGAGGGCGGTGCTTCCGGTGCGGAGGAATTCAGCCAGGCAATTCTGACAACGGATCTGGTCAAAAAAGAAAGCTGCGTTAAAGTATCAGTAGGCGGGACTGAGGTTATCATTGCCGGTGCAGCCAAAGGTTCCGGGATGATCCACCCGAATATGGCGACGATGCTGGGGTTCATGACTACGGATGTGGTCATTGATGGCGAAGATCTGCTTAACCTGCTGCGCAGCGCTACCAACACTACTTTTAATATGATTACCGTGGACGGCGATACCAGCACGAATGATATGCTGATTGCTATGGCGAGCGGGCTGGCCGGGAATGAGAAGCTGACGCGGCTGCATCCGGACTGGGAGGCTTTTGCCGCAGCGTTCACGCATGTGTGCCGGAGTCTGGCGATGGCGATTGCCCGGGACGGGGAAGGCGCGACGAAGCTGATTGAGGTTCAGGTTAGCGGCGCAGTGCATGAGGATGCAGCGGCAGCCATTGCCAAGACCGTGGTCGGCTCCAGTCTGGTGAAATCGGCGATCTTCGGTGCGGATGCCAACTGGGGGCGGATTATCGCTGCCGTAGGGCGCGCAGGAGTTCCGGTCTCGCCGGAACGGGTAGATATTCAGCTGGGTGAGATCGAGGTGCTGCGCGGGTCGCGTCCGGTGGCTTTTGATGAGGAGAAGGCTCTGCACTATTTGCAAAAGAGCGACACGGTGCTGATTACAGTAACGCTAGCAGACGGAAGCGGGAGCGCTACTGCCTGGGGCTGCGACCTCACCTATGATTATGTGCGGATTAATGCGGCTTACCGTACGTAGTTGTAAGGGATGGAGATTAGCAAAAAGCGAGAAGGATCGGAGGGGGATTTTGGAACTGCAGGAGCGGTAGCGACCGCCTTTGTCACCGGATTTCCACCGCGAAGAGCGGGTTAATTCATGAAATCTGGGGACAACAGCGGCCGGAAGTCCAAATATCCACCGTAGTGACGACTGAGCTTTGCGTTAAGTTCTAAGGTTCAGCATATACAGGGAGGTAAGTGAGATGTCGTTGGATTCTATAGAGAAGCAGCCGGGTGGTGGCCTGTTCGTGATGAAATGCGGCGGGAGTACGCTGGCTGCGCTGCCGGATTCGTTCTTCGAGGATCTGCGGGAGCTGCAGCTCAGCGGGAACCAGCCTGTCATTGTCCATGGCGGCGGCCCGGCGATCTCCGGCAATCTGGAGAAGCTCGGCATTGAGAGCAGCTTCGTGAACGGCCTGCGGGTGACGACGGAAGAGGTGCTTGATGTAGTCGAGATGACCTTGTCCGGCAGCATCAACAAGGCGATTGTCCGCCGGATTCAGGCCAGCGGAGGACAGGCGCTCGGCTTGTCGGGCGTAGACGGCAACCTGATCATGGCGCGTCCTGTAGCCAATCATAACGAAGTCGGTCTGGTAGGTGAAGTGACCGGGGTCCAGGCGGAGATTGTGACGGGTATCCTCGCGATGGGCTATATTCCGGTCATTGCACCGGTCGGAGTGGATAGCGAAGGCCAGCGGTACAATATCAATGCGGATACCGCTGCCGGAGCGGTGGCTTCCTATATAGGCTCACCGAGTATGATCGTAGTTACGGATGTGCCGGGAATTATGCACACGGTGGACGGGGAGAAGGTAGTGCTTCCGTCCGTGACCGTGGCGCAGATCGAAGAGCTGATTGCAGGCGGCGAAATCTACGGCGGGATGATTCCCAAAGTGCGCGCAGCCATGGACTGCATTCAGGGCAAGGTGTCAGAGGTTATCATTGTAGACGGCAAGGAGCCGCGTGTACTCAGCCGGGTGCTGGGCGGCGAAGCGCTGGGGACGCGGATTGTCCGATAGGAAATGCAGCAGACAGGGCGGAAAGACATTTTGACAGGTATTCGTAGTTCCGTAGCAGAGTGACAAGCAAATTAGACGCGCTGGCGGGAATCCGGCAGCAGCATGGTGGGAGAGTGACTAAGAATGAGTGAGCTTACGCAGACAGAACAAGATTCTTTGACAGGGGCGCCGCAGGGACGTTCAGCGGAAACGCAGGAACAGGGGGCTGCTCCAGCTCCGGCCAGGCTGAGTGCGATATTCCCGTCTTACGCCAGATATGATCTCAGTCTGGTCAAGGGCAAGGGCAGCTGGGTATGGGATGACCAAGGCAACAAGTACCTGGACTTCATGTGCGGGCTGGCCGTAACCAGTCTGGGTCATGCCCCGGAGAAGGTGGGCGAGAAGCTGAAGGCGCAGATTGATACGCTGTGGCATGTCTCGAACCTGTTCCACATTCCGGGTCAGGAGCGGGTGGCTGCGCTGCTCACCGGGAATAGCTGTGCGGATCAGGTCTTCTTCTGCAACAGCGGAGCGGAAGCGAATGAAGCGGCCATCAAGCTGGCACGCCGGTATCACCAGAAGGTGAAGGGGGCGGACTGTTATGAAGTCATCACGTTCGAGCAGTCCTTCCACGGTCGCACATTGGCTACGCTGACAGCAACCGGACAGGCGAAGGTAAAAGAAGGCTTCCTGCCGCTTCCGGCAGGCTTCAAGACCGTTCCTCTCCATGATCTGGAGGCGCTGAAGGCAGCGATTACGGAGCATACAGCAGCGATCATGCTGGAGATGGTGCTGGCTGAAGGCGGCGTCCTTGAGGTGCAGCAGGAATTCCTGGATGCAGTAGTGGCACTGTGCAAGGAACACGGATTACTGCTCATCGTGGACGAAGTCCAGACGGGGATGGGCCGGACGGGCAAGCTGTTCGCCCATCAGCATTACGGCATTGAGCCGGATATCTTCACTTTGGCTAAAGGCGTAGCCAGCGGGTTCCCGGCAGGCGTCATGCTGGGCAAGGGTTACCTGCGCGAGGCGTTCAGCCCGGGCAGCCATGCCAGCACCTTCGGCGGCACACCGCTGTCCGCAGCGGTGATGGAAGCGACGATTGAGACGATGCTGGAAGATAAGCTGCCGGAGCGGGCTGCGGAGATGGGGGACTACTTAAGCGGATTGCTCAGAGAGAAGCTGGCGGATACCCCATTCGTGAAGGAGATTCGCGGCAAAGGCCTGCTGATCGGCATCGAATGTAAGGAGCCGGTGGCTGAGATTGTGCTCGCCGGACAGAAGCGCGGACTGCTGTTCGTTCAGGCCGGACCGAATGTCATCCGGCTGCTGCCTAATCTATATGTAACTACCGCTGAAATTGATCAGGCGGTGGACATCCTTTCGGAACTAATTCATACTTATGCTAATACAGCAAACGGGGAGGTAAGTTCATGAGTCAGGGGACAACAGGCGTTACAGAGACGATTGCCGCACAGCTCAAAGGCCGTGATCTGCTCGAGCTGAACGATTACAGCCCGGAGGAAATCACGTATTTGATTGACCTGGCGATTGAGCTGAAGCGCAAGCAGAAGAACGGTGAGGTCTACCAGCCGCTGCTGGGCAAGACGATCGGCCTTATTTTTGAGAAATCCTCTACCCGTACACGGGTGTCATTTGAAGTAGGCATGTATCAGCTTGGCGGTCATGCGCTGTTCCTCAGCAAAAATGACATCCAGCTCGGACGCGGCGAGACGGTTGGTGATACGGCCCAGGTCATGTCGCGTTACCTGGACGGTATCATGATCCGTACGTTCGGTCATGATAAAGTGGAAGATTTGGCCCGTTATGCCTCGATTCCTGTAATCAACGGCCTTAGCGATCTGGCGCATCCCTGCCAGGTGCTGGCGGATTACCAGACCGTCTACGAGCACAAGGGCAAGCTGAAGGGCCTGAAGCTGGCTTATATCGGCGACGGCAACAATATGGCACATTCTCTGCTGATCGGCGGCGCCAAGCTGGGTGTACATGTCTCTATTGCCGGACCGGAGGGCTATGGGCCGGACGAGGCTGTAGTGGCCGAGGCACGCGAGATCGCCAAAGAGACAGGCTCGATCATCACGATTACCCGCAGCCCGCAGGAGGCGGTCCAGGACGCTGATGTGATCTATACGGATGTATGGGCAAGCATGGGCTTCGAGGCCGAGCAGCTGGCGCGTGAAGCGGCGTTCAAGGACTATCAGGTCAACGAGGAGCTCGTGAAGGGTGCGAAGAGCGATTATCTGTTCCTGCACTGCCTGCCGGCCCACCGTGAGGAAGAGGTCAGCACCGGCGTGATCGACGGCCCGAACTCTGTGATTTTCGATCAGGCAGAGAACCGTCTTCATGCGCAGAAGGCGCTTATGGCGGCTTTGATGGGCTAGATGTAGGTGGAGCCTTGCAGAGCATCAGGAGCACAGAAATGAGTTCATTCCATGAATGCGGTAAGGTAGTGAAGTTACGTTGTAAGCGGACATTTAGAGATAAGTGTATTCTGTGCAACTAAAAACAGTGAAACGAAAGGTTGTCCTCTTCTAACTGTATTCTGTACAACTATATCTGCCCGAAGGGGCGAGAATCCAGGTATAGGGGCATTTTAATTGCACGAAATACAGCTAAACGCACATTCTGCGTTATATCAGACGATTTAGTTGTACAGAGTACAATTATGCCTACCACCTGCACCTTAATCGGGGCACGCCTAACCCTCAGGAAGCGATGGGTTAAAGTAATTTAATTGTATATACAAAACACATATATAAGATCAACGGGAACTTAAGTAAGAGGGTTTAGAAGGAACGAAGGGGAATTTTGGAACTGTAGGAGCGTCAGCGTCCGCCTTTGTCTGCGGATTTCAACCGCGATCAGCGGCTATAAATCAAGAAATCTGTAGACAACAGCGGCCGGAAGTCCAAATATTCTCTGTAGTGACGCCCAAAACCCGTTTATGATGTTGCAGTTTATCTTATAACCTCCCACACCGAAAGGAAGCTAAACCCCCATGGCAAAAGAAAAAATAGTACTCGCCTATTCCGGCGGGCTGGATACCTCAGTCATTCTGAAATGGCTGAAAGAAACATATGATGCGGAGATTATTGCTTTTACAGCCGATATCGGTCAAAAGGAAGAGCTGGACGGCCTGGAGGAGAAAGCTCTCGCCACCGGCGCGTCCAAAGTCTACATTGATGACCTGCGCGACGAATTCGCGAATGACTTCATCTATCCGATGTTCCAGTCAGGCGCTCTCTACGAGGGACAATATCTGCTCGGAACAAGCATTGCCCGTCCGCTGATCGCCAAGCGTATGGTGGATATCGCCATCGCTGAAGGCGCTACAGCCATTGCCCACGGAGCTACCGGCAAAGGTAACGACCAGGTGCGCTTTGAACTGAATGCCGCTGCGTTGTCGCCAAGCATTAAGGTCATCGCACCTTGGCGTCTGGAAGAGTTCCGCAACCAGTTCCCGGGCCGGGCCGAGATGATCGCTTATGCTGAAGCCAACGGTATCCCCGTGCAGGCTTCCGCAGCCAAGCCGTATTCGATGGACCGCAACCTGCTGCACATCAGCTATGAGAGCGGCGTGCTGGAAGATCCATGGTTCGATCCAAGCGCACCGGAGAACAAAGAAATGTTCCTGCTGTCGAATGCCCCGGAGGATGCGCCGGACGAAGCCGAGTATCTGGAGCTGGACTTCCTGAAGGGAGACTGCGTGGCGCTGAACGGCGAGCCGTTATCCCCGCTGCAGGTCATGGAGAAGCTGAATGAGCTTGGCGGCAAGCACGGGATCGGACGTGTGGATATGGTGGAGAACCGTTTTGTCGGCATGAAGAGCCGCGGCGTGTATGAAACACCGGGCGGCACGATTCTGTTCACTGCTCACCGCAAAATGGAGTCCATCACCATGGACCGTGAAGTGATGAATCTGCGCGACAGTCTGATCACCCGTTACAGCACGCTTGTGTATAACGGCTTCTGGTTCGCACCTGAACGCATTGCGATGCAGGCTCTGGTGAAGGAGAGCCAGAAAAACGTAACCGGTACCGTACGCGTGAAGCTGTACAAAGGCAACATCATTGGCGCCGGAGTGAAGAGTCCGGTCAGCCTGTACAATCCGGATATCGCCACCATGGAGGCAGACCCTACCCAAGCCTATGATCAGGGCGATGCAACTGGCTTCATCCGCCTGAATGCGCTCCGTCTGAAGGTATCCGCTGGCGTAGCAGAGTCTAACAAGTAGCAGAAGGTGGCCGCTCGGCGGCATTTTATAGAATCAGACACAATAGAAGCGGATAGAAGCAGGCCGTTCCTCCCATACGGACAGGAGCGGCCCTTCTAACGTCAACCGAGGAGGAACAACAGGTGAGCAAGCTGTGGGGCGGACGTTTTACCAAAGGGACCAACAAGCTGGTGGAGGAGTATACGGCTTCCATCGAATTCGATAAAGTGCTGGCGGAAGAGGATGTGCAGGGCAGTCTGGCGCATGTCACGATGCTGGGCAAATGCGGCATTCTGCCGCAGGATGATGTGGAGACGATCAAGAACGGACTGACCAAGGTGCTGGAGAAGGTGCGGGCGGGTGAGATTGTGTTCTCCGTAGCCGATGAAGATATCCACATGAATATTGAAAAGAACCTGATCGAAGAGATCGGCCCGGTCGGCGGCAAGCTGCACACGGGCCGCAGCCGTAATGATCAGGTGGCTACAGATATGCACCTGTACTTGCGTAACCGTGTGGTGGAACTCGTAGCGCTGCTGCATGATCTGCAGGATGCGCTGATCCAGCAGGCCAAAGACAATATAGAGACCATTGTGCCGGGTTATACCCACCTTCAGCGGGCACAGCCGATCCTGTTCGCGCATCATCTGCTCGCGTATGTGTCCATGTTCCGCCGCGATGCGGAGCGTCTGACCGACAGCTACAAGCGGATTAATGTGCTGCCGCTCGGTGCAGGGGCGCTGGCGGGAACGACGTTCCCGATTGACCGCCACTTCGTGGCCGAGCAGCTTGGCTTCGACGGGGTCTATGAGAACAGCCTGGATGCGGTCAGCGACCGGGACTTTATCGTGGAGTTCCTGGCGAATGCAGCGCTGGTGATGACTCACCTGTCCCGGCTCAGCGAGGAGCTGGTGCTGTGGAGCAGCACAGAATTCAGCTTCGTGGAGCTGGACGATGCCTTCTGCACCGGCAGCAGCATCATGCCGCAGAAGAAGAACCCGGATGTGCCGGAGCTGGTACGCGGCAAAACAGGCCGTGTCTACGGCAACCTGATCGGACTCCTGACCGTACTGAAGTCGCTGCCGCTGGCCTATAACAAGGATATGCAGGAAGATAAGGAAGGCATGTTCGATACAGTAGCTACGCTTACCGGAGCGCTGCAGCTGTTCGCGCCGATGATCTCCACCATGAAGGTGAACAAGGCGCGGATGCGCGAAGCGGTGAACACCGACTTCTCCAACGCGACCGATATCGCAGACTTCCTGGTGGGCAAGGGCTTGCCGTTCCGCCAGGCGCATGAAGTGATCGGCAAGACTGTATTGTACTGTATCAACGAAGGTAAATTCCTGCTGGATCTGACGCTGGAGGAATTCAAGCAGTTCTCGCCGCTGTTCGACGATCAGATCTATGCGGTTCTCCAGCCCGAGGCTGTTGTGAACGCCCGTAATGTATACGGAGGCACAGCTACAGTCCAGGTACAGTCCGCCATTGAACGGGCCGAGGCCGCCCTGCTGGCCGCTGGTGAATGGGTGAAGCAGCATGGGAATGCTGCGGAGTAATACAGAGTAAGAGCCGCCAATGCTGGCAGCGGATATAGAAGATAAATCAAAGACTGTCCACTTGCATCGGTTAGATGCGGTAGGACAGTCTTTTTTTTTCCAAACCATAGGATTATATACTTCACTTAATAGATAAAAGGGTTACTTGAATTACCCGTATCCGCTTACAATCAGGAGCACTCTACTTGCTTAGCGGCAGCCATTTCAGCACATCCTGGATCTTGGTGTCCCAATACCCCCACTCATGCTGGCCCGGCCCCTCCTCATAGGTTAGAGACAGCTTGGTCTTGGCGCAGGCCTTACGGAAGACCTGGTTGTCCTCATAGAGGAAATCCTCGGTGCCACAGCACTGATAGAGAAGCGGCTTCGGCCCCTTGGAGCGGTTAACCTCCTGAAGCAGCCACAGCAGGTCTTCTGGAGTGCCAGTAATGTCCTTGTCTCCAAAAACCTGCAGATAATCCTTGGATTTCTGCGCTGAATCTTCAAAGTTCAAGTAATTATGCGCCATATCAAGTGCTCCCGACAGACTCGCAGCTGCAGCCCAGTTCTCAGGCTTGCGCAGCCCCAGCTTCATCGCCCCATAACCGCCCATCGACAGCCCTGCTACGAAGTTATCCTCACGTTTTGGAGACAGGGGGAAGAAGGAACGGGCCAGCGCCGGTAATTCCTCACTGATAAACGTCCAATATTGTCCGCCTGCCGCCATATCGGTGTAGAAGCTGCGGTGTACCTGCGGCATAACCACGGCGATCCCCATCTCCGCCACATAACGCTCAATCGAAGTCCGGCGGAGCCAGATCGAATCATCATCAGACAAGCCGTGCAGCAAGTACAACGTGGGGTGAAGCTTGCCCCTGGATACGTTGCTCATTCCAATCTGCGTGGTAGTCTGCTGCGGCAGAATTACAGTCATCGAAGTACTGAGTCCCAGCACCTCCGAATAGAACTTGCATTCAATCAAAGCCATTGTACATATCCCCTTTCTGCCCAAATGATAGCACAGCCCCAACCGGAGATAAATTGTAGATTTCTCTAGTTTTATTATCAACAAGCATTGCTGGTCCCCAAGAGGAAAGAATATAATGGGAGTAGGTAGAAAGATTCAGAGAAACAGAGAATGAGCAGGACTATAGGCATGGATGCGATCCAGGCAACAGGGGAGCGATGCCTGTATTCTACTGCATGGGACTGATCAATGATGGAATCTAATAGAGTATGGGGAGCGAACACAATGTCCTGGAAAGACCAAGGGAACCGAAGCCGGGAGCGGGGCCCAGAAGCAGGCTTCACCTTGATTGAGGTGCTGGCCGCCATCGTTATTTTATCCATAGTATCCCTGGTCCTGACCTCCTACTTCACCAACGCCCTCTCCTATTCGAAATCCAACCAGAACAAGACGATCATGGTCAATCTGGCACGGAACGCGCTGTTTTATATGGAGAAGCAGGATTTTGGAAAAACGGTGGAATTCTTCAGGGAGAAGTCAGATAAACTTTCAGCGGATGTGTGTAAGATTGGGAGCTGCGGTGATACCCTCAGCGACGAAGGAGCGGCCTACAGGAAGGCGTTTAACACGGAGACTCTGTCTCATGTACTACATCCCAAAGTTAACGGAATGGATTACAGCATTAATGTCATGTATCAAAAGGGGTTAGATGAATTGGATTTCCGAAACTACTTGCTTCCAGTTAAGGTCGTGGTTACCCGTGATTCCGGGAGGGGCCCATCGGCACCAGTAGAGGTGGAGGGATATATCAGCAATGAAGAGATACGCTAATACAGCAGAGTATGAGGGCGGTTTTACTCTGATTGAACTGATCGCTGCCATCAGTCTATTTGCCATTGTGGCCGGAATTATTGGCTCCGTGACTATGTTCGGTTTCCGAAGCTACCATAAAATTACGGTAGAAAATAAATTACGTGATGAAGCTGATCTTGTAATGTCGTCAATTATTACACAACTGTATACCTATGGGCCTGAGGAAATTCAGAGTACAAACTCAGGAATTATGCTACTAAGATCAGACAGTGATCCGTTGCGTATTCAGGTAGACGGCAATGATATTGAAATCGGTGACTCACGAATTGGCCCGGGGAGCACAGCAGCACTTCATTTGGACTCTGCATTAGCGGGGTCGACCATAGCTGTAACCAAAGTGGACGAGAATATATCGAATCCGAACGCATTGTATGAATCCGGTCTGGTGCGAATCCAGCTTAAATTAAACTACAAAGGTGGAGCATCAGAGGGGGATGAGTTGAATGTGGATAGTCAATTTGGGTTCTAAAAACAGAGGCTGGAGACAGCGGTTTCGTTCAGAGAGGGGCTCTGCCTTAGTCCTGGTTATGTTTATCGTTCTGCTGCTTACGATTCTTGGGATGGGGGTACTCAGTGCGACTGTCGGTGGAGCCGTTCGGACAGAGACCAGGGAGAATGATGTCCAAAGTCTACACTTGGCGCAAAAAGGTCTGGATGAGTCCACTGCTTATATACAAGCCAGGTTAGCAAAAATAACCGATATTAATCCGGACAAGCTAGAGGATGTCCTGAGCGGGCTTGATAAGAAGGGACTTAATGTATCGACTGAACTTGGTATGGGCAGTAGCGGCATGATTGATTACATTGAATACAAAGATAAGAGCATTGGTGAGCAGACAAGACAATATTATATTGATGTAGAGGCTTCAGCACTGGTAAATGGAGTGCAACGTACACTGCAACAGCGAATCACAATTGATACCTACCCTGACTTTCTGAAATATGCCTTCGGTTCCGAACAGAATGTCTATCTGAATGGAGCTCCGCTGCTAAAAGGAAATATATACGCAGGTGACAAACTGATTGTTTCTAATAGGGCAGAATATAAGTATCTTGGGGATTCCGGGTTGAAAAAACCAACGATGTTTCCGCAAATACAGCCGAATGGAATAGATCCTGCGAATTTGGGAGAGGTGTATGTGCAGTCCCTTAACAATATTGAATACCATGTCTTTGAACCATCCGGGAATGGTGGAGAATCCAAGATATTGGCCGACAGCCCTGATATGAAGCAAACCGTTAAGGATATCATGGGGATCAGTCTGGACAAGGTCAAAATCAAGGAGCAGAAAAAGTTTGTACAGATCAATGTTGAGGAATCTTTTGTTGATAAGCTGGTTGAAGCTACTTCCCCCTCGAATGACAATGCAGCGGAAGCACTGAGGGATTGGCTTGGAGATAAAAGCCCGAGCGAGCTGACCCAATGGCTGAAGGCCGGGAGTCTTATTGATGTCAAGACGATAGCTCTCCCTCCGGAAAAACCCGCACAGAGCGAGGGGGAGAGCGACCTGGATTATCAGTCAAGGCTTGACCAGTATGACAATGAGCTTGAAGCTTACCACCGTTTCTTCATGGATATGAATCAATCCTGCCGGGTTGACGGCAATCTCACCATTGATGGTAACGACTTCTTCGGAATAACTTTCACTGAAGCGGCTAAAAGAGGCAGCAGACCCAAATGGATTGTAGTGGACGGTAACTTGAATATCATGAACAATAAAGCCGATTTCATCTCCATAAAAGCAAACATTCTGGTCACCGGTAATGTAACGATTAAGGGCAATGTGTCTTTCGATTCAACGATGTTTGTGCTGGGTCACACTACTGTGGAAGATGCTGTAATTAGCGGCTTGGGGACGGGTACTGATAAAAAAGAACTGGTACTGATCTCCAAGGGGCCAGTGCTGGTAAACCGAATTGATGCGTTTTCCAATGCAGATCCAGATGAAATGAACGCATTTTTTTATACGGATGATGAAGCTAAGCTTTATGGAGTAGGTTCGATATTCTGGCTGAAGGGCGGTTTTTTCTCAAAAGGAGATTTAACAGTAAATGCGGTGCTGGGCAATACGTCTGAACCGCTTGGAGAAGTAAATCCCAGCAAATTGATCTTCTCGGAACCGCAAGTTACGGAACCGAGAGCACGGGAGCGTTTCCGGGTAATCTACAATTACAAAGTTTACACTGATCAGCAAGCCAGTCTGCCTCGGGTCCGTAAGGTAAATATAGCTGTAAGCCCGATGAGACTTGTTAGTGCAAATTAATTTGAAAAGTTAACCTGTTTTGTTGGACAAAAAAAGACTTTCCCTGTAGTTCCGTTTAGAACGGAATTTCGGAAAGTCTTTTTATTTGGTATAAAGGTTCACCTCAAGGGACTAATAGAGATCTCCCTCATTGAGGCTGGTCTCGCGGTTCTTGACTATGACTTCGATAGTTGCCGTTACCGGTCTCAATCCTGGAGCCGAATAGGTGACCGTCACCATCACCGAACCCTTTTTATTTCCTGTAATTGCACCTATTCCCTCGTTGGAGAAACAAGCAATGGCCGGGTTATTACTGGTCCAGGTCAAGTCATTCAGAATGGATACAAGGGAAACGGTGCGGGGTATTGTCCATAGCAGATCCGCCAGGTTAAAGGGAGGATCGCCTACATATATAGTGTGGCTGAACTGGCTGAACTCCAAACCAGAAAGACCGGTAATATTTACAGCATAAGGCGGACTGGTGATTTTGCTGATTTTGTCTTGTACAACAACCTGAATTGTTTTGCCGGGGACCTCTTTTGCAACCAGTTGACATTGGTTCGTTCCGGGAATAGGCTTGAGCTCGGCAAATTGGCTATCGTTCGGATTGAAGAAGCTCCACTCCAAGGAGGTATCATCCGCATTTACCGGTGTAAGGATTGCCGTGAGATTAAGAGTCCCCCTCGTTGGCAGCGAGTTTCCATTGCCCGAAATCGTCAATGCTTCAAGTGGAGTGCTTACGGTTATGATTTTGTCGGCAGTAACGTTAGCCTTGTCGCTGGAGACAGAAACCTGAACGGTGTATTTACCGGATGCAGGTGCATTGAATACTGCGTTCTCAGCGGTAGCCTGGATATAACTGCTTACCTCTTTATGGTTTGCATCAAAAACCTTCCAGCTATACGAAATGTTCTTCTCCAGAATCGTATTATAAATGGCCACAAGGCCAACATTTGTATCAGGTCTAACCGGAGTATCTCCACCTTCAATCCTCAGGCTGCGATCTTTGACGGTGATGGTAGCTCTTCCTGTGACTCCGCTTCCGTCTGTAGCGGTAGCCGTTATCTCAACGGAACCAGTTCTTTTACCGGTAATATCTCCGCTTATAGGATCAATAGACACGATTGACGGATCAGCCGAGCTCCAACTTAATATTTTATTAGTCGCATCCGCAGGTGAAATTTCTGTAGCAACTATACGCAAGGGTTTATCATTCAGTAGGATATCTGTATCAGGCAGTGTGATTTGCTCAACCCAGATTGCCACATGCAGTTGTAACTCTGGAGAAAATACTGCATTACCAGGTACTAACACTTCATTAAGCGGAATTGTTCCACTAAACGGTGAGTAGAATAAAGTTGTCATCTTGGTAACTGAACCAGCGATAACCTGACCAGTTAGTTCTCCGTTGTCAAAACTAACCGTTGCATGTGGAGCTAAAAACGTACCTCTAAGGGTGTAGTGCAGCTCTAATAACTCAGTACTTGGAAAGTTGTACATCACATGACCCGGGTCGACTCCACTGAGATTGGTGTTGAGTGCCATTTTGACACTGCTGCTGCCTGCTCCAATATTGACGAGCACAGTTGAACCCTGAGGCACGGATATATTTAAGCTGGTTGCGGAAGCAACCATATCAGCCGGAACAGTGAATACATATAGCTTGGCTTCACCCGTGCCTGTAAGTTTAATTGTGCCATAGGCTGATTCTACTGAACCATTGCTGGTCAGCGCGCCGAGTCTTGCTGTCAGAATCATCATTCTGTCACGCAGCGAGGTGAAGTCGATAGGTGATCCCTTAACGACCTTTCCCCGGATAGATTGCGTAGTAGCAGCACCGCTGTAGTAGTAATTCCCCCCGTATACGGCGTTGCCGTTGATAGTGATATTGTTGTTGTAGTAGAGATTTCCTCCGACTACTAGAGCATTCTGAGAATAGTCACCGTTTGCGTTCTCGTTAATGGTTGCTCCACCGCTGATATTGCGAAAATCGACGTCCCCACTTACAGCTACCCGCCCTTTAATCGAAAGATTGTTGATAGTAGCAGCTGTTTGATTGTTTACAACCACCAGGTTGTAATCAAGACCGACTCCCAGTTGAGAACCGTTAGCTATAGCATGAAGCTCATCATACTGCAGAGAAGCTGTGTTTAATGTGAAATCTCCGCCTTTTTGCGGGGATACAGTAATCGAGAATGAAACTTCCTGACCTGGGTCAGGAATGAATGTCTTAATGCCGTTAGTTCCGGTCTGCAGGGTATAACAAATATCATCTAATTTCTTAAGTATGCTGTAACCGGATTCCACTGTCCCGGTTGTATTAATGGGTGAGGACGACTCGACAATTTCCAGCCCGGCTGGAAGGTTCGCTGAAAAGATGATATTGGAAATAACCTGACTGTCTCCGACATTTGCTGTGATTTTTGCTTGGGCGAAAGGAATCGGTTTTGGAGTAATCGTGTAGGTTACAGCCACATTCTTTCCCCGCACAATCTGGCCGTCAATGATATCTGCAGGCAAGGATTGTGTAGCTGTCAGGCTGGAGGTGGCTGGTTTGATTGTTACGTTAATCGTTTTGGTTGCCAGCGCACCATGGCTGTCCCAGGCCTTAATCTCAATTTGTAGATCTCCGCCGTTCGGAAGCGGATTAGTGAAGGAACGGCTGATTGTCTGACCAGACTGAAGACTGGCATCATTTACACCAATACTATTTAGATAATTCCCCCCGGTTTTAAAGCGTATGGAGGTCTTCAGGTTGCGGTCATTTAGATCAAAATCTCTTGCACTGTAATCCACCAAGATCTCATTGGCATATGACGGGATGACGCTGCCTTCGGCAGGGGAGTTCACCGTGATCTCGGGAGCGTGATTAGCTCCGGCAAAAGCCCTGTACATGGTATTGACGAACAGCTTCTGTTCCCATTCCGGGAATTTGATATTACTATTAATATCTCCTTTTTTGCTGTGTCCGGTTCCAGAGAAGGTAATGCTACCAACAGAGTAGGTGTAGAAGTGGTTGTAGCTATCATCGACATCACGCTTGGTTTTGCCAGATTCACTCTTAATATTATACCAAGGCACTACATCCGCCCGCTCCAGATCAAGCATGAAGAACTGGTCATGCGTTTCGGCTACAGGATAGTAGACGCTGCCGGCACTGTTAAGGTTAAACGGATATTGTGTCAGCAGACCGTTGTTCACTGGAACCACCTTGGAGGAAGTATTAACTGCATTCCCCCCAAGGTAAGTTCTTGAAGTCTGGCCGACAAGCACACGGAAATAATCGCCCCAGAAGTTGGAATCGGATGGATCATCAACATAAATCGTATCATGAGTGAGCATGATGCTTTGTTTGGTAGTATTGGCGAAATCATAGACTGCCTGGGCGGCTTCTTTTGAAAGCATGGGGTTAGTTACCCGGTCATACATATCCTGAAATCCGAAGACAATCATGTCATACACACCGTTAAGACCATGCTGAGGATCTTTAGAATTATCGGCAATATATGTATTGAAAGTGTTCATGTTCATTGTAGATACGGAAAGCTGATAATTGCTGGTATTCAGGTAATTCTGATTCATATTGAGATTGTTCTGGAGCGAACTGTCAGAACGGCCTGAAGGCATGACCTGAAGCACCTTAATAATAGGCTTAACACCGGTAAAACGGATTACGTCCCTGTCAAAGGCTTTGAGGTTCGTTGAGGTATCAGTTACCTCCAGCTTCCAATAGAGCAGTCCAGTATAAGTGTCGGGTAGCGTGTAGCGGAGTATTCCTTCATTTGAGTTCAATTCTAGTGAAGCGACCACATGATCCTCAGTCATAGGAATCGAAGAATCCATATTCATATACAACCTTACCCTGACAGGGGTAGTAGCAATATTAGGCACATTATCAAGCTTGATCCCGAATGCCATGGTATCGCCTGGTCCATATGACTCAGTAGAATTGGTCAAGTAACTCTTAAGCTCTGACTTATTGGAAATCGTAAGTAACGGACGCCGGACGAGCCCGGTAATAGTAGGAACCGTACGGGTCTTGATTCCGGTTATCAGGTTACTCCGGGTAGTACTGGTGAGAAACATTACGTTGCTCTTTGCACCGGCAGCTGTGCGATAAACATTAAAAGAGGCATACAGTTTCCCTTGAAGATTCTTATCTTTATCCTGAATGGCAAAGGTGTCCTCTTGGAAGTAGACATAAAGCCCCTTGTTAATATAGAAATCAATTATCTCTTTGGCCTTCAGGCTGGTGATATCGTTCTGGACAGCGAGCGTATTATGAGCTTTGTCCCGGTCGGTATCTTTAGTATTAGCAGAACTGAAGACCAGCGACTTATTAAAACTTCCTTGGCCTATGTATATTGCATCGTATTTGCCGTCCCAGTCTTCGCGCAGCGATACGAATCTTTTCATCGTCATTGTATCCACTGTAACATTGGACAGTCTCTTAAGCTCTTCCAGCTCACTGCCGCCCGAACTTAGACTGCTGCTGGTGGGGTCGGTGATCTCCAGAATGCGCATTGGATAGTCGTTATTGGATGCCGCCACATCCGGGCTGAACATCTGAACTAGTAAAACTAGCATCACGATTAATGCTGCGACTCCAGCGAAAAGAACCAGTGTTCTCATCGCGAACATTTCCTTCATCATCAATTCCTCCGTTTATCGAAAAAATAGATTGAATAGTCGTTTTGTCTCACAAAATAGTATTTCTTGCCCAAAATTATTGTAAGATCACCTATAATATGCTATATATCATTCTAGGATAAATTACACATATAGGCAATGATGGAATGTGTAAATATACCCTATAATTTAAGACTTTAGAATTATATTTTCAAAATAAACTATCAAAATATTGATATTTAACTTTTTAATATTTTCCATATTCCACACGGCATGGAGATGAGCTGCACTTGGCAATCATAAAAAAAAGACTGGGAGATTTACTCGTAGAGAACGGGATTATATCAGAGGAACAGCTCCAGGAGGCACTGGTAGATCAGCGCAAAACCAAGCGCAAACTGGGCGACCTGTTAATCTCACAAGGGTACATTACGGAGCAGCAGTTAATCGAGGTATTGGAGTTCCAGTTGGGCATCCCCCATGTCAGTCTGCATAAATATCATATTGATCCGGCGATAACACAGATTATTCCGGAAAGTATGGCCAAGCGATACCAGGTGCTTCCATTCATGAAGGAGGGGGGGAAGCTGATGGTGGCTATGGCAGACCCGCTGGATTATTTCGCAATTGAAGATCTGCGGATGAGTACGGGGTTCCGGATTGAGCCGGCCATCTCAACCAGAGACGAATTGCAGCGCGCTATTGCGCGGCATTATGGTATGCGTGACTCTATGAACCAGATGTTGATTGAATTGCCAACCCAGGAAGAGATTACGGAGACGGAAATTACAGATGAGGAATCGCCCATCGTTCGGCTCGTCAACCAGATGATTCAGCAAGCAGTTCAGCTGCGGGCATCGGATATTCATGTGGACCCGGGTGAGAATAATCTGCTCATCCGCTACCGCATTGACGGAACGCTTCGCACTGAGCGGCTGATTCCCAAGCAGATGCAGGGATTTATTACGGCGAGACTCAAAATTATGGCACGGCTGAATATAGCTGAGCGCCGCCTTCCCCAGGACGGCCGGATCAAGATGCAGCTCGACTACAAGATGATCGACATTCGTGTATCGTCATTGCCGACGATGCACGGGGAGAAAATAGTCCTGCGGCTGCTGGATCTCAGTACCGGTATCAAAGCAGTGGATACGCTGGGATTCAGTGAAGGTAATGCGATGGTGTTCAAGGAAATGATTGGACGTCCGTATGGCATTATGCTAATTACAGGGCCTACCGGCAGCGGAAAGACGACAACATTATATTCTGCGCTGAGCGAGCTGAACCAGGAGAATGTCAATATTATTACGGTTGAAGATCCTGTTGAGTATCAGCTCGAAGGAATCAATCAGGTACATGTTAATCCGGCCATCGGTCTCACGTTCGCAGCAGGGTTACGATCTATACTCCGTCAAGACCCCAATATTGTCATGGTAGGGGAGATCCGTGATACCGAAACTGCTGAGATTGCAGTCCGCGCTTCTCTCACCGGGCACTTGGTACTCTCAACCCTACATACTAACGATGCTGTAAGCAGTATATCCCGGCTTCGGGATATGGGCGTCGAGCCCTATCTGATTGCTTCATCGTTGATCGGTGTCGTTGCCCAGCGTCTGGTGCGCAAAATTTGCACAGACTGCAAGGAGACCTATAAGCCGTCTCAGCAGGAAGCAATTATGCTTGAACGTTACGGACTCCGCACGGATACACTTCACAGGGGAAGCGGTTGTGGAAGCTGCAACTCTACCGGCTATCGAGGCAGGATTGCCATTCATGAAGTATTGACCATTGATGATTACATGCGTCAATTGATTACGGACTCCGCTTCTGTGGAAGAGCTACGCTCCGCTGCAAAGGTACGTGGTCTGGTCCAATTGATGGAGGACGGGTTGCTTAAAGTATCCCAAGGAATGACGACTCTGCAGGAAGTGCTGCGGGAGACAGTAACCCATTAACGATGAGGAGGAGACCTATTGCCGGTTACAGCCAGAACGATTACACAGCTTTTGCACTTGGCGTACTCCTCCCGCGCATCAGATTTGCATATCTCCGTAGGTTCGCCTCCTGTGCTACGGATTGACGGCAGGCTTGAGAACGTGGAGGGGACATTCGTGGGTCCCGGCGAAGCTGAACAGATGGCCCTTGACCTGCTGGGACCTGAGAGAGAACCGGAGTTTCGGGAGAAGGGCGAATATGACTTCTCTCACCCGCTGGAGGGCGGAGTCCGGTTCCGGGTGAACGTATACCGCCAGCGGGGAGGTATCAGTATCGCAGCCCGCAGTATCCCGGCGGATATTCCTACCTTGGAGAAGCTGGCGCTTCCGCCAATACTCTCGTCCTTGGCCTTGAAACCGCAGGGGCTGATTCTGGTAACCGGACCGACAGGGAGTGGCAAGTCATCCACGCTCGCGGCGATGATACATCATATTAACAGGAGCGAACGGAAACACATTGTCACACTGGAAGATCCGATTGAATTTTTGCACAGCCACGGGACCTGCATCATTGATCAGAGAGAGATTGGAAGCGACACGGCCAGTTTCCCCAACGGCTTAAGGGCAGCGCTTCGGCAAGATCCCGATGTGATTCTCCTTGGAGAATTGCGCGACCTCGAGACGATATCGGCAGCGGTTACCGCCGCAGAAACAGGCCACCTGGTCATGGCGACCCTACATACCTCAGATGCACCGCAGACAATTGACCGGATCATTGATGCTTTTCCCGGACATCAGCAGAATCAAATTCGCTTACAGTTGGCTTCTGTGCTGCTCGCGGTTGTCTCCCAGCGTTTGTTCCCGCGCGCTCAAGGTCAAGGACGACTATGCGCAACTGAAATTATGATGAATACTCCTGCAGTCGGCAACATGATCCGGAGCGAGAAGACGCATCAGATTAAGAATATAATGCAGACTGGCAGAGCCCAGGGAATGCACACGCTGGATATGAACATCCGTGAATATCTGGCCATGGGACTTATCGAACCGGCAGCAGCCAAAACCTATCTTGCGGGGGTGAATTCTGATGCCACAATTTGAGTATCAGGTTAAGACCCCTGCCGGCAAGCAACTCAAAGGGAAGCTGACCGCACAGGACAAGTCGATAGCGATGGAGGAGCTCCGTAAGCGGGGACTTACTGTATTCTCGCTGAGTGAACAGAAAAACTCTATCCTGTCGATGGAGATTTATATTGGCAATCCGGTAAAAACGATTCATTTCATTATTTACTGCCGCCAGTTCGCAACGCTAATCCGGGCAGGGGTGTCCATCGTTGATGCGACCCGGATTCTGGCCGACCAGACAGACAGCAAGCCGCTGGCCAAAGCTCTGCAGGACGTCAGTTCGAGCCTTCTGCGGGGGATAGCATTCTCACAAGCGATACAGGATCACAAAAAGATATTTCCGCATTTGTTCGTAAGTATGGTGCGGGCAGGCGAAGAAACCGGTGACCTGGAGGGGACACTCGAACGGCTGGCGATGTATTTTGAGAAACAGCATACTACTACCGAGAAAATTAAATCTGCGCTGATGTACCCGATCACCGTTGGTGTTATGGCTGTGGCGGCCGTTATCTATCTGCTGTGGGCTATCGTTCCGCAGTTCGTAACGATGTTCGAATCAATGAATGCGGAGCTTCCAGCTATCACCAAGATTGTACTCACGCTAAGCAAAAGTATTCAGGGACAGTGGTATTTCTGGATGCTGGGTCTCATCCTGATCTTTGTGGCCTTTCAGATAACGAAGCGTACAGAGAAGGGAGCTTATGCTTTGGATTACGCCAAGCTGAAGGTGCCGGTGTTCGGGAAGCTGAACCAGAAGGGTTCTATTGCCCAGTTCACTCGAACCTTTTCCTCACTGTATGCCAGCTCGGTGCCGATTCTACAGTCACTTGCGATTGTTGAAGAAATTGCGGGCAACAAGGTGATCGGAAAGTACATTCGCAGCGCGGGTGATTCACTTAGACAGGGTAAACCGCTGTCCGAACCCTTGAAGAAAGCCTGGGTCTTTCCGCCGCTGGTTACCCAAATGATTGCCATAGGTGAAGAGACAGGTGCGCTTGACCAGATGTTGTCCAAAATAGCTGACTTCTATGAAATGGATGTCGAAAATACGGTTGACCGGCTGAAGTCTTTACTTGAGCCGCTGCTGATAGCTTTTCTGGCGGGAGTAGTCGGTATAATTGTGGCAGCCATTATGCTGCCAATGTTCAGTATCTATAGCAATATGTGATGAAAAGCCTTTGAAAGGGGTGACGCCGGGCGGGGGAAGGTATCCTTCGTACTGACGAGTAATTCCAGTCATATAAATTATATTCTAGGAGGAAATCAAATGTTGGCAAATGCAATCAAGAAGAGATTGAGTAAAGAAGAAGGTCAGAAGGGCTTCACCCTGATTGAGTTATTGGCGGTTATTGTTATCCTGGGGATTATCGCGGTTATTGCGATTCCGTTGATCGGGAATATTATTTCGGATGCAAAAAAAGATTCTGACGTAGCTACTGCCCGCCAAATTTACGATGCGGCGAGGTTATATATCGCTGGTGAGAGAGATGGTAAGTTCATTGATACTTCAGCTGTAAGTGTTACTATTGCAGAAATGCAGGGCAAAGGGTATTTGGATACTGATTTAAGTCTTCCAAGTTCAAAAACTGCCATTAAGGGCGGTGTTGTAGTTTTCACTTTAAAAGGTCAATTAGAGTCTGTGGCATTAACCCCCAAACCGCTTGGTTCTAAAGATGTAGCAACTGTTCCGACTACGGGCACGAATTCGGAAGCTGGAGGCAGCTTTACAGCCTCGGAGGTTTTAAAGTCAAGCCCAGCTACACCTGCTCCCACAATAAAGCCTTAATGGTTATCTGAATAATCAGCGTAATCATATTTAATTTCAAGGAATCGGATCATTCCGGTTCCTTTTTTACAACATCCCATACCCAAAAGGAATCTACTATGACTATCGTTATCGCTGTATATGTCACCCTGCTCGGGTTAACATTGGGCTCTTTCTATAATGTTGTTGCATTGCGTGTGCCAGCCGGAGAATCGCTCAATCATCCACCCTCGCGCTGCACCGGATGTGGAATTCGCCTGAAACCGCAGGACCTGATACCGGTACTCAGTTGGCTGACCAGCAGGGGAAGTTGCAGATATTGCGGGAACAAGGTGTCCATGCTGTATCCGCTAGGCGAGCTTGCAACAGGACTGCTGTTCCTATGGTCCTACCTGGAGTTCGGCATAACATTCAAAGGTATAACGGCGATCCTATTGTCGAGTTTGGCTGTTATTGTAACCGTGGCGGATCTCAAATATATGCTGATTCCGGACAAGATATTGCTTTTTTTCACACCGGTCTTGCTTGCGCTCACCCTGTTGAGTGCTGAAGGACCGATATGGTTATGCCTGCTGGGTGCTGCTGTGGGTGGAGGGATCATTTTACCTTTTGCCTGGTTTGGCGGGATGGGCATGGGCGATGCCAAGCTGTTCGCATTGCTGGGACTGGTCGTTGGGTTCCCTGATGTGCTGCTGGCCTTCTTCGCCGCTTGTCTGATGGGAACGCTGGTTGGCGGCACGCTGCAATTGACGGGTATCGTTAAGCGCGGACAGCCTGTTCCCTTCGGCCCCTGGCTCGCTGTAGGAGCACTGCTTGCTTATGGTTACGGTTCAGAGATTATCGGCGGGTATCTCTCGCTTATTCATTAGGAGGCTTATGGCTTATGTTTGGACTTCAGAATCCGGCGGCCGGTCTTGCGATTGAGCAGACGGGAATCCGCTATATCAGCTTCAAAAACAAAAAGTCATGGGAAGTACGCAAGAAGCGTTACCTTCCTCTTCGGCCAGGATTGATTGTAGAGAACCAGGTAGCAGATGTTGAAGCCCTCTTGGTAACGGTCAAGCAGTGGGTGAAGGCAGAGGGGCTGCGCGGCAACCGGGTCTCACTGTCGATTCCCCCCGCTCAGATTATCATCCGTAAAATGAGTATCCCAAGCACTAACCCGAAACAAGTTGAGCAGCTTGTCAAGCTGGAAGTGGAAACGGGATTGCATTTACCTTTTGAGAACCCGGTCTATGATTATGTTGTCACTAGTATGGATGAGGACAGCAGCCATCTGTTGGTGTTCGCTGCACCCCGTAAGCCGATACAGGACTATATTGATGTTCTGGAAGGCGCTGGCCTGCGCGTGAGTAGCGTAGAGATTGCTGCAACGGCACTTGCCCGCAGCCTGGCTATCGGCCAGAATGCCGGGTTTGAAGAAACCATGCTGATCAATATCGAGCAGAACATTCTCGATGTGTATATGTTCCGCAGCGGTAATCCGGTGTTCATTCGGACCATTAATCAGATGGATTTGAATAGCGGGGTACAGCCTGCTATTCAAGCTAGTATGGACTATATCAGGGAAGCCGCAGCAGCGTCCAGTTTCACTAGCAGCTTGCTTGCTCCTGGACAGATGCTGGAGATTACCGCTGAAATTTCGCGGATGCTGAACTTCTATCAATACAGTCTTCATGACGGAAGCACGAGAGTTCGAAATGTATTAATTGCAGGTCCACAGCATATCCGTAACCAGTTGTATGAGGAATTGCAGCAGTCTTTGACCGATCTGGAAGTATCAACGACCGGACTGGAAGATCTTGCGGGTGGCGGTGCCTCTGATCTGGAGCTGAATGATTATCGCGTGGCTGCTGGCGCTGCGCTACAAGATAGTCATTTTCTTACCATAAACCTGCTGCCCCAGGAAGATCGTGAGGCAGTGCTGTTCCCTTATATTGCTGTCGCGCTTGTTGGAATATGGCTGCTTGGTGTGATAGGGACCGGTATTATTTTTGTAACAAATAGAGGGCAAATCTCTGATAACAAACAGCAAATCCAGGGAGCCCAGGACCGCTCGTTGATGCTTCAGACTGAACTCGCCAAGCTAAATGGTTTATCCGGGGTTCTGGATAGGAGAACTGCTGTAGATGAGCTTCGCACCTATAAGGTGAATATTGTGCCTGTACTGAACGAGTTGTCCTCCAGCTTGCCGCGAGACAGTCTGCTGCGCAGTCTCAACTATACGTATCATAATTCCATTGATCTCACCGTTAGAGTTCCAAGCATGGAAGCTTCTTCTATATATCTGGCCAATCTGCGTAAAATGTCCTTTTCTGAAAGCGCCGAGATTCAGAGGCTTACAGTTGGGGATACCACGTTAGAGTCCGGTGCTGTCTCGGCATATGGTGCATATACTGCTGTTTATCATGTGAGTTTAATAAAAGCGAAGACAGACGATACGGTTACTGGAACGGATAGGCAGGAAGGGACAGGGGAGGGGGATGGCAGTGGAACCAATCAATAAGTACAGGTCTCCTATTACATTGGGTGTGCTGATTTTATTCTTGCTGTTGTTCGCTTTTTTTATGCTGGGTCTACAGCCGGGCAGTCGAGAAATCAAGGATCAGGAATCCCAGCTCAGCCAGTTGAACGAACAGAACAGTCTGCTTGAGAGCAAAATTGAAGAACGTAAGAATGATACTGCACAGGAGGCTGAAGAAGCGGCACTGCTCGCGCAGCTTCCGAAAGGGGATCATAGTGAACAGATGATTCTTGATCTGCGCTCTATCGGTTCTGTGACCGGTGCGAAGCTGAAGGATGTCAGCTTCAGTGTAGGCGAGGAGAATCCCATCCAGCAAATGACAGGTTCGAGTACGGTAGCTTACCCTACTGTGAAGCAGCTCACTATGACGGCTGTAGTGGAGGGCGATTATGCCGGTATTTGTAGTTGGCTACATGCGCTTCAACAATTGCCCCGGATTGTAAATGTGGATTCATTAACATTCCAGCGGTCATCGGACGGCGGGGCCACAGGTAGCACTTCAAGTATTATAACAGCGAATGTCTCATTTACAGCCTACTTTGAAGATGTAAACGTGGATTAAAATTCAACTCCGCTCCCCATTTCCCCGGGAATCGGAGTTTTTTTACGCATTTCCCCCATTTTCCGTTTACACCCCGGGGTGGTTTGGGTATTTTAGCTTACGGGCTATCGTAAGTTATATAGTACTTATCGCAGCAGTGTGGGGAGAAGCATCCCTCTAACTAGCAAACAGGAATATGAGGAGGCGTTCAATTTGAACAAAAAATGGCTGATCGGTTCACTGGCATTATCACTGGGTCTTGTCTCTGCAGGGGGCGGAGCGCTGGCGGCTTCACCGGTGGCAAGCATTGAGGGAGTAAGAACGGTTGCAGCATCTGTACCGGGCAAGGAAGGGCCGGCTACCATTAACAACCTTACCGTCCGGAGTGTGGTTCCGCTGGTGGTTCATGCCAAGAAGCTATATACGTATGCAAGCCGGGGCGGCAACGTATTCAGCCCTGAGCTGTTCACTTATAAAGCACAGGAGTACCGCTATCTGTCCAGTGACCTTGGCACGAAGCAGCAGCTGATGAGCTATATCAAGAAAGCGTACACACATAACGCGGCAGTCTTCTATGCACAGACGCAGTTCCTGGAGCATAACGGCAGAATGGCACAGGTGAATGCGGATCTGGGCAATTCACTGGATTACAGCCAGGCTACTGCCCGCATGGTCTCCAAAAACGCACAAACAGCAGTATTCGAGCTGACTGTACCTGCCGAAGGAGCGAATGGGGCTTCGGAAGTCGTAACGGTGAAGCTGAAGAAGGTAAGCGGCTATTGGAGAATTGATATGTCGCCGGATACTCTTTTCTAGAGGAGCCGATTCAGGTTCGATCCAGCATCTCACATCAACGGCTGTGCCTCCCTTGTTACAAGGATGGCACAGCCGTTTCTATTTGTCAGGGTTTCACTGGCCTTTTACTCCATCCTCGACCAGCTGTCTGCGCGGGGATTCAGGCAGAGTAGATTTGCTCATCCCGCCGCGGTTGACAGCGATGACGCGTTTCTGGGCGTAGTAGACATCACGGGAGAGTTTTTTTCGCTCCGCCGCTTTGCCGTCAACATAACGGGTAATATAAGTTTCAACTACATAGCCGGTTTTGCCGGCAAGCAGGACCCTGGTTCCACCCTTGGGGAGCGAGGCATCGCTCACATATTTGTCCGTAGGAGGAAGGACCTCAACAGTCCGGGATTCAACGGAATACGAGACATTCTTCGGAAACGTTCCAAACAGCTTGATGGTCAGTGTGCGCCCTTTGACTTCGGATTTGATGATCAGGGTTTTGCCGGTGTTGTTACGGAAGCGGAAATTGATATACCCCTCGGCAAAAGTGGCATCCTGCCCCTTGGGCAGATAGCTCACCGGGAGAGAATGATTGCGCCGTTCTACGATCTCCAGCCCGGAGCGGAGCGCCACGTTATACAGGGTGCTGGAGACCTGGCAGATCCCCCCGCCCGTGCCGGGCTGGAGTTTGCCGTTGACAATGACCGGGGCTTCGCGGAAGCCGTATTCGGTCTGGGCCTTCTGAATGGCTTTGCCGTAATCAAAAACCGCATTCGGCGGCAGCACCGTACCGTTCACCGCTTTGGCCGCCGCCTCCACATTGAAGCTGCGCCCGGGGCCGCTGGCTCCGAGTGAGGTGCTGAACTGGGCGATTTTGCGTTCGATGCCCTGATCCTTCAGGAATTGCAGGGTAATCTTCGGTTGCTTGACGGTTAAAGGGACCTCCAACAGAATGCGTTGCTCCTGAAGTGAGCCTGTACCGGCCAGCCGGGTGGGCACGGCTGCCTGTAGCGCAAGCTCCATCGCCTGCCAGTCCACCGCATACGAGGAGGTGCCCGGTGTATACACTACACGGTCATCTCCGGTGATCCGCCGCACAGCATCGACGGGAACACCGAAGGTCTCTTGTTCCCATGCCGGATTCAGCAGGCTCTTCAGCGGTGCGGTGTCCAGATGAATCTCCATATTCCAGCTGCCGGGCCAGTGGCGCCGGGCTTGTACCCGCTCCAGCAGCGTGCCGTCGGTCAACGTCTTGGCAGCGCGCAGGAAATCCCGGGCATCGTACGTCACGCCTGCCTGCTTAAGCGTAAGGTGCAGCTTCGTATTCTCCCCTGCCTTCAGGTCAAGAGGAATAGCCTCCAGCGCCTGCAGCTTTGTGTCCAATCCGGCTTGTACGTCGGCAATGTTCAGTCCGCCAACCTCCCAGCCAGCGATCACGGTGCTTGCAGGCAAGGTGCGCTGGGTGCCGTATAGATGAAGGCCTCCGGCTGCGAGCGAGCCGGCGAGAATCAGTCCGAATCCCGCGATGAGGGCGGCGTGTGCTTTTTTCATAGGCAATCTCTCCTTCTGTGGGACGGATTTGCGCTGGAGCTTGCTGGCGCAGGCCACGGACAATAACGCTTAAGGGACAAATAGAAATGCCGATAGATAAGGGTAGAAGCTGGGACGAGGACTGATGTTTTTATGTATATGTAAGGAATCGGTAAAACTTTCGGGTACTCAAGGGGTTATGGATTTGTTACAATAGAGACGCCTGCGGTAATAATGCAGTTTATGGAAGCTCCGCGCTCGGGTAGCCCGGCGGAAGATGTCAGAATCGGGAAGTGATAAGATGATCGAGATGCAGGATGTATGGAAGACCTATCCTAACGGAACCCATGCATTACAAGGAATATCCGTCAAAATCGACCGAAATGAGTTCGTCTACATTGTCGGACCGTCCGGCGCAGGTAAATCAACGTTCATGAAATTAATTTATAGAGAAGAGACGCCGACCAAAGGACAAATCTCTGTAGGGGGGTTCAATATCGGTAAGCTGAAGCCCCGCAAGATTCCGTATGTGCGGCGTAATATCGGCGTGGTGTTTCAGGATTTCCGCCTGCTGCCGAAGATGACGGCTTATGAGAATGTCGCTTTTGCCATGGAGGTTATCGAGGCGCCGAAGAAGGTTATCAAGAAACGTGTGAATGAAGTGCTCGATCTGGTGGGACTGCGCAGCAAGGCGGGGCGTGAGCCCTCACAGCTCTCAGGGGGAGAGCAGCAGCGGATCGCTATTGCCAGAGCCATCGTTAACAATCCTTCCGTTATTATTGCGGACGAGCCTACCGGCAATCTGGACCCGGAGACCTCGTGGGGCATTATGCAGCTGCTGGATGAGATTAATTTCCGCGGAACCACAATCGTTATGGCGACCCATAACAGGGATATTGTCAACAAAATGCGCAAACGGGTGCTTGCCATTGAGGATGGAACGATCGTCAGAGACCAAGTGAGAGGGGAATACGGTTATGAGTTTTAAAACCTTCTTGCGGCATGTGCGGGAAGGCTTCAAAAACGTATTCCGCAACGGCTGGATGTCGGTGGCCTCCATCACGTCCATCGTTGTCTCTCTTTTCGTACTCGGAGTGTTCATCCTACTGGTGCTCAACGTCAATCAGGTAGCGGACAAAGCAGACAGCCAGGTGCAGATCAATGTGCATCTGACGCTGAATACGGATCAGAAGATGCGGGAGAAGCTGGAAAACGAAATCGGCGGTATGCCGGAAGTCAGCAAGGTGGAGTTCGTCTCCAAGGAACAGGGCTTGAAGGAATTCCGTGAAGATATGGGGCCGGATGCGGCCGAGCTTCTGGAAGGATTCGACGAAGACAATAATCCGCTGCCGGACAAGCTGCTCGTAGAGGTGATCGAGCCGACCACCGTTCCGTTCGTAGCAGAGAAGATAGAAGCACTGAACAAGACCCATACAGAGCAGCCGATCTACAAGGTGAATTATGGCAAAGGCTCCGTGGAGACGTTGTTTAAGGTGACGAAGGCTGTGCGCAATATCGGGTTTATTTTTGTAGCAGGTCTGGCGCTGATGTCCATGTTCCTGATCTCGAATACCATCCGGGTAACGATTCTTGCCCGCCGTAAGGAAATCGGCATTATGAAGCTCGTGGGCGCGACGAATTATTTTATCCGCTGGCCGTTTTTTATTGAAGGGGCACTGATCGGGCTGATCGGCTCGCTGGTTACTTCGGTTGCGCTGTACATTGGCTATAGCAGTCTCGTGTCTTCCGTAAAGGGAGATCCGATGCTGGGGCTGCAGCTGATTCCGTTTGGAGATATCTGGCTGCTGCTGTGCGGACTGCTGGTGGGTCTCGGCGTATTGATCGGGGTGTGGGGAAGTACCGTATCGATCCGCAAATTTTTGAAGGTATAGCCTAATATAATTCACATTTGAACAAAGGACGGGGAGTGCGAGTTGAAGAAGATTGTCGCCGGAATAGCCGTAATCTTGCTGGCTGCCACAATGTTCGGGCCCTCTGACGGATATGCGAAGAAAACAAGTGTTGCCGAGATTGACAAGCAGCTGAAGCAGCTGCAGCAGGAGGTCAAGGCGGCCAAAGCCGCGCAGGAAAAGGCGGATTCCCGCAATCAGGAAGCGCAGCACTATAAGAATAAGACCACGCTGAATCTGGATTATGTGCTGGGGCAGATTGAACAGGTGAAGGGCGAAATGACCACGATTTCCGGCAAAATTGCCAGCACGGAGCAGTCGCTTACCGTGACGGCAACGGAGCTTGACGAGGCAGAGGCACGCGTGGCCTCCCGCGAAAAGCTGCTGGAATCCCGTGTCCGCCTTATGTACACGGATGGCGCAGTCTCTTATCTGGATGTGCTGCTGTCTTCGACCAGCTTCTCGGATTTCCTGGACCGGGCCGATTCCCTGAAGATGATCGTGGATCAGGATCAGGATCTGCTGGTGCAGCATAAGCTGGACAAGCAGACGGTCATTGCCAAGAAGCAGGAGCTGGAAGGCCGGTATGCCACGGCGAAGCAGCTGTATACCGATTTGGAATCCCAGCGCAGTCTGCTGAAGGAGAAGGAAGCGGAGAAGCAGCAGCTCATCGCTTATTACGATGAAGAGATTCAAGAGTCGGAGATTATATCCGCAGAGCAGGATGCCAAGCTGGTGCAGCTCGCCACCAACCGCTCTGCCCTGGAAGCGAAGAAGGATAAGATCAAGGCAGAGGAAGCCGCACGCAAAGCAGCCGCAGCCAAAGCTGAGGCGGCCCGCCGGGCGGCAGCAGCTGCAGCGCGGGCATCGGCTGCCGCCAAGGCTGCCAAGTCTGCGGGCGGCAGTGACAGATCCTCCATCGCCAGCGCAGAGGAATATTCCGGCGGGGACGGCCCATACCTGCGGCCGGTTGGCTTCGCACGTATCTCCTCGCCTTTCGGTTACCGGACACATCCGGTGACGCATGAAGTCGGCAAGCTGCACACCGGTGTAGACTTTGCAGTGCCGCAGGGAACGAATATCCATGCGGCGGATTCCGGTACTGTTGTGATGGCGCAATGGTATAGCGGTTATGGTTATTGTGTCATTATTGATCATGGCGGCGGGGTATGGACGCTGTACGGACATATCCGTCAAGGCGGCATCCGAGTGAAACAGGGAGAACGGGTGGAGCGCGGACAGACGATTGCCGAATCCGGCTCAACCGGACGCTCAACCGGCCCGCATCTGCATTTTGAAGTGCGGATTAACGGTAAACCGGTGAATCCAATGCCTTATCTGTAAATTTAAGCTCTATATAGATTGAACTTGAAAATATACAGACAGGGAAAAGTGGCGGAGGAGAATTTTGGCACTGTAGGAGCGATAGCGTCCGCCTTTGTCACCGGATTTCTACCGCTAATAGCGGTCTATAATCAAGAAATCTGGGGACAACAGCGGCCGGAGGGCCAAACATTCTCTGGAGTCACGGCAATCCCATAACAGAAAAACTTACAAGTACATTCTATATAATAAATATAATTTCATTCTGCGGCATATACTGGAAGAGATGCCGTTTCTTAAGAAACGGGCCCATGCTGGTGATAAGATGGACAAGAAGGGACGGTGGGAACATCATGTTAAAGAAAAGCACTGCGGCCTTTATGATCGTCGCGGCACTGCTGTGCGGCAGCCTGCTGACCCTGGGCGTAACCGGTTATGTGCAGGTCTTCGGACAAGCGGCAGGCCAAGGGCTGGCCACAGTCCTGCAGACTGCCGGGCTACAGGAGAAGGAATCGAAGAAGCTTGGTACCGCCCTCAGCCTGATCGAGAGCAATTATTATGAGAAGGTGGACCGGGAGAAGCTGATTGACGGTGCGGTCAACGGAATGATGGAAGCACTCGGTGACCCGTACTCCAACTATATGGGCAAGGAGACCGCAGAGCGATTTGAGGAGAGCATCGAAGGCTCCTTCTCGGGGATCGGCGCTGAAGTCTCTTCGGACAACGGCAAGGTCGTTGTGGTCTCACCGATCAAAGGCTCACCGGCAGAGAAGGCCGGTATTCAGGCCAAGGATGTTATCCTCTCCGTTAACGATGAATCGCTTGAAGGGCTGGAGCTGAATGCGGCTGTTGCCAAAATCCGCGGTCCGAAGGGAAGCAAGGCAACCCTGAAGATCCAGCGTACCGGCACAGCGGAGCCGCTGCAATTTGTTATTACCCGTGATGATGTCAGACTGGAGACAGTCTACTCCACGATGGAGAAGGACAAAGTCGGCGTTATCGAGGTTACGCAATTCTCGCAGAACACCTCTGAGCGGTTCAAGGAAGAGCTGACCAAGCTGGAGAAGCAAGGCATGAAGGGACTCGTCATTGATGTCCGGAATGACCCGGGCGGTGTGCTGCCGGTTGTGATTGAGATGGTAGAGCAGTTCGTGCCGTCCGGCAAAGCCATCGTGCAGGTGGAAGACAAGAACAAGCGGCGTGAAGTCAGCACCTCCAAGGGATCAAGCAAGAAATACCCGGTAGTGGTGCTGATGAACAAGGGCAGTGCGAGTGCTTCGGAGATCATGGCAGGAGCCTTGCAGCAATCCGCAGGAGCTAAGCTGATCGGAGAGAACTCGTTCGGCAAAGGGACTGTCCAGACCAGCTTCGAAGAGCAGCTCGGGGACGGAAGCCTGCTGAAGATTACGATAGCCAAATGGCTTACCCCTGACGGTACCTGGATTCACGGCAAGGGCATTAAGCCGGATATCGCGGTTGCCCAGCCGGATTATTTCTCGGTGGCACCGATCAATAAGAGCGTGACGCTGCAATACAATATGAACAATGCAGATGTCAAAAGCGCGCAGACCATGCTGGATGGACTGGGCTACAAGCCAGGCCGCAAGGACGGCTACTTCGATGCCGGTACCAAAGAGGCGGTCAAGAAATTCCAGAGCGCAGCGAAGCTGAAGACGACAGGCTCGATTGACACCAAGACCGCAGAAGCACTGGAGCTGGCGCTGATCAAGGTCATTCAAGATCCGGTGAACGACAATCAGCGGAATAAAGGGATCGAAGAAATTCAGAAGGAAATTAAGGCGGCAGCGTCGAAAAAGTAAGAAGGCTGATTCTAGCCTTCTTTTTTAAATACAGGCATTTAATGTTTTACTTAATAACTCATCCTTCTATTTCCCGCTGATACGGATAGTTGAATGAGCTTCATACATTTCCACCTGTCCGGACGAAAAGGAGTGTGACGAACGGTTTGAATGTGATGCCGGAACTGCTTACTAGCTGGGGTACAGCGGTCATTCATCTGCTGATTCAGCCTTATTACTATATCGCTCTTATATTTATTGCACTATATTACCGCAGACAGGTTGCACTGGAGCGGAAGCTGATTCATGTGAAGCTGCATAGCTGGGGGCAAGAAACCTGGCGGACAGTATGGACCGGCGCGGTTGCGGGACTGGTGGTTTCCTTGGCTGCTGTGGCACTGGGTATTTCCGTAACTTATACGGCTGTAGCCTGTATATGGGTGGTCAGCCTTGTCTTAATGCTCTTTCGGGTGCGCTATTTATGCTTCGCGTATGCTATAGGGGTGCTGGGTGTTGTTCAGTTTGTACTATCCTTCTTCCCCGGCGCGCTGACCCATGGAACCGCTGGAACGGTTGCCGGCGCCGTGCGGGAGATGGACATCCCGGCGCTGCTGACGCTCGCCGCGCTGCTCCACCTGGCCGAAGCGCTGCTGGCGCGCTGGCAGGGGCCCCGGCTGGCGACGCCGCTGTTCCTTGCCGGCAAGCGCGGCAAGGTCGTGGGCGGCTATCAGCTGCAGGCCTTCTGGCCGCTGCCGCTGTTCCTGCTGATTCCCCCTGGAGCGGGAATCGGTGAACTGCCGTGGCATCCGCTGCTGGGCGGAGGCCTCGGGCTGGTCTCGCTGCCGGTCCTCATCGGCTTCAGCGAGATGACCCAGGGCATGCTGCCCGGACGCAAGGCGGCCCGTACGTTCGGACGGCTGCTGTTATACAGCGCCGTCCTGCTCGGCTTAAGCCTGCTTGCAGACCTATGGAGCCCGCTGACTGTCGTCGCGGCGCTCGCGGCACTTCTGCTGCACGAAGGGTTAAGCTGGTACAGCGCTCTGGAGGAGCGCAGCCTTAGCCCCATCTTCGTGCATCCCCCGGCCGGCCGCAAGGTGCTGGCCGTGCTGCAGGGCAGCCCCGCGCAGGAGCTGGGCATCCTGCCCGGCGAGATCGTGCTGAAGGTCAACGGGGTCCTGTTGACCAGTGCGGCGCAGCTACATCAGGCCCTGCGCATGAATCCCGCGTTCTGCAAGCTGGAGGTGCTGAACCGCGAAGGCGAGAGCAAGTATCTGCAGCGCGCGATCTATGCCGGGGACCATCATCAGCTCGGCATCATTCTGGTGCCGGACCCGGATGGAAGCCTAACGGCTGAGGCCAAGCCTTCCAGCATCTTCAGCATCATCAGGATGCGGACAGGCACCCGGCAGCGGGGCGTGCGGCCGGAGCGGCTGGGCCGGGCGAAGAAGAAGACCCCGCCCGCAGAGGCCAAGCAGGACTCAGCCGGAGTCTGACGGAAGCATACCCAATGTACTTGTCCCAGCCAGCTGATGCTGGCGTGGAAGGCGAAAGGCTCGTACCCCCTGAATTCACTTCGGGGGTACGGGCCTTTTGCATGTGTGAGGAAATATGATATTCGTCTGGTGCGGTTAGAATATTCTTGAAATCGGAGGTAGCTTTAGAAGTGCACCTGAATTGGAAGGAAGTGGGCGGCGAGCGTGAATGAGGAGCAATAGTGCACCTGAATACGCAGGAAGTGAGCGGCAGGCGTGAAAGAGGAGCAAAAGTGCACCTGATTCCGTAGGAAGTGGGCGGTGAGCGTGAAAGAGGAGCAAAAGTGCACCTGAATCCGCAGGAGTGAGCGGCAGGCGTGAAAGAGGAGCAAAAGTGCACCTGAATCCGTAGGAAGTGGGCGGTGAGCGTGAAAGAGGAGCAAAAGTGCACCTGAATTGGCAGGGAGTGGGCGGCGAGCGTGGAAGAGGAGCAATAGTGCACTTGAATCCGCAGGAAGTGGGCGGTAGGCGTGAATGAGGAGCAAAAGTGCACCTGAGTCCACCAGCCGCTACCCCTCGTTAAGAAGCCATTCCAACCAACGGACTCCGAATCGGGCAGAAATCCTGCACTAAATGCAACAAAGTGTACTGTGATCTGCCGAGCAGATGGAAATCCTGCATGAAATACAACAATGTAGAGCCATTGCCTGCCTAAACGCGGGAAATCCTGCAAAAGATACAACAACTCGTGCTCTGTACCCATCGCTTCAAACCAATTCCTGCTTAAAGTACAACAATATAACCTCTGTAACCCACCAATCCGGGAACAGAAGCGATGAAGAGTGGTTTAGACGGTGATTGTAACTACTAATTTTTTGTTCCCGCTGTATCCTCCCCTACTCCCGAATCCCATTACTTTATTGCCCTGTCCCCATTCCTCCCGCCCCTACCGGTTCCCCTGCTCATTCTTCAGATACAGGATGGCGATTTGGGTCCGGTCGCGTACGCCGAGCTTGCTGAGGATGTCTGTAATATAGTTTTTGACCGTGCCTTCGCTCAGGAACAGCTTGGCGGCAATCTCTTTATTGGTGAGTCCCTCCGCGATGGAGGTGACTACGGCCTGCTCGGACTTGGTCAGACCATAGGAAGCAAGCGGCTGAGTCTGGGGGGCTTCCTGACTTGCGGACGGCTGAAGGAAGCCGGCCAGCTTACGGGCGATCTCGGGATGAATGAGCATATTGCCCTCATGTACTGTCTTGATGCCTTGAATGATCCGGTCCGGCGGAATGTTCTTAAGCAAATATCCGCTGGCTCCGCCCCGCAGAGCTTCTATAATGTATTCGTCATCATCGAAGGTAGTCAGCATCAGGACAGCTACGGACGGGTAGGCTTCTTTGATCAGGCGTGTGCCCTCAACCCCGCCGCAGCCCGGCATCCGGATGTCCATGAGTACCACATCTGCGCAGCCGGGCAGCGTCTTCAGCAAGGTGAGGGCCTCCAGGCCGTCCCCTGCCGTCCCGGCCACTTCAATATCAGCATCCAGGCCGATCAGTACCTTCAGGCTCTCGCGGATAAAAGAATCATCGTCAACAATCAGTACCTTAATCATAATCACAGAACCCCCTTTATTCTAAAATAATCCACTTATCGCCAACTTTCGCCTATTGCAGGTAGCTCCCCCCGTGGAATAGGCGTTTATAGCTAATAGCTTTCCTGTTCAATAGTTGTTATAGCAGGTAACTTCCCCGTAGAATAGGCGTTTACAGCTGATAGCCTTCCTGTTGAATACTCGTTATAGCGGGTAGCTTCCCCACAGAATGGATGTTTATTGCTTGTAGCTCCCCCATAGAATAGGGGTTTGTAGCTGATAGCCTTCCCGCAGCATAGATGTTTACATCGGATAGCCCTCCGGCTGCCGGTACACCGGCAGCCGGGTGATGACCGTGAACTGCGGCTGCAGCCGCAGCTCCAGCGTGCCTCCCATCAGAGCGCTGCGTTCCTTCATGCCTTTTAGGCCCATTCCGCTGGCATTGTGCAGTCTATGCAGAGAGGGATCGTCAGGCAGCTTCCCGTTATTCCCGGTCTCCATTCTCACTTCGTGGTCCGTATACGACATATTGATCCAGACCGAGTCGGCCTTGCCGTGCCGCAGCGCATTGGTGATGGCTTCCCGGGCATTGGTATACAGCACCACCTGAAGACTCGGGTAGAGCGGATAGGGAATTCCTTGAACGGTAAAAGAGGTAGCGATGCCGGTATCCCGGCCCACTTCTTCCAGCAGGCGGTCCAGCGCATAGGCACCTTCCAGCTGCGGGGTATGGTTAATCCGCTTCAGCGCAACCCGCATGTCGTCCATACTGCCGGAGAGCTGGTCCCGGATCTGGTTCATCATTTGCAGTCCTGTGTCGGGAGCCGCAGGCAGGGTATGGATAGCGGCTTCGGTCATCATCTTGACCCGGATCAGCCGATGGCCGATATCATCATGCAGCTGGCGTGCGATCCTCACCCGTTCCTCCGCCTGTGCCGCAAGCTCGACCTGGGAGGTGAACTGAAGCAGCCTTGAGCGGGCCTCTTCCAGCTCGAAGTGTTTTTTGCGCAGCTCATCATACAGAAACAAAGTATCGGCACGGCCGCGCCCTGCCCGGAGCAGCAGCACATTCAAGCCGGCAGCCAGCACAAAGGTGAGGTTGGTGGACACCCGCACGGCCGGGTCTGCGGTAAGGATAGCGGCATTCAGCAGTGCCAGGTGAATGCAGAAGAAGGCAATGGCTGTGTTCTTCTGCTGTGACCGGGTATAGGACAACACCGCAGACACAGCCGGAAAAACCATCAGCGGACTATACTGGTAACACAGCCAGGCGGTGAAGATCAGCTCCAGGCTTCCGGTCAGCGCAGAGAGTGAACGCGGCAGCCTTCCACCCAGTGTAGCCAGCAGCAGGTACAGCAGGAAATGCAGTGTGAACCTGTCATAGTCGGCATATTCATAGAGTTGAATGGACAGGATTGCCGGAATCATAATGAGACCGTAACGCAGCAGATTCAGTTCTCTGGTCAAATAAGCTCATCCTTTTATGAAAATATCAATGGTACATCAAATTCTTCTCAGGTCTTCATCTTAGCATATCAGCGCGGCTGTTCAGGAGATGACTTTGGTCACCTCTGAGGGATGACCTTTAGTACCTTCGGCTGCACCCGACCTGCGGTACAATAAGCTTACGAGAACGAAGGGAACAGGAGGAGTCGCGCAATGGCACTTGCAGTATTAAGTGATGTGGTGAAGAGATATGACGGCAAGCTGATTGTGGACCACGTGAATTTCAATATACAGGAGGGTGAGATCTTCGGCTTGCTGGGCCCGAACGGTGCCGGGAAGAGCACAACCATCAGCATGATCTGCGGTCTGCTTAAGGCGGACAACGGGGAGATTATCATCGACGGAGTGTCTGTCCGGGAGAAGCCGCTTGAGGTCAAAAAGCGTATCGGACTTGTGCCCCAGGAGCTGGCGTTATATGAGAATATGTCGGCGGCGGACAATGTAAGCTTCTTCGGCAAGCTCTATGGTCTGCGCGGCAAGCTGCTGAAGGAACGGACCCGGGAGGCGCTGGCCTTCACCGGCCTTAGCGACCGGGCCAGGGATAAGCCGTCCACCTTCTCGGGAGGAATGAAAAGACGGCTGAATATCGCCTGCGCTATCATGCACAGACCGCGCCTGATTATTATGGATGAGCCGACCGTCGGGATTGATCCGCAGTCGCGTAATCATATTCTGGAATCCGTGAAGTTGCTGAACCAGATGGGCTCGGCGGTGATCTATACAAGCCATTATATGGAGGAAGTTGCTGCGATCTGTGACCGGGTTGCCATTATGGACCAAGGGCATATCATTGCCTGCGGTACGGAGAGCGAGCTGCGGGAACGGGTGGCCCATGAGGAGAAAATCATTGTGAAGGCAGCGAACATCACCCCCGCCTTAGTGAAGGAGCTGGAGCAGCATCCCCGGGTCAGCCGGGTAGAAGCGGTGCAGGATGCTATAGCGCTATATCTGCCCTCCTCACAAAGTGCGCTGCAGGATATTTTGTTCATTTTCGCCAAGCACGAAGGGGTGATTGCCTCCCTTAACATCGAGGAGCCGGATCTGGAGACCTTGTTCCTCAGTCTGACCGGCCGGACATTGCGGGATTAGAGAGGGGAATAAGGTGTGAATACCTGGATCATTATGATGCATGAGCTGCGCAGGCTGTTCCGGTCACGGACGATGCTGCTCAATATGCTTCTGCTGCCGCTGGTGCTGATCTTTCTGCTGGGGGCTTCACTCTCCGGGGTGGTGGGGGCTAAGGAGGCCGCTAAGATAGAGCCGGTACGTGTAGCTGTTGTGAATACCGGAGACGGGGGAGCAGAGGCTTCTGTTATGACTAAGGCTTTTCTGGAGACGCCGGAAGTTAAGGATATCCTTATCCCTGTGGAGACAGGCAGCCGGGAGGCGGCAGAGAGCGGGCTACGTACAGGCAAATACGCTTATGCCGTTATTGTCCCCCCGGGCTTTGATCAGGGGGTGCAGCGCGGAGGGCAGGCGGAGCTGGAGTTCATTCTCGGCAAGGATCATACCGGTAACCTGGTGGCGGGTACGGCTTTTGACAATTTCCTGCGGGAGCTCAATTATAAACAGGCCGTAGCGGTTACACTCGGGCCGCAGGCCCTTACAGCTTCTTCGGCATCTGCCAAGAATACTGGAGTGGTGCTGGGAGAACTGAATAATGGCGGGAAGACGTATACGGCTGCCCAGTTCTATGCGGCTTCCATGCTGCTGATGTTTCTGCTGTACAGCGGGTTGACTGTAACAGGCTCACTTTTTGGCGACAGAGAGAACCGTACGCTGCTCCGAATTAATTCTATGCCGGTCAAAGACTGGCAGGTGTTCGTCGGCAAAATGCTGGGCGTGGGCCTTGTCAGTATTCTCCAGTGTCTGGCGATCATCCTGCTGTCTGATTGGCTGTTCGGTGTCTACTGGGGCAACCGCCCCGGACTGCTGCTGCTCTTCTGCCTGCTGATGATCATCGCTTCGATGACACTTTCCGTGCTGGTCTGCCTGTTCAGCCGGACATCGGCAACCGCTGCGAATATGATTAGTGTTCTGACTGTAGGGATGACCTTCATCAGTGGCGGGATGGCGCCGCTCCCCGATTCCTGGGTGAACAGCGTAGGTGCATTCACGCTTAACCACTGGGCGCAGCAGGCGATCATCCGTATGATGCTGCATTCCGGCCTGGAGCAGCTTCTGCCGAATCTGTGGGTCATGTGCCTCATCAGTGCGGTTCTGTTCGGAGCCGTCATTGTCTCATACCGGAAGGTGGGCTACCATGCATAAAATAATAACCATTGCCTGGAATATGGTCAGACGAAGCATAGGCACCGTCAAAGGTGTGATGATCTTCATCCTGCTTCCAAGCGTAGTGGTCGCTGCGATTATATCCTTTACCGGAGGTGCCGGGGAGGAGCAGGCCACAGTCTTGTATGCCAACTCGGATACGGGGGCAGCCGGTAAGCATCTGCTTGCGGAGCTTGCCAAGACCGGAGATTACAAGCTTGAAGAGCGCAGGGATGAAGCTGCATTGAAGGAGGCGACCATCGAGCAGGAGGGGACGGCCGGGTTATGGATTCCTGCGGGCTATTCGGCGTCTTTGATGGCGGGGCAGCAGCCGCAGGTTAGCGTCTATGAGCTGCGGGCAAGCGAAAGCTCGATGGTGCTGAGAATGAAGCTCACGGCCATCACCGCAAATATGGCTGAAGCTGCACAAGCAGTTGCGGCTGGCAGCAGCGGCACGGGTGATGTGCAGGCGCAGCTGGCTGCTGTGCTGAGGCAGGCAGAGCAGCATAACGTCGGAAGCACACGTACAGATTATAATTTGTATCCGCGGCAGACGCTGAGCGTCGTTACCGGTCTGACGCTGATGTTCCTGATGGCACTGGTAACGAGCTCTGTCTCCCTGATTACCGACGACCGCAGTGGGCGTACGATGATACGTATGTTCAGCGCTCCGGTCCGGTCTTATGAAATCGCGCTCGGTAATTTCCTGGGGAGCTTCCTTGTCGGGATGATTCAGATCCTTGTGGTCCTGTCACTGGGCAGATGGGTACTCCGCTACGATTACGGGATGCCGATGGCGCTCTACTTCCTGGTTCTCGCTGCTTTCATGCTGGTATCTATGGGCATCGCCAGCACCGTTGCCGGCCTGATCCGCAATCCGCGCAATGCCGGTATGCTGAACTCGCTGATCCTTACACCGACTTGTATGCTCGGGGGCTGCTTTTGGCCAATCTCCATCATGCCGGATTATATGCAGAAGCTGGCCAATTTCACGCCGCAAAAATGGGCCATACAGGCAGTGGACATTGCCGCTACCGGCGGAGGCTGGAATGAGCTGTGGCTGCCGTTTGCCATTCTGGGCCTGATGGCTGCAATTCTGCTGGCGGTAGGCTCTGCCATTCTCCGTCCGAATGAGGCAGGGATCAGCGCATGAGCTTGGGCGGTACCGTTCTCCGGACGGGATGTCCTAATCAGACATGTTCAAAACTCATTAATTCGTGATATGATCAGACCAAAGGAATTCTAGGAGGGTGAGAAGATGGGAAGCAACAAGTTGGCTTGGACCTGGAAGGTGAAAGAGGAATGCTTGGAGGAATACGTGCAGATGCATCTGGAGCCATGGCCGGAAATTCTGGAGGAGCACAGCAAGGCGGGCATCCGCAATTACTCCATTTTTCAGAACGGTAACCAGTTTTTCTATTGCTTTGAATGTGAGGATACGGAAGCGGCCTTTGCTTATATCGCGGGGAGTGAAGCTTGCAACCGCTGGAATGCGATCACCTCAAAGATGGTAGAGGGCTCCTTTGATTTCAATGATGCGGTTCCGATGGTGCCGCTGCGTGAAGTCTTCTATCTGAAGTAATTACTGCTGATTCTGTTATTCACCACGCTGGCCGGACACCTGTTTGCAAGGCTGGTCAGCCTGCGGTGCTGGGCAAGCTGCTTGTCGGTATCCTCTTCGGACCGGCTGTGATGGTAACGACACTCGTCACTCCGCCGCTGCTGAAGGGGATGTTCCGGTAGATTAGCTGATGCGAAAATGAGCTGCATAATAACCGTAGCTGCTCAACTAGGCAGTCCTTTACAAGATGGAGACTAGTCTTCTGCTAGCTAATTGAGCAAATTCTGCTTGGGTGAATGTACTATGTGCAATAGATTTCTCAATATTAGGAGTAAAAACCCATTCTGATGTATTCTATACAATAGATTTCTGCAATTCTGCCCCAAACCCCACTTTTACTTGATTCCTAATGTACAAAGTGCAACAGATTCCTTTTCAATGACTGATTACGGGGGCATCTGCTGTAGAAAGTACAATAGAAGTGGGGATGGGGGAATTTCGGTTTAATCTATATATTTAGTTACTATTTTTTAAACAAGAGAAGACATTATTTAAATTTGTGAGGAGTTGTATCACTATATAATGGGTTGTGCTCATAAAAATGCACAGAGGGGAATGAGTCCAATCCGATCTATAGGTACAACGCTGGCAGCGGGCGCGATCCTGTCATTCAGCCTGCTGCTGGGATGCAGCAATCAAGAAGCATCCAACCCGGTTACTCCGGCGGGAGAATCGGCAGAAGCCACTCCGTCTAATACTGCAACGTCTACCCCAGCTATATCAGCTACACCTGCTCTTATGGCTTCATCTACTCCAACTGCTTCACCAGCGATTCCGGCAACTCCGTCAGGTATTGCCAGCCAGTTCCTGCCCGAGGGTCTGGCCGATTCCGTCATTATCAATTCCGTTAATGAGGCTGGAACCGTCCGGGCGAGAGCCGCTACGGAGCGGGGCGAGCTGCTGATGATCTCCAGCGGTCCGGAGGAGCGGGGACATCTGAATGTGTCCAGCAATTATGGTCTCGAAGGGGATCAGACCTATCAGGCCGATTACTCCATAGTGTACCGTGAGGATGGTCAGGATCAGGAGTTATTGAAGTTTCCGGCACTCTTGTTCGTACGTCAATCAGATCAGGTCCTGAAGTTCGATAAAGTCAGCTTCAAGGATGCAGAGGTATACCTGCTTGCTCCCCAATATAAATCAGGGCATGGATTGGTTGCTTATGCCTTTGCGGTCAATAAAATAAGCGGAGAAGTGTTTCCCCTATCCTTCGTACAGGGTGAACTTGTACAAGATATGCTTGTCTACTCCGAAATTCAGCCCGCACCTGCTAACCTGAATGAACAGTTAGTTGTGCACTCGCCTGAGGGTGCCGGTGGGGACCCGGAGCTAAAGCCGCGGGTATACGATCTGGATCTCGACAAGCGGCAATTTATTGCACGGTAGAAGTAGAAGTAGAAGACTATTGAATGTACAAAGATCCCCTAAGTGAAGCATCAGACTCTAAATGGGGGACAACGCTGCCGGTAGGAATGAAGCCGGCGTTGTCTTATTGTATAGGAAATTATATTATCCGTCTGTTGTGGATAAGAGGCGTGGGCCGAATGTATGCGGAAAACCGAACACAATTGGGCTGAACGCGTCACGTAGGCCGAATGTATGCGGAAAACCGAATACAATGTGCTGATGCGAGTACGCGTGGGCTGAATGTAATCGAAAAACCGAACACATTTGGGCTGGACGCGCCGCGTGAGCCAAATGTATGCGGAAAACCGAATACAATGTGCTGGTGCGAAGGTGCGTGATCAGGATTCTCTGCAATGGGCAGAGGGATAAGGGAGGTAGCCATACGAGTTGACTGGACCGCAGAGGTTCTTAGATTATCCACCCGCAGGGTGATTCTGTTCTTAGTTCTCCTCAGTGGTTTAAAGGTTGATCGTTCTACCGGTTGTAATACCCGCTTAAGCAGCGGAGGGGACGGAACGATTGTGGAGAAGCGGCAGCGTTCGCCTTTGTGTCCGGATTTTCACCGCTAAGGTAAAAATGATAATAAAATCTGGACACAACAGCGATCGGAACAACGGTCCGTTCACGGAGCGTCCACCCGTGTGCCAACGCCGATCCAGCTCCTAAATGGGAGACTAACTCGCTTTCCGTTCAATTCCCCGTACTCTCATACCTCGACAACCCGTACCGGAAGATCCCATAAGCCGCAGCCGCGCTCCCTATGGCCGCGACAGGGGCGAGCAGCCACCAGCCGGACCAGCCGCTTTTGCCGAAGATATAGGTCGCCGGATAAAAGCTGATGAACGCATAGGGCAGCACCGTAGAAATAAAGATGCGGATCGCCTGTGGGAACAGTGTGATGGGGTATTTGGCCAGATCGGACAGATTATGCACCATAAGCGGAAAGGCATTGCCCGCATTGCGAATCCAGAAGGCCGCAGAATTGCCCGCGAGATTGATAGATACCCGGATGATGACCGCAGTTAGGAACAGCAGGAATAGAATGGCGGCTTTGCCTACGGTCCAGTGGATAGGGCTGTGCGCAAGCGACTGCCAGATGATGACGCCGCCGATGAGCAGATTGCCAAGCCCGTTGATGCCGATCCCGGTGCAGAATACCTGAAGGACAACCGGCACCGGCCGCAGCAGATACCGGTCCAGCTCACCCGTGTTCACCAGCCTTCCGAGGCGCCAGGTGCCTTCAAAGAACAGCGACCCCGCTCCCTCCGTCAGGAAGATCATGGCGTACATAAAAGTAACTTCCCAGAACTGCCAGCCGTGAATATCCGGAATCCGGTCATAGATGACCCACAGGAAAACAAACCCCAGCACCTGCGTCAACGCGGCCGAGCACATCAAAATATAAAAATCCTTATTATATTCCAGAATAGCTTTGAGCTGCTGCACATACAGCCTTCTATAGAGATACAGCATTTGTGAAGTTTTCATTCTGCGTCCTCCCTCTGCCTTAGCCTCCATGAATGGTCACCTGCCGGACCGCCCAGTTCCACATGGCTTTGCCGGCGATCCAGAGCGCCGCTCCCCACAGGAGCTGAAGGCCGATCAGCCGCAGACTCTCCCCGGTATCTGCCTGCTGCAGAAAGATCATCGTCGGTGTGTGAATAATAGCCTGGAAGGGCAGCAGCAGGGCCAGCTTCTCCAGCCAGTCCGGGAAGAAAGCCAGCGGCACCAGAGCGCCGGACAGGAGGTTGGTGAGCGCAATCCGGGTCCAGACAATACCCAGTGATCCGGTAGACCAGAAGCATAATAGAGCCGCCAGATAGACGACGCCGAATTTGACCACCACTGCGCAGAGCAAACTGACCGCGAACAGCAGGTAGACGATCAACGAATGGGGAAAGGTGACTCCGGTAAGGAACGTGGCGAACAGGATCAGCAGGACCGTACTCATTGCGCCTTCCAGCAGGCTTGCGCCCAAGGTCTCTGCGAATCTGGCGGTCTGGAAATCAACCGGCTTCAGCAGGTCCATCGCGACGCTGCCGTCAAGGATTTTGATGGAGATGGCGGTCTCGGAATACCAGGACAATACGGAATTGGCCAGGAAGGTCACCAGCAGATAGGTTTTCATCTGATCCCAGGAGTAGCCGCCAACCACCCCGCGCCCGCCGTAGATCCCCTGCCAGAGAAAAAAGATAGCGACCAGATTGATAGAATTCGCCAGCACATTAATGATATAAGAGTTCCGGTAGGCCATCACATTTTGCAGGGAGCGATTGGCGATGCTGCGGTATTTTTTAAGCGGGGCTGCTGTCATCACGGTGTGCATTCCTCCTTATTCCCCGGTTCCGTTCAGGTCCAGATGGCCGTCATAGACAGCCTTGATGACCTGCTCAATATGGGTGTCCTCCATGCGGAAGTCGATCACTTCACCATGTCTCATCACCCGGCTAACTACCTCACTGGCGGTATATTCATATCTGTCAAAAGAGACGGAGAACTCCAGCGCGCTCTGCTCTTCAAGCTTCATGCCGGGCGTCAGGGCGAGCTGCGCAAGTAATTCCGGCATAGGCGATCCGGCCTGGAAGAAGATGACGCGGTTTTTGGCAAAACGGGCTTTGACTTCGCTCAGGGTGCCGTCATAAATAATTGCCCCGTGATCAATGATCACCAGCCGTTTGCACAGGTCCTCAATGTCGCCCAAATCATGAGTCGTCAGCATCACAGTAGTCTTCTGCTCCTGATTGATCTGTCTAATGAATCCGCGGATCTTCTGCTTCACGGATACGTCGAGGCCAATCGTCGGCTCATCGAGATACAGAATCGGCGGGTTGTGCAGCAGGGCTGCGGCCAGATCGGCACGCATCCGCTGACCCAGGGAGAGCTTCCGCGCCGACAGGTGAATGAACTCACCCATCCCCAGCATGTCTGTGAACAGGTCCATATTCTTCTTATAGAGGGCATCGGGAATCTGATAGATATCCTTCAGCAGCGAGAAAGACTCGGCAATCGGAATATCCCACCACAGCTGGGTACGCTGCCCGAATACTGCGCCGATCTGGGCGGCATTCTCCATTCTTCTTTTGTACGGATTGATACCGTTTACAGAAACGCTGCCGGAGGAAGGCATCAGAATGCCGGTCAGCATCTTGATGGTGGTCGATTTACCGGCGCCATTCGGACCCACATAGGCAACCGTCTCGCCTGCTTCGATCCTCAGATCCAGCGGCTTCACCGCTACTTTCTCGATATGCCGGGGCACGAACAGATGCTTCACCGCCCCCTTGAGGCCCGGTTCCTTCACAGCCTGCATGAAGGACTTGCTCAGCCCTCTGGCTTCAATCATACTCAAGGCTAACCCTCCTATGTAAAAGGTAAAAGACGTAGGAATAAATATATCACTATGGGAATGTCGAATACTATCGTTTTAGGTCGAATGTGAAAAAACGGCATCCCCCGGCGGCCTACACGAACCGGGATTTGCCGCTTCGCTTAAGGAAGGACTTAACGGCGAACCCCAGCAGCAGGGGCAAGGCGAGCTGAACCTCAAGTCTCCAGTCAACTGCATACAGATCAATGAGGTGCAGCTGCTTCAAAAATACATAGATCACGTTGTATATGAGGAAGAAACAGCTGAAGGTGAGCAGAGGGATTAGGGTAAGCACCCCTTGGTTCCGCAGCAGCCGGTATCCCGCAAGAATGAGAAGGGTATAGCCGGCCATGATCAGCAGGGCCTCATTGCTGCCGAAGCGCAGGAAAGATACGATGGCGGTGGCCAGATTCAGAGCAGCCGATAGATAACCGATGCGAAGCATGTCGAACCTCCCGGAATTTTGGTTGAATGGGTTACAGATTTCTACATTTTACAGCGCTTACGCGGGCTTTTACAGGTCCAACAGTGAATGTTCATTATTCCGTGATTGTATGTTATAATGCTTTCTTTTAAAATCGGATATATAGGAAATGGTAAATATGGAGGGGATCGACGTGAGAGTCTTTGATCGACCGAGAGCATGGAGTATGCCTGGAGATTTGGAAGCAAGCGAGCTTGAAGCCTTCCGGCCGCTGGAGGCAGCTCAAGCAGATGTGCATGGCACGGTGTCCGGGGCGGGTTCTTCTGCAGAATCCAAAGAGCATATCTATCATCGGGCTATGATTGCTTCGATCCGAAGTGAAATGAATAAGTTAAGCCAGCTGCTCTCGATTCCTTATGTCGTGTTTTTGACGGACAAGGCAGGCACTATTCTGGAGCTGGTCTACTCTTCCCCGGATACCCGGACGGAGATGGAGCAGGCGGAACTGCGGCCGGGGGTCAGCTTATGCAGAGAGCGGGCGGGAATGAATGCCGTATCGCTGGCCATGGAGATGAAGTGCATCGGGGTCGTGCGGGGAGCGGAGCATTCGGATCAGGCCTTCCGGAACTGGAACTGCGTATGCGCACCGCTGCAGGATCATAATACTGTCTACGGGTATGTCGATATTTCGTTTAATAGAGTAGAGCCGATTGAATTCGCCATACCCTTCGTGCAGCAGATTGCCGAGAATGTGATGGGGAAGTGGATGGAGAAGAACCCGGAGATGCAGCAGTACCGGCTCGAAGCCACTTTACAGGCATATAAGCTGACCGCACGGGAGCAGGAGGTGGCACGGCTATGGCTGCTTGAGAAAAGCGCGCTGCACATCGGGAGCGACCTGGGGATCAGTGAAGGCACGGTGCGCAATATGCTGAAGAGCATTTACAGTAAAATGCGGGTGAATGACCGCTTTCAGTTCGTCAAACGGCTTACGCCGTAGACGCCGCCTCTCCATATCCGCGGTACATACAGAATAGCCGGGCAGCGATACTGACGTATCACTTGCCCGGCTATTTTAAAATAAGGGTGGTGCAGCGGTGTATGTCTATTATTGAAGGTTTATCCGCAGGAGCAGTTCAGTACCGGCTTACGCGCAGCCTGCGTCTCATCCAGCCGGCTGATCTCTGTGGTGTGCGGTGCATTGATCACGATCTCTGGTGTCTCCTCGGCTTCCTTGACAATCCGGATCATCGTCTCAATGAAGCCGTCGAGCGTCTCCTTGCTCTCGGTCTCGGTCGGCTCAATCATCATACATTCCTCTACGGTCAGCGGGAAGTAGACCGTCGGCGGATGATAACCGAAGTCGAGCAGCCGTTTGGCTACATCCAGGGTGCGCACGCCGTATTGCTTAAGGCGTCTGCCGGACATGACGAATTCATGCTTGCAGACCCCCGGGAAGGGAATCTCGAAGTAAGGGGCCAGCCGGTGCATCATATAGTTGGCGTTCAGCACCGCATTCTCGGAGACCTCGCGCAGGCCGTCCGGCCCGTAGGTGCGGATATAGGCATAAGCACGGACGAGAATGCCGAAGTTGCCGTAAAAGGCTTTGACGCGGCCGATGGATTCCGGCCCGCCGCAGTCGAGCGAGAAGCTGCCGTCTTCGTTCTGCGCCACGGTTGGCTGCGGCAGGAACGGAATCAGCTTCGCCTTCACGCCAACCGGTCCGGCTCCCGGACCCCCGCCGCCGTGCGGCGTACTCATCGTCTTGTGCAGGTTGAGATGGACCACATCGAAGCCCATATCGCCCGGGCGGGTAATGCCCATAATCGCGTTGGAGTTCGCTCCATCGTAATAGAGCAGACCGCCTGCTTCATGCACAATGGCCGCGATTTCTACGATCTGCGTCTCGAAGAGTCCGAGCGTGCTCGGGTTCGTCAGCATCAGCGCAGCGGTGTCGCTGCCGACAGCGGCCTTCAGCGCTTCAAGATCGACCATTCCCTTGTCGTTAGAGGGGATGGTCACGGTGTCGAGTCCGGCCGCTGCGGCGCTGGCGGGGTTAGTCCCGTGTGAGGAATCCGGCACGATCACCTTGGAGCGGACTTCGCCGCGGCTCTCGTGATAGGCGCGGATCATCATCAGGCCGGTCCATTCGCCATGGGCTCCGGCAGCAGGCTGAAGGGATACGGCATCCATGCCGGTCAGTCCGGCGAGATCCTTTTGCAGCGTGTACATCAATTCAAGCGCACCCTGAATGCTCTCTTCCGGCTGGTACGGGTGGATCTTGGACAGGCCGGGGAAGCGGGCGACATCTTCGTTAATTTTCGGGTTATACTTCATCGTGCAGGAGCCGAGCGGATAGAAGCCGTTATCGACGCCGAAGTTGCGGCGCGACAGGGAGGTATAGTGGCGGATGACATCCACTTCAGAGACCTCCGGCAGCAGTACAGGTTCGCTGCGCAGCAGCCCTTCAGGAATGAGTGAGCCAAGGCCCTCGTCCTGCGGCACATCACACAGCGGCAAAGAGTAGGCCGAACGGCCGGGACGGCTTAATTCGAAGATCAGACTTTGTTCCGGTTTCATAGACAGCCCTCCAGTGCGCTTGCGAATTCGTCAATTTCGGTCTTGCTTCGTTTCTCCGTTACGGCAACCAGCATATGTCCGGCCAGCTCGGGGTAATCCCGGCTTAAGTCATATCCGCCGAGATAGCCTTCCTTCAGCAGCTTGGAGTTCACCGCACTCACACTGCTGCCTTCCGGCAGCTTCAGTACAAATTCATTGAAGAACGGGGCGCTGAAGACGCGCTCTGCCCCGGCAATGGCAGCCAGCCTGCCGGCGGCGTAATGACTCTTGCGGATGTTCAGCTCGCCAACCTCACGCATCCCCTCTTTGCCCATCACGGATAAGTAGACAGAGGCGCACAGCGCCAGCAGCGCCTGGTTGGAGCAGATATTCGAGGTCGCCTTCTCGCGGCGGATATGCTGCTCCCGCGCCTGAAGGGTCAAGACGAAGCCGCGCTTACCGTTACGGTCAACGGTCTGGCCGACGATACGGCCCGGCATCCGGCGCATTAACGGCTCGGCAACGGCGAAGAATCCGCAGGTCGGACCGCCGAGCGAAGCGGCAATACCGAGCGGCTGCGCGTCGCCGACGACGATGTCGGCGCCAAGCCGTCCGGGCGATTCCAGTACGCCCAGCGCAATCGGATTCGCGCTGACGACAAGCAGTCCCTTGACCGCATGGATCAGCGGTTCGATCCCGCGCAGATCCTCAATGCCGCCGAAGAAGTTGGGGGACTGAACCAGAACGGCGGCGGTATCACCGTCGATTGCGGCGGCCAGCTGTGCGAGGTCCGTCACACCATCTGCATAGTCGATCTCTACAATTTGCAGGCCCCAGGCATTGGCGGAGGTGCGCAGCACCTGCCGTGCTTCAGGATGCACCGTGCGGGAGACAATCAGCTTCTTGCGTTTGGTAGCTCCGGCGGCCAGCACTGCTGCTTCGGAGAAGGCGGTTGCGCCGTCATACATACTGGCATTGGCAACCTTCATGCCGGTCAGCTCACAGATATAGGACTGGAATTCAAAGATCGCCTGAAGTTCGCCCTGGCTGATCTCCGGCTGGTAAGGAGTGTAGGCAGTATAGAATTCCGAACGGGAAATTACATGGTTGATGACGACCGGAACGTGGTGGTCGTACAATCCGGCGCCCAGGAAGCTGGTGTGGGTGTCGAAGTCGGCATTCTTGTCAGCCAGGCCCTTCATATGGCGAAGCAGTGCGTATTCGTCCAGAGCGCCGGACATCGGCATTGTTCCCTGGTAGCGGACAGACTGCGGAATATCGGCGAACAGCTCGTCGATGGACTGAATGCCTACGGTTTCCATCATTTCTGCACGGTCTTGCTCCGTCATGGGCAGATAGCGGTGCTTCATTGGGGCTTCACTCCTTGGCTCTTTTTGTAGAACGGGGCTTTGATGACAACAGCCTTAAGCTGCTTGCCGCGGATCTCCACATACACCTCTGTGCCGGTCTCCGTATAGGCAGCATCCAGCAGGGCGAGTCCGAGATTCCGTTTCAGTGTCGGGGATTGGGTGCCGGTTGTGACTTCACCGATCTTCACTCCGTCCGCATACACGGGATAGTGGGAGCGGGGGATACCGCGGTCGATCATCTCAAGACCTACCAGGCGGCGCGGCAGGCCGGCTTCCTTCTGCTTCAGCAGGGCATCGCGGCCGATAAAATCAGCTTTGTCCAGCTTCACGAAGAACTGGACACCGGCTTCGAGCGGAGTGATATCCGCTGACAGCTCCTGGCCGTACAGCGGCAGCTTGGCCTCGAAACGCAGCGTGTCGCGTGCGCCGAGTCCGGCAGGAGTCAGGCCATGCGGAGCGCCTGCCTCGAGCAGGCCGTTCCAGAGAGCAGCCGCTGTATCTGCGGGAGCGTACAGCTCGAAGCCGTCTTCGCCGGTATACCCGGTGCGGGAGAGCAGGACAGTTACACCGCAGACCTCAGCTTGCTCGATGAAGTGGAAGGGCTTAAGCTCCGGGAGCGGGACCTGCGTGACCTGGGCAAGAATAGTCTCCGCCAGCGGTCCTTGCAGCGCGAGCAGCAGGGTCTCGTCAGAGACGTTTTTCAGGCTGACACCGCTGAACTCAGGTGTGAGATGCTCCTGCAGCCACTGGAAGTCCTTGTCGATATTGGAGGCATTGACAACAAGCATGTAACGCTCCTCGCCCAGCCGGTACACGAGCAGATCGTCAACCACTCCGCCGCCCGGATAGAGCATAAGCGTATACTGCGCTGCGCCGTCCTCCAGGCGGCTGACATCATTGGTGGTCATGAGCTGCAGGAAGGCCTCGGAGCCGCTGCCGGTAACCATGAATTCTCCCATGTGGGATACATCGAACAATCCGGCGCGTTCACGGACGGCTTCATGCTCCTTAACGATTCCTGTGAACTGCACCGGCAGCTCCCAGCCGCCGAAATCAATGCATCTGGACTCCGCATAGGCGGAATAGAGGTCATAAAAAGGCGTTCTTCTCAAAGACTCCATCTCGTCACTCCCTTGGTCTGTTTATATACAAAAAAGGACAGGCGAAAGCCATTATGCATACACGCATAAATGAACTTTCGCTCTGTCCTTTGTACCTGAGAGTTACCCTGCAGTAACGCGCAGGTTTCCCCGTTGGTGATCCGTGAGACCTGCGCGGCAGGCCTGGATGCTCTCCAGAGATGCGTCCGGCAAAGGTCCTTTTGCCTGAGAGATTCACCCATCCCGGGCTTACTCCTTCGGCGCTGTCTTCCTGTGAGACAGTCTCTCCCTATGCCATCATTCGCAAACGATATGATATTCTACTGACTCCATTAAACCGGGTAACCCTCCATACTGTCAATCAAAAAACGTCAAAAAGTTGACAAATTAAATTTTACTGTCAGTTATATTGACATTAGGCAAGTCAATAAATTAGGCTATAACTAAATTTAGAACTCCAAATGTGGAAAAGAGGCGGCTTGTAAATGAGTGAAGTGCTGGACAACCTGGTATACAGCGAAGAGCATGAATGGGCACAGCAGGGTGAGGGACGCGTAGTACGTGTAGGCATTACGGATCATGCGCAGCATCTGCTCGGCGACATCGTGTTTGTAGAATTTCCGGAAGTCGGGGCAGCGATCTCCGCAGGCGATAGTGTAGGCAGCATTGAATCCGTGAAGACAGTATCGGAGCTGTATTCACCGGTATCGGGGACGGTCACCAAGATCAATGACGCCCTGGAGACCAGCCCGGAGCTGATCAACGACCAGCCATACGGCGGCGGATGGATTTTTGAGCTGGAGCTTGACGGTGAGTTCGCCGAGGCGGCTTCCGGTCTGCTGGACGCGGCTGCTTATAAGGAATTGGTTGGGGAATAAGGTTCAGCTTAGTTGCTGAACGGCTGGATACGACAGGCTTCTCTTATTACATTAGATGTCACTAATGTGAGAGGTCTGTCTTTTTGCGTCTTTATATCATTCTGGAAAGCCAAGCAGCCCCGGATAAATGTTTGGAGCCAGATGCCACAGGAAGGGCAGAAGAGCCAGGCCCGCAACGGAAAATACAGAGCACAGCAGCAGGAAACGGTAACTTTTTTGCGGACGGGTGGCGGGCTTGAGCACGAAATAATACACTCCGGCTGAATAAAACGGAAAAAGCACGGCGGCAGACATCCCCATACAAACGATAAATGTTGCTTCCCCGGCAGAGCTGGGGATCATGGCGTCGGGGTTATAAACCGGATTGACCTGTAAAAAGAGGAGAAGAAACGTCGAATACGCGCTCAGCAGAAGCAGGGGGAAACAGCGGATACGCCCATTCCCGGACAGGCCGTAGAGCATCCACCAGACCCCAAACCAGGCCAGGGCGAAGATAGCTCCGGCAATAAGGTAATCAGCGCCAATTGCAATCAGCTTGTCCAGCGGATAGACGCGGGCCAGGTCTCCCCAGAAGTAACCGGAGGAGAAGAACTGCATGAAGGCGGCAAAAAATCCGACAAAGAGGGTAAGCATCCCCTGGGCAATAATGATCGTGATCAGAGAAACTGCCAGCCGCAAAAACCTGAAAAAACCTGCGGCCTCCGGTGCCGCTCCGTTTGTATCCTGCATAGCGGTCTATCTCCTTATATTAGCAAATGGATATATGCTCCTGTCGCCTGCCGGTATTTGAGCTGATTCGCGCGCAGTTACGTGCTATTCTTCCTCCTGAAGCTGCCGCAGAACAATCAGTTCAACCCGGCGGTTCTTCTGCCGTCCTTCGGCGGTTGTATTATCGTAGGCAGGTCTGGTATCGGCGTAACCGGCGTACTGGAACGTATCGGGGCTAAGCCCCTCGTTGTCCAGGAAGAAGCGCAGCACAGACAGTGCGCGGGCGCCGGATAGATCCCAATTGTCGGTGTAGACCGATCCAAGGGTTACCGGAACATTATCGGTATGTCCTTCGATGCTGACCGTGGCGCCGATGCCCCGGAACAGGCCGGAGAGCTGACGCAGTGCAGGGAAGGCAGGCGATTTCAGCTCGGCTTGGCCCGCATCGAAGAGGAACCGGTCACTAAGCGTGATCGCAATGCCCTGCGGCTTGTCTGCCACAAAGATCTGTTCCCCGAGGTTATTCTCCTCCACATATTCGGTGATGACTCCCATTAGAGCCGCCAGCTTCGCTTCCTGTTCACGAAAAGCCAGCTCACGCGCAGACGGCTGGTGTCCGGCAGTGTCACTGTTTTGCCCGGATGTACCGGTGCTGGTGCCATTGCCGGGGCTGCCCCCGGAGTCTGTGGTGCTTCCGCCCCCATCGCCCCCGGAAACCGCTCCTTGCGTTCCGCCGTTATCTTCCTGTCCGTTCGGGACGGCCTGGCCGCTGTTCCCCTTATTGCCGTCCAGAACTCCATTACCGCCCTCCAGCACAGAACCGCCACTCTTGAATGTATCCGATAAGGAACCGGAGACAAGCGCATACTTTTGCGAATCCAGACTGCTCATGGCATACAGAATCACGAAGAAAATGAGCAGAAGCGTAATCAGATCCGCATAGGTAATCATCCAGCGGTCCCGACTCTCCTTGCCTGCGGCGCGGGGCTGTCTGCGGTTTCTTTGTCTCATAGCGGTTCCTCCGGGCTATTGCTGCTGCGTTTGGGGGCGGTATCTGAAATGAAGGGAGCCAGTTTTTTGCGGACCAGATGCGGGTGATCCCCATTCTGCAGGGACAGGATGCCAACGAGCAGCATCTCCATGGTGCCCAGTTCACTTTGGCTTCGGGATTTAATTTTGGAGGCAATGGGTAAAAAGATTAAATTAGCACTGGCTACGCCATAGAGCGTGGCTGTAAAAGCTACAGCAATGGAGGCACCCAGCTGGGAAGGGTCCGTTAAATGGCCTAATACACGGATCAGCCCCATAACGGTGCCGATAATCCCCATTGTGGGAGCATAGCCGCCGGCCGCTTCAAAAATTTTGGCGTAACCTTCATATTTCAGCTCCTTGGCATCCATTTCAAGCTCCAGGATTTGCCGGACCTGATCCGGGTCATTACCATCGACAATCAGAAACAGCCCTTCTCTGGTGAAGGTGTCGGGATGTTCTTCAGCTCTTTTCTCCAGGGCGAGTACCCCGCCGCGCCGCGTGACTGTAGCCATGGAGATCAGCTCTTCCGCTTGTTCCTGACTGGTGTCCGGCTGTCTGCCAAAAGCCAGGCGCAGAGCCGCCGGTACACTGCGGAGCTTGGAGGCCGGGAAGCCGATAAGTATAGCGGCCAGGGTGCCGCCGAAGACAATAAGCGCAGCATTCGGCTGCAGCAGGCCGGACAGGCTTCCGCCTTCCCACAGAAAACCGCCGATCATTGCGGCAATCCCGGCCACCAGGCCGATTATTGAAGTGATATCCATAAATTCAGGCTCCTTAAATTTCTATATATTATGGTTTGCAACAGTCTGGGCAACGCTGTATAATAAACGGGAACGTGCATTCCTATCTTCCATATTTTTCAGCTTGGTATGGATGAAGGCTCATTAGGGTTAAAATTATAATATATTCATATATTCTAGACGATAGAGGGGAGACGGGCAAATGAATGATATTGTCGTCAGTACGAAGACTTTTGAACTGGAGTCCGAGTATACACCCCAGGGCGATCAGCCTCATGCCATAGAAGAGTTAGTGGACGGCATCCGGCAGGGCAAGAAGCACCAGACGCTGCTGGGAGCGACAGGTACAGGCAAGACCTTTACCATCGCACAAGTAATTTCCAAGTTGAACCGCCCGACGCTGGTCATCGCGCACAACAAGACGCTTGCTGCGCAGCTCGCGAGTGAGTTCAAAGAGTTTTTTCCAAGCAATTCGGTTGATTACTTCGTCAGTTACTACGATTACTACCAGCCCGAGGCGTACATTCCTTCCTCCGATACCTACATTGAGAAAGATTCCAGTATAAATGAAGAAATCGACAAGCTCCGCCACTCGGCGACCAGCTCCTTGTTCGAACGCCGTGACGTCATTATTGTGGCGAGTGTGTCGTGTATTTATGGCCTCGGTTCACCTAAGGAATACGGAAGCTTGCTGCTCTCCCTGCGGGTAGGGATGGAGAAGCCGCGCAATCAGATTCTGAGCCGGCTCGTAGATATCCAGTATCAGCGTAATGATATCAACTTCGTGCGGGGGACGTTCCGTGTGCGGGGGGATGTGGTTGAGATCTTCCCGGCTTCCCAGGGAGAACATGCGATCCGGGTAGAGTTGTTCGGAGATGAGATAGAACGTATTACGGAGATAGATGTGCTGACAGGTGAACTGATCGGCGAACGCGATCATATCGCGATCTTCCCGGCGTCCCACTTTGTCACCCAGGAAGAGACGATGCGTGTAGCCCTTGTTAATATTGAGCGTGAGCTTGAGGAGCGCCTGGCCGTACTGCGTGAAGCAGGCAAGCTGCTGGAGGCCCAGCGGCTGGAGCAGCGGACCCGTTATGATATCGAGATGATGAAGGAAGTTGGCTTCTGCTCCGGCATCGAGAACTATTCCGGTCCGCTTACCTTCCGTGAGCCGGGCGCCACTCCCTATACCCTCATGGACTATTTCCCGGATGATATGCTGATTGTGATTGATGAGTCCCACGCTACGCTGCCGCAGATCCGGGCGATGTATAATGGTGACCGTGCGCGTAAGACAGTGCTCGTGGAGCACGGGTTCCGCCTGCCGTCTGCGCTGGATAACCGGCCGCTGCAATTTGAGGAATTCGAAGACAAGGTGAGCCAGATTATATATGTGTCCGCTACACCGGGACCTTATGAGATGGAACACTGCGATACTATGGTGCAGCAGATTATCCGTCCTACTGGTCTGCTTGACCCGATCATTGAAGTGCGCCCTACCGAGGGGCAGATTGATGATCTGATCAGTGAGATCCGTGACCGGGTGGAACGGGATGAGCGTGTACTGGTTACAACGCTTACGAAGAAGATGTCTGAGGACCTGACCGATTACTTTAAGGAAATCGGGATTAAAGTGCGTTATATGCACTCGGACATCAAAACGCTGGAGCGTATGGCAATCCTGCGTGATCTGCGGCTGGGTACATTCCATGTATTGGTCGGGATTAACCTGCTCAGAGAAGGGCTCGACCTGCCGGAGGTCTCGCTTGTCGCTATCCTGGATGCCGACAAGGAAGGGTTCCTCCGCTCCGAGCGTTCGCTGATTCAGACGATTGGCCGTGCAGCCCGTAACTCGGACGGCCGTGTCATCCTGTATGGCGACCGCATTACAGATTCCATGGAGAAGGCGATGAGCGAAACCCAGCGCCGCCGTGAGATCCAAATTGCTCATAATGAGCAGCACGGCATTACCCCGACGACCATTAACAAGAAGGTACGCGACATCATCGAGGCGACGAAGGTGGCTGAGTCCAAGGCCGATTACCTTACCGGCGTTGGCGGCAAGCTGAACAAGAAAGACAAGCAGAGCCTGATGCAGCGTCTGGAGGCGGAGATGAAGGACGCCGCCAAGAACCTGCAATTCGAGCGCGCCGCCGAGCTGCGCGATGCCTTGCTTGAGCTGCGGGCAGAGTAAGGCGGCGATGAATGTAATGATTCACAGAACGGCGCTCTTAGGCCGTTCTTTTTGAAGATAAAGGGCCACGTACTTGCGTATCCCGAAGGGACAGCGTGCACTCAAGCCCTTAGCGCGTATCCCGCAGGGACAGCGTGCCGTTAAGATCTTAGCGCGTATCCCGTAGGGACAGCGTGCAGTTAAGCCTTTAGCACGTATCCCGCAGGGAGAGCGTGCAGTTAAGCTTTTAGCGCGAATCCCACAGGGAGAGCGTGCAGTTAAGCCTTTAGCGCGTATCCCGCAGGAAGAGAGTGCAGTTAAGCTTTTAGCGCGTATCCCGCAGGGACAGCGTTATCGGCAAGCGGCAGCGAGCCGTATCCTGCACTGGTAGTGTAGCGGTCCCGTAGGGGCAAGCGAGCCTATTCCCACAGTAGTCGTCCATCCACCCAGCCCAACTCTTTCCGCCAAGTTTGCAGGTGTCCAGAGGGTGCAACCCTTGGGGCCCTCCCTTGGAAGGGAGGGTTTGGGAGGGATCGAAAATATTTTCCCAAAATGTTTTTGCATTTTAAATTCCCCTTAAAGGAGAGGTACCGTTGGCACATGAAAGTATAGTAATTAAGGGCGCAAGGGCCCATAACCTCAAAAACATCGACGTAACGATTCCGCGTGACCGCTTCGTCGTGCTGACGGGACTGAGCGGCTCGGGCAAATCGTCCCTGGCCTTCGATACCATCTATGCGGAAGGTCAGCGCCGGTATGTGGAGTCATTGTCTGCGTATGCCCGCCAGTTCCTGGGCCAGATGGAGAAGCCGGATGTAGATTCCATTGAAGGACTCTCCCCGGCGATATCAATTGACCAGAAGACTACGAGCCGTAACCCGCGTTCGACAGTAGGTACGGTTACCGAAATCTATGACTATCTGCGGCTGCTTTTTGCCCGGGTCGGTCATCCCCACTGCCCGGATCATGGAATTGAGATCACCTCACAGACCGTTGAGCAGATGGTTGACCGGATCATGCAGTACCCGGAGAAGACCCGCCTGCAGATCCTGGCTCCGGTCATTTCCGGCCGCAAGGGTGAGCATAAGGGTCTGTTCACGGATATCTCGAAGCAAGGTTTCGTCCGTGTACGTGTGGACGGTGAACTGCGTGAAGTAACGGAAGATATTGTCCTGGAGAAGAATAAGAAGCATACGATCGAAGTGGTCGTGGACCGGATTGTGATTAAGGAAGATATCGCGACCCGCCTAACCGATTCCCTGGAGACCGCACTGAAGCTGTCGGGCGGTCAGATTCTGGTGGATGTGATGGGCCAGGAGGAGCTTTTGTTCAGTGCAAGCTTCGCTTGTCCGGTCTGCGGATTCAGCATAGAAGAACTGGCGCCGCGCATGTTCTCCTTCAACAGCCCATTTGGGGCCTGCCCTGAATGTGACGGGCTCGGGATGAACATGGTCGTTGACCCTGATCTGCTAATCCCGGATACGGAGAAGTCGATTGAGGAAGGGGCGTTCCTGGCCTGGACAGGCAGTACGTCCAACTACTATCCGCAGTTTCTGAAATCAGTGTGTGAGCATTTCAAAATACCGCAGAATGTGCCTGTCAGCAGCCTGTCGCCGGAGCATATGGCCAAGCTGCTGCACGGAACGGGCAGCGAGAAGATCCGCTTCCGGTATGAGAATGACTTCGGCCAGCGCAAAGACGCCCTCGTTGCCTTTGAGGGGATTATTCCGAATCTGGAACGCCGTTACCGCGATACGGCCTCTGAAGGCATCCGTGAGTTCATAGAAGGCTTCATGAGCGCCAAGCCATGCCATTCGTGTAAAGGCAAACGGCTCAAAAAGGAAATTCTGGCTGTGACCATTAACGGGCAGAATGTTTCCGATGTTACGGATCTTTCGATTGGTGATTGTCTGGACTTCTTCGGAGATCTCAAGCTTAGTGAGAAAGAAACAGCTATCGCCAATCTGATCCTCAAGGAGATCAGCAGCCGGCTCGGCTTCCTGGTGAATGTGGGCTTGAATTACCTGACTCTTAGCCGTGCAGCGGGGTCGCTATCCGGCGGGGAAGCCCAGCGGATCAGGCTGGCTACCCAGATCGGCTCTAGTCTGATGGGTGTCCTCTATATTCTGGACGAGCCGAGTATCGGTCTGCATCAGCGGGACAACGACCGGCTGATTGCCACGCTCGGACATATGCGCGATCTGGGCAATACGCTGATTGTCGTTGAGCATGATGAGGATACGATGATGGCGGCTGATTACATTATTGATATCGGGCCGGGTGCCGGTAAACATGGCGGTCAGGTGATTGCCCAGGGGACACCGCAGGAAATTATGCAGGATGCGAACTCCCTGACCGGTGAATATCTAAGCGGACGCAAGTTCATTCCGGTGACTGCCAAGCGGCGGCCTACCGATAATGAACGCTGGATCGAGATTCGCGGAGCCAAAGAGAATAATCTGAAGAATGTGAATGTGAAGATTCCGCTTGGTGTCTTCACAGCGGTAACCGGAGTGTCCGGCTCCGGCAAATCTTCGCTCATTAATGAGATTCTATACAAGAGTCTGGCACGCCAGCTCAATAAGGCGGTCAAGGTCCGTCCGGGCTTGCACAAAGAAATCCGCGGTCTGGAGAATCTGGATAAGGTCATCGAAATTGACCAGTCCCCCATCGGTCGTACCCCGCGCTCTAATCCGGCTACGTATACAGGCGTATTCGATGATATCCGCGATCTGTTCTCCAAGACCAATGAGGCCAAGGTGCGCGGCTTCCAGAAGGGGCGCTTCAGCTTCAATGTGAAGGGCGGCCGCTGCGAGGCTTGCCGTGGAGACGGGATCATCAAGATTGAGATGCACTTCCTGCCGGATGTATACGTACCTTGCGAAGTCTGCAAGGGCAAACGTTATAACCGCGAGACGCTGGAAGTGAAATATAAAGGCAAGAATATCTCCGATGTGCTGGAGATGACCGTTGAGGATGCCACGGAGTTCTTCAAGAATATCCCGCGCATTCACCGCAAAATGCAAACCTTGCTCGATGTGGGTCTGGGTTACATCAACATCGGCCAGCCGGGAACCACCTTATCCGGCGGCGAAGCCCAGCGCGTGAAGCTGGCTTCCGAGCTGTACCGCCGCAGTACCGGTAAGACCCTTTATATCCTGGATGAGCCAACAACCGGCCTGCATGTGGACGACATTGGCCGTCTGCTTGAGGTGCTGCACCGCCTGGTGGATTCCGGTGAATCCGTCCTGGTCATTGAGCATAACCTGGACGTTATCAAGACAGCCGATTACATTATTGACATGGGGCCGGAAGGCGGCAGCGGCGGCGGTACCGTCCTTGCCACCGGAACGCCGGAGAAGCTGATTACTGTCGGCGAATCCTACACGGGCCGGTATCTGAAGCCCATCCTGATCCGTGATACAGAACGTACGCAGGCGATGGAGCTGGAGCTGCAGACCTCTGAGACGGTGTAACTGTAGGAAGAGCAGATAGAACCCGAGTAACCCAAATAACCTCAATAACCTCAATAACCCAAATAACCCATGACCCCTCGTAGGGGGCCTGGGTTATTTTATAATATAAGCATATATGCGCTGGGGAAACGAAGCTTAACCCTGATTAGTAGTGGCCGGCCACCGGGGATAGCGGACGCAGTTGGAAATAAGGCACTTAATACTGCCGAAACCGAGTGTTACGAGTCAGCAGGTGGAAAAAGTCCATGTAATCCACGGAACTCTACCGATTCAGCAGAAATCGAGCCGATTAAGTGTTGTTTTTCCAACTGCTTCCTATCAATATTCTAGTGACGTCAAATTAGATGTGCTAATTCCACTTATTGTCACCCGCCGCTCCGCAATCCGAACCGTGCGTAAACACACGCCACAGTAAAGGTTACTTGGTCATCTTTTTCTGTTATCGGCTACCTGCTACAACTCACTGCGGATACCGAGGATGAATTTGAAACGGCTGCTGGTTTTTTGCATTCTTTTGAAGCCTTCCCGGGAATCCGCAATCCATACCGTTCTTCTGATCCAGACTCTCAGGTATACGGAGCGGAATTTAACCGGTCTGATTATTCCTTTGGCCTCGGTCTCTGTACCATCCGGCTGTTCCATCTCTGTTCGCACAAACCACGTATTTCCGATTCCGAATTCGATGTATTTCAAGCGAGTGTCACCTATCTTCCTGTAGCCTGTTCTCTTGATTCCAAAAGGCATTCCGGTAGTGAATAGGATTAATTGTACCATTATCCTATATAGATTGTACTTGAGAATATACAGACAGGGAAAAGTGACGGAGGAGAATTTTGGAACTGTAGGAGCGTTAGCGTCCGCCTTTGTCACCGGACTTCTACCGCGATTAGCGGTCCCAAATCAAGAAGTCTGGGGACAACAGCGGCCGGAGGGCCAAACATTCTCTGGAGTCACGGCAATCCCAGAACGGAAAACTCACAAGTGCAATCTATATAGACAAAAATTAATCTGGCGTCAGGCAAGCAAGACTGGCATATTTAGAGCATGTCACCCGTAAGATTCAATGAGAAGATTTTGTGTTGAATGAATAGCAGCGGGTGATGTGAAGATTGCGCGGAATAGCTCCTTGATAACCGGATAACAAGCAGCCGTCAATGTGAAATATCCCTGAATCACAGCTGAATTCGGCCATTTGAAAATTTTTTGTGACAAAACTAACGTTTTTAAAATATTTCTATTGCGTGACTGAAATGGTAACGATAACATAGAAGGTGATATGGATTAGAGGAACTTGCTTGACAACACTTTCAGGGAGGGATTGCCCATGCTGCTTGCAGAAGCTGCCGCGCAAGAGCCGTCTAAATTTCATACCTTCGACGCGTTTATGATTGTATTCACCATCCTGATTCTTATCGGTGTGGTCCGTCTATTGAAAGCTCCGCAGAAGAACAAGTTTGCGATCGGCTTCGGAGTAGTGAGCCTGCTGGTTTTTGTGGTCTCCGATTATGCAATGATTATGAATTGGTTCAGCTAAGTAAGGCACACATAACTTCAGATGCACCAGCTTACTAAAGACACCTTTACCCGCCGGCGGCGATCCTAAAGGCGTCTTTTTTTAGAATATAAGTTACAGGTTTCACATGGATGAAGGGGAGAGGGCGATGGAGATGAGGAGAAAAGGGATTGCCCGAAGCAGTACGCTTCTGCCGGGTGTTCTGCTGCTGGCATTGTCGGGGTTCATAAGTGTGCCCGGTGCTGTACATGGGGCGGTCTACGGGGAGCCAGCGCCACTAGCGGCAGACAGAGAGACATCTGTGAATGTAATACAGGTTGGACAAGCAGGTGGGGGCAACCCCAGGAGTAAAGAGCAAGGGGGCAAACCAGCCACGGACCCGGTTCCGTCCATCATCCGCGCGGTATCGCCGTCTGTGGTAGGCATTATCGGCAAAGCCGGCGGGGAAGCCAGCGGCCCGGATGACCGTTACAATCTGACACACGGCTCCGGCATTATCGTCAAGGCGGACGGGTGGATCATTACCAATGCGCATGTGATGGAAGGGCTGCAGAATGCGGTAGCGGTCACTTCGGATGGGACAAGCTATAACATCACAGATACATACCTGGATGAGTTCAGTGATCTTGCTCTTATCAAAATCAAAGCCAAATCCCTGAAGCCCGCCACCTTCGCGGGTAGTTCAGCCAGCCTGCAGGTAGGAGAAAAGGTCATAGCGATCGGGACGCCCATCTCGTTCACGCTGAGAAATTCAGCTACGGTGGGCGTAATTAGCGGTCTTAATCGTTCGGTGGATGCGGCCTACCGGCTGATCCAGAGCGACACGGCCATCAATCCCGGCAACAGCGGAGGGCCGCTCGTGAGCATGAAGGGTGAGATCCTGGGAGTCAACAGCTTGAAGTTCGCAGCCGTGGGGGTGGAGAACATGGGCTTCGCCATTCCGGCAGAGACGGTGAAGTACATCATGAATCAACTGCTCCAGTACGGAGAGGTACGGCGTCCGAGCCTCGGGGTAGAGCTGGAGGAGAGCTGGCCTGTGATTGTCGGACTGCCCGGGCAGGAGCCGCTAACAGTTACGAAGGTGGTCACAGCGGAAGCACGCAAGGCAGGAATTGCCGCCGGAGATGCGCTGTATGCGATTGACGGGCACCGGGTAACCTCGCTTGTGGATGTCAATGAATTATTCAAACGGTACAAGCCAGGGGCGGTGGTCAAGCTGCTCATGCAGAGCGAGGGCGATATCGTTGCCAGAAGCCTTGTACTTGGACAGGGTGACCCTCTGGTGAGTGCCGTGGATACGGAGGAGGATGCCGATGATCAGCCCAAAAAGTAAACATGCAGCAAAGGCTGCCGGATCAGGGATGGGAGCGGGGGGGATGCGGCGTCTATTGTCTGCCATGCTGGCTGTATTAGTGCTGCTCGCTCTATTTCCGGCACGGAATGCCTATGCGGCAGAAGGGTCTTTGCTGGAGCTAAGTATACAAGCAGGCAGTACCTCGGCAACTGTTAACGGGGAACCAGTCACGATTCAGCAGCCTTTTTCCGAGAATGGAACGCTGATGGTACCGCTGGGTATCTTCAAAAAAGCCTTCGGCAGCACCGTCTCCCTGGAAGGAGAAGATGTGGTGAAGGTCATGTATGGCCCGCATACCGGTGCAATGACGATAGGGGGGACTACTGCCTGGAAGGATGGCGTCAAAATCAAGCTGGCTGCGTCTCCGCGGATGGTATCCGGTGTGCTGATGGTGCCGCTTAGGTTCGTTGCCGGGGTACTGGGTGCACGGGTTACTCCGGCAGGCGGCGGGGGCATACGGGTTACACTGGCTCCTTCACTGGCTGTAACAGCCGTTGACACGCAGGGCGGGATTGACAGCGATATCGGCAAAACCCGGATTGGCAACAGTTACCTGACATGGAGCATGAACTACCCGCCCGGGCTCGTTGTTGGCGACAGCGGCGGGGATGAGGGCGTAGCGACTTTTACGAGTGCAGAGAATGATTATTATCTGGAGGTGCATGCTTCGCCGCTTGCGGTTCCGTTAGATCCCGAAGGGCTCCTGGAGAATCTGGTGGGGTCATCGCAGGAAGGCGGGGAGATTGTGCTGGACCGGGAGACGGTTCCTGAGGCCACAACTCCATACGCCAGGACGGTCAGCAAGGATTCCAGCGGGGCGCTGTGGGAAGGCAGGCAATATTATGCGAATGGAAGGCTGTATGAGATTTATCTGACCGATGATAAGGCAGCGAATTATAAAGATCTGGGGAAGTATGCGGCGCTGCTGAACTCTTTTCAGCCCTCTTTTAACACTTCCGATTCCAGTATCCGTGACCTGTCCACCATCCACAACGGCCTGCGCGAGGCTTACAACGACGACTACGGCATTGCGCTTAAGGTTCCCGCAGACTGGAGTGCAGATGATCAGCAGCTCTATTATACGGGCAAACAGGGGAGTTATCTGCGGGTAAAAGTAAGCTCAGCCCCGGCAGGCTCCACGCTGGCAAGCTGGAATCAGGAGCTGCAGTCACAGCTCCAGGACACCTATGTGAGCGAAGCCTATACCTTGAAGGATAGCGTAGCAGGCAAGGTCTCCGGTGAGCCGGTACTGATTAATGAGCTTGGGCTTAATCCGGGCAACGGCTGGAATACCGAATATCAGATTCTGCTGCTGAAGAACGGGTACCGTTATTATTTTGAATATGTTGCGGCTTCCAGTCAGCCAGGCGACAAAGAGCGGTTCACGGATGTGCTGAATTCGATTGATATTGATTTTGCACAGACCCAGGAGAATTTCGGACGTCTGGAGGTTGAAGACTACCCGCTGCTCAGCACGAAATTAATCACCAAAACCTCCAAGGCCTACGGCTACAAGATCGATATTCCGCGGCTGTGGACACCGGTTCAGGATCTGTTCGAGAGCCAGACCGTCGAATACCGCTTCACCGGCGGCCGCTTCCAGCTCTATGCCAGCCCCGAGGTTACGCCGGAGTATGCGCTCAGCCAGCTGCAGAGCTATTATCTGAACACCAAGAAGGACCCCAAAGGTCCGCAGGTGAAAAGCGTAGCAGAAACCGCCTTTGCCGGTGTGCCAGCCACGATACTTACTATTGAGCAGATCAAGAACAGTATCCCCGTGGCCACGAAGATTATTATTTTCAGCAAAAACGATGTGGTCTATACGCTCACTGTCACGCTTAACGCTGCCAACGCCACAGCCAGCCAACAGGCGACGCTGGAGAGGGTGCTGGGGTCGTTTGGGTGGGCTGGAGAGTAGGGGGATAATTAGTATCTTAAACAAGTGATGAAAACAGAAAAAACGTCCCAGGCTACTAAGAGCCGGGACGTTTTTTTTGCTGAATGAAACTAAAGAATTTTATTTGGTTAATACACAAAATTATGCGTAACATCCTTTAAAAGCGGAGCTTTTTCATCTTTGGCAGATAGCACGGGGGTAACATCAATCGGCCATTCAATGGCGATGGCAGGATCATTCCACAGAATGCCGCCATCGCATTCAGGCGCGTACAGCTCATCGCATTTGTACTGTACCTCAACATCCTCGGTTAGTGTCATGAAGCCGTGGGCGAACCCTTTTGGAATGAGAAGCTGTTTTTTGTTCTCGGCGGTCAGCTCAATTCCGAACCATTTGCCGTAAGATGGACTGCCTTGACGAATATCAACAGCTACATCAAAAATGGCCCCCCTTGTGCAGCGGACAAGCTTAGTTTGTGCCTTAGGGTTTAATTGGAAATGTAGCCCCCGCAGAGTCCCTTTTACAGCTGAATAGGATTGATTGTCCTGAACAAACTGATAATTAATGTTTTGTTCATGAAATTTCGCCTCGCTGTAGGTCTCCATGAACCAGCCGCGGTGGTCTCCAAAGACCGCCGGTTCGACAACGAGAACATCTTCCAGATTGGTTTTGATAAACTTCATCTTATCCACTCTTTCTATGGTTTAAAATTGGATTTTTCCTGTAGCCACCTTAATTAGATATTGGCCATAGCCGGTCTTACTCAGTTTATGTCCGCATTCCAGCAAATGTTCCTGTGTAATCCAGCCGTTAATATAAGCAATCTCTTCAGGTGCAGAGATTTTAATACCCTGATGATCTTCAATGGTTCTAACGAAATTGGTGGCGTCAACCAGACTCTGATGTGTTCCGGTATCCAGCCAGGTGAATCCGCGTCCAAGCAGGGCGACATCCAGCTCATCCAGCTTCAGGTAGGCTTCATTGATCGAGGTGATCTCCAGCTCGCCACGGTGAGAAGGCTTAACTTCCTTAGCGATAGAAACCACACGGTTATCATAAAAGTACAGACCTGTAACCGCATAATTGGATTTTGGATGCTCCGGTTTCTCTTCAATGCTGAGGACCTTGCCGTCTCCATCGAATTCCACCACACCAAAACGTTCAGGATCGGGCACATGGTAACCGAACACGGTTGCTCCATTTGTTTTCCCCGCGGCTTTTTTCAGGATGTTGGTCATGCCGTTTCCGTAGTATATATTATCTCCGAGAATCATAGCCACAGAGTCTTCACCGATGAATGATTCGCCCAAAATAAATGCCTGTGCCAACCCGTCCGGACTTGGCTGGACAATGTACTGCAGCGAGATGCCGAACTGGGAGCCGTCACCGAGTAAATTCTCGAAACGGGGTGTATCCTCAGCGGTAGAAATTATAAGAATCTCTTTGATGCCTGCCAGCATCAGTGTAGACAGAGGATAATAAATCATGGGTTTATCATAGACCGGCAGTAATTGTTTACTGGTCACCATTGTGAGGGGGTACAGACGGGTGCCGCTTCCTCCCGCAAGAATAATGCCTTTCATAAATGTTTCAACTCTCCTTTTGCCACATATAAATTTTGGGAACCGTGAGATCTTTTGCGTTATTTATGCTTATCCATTCATATTTTACGCTGGTTGTTCTTGGTTTGTCTATTAAAGCAAGAAGACAGGCTTGCATTATGATGGCTCAGAGATGATTAGAAAATCCAAGTGTTTCTATTTTACTGGCAGAGAACTGTGATATTTGATACAATTAATAAGTTAAAAAGCTGTAAATGACCCGCCGATCAGGCGGTTTGGGAGGATATAAATGAAAGAGCAAGAAATACGCAGAGAAGATGTGGAGCTACTCGCTCCGGCGGGAGACTGGGACTGCATGCGTGCAGCGGTGGCGAACGGGGCGGATGCTGTCTTTTTTGGCGTAGAGAAATTCAATGCACGGGCCAGAGCGAACAACTTCCGTATGGACGAGCTGCCGGAGATTATGGCGTTTCTGCACAGCTATGGAGTGAAGGGGTTCCTGACCTTTAATATACTGGTGTTCGAGAATGAGCTGCCGGATGCCAAGGAACTGATTGATGCCTGCGTGGACGCCGGTGTGGATGCCGTAATCGTGCAGGACTTGGGACTGGTGAAGATGATCCGTGAGATCTCTCCGGACTTCCCGATTCATGGTTCTACACAGATGACGATTACCTCGCCGGAAGCGGTGGAATTCACGAAGCCGTGGGGGCTGGAACGTGTAGTACTCGGCCGTGAAAATAATCTGAAGCAAATCCGCACGATTGGCGAACAAGCCCGCCTGCCGATGGAGGTCTTCGTGCATGGTGCGCTCTGTGTATCTTACTCGGGTCAGTGTCTAACCTCTGAAATGTGGGGCGGACGCTCGGCGAACCGCGGGGAATGCGCCCAGGCTTGCCGTCTGCCGTATGATCTGATGGTAGACGGGGAAGTGAAGCCGATGGGCGATGTGACTTACCTGCTGTCTCCGAAGGATCTTGCCGCCATTGATCTGATGCCTGAACTGATTGAAGCGGGAGTGACCTCGTTCAAAATCGAAGGCCGGCTCAAAACCCCGGAGTACGTTGCCAATGTGGTTAGTAAGTACCGTAAGGCGATTGATAAGTATTTTGACGGCAACTGGGTGCCGACTTCGAAGGAGGACATGCGTGAGCTGCAGCAGAGCTTCTCGCGGGGCTTCACTCATGGTTTCCTGGATGGCACCAATAATAAGAAGTTAGTCGATGGCACCTTCCCGAAAAGCCGTGGGGTATTCATGGGCACGGTTGAGCAAATCCTGCGGGATGGTGTGGTCTGCCGGATTCATGCTCCGCTTAAGCGCGGGGATGGAATTGTGTTCGATGCCGGAGATCCGACGAAGAAGGAAGAAGGCGGCCGTGTCTACGATCTGCGCCGCAAGGGCGTCAAGCTGGAAGGTGAAGCCGGGGAAGGCTGGATTATCGACATCGTGCCTGGCCGTAATGACGTCGATCTGCGCCGCCTGCATGTGGGCGACCGTATCTGGAAGACGAATGATCCGGCGCTCGACAAGGCGCTGCGCCAGTCGTTCGAGACCGAGAAGCCGTACCGGGTATTCCCGGTTCATGTGAGAGTGCAGGGCTGCGTAGGCGAGAAGCTGACGACCTGGTGGACGGACGTTCAGAAGAACGTTACCGTCCGTGTGGATTCGGAGCTGGCGCTGGAGACCGCGCAGAAGCGTCCGATGGATACCGCGCTGCTGGAAGAACAATTCGGCCGCCTGGGCGGAACCCTGTTCCAGCTTGAAGCGCTGGAGTCGCATCTGCAAGGGGACGTGATCGTGCCCATGCGCGAGCTGAACAGCATCCGCCGCCAGGCGGTTGAGCTGCTTGCGGGCGAGCGCCCGAAGCCTCCCGTGTATGTGAAACGGGAGGTCGAGGTTTACGGCGGTGCTACCCGCAGGGGCGCCGCGGAGAGCGCCATCGCTGCAGGAGATGGCGCGGTCGGGCTCAGCGGTGAAGCGGAGCTCACCGCGCTGTGCCGCAGCCTGCCGCAGGTGCAGGCTGCGCTCGAAGCCGGCGTAACCAGTATTTACGCCGATTTCGAGTTCATCAAGCAGTTCCCGGCGGCAGTAGACGCTGTGCGGGCGGCAGGAGCCAGCATCACGCTGGCGACACCGCGCATCCATATGCCGAACGAGAACGGCTACCATGCCAACATCCTGCGGCTTAAGCCGGATGCTGTGCTGGTCCGCAACACCGGTGCGCTGTATTATTACCTGCGCCACCGGATGGAGCACCCGGATGCTGTGCATCCCCGGCTGATTGGCGATTTCTCGCTGAATATCGCCAATCACAAAGCGGTAGATCTGTTCCTGGATGCCGGCTGCGACAAAGTCACACCGTCGTATGACCTGAACATTCAGCAGATGGTCGATCTGCTGGGGCACAGCGACACCTCCCGTATGGAGATTGTCATCCACCAGCATCTGCCGATGTTCCATACGGAACACTGTGTCTACTGTACCTTCATGAGTGAAGGCACTGACTACACTAACTGTGGCCGTCCATGCGAGGAGCAGCGTGCTTCACTACAGGACCGGATCGGCATGTCCCATCCCGTTCGTGTAGACGAAGGCTGCCGCAATACCGTCTATAACGCTGTCGAGCAGTCCGGTGCAGAATACCTGAATCACTTCCGTGAGCTTGGAGTATCTTCTTACCGCGTAGAGTTCCTGGAGGAGACACCCGAGCAGGTAGCAGAGGTCATTAGCCTCTACAGCCGCGCTTTACGTGGTGAAATTTCCGGTACGCAGGTATGGAAAAGCCTGAAGGCTACCAACCAGCTTGGGGTTACACGCGGGCAGTTGGTTAATGCGAAGTAAGTGTATAAGACCCATTCCCCTGAGGGTGGACTTGTTTTCGCACGTTTCATGCACTCAATCAGCTAAGGCCATAATAACAGGCCCGGCAGAAACCGGGGCCATCCAACCAGATGGCTCCCGATTCTTCCGGGCTTGTTTTTGTATCCCTAACTATATCCCGCCAATTCTTTTTTCCACCAGTTCTCCCTTAGAGCGGCAACAGCTCCGGCCAGATGTTCAAAGCTTTACCACAGGCCGGACAGGACACAAGACCGCAGAGATAGGGCAGTTGCTCCATCAGCTGACCGTTCTTGATGGCATGAGCTGCTTGCCATAGGCGTGCTAACGGGCTGTCTTCCGGCCTGACGCTGCCAAGCGCGGAAGGCGTAACGCCTTGACCATTCTCCTTGCCGTTGAATACCGGGTCGTCAGAATAGGCGGTCATCCCGGGGCTGTTCTCATTCGGCCAAATATACATTTCCTCATAACAGCTCGGGCATCCGACCATATACTCGTCGCCTTCCGAATAGGTAAGTAATATACCTGCAACTGCCCGATCTCCCCGGTAAGCAGCATTTGCGGCGAGGATGTATCGCTTCTCCTGGTCATCCTTTTGAGCCGCTTCTGCAGAGCGGAAGATTTCTTCTGATAGCTTGCCCAGATGTTCAACAGCGATGAGGTAGGCTGTATAAATCTCCCGTACAAGTTCCTCAGCAAGCGGCGGGTTCTGGTGTGCAAATTCAGCAGGAAGCGGTCTGCTGATTTGCCACGAAGATTCCGCAAGTCACGTAGATATCCAATTTTACTTCGGGATCATTCGACTGCCTGGCGAGCTCCGACAAATATGGCAGCGCGGTGTAGGTGCTACTGTAGATTGTGTCTTGATGGTACAGATGCTCCCAGTAGAGCTCATCTTTAATCTCTGCGGTATAGTCTTTCTGCGACTGTTGCAACAAGCCAGGGACCGCTTCAGCCGAACCAAAAGGGCCGTGAAGCTGTTGCCATATCGGACTGGATAGGTCTAACATGGCTATCCTCCTCTACAAAGTACTTGTTATAGTGCTGTTATATCAACATCCAATGAGACCGTCAACGTCAGGTGTTCACCCAGAGCGCTCCGTCCCTGTTTGTCCCTGCCTCAGTATACTGCCCAAAATCAGCAGGAACTGTTATAATTGAGATTATGAGTATATCTGTTAAAGGAGCCATGAGATGAAGATCCGTAAAGCGATTATTCCTGCTGCCGGTCTGGGAACCCGCTTCCTGCCTGCGACCAAAGCGATGCCCAAAGAAATGCTGCCCATCGTAGACAAACCCACGATTCAATATATTGTTGAGGAGGCGGTTGCTTCCGGGATTGAAGATATTATTATTGTGACAGGTAAAGGCAAGCGAGCAATCGAAGACCATTTCGATAATTCATTCGAACTGGAATTCAATCTGGCAGAGAAGCAGAAGTGGGAGCTGCTGGAATCGGTGCGCAAATCCTCCGAGATGGCTGACATTCACTACATCCGTCAAAAAGAACCGCGCGGTCTCGGACATGCCATCTGGTGCGCCCGGAAATTTATCGGTAACGAGCCATTTGCAGTCTTGCTAGGAGACGATATTGTGGAGTCGAACAAGCCTTGCCTGAAGCAGATGATCGAAGTATACGATCAATATAGATCCTCCATTGTGGGTGTCCAGCAGGTGCCTTGGGAAGAGGTTTCCCGTTACGGGGTAGTGGACGGATCTGAACTAGCGGAACGTGTATATAAAGCCAACCGCCTTGTAGAAAAGCCGAAGCGTGAGGATGCTCCATCCAACCTGGCGATTCTGGGACGTTATATCCTGACTCCACGTATCTTCGATATGTTGGGTGAACAGCAGGTAGGTGTAGGCGGAGAGATTCAGCTTACAGATGCGATTTCCCGTTTAAGTGAAGTAGAGCGGATTATTGCTTATGATTTCGAAGGCAGAAGGCATGACGTCGGCGAGAAGATGGGTTTTATCCAGACCAGCATTCACTACGCACTTCAGCATGAGGAGCTTAAGGAAGGGCTGTTAGAGTATCTGAAGGAAGTTATTGAGCAGGAAGAACGGCTGTTCACCAAATAGTATTAAAAAAGCGAACTACTGTACTCAGACAGTAGCTCGCTTTTTTTGTTATTGAAGGTTCTTAAAGCTAGTGCTAACAATTTCATTCACCCGATCAGCTTCGGCAGGATCTGCTGCAATCAGTTTTCCGTAGACCACCTGATCTTGGTCGCTTCCTGATTTTGCAAGTGCTGCTAAGTACCAACGTGCAATCTCACGGTTAGTTGGATCACTGTAATCCTCACTCAATCCAGACTTTAAGGTGGATATGGCCGTCTGTAGTGCTGGAGGCTGCTCTTGTGCAGACATAACTTGAATTTTTCCAGCATTGAGCGTAATAGCAGGTGGAATATTTTTCGCATGAAGATCTGTGTATATTTGTCTGTAGGCTATCTGTCCGATCTCCAAATGTAGTGTCTTATCGGCATCGTTCTTCTGAGTGTACGCCTGTTGAGCCAGGTCGTATGTGCGCGTAATTAGCAGGCTATACCAGTTTGTATCCCAGAGACTTGCGCTATTAATGACATCAGAATACTGATCATTGAAGCCCATTTTCAAGGCAGCGGCTGCAGCCTCATCATCGCCTGCTAGTAACTGGAGTCTGCCAGCGTTCAATGCCATCGTAGGTGTAACCGAGAACGGACGGCCCTGCAACTGCTCAGGCGGCAATGTTTTCAAATGCTCTATGCCATCCAAAACATGCTTGTACGCATCCAGTCCAGCGGCGAGGTATTCCTGTTTCTTGGCCTCATCCTTCTGCTCATTAGCTGCCGCAGCAAGCGTCTGAGCACGGTTAATCAATGACTCATACCATGTAATATCCCAGTTGAACTTGTAGGCATTGTCACTATATACTGCCAATGCCATATCAGGCTGGCCCTTTAGATCGTAATAGCTGGCCAATTGAGCCAACAGATTTTTGTTGTAAGGCTCATCTTTCAAAGCGCGAGTCAATACATTGGACGCTTCAGCCAGATATTGTTCGTCTTGGGTTTGCTTGAATACCTGCATGTCAAGAGTAGATAGGTATAATGCTGCTTCCGGATGGTATGGACGGGCATCTAATGCTTTAACCAGAGGTGTCTTGATCTCCTCGTAGGAAGTACTAACCGAAACTAAATTTTTGCCTTTCAGCGCCGCATTGCTGGACCCAATATAACTGATCGACAGGAACAGCAGAAATACCGTCCCGATGGTCAGGACAGCCATGTAACCCATCCGAATCCCTGTTTTGTTCCAGCTCTGGCGGAACGGTTTGTTATCCATTACAGCGCCCATACCAGCCAAACCGATGAAGACCAGAATACCCATGAATGCGTAACTCATATTAAAGTCCAGCAGACTGTGTACAAGGATAGACAGCGCAATAATGTAGAAGAAGAATCCGTTATTGAACTCATCTTTGTCACGTTTCAGGTAGGCACGAATGTATTTGTAGAAAATATATCCGATAAAGCCCATAAAAACAATGAACCCGACAATCCCGACTTCGATCAAATACTGTAGGAAGAAGTTATGAACCTGACGGCTTATATAAGGGTTGTTCTGGTACTCTTCATATAAGGAAGCCCAACCGCCGCCGCCTGATCCGAGAATCGGATAATCCTTCACAACCTTCATGGCATCTTTGTAGAAAGTGAACCGTTCGAGTACACTATGCTGTTTAAAGTTAATGTTCTCCAGCCGTGTCTCGATATTATCCGGTAAAACACTTTTCAAGCCTGTTCCGATAAGCAGGAAAGCAACGATAGCCACAGCTACGACTGAGCCGAGCGGAATCCACATTCCGGTGAATTTGCGGGATTCTGAGCTCCCCAGCTTCCCATACAGCCATGGTGCAATATAACGTTGAATCAACCATCCTAGTACGGCAACAACTGCCGAGGCGCCAATCAGATAGGCCCAGGCCTTAAGTGCAGCTGATGAGGTATAAGCCGTATTTAACTCTGTGCCAAGTGTAGTTAGCGGGTTGGTAACCAGCAGAGCCGCAAGGCCGGATATCGCCAGATGAATAATCCAGAGAATCTGCTGTGCAGGCTTCAAGAACAGCAGGAGCAGGATGAACACTACCGGCAGCATAACAAGTCCCCCACGGGACAAGGTCAGCAGCAGAGATACAATAATCGGAACCAGCATGAAGCTGTGGGTCAGCATGCCGTACCACTTTTTGGAGCGGACCAAGGCATACACCGCCACGAACAGGAAGGCCATGAGGAAGGCGGCATAAGTATTGGCATACTGGAAAATAGAGGTCAGACGCAGCCCGTTAGAGTCCGTCATGACAGCATCCAAATATTTATCACCACGCACCGTATTCGAGAACCAGCCTACCAGCCCACCCGCGAATTTCCAACTGCCAAGCCAGTTTAACAGACCGAAACCGACGATGAAATAAGCAATCGCCAGAATAGCATTTTGAATGACAACATTTAGTTGCTTTTGCTGGAGCAAATATAACGCTATAATGAATATTGCGACATACATGCTCTGAACAAACAGCAGGTTCATCGCCATATAATGCGAAGCAGCGCCAATAAGCGACAACGCGTAGGTTGCAGGCAACAGCAGCGAGGTCACAGCCAGCGCATCACGCTGTCCCTCTAGCCTGAACTTGGTGAAGTATAGGCCTATCCACAACAGCAACAACAGGCTGCTAAGCAGCGAGGACATATAAATTGGCTTCTCAAAGTCAATCTGCTGCCCATTAAATAATCCCACTTGAAACGGGGTCCAGACTAAAAAAACAATGAACCCAATCACCAAAGCCCATATGTAACTGGATATCTTTTCAACATTTCTCGACTGAACCGCATTTTTACCGTATACTGGTTTCGACACGTTATGAGCTCCTTTTTCTTTAGGTACTTGGATATTTTAACATATCCATAATTATCAGACCACCTGTTAAGCGTCGATAGTAGCTTCGAATTTTAATATACGATACGGACTTACTTGATAATTTGTGTTACTCGCGTATTGCAAAATGAATATTGACTTCTTAATTGATGTATTACTTACAGGTTATCTCACCCAATGCTATTGTACTCTAGATTGTGTGGTGCAAATCGGTCTGCAGACATAAAGCCGGACTAATGCTTTAAGCTTAGCTAACTAAAACTTAAATATAAACTCTAAAAAAGAGATGTGGAAGCTGCGTGGTGATTTGCTGCTCCTGCATCTCTTAAAGATGTTTATGGGGACACTGTTGTCTCACTATCGTTATTATTCAATAATATATTTAAACAAGGACTCCCGAAGTTCTGTATTATCTAAAATTTCTAACTCTGGATTCTCCTCTCCGCGCTTCTTACCCGCTTCAAAATATGAACGTAAAATCCAAAGTAACTTATCATTTCCTTGTAAATTAATTGATTCACTGAGTTCTTCTAATTCCAGTATAGAATTCCCTTTGAAGATATGAGTAGATTCAAAACGGTGAAGATTAGCTGCATAAATCCAGCATATTTCAAAAAGCATATGTTTTCTATTAGAGCTAATTGTATTGTTCCCATGGATGCGATAGCCCATTAAGGCTTTCTCAATAAGAGCGCATTTCCCATATTCTGCAGCTCTAAGTGCGAAATCCCAGTCATGTGCAAAACGTAGATTTCTCATTCCGCCAATCGCGTTATAAAGCTCCCTGGTAAATACCATATTACTTGTTGTAGAAATGAAATTAGACATAAGTAGATTTTTTACAAAATTATTGTCTTTAGCAAAAGATTTTGCTTTATTTGGGACACTCCAAGGTTCCATGTTTTTCCAACCTTTTTTTGTACCTTGATGTTTCCCTGTTTCATTTATAACTTTGATATACGTGCTTACTAAGTGGGTATTAGAATTTTGAAGAAGATAAGCAATACATTGTTTTAGTCGATCTTTCTCATACACATCATCTGAATTTAGAATTGTTAAAAATTCTCCTGTGGCGAGGTCAAGTCCACGATTAATAGTATTATGCGCGCCTCTATTCTCTTGTGAAATCACTTTTAAACGTTCATCGTTAAAGTTTTGAGCGATATTAAAGGAATTGTCGTGGGAGCCATCGTCAATAATAATTAATTCTAAGTTTTTATAAGTCTGATTCAAGACACTTTGAATAGCTTCTTTTATAAATTTCTCATGGTTATAAAGAGGAATGACTACTGAAATTTTTAATTCCTCACTAATACTTGATTTTTTTTTGAAGAACATAAAAAATTCCCCCAGTTAGATTTTCTTAAGTTCAATTCCAGTTGGGACCAAATATCCGCGTCCTTCTTGATAAGGTCGTTCGTCTCTAACAACAATGATTAACGCATCATTAATCCATTGAATTTGTTCATGAGCTTGATAAGTTCCGTTTGCTAATGCAATATCAAGCGAATATTTACCATTACGCAAGTGGGGAAATTCCATTATGAATTGATAATGATAGGTTTGGCCTTTTTTTAAAGGTTCAAGTAATACTTTTTCAAAATGAGTGTTGGTTACAATCACTGAATTTCCAAGGGCATCTTTAAGAGTGAAGCCCAGAATGGGCATATCAATTTCATTTTTGATTTTTATCGTGAAGTCAATACCTACTACATCTCCGCCTTTAACAGTAACAGACTCTCTACCAGTATCAAGATTAATAAGTTGAAGAGTCTCAAAGAAACCGTCACCATTGCCAAAGGCCTGAGCGTTTGTTTGATTAACTTCTACTGTTTCCTCACTCTTCACATTATATGAAGTGACTGACTGCATCTCTTTAATGTCATAACTCATGAAAGCCTGGTATTCATCTAGTATTTTATCTGGTCTCCCTTCTTTAAAGATACGCCCCCCGTCCATCCAAATGATACGATCACAGAAACTGGCTAGAGCCCCTGTATCATGGCTAACCATCAAGACCGTTCCTGTCTTTTTAATTTCTCTAATTTTGCGATAACATTTTTGCTGAAATCTCATATCGCCAACACTTAAAGCTTCATCAACAATTAATATTTCTGGATTAATATTTATAGCCACTGCGAATGCGAGGCGAACAAACATCCCGCTTGAGTAGGTTTTAACAGGTTGGTGGATAAACTCACCGATATCAGCGAATTCGAGTATATTCGCCAGGCTGTCATTAACGTATTCCTTGCTATATCCCAGTAATGTAGCGTTTAAATAGATGTTCTCAAATCCAGATAAATCTCCATTGAAGCCAGCTCCTAGTTCAAGGAGTGCAGATATATTACCGTTTACTTCAATTTGTCCTGAAGAAGGTGTGAGTACTCCAGTTATCATTTTTAAAAGAGTAGACTTACCAGATCCATTTTTTCCAATAATCCCAACGGTTTCTCCACGATTAACACTAAAAGACACCTGATTTACTGCATGAAATTTTTGGTGATATTTTTTTTTAGTTGGATTTAAAACTTCTTTTATGCGATCTATGGGCTGATTATAAAGTTTATATACTTTTGATATATTCTCTACATTAATAAGACGGTCCAAAATATTCAACTCCTTGCATTAACCGGATTAATATTTGTTTTATCAAAGTACATCTGCAAAATGAGATTTCATTCGTTTATAAAAACTAATTCCAATGATTCCGATGACAATAATTAAGGTCCAGAAATAAAGTGTCTGTCTTGGATGAGCAAAAAACCAAGTGTGATTAATTAAAGCTTCACGGTATCCATTGATAATATAATAAATAGGATTGAGTTTTATTAGCCATCTAAACTTTTCAGGAATTGTAGACTCCTGCCACATTATAGGAGTGAGCCATATTCCAAACTGCAGTAATATACCTACAATTTGAGTGGTGTCTCTAAAAAATACGTTGACTGTCGAAATTAAATATGCAATCACAGTAACAAAGGCAAAAAGACAAATATTGAAATACAAAATACTAATTAGCTGAACTCCTGGGAAATGACCATAAGCGGTATAAATCAAAATAAGTAAGACATTAAAAGCAATATTCAAAAAAAATGAAGCTGTTACTTTTACAAGAGGTAATAAACCAATTTTGAAAACCATCTTTTTAACAACAAAAGAATAGCTTGTAAATGCACTGGTTGAATTGATAATCGCGTCAGCAAAGAAATTCCAAGGAATCATTGCTGCAATTAACCATAATATAAAAGGGACATTTGAAACAGGCTGCGCCCGAAAGCCAACTTGAAAAACAAACCAAAAAATTAATATTGTCATTAAGGGCTGAATTACAGCCCAGACAACACCGAAATAAGATCCGGAAAATCTACTTTTAAAATCGCTTTTGGACATATTGTAAAGTAATTGTCTGCTTCTCCAAATGCCACGAACTGAATTAAAAATGTGAATCTCTCCTTTATTTTTATATCTTTGAGATATATTTATCTAAAGCTTTTTGAAAAGACTGATTCATTAATTCAGCTGCTCTTTCAGAAGAAAAGAAATCAATAAGATCAGCAGATTTCGTTGCTAAATTATTTTTATAAAAATCCAAGTTATTATAAAATTCATCAAAAGAGTTTACTAGCATATTGATTTCTTGACTTTCCGAAACTAAACCAATTTGCTGATCTTTAACGAATAAAGATATATCTCCTACATCAGTAGAAAATACGGGTGTTCCGACGCACATGGCTTCAATCGTAACAATAGGTAGCCCCTCATAAATTGACGCAATAATTAGCCCGTCAGTTGCTCTTATAAAGCCTGGAACGTCAGAGATATAACTGATACGATGGATGCGTTTTTTTAAATTTTGTGATTTACTGATAGCTTCTGAAACTTTTGATGATAATTCCCCATCTCCAACCATTATAAAATCTACATTCTCGTAAGTCTCAACTATATGTTTTGCCAGGGCTAGGACTTTTAGTGGTTGTTTTTGCTCAGTAAATCGACCTATAAAAGTAAAATAGTGTCTATTAGGATCAAGATTGAATTTGATCAATTCGTCTTCTCGAGAATAGGATCCCCTGGACATTTGGAGAATTTTATAATTATCTACAGCAGGATAGACCAAGTCAATATCTTTGTCACTGATGCCGTAAGTATTGATAAATTTATTGCGAATTTTTTGATTGATGGCTATGAATCGGTCATATGAATGAATTGCCGGTTGATTGTAGTACTGAATCCAGCCATATTCATAGTCATAAACATCTTGGACAATAATTCCTGCATCATTAAAAATCCTTCTAATTTTATTATTATTTTCCATCATCCAAGGTGAACTGTTACAAATCCAAAGAAGATCTGGTTTGTATGATGACTTTAATATTTCAAGTAGTTTAAGATAGTGATTAAAGGATGAAATCTCCGCTAAATCATAGTAATCTATTCCCATGTCAGCAACCTGATAAAAAAGGCTTCCTTGTTCTGTTCGATGGCGTTCAAAAGTCACTACTATGAAATCATATGTTGCTTTCAAACGTTCCATAATATCAATTGTATTTCGTTCAACTCCCCCAACAGCCATAAACACTGGCAAAACAAGAACAAGGGGTTTAGTCTTTTTCATTTCACTTATAACAAAATGATCATTCCATAATAATTCCTGCGCTTGATTTACATACAGTTCTGAGTCTCCTAATAGTTTTATATTAGGAATGGGCAAAGTTAAATTTATTTCATTACTGATTTGTTTGCTTCCAGGAATCCTTAAATGTCTACCAGTAGAAGAAGGTGATTCCTTTATAAAAGTGTCATAAGGAGCTAGACTTTTTGCCAAAATTGTTGAGTCTTTTAGAGAAAATCCGTTAATTATGGGGAATTCCTTTAGGCTGTCTGATACAATAACAAAATCATAGTGATATTGAACTAAACAAAAAAGACTATTGAGCATTTGGCTAGCTTCCATAGAATGATCAATATTGGTGAATTCATAAATATATTCTAAAGAATCCTCTGATGAACATGAGGAGGAGTCAAAGTGAACATTTCTTAAAAATAAACAAGCTTTTTGGTAAGATTCCACCAAGGAGGCAACATCCTTTTCTGCAGGACCTTTAATGGTAATCCAAAGTTTCTTTTTATCGCTAACCTGCTTGTTAATTTGTAATTGATGTACTGAGGGTATGTTCTGGTTTTTGCCTTTAGTTTTATATAATTTAATAGCTTTTTTGGAACCTTTTTTTAATGCACGTAAAGTTTGTTTGATATAATATGATATCTTTTTCCGTAACAGATAATTAATCGCAAACCTTATTTCTACTGATGCTGTGGTACTAGGCAGTGGGTCACTTATAAGTATAGGGTCTGTTTGGTTGGAGAAATCATAAAAATTCCCGTGCACAACCTTTGCATTATTAAAGCAAAAATTTAAAGGTGTTTTAGTACCATCTTCTAAACACACATGTGCATCCATCAATTTTAACTTGCAGTATTGATCCAATGGGTCAAAGCGCAATCTCCCCAAAAATTCGCTTGGGATTATCACATTAATATAATTGTATTTTTCACCTGCTGTTCTAAAGGTATACGAGTTATTTTCGGAAAAATTATTGTCTAAATCATAAAATATCTGTGATCTTCCAAAAAACAAATAACGAAAAACAAACCTTTTAGCAGCGTTGCTTTTTTTTGGCTTGAAATCAATATAACCTTCAGCAAGTCCTAAATACATATAATAACTAAAGATAGCAGCATAAAATTTTGAACACAATTGTTTTAATTTGCTTGAATCTCGTTTTGTTAATATTTTTTCAAAGATTTTTGTACAACTCATCATGAATGAAATTAAAATTCGTCCGATATCTCCAACGAAATCTACGTGGCTATTTCTTGAAGCATAAGAGTAGAATTTAGTATGGAATTCATTAATGTCTACTTTGATTTCATCTGCGCTTAAGTCAGGGTGTAAACTTTTAAAAGTATTTAACTCTTCACCAGCGGATTTCTGTCTCCTACAAAATTTCTCCACACTATCATAAATATGATCATGATAACCCAAAGCATTTGGATTATATACAATTTGAACACCAAGTTTATGCAACCGATAACCGAGATCAACGTCTTCAAAACCATATTTCTTAAAGGAATGGTCAAACAAATTATCCAATTTCAGAAGTTGTTCGCGTGAAACGCTTATATTTGAAGTATAGAAGTGTCTAAAGTCTATAACCTCAAATGGTTTCATACCCACAAAGCCAAATTGCTCACACCCAATATCGGTAATATGCTTCATAAGATGATTCATTTTTATTCCCTCACGCCATTCAATACAGCCAAGTGTTGCATAATCATTTCCAAGTTTAAGGTAAGATTCGTAATGCTCATTGATAAAATTTGGAGTTGGAAAGATATCATCACCTGTAAAAATAATGATTTCTCCATTGGCATACTGGTAAGCATGGTTTCGCGCTTGCGCAGCTCCGCCATGCCTATTCTTAAGAACTCTTATTGGGAGATCTTCACAATCCATGAGAATGTCTACAGAGTTATCATGAGATTCGTCATCTGAAAATATGAGTTCGTACTCATACTTAGTATGTTCGTCTACGTTTCTCCAATGATTTAGTAGATCGGGTAATAAAGCCGCTCTGTTAAATACTGCTATAATTATACTAATCTGCATTTTGCACCACCATTAAGAGTATAAGATTAATTACGTATATTTTAAACAAACCTTACTTGTTAACAGCTTCCATCAATTGCTTATAGAGATCGTCAACAACCTCACTAATTTCAATTTGAGTCAAGATTTTAAAGTATCCTTTAATCGTAAAGTATGTTGCACTATCAAAATCCCCTTTTATCTCGAATTGAGGGTCAATATTCATGAATAAGAACCCCTTTTTATAATACTTAAGTGCATTAAGCGGAATGATAGAATCAATAGTACCATCCGTTAGTATAGCTTCAATATTGCAGACGCAAAAGCAATTTTCCACAGGATCAAATCTGAATTTATTTTTATTTTGAATTTGAGAAATATCAAAGGAAAGAGAGAAATTATTTCCTGTATCAGTGATGAGTGCTGCACTTTGCTTATGTTCCTGTGAATAAAAATTATCAATGTCACTGACGTACAAAGAGGCTAGATTTATTCCTGCAACAGAGTCATACTTATAAACGGAACTTAAATCAAAAGGAGAACTTACTCCACGTTCATTGGAACATAACGCTATCATGTACTTTCCTTCATTATCGATGCTTTCATTCTGAATAACTCTTACTCTTTTTTCGTTTTGTGACTCATCTCGGATATTGGAAACTACATGTAAAGATTGGTTGAATATTTTTACATTTTCGAACTCTTGTTTCAAGAATAGTTTAAAGTCTTCAGGATAGAATTCGGATAAATGAAAAGGGTTACGATATCCGCTTTTATCTGTATAAATCAATTTATTAGGAGTTGACATGATTAATATCCCATCTGATTTCAGTACACGTTTGGCTTCTTTCAAGAATAAGTTCTGAATATTGGCATCAACATGCTCAATAACTTCAAAATTAACTATACAATCAAATTCAGCATCTTCGAATGGTAATGATTCAAGGGATGCTTGTTTAAAATTTAAATTTCCTTGATCTGTATAGTGTTCTTTACACCACTCAATAGTCTCTTCAGAGATGTCAATACCGGTAACTTCTTTAGCAAACTGAGACATGAAGAAAGATCCATAACCAGTGCCACAACCCGCATCTAAAACTTTTAAATTCTTCAAGCCATTAGTAATTGATTTGTAACGATGAACATGTTCAGCTTCAATTTCTACACCATCATTTTCAGGAATAAATCTTTCACCTGTATATTCCATTATATTCTTTAAACCTCCTGAAATCTTATAATAAAAGCCGCTTGTTTTTGGGTTTTTGTATTAGAAAAGCAAAAATTAACCCATTAAGCGAAACTAGATCAATGGTATCACTAAGATATTATTCTCGCAAGCAACTGTATCATTTAACAATTATATAATTTTGGGAAGTTTAAGTATTATCTAAGGATTGTGACCCCAAGTATTATGAGGTACACTATAAACTATATGTGTATTAGTTAAGTGAGTTTGACTTTAAAGCATTTCTAGACCATATCAGGAGGCGATGGAAGGTGGATATGCAGATTCTTCTATCGACGTACAATGGAGAGCAATACATAGAAGAGCAGATCGATAGTATAATGAGCCAGTCTTTTAGTGATTTTAAATTGCTGATTCGAGACGATGGGTCAGAAGACAATACAGTTCCCTATATTGAAAAATGCTTGGAAAAGTATCCTGGGAAAATTATTTTTTTTACCGGGAGAAATATTGGTGCAAAAGCAAGTTTTTTTGAACTTCTGCGACATTCTGATCCTATGTGCTTATACTACTCGTTCTGTGATCAAGATGATGTTTGGTTGGAACACAAAATATTAAGGGCAGTATCGGCTATGGAAAATGAAGATGATAATCTTCCACTGTTATATTTTACATCTACGATGCTAACCGATTTTAATTTAGAACCACATAAGATTTGGCCACGGTATTCAAATTTACGCCCATCTTTTAATAATGCTCTTGTAGATAATGTAGTAGTAGGAACAACTGCTGCTTTTAATAATAAGGCAAGGGATGTGCTGTTATCCAGAAATCCAGATTATCAATATGTAATTATGCATGATTGGTGGGCTTATTTGTGTATATCAGTTTTTGGAAAGGTTCTTTATGATAAGGAACCTTCTGTATTATATCGCCAGCATCAAAATAATTTAGTAGGTGGGGACAGAGGCTGGTTGGATTTCTTTCGGAGAAAGTGGCGAAGTTATTCAACTAACAGAAGTAGCCGCCATCTCTACTATCAAGCAAAGGAATTTATGACTTGTTTTGGAGATAGTATGTCAGCTGAGGAATATAATAAAATATTATGTTTCTGTTCACCGAGAATAACATATATCTCTCGAATCAGGTATATGAAAAAGAGTGGACTGTATAGGCACTCATTTCTCGAAAATGCTATATTGAAATTCTTGATATTAAGTGGATATATTTAGAAGTGATTATGGAAGGCGAAAATGAATTGCAAAGTATTGGAAGGATCGGAGTCTATGTTTTGGATTGCGTTTGCTAAAGTAATATATATTATTCTTTAAACCCTGCGCCTATAAGGACGTTTTTTAAGTGTCATAGGAATGGATGGCTATTTTAATTAATCTGGTCCTAATTATTATTTAATTGGGGAATGGTTCTTGTGCTGCAATATTATATTTTACTTGATCTTTTCACTCCTAAGTAAATGTTATACTTTTTCAGCTTTGTTTGTCGGTCAGAAGTTTTTCAAAATAATAAGTAGGTAATCACTATGTAATATTTTTAGTTCATCATGTGATTACTGAACAGTTATTGATTAGGTTTATAGGGAAGATGATTACTCAAACTGAGACCTACTGCTTATTTATTATTAATTGCTTTGTTCTAATGCTAGTAACTCCTTTACTTGTAAATTGTGAAGTTAACAGATAAAATCACTGCTTATGCTAAAAATTTTATTTTATCATAGTACAAGAATTTTAGTATTATACGGTAGAACTAAACTTGCGGATGTTTCTATTTAACTGAAGAGGATCCTTTATAAAACATATATGAACTGTTATTATCAATAACAAATAAATCAGAAAGACATAATAAGCAGAATTAAAAGGGGCTGTCCCAAAAGCCATGAAATGGCTGCTTGAGACAGCCCTTTGTTTTGAAGTAGAATCAACGTGAGCAATTGGGTGGACGCTGCGCGAACGGACCGTTGTTCAAATCGCTGTGCTCTCCAGATTTTTTTCATTCCCCTTAGCGGTGAAAATCCGGAGACCAAGGCGACCGCTATCGCTTTTACACAATCGTTCCGTTCTCTCCGCTGTTTAAGCGGAAAATGGACGACAATATTTATAAAAACGCAAAAAAAGAAACCTCTCTTTTGTTAAAATGGAGTTACCACACAACCATTTCAAAGGAGAGGTTTCTTTGTACATTCAATATACCATGGACCAACTTTGCTTGCCAATGGATCTGGAGGAAGATATCCCGGAAAATCACCTCGTTCGCGTCGTGAATGCCGCCGCCAATCGGCTGGACAACGCCATTTTTGACGCGGCCTATCCCGGCGGCGGCCGTGACAGCTACCATCCTAAAATGCTCACCAAAGTCATCATCTACGCTTACACTCAGCGAATCTATTCATCTCGCCAAATCGCCAAAGCGGTCCGGGAGAACATTCCCTTCATGTGGCTGGCCGGACGGCAGCGACCCGACTTCCGCACGCTGAATCGCTTCCGTTCCCAGCGGATGAAGGATGTCCTTGAAACGGTATTTACCGCCGTGCTTCAGTTTTTGGCGGACGAAAAATACGTTTCTCTGGAGCATTATTTTGTGGACGGAACTAAGATCGAAGCGAATGCCAATCGCTACACCTTTGTCTGGAGCAAAGCGGTCAGCAAACACAAAGCGAAACTGCAAGATAAGGTACAGGCCCTATTCGCTGACATTGAGGCAGCGGAAGAGCAGGAAGAACAAGAGAACCCGGGCAAAGATCTGGCTGAACTCAGCACGGGTTCGGAAATGAACAGTGAGAAACTCGAACAAGCCGTGCAAAAGCTTGAAGCTCAGCTTGCCGAAAAACCGAAAGACAAGCCCCAAAAAAAGACGGTTCGGAAGTTGCGTAAGGATTTGCTCCCTCGACTGCAGAAGTACGAACAATATCAAAAGCTGCTTGGGGACCGGAACAGTTTTAGCAAGACCGATCCAGAGGCAACGTTTATGCGGATGAAAGAAGATCACATGCGAAATGGCCAACTGAAACCGGGATACAATGTGCAAATCGGGACCGAAAACCAATTTATTTTAACCTACAGTATACATCAAAGACCGACCGACACCCGCTGTTTAGAGCCGCATCTGGAAAAAGCCCAACAAATCCTCGGGAAATGGCCAAAGACAGTCATTGCAGACGCAGGTTATGGCAGTGAAGAAAACTACGCCTATCTGGAAAAGAAAGAGATACAGGCGGTGGTGAAGTACGGCAGCTACCACAAGGAAAAGACTAAAGTCTGGAAAGCGAATGTGGGTAAAATCGAAAACTGGACATACGATACAGCCGAGGATCATTGGACGTGCCCAGCTGGGAACAGGCTGCATTTCCACAGGGAAAGCAAGGAGACCCTAGAGAGTGGCTATGAAATTCGCAGACGGCATTACCGAAGAGCTCCTGTGAAGGCTGCCCCCTAAAGGAGCGTTGCACGAAAGCGGCAGGAAATCGGGAAGTGGTCGTCAACCTGGAACGGCTGCGATACCAGAAACAGGCGCGTGAAATTCTACAGAGTGAAGAAGGTTACACCTTGGCCGTACGCCGAATGACGGAACCGGAAAGTGTATTTGGACAACTGAAGAATAACCGGGGCTTCCGGCGATTTCTGCTTCGCGGCATGGAGAAAGTGACGCTTGAGGTCGGATGGCTTTCCCTTGCTCATAATTTGCTGAAGCAAGCCGCCAATGACCAAAAACGCAGAGCAGCGATCCTCCAATAACGGGAGAATCGCTGCTCTGCTCACTTTTGTGGCATTAAGAATGAAGAGAACGGTCTTCCGCCGTAGAAAATCCACTTTTGGGACAGCCCCTTTTGTATAGTTATTGTTTTAGAATTAATTAATAGTTTTGCTCTTCTCATTTGTCTCATCAATAATATATACTGGTCTTTTTCTTGCAGCATCCATTGTACGCCAAATATATTCTCCAAGTATTCCAAAGGTTAGCATAATAAGCCCAAATGAGAATAATGTGATGATCATCAATGTTGTCCAACCTTCTACATTTATGCCACCAAATATTTTCAATATAAATACTAAAATGCCCCATATAAAAGAGAATCCAAAGAACAAAGCTCCAACAGTTGACATAAATCTTATAGGAACAAATGAAAAACTTACAAGCGAATCAACAATTAGTTTAATCTTTTTAGCTAAGGTCCACCTAGATTTACCTATTTCACGTTTTTTGCGAGTGTAATAAATCATATCAGTTTTAAAACCTGCCCAAAGAACTTGAAGTGTTAATGCGGAATTCTTTTCATCAAGCAACTTTAATACTTCAATTACCTTACGGTCAATTAAATAACAATCAAATCCCCCTTTAGGCATTGACATCATAGCTAATTTTCTTATTAGCATATAATAGGTGTTAGCAAATAGCTTTTGAGAAAAACTCTCTTCTCTATCTGAGCGCACGGCAAGGACAACTTTATTACCATTTTTCCAACTTTCAAACATTTCCAGGATGAGCTCAGATGGTTCTTGTAAATCGGCTGCCTTAATGGTGGCACAATCACCTGTACATAAGGAAAAACCAGCAAGACAAGCTGCGTGTGAGCCGAAATTTCGCGAAAGCTTAAGTATTTTTATGTGATTATCCAATTTAGCAAGTTTGTTCATTATTTCCCATGAGTTATCACCAGATCCGTCATCCACCATTACGATCTCATAAGCATCTATTTTAGTGAGGACTTTTTCTTTCAAATCACTATAAAGCAACTCTAAACTGTCCTCATTGTAATATACAGGAATTATGATTGATAATTTATACATTTCTCTTTGTTTCCTTTACAAAATCATTGAAATCTCTTATATACTCCGAACCATTATAATGTTCACTTGCTAATACTAATAGAATAGAATCAGAGGAAAAATCGTACATATCTTTCCAAATCATCTTTGGGAGATAAACTCCTGTATGAGGCTTGTCCAAAACAAAGATAGCTTCATTTCTACCGTCAGATATTTTGATTTTTGAAGAGCCACATACATTTATTAATACAAATTCAGTTTCTCTATTTGCATGTTGTCCTCTTATTACATTAGGATCAGAGCCATAAATATAAAAAACACGTTTTATATCAAAAGGGATATCGTTATTACCCTCAACAATGACAAGCTTTCCTCTATCATCTCCATTTTCTTTAAATGTGATCATTTTGTAATTTTCTGTTATCATACTCACACCTCATCATCCTATACCATTTTAGATTTTTCAAATTCCCATTAACTTTAATATGGTTTATAAATTCACCTTCGAAGACAAACCCAATTCGATCATAAAAACCTATGGCATTATGATTTTCAGATAATACATTTAAATAAATTCTGTTGAGTTTAAGCTCTTTAAAACCGATACTAAGAATACTCTCGGTACCAAATCTCCCAGCGCCTATTCCTTGACTACTTGAGCGTAATACTATAGCATATTCTCCGGTTCCAGCTTCTACATCGATATTTTTAAGACTTACTGTGCCCAAGTATTCATCGGATTCATCAACTATAGCTAAGTGTTTATTAACTTTATCCTTATTACTTTTCTCAATGAAAGAATGAATTGAATTAATATTGGCTGTATTTGGATTCATCCGAAAAAAAATATTGACTGATGGGTCCCTCATCCATTCTAAAATGAAGGCGGCATCCTTTGATTGAAGAGATCTAATTTTCATATGCATTCCCTGTATTTATTTATTATATTTATTATATAAGATTGTTCTTCGTTGGTCATTCCATTAAAGAGAGGAAGAGATAAAATCTCATTTGCATATTGTTCTGTAATAGGTAAATCTCCTCTTTTTACATTCAAATAGTTATAAGCTTCTGATAAATGCGGAGGAATTGGATAGTGGATAATCGTGCCAATGCCATTTTTCTCTAGATACTCGATTAGTTCTGCACGACATTTTACCCGTATAGCGAATTGGTGCCATACAGTTGTTGCATTGTTTCTTATTCGTGGAAGTTCAATATTTGGAACATTAATTTCGTTTAAATATCTTTCACATATCTTTTTTCTCTCATCATTCAATTCCTGTATGTGGGATAGACGTACTCTTAATAACCCGGCCTGAATTTCATCAAGTCTAGAATTGGTTCCTACTACCTTATTGAAATACCGTTTTTCACTTCCATAGTTTCTGAAAGTTCTAAAATCTTCCGCAATTTTATTGTTATTAGTTACGATAGCTCCACCATCACCAAAAGCCCCAAGGTTCTTTGACGGATAAAATGAGAAACAACCTATATCTCCAAAAGTGCCTGTCATTTTTTGATTAAAGTAAGCTCCATGTGATTGGGCACAATCCTCAACAACACGAAGATTATGCTTCTTTGCAATTCCCATGATCTTATCCATATTGGATGCTTGCCCATATAAATGAACAACTAAAATGGCTTTAGTTTTAGAATTGATCTTTTCCTCAATCTTTGAAGCGTCTATATTATTATAGAGATCTGGCTCAACAAAGATAGGAGTTGCACCATTTATTGTAATCCCCATAACACTTGCGATATAAGTATTGCCCTGTACGATTACTTCATCACCTTTTCCTATATTTAAAACTCGAAAAGCAATCCATAGTGCATCTAAACCATTAGCAAGTCCTACACAGTAGTCCCCACCTGTGTATTGCGCAAACTCTTCTTCAAATGATTTAACTTCATGACCTAGGACGTACCATCCAGAACGCAACACTTCTAATGCCTTTTCTTCGAATTCTTTTTGATACGCCAAGAAACCTCTATCAAGTCGATTCGGTAAGATTTTCATGTCAGCATCCTTTCAAATAATAAATCTTATTTTTTTATTTCTTTAAAAGTCCACACTTTATTAAGAACGAAATTGTAAGGAAGAGTGATGAGGACGGTTAAAATAGGCGCTAAAGTTTCTGAGACATTAAAAAAACTTACCCAAAGATACATCGCAATAACATTTAGTGAAAAAGAAGATCCGTATATAACATAATACTTCAAAATCGAACTTCCGGCCTTAGCTTCTTTAAATTTAAAAACCCAAAATTTATTGAGTACATATCCTAAAATGGAACTTATAAAATATCCAATGATGTTGGCAAACATATAATTCCATTTAAAGTAAAGTAATAAATAATAGATCAGTAGTGAGAAAATGGTGTTAATTCCTCCAACAATTCCAAACTTTAAAAATTGTATAAGTATTTTTGTATTCATATCTGTTTTCATATTTATTCCTTTTATAATGTATTAAGTGTTTAAGGCAATTTGATGACGAAACTCCCATCAATGAATTTAATTGAATTGTAGCTGGGCCAAGCTTCCATACTTTCTAGGTAAGAAGAGGCTTTTTCTACATCTTCAGTAGAAGGAATTTGGAAATTATAACCTGTTACTTCATTAAATAAGAAAATTTTTGAGAACTGGCGGATTGCAGGAATATTATAATCTGCCCAAGTGGTGTTTTCCAAATTCCCAATCGCTGGGCTTCCTACAATAATTAATTTTGCAGTTTGAGAAAAGTTTTTATTAATTTCTATACGAGATACTATTCTGGTAACAAGACTCCTTTCGAGAGTATTTAATCGGTACTGATCCAATGCTACACGTCCAATACGTCCCATATTACTAAATAGTACAAGTGAAACTAAAAAAGATATTACTATTCTTCTGAAAGTTAATTGTTTTGTTGTTTTTTTTAGTATATCAAAACTTAGTAATACTAAGATGCCTTGAAATATTCCAAAAGAGGTAAAGGACCGTGAGGAGATCTCAACTGGGCGAAGTAAAGAGAAACCCAAATTTGCGAATAATCCTAGAAAAGGTATCAAAATAAAACTGAAAAAAACTAGTATTAGCTCTTTTGCTGGAACTTGATTAGATGCCCCTTTTTTTACAACATACAGTATAAGTGTACTTAGGAAAATGATTAAAAGTACAATATTAATTTTGCCGGAATTAAAGGGGTTATCATTAAATATATAAATACTAAGATTATTGAAAATCTTATTCCAGTATTCGGAAGTGAAAATATTTTGTATAAGTTCTCCGATGTTATTTCCGCTATAGGCAAGTGTTGGTGGCCAAATATAGAAACTGATTTTCAATCCTACCGTATACACAATAAAAGATAAAAAGTAAATTATAAGGGGGCAAAGTTTGAAAAAATTACGTTTGGAATTCCCCAAAATATTTTTATCGGGATCTACTGGTACTAACAATTTATAGATAAATACCAAAAAAACAATTGGGAAAAAAATTTGATAAATAGTCAAAGAACACACATAACCAATTATAGAAAGTATGAGGAAATATGGATTTGGTTGTCTAACATATTTTTCTCCGAAAATCACACCTAGTGTTAATGCAATTATTGCAAAGGCGCTGTATGCTGGTATAATACTGTAATGGAAAATTTCAGAAATGAATGGGTTAGTTGTGAATATTAATACAAAAGATAGTGAAACTATAAATGACTCTATTTTGAGCATACGGGTGAAAAAAACACCCAGTATTGACATCGAACCAATGAATATTATCGGTCCTAATGGTTTAGTTAATGGTTGGATATTCATATAATAAAAAATCTGTGCTAAAACAGCTTCTAAATATCTTCCAGTAGAATGGAAGTTATAACCAAGGGTATCTATATTGATACTATAAAGTTGATTTAGATAGTAGTCATCAATGGAATATAAAGTATTTGTTATATAAGGTAAGTAATATAATATTGCAATTAAGAAACTACTTATTAAGAGTATAAGTTCTTTTCGGTCGAAAAAAGCGATTGTTTTCTCATACAATCCTGAACTATTCTTGACGGTCTCTCTATTCATTTCATTATTAAGAAAATATGATCGGAAAACGGTTATGAGATACACAACTGCAACAAAAAAGAATGTAATCCAAAACCATAACACATCGTTATGGAATACAATCTTTACATTTGCTATTACGGCTGATACTCCTGGGGCGTCAGTTAAATCCAACCTTAAAGATTTAAGTCTTAACTCTTTTGTGAAAACAACTGAGTTCTCTCCATTTTTGAGTGTCATATTATAATGCTGTTCTCCAGAGAAGTTATCTTTCCCAGTAGCATAATATATTTGTGCGTTTGTATTTTCCTTACTCAAGCTTGTTAATTCGATTTTTACTTCTTTTATGGTTTTCATTCTTGTAAGTTCAACTGTTATCCATGGGTCTGATGATTTAGAAGTGAGAATGTCCCCGTGGCGCTCAAAGTCTTTTAATCCGGAATATAGTTGATTCTTAGATATACTAATTTGATTACTCAATGACGGTGCCTCAACTACAATCCGACCGGATATTATATAAGATAATCCACAATATAATATTATCATTCCTCCAATTAAAAAGCCCCACAACCTTAAACTTGCAAAAGATTTTTTGCTCATCTGTTTTTCTCCCCCTGAAATTGCAAACTCAACCACGCTATTATCAACTAAAGGTTTTACAAAGTTTCTTTGAAATTTACAACGATTTTACTCTAAACGAAAGTAATTATAACATGTAAGTTTTACTCAGACGAGTAATTAATTTGAGTGCTTAAAGAATTAAATGAAAATTATAGCTTGTTTTATTGAGGGAAATCAAGTAAAGAGGTAAAGTGGTAAGGAAAAATTGCAAAAAAAGTTACTTGTTAATAATATAATATCTAATATAATTATGTAGCATTTGATAAATGAAATATAAGAATGAACTTGCACTTGATTTATTAGATTTCAGCAAGTTGGATTTATAATATTCCTTTATTTGAGCTTTCAGCATATTATAAAAGTAGGTAAGGTTAAAAATATCCAATGATTATAAAGGTGGTCAACAAATGAAACTCCTCATCACCGGCGGAGCCGGCTTCATCGGCAGCAACTTCGTAATCTACATGCTGCAGCAACACCCTGGTTATCAGATCGTCAATGTGGATGCGTTGACGTATGCAGGTAATCTGGAGAACTTGAAATCTGTTGAGAATCATCCGAACTATACGTTTGTGAAGGCGGATATTACCGATGTAGCGGCGATGGATGCACTGATTAGTGACGGTGTAGACGTGGTGGTTAACTTCGCTGCTGAGTCGCACGTGGACCGGAGTATTTTGGAGCCGGAAGTGTTTGTGAAGACTAATGTGCTGGGTACTCAAGTGCTGCTGGATGCGGCTAAGAAATATAGTGTGACTAAGTTCGTTCAAGTGTCCACGGATGAGGTCTATGGATCGCTTGGTGCTACAGGTCTGTTCACGGAAGAGACTCCGCTGACGCCGAACAGCCCGTATTCTGCAAGTAAAGCAGGCGGCGACTTGCTGGTGCGTGCTTATCATGAAACCTTTGGGTTGCCAGTGAACATTACCCGTTGCTCGAATAACTATGGTCCTTATCAGTTCCCGGAGAAGCTGATTCCTCTGATGATCTCGCGTGCGCTGGCAGATCAGGCTTTGCCTGTGTATGGAGACGGAATGAATATACGTGATTGGTTGTATGTTGAGGATCATTGCAGCGCAATTGATCTGGTTATTCATGAAGGTGTGAATGGTGAAGTGTACAACATCGGCGGCAACAATGAGCGGACGAATGTGCATATCGTGAATACTGTGCTTCAGGAGCTCGGCAAACCGGATTCGCTGATTACGTATGTTCAGGACCGTCCCGGGCATGACCGCCGTTATGGCATTGATCCAACGAAGATTACGAATGAACTGGGCTGGAAGCCTAAGCACACGTTCGAAACCGGCATTAAAGAAACTATTCAGTGGTATCTGAATAACAAGGAATGGTGGACCCGCATTCAGTCTGGCGAATACCAGAAATATGCCGCACTCCAGTACGGTACCCGCCTGGGAGACTCCCTGTAATGGCGAAGATGAAGGTGTTTGTCACAGGCTCTGGCGGGCAACTGGGGCAGGATCTTATGCTTTTGCTTCAAGGGCAGGGGTATGAGGTGCTGGGTTGTGACCGTCAGGAGATGGATATTACCGATCTGGGCCAGTGCCAACAGACTATTGGTGCGTTTGCTCCCGATGCGGTCATTCATTGTGCGGCTCATACGGCAGTGGATGCAGCTGAGACTGATGTGGATGCAGCGTACCTGATTAATGCTACAGGAAGCCGGAATGTGGCGCTCGCTGCTGAGAAGGTAGGGGCTAAGCTGGTCTATATCAGCACGGATTATGTGTTCGGTGGTATGGGTGAACAGCCTTACCATGAATATGATAATACCGATCCCAAGAGTATCTATGGGAAGTCCAAGCGTGCTGGAGAGGTATTAGTTCAGTCGTTATCCTCCAAGTATTTCATCGTACGCACCTCATGGGTCTACGGCAAATACGGCAATAATTTTGTCAAAACCATGCTGAAGCTGGGGCAGGAAAAGCCGCTGCTACAGGTTGTTGACGACCAAAAAGGCTCGCCCACCTATACTGTGGACTTAGCCAGATTCCTGCTGGAGCTGATCCAGACGGAAAAGTATGGAGTATACCATGCTTCAAACAGTGATTCCTGCACATGGTATGAATTCACTCAGGCGATCTTCGCTGAAGCTGAAGAATTACTAGGTCTAAAATTTACGGCGAAGCTTGAGCCTTGTGCTACGGAGCAATTTCCCCGTCCGGCGCCGCGACCGCGCAACTCTGTGATGGAGCATCTGGCGATCCGTACCAACGGATTCCAGGATATCCGTCCATGGCGTGAAGGACTGAGAGACTTTCTATTGGAATTGAGTTAAAGTGCTAGCCGATCTAAACTGTCAGTGGGTGGTCTATGTAGATCTGTGAATCCTCATTAATCTTTGGAGGAAGATTAATGAGGATTTTAAAATGGCATGAAGAGGAGTGCTTGGTTGGGTTTTACCAGGAAATAATGTGATCCTTAAGTAAATTCTAAAGCTTTTTTAGAAAGTATTGTTAAAAAGTTGAGAATTGAATAAGCATGAGCGTTTTATAGTTGGGGTATTGTTTTTTGTTTAACGGCAAAATTAAATGCTCAATATTTAATAATATATCAAATCTGAAACACTACAATTAGGTGCTGTGAACCATTTGATTTATTGCTGTTTTTTATAATATACAATAGTATTGCGTATGTTTTAGTTATTTTGTGAAATTACGTTAGACTAGAAGGGGTCTTTTATGGGGGATATAAAGATGCTGAGTCATCACCGTTATGGTTGGATTGACTTTGCAAAAGCGATAGCTATTATGGCTGTGATTTTGGACCATTCATTTGGGTTATTGTACACAAGCCAAACATTTCAATTACACACTGTATTTTCTGTAACCTTGTTCGTTTTATTGTCAGGCATCACTTCGAGCATTGCGATCAACAGAAATCCAAAAATCAACAAACAAATCATTATGAAAAGACTGAGCAGAATCTTGGTCCCATACTTCTTTGCTACAGCTATTATAATTACTTATTATAATAATTTTGTTTTTGATTATAGAATATTTTATAATAGACTATTATATTTCTCAGCATCTGGACAATTTTATTTTATCGTGTTTTTTATTCAATTAGTAGTTGTTGCCCCATTTCTATTTATTATTTTTAAAAAGCAACAAAATAATATCTATTTACAAGCAGTGTTTTTATTTCTAGCATACATTCTTTCTCTCTTATTTTTGCACAATACACTAATAGGTGATTTTTATGGAGGAGCAATTTATTTATTCGGTGGAAGTTACTTTTTTGTTTTTTGTATGGGGATAATTATTTATACTCACTTGGAGAAATTGAATTCGAGGCGTGCTAATTTTAGTATATTAGCGATCTCTCTTTTATTGCTTTTTGTTGTTGAGTGGTTCGGTTTAATTGACAGATCTTGGGCTAACCCTCCTAATAAGTTTACTATTGTTTATATGCTTGTTGTTTTAGGCCTGATTTTTTCATTGAGTAATTTAATAAGTTTGAAGAATATGATACTTAAGAGAATTATTGGATTTATAAATTATTTAGGACAAAACTCGCTATATATTTTTTTATACCACTATATGTTTCTTGATATTTGTAAAAAATCTAAAGTGCTATCGGATATTAGTTTGAATTATAAACCAATTTATTTCATCTGTGTTTTTGTAATCTCCTTGGTTTCACCATTAATAATCCCGATTAGTGGGAGATATCTAAAAAAATATTACAGTTATCTAAAATCACAAATTGTAGCTTAATGAGTTATCTTAAAATTGATATTAAATTATTAATACTTTGAAGGTAAGATAGATCATAATGTAGAAAAGTCGTCTAGTATAGACGGCTTTTTTATTTTGAAAGAATGTAAATGAAATCCTCCCCCACTTTATTATTCTTTTGCTTGCAAAAAAGAAGAAGCCGACTGTATTTCTGAATTCTCTTTATCTTCATAATTGGCGAAATCTCCATTATTTTTCCTAATGTTATTGCCATCTTTACATTTGAATATGCTTAATATGGCCGGGCACCTCTCTTTTCGCTATAATGGGGAGTAACAGGTTCGAACAATGAATTTATGGAACTCGAGGTACCCCATGAAACCTAAAACGGTCAGTGTACATATTGTTACCTATAACAGCGCAGATGATATTGCTGAATGCTTGTTGGCTGTGCTGGGGCAGGATTATCCGGTCAAAAAGATTGTGGTGGTAGATAATGCGTCAACGGATGGTTCGGCGGAGAAGGTGAGGTCGTTCTATCATGAGCGCACAGCAGTGGCACAATCTGGAGCCTATGTAAATAGCACATCCAGCCCAACCCTAGTCCTTCTGGAAAATGAACTCAACACCGGCTTCGCCCCCGCGCATAACCAGGCTATTGCAGGTACTTCGACAGATTATGTACTGGTGCTGAATCCCGATCTCACGCTGGCCCCGGATTATATATCGAGGCTAGTCGCCTGTATGGAAGCTAATCCCCAGATCGGCAGTGCCACAGGCAAGCTGCTGTTGAAGGCGGATCACTCGCTTGTGGACAGTACGGGGCTGCGGATGAATAAAGCCCGGCGGGCATTTGACCGAGGGGCGGGAGAGTCTGCGGACCAGTGGAACGAATCTGGTGTGGTATTCGGCGTATCCGGTGCGGCGGCGATGTACTCCAGGCGTATGATTGAGGACATCAGCGTTGAGGGGGAGTTTTTCGATGCGGATTTTTTTGCCTATAAGGAAGATGTGGATGTAGCCTGGCGTGCCGGGTTGTTCGGTTGGCTGGCTTATTATGAGGCGGGAGCCATTGGTTACCACGAGCGGGGCTGGAAGACATCCGGGCGGAGCGGCAAGGCGATGTTCATCAGGCGGATCTCCTATATCAACCGGTATAAAATGATCTACAAGAATGAGTCCTCCCGCAGGCTGCTGCTTACTCTACTATATTCTTTGCCTTACGAGATTGCTGCACACGGCTATTCACTATTGAAAGAGCCTAAGTTAATTGGAGCCTGGTCATCGTTCTTCTCGCAGCGTAGTGCTCTGAAGCGCAAGCGCCGCTATATCCAGGAGAAGGCTAAGCGCCAAGGACAATAAGGCGAAGCGGGAAAGAAGCTAAAGAACTCGGAGGAATTCCGCAGATATTTAAAAAGGCGCTTATTTTGTCCGGATCTATGCCGGCTAACAACATTCTTCATCCTTATACTCACGCATGTCAAAACCTCCCTGAACAGGCGCTGCCTATCAGCGGGTTTTTTGTGTTATAATAATTGTCGATAGATTACTATATTTGTCAGGAGAGTATAGCAGTGAATGTAGATGTTAGTATATTGATTCTAAATTACAACACATGCCGCCTGACGATGGACTGTCTGAGGTCGGTATATGATTCCGAGACCCAATACTCGTATGAAATTATTCTAGTAGATAATAACTCCCAAGATCAGTCGGTAGAGATCATAAGCAAGGAATTCCCGGATGTGCTGCTGATTGCGAATTCGGAGAACGTAGGGTTTGCCAAGGGCAATAACCAGGGAATGGAAGTGGCCTCCGGGCGCTATGTGCTGCTGCTCAATTCGGATACAGTGGTCCGCAAGGATACGCTGGAGACGATGGTTCAGCTCATGGACAGCCGTCCGGATCTTGGCGCGTCCGGGTGCAAGGTGATTTTGCCGGACGGGTCGCTGGATAAGGCCTGCCGGAGAGGGTTCCCGACACCGTCGGCCTCCTTCTATTATGCCTTTGGCTTCAGTAAGCTGTTCCCGGACCGCCCGAAGTTCAACGGCTACCAGCTCGGCTATCTGGACCCGGATGACGAATATCCGGTAGATTGTCTGGTTGGAGCGTTCATGCTGCTGCGCCGGGAGACGATTGAGCAGGTGGGCGGACTGGATGAGACCTTTTTCATGTACGGAGAGGATCTGGACTGGTGTTACCGGATCAAAGAAGCCGGCTGGGGGATTTATTATTATCCGCAGACGACGATCGTGCATCTGAAGGGTGGCAGTGCGCGCCGCAGACCCTTCAAGATCGTGTATGAATTCCACCGGGCGATGATTTTATTTCATAAGAAGCATTATAGCAGCCGTTACAACAGTATGATAAATGGAGCGGTGTATGCGGGAGTGGGCGTCAAGTTCACGTTATCGCTGCTGCGCAACGCACTGATCGCTCCACGCAAGGTCCCAACGCCGGCACAGAGTCTCGCAGTCCCTGGGGAAGCCGGTATCCGCAATGAATCGAAGGCTGAGGTGAGGTTATGATTCGCCGTAATCAAAAGTTTCTGACCCAATTATATATGGTTGCCGACTTCATCGTCATCCAGATTGCGTTTCTTGCGGCCTGGTGGCTGAAGTTCAAGAGCGGTCTGCTTGAATCCTACAGAACACTTCCTGTAGAATCCTATGCTTACTGGAGCTTGATTTACGGGGCCATTGCTGTGCTGGTCGGAATTGTACTGTCCTTGTATTTACCCAAGCGCAAGAAGCGGTTCATTGATGAATTCATCAAGATTTTTCAGGTTCATGCCATGGGTATCTTCATTTTGCTGGGTCTGATGTTCTTCCTGAAGGAGATTGATGTCTCCCGGCAATACCTGGCTATTTATATGGGCTTCAATATTCTGTCGATCATGCTGTACCGTTATGTGCTGAAGAAGATGCTGAAGTCGCTGCGTGAAAAAGGCTTCAACCGCCAGTTCGTCCTGATTCTTGGGGCAGGTACTTTGGGTAAAAGATTCTATAACAATCTGGAGCAGTACCCGGAGCTGGGATATGAGGCCATCGGGTTCCTGGATGACTTCCATCAGTGGGACGGTCTGGAGGAGCAGCGGTATAAGCCGATTCTCGGCACTGTGGATCAGCTCGAAGGGATGCTGGAGATGTTGCCGGTGGATGAGGTGATTCTGGCGCTTCCGCTGGATGCCCACTCGAAATACCCGACCATTATTGCTACGTGCGAGAAGGCGGGGGTGCGGACGCTGATTATCCCTGACTTCTTCGATTACCTGCCGGCCCGTCCGTATTTCGATAACTTTGCCGGGATGCCTATGATTAACGTGCGCGATATTCCGCTGGATATGGCCGGGAACAAGATGGCTAAGCGGGCGTTTGATCTTGTGTTTGCCCTGTTCGCCATTATTATGCTGTCTCCGGTGATGCTGATTGTAGCGCTGGGAGTACGCCTGACTTCACCGGGGCCGGTTATTTTCAAGCAGGAGCGTGTAGGCCTGAACCGCCGTAATTTCATGATGTACAAGTTCCGCTCGATGAAGATGCAGACAGACGCCGGAGAAGACACAGGCTGGAGCACGAAGAATGATCCGCGGCGGACCCGCTTCGGTACGTTCATCCGCCGAACGAGTCTCGATGAGCTTCCGCAATTCTTCAACGTGCTGTTCGGCCAGATGAGTGTAGTCGGTCCGCGCCCGGAGCGCCCGTATTTCGTAGAGCAGTTCCGCGGTGAGATTCCGAAGTATATGGTCAAGCATCATGTGCGGCCGGGAATTACCGGCTGGGCTCAGAGTAACGGTCTGCGCGGGGATACCTCGATTGAGGACCGGATCAAGCATGATATTTTCTATATCGAGAACTGGTCGCTGCTGTTCGATATCCGGATTATTGCCAAGACCATCCGTAACGGCTTCAAGAACGCTTATTAATCTACGGTCTTATCTATATGCTTCGCTAAAAACGGTTGCTGCCCCTTGAGGATGACACAGCCGTTTTTTCTTTTTCATCCACTCTCTATTACCTGCAAAGGAGACTGCCATCATGAAGAGAAACAAGCTTATGGCTTCCGTTGTTATGATCGCTGCTGTCGCCCTCCTGCTTGTACTTACCCTGGGGGAGGAGAAGAAGGAGCCGGAGACCGGCTTCGCAGCCCACAGAGTCATTGCCCATGCCATGGGCGGAATTAATGACAAAGCGTATACCAATACACAGGATGCTTTTATCGCCAATTATGAGCAGGGGACCCGGGTGTTCGAGGCGGATCTGCTGCTGACAAGTGACGACCAGCTCGTAGCCCGCCATGAATGGACAGCCAATATGAGTAAACTTCTGGGCCAGCAGGATGTGCTTCCTTCGGATAAGCAGGGGGATGTCCTGACACACGATGAAGTGATGAGCAGCCCGGTCCTGGAGCTGTACTCTCCGCTGGATATTGAGAAGATCATGGATCTGATGTTGAATTACCCGGATACCTATGTGGTTACGGACACGAAGGAGCTGGAACCGGAGCAGGTCACGAAGCAATTTCAGCTGATTGTGGAGGTCGCCCAGAAGAAGGACCCTGCGCTGCTTAAGCGGATCGTGCCGCAGATTTACAGCCGGGATATGCTGGAGGTTGTGAATAAGGTGTATGTCTTTCCTGAAATGATCTTTACCCTATATCAGACCCAGGATAGCGATGAAGTGGTCATTGAATTCGTGAAGCAGACTGGAGTGGATATCACGATGCCGACAACAAGAGCTACCAAGAGCTTCGTCCGTAATCTGAAAAAAGCCGGTGCCAGGGTCTATGTGCACACCGTTAATGAAGAGAAAGAAATCCGGAAGCTGTCCCGGCTGGGGGTTAACGGGTTCTATACTGATTTTGTCTCGGAGAATGACTTGAACCGGATCAAGGGTCTCCGCGGATAGAGGAAAGCTTTGCCTGCAAAAATGCGAAAAAATGTTCGCATTTTTATCTGTTTTAAATTGACACTCGCCTTTGTGCTGACATAGACTAGAGATACGGCTTTTGCGTGTGCAGGAGTATATTTGTTGTTGCGGAACAGGGTTGAAACAGAGTATGCACTTAGATGAACAATGAGGATGGACGAGGATGAATGGAATGCGGCAAATGATCGAGCCGTGGCGGCATGTATTCAAGCTGGACCCGGACCGTGAACTGGGGGACAGGGAGCTGGCAGCGGTCTGCCAGTCGGGAACGGATGCGATCATAGTAGGCGGATCAACTGGCGTGACTTATGAGAATACGGTGAGTCTCCTTGCGAGAATCCGGCAGTATGATCTGCCCTGCGCGCTGGAGGTCTCGGATCTGGAAGCCGCTGTGCCCGGGTTTGACCTGTATATGATTCCCATGGTGCTCAACACTGCCGATACTTCATGGATTCTGGGCCATCACCGCCGGGCGATTGAACGTTTCGGCAGTCTGATCCCATGGGAATTGCTGCTGACAGAGGGCTATATTGTGCTGAACGGGGATTCCTCGGTAGCCCGTCTTACGGGCGCGGACTGCTCGCTGGATGCGGCTGCAGCAGGAGCCTACGCGCAGATTGCAGACAAGCTGATGAATCTCCCGGTAGTGTACCTTGAATACAGCGGAACCTACGGGGATATGGAGATCGTGCGTGAGGTCAGGGAGCTGGTTGAACAGAGCCAGCTATTCTATGGAGGCGGAATTACAGGTCCCGAAGAAGCAATGCAGGTAGCCGCACTATGTGATACAGTAGTGGTCGGCAATATTATTTATAGTAATGTGGAGCAAGCGCTGTTGACCGTCCAGGCTGTGCGGGATACGCGGCAGTTGGACCGGGAGAACTTATAATTGTCTAAGCTTATATTCAGAAAGGAGCATGTAACACATGCAACTTGTTAACATACAAGACGCTGTAAGCCGGCTGAATCCGCCGCAGCGTCAGGCTGTAGAAGCTACTGAAGGTCCGCTGCTGATTATGGCTGGCGCAGGCAGCGGGAAGACCCGCGTGCTGACCCACCGGATTGCGTGGCTGATCGCCAACCGCAAGGCACCGCCTTGGGCGATTCTGGCGATTACTTTTACGAACAAGGCCGCCCGGGAGATGCAGGAGCGTGTCTCCAAGCTGGTAGGACCGGAGGGCCGGGATATTTGGGTATCCACCTTCCACTCCATGTGTGTACGGATCCTGCGGAAGGATATTGAGCGGATCGGCTTCACCTCGAACTTCTCCATTCTGGACTCTACAGACCAGTTGTCTGTCATCCGCAATTGCATGAAGGATCTGGATATTGATACGAAGAAGTTTGAGCCGAAGGCCATTCAGGCTATTATTAGCACGAACAAGAATGAGCTGATCACACCGGCGCAATATGAACAGAAGATCGGGGATTATTTTGAAGGTCTGGTTGCCAAAGTATATACCAAGTACCAGCACCGGCTAAGAAGCAATAACTCGCTGGATTTCGACGATCTTATTATGAAGACCATTGAGCTGTTCAAGGAACAGCCTGAGGTGCTGGATTTCTATCAGAAGAAGTTCAAGTATATTCATGTTGATGAGTATCAGGATACGAACCGGGCGCAGTACATGCTCTGCCGGATGCTGGCGGAGAGCCACCACCGGATCTGTGTCGTCGGGGACAGTGACCAGTCGATCTACCGCTGGCGCGGGGCGGATATCTCGAATATTCTTAATTTTGAAGAAGATTACCCGGAAGCCAAGACCATCCTGCTGGAGCAGAATTACCGCTCCACCTCGAATATTCTGAACGCCGCCAATGGCGTCATCGCCCTGAACACGGGCCGCAAGCCGAAGAAGCTGTGGACCGATTCCGACGAAGGCGCGAAGATCAAGGTCTTCCGCGGGGACTCCGAGCATGATGAAGGGTATTTCGTCACCGGAGAGATCAGCAAGAACGTGAAGCAGGGCCAGGCGTACCAGAACCATGCGATTCTGTACCGTACGAATGCCCAGTCCCGGGTAATAGAAGAAATTCTGATCAAATCCGATATCCCTTACCAGATTGTCGGCGGGATCAAGTTCTACGACCGTAAGGAAATTAAGGATCTGCTGGCCTATCTGCGCCTGCTCTCCAATCCTGACGATGATATCAGCCTGACGCGGATTATCAATGTTCCCAAGCGGGGGCTGGGAGATACAACCGTTGGTAAGTTAGCAGCCGCAGCGGCTTCCCAGGGAGTGTCGATCTTCCGGGCGCTGCAGACGGTGGACGATCTGGGATTTGCCGGACGTACCCGCAATACGCTGGTAGAGTTCTATGATATGATCGAGGCCTTGCACCGGATGGTTGAATTCCTCTCGGTGACGGAGCTGACGGAGAAGATTCTGGAGCTGTCCCAATACCGTATGGAGCTGCAGAATGAGAACACGCTGGAATCCCGTTCACGCCTGGAGAACATAGACGAGTTCCTGTCTGTGACGATGGAGTTCGAGAAGAACAATGAAGATAAGTCGCTGGTGTCCTTCCTGACGGATCTGGCGCTGATCGCGGACATTGACAGCGTGAATGACGACGAAGAACGCAGCGATGCTGTCGTACTGATGACGATGCACAGCGCGAAGGGGCTGGAATTCCCCACGGTCTTCATCATCGGGATGGAAGAGGGCGTGTTCCCGCACAGCCGTGCCTTCCAGGACAATGATGAACTGGAAGAAGAGCGCCGGCTGGCGTATGTGGGCATTACCCGTGCGGAGAAGCAGCTGTTCCTCAGCTGCGCACGGATGCGCACGCTGTTCGGGCGGACGACCGCGAATGCGCCGTCCCGCTTCCTGGAGGAGATTCCTGAAGAGCTGAAGGAAGATACGGTGAAGGAATCGGACCGCTTCCGGCGCGGCGGCGCGGAGGTAGGCGGGGCCTATGGCGGCCGCGGCTTCGGCGGAGGCAGCCGGGGGAACTTCGGCAGCCGCACCGCTGCTGCCGGGAACGCGCCGGCCGGCGGCGGGACCGCCAGCTTCGGCAGCGGCAGTTCGGCGAGCGCGGTGCCCGGCGCGGGCCGTGTCGTGGTGACGACCGGCGGCGCGCAGCGCACGACGGGCGGAGCCGGGGCGGCTACGGAGGCCGGCGGCTTCAAGGCGGGCGACAAGGTCTCCCACGGCAAATGGGGCATCGGCACCGTGGTGGCCGTGAAGGGCAGCGGCAATGATACGGAGCTGCAGATCGCCTTCCCGGCGCCGGTAGGTGTCAAGCGGCTGCTGGCCGGCTTTGCGCCGATCACCAAAGTTGAATAAATCAAGCTGCGATTAACGATTATGTTTTTGGATCACGCTAACCGTAGGAAACCTATTTGACGGAGGGATGTGCCCGGATGGATATTATGTTCACGATGGAAGAACTCGTAGCCGAGCTTAATCAATATAACTATCATTACTATACAATGGATGCGCCGCAGATCAGCGATAAGGAATATGATGTGCTCTATGATAAGCTGGTGGCGCTGGAAGCGGAGAGCGGGATTGTATTGCCCCATTCTCCAACCCAGCGCGTAGGCGGAGAGCTGCTGAAGGGCTTCACACCGCACCGCCATCTGGCGCCGCTGTGGAGTCTCGACAAGGCGCAGAACATTGAACAGCTTCGTACCTGGAACACCCGCGTGCTGAAGCTCGTGAATGATTACAATACCAAGAACCCGGAGAATCCGCTGCCGGAGCCGTGTTACGCGGTGGAGCTGAAGTTTGACGGCTTGACACTGAACCTGACTTACCGTGACGGAGTGCTTGTCCAGGCGGCAACGCGGGGGAACGGTGTAACAGGCGAAGGGATTCTGGCACAGGTGAAGACGATCAAATCGGTTCCGTTGAACATCCCGTTCAAGGAAGGCGTGATTGAAGTGCAGGGCGAGGGGATTATGAACCTGTCTGTGCTGGCCGACTACAATACCCGCGCAGCGGAGCCGCTCAAGAATGCACGCAACGGTGCGGCGGGTGCACTGCGTAACCTGAATCCGAAGATGACTGCTGACCGCAGACTGAATGCTTACTTTTATAATGTGGGGTATTCGGAAGGGGTACAGTTCGCCGATCATCAGGAGATGATGGATTTCCTGCGCAGCAACCGCTTCAAGGTCAATCCTTACCTGAATTACTTCAGCACCTTCGATGACGTTACCGAGCAGCTGGCAGAGATCGAAGAGAGCCGTTCCGGTCTTGATTATCTGATCGACGGGGCGGTTATCAAGGTCACTGACTTCCGCATCCGTGAAGCGCTGGGCTATACAGACAAGTTCCCGCGCTGGGCGGTTGCTTATAAATTCGAGGCCGAAGAGACCACGACCATTCTGGAGTCGGTAAGCTGGAATGTCGGCCGCACAGGCAAGGTCACTCCGCTCGCGCGGGTAGAAGCTGTAGAGCTGGCCGGTGTTACTGTGCAGAATTGCACACTTAACAATGTGGGCGATATTGAGCGCAAGAATCTGAAGTTCGCCCTGGGGACTCGCGTGTTTATCCGCCGCTCCAATGATGTGATTCCAGAGATTCTGGGTAAGGTGACAGAGGAGAGCGACGGCGGGGAGATTATTTTCCCTGAGGAATGTCCGGCCTGCGGGTTCCCATTGGAGATGCGCGGTGCCCATCTGTTCTGCAACAACAAGCTTGACTGTAAGCCGCAGATTGTCAGCCGGATTACGCATTTTGCGTCCAGAGATGCCATGGATATTGAGACGTTTAGCGAGAAGACCGCCGCTCAGCTGCATGAGGAGCTTAGTGTACGGGAGCCTGCGGATCTGTACGAATTAACCTTCGACCAGCTGGTGAAGCTCGAACGCTTCGGCGAGAAGAAGGCAGATAATCTGCTGAAGGCGCTGGAAGAGAGCAAGGGCCGGGATCTGGCCTCCTTCCTGTATGCCCTCGGTATTCCTAATACCGGCAAAGCCACCACCAGAATGCTGGCCGACCACTACCGCAGCCTGGAAGCCGTGATGTCCGCAACAGCGGAAGAATTGGCCGGTCTGCCGGATATCGGCGGGATTGTGGCGGAGAGCATTGTGAATTATTTTGCCGACCCGTTCGTGGTTGTCAGCATTGACCGTATGCGTGCGCTCGGTGTAGAAGCCAAGGCTCCCGAAGCCCCGCGTGTAGTCAGCACCAATACCTATTTCAGCGGCAAAACAGTCGTCCTAACCGGCTCCCTGCAAAAAATGACCCGCGAGGAAGCCGCGGAACGTCTGGAGGCTCTGGGGGCTAAGGTATCCGGCAGTGTCTCCAAGAAGACCGACCTGGTGATTGCCGGTGAGAAGGCAGGCAGCAAGCTGGCCAAAGCCCAGCAGCTCGGAATTCAAGTCATTGAGGATGAAGATGAGCTGATCCGGTTACTGGAGATGTAATACCGTTAATATCAAGTAAGGGATAATTGAAAGAAGAATGGGTTCCCGTGATCCCTTTGCCTGGCGGCAGAGGATTGCGGGGCTTTTTTGTATTTTCTACTGGATATATGAGCAACTGATAATTTAATACAACACCGCACTTCATTTGACAATTGGTTAACGTTTCCAAGTTAAGCTTGGAAAAGAATCACCATGACGAGGAAGGGGTATATGATGAAGAAGCTAATGAAGGGCATGATCTTTGGAGGATTGGCTGCGGCTGTAGTATCAGGGGCAACGCTCGCGGGAGCAGCACAGGGTAAGGCAGGTACTGGAGGCGCTGCAAAAGCCCAATCTAAAAATCTTATCGTTCTGATCGGCGACGGCATGGGTCCGGCCCAAGTGTCGGCGGCGAGATATTATCAGCAATACACCAAGGGTGTCAATCATCTGAACCTCGATCCGTACTACGTGGGACAAGCTACTACATATGCAGACCGGGGAGAGGACAGCGGGAAAATCGTATCCGGGATCGTCACAGACTCCGCCTCAGCCGGTACTGCATTTGCTACAGGGCATAAGACTTACAATGCGGGCATCAGCGTCTCCAACGAGGACGTCTCCAAGCCATTCGCCTCCATTATTGAGGCTGCCGAGAGTGCAGGCAAGGCAACCGGCCTTGTGACCACTGCCCGCATTACCCATGCTACACCAGCCGTATACGCTTCTCATGTCCGCAACCGTGATAATGAATCAGCGATTGCCTCACAGTATCTGGAGAGCGGAGTAGATGTCCTTATGGGCGGCGGTAAGCAGTTCTTCTTGACCAAAGATGAGAAGGGCAAACGTACAGACAAGAACCTCCTCCCTGACTTCAAAGCCAAAGGGTACACGGTCGTTGAGAACACTTCGGCTCTAAATGCCCTCACCTCCAAAAACACCAAGGTGTTGGGCCTGTTCGGCAACTCGCATGTGGCTTATGTTCCGGACCGGACTGTAGAGATCCCGAGCCTGGCGGCGATGACTTCCAAAGCACTTAATATATTGTCCGCCGATAAAGAGGGCTTCGTCATGATGATTGAAGGCGGACGTATCGACCATGCCGGTCATGCTAACGATCTGCCTACACTGGTGCAGGAAGCTCTCGACTTTGATGCAGCGGTCAAGACAGCGATTGAATATGCGAAGCGGGACGGCAACACCTCTGTGGTGGTCACTGCTGACCATGAGACAGGCGGCCTCTCACTCTCGCGTGACAATATCTATGAGATCAACATTGATCTGTGGAACAAGCAGAAGCACTCCTCTGAGAGTCTGGCAGCAGATCTTGAGGCAGCACAGACGCCGGAGGAGATTCGCAGTATCGTAACAGCGAACACATGGATTAAGGATCTCTCGGAGGAGGAGGTAACCCAGATCATGAATGGTGACGGTTCCTCTTACAAACGCGAAGGTGCTTATAATGCGGTGATTTCCAAGCGTCTGCTGGTTGGATGGTCCGGCCATGGGCACTCCGCAGTGGATGTTGGCGTCTGGGCATACGGGCCGATTGCCGACAAGGTGAAGGGTCAGGTGGATAACACGCAGATCGCAACAGCTGGCGCAGGAATACTGGGACTGGATTTGAAGAAGCGTTCCGCAGAGCTGCAGTCGAAATATATATATCCGAAGTTCAAAATCAGCCGCGACAATGAGGTGCTCTACCCCGCAGAGGCACTGGTCAAAGCGCTTGGAGGAGCCTATACAGGGAATGCCTCCACTGCCAAGCTCAGCCTTGGAAAGAATACCATCGAGGTTAATCTAACCGGCAAAACAGCAAAGCTGAATAGCAAGACTGCCGCATATACCGTGGATGTGGATAACAATGTACTGTACCTTCCGCTTAGCGCATTCAACCAGTTGAAGGGCACTACCTTAACTTGGGATGCTCTCTCTGAACGCATTCTATTGAGATAGGAGTGGCATGATTGCTCCAGATTCGGGATTTGAAAAAACAGTTCAAAATGGACGGTAGAGCGGTACCGATCCTGGATATCCCCCATTGGAAGGTTGAAAAAGGAGAGCGTGTAGCCATTACCGGACCCAGCGGGTCCGGTAAAAGCACGCTTTTGCATCTGATTAGCGGAATCATGAATGCGGACAGCGGCGGGATAGTGGTGGCTGGTCAGCCGCTCCACCAGATCAACGAGGCGAAGCGGGATGCCTTCCGTGCTTCAGCGATCGGCTATGTGCTGCAGGACTTTCATCTCATTCCTTCGCTGACGGCCCGGCAGAATGTCGAGATTGCCATGACCTCCCGGCTTCCGAAGAAGGAGAGACGGCGTATAGTGGACGGCTGGCTGGAGGAGGTTGGTCTTGGGGGCCGTGGACAGCATCTCCCTGCCCAGCTGTCACGCGGACAACAGCAGCGGGTGGCTATTGTGAGGGCTATGGTGAATCACCCGCCGCTTCTGTTGGCTGATGAGCCTACAGGCAGCCTGGACTGGGAGACGGCCGATGAGATTTCCTCCCTGCTCCTGGGCCTTAGCGTGACACACGGGTATACCTTAATCGTAGTAACGCATGACCTCAATCTGGCTGGCCGGTTTCCGCGTTGTTTGAGCATTGAAGAATTTAATGAAGTACGCCGGGAGACATTGCCTAAGCAGCGGGCTTCCTTCGCTTCGGTTCAACAGGAGGGTGCCTCGCTATGAGCCTGTTCAGCTTAACCCTCCGTAATGTGCTGCACCGGCGGTTCCTGTCGCTGCTTACTGTGTGTGCGGTGGCTATTACGGTTGCTTTTATCGTACTGCTTGTTCTGTCCCGGCAGAGCGTGGAACAGGGAGCCAAGAAGGGCTATGGCCCCTTTGATCTTGTCATAGGAGCAGCAGGCAGTGAGACTCAGCTGGTACTCAATACGTTTTATCATATCGGTGCGCCGACCGGAAATATCCCGCTTGCAGTGCTGGATCAGGCACAGCGGGCCCCGTCTGTGGATGTTGCCTTCGCGATGACCACGGGAGACAACCACAAGGGGTATCCGATCGTCGGGATAGATACCGGTTATTTCTTCACCCGCTACGGTGACAGCAAGCTTCAGGAAGGCAAGCTGTATGCCCATACCGGAGAAGCAATCATAGGCTCGTACGTCGCCCGGTCCTTGGGACTGAAGGTAGGCGATAGCTTTGCGGGAGCACATGGACTGGTGCAGGGGGATGAACCTGAATCCGAAGAGGCTGAAGAAGCGGAAGGGCATGGAGCAGGCGAAGCGGAGGAGGCAGAGCATCACGGGGAGCAGGATCACGGGAGTTTCCGCTACCAGATCACAGGCATTCTTCCCGAGCTGCACACACCGGATGACCGTGCCGTCTTTACGACGGTAGACTATGCCTGGGCTGTACACGGGCTTGAAGCGGAGGATCGCGAGATCACGGCGGTGCTGGTCAAACCGTCCAGTCTGCTGGGGGCCCATGATCTGAAGCAGGGGTTCGATGGCAGTAATGGTGTTCAGGCCGTGTATACCAGCCAGGCAGTGTCCGAGGTGCTGAATGCTGTGGATCAGGGCTCACGGCTGCTTGGTATATTGACGGGCATCTGTGTGCTGCTTGCGGGTATTGCCATTCTCTTATCTCTGATTGCAGCAGCCTCGGAACGGACCAAGGATGTGGGGATACTTCGTCTCCTAGGCAAATCACAGGTCTATGTATGGCTGACGTTAACTACGGAGGGTCTGCTGTTGACAGCGACAGGACTAATCGCAGGTCTGTTGACTGGTCATCTTGGAGCCTACCTGCTGAAGGATAGATTGTTCGCACAGGCAGGGATTCAAATAGAGCCGTACCACTGGACACCGGAACACGGGCTGATTGTCCTTGGTGCACTTGCGATAGGTCTGCTGTCTTCGCTGGGACCGGCCTTCCGGATGTACCGGATGCATCCGCTCGCCTTGTTCAAATCATAGGAGGTACGTACAATTGATACGATTCCAAGGAAGACTGTTCCTCATGTCGGGAGCTGTTATGGGGATGCTGCTGCTTCAGGCCTGCGGTCAAAATATGGCTGCTGAAGGCAACGGAGAGTCCTTTGCGGCAGTGGCCGAAGCTGCGCAGGGGACTGCTGAACCTTCACCCGTGCCTGAGAACTCTGGCACAGCACAGACAAGTAATGTGAACGGCGGGTCTCCAACAGCTAAGGCTGGAGCGGAGGCTACCCCAGCTTCCCAAGATGCAGGCGCCGGAGACGGTGCAACGGTTATGTCCAAGCCATCTCCTGCACCAGCTGCTGTACCAGTAATGACGGCTACCAGGAAGACTTCCAAGAAGGCGGTTGCCTCCACTCCAAGCGCTGAAGTCCCTTCTCTTGTACAAAGTCCCGGGCCAGCGGCAGTGCCTAAAGGTACCGGGAAGAGCAGTACTGGAGCAGAACCGGCCAAGGCCGGAGTCCGTCCGGCAGATAGCCCGTCCCCGCCCGCAACACCAGCAGCGACACCGGCGGCTACACCGTTAGTAACACCGGCATTAACACCAGCAACTACCGCGGGGGTTTCCACCACAGGGAATACGAACATTGACTGGAACGGTTTTTTTGACGGTGACGATCAGACCCGGCCTTCAGAAGACTTCTGGAATCTCAGCGGTCAGCAAGTGACTATTAAGGGCTTTATGGGCGAAGTCCTTTCCTTTGAGAAAAACTGGTTCTTGCTTATCCCGGAGCCGGGTGCGGAATGCCCCTTCGATAATGGGGATGAGACGTACTGGAACAAGATTATGATTGTATTTGTGCCTGAAGGCAGCAAGCTCCGCTATACCTCCGGGCCGCTGGAGATATCGGGACGTCTGGATGTCGGGATCAAGATTGACGAATCCGGCTATAAGACGATGTTCCGCCTTTACGATGCTTCATTTACAAGTCTGTAACACACCGTTCACAACCAAAAACCTCCATATCCCTGATTGGGAGAGGAGGTTTTTGTTAAAATATAAGAATTTATATGTTTCACATGATAAATTATCCTTCTATTTCTCGCTGAAACGGTACCGTCCTTTAAAGGACAGCGAAGCCGTTTCTACTTGTCTGAATAGAAGGGAAAAGCTACACCCGCTTAGCACCAGGCAACCAGGCGTCCTTATCATAACCCCGCTGTTCCCAGTACCCGACATGATCTTCGTCTATTAATTCTATCCGGTTTAGCCATTTGACAGACTTATAGGCATACATCTGCGGAGTAACCAGACGTACAGGCCCGCCGAGCTGATTCGGAATAGGTTTGCCGTCATGCATCACCGCCACCATGATGTCATCCATCCGTGCCTGATCCAGGGTCAGCGAGTCCGTATAGACGCCGTCTCCCGAATACAGCTTGACCGTGACGGCTTGAGCCTGCACACCGGCCATATCGAGCAGCTTGGAGAGGGGGAGGCCCTCCCATGTATTTTTATACACAGACCAGCCCGTCACACAGTGAAAATCACTGACCTGCACCTCACGCTGCAGCTTGACGAACTCTTCCCAGTTCCAGGTCAGCTTCTTGTCCACCAGGCCGTCAATAGTAAAAGACCAGTTGGAATTGTCGAAGGCGGGAATGGCCGTGACCGTATATACACGAAAGCTGCCCTCGGCTCCCCCGCCGATCGGAGGTGCGGATTGTGCCAGCGGAACAGGGTCGGGAATCAGGGCGTTGGCATTCGTTGCCGCATAGTCGGCTGTACCCGGAAGCTGCAGGGATTTGCCGATCCAGCGGACAAAGGTTGGGCCGAGCGTAACGGCAAGACCTGCGCCTACCGCAGCTTTGATGAAACCACGGCGTGAGTACAGAGGCTGGGCTTCTGAGGGAGCCACAGGCCGGGGCCGTCCGGTAAGGGGAGCGTTCTCCTCTACAGGTACAGCTTCTGCCACAATAGTGCGCTTCTTGGGCTCCTTCAGCCACTTCACCCGGGTAATGGAATGATAGATGATGACAGGAAGTCCCACCCAGGTGAGCAGATCATGAATAAACAGCGCGCTATTCGCCGCTCTCGGCCCGGCAAGCCTAAACTGCCAGAGAACAACCCCTGAGATGAGCCAGCCGATCAAAAGAGTAAGCACGAAGATGACATTGGCTTTTTGTGCCGTTTTCCCCTTCAACCGCTTCCAATGCTTCGCTGCCAGGAACAGATAATAGACTACGGGAATTAACAGCACCAGTCCAAACCCGATATGGCCCCATTTCAGCCACACTCTGCCTTCACCCAGCAGTTCTCTCCAGAAGCCTCCAACCAGCATAAGACCGCTTAGGGCAAGAATTAAGACCAGCCAGGCATTCCACATGTGAAGCGAAACCAGCTTTTTTCCATACCCTTTGCGGATGGTGGTAAGTAAGTTCTTCAAGCGCTATCCCTCCTCGGCTGCCCTCCAGCATGGTAATAATTAATTCAAGTTTTAACTAATTGTACCGCAAAAAGCATCTCTTGAATAATTCTCTGCCGCCAGCCAGGCTCAGTGGATTATTCGGCTGCCCATTCCTCCAGCTTCTTGTCACCGGGCAGCAGCAGCGCGAGCAGGCCGAGCAGCGGGAGGAAGCCGCAGGCCACGAACACCGTGGCTATGCCGATCGTGTCGATCAGATGGCCAATCACAACAGAACCAATTCCGCCAAGTCCGAAGGCAAGGCCCGTAATCAGTCCCGATACCGTACCGATATTGCCGGGATACAGCATCTGCGCGTAGATCACAGTTACGGAGAAGCTGGACAAGAGGATGAACCCGGAGATGATCAGCAGCACGGCCGCCCAGAACTGATTCACAAAAGGCAGGGCCAGCGCAAACGGCACCGTTCCGATCATCGAGACAAGAATGAGATTACGGCGCCCGAAACGGTCAGCCAGAGGACCGCCGAAGAAGGTTCCGACAGCACCTGCTGCGAGATAGATGAAAATATAGATCTGCGCATCATCCAGCGTCATACCGTATTTGTCCATTAGATAGAAGGCATAATACCCGCCGATGGAAGCGCCGTACCAAGACCGGACGAAGACGATGAAGACCAGGATGACCGTTGTAATGAGGATACGCTTGCTGCGGGCTGGGTCGATGGAGCGTGTCACTGATCTTTTGCGGAAGGTATATCCGGCATCCAGCATCTCACGGTACCAGCGGGCTACATAGGCCTGGACGGCAACTCCGGCAGCGGCGATAACAGTGAAGCCAAGCGCCCCCATCTGACCGAAGGGGATGAATACCCACTTCATTAATAGAGGCCCCAAGGCCTGACCGGCATTGCCGCCTACCTGAAAAATAGATTGGGACAGTCCTTTGCGCTGACCGGCAGCCATATGGGCTACCCGCATCCCTTCCGGATGAAAAGCGGCTGAGCCAAAGCCCACAAGCATCACGGACACGATGACAAGTACATAATTACCGGCAAATGCGAGTAAGAAGACTCCGGCAAAAGTGCAGCACATCCCCAGCGGAAGCAGGATAGGGCGGGGTCTGCGGTCAGCGGCGAAGCCGATAATGGGCTGAATCACCGAGGAAGTGAGGTTAAGCGCGAACGCAATCCAGCCGATCTGGGCATAGGAGAGCGTCAGGTTATCCTTCAGCACAGGGAACATCGCCGGAATAAGCGCCTGAATCGAATCATTGAATAAATGAACAAAGCTGACTGCGAGTAAAATACGGTAGATAGTAGCCTGCTGCAGATTGCGCGACTCCTTCAATTGATTAGACATTGGAACTCCTTTCAGGAACAGCTAGTTGGTAAGGATAATTGGAAGATAACGATAAATCCTATTGTAGCGACAAATGAACCGTTATGGGAATCAATTTGTGCTCTATAGCGTGCAATTATGCGTTAATGAATTATTTAAATTCTTATCTTATAAAAAAGGCTTGCAAAGGTCTGAATCGCGTGATATATTATCTCTTGTGCTTATGAGACATCGACGCTGAATTGAGCGGCGGAAGAAAAATAAGTTGACAACAAACGTAATAAAATGATATGATCTAATTCCTGTGCAAGAGACGTAATGTCGAAATGCCGGGAGCAAGTTCTTTGAAAACTGAACAAATGGAACGCTTTAATTTTTACAAGATTCAGTAAATGAATCGTCAGTTTCAAAATGAGCAATCGCTCTTTCTATACTGTAACCTCTTCATCCGCTCAGCTTGAGCTGGACCGAAGAGGTTACAGGTGACGCTTACTTCGTAAGCGTCCTAATTGGAGAGTTTGATCCTGGCTCAGGACGAACGCTGGCGGCATGCCTAATACATGCAAGTCGAGCGGAGTTATGAAGGAGCTTGCTCCGGATTAACTTAGCGGCGGACGGGTGAGTAA